>OZ242188.1:0-2210685 GCA_965205785.1 Nitrosomonadaceae bacterium
TCACATGCCCAGAGCAATTGGTCATATTTGTCCTGCTCTAAAAATGGAATAATACATACTTGCAATTGACCAGACTGGAGTATCTGCCCAATTTTTGGCGAATCAACACCAAAAAACGCACCAATAGTATTATTGATTGAATGTTGTGGAACCAGAACACGTATCGGTAAGTCTGATATAACCCATGCTGACAATAGCTCTTTTATTGGTGCATTCTCATAACAAAATAAGGAAATACACAATTCCCCTTCTCTACGTGATCGTATCCCTGTCTCCTGCCAGAACTTCTCCTGCGAAACATTATTAAATGCAATTCGAGCCGGCAATAAATCTTTCTCCAGTATCAGACCTCCAGTACCCTCTACAAAGCCTGGAAAGAAAAAATATTTTGTCAAAGGAAAACGCGGATGAAATGATGGTAGGCAATGGCAGTCTAATACCCAATCTTCAGCACAAAGATATTCAAGATTTATCCAAACTGGCTGCTGTGGTAGATCTGCCATTGCAAGAATATAGGTATTCGGCAATTCACAGGAAAACGTCTCAATTACCACATCGGCGGGTTTAATTTCAGGTAATAGTTGCTGCCAGCAAAGTATCTCAACACCCTGAAGCCACTGCCGCTCTTCATCAACATTTATAGCTGGCGCAATCTGGGAAAATGTAGCAAGATCATCCACCAAAAGCCTTACTTCCAATCCATGCTCATGCACTAGCTGACGTGCAAGTCTCCAGCAGAAGCCAACATCACCAAAATTATCAACAATGGTACAAAATATATCCCAACGTAACTTATTGCACATGACAAACTGAAAAATTAACCTCAAGCTTCGTCAGGCTCAGGATTCTCTGTAGGTTCTGGTTTAACCTTGCCGTTGCTATTAGATACTTCTTTGGAGGTTTTACCTGAAATTTTTGGTGTTAAACACTCTACATCGGCATTTTGTGCACGATGACGCAATGCATGATCCATTAAAACCAATGCTAGCATTGCTTCAGCAATGGGAGTAGCACGAATTCCTACACAGGGATCATGCCTGCCATGAGTTTCTACAATTACCGGCTTACCTGACTTGTCAATTGAGCGTCGTTCTAAACGGATACTTGAAGTAGGTTTAATCGCAACATTTACAATAATGTCCTGCCCTGTTGAAATCCCTCCTAGAATTCCGCCTGCATTATTACTAAGAAACCCTTCAGGAGTTATCTCATCAGAATGCTGAGTTCCTTTTTGTGCAACGCTGGCGAATCCTGCGCCAACTTCAATACCTTTTACTGCATTGATACTCATCATAGCATGAGCAATACCTGCATCTAACCGGTCATAAACAGGCTCACCCCAACCTACCGGTACGTTTTCTGCAGCCACAGTAATCTTTGCTCCAACTGAATCACCAGATTTACGTAACTTTTCCATAAACTCTTCAAGTTGAGGAACCATATCAGCATTTGCAGAAAAAAATGGATTTTTATTTACGGCATCCCACTGTTTAAATGGGACCTCTAATGGCCCTAATTGTGACATGTAGCCGCGTATTACAATGCCATATTTTTCGTATAACCATTTCTTTGCTATGGATGCAGCAGCTACCCGTACTGCCGTTTCACGAGCTGAAGCTCGTCCGCCACCACGATAATCTCTAATTCCATATTTCTGCCAATAGGTATAGTCTGCATGACCTGGACGAAAGGCCTCCATTATCTTACTGTAGTCTTTACTACGCTGATCTTCATTGCGAATTAGTAAACCTAGGGGGGTGCCGGTAGTTTTTCCCTCGAAAACACCAGAAAGAATCTCCACTGTGTCAGATTCTTTTCGCTGAGTAACATAACGAGAAGTTCCCGGTCTGCGTCGATCAAGTTCCTGCTGAATATCGCCAGATGATAATTCCATGCCCGGCGGGCAACCGTCTACGACACACCCAATAGCCGGTCCATGAGATTCACCAAAAGAAGTTACGCAAAAAATCTTCCCTATCGTGTTGCCAGACATTTCAACTCACTTATTAAACTAATATATCGATTTTAGCACGAGGAATTAAAAACATAGTTACTGGTTTTGCAATATTCTTTGTAACATCTGCATCCCCCATCCCACACCAAAACCTGTAACGTCACTACCAACTGCCCCTAACCCCCCTGTATTTCTACTTGCAGAAAGATCCATATGAATCCAAGGTGTTTTGTTAACAAATCTACTAAGGAAAAGTGCTGCAAGTATATGATCAGCATCGTTCTCCATTGAACACTGCTTAACGTCAGCAATTGTACTTTTCAGGCCTATCTTATAATCTTGGTCCATTGGAAATGCTAGAACCCTTTCACCACAGAGTTTTCCTGAAACTACAGCTTGCTGTGCAAGGTTATCATTATTACTGAAGAAACCACTATAGCGAGAACCCAATGCCACACACATGGTACCAGTGAGAGTAGCAAAATCTATCATCACATTAGGTTTTTGTTTGGCTGCCAGGCTCAACGTATCAGCTAATACCATACGCCCTTCAGCATCCGTATTAATAATTTCAATTGTGTCTCCATTTAATGCTGTAACCACATCATTTTGCTTATAGGCATGAGGGCCAATATGGTTTTGTGCAATCGCAAGCCAACAGTCAATATTTACAGCCAAATTACCATGCGTTGCTGCAAGTAAAATACCCAGAGCCACAGCCGATCCATTCATGTCCTCATGCATCCCATGCATGTAACGTGTTGGCTTTAGATTATGGCCTCCGGTATCAAAACAGATTCCCTTCCCAACTAGCGCCACTGATTTCTTTGCGCCCTTAACTGATCTTTTCAGATGGACAATCCCCGCATCTTCCGAGTCACTACCCTGAGTTACAGCAATAAATGCACCTGCTCCCATTTTACGAAGTTTTTTCAAATCAAATTTCTGGTATCTCCATCCTTTTTCTTTTGCAAGCTTCTTGACGCGTCTACAATATAAATCAGGGGTTAGTTCATTAGGAGGCAAAACAGTAAGCTCACGTGCCAATGTATTACCTTCCGCCTTACCACGCAGCAAGGCGAAACCACTAGTATCTTTGTACCCATGTAAAATGATCTTAGCGAGCTCTTTTTTATATGTTTTTTTCTTGTCTGTTTTTCGTGACGGCAGTATCGCCCCATTTACCCACGTTACAAATACTGCTAACTCTGCAAGCACTCTTTTTTCCTTTGCATTCCCATAAACAGCAATATGAATTTCCTCAGGATTCTCATCTAACAACAATTGCAAAGCTTTGCATATGCAGGTTTGCTGCTCAAAAACAGACTCTTCCTGATCCACTATGACCCATGTGCATAACGAACCATTTTCTAAATTGGCACTAACTGGTACACCACATATTTCTTCAACCTTCATTTTGCGCCTTCGTAACAAGGCTTCTAAGGCCTCTTTACCATAGAAAATATACTGATTTAGAAATTTTCCTGATGACTTATCCTGTTTTGGTAGTACCACTAAAAGTTGATTTATTTTGGTAGACTGACTCACAGGTGAAGTTTCCTGAATTAATTTTGCAATCATTTGTAGCAATCCTGTTAATTATTATTAACTGTTATTATATACGCCATGTCTCATAAACAAATTACAGCTTTTTACATTATTTTTTATTAATCCTACTATTATCCTTTCTCCTATGCGTCAGTATCTAGATCTAATGAAACATGTTCTTGAACAAGGTCACAAGAAATCAGACCGCACAGGAACCGGCACGCTTTCTGTATTTGGTTACCAAATGCGCTTTAACCTGGAAAATGGGTTTCCGCTTGTCACCACTAAAAAATGTCACTTGAAATCTATCATTCATGAGTTACTTTGGTTCTTACAAGGTGGAACGAATATAAAGTATCTGAATGACAACGGTGTCTCTATCTGGAATGAATGGGCGGATGAAAACGGAAATTTAGGTCCTATCTATGGATGCCAATGGCGTTCCTGGCCGAAATCGGACGGGCAGCATGTGGACCAAATTACTCAGGTAATTAAGCAAATTAAAGAGACTCCTGACTCGCGACGTATGATTGTCTCAGCATGGAATGTAGGTGATTTGGATAAGATGAAATTGCCGCCATGCCATGCATTCTTCCAATTTTATGTTGCTGATGGCAAGCTCTCTTGTCAGCTTTATCAACGTAGTGCAGATATTTTTCTTGGGGTTCCATTCAATATTGCCTCTTACGCACTACTTACATTAATGGTGGCACAAAGCTGTAATTTAGAACCAGGTGACTTTATCCACACTTTGGGTGACGCTCATCTATATCTTAACCATCTTGATCAGGCACGGGAGCAACTTTCTCGTCAACCAAGAGAGTTACCTTTAATTAAACTAAATCCTACAGTTCTAAATATTTTAGACTTCAATTTTACAGACTTTACACTGGAAAATTACAACCCACATCCAGTGATTAAGGCTCCAATCGCAGTATGAAGCCAAAGATTGCTTTAATCGTAGTAGTAGCACCAGGAAACATCATTGGAGATAACAATACAATGCCTTGGCACATGCCACGTGACCTCAAACTTTTTAGGCGCATTACTTTAGGGCACCCAATAATTATGGGGCGTAAAACCTTTGAATCACTACGATGTAAAGCGTTACCTAAAAGAAAAAATATAATTGTGACAAGAAACTATGGGTATATAGCACCTGGCTGTGAAGTTGTTCATTCACTTAAAGAAGCAATTGATATATCTGGTAATGTAAATCGGGTTTTTGTTATTGGTGGAGGACAAATATATGCAGCTGCTATTTCATTAGCTGATGAAATATATTTAACTCAAATTGAAAACAAGAATCCAACTAAAGATTTATTTGAATTATTTAGTGGCGACACTTTTTTCCCCGAAATTAACGAACTAGAATGGGAACAAAGCCACCAAGGACGTTTATTTATTGCGGCAAATAAAATTCCACATCCAAAACCCAAAAAACACACAGGACTTTACCACCGACTTATCAAATACACTCGTATATCAAAGATAAATGACATACATTAAAATAGCTTACAAAAAGCACAATCCTAAACTATAAAACAACTACATCCGGTAATGGAAAACCATTAAAATTGCTTGCATAAGCAGTAGTATATGCTCCTGCATTAGGAATATAAATGAAATCTCCCTCCTGAATATCCGCCGGTAACATTTCATCGCGCATTAGAATATCAACAGAATCACAGGTAGGGCCAGCGATAGTCCAGGGAATACTCTGTCCCTTGCGATCAGTAAGAATTTCATACCGTAACCCCTCAGTGATTTCAATGACCCCACCAAACATTCCTGCATCCCAATACATCCATCTCTTTCCACTTCGGGTAGCAGTCCCTACCACGCGACAGACAAAATAGGCTGAATCAGATACCAAATAACGACCTGGTTCTGCCATGATACGAATATCCTCTGGTAAATCTGTGATAGCCGCATTCACAATCTCTCCAATTGCTTCAATTGAGGGAATAGGCTTAACATAGCGCACAGGATATCCGCCACCTATGTTAAGCAGACGCGGATTTAATCCGACACGACGCATGCTGATAAATACTTTTTTAGCACGCTCAATGCCTACCTGCCAGTTTAAAGGATTACGACACTGCGAACCGACATGAAAAGTAACGCCAGCAAGATCAGCTTTAAGCCTTGCAGCCTCACTAATAATTTCATTTATATCAGAAATATGTGTGCCAAACTTGCCAGCCAGTGGCCAATCACTACCAATATTGGGGGTATCTATACGCAGATACATTTTTGCATCTGGTTTTATACTTACAATCTTATGTAACTCTTCAATACTATCCAGCGCATACCACTCAACACCTTTAGATGATGCATATTTAATATAAGAAGCTGATTTAATTGGATTACTATAATAAATTTCTTTTGCGGGCACACCCAGACTAATTAGAAGGTCTAGTTCAGAGACAGATGCAATTTCAAAGTTTACATTCTCTTGAATCAATGTTTCTAATACACGCGAGTCTGGATTAGCCTTTACCGCATAATGGGGATGTACTCGTGGCATTGCAGCTTTGAAACGGTGAGTTTTATTACGGATAATGTCGCTATCAAGCAACAGAAAAGGCTTGCTATAACCTTTTCTTAAGGCTGCCCGTACATGTTTAAAATCAAGACTAATTTCTGGCTGGGTGTCGAATACTACATTTGACCGCGTCTTCTTTCGTAGCGCTGTGGAAAGCATTTGCATGAGAGTCTCCCTCGAAAAGAACTACGTTACGGGGATGTGAATACTGACTAGATCAGCCGGGACGAAAAAGTTACTTTTGCTTTTCATAATAATCTCCTCTCCACCAATTAAATTTCGTAAAAATTAGGCGGATTATAGACTGCATTCCAATGGAATCAAGTCTTTTTTTCAAATGAAATAAATCTAAGACGGATTAAATCTATATTTTTGGTAAAGTCACACCCTTCTGACCCTGATATTTTCCACCACGATCTTTATACGATGTTTCACACACTTCATCTGATTCAAAAAATATCACCTGTGCTACTCCCTCGTTCGCATAAATCTTTGCAGGGAGCGGTGTAGTATTTGAGAACTCTAATGTTACAAAACCTTCCCACTCCGGCTCAAATGGAGTGACATTTACAATAATGCCACAACGAGCATAAGTAGATTTACCTAGGCAGATTGTTAGCACATTACGAGGAATACGAAAATATTCAACTGTTCGCGCTAATGCAAAGGAGTTGGGAGGAATGATACAAACGTCATTCATTACATCAACGAAGGAATCTGAATCAAAACTCTTAGGGTCTACAATGGTAGAGTTTATGTTGGTAAACAATTTAAATTCGTTTGAACAACGTATATCATAGCCATAACTTGAAGTGCCGTAAGAAACTATCTTGTGACCATCAACATACTTAATTTGGTTTGGCTCGAATGGCTCAATCATACCTTTCTCTTTGGCCATACTTCTAATCCATCTATCTGATTTTATTGTCATATCTTGATTCTTTATAAATATGTTTAGCGTAAATTTTTATTACTTTTACTACTCTGATATACCAGATTAAGTATTCTGAATCACAATATCCGGGAATAATGAAGAATGATCCTTTGATAGTTCCGCCACCTTCACTGCCGTACGACGTGCGATACCGCAATAAATTTGTGCTATATCACCCTCTGGGTCTGCTACCACAGTTGGAGTGCCGGAATCTGTCTGTTCCCTAATTCTAATATCAAGTGGAAGAGCGCCAAGAAATTCGACATTATAATCTTTACACATTTTGGCCCCTCCACCCTCTCCAAAAATATGCTCATTAAAGCCACACTTAGAGCAAATATGTGTACTCATATTTTCAACAATGCCTATGATAGGAATACCAACTTTCTCAAACATCTTTAATCCTTTGCGGGCATCTAATAAAGCTATATCCTGTGGTGTTGTAACTATAACAGCACCTGTAACCGGCACTTTCTGTGCAAGTGTCAACTGTATATCACCAGTACCAGGAGGCATATCAACAATCAGGTAATCTATATCTCTCCATCGAGTATCATTTAGTAACTGTTGTAGTGCCTGCGTTACCATTGGACCGCGCCATACCATGGGTGTTTCTATATCAATTAACAATCCAATAGATATAGACTGTATCCCGTGCGCTTCCAACGGTTCCATATGCTTGCCATCTTGCGATTCAGGACGACCACTAATTCCTAACATTTGCGGTAGTGAGGGCCCATAAATATCAGCATCTAAAATCCCGACTGAAGCTCCCTCAGAAGCCAGTGCAAGTGCAAGATTGACTGCGGTTGCAGATTTACCAACCCCCCCTTTTCCAGAAGCTACAGCTATAATATTTTTGACATTAGGTATGTGTTGTACCCCTCGCTGCGTTACCCTCGAAATGATTTTACTGGTGATATTAACCTCTATCTCACCAATATTTGAAATCGCTTTAAGTTTTTCTATAACCTGGCTACGAATGCTCTCTATCAAGCTCTTTGCCGGATAACTCAATACAATATCAAGCGATACATTATTAGAATTTACTCTGATCTCACCCACTTCTTTACTGGTTACGTAATCCCTACCAGTGTTCGGATCAATAATCTCTTTGAGAACAGACTGTACCTGTAGTTCTGAAATTGTCACTTTTTGTTTCCTTTCCTTAGTACACAAATAAGCATTGAAAGCATTAAATTTTAACAAATATCAGATCAAGGCATACAGTTTGTTACAATTTATACTTGGCAGATTTGAATAATCATTTAATGAACAAGAGAAAAATCCTAATTACTTCCGCATTACCCTATGCAAACGGTAGTATCCACCTGGGTCATCTGGTCGAATATATTCAGACTGATGTTTGGGTACGCTTCCAGAAAATGTGTTTACCTAAAAAAGATGGACATCAAATTTATTTTGTGTGTGCAGATGATACACACGGAACACCCGTGATGCTCCGTGCCGAAAAAGAAGGTATTACTCCAGAAGAGCTGATCGACCAAGTGCATGGTGAACATCTAAGAGACTTTACAGATTTTCATATTGATTTTGATAATTATTACACTACACACTCTCAGGAAACACGGAAATACTCTGAAGAAATTTATACAAAGCTAAAGGCTGCCGATCCCAGCCTGATAACTACAAAAAATATTGAGCAATTCTATGATCCTGTCAAAAACATATTTCTGCCAGACCGCTTCATCAAAGGAGAATGCCCAAAATGTAACGCAAAAGATCAGTATGGTGATAACTGTGAAGTATGTGGCGCAGCATATACCCCTACGGATCTGATAAAACCATATTCAACTGTGTCCAACGCAGCCCTGGTAATGAAAACTTCTGAACATTTCTTTTTTAGATTATCTGATAGTCGTTGCGTAAATTTTCTGAGACTTTGGACACAAGAAGACAATCATTTGCAATCTGAAGCCGCAAATAAAATGCAAGAATGGTTAGGAAAGTCAGGACAAAACAACCTGTCAGATTGGGATATTTCACGCGATGCACCATATTTTGGATTTGAAATACCTGATGCGTCTGGTAAGTATTTTTATGTATGGCTGGATGCGCCAATCGGTTACATGGGGAGCTTCCAGAATTTATGTGATGAATACGGCATTAGCTTTGATGAGTTCTGGAAGAAAGGTTCTACTACAGAGCTTTATCATTTTATTGGCAAAGATATTCTCTACTTTCATGCGTTATTTTGGCCAGCTATGCTAGAAAACTCTGGCTACCGTACACCTACCCAAATCTTTGCACACGGATTTCTCACTGTAAATGGTGAGAAAATGAGCAAATCAAGGGGTACATTTATTACAGCTGAGAACTATATAAAGCAGGGATTAAACCCCGAATGGCTCCGCTACTACTATGCAGCAAAGTTGAATGGAACAATGGAAGACATTGATCTGAATCTAGATGATTTCATAGCCCGAGTAAATAGTGATTTAATTGGAAAATATATCAATATTGCTAGCCGTGCTGCGGGTTTCTTAGTCAACTATTTTGATAGCCAGCTTGCAGACATAACCTCTCAGGATTATGGAAAGAATAAGGGATTAGAGCAACTTAAGGCTGGCAAATATGGATTGGCTTATGAATTACTGGATAAGTCAAAACTTATCCAAAAACATATGGAAAATCGTCGCTACAATCAAGCAGTTTCCGTGATTATGACGCTTACCAATAAAGTAAATGAGTATTGGGATCAGCAAAAACCTTGGGATATAGCAAAGCAAATAAAGAATTCTTCAGCAGAACTTGCCAAGGATCACCCAACAAAAGTTACTTTACATTTAGTATCAAGTATTACAATTGAATGTTTTAGAATCCTTACTATCTTTCTTAAACCAATTTTACCGAAGCTAGCTGAAAAAGCTGAATCATTTTTGAATGTAGAACCGTTACAATGGATGGACTTACAAGAAAATTTGAAGCCTGGACATCAGATCAAGGAATATGAGCACTTAATGGCCCGTATCGACCGAAAAAAGATTGATGCCTTGATTGATATTAGTAAATAAATCTACAGATACCAGTGAATTTCTCTCCTGCAACTAAATCATATCTCCTCGATGATCTTTTATCCAAGGTATCAAGATCATTTTATTTAACTCTTTCCATATTACCCGTATCAGTACGCGCCCAAGTTGGACTTGCCTATCTCTTTGCCCGTGCAGCCGACACTATTACAGATACCGACTTAATCGAACAGTCTGAACGACTCATTCATCTGAAAAATTTTCAGAAACTTTTTACTCTGGAAACTATAGACTGGAAAATAGTTCAATCTATCCAACTCGCCCTAGTCTCACATCAAGCATTGCCAGCTGAGCGAATTCTTCTTGAGAAATTAGATAATTGCTTTCAGTTATATCTTGAATGTGAACATGCAGATCAAGCCCGTATCAGAGACCTCATGACAACTCTCACCAAAGGTATGGAAATGGATCTTACAATATTTCAAGGCGGTACGATTGAAAATCCAGTTGCACTCGAAACACAAGAAGATCTTAATAGTTATATCTACTATGTTGCTGGATGTGTAGGAGAGTACTGGACGAACCTCATGTGCGCACACTTAACTTCATTGAATCATTGGGATGTAAAACATATGAGTAGTATCGGTATAAACTTTGGGAAGGGGCTTCAACTAACTAATATCGTTAAAGATGTAGCCAAAGACTTAAGACGAGGTCGATGCTATATACCGGAACCATTATTGAGCTCTGCGGGACTTACATCGAATGATATTTTGCAACCTGAATCCTGGCCTTCTTTCCAGCCCATATTAGATAAGCTTATTCAGCAAGCCGTGGAATACCTAGATCAAGGTTGGGAGTATACGTTAGCTATTCCTCGATCTGAAATAAGGCTTCGTCTTGCCTGTATGTGGCCAATTTTGCTTGGTGGTGAAACACTAAAATTGGTGCAAAACTCCCCCAACTTACTACGCCCAGACTACCAAGTAAAAATTACACGAGGTTGTGTATATAAAATAATTGGCCTGACAACCGTTACTGGCGGATCAGGATCTATAGGAACAATTTATTGGAAAAAACTCTATAGTCAGTTAACAAAAACATACGCAGCTTGACCTGATATAGCTGAATACTGGCAGCCAATTATTTTACTAACGAAACTATTGTTTCTAAATTACTATTTAGCTAACTACCTATAATAAAGTTTTATATAAGGAGGACTCTATGTCGCGTCAATTAATAAGCTCCGGCTCAACTTTTGAACAAGAAATTGGTTATTCACGTGCTGTAGCAAATGGAGATTGGGTTTTTGTATCGGGTACAACAGGATTTGATTATAGTAAGATGATCATTTCAGATGACCTAGTAGAGCAAACCGAACAATGCCTTAAAAACATTCAGGAAGCTCTAATCAAGGCAGGCTCAAGTATGAAAGATGTTGTTCGGGTAACTTACGTACTTCCTAATGCTGCAGATTTTCCAAATTGCTGGCCAACTCTACGTAAATATTTTGGTGAAATTAGGCCTGCAGCAATGATGATATCTGCCGGCTTGTCTGATCCTCGTATGAGAATTGAGATTGAGGTAACTGCCTACCATAAATAACTGAGAATTAGTTTTAACCAAATAATACTATGTAACTGAACCTTTTTGTCCCTTAAAAGAAGACAGAACAACCTCTTATTATTTGACGGACGTGGAATCCCACGTTTATGATTACTGGTAGAATAATAAACCTACTAAGGAGAACTTTAATGGAACCACTGATCCGAAAGATCATTTTAGCGACGGATTTTTCAGAGGCCTCAGAAGATGCTTGTTATCATGCGGCATTACTAGCGCAAACTTATAATGCAGAATTGAAAGCTTTACACGTATTTAATCCAAGATCACTTGGTACCATGTATAAAAAAGCAAAAATAGAGGAACAGGAAGATGAAGATCTTGTACAAACCCGTGAACGCGGGAAAAAAATGCTTGATCAACTGGCAGAGTCTTTCCATGTAAAAGCTGAGACTATCTTTGCTGAAGGCCATGCCGGTCCTGAAATAATCCGGATTGCTACCGAAGAAAATGCTGATTTGCTTGTTGTTGGTACACACGGCTATACAGGATGGAACCGGCTTGCTTTGGGAAGCGTTGCTGAATATCTTGTCAGACATTCTCCTTGCGCAGTCCTTACTATCAAACCAACTGGGCGTGAGGAAACATAGATAAAGATTTAGACTTGGTGTCAAGAACCTATTGTAAAAACCAGATAATAATTTAAATAAGCATATCTCCTATGAAGTAGGAAAATAACAATTAATTTATCTATCTTATACTCTAATCACAGTTCTTATAATTACGAGCCCTACAATTATTCGCCTTTCTTTTTGCTTTGGTAATATGCGAAGGTGACATCCCTTCAGCAGCTTCAGCAAGTCCTTGTTGCGCCATACCAATACCTTTACCCGACGCTAACTCTAGCCACATATATGCGCGAATAAGATTTCTCGAAACTCCAAATCCCCTTAAATACATTAGACCAAGGTGCGCCTGCGCACCCGAACTCCCCCTCTCAGCCGCTAGACGATACCACTTTATAGCCTCACGATAATCCCTACGTATGCCCTGACCATAACCTCGTTCATAAATCATGCCAAGATTAAGTAGTGCGTTAATGTGTTCCTGTGCAGCTGCCAAGCGATGCCATTTAACCGCTTCCTGAAGATCCCGTGCTAAACCATGCTGACCATTTCCATATATCAGTCCCAGAGTGTACTGCGCATCTCTGTGACCCTTTTCTGCAGCCAAACGATACCATTTCTCAGCCTTCTGATAATCGGCGATTACTCCTTCTCCATACGTATACATTGAACCAAGAGCATATCTTGCATCTGCATCTCCATTTACCGCTGAAAGTCGATACAATTTTGCTGCTTTACTATAGTTACCCGCGCGGTGAGCAAGCTGCGCCTCCGCAAAAGAATCTGCATTTACAATTCCAGTCAATCCATATAAAAATAGATAGCATGCTAATAAATATTTAAGAAATCCAAATATTGGCCCTGTTACTTTCATTGTAATTTCTCTACACTAAATATGTATCTGCTAAGTTGGTGATCAGATATAAATACACTTTTCTCATAAATACCCCAACCTTTTTATATAAAAAATTTGTACGATACTTTTATCTATTATTTAAAGAAATCATATATGTTCAATATTTAGTCAAAATATTTTATCACTATATCAATAAGATAATTGTTACTTATAATGTAATTTATTACTATAATTTTCTATGAAAATATCCAGCTAAACAGTTAAATAATATGTTTCATTTAATTGAACCTTTTTGATTTGCCTGGCCTCCAAGCAGTATAGGCTCAATTATTCTATTACCGTATTTAAGTGCTAGGAGGGATTAAAAATGGCAACTACATACGAAACAACTGGAACAGTAACTACAGAGTCTCGTAACTGGGACATGTCACAGTGGTATGACTCAAAGTACTATAAATTTGGCATGGCACTCATGCTGGCAGTGGCAATATTCTGGATTTGGTATCAGCGTACCTTTGCCTACTCACATGGAATGGACTCAATGGAACCAGAATTCGAGAAAGTCTGGATGGGTCTGTGGCGTGTACACATGGTTGTATGGCCAACATTTGCATTAGTGACCTGGGGCTGGCTCTGGAAAACACGGGATACTAAAGAACAACTGGATAACCTGGATCCGAAGCTGGAAATCAAGCGTTATTTCTACTGGATGATGTGGCTGGGCGTTTACCTCTTTGGTGTGTACTGGGGTGGCAGCTTCTTCACCGAGCAAGATGCTTCATGGCACCAGGTGATCATACGCGACACTAGTTTTACTCCTAGTCATGTCGTCGTATTCTATGGTTCCTTCCCAATGTACATTGTCTGCGGGATTGCCAGTTATCTGTATGCTATGACCCGTTTGCCGCAATACAGCAGAGGCACATCGTTTCCTTTGGTATTTGCGATTGCCGGTCCGCTGATGATTCTGCCAAACGTTGGTCTTAACGAATGGGGACATGCCTTCTGGTTCATGGAAGAACTCTTCAGTGCTCCATTGCATTGGGGATTCGTGATTCTGGGTTGGTCTGGCCTGTTTGCTGGCGGAGTTGCAGCACAAATCATCACGCGCTACTCCAATCTGACAGATGTGATCTGGAATAACCAAAGCAAGGTCATTCTAAACAACCGGCTCTAATTTTAGAGCGCTAGCTTACCCCACCCGCTCTTTGAGAAACAAAGTGCGGGTGGGATATTTAATTTTATAAGAATAAATTAACCAAAAAAGGCTATGGTAATGCCATATAAACCACAAATACATATAAATGCTACGATGATATTTATCCTTATTATAGGGCTTTATGCCGGTATGGTAGATGCACATGGAACTGTATCTTTGGAGCAGGATAGTTGCGTGCGTGGGACGCAGGGAAGCAAAGTGCATCTAAGTACTTATCAGCCTCAAAACGAACCTACTGCACATTATTGCACTGAAATTCCTACTGAAGGAGAAACATTTTTCGTAGTGGATCTTATTGACCAGGCTTTACGCAACATGCCGGTTACAATGCGGATTGTAAAGGGTACCAGCGAAACAAAAGATGAAACTGTATCACTCCTACGTGCAGACTATCATCCTGATGGGGTAATCGGAGGAAGAACGAATCTGGATCAGGGGAACTATACGGTGTTCATTACCGGTGAGAGTGCCCCCCCTGTACATTATCAATACCCGTTACGAGTACAGCAAATTAATTATGCAAAACTTGCCCGTTCTGCAATTGGTCCATTGATTGCATCATTATTACTTATGTTACTTGGATATAAACTTGTCAGATTGAAACGAGTGCAAGACTGGCTAACTTCCCGTCAAAATAGACCATAAATAATTTTAATCTAGTTGAGCTAGATCTAGGAATGTTGAAAAGTTCTTCGTAGCAACGTTCCGCTCAAATGGTAATACTCCCAGTAATGGGCAATTTAATTTCCGTTCTAAAGTAAGTAGGTTCTCATCAAATGAATCCATTTGTGGTTCAATCTGATTAGCTACCCAACCTGCAAGCTGTAGTCCAACAGCCTGTATAGTTTTTGCTGTTAGTAATGCATGATTAAGGCAACCAAGCCGCATCCCTACCACTAAAATTACTGGACAATCAAGGGCATAAGCCATATCAGCAACATCATTATGATCGTTAAGCGGAACCATTATTCCTCCCACCCCTTCAACAACAACTACATCTGCAATTTTCTGTAAATTAAAACAAGCTTGGCGAATGACCCCGATATCTATCTCGATACCTGCCTGTTTCGCTGCTAGATGGGGCGCAATTGGTGGAATGAATGCATATGGGTTAACCCACTTAGAAGGGGCAGTTACAGAGCTTGCTGTAACAATTGCTTTAACATCTTCCCATTCCCCATCAATGCAGCCAGTTACAACTGGCTTCATACCTATTACTGTTTTTCCACGTGTAGAAAAAGCACGTAATAATGCGCAACTTACTAAAGTTTTCCCGATACCAGTATCTGTACCAGTAATAAAATAACTTTGAGCCATAAAAAATTATTTAATTAGTTGCTATCTTATCTTTCTCTTAAATTAATTACGAGCCAATCTTGCTTTAGGATCAAACTGTATTATTTCTCTGCCATCATTACTTTTTCTAGATTCTAATTTCCATGCATGGCCATAAACCACCTCAAAAGTAACCGGTAACTTCCCATCTTTTCGGAAAGTCTCATAGTTATCTAATACCTTTTTCCACCCAAGCTTTCCAGTTAACCCCCGCTTCCTTCCCTGTATAACATTATGTGCACCCATAGCTTTGAGGTCCCGCATCACACTCACTACATCATCATATGTGAGCGTTATATATTCCATATCCATCACCGGCATAGAAAATCTGTTATAAACTAAGAGATCACCAATATCATGCATATCAACAAAATGGTTAACATGGCTATTATCGTCCATACCTAAGAATGCCTGACGCAATTCATGCAGAGTATCTGGGCCAAAAGTACTAAACATAAATAAACCTTCAGGCTTTAAAACGCGGTGTACTTCCGCAAATGTCTGACCTATATCATTGCACCATTGCAATGTTAAGTTAGACCAAACCATACCAATTGAAGAATCCTGGAATGGTAGCTGCTCAATATCGCCACATACATAATTTAAAATATTTTTCCGGGAAAGTATTTGCTTCCACCAAGAAGAAGAAGTCGGACGAGCCTGGTGAAGCATTGCAAGAGCAAGATCAAGAGACATAATTCCGGCATCTGGATAACGGTTTTCTAGCTTACGACACCCATAACCAGTACCACTTCCAGCGTCCAGAATCGTACTAGGAAGACATTTAATATAGTCGAGTCTTGAGAACATACGATCACATATTTCCCGTTGTAACATAGCCACATTGTCATATCCAACAGCAGCACGCTCAAAAGAATTTCTTAATTGTCGCTTGTTTAAAATATGATCATTATTCATATTCTAGTCGCCTGGAAGATGCTATTTAGAAACTGGTCAGTATGAGATAGAAATGGTATATGACCACAGTCGGGTAACATAACTAATTTAGAATATTGCAAGTTCTCGTGCATCCATCTTGCTGCATTGGGGTGTACAATTGCATCACGCTCACCATGTAGCAATGTTACCGGGTGACTAATATTCTTTATGCTGTTACGTAGATCAGTTGTAAGTAAAATTTGCATCCCTATCTGCAAACCATCCTTATCCGGCATTCCTTCTTGAAAAATACTCTTACGTAACTGCCTTAACAACGAATGAGTATTACTATCACCACTTAACTGCAAAGTAAAAAATCTATTCAAAGTAACGCTATAATTCTGTTTTAAATTTCTAATAAATAGTTTTAACGTAGCTTCCTCCATTGCCCATATCCAATCTTCTTGTTGAATAAAGCTAGGCGTTGTAGATACCAAGATAAGTTTATTAATTTTTTCCGGTATGTCCAATGCTAGTTTCATTGCTACCTGCCCACCTAACGACCAACCACAGATAATGCTGCGTTCAGGCAAGCTGTCCATAATCATTTCAGACATGTTCTTTAAAGTATCTGGTCCGTGTATCCAAGGAGTCAAACTAGCTCCATGCCCTGGAAGATCTATTAAATGTAAACAAAAATATCTTGCTAATTGGCTACGAACACTACTCCAGATACCGCTATGCATCGCCCAGCCATGCAATAATACAAGATCTGGACCTTCACCAAGAGTTTCAACGTAAACTTTTCTCATAGAACTACCGCTATCCAGACCATTCTACTAATTATTGGAAATATGAGTGAAAGTGATAGGAATAAAAAAATTTATCCTAAAAAAAACCAGAAAACTTATTTTAATTCTCGTAGTGCTGCTATTAACCACTCAATATCTTTTATGCTATGTGCCGCTGATAAAGAAATTCGCAACCTTGCCGATTTTTTCGGTACGGTTGGTGAACGAATTGCAGGAATTAAAATACCCCTTTCCTTTAATGCACTACTGATTTGCATGACTTCACTATTTCCCCCAATTAATATTGGCTGTATTGGAGTATCAGAAGGCAGCAAATTCCAGTGTAACGATTGAAGTTCCTTCTTTAAATGTTCAACTAGCTGTATCAATTTTCTACGTCGCCACTCTTCCTGTTTAATCAGAACCAAGCTTTTCAGCAAAGTATAAGATAATAATGGGGGCATAGCTGTGGTATATATATAGCTCCGAGCATACTGAATTAGTGTCTCAATAACTATCTCTTGTCCGGCAACGAAAGCGCCGGACACACCTGCTGCTTTACCGAGAGTAGCCATATAAATAATTCGTGACGAATTAATCTTAAAATGTGAAACTATTCCGCGTCCCTGATTACCAAGCACTCCAAATCCATGCGCGTCATCAAGTAGCAACCAAGCATTATATTTCTCGCATAATGCTAATAGTGCCGCTACGGGTGCAATATCTCCATCCATACTAAAAACAGCGTCAGTTATCACTAACTTGCGATTAG
The DNA here is from genome assembly GCA_965205785.1 of Nitrosomonadaceae bacterium. GTDB lineage: Bacteria > Pseudomonadota > Gammaproteobacteria > Burkholderiales > Nitrosomonadaceae > BJGV01. Next base: position 18,019 of record OZ242188.1, read on the forward strand.
CCTGAGATACGGATAAACGTTGTTCTAAAATAGCTAGATCAAGGTGTGGATATCGTACCCACTTTGCTTGGGAGAGCATTGCAGCATCATTGAGAGATGCATGGTTAAGCTTATCAGAATAGATTGCATCACCACGTCCAACTAGTGCGGTTACTACTCCGGCATTAGCCATGTATCCGGAAGAAAATAGCAACGCTCTGGGGAATCCCGTAAAATTCGCTAGCACTTCTTCTAGTTTATGATGGGATGAATGATGCCCAATAATTAAATGTGACGCGCCTACTCCTACACCATTTTGGCGCGCACCCTCACAAACTGCTTCAACTAATTTTGGATGACTGGCAAGACCAAGATAATCATTACTACAAAACGAAAGATACTTCTTTCCTGCTACCAATACATGAGTTCCCTGCGACCCTTCTAGAATCAAACGATCTCGATACAACCCGTCACTTTTCCGACTATGTAGCCGTCTAGTAAAATCTGAATACATTCTGACTGAGAACTATAAAGGTTGGAGTCCTAACTTTCTGAACATGATTTTATCTTGTTCAACCTCAGGATTACCTGTAGTAAGTAATTTATCCCCATAGAAAATTGAATTGGCACCTGCAAGAAAACACAATGCTTGTATGGATTCAGACATCTCACTTCTACCAGCTGAAAGTCTCACCATTGCTCTAGGCATTGTGATTCGAGCCACCGCAATAGTACGCACAAACTCAAACGAATCAAGTTTGTCTGTGCCATATAATGGAGTACCTTCAATCTGGACCAAATTATTTATAGGTACTGATTCAGGATATGGATTAAGGTTCGCTAATTGTGCAATCAGTCCTGCACGCGTTTTACGAGACTCACCCATGCCAACAATACCTCCACAGCATACATGCATACCAGCACTACGAACGCTCTCAAGCGTATTTAGACGATCTTGGTAATCTCTGGTTGTAATGACTTCACCATAAAATTCTGGCGCTGTATCAAGGTTATGATTGTAGTAATCTAATCCTGCTTCACTTAGCTGCTCAGCCTGGCCTGGTTTAAGCATTCCTAGTGTAGCGCAGGTTTCTAATCCCAGCTCTTTCACTGCACCGATAATTTCTGTAATTTTCTCTATATCGCGTTGCTTGGGTCCACGCCAGGCTGCACCCATACAAAAACGTGAAGCACCTTGACTCTTTGCTTCTTTAGCTGTTGAAACCACTTTATCCAGCGACAACATATCTTCATCATTAACGCCTGTATGGTAACGGGCTGCCTGTGGGCAATAACCACAATCCTCGGAACACCCACCTGTCTTAACTGAAACTAGTGTAGAGAGTTGCACAATATTTGCATCATGATATTGCCTGTGCACAGACTGTGCTTTATAAATCAGATCATTAAATGGTAAGTCTAATAACTCTTCAATTTGAGATATATTCCAAGACGACACTGCTGAGTCTCCTTTACCAGTCGTCTGAGCTAGCTGTTTTTTTATTATGCTATTTGTATGATTGGAGGACAGTTGATTCATTCTATTTAGTCAGTTATGCAGAATGCAACAAATCATCAGGTATTAAGTTACTCTTGTCAATTTTTTACTTAAAATAACTTAACAATCGATTAATAATTAGGCACAACCTTAAATAAGCTACATGAACTGCGGATACATACTGCATATTAAGAAATGAAACATTCTGTCTTTGGTTCACGATTCAGTAAAACCTCTAATGCCTTCTTAGCAGGTACTCCATCATTAAGTATGCTACATACTGCCTGAGTAATTGGCATCTCTATATCATATTTCTGACTTAGCTTTAGTACCGCACGCGCCGTATAAACTCCTTCTGCAATATGACCAAGTTCTTGTAGAATATCTGGCAACGATTTTCCTGCTGCCAACATTAGCCCCACCTGTCGGTTACGTGAAAGATCCCCGGTACAGGAAAGTATCAGATCACCTACTCCTGTTAACCCCATGAAAGTTTCTATCTTGCCACCTAGTTTTAATCCCAATCGACTAATTTCAGCGAGCCCTCTAGTAATTAATGCGGCACGAGCATTGTGACCTAACCCCATACCATCAGAAATACCAGCCGCAATTGTAATTACATTTTTAATCGCTCCACCAGTTTCTACACCGATAGTATCGTTGCTTGAATATACCCTTAATCTGGAGGTATGTATCTGTGCCGCAGTATTTTTTGAGAATTCCTCATTACGTGACGCTAAAGTTAAAGCTGCCGGCAACCCTTGAGCAACTTCTTGAGCGAAACTAGGTCCTGACAATACTCCATAAGGAGCTACCCCTTTATATTCCTCCAATACGATCTGATAAGGTAATTTGGCTGATTCAGCCTCAAATCCTTTACCTCCCCAAATCACAGGAATAGGCTTTCCACATGCAACAATTGCACGTAGCGTCTCTCTTAATCCTACAGTAGGAACAACAATTAGCGCAAGATCAGATTTAACAGCAACATTAAGATCAGAGGTTAATTGTAAAGAGTTTGGTAATGGGAAACCTGGTAAGAATTGTCTGTTAGTATGCTCTTGAATTAGTTCAACACAATGATCTGAGTCCTTTGTCCATAGCGTTATCTCATGTTTTGAGTTGGAATTATTTATAAGATTGATAGCTAAAGCGGTGCCCCAAGCACCTGCGCCAAAAATGGCTATTTTCATGAACCCCAGACCTGAGTAATCTTTACAAAACCTATCTGTCCATCACGATGTCGTACCTTTGCCCATCCATTTGCAGAAGTCTCGAGCCACTCCAACACAACATCTTTTTGGGCTTGAAAAACTAATGTTGAATTGATATCTGCCGCCTGATAAACCTGAGCCTGTTGCTCAATAACAACTACAAAACGTTTATCACTTACTGCTTTCTGCTCTACCCAAGTAAGGGCACCACTACTATCACGAACCTTTACCCATCCATCAACTCTAACAACTGCTTCCACAGGTAAATAACGGTTAGCAACATACAGTTTATCCGCTTTTATTGAAGGAGCGTTATACATAATAACTGCGTTATGAGCCATAGAAAGGTACTCTAAAGCAGCAGCAGCATGTGAATGAAAGCCCAATAATAGGACTAATAATGTGGCTCGAATCTGATGTTTCCTGGATCTAATTTCTTTAGATATTATACGTTTCATTACAATGTAATCCCCATAATATTGATATTCACACTACTGCTTTGGTGTATTTGTAGCCTGATCTGATCCATTTGACATAGCTTTTTGTTTACTTTCATTGTAAAGAGCCTCGAAATTAACAGGGCTCAGAATTACCGGCGGGAACCCAGCACGCGTAACTATGTCCGAAATCGTTTCCCGCATATAAGGAAATATCACGTTAGGACACACTATATTTAATATAGGGAGCATTTCTGCTTCTTCTATATTTATTATCTGAAAAACTCCGGCCTGCTGCACTTCAACCAGAAACATTGTCTTGTCCTGTGTCTTTGCAGTGATAGTTACCGTTAGCACTACCTCATACATAGTTTCTTTAATATGTTTATCATCAATATTCAGTTGCATATCAACTTTTGGAGCCTCAGGTTCAAGAAAAACTAACGGCGCATCAGATATTTCTAAAGACATATCTTTGACGTAGATCTTTTCAATGTTAAAAATACGTTGCTGTTGTTCTTCCATTTTTTATCCTATTTAGAATAGTTAGCATAACTACAAACCATAATACCGAATAAAGATATATGTTATGAAGCTTATTCTATAAATATATTTCCGTATAATGTGCCTAGGTATTTCCTTAATAAACTCGTAACTATCTTTATAATAAATAAAAAACTAAACTACCAATAATTTGGTCAACTCATTGTTTTTATTAAGTTTAGCCAAATCATCATATCCCCCAACATGAGTCTCACCGATATAGATTTGTGGTACTGACCTCCGCCCTGTTTTTTCTAACATTTCAGTACGACGCTCAGGTTCCAGATCAACTCGGATTTTTTCGATTTCTTCTGCGCCTTTTGAACGTAAAAGTTTTTCTGCCATTACGCAATATGGACAGAACCCAGTAGAGTACATAACTATTCTATTCATAAAATCATATTTACTTCTTTACTATCGGTAAATCTGCATGCTTCCAAGTGTCTATACCGCCTGTTAAATTATGTATAAGCGAAAACCCATTTGCGTGTAATGTTGCACCTGCAGACCCAGATCGAACACCACTTCGGTATATAATTACAATAGGTTTGTCCTTAAATTTTTCTAATTCCTCAATTCGATCTTTAATTTTATCTGCAGGTATATGCTTAGAGTTGGGAATATGACCCGCATCATACTCACTTTCCTCCCGCACATCTAATACCAATGCGTCCTTATAATTAATAAGTTGTACTGCTAATAACGTACTTATTTCTCTTCCAGAACGTCGCGAAAGTAATTCCCATAATAAAATACCGCCACTCAATACAAGAATTGTGACCAACAAGAAATTATTCTGTACAAATGCCAATTTTATGCCCATCCATTTTTAAAACATTAGATTTTATCAGAGACCAGGGTACTCTGGTGCCTTCATATTCAAGCTAAAGTTTGATCTCAATATAATTATTGACAGTATTATTATTCTTTTTCTTAATTACAGTTTTTTCAAATATGATATTGAAAATATTAATTTTAGGAAAAACAGGCAAACTCAATAATACTAAATAATGCTGGAGACCCTTACAAATCATTTAATTTCATCAAAGTAATTGATTAATTTTCCTATAAATTATCTCAATCAGCTCGATATCATGCAGTATTTATCTAAATATACTAAAATATCATGGTATTTCAAGATTCTCTATAGAAAATCATATCCTTCTTATTCTTATATAGGCAAATATGAAAAAAATTGTTCTCCTACGACACGGGGAAAGTGTTTTTAATAAAGAAAACCGCTTCACTGGTTGGACAGATGTTGATTTGTCAGAAAAAGGTTTGGAAGAAGCTAAAAATTGTGGCAGATTATTACTAAAAGAACATTTTGTATTTGATGTCGCTTTTACTTCGGTTCTAAAACGTGCAATCCGTACACTATGGATTACATTGGATGAAATGGATCAAATGTGGATTCCTATTAATCATTCATGGCGGCTAAATGAAAGACATTATGGTGCATTACAAGGATTGAATAAGGCTGAAACTGCAGCTAAATTTGGTGAAGATCAAATATTAATCTGGCGACGCAGCTATGATATTCAGCCTCCTGCATTAAGATCTGGTGACGATCGGTTTCCTGGTTTAGATCCAAGATATAAAAATCTATTAAAACAAGAGGCGCCTCTCACTGAATGCCTAAAAGATACGGTTAATAGATTCCTCCCTTATTGGAAAGAGTCTATAGTTCCAATGATACAGTCAGGACAACGTGTAATCATTGTTGCCCATGGAAACTCACTACGGGCTCTTGTTAAATATCTGGATGATATTTCGGATCAGGATATTCTAAAACTCAACATCCCTACTGGAATTCCATTGATCTATGAACTTGATGATAATTTAAAACCTATCAGAAACTATTATCTAGGTGATCAGGCCGAAATTGAAAAAGCAAAGCAAGCAACAGCAAATCAGGGGAAAATACAATCCAGCTTATGAGTTGTTTACTTAAATTTAATTAAGGAAAGATATTTTCTATATTCTTGATTGCTTCATCACAAAACACTTAGATTATATCGACAAATGATCTACTCTACATAAATAAGTAATTGATATTTTCCTTATTAACTTTGGCTAATATGCGGTTAGATATACTTTCCAAATTAGTCTTTTTCTGTATTTTATTGCTGCCGTATGCACTTTATGCAGCTCCTGATAATAAAAAAGATCTGGGTCAGTTACGTAATCGCATTGAGAGTCTTCAAAAAGAACTTACAGATAAAGAAGAATCAAAATCAAAATTGTCAGATGCTTTACACGAATCAGAACAAGCTATAAATGAAATTAATCAGAAACTAAATGGCCTAACTCACGAACAAAGGGAAGTAAAAAATAGGCTCAGTCAATTACAAAGGGAACTTGGTGTAACCCAAGACAAGATATTGAAGCAACAAACCAGTCTTGGCAAATTATTATATCAGCAATATATTGGCGGACATCATGAATATTTTAAGCTGTTACTAAACCAAAAGGATCCAAATCAGATTTCACGTGAAATGTATTATTACGGATATATTACCCGTACACGTACAGAAAATATCAATACTCTACGAAATAACCTTGAGGAACTTCGAAGGATTGTTGACGATAGTAATGCAAAGACTACCAAAATTATTTTAATTCAGACAAAACAAGCTATACAAAAAGAACTTCTGGAACAAGAGGAAAGTAAATATAAAGAATTACTTGCAAATATTTCTAAAGAAGTTGAGCAAGGACACCGAAAAATTCGCAAACTTCGGAATAATGAAAAGCGTCTATCCAATCTGGTAAATAAAATTGGCAATCGAAAAATACAGCCTAAGAAAAGAAATATTGATAATTTACCTGATGCACCATTAGATAAAAAGGCATTTGAGAAGCTAAAAGGACGCCTAATTTTGCCTATAAATGGGGAAATATTGAATAGTTTTGGTAGCCTACGGTCAAAAGGAGGGGTTACCTGGAAAGGTTTATTTATACGTGCTTCTGTTGATATGGAAGTAAAATCTGTTGCATATGGACAAGTGGTTTTTGCTGATTGGTTAAGAGGATTTGGTAATATTCTGATAATAGATCATGGCAATGACTATATGAGCCTTTATGGTAATAACAAAATTCTTGCTAAAAAGGTAGGCGAAACTATTCATGGTGGTGATACTATTGCAACTGTTGGAAACAGCGGCAGCAATATGAGTTCCGGTTTATACTTTGAACTACGTCATAAAGGCAAACCATTTGATCCATTAAAATGGATTAGATTGAAATAAAAATATTATTGAAATAGACAAGCTTGGAGAAAACGTAATGCGTAACAAACTTCAGAAATTTGGACTACTTCTTATAGGTGCGGTTGCAGGTGTAATGCTCAGCCTTAATTTTTCCGCAGTTGCTGATAAAGAAACCAATAAAATTATGCTCCCTCTTCCGGTTGAAGAGTTGCGTGCATTCACTGAGGTATTTGGCCGAATTAAAATGAATTACGTTGAACCAGTCGAGGATGGAAAGCTGATTACTGAAGCTATTAATGGTATGTTGACCGGACTGGACCCTCACTCCGCATATCTAGATAAAGACGCCTATAATGAATTGCAAATTGGCACTCAAGGAGAGTTTGGTGGATTGGGTATTGAAGTTACTATGGAAAGTGGATTTGTTAAAGTAATTTCGCCAATAGAAGATACTCCCGCATTTCGTGCCGGCATGAAAGCTGGTGACTTAATTGTTAAGCTTAATAATACTGCAGTCAAAGGTATGACACTTACTGATGCCATTAAAATTATGCGTGGTAAACCTAATACTCCAATTACTATTAGTGTCCTGCGCAAAGGTGAAACAAAACCAATTATATTTACAATAGTACGTGCCATCATCAAAATCCAAAGCGTAAAGTCAAAGTTGCTTGAGCCAGGATATGCATATATACGTGTCACACAGTTTCAAGAACAAACCGGAGAGAATCTGGCTAAAGCTATAGATAAATTATTTAATGAAAGCACGATCCCCATGAAAGGATTAGTACTGGATTTACGGAATGACCCTGGTGGACTACTTAATGGCGCTGTAGCTGTATCTGCTGCCTTCTTACCATCAGACTCACTTGTAGTCTATACAGATGGACGCACCCATGATGCCAAGATGAAACTTAAGGCTAGCCCTGAATTCTATCTTCGCAATATGAAAGGTGATTACTTGAAAAAATTACCACCAGAAATTAAAACGGTCCCTATGGTGACGTTAGTAAACGGTGGATCTGCTTCAGCTTCAGAAATTGTTGCAGGAGCATTACAGGACCATAATCGCTCTATAGTAATGGGTACTCAAACCTTCGGCAAAGGATCAGTGCAGACCATACTGCCTTTAGGTAATAGCACTGCCATTAAGCTTACTACCGCACGATACTATACGCCAAATGGGCAATCTATCCAGGCCAAAGGTATTACACCAGATATTATCGACGAATCAGCGAAAGATGAGTCTTTACGCTTACGCGAAGCAGATTTAGATGGCCATTTACTAAATGGAGCAGAAAAAGACGAAAAAGCAATTGAAGAAGCAAGAATGCTATTAAATCAAGAAAACGATACACCAAAATCTAATGGTCATGACAAGAAAAATAAGAAAAGTGAAGAGCCAATTGTATTTGGCTCCAGCAATGACTTATTATTGAAACAAGCTCTAAATCATTTTAAAGGCGTTACTACACCAGAAAAAGATCTGCAGGAGCTAGCAACTAAGGGTGCAGAAAACTAAAAAATAACGCTGTAGTAAATCATGAATGATGATCAACTACTACGCTATAGTCGCCATATTTTGCTACCGCAAATTGGCATACAAGGGCAAGAAAAATTAATTAAATCGTGCGCTCTCATTATCGGTTTAGGCGGCTTGGGTTCCCCAGCTTCAATGTATCTTGCAGCTAGTGGAATTGGTGAGTTGGTTCTTTGTGATAATGACAACGTCGATTTAACTAATTTGCAGAGACAGGCTATCCATAATAGTGAAACTGTTGGCATGTCGAAAGTCCAATCAGCGAAAGAAGCAATTTCCAAAATAAACCCTGAAGTAAGTGTAACTGCAATTCAGAAGTATATTGATGAAGAAAAGTTGCAAGAACTAATTACGAAAGCAGATGTAGTAATAGATGCAAGTGATAATTTTGTAACTCGTCATGCAATAAACCAAGTTTGTGTTACTCATAAAAAACCTCTTGTGTCAGGTGCTGCTATTCGCTTCAGTGGACAGATATCGGTGTTTGATTTAAGTAGCAGTAACAGTCCTTGCTATCATTGCCTATTTTCAAAAGACGGCAGCAATGAAGATATGCATTGCGCAATAATGGGCGTATTCTCCCCTTTAGTTGGAGTCATTGGCTCCATGCAAGCTGCGGAAGCAATCAAGATTTTACTTAATATTGGAAATACACTAAATGGTCGGTTGCTGTTGCTTGATGGACTTACTATGGAATGGCGCTCAGTTAAACTAAATAAAGATCCTGCATGTATTATATGTGGCACTAACAAACCAAAGATTAATTAAATTTAATTACGTTAAATATTCAAATGCTTTATCAAGACACTATAAAACTATTTCTCTGTAATAAGGGTGCCCACTCCATGATCTGTCAATACTTCTAGTAATAATGCATGCTCAACTCGTCCATCAATAATGTGGCACGACTTTACTCCATTCTTTACAGCTTCTAATGTTGCTTCAATTTTGGGCTGCATTCCACCTGAAATTGTCCCGTTTGAGAATAGTTCATCTACTTTCTTTACAGTTAATCCTGTTACTAATTTACCACTTTTATCCTCAACACCAGGTATATTACTAAGGAGTATCAGCTTTTCTGAATTCAAAATTTCTGCTAACTTCCCAGCCACAAGGTCAGCATTAATATTATAGGATTCACCATTCTTGCCTACGCCGATTGGCGCAATTACCGGAATAAAATTACGTGTATCTAATAATGCAATTAAAGCTGGATCAATACTCTCAATCTCACCTACCTGACCAATGTCAATCCATTCATCTATTTTTTTTCTATTCTGAATTTGCATCTTCTTCGCACGAATAAAAGATCCATCTTTCCCAGTTAATCCTACTGCATGGCCGCCATGGCGGTTAATAAGATTAACTATGTCCTTATTAATCAACCCACCCAGAACCATTTCAACTACATCCATAGTATCCGTATCAGTTACACGCATACCCTGGATAAATTCTCCTTTTTTTCCTACACGATTTAACATACTATCAATCTGGGGGCCGCCTCCATGAACAATAACAGGGTTCATTCCCACTAGCTTTAATAAAACTACATCCTGAGCAAAACTATGTTTCAAGTCTTCTTCAATCATTGCATTACCACCATACTTTATGACGATTGTTTTTCCATGAAAACGTTGAATATATGGTAGTGCTTCAGCAAGAATTCTAGCTTTCTCGTTTGATATTGATGGCGATTGTGACATAGTTTCTCTCAGAAAGTTTTTAGCTATTTTACACTGTGAATTACTATCTTGGATATCCATTGCTCATTTAGAACAACATGTCATAACAAGCTGATTATTTAGTACAATAGCTAATAATTGTTTTTTTCAATTATAAGCTTGTTATCAAGCCATCGGTATAAAATAGGAAGTACCACCAACGTCAATAAAGTTGAGGTAATCAATCCCCCGATAACTACAATTGCAAGAGGTCGTTGCACTTCTGATCCTGGGCCGGTAACAAAAAGGAATGGAACTAACCCTAGCATTGCAACAGTAGCTGTCATTAAAACTGGGCGAAATCGCTGAGAACACCCTTGTACAACAGCTTCATATACGTTCATACCTTCATTACGAAGTTTTTTAATATATGAAATTAATACAACACCATTTAATACTGAAATTCCCCATAATGCTATAAAGCCCACTGAGGCAGGCACAGATAAATATTCACCTGTAATAAATAATGAAATTACTCCACCTATGGAAGCAAATGGCAAGACTAAAATAATAAGTCCTGCAAGCTTAATAGAATTAAACAATAGGTACAAAAGAAAAAATATCCCTACAATTGTGAGTGGCACAATTACTGAGAGAGTATCCATAGCACGCTCCATACTTTCAAATTGTCCTCCCCACTGAAAATAATATCCAGATGGTAATTTAACTTCTTCTGCTATACGATCCTGTATCTCTTTAACAAAGCTACCCAAAGCCCGACCACGAACATTAGCGCCAACAACAACTCGGCGCTTTGCATTATCACGAGAAACTTGTGCAGGACCATCTATAATTTTTATACTAGCAACTGCATGCAACGGCACTAAAGCCCCATTTGGTGCTCGTAACAAAAGATCATGAATTGCATCAATATTATTTCTAAATCGTTCTGGTAAACGTAATGCAATAGCAAATCTTCTTTCTCCCTCAAATAAGTTAGTAATTTCTTTCCCACCTATAGCAGTCTCAATCAACTCGTTCACATCTGAAACATTAATACCATGACGCGCTATAGCACGACGGTTTATTTTAATTGCTAATGACTGCTGGCCAGAAAGACGCTCAATTCGAACATCGCGCGAACCAGGTACAGACCGTAGAATCCGTATAACCTTCTCTGACAACTGACGTAATTCCGCTATATCATCACCAAAAATTTTTACGGCTATCTGTGAGCGCACTCCTGTTATCATCTCATCAACTCGTTCTGCGATTGGTTGTGATAAGACAATTTGTACGCCTGGTAGCACTGCTAACCGATTTCGGATATCTTCATCTATCTCATCTTGAGTACGACCAGAATCAAGGTCTAGAGTAACAATTGGATCAGATTCATTAGGCCCTACCGGGTCTGCTGGTGATTCGCCTCTGCCCAGTTTAGAAACTACTGTCTTTACGCCAGGAACCTCCATAATCATTTTTAACGCTTCTGTTTCCATTTTGATAGATTCATCTAGAGAAATAGAAGCCACACGATTAATCTGTGGCACTAACGAGCCCTCTTTCATAACAGGTATAAATGATTTTCCAAGAAAAAAATAAAGGGTTATTGCTAATATAAGAAGGCTTGATGCAAGAAAAATAATAATTTTCTCTTTTTCTAATGCAAAATTTAGCATTCGCTGATAATTAATCCTTAAAATGGCCGTAATTTTAGTTTCATGATCAACAGCACCACCTTTTAGGAAGAATGAACATAGAGCCGGTGAAAGTGTTAATGAGAGAAATAAAGAAACTGCTAGTGCAATTGCAATAGTAAATGCTAACGGACTAAAAATTTTCCCTTCCATACCCTGTAATGTCATCAGTGGTAAAAAAACAAGGATGATGACAAAAATGCCAAAAATTACAGGTACGCCTACCTCAGAGACTGCATCAATAATTGTATTTATGCGTAGACTACTTTCGTTTGCTACGGTAGGATGACAAAGACGACGATAAACATTTTCTACTACTACTACGGTAGAATCAACCATTAGACCTATAGCAATTGCCAGCCCACCCAGAGACATCAGATTAGCAGAGATCCCTTGCTGATTCATTACTATAAAAGTAATTAACGGCGTAATAATAAGTGTCACAACTACAATTAAACTAGAACGAACATCACCCAAGAAAATGAACAAAATAAAAATTACTAATAAGATCCCCTCTATCAGCACCTTGCTTACTGTCCATAATGCAGCATCTACGAGATCAGTCCGGTCATAATATGGCGTAATCTGTAACCCACCCGGCAGCAAACCAAGGTCATTGATCTTAGCTATTTTTTCTTTTACTCGTCCTACAATTTCCTTAGCATTCCCCCCGCGCATCATCATTACAATACCTGATGCCGATTCAGTATAACCGCCTTTGAGAATGGTTCCTTGGCGTACTTCTGTACCAATTCTCACTTCTGCTATATCCCGTACAAAAATGGGTACGCCATCATCTTCTTTAAGGACTATATTACTTATATCCTCAAGTGTACGGATCAGGCCAACACCACGTATTAAATATTGCTCTGCGCCCAATGGCAGGATTCCTCCACTGGCATTAGCATTATTATTTGCTATTGCTTGATCAACCTGCCCAATTGTTAAATTGTAGTGACGTAATCTAACCGGATCGACTAATACCTGATATTGTTTTACATGTCCACCTTGTGAATTAATTTCTGCGACACCCTGTATCGACCTTAACATGGGCCGGACTACCCAGTCTTGGACAACACGCCGGTCTGTTAATTCTTTTATGGAAAGCGCACGCTGTCCGTCATCTGGGTGATCAAGAGTGTATTGGTATACTTCACCTAGACCAGTAGATACTGGCCCAAGAATAGGTTTTATGCCAGGCGGCATAACGTCTGTTACCTTAAGTAATCTTTCCAGTACGAGTTGACGTGCAAAAAATACATCTGTTTCATCGGTAAAAACCAAAGTAATAACAGATAGTCCACTCTTATTTAATGAGCGCATATCTACCAGACCAGGCAAGCCTGTCATTGAAATTTCTAACGGTATTGTAATTAGTCGCTCAATTTCTTCCGGGCTTCGACCCAAAGCCTCAGTCGCAACCTGAACCTGTACGTTTGTTACATCTGGAAATGCGTCAACTGACAACTGCTGTGCTGCACGTATGCCAAAACCAAATAGAATAAGAGCGATTGCTACTACTACCAATCGCTGCTTAATTGACGCACGTACAATCAGGGAGAGCATCTTCTATTCCAGATCAGCGCGTTTGCGCTCATTATTTAAATGAAAAGCTCCATCAAGAACAATCTCTCGATCTTCAGTAAGTCCTTTAAGTACCGGACGCACATGGTCAACTGCCTCGCCTAACTCAACAGGAACAAGAAGAAAATGATCATCACCCTGCGCAATAAAAACATGGTCTCTATTATCCTCACGTACTACTGCCCCTTCCGGAATTACCAGTTGTTTATGTTGTACGCCGGTAATATACATTCGTGCAAGCATAGCTGGTTTCAAATTACGCTTTTTATTCTTCACCAATGTACGCACCATCACTGTGCGAGTCTCAGGATCAACTGTATCTGCAACAAACACAATCTGTCCTATTAAACGTACATCCCCTAACGCTGGAATATATATTTCCACATGCTGATTAACCTTTACTCTTCTTGCACTCTGTTCAGGCACATCTCCCACCACCCAGACTGAAGATAAATCTGCAATTGTAAATAGTTGGTCAGAAGGCTTTACCACCTGGCCAACCGCAACCTTACGTTCAATAACAATCCCTTTCGTGGGAACAGTAATTTCGACCGAAGGAAGAATCCGTCCACGCTTTGCAAGATTACTCAGCGCATTACTACTTACTCCTAATAAACGCAATTGGTCCGAAGCTGCACTTAACTCAGCACGAAAAACCTGTAACTCAGATTCACGACGCTGTAACTCTGCACCTCCAATTACATCAGCCATTAATAACTGATGAGCACGCTCTGCTGCACGCTCTGCTAATGTTGTCTGGGAGTTTGCACGTAAAAATGCAAGTTGCGCCTTGGTTAATTCTGGGCTGGAGATCTTTGCTAGAACGGTTCCTGAATGAACTTTATCACCCAGCATCGCATTCACTTCAACAATACGTCCAGTTACATTAGCACCTACACGAACAAGTGTTCGTTCATCTGCTTCAACTCGACCTGGAACCCGCAATGTATCAGCAATCTCCAAGGATACAGGTGATCCAACTTTTAGGTGCCTAGCCATTTCAGGCTTAAGCTTAATACTATAGATATCTTTATTTTGTGACTGTAAATTCTCCTGGTCACCCAAAGATGTGACGGGTTTACTTCCATTACATCCGATTAAAAATAACGCAATGAATACAATAGCACCAGTACTTGATACTATTAACTTCATTTCAAACTTGTTCCTTCGGATAATGCCCGCGAAGCCGGAGAATCTCAGCAACGGCCGATTGGAATTCAAAGCGAGCCTGCAATAAGTCTGCTCGCACACTACGTAGTACACGTTGTGCATCAAGCACATCAAGCAATCCACGCTCACCAAAACGATATGCTGCCTGAGCCACACGAAGAGCTGATTCCGCCTGATTAATTATTCCTGTCTCAAACATCTCCACTTTACGTTTAGCAATTTGCATCCGCTGCCAGGATGATTCAAGGAGTTGACTAATCTCAAACCGGCGATATTCTAGAGTCTCCCTCACTCGTTCAGATTCTGATACGGCTTCTGCAATCGGACCACGGCGACGATCAAATAGTGGTATTTGTAAATTTAAACTGGCTATATTATAGGCAAATTCAGGATCCCGTTGCTGCCCGAACTTTAATTGTAACGATGGAAGTATTGCAGCACGCTCCTTGTCAGTTCTAAGGTGTGCACTATTTAATTCGGCCTGTAACCTTGAAACATCTGGATTAACCGCCTGTACTTCTTCACGAAGAATTTCTAATGGTGGTAACTTTTCCTGATCAAGTAGAGAGGCTTTAATCTCAAAATTAGTATCTAGAGCTCCTGCAGTAAGCTTTATCAAAGCAACTCTTGCACGCTGTGCATCTAGTAAAGCAGTTTCTTTACGACTTTTTGCAGTCAAAACCTCAGCATCAGCTTTGATCAATTCAAAACGTGCCGTCTCTCCTGTATCTACACCTACTTTAACACGACGACGTATCTCTTCCATTAGGTCAAGAACACCAGATTCTACATTTGCTATTTCTTGGCGTAGCAATAGTTCATAAGCACGCACACGTAATGCAGCTGCTAAATCAGCCCGTGTCCGATCCAAACCTGCCTGGCTCGCTTCTACATCTGCTTCGGCTGAACCAATTCGGGCAATACGTAAAAATGGATTTTCAATTCGTTGACTGACATATGCCCCATAACTATTGCCTGCAATTGGTCCGGGAGCCCTCGCGCGATTATGTCCTCCAACAAATTCTAATTCAGGATTTGGGTAGGCGCCGGCACTAATTACACCAGCCTCGGCTGCATCTACCCTAGATCGCGCAGCACGGATTAATCCGTTTGCTTCTAATCCTAAACTTTGAAGTTTGGTAATAGTAAGAGATATAGAAGGAGTAACCTTAGGTTCAAATATAAGCTCATCAGCGAGTGCTGTTGTTAATGGTACAACAACTAGCACCAGCAAGGCACGATAAAGAAACGGGGCTCTAACGTGTCTACTTTTCATGTTTTAGGAATAACAATAATTGGCACTTATATCTATGACTTATAATAAGAAATAGGAATGCATAATAGATTCCTGACATTAGCGCCAATATTTTGAGATATCGAGAGTATAGCCCTAGTGGATATCTATCCTTTTTGATTGAAACCCTTATCAGGAAATCCTCTCCAACAAAAAGATAGATATTAGCATACCTACGATAAATGATGCATGTTACATACTCTAAACAGTTTGCAATAACAACTCATTAAGTCTTTTAACAAACGAGGCCGGATCTTCTAATTGACCTCCTTCAGCAAGTAACGCCTGATCAAACAGAACATGACTCCAGTCATTAAAACGTGACTCTTCATATTTCAATTTTTGTACCATTGGATGATGAGGGTTAATTTCAAGTATTGGCTTAGAATGGTTAACTTTCTGTCCTGCTGACTTTAATAAACGTTCTAGATTACCACCCATATCATGGCTATCAGACACTAGGCATGCAGGAGACTCCGTTAGACGTAAAGTAATACGTACATCCTTTACTTTTTCATTAAGAATACTTTTTATCTTATCGGTAAGATCCTTATAATCATTTGCTTCTTTTTCCTGTTCTTTTTTTTCTTTCTCATCTTCAAGATTACCTAAATCAAGATTGCCTTTTGCAATTGATTGCAATGGCTTCCCATCAAACTCTGTCAAATTTGATGCAAGCCATTCGTCTACACGGTCGAATAATAATATAACTTCAATGCCCTTCTTTTGAAAAACCTCCAAGTGTGGGCTACTTCTAGCTGCCTTTAGGCTGTCCGCAGTAATAAAATAAATTTTCTCCTGCCCGTCCTTCATGCGACTAACATAATCGCTTAATGATACTGTCTGTTCATCGCTATCATTATGAGTAGAAACAAAACGTAGTAGTTTGGCAATTTGCTCTCGGTTCGCATAGTCTTCTCCCACCCCTTCCTTAAGAACCTGCCCAAACTCTTTCCAGAAAATATTGTATTTCTCCTTGTCACTATCTTTTTCACTCTTTATTAACTCATCCAGCAACCCCAGTATCTTTTTTACTGATCCTGATCGTATTGACTCAATATCCTTAGATTCCTGCAGAATCTCACGTGAAACATTTAAAGGAAGGTTGTTTGAATCAATTATACCTCGCACAAATCGTAGATAATTTGGCAATAACTGCTCAGCATCATCCATAATAAATACACGCTGCACATAAAGCTTGATTCCATGACGATGCTCCCTATCAAATAAATCAAATGGTGCATGTGAAGGTATATAAAGTAATTGAGTATATTCCTGCCTTCCCTCTACTTTAGTATGAACATATGCTAATGGCGGCTCAGAGTCATGTGCTACATGCTTATAGAATTCTTCGTATTGCTCTGATGTAACTTCATTCTTTGGGCGAGCCCACAACGCGCTCGCCTGATTAATAACTTCATCTTCGTCAGTAATAATATTTTCATTCTTTTCTTCAGACCATTCTTCTTTCTTTAAGACTATAGGCAAAGGAATATGGTCAGAATACTTACGTATGATGGATCTTAGCTGCCAACCATTTAATAAATCGTCCTCACCCTCTCGCAGATGCAAAATAATATCAGTGCCTCGATCAACTTTTTCGACTACTTCCAGTGAATAATCACCCTCACCACTAGACTCCCAACATATGCCATGCTCTGGAGTTAATCCGGCACGACGGGTAATAAGAGTTACCTTATCTGCAACAATAAAGGCAGAATAAAATCCAACCCCAAACTCACCGATCAGATGAGCATCTTTAGTTTGATCACCTGTAAGAGTACTAAAAAATTCTTGAGTACCCGATTTAGCAATAGTTCCAATATGATCAATTACCTCTTGTCGGGACATGCCGATACCATTGTCAGAAATAGTTATGGTACGCGCACTGGCATCATAACTCACACGAATTTTTAAATCCGAGTCAGATTCGTATAATGCAGCATCTGTCAGCCCTTCAAAACGAAGTTTATCAGCAGCATCAGATGAATTAGAAATTAACTCTCGTAGAAATATCTCCTTGTTACTATACAAGGAATGAATCATAAGCTTTAGTAGCTGTTTAACTTCAGTCTGAAAACTAAGATGTTCTTTGGCAGCCGTGGCTTCCATAACTAATTCTCCTTGGAAAAATGCAGTAAGGTTATGGGGTCTAATCAGAGTTTTTCAAGCTCTGGGACTTTAAGACTTACAGTATATATTAAGTTATTTTTGCTATTTTATTTACAGAATCATACCGTTACACTTAATATGCCAGATAAATTTATACGGGGTTTTTCGACGCCAAAAATATCTAAGCTCTTTTTATTATCTGATATTAAAACTATTTAGAATATTAAATTTGTTATTGAAAAGCATAAAAACAAAGTGTCATAAGAGTTTGAGGAAAGATTCCCAGAGCAAGTATAGCCATGCCGTTTGCGCTTATAAGCAATTCAACATCTCCGTGTGGTGTGATAGGAGCATCAGATTCAGGTTCATCAAAATACATTAGCTTAACAATACGCAAGTAATAAAATGCACCTACTAGAGAGAATAATACTGCTACAATTGCCAGCCAAACATAGCCTGCGCCCATAACTGCCTGTAACACTGATAATTTTGCATAAAATCCAACTGTGGGTGGAACACCTGCCAGTGAAAACATAAATAGCAAAGTAATGAAGGCATACCAAGGACTTCTTCTGTTAAGACCCTTGAAATCGTCAAGTTTTTCTACCTCATATTCTTTACGTGACAGCAACATGATCATACCAAATGTACCCAGTGTCATTATCACGTATACAACTATATAAAACATTGCAGAGCTATAACCATTATTATTAGCACTGATAATACCTAGAAGCATAAAACCCATATGCGAGATAGTTGAGTACGCCAGCATACGTTTAATATTTGTTTGCACAATTGCAGCAAGATTACCAACTACCATCGACAGTACTGCTATGATAATTAGCATCCCTTGCCAATCAGCTACCATCCCTCCCATTCCTTCAACCAACAGACGCATAATAAAACCAAATGCTGCTAGTTTAGGTGCCGAACCAATAAACAATACCACTGCTGTAGGAGCACCATGATAAACATCTGGAACCCACATATGAAAAGGCACTACACTTAGCTTGAAACTAATCCCGGCAACAATAAACACTAGTCCTACCACAAGTACCATTGGATTAGAGACACCATTTTGAATTGCTTCTGTAACACGAGTAATATCTAGAGCGCCTCCAGTTGCGCCATAGACCAGCGACATACCATACAATAGGAAACCAGAAGCAAGTGCCCCAAGAATAAAGAATTTCATTGCAGCTTCAGTTGCAGCTATTGAATCACGTTGTAATGCAACCATAGCATAGAGTGACAGCGACAAAAGCTCTAGCCCAAGGTAAAGCGTAAGAAAGTTACTTGCTGATATCATAACCATCATTCCAAGCGTAGCAAATAAAACTAAGCTGAAGAATTCACCGCTAAACATTCCACGCATAGCAACATACTTATGAGAATACACAAGAAATATAGATACTGTTATATAAACAATCAGCTTTAATACATCGGCTAAAGTATCATCCACAAACATACCAGAAAAGGTATGGACAACATCAGGGGAAGCAGTAACAAAAGTAATCAAAGCGCAACCAAATAGCGTAATCTGTGATAACAGGTATGAAATATAATGTAGCTTATCTCCTACCAAAAGTTCAGCCAGCAATGCCACACATACCATTATCAGAAGAAAAATCTCTGGATAGGCAGGAACCAAGTTAGGCAACAGAAAATTCATCCATCTTCCTTAAATAGAAAAAGTCATATCTTATTTATAATTTACTATGCGATAAATGCGCTAGCAAATCATTTACTGTGGCATGCATTACTTCTGTCAGTGGTAATGGATAGACACCCATCCATAAAACAGCCACTGCTAGAATCGTCAAAATAAAAATCTCCCGGCGAGAAACATCAGCCAGCTCTCCCACTTTTGAATTTGCTACTACCCCAAATACTACCCTTTTATACATCCATAAAGTGTAAGCCGCCCCAAAAATTAGTGTTGTAGCAGCAAAGAATGCGTACCAGAAATTTACTTTTATTGATGCCATGATCACCATAAATTCCCCAACAAACCCACTGGTACCAGGCAACCCGGCGTTTGCCATAGCAAATAACATAAAGAATGCAGCAAATATAGGCATTTTATTAGCTACGCCGCCATAATCAGAAATCTGACGAGAGTGCAATCGATCGTACATCACTCCTACACAAAGAAACATTGCCCCGGAAATAAATCCATGTGAAATCATTTGTACCATTGCACCTTCAATTCCATAGGCATTAAACAGAAAGAACCCCAAGGTAACAAATCCCATATGTGAAACTGAGGAATAAGCTATGAGCTTCTTCATATCTGCCTGTATTAAAGCAATCAAGCCAATGTATACAACTGCTATTAATGAGAGGCCTATCATCATACCCGAAAGTGACTGACTGGCATCCGGCACAATTGGTAGAGAAAATCGTAGAAATCCGTAACCACCCAATTTTAATAATATAGCTGCCAATACCACCGAACCACCTGTAGGCGCTTCAACGTGCGCATCTGGTAACCAAGTATGCACCGGCCACATTGGTACCTTGACAGCAAATGCAATTAGAAAAGCAATGAATATAAAAATCTGTGGCGTAAGTGGTAGCGACAATTTGTGATAATCAAGTATTGAGAAACTACCACCTGAAATATTATAAAGATATATGAATGCGACCAGCATCAATAAAGAACCCATAAGGGTATAAAGAAAGAATTTGATCGCAGCATAAACACGATTAGGACCGCCCCAAACACCAATTATAAGAAACATTGGAATTAATGATGCTTCCCAGAACACGTAGAACAAAATAGCATCAAGTGATGAGAATACACCATTAACAATTCCGGACATGACAAGAAATGCTCCCATATACTGGGACACCCGACTGGTTATTACCTGCCATCCGGCAATTACCACTAATGGTGTAATAAAGCAGTTTAGTAATATCAATGGCATGGATATGCCATCTACACCCAGATGATAATGAACGTTAAAACGTTCAATCCAGGTATGATATTCAACATATTGCATTCCAACCATAACCGGATCAAACTGGGTATATAGTGGAATCGCCACTAGTAGGCTTAGTGCTGACCCTATCAATGCTATCCACTTAGCCACGCGTGCATTGTGATCGCCACCAGTAGCAAACACTAAAATACCAATTAAAATTGGTAGCCAGATAACTAAACTTATCAAAGGGAAACCAAACAGCATATTTATTCCGTTTTATTTATTGGCTTTCAGTTGCCCGTAGTTTGTAAAAACATGGAAATTTAACCATGCTGCACTCTTATTTCCTAATACAGCCATAAACTTAGAAGAACGAATACACCTACAATCATAGTAAAGGCGTAATGATAGATATATCCTGATTGAAATTGACGTATCAGCGTAGCAAACCAGACAACTACCCGTGCGGTGCCATTAACAAAGAATCCATCAATAATCTTTACATCTCCAAACTTCCAGAAACCACTACCCAGAGCACGTGCACCTCTAGCAAAACACCAGGAATAAAATTCATCAATATAATATTTACGATCTAGCAAAGTATAAACAGGCCCAAATATCTGACTGATTTTTCCCGGCATATCAGTCTTCACCATATAAAAATACCAGGCGGTAAATATCCCACCCAATAAAAACCAGAACGGTAATGTTGTAAATGCATGAGACATCATTCCCCAGATACCATGAAATTGAGCCTCCATTTTTGCAACTGCATCATGCTGTGATCCGATTTGTATGGAATCCCCAAAATAATTGCCAAAGAGTATTGATTCAATGAACCAACCTGCACCAATTGCTGGTATTACCAGGATAATAAGAGGTAACGTAACCACCCATGGCGATTCATGTAAATGCTCCTTGGTATGCTGATCCATACGTGGATTACCAAAAAAAGTCATAAATAACATACGAAATGTATAAAAGGCCGTAACAAACACCGTTATCAATACACATATATATGCAAAGTTTGCACCAGGGATATCAGCAAGATGTACTGCTTCAATAATAGAATCTTTTGAGAAAAAACCAGAAAGTCCCGGAGCACCAGCATTTGCTAGCGCAGCGATAAACATTGTCCAGAAAGTAATGGGCATATATTTTTTAAGTCCTCCCATTTTCCTCATATCTTGTTCATGATGCATTGCAATAATTACAGAGCCAGCTCCCAAAAATAGCACTGCTTTAAAAAATGCATGTGTCATAAGATGAAATATTGCTACCGAGTAAGCTGATACTCCTAATGCTACAGTCATATATCCCAACTGAGACAAGGTAGAATATGCCACCACACGTTTTATATCATTCTGTACAATCGCCACCAATGCCATAAATAGAGTAGTTATGCTACCAACTACCAACATAACTGTTAAAGCTGTATCAGATAATTCAAATAATGGAGACATACGCGCCACCATGAAAATACCTGCTGTTACCATTGTTGCTGCATGTATCAGCGCTGATATTGGGGTAGGTCCCTCCATGGAGTCAGGTAGCCAGACATGTAATGGAAACTGTGCAGATTTTCCCATCGCACCAATAAACAAAAGAATACATATTGCCGACATTAGCATCCACGGTGAACCGGGAATAATTTCAATAGTCTGAGAGGCAATCTGTGGTGCTTGAGCAAATACCGCTGCATAATCTAACGAACCGAAATACATTAAAACCAAACCAATACCAAGAAGGAAGCCAAAGTCACCTACACGATTCACTAGAAAAGCTTTCAAATTTGCGTAGATAGCTGTTGGCCTGGTATACCAGAACCCAATCAGTAGATATGATACTAACCCGACTGCCTCCCAGCCAAAGAAAAGCTGAAGGAAATTATTTGACATCACCAACATCAGCATTGAAAAAGTAAAAAGGGATATATAGCTAAAAAAACGCTGGTAACCAGGATCACCTTTCATATAACCAATGGTATAAATATGAACCATGAGAGATACAAAGCTTACAACTACCATCATTGTGGCGGAAAGTTTATCGATTAAAAATCCAATCTCAAAGTGAGTTGCACCTGTAGTCATCCAAGTGTAGACACTTCCGTTATAAATATTTCCTTTTGAAACATCTATAAAAATTGCGATAGATGCTGCTAAACACACAAACATCATTCCAATAGTAATACGATGGCTCCAAATCGTTCCAATCACACGTCCTAATAATCCAGCGACAAGCGCTCCAACCAATGGAGCCAGCGGAACCAGCAAATAAAGTTTTTGTATTTCAATCATAGAGCCTAGTATTCATTTATCAGGCGTTCCATTCCATTACCTGCCTCTTAAATTTACCCTTTTAGTTTATCCAGATCATCAACATTAATAGTGCGCAAATTCCTAAATAATACTACTAATATCGCTAAACCAATTGCAGCCTCAGCTGCTGCTACAGTTAGTATGAAAAATACAAAAATTTGGCCAGATATATCCTGCAGATAGTGAGAAAATGCTACAAAATTCATATTTACTGCTAATAACATAAGCTCAATGGCCATCAACAAAATAATTACATTTTTCCTGTTAAGAAAAATACCAACAATGCCAATGGCAAACAAAATAGCACCAAGTACCAAGTAATGGGACAACGATATCAAGCGAATTACCCCTTATTTGAAAAGCATTAATAATTGCTACAAACTATTATTCTTTTTTCTCAGATGGCATTGATACCATCCGTACTCTGTCTTTCTTTTTAACTATTACCTGCTTAGACGGATCTAAAAATTTCTTTTTTGAACGGCTACGTAAAGTTAATGCAATTGCTGCAACCATCGCAACCAGCAGAATTACTGCTGCCAATTCAAATGCGTATACATATTCGGTATAAATCAATCTACCTAATTCCTTGGTATTACTGTAATCAGGAGCATGTGGTGGTGGAGCGGGCATCTGATCAATACTAAAACTCTTATTAATTAAAACCATCGCTACTTCAGCAGCCATTACTACAGCCAAGAATGCTCCAAATGGAAACCATTTCCAGTAACCTTCACGTAAACGATCAAGGTTAATATCTAACATCATCACTACAAACAGGAATAACACCATTACTGCTCCCACGTATACTAACACCAGTGTAATTGCAAGAAATTCTGCACCTAGCAATAACCAAAGTCCTGCCGAAGTAAAAAATGCTAGTACTAAAAGTAACGCTGCATGTACTGGGTTACGAGAAGTAATAACTCCTAGTGCAGAAAATACAAGTATTGCAGATAAAAAATAAAAAGTTATTTCTAGAAAATTCATAGGCCTCTAATAAGAAATCATCGATAGCTCGCATCCGTTTCTCTATCTTTTGCTATCTGTTCTTCATATCTATCTCCAACTGCCAGCAACATCTCTTTGGTATAGACCAGATCACCCCTTTTCTCACCATGATATTCAAGAACATGGGTTTCAACGATAGAATCTACTGGACAAGATTCTTCACAGAAGCCGCAGAATATACATTTTGTAAGATCGATGTCATAACGAGTTGTACGACGAGTTCCGTCATCTCGTTGTTCTGAATCAATAGTAATGGCTAATGCCGGGCATACCGATTCACATAATTTACATGCAATACAGCGCTCCTCCCCATTAGGATATCTTCGTAACGCATGCAAGCCTCTAAAACGGGGTGATTGTGGTGTCTTCTCTTCAGGAAAATGAACTGTAATTTTCCGTGCAAATAAATACCGTCCAGTGAGCATCATGCCTTTAATCAGCTCAAATAACAGAAAGCTACTGAAAAAATCCTTTATACGATTCATCTATTTATCAAGTCTCATTAAAACCACAAATTGAGTGGGAACATATTTAATACAGATGGAGGTAACTGCATCACCCCACCCAACAGAAAAATCCATACCAGTGTAATGGGTATGAAGACCTTCCAACCAAGACGCATTATTTGATCATATCGGTAACGTGGAAAAGTGGCACGAAACCAAAGGAAACAGAACAGTAAAAAAGCAATCTTTAACAATAACCAGATAAACCCTGGAACCAGAGTAAATGGAGCTATATTTAATGGTGGTAGCCAACCACCTAAAAACATAATACTGGCGAGTGTTGCAACCAAAATCATATTAGCGTATTCAGCAAGAAAAAATACCGTAAAAGCCATGCCAGAGTATTCAACATGAAAGCCTGCAACTATTTCAGACTCACCTTCAGCCACATCAAAAGGTGCGCGATTTGTTTCTGCTACACCGGAAATAAAATACACTAAAAACATAGGGAATAATGGGATCAAATACCAGTTAATAAAACTCCCTCCATCCTGCCCTTTGACAATATCACCTAAATTTAAACTCTGTGACATCATCAATACACATACCAATGCAAATCCCATTGCTAATTCGTATGAAACAACCTGAGCAGCAGTACGCATTGTTCCTAGAAAAGCATACTTGGAATTAGATGCCCAACCAGCAATGATAACGCCATAAACACCCATAGACGTCATTGCTAATATATAAAGTAGCCCAGCATTGATATCTGCTAAAACCATTTCTGGCGAGAAAGGAACTACTGCCCATGCTGCTAAAGCAGGTGCAATAGTTAAAATTGGTCCTAATATAAATAAAAACTTGTTGGCACCATTTGGCACGATGATTTCTTTCATCATTGCCTTAACTGCATCCGCAATAGGTTGGCCCCAACCACCTAACCAAGGAATACCAAAAAAGGTTACTCTGTTTGGCCCAACTCGAATCTGCATAGAAGCAATAATCTTCCGTTCTGCAAATGTGAGATATGCCACACCAAGTAACAATGGAAGTACAATTGCAAAAATTAAGACTAAATTCTTGGTAAGTGAGAATAACATTGGCCCCCACTCTGTACCAAAGAACTGTCCGAATAATTGTTGTGCGTATTCCATCAATAAGTCCTGATCTTATCCATCACATTTTTTTACTGTAATATTGCCAAACATCCCTCCCAGGCTTGCAGTCATCGGGTGCGCAGTAACCAGGCGGATACAATTAGGTGGTACTTTGTCATCACAATCTACTCTTAGCGACGCTTCTCCCTCCCCTTGTTTTAGCTCCACTTTATCTCCTGCACATAAACCAAGTTTCTCAAGCAAGCTGCCCGGCATCCATGCCACTGGTTCTTCAATAGCATCGCGGGTAAGTTGCAATGATTCTGCATGGCGCACAATAGGATCAGTCTGATAAATTGGTACCTCAGCAATTCGTTGCATGCTGTCACTTTCCTGCCTAAATGTGTTTACTGTAAAATTATTTAATTCATTTTCCAAATTCTTTCTGATATCAAGATCAGGAGGTATAGCTTCCGCATATACTTGCTCAGGATTATCAAAATCAAAACCCTCTAGCTGCATTAGGTTGCCTAATACTCTTAATATTTTCCATGCAGGACGCGTATCTCCAAGTGGCGTAACCACCCCATTAAAATTTTGTACACGTCCCTCTGTATTTATGAAAGTACCTGAGGTTTCAGTAAACGGAGAAATTGGAAGCATCACATCAACATAATCTGTATCAACTGAGGTATTTCTCTTGTATGCACTCATCATTACAACCAGATCCGCTGCACCTAATGTTTTTGTTGCTGCCTGCGGGTTATAAGCATCTAGCTCTGGCTCAAGATTTAACAATATGTAAGCCCGGCATGGCTTAATGACAGGTGTAGTTGTATCCATTCCTAGCATTTGTGAAGCATTGTATCCATTGCCAGACGATGCTGCCTCTAAAGAATTTTTGTTGGGGACTGCACCAGCCAAATATGCTCCAACACTGTTTGCAGCTTCACCTAAAACACCAAAATCTGCTTCTGAAAACTTTGCAATGTACTGAGTTAACAGCTGTATATCTGCATATTGTGGATGGTGCTGCGCTAAATTACCAAGAAAAATAGACGAAGGATTATTATTTATCAGGCTTACTGCTATTGAATGAGCTAAATCAGTTGTATCATTAATGCCTTCAAGGACATTCTCTATATTATCAGGAAATTTTTCTTTCTTTAACTCAACTATAACTTTCAAGACTTGTGCAAGTATCACAACGATTTCTGATGGTGGAATAATGACCCGATTAGCAACATCTGTAAGCAAGTCATCATTTACCGGATTTATCAGACTTAATTCTGCCCCATCCTTTACTGCTCTACGTATACGCTGTGCTATAAGTGGATGATCTTTACGTAAACTGCTACCAATTATTAATATTGCCTTTAGCCGCGAAATATCAGCAATATTCATGCCCAACCATGGCACACCATTCATATGTTTATCCGAACTAAAATCAGACTGACGCAACCTATGATCTATATTTTCACTGCCCAAACCACGAACTAATTTTTGCAATAGAAATAATTCTTCTAAAGTACTGTGTGGTGAAGCCAATGCGCCAATACTCTGTGAACCAAGTTTCTCTTTTGCCTCTATTAACCCATTAGCAATAAATTCAAGTGCAGTTTTCCAGTCACACTCCTTCCATTCGCCCTCATGTTTTATCATAGGCGTAGTTAAACGATCTTCTGAATTAAGGCCTTCATATGAAAAACGATCTTTATCTGATAACCAGCACTCATTAATTTCTTCATTATCACGTGGTAATACACGCATTACTCGGTTCTTCTTTATCTGCACCATTAAATTAGAACCAAGGCCACAATGCGGGCTTATAGATTTTCTACGAGATAACTCCCAAGTACGTGCGGAATATCTAAATGGTTTACTGACAAGCGCTCCCACTGGACAAAGATCAATCATATTACCGGATAATTCCGAATCTACTGTACTACCAACAAACGATAAGATCTCTGCATGCTCTCCTCGGCCAGCCATACCCAACTCCATAATGTCAGCCACTTCCTGGCCAAAACGTACACATCGTGTACAATGTATGCAACGAGTCATATCTGTCGAAATAAGGGGACCTAAGTTTTTGTTTTTCACAACACGCTTAGATTCCTCATATCGTGATGCACCTGCTCCATAACCTACCGCCAAATCCTGTAACTGACATTCGCCACCTTGGTCGCAAATTGGGCAATCTAGTGGATGGTTAATGAGCAGAAACTCCATCACTCCTTTCTGTGCTGTAATTGCCTGTTCACTGTGTGAAGACACTTTCATACCTTCAACAGCAAATGTTGCACAAGCCGGTAGAGGTTTAGGTGCTTTCTCAACCTGCACCAGACACATACGGCAGTTCGCCGCAATAGACAGTTTCTTGTGATAACAAAAATGTGGTATGTATATACCTAACTGCCTGGCCCCGTCCATAACGGTCCCACCTTTAGGTACTGACACTTGTTTGCCATCTATTTCAATATTTATCATTAGAAATAATTTTTAGATTAGTATTGCGCTAGTATTTACAATAGATAAAACGAAATTTATATTTAATAAAAATATACAACTTACACCATGCATTTCTTATGTTCTATATGATACTCAAACTCATTACGATAATGTTCTATCATAGCGCGTACTGGCATTGCTGCAGCATCCCCCAATGCACAAATTGTACGTCCCTGAATATTATCAG
Source organism: Nitrosomonadaceae bacterium (assembly GCA_965205785.1). Taxonomy (GTDB): domain Bacteria; phylum Pseudomonadota; class Gammaproteobacteria; order Burkholderiales; family Nitrosomonadaceae; genus BJGV01. The sequence continues at coordinate 46,457 of OZ242188.1, forward strand.
CAACATTGTTTAAAAGGTCCAAATCTTCAGCCCGCCCCTTACCTGTCTCGATCCTATGTATCACACGATAGAGCCAGCCAGTACCCTCGCGACATGGCGTGCACTGCCCACAAGACTCTTCAAAGTAAAAATATGCAAGTCGTTCTAATGCTTTCACCATACAAGTAGTATCATCCATAATAATCACTGCACCTGAACCAAGCATAGAACCAGCTTTAGCTATTGAATCAAAATCCATGTCTGTCTGCATCATAATATCGCCGGGTAGAACAGGCATTGATGAGCCTCCAGGAATACACCCTTTCAGTTTTCTTCCGCCACGCATACCACCCGCCATTTCCAATAGCTTTACAAATGGTGTCCCCATTGGAACTTCATAATTCCCTGGCTTATTGACATGACCAGATACCGAGAAGATCTTGGTACCACCATTATTGGGTTTACCTATCTGTAAATATTCTTCCCCACCATTCCGGATAATCCAAGGTACAGCAGCAAATGTTTCAGTATTATTAATTGTAGTTGGCTTACCATAAAGTCCAAAACTTGCTGGGAAAGGTGGTTTGAAGCGTGGCTGCCCTTTTTTACCTTCAAGCGACTCTAGTAATGCTGTTTCTTCACCACAAATATAGGCGCCATAGCCATGATGATTGTAAAGTTTAAAACTAAATCCTGAACCTAATATATCTTCACCTAACAAACCTGCAGAATATGCTTCATCAACTGCTTCTTCCATGCGTTCGTATGTATCCCATATCTCACCATGAATATAATTGTAGCCAGTCTGAATACCCATTGCGTAGGCACCTATAAGCATTCCCTCAATAAGGATATGAGGATTATGGTGCATTATGTCCCTATCCTTGAAAGTACCAGGCTCACCTTCATCTGAATTACAAACTAGATACTTATCTCCATCAAACTGCTTAGGCATAAAACTCCATTTCAGTCCTGTTGGAAACCCGGCTCCTCCCCGCCCACGTAACGCAGATTTTTTCACTTCCTCTATAACTGTATCCGGTGAAATTTTTTCAGCCAGAATCTTTCTTAGTGCAACATAACCTTCTCTTTTTTCATAATGTTTAAGGCGCCAGTTATCCGGATCTGATGGATCCACTCCAGAAAGTAATACTCCAGGTGACAGTATATTAGTTGATTGAGTCATTTACTCAGCTCCTCAAGTAATTGATCAATTTTTTCCTTAGACATAAAACTACACATCCGTTTATTATTAACCAGTAATACGGGCGCATCTCCGCATGCCCCCATACACTCCCCCTCTTTAAGAGTAAACTTTTTATCTGCTGTAGTTTGATTAAAATCAATGCTTAGTTTTCGTTTTAAATGGGCAGCTGCATCAGTACCACCAGACAAACCACACGGTAAATTAGTACAAACAGTAAGCTTGTATTTACCTAAGGGCTGTAAATTATACATATTATAAAAAGTTGCCACTTCATACACGGCAACTGGGGACATTCCTAGATATTCTGCAATAAAATCCATGGTCTCATTAGCCAGCCACCCCTTCTCATCTTGAGCAATAGCAAGTGCTGACATCACCGCAGATCGTTTCTGATCTATGGGATATTTCTTAATCTCATAATCAATTTTTTTTAGTGCTTGCGTACTTAACATCTCAATTAGTAACCTATATGTATATTACTATCTATCTATTTCACCAAATACGATATCTTGTGTACCGATAATAGCTACAACATCTGCAATCATGTGCCCACGAGACATTTCATCTAACGCTGCTAAATGAGCAAAGCCGGGAGCACGTATTTTTAAACGATAGGGCATATTTGCACCATCAGATATAAGATAAATTCCAAACTCACCTTTAGGGTGCTCAACTGCTGCATAAGCCTCACCTGGTGGCACATGAAAACCCTCAGTAAAAAGCTTGAAATGGTGAATTAGCTCTTCCATATTCTGTTTCATTTCAATACGTGAAGGTGGCGCAATTTTATGGTTATCAGTTATTACAGGACCTGGGTTATCTCTCAACCACTTGACGCATTGTTTAATAATACGATTAGATTGGCGAAATTCCTCTATACGTACTAAATAACGATCGTAACAATCTCCATTGACTCCTACCGGTATATCAAAGTCAATCTGATCATAAACTTCGTATGGCTGCTTCTTACGTAAATCCCATTCAACACCAGATCCCCGCAACATAGGGCCCGTAAACCCAAGTGCTTTAGCACGATCAGGTGAAACAACACCAATGCCAACCAAACGCTGTTTCCATATGCGATTGTCTGTAAGCAAAGTTTCATACTCATCCACATAAGTAGGAAAACGGTTAGTAAAATCCTCAATAAAATCTAGCAAAGAGCCTTCACGGTTCTCGTTTAATGACTTAGTCTTTTCTTCATTGTGAATTTTAGACTGTTTATATTTTGGCATCGAATCAGGCAGATCTCTATATACACCACCAGGACGATAATAAGCTGCGTGCATTCTTGCTCCAGATACTGCTTCATAGCAATCCATAAGATCCTCACGCTCACGAAAAGCGTAGAGAAAAACAGTCATTGCACCTACATCTAGCGCATGCGCACCTAGCCATAAAAGATGATTAAGTATGCGGGTGATCTCATCAAACAACACCCGAATATATTGTGCTCGTAACGGTACATCAAGTTGAAGTATTTTCTCAATAGCCATTACATAGGCATGCTCATTTACCATCATTGATACGTAATCTAACCGGTCCATATAAGGAACCGACTGTATATATGGCTTGTTCTCAGCTAATTTTTCAGTAGCTCGATGCAGTAATCCAATATGTGGGTCAGCACGTTGTACTACTTCACCATCCAGTTCCAGTACTAACCGTAATACTCCATGTGCTGCTGGATGCTGTGGCCCAAAATTCATTGTGTAGTTACGTATCTCAGTCATATTTAAATAATCTCAAGCAAAGCAAATTCATTTATTATCCCCATAATGTTCTTCACGTATTACACGTGGCGTAATATCACGTGGTTCAATACTGACTGGCTGGTAAATCACCCTTTGTTGATCTGGGTCATAACGCATTTCTACGTTACCTGTTAAAGGAAAATCTTTACGGAATGGATTTCCTATGAAACCATAATCCGTAAGAATACGACGTAAATCTGGGTGCCCATTAAAAACAACACCATAGAGATCAAATGCCTCACGTTCAAACCAGTTTGCTACTGGCCATATTTCAATGACAGAATCCAAAACAGGGATTTCATTGTTATCAGAGTAAGTTTTAACCCGCAGCCTATAATTGTGACTAATAGAAAGTAAATGGTATACAACTGCAAAACGATTGTTCTGACGATCACTATCAGCAATGGACTCAACACCATAAGACAGATAATCAACCCCACACAGATCAATGAGAATTTCAAAGCCTAACTCAGGATTGTCACGTAGGGTTTTCATCACCCCGAGTAATTCACTGGGATCTATTTCAATAGTCAACTCACCCAACTGCTCAGATGTACTTACAAGCTTATTGGCAAGTATATTTTGCAAGCAAAGGGAGAGTGTTTCCAAGCGAGAGCACGACATAATATTGCCTCAGCGAGCTATGGTGTTGGTGCGCTTAATTTTATTTTGTAGCTGAATTATCCCATAGAGCAAAGCTTCTGCTGTCGGTGGGCAACCCGGTACGTAGATGTCCACTGGCACAATTCGATCACAACCACGTACTACCGAATAGGAATAATGATAATAGCCTCCACCATTAGCACAAGATCCCATGGAAATCACCCATCTTGGTTCTGCCATTTGATCATAAACTTTTCGTAACGCAGGTGCCATTTTGTTACACAGTGTACCAGCAACTATCATAACATCAGATTGACGTGGACTAGGACGAAATACAACACCAAATCGATCCAAATCATAGCGTGACGCACCCGCCTGCATCATCTCGACTGCGCAACAAGCAAGTCCAAATGTCATTGGCCACATAGATCCAGTCCGACCCCAGTTAATAACATTATCCAAGCTGGTAGTAACAAAACCTTTTTCCAATACGCCTTCAATGCTCATATTATCAGTCCCATTCTAATGCTCCCTTCATCCATTCGTAAATGAAGCCAATAATGAGAATACCAAGAAATATCATCATTGCAACAAAACCGAATAGGCCAATTTCATTCAATACTACTGCCCATGGGAATAAAAACGCAATTTCCAAATCAAAAAGAATAAACAAAATAGCAACTAAATAATAACGTACATCAAATTTCATACGTGCGTCTTCAAAAGCTTCAAAGCCACACTCATAGGGTGAGAGTTTCTCGCTATCAGGACGATTAGGGGCAAGTAGCCAGCCAATTGCCATCGGCACCACGCCAACAGCAAGACCCACAAAAATAAATATCAGAATCGAAAAATAATTTTCTAGCATCTATTACAACCAAAATTGAAAAGAAGATCGCATATATAATTTACGCCTGTTCCTTATGAAACACCACCATCTATAAAATGGTGCCGACGGCGAGTGATATGGCTATTTTCTCTCTATGCCAGCAATATCACGCTAAACGTTATGTCTATTAGTTTTTAGTCTATTAGTTTTTAGCCTATTTCTTACGCCCTATTTAACACACCTATAAACACTAAAAACCATATATCCTGACATTTCATCCCGTAAAATCCCGTCACAAAATTCCTAGAATCCTTTAGAACCCTTTATTCATGTGGGTTCGTGGTGCCGACGGCGAGACTCGAACTCGCACAGCTTTCGCTACCGCCCCCTCAAGACGGCGTGTATACCAATTTCACCACGTCGGCAACTTGACTTGAGGTCCGGGTATAAAGATTAATCTCTTTTATACTATTCCATTAGCGAATTAATTAAACCTCACCTCTCCAGGTTATTGTGGAATTTCCTCGGCCTTTGATGCCTCCCCATTTGATGGAATTTTTGATGTGCTAGCTGGAGGCACCTCTACTGAAACTGGAGACTGGTCAGGCACAATATTTTCCATGACACCCTGGCTTTCTGATGTGTTACCTGAAAGGTACGTAAGCCCCATAGTAGAAACAAAAAATACTGCAGCCAGAACTCCTGTAGTTCTACTCAAAAAATTTGCAGAGCCACTTGCTCCAAATAAACTTCCAGAAGAACCGCTACCAAAAGCCGCTCCCATATCTGCTCCTTTACCGTGCTGAAGTAAAACCAACACAATCACACTAACAGCTGATAGTACATTTACAACCCAAATGAATGTTTCCAATTTTTACTCCAAAAAAGATCAATTATTTGCTGCTAGACAAATGGAAATAAATTCGTCAGCAAGCAATGATGCACCTCCTATTAATCCACCATCAATATCAGGCATAGCAAATAACTCTGCGGCATTATTTGCCTTTACGCTACCACCATAAAGAATTTGTAATTCGCTAGCAATCTTGACGTTGTGACTTGCAATTCTGTTTCGGATAGAAACATGTACATCCTGAGCTTGCTGAGGTGTAGCTGTCTTACCAGTCCCAATAGCCCATATTGGTTCATAAGCCAGTACTGAGTCAGCTAGCACATCTACACCTACCAACTCAATCACCGCATCTAATTGCTCTTTAACTACTTTTTCCGTAAGCCCAGCCTCACGCTGATCTAGAGTCTCACCAACACACAAAATTGGCACTAAACCAACATCTAGCGCGGCCTTAAACTTAAGGGAAACTGTATAACTATCTTCACCATATAAAGTACGTCTTTCCGAATGTCCAACAATTACATAATGACAACAAAAATCACTCAGCATCATTGCTGAAACCTCTCCAGTATAAGCTCCATTATCATACTGACTAATATTTTGAGCTCCCCAAGAAATATGGGTATCCTTCAACAGAGATTGTACCTGAGATAAATACGGATATGGTACGCATACTGCATAGGCCGCTTTGCCGATCCCCACAGTACCCGTAACAACCTTGCTTAGCAAATCCTTGTTTTGCTCAATTCCACCATGCATTTTCCAGTTGCCGGCAACTAGGTTTTTACGCATAGCTGTTCTTCCTCAAAAGCTTGGAATGTTACCTGTGAATAGATATTGGGTCAATCGTGAAAGAACTGATAGGCATAGTAAAATCAGAATAAAATTATAATGCCGAATTGTACTAACTAATTGATTAATATGGTTTTTTCTAATAATTTTAAAAAGAGAAGGAGCTTACTTTAACTTGTACAAAACAACCCGCAAGTTCTACTATCTAATAAAAATATCTTCTACGTTACAGCTCATCCAACACGGCCTGTTATATAGTCCTCAGTCATTTTATTTTTGGGCTTTATAAAAATAGTATCTGTAACACCAAACTCGATTAACTCACCTAGATACATATAAGCAGTATAATCCGAAACACGTGCTGCTTGTTGCATACTGTGTGTAACTATAAGTATAGTAACTTTCTTTTTAAGATCTGCAATGAGTTCCTCAATACTTGCCGTAGCAATCGGATCAAGTGCTGAAGTTGGTTCATCAAACAACAAAATCTCGGGATCAGTGGCAAGTGCACGAGCAATGCACAACCTCTGCTGCTGCCCACCAGAAAGCTCAAAAGCAAGATTATTAATACGATCCTTTACCTCATCCCATAGCGCCGCACCACGTAAAGCTTCCTCAACTTTTTCGTCTAATACTGCACGTTGCCTTATTCCTCGAACACGTAGACCATAGGCAACATTTTCGTAAATAGATTTAGGAAATGGATTAGGTTTCTGAAATACCATACTAATGCGCATTCGTACTTCAATTGGATCCACATCACGCGAAAGAATATTTACATTATCTGGATGTAAAATTATATCGCCAACATACTGATTACCAAGGTAAAGGTCATGCATGCGATTGAAGCATCGCAATAATGTTGATTTACCACATCCGGACGGACCAATTAGTGCAGTTACCTGTTTCTCATGCAGCAACATATTAACGTTCTTTAATGCATGAAACTCGCCATAATAAAAGTTAAGATCTCTGATTTCTGATTTACTTTGAATCAGAGTATCCACATCAACGGCACTATCCTGCGCGTGGGATTGTTGGTCGACTTTTGTTTGAGAAGTTTCATTTCCTTGGCCATCTTTGGCTCCCACAGTTTTCTCCTTTACCTTGTACTGGGTAGAAATGGTATTTTCAATAGCATTATCCTGCATGAAGTATGGTTGTACAACTTCAATTTGAAAATTTTCATCTTTTTGAACCGCTATGTACCCCAAGTTCTCTCTCTCCTACCATTTAATTTTTTTACGCATATGATAACGAATATAAATAGCTAATGCATTCATGGTAAGAGTCATCACAACCAATACCAAACCAGCTGCTGCCGCGTTAATTTGGAACTCTTCTTGAGGTCGTGAAACCCAATTAAACATCTGGATTGGCATTACAGTAAAAGGTGCTGTCAGCCACTCAAACGATATAAATGGAAATTCTCCTTTGATTGGAGATGGTGGCAGAAAAGCAATAAATGTTAATGCCCCAATTGTAATGATAGGGGCTGTCTCACCAATTGCTCTAGCGAGTCCAATAATTACACCGGTCATAATACCTGCCGCGGAATAGGGTAGCAGATGGTCAGATACAGTTTGCCATTTACTTGCTCCAAGGGCATAAGCACCCTCACGAATACCCACAGGAATCGCACGTATTGCTTCACGAGTAGCCACAATCACGACTGGCAGAATCAGTAATGCTAATGCTAGCCCTGCTGACAAAATACTCTGTCCAAATCCTAGCTGATACACAAACATACCAAGTGCCAATAAGCCATAAACAATTGATGGTACTCCAGCCAAATTGGTTATATTAATTTCTATTATCTCAGTAATAATATTCTTTGGCGCGTACTCTTCTAGATAAACACCTGCCCCAATTCCAATTGGTACGGCAGTAGCTGCTGTTACCAACATCACCAATATCGTACCAATCCAGGCTGAAAGTATGCCGGCAATCTCCGGATGCCGTGAAGGAAATGATGTAAAGAAACCCCATGTTAGACGTGGCATTCCATCAATAAGCATGTGAGCAAATAATGCAACAAAAGTAAGTACTGCAACCATCAAAGCAAGTACACCAATAACCATAAATAACTTATCAAAACGCTTGTGGCGGGCAATCATGAGACGAATCTCTTGAAGATTTTTAGTTTTATTCATCAGTGCTAATCCCAACAATTGAAGCTAAGTTAGATATCCGTAAGTTGAAGTAGAAATAACCCATATAGTTATATATTTTCTCAAACGTTAATTTAAATATATTTGGTATTATGAACAGCACTAATACACTTCACGATATCTTTTTCGCAGAATGTGCCCAAGCACATTAAATGTAAGCGTTAACAACAATAAAGTAAGTCCAGCAGCAAAAATAGTCTGATAGCCAATGCTCCCGTGTGGCAAGTCTCCTAAACTTACTTGCACAATATAAGCAGTAATCGTTGCAGCTGGTTCCATTGGATTCCAAGTAAGATTAGGTTGCATACCAGCTGCTACTGCTACTACCATTGTTTCACCTACTGCACGAGAAATGCCTAGAATATATGATGCAGCAATACCCGAAAAAGCTGCAGGTATAACAACCCGAATAGCAGACTGAAACCGTGTTGCCCCCATTGCATAGGACCCTTCACGTAGATGCATTGGTACTGCACGCATTGCATCCTCAGCTAAAGAACTAACATAGGGGATTATCATGATACCCATAACCAACCCAGCAGAAAGGAGACTAAATCCTGGAAGTTCTGGAAATATTTTTTGTAGTAAGGGTGTAACAAATAATAATGCGAAATAACCATATACTACAGTTGGCACACCACCAAGCAACTCTAAAAATGGCTTGGCGACCTCTCGTACAGCGAAAGGTGCAAATTCTGAAAGATATATGGCAATTATAGTTCCTAGGGGAATCGCTACTATTAACGCAACTGCTGAACTTACAACTGTGCCAGAAATTAATGGGAGTATGCCATAGTGAGCATCATCAAATAGTGGTGTCCATTGTGTATCAGTAAGAAAGTCCCAAAGAGGTACTTGCTGAAAAAATACAATTGATTCTTTAACTAGCATCACCACAATTGACAGCGTAATTGCTACCGAGGTAAACGCCATCATAAATAAGATTGTCTCAATAAAACGCTCACGTATATGACGACGATGACTATACCCAAGTTTTCCAAGTTGCCCTGTTTTGGAGAAAAACTGTAGTGGCATGAACAAATACCTTATTTATAGATGATATCCTGAATCCAGGATATTACGATGTGAATGTTACATTCTTGTGACACTCAAGGTTTGCCCGCATACTAAGTCTCCTTAGATGCTTGGATATGGCTATTTAATAAGTATCAGTGCAGGACGCACTAAAATATTTATTCTTGGAGATTTCTTTTATGAGGATACTAGTTGAGACTCGCTGCTCACCTAGAATGAAACTTAATGAATTACAAAAAAATTTTCTAAATAGCCCACCTCTTTATATAAGGGATATTGGTTGTAATTACACTCATAACGCCACAACCAACCCCTTATATTTTTTTAATAACTTAAAGCAGCTTAAAAATCCACTTATTTTAAAGACGACCAGCTATTTCCATCTATATAGTTTCACTATTTTGTGCCTCTCCAGTGTCTTCTTTGCTAAGAAAACTACTTTCTACACCATCATCAAGCCCCAATTTCTGCCTTTTACGTAAATTGTGAAAAGCTAAACCAGTTCCAGCTGGAATAAGACGCCCAACAATCACGTTCTCTTTAAGACCTCTTAGGTTATCTTTCTTACCCATAATAGCCGCTTCCGTAAGAACACGCGTGGTCTCTTGAAAAGAAGCTGCTGAAATAAACGAGTCTGTAGAAAGTGATGCTTTAGTAATGCCTAGTAGCATGAATTCATATTCAGCAGGTTTTTTACCTTCAGCTTCAACTTTCTCATTTTCTACTAATAAATCAGCACGCTCCACTTGCTCGCCTAATATAAACCTTGTTTCTCCAGCATTAACAATCTGGACTCGACGTAGCATTTGACGCACAATTACCTCAATATGCTTATCATTAATCTTTACACCTTGTAAACGATAAACATCTTGTACTTCATCAGTTATATATCGTGCCAATGCTTCCACTCCCAACAAGCGTAAAATATCATGCGGATCAGCAGGACCATCAACGATGCTCTCTCCTTTATTTACTACCTGACCATCATGTGCCATCACATGTTTATCTTTAGGAATCAAATACTCATGTGCAACGCCTTCAGGATCTGTAATTACCAGTCGTTGTTTGCCCTTAGTATCCTTACCAAAGGATACGGCACCAGTAACTTCTGCAAGCACACCCGAGTCTTTTGGTGAACGAGCTTCAAATAATTCTGCTACACGTGGCAAGCCACCAGTAATATCACGAGTTTTTGAGCTTTCCTGTGGAATCCTCGCCAGAACAGACCCTACACTCACCTGCTGCCCATCGCGCACGACTATAATTGAGCCAGTTTGGAAAGTAATATTCACTGATAAATTATCACCAGCATGCTTTACTTCTTTTCCTTTGTCATTTAGCAGTTTCACCAATGGACGTAATCCTTTTGCCTGAGCTACACCACGTCGTTTTGGATCAATAACCACTAGGGTCGATAACCCTGTCACATCGTCAATCTGTTTAGCAACAGTCACACCCTCTTCAACATTCTCAAAGCGTACTTTACCAGCATATTCAGTAATGATTGGTCGGGTATGTGGATCCCATGCTGCAAGGGCCTGACCAGCTTTCACTGTTTCTTCATCACGAACCAGCAATGTTGCGCCGTATGGAGCTTTATGACGTTCACGTTCACGTCCATTATCATCATGTACCACTATCTCCCCACTCCTAGAAATGGCTATTAATTCTCCACGAGAATTTGTTACATAGCGCATCGTGGGGGAATAGCGAACACTTCCATTGGACCTACTCTCTACCTGACTTGCTACCGCAGTTCTAGAAGCAGCCCCACCTATATGGAAAGTACGCATAGTAAGCTGAGTACCCGGTTCACCAATTGACTGTGCTGCAATTACACCAACAGCTTCACCGAGGTTAACCATTGTTCCTCTTCCTAAATCTCGCCCATAACATTTTGCACATAATCCATGACGAGTTTCACAAGTGAGTGGAGTACGTACCTTTACCTCGTCTATTCCAAGAAACTCAATGTTAGCTACAGCATTCTCATCTAAAAGAGAACCAGCGGGATAAATTACAGCTTGATTTTCCGGATTTATGATGTCAGTTGCTGCTACTCTACCAAGGATCCGCTCATGCAACGCTTCAATAACCTCCCCTCCCTCAACTAGCGCTTTCATCGCCACACCGTTATCTGTATTACAGTCATCTTCAGTTACAACAAGATCCTGAGTTACATCTACTAAACGCCGAGTAAGATAGCCTGAATTAGCAGTCTTCAATGCGGTATCAGCTAGCCCTTTACGTGCCCCATGAGTGGAAATAAAATATTGCAGCACATTTAGCCCCTCACGAAAGTTTGCAGTAATAGGTGTCTCTATGATTGAACCATCAGGTTTTGCCATCAGGCCTCTCATACCTGCTAACTGACGTATCTGAGCAGCAGAACCACGGGCGCCAGAATCAGCCATCATATAAATAGAATTAAATGATTCCTGCATAAGTGGCTTACCTTTCTTATCTTTTCTTACTGCTCCACTTTGCGGATCATATACTGGCTCTGTACCAAGTTGGTCCATCATAGCCTTGGCGACCTGATCCCCAGCACGCCCCCAAATATCAACTACCTTGTTATAGCGTTCACCTTGAGTCACTAAACCAGAAGTATATTGAGCCTCAATTTCTTGCACTTCCTTTTCAGAAGCTCCAATAATATCTTGCTTCTGAACCGGTACTAACATGTCATCCAAACAAATAGAAATTCCAGCACGTGTCGCAAAAGTAAAGCCAAAATTCATTAATTTGTCTGCAAAAATTACTGTCTCACGTAATCCGCAAAGGTGGAAACTAGCATTAATAAGTTTAGAAATTTCCTTTTTCTTAAGTGCTCTGTTTATCAAAGGAAATGGTAGCCCGGCCGGCAAGATTTCAGATAGAAGAGCTCGCCCTACAGTTGTATCGTAACGTGTTGTTTTTTTATTTTGCTCACCTTCTGCATCCACTTCATATTCATCTATCCGGACCATGATCCTGGCATTTAACTCAACTGCACGACTTTCATAAGCACGCGATACTTCACCTATGTTAGGAAACAACATTCCCTCTCCATTTGCACCTACTTTTTCACGCGTTATGTAATACAAACCCAATACTATGTCCTGTGACGGCACAATAATTGGCTCCCCATTTGCTGGCGATAGGATGTTATTGGAAGACATCATTAGAGTGCGGACTTCCATCTGTGCTTCCAGAGATAACGGAACATGTACTGCCATCTGGTCACCATCGAAATCAGCATTAAATGCTGCACATACCAGTGGATGTAATTGAATAGCCTTTCCTTCAATTAATACAGGCTCAAATCCCTGTATACCTAGACGATGCAGTGTTGGTGCTCGATTCAACATTACCGGATGCTCACGGATAACATCTTCTAGAATATCCCATACTACTGGAGTTTCATTTTCAACTTCTCTTTTAGCCGCTTTGATAGTGCTAGCTATACCCATTATTTCCAATTTACTAAAAATAAATGGTTTAAATAATTCCAATGCCATCTTTTTTGGTAATCCACACTGATGGAGTTTAAGCTGCGGCCCAACCACAATTACTGAGCGTCCTGAATAATCAACTCTTTTACCAAGTAGATTCTGACGAAAGCGTCCACCCTTTCCCTTTATCATATCAGCAAGCGACTTTAACGGGCGCTTGTTTGCACCCGTCATTGCTTTGCCACGTCGCCCATTATCTAGTAAAGAATCTACAGCTTCTTGAAGCATTCTCTTTTCATTACGTACAATTATTTCAGGTGCCTTAAGCTCAAGCAAACGCTTCAAACGATTGTTACGATTAATCACTCTTCGATATAAATCATTTAGATCAGATGTAGCAAAACGACCACCGTCTAGCGGTACAAGTGGGCGCAATTCAGGCGGCAAAGCTGGTAATACTGTAAATACCATCCACTCTGGTTTAATACCTGACTTGTTAAATGCCTCTAATATTTTTAAGCGTTTTGAAAGTTTCTTTATCTTAGTTTCTGAACTTGTTGCCCCCATATCACGTCGTAAATTATCAATTTCAATATTGATATTTAGACTACTTAATAAATCACGAATACCTTCTGCGCCCATGCTGGCGTTAAAATCATCGCCGTATTCTTCCATCTTGGCACGATAGTCATCGTCAGTCAGCAACTGGCATCGTGCAAGTGGCGTCATCCCAGGATCAGTTACTACATAGGCCTCAAAATAAAGCACCCGTTCAATATCGCGCAAAGTCATATCTAAAACCATACCTAGCCGAGATGGTAAAGATTTCAGAAACCAAATGTGTGCAACTGGCGAAGCTAACTGTATATGCCCCATACGCTCACGCCGCACCTTTGACAACGTAACCTCAACACCACATTTTTCACAAATTACACCTCGGTGCTTCAGTCGCTTGTACTTCCCGCACAAACACTCATAATCTTTTACTGGACCAAAAATTTTAGCGCAGAATAAGCCGTCCCTTTCTGGTTTAAAAGTACGGTAGTTTATAGTTTCTGGTTTCTTAACTTCCCCATAAGACCAAGAACGTATTTTTTCTGGTGAAGCAAGTCCAACTTTGATTGAGTCAAACTCTTCTTTATGAGTAACTTGCTTAAATAAATCGAGTAGCGCTTTCATTTGTCACTCCTGTTATTTTCAGGGGGTCAATACAAAAAACTTCGACAAACATTGTTAATGCCGATCCAGGTCGATATCCATTCCAAGTGAACGAATTTCTTTTACTAACACATTAAATGATTCTGGCATGCCAGCATCAATCTTGTGGTCACCCTTCACAATACTTTCATATATTTTAGTACGCCCGTTCACATCATCGGACTTAACAGTCAACATTTCCTGCAAAGTATAAGAAGCACCATATGCCTCTAATGCCCACACTTCCATTTCACCAAATCGCTGGCCACCAAACTGAGCCTTACCTCCCAGCGGCTGCTGAGTTACCAAACTGTAAGGACCCGTGGAACGCGCATGCATCTTGTCATCCACCAGATGGTGTAGTTTCAGAACATGCATGTAACCAACTGTCACAAGACGATCAAAAGCCTCTCCGGTCCTGCCGTCGTATAATGTAATCTGACCTGATAATGGCAAGTCAGCTAGCTTAAGCATATCTTTAATTTCATGCTCTGTAGCACCATCAAATACTGGAGTTGCAAAAGGTACGCCATCTTTGAGATTTCCTGCTAATTCCAGGACCTCCGCATCGGTAAGTGAAGAAATATCTTCCTGCTTACCACTACTGTTATATATTTTATTAATAAATTTTTTAATCTCAGCAGCCTTACTTTGGGCTTGAAGCATATTACCAATTTTTAGGCCCAACCCTTTTGCAGCCCATCCAAGATGGATCTCTAGAATCTGCCCTACATTCATACGAGATGGCACACCAAGAGGATTTAGTACTACATCAACAGGAGTTCCATCTGCCATATAAGGCATATCCTCAACCGGAACGATCTTTGAAATTACCCCTTTATTCCCATGGCGGCCGGCCATTTTATCTCCGGGCTGCAACCGTCTCCTCACAGCAATATAGACCTTCACCATTTTTTGTACCCCAGGTGGCAATTCGTCACCTTGAGTAAGTTTCTTTTTCTTTTCTTCGAAAGAAGCATCAAAAACATTTCGTTTCTGGATAAGACCTTCTTTTATCTGCTCTAGCTGGACGCTTGCATCTTCATTAGATAAACGGATATCAAACCAGGAATGTGGCTCTATACCATCAAGATATTCCTTGGTGATACGTGAACCTTTTGAAAGTTTATTTGGCCCACCCGTTGCCACCTTACCCTTGAGTAGACGCTCAATGCGCTCAAACGTGTCAGATTCTACAATACGCATCTGATCAACAAGATCTTTCTTATAGCGGTTTAGCTCATCATCAATAATCTGCTGAGCACGTTTATCACGCTCTATCCCTTCACGGGTAAATACCTGCACATCAATTACTGTACCGGAGATCCCTGATGGAACACGTAAGGACGTATCCTTTACATCTGAGGCTTTTTCACCAAAAATTGCACGCAAGAGCTTTTCTTCTGGAGTTAGTTGAATTTCTCCCTTCGGAGTAACTTTCCCTACTAGTACGTCACCAGCCTCGACTTCAGCACCAATATATATGATGCCGGAGTCGTCCAAGCGCCCAAGCTGCACTTCCGATAGATTCGATATATCTCCGGTAATTTCCTCTGTACCTAATTTTGTATCACGACTTACTACTACAAGCTCTTCAATATGAATTGATGTAAACCGATCTTCAGAAACAATACGTTCAGAGATCAAAATTGAGTCTTCAAAGTTGTAACCATTCCACGGCATGAATGCTACCAACATATTCTGACCCAACGCCAACTCACCCATATCTGTAGAAGCGCCATCTGCAACTACGTCACCAGCAGCAATTACATCACCTTCCTTAACTAAAGGGCGCTGATTGATATTTGTATTCTGATTAGAACGAGTATATTTTGTTAGGTTGTAAATATCGACACCCACTTCACCAACTCGTGTCTCAGTATCATGCACTCGTACAACAATACGCCCTGCATCCACATAATCTACTATTCCCGCACGACCTGCCATTACTGCAGTACCGGAATCAATCGCCACTACCCGCTCTATCCCTGTACCAACAAGTGATTTTTCAGCGCGTAAACATGGTACTGCCTGGCGTTGCATATTTGACCCCATCAAAGCACGATTAGCATCATCATGCTCTAAAAATGGAATTAGTGAAGCTGCAACTGAAACGATCTGTGCTGGAGCTACGTCCATATATTCGATGCGATCTGGTGCTGCCAGTGCGAATTCATTCTTATGACGACAAGAAACAATATCCTTAATAAATTTGCTATGACGATCTAGCTGCGCATTTGCTTGAGCGATTACATATCTGCCTTCCTCAATAGCCGACAGATAATTAATCTCATCAGTAACTTTTTTATTTTTTACTTTACGATATGGTGTTTCTAAAAATCCATACTGATTAGTGCGCGCATATAAAGCAAGCGAATTTATAAGACCAATATTTGGCCCTTCTGGAGTTTCAATCGGACATACTCTGCCATAGTGAGTTGGGTGAACATCTCGCACTTCAAATCCTGCTCTTTCACGCGTTAAACCTCCAGGCCCTAGAGCAGATACGCGGCGCTTATGTGTAATTTCAGAAAGAGGATTAGTCTGATCCATAAATTGAGATAACTGACTAGATCCAAAAAACTCACGTACTGCCGCAGAAACTGGTTTTGCATTAATTAAATCATGTGGCATCAAGTTGTCTGATTCCGCCTGACTTAAACGCTCTTTTACAGCTCTTTCAACCCTAATAAGGCCGGAACGAAATTGATTTTCTGCTAATTCCCCTACATAACGAACACGACGATTACCTAGGTGGTCAATATCATCAACTTCACCACGGCCATTCCTAAGTTCTACCAGAATCATTATTATTGCAATAATGTCTTCATTCGACAAAGTAGTGGGGCCAGTCAATTCAGTCTTACCTACTCGGCGATTAAACTTCATCCGTCCCACAGCTGATAAATCATAGCGCTCAGGTGCGTAAAACAGTCCATTAAATAGTGCTTTAACCGCATCCTCAGTAGGTGGCTCGCCAGGACGCATCATTCTGTAAATTGCCACCTGAGCGGTTAACTGATCAGTTGTTTCATCTATCCTCAAAGTCTGTGATATATATGCGCCCTGATCAAGATCATTTGTATAAATAGTGTAAAGTTTTTCAATGCTAGCTTCACGAAATTTAGCAATAAGCTCCTCAGTAATTTCATCATTAGCCAGCGCTATAATCTCTCCTGTTTCCTGATCCAATACATTGTGTCCTAGTACTCGCCCCAGCAGAAAATCCTCTGGTACTGAAAGTTTGTCTATCCCTGCTTGTTCCAATTCACGAGTATACTTTGCAGTTATACGCTTATCTTTTTGAACAATTACTTTTCCGCTTTTAGTAACAATGTCAAGGCGAGCCACATCACCACGTAAGCGCTCTGGAACCAATTCAAACTTAATGCTCTTTTTGGAGATATGAAATACATCAAATGCAAAAAACCCAGCAAGAATTTGCTCAGACGTATAGCCTAAAGCTTTTAGAAGCACTGTAATAGGCATTTTACGACGACGATCTACTCGGAAATAAAGATAATCTTTAGGATCAAATTCAAAATCAAGCCATGAGCCTCTATATGGAATGATTCGTGCTGAAAACAACAGTTTCCCAGACGAATGTGTCTTTCCCCGATCATGCTCAAAGAATACTCCAGGTGAACGGTGCAGTTGGGACACAATCACGCGTTCAGTGCCGTTAATAACAAACGAGCCAGTATTAGTCATCAATGGAATTTCCCCCATATAGACTATCTGTTCTCTCACTTCCTTTGCAGTTGGCTTGGAAGCTTCTTTATCCATAATAGTTAATCGTGCTTTAGCACGTAATGGCGAAGCATACGTAAGACCACGTTGTTGACATTCCTTAACATCAAATGGAGGAGCGCCAAGTACATAGCTAACGAAGTCAAGACGAGCATTTTTAGAATGACTTTCAATTGGAAAAATTGAAGTGAATGCTGCTTGTAATCCACGATTTTCCCTTTCAGATGCAGGGATGTGCTCTTGTAAAAATGCTGCGTAAGACTCAAGTTGAGTAGCAAGTAAAAATGGAATTGGTAAAACACTTGCACGTTTTGCAAAACTTTTGCGAATACGCTTTTTCTCGGTAAATGAATAGCTCATAGAATTTCTCCGGGGGAGCAGAAAACAAAGTTTAAGCTTCTGACTACTGTGTTATGCATTTAGTGATACTAAAAAATTATGGAACTAAAGACAGCACTAGCGACACATTCTGTGTCGCCATGCCTATTCTTTCAAAACCATATTACTTAAGTTCACAAGTTGCACCAGCCTCAGTTAGTTGCTTCTGTATGGCTTCTGCATCCTCTTTGGAAACTCCTTCTTTCACTGCTTTAGGTGCGCCATCCACCAAGTCCTTGGCTTCTTTTAAACCCAAGCCAGTAACAGTACGTACAACTTTAATTACGTTAACCTTGCTCTCGCCAACTGCGGATAATATTACAGAAAATTCACTTTTCTCTTCTGCTTTTTCAGCAGAAGCAGCAGGTGCAGCAACTGCAACTGCAGATGCAGTTGCAGAGACACCGAATTTTTCTTCCATATCCTTAATTAGTTCTGATAATTCCAACACGGTCATATTAGAAATTAAATCTAAAATTTCTGCTTTGGCAACAGCCATAATTTTCTCCTAATAAATATAAATTTTCAGTTTGATCATAGTTTAGAATCTGTAAGTTGGACCCCCTGAAACGGAATCAAACAACCTATTTTTGATCACGTACAGCTGCAATGCCACGCGTAAATTTTGTTGGTACTTCGTTAAGCGTTCTAACAAATTTAACAATTGGTGCTTGCATTGTGCCTAATAGCTTCGCAAGAAGCTCTTCACGACTCAGCATGGTGGCCAGAGTCGCAATATCCTTATGAGACATCAGTAAGTTAGGCATAGCTCCAGCTTTAATCACGAGCTTATCATTATCTTTTGCAAACTCATGTAATACCTTTGCTGTAGCTACAGGATCGTCCCCAATACTATAAGCTAACGGGCCAACCATGTGCTTTGAAAGTTCAGCAAATGGAGTATCTTCGACCACACGCCGCGCAAGAGAGTTTTTTAGAACCCGGAAATAGACCCCAGATTGGCGCGCATTTGTTCGCAGCCGAGTCATATGCCAAACTTCCAAACCTCTATACTCTGCAACAATAATAGCCTGAGCTTTTGCTACCTGAGTACCAACTTCAGCAACTACTGCCTTTTTTTCTTCAAGGTTAAGACTCAAGGTACATTCTCCATCAGTTATATTCAGTGTAGGGTTTCTTGTTACAAGCAAATTCTTGCAACCTTATTCCTACACCGTAAATCGGCGACCTTAAATCAGGAGAAAATCAAATTCCTGTTTTCAAATACGCCATCTACGTTGGGTGTTAGAGGCAACAGATAACTTAAACCTGAGTTGAACTACAATACTCGTCAATTTAAAGCTTCTCTGTTCCCTTTTACAATTAAGCTTCCAAGCAATTTCCACCTACTTAAAAACCCCAACGGTCTTTGATAGCCCATTAGGTAGATCAAATATATCTGCCTAATGGCCCAAAGCCTTGTAATAAATCTAAATAATAATCTTATTACTGCGTCAAACTAGCCTGATCCACCCGCACCCCAATACCCATAGTGCTTGATACTGCCATTTTTCTCAGATAAACACCCTTTGATGCTGCTGGTTTTGACTTATTAAGTGCCTCCACTAACGCTATCGCGTTCTGTTTTAGTTCATCTAAGCCAAATGATGCACGACCTATCGTACATTGAATAATTCCAGCCTTATCCGCACGATACTGAACTTGTCCAGCCTTTGCATTTTTGACTGCACCCACTACATCAGGAGTCACTGTACCCACTTTAGGATTAGGCATTAGACCACGCGGCCCAAGTATTTGGCCCAGCTGTCCAACGATACGCATGGCATCAGGACTAGCGATTACTACGTCAAAATCAATTTTTCCTACCTTCACTTTTTCAGCTAAATCCTCAAATCCAACAATATCGGCACCAGCAGCAAGAGCACCCTCAGCTTTGTCGCCTTGTGCAAATACAGCTACACGTATAGTTTTACCAGTACCTGCTGGCAGCACCACAGAACCACGCACAGTCTGATCTGATTTTTTTGCATCAATCCCTAGATTAACAGCTATATCAACTGATTCATCAAATTTTGCTGTAGCTGTTTCTTTTACTATTTCTAGCGCTTCCAGCAGAGAATAAACCTTCCGACGATCTGCCTTTCCAGAAATTTCTTTATATCGCTTAGATACGTGTCCCATATTTATAAACCCTCAACCTCTATACCCATACTACGAGCACTTCCTGCAATAGTACGCACTGCTGCATTAGTGTCAGCAGCTGTTAAATCAGGCATTTTTGCCTTTGCAATTTCTTCTAACTGCGCCCTTGTCAGCTTACCGACCTTTTCACTATGTGGCGTAGAGCTTCCTTTTGCCACCCCAGCTGTTTTCTTAATTAATACTGCTGCTGGCGTTGTTTTCATGATGTACGTGAAACTCTTGTCAGCGTAAGCAGTAATTACAACTGGCACCGGAAGTCCTGCTTCCATTTTCTGAGTGGCCGCATTAAATGCTTTACAAAATTCCATAATGTTTAACCCGCGCTGACCAAGCGCAGGGCCAATAGGCGGACTTGGATTTGCCTTTCCTGCTGGTACTTGCAGCTTGATATAACCAACTATCTTTTTTGCCACAACAACTCTCCTATTAAGTGCACATGAGCCATAACCGTGCCCTTGTAATAATCAATTTATGCTTTTTCAACCTGGCTAAAGTCCAATTCTACCGGTGTAGGACGGCCAAAAATTGAAACCGATACTCTAAGCTTACTCTTATCATAATTTACATCCTCCACATTACCGTGGAAGTCTGTAAATGGACCTTCCTTGACCCGTACTGCTTCTCCATTCTCAAACAATATTTTAGGCCTTGGTTTTTCTACGCCTTCCTGAATCTGTCTAAGAATATTCTGTACTTCCTTTACACTAATAGGTGTCGGTTTCATAGCTGACCCGCCTACAAAACCCGTAACTTTGGCAGTGTTATTAACAAGATGCCATGTTTCGTCAGTCATCTCCATTTCTACCAATACATAGCCTGGAAAGAATTTCCTCTCACTAAGATTTTTCTGGCCACCCTTCATTTCTACTACTTCTTCTACCGGAACCAGTATCTGTCCAAATTTATCTTGCATGCCAGCCCGATTGATCCGATCTTGCAAGGCACGTTGAATACTTTTCTCAAAGCCAGAATAGGCGTGGACTACGAACCATTTTTTATCCATCACCTTCTCCACGTCCCATTACGGACTTAACCAGCAATAACAATCCGGCATCTACCATCCATAAGAATATTGCCATTACCACAACGAAAGCAAATACAAGGCCGGTCATCTGAACTGTTTCCTTTCTATTGGGCCATACTACTTTCTTTGTTTCTTCTGAAGATTCCCTGCTAAAAGCATAAAACTGCTTACCTTGAATGGTAAACCAAGCTACTGTAGCAGCCAAAATAAAACCTAATAGTACTGAAACCACACGAATCACCATGGCACTATCACGCAGGTAATAAAACCCAGCAATACCTGCTGCCAATAGCAGAAGCGCGAACCCGAGTTTGATCTTATCCACTCTATCCCACTCCGCTCGTAATACTCATAAATTAAAAAAGTCACACAAAAACAGATTTACACAAATCATAGATTCTGTATGATGAACTGTTGTAGCATCTTGCATTTATTACATTAAACACTCAGTACCCACCAGGATACACTGCAACATTCAACCAATCCTTTCACTGAAACCCTTGTTTGGCAGGCCAGGAGGGCATCGAACCCCCAACCTTCGGTTTTGGAGACCGACGCTCTGCCAATTGAGCTACTGGCCTATAATTTCCCTCATGGACTAGGAACTAATAAGAGCCAAAAATCTGGTGATCCTGACAAACTAAAATTATGAGCACACAAAACTTCAACCCCTAGGCTTGATTTCCTATTCCACTTATCGTTGTTACTCAATAATTTTTGCCACTACACCTGCACCAACAGTTCTACCACCCTCTCGAATAGCAAAACGCAAACCCTCTTCCATTGCAATCGGTGCTATCAAACTAACCGTCACCGACACATTGTCACCAGGCATTATCATTTCCGTTCCTGCCGGTAACTCAACTGCACCAGTTACATCTGTAGTACGGAAGTAAAACTGTGGGCGATAACCCTGAAAAAATGGAGTATGGCGCCCACCTTCTTCTTTACTCAAAACATAAATCTCGGCAGTAAATTTTGTATGTGGAGTAATGGAACCAGGCTTGGCTAATACCTGACCGCGCTCGACTTCCTCACGCTTGGTTCCACGCAACAACACACCAACATTGTCACCCGCCTGGCCTTGATCAAGTAGCTTCCTAAACATTTCCACACCAGTACAAACAGTCTTGGTCGTGGGTTTTAAACCAACAATCTCAAGCTCCTCACCCACCTTAACAACACCACGCTCGACTCGACCAGTAACAACCGTACCACGTCCAGAAATAGAAAATACATCTTCTACCGGCATAATAAAATCACCATCTATTGCACGTTCCGGCTCAGGAATGTGGCTGTCCAATGCATCTGCTAACTTATGTATAGAAGGCTCGCCAATGTCACTCTGGTCTCCCTCGAGGGCCTTTAGGGCAGAACCAACAACAATCGGGGTATCATCACCAGGAAAATTATATTTGGTCAATAACTCACGTATTTCCATTTCAACCAACTCTAGCAGCTCAGTATCATCTACCATGTCAGCTTTATTCATATAGACAACAATGTAGGGCACACCTACCTGGCGTGCCAACAAAATGTGTTCACGTGTCTGCGGCATAGGACCATCTGCGGCAGATACAACCAGAATAGCGCCATCCATTTGCGCTGCACCGGTAATCATGTTCTTAACATAGTCAGCATGCCCAGGACAATCAACATGAGCATAATGGCGTGTTTCAGTTTCGTATTCGACATGGGAAGTATTGATAGTAATCCCACGCGCCTTCTCTTCCGGCGCAGAATCAATCTGAGCAAAGCTCCTTGATTCACCACCAAACTTCTTTGCTAATACCATCGTGACTGCAGCCGTCAAGGTAGTTTTACCGTGGTCTACATGACCAATCGTGCCTACGTTTACATGCGGCTTCGTCCGCTCAAATTTGCTTTTTGACATGATTACTTCCTTTTCTAATGTGCCTTTAGTATCCTGGTTTGTGGACCAAAAACCTATGGAGCCCATGGCCAGGATTGAACTGGCGACCTCTCCCTTACCAAGGGAGTGCTCTGCCACTGAGCTACATGGGCAAGCACTATTACAACTTGATTGAAAATATCTACTTCTACAAAGCCCCTTAAATTCAAATCTGGAGCGGGTGAAGGGAATCGAACCCTCGTCGTAAGCTTGGAAGGCTTCTGCTCTACCATTGAGCTACACCCGCATCTAGCAATCAATTCAGATAGAAAAACCAACCTCATCAGCTTAATTTAGAACCAACCTTCCCCTTCAACACACTCATTATGGTTACCAACACTGCTCTTCATATATCAACGCTACTCTTCATGTATCCTTACGCCACCAAATTTGGTGGAGGGAGAAGGATTCGAACCTTCGAAGGCAGTGCCGTCAGATTTACAGTCTGATCCCTTTGACCGCTCGGGAACCCCTCCAAATCAAACCACTCATTATGAATGTATTATGCATATAAGTCAACGCGATCCTAAGCCATATATTGGCTTTCTATAATGCCGCAAGTATATGAAAAAAGACAGGAACAAATATGCTGGGTATAAAATTAAATTGCATATTCAGTTGAATTCATTTTATTCCTATCTAGGACCTATACATTAATTCAGGCTTAACTTAATTTAGATCATTATCTATCCAGAGTATTTGGTCCCGTTAATTGAGGCCCTGACCATTAATCCATTTTCGGTTAATTGATAAACAGTTATACCATCATTTATGATTTCATCTCCTATAGCTACCCCTGCATCTCCGGCTTTAATTGCGGCATCGGTATAGGCTCCAAATTCCCAACCTTCTTTGATAAATTTACTCAAAGTTACTTTGTCATGAAATACAAAAACAGCACGAAAGTCCTTTACACCCAGCCCCATCCCAATACCAACTTCACCCATTTTCATGAAAATAGGCTTTACTCCTTTACGATGAACAACCCCATGGCCTACGCCTGCGCTTACTAAGAACAAAGAAAGATTAGCATTACTGAATACGGCATAACCAGGCGCAGCAGAGATCTTAGCTTTCATCTCAGGGCGAATATTGTAAAGATCTGTAAGCACTTCATTTTTTATATTAAAAATAGACCGGCGCTTTGCTTCCGGAGTTTTACCTTCGATTGCTGTAGCGCAACTACTAAAGATTAAAACAACAAACAAGCTACATAAGCAGACTCTTATATGCCCCATTGTTTCTGCCTCCACAAATTAATACCACTCATCTCAACACAATATTGCCAGTTATTTTTAAATTTACCATGTAAATTTAAATTTTATAGCTTAGATTTCTGTAATTTTATACGTTACTTCCTTCTTTCATTTCCTGTTAAGTACATGTAATAAGATTTGAAAATATTAAATTCTTTCTAACAACTTTGGTACTAATTTACAAACTGCAATTCATACCTTTATTTCCTCTGAATATTATTAGTTTTCAATATACTAACTATTTCTAAATTTAACATACCAACATATGTACCAACAAATACACAGTGATTAGATCTTTCAAATATGTGATTGTACCAATCAGATGAATGCTAAATACCTATTGAGCCAGTGAGCAAGGTTTGCTCAAAAATTTTTATAATGCCCGCTATCTACAACACATCATTGTATTAGGATTCTTGCAATTACAGGTACTCAGAGTATTAAAAATTGCTTAACTAGCATATCCAGGAGTATGCTGATAGCACACTTCATCTTAGGATCCACAATTTCCTCCTTCCTACTGTTATAAGAAACAGTATAAATAAATGCAGAAAGTAATAATTATTACAGGATTAGCAATTGTGCTGATTGGAATCCTTTATCCCTATCTTCGTAAACTCCCTTTTGGGCAACTGCCTGGCGACATTTTCTATAAATCAGATAATTTCTCTTTTGTATTTCCCATTGTAACTTGCATTATCATTAGTATTATTCTGACAATTATTATTAATTTGTTTAGATAGGCAATGGAACCTCAAATATTCATATATCTTTTGTTCAGAAAAGACAAGACCATACACTCGGATTAAAAAAATTGAATTTCTTTTTTTTATCCTTACCCACATAGATATATAACTGTTTCATCGTATGGAGAAAATTATGTTCGGATTTCCAAAGTCTGAATTGAAAGGCCGTAAAATTGCCGATGAATGTCTTGAGTACGGCTTAAAACAGGGAGCGTTTATAAAACTCAACAAAATGTTGGGCTATATCCAGTTAATGGCGTTATCCAAAGCTGTAGAGCATGGTTTTTATAAAAGAATGAATGAAATAATTAAAAATGGAGAAATAACATGCTATAGCTTCGAAGGCGGTGAACAAATTTTTGTTCACAAAGACTATAAAGCTATATTTCAAAAATTATTAACGAATACCACAAACAGTTCTGGTAATGAACAACAATAATTTCTTAATATTTCTGTCTCAGGACAAGAGCGATGTTATACATTCCGTTACAGAAAACATTACAAATATAGATGCTACGACCAAACAAAACAGAGCTATGATACTAGCTGTAAACAAAAATATCTTATCCATATTTATTACCTTAAATATCTCTTTGAAAGTGAATTAAACTGCCAAACATATTCCGCTCAAATACCATATACCTTGACCAAAAATTAGTCACGATAATTTTAGACATATTTGTCCTAACTCTAATACCTTAAATTTAATATGAGTTGCTGAGATTGCAAGAATTTCTTGGTCAAGTTTTCTACTAAGGAAGAAACGCAAGCCATTGATAAATGGTGGTGGGGGCAGTCTGAAGCGAACCCGTCTCTGTGCCGGATCTGGTGATTTACAGGGAATTAACAGGGAATATCACTCATTTTAGGGGTGGATTCGGTTACCGGCATCCGGATGTACCAGACCATAGCAGGGAACTAAGGTCATTTCCCTGCTCCGTGTTAACAGGGAAAATGATTGTATGTAGCAGGGAAATCCGGTTAGCCAAACAGGGAAAGTGTTTGGCTAAACAAGGAAGACAGCTCATCGGTTAGCAAATGAAGAGATTCCCGCCTGAGATGTCCGCCCGACAGCAGGCGGTGTAGTGTGTGTACCGGTCAGAGTAATTTGATACCAGCGATCAGTAGGCCGACCATGGCCATGTTCAACCCGACCACCCAGACGATAATGCTGTTCTTTGCCGTTGCGATATCGCCGGCAGTCTTAAGACCCAACTTCTCTACATCGGCCCGGACGGTCGCAATCTCTGCTCTGGTCTCCTGACGCAGGGTTTCGATATTAGTTTTGGTCTCCTGGCGCAGGGTTTCAATATCGGCTTTGGTCTCCTGACGCAGGGTTTCGACGTTCGCCTGAACAGCCGCTATATTACCCTTAGTCTCCTGACGCAGGACTTCGATATCGGTTTTGGTGGCGAGATTATGTTCCAGCAGCAGCGTCTGTTCCCGAACCATGGCTTCCGCCTGCGACTCCGGAAGCCCCGCTTCTGTCAACCGGCGTACCGCCGCATGGGTATCATAAACAACCGTTGTCTGGCTCATGGGAGTAGTATAAACCTTCTCCGGGCAGTTTGAAACCCTGTGATGTTTGATTTTAGCTGACCTGAGACTACTCCTTATGCCCTGAACCCGATGTAGCCACCGTTTCTGTCCCGGCATTAAAAGCGTACATCCAGCCACATATACCCTCCGATGGCCTGGGCATTGCCTGCTCTCCTCGCTTCCTTTGCTTTTAGCCAAATGCTGAAGGAAACCGGAATTGGGTTAAATTCAGACCGTACTCGCGAGAAACACGTGCGACATAGTTTACGCAGCTCGTGGCTCAATCTCTTTTTCAATTTGTTTACGCAAACTCCGGTTCGCGACATCCAGATCGTAGCGAGCTTGTAGGTTGATCCAGAACTCTGCCGTCGTTCCAAAATAACGTGCCAGCCGAAGAGCCGTATCTATGGTGATGGTACGACAACCACGCACAATGTCATTGGCCCGGGAGCGCGGCACATGAATGGCGTTGGCAAATTCATAAACACTGAGTCCCAGTGGCTCTAAAAAATCATCATGCAGGATTTCACCGGGATGAACGGGCAAAAGACGCTTTCCGGAAACGACATCAGAGGAGAAGTCCACTTGGTGATTATCTAAATCTTCGCGCTTAATGGTCATTGGCTTTTTCCTTAATGGTAATCAACAATCTCAGCGTTCCAGGCATCGTCGTCACGCCAAACAAAACAAACACGCCATTGATCATTGATGCGAATACTATACTGGCCTTTCCTATCACCGCGCAATGCCTCCAATTGATTGCCAGGCGGGATACGAAAATCATCGAGCTGAGTTGCTGCATCGACTACCATCAGTTTAGACCGGGCTCGCTTTTGGATTTTCAGAGGCAGACTCTTCACGGCATATCCGGAGAAAATGGCGGCAGTCCGTTTGTCAGCAAAACTCTTAATCCTGACTAAGCGTACTGCAAATCAGTACGTCTCGCCAACCAAAACGTAATCCCAATATCAATAACAAGTTACATTGTTCGGTTTATGCACCATGAGACTGAGGTGGTCTACTTTTTTAAACAGTTTGGCAGCGAGTTAAAGTGTATTCCATTACCTGATTATGCTGCCAGAATCCTGTTTATCACATCCTGCTGCTGTTGAGTTGGTGGATTGCAGACAGACCTTAGCCGGTTCCGGACGGGATGGAAAGCGTGCAGATACAATGGACAAGAAAAAAACACAGTAAAACTATGGTAGCTCGTTTGAATTCTTTGACAACAGATCAGTAGTGCCTGCACCGCTATCAATTAAGATTCTGATAATAGCCAAAAATACTGCAATTGTCGAATACTAAAGGTTTGCAGTATCTATTTTTTTCTGCTGACGAATTTTCTCGTATCCGATCTGCAAGTTTTTCTTCGGTCAGATTCCCCCGGATACCGGCTTGATGAAGATCTGATATCTTTCAGCATCTGAGGCAGATAAATCCGTTCCATTGAGTTTCAGAAATAATCGACAAGTCATAAATGCAGTCCGTTTATACTGTCTGCAAAGTGATGGTTGCAATGCTATGGGCGTAAAAAAGCCACCATGGCAGAGATGCCTCTGCAGTGTAATTGTACAGATTCTTTTGTTTTGCTAACGCAGACCAGGGCAGTTCTCTACATCGGGGAGAGCCTTAGCAGGCGGGGCAAAGTATATAACTGTAACCGCCACAGCAGATTTTGGATGGAGCGCAGTATACCGATCAGAGCAGTTTGCTGCCGGCGATCAGTAGGCCAACCATGCCCATGTTCAGCCCGACCACCCAGACGATAATGCCGTTCTTTGCTGCTGCGATCTCTGCCCTGGTCTCCTGACGCAGGGTTTCGATACCGGCTTTGGTTTCCTGACGCAGGACTTCGATATCGGTTTTGGTAGCAAGATTATGCTCCAGCAGCAGCGTCTGTTCCCGCACCATGGCCTCAAGCCTGCAACTCCGAAATCCCCGCTTCTGTCAGCCAGCGTACCGCCGCATGGGTATCATAAACAACCGCTGTCTGCTTCATGGGGTTAGTATAAGCCTTCTCCGGTCAGTTTGAAACCCCGGGATGTATAAGCCGATTAGGTTTTGTTTCAGTTGTTGGCCTGATCACGGACCGGATCAGGCCTGTCTGTCATCACCCGACCCACACAAATGCGCTACGGTTGTCAGTACGTTCCTTAACCTGATTCCCGGTATTAAAAGCGTACATCCAGCCACATATGTCCTCCGATGGCCTGGGCATTGCCGGATCTCCTGGCATATTCCAGATCTCCGTTCATTGCCATCACGTCTGTGATCTGGTAGCGCATTCTGATTCCGCCGAAACCACCCGGAATCGTATCCTCTCCACTAATCCGGTATGAAACCGAAGGCCCTCCGCCCAGACGGGCTCTAACACTGTCTCTGCCAAAATGCGTGAACGTTGCCCCGCCCCGCACCTCCACCTCTCCCTGGTCATCATCAAAAGTCCTCGCCAGGGCCAGCTCCATCCGCCCGTCAATAATATTCACGCTCCGACCGCTGAAGCTGATATTGGAATGGGTCGTCCCACTTTCCGTATGACTGCCAAAATGACCATACGTGTAGGCAATCTGTGCCCTCGGGCGAAATTCCATCCCGTTACCCAGTTCTTTAAACCACTTCAGCGACAGAGACGGGCTCACATAAAAGTTATCGTATTTCCCGTTCGCCACTTCCTGCCCTCTTGCCGTGTCCTGCACCGTACGCGCACTGTCATGATGGGCATAACCGAAAATGACCGCACCGTCCAGGTTAAACTCCCCGATCGACTGTTGTCCGTACGCCCCGACAAAACCATGTGTGGCCGAATCTCTGACTGAGGTCACCTTGGTCCGGATCAGATCCTGACCTACTCCGGCAAACAGACCTGCCCGCCGGCCGTTATCCAAGCGCACATCCACCCCGCCCGAAGCACCATACAGCCTGTGATCCCAGGCTAAGGCCAGTTCATCGTCATCGCGCTCGGAGACCGTACCGAACAAACCACCCCAGACACCCTGCCGGGTCGCCGTCCCGCGGGGCAGGCGACTGCTGTCCAGGCGCTGAAATACCTGCCGCCGGATCTGCCCGGTCATCGCACCCAGCGTGATGCGGGTCGCAGACTGTGCGGTCGGATCCACCACCGCTACTGCATTGCTGTTGTACAGAACCGGAACCCGTCCGGACCGGACCGTATCCACCCCCCGGATGGCAAAAGTCCGGGACGGCCCGCGCCCCTGTGTCTTGGCTACAATATCAAAAATATCATTATCTCCTTCGCTCTCTCCCAGATCGGAATATCCGTCAATGATCGCTTGTGCCCCCAGGATCAGGGTCTGATTCTCCTCATCAGAGCCTCTTATCACGTAGGAGCCTTCTCCTGTGGCAGATACCTTGCCGTTGACCGTGATCTCACTGTTACCCGTTGCGACAATACCATGTGCGTTATCCCCGGTGGTCGTGATCATCCCGTCATTACGGATTGTTGCATTCGCCCCGGTTGAGGCAATACCGTGTGCACCGGCTCCGATCGTGGTGATCATACCATCGGCCGCATTGGTGATCATTGCATTCGCCCCGGTCGAGAAAATACCATGTGCAGTGTCTCCGGTCGTGGTAATGGTGCCCATATTGCTGATATCCCCTGTGCCGGTGGAGAAAATACCGACAGCACCCTCACCGCTTGTGGTGATCATGCCATTGGCAGTGTTGGTGATCGCTGCACCGGTCGAGAAAATACCGTAGCCGTTGCGCGCGCCCGTAGTGATGGTGCCCATATTGCTGATATCCCCCGTGCCAGTGGAGGCAATACCGGCAGCGCCAACTCCACCCGTAGTAATCATACCACCGGCAGCATTGATGATCGCTCCCGCACCACTTGAGAAAATAGCATGGGCATTATCCTCGCTCGTGGTGATCCTGCCCTCTTCAGTATTGGTGATAGCACCATCACCCGAAGTGTTAATCCCGCCGGAAGTCGCGTTAATCGTGCCTTCGTTAGTGATAGCACCATCACCCGTAGAGCGAATACCGTGCGCGCTCATCCCGTTCATCCTGATTGTACCCGTGTTTCTGATCGTGCCGCCCCCTGAGGAAATACCAGCAGACCTGAATCCTTCCGCGGTAATCATTCCATTGTTCGTGATATCGCCCGTACTGGACGAAAAAATACCAGCAGACCTGTCTCCGTTCGTAATAATCGTACCGGCATTGATGATCGCACCCGTACCACCCCCGGTCATGGTAATACCGTGTGCAGTGTCTCCGGTCGTGCTGATCGTGCCATTGGCAGCGTTGGTGATGGTGCCTGTGCCGGTCGAGACAATACCATGTGCACTGTCTCCGGTCGTGGTGATTGTACCACCGGCAGAATTAGTGATGACCGTGTCTGTACCGGTTGAGAAAATACCGCTGCTGCGCGAGGTGATGATCCTACTGGAATTGGTGATCGTTGTGCCAGTCCCATCTGAAAAAATACCGTTTCCGGCCGCATTAATCGTACCACTATTGCTGATCTGAACATCATCGCCTTCGGAGCGAATCCCCTGCCCGGATGAAGTGATCGTACCTTCGTTCGTGATATCTCCCGTGCCGGTGGAGAAAATACCGATCGCACCGTTTCCGGTCGTGGTGATCATACCACCGCTAGCATTGGTGATGATCGTCGCAACCCCTTCGGAGCGAATCCCTGTGCCGGCTGAATTGATCGTACCGGTATTGGTGATCGTCGTGTCAGCGCCCGTTGAGCGAATGCCGACTCCGCCCGAATTGATCGTACCGGTATTACTGATCTGACCGGTATCTCCTTCCGAGCTAATCCCGCGCCCGGATGAAGTAATCTCACCCTCGTTCGTAATATCCCCCGTGCCGGTGGAGGAAATACCGTGTGCGTTATTTCCACTCGTGGTGATCGTGCCAGTCAGAACATCCTGTCCTGATTCCGTGGCAACCGTCCTGTTCTCATTGGTGATCGCACCCGCTCCCGTTGCGGAAATACCATGTGCATTATCCCCGCTCGTGGTGATCGTGCCACCAGAATTAGTAACATTCCCGCTGCCGATGGAGACAATAGCGTCTTCATCATCTCCGGTCGTGCTAATCGTCCCTGTGTTGGCAAACGGGTTATTATTAACTGTTACTTGTTGTGTAAAGGCAAACCCCGGCAGGAGTAATAACAGAATTAATGCCGTCAGAATACCCGGACGTATTATCTGCATCCTGCGTCCCGGAGTCTGGAGTCTGGAGTCTGGAGTCTGGAGTCTGGAGTCTGGAGTCTGGAGTCTGGAGTCTGGAGTCTGGAGTCTGGAGTCTGGAGTCTGGAGTCTGGAGTCTGGAGTCTGGAGTCTGGAGTCTGGAGTCTGGAGTCTGTAGTCTGTAGTCTGTAGTCTGTAGTCTGTAGTCTGTAGTCTGTAGTCTGTAGTCTGTAGTCTTGGACTCTTTTTCCCTCCCTGATGTTTCATACTGACCCGCTCCTTTTGGAATATTAGTATTTTATACTAGTTACTATCATCACAGCATCTATATACTACTTATCTTATTATGTTCGCACAGTACCCGCTTAAAATGATGGTTGATCTGTCTGTGTATTACTTCTGTGTATTACTTCTGTTTAGCTGTCTGCCTGATCATCCATGAAGTTCGCCTGATTATGAAGATTACTTATAAGAGATATGGACGCTACGTCAACATCCATGAAGTCTGCCTGATTATGAAGAAATCAAGCTCCCTTATTCCCTTATTCCCTTATTCCCTTAGGATTGTAAAGAAATCCTCTCTATAAAACAAGTCATTAATTACAGGGAAAGTTCTCATCCCCTCAGTTCCTCCTGTCCTCTCCTCCGGAAAAACACTTCCATCCCCGCCCGGTTACCTCTTAAAAATGATTGAAGAAACGATCCTTTTGATGCTGAGAGATCGGTTTCACAGAACTAGTCCGACAAAAATGGTGCAATGACTGAATAGTCCGGGCTGTGATGTTCGAATCGTTGTGAAGCCACAACACCGGATACATAAACCCGGACGGGTTGAAGTCATTTGTATGGGGTAAACAGTTCATCCCCGCCGGTGCGGGGAACCGACTTATTCATTGATTTAATTTAATAAATTTTTTCCTACTCCACACCATAAACCCCTATGTTGCTCATATGGAATGGGCTCATAATCAGTCTGATAACTTATTGACCTGATCCATGCTCTCTTCTCGGGTAAGGTAAAAATAACTTACTCATCTGCCCCCATTTCGAAATGCTACACAGGCTGCAAACCTTAACCTATTATTTCTGAGTGGTAACATGTTTTATCATACGCTTCACATCAGGATGAGTTTTGCTGGTGAGTATTTCAATTTCCGGATGTTTTTTTGCAAAGACCCTGAATATTTCATCGGCGAACGCCTGCCCGATAAACTCAACACCTTCAAAGTTAAATACTACCGTTTTAAATTTCTCAATACGTACTAACACTCTTTTCGCTTGTGAGCGTGAGATAAGATTATTGTCACCATACTGAGCCAGTCTGACAGGGATATAGGTTTTGGTAAATCCAATATCATCGCCGGATGTGAACTGGTTAAAAATCTTTTTCATGGTTCGTGATGTGTGGTTGTGAATCGCCATCCATACCGATGTTCCCGTTCCAACCCGAATGGTTTGAAGGATTACATCCCTTTCATCATTATGTTTATGCGGGAAATATACTCCGCCGGATAAAATATCAAAGGAATCAAACATGCGGGTAGTAAAGAAAATACCTTCACCGGTATGATTCTCCGGATCAGTGGTCAACTTACCTTTGGATAACTCGAGCACAGAATGACGTTCATCCAGAAGACCCGTTTCATTTTGAATTTTCTTAAAAATACCGATACCGTCATCTTCAATCAGGAATGTTGTTCCGGCGGCAGTCTTTTCAATTGTAACGATAATTTCTGATGCGCCGGAATGATCTATTGCGTTATTAAATATTTCCGTAAAACCGAAATGGAGAATATTTAAAACATTGTCAGGTAGAGGGGAAAGCACCGACCGAATATCATTTGTCCAAACAACATCCTCTGCGAGATCAGGTGTTATTTTATAACTGTTTTGTTGTTTTACGAGTGAGACAAGTTTATATCTGCGATTTTTAGTTCTGCCATCTGCAATGATAACTTTTTCATGAACAAGTTTAGCCAGGTGCTTGTGTGCTCCCTGGTGACTGATCTTAAATTTATTTCCGGTCAGGGTAACAATATCTTTTGGATGTTTGCCGATGTTCTCCAGTATAAATCGCCTGACTATTTCACCTCTTTTGCGCACTGCTCTCATCTGATCACCCTTTCACTGTCACTCTATGGTATTGTCAACTTATATAGCAACCTTTATTGATATTATCATCAACTAACCGCAGAAGATTGTCAATCTTACTTTGGGCCGGGTACTGATCCCCCGTTTATTATGACTGTCAGAAGCAAACAAGCCGATTAAAAAACTTGTGTTCGTTACCCTGGTTGACAGAAGAGTAATCAGCAGGAAAAGAATCCCGGAGAAATCTGCGAGGCGCTTACGAGGCTATTTATACATGAGTTGGAAATCACCGGTAGAGCAGGAAGGAATACCCATTACGCCCTCCGGGGGTGATGCTACAAACCCGGAGGCCCCATCATTAAAACAGCTTAATAACTCATACCACAGGCTGGCCCACATTTTTTCTTCAATGTACCCGCAGATTTATTGGATGGCTATAGACACGAATGTTCACTTTAGATACAAAACAGATACTCAGGCAGGACAAAAAACAAGTACTACATTTGAATGGAATCAGTGGAATTTTACAAAGACTGAACTAAAGGGGTTCCCATAGACTCATTCCATTCCCGTCTGTTACTCGTATCCATGACTTCCCGGTATCACCATCAAGTAGAAACGTGCTCCATACTGCTTTTTTTGACATAAATATCTGAAATCTGGCATGTATGGGAGGAGAAATCTCTTGACGCTCAAGTACCAGTATTTCATCCCAGGCTCTGTTGTTGCTCCCTTTAATCTGTAGATATTGCCACACGCGCCCAGTAAACCGGTCAAGACGAAATGTATACCTTGCAGCAACTGGTAACTGAACCATTTCAAATCGGGCGCCCGAAGGAAGAATGTTTTGATGAGTATTCGGGCTCTCAGCAGCTACTTCCAGCCAAAAACCCATCATTACTGTTAAGCACAGAAGCTTTGCAAGTAACTGCAACATATTCCTCCTTTTATACCACTAAATTTACTGGCTTTGACTGAACACTATTGCTCTACTATAAGCACAACTTTCTATTTTTAGCACAAAACTGACACTCAGACCAATAAGAAATTTACATATTGTATTTCCAAGATTTGCCCGTATAGTTTAATCTGCCATAGATGAAACTATATTTGTTTATGCTAAATTAATTGCTATTGAAATTCATCCCCGCGGGTGCGGGGAACAATTCAGTAAACCGGGTATATTTGAAATTGATCCTGAAGGTTTCCGGAAAACTTTCTTGAAATATCACTTGAAATTTATATCTATATGTATATAATTCCCTAATGCGTGATGAGAAGCAATTGTATTGGGTGGGTGGCTCAAAAAAAGCTTTGAAAGCAATGCCTGAAGAGGTCAAAGATACATTTGGATATGCTCTTGATCTGGCTCAGAACGGGGAGAAACATTCAGCTTCTAAACCACTGAAAGGTTATAAGGGGGCAGGTGTTTTGGAAGTTGTTGAGAATGATAACGGGGATACTTACCGCGCTGTATACACAGTAAAATTTTATAATGCTGTCTATGTTTTACACTGTTTTCAGAAGAAATCAAAAAAGGGTATTGCTACACCAAAAGCAGACCTTGATTTGATTAAGGAACGGTTAAAGGCAGCGGAAGATCACGCTAAAGGAAAAAAATAATGGCCCATATAGAAATCGAAGAAAGCTCCGGGAATGTATATGATGATCTGGGTTTCACTGATGACGGAGAAATGAAGATTAAGGCTGATCTGGCTCGAAAAATACATGAAATAATCAGACAAAGAAAAATGAGCCAGCAAAAATCAGCAGAACTGGTCGGTATGACACAGCCAAAGCTTTCTCTGATGCTGAGAGGCCAGTTTCGCGGAATTAGTCCGACAAAAATGATGCAATGTCTGAATAGACTGGGCCGCGATGTTCAGATCGTTGTGAAGCCACAACACCGGATACGTAAACCCGGACGGGTTGAAGTCATTTGTATGGGGTAAACAATTATTCATCTCCGCCGGGGCGGGGAACACTTCAAAAACTTATCTACAGGGCGTCTGTTTCATACTTTTACCGTACCTCTGCCGGAGCTGAAATCGATTTACTACTTGAGTTGGGTTTAGTCAATATTAGGCTATTGAGATCAAAGCCAGTCGCACGCCCACCGTCCAAAAGGGATTTCACATGGCGTGCGAAGATTTGAAGGTAAGGCGTAAGTTTGTTGTCTACACAGGGGAGGACAGATTCCTGCCCGGTAAGGATACAACCATCCTATCGCTGTCGCATTGTATTGAAGAGTTAAGAAAGCTAACTGGTTAGACACACCGCTATATTACCCATGAAAATTATCCCCATCAGCAATTTACACTTGGAATTTGGGATTGATTGTAAGCCCCCAAAGGGCAGCAGTGCTGACGTCATGTTTTTGGCCGGGGACATCTATAACCTTCCGAAATTATGAACCATTAAGCCGCTTTCTTAAAGGATGGCAGAAGCTGGTTATTTTTGTTGCGGATAATCACGAATTCTATACCAACACCAATATGCATGCTGAGGTTGCAAAGTTCCAGGAATGGACTTCCAACACTCATCCGAGCGTCCATTTCTTACAAAGTCATCCTGTACCATTGATGGATTTCACTTTTTTGGCAATACCATGTGGTACTGATTTTCTTGGCGGGTCAGAAAAGCAATACTCGAAGCGATAGCCCAAATGAATGACTTGCCCCATTTCCACTAAAATTCATACGAAACCCTGGGGCAAGCCCGGCTATTCTCCGGAATCTGATGCCCATCAGGATTCCTTTCCACAGTGAGGGCAAACTACAGGAGCCTTATTTTTTGCATTTTCTATTATCCCACTTGCGATAATACCTCCGGGCAAGGCAATCATTGCAATCCCAAAAATGGCTGATACTCCGGCGATAACTTTTCCGGCCATTGTAATGGGATAAACATCCCCATATCCAATTGTTGTTAAAGTCACCACAGCCCACCAAAGAGATGCCGGAATGCTGGAGAAAATATTCGGTTGAGCTTCATGTTCAGCAAAGTAGATCAAACTCCCGCAGAGCAATAGCAGAAATACCATAGTTATAAGTGTTAAAACCAGTTCATCCTTACGGGACCTGATAGCATCAGCTAAAACATCCATTGCATTTGTATAGCGGGTAAATTTTAAAACCCTCATCAGACGGACTATCCGTAAAATACGGAGATCAATTCCTGCCATTGATAAAAAGAATG
This sequence comes from Nitrosomonadaceae bacterium, assembly GCA_965205785.1. Classification (GTDB taxonomy): domain Bacteria; phylum Pseudomonadota; class Gammaproteobacteria; order Burkholderiales; family Nitrosomonadaceae; genus BJGV01. Next base: position 83,536 of record OZ242188.1, read on the forward strand.
GTGCAATAGCCAGAAGGTCAATCAGCCCCATCGGCGAAAGAAAAAAGTGAATACGTCCACCTTTTGGGGTTTGGGGTTTGGGGTTTGGGGTTTGGGGTTTGGGGTTTGGGGTTTGGGGTTTGGAGTTTGGGGTTTGGGGTTTGGGGTTTGGGGGTCAAGTCTGAAACCCAAAACCTTACAAGATATTCAATGCTAAAAACCAGAACGGAGAATAATTCAAAAATATTAAATGCTTTTTTATAAATTACTCCGATTTGTTCTTCGGTTTCAAGCACAAGAGCAAAAATATTCAGAATGATTACTGTGGCAATTGCCATCTGTAGCTTACAGGATGCTTTCCTTTCATGAGATCCATAAAGGGCAGTATGAATTTTATCTTTACTGGGCATACGATATATTTCAATCCGGAAAGTAATCGTTATTACTTTTCATTTTAATACTATTGCTCTTAGCAGCTCTCTTCAGTTGTAGTGCAGTAGTAACCAGACTAGTTGCCTTCAGACTTACTACATGCATAGCAGGAAAAAAGGGCAATAAAGACTATTAGTCGCCCTCTACCCATTTTTATCTTACTTCTGATTTATATGATCATCCCCTGGTTTCTTTTTTGATCCAGTTGCCTGTCATTTGTTACCGGTATGATTTTTTATTCGTGTCTGTCTGTTTATACCACAATTTTCCAGTCGATTTCAGGGCAAATGCGCCGCTTACCACTAAAACAGCCAAACCGATAAAATGAATGAATGGCTTGGCTACATCATTGATCCAACAGTTTTGGGGAACCTTTAGGGCGGCGGGAATCGAATGGTAGCCTGAAACCATTGTTATATAACGATCTACGTTTTTTCTATGGGGCTGGCCCAGATAATGCCTAATTTGTGTTATAGGGGTAAGGATGAGGCGAGCAGCATAAGCCAAGCGAAGCAGGCTCGATTGGTTGTGTAAGCGATACCCCGAAACGAACTCTTGAACTATTGCCTATCGCGAACAAAAATATGACCTAACGAATATCGAGCTTTTCATCGATTACTGGCGCAGGATTATCCCATGACCCAGCGCATCGTTCGTAATAATCAACATACTTTTGGAAACGCGGATATTCGCCTTGAATAAAATAAGTATAAAGGCGATTTACTATTTTCTTCATAAGAGACTTCATCTCAGGGTTTGTAATTCGAGAGGCCTCGTTCCACGGAATCTCATTACCTTCGGCATCTATAATTTTAACATCTGAATAATCACCAGTTTTTGTCACAGGAGTTGTGCCAGCATGAATATCCTCAATTTCAGTATGACGCACACACATCGCTGTCAGCGTTTTAGCAAATTTACCAGCCATTGTTCTTTCAGTTTTTAAATCCATATTTTATTCACCACATGTTTTATATTTATTAATGCTTTCCATGAACATAAATCGCATCACCTTGAAGTGTCTGATACTCATCTGTTCCAGAGTAAAAGAATCCTCCGCCGTTAGCTGATGGTGTATAGTTGGTATAGCTTTCATGCTTCTCTCCCATGCCACTTAAAACAATGCCATTAGCACCAATTTGAGCGGCTTGTTTTTTTAGTTCTTCAACCGCTCGGTTCAATGCTTCTTGCTGTGATAGCATTTCTACTGCCTCTGATTTTACTATACCAATACTCTCAAATTTAGTGTTTGGTGCATCACGGTACACCTTAACTAAGGAAGGATCGATAGGATCACGCACCTCTCCAGTAACTAAGGCTGAACCTGATGCACACCCAATTAGGAGAAGCGTCATTAACAAACCAGAAAATTGTCGTAAAATCATAATTATCACCTTTCTTCCTTCAAGCTAAATACAGCTTACTAAACAATGCTCTCTTGCAAATTAAGATTGCGCCATTTTACTTGACCTTCTCAATTAATGCCTGCACAAGCAAGAACATTGCATATGTATCCTGTTTACAATATTCAGTAAGATTGTCCCATAGCAAAGACAATTCGCTCTCGGCTAACTTTCCATTGATGAATGCATTGTATTGCAACATAGCATCACCACCGTGAGATATTTCTAGATCATCATAGCTGAGGTCAGTAAAAGCAGGTAGTACAACTTTAATTGAAGCAGAGCTTTTTTGACTTGGGCTATAGAGCCAGCGCTTTTTAAATAGCTCAAGTAAATCGACAACCCTAGAATTAATGGCGTTTAAGGCAGTAGTATATTCAGGAAAATCTCTGGCCAGATCATTGTTGCGAGCAATCTCAAAGGACTGATTATAAACTATAACGTGACCATCTACTCCACATAGCTCGATCAGCTTTTCAGCAAAAACCCGGCGAGGATCAGTTTGTTCTTTGTGTGGGTATTCGTTATGCACTACTTCAGCATCGGGACTTTCTTGTATATGAACAGAGAATTGAAACGGTATCTGTTGATATGGTCTCGTCCCATCAAAAAGAGGAACGGCTGGATTGATCGTCTCATAATCCAAAAAATACAGCGGATATTGTAACTGGCCCAGAAAGCCTTTTATGCTGGCGCGGTCAATAATGGTGTCTCCGCTCAAATAGCTTTCGATATCCAAACCCTTTACCCCGCCCGGACGAATATGATCAGGTAGTTTTTCAAGGTTTGCACTATGTTGACGGGAAAGCTCTTCAGCTCTCTTTTTTTGAAAAACATCATACACAGAATAATCTGGCACATGCTTCCAGCAATGGTCACGGTAATCACACTCAAACGGTGCAAAACACCGTGCACCAATTGACACATCTGGCTCTTTTTTTGCGCTCCAGAACATAGCCAAGTTGTCCAGCGACAGCCTCAACTTCAGCTTGTCTAGAAAAGACCTCATCAGATATTTCTTCTAGTTTAAACAAAGATTTTGGATCAATATCACCAGCGCGAATATAGCTATTATCTAATACCATCATAAAGCATTTGCGGATTTTGTATCCTGCACCGTTAAAGACATGGTACTGAAACGCCATGTCATCGAGGTGGTAATCTTTGACACTGGTCGAACTTTTTACCTCGATCAGATCCCATTCATCACTTTCACTAACGCGCTTTAAAATATCAATGCGTGAATAGCCACCATCAATTGGATGCATCGCTGTGGCTTCAAAAATAATATTATTACCGTCTTTGATAAATTGCTGCGTAGATTCAATTGCGCCTTTCACATCCCAATAAGCATTTGTGACCTCAATTCCATCATCGAAATAAGACATAGCAAGCGCACCAACCTCATTCCCCGCATCAAACCGCGCTTGCGTCTGCGCATCAATCTCTGGCGCAAGGTCTTTACGATGGCGATACAACCACAAGGCCTTCGGACATTGGAGACCCTTCACGTACTGAGATTTTGAGATTGTATGCTTATCCATGATTGGAAAGTTACTTGATTGTTTATAGATTTTCCACTATTTTCTCATTATTGCTCATTTACACCAAGGATCAGGAAAGCCATGGACAACGATATTATGACGATGAAAGAGGTCGCTGATTACCTCAAGCTAAATGAAAAAACTGCCTATCGTTTAACATCAGACGGTAAGCTTCCCGCATTTAAAGTTGGCGGTAGCTGGCGTTTTCGTAAGTCAGAGATTGACGAATGGACAAAAAAGCAAAGTAATCAATCCGAAAGGCAAGGTACTAAGTAAGCATGCTATTAGATAACAAAAACCATGGAAAAGTTATAACGGAGTTGAAGAAGTCATTAAATACTTCTTCGAAGCTTGCCGTGCTTTCGGGGATGTTTTCTATCTATGGTTATTCAGCCCTTAAAAAAGAATTGGGAAGCCTTGCCGATATACGCTTATTGCTATCCAAATGGGATGACGCTTCGCTCCATACGATTGCGGGCACACCGCAAGAGACCCGCCTTAAAAATAAGCTAGACCAGAGTCGTATTGCCAAAGAATGTGCTGCTTGGGTTAAAAAGAATACGCAAACCAAAGCGATGACAGGGCAAATGGCATTCCCGCCTCAAAATATGTTCCATGTTGGCAATGCAGATGATGCTTTCGTAGTCCAAGGCGCATCTCATTTTACAGGCACAGGTCTCGGTGAAGTAAAATCGGACAGTTTTGAAATAAATATGGGTATTTCAGATGCGGAAACAACTAAACAACTTCTGCAATGGTTTGATACGATTTGGAATGATGGTAAAGCAACACAAGATATTAAAGATGAGCTACTTGCTCACTTAGAGTACCTCGCATCAGAAAAACCAGCGAACTTGGTCTATTTTATTACTCTCTATAATATCTTTAAGGACTACCTTGAGGACATTGATGAAGAGAGCATCATTCGCTCGAAGACCGGCTTCAAGGATACCGTTGTCTGGAATAAACTCTATAAGTTCCAATGCGACGGCGTGATGGGCGCGATTGATAAGCTAGAAAAGTACAATGGCTGCATTATTGCCGATAGTGTTGGTCTGGGTAAAACCTTTGAAGCCCTTGCTGTTATCAAATACTACGAACTACGTAACGATCGTGTATTGGTGCTGGCCCCTAAAAAGCTTCGTGAGAATTGGACCGTTTACACGATTAACGACAAGCGCAACCTGCTCGCAAAAGACCGCTTTAACTATGATGTTCTCAATCATACCGACCTAAGCCGTGATAAGGGTAAGTCTGGGGAGATTAATCTAGAAACGATTAACTGGGGCAATTACGACCTTCTTGTCATTGATGAATCTCATAATTTTAGAAACAGCGGGACAAAGTCTGATGGTGCAACGCGCTACCAGCGGCTTATGGATCAAATCATTAGATCGGGTGTAAAAACAAAAGTGCTGATGCTCTCGGCAACTCCTGTGAACAGCCGTATGAACGATCTTAAAAACCAAGTGGCCTTCATTACCGAAGGACGGGACACCGCGCTTGCTGATTTCGGAATCAATAGCATCGAGCTAACGCTTAAAAAGGCGCAAACGAATTTTAATAAATGGCTCAAACTGCCAGAGGGGCAAAGAAACGCAGAGGCTCTGCTTGAGAATTTAAATTTTGATTATTTCAAGCTGCTTGATCTCATGACCATCGCTCGCTCTCGTAAGCACATTGAAAAATATTATGATGTTTCTGAAATTGGTAAATTCCCTGAGCGCTTAAAGCCCATGAATATCAAATCTGATATGGATACAAGCGCTCAGTTCCCACCGCTGAAAGACGTTAATATGGCGATTAAGCGCCTAAATTTAGCGGCATACTCTCCGCTTGAATATGTACGCATGGACAAAAAAGACGAGTACAGCCGAAAATATGACCAAGAAGTGCAAGATGGTAAGTCCGTCTTCCGTCAGATTGACCGGGAACGAAACATCATTCATTTGATGCGCGTGAACCTTCTTAAGCGTATGGAAAGCTCGATTAATTCCTTTGCTCTGACAGTTGATAAAGTCCATGGCAAAATTAGTGGGCTATTAGAACAAATTGATGCGCATGAGAATAACGAAATTGAAGAGCTGAACATCGAAGATATCGAAACAGATGATCCAGCGCTTGAAGATTATCTTATTGGCAATAAGGTTAAGGTTCTGGTGCAGGACATGGACTTAGTCCGCTGGAAGCAGGATTTAGAAGAAGATCTCGCCTTACTGAAAGACCTTCTGGCTGATGCCGTAACTGTTGATCCAACACGGGACGCAAAACTGCTTAAGCTCAAAGAGGTTATTAAAACAAAGGCAAACAACCCTTTTAATCCTAACAATAAGAAGCTTGTTATTTTCACCGCATTTTCTGATACGGCAGAATATCTCTACGACCATATATCAAGCTGGGTATCGCAAGAGTTAGGACTGCATTCTGCACTCGTTACAGGACAGGCCAGAAAATGTACTATTAAAGGCATCAATAAAGATCTTAACAACCTGCTGACACACTTCTCACCCATCTCAAAAGAACGAGACAAGGTTGACCCTGAAGCAACGACAGAGATTGATATTTTGATTGCCACGGATTGTATTTCCGAAGGGCAAAACCTGCAGGATTGTGACATGTTGGTGAATTACGATATCCATTGGAATCCCGTCCGCATCATCCAGCGCTTTGGTCGTGTGGATCGCTTAGGCTCGCAAAATACAGCAATCCAACTGGTCAACTTTTGGCCGAACATGGAACTGGACGAATATATCAACCTTGAGGCTCGCGTAAGTGGTCGCATGGTGCTGCTTGATATCTCCGCCACGGGTGAAGAGAACGTAATTGAGTACGATAAAGACAAGCAGATGAATGACCTTGATTATCGTAGAAAGCAAATGAAACAGCTTCAGACCTCGGTGATTGATTTAGAGGACATGGATGGCAGCGTTTCCATCACGGATATGACGCTCAATGACTTCCGCATGGATTTGTCAGGCTATATGAAAGACAACCTGCCTCAGTTAGAAAAATCCCCATCAGGCTTTTACGCTGCAATACAAAACCCGAATGAGGAGTTCGTTGCCGGTACAATATTCTGCTTGAAAGATATTCATGGCAAAGTTGAGTTTGATGCCAATTATGCCTTAGCCCCTTATTACATCGTGTATGTTGCAGAAAATGGCGACATCGTTTTCAATCATCTACAGGGCAAGAAAAGCCTCGATATATTTAAAAAACTCTGCGCCATGAATAAAGAGTTGGATAATAAATCTATCGACGCCCTGAACGCGCAAACCAAGAACGGCAAAGATATGGGCGCATACCAGTATATGTTGGAATGCGCCATGCAATCCATCGTCGGTAAAACCGAAGAGAAAGGTGTTGAAAGCCTCTTTGCGCGTGGCGGTACAGTGCTAACGCAGGACCATTTTTCTGGCGTTGAAGATTTTGAGGTAATCTCGTTATCTGATTATTAAGGAGGTCGTGGCATGATTCAAGACTTCCTCGACAGCCTCGGCATACCACCCAAGTGTTTTCTAAATAAAACGCTTTTCAAAAAGCTGTTCTTAGAAAGCGGCATGCTGGATATTACCGACAAAAAAGCGCTGAAAGACGATATTGATAAAATCCGCTGGCTCTATACGCTAAAGCCCAGCACTATCAATATCGAGCCTTTCAAAGATCAAACCCGCGAATATGATGAAGTAGCAATCCTGCAGATTGACCTGTCCAGCGCCACACGTGTTAAGCGGATAGTCTCCTTCGTGAACAAGGCCATTCCATACCCCTTAATTTTGGTCTTCACGCATGGTGATATGGTTGCCCTCAGCGTTGCCGATAAACGCCTCTCGCAGGCCGACAAAGCCAAATGGGTGGTCGAGGATGGCTGGATGACACCTTGGTTTAACCCCAGCGCCCCATCACAGAGCGAGCGTCAGTTTATGACCGATATTGCTATTAAGAACTTGTCTTTCCTGAACTTCTACGCATTCTACTCAAATGTGAAGTCTCGTGTGATTGCATTAAATTCTGCGCAAAGAAGTGGCGCGTATGCAGTCACAACAAAGACAGATACCGATGCGCGGCTAAAAAGCCTGAAGCGTATCGATGAGCTGGAAAACGAAATGGCAGAATTGCGTGCCTCATTAAAAAAAGAAACGCAATTCAATACAAAGTTAAAATTGAACGTTGCGGTGAAAGAGTGCCAAGACGCGATCACGCAACTGGAACAAAAATTATAAAGGAGAGAGTGAAAATGGCTGAAATAGAAAAACTGGACGGAAAGACAATGGATGTTGTGGAGCAGAATATTGAGCAGTTAAAAGAGCTATTCCCCAGCGTGTTTTCCGAAGGAAAAGTTCAGTTTAATAAGCTGGAAGAGCTACTTGGCAATTATGTGGTTGATGATGAAGACCATTACAATTTTACATGGCACGGCAAGCGTAAGGCCGGTCGTTTGGCACAAACACCCAGCACAGGCACACTGCGCCCTGCAAAGGATGAAAGCGTTGATTGGGATAACACAGAGAATTTGTTTATCGAGGGCGATAATTTGGAAGTCCTCAAACTCCTCCAAAAATCATATCACCGCCAAGTCAAAATGATCTATATCGACCCGCCCTATAACACGGGGAACGAATTTGTTTACCCAGACAAATTTCAAGATAACCTTGATACATACTTAAAATACACCGGGTTGGTGGACAATGATGGATTTAAGTTATCCGCTAATACAGAAACTACAGGGCGATATCATACTAATTGGCTTAATATGATGTATCCGCGCTTGAAGTTAGCAAAGAATTTATTAAAAAACGATGGCGTTATTTTTATATCAATTGGTGAACAAGAAGTTCATAATCTAAGAAAAGCATGCGATGAAATTTTTGGTGAGAATAATTTTATTGGTTGTGCTGGACGGATATCGAAAAAAGCAAATAACCAAGGTGATTACTGGGCTCCAAATTTTGACTATGTTCTAACATATTCAAAAAATATAGAGGCATGCGCTTCTTTCTTTGGTGGTATTAACTATAACAACTATAAAGAAATAGAAACGGATGGCCCGAGAAAGGGAGAGAAATACCAGTTGATTAGGCTGTATATGACTAGCCTTGATCCAATGCGGGGATGTAATAATCAACGTTATTTTGTTGAATGCCCAGATGGGAGCTTTGTAATTCCTCCTGGAGAAAATTTTCCGGATCAAATACAAGATGGTGCATTTTCACCTCCACAAAGTGGAAAAGACAAGGTTTGGCGATGGTCTTATAAATCATACCTTGAAAAGAAAGATAGAATTGTTGTGAAAAAGGCGAGATCATCTAATCTCGTTGATCAAAATGGGGAAAAAACACTCTGGAACGTTTACGTTAAAACATATTTGAATGATGTAATAGAAAACTCAACATCCACGCCAAATAACTTTATAGAAGACCACATTAATCAAAACGCGTCGCATGAATTAAAATCTTTAGATATTCCTTTTGATTTTGCAAAACCAAGCTCTCTTATAAAGTTTTTAGCTGAAACATGTCGAGTTGCAAAAGATGATATCATTTTAGATTTTTTTGCAGGCTCAGCATCGACAGCAGATGCGGTAATGCAACTTAATTCTGCAGATCAAGGCCGCAGAAAACATATAATGGTTCAGTTGCCGGAGCCTACCGATGAAGGTTCAGATGAATACAAATCTGGTTATAAGGTAATTTCAGATATAGGAAAAGAACGCATCCGCCGTGCGGCGAAGAAAATCAAAGAAGAAAACCCTGACTATAAAGGCGATCTTGGTTTTAAAGTTTTCAAGCTCGATAGCTCCAACATCAAACGATGGGATGCGGATTTTGATACGCTGGAAAGCGACCTCATGGATGCGGTTGATTATCTGGTAAAGGACCGCACGAACGAAGACGTTTTATATGAGCTATGCCTAAAACTGGGCTTAGATCTCTCCATTAAAATTGAAGAAAAGACAGTTGCAGGTAAAAAGCTATTTATCCTCGGACGTGGCTATCTGGTCGTGTGTTTGGATGATGCCATCACCATGGATTTGGTCAATGGCATTGGCGCATTAAAAGACGAACTCGCCCCAGAGGACGGCATGCGCATTGTGTTCAAAGATGATGGCTTTAAGGATGATGTGGTCAAAACCAATGCCCTGCAAACGCTCAAGCGTTTCGGTATTGATGATATCAAGAGCCTATAGGGGAATTTAATATGAGCAAAAACATGAAGATTAAATTCGACCCGAACCAGAACCACCAGCGCCTTGCGTTAGAGTCTGTGTACAGCGTCTTTGAAGGGCAAGAGTTGAATAAAACCACGTTCTCTATGCCTACAATTCAGCATAGCGATAAATCAACGCCAGACATGTATTCCAATCAAACGGATCGTGGCTATGCCAATCGCCTTAAGCTGTTGCCCGAAGAAGTGTTGACGAATGTGCGCCAAATTCAGTTAAAAAATGGCCTCAAGCAATCCAAAGGCGAGATGAAAGACCTCGACTTTACCGTGGAGATGGAAACAGGTACGGGTAAAACCTATGTTTACTTGCGCTCCGTATTTGAAATGAACCAGCTTTATGGCTTTACCAAATTCATCATTGTTGTACCCAGCATTGCGATTAAAGAAGGCGTTCTGAAATCCCTGCAAATGACAGAGGATCATTTTAAGGAGCTATACGACAATACGCCCTTTGATTATTTCACCTATGATTCAAAAGATCTTTCAAAGGTTAGGTCTTTTGCGACCAATGATTATATCCAAATCATGGTCATCAACATCGATGCCTTCCGCAGAAGCTTTACCGATAAAACCAAAGAAACCAGCGCAAACATTATCCACCGTTGGAATGACAAAATGCAGGGCGTGCCGATTGATTTTATTCAAGAGACAAACCCCGTCGTTATAATTGATGAACCGCAGAGCGTTGACACCACGGCAAAGGCTTCGGATGCGATTAAATCGCTCAATCCACTATGCACATTCCGCTACTCCGCCACCCATGTCGATAAACACCACATGCTTTACAAGTTGGACTCCATCGATGCGTATGAGCAAAAGCTGGTAAAACAGATCGAGGTCGCCTCTATTCAAGTCAAAGACGGTCATAATAAGGCTTATATCAAGTTGCTCGCAGTCGATAACAAGAACGGCCACCGCGCCAAAATTGAGGTGGACGTTCAGCAAGCCGGAAATACCAAGAAAAAAACTATGTGGGTCAAATCTGGCCAAGACTTAATGGAGCTAACAAAGCGAAGCATTTACGATGGCTATGTGGTGAATGATATTTACTGCGAGGAAGATAATGAATACATCGACTTCACCAGCAAGGAAGACATTATTCGTCTGCACCATGCCATTGGCGAAGTTGACGAAGATGAATATAAGCGCCTACAAATCCGCAAAACCATCGAAGAGCATTTGGATAAAGAGCTTAGGCTCACGCCAATGGGCATTAAGGTTTTAAGCCTGTTTTTCATTGATAAAGTCTCAAATTATCGCGATTACGACGCACCAGATCAAAAGGGTAAATATGCCCGTATGTTTGAAGAGGAATATAGTAAAGCGATTAAGAAGCCCAAATATAACAGCCTCTTTTCCGATATGGACACAGATAGCCTGCCTGAGCTGGTTCATAATGGATATTTCTCTGCTGATAAGAAAGGCGTTTTGAAAGATACCAAAGGAACGACGGCTGCGGACGAAGACACTTATACTTTAATTATGAAGAACAAGGAAAAGCTTCTGAGCTTTGATTCAAAGCTGAAGTTTATCTTCTCGCACTCCGCACTAAAAGAAGGCTGGGATAACCCAAATGTCTTCCAAATCTGTACTTTGAATGAAACAAAATCCACGATCAAAAAACGTCAAGAGATCGGTCGTGGACTTCGCATATCTGTGAATCAAGATGGTGAACGTGTGCATGGCTTTGAGGTCAATACTCTTACAGTAATGGCCAATGAATCATATGAAGACTTCGTTGAAGGACTGCAGAAAGAAATTGAGAAAGAAGAAGGCATTCGCTTTGGTGTCGTCAACGATCATTTATTTGCCAATATCGTTATTCAGGATGCTGAGGGGAACGATATGTTCCTTGGTGCGGATAAGTCAGAAGAAATACACCAGCACCTTTTGACAAAGAAATACATCGACCAGCGCGACAAGGTGACTGATGATCTGAGAGTAGCTTTAAAGGCGAACACCGTTGAATTACCAGAAGAACACGCAGAATACGCTGATCAGATCCTTGGCTCGCTTAAAAGAGTAGCTGGTGGACTAAACATTAAAAATAGCGATGACAAACGTACAGTGCGTTTAAATAAGGCGGTGTTTGAAAGCCCTGAGTTTAAAGAGCTGTGGGATAAGGTTAAATACAAAACCACTTATAACGTGGACTTTGACCCAGAAGAGCTAGTTAAAAAATGCGCTGAGAAAATCAAAAATACACTTGTTGTTGGTAAAACTAAATTCACCTATGGCAGGGCCACAACAGAAATAACGCGTGGCGGTGTTGATATTACAGACCGCAAAGAAAGCACGCATCTGTATGACGTAAGAGACTATTAAATCCCTGATATTTTGAGCTTCTTACAAAATGAAACTAATCTTAAGCGAAAATCAATTTTAGATATTTTGATTAAAAGCGAACGCCTCGAGGACTTTAAAAACAATCCGCAAAAATTTATTGATGAAGTAAAGGGCATTATCAAACGTGAGATGTGCCGCTTTGTAATTGATGGAATTAAGTATCAAAAGATTGGCGATGATTATTTTTATGCGCAGGAGCTATTCGAAAATGAAGAGCTTATAGGCTACCTCAATAAGAATATGATTGAAGCAAAGCGCTCTATCTATGATCACGTGGTTTACGATTCAGACACGGAATCAAAATTGGCTGAATCTTTTGAAATCAATGATGAAGTAAAAGTCTATGCCAAGCTCCCAGCGTGGTTCAAAATAGACACTCCGCTTGGCACATATAACCCAGACTGGGCAGTTTTAATGGAAATGAATGGTGCTGAGCGTTTGTATTTCGTGGTTGAAACAAAAAATACAAGCACTGGCACTGTTATTGAAGACCTTCTGAAAGCCAATGAGCAAGATAAAATAAAATGTGGTCGAGAGCATTTCAAAGCCCTTGGTGAAGAAGCTAAATACCTAGTTGCCAGTGATTATGAAACACTGCTCGACCAAATATCATCAGGGAGAAAATAAAATGTTTAATTCTTTATGGCCTTCAGGGTCAGAGTGGCGCAAATGGGACTTACATGTTCACACTCCAGAGTCACAAGGATTTTCGGGTGACTGGCAACAGTTTATAATTCAGCTTGGTAATGCGGATTGTGACGTCATCGGAATCAATGATTATTTTTCTATTGCTGGGTACATGGAAGTAGTAAAAAGACTCAATGAGCCAGTCTCGGAAGCCGAAGGAAATAAACCTTATCGCGAAGCGTTGGAAAGACTTAGAACAAAAAGTTTACTTCCAGTTGTAGAATGCCGCATGAATAACGTAGTTTTAAATAAAGCTGCTAAATCAGGCCCCCGACTCAACTTCCACATTATATTTGACCCATCTGTTGCTGCGGATGTTGAGTCATTTATCAAAAGCCTTGATGTCAACGGCAGCACGATTGCGGGTAAATATACAAACAAAAAGTACCTTCTTGATGACGTACAAGTCAATTTTGTAGATGTATGCAAGAAACTTCGTCAGGATGGAAATTTTAAGGATAAATTTATTATCTGGATACCATATGATGAATATGGCGGTATTGATGCCATAGACCCCACTAGCAATACATATTTTAAGCAAGGACTCGTTCGTGATGCAGATGTTTTAGGATCGGCAAATAAGGCTCAGGCTGATTTCTTTCTCTGGCGACATGACAAATACACCGCAGAGCAGTTTAAAGATTGGTTTGGAAAGAAGAAACCATGCATCAAGGGTAGTGATTCTCACAACGTAAATGATGAGTTGGGAAAGCTAAAAGATGAAAAATCTCAACCTACTAATAAATATTGTTGGATTAAAGCCGATCCAACATTCAATGGTCTGCGCCAGATCATCAATGAACCCGAGGATCGTGTATTCATTGGATGTATCCCACCAAAAATGGAAGAGGTCCAAAACAACAGCACACGCTATTTATCTGGTATCATCATCAAAAAAACGGATACAGCAAACATAGACGATGAATGGTTTGATTGTAATCTTCCTCTAAATTCTGACATGGTTTCCATCATTGGAAATAAAGGAAGTGGGAAAAGCGCACTAGCTGATATTTTAGCATTAGCGGGTAATGCTCATTGTGGTCCATCGCATTTTTCTTTTCTTACAAAAGATAGATTCTGCGAAAAAAATGGACGAATTGCAAAGAACTACGAAGTTACATCAACTTGGGCTGACGGCACAACAGCAACGACCCCCCTCAACAGCAAGCCTGACCAGAATAGCGTTGAACTGGTAAAATACATCCCTCAATCTTATCTAGAAAAAGTTTGCACGGAGTCAGTGCCAGGAGAAGGAAGTGAATTCCAAAACGAATTAAGAAAAGTTATCTTTTCACACATACCTGATGCCGATAAGTTAGGTAAAGAAACTCTAGACGATCTCATTGATTATAAAACGGAAGAGCTAAGAACACAGGTGACACAATTTCGACAAGAGATTGAGCGTCTCAATATTGATATTTGTAAATTTGAATCTAAAACAACGCCTGACCATCTCGCCCATCTGCAATCTAGCCTGAAACTGAAACAAAAAGAGCTGGAAGCACATATTGCCAATAAGCCACCGGTGATTGAACAGCCTAATAATGTAACAGAGGAGCAAAAAGTAGCAAATCAGGCCATTCAAGCCCAGCTTGAAGAGGAAAGAAAAAACTTACTTCCATCTTCCATCGAAGCACAAATAACAGAACAAAAGACCAAACAAAAAGCCCTTGCTGATCAAATTGCCTCCGCTCAGAAATTACAAAGCAAAGTTGATAATTTTAAATCTGACTATGATCGTTTGGTTAATGATACCTCTATAGATATAAATAAGCTGGAGCTTGATATATCCAACATCATTAGCCTGTCGATTGATAAATCAGAACTAACCACCAAACAAACTGTGTTAGCAACAGAAAAAACTGTCGTCGATAGCTCTCTTGCAGAAACGGGAGACACAAGTCTTCTTGTAAAAAAATATGACATTTTGGCTCGTATAAAGATGCACCAAGATAAACTTGATGCACCCAATAAGCTCTACCAGACATATACGCAGGCTTTACAAAATTGGGAACAAGGGAAAAAGAATATTGAGGGAAGTCAGGATAAGCCTGAACTTGACACGATCAATTATTTCCAAGCACAAATTAAATATGTCAGAGAGCAAGCACCTGTTGAAATCGAAAGGCTAGAGGTTCAGAGAAAAGAAGTATCCAAAAAGATAATGCCATCAACGCAATAAAGAACGTCTATGTAGAACTGTTCAAAGCCGTACAAGAATTGATTGAAGGAAGTATCATTATTAAAGAAGGCTTTAAACTTACGTTCGATAGCAGTATTATGGAGCGAGATTTTCAACGTGAATTCTTTGAAAAATATATAGGACAAGGCTTTGCAGGCTCTTTCTACAGCAAAGAGAAAGGCGCTCAAGTCCTTGAAGAGATCTGCGATGATTTTGACTTCAATAAAGAGGATGAAGCCCTCAGGTTTATTGAAAGAATTACGGATTATCTAAAACACGACAAACGCACAGCACAAGATGGAAAAATGACGATAGAGTCACAACTTCGTAAGCATATCGAAGTGAAAGATCTGTATGATTATCTTTGGTCTCTGGAATATTTGAAACCAGAGTATTCTCTCAAGCTAGACGGTAAAGACTTAAGCCATCTGTCTCCCGGAGAGCGAGGAACTCTTTTACTTGTTTTCTATTTATTGGTCGACAAAAGCAATAAACCTATTATCGTTGATCAGCCCGAAGAAAACTTGGATAATCAAACTGTATATAGACTTCTAATTCCTGTCATTAAAGAGGTGAAAAAGCGCCGACAGGTTGTCATGGTAACTCATAGTCCAAATATTGCAGTCGTATGTGATGCTGAACAAATAATTCATTCTTCGATAGATCGTAAGAATAGGAATAAAGTTATTTACACATTAGGCTCTATTGAATCAGACCAAGTTAATGAGTACTTGGTTAATGTGCTTGAAGGAACTCGCCCAGCATTCGATAATAGAGGGGCTAAATATTATACATGATACAACATTGCTTCTGCCTCTCTTCGTCGAACAAGCCCTCTCAACTTACGGCCACCAGCCCAGACCCAGCGCATAAGCTGAGCTGGAACATTATGGTGGTTTTTGCGGTTGATTACTCGGCGCAGCGTTGAGCGTTGTAGTGCGCCTGATCCTAAATTATAAGTAAATGATACCAGCGCATCAAATTGCCCATCCGTTAATGGCACTGTAATTAAACGCAGGACAGCACGTTCTGCGATTTGAGCATCTAAGCGTAGTAATTCTTCAGCCTCGCCTTGAGTGATCCCGCCAGAGAAATCCTCACCCTTTTTAACAACGTGACCGTAGCCGATTGTTGGGTATCCTGCAGGGCAAAAATAAACGGTTGGAGAGAAGCCCTCGAACCGTTTGATTAAATCTATACCTTCTTGTGTAATATGACGCATATTAGCCTCCGTTAAATATTAATTTTTCTCCAGCGTTGCAATGACCGTTAGTTTTTTATCGCCGCTCGTAAATACGCCCCAAAACTGCTCTTGGTCTAAGACCATTTTGCGGTCAATTTTCAGCTTAAATTTATCGACCTTATATTTTAGGGCTAAGGGGAAATCGGCTAGATCATAAAAGGCTGTTCTGGCCAATCCGACTTGCTTTACGACTGCTTTATAATGATCGAGCAAACATTCAATTTCACGATCCGAGCATTGATCGCTCGTCATGTCTTCGATCATGGCTTTGTAGTAAATTTTTGACATTGTTTATCCTTTCTTTTGTGTCATCAGTAACGCTTCGTTTCGGAACTTAATCAACTGAATAAGATGTTATTATTCAGCTATTTGAACGAAACTTTGAAAGCGCTCTCTGACCAAACCAAAACGACATAACCGCAGCAAAAAGAGCTTGTGTTTCAATGTCCCAAATGGCAATCAAACTATCCGTGATGGGTGCGCCACTATCGAGTAGATTGAGCAATGCTGATATTTTGACGGTCGCAAATAAAGCGAAGAATGCGTAGGTCAAAATCGGACGAACAGATGCTCTTAAGGCTTCGACCCAGCGCACGCCACTAGGCTGGCTTGCATGTTTATAAAGAGCTTGGCTTTCTGAAATATCAGCCTGCACATGAATCTCTTCCAAGCGCTGATTATGCCCTTGTTTTTGTGCCTCCATCTGTCGATCAAGAATGGCAAGCTCATGTTTTTTGTCGCTACGATCCTGCCAGATATTTAAAAAGTCTGGGAACGCAGATGAAATAAAGCCGATAAGGCTTCCAAGTAATGTAAGCATAGTATTTTCTCCTTTAGATTTGAGTGGGTTTATTCAGGGGTGCGTAAGAATTTAAGATCGTCGCGGATATCAATGATCTGCACTTTTATGGCGGCCAGATCTTCGCGCATTTCGCCAACGACCTTGCGTCCGGTGATGTCATTATTGACTTGGTTTTCAACGGTACTCAGTCGGGCGTTTAAAACAGCGATACGTGTGCTGATCCATGATGTCAGCTTTACGAGCGCAACAAGTATGGCCAGACTGTGAGCGATAATGCCCACAGCCAAGCCCCATTCTGCAGGGGTCATGCTTTTTCTCCTTAGTTGGTTTTGTTTTTTAGATATCGGCGGTATGCACCATCGGATTTTCAACAACAGAGGCAATCTCAATCAGATCACCACGCGGCTTAATGGCCGTAACACGCGCCAGTACAGCCCAATCCTCTCCAATGCCAAAGGAAAAATGCGTGCGTTCTTCTGCACTGCCTGTGTAGGGCGTGAAATCAATTTCATCGAGCAGTTCAACTTGCGTATCCTCACCGGGGGTGACGACTTGCCACGGCCCACTGATCGAACCATCACGCTTGCGCAATGCAATATAATGGCTGTTTCCGTCTTCAAACGTCACTGGCTCAGACAAAGTTAAAACGGGATGCTCATACGCGACCACATCGCCAGCTTCACCCCAGCGCGGCATATCATGAGAGATAGCAATCAAATCACCATAAGTCGGAATTAACCCTTCCAGTTCTGTTCTAAAATTAACCATGCGTCGCCGATAGCGATTAGCTGCTGCCATATACAGACCTTCGCGCATAGCATGATCTTTATTCGTACAGCCGAAAAGCGACACAGTTGCTTTTTGCATATCAGGGAAGGGAAAAGCAAAAAGCCACGGGTGTCCGTGGCTTAAGAGGCCAATTCCTGCGATCTTATATAAAACACTAAGAAATTTTGTTCGTCTTGTCCGCAACAATTATGTTCGCGAACATTTTTTATATGAATTATTCATGAAAACTGTGCGCGGCTTGTGAAAAACATGCGCAAATCGGCATTTTCATGAAAAGCGTGCGCAGATTATTATTTCCTTGCTACTCGCTTCTTTGGAACAGTAAGGCCTATATCCTGTAATTTACGCCCCAGCGTATCATCTCTAGCCAAAAGTAATAAGTCTTCTTCTAGCTTCAGGCAAAACAGAACGCTAGCATAAGCACCAAATGTCACACCACTATCACCATTCTCAATCTTGCGCAGTGTTGTACGGGTCATTCCAGCGCGCTCTGCCAACATACTTGCTGTGATTTTACGGCGCAGGCGTGCCAGCTTAATGTTTTCACCAACGAGAGGTAATAACTCTTCAAGGGTTGGAGATAATGTTGCTATTTTTCTACCCATGCTTTTATCTTTAATGGTTACTAAAATGCTTAAAATGCCGATTAATGTACAGTATCATGTACATTAACCTCCATCAGGCGCTTGGCCTAGAATGTTAAGATAGTAGCGCGTATGCTTTAACTGACCGACTTTTACCAAAGCGCCTTTAGCGACCAAATCATTCAAATCGCGGGTCACTGTTGTACGCGGGGATGATGTAATTGTGATGTAGTTTTCTGCACTCAATCCACCTTTGAAGCCGTCAACGCCCTCGCGGAACATACGCTCAATAACTTTTTCTTGGCGCGAGTTAATTTTCCCTCTGATCTTGTCGTAGAGCTTGGTTTTTTCAATGATAAACTCGATACGTCTGCGCGTATTGGCCTGTGCATCCAGAACTGTTTTTGCGAAGTAAACTATCCAATCTGTAATCTCGTTGTCTTTGTTATTACGCTCCAAACCTGAATAGTAGTGCTTCTTTGCTCTTTCAATTGTGTATGCTAGAGAAATCAAAGTTGGCTGATTGAGATTTTGAGCAAGAGATTTTTCTGCCAGCGCCCTAGAGATACGACCATTGCCGTCCTCAAACGGGTGGATGCAAACAAAATACAAATGAGCAATGGCCGCTCTTGTTAACGCTGGCAGCGGCGTTTTACCTTGTTTTGATGTTGCATTGAACCAACCAATAAAAGCATCCATTTCATTATGTAGTGCAGTTGCTGGAGGAGCCTCAAAATGAATTGTGGGATCATAAGTCACACCCGATACAACACGCATAGGTTCTTCACTGTCTCGATAAGCCCCAATGGTGATATTTTGCTGGCCGTTGATAAGCATTTGATGCCATTGCCAGAGATATTCATGGCTTAACGCTGTATCAAATGTTTTGTATAAATCCACCATCATGGCCGCGATGCCTTGCTCGGCAGGTGGTACTTTGCGGCTATCAGTTTCTAAACCAAACTGACGGCAAATAGAGGATTGAAGGCTATCGCGATCTAAAAACTCACCTTCGATTTCAGATGTCTTGAGAGCTTCTTCACTGAGTAATTCAACTTTAAGAAGCTCTTGGTCTTCATTTGATATATGTTTTAGCGCGCCAGAATGCTCACCAGAATTTTTGAGAAACTTCTCCTCAAATTCTTGGATAGCGTCTTCATCATAGCTAAAATTTGGCCAATCTTTTTGTTGCCAATTCCACATTTTGGTTTATATCCTCTCTTCTTATAAACCACATTATAGCTTTAATTTGGTTTATAGGGAAGTTGTTTATAGCCCACTCATATCACACAATGCATGAAATACGCTTACAAGCCATGAAAAACACTTATATTTTGGCTGTGTTGTGAAAAATGCTTATTTTTCTGCTTTTGGCGTACGGATTCTCTTAGGCAACCGTTCTTCGTCCAGCATCAAGCCCGTTAAGTCATGGCGAGCGTCGGCAATATCCTGTAGACGATCCAGCATCCCGAGAACAAATAGCGCTGAAACATAAGCACCAATAGATACGCCAGTGTCGCCTTTTTCAATTTTGCTGAGTGTAATTCGTGAAAATCCAGCGCGTTCAGCCATAAGCTCTGTTCCGATACGACGGCGCAAACGTGCATCACGAATGTCCTTGCCGAGTTTATTCAAAGCCTTTTTAGCGGGGATAGGGAGATGTGTTTTTCTGCTCATATTTCACCGTTAATGTATATTATAATTATCTTTAAATGCCTCATTGCTAAAAATAAGATACGTTATCTTTTTTTATTTATTCCAGCCTCATATGCCTCCTGCAATGCATCTTTTAAGCACCAGACGGCCACATCGTGGAAATCAAGACTGTCGCTGTTTCTGGTCTCCAGCGTTTCTATGTTCAAATGTTTATTGGCAATGTCAGTTAGAAGCTGGTCGATTTGTTGTTGAGTGGTTTTAGGCATATTCACCCTCCTTGAACACGCGGTCGGTGATGTGTTGCAGGTCGTTTGCAATATCCGCTAAAAAGCCTGTATCGCCCCAGCATACCTCTTCGGGGTTGGTTTCAAAGTGATCTGCGCTTGTGCCGCCTGTAAGTGCTCCAGCATCTCGTCAATGCGGACTTTGTATTCGATAAAGGCGTCTAGCGCGGTTCTTTTTTCTTGTAGTTTCGTCATTATTTTTGCTCCTTTTCTAACACCAGTAACGCTTCATTCCCGAGGCTTATCAAGCTATTAATCAATCCTTTTTGCTATTGTTGCCAGCGCGTGTTTATACATTTCCCACGCCTTGGTACGACCCACGCCAAAGCGCCCACAAATGAGCTTACAGCGCACACGCTCGGCACGTAACCAGACCAGCTTGCGCTGTTCAACATCCAGCCAGCGAAGCCAAACAAAGATCACTTCTTCCATCTCGCTGATATCCTGACTGCTGGGGCGAATGCGCATGGGTTGTACTTCCATCTGCAATATTTCCATTTCATCCGAACGATAGCTGGCCATGCGCTGATATAGCCTTGGACTTTTTTATCAGGTAGTCGCCTTAGATTTCGCGCTGCTTCTCGTAGTCGTTCTTCAACATATTTTTCAGTCTCCGTGATGGTTTTATTTTCTGCCATGGCTTTTTCATCTCTTTGTTGTTGTTAATTTTTGAAATTGTTTTTGAGGGGCTTGGATACTGATCGCTTTTCCCCTCATTGGGAAAGCGTCAGCATTACTCCGTAGGAGTAAGGGAATTCTTGCCCACTGCCCACTGAGGGAAACCGTTACTGATTCTAGCGTTTGAGCAGTAGGCAAGTGGGCAAAGACAGTGGGCAGTTGCCCACTAGAATTATTGCGACAATGCTTTTGTTTCTGCTGTTTTTGTTTCAATCCAGTGGTCAAACTGGTGACCAGCAGTGGGCAGTAGGCAATAAAATATGGTGCAGTGGGAATCATGATAGCCCTCCATCATTAAGGGCGACGATCCAGTTTTCAGAATTATCAACAGGGAGGACTTCATTTGTTTTTGGATGCCTAAAATGCGTCGGTAAAATCCGCGTGCCGTCACCCAGCACCATATCCTCAACACAGATATATCCTTGGCGACTACGCTGCGGTTGTGGCAGTCCATAAACCTCCGCATTCTTAAAAAATTTGATATGCCCTTTGGTGCTGAGCGCATTCAACCGATTGCGTAAAGAGCGAGAACTGCCCAAGCCTGATTTGTTCTCAAAGGTGTCAGAAAGCTGCCGCGCCGTATAAACGCGCCCTTGGGAGGCTTCGCTATAAATTAAACCAATGACAGCATCTTTTTTGCGCAGTTGTTGTGCATCGAGCTTTATCGCTTGTGAGCGCATAGCAAGGCGTTCTGCTTGGCTATCGATTTCACGCCAGCCCGATGCATCGCGCAGTATTGTCTTTTGCCCTATCTCTGGTCCATTGCGTAGCTCAAAGATAAGGTTGCGCTCGGGGCGCATTTCATCGAGCCGGTGAAGGATGATGCCAGATGTGTAATAGGACCGCAAAGAACCAGCGCCACTGAGCGCTTGGAACGGATCTTCCTCAACATATTTCTTGGAGACTTTCTTTGTGTGGTGCGCAAGAATTAGGCCAGCGTTTGGATTAATCTGATTGCGCAATTCCTCCACCCTCCGGGAGAGAAAGAACATCATGGCGTCATTATCATTTTCTCCGCCAATCCCACCGCCATCAAACACATTTCGAATGGGATCAATGGCGATGATATCAGGGGGTCTTTCACCAAAACGCGCCTTAACAGAGCGTACAATTTTATCGATACCACCATTATTCAGGATCAATCGAATTTGTGGCGTCATCACAAAGTTTTGGTTCAAATGCTCCAGCGTTTCATCTGGTAGGCGTAACTTTTGAATGCGCTCTCGTAGATAATGGTATTGAACCTCCGCCTGCAGATAAAAGACGCGCAACGGACGCTTGCTGGATAATCCAAGAAAGCTCTGACCTGCTGCCATATTGGCGAGCAGTGAGATAAGAAAATCACTTTTACCCACTTTGGGTGCGCCGCCAAACACTAACATGCCACCCGGCGTTAAAACACGCGGAGATATTAAGTCTTCGGGCATGGGGCTGTGGTCGGCCTGCAAATCCGCAACGCTATAAAGCGGAATGGTATCAGGCTTGATCGGTTTATCTTTTGCCACCACCCGATCCCAGTTTTTTAATATATCGTGGACATTTAAACCTTCTGCGACAGCATCGGCGACATTCCATTTAGGGGCTTCTCAGGCGGGACTTTGAGTATCTTGACCTGTAACGCCCCAGCGCGAGCGGCGGCACTTGCTGCCTTGCGAGCGTAGCTCAATCCAGCCTCATCATGGTCAGGCCAAATTAACACCTGTTTGCCTTTAAGCGGTAACCAGTCTGTTTTATCAATTGGTGCTTTTGCACCATTCATGGCGGTGGTGGTACAAATGCCTAAACCAATTAATGCATCGGCGCATTTTTCATCCTCAACAAGAATAATTGTTTTTGACTTGGCGATATTAGGCTGATTATACAAGGGGCGAATATCAGGGGCTTTCATAATGCCCTTAAGGGCATCCCATGGACGGAATTGCTTTCGCTATCCTTTGGGGTCATATCGATACACACTGGCGATCAGCGACCCATATGCATCGGTATAATCCCACTTGGCTGTTGGCTCGCCTAATTTTTGAGATTGTTTATAGCTGGTTTGTTTGCATTGTTTTGGCTGGGATGCAGGAATGCCGCTGCCAATCCAGCTTTGAATATCGCTGATCAGCTCCTTGAATTGGGATTTACGATCAAAGCCTTTCACGCCAGCCCACAGGTCAAGAATGTCACCACCATCGCCAGTGGCAAAGTCATGCCATAACCCAGCCTTTGAGCCATTCACTTCAACCACAAGGCTTTCGCCTTTACCGCCGCTGATATCACCCACGATAAACTTTCCAGCGCGAAGCACACCGTTTAGCAACAAGGCGTGCAGCGTTGCAGGTAAGCTCTGTAATAGGCGCTGTTTGATGTCTTTCGCGTCAGGTGGCTTTAACGCGATGACGTTTGGGTTGCTATGAT
Organism: Nitrosomonadaceae bacterium; assembly: GCA_965205785.1. GTDB lineage: Bacteria > Pseudomonadota > Gammaproteobacteria > Burkholderiales > Nitrosomonadaceae > BJGV01. Next base: position 106,770 of record OZ242188.1, read on the forward strand.
CTGCCATGCATGATGCCCTCATGCATTCTTATTGCTCGTCTTATGACGCTCAATGTTTTTGAGTTTAATAATACCGTCAACCCACTGCAGGGCGCGACCGACACTGCGAACTTCTTTAATCAGCTCCTCACGCAATTCAGATAGTTTTTGCTATCCTCAAGCGTTTTTAATTGTCCTACAGGCGTATGTTGCACCCACTTGAAAACAGCCTCACCAGCATTGATATGGTCATCTATTGATTTGTTCATTTATCCTTTTCCTTATTAGAGTTTGTTGCTCCTATAAGTGCTGGTATGCGAACGCTTCTCGAAACGACGACGGAAAATGAAAAAATATTTTAAATTATGTTTTAGGCTGTAATCCTTTCAAATATTGACGTAGGCGTTTTGCTCTGCTGGACAGTGTCGTGCGCGGAATGCCGGTAGATTGTGAGGCCTCAGTAATGCTCTGATCTTTCAGCAATTCATAAGTTGCCCGAATATCATCGGGCATCTCGGTAAGCACTTTGCTTAAGTTCATATTTTGCTCGGCAGCTTTAAATGAATTTGATGCAAAAACATCACCCCAGATTGATTGCTCACTAGAGATGGCATCACCCAGTTCTGTAGTGCTATCGTCACTTCCTATGATTGTGGAAAGAGACAGTTCTGTTTGACCCGTCCAGCGCTTTTGCGTTTCTGCTTCTCTGATTAAGCGCCCCGCGTGGTTATTCACCACCGCCTTGATAAAGCTTCGGCGATCACCTTTGCTTTTATCAAAGCTGGGCCATGCATGAAGATACGCCAGCATCAATTCTTGCTGGAGATCTTCAGTCGTCTGACGTAAAGAACGGTGATTTTGTAAGTGTTCTGGCTTTATAACCAATAAAAAAAGCGGCGTAGGAGTCTACGCCGCCGTAACGATTGTTCGACATTTTGCTTTCCTCTTTTGTTGAGCGGAGAAAAGTTCTCCGCAGAGGAAAGAATGCAAAATCTGAGTATTATTTCAGCCGCTTACAGGTCAAAGTTGGCATGCACAAATACGCACGTACTCAAAAACCCCAGCCAACAGGCATCTACAACCGTTGCTAGCATGATATTTTTTAGGCATCTGAAAAGTGGTCATACAAAGGAATGATATAAAACATCATTCCTTTGACAAATTGCTCAGCACATTGTTCGATTCTGCATGTGCATCAGAAGGTGATGTTAGTTTACGTAAAACCACGACTGATAATATCTTGGCGACTTCTTGAATGCGTGCATTAGCACGAAACACGGATTTTGACTTGACTTTTACCGGCAGGCAAGCGGTACTGGTCGCAGGACAAGGATCAGTTTTTCTGTCCTGCCGACTCACTACAGGAGAGATCCGTTATGCCGGAATACCCGATATGCCCACATAATAATGAGCAACCCGTCACTACCGGTGCAGGCAGAGTAGTACCCGCTCCGGCACAACCGGTCCCTGCCCTGACAGAACAGCTCAATGCACTGGTACAACGGCCGGCCGGTGGGAGTAGACCTGACGGGACACCCGATGTCAGTGCCCGGATTGCCGCACTGACTGATCTCCCTCTCCCGGATCTGCGAAAACACTGGTTGCGTAGGTTTCATTGCCCCGCACCCAAAAGACTGAGCCGGGATCTGCTACTCCGGGGCATTGCCTGTACCATGCAGGAACAGGTGTACGGTGGGCTGAAGGGTCCGGTCAGGCGGAAACTCCGATCGTTACTCAAAACGACTCTATCCGGAAAGCAAGCCGGTACCGGACCCGCCGCCTTGCTGCCCGGCATGCGGTTAGTCCGGGAATGGCACGGGCAAAGACATGATGTGCTAGTACTGGAGACCGGATTTTCATTCCGGGGGCGGATGTATCCCTCCCTCACTGCCATTGCTAAAGAGATTACCGGCACGCACTGGTCCGGTCCGCGCTTCTTCGGACTGAACCGATCTTCCCCCCGCATCCCGGAACCCGCCCTATGCGCTGTAACCGGAGCCCCGTCATGACCGGAAGAAAGATGATGCCCGTGCGTTGTGCCATCTATACCCGTAAATCTTCCGAAGAGGGGCTGGAACAGGATTTTAATTCATTGGATGCGCAACGGGAAGCCTGTGAAGCCTATATCACCAGTCAGAAGCACGAGGGCTGGTGTGTCCTGCCACAACACTATGAGGATGGCGGCAAATCAGGCGCGGGCATGAACCGCCCGGCTCTGCAGCAACTGCTTGCAGCTATCCGCTCCCGAAAGGTGGATACCATCGTGGTGTACAAGATTGACCGCCTGACCCGTTCCCTGGCCGACTTTGCCCGGATGGTGGAATTGTTCGACGACAGAGGGATCACTTTTGTCTCGGTCACCCAGCAGTTCAATACCACCACCTCCATGGGGCGTCTGACGTTGAATGTGCTGTTATCCTTTGCCCAGTTTGAACGGGAGGTCACCGGTGAACGGATCCGGGATAAGATTGCCGCTTCCAAGAAGAAGGGCATGTGGATGGGAGGCAATCTCCCTCTGGGCTATGATACAAAAGACCGGAAACTGATCATCAACGGAGAAGAGGCCGACCAGGTTCGTCACATATTCAGACGGTACCGGGAGGTGGGATCCGTCTTCCGTTTAAGCGAGGTACTGGCATCAGAGGGGATCCTCAGCAAAGTCAGGATCAGTGCGAAGGGTCGCAGGAGCGGTGGGGTTCCGTTCCACCGGGGGGCACTGTACCACCTGCTGCAAAACCGGATCTATCTCGGGGAGATCACTCATAAAGGCCATTGTTATCCGGGCCGGCAGGAGCCCATCGTCGGACCGGAACTCTGGGATCAGGTGCAGGCACGTCTTGCGGAGAACCGGGTCGGGCATCACTCCGGTGAAAGAATCAAAGATCCGGCTCTGCTGGCCGGGCTCCTGTTTGACGGGGAGGGCAATCGTATGACGCCGGGTTATGCGGTGAAAAATGGCAAGCGCTATCGCTATTACCTCTCCCGATCCCTTACAACCGGGCCCCGCAGGAGTAGCCCGGCCGGCCTGCGCATCCCTGCCCGGGAGATCGAACAACTGCTCTCTCACCGGTTACAGACTCTCTTTACCAGTACCGGTGAGCTGGTGGATGTGCTTTCCTCCCATATCACCGGAGCCGGGGCGTTACAACAGGTGATCAAAGAGGCGGCAAAACTGGCAGAGGAATGGCCCGCAAAAACCCCTTCTGAAAAACGATCCGTATGCATCGCACTCATCCAGCGCATTACTATCCGGGATCAGAACATCATCCTCCGCCTGCCGGTCCGTCATCTTTGCAGGTGGTTACAAAAAGAAAAACTCACCGCCGCAGCGCAGGCTTCCCCGACGGAGCCCGCACTCACCCTGAAGATTGATTTTGATCTCAGGCGCTGTGGGTATGGTCTGCGGATGCTGATCAATGGTATGCCTGCCGGAGGCAGAACTGAACCGGACAGGAAGCTCATCCGGCTGATCGTTACCGCGCATCGTATCCGGCAAAAACTCACGGAACCTCCCGGACGGAGCCTGGCCGACATTGCAGCAGAAGAAGGGTATGGAAGTTCCTATGCTACCCGCCTGCTCAGGCTTGCCTTCCTGTCCCCGAAGATTACCACTGCCATCCTGAACGGAAGACAACCGGCAGAGTTGACACCGGTCACTCTCATGCGCAATACAAAATATCCTCTCGACTGGCAGCAACAGCTACCGGTTTTCCGGATCATTTAGTTCCCTCTGCATCGCTGCCCTGCCAGCTGCCAGCTGGCATCGGACTGACTAGATTGCTTTCCCCGATCCCTCCCGCAAATCCACACGCTTTATTGCCCCGCATCACAGGATCGCAGCAGGGGCAATCCGTACGGTTCATTTCGCGAACAGAGATATCGGGAGTATGATGGTCAGGACAGGCGACTCAAAGTGTCTCTCCGGAGCACACACCCTACCGGAAGCCGGCTAAGCCCCCGACAGGCCGGGAGTTTAGCCAGTAACAGAAATAGAAATACATATATAATATCAACAGGTTATGTGGTGGCGGTGGGGGCAGTCTGAAGCGAACCCGTCTCTGTGCCGGATCTGGTGATTTACAGGGAATTAACAGGGAATATCACTCATTTTAGGGGTGGATTCGGTTACCGGCATCCGGATGTACCAGACCATAGCAGGGAACTAAGGTCATTTCCCTGCTCCGTGTTAACAGGGAAAATGATTGTATGTAGCAGGGAAATCCGGTTAGCCAAACAGGGAAAGTGTTTGGCTAAACAAGGAAGACAGCTCATCGGTTAGCAAATGAAGAGATTCCCGCCTGAGATGTCCGCCCGACAGCAGGCGGTGTAGTGTGTGTACCGGTCAGAGTAATTTGATACCAGCGATCAGTAGGCCGACCATGGCCATGTTCAACCCGACCACCCAGACGATAATGCTGTTCTTTGCCGTTGCGATATCGCCGGCAGTCTTAAGACCCAACTTCTCTACATCGGCCCGGACGGTCGCAATCTCTGCTCTGGTCTCCTGACGCAGGGTTTCGATATCGGCTCTGGTCTCCTGACGCAGGGTTTCGATATCGGCTTTGGTCTCCTGACGCAGGGTTTCGATATCAGCCCGGACGGTCGCAATCTCTGCTCTGGTCTCCTGACGCAGGGTTTCGATATTAGTTTTGGTCTCCTGGCGCAGGGTTTCAATATCGGCTTTGGTCTCCTGACGCAGGGTTTCGACGTTCGCCTGAACAGCCGCTATATTACCCTTAGTCTCCTGACGCAGGACTTCGATATCGGTTTTGGTGGCGAGATTATGTTCCAGCAGCAGCGTCTGTTCCCGAACCATGGCTTCCGCCTGCGACTCCGGAAGCCCCGCTTCTGTCAACCGGCGTACCGCCGCATGGGTATCATAAACAACCGTTGTCTGGCTCATGGGAGTAGTATAAACCTTCTCCGGGCAGTTTGAAACCCTGTGATGTTTGATTTTAGCTGACCTGAGACTACTCCTTATGCCCTGAACCCGATGTAGCCACCGTTTCTGTCCCGGCATTAAAAGCGTACATCCAGCCACATATACCCTCCGATGGCCTGGGCATTGCCTGCTCTCCTCGCTTCCTTTGCTTTTAGCCAAATGCTGAAGGAAACCGGAATTGGGTTAAATTCAGACCGTACTCGCGAGAAACACGTGCGACATAGTTTACGCAGCTCGTGGCTCAATCTCTTTTTCAATTTGTTTACGCAAACTCCGGTTCGCGACATCCAGATCGTAGCGAGCTTGTAGGTTGATCCAGAACTCTGCCGTCGTTCCAAAATAACGTGCCAGCCGAAGAGCCGTATCTATGGTGATGGTACGACAACCACGCACAATGTCATTGGCCCGGGAGCGCGGCACATGAATGGCGTTGGCAAATTCATAAACACTGAGTCCCAGTGGCTCTAAAAAATCATCATGCAGGATTTCACCGGGATGAACGGGCAAAAGACGCTTTCCGGAAACGACATCAGAGGAGAAGTCCACTTGGTGATTATCTAAATCTTCGCGCTTAATGGTCATTGGCTTTTTCCTTAATGGTAATCAACAATCTCAGCGTTCCAGGCATCGTCGTCACGCCAAACAAAACAAACACGCCATTGATCATTGATGCGAATACTATACTGGCCTTTCCTATCACCGCGCAATGCCTCCAATTGATTGCCAGGCGGGATACGAAAATCATCGAGCTGAGTTGCTGCATCGACTACCATCAGTTTAGACCGGGCTCGCTTTTGGATTTTCAGAGGCAGACTCTTCACGGCATATCCGGAGAAAATGGCGGCAGTCCGTTTGTCAGCAAAACTCTTAATCCTGACTAAGCGTACTGCAAATCAGTACGTCTCGCCAACCAAAACGTAATCCCAATATCAATAACAAGTTACATTGTTCGGTTTATGCACCATGAGACTGAGGTGGTCTACTTTTTTAAACAGTTTGGCAGCGAGTTAAAGTGTATTCCATTACCTGATTATGCTGCCAGAATCCTGTTTATCACATCCTGCTGCTGTTGAGTTGGTGGATTGCAGACAGACCTTAGCCGGTTCCGGATGGGATGGAAAGCGTGCAGATACAATGGACAAGAAAAAAACACAGTAAAACTATGGTAGCTCGTTTGAATTCTTTGACAACAGATCAGTAGTGCCTGCACCGCTATCAATTAAGATTCTGATAATAGCCAAAAATACTGCAATTGTCGAATACTAAAGGTTTGCAGTATCTATTTTTTTCTGCTGACGAATTTTCTCGTATCCGATCTGCAAGTTTTTCTTCGGTCAGATTCCCCCGGATACCGGCTTGATGAAGATCTGATATCTTTCAGCATCTGAGGCAGATAAATCCGTTCCATTGAGTTTCAGAAATAATCGACAAGTCATAAATGCAGTCCGTTTATACTGTCTGCAAAGTGATGGTTGCAATGCTATGGGCGTAAAAAAGCCACCATGGCAGAGATGCCTCTGCAGTGTAATTGTACAGATTCTTTTGTTTTGCTAACGCAGACCAGGGCAGTTCTCTACATCGGGGAGAGCCTTAGCAGGCGGGGCAAAGTATATAACTGTAACCGCCACAGCAGATTTTGGATGGAGCGCAGTATACCGATCAGAGCAGTTTGCTGCCGGCGATCAGTAGGCCAACCATGCCCATGTTCAGCCCGACCACCCAGACGATAATGCCGTTCTTTGCTGCTGCGATCTCTGCCCTGGTCTCCTGACGCAGGGTTTCGATACCGGCTGAAGTCTTGAGACTCAGCTTCTCAATATCCGCTCTGGTCTCCTGGCGCAGAGCCTCAACGTTTGCCTGAACAGCCGCTATATTACCCTTAGTCTCCTGACGCAGGACTTCGATATCGGTTTTGGTAGCAAGATTATGCTCCAGCAGCAGCGTCTGTTCCCGCACCATAGCTTCCGCCTGCGACTCCAAAATCCCCGCTTCTGTCAGCCGGCGTACCGCCGCATGGGTATCATAAACAACCGCTGTCTGCTTCATGGGGATAGTATAAGCCTTCTCCGGTCAGTTTGAAACCCCGGGATGTATAAGCCGATTAGGTTTTGTTTCAGTTGTTGGCCTGATCACGGACCGGATCAGGCCTGTCTGTCATCACCCGACCCACACAAATGCGCTACGGTTGTCAGTACGTTCCTTAACCTGATTCCCGGTATTAAAAGCGTACATCCAGCCACATATGTCCTCCGATGGCCTGGGCATTGCCGGATCTCCTGGCATATTCCAGATCTCCGTTCATTGCCATCACGTCTGTGATCTGGTAGCGCATTCTGATTCCGCCGAAACCACCCGGAATCGTATCCTCTCCACTAATCCGGTATGAAACCGAAGGCCCTCCGCCCAGACGGGCTCTAACACTGTCTCTGCCAAAATGCGTGAACGTTGCCCCGCCCCGCACCTCCACCTCTCCCTGGTCATCATCAAAAGTCCTCGCCAGGGCCAGCTCCATCCGCCCGTCAATAATATTCACGCTCCGACCGCTGAAGCTGATATTGGAATGGGTCGTCCCACTTTCCGTATGACTGCCAAAATGACCATACGTGTAGGCAATCTGTGCCCTCGGGCGAAATTCCATCCCGTTACCCAGTTCTTTAAACCACTTCAGCGACAGAGACGGGCTCACATAAAAGTTATCGTATTTCCCGTTCGCCACTTCCTGCCCTCTTGCCGTGTCCTGCACCGTACGCGCACTGTCATGATGGGCATAACCGAAAATGACCGCACCGTCCAGGTTAAACTCCCCGATCGACTGTTGTCCGTACGCCCCGACAAAACCATGTGTGGCCGAATCTCTGACTGAGGTCACCTTGGTCCGGATCAGATCCTGACCTACTCCGGCAAACAGACCTGCCCGCCGGCCGTTATCCAAGCGCACATCCACCCCGCCCGAAGCACCATACAGCCTGTGATCCCAGGCTAAGGCCAGTTCATCGTCATCGCGCTCGGAGACCGTACCGAACAAACCACCCCAGACACCCTGCCGGGTCGCCGTCCCGCGGGGCAGGCGACTGCTGTCCAGGCGCTGAAATACCTGCCGCCGGATCTGCCCGGTCATCGCACCCAGCGTGATGCGGGTCGCAGACTGTGCGGTCGGATCCACCACCGCTACTGCATTGCTGTTGTACAGAACCGGAACCCGTCCGGACCGGACCGTATCCACCCCCCGGATGGCAAAAGTCCGGGACGGCCCGCGCCCCTGTGTCTTGGCTACAATATCAAAAATATCATTATCTCCTTCGCTCTCTCCCAGATCGGAATATCCGTCAATGATCGCTTGTGCCCCCAGGATCAGGGTCTGATTCTCCTCATCAGAGCCTCTTATCACGTAGGAGCCTTCTCCTGTGGCAGATACCTTGCCGTTGACCGTGATCTCACTGTTACCCGTTGCGACAATACCATGTGCGTTATCCCCGGTGGTCGTGATCATCCCGTCATTACGGATTGTTGCATTCGCCCCGGTTGAGGCAATACCGTGTGCACCGGCTCCGATCGTGGTGATCATACCATCGGCCGCATTGGTGATCATTGCATTCGCCCCGGTCGAGAAAATACCATGTGCAGTGTCTCCGGTCGTGGTAATGGTGCCCATATTGCTGATATCCCCCGTGCCAGTGGAGGCAATACCGGCAGCGCCAACTCCACCCGTAGTAATCATACCACCGGCAGCATTGATGATCGCTCCCGCACCACTTGAGAAAATAGCATGGGCATTATCCTCGCTCGTGGTGATCGTGCCACCGGCAGCATTGGTGATTGTTACACCACTTCCCTCCGACTGAATACCGTGTGCATTACTTCCGGTCGTGCTGATCATCCCGTTATTCGTGATATCGCCATCTCCTGATGAGATTATACCAGCAGCATTGTCTCCGATCGTGCTGATCGTGCCCTCGTTCGTGATCTCACCGCCTCTTGAGAAAATACCGTGCCCGAAATTTCCGCTCGTGCGGATCGTACCACTGCCCGAATTGGTGATTGCCGTGTCAGCCCCGTCGGAGTAAATGCCCCGAAGGGATGAGTCGATCGTCCCGCTATTGGTGATTCTATCAATATCGCCGGTGGAGCGAATCCCATGCCCGGAGGAAGTAATTTCCCCCTCGTTCGTAATATCCCCTGTGCCGGTGGAGGAAATACCGTCTGCACGAATTCCGGTGGTGGTGGTAATCGTGCCACCGGCAGCATTGGTGATGATCGTGTCAGCGCCCGTGGAGCGAATGCCGACTCTGCCCGAATTGATCGTACCGGTATTGGTGATCGTATCGGTATCGCCTTCGGAGCGAATCCCTGTGCCGGCTGAATTGATCATACCGGTATTGGTAATCATATCGCTATTACCCGTGGAGCGAATCCCTTCCGCACCATCTCCGGTCGTAGTGATCGTGCCTTCGTTGGTGATATCTCCCGTGCCGGTGGAGGCAATACCGTGCGAATCGTCTCCGGTCGTTTCAATTACGCCCCCGTTGGTAATATCCCCTGTGCCGGTGGAGAAAATACCGTGTGCGTTATCCCCGCTCGTAGTGATCGTGCCAGTCAGAACATCCTGTCCTGATTCCGTGGCAACCGTCCTGTTCTCATTGGTGATCGCACCCGTTCCCGTTGCGGAAATACCATGTGCTTCGTCTCCGCTCGTGGTGATCGTGCCACCAAAATTAGTAATTGCCGTGTCATCCCCTGATGAGAGAATCCCTTCTCTGCCCGAATTGATCGTACCGGTATTGTTGATCGTATCCCTATTGCCGGCGGAGCGAATCCCATACCCGGAGGAAGTAATTTCCCCCTCGTTCGTGATCGTACCTGTGCCGGTGGAGGAAATACCATGTGCATTGAATCCGCTCGTGGTGTTAATCGTGCCACCGGCAGCATTGGTGATGATCGTGGCAGCGCCCGTTGAGCGAATCCCTGTGCTGCCTGAATTGATCGTCCCGCTATTGGTGATTCTATCGTTATTGCCGGTGGAGCGAATCCCCTGCCCGGATGAGGTGATCTCGCCACCATTTCTAATATCCCCTGTGCCGGTGGAGGAAATACCGTCTACGAAAGATCCTCTCCTCGTGGTGGTGTTAATCGTGCCACCGGCAGCATTAGTAATGATCGTGGCAGCGCCCGTTGAGCGAATGCCGACTCTGCCCGAATTGATCGTACCGGTATTGCTGATCATATCGGTATCGCCTTCGGAGTTAATCCCATGCCCGGCTGAATTGATCATACCGGTGTTGCTGATCGTATCGGTATCGCCTTCGGAGCGAATCCCTTCCGCACCACTTCCGGTCGTAGTGATCGTGCCATCGTTGGTAACATCCCCCGTGCCGGTGGAGGAAATACCATGTGCAGTACTTCCGTCCGTGCTGATCATGCCACCGCTAGCATTGGTGATCGCACCCGTTCCCGTTGCGGAAATACCGTGTGCGTTATTTCCACTCGTGCTGATCATGCCACCGCTAGCATTGGTGATGATCGTGGCAGCCCCTTCGGAGCGAATCCCTGTGCCGGCTGAATTGATCATACCGGTATTGGTAATCATATCGCTATTACCCGTGGAGCGAATCCCTTCCGCACCATCTCCGGTCGTAGTGATCGTGCCATCGTTGGTAACATCCCCCGTGCCGGTGGAGGAAATACCATGTGCAGTACTTCCGTCCGTGCTGATCATGCCACCGCTAGCATTGGTGATCGCACCCGTTCCCGTTGCGGAAATACCGTGTGCGTTATTTCCACTCGTGCTGATCATGCCACCGCTAGCATTGGTGATGATCGTGGCAGCCCCTTCGGAGCGAATCCCTGTGCCGGCTGAATTGATCATACCGGTATTGGTAATCATATCGCTATTACCCGTGGAGCGAATCCCTTCCGCACCATCTCCGGTCGTAGTGATCGTGCCATCGTTGGTAACATCCCCCGTGCCGGTGGAGGAAATACCATGTGCAGTACTTCCGTCCGTGCTGATCATGCCACCGCTAGCATTGGTGATCGCACCCGTTCCCGTTGCGGAAATACCGTGTGCGTTATTTCCACTCGTGCTGATCATGCCACCGCTAGCATTGGTGATGATCGTGGCAGCCCCTTCGGAGCGAATCCCTGTGCCGGCTGAATTGATCATACCGGTATTGGTAATCATATCGCTATTACCCGTGGAGCGAATCCCTTCCGCACCATCTCCGGTCGTAGTGATCGTGCCTTCGTTGGTGATATCTCCCGTGCCGGTGGAGGCAATACCGTGCGAATCGTCTCCGGTCGTTTCAATTACGCCCCCGTTGGTAATATCCCCTGTGCCGGTGGAGAAAATACCGTGTGCGTTATCCCCGCTCGTGCTGATCATGCCACCGCTAGCATTGGTGATGATCGTGGCAGCCCCTTCGGAGCGAATCCCTGTGCCGGCTGAATTGATCATACCGGTATTGGTAATCATATCGCTATTACCCGTGGAGCGAATCCCTTCCGCACCATCTCCGGTCGTAGTGATCGTGCCATCGTTGGTAACATCCCCCGTGCCGGTGGAGGAAATACCATGTGCAGTACTTCCGTCCGTGCTGATCATGCCACCGCTAGCATTGGTGATCGCACCCGTTCCCGTTGCGGAAATACCGTGTGCGTTATTTCCACTCGTGCTGATCATGCCACCGCTAGCATTGGTGATGATCGTGGCAGCCCCTTCGGAGCGAATCCCTGTGCCGGCTGAATTGATCATACCGGTATTGGTAATCATATCGCTATTACCCGTGGAGCGAATCCCTTCCGCACCATCTCCGGTCGTAGTGATCGTGCCTTCGTTGGTGATATCTCCCGTGCCGGTGGAGGCAATACCGTGCGAATCGTCTCCGGTCGTTTCAATTACGCCCCCGTTGGTAATATCCCCTGTGCCGGTGGAGAAAATACCGTGTGCGTTATCCCCGCTCGTAGTGATCGTGCCAGTCAGAACATCCTGTCCTGATTCCGTGGCAACCGTCCTGTTCTCATTGGTGATCGCACCCGTTCCCGTTGCGGAAATACCATGTGCGTTATCCCCGCTCGTGGTGATCCTGCCACCAGAATTAGTAATTGCCGTGTCATCCCCTTCGGAGCGAATCCCTGTGCCGGCTGAATTGATCATACCGGTATTGGTAATCATATCGCTATTACCCGTGGAGCGAATCCCTTCCGCACCATCTCCGGTCGTAGTGATCGTGCCTTCGTTGGTGATATCTCCCGTGCCGGTGGAGGCAATACCGTGCGAATCGTCTCCGCTCGTGGTGATCGTACCACCGCTACCGTTGAGGATCTCACCATCACCCGTAGAGCGAATACCAATAGCGTCAGATCCGTTCGTTTCAATACTGCCGATGTTGCTGATATCACCATTCTCCGATGTGAAAATACCGTCTGCGAAAGCTCCGCTCGTGCTGATCGTGCCGCCGTTAAGATTTCTGATCGCCGTGTCAGCGCCTGTTACAGAAATACCGGTTGTCGCGGAGCTGATCGTGCCAGCATTGGTGACTGTATCGGCCTCCCCTTTGGAGAAAATTCCCCCTCCGGATGAGGTGATACTACCATCATTCCTGATATTGCCACTCATGCCGAACCTTGAGGAAATACCATGTGCATTAATACCTCCGGTCGTGATGATCGTACCACTGGAAGAATTGAGGATATCATTACTGCCGATCGAAGTAATGCCGTGTGCATCGCTCCCGCTCGTGCTGATCATCCCGTTATTCGTGACATCAGCATTTCCCAATGAGGCTATACCGTGTGCATTATTACCTCCGGTCGTGATGATCGTGCCATCGTTGGTGATACTCCCTGCCCCGCTTGAGAGAATACCTGCTGAATCTATACCGCTCGTGGTGATCGTACCACTGCTAGTATTGGTGATGATCGTGTCATCCCCTTCAGAATGAATCCCTCTCCCGACTGAATTAATCGTCCCGCTATTGGTAATCTGATCATTCGCTCCATCCGTGTGAATCCCCTCCCCGGATGAGGTGATCTCGCCATCATTTCTAATACCCCCCGTACTGGTAGTGCTGGAGGAAATACCGTGTGACGCATTCCCCCCGGTCGTGGTAATCCTGCCGTCGGCAGTATTCGTGACATCACCCGCGCCGCCCGATAAAATCCCATGGGAGGTACTTCCGTGCGTGCTGATCCTACCCGCATTGGTGATCTCACCCGTGGATGTGCCCGAAGAGAGAATGCCATGAGAGCTATTTCCGCTTGTGGTGATATTACCATCGGTAGTATTGGTGGCACTCCCGCCACTGGATATGAACATACCATGCGAACCGATTCCGTTCGTGCTGATCGATGCATCGTTGGTGATATCCCCCGTGCCGGTCGAGGTCATACCGCTGCTATTGGTCACGTTGATCGTTGCTGTGTTGACGACCGAGTCATTTTCAGTTGTTATTGATTGCGTAAAGGCAAACCCCGGCAGGAGTAATAACAGAGTCAATGCCGTCAGAATACCCGGACGTATTATCTGCATCCTACCTCCCGGAGTCTGTAGTCTGTAGTCTGTAGTCTGTAGTCTTGGACTCTTTTTCCCTCCCTGATGTTTCATACTGACCCGCTCCTTTTGGAATATTAGTATTTTATACTAGTTACTATCATCACAGCATCTATACTACTTATCTTATTATGTTCGCACAGTACCCGCTTAAAATGATGGTTGATCTGTCTGTGTATTACTTCTGTGTATTACTTCTGTTTAGCTGTCTGCCTGATCATCCATGAAGTTCGCCTGATTATGAAGATTACTTATAAGAGATATGGACGCTACGTCAACATCCATGAAGTCTGCCTGATTATGAAGAAATCAAGCTCCCTTATTCCCTTATTCCCTTATTCCCTTAGGATTGTAAAGAAATCCTCTCTATAAAACAAGTCATTAATTACAGGGAAAGTTCTCATCCCCTCAGTTCCTCCTGTCCTCTCCTCCGGAAAAACACTTCCATCCCCGCCCGGTTACCTCTTAAAAATGATTGAAGAAACGATCCTCTGATGCTTTCATAAGACTTAGGTCTTTCTCTGATAGCTTCCTCTTTCAGCAGGTTACTACAAAGGAACTTTCCGGTTGCAGGTGCTCCGTTCCGGGATTGCCTGATCATCTCCGGTATCTGACATCAGTCTTCCCATGATTAATCAGAAGGTATTTCATTCTGACAGCCGGCAACATAAATTTACTCTGTGATCCGTTACTCTGTAACAGTTTCCGGTTCCGGAAGAAAATCACATCAGGCTCAATGACAGCCTCCTCCGGCAGCCTTATTCACTCTCTGCTCTGCTCATCGACTCTTCTCAGGCAAACTTTGTTAAAACAAAAATTCATCCGGGTCTGTGATCAATCTGTCCTGACAATATTCAGTGATAAGATTTACTAACCCGTAACCTTTTCTGATGATCAGTGAAAACCCAATGACACAGATAATGAATGACAAGCCGGTCAGTTACCGGAGATTATCCGGGTCAATCAATGTGCTATTTTTTTCGTACAGAGTGTTGTATCTGTACAACACATACAGGGGGCTTCCCTGCTCCGCCTCCTCATATTGTGAGGCGGGTACTTGTATCCTTTCTTCCTGTTTTCAGAGATCCGCCTCCGTTCATCAAATCCCCATTGAGAGTGGTGCGTATAATCCCGGAAGCAATCCGGCAGGAATTATCTCTCCGGAGCACATCTCTATACCCCCCCGAACTCTTACCCGGCTTTTCTCTTCACAGGAAGACACACAGAACCGATTCTGACTAACGATAACACGGATCCATCTTTTTATTATATCCCATCAAAAGTTTCCACAAAAGATTGTATTTTCCCCGTAATCCGCTCCGAAACCGCACGGCGCTCTCTGAGAGCAGGACGCCTGCGCAAAAGACTGATCACATCGTCCCGCATCGGAGGTCTCCCGGTAAACAGATACTCCTCTATAACCTTTTGTAACTCTTCCGGATCCAGTCCTTCAGCAGCACTCAGATCCCGGATAGCGTGTTGTTCCTCCCTTTTCCGGTAACGTTCAAATTCTTCCCCGATATCACCTCCCTCCGGAATGGCTGGAAAGTGCTCTGCGATGAATTTTTCAATCAGCTCTTTCTTGCTCCGGAGCCGGGCCTCAGTCTCCAGAATACCGGTAATCTTTTTACGTTGTTTTTCCACATTATCCGTTGTGGTATCCTGCATGGCCTGCAACAGCGAAAGGATGTAACTCACATTGATCTCATCCCTGAGAATCAGTTCCAGCTCAAAATCAAGATCATCCAGGATCGAGATTTTTTCTTTCCGGCGATTGCTTCGTACCTTGTCATAGAGATCCAGGTATTTGCTCTGGTAATCTGCAAAATGTTGTGCATTCATCGAAAGATCATCAAAACTGAACTCAGTGAAGCACTGAAGCACGTTTTTCAGGCGGATAATCTCCCGAAACGCCCGGATAAATTTTGCTTCCTCCTCTTCACTCAGCAAATCGTCCGCACCGGCTACAGTAGGAGCGATCGCATACAAGGCATCCGCCGCCCCGGCAAAATGGGTCAGACAGTCTTCATAGGGAGGCAAAATGATGTCTTCCATCGCCTCCTTGTCAGCAAAGAGCTCAACCGCCTCATCAGTGGCTGCTTTCAGATTCCGGAAACACACCACGTTCCCATGGGATTTTTTCTCCCCCATGATCCGGTTCGTACGGGAATAAGCCTGTATCAGCCCGTGATATCTGAGGTTCTTGTCCACATAAATGGTATTCAGAAACTTACTGTCAAAACCGGTCAGGAACATGTTCACCACCAGCAGAATATCGACCTGCCGCTCCTTCACGCGCTTTCCTATGTCTTTGTAATAGGCATAGAAATGATCGGTTGCATAACTGGTGCCAAACATCGCGTTATAATCCCGGATATACGCTTCCAGTTTCTCACGGCTGTGCGTATTGACCGGCCGGTTCTCATCGGGCATCTCATCGCCGCCCGTCCCGTCAGCGTCCTTGTCTTCTTCGTTGGCCTGGCAGGAGAAAATCGCTCCCACCTTCAGGTTATGCTCCCCGGCCTCTTTTTTCTGTTTCAGCAAGTCATAATAGGCTGTCAGGGTGGAAATGTCCGCCACACAAAAAATCGCCGTAAATTCTCTCCCGTGGGTTTTACGGCTGTGGTTGCCGATGATGTAATCGGCGATATTATTCAGCCGCTCAGGGGATTGCATCACCCCGGCAGTATCAATCGCTTCGACCTCACTATCCGCCACGCCCTCTTTTTGTCTGCCCGTACAGAAATATTCGACGGAAAACTTCAGCACGTTCTTATCACGGATCGCATCCGTAATGACGTATTTGTGCAGGCACTCGCCAAACAGGTCTTTGGTGGTGCGTTTCCCATGTGTATTCATGGCGGTATTGGCAGCGAAAATCGGGGTGCCGGTAAACCCGAACATCTGCACATTATGAAAGAAAGCTTTGATCCGGTTGTGCGTGTCCCCGAACTGGCTACGGTGACATTCATCAAAAATAAACACCATGCGCTTATCCTGCAACTGGTCCATGTGACTCAGGTATCTTTTCCGGTGAATTGCATTATTGAGCTTTTGTAACGTGGTGACAATCAGGGGGGTGTCATCGGCAAACTGCCTGACCAGTTGCGCGGTATTGTGGGTACCATCTACCGACCCTTTGGAAAAACTATTGAATTCTTTAATCGTCTGGTAATCCAGATCTTTCCGATCCACCACAAATACAACCTTATGCACCTGCGGCGATTGCGTGAGAATTTGTGCGGCCTTGAAAGAGGTCAACGTTTTACCTGACCCGGTTGTGTGCCAGATATAACCGTATTTTTCAGTAGTACGTACCTGCTCCACAATCGCCTCCACCGCATAATATTGATACGGACGTAACACCATCAACATCGATGAGCTTTCTTTCAGAACCATATATTGAGTAATCATTTTGGAAAGCTGACATTTTTCCAGAAACACTTCGGCAAAATCACTCAGCTGATTGATTTTCTGGTTATCCCTGTCAGCCCAGCAAAACGTCTGCTTGAAATCGCGTTTTCTGACCGGATTATTGGCGTAATATCTGGTGTTGACCCCGTTGCTGATCACAAATAACCGAAGATAACCAAATAACCCGTACCCTGCCGAAAATGAATGCCGCTCATAACGGTTGATCTGGTTGAAGGCTTCTTTCAGTTCCAGCCCGCGGCGCTTGAGTTCAATCTGCACCAGGGGCAGCCCGTTGACTAAAATCGTTACATCATAGCGATTGGTATAGGTGCCAGTCATCGTGACCTGACGGGTGACCTGGTATTCGTTTTTACACCACCGGATTGAATTGATCAGCTCAATATAGCCTGTCTCACCATCGTCTTTGTTATAATCAACCTTATCATGCAGGATTTTGGCTTTCTCAAAAATGTTGCCTTTTGCCAGTTTATTCAGTACCTGCCTGAATTCCCCTTCCGAGAGCAGTGTTTCGTTGTGTTTTTCCAGTTGGGTTTTCAGATTTTCGATCAGCGCTGCCTCATCTGCTATCACCACCTGTTCAAAACCCAGCGTTTCGAGTTGAGCCATGAGCCCGGTTTCAAGAGCATGCTCCGTCTCCCTGGCCACAACGTTCGCTTCTTCCTGCTTTTGCTGTTGTACCAGAAAATGATCCCGTCGATATACCTCCACCCCCGAACCATTAATATCGCGGATCAACCGGTCATTCCTGATCTCAGTAAACAAAGAAATATTCCACCGATTACTCAAATCCAGCTGATCCGCCGCAGCAATTACGTCTGACAATAACTGTGCAGTTTCACTGCCATTTGTTTTGAGACTCAGATCAATGTCCGATCCGGACTGATAGCTTCCTTTTGCCCGGGAACCATACAAAATTACCTGGTCAATAGCGGCAAACCGGGCAAAAACTTCCCGTAACTTCTCAATCACTTCTCTTGTCAGTCCACACAAATATTCCCCCTCACTCACAGACAACTCTCCCCGCTGGTTCATGATTCTATTCAAAAGACCGGATCAGCTCTTACTCTTGCCATTCATCCGGTTCCATTTTTTTATAACTTCACTGAGCTGCTTCAGTACTCCGGTCCGGTTGTTCAAGCGTTGTATCCGGCAAATATCGTCCGTCATGTTCTCAGCCTCCCTGGTATCAATGTCACTCATGTCTTCGCATCAGACAAACATCTGCTGCATCAAACCCTTTTTGAAGGCCTTGCAGTGTTCGAGTTCGGTTGTGATCAGATCTATTTTCCGATCAATCGCGCAAAGGAAGTCCGCGATCTTTTGTTGTTCGGGGATGGCGGGCGTCAGAAGGGTCAATGCCTTCAGACCGTCTGAAGTTAGTCCCTTAATCGATGTGCCTTGACATAAACGAAGAAGATTGCTGGAGCTGTTCAGCAGCCAATATCCAAGGAAGAGAACATTGTCAGTCCTCGGTGTAAAATTTGAGAAGTCCTGGCTTGTACAAATCTCTTGCCGCGAGACTGTTAGCTTACCGACACCAACTCGAGATACGATCAGAACACTATTCGCGGGCACAATTTTTGTGGCGGAGCCATTGATTGCCGCTTCGCTGATCCATCGCGTGATGATCGGGCCGCTCAAATCGCCGTCGCAAATATCAGAGCTTGAAACCCACGGAATTTGTCCATTCCAATAATCCGCGTTCATTGTATCCGGTGTGCCGCCACCCGAGAATTTACCTAGATCCCCCAGCCGTTTCTCCTCCCACTCCGGAAACGCATTGCCTTGCTCGTCCCGGAAGCGAAGCTTCTGAGAAAACAGTTGTTGCATGCACCCCTTTTTGTAGTCTTCCAAAAGGGATTTTTTCTGCGTGACCTGTGCGATTTTGGTGTCGATGGCAGAAAGAAAAGCCGCGATCTTTTGTTGTTCATCAAAATGGGGAATTTTAACTTGAAGAGTCGCTAGATCAGAACCATAAATATGGTAAACAGTTACACCTGATACCAACCTCATTATCATATTTCTATGAGCGGCAACAAAGTAACAGAAAAACAAATTAAAAATTCGATTTGTACGAATGATAAGTATGTCTCCGCCTAAAACAACTCCTGCTTCATCAAGTGCACTTGCAATAGCTAAGCCTGTTGGAGTTACATCAGAGGTTGGCATCAGAATATCGTTCTTTTCACTTAGTACAGAATCGGATTTTTCTGTGTCCGTTCTAGATATGACGGTTGTAATGCCCTCGTTATAGATGGTAAAAAGTTCGCCATAACGGATACACCTATTTTTTCCGTTCTCTGAAATTTCCGCTTTTGAAATGCCCTTTCCTTTACTGAAGGTGGCAACCTCCCCCAGCCGTTTCTCCTCCCACTCCGGAAACGCATTGCCTTGCTCGTCTTTGAAGCGAAGCTTTGGCACCTTGTTGCTTTTGGCAAGTAAAAAGGCGATTGCCTGCTGCCTGATAATCGTCTGGAAATTTTCACTGACGTCATTGATATCCAGGACATCCACCCGATAGGGCAGAAGAGAATCGTTGAAGGCTTCTTTCAGCTTGTGCAAAATGATCGGCGGCAGTTTATCTTTGTGTTCAAGCGCCAGGTCCAGATCGGAATTACAGCGCGTCTGATTTTTGGCGCGGCTACCAAATACCCAAACACGGCACCCGGGCGGTATTATCTCCACCAGGATATCGCGTACCATCACAAACTCAGTCGCGGAGATGTCAAATTTCAGCTTCATAGATCGCGCTTAATGCTTCAAACAAATGCTGTGCTTCGAGATGGGAAATTGTGGTATTTTTTGCACGATTGCGGCGGCGCGTTCTTCGTTATATCCGTGCGACGTTGCAGCGCGATCATCGCGGTATTCCCACCATTTGTCCCAACTGTTGAGGAGTATACCCATCTCATACGCGCGGCGGATACGGTCCTGGATACTCATAGCTTCAATGGCGGACGGATCGTCGTCGATTGATTTCAGGTACCGCCTGATCGTTTTTGTGGCCAGATCATAGCAGTATTCAAATCGTTGGATGCAGGCATCACGGACGAATTCGTTACTGACGTCTTTTTCCTGTTCATTCAGGGCCCGTTTTAAGATAGTAAGCGCCTTGCTTAAGGACGTCAGGTCTAACTGTTCACGGGCCATCAATTCAATATACTCCTAAAATGGTGCGGCAATCCCCAACTCCTTACAAAATCCGGCGATGGTGGCATCCGTCTCACACATTGTGGCTCCCAACGCTTTGAGCTCCGCCGATACGGCTTCGATATCCACTGCTTCCTCCTCTTCGAAAGTGTCCACATAGCGCGGGATATTGAGGTTGAAATCGTTTTCCTTAATTTCGTTGAGTGAGGCTTTATACGCATATCTGCCAATGTTCTCGCGCTTTGCATAGGTTTCGATAATCTTCGCAACGTGATCATCAGTCAACATGTTCTGATTACCGACCTTCTCAAAATGTTGCGAAGCGTCCATGAACAAAATATCAGCATCATGCACGCGGCATTTTTTGAACACCAGAATACAGGCCGGAATAGAAGTTCCGTAAAACAGGTTGGCAGGCAGACCAATGACCCCGTCCAGATAGTTCTGTTCGGCTATGATGTGACGGCGGATTTTACCTTCCGCCGCTCCACGGAACAAGACACCATGCGGTAACACCACAGCCATAGTTCCGCTCTCGTTTAGCTGGTAGATCATGTGTTGCACAAAAGCAAAATCAGCCTTGGTGGCAGGGGCTAAGGCCCCGTACCGGCTGAACCGGTTATCGGTTTCATTGAGAGGATTATCTTTCCCCTTCCACCTGGCCGAAAAAGGCGGATTGGCCACCACTACATCAAACTGCTCTTTCAGGTGTTGCGGATGTTCGAGCGTGTCTTCCTGGCGGATATCAAACTTGCTGAAATGCACATCGTGCAGAATCATGTTCATGCGTGCAAGGTTGTAGGTGGTACGGTTCATCTCCTGCCCGAAAAAAGCTCCGACATCCGTTTCGCGTGCAATGCGCAGCAGAAGCGAACCCGAGCCGCAAGCCGGATCATAGGCAGATCGGATCCGCGTTTTGTCCAGCGTTACGATTTTAGCCAGGATTTTGGAAACCTGCTGCGGCGTATAAAACTCCCCGGCTTTCTTACCCGCACCGGAAGCAAATTGTGCAATCAGGTATTCATAGGCATCACCAAGCACATCGGAATCCGTATCTTCCAATGCAAAGTCTATTTTATTCAGGTGGAAAAGTACTTTCGCGATCAGTGTGTTTCGCTCTCCGACAGAACGACCAAGCTTGGTATTATTCAGATCCATATCTTCAAAAAGCTGGTTGAAATCCTCCTCACTCTCTGTTCCTGTCGTGCTGCGTTCAATAGCGTTAAGAATAGCTTGCAGGTCTTCGAGAATGAATGTGTTCTCCGCCTCAGTCCCTCCGTTGCCCTTGCGGGTGATCGCAGAGAACAACTCGTCCGGGCGCAAAAAATACCCGAGCTTGTTCAGGGACTCCTCTTTGATTGCGTTGATATCATCCTCATCGGTCACCTTCGCATAATCTTTGATTCCTTCCGTTTCGAGCAACTGATTGGCATACCGGTGCTGCTTTTCCGACAGGTACTTGTAAAAAATAAACCCCAGAATATAATCGCGGAACTCATCTGCCCCCATCTTGCCCCGCAATTCATTGGCAATCTTCCAGAGTTGCTGCTCCAGTTGCTGTTTTTGGGTGGCTGTCATAGTCTGATTGTATCTGTAAATGTTGTAGTATACACAAAGTAACCCGGAGAGCGGAGAGAGCGGAGAGAGCGGCAACGCGACAGCGCACACCCTCCACTGCTAAAATCCGGTACGACAACAGATCAGGCTCCTGCTGGTGTACATGACAGGAAACGGATCAAAATAATGTACCAGCCTGATGTGCCCGGCCTCAGTACCAGATGTGCCGCCATCCGGTATCAAACGAACCAGTAGCCACACCGTCCTGATCGAAAAGTCCGGGCGTTCACACGCTTGCCATGACACCCCGTATGTATCAAAACGGTAAGCTGTGCCCGGTTGGATATTATGGGATAAACACAGGATTGAGATTTCCCGAGCTTTGGATTGTATCCATCATTATGATACCGTCAGATAATAAGGAAATCACCTTGCTTGTTTTTCACAATAACATGCTTGACCAGGACATATTATCCGGCGATCATTATAATGTAACCTGTTTTTGATGCGCTGCGTGTTCAGCGGAAAATGATAGACCCGTCCTCAAAAATAACATCCTTTCTTAGAAGTTTCCTTTTTCAGATTTAGCGTGGCAGGGCAGCATACCTGTATAAAGCAGAGAGATGCGCATCGGATAATCGGTGCAGGTATCAGATTTTGTTCCCGATCTGACTATTATGGGTCTCATGTTCTACATTTTTTACTACCTTCTGGACCACCAGACTGCCTACCATATCGCCTTCCACATTAACCGATGTACGGAAAGCATCCAGTAGCCGGTCAATGGGAAGAAGGATCGCAACAGCTTCCACCGGCAGCCCTACCGATTGTAATACCAGGAGCATCGTTACCATACCGGCACTTGGAATTCCCGGTGCGCCCATGGCAGCCAGCATAGCCGTGAGGAATACGATCATTTGCTGTATGAGATTGAGATCCACTCCTACCAGATTGGCAACGAATAGTGCAGCGGCAGCTTCATATAGTGCGGTGCCATCCATATTTACCGTAGCGCCAAGAGGGAGCACAAAACCGGCAATATCACGCTTGACATGAAGGTTCTGTTCCACACAACGTAAAGTAATGGGTAAGGTGGCCGAGCTGGAACTGGTAGCAAAAGCTGTGATCAATGCTTCCCGGGCTCCCCGCCAGAATTTAATGGGCGTCATCCCCGTGACCAGGTACAAGATCAGAGGCAATACGATTACACCATGTACGAATATGGTCCCTATGACTAAACCGATAAATTTAATCAGCATCATAAGTAAAGACACATCCTGTGTCACTACCAGTTTGATCAGTAATGCCATGATACAAAGTGGTGCCAGTTTCATAATCCAGCCCACTAACATCAATACCAACTCTAATAATTCCTGCAGGATTAAACGGACATTCTGAAAACGCTCCCCTCCGATCACTAAAGTAATGCCCGTCAGCAGTGCAAAGATCACTACTGCAAGTATATTGCTCTGCGCCATGGCTGCAACAGGATTTTGAAACAGTGAGTGCAGAAACTGAGTGAAGAATTCAGGGAGCGTCATTTCATTGGCCTGAAAATTCTGCATGGCATCCCGGAACATCGGTAACTCCAGTCCCTCTCCGGGGCGAAACAGGTTCGCAGCAGTCAGTCCCAAGATAATAGCCACCGTTACGGTCAGGATAAAATAGGCCAGTGTGGTCATCCATACCCGATGCATTTGCTGATGAGCACGTAAATTCGCCACGCCCACTACAATGGAGGTGAACACCAGCGGAATCATGACCATTTTCAATAAATCGACGAACAGCATCCCGAGTAATTCAGCAATATACAGACTCACCTGTGAGGTCGCTGATTCTTTATCCAGCATTGAAAGTGCCAGTCCTAACAGAATGCCAGCTAATGAACCGATAAGAATTTGCGAATTAAGAGAAATCTTTTTCATTTATTAATTCCATAATTAGAGTATGACTTGAATAGGACACATAAATTTACGTGTTATAAAATTATGGGATTGATTTCATTCTGGTACAGTAATGAACAGGATAGGATTCTTGCTCCTCCGGGTGCAATTTCTCCTCTTCTTCTCCCTCAGCTTTAGTACGGAAAAAATTTTCCGGAAAGAACAGTACGGCGCTCCTACCTACACAATTTCAGATTATTCTCCCCCTGATAATAAAAACAGGTAAGGATTGTGAATCAGCAGCATTCCTTATATGGTGGAAATAAAATAATAGGGCATCAATACAGAATGAATTACTATTCTCCCGCATGCGCGGTAAGGAATAATGCCTTTCCTAATGAAGAAAAGAAATTCTGGTATTGTTCCGGGTCTGTAATTGGCTCTACATTGAATTGAGCATTTGCTCGCACCAACATACGGTCTGTTCCTTTTTTTCTAACCGAAACGGTTATCCTTGCTCTATTTAATTTATCTAATTTCGTTCCGCTTACAGACCCCAATATCAAATCCGCACGCTCGACTACAAAGCCAAGATCTTGAAGCGTAGAGATAACTGCCCGTAATACTTTCTCTTTATCGTCTGTATCGAATATACGAGACTGATAATTTCTTTTCTGAAGCTGTGTCTCGTCACCTGTATCAAGTACCCGCTGGTTTGTAGTAGCACATCCGCTTAGTAGTAAAGCGTATATAAGAAAAACTGACAGTATGAGTTTCATATTTTTTGAGCCTCAAGAAAAACAGATTTAGAAACTTTCTCAAAAAAATCTTTGAAGAGTACCGGGTCAGTAAGCGTTTCATAATGAATGCTGTTGTCCGTTTTTCGTACAATACGTTGAAAGGTAACTCTAACAAAATGACTGTCAGCCATTGGTATATTTTTACTATCAATCATTGGTCGAACTACAAGAGCAACACGAATAGTCTGGTCTTTACTTACCGGAACTGCAACACCGGTCAGGATAGCTACTGCAATTGCAGCTGCAATCTCACCACCATCAGAAGCATCCCGTTCCTTGCTTGCCGTGACAACACCAAGTTTAGTTTCTGAGTTTTCCAGATTAAATCCGAGATCCTGGAGCACATTAGCACACGCGATAATCAACTCCATTTCAACGATTCCATCATAGCGCCTGGTTTCTATCTGCCTTTGTTTTAAGAGCTGTGGTGTACCAACAAACAGGTCTTTGGGTACTGTTACACAACCAACCATGAGAAACGTTATAAGTAGAATTGATAATTTCTTCATATTAGAATCTAGAACCGTGATGTATGGTATGCAAAGTCACGCACCATCTTATTCTTGTCAAATTTTATAATGACAGTCAATGTTCTCTGTGATGTGGATATCGCACCAGATTTGCCCGGTGTTAGAAACTTTAATCCCGCTTCACTAGTTGAAAAAACCTGATCGGATGCTATCTTGTCATAAATCCATACTTCCCTTCTTTCTTCGTCTGTCGAGACAATATTAGGGGCACCTAATGTAGCTGCAATTTCAGCTCCGGACATCCCTTTTCTAATTTCTTTTTGAACCGTTCCAACAGTCACTTTTTCGCCCGCATCATCCTGGACTTCTTGCCTGTGATAGCTTGCCGAAGCGCATCCGACCAGTAAAGAAACAGCTAGAAGCAATAAATAAAGGGTATTTTTAGATGCCATAAGCATGTTTGTTCTCAATTCAGTTATAAAATGATACCGGTAACTTATTATACACAAAACTGAGCACGTAACCGGAACGAAATGTGGATTGTATATTCTGCCCAGATGTCATAAATCAGAACCAAAAAGTGGGTCAATATGAAGGAAGCAAGAACTCTATGCTGATTCCAAGTCATAGGATACCTACAAAACCGAAGCAAATACTATTGCCTGTTTTGAGCAAATGTTGCGTAGGTGGGTCGTTCTAAAAGGCGTCAAGACTCGCGCAGCGTTTCTTACATCAGAAGAGCGTAGTTACATTGCAAAAAACTACGTAAGCCAGGCGGAAAATCTCGATAGCCAGGAACTAAAGGAAATTATTCTAAGAATAGCCGATTCAAACGTATATCCTGCATAAATTTTTCTATGCTATCAAGAACAAGCAAATTTAGAATTGACGTGTAATCTGATAGTAACCCAAAAATTGGTTCTCCGGTTTTCTTTTACCATAACAGCCCATTCTCCCTTACGTTTACCCTTTAATCAAGTGGCAATCCTTTCGAGTCGCCATTTTCAAAGAATCTTTTTAGGATCTTGTATTTTATATGTATTATCATGGGCACATTGTAGCGCGTCAAAAGCCCAGTAATTTTAAATAGTGTTACTACTCTTCCTGCTGCGTTACATACCGATCCGGATCAGGAGAATTTTTTGTTTTTCTTAATAACCCTGCCTTTTGAATGCAGATCGTTCTGCAGAATCCATTGCGATACCACGAGTATCGGCCTCGCCATACGCCTGTTTGGTGTGATCCTTATGCCAATACTTGTCACACCCGCAGCAGCCGATTCCTGGCGAGGCTTAACCGTCGCACCCGAACATCGCTGTTCGCCCTATGACCGGAAAGACTATCCCTACTCGCAGTCGGTTGAAGCCCGGATTGTGGCAGGCATGAATGGTCGTATCTACGGACCTTATACCGGAAAAACCTTTCGCAGTACCCGGCAGACAGACATCGAACACATCATTGCTGTCTCCGAAGCTCATGACAGCGGACTTTGTGCAGCCGATGCCGGAACCCGGCGGCAGTTTGCTTCTGATCAGTTGAACCTGACCCTGGCAGCTCCGCGCGTGAATCGCTGTAGTAAATCCGGCAAGTGCGGCAAGGACGCAGCGGAATGGTTGCCACCGATGAACCGGTGCTGGTTTGCCGGGCGCATCATAACGATACGCCTGCGATACGGGCTGACCGTGGACCGACGTGAAGCTCATGCCCTTGAGCGCATACTGGCTGCCTGTTCCTCCACGAAGATGATCCTCTTACCTGCCACCGGGCTTACAACGCATACACTCGCACCACCTGTGTCGCGAAGTACCCCGACTTCTGATAACGTCCGTGCGCTTCGTCTGTGGGATGAGAACGGTAACGGACGGATCACCTGCTATGAAGCACGCCGGCACGGTATCGCCCCGGTTCCACGCGGACATCCGGCCTATCCGTTCATGCGTGACGGGGATGGCGATGGTGTCGTCTGTGAATAAGCAAAGAAATGAACCGAAAATTCCACTGGTTCAGTCTCTGCCATTCTCAGGCAAATAATAACTCCCGACATTTGCGCTGCCTGTGTCAAATAATAAAGTGTTGCAACACTATCATTTGAAAAGGCCGGGAGTGAGAAGAAATCCAGTGTGCTAATTCTTCTTCTGTCAACTCCTCGGCGGCTAGCTTCACAAATACTTGGTACTTATCAGTCGCTGAAGATTTCAATTCAAAACCGTTAAGAGAAAGCCGGCATACCACAAAGGCTGTACGCTTATTGCCTTCGACAAACACGTGATGCGGGCGATGCCATAAGCATAAGCAGCCGCCAGAGCCACAATATCAGGGTTGGAATCTTTGTGGTGATAAAGGTTTTTTGGCTTAGCCAATGCAGATCCAGGTAATCCTTCCTCACGCACACCGTCCATGCCTCCATGTCGGGCTATCTGTCTGCGATGAACTGCACGCACCACCACTCATTTGGGTTCAGTCATTATTCAGCCGGTTTTTTAAGGACATCACAATCTTCGCGCATGATAACTTCGGCTGCATCCATCTGGCTTGCCAATTTGGGATTATAGGCACTTAATTCAATCCCGTTTGGCGTTTCAACGACATAAAGCGTATCGCCTTTTTCCACACGTAATTTAGCCAAAATATCTCCGGACAAAACTACGCCGACTGAATTGCCAGTTGTGGTTACTTTTAAACTGGTCATAGCATATCTCCCTGCCTCTTAATGTTATCACCTGTGTCATAATTTAAGGCAAGCGTTGTACCTTAAAGCTAATTTTTGTTAGCACAGCATTTTATTTACGCCATGCCGGGTCTGGTCGCATCCCGATTCCCGGCAGACAGTTTCCACTACCTGGCAACGGTCCCACCACCTGGCAACGGTCTGATCTTAT
Organism: Nitrosomonadaceae bacterium; assembly: GCA_965205785.1. Taxonomy (GTDB): domain Bacteria; phylum Pseudomonadota; class Gammaproteobacteria; order Burkholderiales; family Nitrosomonadaceae; genus BJGV01. Next base: position 134,410 of record OZ242188.1, read on the forward strand.
CTGAACCATTGACCCTAATATTCCAGATCCGACAAGCATATGCTGACTTTATTGAGAACACTCTCAGTCGAACAGATTCTGTCTTTCAGGGATTTCCTGGTTTTGGCGCTCCGTGCCCTGGCCATTTCCGCTTTAGCATCTTTAAGGAAGATCTCCACTTGCCCCTTCAACCGCCTCTGTCCATCAATTTCTTGATCGATCTCCGTTTTTTCCTGTCTGGTCATCGGGCCTTTGATGGTTACGCCATTGCCCCCGCGCAAATCCACGATAATTTGGTCGGGATGCGGAAACGGCTCCGGACCTTCGATTCCCATCCGTGCGCGGTGTGCCAACTCCTTTTCCCATGCCACCTTGTAGCCGATCACCACATCCAGCAACGCATATTCCTGTTCTGCTTTCTCACGCTCGGTCGTATGCAAAAGCCCGGTAAACAAACGTTGTGCCCGGGCATCCCCTTTGACCGCTGCCACCGTAAGAGCCCGGACGATCGCCTGCGCCATGGGAACGGTGACGTTTTGTACCCCGTCGTGTACCGGAACTACTCGATAGGCTTCCTTGAAAATGATATCTCTGAGACGCTCTCCGCTCAGAGACGGGCTCTTGTTCTTCGCCCCTTTCGGTCGTCCGCCGGGATTGCCCGACTGCCCCGGTTTGAAGCAGGTTTCCTGTGGCGGCTTACCATAACCTCTTTCATAAGCTGACAATTTTGGCCGATGCATGAATGTTCTTGCAACATGAGATTTATTTCTCGTCATAGCGCAGCCTCCTTATGATCTAAAGATACGCTGCCTTTACGTTCCAGGCATATCGCTTCATCTTTGGCATAAGACTCCCATCGCGTCAGGATCCAATCGCAATAGATCGGGTCGATTTCGCACAGAAAGCCCCGCCGCCCGGTCTTATGTGCAGCGATTAACGTGGAACCGGAACCCCCGAAGAGATCCAGAACAATCTCACCGCGACCGGATACGTCTTTGATTGCATCGGCAATCATCTGCACCGGTTTGACCGTCGGATGCATCGCCAGTTCTTCCCTGCCCTCAGCCCGCAGCGTATTCACTCCCCGGTATTGCCAGACATTGGTACGGTAACGCCCGTGCTGACCCAGCTCGAAACTGTTGACATGCGGAACTTCCCCTTTCTTGAAAGCAAAGATCAATTCGTGACGCGACCGGTAAAAAGAACCCATACCACCATTATCCTTTACCCAGACAATCAGATTCTTGAGATCCGTGTATACGTCATTCCCGGCTGCCGTCAATTCCCCGATGTGACGCCAGTCCATACAGATAAAATGAATGGATCCGTCCAGACTATGATCGGCAAGATTGCGCAAAGCCTGAGTAAGAAATTCCCGGAACATGGCCGGGGACATCTCACCGCTTGCCATCCTAAACTCACGATGGCGGGTCTTACCTAAGCCACTGACATGCCCGTTAATCGGCACATTGTAAGGTGGATCAGTAAAAACCATCCGTGCCTTTTCTCCGCCCATCAGTAACCCTACAGTATCGGCATTAAGCGCATCTGCACACACCAGACGATGTGCTCCCAACTGCCAGAGATCACCGGCACTACAGCGGGCAGGTGCCGCATCAGGTAACCTGTCTTCTGCCGGGTTGCCCGGCTCTTCCGGAGTCAATCCTTCCAGCAACAAGTCGGCCTCCGGAATTGAGAATCCGGTGAGCTCGATATTAAAATCAGAATCAACTGCCAGTAATTTGCTTAATTCTTCTCCCAGAATATCCTCATCCCAGCCGGCATTCAGTGCCAGCTTATTATCCGCCAGTACGTAAGCTTGTTTCTGTTTCTGTGTCAGGTGCACCAGCCGTACGCAGGGTACTTCGGTCAACCCTGCCAGTTTTGCCGCTGCTACACGGGCATGCCCGGCAAGGATCAGATTCTTCCCGTCAATCAACACCGGACTGGTGAAACCAAAGTTGCGAATACTGTCTGCAATCTGTCGCAGCTGTTTATTGGAATGAGTGCGTGCGTTTTTAGCCCAGGCTCGTAACGATGTAACCGGGCAATATTCGATCTGAGTGTCCGACATTTTTACCTCCTTACATTAGGTTTATAATAGTATACCTATAACTATACTTGTAATTAGTATACTAGTTGTTATACTTCTGTCAAGGAGCTGTAGCAGATAAAATATTATGTCTGAGAAATTCAGTGAAAAACTCAGGAAGATCCGAACCGGCCGGAACAAAACGTTAGAAGAGCTGGCAGGGGCGATTGGTACCTCGAAAGCGTATGTCTGGCAGCTTGAAAACAAAAAGAAGGCAAAACCCTCCGCTGCACTTCTCCTGAAGATTGCAAATTACCTGGGTGAATCACCTGATTTCTTTTTAGATGACCAGGCGGATGAACCGTCCGAAACTCAGCTTGAGGACGCTTTTTTCCGGAAATTCAGAAAACTCTCAGAAAACGATAAGCGCTATATAAACAAAATAGTATCAGGCTTTGACGACGAACCAGACAAGTAAACCGATAAAAGAGGCCATCCGCCTCACGTCATTTTGGCAAAAATTCGGGCCGAACCACTATCCGCTTGACCTGGAAGCTTTGATTGACGGTGCGATTCTGACCAGCAGCTTCTCAGATAAACTAATTCTGAACCAGAACTATTTCGACAGTTTCGAGGGTTCCCTGGTAAAAATCCGGGATACCCAGAAATGGAGCATCCTGCTCAATACAAGGATCCGCAACAAAAGGCGTCAACGTTTCACCTTTGCGCACGAATTAGGACATTTTATGTGCCATCGAAAGCTGCAGGATCGTTTTGAAGATGGTGAGGAGACACTAAACAATTTTCGTGACGGAATAGAAAAAGAAGCCAATATTTTTGCCGCCTGGCTTCTCATGCCTGCCAACCTGATCCGCAAAGAATTTATAAACAGGCGTTGGAATACGGATACGCTGTGTGAGATGAGCAATCGCTTTGGAAGCTCATTGCAGGCGTGTGCACTTCGCTATATCGGGTTAAGCCCAAAACCCATCGCATTTGTGGTCTCGCGCGACGGATCTAATCCTTTGGGCATACAAAAGCAAATCGGCTCCTTTTATGAGCCATTATCACTCCGGTGATGAGTTGCCAAAGGGTTCGCAGGCATTGGAAAGTTACGAAAACAATGAATCCTGTTCCTCGCAACAAGTTGTCAAGGCCGTATGGAATGACTATTATCCTGCTGTGGAGAGTCAGTACTTTGACCACTCCGGAAACGGTTATCAGTACACTTGTATCGAATTTAAGATGTAACGGGCAACGCACCTTACCTTACCGAGGAAACATCAATCCTTCCGGCTCAGTTCCGACCCGTAAATTATCCGGATATTTCCTTAGGTTCTCCTCCTTACCCTTATCCGGGGGAATCTTCATCGGCCTGGATAAAAAGGCACTGCAACCAATGTTAGGATAAACAGCCGTACCTGGTACACAAAGCCGGTAAACACCCTTTGACGCATCTGATTTACATCCAATCCCTCCTGCTACGTTAGCTCCCACCTGCTCCTCCTCTTCTCTTGTAATTTCAATCCTGACTGATAAAATGAAAGCGATACGAAAACCAGGGAAAAGGATACATGGCACTTAATTTGATAGACGCTGTTGTTACCATCTTGCGACAGAGTCCTGAACAGAAATTTACCGCCCGTGAGATAGCAGGCCGGATCATTGAGATGTATCCGGAGGAGTGTCGCCGGAAGCAGGAACGCTCTATCGCAACAGTAGTTCCACTTGATAGTAACGCAGCTCTCCTGCAGCAAATCGTTGCTGAAATCGGATCGCAGCGCCTCCGGCTGCAAAAACGCTATCCGGAAGTTAAAACCACGGAAGGACGTCCCCGGAAGTATTATTTCACTGAATTAACTGATGACCGTGCTGAAATTGACCACTCCGAAAGCAATAAAACTTCAGAGGTAAATAGCACCATCAGCAAAGAGTATGGCCTTTACCCGATCTTATCTGAATTCCTATGGTCGGAACTTGAAATATACAGCAAGCGCATTGATGAAAAACGCTCCTCTAATTCTCGTGGGGCAGGTGGCAATAAATGGCTCTATCCTGATCTGGTGGGTATGGAGAGCTTCAGTGGAAACTGGCACCGCGAAATCAAGGATTGTGTCCGGGAGTATGCCGATAAAAGGACCAGACTCTGGTCTTTTGAAGTTAAACTCCTGATCAACCGCTCCAATGTACGGGCAGTATTCTTCCAGGCTGTCAGCAATTCCTCATGGGCTAATTTTGGCTATCTGGTTGCCGGTGAGATTCAAGGTACCGATACACTCAAAGAACTTCGGATGCTCTCCGGTTTACATGGGATCGGCTTTATAATGCTTGATGCTCTGGATCCGTCAGAAAGCCAGATCATGATTCCTGCGAAAGAGCGCAATGAAATCGACTGGGATACAGCAAGCAGACTGACTAAAGAAAATAAGGATTTTTTAAACTGTATAAAACTAATCCGTCAGTTTTACCAGACCGGCGAAGTGCGGCGATCTGACTGGGATATGGGTGCTGAGGAAGATTAGTTTTTGGCGCCAGTTGTGATTTGCAGACAGACCTTAGTCGGTTATACTTCTCATGGTTTCACTATAACATATACTACGCTGTTATACAAAAAGGAGGTTAACTATGAAGAATCTGATACTATTATTCCTGTTATTCTCATTTTCTGCTTTTGCCTATGATCCGGTGGACTATCACTTTGAGCGGGAGGAAATCCGTAAGCACAGGGAGGCCGGAAGAACCGTTGACAGGGGCGGTTACTGGGCGGCCCCGGTGCCGGACTACAGTGCTGATAGAAAAGAAAGGGAGTATCGGGAGGAACTGGACAGAATGATCCAAAATGACAGTGACAGGATAGATGATATGCTGTACGGAAGATGAGCGAACTGGAAATAAAGACTTCTCCTGTATTCGCGCCGTTACTTGGCACGTCACGCTATAAGGGTGCACATGGAGGTCGTGCATCCGGTAAATCCCATTTCTTTGCAGAACTTGCTGTTGAGCGTTGTATCATGGTTCCCGGTACAAGAATTGTCTGTGTCCGTGAGATTCAGAAATCATTAAAAGAGTCGGTAAAACGTCTTTTAGAGGATAAAATTGAGGTGATGGGGGTGGGATCGCAGTTCAAGGTTCAGTACGATTCAATTCTCACGCCCGGTGGTGGCGTGATTATTTTTGAGGGATTAGTGGATCACACGGCAGAATCTATTAAATCGCTGGAAGGGTTTGATGTAGGCTATGCGGAAGAAGCCCAGACGCTGACAGCCCGCTCTCTTGAGCTGTTTATCCCTACTATTATACGAAAGACCGGTTCTGAGCTATGGTTCAGCTGGAACCCACGACACAAAGAAGACCCGGTTGATGAAATGTTCAGGGGAGCAAACCCTCCTGAAAATTCTACCGTTATAGAGTCTAACTGGCGGGATAATGTTTTCTTCACGGAAGAGTCTGAGTCAGTACGGATTCAGGACAAACTTACCAAGCCGGATCGTTACGATCATATCTGGGAGGGTGACTATGAACCCCAGGCAACAGGCGCAATATTTCTAAGCTGCCTGTGCGGCAGTGAACTCCCGTCAAGCCTTATGGTTGTTGAATCTTCATTTCTAAGCTGCCTGTGCGGCAGTGAACTTGGTGGAGATGGAACAACAAATGCTGTTAAATTTCTAAGCTGCCTGTGCGGCAGTGAACGAGGGGCAAATCTGTATGGCGCAGATTTGAGATTTCTAAGCTGCCTGTGCGGCAGTGAACTCTCAAATGAGAGGGGTGAACTTAAAAAGGACTTTCTAAGCTGCCTGTGCGGCAGTGAACATAGTATCGAGCAGGTTTGCTCCGCGAAGATTTTTCTAAGCTGCCTGTGCGGCAGTGAACCACAACGGGAAATAGTCGGAACACCTGCGGAGTTTCTAAGCTGCCTGTGCGGCAGTGAACGTTATTCTAGTATTTCAGCTGGAACAGTATATTTTCTAAGCTGCCTGTGCGGCAGTGAACCACAAAGGGAAATAGTCGGAACACCTGCGGAGTTTCTAAGCTGCCTGTGCGGCAGTGAACATGCGGAAATCGGAGACATCACATGTTCACTATTTCTAAGCTGCCTGTGCGGCAGTGAACTGTTGACAATCAGTCCGGCAGCGTAAGCGATATTTCTAAGCTGCCTGTGCGGCAGTGAACTGGGAAAGAGTTAGTAGTCATAACGAGTCCACTTTCTAAGCTGCCTGTGCGGCAGTGAACATTAAAAGAGGACGGCGACAATTTTAATGATGTTTCTAAGCTGCCTGTGCGGCAGTGAACTATAATTATAATCCTTTTCTGTTGCATTATTATTTCTAAGCTGCCTGTGCGGCAGTGAACAAGCTTGCCATCACGTGTGCTCATTGACGATCTTTCTAAGCTGCCTGTGCGGCAGTGAACAAATTGCAACAGATAGTTTGATAATTAATAGCTTTCTAAGCTGCCTGTGCGGCAGTGAACTACCAAACGCAGTGTTTAATACTTTCATGCGTTTTCTAAGCTGCCTGTGCGGCAGTGAACCGATAGTTGTTCCTGCGTCGCTAATCCATTCCTTTCTAAGCTGCCTGTGCGGCAGTGAACACTTAAGGCAGCCTTAGTTCCTGTCGTAATTTTTTCTAAGCTGCCTGTGCGGCAGTGAACGAGCTTATGAAAGCGACTAAATTTTTGCCTTTTTTCTAAGCTGCCTGTGCGGCAGTGAACTGGTGCGGCGTGCTTGCAGTAGAGAAAGATAATTTCTAAGCTGCCTGTGCGGCAGTGAACATTGCAGACTTTTCTTATGTTGATAAGAAAACTTTCTAAGCTGCCTGTGCGGCAGTGAACTGATCACTAATATCAGTAACTCCTCCGGCGACTTTCTAAGCTGCCTGTGCGGCAGTGAACAGTCTGTGAAAAGATCATTGGTTCCGGCGGCCTTTCTAAGCTGCCTGTGCGGCAGTGAACCACATCGCACCCTGCACCTGCGCCATATGATCTTTCTAAGCTGCCTGTGCGACAGTGAACTTCCTAAGCTAATTAATTTTACAGTTTTAAAATTTCTAAGCTGCCTGTGCGGCAGTGAACACCCCGAAGACTCAACAACCATAAGGCTTTCCTTTCTAAGCTGCCTGTGCGGCAGTGAACGCTGCGAGGGATTGATGATGAAGAAATTATCTTTTCTAAGCTGCCTGTGCGGCAGTGAACCGGACAACTGCGTAGCTTGAGCAATAGCTAAATTTCTAAGCTGCCTGTGCGGCAGTGAACACCTTCAGCACCACTTGGTGAATTAATAATAATTTCTAAGCTGCCTGTGCGGCAGTGAACTTTATCGTGTACGATCGCCAGAACTCAAGGCTTTTCTAAGCTGCCTGTGCGGCAGTGAACTATAATTATAATCCTTTTCTGTTGCATTATTATTTCTAAGCTGCCTGTGCGGCAGTGAACGCTGCGCGGGATTGATGATGAAGAAATTATCTTTTCTAAGCTGCCTGTGCGGCAGTGAACGCTGCGCGGGATTGATGATGAAGAAATTATCTTTTCTAAGCTGCCTGTGCGGCAGTGAACTCTTGCGTTTCTTTTCTTTGCAGTACTTGATTTTTCTAAGCTGCCTGTGCGGCAGTGAACTCTATTTCGCTCTGCATGACAGAATAGAAGAATTTCTAAGCTGCCTGTGCGGCAGTGAACGATCAAACATCACCGCCAACAATGGTCACTGATTTCTAAGCTGCCTGTGCGGCAGTGAACTATATGGATAATCTTTTTCTGTTGCATTATCATTTCTAAGCTGCCTGTGCGGCAGTGAACAAAGATAATTTTTTCGTGTAACAGAAGTAGTCTTTCTAAGCTGCCTGTGCGGCAGTGAACGTTTCGGACTGGCGCGCAATTGAGCGCGAACCTTTCTAAGCTGCCTGTGCGGCAGTGAACTATTGACGATTAGTCCGGCAGCGTAAGCGATATTTCTAAGCTGCCTGTGCGGCAGTGAACGACGCTTAACTGGCATGCCCGATCACCCTGATTTTCTAAGCTGCCTGTGCGGCAGTGAACAAATTGCAACAGATAGTTTGATAATTAATAACTTTCTAAGCTGCCTGTGCGGCAGTGAACTAGATAAAATTGCAAAAGAATCAGCAAGGATATTTCTAAGCTGCCTGTGCGGCAGTGAACGACTATTTATGCTGTAGCAATTATCGCGATGTTTTCTAAGCTGCCTGTGCGGCAGTGAACACTTAAAAAAAGGATCGTTGGTTTATATTGATTTTCTAAGCTACCTGTGCGGCAGTGAACCGCTCTAAAACGTAAAAAAATAAGTTACAACAAACACTTACTATTCAATTAGTTATAAAAACCAATGGAAATCAGATGTGTCGTAGCTGATTGATTTCAAATCAATTCTTATAAGTATTAAAAATAAAGGTTAAACTCGGGTATTGTGGCGCCGCCTAAACTTAAACCATAAGAAGTGAATTTCCCTGATACTTTTTCTCTCACTATTTCTTTCCCGATAAATAATCTGAATCGCTTATTTTTTGACAAGCTATTCATGTTTATAAAAGGCAGTTTACTTTCCTGCTCTTTAAAATTATTAAATTGCCACAATGCCTGTGCAAAAGATTCACCTTTTCGCATTGCTCGTCTGCGAGCCAAACGCTCGACATTGGTATCAAATTGCACACGTTTAAATCGAACGAATGTGGTGACAGACTCCGGAGTTTTTTTAATTGTTGTGCAGCGACTGTAATCGGTTAGACGATTTAACCATTTACCAATATCAAGTTGTTGTAATTGTGCCTGTGTTAATGCGAATAAACGTAATTTACTGCCTAGCGGAAAATTTTTATTGCCGTATTCTGGAAAAGAAGACGCAATAATAGAGTTCCCATTCAACGTCTGTTGCTCAACCAAGGCCAAATGAAGTTGCCCATAAACTTTTTGCCAAAGAAAACCAAGGTTGGCTTCGGCGTTTGGCAGCAAGGTAATATCGAGATAGAAGTTCATTGCTATACCTCATTTATCACTTTCGCCAAATACACCGCCACGGACTAACACAGCCATAACATAGTGCTTATCTTCAGGTTCAAGTTCGCCACCTCTAGCCCAACTGTCAAAAAATGTATAAAAATCCTGTTTATTTTTCGGTGTACGGTAGGCTTTGCCAAGATTGGTAACTGCGCCGTAAGGCTCTATTGCGATAGGTCCAGCACTAGATTCTTCCTTGTCAAATTCCGGGTACCATGTATCGATAGTGCGCAGAGCGTTGCCAATTTTTTGTGAATGCATAGCTGCAATGTCATTAACTGAGTAAAGAATTTTACTCTTTTTACCTTTGCCTTTGTCTAATAATAATTCTTCACTTGGATAGACCTCCTGTGCTTTCCCGACCTGTACAAAACAGGCGATCTCCAGTCGTAAGAAATCATTTGTACTGGCAAGTGCGGTTGCTATTCTTTCGCCTAATGAATTTACATCCTGGTCGGAGGATTGAAAATCGTGCCTGCTGTATTTGGTAGCGTCATATATCCACGATTGTTCGGAACCATTATTAATGGCTGTTACCTGAACCTCGATATTTTCGGCACCTACACGATTGCGCCATAAAAAACGAGCATTAGCTAAATTCATAGCATATCGTTTTCCTAACTCTGTAAATTTTTCTTGACTGACATATTTTTTTACTGCACTGGTATAGCTTTGTTTGAACAAAGTATTATTACAAGCCGAAGGTTGATCAACACCACCTAATACCTTTAAGGTAAAATATAGCTTTAATGTATCCTGATCAGCACTTAATGCACAAACGTCCACTGTTTGTAAATTCGAATTTTCAACTTTGGCATCAAGTTTCATTGGATCCTTTGCAAATTCTTCAGAATCTTTTTTGTTAAATCGGTTTGAAATGGTACCTCGCACCGATTTCTCAATCAACTTAAGAGATGTGACTTCTTTTTTATTTGCCCATGTAGTGCCATACATATAAGCATCTGATGGCACTAATTTCTTCTCAAATGCTAGTACGGATGCAATATTTTCTTTTTTAGCCATGATATTTACCTTTTGTTAACAAGTTTGTAACTTAGATTGTTGGCAAAAATACAGCTTGTTATCAGCTGCCGCCTGATAGTACCAGAGAATTTCATTAATAGATTGAATCCGATAGGGCATTTTAAACTCACCCAAAGTGACAACACTTTCCGCAAAGCGATGGGGTGTATCTGGATCGCGTTGATTCTTCGCTTGCCCTAGCTCGGTTATTCCATGAAAGCCGGTGGCAATAGGGACTATCCATCCTGTTGTTTTGCGTTTACTCAACCAAGTAACATTACCATCATCATCCTGCTCGCAGCTGTGATGAACAGCTAGATAAGCCAATAGCGAATCAATAGCATCTTGTCCTTTTTCCATAGCATCTTTCATTAATTCCCGACGCTCGACGATGGCGTAGCCTGGCATCAATTTACGCATCAGTTTGTGTAAATCAGTATCATTACCCTCTTCTATTTTTAGTGCTTTTGGTAAGTTGAAAGAGAGAATGTCGCCGCCTGCTATTTTCATGCCGCTATTAAGGTGGTGAGTAATTTTTTTCAATAGCAACTCTTCACCATCCTTGCTGGCTCCTGAATATTCAATCAATAATGAAATATCCAAATGACAACGCGCCTCCTCTATAAAAGGAGAACGAACAGCATTCCCTTCAGGCTTATTTTTTTCCGACTCTGGTTTCAGCGGATTTCCCGTGCCAATAATAGAGTACTCATAATCATCCGCCCCTTTGTGGGTTTGCAGATTACACTCATGGCTTACAATAGCACTGGCATTAAATTTTAGTTCATAAAATTCGGTGTTCAGCTTTCTCTGCAAAGCGTGTACAGCACCCAGCCAAGATGTTATTGCAGGAAAACCAATCGTAAAAGGACTAGAAAGCGCATTAGCATTTTGTACTTTAATATGTAACAGCAATAGTAGGTTTTTAATATCACCAATCATTTTAATGCCTCTTTGTTTTGTGATACTATTACAGCAATTTTTAGGCGTTCTGCTTCACCGAGTTTGATTGCCTGTTTGCCTAATATTTTTTCATAAGTCAAAATTGTCCATCTTGATATCTCTTTGCTTAATTTATCTAACCATCCATCGGACTCTTCTCTTTCTTGTGAAAATCCATCACAAAGCCAGATTTTTTGATAGCTTTCTAATCCGGATGAGTCGGCATGATATTGCGCCTTTGCTACGGAGCGCACTGCCCACATTTTGTCAATTATGCAGTCAACCAGTTCCTGCAAACGGTAATCGCGACCTTCTCGGATGTTGATATTGTTATAATCTGTTTTTAATATTTTATGCAACTCACGGAAAATATTACAATAGTCTCGGTAGCGTAATGATTCTTTGAAGAAATCTTTTTTCGGAAAATAAATGGCACGTTTCTCTGTGTTGGGGGGTAAAGATTGTAATAAATACGTTTTACCGCCATTTTGGTTATTCAATACACTAATGTTTTGTGGTTTGGTGCCACCATATCCTATGGTTGTTAAATTAAATAACTCTGAAAATCCTTGGGCACTATACTCATTTTCTCGTTTAAACTTCCGAAGATACTTAGCTTCCTTAGAAAAACGAATAGCATCAATTCTCTCTTTCAGTTTATATATTAAACCGGAGTTTGTGAGCAAAGATAATTGGTGATAATCATTGCCCACGGGGAAATAAACTTGTTTTATTTTAGAACTGGTTATGTCTTCCCCTTTAGCCTCAGTCATAGCAATAAAACCATCTTTAAGTTCTTGATACGACGCCGAACTAATTGCTAGCAAACTTCGGGCAAATTCTGTATCTTGCTGAATATGTTGTAGTAATTGTCTGCCATCACTCAGTTTTAATGTTAAGAATTTATATACATCCAAGGCCGCTGCATTACCTAATGCATCTGCTTCTACTGCCACGTTTCCACTTTTTAGAAAGCCATCAGCGGTAGATTCGAAATTCGCAACGACTGATTTAACATAGCCATTTTTGTTTTTTCGTGCGCTGGGATGGCTAAACGTACAGGGGTGTGTCGCTAGTGAAATTTGGCATGATCTCCTTGCAGCGTTTGGTAGCCATTGCACCAACGAGAATACCTTTTCGCATTCCGCTTTTAGCTCTTCAACCTCATATATTTCCATTGAGGATTTCATCTTTTTTTTCAGCCAAGTTTCTTTCCTATCTGTAAAGAAATCAGATATTGTGGAATCTAACATTAGAAAATCATCCTATTCGAAGACTATTAATAATAAGGCAGCACAAATATAGCACATAAAAGTAAGCCTATGTATATTAATAATGCATTTTTTTATGCAAGAAACAAAATACACCAGTGACTTATACTTGTAACTATTGGTATACTTCGATGCCGTGCCGCACAAGCAGTTAGAAATCACCTTTTTCAGGTTACGGCACAGCTGCCTAATTCTGCCGCACAGGAAGCTTAGAAACATACTTATTAACTAAATCAGTTTACTGCCGGATAGGCAGCTTCTGAACAGGTTGTAATTCGGTAACGGATTCTACTTCTTACATTATGGGGAAGTGCTTAATCTAACCAGTCCGTATTGATCGTTGTACTTATATTTAGTATCTCCATCTTTACGTATAATTAAATTTAATTCACCATAACGTAAAGATATTTTACTTTTACTTAACTCTTGCTGTTCAGAATATTGACCCAACAAGGATGAATAATCTCGTTTTAACCATAGGTTCTCTTGTTCATTTTCTGATAACTCATCATGCTGTATTCTTAATATACCTTCCCTGTTAATGAGATGACCTGTTTCGTCTTTTTCTGCAAAATAACAACAATCTTTATCTGGCTCATAAGTAAAAAATAAATTAGTACTGGCCTCACTTTTGCGAAATGGATTTAAAAATTGTGGCAGTGCGGTTAAATACCAAGTTCCTGCTAAATAACCCTGCAAGGTCTCAGGGCCATGGCAATGATACCTGGCTAGTTCAGACTGAACAACAAAATGCTCCAAGTCGATCAGAGAATGGAGATGGTTCAGATCAATATTTTTCGTAATTCTCGGTACAGCATCTAATCGTTCCTTAATTATTTTTGTATCAATTAATTGATTAAGGTCGTGTGTATCTAACACAACTTTATCTTCATAGCCTGGTTGATAAAAATATTTTTCGCCCTGCTCATCACCAGCCTTAAAAGCCTTCCAATTGTATTGCATTAAGGCAATATTGGTATTTTTAACTTCGCTTTCTCGATGGCGCCGCACTCGTCCTGCCAGTTGAATGATAGATCGATATGATGATGGTTCAATCACTGCCCAATCAAAGTCGTGATCCCGCCCGACTTCTTCAACCGGGGTCGCCGCCAAAATAAAGATGATATTTTTAACCTTGCTTTGATCAAGGTGTGAGCGAATCACAGAATCAGAAAAAGCTACTGGTGACTCACCTAGCTTCTCTTTACGTTTTAGCACAGCATCCAAATGCTTTTCTTGTTCATGACGTAATAGCAATACCTGCTGACTATGATAAGCCATAACTTTTACTTCAATATCTTGCGGATAGTCAGCTTTTAGCAAATATCGAGTTATTTCAACACAAGGAGAGATATTAGCTACACGTACCACACCAAAGGATACTGCAATGCCTGTGTTCTTATCAATTGTATTATGTTGTTGATGTTTTTTAATTATTGCTTGCTTAATGCGGCAAAAATATTTTTCCTGTTTGGGTTCAAAGCTCTCAGACTCAACCTTTTCCATATCCTCCTTGCATTGAATTACTTCGGCTTTACGTTTTGCTATTTGAGCATTTAATTTTGCCACTCGTTTATCAACAAAACTGCTATGATGTTCTTTATAATTTTTGACCTCCTGTTCACTTTGTGTGCCATCAATACTGATCACTTTAGTTTTAAATTCATCAATCCATGCGCAGCCAATCATGTTTTCAGCGATGTCACGGCCTTTAGCATGTAACTGCCAGCCCTTTTTATAGGCATTAAAATAACCTTCGGCCAGATCAGGCGGAATAGTGGCAGAGGAGATCATCACTTTGCGACCTAACATGCCAGCCAAATGGATTAGCCTGCCAATGGCGATTAAATCAGAGCCAGTAAAATCATCTATTTCATCGATGACTAAGTCTGACGACATCAAGCGCAAACAGGGCAAAATATATCGGCCACCATACTTTGTTTCAGTCGCTGCCATTATGTGATCAATTGTGCAGGCGAGTACTGGCGCATAAAGAAACTTGCGGTCTTTTTCTTTTGTCAATACAGTCGCTAATCCTTCTTCGGGGATGTCGCAGTCATAATCAATAACTTCATCTAACAACGGTTGCTCTGACTCTGAGCCTGTCAGTGCAACATCTGCTTCCCCTTTGTCTATTTGGGATTGATTATGTAGCTCCAACACGGCTCTTGAACCAATTAACACAGCAAACTCTGAGTTATCTAATTTAATACGCTCTCGATATTCATCGCCTGTCTGTAAGGTTAATGTTCTAAGACCTAGCGCCAAAATATACCGTAGACTGTTCCCATCAATAGACAAAGAGCACATAATCTTTGCATTGGCAAATGTTTTACCGCAACCAGTGCTAGCCATATTCACAGCGAAAAATCCATGTGTATTCTTTGATTGTGATTCTTTCCAGTGGTTTATTGCATCAATCGCTTTATCTTGCCAACGAAAAGTTGCAGAGCTGGGTTTTTTTAATGATCGTATATCTGTGGCAAGCGGAAGTTCCCATTCAAAAGCGGGTAACAAATGTGATGTGTGAAGAGCATTCTTAGCCACGCCAACCAGATGCTCATCAAGTTTTTGTTTGAGTTGTCTGGTCTTTCTATCCGTATTTGCAAATAGACCAGTCATGTCTTGCCAATCTGAATCTGCATTTAGGGATGAATAATAGTGATCTCCCAGCATCAAACACAATCTTGAATGGTGTAACACCAATCGGCAAGTTCCATCCTTCAATGCTGATTCGGCTAAAGGCAAACAATCCTGCAGCCTATGAGACCACTTTTTTACTTGTTTTAACCAAATGCTAGAATGGCTCAATAACCCCTTGGGAAATTCAAAGCATGCGTTGATTCTTCGCTGGTATTCTTGTTCATCTTGACGATTTTCATAACCCCATTTTTGGGTAATTCTCTGCAAAATAGCATCAATGTCACTGGCATCTTCGCCCCTCCAATCATCTAGAGGCAGAGGTAGACGATGATGAGACACGATAAGCCAAGCAACCAATTTTGCTGCCAGTGGTAATTTATACAGTGGTTTACATTCTTGTTGTTTTGCCATTTTCTTCAACTTCTCTTCATCCCATTGACTATTAATTAAATATTCCAGCCAACCTTCTTCCGATTCATTGTTACAACTATTAACTAATGCATTGAGTAGCAAACAAGAAACCCATTCATGACGAACAGGATCACCTTTAAATTTGTTTTTGCTATTTGGTAAAAGCTTATTTTGAAATAGTTTGGAAGCCTTTCCCCAATCATGAAACAAAGCCGCAATAGCCGTTAAGGCTTTTATCAATGGCAAATATTTCCAGTCATTTTCATATTGACTATTCAACATGTTTTTTTGAGTACTATTCACAGGCACCACACCTTGTTCATTAAACTTATCTTTGTTCCCAATCATCCAAACCAGCTCACTTCTTGACCGACTCCTGATCCAAAAACAACTCACCGCTGTATTTTTACTAGCAGTTTTGCTCAGCAGTTTTTTTACCGCGCCCAAACCCTCATTGGTAATAACGGTTTGCCAGGTATTATCACCGATACGATTAGCAAAACTGTCCAGTACCCGCCGAGTTCGGTTAAGGGCCTTCTTCTCGCACTGTGACACAAAAGTAATCATCATGGGGTTTATCCTCGTGGACAGCCTTGTTTGCGTGGTAATGTAAAGCGATGGTTTTCACCTGATTAAACATAAAGTCCAATGCCTTATGATCAGCAAACGCCTGTAAGCATTGCTGACGAAACTCCTGTTCAGTGGCACCTTCCCTGGCACAGATAAAGGCCCAAGGTAATATCAAAGTGTCTTTTATTAAATCTGCCACATCGAATACCAGTGCGCCGCGACGGGTTTTACCGTGCATAACGGCAAAACCGTGAGGGATGCCTACTACCCATAACGTGGTCGCGGCCAACCCATAAGCCAGATAGTTGCCATGGTTCAGAAAGGTATTGGCACTATCAACCGATTCTCTTGCGCGCACAAAATCGTCATATCTGGTTCTGCCGGCGGCTATTTTGTAAAGCCGTTTGGTTAAGTCGGCTTCAATTTGAAATAATTTGACAATTTTTTGCGCCTGTTCGATTTTGGCGCGGGTATTGTTTAACACGGACATTATATCTTCATCATGACTATTAAATCCCGCGTCTATCAGGTCGCGGTCTTTTGACCAGACCGTTTGTATAAACTGAATACGTGCCATTTGAAATTGCCTGGCTACTGCCAGACGTTTTTGTTCGTCAAACCAGAAATTCATCCAGCCTTGGACATATTCGGTGGGACGATATTCGCTTTGTGGTGACAACCATTCAATCTCAGTGGCCATGAGCAGGGGCGTGCCACCACCGCCACAGAAGCCGACCAACACACCAGCCTGAGCAAGCATACGCATGGCCGCCTGGGTAATGGAAGTACCGGTTCCCAATAGCAAACAGGTGGTATTGGCTATCGGAATATTCCAGTATTGGTTTTCATTTTTTGCTTCCGTAAGATACAGCACACGCCCATCCTTCTGCATTACCCGGCATTTTTCCAGGTAATAGATATTGGCACGCTTGGAATGTAAGATGGCTTTTAGGTTGGTTAATTGTTCCATACTTTTTCCTGAAATGAGCTGCTTATTTCTTGTTCTTTACGATTTTTCCAGCTTCTTAGTCAAAACAACTCTTTTCAAAATACACCCAATATAACTCTAAAATCCTAATTCAGGATGATGGCTGATAAATTGTTTCCCTGTTCTTGATATTTATTTCTCTAACAGGAATTTAATTTGACCCAGTTTACGAACTGTGTGCATGGTTTGCGATTGCGACAGACAGACAAGTTCGCGACAAAGGCTATGATGCTAATTTGGTGAGATAAAACCATTGCAGATAATTGCCAAAGTATTTTGTTGCAATGCCACGGTAGCGGTGCAGAAAATCTTTTAGTTGGCTGTAGCGACTGTTGGCAGTCTGAATATACTTGTAAGGTCATCAGAATTGTACCGCAAACCACGTTTAAAGCGTGGATTTCTGTATTTTTCCCTTTTGTTTGAGCAAAAAAAAACTTCCTGTGCCTTATCCCTATACGGCATACTTAGAACCAGTCCAATAACGGATTGAGTAGTTTCAATAGTTTGTGACACTGGTTTTGTAAGGCCCGGAGCATGGCATGGCATGGTCTGTGCCGAAATCACTCGCCCAGAATTAAAACCACGGAAGGAGGTCCCAGAAAATATTATTATCATGCTCTCGGCATGATCGATTCCAACTGAACATCTGGAGGATTACGGTGTATCTGATATCCGCTATGCAATAGTGCTTGACTTCCCGGCTGAACGGAGCGTCACTGTGTGCACGAGCATCACTATGTGTAACACCGCTGTTTCAGGTCTTTTCACTGCTTTATCATCTGGTCTGTGCATACAAGATAAGGCGGTGCGGGATAAAAGCCGCCGGCATCTGACCGGTGCATATGAAGAAGGAGACAACCATGCCCACCAGAACCACTAGGAGCGCAACAAAACTCCTTAACCGCTTGAGGGACACCCGGCTCACAAACCACGAGAGGAATACCGCAGAGTACTCAGGCAGCCTTCACAGGACTTTGGAAGAAGGAGCACATGACAACACACCCCCGGACAGGAATGCGGAGGAACAGGATGAACGACAGGACTCCTGCCCGATGATACGCCCGGAGAATCCAGAACAAGTCGTGGCAACACTCCGGGCAATCCCTTCTCTGTCACGGCATACACTGGTTGCACAATGGACAACTGCTTATGGCAACCCGCCCCCTAAGGGGATCAGCCGGAGGTTACTGGAATATAGTGCTGCCTGTCAGATCCAGGTGAAAACATTTGGGGGTCTGACACCGGCTACCAAACGAAAGCTACGTAGTGATCCCAAACCGGTGAGAAAAATCCCGGCATCATCGGGCAGGCAACGAAAGCCGGGGGTTCTGGCTCCGGGCACCCGGCTGATCCGGGAATGGCATGGACAAACCTATACTGTCTCCGTTACTGAAAACGGATTCCGGTATGAGGGCAGGATCTACACATCCCTCTCGGAGATTGCCCGTGCCATTACCGGTGTCAGATGGTCCGGACCGAGATTCTTCGGGCGATGAATCAACACATGCGCTGTGCCGTCTATACCCGGAAATCTTCCACAGAGGGGCTGGAGCAGGATTTTAATTCCCTGGATGCTCAGCGGGAGGCTTGTGAAGCGTTCGTTCAGTCACAGAAAGGACTGGGCTGGCAGGTGATCAGGAAACACTATGATGATGGCGGACTCTCAGGAGGTAGCATGGACCGGCCGGCTTTACAGGAGTTACTGGCAGATATCGGGAAAGGAAAGATTAATCTGGTCGTGGTGTACAAGGTGGATCGTCTGACCCGATCCCTGACGGACTTCTCAAAGATTATCGACATCTTTGATACCGGAAATATCTCATTTGTCTCGGTTACACAACAGTTTAATACGTCCTCCTCTATGGGGCGTCTGACGCTGAATGTACTGCTGTCCTTCGCTCAGTTTGAACGGGAGGTCACCGCAGAACGGATCCGGGACAAAATCGCCGCCTCCCGGAAAAAGGGTATGTGGATGGGAGGGCTGTCCCCGCTCGGATACGATGCGATTGATAAGAAACTGATCGTCAATGAAGTAGAGGCAAAAACAGTCCGGGGGCTTTATGCTCTTTATCGCGAGTATCAGTCCGTCCGCAAACTGAAACTTGCCGCAGATCGCCTGGGGTATCTGACCAAACGACGGGGTTCAGGTAATCAGATAACCGGCGGCAAGCCTTTCACGCGCGGACATCTGTATCAGCTACTTCACAATCCGGTCTATGTGGGAGAGGTTGCTCACAGGGGAAATACTTATCCCGGGCAGCATGAGGCGATTATTGATCGTGAGACCTGGCAGGCAGTCCGGTCATTATTGCACGCCCGGGCGCCGGTCCGATACTATCAGGGCAATGTCAGATTACGATGCCTGCTCACAGGGCTGGTGTCTGATGAAAACGGTGGGAGACTATCGCCTTCTTATTGTCAGAAGAAGGGGCGGAGATACCGGTACTATCTGTCTGGACAGGTACCACAGGGAGATAATAAGACGAAGAGATGGCGCCTGCCGGCAGATGAGCTGGAAGAAGCTGTTTTGTATGAGCTGGCCCGGTTCTTATCGGATGCCCTGAAAATTGCCGATACCCTCGGAGAAACGGAATCTCCTATAGCGGTTCAACCTGCTGTCCAGGCTGCGGCCACGTTGGCAACTGCCATCATAGAAGGTCCGGCAGATGAAACCATAGAAACGGTTCGTTCCCTATTGGAGCAGGTAGTGGTTGAACCGGCTCAGTTGCGTATCACGCTCTCCGGCACAGGGTTGGTAACGTACCTAGGTATGAACCACACTGGTGTGAGCCACACCAGTGATGGTAACCCGATTATTCTGACAGCGCCCATGTCTGTGCGACGCCGGGGGGTGGCGCAAAAAATCATCCTGCATAGCAATACCGAAGCTACGTTTCACGATGACAGGCTCATTCGGCTGGTCAGAGACGCCCATCAATGGTTGATGAAGATTACATCCGGTCAGGTCAGGAGTGTTCGTCAGATCGCGCACGAAGCGAACAGGGATGAAGGGGATGTCAGTCGTTCCTTACCTCTTGCCTTCCTGGCGCCTGATATCATGGAGGCCATACTCAAAGGCAAGCAACCAGTTGAGCTCACAGCAGAAAAGCTCAGACGTCTCCGCCGACTGCCTCCCTCCTGGGAAGAGCAACGGACATTGCTGGGATTTCATACCTGAAACCCGCCGAGAGTCCTCATGGATTGGTGACGAAAAATACCGAACAGAGACGATTGTATACAATCGTCCTATTCCTCCCCCAAAGATCGTCTCTCTGTAATCGCTATCCGTACATGATCGCCCAAAACCCGCAGGAATACGCCCTTCTTCTCCGGTCTCCGATTGGCGGGAATAAATGCAGCGGGTGGGTGGTGGGTCTGGAAGGACTCGAACCTTCGACCAAGGGATTATGAGTCCCCTGCTCTAACCAACTGAGCTACAGACCCTATCAGAAGAACTAGAACTAAAACGTTTCAAGCTTATTAGCCTTCAGTATCCAGAAGGCTGCGTAGGCGTTCAGAACGAGAAGGATGGCGCAGCTTACGCAGAGCTTTTGCTTCAATTTGTCGAATACGTTCACGTGTGACATCGAACTGTTTGCCGACCTCTTCCAACGTATGATCAGTATTCATTTCAATACCAAAACGCATTCGTAGCACTTTTGCTTCACGTGGAGTTAACGAGTCTAGTATAGCCTTAGTAACGTCCCTTAGACTTGTAAAGACTGCAGCATCAACAGGTGCCATAGTAGCAGCATCCTCAATGAAATCACCAAGGTGAGAGTCCTCATCATCGCCAATAGGCGTTTCCATAGAAATTGGCTCTTTAGAAATTTTGAGAATTTTACGAATCTTCTCCTCAGGCATCTCCATTTTTGAAGCAAGTAACGCAGGTTCTGGCTCCTGCCCTGTTTCCTGTAAAATCTGTCGCGAAATACGATTCATCTTGTTGATGGTTTCAATCATGTGAACTGGAATTCGAATAGTCCGCGCTTGATCTGCAATAGAACGGGTAATGGCCTGACGTATCCACCATGTAGCATACGTTGAAAACTTGTAACCACGACGATACTCAAATTTATCTACTGCCTTCATGAGGCCAATGTTCCCTTCTTGAATAAGATCCAAGAATTGCAACCCACGATTAGTGTACTTCTTAGCAATAGAAATAACTAAACGTAGATTAGCTTCAGTCATTTCACGTTTAGCACGACGCGCCTTGGCCTCTCCTGTAGACATTCTACGATTGATTTCCTTCAGTTCTTTGATTGGAATGCCGACCTTTTTTTGTAATGCTATTAAATTCTGCTGTTGTTCAATAATTGCCGGTTGATAACGCGCCATAATCTGACTATATGGTTTTTCTGCTGCAATTTCCTCATCTACCCAGTCGAGATTTACTTCATTACCAGGAAACACCTTAATGAAGTGATTGCGCGGCATTCCTGCTTTAAGTACACTCAGCTCCATTACTTTACGCTCATATCTGCGAACCTCTTCGACCATCCCACGCTGAGCATCACATAGACGTTCAACCATTTTGGCTGAAAAACGAATAGCCATTAGTTCAGCCGATATGAGCTCCTGTATTTCCTTATATGCTTTACTAGATGAACCTTTTTTCTTAATAATATTCTGCATTTCGGCGTATGCACTATAAATAATAGAAAAACGCTCCAATGCACTTATTTTTAATTTAAGAGAATTAGCACTCGCTATCGCAGCGCTATCTTCATCATTTCCATCTCCAGCATCCAGTTCTCGTACTAATGTTTCATCAGAAATTTCCTCGCCAACAATCTCCTGAGCATTAGGATCAAGCAATCCATCAACTAATTCGTCGATACGCATCTCATCTTGCGCAACTTTATTAGCTAACTCTAAAATACCTGATATAGTGGTTGGACATGCAGAAATTGCTTGGATCATGTGTTTTAACCCATCTTCAATACGCTTTGCAATTTCTATCTCACCCTCGCGAGTAAGTAATTCTACTGACCCCATTTCACGCATATACATACGTACTGGATCAGTAGTACGACCGAACTCTGAATCAACGGTAGAAAGTGCTGCCTCTGCTTCTTCCACTACGTCTTCATCAGTTACAGCTGGGGTGGCCTCAGATAGCAGCATTGCTTCCACGTCAGGAGCTTCGTCATGGACAGAAATGCCCATGTCATTAATCATACTGATAATCCCTTCTATCTGCTCAGCATCCTGCATATCATCTGGCAAATGATCATTTATCTCTGCATAGGTTAAAAACCCACGCTCTTTACCATGAACAATCAAACTTTTAAGACGCTTACGTCTCGCCTCTAAATCCTGAGGGAGAAGGGCTTTTTCAGCTTGTTTAGCTTGTGCTCTAGCTTCCCTCGCTGCCCTTAACTTCATTTTTCTAGTAATCGGACTTGACTCTTTAGCAGCCATTACCGCCTTTGCAATTTCCGCAACCTTAGTAGCAGATGTCTTAACTGATGATTTTTTGACTGCCGCGCCCTTATTTATAGGGGCTTTAATTGCCTTTGATAATTTTTTTGCAGCAGTACCTGTAGTAGATTTCTTAGCTACTGTTCCTACTTTCTTCTTTGCAATAATTTTTGTGGGTTTTTTAGTAACTGCAGACGACTTACTTAATTTTTTTGTAACTTTCTTCGTGGTTTTCCTCTCAACAATAGCTTTTTTAGAATGTTTTTTCACCACTGCTTTTAATGATGTTCTCGAAACACCCTTTACTTCTTTTTTTGTCTTTATTTTACTTTTCGCAACACGAGACTTAGTACGTGTAGTTGAAGAACCTACAATTTTACTTTTTGCCTTTGCTTTAGTTGGATTTCTAGTTTGCGTTTTTGCTTTTGCCATTTTGATTTCCAAATATTATGGGTAATTGAACCCAAAACTTCCGATTATATCAAAAATTAGCCTGCCTGAGTCAGGCTCTTAACCTAAAAGTACTGCTAATTTTTGTAATTCTTGCTTCTCATCAGAAGTAAGTATGCTTAATGACTTATTTTGTAGTTCGGTCATACGCTTTTTACGTTGTATTTCCTGCAACCTCCTCAACGCCCCATTAAATTCAGCCTTAATGTCTATCGTATTATCCCAGGAAAGTGTTGCACTCTCAGCTTTTTCAAGCAACTCTCGGTGAGAACTATTGTGAAAATATGTAATTGCGGATGGGATTGCAGTATTCTCTCCAACATGTGGATGCGAATCAATAAACTTAATCAATGCCAATAATGCTGCCATTTCATCCGTATTTTCAACATATTCTGAAAGGAGTTTTCTATCTAATTTCGAAGCAAAGCCAGGATCATGCAAAAGAATCTGAATTAACCAACGACAAGGTGAAATAGGACTTGGCCGCAATATTCTTCCACGAGGTGAAGATGATGACATACGCCTGATTTGCAATAAACCCTCTAACTCATCCTGATTTATACCACTAAGCTCAGCCAACCATTTTATAAGCATCAATGAAAGTATAGGTGCAGTTACCTGTGCTAATAATGGCTTTGCATTCTCCACTAATCTGGTGCGGCCCTCACTAGTTTGTAGATTAATGCCCTCTGACAGACCCTGAAACAAGAAAACGGATAAAGGCAAAGATTCGTTGATCAATTTCTCGAAAGAATCCTTTCCAAATTTCTGGATATAACTATCAGGATCTTCTCCATCAGGCAAGAAGAGAAACCCTATATGCTTACCATCTACAAACTGCGTTAAACTGTTCTCTAAAGCGCGCCATGCCGCCTTTCTACCTGCATCATCACCATCGAAACAAAAAACAACATTATCAGTCTGGCGTAAAAGTTTTTGCACATGACGTGATGTTGTTGCAGTGCCCAATGTAGCAACAGCATATTCAATGCCATATTGTGAAAGTACAACAACATCCATATACCCTTCTACTACCAGAACTTTTTCTGCATTCCGAATCGCCTTGCGTGCTGCAAATAAATTGTAAAGCTCTTGGCCCTTCTCAAATAATGGCGTTTCGGGAGAATTTAAGTATTTAGGCTCGTTTTTCTCAATTACCCGCCCACCAAACCCAACAATCTTTCCTCTCAGATTTAATATGGGAAACATGATACGATCACGAAATCGGTCATAGCGTTTCTTTTCCTCATTTTCATTCACCATTCCAATTTTTAAAAGTATTGGTGATTCATAATCAGGAAATATCTCAGCTAAATTCTGCCAACCTGCAGGTGAATAGCCTATTCCAAAACGAGCAGCAGTTTCCCCCGTCAGACCACGTTTCTTGAGATAGTTAATGCCTCTCTCAGAACACTTTAGCTGATCTCTATAGAATCTTGTGATAATACCCATTACTTCAAATAAATTCTGAGAAGAACTCTCTTTATCTTCATCACTTCCTCTAGAATCAGTTGGCCTGTAATTATCTTTATTTTTTTGAACAGGAACCTGCATTCCGACTCGTGAAGCAAGATCATTTATCGCCTCGACAAAATCCATTCCTATGTATTCCATCATAAAACCAACAGCGCTACCATGCGCACCACAGCCAAAACAATGATAAAACTGTTTGGTTGGACTCACAGTAAATGAAGGAGTTTTTTCTCCGTGAAATGGACAGCATGCAATGTAATTTGCACCAGCTTTTTTAAGTGGCACGTGTCGCTCTATGATATCAACGATATCTACACGATTAAGTAGACCTTGAATGAACGATTGTGGAATCATTTACCGGAAAGAAAGTCGATTATTTTCAACTAGCTTATAAACACGATTAGAACTGTTTAGTAATTATATGACATTTTCCAGAAATACAGTAAAAGTAGATATGCCAAAAATAATTAATGCGTAGAGCGGCATATATATTTAAATTCAATAATAAATTCAAATAGTAAGCTTCTTCTTAACCAAAGCAGCCACCTTCCCCATATCAGCCTGCCCCGCAAGCTTTGGCTTGAGCACTGCAATTACTTTTCCCATTTCTTGCTGTTTTTCTGCTCCTGTTGAAGCAATTACTTCCTCTACTATACCCTCTATTTCAGAATCACTAAGTGCCTTTGGCATATAAGCTTGTAATACACCGACCTCATATCTTTCGATATCAGCCAAATCCTCACGCTTTGCAGCTACATACTGTGTAATTGAATCCTTCCGCTGCTTAATCATTTTCTCTATTACCGCAATAACCGCAACATCATCCATCTCAACACGATCATCTACTTCACACTGCTTGATAGCTGCCTGTAATAAACGAATAGCATCCCGTCGCTTAGTATCACCCGACCGCATTGCGTCTTTCATGTGCTCAGTAATTTCTTGTTTCAGGCTTGGACCAGATTTCATCTGAATTTTTTACTGTAAGTAAAGAAAATCCTTTAAATTGGATTTGATATTCAAGTTCAAATACCACCATTCATCACATAGAACACGCTAATATAACTTTGGTGGAAGCAACTGACTCCTCAGGCGTTTGTAAGTTCTTTTAACCGCTGCAGCAAGCTTTCGTTTCCGCTCAGCAGTAGGCTTTTCATAAAACTCCCTTGCACGTAGCTCAGTAAGTAGCCCTGTTTTTTCTATGGTTCGCTTGAAACGACGCATAGCAACTTCAAATGGTTCATTTTCCTTAACTTTAATAATGGTCATAAAAACATAATCCTTTTATTGATACTACTTTTATTGATACTACTAATATTAAAAAATGTAATTGTAAAGAACAGTATAGTATATAGTAGTCTGGTACTTTTTTGTGAAAGTGTATTTACACCTTTAATTCAGTGTTTGTTCTTGGCATCGAAACTTCTTGTGACGATACTGGTATCGCGATTTATCACACCACGCGAGGCCTGTTGAGTCATGCATTATATTCACAAACAGCAATGCATAGTGAATATGGTGGTGTTGTCCCTGAACTTGCATCACGCGACCATATCCGACGAGTTCTGCCCCTTGTTAAACAAACACTTAATACAGCAAAACTTGAACTCAAGGATTTAAATGCTGTCGCCTATACTCAGGGCCCAGGATTAGCGGGAGCGCTTCTTGTAGGTTCAAGTTTTGCAGCTGCACTTAGCTTTGCATTAAAAATTCCAGCGATAGGCATTCATCACCTTGAAGGGCATTTACTTTCTCCATTACTATCAACTACTGCTCCTTTATTTCCGTTTGTCGCACTGTTGGTTTCTGGGGGTCATACGCAATTAATGGAAGTACGTGGTATTGGGCAATATAAATTACTAGGTGAAACTGTAGATGATGCTGCAGGAGAGGCCTTTGACAAAACAGCAAAATTACTTGGGCTTAACTACCCAGGTGGCCCAGCAATATCAAAACTTGCTAATAAATTTTCTAAAACTTGCAAGGCAAGCAATTTTAAACTCCCTCGTCCAATGCTCCACAGTGGCGACCTCAATTTTAGCTTCAGCGGCCTTAAAACTGCTGTACTATCGCTATCAAATAAACACGAAATCACTCAGGAAATACAAGCAGAAATTGCCTATGCATTTCAGGAAGCAGTTGTAGATGTGCTAACAAAAAAATCTATGGCAGCACTACTCCAGACCGGCCTCAACCAGCTTGTAGTTGCAGGTGGTGTTGGTGCAAATCATCAACTAAGAGAGAATCTATCAAAATATGCAAAAGAAAAGGGCTTTACTGTTTTCTACCCTGATCTTAAATTTTGTACAGATAATGGCGCCATGATTGCACTTGCTGGCGCAATGCGGTTGCAGAATAATAATCAATCGATGACAAACAGCTTCACTGTAAGAGCACGATGGGATCTAGAAACACATGCGATAACCTCTAATGAATCGATATAATTCATCACTCCTGACATTCTAATCTCCTACCTGCAAACAAGGCTAGGAATTATTCCACATAAGTGACAAGCTACCATCATGAACGATCTGTTACCAAATGAAAAATTATGAGTAATATAGATCCAAAAGATAATCTGATTTTATATTCCTTCCGCCGCTGCCCCTATGCAATACGTAGCCGCATGGGTTTATACAAAGCTGGATTTATTTTTGAGTTACGGGAGATTAAATTAAAAAATAAGCCTGAACAGATGCTTGAAGCTTCACCAAAAGGAACTGTACCTGTATTGATTCTACAGAACGGTACAATCATTGATGAAAGTCTCGACATCATGGAATGGGCATTAGGCAATAATGATCCTGATAGCTGGCTTGATGCCAATGAAACTGAAATGAAATTTCTAATAGATCGGAATGATAATAAGTTTAAACTGGCTTTAGATCGATATAAATACCCCCAACGTTTTCCAAATGAAGATTGCACTGGGGCGCGTGAAGTCTGTGCAGAAATATTAAATGATTTAAATATCAGGCTAGAAAAACATCAACAGATTTTAAGTAATAATATTGCAATGGCAGATATTGCAATATTTCCTTTTATCCGTCAGTGCGCTTTTGTTGATGAAGAATGGTTCAATAATTTATCTGTACCGCACTTACAAAGATGGCTACAAGAACATCTTGAGAGCACTCTATTTAAAGTCGTTATGATGAAGTTTAAAACCTGGTCACAGGGTAATAGTCCTACCCTATTCAAACCACTAGAATACTAAAATCTCTGTATCTTTTCTTTCTGAATCTGGCTCAACTTACTGAGTAGCTAAGTCCTATCCCTTTTACCAATTCTCGTTTCATTACCTGCAATTAGATTAGCAATATTTGATTTGTGACGCCATATAATTAGTAGTGATATAACCAAAATTACCAAGGTACTTTCTTCAGAACCTAAAAATATCCATGCATAAACTGGTGTGAAGGCTGCTGCCACCAACGCAGATAATGATGAGAAGCGCCATATCAGAGCAACAACAATCCAAGTAATAATAGCTAATAATCCTGACCATAAATTTAGCCCGAGTACCACACCTACCGCCGTTGCTACGCCCCTACCTCCTTTAAAACGAAAAAATACAGGCCATATATGCCCTAAAAAAACTATCAACCCAACAGCGGCTATTATTCTATTATCTAATTCCAAAACTGGCGCCAAATATTGTGCCAATATAACTACCACCCAACCTTTACCTGCATCACCAAGTAAAGTAAGTACTGCGGCAGCTTTATTTCCACTACGTAATACATTAGTTGCCCCAGGATTCTTTGAGCCAAAAGTACGTGGGTCAGGTAATTTAAAAATCCAACTCGCTATAACTGCGAATGAAATCGACCCGAGCAAATAAGCTAAGATTATTAAACCTATTATTGTCATTGTGATTGGCACCGATTCAGCAAATAGAATAAAATCAGTTTTAATTCTACGTTAAAACTACTTCTCTACGAAGTATCTTAGAAACCCCTAATATAATAAATCTAGACGAATGGACATAATTTTCATCCACGAGCTTAAAATAAAAACCCTGATTGGGATTTATCCATGGGAGCGCAAGGTAGCTCAAACAATACAACTAGATATAGAGATTGCCCTACCAACAAGTAAAGCCTGTCAGACAGACAATTTTGAGGATGCGCTAGATTATGCATCTATTATTAAACGAATCAATGAATCTTTATCACAAAAACAATTTTCGTTACTTGAGGCGTTAGCAGAACATATCGCTCAAATTATTTTAACGGAATTTAAATCTCCATGGACAAAGGTCAACGTAGCAAAACTTTGTATGATACGTGACGTGAAAAAAATTACTGTATGTATTGAACGAAGCTTACACTCTTCATAATATAAAAATTATTTTTTATTTGTACGATCCAAAGTATTTAGCCATTTTAACTTTTATTATGAAGGAGTGTAGTAATAAGCCCTTTATCACCGGACTCAGTCTCGGTCACATTTAAGAATCCAAGTGACTCAGCTGTATCCTTGATACGTTTATGGCTTGCATATACTGGCAGGGAAAACAGCAGACTCTTACGATCTTGTTTTGGCACCATGGTCACAAGATTCTTTATAGCAGAACTACTCATTATTGAAACAGCTGTTACTCTCTTTGCCGATAATAATTCTAGCAATCCTGTAGATGGTGTAGTTGGGATACTACGCCTGTAGGCAGCAGCGATTTCTACCTTAGCTCCGCGACGCCTTAATTCATCAAATAACAGCTCTCGTCCACCATTACCACGAAATATTAATATACGTTGCCCATTAACAAATTCTGACTGTAATTCAGAAAGTTCAAGCAGGCCTTCACTATCAAAACTTTTTAGTGGTATTCGTACGTTGTTAACTCCATATAAATTTAACTCTTCAGCAGTACCTAAACCAGGCGCAAATACTTTGACTGAAATGGGCAGTTTAATGTTATCTTTAAAAGTCATCTCTACAGCACTAGGACTTACAAAAATTATTGCATATACGCTTTGTAATGATGATAACGCTGCCTTAACGTGTCCAATATCTTCTGGTGGCTTAATGATAATAGTTGGAAATATAATGGGTGTAGCGCCTAGCGCTGCTAACCGCTCAGCGGTCCGGGAAGCAGGTTTTACTGGCCGTGTAATCAACATATGCACGCCCGATAAAGGGCCAACCATATTTGTCATAATCTTAATAAAGTATTAAATTAGACTCTAAGTTAGAAATAAAAAAGTTTCTATTTACTGTTGTAATAATTAAATATGCGAACTATTAAAAGCAGGAACCAGAAATTTGATAAAATGCATATAATTAACTTTGGCAAATATTACGTGACAATATTTATACACGTTACTTTACCAGCCTTTTACTGAGAAATATTTTATATTTGCTTAAATTTTTAGATATATAGAAATATCTTACATTATTTTTTCAGGTACTTATGAGTCGAAATAAAAAGTATATCTTCAGCTCTAATTATACAGCCCTAGTATTTATAGTTGGATTGTTATTGTTTTGTCATAGTCAGTCTATTATGGCAGTACAACTCAACCCTAAGATCAAAGTTTTTATCAGCAAGATGGTAAAAACTCATGGATTTAACGAGCCCGAACTTAAAAAAATATTTACTAAAACAAAATTTCATTCTGGCATTATCAAAGCAATTACCCGTCCAAGCACATCTAAACCTTGGCATGAGTATCATCCTATTTTTATTAACCAAAGACGAATTACAAAGGGAGTCGCTTTCTGGAAGAGGAATGCTAAAACCCTTGAGCGTGCAAGTAAGAAGTTTGGTGTTCCTGAAGAAATTATTGTAGCGGTAATTGGAGTTGAAACTTACTATGGAAAACGAACTGGCAGACATCGTGTATTGGATGCATTGACAACCTTGGCTTTTAATTATCCAAAACGTGCTGATTTCTTCCGTGATGAATTAGAACAATATCTATTGCTCATACGGGAACAAGATGCTGATATGTTCAGTTTTAAAGGATCCTACGCTGGTGCAATTGGTATTCCTCAATTCATGCCAAGCAGTTATCGTAAATATGCAGTAGATTTTGATGATGACGGCAAAATAGACTTATCAGGGAGCACTGCCGATTCAATAGGTAGTGTAGCTAACTATTTGAAAGCGCATGGATGGGAAGTTAATGGTCCGGTAGTAACACGTGCACAGGTCAGTGATAACAGTCGTCACGAAACTTTAAAAATGACACATATGCCTCTTTATACAATAAATAAAATGAAAGAGTTTGGAATTACACCATTAATCGATATTCCTGATGATCGCAAGGCAACACTAATCAAATTAAATATTAAAAACCATATGGAATATTGGTTAGGTTTCAATAATTTCTATGTTATTACTCGTTATAATCGGAGCACTCATTATGCAATGTCTGTATTATTACTATCTGAAGAAATTAGTGCGTCACGAAAAAACAAAGAAGAAGTTTAACAAATCAACTCTATATTCAACATATAGCAACAATATTATTGCGTTATTTGATTAAACGCAACGACATGATCCGCCTCTAGTTTAATCCCAATATTTTCACCAATAGCATGATTATGATGACTTGGTACGAGTGATAATGCTGTACTGCCCCCAGGTAAACGTAAAGTATATAAAATTTCAGCTCCCCGGAAAGCCTTGTGTAAAACTTGTGCCTTTAAAGAGCTTTCATCATCATGCACGATATCATCTGGGCGCACTAATACATCAACCTTGCAACCTTTACCAGATTCTTTACCTGATGCGTGTTGATGAGAGATATCCACTTCAAGAATTCCCAACTCGATCTCTACATGACTGGAATCAAGAATCTTTCCAGCGAGGAATACACCTTGTCCTACAAAGTTTGCAACAAAGCGACTGGTGGGACAATGATAAAGATTGTAAGCAGTGTCCCATTGCATAATTTTGCCGTGCTGCATTACACCGATCTCGTCAGCAATGGCAAAAGCTTCATTCTGATCATGTGTTACAAGAATAGCCGTAGTACCCTGGCTTTTAAGGATGTCACGAATCTCTAAACTCAAACGTTCCCGTAGATTCACATCAAGATTCGAAAAAGGTTCATCCAATAATATTAAATCGGGCCGGGGCGCTAGTGCTCGCGCTAACGCAACCCTTTGTTGCTGTCCTCCTGAGAGCTCATGAGGATATTTATTAGCTGCATCTGTAAGACCTACGGTCTCAAGCATTTCAATTGCCCGTCTTGAACTTTCAACATGAGACATACGATGCAAACCAAAAATAATATTTGAAGTAACAGTAAGATGTGGAAACAACGCATAATCCTGAAACACCATTCCTATTTGTCTCTGTTCTGGTCGTAATGAAAATCCTGAACTGCTAACCTTTACACCATTCAGCAAGATTTCCCCCGCTACTACTGGCTCAAACCCAGCTATACAACGTAAAACTGTAGTTTTTCCACACCCACTTGGTCCTAAAAGACAGCCAATCACGCCCTTGTTAAGCTCAAGTGATAAATTACTAACCACAATCTGTTTATCATAAGATTGACTTATCTTTTTTATCTCAAGCAATAAAGTATTCATATAATTATTTCTCAGCTTGACGTGTAAGCATTGCTATGGGAATCAAACCCGTCAATACTAATGCTACTGCAGGCAAAGCTGCTTGCTCCCACTCTCCTTCTGAAGTCATTTCAAATATTCGTACTGAAAGTGTGTCCCAGCCAAAAGGTCTCGTCATTAAAGTAATAGGCATTTCTTTCATAACATCAACAAACACCAAAGTAACAGCAGTGAGAATTCCACCTTTTAGAATGGGCAAATGGATTCTCTTGAGCATACTCCATCCACTCACACCAAGACCCATTGAAGCTTCATCTATACTTAAAGTAACTCGTTGCATAGCGCTCTCAATAGGGTTATATCCAACTGCTAGGAAACGTGTCATATAAGCAATTAACATGACTATAAGCGTACCTTGAAATAAGAATCCCGTTTCTATCGAGAATAATTGCATCACCATCTGACTAAACCAGTTATCGACCCATGCAAGTGGGACAAAAATTCCTACAGCCAGAACTACACCAGGTAAAGCATATCCTATTGTTGCGATTCGTACTGCCACATTGGCAACTATGTCAGGGTGACGACGCACAGAATAAATCATTAAAATTGAAATAATACAAATAAGTATTGCAGCAAATCCTGACAACATTAATGAATGCCAGAGAAAACCTAAATAGCGTTGATTAAATTCTTCTGCAAAGGTATGTGAAGCCCATATAAATAATTGCGTAATTGGTAATAGAAAAGCAAAAAATAAAGTGGCTGAAGCAAAGCCGGCAACAGCCCAAGAGTGCCATCCTGTAAGTACAATAGAAGGTATACGCGTACTTTGTTTATTCTCTGCATAGCGTATTCGTGAACGGAATTGCTGCTCTAAAACAATTAATACAAAAACAATTACAATCAGTAACGATGCTAGCTGAGAAGCCGCGGATAAAGAAAACATACTGAACCATGCTTTATAGATAGCTGTAGTAAATGTATCGTAATTAAATACTGCTACAGTTCCAAAGTCTGCTAAAGTTTCCATTAAAACAAGCATTACACCACTTGCTATCCATGGACGCGCCATCGGTAATGCTACTTTAAAGAACCCCTGTGTACGATTTAATCCTAATGACTGAGCGGCTTCTAATGAACGTTTCCCTTGAGTAAGAAAAGCATTCCGAGCTAACAAATATACATAAGGATAAAAAGCAAGTGTCATTACAATAATTACACCCATCCTACTTCTAATATTTGGAAACCAAAGCAATTCTGACCCAATCCAAGAACGTAATGATGTCTGTATTGGACCAGTAAAATCAAATAGCCCTAAAGTAACAAATGCCAGGACATATGCGGGGAATGCAAGAGGAAGCAACAGTCCCCAAGATAAAATCTTTCGCCCAGGGAAATCGCATACTGCGGTAAACCAAGCTAAACTCACTCCCAATAATGCTGAACTGACAGCTACTCCTAATGCAAGCCAGAATGAGTTTAGCAGTAGTCTTGACAGAGTTGTCTCTACTAAATGCTTCCAGATTTCCCCAGCAGGAGTGAGAAACGACAACATAACAGTACCTACAGGAATAAGTACTAAAACAGCCACAATAATGGGAATATAACGCCAACTTAATGCCGTCTGGAACATATCAAGTAAATAATAAAGGTTATTTCTTGATTTACTACTTTCGGATTTCAACTGAGTTTTCCACAAGTCACCTTTCATACTTTACCAATAGCCTGCCCTATCCATCAACTTTACTGATTCAGTTTGTAACTCACCAGCTTTAACTACATTCATTCGGTTTTGTTTGAAACTCCCCCACGCTGCTACTATTGAGTCGGGAGTTATTTTTGGGTTAGCAGGATATTCCATATTCACATCGGTAAACAGTTTCTGAGCTTTTTTTGATGACAAGAATTCTAACAACATGATCGCTGCTTTTTTACTCTTAGTGCTCTTGGTAATGCCTGCACCGGAAATGTTGACATGAACACCACTTCCATCTTGATTAGGCCAAAAAATCGCTAATGGTAAATTAGGAGTCTTCTCAATCAAACGACCAAAATAGTAACTATTAACAATGGTCACATCACATTTTCCTGCAGCAACGAACTCCATTGCTTTAGTATCATTAGACAAAGGATCAGTAGCTAAATTAGCTACCCAGCCTCTCACAATTTGCTCAGTTCTTTCTTTACCATACTCAGCAATCATCATTGCTACTAGTGACTGGTTATATACTTTCTTAGAAGTACGCAAACATAGTCGCCCGTGCCATTTTGAATTAGCCAGATCCGCATACGTAGATAACTCTTCCGTATTCACTTTATCAGTGTTGTATACAATAGTTCGGGCACGTACAGATAAACCAAACCATTGGTTCTGTGGATCACGTAAATATGTAGGTATATTTGCTTCCAACCTCTCTGATTTTACAGGAACAAGCAATCCCTCTTGTGCCGCCTCCCATAAATTTCCAGCATCCGTAGTAATCAACATATCAGCAGGCGAGTTCTTCCCTTCTGCCCTAAGTCTTGCAAGTAATACACCTGCTTTATCAGTAACAAACTTTACTGGGATACCAGTTTGTTTTGTGAAAGTATCAAACATTGGTTTAATCAGCTTCTCAATTCTTGCTGAATAAACTACTACTTGTTCAGCATAAGAAAATTTTGTGCTAAACAGAGCAACACATATAAAAATTACCTTCAGAAAGCAGCAAAAGTATATTCTTGACATTTACTTCTATGACTCCCAAATATAATGGATTGTAAAAAATGATTCTTTATTATAAATGATAATTGTTATCAGTACAGTATATCTTGTAAATACTTAGTGCCTTTTGAATCATTTAGTTATGAATAGGTATACTTGAATTACATCACATATACAGTGTGTGAAATTTCTAAATTTTTAAACTTACTTCAGCTAATAATTCTATTCATTGAAAACTATAAAAAGGGAAAAGCTCAACTAAATATCCATCTTCTTTTACATTTTATATTTATTATTTTAAGCCTTATTTTATTTAGGAAAACTAAAGTTAGTGTCGTTTATAAGGTATGTAACTAGAAATGAAACATTTATACCATGCGAAAAATTATTGTAATTGCCAATATAATAGGGCTATTCATAGCACCATCTATTGTTTCAGCGGATCAAACTATTATTGAGGTAATCCAGCTAAAGCACCGCACTACGAATGAAATTATCCCGCTAATCGATCCATTCCTAGATAAACAAGGCGCGCTAAGTGGCATGCAAGGCAAACTTATTATCCGCACCACACCAGAGAATTTACGCGAGATCAAGCAACTTCTAAACGAAATAGATAATGCTCCACGCCGTTTAATAATAACCGTCAAGCAAGATGTGGACAGCGTAACTGCCAGAAACTTACTAAAGCTTTCCGGAAATATTAATAAAAATGGAACTCAAGTGAAGATTACTGGACGTACTGGCAAAAGAGGCCTGGTCAGTAAAAATAGCTTTGGAAAAAATAATCTTAATGTGCAAGTACATAATAATCAGCATCTTGAAAAAGACAATAATACGCAGCAAATACAGGTACTAGATGGTGGGCATGCTTTAATACATATAGGTAAGTCGCTACCAATACCTTTACGCAATATAATTCATACGCCACAAGGAATACATGTAATTGAGAGTACACAATTCCACGATGCCACTGTTGGCTTCACAGTTATACCTTCTGTAAGAGGAAATAATGTAATCTTAGAAGTAATTCCCCAACGAAATAGCCCTGACGACCAATCGCCAGGAGCTATCAACGTCCAGCAAATCAATACTTCTGTTTCTGGAAGATTAGGAGAGTGGATGAATCTAGGTAATATGGAAAGAAATAGATTTAGTCAATCATTCTCTCCAAATTCACCATATAACGAAAGAATCACACGTGAACAACGTATGGTGCTAATAAAAGTAGAGGAGATTTACTAGACTCAATTACAAATAATAACAAGAAAATTTAATGAACTGCAGCAGCTTCTTCTTCAAACTGAAGTTTCACTTTCCCATCAATATCTACATCTACAGTGACTTTACCTCCGCTCGCAAGGCGTCCAAATAATAATTCGTCTGCTAGAGCGCTACGAATAGTATCCTGAATAAGGCGTGCCATAGGACGTGCGCCCATGAGAGGATCAAAACCATCTTTTGCAAGAAATTCTTTCAAAGCATCAGTAAATATAGCTTCTACCTTTTTCTCATGTAGCTGAGTTTCTAATTGCATCAAGAATTTATCTGCCACTCTTAGAATTACATCTTTATCCAAAGCCGCAAATGAAATAATCGCATCTAGCCGGTTCCGAAACTCTGGTGTAAATATACGCTTAATATCAGCTATCTCATCACCCGCCTGAGTTGATTTAGTAAATCCCATAGAAGTCTTTGCAAGTGACTCAGCTCCAGCATTGGTAGTCATAATGATTACTACGTTCCGGAAGTCTGCCTTACGGCCATTGTTGTCTGTCAAAGTGCCATGATCCATCACTTGTAATAGAATATTAAAAATATCTGGATGGGCTTTTTCAATTTCGTCCAGCAACAGTACTGAATAAGGCTGTTTGATAATCGCCTCGGTAAGTAAACCACCTTGATCAAAACCAACATACCCGGGTGGAGCACCTATCAATCGAGATACTGCGTGATGCTCCATGTATTCGGACATATCAAAACGGTGCAGTTGAATACCCATTGCATATGCAAGTTGACGCGCTACCTCCGTTTTCCCTACACCAGTAGGGCCAGAAAAAAGGAAGGAGCCTACTGGTTTCTGTGGATTACCTAAACCACTTCTAGCCATTTTAATTGCTGCTGCCAGCGCATTGATAGCTTTATCTTGACCAAACACCATAGTCTTTAAATCACGATCCAATGTTTTTAACGTGTTACGATCGTCGTTAGAAACACTACGCGGTGGAATACGTGCAGCTTTTGCTATAACGTTTTCTATTTCATGCTTACTAATAACTTTACGCTGTTTTGATTTTGGCAAAATCCTTTGAGCCGCACCCGCTTCGTCAATAATATCTATTGCCTTATCTGGTAAATGCCTGTCGTTGATGAAACGTGCCGATAACTCTGCAGCTGAAGTAAGAGCGACGGCCGTATATTTAACACCATGATGCGCCTCGTAACGAGACTTTAAACCCCTTAAAATAGTAACAGTCTCTTCTACGCTCGTTTCTGGAACATCAATTTTCTGAAAGCGACGCGAAAGAGCATGGTCTTTCTCAAAAATTCCCCGATATTCGCTGAATGTAGTAGCACCGATGCATCTTAATTGGCCAGTATTTAGTACTGGTTTAAGTAAGTTAGAAGCATCGAGGGTGCCTCCTGATGCCGCACCTGCTCCAATCATGGTATGTATCTCATCAATGAACAAAATAGCACTGGAATCATCAAGCAACTGCTTTAATATAGCTTTCAGGCGTTGCTCAAAGTCGCCACGATATTTTGTACCAGCAAGCAACGCCCCCATGTCTAGAGCGTAAATCTGATGATGTGCAAGCGCCTCTGGCACATCATTTTTGATAATCTTCCGTGCTAATCCTTCAGCAATAGCTGTTTTTCCAACCCCCGCTTCACCAACTAAAAGTGGATTGTTTTTTCGACGTCGGCACAATGTTTGTATTACGCGCTCTAGTTCCTTTCCACGGCCAATGAGAGGATCAATTTTACCTGCTAACGCCTGTATATTAAGGTTTATGGTATAGCTTTCAAGTGCACCACCTGTACCAGTCTCTTGATCTGTATCATTTTCACTTTCAGTCTTGGCACCACTGCTTCCCTGCGAAACTTTACTTATTCCATGGGAAATATAATTAACCACGTCAAGTCTTGTCACACCTCTCTGGTGTAGAAAATATACCGCATGAGAATCTTTTTCACCAAAAATTGCCACCAATACGTTTGCACCGGTAACTTCTTTTTTACCTGAGGACTGGACATGCAGGATTGCGCGTTGTATCACGCGCTGAAATCCAAGTGTAGGCTGAGTGTCTACTTCTCCACTACCACCCACAGTAGGGGTATTTTCAGTAACATGTTCTAATAGAAATTTTCGAAGATCACTAATATCAACTGAGCAAGCACGCAATACCTCTGCTGCAGTATGATTATCAAGCATTGCCAACAATAAGTGCTCTACTGTAATAAATTCATGGCGTTTCTGTCGTGATTCCACAAACACCATATGTAAACTTACCTCAAGCTCCTGAGCAATCATTTCAAGTTTCCTCCATCACGCACTTTAGTGGATGCTGATGCTTTCTAGCAAAAGTAGTCACCTGTTTAACCTTAGTCCCAGCTACATCGCTTGGATATATACCACATACACCAACACCATCCATATGAACTTTTAACATAATTTGAGTTGCCTGCTCTTGGCTTTTAGCAAAAAATGTCTGTAACACTAATACAACAAACTCCATTGGCGTAAAGTCATCATTTAGCAAAACTACTTTGAACATTGGTGGTGGCTTAATTTTACTCTTCTTAACCTCCAGAACAACGTCTTCATGATCTCTGGTTACCATTACCGTGCCTTACCTGTTCATCAGGGGAATACTGATAACTAATTTCTTACTAACATACTTGTCGATTACGGCAAAAATTTCAAGTGTCTTGAGTAAATAAATATGCAACTACTCTAAAAAAATAGAGCAACCACTTGACTTTAGCACTAGTTTTAAGTAAAAGGTAACTGGGAGTTTGGCTTCAAGTTTTCTGCAGTACCGGTTACAGCCGTTTGCGGTCTTGAAACTCAAACAGTGTTCGGGTTTTGGACCCGGTTTTTTAAAGGATAGGAAAAATGGCAGCAGGTACAGTAAAATGGTTTAATGACTCTAAGGGTTTCGGGTTTATTACTCCTGATGATGGTAGCGAAGATTTATTTGCACACTTCTCAGCAATCAATATGTCAGGGTTCAAAACGCTTAAAGAAGGTCAGAAAGTTAGCTTTGAAGTGACCCAAGGTCCTAAGGGTAAGCAAGCATCAAATATTCAAACCCCCTAACGATACAACTTGTGTAGTTATACCGTAATAAGTTTGTAATCACAGGATTCCAAGCCCCTTGGCAATTTCATTGCCAAGGGGCTTTTTTTAACCCATACGTTTTACTAACTCCTCGCCAAATTTTGAACATGACACTTTCTGAGTATTTTCCATTAATCTTGCCAAATCATAGGTCACAATCTTATCTTGTATGGTCTTCTCAATTGCTTGAATTATTTGATTAGCAGCCTCAACCCAGCCCATGTGCCTGAGCATCATTTCTGCCGACAAAATTATTGACCCAGGATTAACTTGATCTTTGCCAGCATATTTTGGTGCTGTTCCATGGGTCGCCTCAAACATTGCAATTGATTCGCTTAAGTTTGCTCCTGGTGCCATACCGATACCACCTACCTGTGCAGCCAAGGCATCAGAAATATAATCACCGTTAAGATTAAGCGTAGCGATTACATCATATTCATTAGGGCGCAATAGAATTTGTTGTAGAAATGCGTCTGCAATCATATCCTTAATAACTACCCCACCTTTATTCTCTGGCAATACCATCCATGGGCCTCCATCAAATGGCGTGGCATCGAATTCCTTTTTCGCCAATTCATATCCCCAGTTCTTGAATGCTCCCTCTGTAAATTTCATGATATTACCTTTGTGCACCAGTGTTACAGACTTTCTTTTATTGTCTATTGCATATTGAATAGCCTTGCGCACCAATCTTTCAGTGCCTTCTTTTGAGACTGGTTTAACGCCAATGCCTGATGTTTGCGGAAATCGTATTTTCGTAACCCCCATATCTTTTATTAAGAAATTGATAACCTTTTTTCCTTCTTCTGACCCAGATTCCCACTCGATACCAGCATAAATATCCTCTGAGTTTTCACGAAAAATAACCATATCAGTCTTTTCAGGAGCTTTTAATGGGCTTGGCACACCATGAAAATAGCGTATCGGACGTAAACATAAAAATAAGTCTAATTGTTGTCGCAACGCTACATTGATAGAACGAATTCCGCCACCTACAGGAGTAGTTAAGGGGCCTTTAATGGAAACCACATATTCTTTTGCAGCATGCAAAGTCTCATCTGGCAACCAAATATCTTTGCCATATACACATGTAGATTTCTCACCGGCATAAATCTCCATCCAAGAAATCTTACGTTTGTTGCCATAGGCCACATTCACAGCAGAATTTACTACTTTCTGCATAACAGGGGTAATATCTATTCCAATGCCGTCACCCTCAATATATGGAATAATTGGGCAATCCGGCACATTTAAAGAAGAATTCTTATTGACTCTGATTTTCTCACCTTCATCTGGCTCTTTAATGTGCTGATACATAGACATATGTCTCCCAAGAAATTTAATTTTAAAAATTATAGTTACAAATAGAATATATTATTCTACCTTTGTTTTAGAATAAGGCACTTATGAACTTAATAATAGAATTTTCTGATATAAAATGATCTGGAAACCCAACGTGACTGTAGCTGCGGTTATTAATAGAGATGACAAATATTTGTTGGTTGAAGAGCAAACTAAAAATGGAGTGCTCTTTAACCAACCTGCTGGTCACTTAGAACCAAATGAATCAATAATCCAGGGCGCAATCCGAGAAACACTAGAAGAAACAGGTTACATCTTCACTCCACAGTGGCTGTTAGGTATCTACAGATGGCATTCATCTGTCAATGATATAACCTATTTGCGCTTTGCATTCTTTGGTACAGCAATCTGCCATGACCACAATCGAAAATTAGATGAAGGTATAGTACGCGCAGAGTGGTTCAATACAAATGAAATTTATTCATTAGTCCACCGGCACCGTAGTCCCCTTGTAATTAAATGTATCGAAGATCATTTAGCGGGGAAACGGTACCCTTTGGAGCTTCTTACTCACTACGATTAAAATGATGAAAAAGAAACGTGTCGTAATAGGTATGTCAGGAGGGGTAGACTCATCTGTTGCGGCACTTTTACTTAAGCAACAAGGTTATGATGTAGTGGGTCTGTTTATGAAAAACTGGGAGGAAGATGATACTGAAGAGTATTGCTCATCAAAACAGGACTTCATCGATGCCGCATCAGTTTCTGACATCATTGGTATACCTCTGGAAGCAGTAAACTTTTCTATAGAATATAAGGAAAAAGTATTCAGCAAATTCCTTGCAGACTACAAAGCGGGACAAACACCAAACCCTGATGTGTTATGTAACGCAGAAATCAAGTTTAAGGCATTTCTTGACCATGCATTTGAACTTGGTGCAGACTGCATCGCAACAGGGCACTATGCACAAATTAGAAAATTTAATGGCATATGTCAACTGCTTAAGGGTGAGGATGGAACGAAAGATCAGAGTTACTTCCTTTATCGACTGAACCAGAGACAGCTAACCAATACTCTGTTCCCTATCGGACATCTCTATAAACGTGATGTCCGCAAGATTGCTCAAGATTCTAACTTACCTAATTTCTCCAAAAAAGATAGTACTGGTATTTGCTTTATTGGTGAACGTCCTTTTAGAAATTTTCTCAGTCGTTATTTACCACATGAACCTGGAGAAATACGAACTCAAGAAGGAGTTGTTGTTGGTGAACACATTGGTTTAATGTACTACACCATTGGTCAACGGCAGGGATTAGGAATAGGTGGAACAATAGAAGGCCTAGACAAACCATGGTTTGTCATAGAAAAGAATAGGGCTAATAACACACTAGTTGTAGTACAAGGCCACGATCATCCCAAGTTGTTCCAGCCCACACTTTCTGCTTCAGATCTTACATGGATAAGTGGCAAGGCTCCACATTGCGACTGGGTTTATTCTGCTAAAACTCGTTATCGTCAAATCGATGCACCCTGTTCTATTAAGAAAATTAGCAAGGTAAAATGTAAAATTGAATTTGCGCAGCCTCAATGGGCGGTAACACCGGGACAATCAGTAGTAGTATATGAGAGCAAGGTATGTTTAGGTGGAGGGATAATCACAAAGTAAAGCAACCATAATATACTGCACCAAAGTACATTACATTTTTAAATTTTATTCCTTTGGTGCTGTTTCTATAAATGATTTTCTTTTTTCAAGTATGCCAGCTAAGCTGGCTAAGTTAGGAAACATACGCCACTTTATTTCAGGGAAACGAAAAGATAAATAGCCAAGAGTACAACATACTGCAATATCAGCTAATGTATAGACGTTACCTTCACACCATTTCTTGTCGCCTAAGTCTCTGGCTGCAATTTCAAGTCCTAGCATGACTTTCTTCTGTTGACGTGCAATCCATTCTGTACTTTGTAAAGCATCTGGCCTCTTGCGTTCCAAATAGATGGCGGCAGCTGCATCGCATATACCATCAGCTAAAGCTTCCCAACGTTTGACCATACTGCGCTCTCTATTGAATTCAGGAATCAGTCTTGAAACTGGATTAGCACTATCAAGATAATCAACGATAACTCTTGAGTCATATAGCGCGGTACCGT
This sequence comes from Nitrosomonadaceae bacterium, assembly GCA_965205785.1. Taxonomy (GTDB): domain Bacteria; phylum Pseudomonadota; class Gammaproteobacteria; order Burkholderiales; family Nitrosomonadaceae; genus BJGV01. Next base: position 176,654 of record OZ242188.1, read on the forward strand.
CATCCATAATCAGTACTGGTACTTTACCCAGAGGATTATATTCAGACACGTGAGTTTCTGATCCCCATGGAATATCTACATCAAAGTCATAGACAATCCGTTTTTCAGATAACACAACTCGTACTTTATACGTACGAATGGACTGGTAAGTGATCCAACAAGCTTCATAGTTTCCTAAATAACGTTTTAATAAAGGTACGCAGTATATCAACTTTCGACACTTTACAGCACCTACACAGGTATATTCTCAGCTATGTTAAAATAACAGAGAATCAGAACATCAATGATATGAGCAATTTCTCCCCTCTTATAGCTCTTTCCCCCCTTGACGGGCGCTACCACAGTAAGGTTGTAACTCTACGACCATATTTTAGTGAGCTTGCACTAATTCGTTACCGTGTTCAAGTAGAAATTGAGTGGCTCAAAGCATTGAGCCATGAGCCTACTATTACTGAAATTTCGCCATTCTCTAGTAATACGATTGCACAACTTGAAGAATTAATTGCAAATTTCTCTGAATCTGACGGAAAATCAGTTAAATCTATCGAGGCACGCACTAACCACGATGTTAAAGCAGTTGAGTATTGGCTTAGGGAACGTACAGCAGAAAATATAGAGATTTCTAAAGCTGCTGAGTTCATTCATTTTTCCTGTACTTCTGAGGACATTAATAATCTCTCCTACGGCTTAATGATACTGAACAGCCGAGATAATGTAATGCTTCCTGCATTGAGTAATGTCATCAAAACTCTTGTTGATATGGCGCACCTGCTGGCAGATATGCCCATGCTCGCCCGTACCCATGGTCAACCGGCAACTCCCTCTACTTTGGGAAAAGAACTTGCAATTTTTGCACACCGCTTACAATGTGGGTATGACAATATTACTGATATTCCAATATTGGGAAAAATTAATGGGGCAGTTGGTAATTACAATGCACACCTTGCAGCATATCCAAATTTAAACTGGGAAAATTTTTCGCAATCCTTCGTTGAAAAATTAGGACTAAAGTTTAATCCCTATACTACTCAGATCGAATCACATGACGCCATTGCTGAAATATGTGATGCATATGCCCGTATAAATACTGTTCTGATTGATCTTGATCGTGATATTTGGGGATATATATCATTAGGTTATTTTAAGCAAAAAATTAAAGAGTCTGAAGTCGGCTCATCAACCATGCCACACAAGGTAAACCCAATCGATTTTGAAAACTCAGAGGGGAATCTTGGAATTGCTAACGCGTTGCTCAGACACCTAGGTGATAAGCTACCTGTATCACGCTGGCAGCGAGACTTAACAGATTCTACTGTATTACGTAATATGGGCGTTGCGTTAGGACACTCTTTGTTATCGTACGAATCATGTAATAAAGGACTAAACAAATTGGAATCCAGCCCAGACCTACTAGCGAATGATCTAAACGATGCCTGGGAAATCCTAGCCGAGCCAATCCAAACAATAATGCGTCGTTATGGATTACCTAACCCATATGAACAACTAAAGGAACTAACCAGAGGAAAGGGAAGTATCTCTAAAGAAACAATACATAAATTTATTGATGGCCTTGCTATACCAGATAAAGAAAAAGAGCGCTTACGTGAAATGACTCCACAGAACTACATTGGTAAAGCTGCAGATTTAGCCCTAAATGTTGGAAAATAAAATAAAAATATTTATCTCTACTGCCTTCTGATCCTCAGGTACACATTCTATTGGCACTCCAGCCAAACACGATTTTTTCAGTAAAAATAGAAGAACAAAAGTATAAATAATTCTTCTTCTGTATTGAAATTAACAAATTCACCCCAATTTGTTTCCAACAGTAATCAGGAGAAGAATATACGATATGGAAAACCTTGATGATCCACAGTCAGACCAGTCAAAAGTGACTGAAAATGAGGCTAATACAAAAGAAGAAGCTTCAGAACATGGTGCTGCAGAGCCAACAATAGAAGTTATGCCTAGCTCAGAAGAATTACTAAAAAAAGCCGAGCTTGACGCCGCTGAACACCATGATGCTTGGCTACGTGCTAAGGCAGACTCAGAAAATATACGAAAACGTGCTCAAGTTGATATCGCAAACGCGCATAAATATGCAATTGAAAATTTTTCTACAGAACTGTTGACGGTAATGGACAGCTTAGAAGCGGCTCTAGCAGTTGAGAATGCCACAGTAGAAAATTTTAAGAATGGAATGGAGCTGACTCTCAAACAACTTACTACAGCTTTTGAAAAATTTAATCTCAAAGTAATTAACCCGGACGGTGAGAAATTTGATCCTCATCAGCACGAAGCTATGTGCACAGTAGATTCCGAACTTGCCCCAAATACTGTAGTACATGTAATGCAAAAAGGTTATGTATTGAATGATCGGATAATCCGACCAGCTCTTGTTACAGTTTCAAAAGCTAAAGAAACTTGAAATAACTGTCAGAGACCCCACTTACATGTTTGTAGATTTATAGTATTAACCCGAAAAGGACTGAATTATGGGAAAAATTATTGGTATTGATCTTGGCACCACTAACTCTTGTGTATCTGTCATGGAGAATGGTAAGCCTAAAGTGATAGAAAACGCTGAAGGAACTCGTACTACCCCTTCTATAGTGGCTTATACTGAAGATGGTGAGATTCTGGTAGGCGCTTCTGCTAAACGTCAGGCTGTCACAAACCCAAAAAATACTTTATTTGCTGTAAAAAGATTAATTGGCCGCCGTTTCAATGAAGAAATGGTGCAAAAGGATATAAAGATGGTGCCTTACAGCATCATTAAAGCAGATAATAATGATGCCTGGGTAGAAGTACGCGATCAGAAAATAGCTCCCCCTGAGATATCAGCGCAGGTTCTAATGAAGATGAAGAAAACTGCTGAAGACTATTTAGGTGAACCAGTTACTGAGGCGGTTATCACTGTTCCTGCTTACTTTAACGACTCTCAACGTCAAGCTACTAAAGATGCAGGGCGTATTGCCGGACTAGAAGTAAAGCGTATTATAAACGAACCAACTGCGGCAGCTCTTGCATTTGGTATGGATAAGAAAGAAGGAAACCGTAAAGTTGCTGTTTATGATCTTGGTGGCGGCACCTTTGATATCTCCATTATCGAAATTGCAGAAGTTGAAGGTGAACACCAATTTGAAGTATTAGCGACTAATGGCGATACTTTCTTAGGTGGGGAAGATTTTGACCTGCGTATAATTGAATATCTTGTTGATGAGTTTAAGAAAGAAAACGGCATTGATTTAAAAAAAGATATGCTCGCTTTACAACGTCTTAAAGATTCAGCAGAGAAAGCTAAAATTGAGCTTTCTTCAAGCCAGCAAACTGAGGTCAATCTACCTTACATCACAGCAGATTCCTCAGGACCTAAACATCTGGCAGTCAAAATTACACGCTCAAAATTAGAAAGTTTGGTTGAGGAATTGATTGAACGAACTACTGAACCATGTCGTATTGCTATGAAAGATGCAGGCGTCGATGCCAATAGCATTGATGACATTATTTTGGTAGGAGGGCAATCTCGTATGCCCAAAGTTCAGGAAAAAGTTAAAGCTATTTTCGGAAAAGAGGCACGTAAAGATGTGAACCCAGATGAAGCAGTTGCGGTAGGCGCCGCCATTCAGGGTGGTGTCTTGCAAGGTGATGTAAAAGATGTACTGCTATTAGATGTAACGCCTTTGTCTCTAGGTATTGAAACTATGGGTAGTGTTATGACTAAACTTATCCAAAAAAATACAACTATTCCGACCAAAGCACAGCAAGTATTTTCAACTGCTGAAAATAATCAATCTGCAGTAACTATTCATGTTTTACAAGGTGAACGAGAAATGGCGTCCGGAAATAAAAGTTTAGGGCAATTTAATCTGACTGATATTCCCCCAGCACCAAGAGGCATGCCTCAAATTGAAGTTGCATTTGATATTGATGCTAACGGTATCTTACACGTATCAGCAAAAGACAAAGCAACCGGAAAAGAAAACAAGATCAAGATCCAAGCAAGTTCAGGACTATCAGATGAGGAAGTACAACGGATGGTAAAAGATGCTGAGGCACATGCTGAAGAAGACCATAAAGCGTTAGAGCTTGTCACAGCCCGCAATCAATGTGATGCATTGGTTCACTCTGTTAATAAAACACTAAAGGAACATGGAGATAAACTTGAAGGAGACGAGAAGTCTAAAATTGAAACTGCGTTGAAAGAAGCTGAGGAGGCATTAAAAACAGATAATAAGGACACCATCGATGCAAAAACTCAGGCGCTAGCAGAAGCTTCCCATAAACTTACAGAAAAAACGATGGCACAGGAACAGGCTCAGCAGCAAACTCAACCTGGCGCCGAAACGCCGCCAAATAACGACAGTAGTGAGAATCAAGCAGAAGGAGAAGTAGTTGATGCTGAATTTGAGGAAGTAAAAGACAAAAAATAAATAAATATTTGAACCATAAGAACGCAGAGGCGTGGAGAAATACAATTGTAACTCTCCTGTGCTCTCTGCGTTTTGACGTTTATAAAAAAACCATTGTTAGAAATTTTATGTACATTAAGACGGGTCTCAATATAGGAAAGTACTAGGTAATATTAATTTTGCTATAAAAATGGAAGTATTTATATGAGTAAACGTGACTACTATGATGTACTAGGCGTTAACCGTAATGCCGGAGAAGATGAAATTAAGAAGGTCTATCGTAAACTTGCGATGGAACATCACCCGGATCGAAATCCAGACAACCCTAAGTCGGAAGAACGCTTTAAAGAAGCTAAAGAGGCCTACGAAATACTCTCGGATCCCAACAAGCGAGCAGCCTACGATCAGCACGGACATGCCGGAGTAGACCCAAGTATGGCAGGTGGTGGCCCCCAAGGCTTCTCAGATACATTTGGTGATATTTTTGGTGACATTTTTGGAGGGCAGGGAAGTCGCTCTAATGTCTATCGTGGTGCAGACTTACGCTTTAACATGGAAGTTACGTTGGAGCAGGCAGCCCGTGGAACTGAAACGAAAATACGGGTTCCTACTATGGAATCTTGTGAGGCTTGTCATGGTAGTGGAGCAAAACCAGGCACTTCTCCTTCTACATGCCCTACCTGTAACGGTCATGGCCAAGTAAGAATGCAACAAGGATTCTTCTCAATCCAGCAAACCTGTCCAAAATGTCATGGTAGTGGAAAATTTGTATCCAACCCCTGTGGAAAGTGTAGTGGCGCAGGACGCGTGAAGCAACATAAAACACTATCTGTAAAAATTCCAGCTGGTGTAGATGATGGGGATCGTATCCGTTTAAGTGGAGAAGGTGAAGCAGGAGTCAATGGCGGACCATCAGGTGATTTATATGTTGTCGTTAATCTTTTAGCGCACTCTGTTTTCCAACGTGATCATAATGATTTACATTGTGAAATGCCAATCAGCTTTACCACAGCTGCATTAGGAGGCGAATTAGAAGTTCCTACAATTGATGGCTATGCAAAAATCAAAGTTCCAGCTGAAACTCAAAGTGGAAAAGTTTTTCGTTTGCGAGGAAAAGGAATTAAGGGCATTCGTAGCCACGCTCATGGTGACTTAATGTGCCATTTAGTTGTGGAGACTCCGGTCAAATTAACAGCCCGTCAAAAAGAACTACTCCATGAACTCGAGGCACTAAATCAGGAAGATAGCTCTCGCCATAGCCCCCGAACGAAATCTTGGATGAATAAGGTTCGTGAATTTTTTACTGAATAAAAATAGACTTCTGGTCAATATCTGCTACTAATATTATCGGATCTATCGCCAGTTTCCATATATCAATTTTTCTGCCCAGAATAAACCAGAAACAGTTTTACTGTCTGTAATTTTCCCTGTCTTAATCCAATCAAGTGCCTCAGAAAAAGGTAAAGTAAATATTTCTAAATGTTCTCCATCATCAGGACACGCACCTCGAAGACTAAGCCTTTCAGCCAGGAAATATAATAATTTCTCGTTAGAATAACCAATACAGGGATACAGCGTAGTAATGTAACGCCATTTTGATGCCACATAACCTGTTTCTTCTAACAGCTCACGTTGTGCACAGGCTAATACATCTTCGTTATGATCTATTTTGCCAGCAGGTAATTCGTAGAAATCCTGATGTAACGGATAACGATGTTGACGCTCAAATACTAAGTCACCATTTTCAAGAAGCGGAATAATTACAACAGCCCCAGGGTGAGTAACATATTCACGGATAGATAATTTACCGTCAGGCATAATAACTTTATCAGTATGCATGTGCAGAAAATTACCTTTGTACACACATTGGTTACTAATCTGGTTTTCAGTTAGACTGCGAGAATTTTTAGCCATAAAGGATATATTATTAATTGAGAAAGTTTTGATCTTATCAAGTATTATTTAGTAGCACAGCTTATAGAAAGAATTAGTTCATAAATAACGAGAATTTGATCTACAATGACACAAATTAATTGTGTCACTCAGTCATAATACAATAAACGGAATTTCAATAGTTATTACCTTGGATTCCTCTAAAATCGGGTTTTAATTGCCAGGCAGATTATGAACGAAGGATTAGTCTTAACATCAAATAGAATGAAATTACACTACCCTTTCCAATATTAGTAATCACACTTAAAATATAGTCTTATAAAATAAAACTCTCTTCTCTAAGGAAAATAGTATGGCGCTATCTAATAAAATTTTTATCAGCTTCGCACTGAGAGATACCAACCTGCGAGACACTCTAATAGAGCAAGTAAAAAATGAGAACACACCATTTTCATTGGAATATTTACCCACAAAGGCCTCATGGGAACCTTCCTGGAAGGAAGAATGCCGATCAAAGGTTACAGAATGTGACGGTGTAATTGGGCTGATTACAAATAATATTTTGAAGGCTGATGGTCAACGGTGGGAGCTAGAATGTGCATATGATGACAGAGTGCCAGTTCTTTTACTACAGGGTAATTCTGAGAAACTAGCAAAGAAACTCCCTTCAATTATTGATGACAAAGATTTCCTAGAATGGACTTTACCTAACATCATGACATTTCTAAACAGACTACAAAAATAACCTGAGTATGGTTAATCGTCCATTAGCTTATGATCAGTAATAATTATATTAACCAGATGATATTGTATAAAATAATGAGGCTATATTTATTCTGAAGATATATATCTAATACCCACTTTTAATATCAATTAAACTGTAACTCATTTTTATTGGCTGATAAATCTGGCGCCATTATTCAGAACCATCCTGTACAAGTAATTTTATGTGGTTCTTATTCAATCTATTAATTCACTTATTCAAGTGAGCCAAGTATCAAAGTAGTCTCAACCTATATATCTTATCGAAAGTTACTCTCTAATATTGGAACTAATAAGTGAAAAAGATTTCTCTTAATTCTCAAATTCTTATCGGTTCACTAGCTGGTATTTTGTTAGGGCTAGCACTCTCAATGTTAGATAAAGAGTCTGCAACCTCACAAGTTAGTCTATATATTGCTGAATTACTCGGAATGCTATTCGTCGATTTGTTGAAGATGGTTATGATTCCGTTGGTATTTACTTCCATTGTGGTAGGGGTTGCTAATTTACGCGCACATCAGCAAATACATCGAGTCTGGATGACAACATTGGGGTATTTTTTCTTGACAGCAACGGTGGCAATTATTTTGGGATTAACTGCTGCCAATCTATTCCGGCCTGGAGAAGGATTGCAATTACCCATGTTCCAGGATGCCATCCAGAATTTTCAGGCAAATAAAATGACCCTCCCAGAATTCTTCACCCAGTTCCTACACTCACTGTTTGTGAATCCTGTCGCAGCTCTAGCTGAGGGCAATATACTAGCAGTAGTGATCTTTGCATTACTAATGGGTATCGCTTTAGTAATTGGAGGTGAGCGCTTCCAAAGCGTTCGTTTAATTTTACAAGAATTATTAGAGCTAGTTTTGATGCTAGTGGGTTGGATTATGAAACTGGCGCCACTTTGTATCATGGCTCTATTGATAAAACTGGTAGTAACACAAGATTCATCATTACTAATGATACTAATCAAATTTATCAGTCTAGTAATAGGTACGATCTTATTACATGCTTTAATAGTGCTGCCTATGATTCTTTATCTGGTCACTGGTATGACGCCTATTAAATTCTGGCAAGGAGCCCGTGAAGCACTTATAACAGCTTTTGCTACTAGCTCAAGCTCAGCCACCTTACCAATTACTTTACGATGTGTTGAACAAAATCTTCACGTCAAGCGCGATATTGCTGGTTTTGTCCTCCCTCTTGGAGCCACCATAAATATGGATGGTACGGCCTTATACGAAGCCGCAGCTGCGTTATTTGTTGCTAATCTAGTAGGAGTGGATCTCAATCTCATACAGCAAATGATCGTTTTCTTTACAGCCATGCTTGCTGCTATGGGAGCACCTGGAATTCCAAGCGCAGGAATGGTAACTATGCTTATGGTTTTACAATCTGTAGGTTTACCAGTTGAAGCTATTGCTATCCTTCTTCCCATTGACCGACTACTTGATGCCTTTCGTACGTCGGTCAATGTTGAAGGAGATATGGTAGGTAGTATGGTAGTTCAAAAGGTAGTAAAAAATGCACTTCATGAGACCAATAATAATTAGTAGCTAGAAAGTTATTTATTTCCTTCTACTACTGTTCTACCACACTACCTATCAAAGATTTGATACAGCAAATTTTCTTATGGTTGAATAGACTGACGAATATGTACGTTTGCTTCCTGAATATGCTTTGCTGCCTCTTTAGAATGTCCTTTATTGCCGTGCTTAATCGCTTCCTCTAAATGTTTCACACCTTCTGTCATATGTTTGTGAGCATCTGCATGTACCTTTTCAGCTTCTTTTGCGTGCTTAAGTGCTACCGTAGCATGCTTAACCAAAACCTTTGCATGGCCATCTTCTCCATGCGCCTGCGCCATTCCTGCATGCTCCAATGCTTCTGCCGTATGATGCCCTGCATTTGCTTGTGTACTCATGAAAAGTGCTAAAAACGCTATTGCAAAAGTAGAGGTTATTGACTTCATGATATTTTCTCCTTAGCAGTAATTAATTTTTACTCTTTTTTGTATTATCTTAGGTAATCAACCTTTATAGCATTTGTGCCTTTTCATTTACTTCAAGACAAAGAATGGCTATTTCAGACAGTTTACATGGTGCGACAAATTGTCGCACCCACTAAATATAACACAATTTAACCTATTTATAGAACAAAACTTAAATACAGAAAAAATCTCTCAAAAAACTACATACATTCGACAAAATTTGGAGCTAAAGATTCAATGCCCAATAAAGCTTTTCTCAACTTTTGTAACCAATGCATATGTTCAACTAAACAATGAATCCGACTTCAAAACAAATTCCTATATATATCGGCTCTTAATCAGAATGAAGGAATTGCCACGCGACTATTTGACGCGCGACTATTTGACGCGTGACAATCCGTCACTTCCCAAGTGTTAGTCCTATATCTTATATTTCCGTCTTGGATTTTATAGGGAAATTTTATGCACTTGATTCATTACATTGTACTAATGTTCTTATTAAGCATTTATATGCCTGCACATGTAATTGCGAAGACCACAACTGAAGGCAATAAACATCAACATAATTCTAAGCCGAGGAAGCCTAAACCGACTTTAGCAGTTGGCGTAACGTATGATAAAGATGGAAAATTATGGCTGGCTAAAGTAAAGGATAAAAAACTTTTAGTCTCTTACTCACTCGATAAAGGTAAGAACTTTTCTGCGCCAGTAATAGTTACGCCTGAGGCTGAAGAAATTTATGCTGATGGTGAGAATCGACCTAAAATTGCTGTTGCACATAATGGCACCGTACTTCTCACCTGGGCTCAAAAATTATCAAAGAAATATTCTGGTGATATCAGATTTGCACGTTCTACAAATTACGGAAAAACTTTTTCCTCGCCGATTACCCTGAATGATGATGGTTTGATCACAACCCATCGATTTGATTCATTGACAATTAATAATAAAGGTAGAGTAGTCATTTCCTGGCTAGATGCCAGGGATCGCGATGCAGCAAGAAATAAAGACGAAAAATTTACCGGAATTTCGATCTATACCGCACAGTCAACTGATAATGGCGCAAGCTTTGATACCAACCAAAAAATTCACGAGCATGTTTGCGAGTGCTGCAGAATGCCTACCGTCTGGACATCAAATGGTCCGGTAGTTTTTTGGCGTAACATCTTTGGTAACAATACCCGAGATTTCGCTATCTCTAATCTAGATAAAGTTAAAGTACATCGAGTTACAAATGATGAATGGCAGGTCGATGGGTGCCCTCACCACGGTGGTGACATAGCAATTGGTTCTAAGGACCGCTTACACTTTGTTTGGTTTACACTCGGCAAGACCCGCCAGGGACTGTTTTATAATTATATTCAGGACATGCAGCAATCCTCTCCAATATCCATTGGAAATTTCACAGCCCAAGCCAGTCACCCATCTATAACGGCATCAGGAGAAAAAGTTCTCGTCACTTGGCGAGAATTTGATGGGAATTTTATTACAGCAAATATCATGTTTTCTAATGATGGCGGTATGACATGGAGTGAACAAAAACGCCTAGCAGATTCAAATGGTGCTGCAGATTATCCGGTGCCACTTATTGATAATGAGCAGCAAATGCAGGTTATATGGAATACCGAAACAGAGGGTTTACGTATTCTATCAGTAAGAAATGACTACAGATCTCAAAACTCACTACTACGTTGGTACACAAATATGAAAGATCGATTATTAAATTAAATCCCGGTAATTTTTGAATATTTTTAAGCTTGTTTTAAGGAAAAGCTTTTAAAAATTTTCTTTCTCCTGATTCTCTAAGCTTGCCATGGCATCTAAAGAGCTTTGAAAGCTCTTTGTGAGATATATTTTCTAAATTAATTAACAGAAACCTCTAAGTATATGAATAATATAATAAAATTATTTATGATTGCTATAGTATTTTTATTCTCATTCTCAAATGTATGGGCAGCTGACAACATCAAACAACCATTTAAATCTATGCCAGAAAGTAATTTTCTTGTTGGTTTACTACAATTAGATAAGCTAATCATGGGAGAAGATAAAGATTCTGATAAATCTACACACATATCATCCGACGTAGCAACAGTACCCGAGTCCAGCCACTTAGTAATTGCTGATGCAGGAAAAACTCATGTGATCGGAGCAGAAAAAGTAAGCACATCTGAAGAGCTTACTAAGGAAGATAATAAACCCGAAGCTAAGGAAGAGATCAAAATTGTATTTAAAGAGATGGTTGTCACTGAAGAAATTGAAAAAGACTCACATTATACTTCCCCTTCCACCCGTATAAGGCGTGCACAAATAGAAACCCAAAATGCTCAGACAACTGAAGAAGTACTTAAATTTCAGCCTAGCTTACAAATTCGACAACGTTACGTCGGTGATCCGAATGGGGTATTAGGTATACGGGGAGCTGACATGTTTTCAACTGCCCGTAATATGGTTTTTGCTGACGGTTTGCCAATACACAACCATTTACAGGGAACGTTTAATGGCGCACCACGCTGGTCGCTGGTCGGACCAAATGAAATTGATGTTGTAGATGTAGTTTATGGGCCTTTTTCAGCAGAATACAGCAGTAATTCTATAGGTGGCGTGGTAAATCTTAAAACCCGCATGCCACGTAAACGAGAATTCTATATGGAAAGCAGCCTTTTTATTCAAGACTATAAAGATTATGGTCCGGATAAAGGAACATTTATAGGAAATCGTCAGTATATTTCTGCCGGTGACCGTTTCTTTGACAAGATATCAGTATTTGCAGCCTATAACCGGCTTGAAGCACAGAGTCATCCTATGACATATCTTATTGATAACACCGGTTTAACAGGAGGTGGTGGTGGAACACCAGTTACAGGTGGAATTTTTGATACTAGTTCACGAGGTGTTCCCAGTGTCATTTATGGGGATACTGGGCCGGAAAAAGTGACAACTGATTTAATGAAGTTTAAGCTGGGCTATGATATCAATCCCGCCCTCCAGGCAATCTTTACAGCAGCTTATGAAAACCGTGTTCGAAGTCAAAATAACCCCAGAAACTATTTAACTAATACCGCAACCGGGCAACCTTTCTTTGGAGGGGGGGCACTACCAAATGTGACCACACCAGGTGGTACAAATTTTGATGTGCAAGGAAACGGTTTCCGAGTCAGTGAAGATGTCCGTCAAACTCTTCAGCTTGGTATAACCCTTCGTGGTGCCCTTACAGACAACTGGTTTATTGATACAACCACCAGTCACTTTAATGTGCTCAAAGATGAACGCGCCAGATCTAATCAAAATCCGTTTGATCCGCTGTCTACGAATACAGGCAGACTTCAGGCCTTCCCAAGATTCAGTTGGTTTAATCATGACATCAAAATAAGTACTCCAGCACTTTTTGGCTACAAAAAAATTGGCTTCTTGGGCGGATACCACTTTGATGAATATAAATTAAAATTTAGGCAATACACTTTATCTGATTACGCCAATATGACCCGTGGTGCATTACAGGCTAACAGAAATAATAAAGGACAAACCACCACTCATGCTTTTTTTGGTCAAACAGCTTTCCGGTTTTTACCCGGTTGGGATCTGACAACAGGTATACGCCAGGAATTCTGGTCTGTTACCAACGGAGTAGTAGGTGGCACTAGAGTACCTGATCGTCACTTGTCCCCCACAACACCTAAAGTCTCAATAGGTTATGAACCTAATCGCTGGAAATTTCGTTATTCGTGGGCCCGAACTCATAGGTTTCCTGTAATCTCAGAGTTATATCAATCATTAAACACCCCTACGTCTATTACCCTTTCCAATGCACTACTGAAACCTGAAAATGGTATGCACCATAATTTTATGATTGAATACGGGATTCCTAAAGGATACGTCCGTGTAAATGTGTTTCGTGATGATATTAAAAACGCTATTAACAGGGTACGAACAGTCTCAGGAATCCTTACAACAAATGCAACGCAGAACATAGGAACAACTAGTACTACAGGTGTGGAATTTATTTATGATCAAAAAAGAATATTAAGATCAAAATTTGATTTCATGCTTAATTTCACTTGGATGAAAACACGGATAGAAAGAGGCCCTCTTATTAGTTTCCTGGGTAATAACGTTAATCTTACAGGTAAACAAATTATCCGACTCCCAAATTACAGGTTAAACTTTTTTTCTACCTATCATGCAACACCAGCGTGGGATATATCGCTGGGCGGGCGTTATACATCAGATTCCTTTAATGATCTTGATAATGGAGATGTTGGAAAACAACATGTATTTGGTGCCCAGAGCGACTTCTTTTTCTTGGACTTTAAAACTAATTATCGATACCAGTTTGATTCAGGCATTAAAAGCAGATGGTCATTTGGTATTACCAACCTTAATGACTTTAAAGCATATGTATTTCACCCCTACCCACAACGTACATTTCTTCTTGAGGCTGCCTTTAGCTATTAAAATTATAGCGCCCTTATCACAAACTCAGCTAATAAATTGTGTAACAAATTTAAGCCCTACAAACGTTAGTTTATGCTTAATAATAGGGTAATTTGTTGAGTTTAGATGCACGCTCCCTACTCAATGAATGAGCCATTATTCCTTCAATGAATGCTAAAATACAAACTTAGAATATATTATCTCCTGTAGATCAGAGCTTGTATTTCTGATGCCTACGCTTGCTCACACCTGTACAATTTGATTAAGTTTTATAATTTTAACTTTCAATATAACTGAAATTTTCTTAAATCTCAGTTATATTCTTTAAATATTCTGGATAATATACTTATTTAAAGTAATCCAAATAGAGAAAAGACAGAGTACCCATGGATACTACTTCCCAAGCTAAAATGACTACACATGCAAAGAGGAATATATGGATATTAATATTCTGCTTTCTAGTTATTATAGTAATTATCACAACTTCTATCTGGTTCAACCAGGAAACAGCAGCCGGTACAAAATCGACAGAACAAAAAAAAATTCAGATTGTAAGTGCAGTAGTCGAAAAAAATAATGTTCCGATAAGACTTACAGCTAACGGTACAGTTACTTCTCAGCAAACCGTGGAAGTTCGCCCACAGATTAGCGCCATAGTTAGGACAGTACATATCAAAGAAGGACAATTCGTCCGCAAAGATGACAAATTATTCACACTTGATGCACGTACAGAGAGTGCCAATCTAAGTAAGGCAGAGGCGCAGCTTGCTAAATCTAATGCGGATTTTGCTAATGCGGCACGTAATCTTAAACGCCAACAAAAATTATTTGAACAAAAATTTATTTCACAGGCTGCACTTGATACAGCCCAGAATCAGGTAGATAGCCTGAAAGGACAGCTTGACTTTGATAAAGCTGCCGTAAAGGCAAACCGTGTGTCGCATAGCTTTACTATAATCACTGCGCCTATTTCAGGACGTACTGGATCAATTCCAGTACATCCCGGTAGCCTAGTACAACCTAATATTGCTATTCCTGGAAGTGTGACACAGCCTCGTAGCGCCGTCTTAGTAAGTATCACACAAATTAATCCAATTAATATCAACTTTACATTACCAGAACGCAAACTACCCATACTGCAACAGGCAATTACTAGTGGAGACGTAACTGTCAATGCAAGTCTGGATGCTAGCGATGAACCTCAGTTAACAGGACGATTAATATTTGTTGACAATACAGTAGACGTACAAAGTGGAAGCATCCTGGTTAAAGCGGAATTTCCTAACAAGGATAGAAAACTCTGGCCGGGTATGTTTGTTACAGCAACGCTGGCTCCGGAAACAATTTTTGACGCCCTTACCGTTCCTGTGCAAGCAGTACAAACCGGACCAGAAAATAAATTTCTTTATGTGATTGGGAAGGATAATAAAGTGGAATCTCAACAGATCACGATACGTTTAGTTCAAGACGGACTCGCAATAGTAGAAGGTACCATGCCTGGAACACGTGTAGTTGTAGAAGGAGCACAAAATATCAGGCCAGGTAGCATCGTGACAGAAACACAAACATCAGAAGGTGAAACTAGTTCTGGTAATAGTGTATCAAGTAATCTAATGGATAACTACGCGACCAACAGAATGACATGGTAGTAGTAGAATAATAATGAACCTCTCAGAATTATGTATTCGTCGTCCAGTTATGACGGTGCTGTTATCAACTTCAGCCATAATTGCTGGGATTATTGCTTACGGTAAGTTACCTATTGCTGCGCTTCCAAGTTACGATTCACCTACTATTTCTGTCAGAGCATCACTCCCTGGTGCCAGTCCTGAGATTATGGCCTCATCGGTGGCCACAAAACTGGAGCGAGAATTCTCTATCATCTCTGGACTTGAGGTAATTAGCTCAAGCAGCACGTTAGGTAGCACTTCGATTACGTTAGAGTTTGAGCAAGATCGTGATATTGACAGCGCCTCTATTGATGTGCAGGCAGCTTTATTACGAGCACAAAAAACACTACCAGTTGAAATGACTTCCCCCCCATCTTACCGCAAGATCAATCCGGCCGAATCATCCATTTTATATCTTGCTTTATCTTCTCCTGCAATGTCACTTTCAAAACTAAATGACTTCGCAGAGAATTTTATTTCCCCAACACTCTCAAATCTTCCTGGTGTTGCACAAATTGGAATATATGGACAGAAAAAATATGCTGTGCGAATTCAAGTCGATCCTAATGCACTAGCTACACGTAATCTGAGCATAGATGATATTGCTACAGCATTAAACAATGCAAATCCTAATTCCCCGGTTGGTACGCTAGATGGCCCGCGCCAGTCACTCACTATTCAAGCAAATCGCCAGCTTAATAATGCCGATGCCTTTGCAAATATAGTTGTAGCTACATCTCAAAGTGGTGGACCAATCAGACTCTCTGATGTAGCAAAAGTTATGGATAGCGTTGAATCTATCAAGACTGCTAGCTGGACTAATGATGAACGATCTATCACCCTGGCTGTGAAACGCCAACCAGGAGGCAATACTGTTGAAACTGTTAATGCCGTTAAATCTGTACTTCCAGGCCTTATTGAACAGATGCCACGGTCAATTCAACTAAAAATAACCGGTGACTACTCTACTTCAATTAGGGACGCTATTCATGATGCACAATTTACTCTGATAATTACTATTGCTTTAGTTGTACTCGTAATCTTCTTATTCCTGCGTAAAGCAACGGCTACATTTATTCCCGCACTTTCATTACCAATCTCATTGTTAGGTGCAGTTGCCTTGATGCATGTTTTTGGCTATAGCCTAGATAATATTTCCCTACTCGCTATCACCCTTGCAGTTGGCCTTGTAGTAGACGATTCTATAGTAGTGCTTGAGAATATTGTTCGCCATATTGAAAAAGGGGAATCACCATTACAAGCAGCATTAAAAGGGTCTAAAGAAGTAAGTTTTACTATCATTTCAATCTCACTCTCGCTGGTAGCTGTATTTATTCCTATTTTCTTTATGCCCGGTGTAATAGGATTACTCTTCCACGAATTTGCTGCAGTGGTAGGAATCGCGGTACTAATGTCAGCTCTAGTATCACTTACATTAATTCCAATGATGGCTAGCCGCTATCTGGCTAAGCACGAACCAGAGAAACAAAGCTTGAAGTTAACCGGATGGTTCACAAAAGGATTCAATAAAATATTATCCCTATATGAACATATCCTGGATTGGGCTTTGTACCACAGAAAAATAACCCTCAGTGTGGCAATTGGCACATTTGTTGCCACAGGTGCACTATTTTTTATTCTTCCTAAAGGTTTTTTCCCAGAGGAAGATATAGGAAGAGCCCGTATCATTGTACAGACTGTTGAAGATATATCTTTTTCTGCTATGACTAAATTATTGCAACAAACTAGTCATATCATTCGTTCCAATCCAGCTGTTGATACCCTTGTTGCATATGCTGATGATGACTATACAGGAACCATATATATGCAGCTGAAGCCACCAGGTGAGCGTCCGCCAATGAAGAAAGTTCTAGAAGAATTACGTAAAGATGTTCACGTGATACCTGGTATTAATGTTTTTTTTACCCCTATCCAAAATCTCAGATTAGGAGGTCGTTCCAGCAAAAGTCGATATCAATACGTTATGCGTAGTGTACACACTGAAAATTTAAACGTAGCTGCTTCCGGAATCATGTCACTCATGAAAAAAGAAAAAAATGTGTTTCTAGATGTAACCAGCGACGCACAATTAAAGGGTTTACAGGCACGTATGAATATCAACCGTGATAAAGCTAATCTGTTAGGTGTAGAAATTGCTGATATCCGCTCGGCACTTTATAGTGCTTTCGGAGAACGCCAGGTATCAACAATTTACACATCAAGCAACAGTTATCAGGTAATCATGCAGGTTGCAGATGATTATCGTATAGATGAAGGCAACCTTGGAAAGATATATGTTCGCAGTAAAAATAATGCCATAGTGCCATTATCAACCCTTGCATCTGTTGAGCGTGAAGCAGGACCAATATCAATTAACCATGCCGGACAACTTGAGGCACAAACAATTTCTTTTAACCTTGCACCTGGTGCCTCACTTGGTGATGCCACCAAACAGATAGAACTGTTTAAAAATGAACTAAATATACCAGCAGGTATACTCACAAATTATGCTGGGGATGCAGCAGCATTCCAGTCTTCACAAACTAGTCAAATAATCCTAATCGTAGCTGCACTTTTAGTAATCTATGTGTTGCTTGGAGTGTTATATGAAAGTTATATACACCCAATCACAATTCTTTCTGGTCTACCATCAGCAGCAGTTGGCGCATTAGCAATGTTATGGTTATTTAATATGGAACTTTCAATTATTGCTATGATTGGTATATTAATGCTAATAGGGATAGTCAAAAAGAATGCCATTATGATGATTGATTTTGCTCTTGATGCGCAGCGTAATAGCAATATGCAACCTTATGAAGCAATTAGGACCGCCTGTTTACTACGCTTCAGGCCCATCATGATGACAACATTAGCTGCTCTGATGGGCGCTATACCTATTGCGCTGGGCTTAGGAGCAGGCGCTGAACTGAGACAGCCACTGGGGCTTGCTGTAGTTGGAGGGTTAATTTTCTCACAAATAATTACGCTCTTTATTACACCAGTAATTTATCTTTATCTGGACAGATTCTCAGGTAGCGGTCCTGTTAAATAGTTTTTCTCGTCACTTTCACATTTAGCTTAGGTCATACCCGACTATCGAAAGAAATTGATAATCCCATCCAAACCAACGTGGTTAATTGCATACGTTGCATTTTTCTGAACAATTGGCTTAGCGTGGTAAGCCACACTTATTCCTGCCTCAGAAAACATTGGCAGATCATTTGCTCCATCACCAATAGCAATTAAATTTTCCTTTCTAAAATCTAGTTCTTTACAAATTTGTTTAAGTATTTTCCCCTTTCCCTGCGCACCCACAATCTCACCTACCAGTTTCCCGGTAAGCTTACCATTTACAATTTCTAGTGTATTGGCAAAAGCATAATCTAAACCTAATTTTTCTTTTAGTTTATCAGTGAAGAAAGTGAATCCACCTGAAATAAGCATTGTCTTAACACCAGAAATTTTTATCTGTTTCAACATTTTTTCAGCACCAGGATTTAGTATCAATCTTTCATCGTAAACTCTTTGTAAAGCACTATGATCTAAGCCTTTAAATAGTGCCACACGCTGTATAAGAGCTTCAGAAAAATTAATCTCGCCATACATTGTTTTTTCTGTAAGTTCAGATACTTGCTTCCTAACACCATGCATATCAGCAACCTCATCTATGGATTCAATGCCAACAAGAGTGGAGTCCATATCCATTGATACCATACTAAAATTAGAAAGATCTTCTATTTTCTTTACAAATGCAAAATCAAGTTCTACTTCATGACAAAATGATGATATACATTCCTGATAACTAGCATCAACAAGACGAAATGCGCTCCTAGTTATGCGCTCAATTTGACTAGCACCGGAAAGTTTTGCAAGCTCTCTCAGATCACTAGTCTCAATCTCAACACCTTGGATTATTAAATCCATACTTGAACCTTTTTATAATTAATGTTTTATTTGTTAGCTTTGTATTTCACTGCAAAGTCCTAAAAAATACCTGTCTAATGGATTTTTGAGTCGCCTACTAATTCCTTAATCAATTTATTAATTCTTACCACTCGATCAGGAAGACTCTCGATTTGCGCATGAATTCTCAGGCAGTCAGGGCCAGAAAATCTGTATTCATTATTATTTTGAACAAGTCTTATTATTCTTTCTGCATCTATCTTAGGATTGGCAACAAATTGTACTAATATACTTTCTGCAGTAGCATCTATACGTGATATACCTAGTGGCCTTGCTGCAATACGCAATCGATGACACTCCAATAAAGTTCTGACTGGATCAGGAAAAAGACCAAAGCGGTCAACAAGCTCCTGATACATATCATCTAACTGATCGTTGCTCTCACAATGTGCCATACGTTTATATAATACTAGGCGCTCATGTATGTCATTACAGTAGTGATCAGGAAGCAATGAAGGTGCATGTAAATTTATTTCAGTAGTAACACCCAACGGGTTCAGCATATCTGGTTCAGATCCTTCTTTTAAAGATCTTATGGCAGTATCTAGTAAGGTACTATAAAGATTAAAACCAATTTCTAACATCTCTCCACTCTGAGACTCCCCAAGAACTTCACCCGCGCCACGAATCTCTAAATCATGCATAGCTAGATAATACCCCACACCTAACCCTTCCATTGCCTGAATCGCATCAATACGCTTCCTTGCCCTTGCGCCCAAAGCCTCTTCTTCTGGTACGAGTAAGTATGCGTAGGCCTGATGATGTGAACGACCAACACGTCCACGTAGTTGGTGTAACTGTGCTAGACCAAACTTATCTGCACGATCGATGATGATTGTATTGGCACTCGGAATATCAATCCCGGTTTCAATAATTGTTGTACAAAGCAGCATATTGAATTGCTGTCTATAGAAATTTCTCATTACATGTTCAAGATCGCGCTCACGCATTTGTCCATGAGCAATTTGAATGCTTACTTCAGGTAACAATTGTGTAAGACTATTGTATGCAGATTGAATAGTTTCTACAGAATTATGTAAATAATAAATCTGCCCACCACGTTTTATCTCCCGCAAACATGCTTCTCGGATAATCCCTTTAGAATATAGATTAACAAAAGTTTTAATGGCAAGCCGTCTCTGAGGTGCTGTAGTAATGACAGAAAAATCACGCAAACCCTCTAATGACATAGCTAGTGTACGAGGAATAGGTGTAGCAGTTAGTGTTAGCACATCAACTTCAGCACGAAGATTCTTAAACTGATCTTTCTGACGTACACCAAACCTGTGTTCCTCATCAATAATAACCAGCCCAAGATTTTTGAACTTCACATTCTTTTGAATTAACTTATGTGTTCCAATAACGATATCTACTCTACCTTCGGCCAAGCCTTCTACTACCTTTGCCTGTTCTTTAGTTGAGCGAAAACGTGACATTTCAGCAATTACTACTGGCCATTGGTCCGCAATCAAACCAAAACGATCAGCAAAATTCTGGAAATGCTGCTCTGCAAGTAATGTAGTCGGCACAAGTACAGCCACTTGCTTTCCATTTGAAGCAGCAACAAAAGCAGCTCTTAATGCTACCTCTGTTTTACCGAACCCAACATCTCCACAAATCAGTCGATCCATTGGTTTATTTGAATTTAGATCCTCAATTACTGCATTAATGGCAGCAGCTTGATCAGGTGTTTCTTCAAAACCAAAACCTTCAGCAAAAACTTCATAGTCATGTTGACTAATTCCAAATTTATACCCTACTCGGTTTGCACGTTGTGCATATAAATTTAGTAACTCGGCGGCGGTATCTCGTACCTGTTTAATTGCCTTACGTTTAGCCTTGTCCCATTGGCTACTACCAAGTTTGTGCAAAGGTGCTGCTTCTGGTGCTGCTCCACTATATCTACTAATAAGATGTAATTGTGAAACTGGTACATAAAGCTTATCTCCCCTATCGTACTCAAGTAAGAGAAACTCACTTAGTTGTGTATGGTTACCATTTTCTGGGCCCATATTCACTAAACCTGAATAACGGCCTATTCCATGCTGTTCATGTACTACAGGTTCGCCAATATTAATTTCTGATAAGTCACGTAGCATATTATCTGCTACCGATACTATATTTCGTGAGTCCCTTTCACGCCTTTTATAAAGATGTATTGCATAAAGCTCGCTTTCAGTAATAAAAGCGAAAGATTTTTCATTAAGAAGAAATCCATTATGCAATGGTGACACACAGATCATAAATGATTCTGTGCTTCCCAGAAACTGCATATAGTCATTACATATTACAGGAGACAGATTATATTGCTTTAAATGATCAATAATCAGCTCACGCCTCCCCAAACTTTCCGCAAGAAGCAAAATGCGTTTATCGGATGTCATAAATTCATCAACAAATGCAGCAAGCTTTTCTACAGGATTCGAAGCACGTCGGTCAATCTGTATAGGTGGCAGACAACTAGTAAAATTTTGGGCTCTTGATTGAGACTCTTTTGTTTTTGGTTGAATCTTAATTCTTGAGTATGATTTCAGGTTCTTGAAAAACTCTTCAGTAGTTAAAAATAAATTATCTGGTGGAACTAAAGGCCTATTGGCGTCACCTCGTAATAATTTATAACGAGACAAAGTATCACACCAAAAACTTTCTATCTCAGAATGAATATCGTGATGCAAGCATAGCAATATGGATTCAGGAAGGTAATCAAATAATGTTGCAGTCTGCTCAAAAAATAATGGCAAATAGTATTCAATCCCTGCAGGTGCAATGCCTTTACCAACATCTTTATAAATACGACACTTTGAAGGATCACCTTCAAATCTCTCACGAAAATTTCCTCTAAAATATGCACGACCATCTTCATTGAATGGGAATTCACGCGCAGGTAATAACCGTATTTCATCTACCGGATATATACTTCTTTGTGTATCTACATCGAATGTTCTGATAGTCTCAATTTCTTTATCAATTCTATCAACACGATAAGGCAATGAACTACCCATTGGAAATAAGTCAATCAACCCACCACGCACACTGTATTCTCCTGGTGATAGTACCTGACTTACATGGGTATAACCCGCCAATGTCATTTGATGGCGGAATAATTCCAAATCGAATATTTCTCCCCGTTTAATGAAAAATGTATACGCAGCAAGATACTCACGTGGCGACATACGATAGAGTACTGTTGTTACTGGAACGATCAATACGTCGCAGGAATTATTCATAACCTGATAAAGAGTAGAGAGGCGTTCGGATATTAAATCGTGATGGGGGGAAAGACTATCGTAAGGAAGTGTTTCCCAATCAGGAAACAGATATATATTAAGATCAGGTGAAAAAAATGGTATTTCTTCCAGTAACCTTTGTGCTTCTACCGCGCTAGAAGCAATGATGACAATAGGTTTTTCCTGTTTTGCTATCTTTGCGAGAATACAAGCATCTCCAGATCCATCAAAATCAGAATAATAGGTTATTGAACCTGGTTTGGGAGAGATAAACTTGAATTGCATCTGAGCTCATACTAAAAGATATTTTAAACAAAAAAGACCCAATATTATGGTTAATTATAATTATTATATTTCAATTTCCTAACTTTTCTTTTACCAATTTATATTAAAGGTTTTAGGACAAAATATATAAAAACCTCTATCGATATTCCAATCTTTATACCGGATCCCAATGATCTAGTATAAGCTGCAAACTTGTATTACCGCGGTATTCGTTAATATTAAGACGATAAACAGCGTTAATTGTTTCTGGAAGAGAATCTTGATAAAAGAATAACATCGCTTCGTATAAGTGACTTAATTTTTGCTTTCCAGTATCTAGGAAAAATTTTCTTAATTTTAGTTTTAGATGTTTCTCCCCTACTACATACTGACTCTCCACTCTGAAGCGACCATTGAATGTAGGATAGGGAAAACCCTGCCCCCATACCTGCTCTGCAAAATTCTGAGCTAATTCCAGGTTTAGCTCAGATTCATTTAAATCTCCATCTGTCTCAATAATACGCAAGAGGTCTCTGGAAGAGAGTAATGTTTGCGCTGTTTGTTCGAAAATGCACCGAAATTTATCTAAATTATTTAGACGTATAGTTAAACCCGCTGCTGCTGCATGACCACCAAACTTTAGTAGTAGTTCAGGACTACGTTTTGAAACTATATCTAATGCATCTCGTAGATGAAACCCAGGAATAGATCGTCCTGATCCTTTTATTTCATCATTATCACCAGGGGCAAATATGAATACTGGCCTATGGAATTTATCTCTAATACGAGATGCAAGAATTCCAATTACCCCCTGATGCCAGCTAGAATCAAACAAACTTATACTATGTGGAATTTGATCTTTCTGACTTAAACCAGGGTCTACAAGAATCTTCTCTATCAAAGTTTTAGCACTACTTTGCATACTAGCCTCTATTTCCCGACGCTGATGATTTAGGATATCTAACTGCTGAGAAAGCTTTGTAGCATGTGACTCATTATCAGTAATGAGACACTCAATACCAAGTGACATGTCATCAAGTCTCCCTGCTGCGTTTAATCTTGGTCCTAGCAAAAATCCTAGCTCATAAGTTGATGTCCGTCGGAAATCTTTCTGCACTATACGAAGTAGAGCATTTATACCTGCGCAACCACGCCCATTCCGAATACGCTTCAATCCTTGTTGTACCAAAATACGGTTATTCACATCTAGCTTTACTACATCGGCAACAGTACCAAGTGCCACCAGATCAAGCAATCCAGCGAGATTAGGCTCTGCTTTTGAGACAAATGTTCCTCGTGTACGGAACTCTGCACGTAAAGCAATCATCAAATAAAACATTACACCTACACCTGCTATATTCTTACTTGGAAAATTACAGTCAGGTTGGTTAGGATTTATTATCACGCTTGCATTAGGTAACTTATCTCCTGGTAAATGGTGATCAGTAATTAGTACCTGTAAACCAAGACGATTAGCTTCTGATACGCCTTCTACACTAGCGATGCCATTATCTACTGTAATGAGTATGTCGGGCCTATTTCCTTCAACAGGGTTTGCAGCTAATTTTACTATCTCAGGAGTTAAACCATATCCATATTCAAACCGATTTGGCACCAGATAATCCACAATTGCACCAAATTGTCTCAATGCACGTATTCCTACTGCACATGCAGTAGCTCCATCTGAATCATAATCAGCTACTATCAATAAACGCTTCTCCGCAATTATTGCATCTGCAAGAAATGTCGCCATTATTGAAATATTTTTCAGATATCTAAATGGAATTAACTGAGATAGATCTTTTGTAACTTGCTTAGGTTCGTTAATACCTCGGGCGGCATAAACACGAGCTAAGGCAGGATGAATGCCATGTCTAATTAATGATTCTAAGGATTCAGAAGCATATTTTCGGGTAACAATATTTGTCATTAGAGAAACTAATCAAATTCATTTTTTTAACGATGGCACTCAAGACTAAAAATAAAATCCGAATATTCCTTAGTCAACCTGAAAGGAGGCAGCATCTTTTTGAAATGTGATGATATGTAAATTACGAAGTGTAAAATTAGAATACTTAGAATTTTAAGTATTAACTACTCATATCTGAAAATAAAATAGCTTGCTCTCTATTCACTAAATTTATACAAGCTCATCAAGTGACTGTGGCCTGCCCAAGCCAAATCCTTGTGCAAAATCTACTTCAATTTCTCGTAACTTTGCAATCACATCATCTGTTTCAACTTGCTCAGCAACGGTTTGGATACCTATTGTGTGTGCAACTCTATTTATTGCCGTAACTTTAGCAAGATTGATAGGGTCTTGAAACATATAGCAGACCATATTTCCATCAATTTTTAAATAATCAATCTTTAAATTTCTAAGCAAATCAAAGGATGATGGATCGCGCCCAAAACTACACAAGGCAATACTACAACCGTAGTCCCTAATTTTCGAAACAAATAATGAAGCATCTTTAAGATTTGAAGATACATCTGATTCTTCAACTTCAAAACATATCATACTTGCTGAAACATTGGTTTCTTCTAATTGATCTTGAACAAAATCTGGGAAATCAGGATCACAAACTGTATCTTTAGCTATATTTATAAAAAAAATTGATCCCGACGGTAACTGGTGGGAAGAAAGCCACTGTATTACATATCTTACAACCCACCTATCCAAGCGAGGCATCATTCTATACTCCTCGACAAAAGGAAGAAAAGTTCCTGGCGGGATCAAATTGTCTTCTTCCTCTGACATTCTGATTAAAATTTCATAGTGAGCACACATATTTACACTTTGTTTCACGGGTTTTATTACCTGACAAAATAAACAGAATTTATCTTCTTCAATAGCCTGAATAACACGGCCTGCTGAAATATCCCTTTCAGTATTATTTTCTCCCAAATCTGTATTTTCCTGGTTGTCTGTCATGGGTTCACTTCTCTCATCGTAATACAAAAATATTGAAAATTTCTATAATGCCTCTCTATGAAAGGCATTACTATATCCCTATTATATAAGATATTGTAAATCGCCTAAATATATTAAGCACAGCTAAATACAGATCAGTCTCTATATAAAATCACTAGCTATCACTCGATGTATGTTGATAACGGTCTTCCCATACACCAGAACTTATAAAAACTACTTCTTGTTATAATAAAGTTTCTAGCAACACCTTTGTTAATGGTAGCTATGGTTAGCTGATTAATAACACCTTTTTTTAGCATATTTAGTAATGGCTCAAACCACCCTTTCTCTAACTCTTTAAGGCTCTCACGCCAACCATAGGCATCTCCGTATTGAGACTTCCCATGCAAGGAATCCAGAAAAACAAGATGCCTACCAGATGCTTCTGATTGCTGCCACACCTCCAAATCGACTGGAAGTTCCGCATGACTGGTTCCGCTAGCCATCGCCAAAGTACGGGGAAAGATATCATTACTCCATACGTGTACATAAGGTGAAGTGACAAGCTTAGGCATAACACCACCCCCCCAGAACCAAATACCATTTAGCGCTGAATCTCCACGTTCTTCTCGAATCTGGTTGAGAGGATGCTCATGCAGCAGCATTTGGATTTCATTTAGTATTCCTCTCCAAAATAGTTCCTCAGTGCCATATGGAAAATAATCATTAATATTCTTGACGGCAACTTCTCTTAGTAGTTGAGTATGAATAAGTGGAGTTCTCTGTGTATATAAATACCAACGATCAGCACATAAAGGTAATAATGATATTAATTTCCGCCTGTTATCCATCCCACATAATGATGAAAAATTATCTTCAGCAAAATGTTTGTTAATGACATCAACAAACTGGCAAGCTTCTTCTAATGAAATTCGAAAAGTACGGCTATCGGCCAATAGTACTTGATCATTTTCTACCCGCAAATGTACCGGATCAGCCCGTAACCAATAACCATCACTTATTTCCGTATCGCTTATTTTATCTGCTAACAATGTAAGAGGAGCCACGGGCAAATCCTGCTGCGTCTCCACACCAAAAGCTTTACATAACCAAGCCTCTACTCCTTGCGATCTATCTCTAGTCTGCAAACTCTTTGCAAGAAGTGTTTCAATTGCAGGTAATGATAAGTCCTGGTAAATCTCATGAAATGTAGAATCTGGCCAGAATAAATTTGGAATAAAAAGATGTAAGTTCATTTTGAGACAACACCAACAAAATCTTAGTTTAAATAGATGAAAGATATCTACGGGGCAACATTAATCAATAGCTCTCAAATTAATTTGATGATTTGTAGTGTCCTGATTAACCCCCGGCTACAGTCATCTGTTTAACTAATAATGAGCCACATCGTTTAGAACCACGCACTACTATGTCGTTTCCGATTGCTGAAATACCACTTAACATGTCTTTCAAATTACCAGCTATAGTAATCTCTTCTACTGGATAACATATTTCACCTCCTTCTACCCAATAGCCTGCCGCACCACGAGAATAGTCCCCTGTAACCGGATTAATTCCTTGGCCGAGCAACTCAGTCACTAATAGTCCTTTATCCATTTCTTTGAGTATGGTCGAAAACCCCAAAGGAGCACCATTACTTATAGTAATATTATGATTCCCACCTGCATTTCCAGAAGTACATAACCCAAGCTTACGTGCTGAATAGCTACCAAGAAAATAACCCTGTACTATTCCATTTTCGACAATTCTACGCTCATGTGTTGAAACTCCTTCATCATCAAATACACTGCTAGCTAACCCTTTCTTGATATGGGGTAATTCATGTATCTGTATGTTTGATGGAAACACTTTTTTACCAATGCTATCTAATAAAAAAGATGATTTTCTATAGAGACTCGCGCCACTTATAGCGCCAATAAAATGACTTACTAGTCCAGAAGCAACAGGAGCTTCAAATAAAACCGGAGCCTCACAAGTAGGCAACTTTCTTGCCCCCAAACGTGCCACACTCCTCATTCCCGCTCTCTTACCAACACACTCAGCCGACTCTAATTCATTTGCATCTCTTGCCACACTATACCAATAGTCACGCTGCATAGTATCGTTCTGACCAGCAATTACTGCACAGCTAATACTATGACGAGAAGTTGGATATCCACCCATGAATCCAGAACTATTTGCATAAATAAACTGTGATTCACCTAGCGAAATACAAGAACCTTCAGAATTGATAATACGCTTATCAACTCCAAAAGCATTCTCCTCACAGGTCTTGGCAAGTTCTATTGCCTCATCTATTGATAAACTCCACGGATAGTACAAATCAAGGTCTGGAAAATTCTGTGCCAATAGATTGGTATCTGCTAATCCAGCACATTCATCCTCAGCAGTATGTCTGGCGATAGAAAGCGCGGCAGCTACAGCATCATTCACCGCCTTCTTCGAAAAGTCAGAAGTACTAGCATAACCACGTTTGTGACCCATATAAACTGTCACTGACAACCCTTTATCACGGTTATATTCAATAGTCTCCACCTCGCTTTTGCGTACTGTAACATTTTGGCCAAAGCCTTCTAAAACATCAGCTTCACAGCTACTTGCTCCACCTTTTTTTGCACAGCGCAAAATATCGTGTGCTATCTGCTTGAGATTATCAGCTTGATAAGAGAAACTTGGAGAGTGCATAACAATATCGCCTATCGAATATAATTTAAAAAAAATCAGTTCTATCAAAAAATTTGATCGTAATACCCTTTGTATACCTTGAAATTTATTTTTAGGTAAGTACAAATGGGATTTAAATCCAAAGAACGCTATGATAGCAGCTTCTGAAGCTTAAAATGAACAGGTAACAATCATGCAGAATGTACAACAGTCTAATGACTTAAAACAAGATACTACGATTAGTAAAACCCGCGTTAAGCAGGAGATGCATGCCTTACAGAAGATTGGCGAACGATTAATCGAGCTTAATCCTAAGCAATTAAAAGAACTCTCCTTACCAGATACACTATTTGAAGCAATAATTGAAACAAAGCAAATACGTAAACATGGAGCACGTCGTCGACAAACGCAATTTATAGGCAAACTGATGCGTGATATAAATATGGGCTCGATTAAGAAAAAATTATCTGCCTGGGACGGTATATCTAGACAACATACTGCATGGATACATCAAATAGAACGTTGGAGAAACTGTTTATTAAATGAAAAAAATGCTTTTGCTGAATTTGCACAACAATACCCCGATGCTGATCTACAACGTATAAGAACACTCACGCGAAACGTTCATAAAGAGATGTTATCTGGCAAGCCACCTAAAAGTTTTCGTGCCTTATTTCATGAGCTACAAATAAATATTCCAAAAACTACTGAACAGAATGATGTGGTTATAAAATAACAGATCAAAATTAATCAATATTTTCGAATCAATATAGCTTTGATCTACCTATCATAGATTCACTATTCATCCAGTTATTTTCATTATATATATGACCAACATAACGACCGATCTATTACCCAGCATCGTAATTGAAACTGCGGACCAGCCAACTCACACTATTATTTGGATGCACGGCCTAGGTGCTGATGGAAACGATTTTGTTCCCATCGTACAAGAGCTTAATTTGCAATCTATTCGCATTCGCTTCGTATTCCCTCATGCTCCGTTTCGGCCAGTTAGTATTAATGGTGGAGCAATAATGCGTGCATGGTATGACATAACTGATCAAAATTTGAGTAGTGATGAAGATGCAACCGGAATATGTGCTTCACAGTCTGTAGTTGAAAAACTAATTAGTAAAGAAAAACAAAATGGTATCAAACCAGAAAATATTATTTTGGCAGGCTTCTCGCAAGGAGGAGCAATAGCACTTCAAGCTGGCCTACATTATCCAGATAAACTTGCTGGCATCTTAGTGCTGTCAAGTTATCTACCACTGTCAAAAACACTTAATACTGATGCACATCGACCCAAGACAATCACTCAAATTTTTATGGCACATGGTCATAACGACCCCGTTATACCACTAGAATTGGCCATATTATCAAAGCAGAAATTACTTGAATTAGGCTATAGTGTTAAGTGGAAATTGTATCAAATGGAACATACAGTTTGTAATGAAGAAATTGCTGATATACGTAAATGGCTAAAGCAGGTACTAATATAACTATTATTTTACCCACTAAATATGAATTGTTTCAGGGGCGCTTCACTTGAGATGGATCTGTGACAAATCCAATACGTGTTAGTCCAGCTTTAGAAGCGATTGACATAACTTGTGCAACATGTTCATAAGGAACCTGGCCATCAGCACGTATATGTAGCTCTGTTTTAGGCTCCTGTTTTATCTTCTCAGAAAAACGTGACGTTAACTGCGTAAGTGCTATTGGCTCACCATTCCAAAAAATACTTTTATCATTCTTAATTCCAAGCTCAATATGTTCTGGTTTTGTAATGTTTGGGCTACTCGACGCTTTAGGCAGGTCTACCTTGACGGAATGCGTAAGTAATGGCGCAGTAATAATGAAGATTACCAATAAAACCAACATTACATCTACCAGCGGCACGACATTAATCTCAGACATTGGCGCCTGGCTTCCACTACTATCCATGCTGCCAAATGCCATTACTTGCCCCCTTCAACTGTAGGTACAACACGTAACGAGCGCACTTCACCTGCAGAACTATTAGTTTTAGCACCAACTGAAATTAATGCAAAAAGATCATGCGCGAATGCATCAAGGCGTGCCAGCCATATACGATTACGACGCACAAATGCGTTATATGCCAAGACTGCTGGAATTGCTACGGCTAACCCCAATGCAGTCATGATAAGAGCCTCTCCTACTGGCCCAGCCACTTTATCTAGCGTACCCTGGCCAGAAAGACCAATCTGTACCAGTGCATGATAGATACCCCAGACTGTACCAAATAAACCTATATATGGTGCTGCAGAACCAGCTGAAGCAATAATTGTTAGTCCGTTTTCTACTCTGGTTGCCTCCTGGTCAATACCGTTTCGCAATACACGAGTTATAAATTCACTCGCACCACCTGCTGCAGCGAGTTTTTGCAAACCATGTTTTTCTGAATCAACTGCAGCATCCAATGCTAACCGTGCGAGGTGAGCAAAAGCGTTATTAGTTGAGCCACTACTTAAAGTAGTATTGACCTCTTGTAACGAATCGGCATTCCAGAAACGCTTTAGAAAAACTTCTGTCCGTCTTCCCTCTAAAAAATTAGTAATACTTTTTGTGAGAATAAGATACCAACTTGCTACAGAAAGTGAAAGCAACAATACAAGTACGCTGATGCCAACACCATCAATTTGGGTAAGAAAATGAGAAAAACCTAGTCCTTGTTCCATGATATTAATGCCCTTGTAGTACAAAATTAAAAGGTTGTAATGCAACAGCCCTGACAGGCTTTCCGTTATGTAGCGCAGGGTTACAGCGCCAAGTCTTTACCACTTTCAATGCAGCTTCATCAAGACGTATGTAACTACTACTCTCCACTACACTGGCAGTGCTCACGTGACCCTTTTCATCTAATTCTACCCGCAATACTAACTTACCTTCCTCACCAAGCCGCCGTGAAAGTGACGGATAAGTTGGTGGAGATAATTCCGGACAAGTAACTGATAACTCAGTTGTCAGAGTAACGGGCCCAGCTGGTACCGATACAGGTTTTGGTTTTGGTTTTGGTTTTGGTTCTGGTACTGATGCTTCTACTACCGGAGGAGAGGGAGGTGTAATCACCTCTTCCTCAGATATAATAGGTTCAACTGGCTCTGCCGGTACAATCTTCTGTGGCTGCTGTATCTTTACTAATTTCTTAGGTTTAGACTTAGGCTTTGGTTTCGGCTTTGGCTTTGGCTTTGGCTTAATCTTTGGCTTTTCAGGTAGCAAAGGCAAATCAACTTTATGTACCTCTTCAACTTTTGGTGCCGCTATAAAATTTACAAAAATCTTAGCAACTTGTTCGGGAGGAGGGATCACTCGTTGATTCCATAACACGTAAAGTAATGCTCCATGAAACC
The DNA here is from genome assembly GCA_965205785.1 of Nitrosomonadaceae bacterium. GTDB lineage: Bacteria > Pseudomonadota > Gammaproteobacteria > Burkholderiales > Nitrosomonadaceae > BJGV01. Next base: position 208,245 of record OZ242188.1, read on the forward strand.
CTATTACAAAAAGCATACCTGGTAAAAACACGGGATTGTACCTAATTACCATTTCTAATACCGCTCTGATTCTGTTTCATTATTGTGAGCCAACCAACTTTCAACAAGCTTCTGATCAACTAAACCTGTTTTGACTACTCGTTTATGTGCCCGGTCATAAAAATGGGTTCGAGGCACTTCACCATACCAACGTTTGTCAACCTCAAAACGTAAACGCTCTGGTATAGAACTTGCAAAAACCCATTGCTCTGCCTCATGAATTCCATAACTTTTTGCTCTAGAAATAAGCTGGGGCACATCATCTACTGTATCAGTAGCAACTAAAATAATATCTAATTTATCAGTATATTGACGTTTAAGCTTACTTAACATTTTTAATTCGGTTGGACAGTATTGACAGTCCAAAGACCAAAAAACAAGAATAAAAGGTTTGCCCTCACGCGTTGAAAGAATTTTCTCCATGCTACCTGGAATAAAAGAATGCACTCTTTCTACCGAACCAGCAGTAGTTGAGAAAGTCAGTAACAGTACAAGAAATATATATCTCATTACTAATTTCTTCCTAGATCTAATATCTTTATGTTATTTGCTATAACTTTAAACCAGAGAATAGGCCTATGCTTAACAACTAAACATAACAGTGAGGTAGGATTATTAGGAAGTGACAGATTGTCGCGTGTCAATTTGTCCCATTTGAACTACGTTCTTAATTTCGCTAATTCTGATCTAATTACCAAATTTATATTTATTGCTTATTAAATAAGCAGCAACTTTTAGAAATCGTAAATCTAACTAAGAATGAGTCGCATCCCACTTTAGGAGTTTACCACTATATTTGAATCTACACATAAAGATTAGCTAGTTTTAGCTATTATTAATAAAAATCAATACCTTATTTTAATAAATGCCTCTTAATCGTTTAAAGATATTTGCTAGTCATCAAATATAGGTTACTGATAACCTACTGAACCATATAATCTTTTCTAGCATATTCTTAATCCTTACTAATTCTTCTACGAACTGTACCAGCAAACCAAAAGAATTTGCTATTATTAAAAGCTTAAATCAAATTACTCCCATAAAACCTAAAGGTAAACCACCTGGCTACCCAAGAGGAATTTTCCAAATTTTTAGCAGAATCTGAGCAACGCGCCTATAAAAAGGCTCTATATGCGGTGCGTGACGAACATGTAGCATTAGATATCGTCCAAGACTCCATGATGAAACTTGTAGAAAACTATGCTGCGAAACCTTTGAGTGAGCTCCCTCTTCTATTTCAACGTATTGTGCAAAATACAACTTATGATTACTTCCGTCGGCAAAAAACTCGCTCATTATGGACTACACTTTTTTCATCTTTTACATCAAAGAATCAAGAAAATAAGAATGAAGACTACGATTTCCTGGAAACTCTGCCGATAAAAAAAGAATCAGGCCTAAGCAGTGGCTCACATGAACGGTTGGAACAGTCCCAATTAATTGATATTATTGAAAAATCAATTGAAACTTTACCTGCACGTCAACGTGAAGCTTTTTTGTTACGTTACTGGGAGGAGATGGATGTCACTGAAACCGCAACCATAATGGGATGCTCGGAGGGTAGCGTTAAGACTCACTGCTCTCGCGCAACTCATGCGCTTGCTGCTATACTGAAGAAAAATGGAATAGAATTATGAATGAATCTGAATTAGGAAAAAAAGTCGCGCAGTTATTAAACAACAGTCTGGACAATATCGACCAGAGTATATTAACTCGTCTACAATCTGGACGGAAAGCTTCAATTGAAAATTATCGCGAGTGTGAAACAACACTAGCAACTGCCGGAGATAGCCCTAATATAGGTAAAACACACTCTTCATACTTTAACATTAAAAATATAATCCCACTTGTTGCGCTACTACTAGTTTTGGTAAGTTATACTTACTGGCAGTCTTTTCAGTATAGTGACGAAAATGATGAAATTGATATATTATTGCTTGCCGATGACCTACCAATTAATGCTTATCTAGATAATGATTTCGATGTATGGCTAGACTCCTAACAGTAGCATTTTGGTTATTCCTCTCACTACCAATTTACGCGCAGTCTGAAACAGACCAATCTTGGGCAGGATTAAGTTCTCAGGAAAAACAAATCCTGGCACCACTTGCTAAAGATTGGGACAGAATGAACCCTGCTAAGAAGCAAAAGTGGCTTGGGATCACTAAGCGCTATCCAAACATGACCCCATTGGAGCAGCAGCGAATACAAACAAAATTTCGTGATTGGGATTCACTTACCCCCGATCAAAGAAAACAAGCAAGGAAGAAATACAAAAAAATAAAAAATCTACCTCCAGAAAAGCGACATGAAATTAAGGAAAAAATTAAGAAAAAATATAAAAAATCATCCAGATTGAAAAGAAAACACTCAAAGTAATTCTATCTGACTATAATTGCCCGCTCCTCACTCATGGCTATTCGTTCTTATCTGGCATTTCAAAGAAACAGATAATGACTTCCGTCCTGTGAGAAAATCGTATTTTAAATGATTGCCCCCAAAACAATCGATATCACAACTCCCGGGTTCTGGCGTCGCATACTCTGTATGACTTACGAGTTCTTACTCTTGATCGCAGTATTATTTATTGCAGGCTTTATATTCCACCTTATTTACAATGACACGGAATCCCCTTACTTTAGGCCAATTTTTCAGCTTTATATGTTAAGTGTGGCTGGTGTTTATTTAATCTGGTTCTGGACTCATGGTGGCCAGACCCTGGCAATGCAAACCTGGAAAATACGGGTAGTTAGTGCTAGTGGGGAAGGAATAAGCATATGGCAGGCAATCGCACGCTATTTTTTTGCTATAACTAGTATATCTTTTTTTGGGTGTGGAATAATCTGGGCACTTTTTGATCGTGAAGGTCAGTTTCTATATGACAGAATAGTAGGCACTAAAATTATAAATGTAATCTAAACAAGCAAAAATTAAATAATAAGAATCTGTTAATAAAACTAAAATTACACAGTCCCCCCTACAGTCAATCCATCTATTCTTAATGTTGGCTGACCTACACCTACCGGCACACTCTGACCTTCTTTACCACAAGTGCCAACTCCTGGGTCAAGAGACATATCATCACCAATCATAGCAACACGTTTAAGCACATCAGGTCCATTTCCAATAAGGGTGGCACCTTTTACTGGATAAGAAATTTTCCCATCTTCAATCATGTAAGCTTCTGCAGCAGAAAAAACGAACTTTCCACTAGTAATATCTACCTGTCCGCCACCAAAATTAACTGCATACAAACCATGTTTTACCGAAGAAATAATATCTTCAGGACTACTTTTACCATTGAGCATATAGGTATTAGTCATGCGTGGCATAGGTATATGAGCAAATGATTCACGCCTACCATTGCCAGTTACAGAAGAATTCATTAAACGTGCATTTAAACTATCTTGCAAATACCCCTTGAGCACACCATTCTCGATCAAAGTAGTACATTGAGTTGAGTTACCTTCGTCATCAATGTTCAATGACCCACGTCGTCGGGCAATCGTACCATCATCTACCACAGTTACACCTTCAGCCGCTACACGCTCACCAATACGTCCAGAAAAAGCAGAACTACCCTTACGATTAAAATCAGCCTCAAGGCCATGACCTATAGCCTCGTGCAACAATATTCCCGGCCAGCCAGAACCAAGTACTACTGTCATAGTACCGGCTGGAGCAGGCTCTGCATTCAAATTTACAAGTGCCTGATGAACTGCTTTTTCTGCATATTCACGTAATACGTCATCTGTAAAGTAGTCGTAATTAAATCGTCCACCTCCACCCGCCACACCTTGTTCACGATGACCTTTTTCCTCAACAATTACCTGTAGTGAAACTCGCACTAATGGTCTGACATCTGCAGCTAATAGCCCATCACTACGTGCCACTAGTATCACTTCATATTCCCCTGCAAGAGAAGCTATTACCTGGATAACTCGATTATCAATCGATCTAGCATAAGCCTCTAGCTTTTCCAATAGTTTCACCTTGTCAGTATCCTTTAGAAAAGAAATTGGATCATGAGGCATATACAATTCCCTTCCAACGCTACGCTTCACTGCCTGTACTGAATGCGATACTCCCTGCCTTGCAATGGCACGTGTAGCCTGTGCTGCTGAAGTAAGTGCCGGCATGCTTATGTCATCAGAGTAAGCAAATGCAGTTTTTTCTCCGCTTAATGCTCTTACACCAACCCCCTGATCTATGTTGAAGTGACCTGACTTAACTATACCTTCCTCCAGCACCCAACCTTCAGATCGACTATATTGGAAATATAGATCCGCACTATCTATTTGATGGGTAAGTATTTGTTTGAACACCTGTTGCAATCTGTCTATATCTATTTCGTAAGGTGTTAATAAACAACGATCTGCCATACTAAAAAGATCAGATGATCCAGAGGTAGGTTCTTTAATTGTGGTGTCTGTATTCATTTCTTCTCTATAAATAAAGGAACAGTATTAGTATTAACGACAAAAGTTTAGTCTAGCAGAGATGCGGCATACGATGTTTTAGTGCAGGCAAACTATTTCGTAACTTTGTCTGGTAGCCTTGGCTTATATTTGCTAAGACTACTCCAGGCCCTTCTGGCAAATGGTCAATTACTACCCCCCAAGGATCGACAATCATACTCTCACCATAAGTTTTATAACCATTAATATGGCAGCCACTCTGTGCCGGTGCAATTATATATGCTAAATTTTCTATAGCTCGGGCACGAATCAAGGTTTCCCAATGAGCCTTTCCAGTAGTTGCTGTAAAAGCTGATGGTACAAGAATTATATCTACCTCTCCCATGGACCGATATAACTCTGGAAAACGTAAGTCGTAACATATAGAAAGACCAATACGGCCAAACGGCGACTCAAATGTAACTACTTTATTCCCAGCCTCAATAGTCTTTTCTTCTGCATAATACTCTTGACCATACTCAAAACTAAATAGGTGTATTTTGTCGTAACGAGAAACCTGCATACCAGAATCATCATATACGAGACAACTATTTCTTACTTTATTAGGTTTGGTAGATACTAATGGCACCGAACCACCTATGAGCCATATACCATAGGATTTTGCAGTTTTGCCTAAAAACTCCTGTATTGGCCCACTACCAACTTCTTCACGCACTGCTACCTTATCAGCATCTTTCATACCCATAATACAAAAGTATTCTGGTAGCACTATCAGTTTTGCTCCTTTAGTCGCAGCTATGTCAATCAACCTTGCAGCTTCTTTCAAATTTGCAGATACATCTGGCCCGGTTGTCATTTGGATAGCCGCCATACAAACTTCTTTTTCAAGCGTTTCTCTAGAATTAAATTTAGCGTGTGTTAAATTTTTAGACATTAGACTCAGTAATTAAACTTCAATTTATTTACTTTGTACCACCAAAATTTTAATGTAATCTGGTTACAATCGGATCTTCCCAAGTACCTGTAATATTATATTCATGAGGTTTAATTGAACCTTTTTGGGCCTTATTAACAATTATCGTTGCTATATCAACCACAGGAGTCGCTAATCCTAATGAAGGGGTGACCATAAAACGAAGCTTATATGTCTCTGAGAACAAATTTACTTCTCCATTCATTTTTACATCAGCGGCAGGACCTCCAATTCTGAGGTTATCTGTACTCATTATGCCTTCAATGATACTAGCACTCCCAGAAATCTTGTCAAAACCAAATCCGTCAGCATACACATCCCTGAAATCTAAAATCACCCTCCTTGGTAGAGCTTTCAGATCAAATATACCAAATAATTTTCCAATACCTAACTCGAATTTAGGAAACTGTCCATTCCGTGCCTGTATCTTAACTTTACCAGATAGCGTTTTATAACTTATTGCCTGGGGCCCTCCTAGCCACGACAAATCACCATCAATACTCCCTCTTCCACGTTTAATTCGATCTGGATAACCAAAGCGTGTTAAAAACTTGTTAAGATCACTCGCTTCCAGTTTAATATTCATATCCATACGTGGGGCAACAGAACGATTTTTCCATATTCCATCTGCAATAAACGAGCTGTCTTGATTGGCTATATATAACTCCTCGATACTCCATCCTTCCTCTTTTTGCATTGCAATTAATTCAAGTTTACCGAGGTTCTTCTTACTGATAACAAACTTTTCAACTAATATATCAAGTGTAGGCAAGTCCCTTACAACCTGCTGTTTTTTAACTACTGGTGACTCAATTGGGTAAATAGCAGGTACAGTTAACTTTTTAAATCGTCCGACCACCTTACCCTGATTTTGTGGGGACCAATTAACCTTACCGGAAATTTCTTTACTTAAGAGTGTGGAATACCAGTCTCTATCTCTCAAATTAGCATTTAATGTCAAACCATTAAAGCGCCTACCAAAAAGATCAAGTACTCCAATATGCAAGTCAATTCTAGATAGGCCTAAATTAATCTTACTTCCTTCACCAGGTTTCTTAAAAGAGTTGAATTGATCGAATAGATCACGCCATTTATCCAATTGTAGCTTTGGTAATTCACCTGCTAGCAACATGCCTGACCTAGGTAATTTGGCAGAGCTAGAGCCAACCAAAATTAAACCTTGCTCTGCATGATATTTGCCTAACTCATCATTAGATAATACAATTTTTGCTGAAACTTGTTTCCCATAATTCATTTTCATGAAACTCTGCTTCAGATCGATAATATTCTTTTCTATTCTTAATGGAACTATATCAGTAGAATTTTTTGAGAAAGGCTCTGGAAAATCTGAAACAAGCCCCTGTAACGAGGATTTAATTAAGACGTTAGCTCCCTTATCACCAGTCTTATCTTGAATTTTAACAACAGCACTCCAATCAGTACTTCCGTGTATGTATTTTGTCCAAAAACGTGCGGCGTTAGTAGGTTTACCTTGATTAAATTGGAGTAGGTTATCAAGATTGATTTTACCAACGGCAGTAAGGTTTATACCACCATTCTGTACAACGGTAGAGTTGATTGATACCGCGCCCCCAAGTATCTGGGCTCTTATTTTCTCTGTTTCAATAGTAGATTCAGTGAAACTAAGAACACCATTTATTTTTTCTAAATTAGGCATATGCAGGCCAGGATCGATCCTATTATTATTAAACTGATAATTACCGGTCACCTTGATACCATTAGAAAATGGTAAAGGAATAGACAAATTTAGCAGTAATTCACCATTCCCAGTAATATTGAGATTATCAATTACATCAGGAGTAAACATATCGACTACATGATCAGCAGAAAACTTTAGAAACTGCTTTGTAGCCCCTGAAGCCACACCATTAATTTGTAGCCTAACGTCTGGCACCATCATGTCATCGATCTGTACTTTAACGTTGCTTAAGTTAGTACCTAACATTGAAGCCCGTGAAGCATTAATTTCCATAGAGCTGCCCTGAAATAATAGACTTGCATGTATACCTTCTATCTTTGGCCAACCTGAAACGTAATCTAGCACCCCATTCGTAGCTTTCATACTTATTTGGAAAATACCATGTTTATTATTCCTGAAAGGAAATGAAGCTAAATGTCCTTTAAGTCGAAATTTCACATCACTTATCTCGCCAGAAATTATCGACTTACTAAGCCATTCATGAGGAAATTTATCTAAAATTGGTAAATAGTATCCTACAAAACTCGCGTCTCCGCGCGTCAGAAATCCTACTAAATCAATTTCACCGGGACCATCATGCTCAGTGTGGTAAGTACCATGAACACCACCAGAAGCATGACTATTTCCAAATGAAATATTATTAAATTTAATTTTAATTGTGTCATTATCATTCAAAGGGACCCAACTAATACTGCCGGTAAACGTATCAAATAACATTGTCTTCTGGAATAGATCAGGCAGGTTAATACTAACCTTTTGTGAATCAATATTTAGTTTCCCACCTTTCTCATTTGTATCTATATTTCCGCTGATGCCTCTAAATTCTGGTAGTGACCCAAAACTATTCATTCCTATATTATTAAACTTCCCTTTCATACTTAAATTTACAGGATTCGACCACACACCACCCCATTTCGCTTGCATACTATGAATCTCGCCATGTGGTAACAGCTTATTAAATTGGTCACGTATAGATCCATCTATAGGAAGATATTCCATCAACTCTCCTAGGGTCTCAAGGTCTAACCTCTTTACACTCAGTTTTCCACTTTGTTGCCCCCCGTCATGAGCCAAAATATCTTGTAGTAAAAAATCTGCCGGTTTTAATATGCGTTCTCCACGAATTGAAGCCCCTAACTGGTGAGCAAATAATTCGGAGCCTTTGCCAGCCTTATTACTTATCTTTTTCCATCCCACCCTGCCCTGAAGAGATACAAGATCTAGCTCTGGTAATTTATGTGTTAAGCGTGTTTTAACATTTTTTAGACGTACATCTGCTGTCAGGCGTTCTATATCCCCTTTATCAATATTGATCCACATCCGAATCGCTCCGGCACCACGATTGATCTCAGTTGTCTCTAAAACCGGGAACCAGGATTGCCAAGCAGCAATATCTGCATAATATAATTTGACGAATAATTGTCCTTGCCATTGTTCGGGTATATTCAGTTGATTCCCAGTAAAATCTCCACGGATATCAAGAGGTGAAGCAAGCTTGGCTGGAGGAATAGCACGCAGACCAAAACGATGATGATTACTATTATTTTCCAAATGCAAACTGACCGCCTTAAATTCTAATAACGGCGCATCATATTTCTCATCTTTCCAAAATATATGCGCATTTACAACATCGACACGGCTCTGATAAAGCAACCAGTTCAGAAAACCACTTTGACTTGCCGCCTGATCCCTGTCAAGCGCAATGCCAGCAACATGTAAAACACCATTGGAATCACGATAAACAGTAAGGTTAGGCTGATCAATCTTAATTTCATGAAAGCGTAATTCACCAAATAATAATGAGCGCCATGCTGGAATACTCTCCAGTCTGTTTAGCATCAATGCAGGCTTACCTTCATTATCATGCACCTTTACCTTGCGTAGTATCAAATGAGGATGCAAACCATCCCAATGCGCACTAATTGAGTCTATTGTCACGTGCTGTCCAGCAGCCTGAGAAATTGCATAAGCAATGTCAGTCCGATAACGTTCAATGTCAGGCAGTAGCCAATACCTCAAAATCAGATGTGACAATCCGATAACAGCCACCAAGACAAGCAGACACCACGCTAGAAATCGGAACAAAAAGCCGCTACGCTGTACAAGAGGTAAAATTGCTGACAAGTTCAATAAATTGTTCCAGTTTTGCCGCCAGGAAGGTACGCTCTACTCTGCCTAGACAGAAAATACCAAAATATGTTTCAAGACCTAGCCTGATTGATAAAATATGGTTATACCTATCTGATACGATAATACGTTTCTTTAAAAAGACTTCAAACATATTATATTGACACTAATTAAATAACCAGTTTAGAGAAATTTATTGTAACCCTGAATCCTCAACAATGCATCCAACCAATAATTTTACTGAAGAGAGTATCCGTTCTAGCCTAACTTCTAGTCGCTATGCGCAACGTATATTGGAAAGTGAACCTGATTTATGGGCGGAACTTATAGATAAGATTCAGCATCCGTTTCAGAAAAAACAAATGCAAGCATATCTGAATACTTTTCCAAATGCTGTTAATGATAAGGATGCTCTCTATAACGCCCTCCGAAATCTACGAAAGCGTGTAATGCTACATCTAGCAGCAAGAGATCTTAGTGGGCTAGCTGATCTTTCTGAAGTTATGGCATGCATGACTAATTTGGCTGAAGTTACTATTCGTTATTCACTACAGTGTCACCAAAATTGGTTTGCCATGCCAGAAGAGTATGGAGTGCCTATTGGAAATATTTCTGGAACCAATCAGGAGATGCTGGTAATCGCGATGGGTAAGCTAGGTGGAGGCGAACTTAATGTATCATCAGATGTTGATCTAATATTTTGTTATCCAGAAGATGGTGAAACCAATGGAAAGAATTCCATTTCAAATAATGATTTTTTTGCACGACTTGGGCGAAAATTAATTGCAAGTCTCAATAATATTACTGCTAATGGATATGTGTTTCGTGTTGACATGCGTCTACGTCCCTATGGTGAGAGTGGCCCTTTAGTAATGAGTTTTGCAATGTTGGAAGAATATCTTGTTACTCAGGGGCGTGAGTGGGAACGCTATGCCTGGATTAAAAGCCGGATACTAGTGGGTTCAGACACTATAAAACTGACTCTTCAAGACCAAATAATACAGCCCTTTATATTCCGAAAATATCTAGATTTTGGCGCCTATGAGTCTATGCGTGAAATGCATTCACAAATCCGGCAAGAGGTGAGTCGCCGAGAAATACACAATGATATTAAGCTTGGACCAGGCGGTATTCGTGAAATTGAGTTTATTGCTCAAGTATTTCAATTAATACGTGGTGGCCGTAATACAGAACTACGTATCCGCCCAACACTTGCTGTTTTAAGATATCTACGTGAGAAAAAAAAGCTGGATGTAAATACTGTTACAGAGCTTACAAACGCCTATATCTTCTTACGTAATCTAGAGCATCGCCTACAATATCTGGATGACCAGCAAACCCAAACATTACCAAATAACTCGGCAGATCAGAACTTAATTACATGCGCAATGGGCTTCACAAATTACGATCATTTTCTACAAAAGCTTGATACCCATCGAATCAATGTAACCCGGCACTTTGAACAAGTCTTTACTAATCCAAATAAGTCAGAAGCACATAATACACTTACATGGCTTTGGAGCGACCAAGCTGAAAATGAAGAAGAGACTGTAGCTACCATTGCACAATTTGGAAATATGGGGTTTCCTAATCCAGATAAGATTCTAGTTTATTTACAAAAATTCCGTAACAGTACTCGATACAGACAGCTACCAAATTCAAGTAGAAAAAGAATCAATATGTTGATTCCTATCTTAATCGAGGCTTCTGTTAAGTTTCCACCTGCAGACACAACTTTAGAACGTATTTTACAATTACTAGAGAGTATCAGTGGACGCGCATCTTACCTCTCATTACTACAGGAGCATCCTCAAGCACTGGAACGAATAGCCAAATTAGTTAGTGTTAGTCAATGGGCTTGCGAGTATTTAACGAATCATCCAATTCTCTTGGACGAACTACTTAATGCGACAGACCTACAAAGTAAAATTGATTGGTCCATTTCTAAAATAGAATTATTACAACTATTAAAAAATGCTAATAAAACAAACGAGAATGACACAGAACATCAAATGGATGTTCTGAGACACTTTCATCATTCAAAGATATTTCAATTGCTTGCCAAAGATCTGGAGGAGTTATTACCTTTGGAAACTTTGAGCGATCATCTAACAAGTCTTGCAGATTTAATACTTGATATAGTTTTAGGCTTAGCCTGGTCAGGGTTAATTAACAAATATCAGGATGATCCTGCCTTTGCTATTATTGGATACGGAAAATTAGGTGGAAAAGAGCTTGGTTATGTATCCGATCTTGATATTATTTTTCTTTACGACGACACTCATCCTGATGCATCAAAAATTTATGCGAAACTAGGCAAACGAATTAATTCCTGGCTTACTAGCTATACTTCAGCAGGACTATTGTATAAAACAGACTTACGTTTACGTCCTAATGGAATAAGTGGCCTACTAGTAAGTTCTATTGAAGCCTTTAGAGAATATCAAAAACAACAGGCTTGGGTATGGGAGCATCAAGCACTAACTCGTGCACGTTTTGTAGCAGGAAACCCCCATGTAGGAGAAGAATTTGAGAAAATTCGTAAGGAAGTCTTATGTCAGCAACGTGATTTGGCAAACCTTAAAAAGGAGGTCTTAATCATGCGCCAAAAAATGCTTGACAGCCATCCCAATCCAACTAAATTATTTGATATTAAACATGACCGAGGAGGAATAATTGATGTTGAATTTATAGTGCAGTACTTGGTTCTTGGCTATGCACACAAGTACCCAGAACTTACAAATAATATTGGCAACATTGGATTACTTAAACTTTCTGGAGAACTTGGGCTTATATCTAAATCAGATGCTGAAGCATTACCAAAAGCATACAGAGAGTTTCGACGCATACAGCACCGACTAAGATTAAATACTGATTCAACAAAATCAGATAATCAACCAATACAAAATGAGCAGCAAAAATATGCTCGGATTAAGCTCAGTTATCTAGACAAAGCCCATACATCAGTACTTCAATTATGGGGAAAAATATTTGGTGTATAGCACACTCTACTACTAACAAAAGACTTACTTCTCTACTTTACGCCCTTTAAGCAAATACATTGTTATTTCACCTTTGCCTTTGACCATGACCTTATGTGGCCCGTCAAATTGATAGTGATTGCGTAACCGGTTATAAGTAGTAGTATCGACCTGGATTTTGCCAGAAACACCATAAGTGGATAAGCGACTAGCAATATTTACGGTATCGCCCCATAAATCATATACAAGACGTTTAGTACCAATAACTCCACCCACAAGTGGTCCAGTACTAATTCCTATGTGAAGACCTAAGTTATATTTCTTGAATTCAGATTTTTCTGTAATTAATTTTGTCATCTCTAAAGTCATATCTGCCATAGCAGAAACATAATCCGAATGCACATTAATTAGCCCTCCTGCTGCCATGTATGCATCACCAATTGTCTTAATTTTCTCAAGATTGTATTTTTCAACTAAGGAATCAAAACTAGAAAATACTTTATTCAGCAAAACAACCATTTGCTGTGGTGACATTTCTTCAGTTAGACACGTAAAATTTATGATGTCAGCAAATACTACTGTTATGTCAGCATGACCATCTGCAATCGTAGTCGATTCCTGCTTGAGTCGCTTTGTTATGTGTGCAGGCAACATATTAAGTAATAAACGCTCGGATTTCTGCTGCTCCAATAACAGTAATGAATGCTCTTCATCCAAATGTTTTTTGATAATGTCCTGTTCTCGTACGAAATATCGAACTAACAAGAATATAATAGTGGAAACAACAACAAAATTAAGACTAAAGAATACCGCTATAGTCTGGAGAGGAACTCCACTCTCTACACCTGTCATCAGATAATAGTCAAAAAACCCAGATAATGCGTTTAGAACAATATAAGCAGCAAACCAAGGGACTGATGCACGATAACCGTAAAGAAACATGGCCCCTAATGGTGCCAAGAATGCCCACAGTGCCACACCACTAGAAGTGACATAATTACCTATGCTCCATTGCATAACAAATGGAGCAAATAAGAACAGACTCAACTGTATAATACGAAAAACATCAAAATTACGAGTTATAAGAAAAATAGCAAGAGACGCAACAGAAATGACCTGATAACACAAAGGTACCGTTGTAGAAAACTCAATACCCATAGCCCAATAAATAGCTAGCCACCCTACGACACCAAGATTCATCAACCCACAAGTAAGAATTAGCAAATCTTTCTTGAGCTTTGTTTCATCTGTATCGGATGTTATATAGGCTCTTGTTTCTATAGCCTTAGCTAGCCCTTTACTCTCACTACCCATTAAGCTCTCCGAATACTACAATTAAAAGTTCACTGTAAGCTATAAGTTCTCACAAAAATAGGTGTCGATGATCTTTGAATGATATCTTTGGTTAAACCCTGAAATACATATTGTGATATGGGCTTATTTCTATCTGTTTTATCTATATTTACAACGACAAACATTGAGCAAACTTTAGTCTATCACTTATATATTATGCACAATAATCATATGTATATAAGTCCTCTATTACCTGAATAAAATATAAAAAGTTAAGATTGGTTAGATAGACTCTCCATGATTTCATTCCTTTATAAAAAATGAGTTAGAATATATCTTTCAAATAATTTCTGGAGATTCGTTAATGTCAATGGCCGATAGAGACGGCATAATTTGGAATGATGGCGAAATGGTTCCTTGGCGTAATGCCACAACACATGTACTTACTCATACTCTACACTATGGTATGGGGGTATTTGAAGGTGTACGTGCTTACCAAACTGACCAAGGTGCTGCCATCTTCCGTCTTTCGGAACATACTGACAGATTATTCAATTCCGCCCATATTTTTATGATGAAAATACCATTCGATAAGAGCACTTTAATGAAGGCCCAACTTGAAGTGGTAAAACAAAATAAATTGGAATCATGCTACATTCGTCCTATTGTCTTCTACGGTTCTGAAGACATGGGAATTTCTGCTAAGAAACTCTCGGTGCATGTGGCTATCGCAGCTTGGCCATGGGGAACATACCTAGGTACAGAAGGGCTTGAGAAAGGTATTCGGGTCAAAACTTCTTCATTCTCACGCCACCATGTCAATGTCAACATGTGCCGAGCTAAATCAGTCACTACCTACGCCAATTCTATGCTTGCTCATCAAGAGGTAATACATGATGGCTATGATGAAGCACTTCTATTAGATGTGAATGGCTATGTCGCAGAAGGATCAGGTGAGAATATTTTTCTCATCAAACACAACAAGATATACACTCCAGATATGACCTCTTGTTTAGAAGGGATTACTCGTGCTTCTATCATTGAGCTTGCTGAAGAAATAGGCCTTCCTGTTATAGAAAAGCGTATCACTCGAGATGAAGTGTATTGTGCAGATGAAGCATTTTTTACCGGTACTGCTGCAGAAGTCACACCCATTCGTGAGCTTGATAACCGTATTATTGGTAACGGCAGCCGCGGCTCAATCACAGCAAAGCTACAAACTATGTTTTTTGATTGTGTAAAAGGAAAATCTAATAACCATGCAAATTGGCTTACGTATATTTGATTATGTCCAATAGATAAAACTATGCAAAATCATACTCTCAATAATAATCAACGCCGGATAGAAATCACTAAAGAGGATTTACCTCTTCACTGTCCGGCACCGTCAATGAAATTATGGAATTCACATCCTCGTGTATTCCTACCTATAGAAGATACTGGGGAAGTTTTATGCCCCTATTGCGGTACACTTTATACTCTCAAAGATAAAGTATCGACAGAACATCCATAACCTAGTTATCTATATTTAAGTAAAAATACATTAATTTGTAGCTCTAACAGAAATACTCATACAGAATCTGAGTACCACTGTATCTAAATGTATTACAAACTCTATTATGAACAATCTTCCACATGAAATCTTCAAAGCCTACGACATACGCGGCATTGTCGAAAAGACTTTAACTAATGATATTATTAAAATTATTGGCCATTCCATTGGCTCTGAGGCACGAGCTCGTGGCCTCAAATCAATAGCGATAGGGCGTGATGGCAGACTTTCCGGACCTGAGCTCTCATTTTCTCTTGCTGAAGGGTTACAGAAAAGCGGAATTAACGTATTAGACGTTGGAATGGTAGCCACACCAATGCTTTATCTGGCAGCCCATGAGCTATGTAATTACTCTGGCGTAATGGTTACTGGTAGTCATAATCCACCAGACTATAATGGTCTGAAAATTGTATTAGGTGGTGAAACATTAGCAGCCCAATCAATACAAAACTTACGTGTTCGTATTGAAAAGAATGATCTCATCAATGGTAAAGGTAGTTACAGTAAACAAAATATTACTGAAACGTATCTAAAACGTATTACCAGTGATATCACGCTAAAACGTCCCATAAAAATAATAGTGGACTGCGGGAATGGTGTCGCAGGGGCTTTTGCACCAACTCTCTATCGAATGATTGGATGTGAGGTTACAGAGATTTTTTGTGAAGTGGATGGAACTTTTCCAAATCATCATCCTGACCCGTCTGTTCCGGAAAATTTACGCGATGTAATCCATGCACTCAATACAACTGATGCAGAAATAGGGCTTGCATTTGATGGGGATGGAGATCGTTTAGGTATTGTTACAAAAGATGGCAATATTATTTATCCGGACAGGCAGCTAATGTTATTCGCTGCCGATGTACTATCGAGAAACCCTGGCGGACAGATTATTTTTGATGTGAAATGTACACGCAAATTAGCACCATGGATTGAGTCGCACGGTGGCAAACCAATAATGTGGAAAACCGGCCATTCATTTATAAAGGGAAAACTGAAAGAAACGGGTGCTCTGTTAGCAGGTGAAATGAGTGGTCATATTTTTTTCAAAGAAAGATGGTATGGATTTGACGATGGACTTTATGCAGGAGCACGTTTACTAGAATTACTTAGCCACCAAGAAGATTGTAGTGCCACTCTAAATTCGATTCCTGATTCAATTAATACACCAGAACTCCAAATTAAGCTTGAAGAAGGTGAGAACTATGCACTAATTGCACAACTACAAAAAAATGCAAGCTTCGCTGATTCAGAACGGATCGTAACAGTTGATGGGTTACGGGTAGAATACAAAGACGGATTTGGCCTAGCACGCTCCTCCAATACTACACCAGTAGTTGTACTACGCTTTGAGGCTGACAATCAAATTGCATTAAAACGAATTCAAGATGATTTCCGCAAGGTTATCCTACAAGTTAAACCAGAAACTACTTTACCGTTCTAATGCTTTGATAAAACATATATGAGTCATACTAGAATCTAATAATCTGGTGTTTATATAATTGTAACTAGTTCTCAGCAATTGATAACAAAGAGTGCAATAAGATGGTAAAAGTATTATTTGTCTGTATGGGTAATATCTGTCGCTCTCCCACAGCAGAGGCAGTATTTAGACACCAAGCTAAAGTCTCTGGCTTTGCAGAATCAATTCTCGTGGATTCAGCAGGCACACATGATTACCATACTGGCGAATCACCAGATGGACGAGCACAGAAGATAGCGAAACAGAAGGGCTATGAAATGAAAGGGCTACGTGCTCGTCAGTTTAATACCGGAGACTTCAATACTTTCCACTATATTCTGGCAATGGATAAACATAATTTCGCTATACTTAATAAACTCTGCCCTCCACAGCATAACTATAAACTAGGGATGCTAATGCAATACAGTAAAAAATTTCCTGAATACGAAGAAGTACCTGATCCATATTTTGGCGGGCATCAGGGCTTTGAAAAAGTACTGAAAATGATCGAAGATGCAGGAGAGGGATTACTTCACAGAATAAGCACAAAAAACGAGTAAAATCTGCACATTACTGTCTGTAGAATATTAGTTACAAATATAAAGGGAAAGTAAATATCCACTTTATATTTATTTGACTCTGAGTATTACTTTATTTTTGTGTCTCAATTTGCACTAGTGGCTTATTCTCCTCTATAGGCGGTTTATTAGACTTTACTCTCCTTTGCTTTGGTAGCGCTGACTCCTCAACTGTAGCATTATCTAGAATTGTTTTTTCCCCTTGTATTGTCTCGATCATAACTAGTTTACTTATGATCAAGTCCTCTGGTTTACTATCATTTGATGTTGTAGTCTTACTAACCTCTTTAGACTCACGTTTAGAAGATATTTTTGGTTCTTCTACTTCTGATGATGAAGTAGACATTGCAAGAGAAATTATAGGCTCTTTTTCAGTTTTTTCTGAAACTGAGAGTTTCTCTGAGTCTGGCAAAACTTCAGTTACACCTGATTCTTTTTCTGTAATTAACTTATCCTTATCTATAGCTGCGTTAATAGGAGGAGTATGCCTAACTGCTTCAGATTTTTTAACAGTCTTTTGAGATACTGGAGAATCTATGGATGGCGCATCAGAGGTTTGCTTTGGCAAAGTGCCTGAGCTGCTCTTCTTGACCTCCTTAGGAGTGGCATGCCTAACTTCTTCAGATTTCTTAACAGCCTGTTGAGACGCCGGAGAATCTATGGGTGTTTCATCAGAAATCTGTTTTGGTAAAGTGTCTGGGCTATCCTTCTTAACTTCCTTACCAGATATTCCTGCAGCTTTACTTATCTGTCCGTCTCGCTCGGAAGTATGTTCATTTCCACGTTGTTGGTTTTCACGGCCCGAACGTTCATTTCTCTCGCGTTGCCTTCCACCACGACGACGACGTGGACGACCGCCATCTTCTCCCTGAGCTGCCTTATTTTCAACCGATAGTTGTTCACCTTCAACCAAAGACTTAGATTCAGTTTTAACTCTCCCATCACGTGATGAACGTGGTTGTTTTTTATTAGAAGATTTCTCAGCCTGACTTTTTTGTTCTGTTCGTGAAGCACGCTGACCTGCCGCCTCCTTCCCTTGAGTTAAAGTGCCTCCAGTGTCATTTGTAGATACACCTTGAGAACCTTGTCTTTGCTGACCATTTCCTGTTCTTTTAGTGCTGCGTTCTCGTCCTTCACGACTTCGGCGCCCACGATCTTGTCGCTTTGGCTTTTGCCTAGTCTGTTTTGGTTCTTCTACTACCTTCTCCTCTTTTTTTGCTGGCTGGAACCAACTAAAGAGTCTGTCTAAGAACGAACTTTGCTCCAATCCGGGCTGTACTTTTCTACCACGTATTGGTGCTGGCTGTGTTGGGGTAATGCTCCTCACTGCTGCTTGTTGCCTAACTGGCTTAGTTTCTTGTGCTGCCGATGGCAAATTCACTTCTTCTGCAGGCTTATCTACCATCTGATAACTTGTCTGTGCATCATTTGACTTAATATGGTCATGACGCAGACGATCTATATTGTAATTAGGAGTTTCCAAGTGAACGTTTGGAATCAAAACAACGTTTACTTTTAATCGTGCCTCAATAGCATGTATCTCTGCACGTTTCTCATTTAACAAATATGTAGCCACGTCCACAGGAACCTGTGCATGAAGAGCAGCCGTACTATCTTTCATTGCCTCTTCCTGAATGATCCTAAGAATATGAAGTGCAGAAGAATCAGTATCACGGATATGGCCAGTTCCATGACAGCGCGGACAAGAAATGTAGTTACTCTCGCCGAGTGAAGGACGCAAACGCTGACGCGACAACTCTAATAGTCCAAATCGAGAAATTTTTCCAACTTGAATTCTTGCACGATCATAACGTAGTGCGTTTAATAAACAACTCTCCACTTCGCGTTGATTACGTGTAATTTCCATATCAATAAAATCAATTACTACAAGGCCACCTAGGTCACGTAGACGTAATTGACGCGCAACTTCTTCTGCAGCTTCTACATTAGTGTTTAAAGCCGTCTGTTCAATATCTGACCCACGTGTAGCCCTAGCAGAATTCACATCAACAGATACTAATGCTTCAGTATGATCAATAACTATAGCACCGCCAGAAGGCAACGTTACTTGCCGCGAATAAGCTGTCTCAATTTGGTGCTCAATCTGGAAACGAGAAAATAACGGCACATCATCGCTATATAATTTGATACGGCTTACATTGTCAGGCATCACATGGCTCATAAACTGATAAGCTTGCTCATGAATGCTTTCGGTATCAATCAGGATTTCACCAATTTCTTGGTGAAAGTAATCGCGTATGGCACGCGTAACTAAGCTGCTTTCTTGATATATTAGGAATGCGCCATTTTGATTCTTTGATGCATCTTCTATAGCACGCCAAAGTTGCAATAGATAATTTAGATCCCACTGTAATTCTTCTTCGCTACGGCCTATCCCGGCAGTCCGAGCAATAATACTCATGCCTGGGGGAATATCTAACTGAGACATTATTTCACGTAATTCAGCACGATCCTCGCCCTCAATACGGCGAGATACACCGCCTCCACGTGGGTTGTTAGGCATCAATACTAAGTGACGTCCGGCTAATGAGATGTAAGTAGTAAGTGCTGCTCCTTTAGAACCTCGCCCATCCTTATCTACTTGAACTATAAGCTCTTGCCCCTCACTTAACACGTCTTGAATACATGAACGTGCAGGGTCAGTATTTTCTTTGAAATAAGACTTAGATATTTCCTTGAATGGCAAGAAGCCATGACGCTCTCCGCCATAATCAACAAATACAGCTTCAAGGCTAGGCTCAATTCGAGTAACAACTGCTTTGTAGATATTACTTTTGTGCTGTTCTTTTCCAGCAGACTCGATGTCTAGGTCAATTAGTTTCTGACCATCAACAATAGCAACACGAAGCTCTTCTGGCTGCGTTGCATTGAATAACATGCGTTTCATTATTATATTTCTCCCGCGCGCTAATCACGGGCGAGCAAGCCATATATGGTCAGATCACATCCAACTCATATAATGAGAATCTCTTATTCAGACAACTTTGACATAGTGTCGGGCTGCGGTTATAGATTACTATTCTCCAGCTTGTCACTAAAAGTACTGCTTTTTATATTAAGCAGAACTCGAAATTAAGTTTCCGTCAGATTTCAACTAAGGCTAACCCAGTATACGGGCGCTACGATGTTAAACTCTGAAATCTGCGTTTGTTTTGAGCGCGCAATAAATTCACAATCACTACTTTAATTGGTGAGCAACATTAACCAAGTTTCGGAGTCGGCTCTTGGCCTTGTTCTGTTAAAATCCTATCAACAGTGTCATTTTGCATACCGGACAGAGGACTAACTTGAACTCCGAACTTAGAAGTATAGGTAAAATTAATGATTTAGGCAAAGAATTTCCTCTAGGCGCTGTAATCAAAGAAATTATTAATGAAGATAGTAATGACCAACGCATTGATAATTTCTTGATTAAACGTCTTAAAGGTGTTCCTAGAGATCATATTTACCAGTGTCTACGCAGTGGACAGGTGCGGATTAACGGCAAACGCGTCAAAGCTAGCTATCGACTACTGGAAGGTGACGTGGTGCGTATTCCACCGGTAAGTATTAGAAATGATAAGCCAACCAATAAAATATCTAAATCAAGATTCGCTTCTTTTGATATTGTATTTCAAGATGAGTCCCTTTTAGTTATTAATAAACCTGCAGGTATGGCCGTACATGGTGGAAGTAATTTGAGTTTTGGTGTCATAGAACAATTACGGGCCCAATATCCAAATTGGAAGTTTCTAGAGCTGGTTCATCGTCTCGATAGAGATACGTCTGGAGTACTTCTACTTGCTAAAAAACGTGCAGTTCTTGTTGGACTTCATAAGCAAATCCGTGAAAGAAAAATGGAGAAACGCTACCTGGTTTTGGTGAAAGGTAAGTGGCTGAATCAAAGACAAAATGTAAAATTATCATTGAATAAGTATGTTACAAATTCTGGAGAAAGGCGAGTAACAGTGTCTATAGATAAAAAAAAGAATTCGCGAGACATGACAGCCCATACAGTGTTTACTTTAAAAAAGACTTGGCAGAATTTCAGTTTATTGGAAGCAGAACTAAAAACCGGCCGTACTCATCAAATCCGTGTACATCTTGCACATTTGGGTTTTCCAATTGCAGGCGATGATAAATATGGAGACTACCAACTTAATAAGGAACTAAACAGACGTAGTGGGAAAGGACTTAAACTGAAACGTATGTTTCTACATGCCAGCAGAACAGAAATAACACACCCCGCTACAGATCAAACTTTATGTTTAGAAGCTCCACTAGCAAATGATCTACAGAAATTTTTGAATGAACTAGATAAAGAAACCTGACATCGTAATTAGGACAATTTTTAACCTAACATTCTGATTTAGATATTTAAATGCGAAAGAACTTTGATTTAATAGTGTTTGATTGGGACGGAACACTAGCAGATTCTGCTAACTCTATAGTATTCTCGATACAGAGTGCCGCACGTGATTTGGGGATGGTCGAGCCTTCAAATGAAGAAGCACGCTATGTTATTGGCTTAGGATTAAGTGAAGCTATAGAACACCTATTCCCAAATTTTACATCACAAAAACTTTCCTTGTTATCAGAACGTTACCGATATCACTATCTTGCACAAGATAAGAAAATTTCACTTTATAAGGGAATATCCGAAATAATTAGAAACTTGCATGCAGAAAATTTTCTACTGGCGGTTGCTACCGGTAAAAGTCGCGCTGGTCTTAGTCGTGCTTTCAAATCGAGTGGACTAGGCAATTTTTTTCATGCTAGCCGCTGTGCTGATGAAACTTTTTCAAAACCTCATCCAGCAATGCTGCTAGAATTGATGTCCCAATTTGATGTAGAGGCTAGTAGGACCTTGATGATAGGTGACACAACGCACGATCTACAAATGGCAATCAACGCCAGTGTCTCTGGAGTTGGTGTAACATATGGAGCACATCCAAGGGAAAATCTAGAAATTTTGGCACCACTTACCTGTGTTGAAAGTGTCACAAAATTAAACCTTTGGTTAAATACTAATATTTAATTAAAAAAAGTATATAACAATACTGTTTGAAGGATTTCAAAAATCATGCTTGACTCTGAAGATCGTAAGGAAGGCTGGGAAAAACAAACGTTAGAAAAATTAGCATTTTCCTCTGTTAATGAGCAACGAAGAGCACGCCGCTGGGGAATATTTTTCAAGTCTCTAACTTTCCTATATTTATTTATTCTTTTATTTATTGGATTAGGTTGGTTTCGTGACAATGGCGTTGCTATGTCAGACAAACATACTGCAATTGTTGAACTTCGTGGGGAAATTTCTGCTAATAGCATTAGTAGCGCGGACAATGTAAACGAAGGGCTAAAAAATGCATTCAAGGACAAAAATACGCAGGGAGTAATTTTACGTATTAATAGTCCTGGTGGTAGCCCTGTACAAGCAGGCTATATTAATGATGAAATTAAACGACTACGTGCCAAATACCCAGATATTCCCCTTTATGCAGTTATTGAAGATATCTGTGCCTCAGGCGGCTATTATGTTGCCGTAGCTGCAGATAAAATTTTTGTGGATAAAGCGAGCATAGTCGGCTCTATCGGCGTGCTAATGAATGGATTTGGATTTACTGGAACAATGGAAAAACTTGGTATCGAACGACGATTACTTACAGCTGGTGATAATAAAGGTTTTCTTGATCCCTTCTTACCATCTAATCCACAACAGCAAGAATACGCCCAAGAAATGTTAAATGATATACATCAGCAATTTATTCAAGTAGTACAGAAAGGTAGAGGTAAGCGCTTGAAAGATAAATCAGAGATTTTCAGTGGCATTGTCTGGACAGGCCAGAAAAGTATAGAGCTTGGACTTACGGACGCGCTAGGAAGCGCAGATTATGTTGCACGAGAAATTATTAAGGCTGAATCTATCGTAGATTTCACTACAAAAGAAAGTTTTACTGAAAGATTTGCCAATCGCTTAGGATCTGCATCTACAAATGCGTTAATTAATGCCGGAAACGAATGGAAGCTACGGTAGTAAATCAAGTCAAAGAAATATGTAGAGCATGTACAAACTCATATCACCTCAACACCTTCATGCACCAGCATTTCTACCAATGCTATCAACGGTAGCCCTATAAGGGCATTGGGATCATCACTTTCCATTCGTTCAATTAAAGCAATACCTAGCCCTTCATACTTTGCGCTACCCGCACAGTGATATGGCTGTTCTTTAGCCAAATAATTTGAGATCTGTCGATCACTTAAATCACGAAATTTTACCAGTGAAGAGATTAACTTAGATTGCATCCTGCCACTACAACTGTTGAGGAGACTCAGTGCTGTATGGAAAACCACTTCTTTTCCACGCATAGCATATAACTGTTTAGTTGCATTTTCATAGCTTAGTGGTTTTCCAAGCTGAGCGCCCTCCAAAACTGCTACTTGATCGGCTCCTATGATAAGTGCATCAGGATGTACAGTAGCAACTACACGTGCCTTCTCCTCAGCCAGGCGGCTAGCAGTAGCTTCGGGCATCTCGCCAGTTAAAGCTGATTCAACTATATCAGGACTAGAAACTTCGAAAGGAAGTTGCAGGCGTGAAAGCAACTCGTAACGATATGAGGAGCTCGACCCTAAAACAAGTTTTTGAGTAAAAGATTGTATTTTCAATGGTCACTATGATGTAGTTTTTATATGATTTTTGACACCTAAGAACAAAAAATATATCATGCGCGCCTTATGTCTGCACGAATTGTTATAGACGCCCCTGATTTTGTGCGCTGTACTAAGTCTCTCCATGGTAAAATCGTGGTTGACGAGTGTATACGCCTAAAAGGGTATCTTGCGGATACTCGAGGCAGACTAGAATACAAAATAAGTGGCACCCTTGATAACAATGGCAAATCTATACTACAGGTTATCATAAAAGGAAAAATAAACTTACTTTGCCAGCGCTGCCTTAGTGAATTGACACATGAGCTAGATTTGAAATCAACACTGCTTCTGGCAAAGAATGAGGAAGAACTTTCACATTTAGATGTGACCGAATCAATTGAAGGGATTTTGGCTACTTCTGATATAGATATTATAGAACTTATTGAAGACGAAGTTATTTTAAGTCTACCAATTTCTCCACGTCACAGAGAAAATGAATGTTCAACAAAAAAACTAACTAAGGCTCATACAATAGAAAAGAAACGGCCCTTTGACGTGTTAGCAAAATTAAAAAAACTACACTAAATTATTTTAGGAGATCATTATTATGGCTGTCCAGAAAAGTAAAAAATCACCATCAAGACGTGGCATGCATCGATCCCATGATTCCCTGACCAGTTCTCCATTGGCACTTGAGCCTAATACAGGTGAAGTACATATGAGGCACCATATTAGCCCTAATGGTTACTATCGCGGGAAAAAGGTTATCAAAACTAAGGATGATTAGCTCTTGAAGTCATTAACACATAAATAGTAAACTTTGGATCAGCTTATGTACATAAGCGTTTAAATTGGATATTACCGTAGCTATAGACTGCATGGGTGGTGATCATGGCCCCAAAGTAACTGTTCCTTCAGCTGTTGATTTTCTCCATCGCAATCCAACGACAAATATCGTTCTAGTAGGACTACTTGATTCGATAGAAGCAGAATTGCGCACTCTTAATTTCACATCGAATCATAGATTAAAGTTACATAATGCGAGTGAAGTAGTTGATATGGATGAGTCGCCCTCAATCGCATTACGCGGCAAAAAAGACTCTTCTATGCGGATTGCAATAAATCTGGTTAAAAATGGCACAGCTCAGGCCTGTGTTAGTGCTGGAAATACCGGAGCATTAATTGCAACTTCTCGATTCGTTTTAAAAACACTCCCCGGTATTGATCGACCAGCATTAGCTGTAGTACTTCCAACTATGAATGGACACACATATGTTCTGGATCTTGGTGCAAATGTAGACTGCAGTCCAGAACATCTCCTTCAATTTGGTGTAATGGGCACCACACTAGTATCTTCAGTAGAAAATAAAGATATGCCAAGTGTAGGCTTATTAAACATTGGAGAGGAAGCAATCAAAGGTAATGAGGTGGTAAAGCAAGCTGCTGAGTTATTACGAGTTAGTGGACTTAATTTTTACGGTAATATAGAAGGAGATGATATCTATAAAGGTACAACAGATGTAGTAGTGTGTGATGGTTTTGTTGGCAATGTTGCTCTAAAGACCTCGGAAGGAGTGGCACAGATGCTTGCCACATATTTACGACAAGAATTCAAGCGTAATCTCCTTACAAAACTTGCAGGACTTATCGCTTTACCTGTCATTAAAACTTTCAAGCGTAGAGTAGATCACCGCAGATATAATGGTGCGAGCTTGCTTGGACTCTGTGGTATCGTAATCAAGAGTCATGGCTCTGCTGACAGTTATGCTTTTGGATTTGCTATTAAACGTGCAGTTGAAGAAATTCAAGGCGGAATACTACACCAAATAAGTGAGCGCATGCTGGAATTACCACATCATTCAAAGAAACTGTCTTCTAACTCACAATCCTCATCAAAAGAAGATGCTGCATGACATATTCAAAAATTATAGGTACAGGTAGCTATTTACCTAAAAAAATTCTCACCAACCAAGATCTTGAGTCTGTTGTTGATACCAGTGACTCATGGATACGCAGCAGAACAGGCATTGAGCAACGACATATTGCAGCAGAGAATGAAATGGCTAGTGATCTAGCCATTAATGCGTGTTCCAAAGCGATAGAATCAGCTGATATTAGTGCTGATAAAATTGATCTTATTATTGTTGCTACTACCACTCCAGATATGACTTTTCCGAGTACAGCATGTATTTTACAAAACAAGCTTGGTATCAAAGACTGCCCTGCATTTGATGTACAAGCGGTATGTAGTGGTTTTGTCTATGCTCTTGCTACAGCAGATATGTTTATCCGTGCAGGAAGGTGTAATACTGCACTGGTAGTTGGTGCCGAAATATATTCACGTTTACTGGACTGGAATGACCGTAGTACCTGTGTATTGTTTGGAGATGGCGCAGGCGCTGTATTAATTACAAAATCTGATCAGCCTGGTATCCTTTCAAGCCATTTACATGCTAATGGCAGCCACTATAATACCCTTGCACTATCTGGAAATATCTCACATGGAAAGATTCAGGGAAATCCATTTATTACTATGGAAGGGAATACAGTCTTCAAGTTTGCAGTAAAAGTTATGGAAGAAATAGTTTATGAAGCTTTATCCGAGAATAATTTGCAAATATCTGACATAAATTGGCTAATTCCTCACCAAGCAAATATACGAATCATACAATCCACAGCAAAGAAACTTGGGCTACCTATGGATAAAGTAATAACTACTATAGCTAAACACGGAAATACTTCTGCAGCTTCAATTCCACTTGCTTTGGACATAGCAGTACGCGACAAACGAATTAAATCTGACCAATACGTGTTATTAGAGGGCGTTGGTGGTGGATTTACTTGGGGCGCCGTACTAGTTCGTTGGTGAAAATATGAAATTTGCCCTCGTATTTCCCGGACAAGGTTCACAATCAGTCGGCATGATGAAAGGATATGCTGATCTCCCAATAATACAAGAAACTTTTTCTGAAGCATCAGATATCCTTCATGAGGATTTCTGGGCAATGGTTAATAACGGTCCGTCTGATAGTCTTAACTTAACTACTAATACTCAACCGCTGATGCTGATGTCTGGAATTGCAGTTTACCGTGCTTGGAAAAATTTGGGAGGAGCTAATCCTGCATTTATAGCTGGCCATAGCCTAGGAGAATACACGGCATTAGTTGTTTCTGGAGCAATGAGTTTTAAAGATGCCCTATCAATCGTACGATTCCGAGGAGAAGCCATGCAACAAGCTGTTCCAGAAGGAACAGGAAAAATGGCAGCGATTTTAGGTTTAGATGATAACGTTATACAAGTAATATGTAATGAAATCTCAAGAGATTCTGAAAATGAATCACTGGAACCAGCAAACTTTAACTCGCCCGGACAGGTTGTAATAGCAGGTCATAAGAATGCAGTGTTACGTGGCATCGAACTTGCTAAAGAGAAAGGAGCTAAAATGGCTGTACTATTACCCATGAGCGTGCCCTCACATTGCTCACTAATGGCTTCAGCAGCAGAAAAGATACAACAACGGCTAGAAACAATAACGTTGCTAGCATCTAGTATCCCTATAATACATAATGCCGACGTAAAACAGCACAATAATAGTACTGACATCAAAAATATCTTGGTAAAGCAATTATGCATACCTGTGCGATGGACAGAAACTATCAACGTCTTCAATACTGAAAATGTTACTCATATAGCCGAATGCGGTCCAGGTAAAATATTAACCGGACTCAATAAACGTATAAATAAAAACTTACAAAATATCGCATTATCAGATACTAATGCTCTCCAACAAGCTCTAAACATCTTGGTATAGTTTTGGGTAGTCATTTACAGAATATATTAGAATTATTACGTACCAATTATTTAAATATTTTTTCACGTAATTAAATAATAAGAGGAATCATGTTACAAAATCAAATAGCTTTGATAACTGGCTCTAGCCGGGGTATTGGAAAAGCAATAGCGCTAGAACTAGGTAAAAATGGCGCTACAATAGTAGGCACTGCAACGACTGATGAAGGCGCTAAAAGTATTAGTGAATACCTAAACGAAGTTGGAATAAAAGGAAAAGGTATAGCACTAAATGTTAACAATACCGATCAGATTAAGAACCTCCTCACAGAAGTTCGTAAAGAATTTGGTGAAATAACGATACTTGTAAATAATGCTGGAATAACTCGCGATGACCTGTTAGTCCGAATGAAGGATGAAAAATGGGATGAAGTTATCGGAACAAATCTTAAGTCAGTATTTCGTCTTAGTCGTGAAGTACTACGTGCAATGATGATGGCGCGCTCTGGACGCATCATCAATATATCATCAATAGTTGGCTCTACTGGTAATATTGGTCAGTCTAATTATGCTGCTGCCAAAGCTGGGATTCTCGCTCTTAGCAAGTCGTTAGCACGAGAGGTTGGTAGTCGTAATATCACTGTAAACTGTGTTGCTCCGGGTTTTGTTGATACAGATATGACTCGCGCACTTTCAGAGAAACAGCAACAAGAGCTGCTCCAGTACATTCCACTTAAGAGACTTGGAAAGCCTGAAGACGTAGCATCAGCAGTAGCTTTCCTTGCTTCCCCATCTGCCGGATACATTACAGGGGCAACATTACATGTTAATGGTGGAATGTATATGGAGTAGCTATAAAATCATATAAATTGTGATTAAATCCTAATTTAAGATTGATCTGTATTGATCTGCATAAATCAATCCAAATTAGCAACTCTACCCTAGTTAATAATTATGTTTTTGTTAATGCTAGAAATTTGTTAAAATAGCGATGTTTTTCTTACCCGAGAAGAGGATGGGCATTTGAGATGGAAAAAGTTGAACAACGTATAAAGAAAATTGTAGCGGAGCAACTTGGAGTAAATGAAACTGAAGTCAAAAATGAATCATCCTTTGTGGATGATTTAGGCGCGGATTCACTAGACACTGTTGAACTAGTTATGGCGCTTGAAGAAGAATTTGAATGTGAAATTCCAGACGAAGAGGCAGAGAAAATACATACTGTCCAGCAGGCTATTGATTATATTAATTCCCATACTAATTAACTTCTTGTATTAATTCATCCCATATTCGGAGTCAACTTGCCCAAACGTAGGGTAGTCATAACTGGAATGGGTGTTGTATCGCCTGTCGGCAACACCACATCAGATGCCTGGATTAACATCCTGAAAGGTAAGTCTGGCATTAGTCGAATCTCTCGTTTTGATGCATCTGCACTGGCTTCTCAAATAGCGGGAGAAGTTGAGAATTTCGATGTTTCTCAATATATATCTGTAAAAGATGCACGTCGTATGGATATTTTTATCCATTACGGTATGGCTGCAGCAATTCAGGCAGTCAAAGATGCTGGTATTGAAAATGTTACTGACTCAGGACTTGATGCTAATCGTATCGGTGTAAATATTGGCTCAGGAATTGGTGGTTTACCGATGATTGAGAATACGGATAGTGCTTATCATGAAGGTGGTCCACGAAAAATATCGCCTTTCTTTATTCCTAGCACAATCATCAATATGATTGCTGGCAATCTCTCCATTATGTATAACTTTAAGGGACCAAACCTTGCCATAGTTACTGCTTGTACAACTGCGACCCATTGTATAGGTGGATCTGCACGTATGATTGAATATGGAGATGCAGATTTAATGGTTGCAGGTGGCGCAGAGTCGTGTGTAACACCCCTTGCTGTTGGTGGCTTTGCCTCTGCAAGAGCGTTATCTACACGAAACACTGATCCAGAAACTGCAAGTCGACCTTGGGATATTGGAAGAGACGGTTTTGTATTAGGTGAAGGAGCTGGAGTTCTAGTTTTAGAGGAAATGGAACATGCAAAGCGTCGTAAAGCTAAAATTTATGCGGAGATAGCAGGTTTTGGCATGAGTGCTGATGCTCATCATATGACGGCACCCTGTGACGATGGAGAAGGTGCTGCTCGTTGCATGACGACCGCACTTACAAATGCAGGCATAAACTCTTCAGAAGTTAATTATATTAATGCCCATGGAACTTCAACACAGCTGGGTGATATTGCTGAAACCGTAGCAGTCAAACGTTGTTTTGGTGACCATGCAAAGAAACTCGTAATGAATTCCACAAAATCCATGACTGGGCATTTATTAGGTGCAGCTGGTGGGGTTGAAGCAATATTTACTGCACTGGCAATACATCATCAAACAACACCTCCTACCATTAATATTTTTGACCAAGATCCACAGTGTGATCTAGATTATGTACCTAATACTGCGCGTAAAATGAAGATTGAGGTAGCGCTGTCTAATTCATTTGGATTTGGTGGTACCAATGGAACGCTAATTCTTAAAAAAATATAGTTTTGCCGTTACGTCGTATGTATACGTTAAAACGCTTTGTTCTTCTCGTCTCTATTGGAGCTTTCCTGTTTACTGGATGGCTCTACTACTATGTCAATACACCTGTAAATCTCCCTACTGTACCCTACAAATTCTCAATCAAGTCTGGCAGCAGTCTGACAAGTGTTGGTAAACAATTAACTGAAGCCGACATCTTGCCTAATACATGGTCTTTTGTTTTACTGTCACGTGTAATGGGACATGACTCATCCCTTAAAGCTGGGAATTATAAACTTTCTGAAAACACCTCTCCTCTTCAGTTACTAAAAATCATTACAGAGGGAGACGTACATATTGAGCAAGCTGAAATCAAGTTTATTGAAGGTTGGACATTTCGTCAGTTTAGGAAAACACTTAACGAGCACCCTGACATTCAGCACGATACTATCGAATTAAGTGATCGGAATATTCTACAATTAGTTGGTGCCGATGAAAATGTTGCAGAAGGTTTATTCTTTCCTGATACATACTATTTTGTAGAAGGTAGTAGCGATATAGTGATACTAAAACGGGCATATAAAATAATGCAAAATAACCTGGCATTAGTATGGGCTGCAAGTGATAGAGACTTACCGTTAGACACACCCTATCAGGCTCTGATTTTGGCCTCTATAATTGAAAAAGAAACTGGCAAGGATACTGACCGAGGTACAATTGCAGGCGTATTCATTAATCGGCTTAGGTCAGGTATGCTGCTACAAACTGACCCAACTGTAATTTATGGTTTAGGTGAAAAATTTGATGGAAATCTACGCAAGAAAGACCTACAGAAAGACAATGAATATAATACATATACTCGCTCCGGCCTTCCGCCTACACCTATTGCAATGCCAGGATTAGCCTCAATAAAAGCAGCACTGAATCCTGCAGAAACTGATGCGCTATACTTTGTTGCTAAAGGTAATGGAGAGTCACATTTTTCCAAGAACCTGGCAGAACATAACCGCGCAGTAGCCAAATATCAGAAAAATAGATAGATCTCTCTGAGATATCCCCAAAATATATTAATTCACCTTCTCCACAGTAAGAGAAAAGACGTTGTTTTACCCCTTTTCTTACCGATAAAGTATACGTTTTTTTTGATAAACTAAAAAACTAAATATCTACAACTACTGGATACAGATTAAGTTTTTTGATAAATCTTCCGTTATCCAATAATATGAGGAAAAGATTTTTATTTATTAATTCGGTTCTGATACTCATTGGAACCTCTATGACTACTGTTGCCACTGCGGAAATTTATAGGCATGTGGATAACAATGGTCAAGTCACCTATACCAACACCCGTCTGAAGGGCGCAGAAAAAGTCTATCTTAAGAGAAAACTGGCTAAAGCTAAAGTATCAACACCTAAGAATTTTCCTAGAGTACATCGTAAAGTTCAAAAGAAAAGAGATCTCAAACGTAGAAATATTCTCAAACATGAGTTAGCCACAGAAAAAAACTTTTATTCAATGCAAAGCAAACTCTTAAGAAAGATGATGTATCATTGCACAGGAGGAATATTATCGCTCTGAGGAAGGAGCTTAAAAATCTATAATTAAGCCCGATCAATTTTAATTGATCTAAAAGTGGTGATCCTATGAAAATTAACAGTATAGTATTTTTAGCCCTGTTTAGTTTCTCCTGTATTACCCAGTCCGAGGTATATAAGCATGTGGATGAAGATGGTAATGTCACATATTCGAACAGTCCCCTGAGAGATAGTAAGAAACTTAGTCTACCCCCGCTTACTGTAATGCCTAGAACCGATTTAGAATCAAAAATCAGAACCCCTAAGCCTTCAGAAAATTATAACAAGAAACAGCGAAAAGTCGTTAAAAAGAAGATTGCTGATGAGGCAAAACTACTTGAAGATAAGAGGAAAGAATACAATGACGGAAAACCAGAGCGTTTTGGCAGCGAAAGAAACTACCAAAGGTATCTGGACAGAATCCAGCGGCTTAAAGATGAAATAATTTTACATGAGGAGAATATAAAAGCTTTGGAGATTGAATTACAGGATTTAGCCACCCCCAACTAAATAAGGTGTCAAAATTATAAATAAAAAACAATTTCTATTGCTATGCAGTAAAATCGACGATTACAGGCGTATGATCTGAGGGTCTCTCATTCTTACGTGGTCCCTTATCTATAGTACTGTGACTACAGTTTTCAGCAAGTTTATTACTCAATAAAATGTGGTCTATCCGCATACCCATATTTCGCCTAAAAGCCATCATTCTGTAATCCCACCAGGTGTAAGATCTATCAGGTTGATCAAATAAACGAAAGCTATCAACCAACCCAAGTTTGAGTAACGCTATGAATGCTTCCCGTTCAGAGGAACTAAATAATACTTTTCCTTCCCATGACTTTGGATCATGAACATCACGTTCTTCCGGAGCAATATTAAAATCTCCTAATAAAACTAGTTTTGGATATTTAATTAATTCTGCTCGTAACCATTCGTTTAAAGCAGCTAGCCAAAACAGCTTATATTGAAATTTCTCTGATTCAACACTCTCACCATTAGGAATGTAAATACAAATTACCCGCACATCTCCGTAAGTAGCAGCCAAAACCCGTTTTTGAAAATCTACAAAATCAGGTATTGCTGTGATTACATTACCCCCCATTCGCTTACCAAGTAAAGCTACGCCATTATATGTTTTCTGACCAGAGAAAACAGGTTGATATCCTGCATCTATAATCTCAGTTACAGGAAAATTTTCGTCTTGTACCTTGGTTTCTTGTAGACATAACACATCAGGTTGGTTAGCTGCTAACCAATCAAGAACCTGTGGCAAACGAACTTTTAAGGAATTAACATTCCAAGTAGCTAATCTCATAAACTATCTCATGAGCATCTAGTCATTCTAAATTACTTAGTCCACCAATTTGCCAAATCAAATTTATAATAAAGTCCCTTGCTGAATTTAATTACACTAAACCATTGAATCCAGACATGGACCCCACTGTAAAAATACAAAGTTTATTGTGTAATAGACAAGTTATTACCTATGCCTAATAGCCATTCTGGCGCAAACAAGTGGCATAAGCTTCCTGATACCGTGCATCATTTTTTTGATTCTCATTGAGCCCATAAAGCCCTCCTCCAGCTCCACCGGCAATTGCACCAATACCTGCCCCTTTCGCCGCACCACTACCACCACCTGAAATCGCGCCAATGGCTGCACCTAACGCTGCGCCTCCAAGAGCTCCAATCCCTGCATCTTTCACCACTTCCTCAGTCTTACCTGTTACCTGTTGAGAAGCAAATTTGTTACATCTTTCTACAACAGATTGTGGAGGATGTGCGGGCTGTACCGGTTGTGCTGCTTGCTGCGGTTCAGCAACAAAGATCTCAATACGACGATTTCTTGCTCGATTAGCAGCAGTATTATTTGCAACAATAGGCTCACGTGAACCTCGTCCATCAATATTTATACGATTTGATGCAACACTTCTGTTTACTAAATAACTACGGGCGCTAGCTGCACGATTAAAAGATAACGGATTATTAACAGCGTCACTACCCGTATTACCCGTATGACCTATAATTGTCACACTAGTGCCAGGATTAGTATTAAGACTTGTGGCAAAACTATCTAATACTGGCCGCATGTTTGGCTTAATTTCTGCACGTCCGATATCAAACGAAATATCACTTGGGATATCAAGTTTTAGTCTATTATCTGCTGTCTGGGAAACCTGTACGCCTGAACCAGCAGTTGCTTGCTCCATCGCTCTTTTTTGTTCTTCCATTCTATTTGACCACAGGTAACCACCAGCCGCGCCAACGGCGGCACCAGATAGCGCCCCTATAGCCGCACCTTTACCTCCACCAGCAATTGCACCAATTCCCGCTCCTGTTGCTGCTCCTACTCCAGCACCTATCCCTGTACCTCTTTGTGTCTCCGACATATTTGCACAGCCATTAAGTGCAAACAATACAGATATGGCAATGATTGTAAACTTATAGTGCATGATTACTCCCTAAAATGTCAGTAATATAATAATCAGTGGTCACTTTAACAGAGAAAATAAGAAGTTCAAATACCTTTGAATAGCCTCAGTCACACAAGCAATCTTAATAAGGCCAATTACTGGCAAGTGGCGCGATCAATGCTATGACAGAACTCGTCCAAAGTAATACTTCACACAAACAGACCAGGTAAAATAATCATATGATTTTTAGTACCCAGTAATTTACAACTGTTTATGGTGAAATAATTTAACTATTTGACAACCAATTTTATCCTTATGCGTTATCCATCTTATGGATAAATATTATAATAATACTGTCCTAACCAAGTAACTGATAATTTTTGGCTACTGAGAGATCCTTAAGGTGACTACTGATACTAAGGAGAAATATGGTACATCTACGTAAATTAACGGCTCTCATGATAGCTTTCCTACTTGCAGCATGCACAAGTATGCCAACCGGCCCAAGCATGATGGCACTTCCCGGCTCTACTAAAAGTTTTGATAAATTTCGTGTCGATGATAATCAATGTAGACAGTTCGCTCATGAACAGGTTAATAGCACCAACCCCGAAAATTCTTCAAAACAGGTCAATCAACAGCGTTATGACGTGAGCTATGTTCAATGTATGTATGGAAAGGATCATCGTGTTCCAGTATATGGACAATTCACTAATGACTCTACTCTGAGCAATGAAGGCGATCTGAACATAAGTATTCCGCCCCCACCACCAGGGAAACCTCCCCCCCCACCACCTGAATAATATTTATCTCAACTAAAGATCAGAAATAAATTTAGCAATCGACACTACATCTCTAGTTAAGGAACGCGTCATTTATTATGATTAACCTCGTGGGTGATGCTTAGTATGTAACTGCTTTAGTCTTGCGCTAGCAACATGTGTGTAAATTTGGGTGGTAGAAATATCTGAATGTCCCAGTAATAGCTGTACAACACGTAGGTCAGCTCCATGGTTGAGTAAATGAGTAGCAAAAGCATGGCGCAGAGTATGTGGTGACAGAGGTTTATTAATCCCTGCCCGGATTGCATGCCGCCTGATGAGATGCCAAAATGCCTGACGCGTCATGGCAGAACCACGGGCTGTAACAAATAGAGCTTCAGAGGTTTTTTCCCCTAGTAGCATAAGTCGAGCTTCTGTTATGTAGTGATTTATCCAATTTAAGGCCTCTTCTCCAAGCGGTGCCAATCGTTCTTTTCCTCCTTTACCCATTACTCTTACTACTCCGGTATTCAAACTTACTTGTGCAACCTTTAAATTAACCAGTTCCGATACTCGCAACCCACTAGCATATAAAACCTCAAGCATGGTCCGATCACGTAAACCTATAAGCTGCTTTACATCAGGCGCACTAAGTAATACTTCTACATCTTTTTCAGTAAGGTTCTTAGGAAGACTACGTGGAAGCTTAGGAGCACTAATGTTTAAGCTTGGATCAGCCTGGATTTTTCCTTGACGTAGAAAAAATCTGTAGAAACGTTTCAGACTAGATAATTCACGGCTAGTGGTATTTGCTTTAACTTTAATTGAAACTTTGTATGCGAGAAACTCGAGTAAATCTGAATGACCGGCTTCAATCAAATTAATATTTCTAGAATTCTCAAGCCACACACTAAATTGTCTCAGATCATTACAATAGCTTTCAAGTGTGTTGCGTGACAATCCATCTTCTAGCCATAAAGCATCAGAAAACTCATCTAGTAATTCTGTATTAATTTCAGACACACTCATGATGTAGTAACCATCGTTTAATATCTAATGGAAACCCATTGCTGGCATTCATGAAACCGCCAATCTCACCATTTCTGGAGATAACACGATGACATGGTATAACTATTGGAAGTCGATTAGCCCCACATGCCTGCCCTACAGCACGGGGTGCAGAGCGCAACTTTGAAGCTATATCTGCATAACTACAAGTACTGCCGCTAGGTATTATCTTAATTGCCTGCCATACTCGACGTTGATGAGTAGTACCGCTAATATGTAATGACAAATCAAATATGAAGCTAGGATTGACCAAATATGCTTGCAATTGATTGCAAACTTCCTTAGCAAGGTGGTTTTGAGATTTCAAAGGAGATGTATCAAGTGGTAAATACTCAATATCAGTCAGCCAATCCCCGCTGGTGCGAATACCTAAAACCGCAAAAGGGGTTACAAGTTTCGCCTGATAGTCCTTTGCCAGATTAGGTTCCAAAACGTTATTTGATCTACTCATAATTGTAATACAACTTTATTATCCATCTATTTTGACTTTATGCAGATAGTCCGGCGATAATTAACAATTATTAAACTTGCAAAAATTTATTGCAAGACCATGAACTTTAGGAGTGGAATGTGGAATTTAGCATAAATAATGGAAACCCAGCAAAGCAACGCTGTGCTTGTGTAGTGATTGGTGTGTTTAAAACCAGAATACTAAGTGAAGCTGCTAAGACCTTGGATAAAAATTCCAATGGATATATCAGTAACATATTAAATAATGGAGATATGGAAGGAAAGTTAGGCTCTACGTTACTACTACACAACGTTCCTAACACTAGATGTAATAGAGTATTACTAGTTGGACTAGGGGAAAAAAGTAAATTTTGTGACAGAGAATTTCGGAATGCCATACGTTCTACTTTTAATAAACTGCATGAAACAGGAACCTCAGATGCAACACTCTTTTTAATTGAGATACCAGTAAAGAACCGTAAAATTACCTGGAAAATTTCCCATACAGTAATTGTTGCTATGGAGAGTATTTATCGATCTGATCAGCTTAAAAGCAAACGTAGCAGTGACAAACAAAAATTACAGAAAGTGACGTTGAGTACAACAGGAAAAGTGGACTTTGTCACTGGCAAGAAGGCGCTAGAGTGGGGACTTGCTACAGCGCATGGTATGAGTCTAACAAAAGACTTGGGCAACCTTCCACCAAATATCTGTACCCCAACTTACCTGGCAGAACTAGCTGTGAAGATGGCTAAAAATTTTAAACTTAAGGTAACCATTCTAGAACAGAAAGATATGAAAAAACTTGGTATGGGTTCACTACTATCGGTAGCACAAGGTAGCAGCCAACCTGCCAAGCTTATAGCACTTGAATACTGGGGACAGAATAAGAAAGAAAAGCCCTTCGTGTTAGTTGGTAAAGGAGTCACATTTGATACTGGCGGTATTTCCTTAAAACCTGCGGCAGATATGGACGAAATGAAATACGATATGTGTGGGGCTGCTAGCGTATTTGGTACTATTTCTGCTATTGCCCAAATGCGGCTTCCCATAAACGTGGTTGGCATCATCCCTACCACCGAAAATATGCCTGGCGGCAAAGCCACCAAACCCGGAGACATAGTAACTAGCATGTCTGGACAAACTATTGAGATACTCAATACTGATGCAGAAGGAAGACTAATATTATGTGATGCATTGACCTATGCTGAACGCTATGAACCTGAGGTAGTAATTGATATTGCTACCCTTACTGGAGCCTGCGTAATTGCTCTGGGTAATGTAGCATCTGGATTGCTCAGCAATGATGATAAGCTGGCAAGTGAACTGCTGAGTGCCTCTGAACAGTCTGCTGATCGTGCTTGGCATCTGCCACTATGGAACGAATATGATGAACAGCTTAGAAGTAATTTTGCTGATATGGCGAATATCGGGGGACGCGCCGCAGGAACCATTACAGCTTCCTGCTTTCTGTCACGTTTTACAAAAAAATATCGCTGGGCACATTTAGATATTGCTGGTACTGCTTGGGAATCTGGAAAAAAGAAAGGGGCAACTGGCCGGCCTGTACCCATGCTTACACAATTCTTAACAACACATGCAACTAAAAAAAAGTCTAGAAATAAATTATGACTCTAATTGACTTCTATTCTGGCTCCAATGATAAGCTACACACTGCTTGCCGTCTTAGTGCTAAGGTGATTCAACAAAATCTAAAAATAACAATTTATATTCCTGATGCCGAGATTGCAGATCGACTTGATAACTTGCTTTGGACTTTTTCTTCTACTGCATTTATTCCACACTGCCGTGTAGACGATAAACTTGCATTCGAGGCTCCGGTAACAATTAGCCAGAATGACCAGTCACTCCCACATGACAATGTTTTAATTAACCTGCATAACGAGCACCCCCCTTTCTTCAGCCGCTTTCTTCGGTTAATTGAAATTTCAGGAACCACAGTTGAAGATACTGAATCGGGACGGGCCCGATATCGTTTCTACAAAGACAGAGGATATGAAATTCGTCATCATAAACTTCGGAATACCTAAATAAATTTAACTCAATTTTAGGCACCGTACACCACTGGTACCTTCTCTATGACAAATATAAATGAAACTTCACCAAAACCTGATGAGCATAAAAATCTGAATAAACCAGATACACTGCCACACGCACGTCAAGATAAATCCCCGGTTATTGATGGTATCCCTACACTTACTGAAAAAGTATTTCTGTCTTCTGAAACTCTATCAAGCAAATCTGATTTCTCACTACCACTACAGAAAATGTTAGATGCTA
This sequence comes from Nitrosomonadaceae bacterium, assembly GCA_965205785.1. Lineage (GTDB taxonomy): Bacteria > Pseudomonadota > Gammaproteobacteria > Burkholderiales > Nitrosomonadaceae > BJGV01. The sequence continues at coordinate 246,929 of OZ242188.1, forward strand.
CTCTTAAAGAAACAGGAACAAGCCTTGACTCTAGTACACAGGAATCACTAATTAGATCACTGAGTCAACATTTACAAAGTTTTAATTCATCCACTAATCAAAACAATATCAAATCGGTAGAACAAACACAGACGTCAGCAGATAAAATATCTACGCCTTCCGATAAAATGAAAGATCATCGAGAATTACCAACTTCAACTCCAATATTAATGGAACTACCTAAAAATTTTGAGCCTCAACCAATAGAAGAACGTTGGTATCAAATTTGGCAATCTGCTGGTTATTTTGAACCTAATCTTACTCAAAATAGTGATAAAGAAAATAATCCTTACTGCATTATGCTGCCGCCACCAAATATTACAGGTACTTTACATATGGGACATGCATTCCAACATACTATTATGGATGCGCTCACACGTTATCACCGCATGCTTGGTGATAACACGCTATGGCAGCCCGGAACCGATCACGCAGGAATTGCCACTCAGATAGTAGTTGAACGACAGTTGGAAAGCCAAAATATAAACCGGCATGATCTCGGACGTCAGGAATTTCTTAATCGAGTATGGCAGTGGAAAGAACAATCAGGCTCTACCATTACCCAGCAAATGAAACGTCTAGGAACTTCCTGTGACTGGTCGCGAGAACGATTCACGATGGATGAGGGATTATCACGAGCCGTAACAGAGGTATTTGTGCGACTTTACCGAGAAGGTTTAATTTATCGTGGCTGTCGACTTGTAAACTGGGACCCTGTTTTACAAACAGCAGTGTCGGATCTTGAAGTAATATCTAATGAAGAAGATGGCTTCCTTTGGTCTATTTGCTATCCGTTGGAAAATAGTTTGAATAAAGCTGAAGGGCTGATTGTTGCCACTACCCGTCCGGAAACAATGTTGGGCGACATGGCTGTAGCTGTACATCCAGATGACTTGCGATATCAGCATCTTATCGGAAGCCGTGTACAATTGCCACTATGTCAACGCAGCATCCCTGTCATTGCAGACACTTATGTAGATCCAAATTTTGGAACTGGGTGTGTAAAGATTACTCCAGCTCACGATTTTAATGATTATCAAATAGGTCAGCGTCACGGACTAACTCCACAAAGTATTCTTACATTAGATGCAAAAATTAATGATTTTGCACCCTCTGAATACCAGGGCCTCGACCGTTTTGATGCTCGAGAAAAGATTCTTTCAGATCTAAAAATACAAGGGCTTCTAGTTGAAACCAAGCCACATAAACTCATGGTACCACGTAGTGACCGCACAGACTCTGTTATAGAACCTATGCTTACTGACCAGTGGTATGTGGCAATGCAGGGACTAGCTAAACGAGGCCTGGATGTCGTAGCAAATGGAGAAATAAAATTTATTCCAGAGAATTGGACCCATGTTTACAACCAGTGGTTGGAGAATATTCAGGACTGGTGTGTTTCCCGGCAATTATGGTGGGGGCATCGGATCCCAGCATGGCATGATGAAGATGGCAACATTTACGTAGCTCATAATCTGGAGGAAGCTCAGCAACAAGCGGGTAACCGTACTCTTATACAAGATGAAGACGTATTAGATACTTGGTTTTCATCAGCATTGTGGCCCTTCTCTACTCTAGGTTGGCCAGAGGAAACACCAGAACTCAGAACCTTTCTGCCAACTTCAGTACTAGTTACTGGGTTCGATATAATTTTTTTCTGGGTAGCACGTATGATAATGATGTCTTTATATTTTTCAGGGAAAATACCATTTCAAGAAGTATATGTAACTGGCTTGATTCGCGATTCAGACGGACAAAAAATGAGCAAATCAAAGGGTAATGTACTTGACCCACTAGATCTTATAGATGGAATTACTTTGCCAGCTTTAATTACAAAACGTACTACTGGACTAATGAATCCCAAGCAGGCAGATTCTATCGAAAAAATCACACGAAAAAATTATCCTGAAGGCATAACCGCATATGGTGCTGATGCACTACGTTTTACCTTTGCCAGCCTTGCTTCGCATGGAAGAGATATAAAATTTGATTTGCAACGTTGTGAAGGTTATCGAAATTTCTGCAACAAATTCTGGAACGCTACCCGATACGTAATAATGAATTGTGAGGGAAAAGATATTGGGTTGGATAAGAATTTACCTTTAGAGTTTTCTGCTGCAGACGAATGGATTATTGGACGCCTACAACAAGCAGAGAGTGTAGTTGAACAATCTTTCCATGATTATCGTTTTGATTTGGCAGCACGTGAAATATATGGACTCGTTTGGGATGAATATTGTGACTGGTACCTTGAATTTGCAAAAGTTCAGTTAAATGGGAATATTGTGTCTGTACAACGTGGTACCCGTCACACCTTAGTAAATGTATTAGAAATAATGCTACGACTCGCTCATCCTATTATTCCTTTTATTACAGAAGAGTTATGGCAAAAAATCTCACCGTTAACAGGTAAACATGGCGCAAGTATTATGCTTCAGCCATACCCTAAAGCTGATTTAACACGCATAAATAAAAATGCTATGGAGAAAATTCATACGCTTAAAGAAATAATTAGTGCGTGCCGTACCTTACGTGGCGAAATGAATCTATCACCGGCAATAAGAGTCCCGTTACTAGCTATGGGAGATCAAAAGACTCTAACCGAATTTTCCCCCTATTTGATCGCATTGATTAAGTTATCTAATGTAGAAATTATACAAGGCGAATTACCAGATGCAGATGCGCCAGTTGCGGTTATAGGTGAATTCAAACTTATGCTTAAGATAGAGATTGATGTAGCTAAGGAACGTGAGCGAATGGCAAAAGAAATAACACGAATTAAATTGGAAATCACAAAATCAGAAACTAAACTTTCCAACCCTAGTTTTGTCGAACGCGCACCAACACAAATAGTCGCCCAAGAAAAAGACCGCTTATCCAGTTTTGGATCTAAACTGGATAAGCTAAATAAACTATTACAGAAACTGAATTAGACATGGTATATGTGAGGCCAAGTTAGTTTGTTTCCCCGATAAGACAAATATCACAAAATAGTTTATGGATTTTCTGCCTATTTTTATCAATATAAGGAACCGCAACTGTCTTGTAGTAGGTGGCGGCAAAGTTGCAATAAGAAAAATTGATTTACTATTACATGCTGGAGCATGTATCACGGTAGTTGCGCCAAAACTAGATACTGAATTACTTAAAAAACTAGATCAAGGAGTCTTTACCTACCATGCTGAGACTTTTACCCCGGCTCATCTTAAAAATATAACTCTGGTAATTGCAGCAACCAATAATCTGACAGTCAATAAATGCGTTTCTGATGCTGCTAAAGAACTTTGTATTCCGGTCAATGTAGTTGACAACCCTGATTTGTGTTCTTTTATTATGCCCTCCATCATTGACCGTTCTCCCGTTATGATTGCAGTTTCAAGTAGCGGAAAATCTCCTGTACTAGCAAGATTATTAAGAGCCCATCTGGAGACTATAATCCCAGAGGCATATGGGCGCCTCGCAACCTATGCTGCCAATTTTCGTGAGCGTGTAAAACAACATTTCTCCCATCCAGAAAAACGTCGTTTGTTCTGGGAAAAAGAGTTACAAGGACCATTCGCAGAGATGGTATTTGCCGGGAAGGATGAGGCTGCAAAGGAATATCTGGAATGTTCACTATCTGATGAAGCTGATGATATTCCACTTGGAGAAGTATATTTAGTAGGTGCCGGCCCAGGAAATCCTGATCTATTAACCTTTAGAGCTATGCGTCTGATGCAACAAGCGGACGTCGTAGTCTATGACCGTCTGGTTTCACCTGAAATACTTAATATGGTACGCCGAGACGCTCAGCGCATCTATGCAGGAAAAGAGCATAGAAATCACACTATGTCACAGGAGTCTATCAATGAATTACTTGTACGGCTAGCGAAAGAAAATAAACGTGTTCTAAGGCTAAAAGGAGGTGATCCTTTCATTTTTGGTCGAGGTGGGGAAGAGATTGAAACGCTAGCTAGTTTTGGTATTCCATTTCAGGTGGTCCCAGGAATAACAGCAGCATCTGGAGTAGCGGCTTATGCAGGGATCCCTCTCACCCATCGCAATTATGCTCAGTCTTGTATTTTTGTTGCTGGTCACCTTAAGAATGGTTGTGTAGATCTTGATTGGCCTACTTTAGTGAAGCCAAATCAAACTATTGTAATTTATATGGGACTACTTGGATTGCCGGTTTTGTGCCAAAAACTTGTATCGCATGGTCTATCAGAAAATACACCAGCAGCTATAGTACAACAGGGTACTACACACAATCAGCGTGTATTAGTTGGCTCGTTAGCAACACTGCCAAATCTGGTTCACTCTTCAAACCTTACTCCACCTACACTCATTATCATTGGAGAAGTAGTCAATCTGCATAAGAATCTTGTATGGTTCGAATCTAAGTATGATCTATATGCTAATGACTATTTAGATTCCAAAGAAGAACCAGAAAAAAAATAATACTGGTTTTCTTTGAAAATTTACATACTAAATAGGAATTATACGATTGATTCTAGCTGGCTATTTATTCGGCTGCGGTGTTATGCGTAAATATGGACGAGGAGCATTGTATCCTTTCGGATATTTTTGCTTGATAACCTCTTCATCTTGAACTGTTAATGGAATAATTACATCATCACCATCACACCAGTTACCAGGAGTAGCCACAGAGTAATTGTCAGTCAATTGTAGTGCATCTATAACACGTAACACTTCAGTAAAATTACGTCCAGTACTCATTGGATATGTGATAATTAGACGTACTTTCTTTTTTGAGTCGATAATGAAAAGTGAACGTACTGTCATTGTATCTGATTGATTCGGATGAATCATATCAAACAAAGTTGCTATTTTTCTATCTACATCTGCAATGATCGGAAAACTGACTGTAGTACTTTGAGTCTCTTCAATATCCTTGATCCATTCTATATGTTTATCTGCAGGATCAACTGATAATCCAATCGCTTTAACATTTCGTTTGTCAAATTCAGATTTAAGCTTAGCAGTTAATCCAAGCTCAGTTGTACAAACAGGTGTAAAATCAGCTGGATGAGAGAATAATACTGTCCAGGAGTCACCCGCCCATTCATAAAATTTTATCCTGCCAATCGATGAATCTTGTTCAAAATCTGGTGCTACATCGCCTAGGCGTAGAGTCATGGCAACCTCCGTTTGATAAATGAATGACCAGCTAAATATAATCCGACTAATTCAAGGATTCAACAACTATTATCTATTATCTGCGTTTCTATGTAATGCCCCTATAATTGTGAGCTACGGATAGCGTCTTTAAAAGACTAAATATTTTGTTAATTCTAAGGCCTTTACTCAAGTATTTATCCCCTAAAAATAATTTTCTGGGCCCGTTTGCAAAACTATATTAGATATGGTCAAAGGCATATATCTGATTTTTCAGCTCATATTTTCTACTAAATCAGCTAAAAGCGTAATATCAAGTAAACATGCGGCTTCCATTGACAGAAATCCTATGCTTTGCTACGCTAATCCAATAGATTACTAAACTATAATGTATAAAGATCACAATACATTAGCATAATTAAATATTCCGTAAATTATCAGTAAATAAATTAATAATGTGGGATGGTATTTACAAACTAGAGATTAAAATACCTCCCCAGAAATGAATAAGTGATAATACATGATCTCATTTATTTATACAGGAGAAAAAATCATGGTTCCAGGTGAAATTGTAGTAGGAGAAGGCAATATTGTATGTAATGCTGACCGTAAAACAATGAAAATTAAAGCTACGAATACTGGAGATCGGCCAGTTCAAATCGGATCCCATTTTCATTTTTTTGAAGTAAATAGAGCGATTAGTTTCAGTCGGGGAGATGCTTTTGGTATGCGTTTAAATATCCCAGCAAGTACCGCAGTTCGGTTTGAACCAGGCGAAGAAAAAGAAGTAGAACTTGTTGAGATTGGGGGCTCCCATTCTGCTTTTGGTCACAATGACCTTGTAAACGGTAGCACAACATCAGATGCTAGTAAAAAAGAATCCATGCAACTTCTGAAAAGTAAAAACTTTAAGGATAAATAATTATGAGCCTAACAATAAGTAAAAAGAACTATGCTAATTTATTTGGGCCCACAACAGGTGACAAAGTACGATTGGGGGATACAGATCTTTTTATTGAAATAGAAAAAGATCACAATTCATATGGAGATGAATCAAAATTTGGCGGTGGAAAAAGTATTCGTGATGGCATGGGTCAATCTTCAACTGCAACAAGAGAGCAAGGTGTTTTGGATTTAGTAATTACCGGTGCGATTATAATTGACCACTGGGGAATTGAAAAAGCTGATATTGGTATAAAAGATGGCAAAATTGTAGGCATCGGGAAATCTGGAAACCCGGATATGATGGATGGTGTCTCTCCAAACATGATAATTGGTGCTTCTACTGAAGTTCACGGAGCATATGGATTTATAGCTACTGCAGGTGGGATGGATGCGCATATTCACTTTATTAGCTCCACGTTAATTGAAACTGCTTTATTTAGTGGCATAACTACAATGATTGGTGGTGGTACCGGCCCTGCAGATGGGACTAATGCAACAACAGTAACTCCTGGAAAATGGAACATACAGAAGATGTTAGAAGCATCCGAAGCATTTCCTATGAATTTAGGTTATTTTGGAAAAGGAAACTGTTCAACTGAGCCTCCTTTAGTAGAACAGGTTGAAGCAGGTGCATGTGGCCTTAAGATTCATGAAGATTGGGGTTCAACACCTGCTGTTATTAATGCATGCTTGAATGCTGCAGACAAACTTGATGTTCAAGTGGCCATCCATACCGATACCTTGAATGAAGCAGGGTTTGTGGAAGATACTGTAAATGCAATTAATGGGCGTGTGATACATACGTTTCATACGGAGGGTGCTGGTGGAGGCCATGCACCGGATATTATCAAAGTTGCAATGTACCCAAATATTTTACCCTCCTCTACAAATCCAACGCGCCCCTACACCGTTAATACATTTGATGAACATATGGACATGTTGATGGTATGCCATCATCTAAGTAGAAATATACCTGAAGATGTATCTTTTGCGGATTCTCGTATTCGTCCAGAAACAATGGGTGCAGAGGACATTCTTCATGACCGGGGTATCTTCAGCATGATGTCTTCAGACTCACAGGCAATGGGTCGTGTAGGTGAAGTAATTTGTCGTACATGGCAAACAGCCGATAAAATGAAAAAACAATTTGGAGCACTGGAAGAAGACAAAAAGAATAGAAATGATAACTTTCGTGTTAAGCGGTATATTGCAAAATACACCATTAATCCAGCTATTTCTCACGGTATAGGGCAATATGTTGGATCAATTGAACCAGGCAAAATGGCTGACATTGTTTTATGGAGTCCAGCAATGTTTGGCGTTAAACCAGAACTCATCATTAAAGGTGGGATGATCATAGCGAGTAAGATGGGAGATGCAAATGCATCTATCCCCACCCCTCAACCAGTAATCTATCGTAATATGTTTGGTGCTTACGGTAATGCTTTATTTAAAACCTGTGCAACTTTTGTGTCTAAAGCATCGATAGAAAAGGGAATTGTGGCAGAATATGGGTTGCAGAAAATGGTTTTACCCGTTTCTGGTTGTAGAACTATTGGGAAGAAAGATTTAATTCATAATGATAAAACACCTGAACTTACTGTAAATCCTGAGAACCACGAGGTAAAAGTTGATGGTGAGAAAATATCTTGTGAACCAGCTGAAGAAATAGCACTAGCACAACGCTACTTCTTATTTTAATTAATCTAAGAATTTTATACTTAAAATATTGGTGAAACCATGCATCTAACACCTCGTGAAATTGAAAAGTTAATGCTACACAGTGCAGGAGAATTAGCAAAGAAAAGGAAGGCAAGGGGCGTAAAACTAAACCACCCTGAGTCTATTGCCTTGATTTGCAGTGAGCTGATGGAAGCCGCACGTGACGGTAAAACCGTTGCACAATTAATGCAACTAGGTGCGACATTCTTAACGAAAGCTGATGTAATGGAAGGTGTAGCAGAAATGATACATGACATACAAATTGAGGCAACCTTTCCAGATGGAACAAAATTAGTCACGGTACATGACCCTATCCGATAACTAATAAATAAAAAATGAGGGCATACTGTTTGTTTGAACATATAACAAATAGTGAATAGAACTAGTAAAGGCTGTTTAAGTACACATAGAAAGACCATGTATGTTGTTATAAAAGTTGCCAACAGCCTATGAAAATGTCTCTAGCATTGTAGTATGGGCGCGCACACATAAATATACTAAAAGTATATGGCTATCAGTAATCACACACCCTTTCTTTATTACTAAACAGTTCTATTCACGTTACCAGGTTCTGGGAATTCTCAGAATTAAGTTTCTTTCAATAAGAATAAACTGATCATTAATTTATCTAAATTGGAAAAATATTTACATATATATGTAGGTGTTTATCAGGAATAGGCTATTTATGATTATCAAAGAAATACTTGGCAATAAATCAAATATGGATTTAAAAAATCTAGAAATAGATTTTTTAGAATTAGAATGGTTTGAAACCTCCAAACGTATCCTGAGTAAGACTACTAATAGCGGTGTGCAAGTATCTATTAAGTTCTTAAGAGAAGGACAGCATCTATCTAAAGACGATGTCTTATTTAGAGACAGTAAGAAAGCCATAATAATAGATATTAGAAAATGCGATGCAATTGTAGTTGCTCCTACTTCGTTACTAGAAATGGGTACAGTATGTTATGAAATTGGTAACAAACATGCACCTATCTTTATTCAGGAAAATCAAGTGCTAATTCCCTATGAAGAACCATTATTTAAATGGCTAGCAGCTAGTGGGTATAATCCTATAAAAGAAAAAAGACAATTGAAAAATATGCTTAGATCTACCCATACTTCACGTGGGCATACTCATGGACACGAACACAATAATGATCAGCCTTTATTTAACAAGATCATAAACCTTGCATCAAAATATTCAAATGAATAATAGTTTTATTGGGAATTTATTACACTTATCTGACCCAACCTTACCAATTGGAGCTTTTTCGCATTCGCATGGACTAGAAACTTACGTTCAGCTAGGTATCGTACATGACACAGCGTCAACTGAATCATTTATCGTAGAAAATTTAAAATCAAATGTTAAATACAATGATGCATCATTTGTACAATTGGCCTATAAAGCAGCAATTACCAATGACTTAGATGAAATAATCTTATTAGATCAGGAGTGCACTGCGCTTAAAAGTGCAAAAGAAATTAGGCAAGCGAGCCAGAAACTAGGAATTAGGCTTATAAAAATATTTAAGCGGCATAATGATCATGAGTTAATATCAAATTATGAGGCTGAAATTAAAAAAAATATCGCTTCAGGACATTATTGTATTACCTTTGGAATTTATGCTTTCCTGCTTGGAGTACCATTGGAAGAAGCTCTATACTCCTACTATTACAATACAGCTATTGGTTTGGTCACTAACAGCGTTAAGCTTGTTCCCTTAGGACAATTAGACGGGCAAGATATTATGTTTCGACTCCAGCCTGTCATGAATAAACTTGTATCAGAAACATTAGAAATAGATCGATCTTTAGTTGGTATGTTAGATATTGGATTAGACATGCGATGTATGCAACATGAACGTTTGTACTCTCGTTTATACATGTCTTGAATCTAATTATAGAAATAGGAGCGACCAGGAAATGACAGACGAAAATATTAGATCATATGTAAAAATTGGTGTAGCTGGGCCTGTAGGTTCAGGTAAAACAGCACTCATAGAGCGATTAACTCGTAAACTTAAAGATAATTATAGTATTGGTGTAATTACTAATGATATATATACAAAAGAAGATGCAGAGTTTCTAACAAAGAATAGTATTATGCCGAAAGAAAGAATAATAGGTGTTGAGACAGGTGGCTGCCCCCATACTGCTATTCGAGAAGATGCAAGCATGAATCTTGAGGCAGTAGATGAAATATCGAATCGTTATCCAGAAGTTGAGTTAGTATTAATTGAAAGTGGAGGAGATAATCTTTCTGCTACATTTAGTCCTGACTTAGCAGATGTAACAATTTTTGTAATTGATGTTTCTGGAGGAGAAAAAATACCGAGAAAGGGCGGGCCTGGTATTACACGTTCAGATCTACTTGTAATTAATAAAATTGATTTAGCACCATATGTTGGAGCAAACCTAGAAATTATGGAGTCTGATGCAAGAAGGATGCGAAATGGCAGTCCTTTTTTATTTACAAACTTGGTTACAAATGAAGGTTTAGAGAACGTAATTGGATGGATAAAGAAATATGTACTGATGGAAGATAAAGTAAAAGAGCCTAACTTATTAAGGTAACTCTTTATTATAAGAACCTTAAAGCTGAGATTGTCGCTTTAATAAATGATTGTAAAATACAATCAAATTTTTCCTTCGTGACTTCACAATATAGAATAGAAAAAAATTACGTATCTATCTGTCCTAGATAGATTCATACACACAAAAATAGTAGATAAAAAAAAGCCGAAACCTAATGGTTTCGGCTTTTAAAGAAGGGTAGTGATTCTAGTTAAAACCCACTTTTCTTATATTTGTAGCTGGAAAGCAACCGTGAATTTATCAACCTTTTGACCTAATGCACCAGGAGCATAGTTTAAACCCTTGGTGAACAGATCGCCATGTTGGTAGAAAGCCGAAATACGAGCATTATGGCCATCTATCACATAGTTAACACCACCTTCAATTTCTTCACGCTTGGTGCTTTGTTCTGGCTGAACACTGGTGAACCGACCGTAAGGCTGGAAGCGGCCAATCCCTACTTTATGAGGAATTAGATACAAGCCATACAATGTCCATGACTGGCCTCTGAATATACAGAAGCAATCAGGAGCGCCAGCAGTTGCCGCGCCACTGTAGTTTGCCCAGAATCTCTTATATTCACCATTAAACGTGATTACACCCATATTGTTATCAAGTGGTTTTTCAAACAAGATATCAGCTACGACACCGGTGAAGTCACTACGATTTACAAATGTACCTGCGCCATCTTTCTGATGGTTTACACCTACCGCAATCGCGAGAATGTCACCTGCTGTACCGTAGTAAGTACCACTGGTGTAGTAACCAGGGTTCTTTTCAGGGTTCAAGAAGTTATAAGTAAGACGACCAGCATAGCTTGCGCTGTCTGATCGGTTTGGTCCAGCACCTGCTGCCGATCTCAATCCAGCAAATACACCAGCTGAGTATTGAACCGTGCCGTTACCCATACCAAATGGTTGTGGTATTTCAGCATCACCAAAGAAAACTACACCATCATCACGACCATAGAGGCCTGCACCATTATTCGTCGTTCCTGCTGATGAATTTGCGCCCTGACCCTGACTACGACCAAAGTTCCCACTATAATCCTGAGGGAAGAATGGTGTCTTAAATCCTTCAAATGTAGCATGGTAGAAAGGACCATTCAGCTCGCCACGTTCTGTATTAGCCAGAGTACGACCAGCCCAAAGATTTACATACCGGTTATATTCAAACTTGGCAATTGCATCCAGCAAACCAATATTTGATTGAGAACCAAATCCGGTTGAACCTCCACCAACTGCACAGTTGAAACATTCGGTATTGAATGTGAATTTTATGTATTTATGGATCTGCCCATTTATATAAATACGAGCATTGTTTATTGCAAAACCACTACTGTAATCTCTACCGTTTGCAGATTGATTTTGTACGGCGCTGTAATTACCACGAATCCCCATTCCGATACTGATCCATTTCGTATCATCAATAGTGATCTTGCCACCAGCATATGCGCTAGGCAACGTGGTTGCCATGCCCGCAACTAGTGCGACAGCGACCCCCGTATGCAATAAATTATTCTTAATTTGATCAAACTTCATGTTGAAGCCTCCCTTGTGAGTAATAAAAACAAATTTAAACTCGCTACCCTTCATTTACAACGTTAATATTTATATACGACAAATTCCCCTCAAAATTGAGAAGGTTGTGAGAATTGTGCCTAAGATGTCGACATATAGCAAGGAAAATCAACATATTTTCTGTGACGGGCCAAAAAAGTGTTGTTTTTCTACAACATCAAATTTAGGTTACCCATTTGGAGTAGGTAAAAAGAGCATAAATCTTTTAACTTCTTTTTATTATAAGTGTTTACACATTATGCGGAGCTGTTTCTTTTTTTTTGGTCTAACAAATCAAACGGCCTGAAGTAAAAGTCCCAACTATAAATAAATTATTGATAACAACATAGATGCTATCTCCGGATATTCCTCACTAATATTAGAATCTTCTACAGTTGACTGTTAAGTTTTATACTTACCCCGCGAGTCTCTTAGTGTTACAGCACGGTTAAACACTGGTGCACCAGGTTTCATATCTAGCTGGTCGGCCACAAAATAACCATTTCGTTCAAACTGAAAAGATTCTTCTGGCTGAGCTTCATTTAGTGAAGGTTCTATATATGCAGAAATAATTTCCTTAGATCTCACGTTCATAAGCCTCTTGTAGTCTTGAATACTTACATCTGGACGGGGATCGGTAAACAAATGGTCAAATATTCTTATTTCGCCCTTTAATGCATATTCAGATGAGAGCCAATGAATATTACCCTTAACTTTGCGTACTTTGGCTCCAGTTGTACCACTCTTGGTGCTAGGATCGTAGCTACAATGAACTTCTTTAATCTCATTACTGGAATTTTTGATTACTTTCACACACTTTATAATATAAGCATAACGTAAGCGTACCTCTTCTCCGGGCGCGAGACGAAAAAAGCCTTTTGATGGTTCCTCCATAAAATCATCTTGTTCAATATAAAGGGTTTTAGTTAAAGTTAAAGCACGATTCCCCTTCTCAGGATCCAGTGGATGGTTAGGAACCAAACATTCTTCCTCATAATTATCTGGATAGTTGACTATAACAAGTTTTAATGGCTTCAAAACAGCGATACGTCGTTGTGCCTGTATATTAAGCTCTTCTCGTAAACAGCTTTCAAGTACATCCATCCCAATCCATGAATCTGCTTTACTAACACCAATACGCTCGGCAAATAAACGAATCGAAGAAGGTGTATAACCACGCCGGCGTAACCCGGCCAATGTTGGCATACGCGGATCGTCCCACCCTTCTACAAAACCACCATCAACCAACTCCATCAGAATACGCTTACTCATCACAGCATATGTAAGATTGAGTCTGGCAAATTCTATCTGTTGGGGATGGCAAGGTACTAAATTTTTTAATTCTGTCAATACCCAGTCATAGAGAGGACGATGATCTTCAAATTCTAGCGTACAAATTGAATGAGTAATATTCTCTAGAGCATCAGAAATACAATGTGTGTAATCGTACATTGGATAAATACACCACGTATCACCTGTACGATGATGATGAATTCGACGAATACGATAAATAACTGGATCACGTAAATTTATGTTTGGAGATGCCATATCAATTTTAGCTCGCAATACATGAACACCATCACCGAACTCTCCTTTTTTCATACGGCGAAACAAACCCAGATTCTCATCAACTGAACGTTCACGATAGGGACTATTAGTACCAGCTTTAGTCAAAGTACCACGTAAATTTCGAATTTCTTCGTTAGTAAGACTATCAACATAAGCCTTTCCTAGACTAATTAGATACTCAGAAAACTTGTAAAGTTTGTCAAAATAATCGGAGGAATAGTGTAAATTCTCCCCCCAATTAAAACCAAGCCATCTGACAGAATCAAGTATTGAGTCAACGTATTCTTTTTCTTCTTTTATTGGGTTAGTGTCATCAAAACGCAAATGACATACACCCTGGTATTCAAGAGCTAGTCCAAAATTTAAACATATACTTTTAGCATGACCAATATGTAAATAACCATTTGGTTCAGGTGGAAAACGAGTTTCAACCCGCCCATCCCACTTCTTTGTACGAATATCTTCGTCAATAATATTACGAATAAAATTAGAACCAGATTCAACAGGTAAAGAAGCAGTTGATGTATCTTTATTAGAATTTTTCAAATCATTCTCTCAAAATATGATGTTCCATACTGGACCAAATGAAATATATTATAGTGTAGTTAAAGTGCTACGGTTTATGCGGATTTATCTTTTATACAAAATATATTCGACTATGGTTGTCTGCCGCACAGATAATATGATTTACTCTACACTGTTACCATCATGAAACCACTAACCTTCTCTATTTTACGTTTATTGAATGACGGTAATTTCCACTCTGGAGCTACACTTGCCCAAAGTCTTAAAGTATCTCGTACCAGCGTATCAAATGCGCTCCGTGGGTTAGAAGGAATAGGACTTGTAGTTTATAAAGTCCGTGGACGTGGATACCGCCTGCCTGAACCAATTCAATGGCTGAATAAGGACAAGATACTTAAACATCTTGATACTAAAGAGGACATTCATCTTGAAATACTAGATACTGCAATATCAACCAATACTGTATTACTACAAAAAGCTGCAATGGAGGAACATTCTAGTAAAGCTAATACTATTAGCATAGTTGCTACGGAACTCCAAACTAAAGGACGTGGTCGGCGGGAGCAACTATGGCATTCAGGCCTTGGTAGTAGCCTTACTTTTTCTCTACTATGGAATTTCCAAAAAGGAGCGGGACTTTTATCAGGTTTAAGCCTTGCTATAGGAATAGCCATAATACGTTCATTAAAATTATCAGGGATAAAAAATGTAGCACTTAAGTGGCCAAACGATGTAATGTCTCATCACCACAAAATTGCAGGTATTTTGATTGAATTACGAGGAGACTCGTTGGGACCTACTTTATCTGTAATCGGTATTGGGATCAATCTAAAGCTACCGGATAAGATAAAGTTAAATATTGATCAGAAAGCAACAGACCTATTCACTGTCAGTGGAAAAAATCAAGATCGTAATAAGCTAATGGCCAGGCTAATCTCTGAACTTATAGCAGTACTAAAAAAGTTTACACAACATGGATTTAAACCCTTTATGGATGAATGGATACAATATCACGAACTTGAGAATGAACCTGTAACACTATACTTGCCAGACGGCTCGATAAAGGAGGGTGTGATACAAGGTGTCACAGACAATGGATCGTTATTACTTAAAACTTTATCAGGTGTTCGTGATTTCAATGGAGGTAATATTCAGTTACGTAAGGTGACATAGCATGACTTATTTAATGGCAATAGATTCGGGCAACACTCGTATTAAATGGGGACTACATGATGGCGTTAACTGGCTAAAACAAGGAAATCTTGCTCAAGATAAAATTATGTTGTTACAACAAGAATGGCAAAATTTACCAAAGCCCAAAACTGTCATAGTCTCTAACGTCTCTAATACAATAACAAAGAAAAATCTATCTAAATTACTTTCCTGCTGGGAAGTTAAACCTAAATGGGCAACTGCCCTCGCATATCAATGCGGTGTTCGAAATTACTACGCTGATCCATTACTCCTGGGTAGCGACCGATGGGCCGCATTGATTGCAGCATGGGGACGACAACATCAAGGTTGCTTAGTAATTGATACAGGCACTGCTATGACAGTGGATGCCCTTTCCGACACAGGAGAGTTTCTTGGCGGGATTATTGTCCCCGGTATTGAGCTAATGAAAAATGCACTAGCAGCCAATACCACAGCATTACAAAATCAGGAAGGTAAGTTTTCTGATTTTCCAGACAATACTGCTAACGCCGTACATAGTGGTACAGTTCATGCTCTAGCTGGTGCAATAAAAAGCATGTCTGAGGTATTTACTATTGCTGTTGGTCATAAACCTGAGTGTATTATCAGCGGAGGTGGATCTAAGCAACTACTGTCTGCACTAAATATAAATGCTAATGTGGTAGATAATTTAGTATTAGAAGGTCTAGTATTAATTGCAGAAGAAGATTCAGAATTAATAAAATAAACCTAAATTTAATTACCGTCCATTATTGATTACTAGTATCCAGTATTAAAACAAATTAATTATCAAATTCTCAATCATTCAACACTATTTTGGAACCCAATGTCTGTTTTTCAGAATACAATTTTTTATACAACTATCAATCACCTACAAGACCTACCACCCCCAAATGGGATTGAAATTGCTTTTGCCGGACGCTCAAATGCTGGCAAATCCAGCGCTATTAATACACTTACAAGGCGTGATCGTCTAGCCTATGTCAGTAAAACACCAGGCCGCACCCAGCACATCAATTTTTTTAAACTAGGAGATAGGCATTTTTTGGTTGACCTTCCCGGTTATGGCTACGCTAAAGTTCCTTATAAAATCCGCCAGCACTGGGATAAATTACTAAGCACCTATTTACAAACTAGAGAACCACTCCATGGAATGGTATTAATTATGGATATACGTCACCCATTAACTCAGCTTGACCGGCACATGCTGGACTGGTTTTCACCAACTGGGAAGCCTGTTCATATATTGCTTACTAAAGCAGATAAACTAACGCGGCAACAGGCTGAGAAGACCCTCCAAAATGTACTGAACTGTCTAGGTGAAGCCTACCCACAATGTAGTGCCCAGCTATTTTCCAGTGCCTCTAAAAAAGGAATCCATGAAGCTTATGCGGTACTTGGTAATTGGCTTGGATTAGATACTCTTCCATTTCAAAATAAACCAATTAATAGTAGAACCTACAATAAAAAACCCCCGGTTAAAGGGGAAGAAACCGGGGGCAAACTACCTTAATAAGTGATAATTAAGGTTCCAGCTCAGGGAGAAGAGCAGGAAACAACAAAGTTGTCTGATGATGAGACGATGAGAATGAATGTAAGTTCCCGAGAATTTTTTTTAATGACTGACTATCATTACAAATAAACCAGGTAAATATTACAACACATTGTTAATTAAACAATAAACCACTTTTCTCTATATTTACCATTTATTAATCCACACTAATATAATGGTTAAACTCTACCAATATAAGGTTTCAAAATCTCCATTACAACTAAATAATTAAAATTTAACCCCTGCTATTTCTAAAACCATTAAACTAAGCTCTATTCGAGAAATACATCTTATTTATTTTTAAATCTTCAATTTTTATATGAAAACGATGAAAAATTATGGACAGTTTCCGCATAAAAGAATGAGACGTCTACGTCATGACGAATTCTCACGCCGTCTGATGCGTGAGAATTGTTTACTTTCAGATGACTTAATCTATCCAGTATTTGTACTAAATGGGAAAAATCGTGAAGAAAAAATACCATCAATGCCTGAGATAACAAGGCTAAGCATAGATAAACTAATGTACCAAGCAGAAAAATGCTTAGAACTTGGCATACCGGCACTTGCAATTTTTCCAGTAATTGATCCCAAACAAAAATCTCTCGATGCAACTGAAGCGCTAAATCCAAAGGGACTAGTTCCACAAGTTGTAAAAAAATTGAAGAAATCCTTTCCTGAATTAGGTGTAATTACTGATGTGGCACTTGATCCATATACTAGCCATGGGCAAGATGGTTTGATTGATGCAAACGGATATGTAATGAACGATGAAACCGTAGAGGTACTTGCACAACAATCACTAGTACATGCAGAAGCTGGGGCAGATATAGTAGCGCCGTCAGATATGATGGATGGACGTATTGCAGTGATACGCAATAGCCTTGATAGCAAAAAATTCATACATACTCGTGTACTCGCCTATTCTGCAAAATATGCCTCAAATTTTTATGGTCCGTTCCGCGATGCGGTGGGCTCTGCCACAAATCTGGGCAAAGGTAGCAAAGAAACTTATCAAATGGATCCGGCCAACTCTGACGAAGCAATTTGGGAAGTAGGGATGGATTTGGAAGAAGGTGCTGATATTATTATGATAAAACCAGGTATGCCCTATCTTGATATTGTACGGCAAGTGAAGGAACAGTTTAAAGCCCCCACTTTTGTCTATCAAGTCAGTGGTGAATATGCCATGCTTAAATCTGCTGTACTAAATAATTGGCTTGATGAAGAAACATGCGTACTTGAATCGTTATTAGCTATGAAACGTGCGGGGGCAGACGGAATCCTGACATATTATGCAATGCATGCTGCTAACTGGCTTAAATTGAACAAGTAAAAGATTTTGCACCTTTTCTTCTACTCCTAATTAATAGCTAGATTACAGTTCCACTAGAAACTAATTCCATTCAATAAAATCTGGAAACCTAATAGGATTGTCTGAGCTACTGTCTGAACCACTATCTGAACCACTACTCTCTCCAGGCAACACACGTTCCTGAAGAAAAGACTCCATGTCTCCAAAATTACTACCTGCTTCTGGAGGTAGGTTTTCCTGTAAAAAGTATTCTAAAATTTCACCTTCTTCGTCTCTAAATCCTGTTTCTGGATTAATCCTCGCCGTTACTATACCTTTGGGAACAATTTCCTCTAAAGTAATACCGTCAGGATTTGTTTCATTTAGCTTAGGTACATCCTTCAAGGCTTTTCCCATATAATTTATCCACATTGGCAGCGCAGCACTCGATCCTGTCTCTCTGTTACCAAGAGATTTAGGAGTATCATAGCCAATCCATGCAACCGCCACTAGATTTGTTTGAAAGCCACAAAACCAAGCATCAACAAAATTGTTAGTAGTACCGGTTTTTCCAGCCAAATCAGTACGACCTAATTTCTTTGCTCTAACCGCAGTACCTCTCTGTACAACATCCTTTAACATACTTGTCATAAGATAAGCATTACGTGGATCTATTATCTGTTTTGCATCCACACCTGCCAGTACAGATTGTGTTTGTTCCAATACATTCCCTTTCTCATCCTCAATTCGCTCAATTAAGTGTGGTGCAACGCGAAAACCACCATTTGCAAATGCTGCATAACCTATAACCATTTGTATTGGAGAAGCTGAACCCGCACCAAGTGCCATAGGAAGGTATGGTGGATGAAGCTTAGGATTAAATCCAAATCTGGTGATGTAGTCTTGAGCATACTGGACTCCAATAGCCTGTAGAATGCGAATTGACACTAGGTTCTTTGATCTGGCAAGCGCCTCTCTCATACGCAAAGGGCCTGCAAACTTACCTGCATAATTTCTAGGCTCCCATTCCTTACTTCCAGTTTCTTCAGCGGTAAAAGAGATTGGCGCATCATTTATAACTGTAGCTGGAGTAAATCCTTTCTCAAGAGATGCAGAATAAATGAAAGGTTTAAAGCTAGAACCAGGCTGCCGTAAAGCCTGTGTAATATGATTAAACTGATTACGGTTAAAATCAAAACCACCTACTAGCGCACGAATCGCTCCATCTTCAGGATCCATTGAAACCAAAGCTGCCTCAGCTTGAGGAAGCTGCACTATTTGCCATGCTTCTTTTTCACTCTTTATTACCCTGATCAATGATCCAGGGCGAATACGTTTTTTACTATTGCCTGTTCTCTTATTTAAGAACTTTTTTACGAAACTAAGACCATCACCTACAATTTTTATAGTTTCTCCACCTTTACGATATGCACGAACTATTTTGGAATTTGCAGCTAACACTACTGCTGCATGAATACCATCACTAACTGGTACATCTATAAGGGCCTCATCCAGTACTTCCTTCTGATCTCCACTATCTTCAGGTAACTTAATAAACCCCTCAGGGCCACGATACCCACGACGCCTATCATGACTCATTACGCCTTGACGCACAGCACTGTATGCCGCTTCTTGATCTAGCTGTCTTACAGTTGTATAAACCCTGAGACCCTTAGTATAAGTTTCCTCTTTGTATTGTCTATATACTTTCTGACGAACCATCTCGGCTACATAATCTGCACGTAAAGGAAACTCCCGTGATTGATGCTTCTTGTAGGCAATTTTTAATTTCTGTATTTTTGCTTCCTTAAATTCCAGATCTGAAATAAAGTTTAATTCTTCCATACGCCTCAACACATAGAGTTGACGAGTTTTAGCACGCGCTGGATTTACTACTGGATTATAACGAGAAGGAGCCTTAGGCAGCCCGGCCAGCATAGCAGACTCTGCGACAGTAATATTACTAAGTTTTTTTCCAAAATAAACTCGGGCTGCAGAAGCGAAGCCATAGGAACGCTGCCCGAGATAAATTTGATTCATGTAGAGTTCAAGAATCTTATTCTTACTCAAACTGTGCTCAATCTTAAATGCAAGCAAAGCCTCACTAAATTTTCTTGTTAATGTTTTTTCTTTTGTTAAAAAGAAATTCCGCGCCACTTGCATGGTTATAGTACTTGCACCTTGTCGTACTACACCAGAAGTAAAATTAGAATATGCAGCACGTAGCACACCTAAGTAATCCACACCACCATGCTGATAAAAACGTTCGTCCTCTACAGCAATAATTGCATGCTTGAGGTTTTCTGGTACCGCATCAATTTTTACCAAATCTCGGTGCTCTTCACCAAACTCACCGATCAGCAAACCTTCAGCGCTATAAATTCTTAAAGGAATCTTTGGCCGGTAATCAGTCAGGATTTCAAGTGATGGAAGTGTTGGTATCGTAACAAGCGCAGCAAAAACAAGCAGAAGTACTCCCAGCAAACCTAGTGCAAAGGACGCTCCAACTATGTAAGCAAACCAACGCGCTAGCATAAAAAATAAATTCTAGGATATGTATCTAACATCATAAATTTAAAAGTTTTAATTAATTTTACTCTTACAGATAGTGTTATATCCCTAAATATTGACACAAAAAATACCGTAAAAGACTTAGTGACCTTATAAAGCAATGAACGTTCACTCTTATACAACAGTCTTTGGAATGTAATTTACATAATTATTTACAATTTAAGGGATATAAACCACTTAATTCTACAAATACTCTGTATTTAGGCTCTGCCAAAATAAACGTATCTTAATTATAAGAGAAATATACAAATTAAATAATGTTTTGTATGTCCTTTTAGCTTCTAAGACCTTTTAGTCTATTTATTTTATATATATTGCCGATAGTTAACCTATGTTCAATAAAGAAATCAATTTAAATCTGGATATATTCCAGATGAAGTCACCACAACTGATTGGCGTAGATATCAGTCCGTCATCGGTAAAAATGGTTGAACTCTCTCTATCTGGAAAGGATAAAGATTCATATCGTATTGAACGATATGCTATTGAACCTTTACCTAAAGATGCCATGCTAGATGGTAACATTGTTAATCTAGAAGCAGTTGGTGAAACCTTAGAAAAAGGTTGTAAACACCTAGGAACAAGACTCAAGAACGTGGCTATGGCCTTACCTGCAGCTGCAGTCATCACCAAGAAAATTATTGTTCCAGCTGGACAACGCGAAGATGACTTAGCATTCCAAGTAGAAACCGAAGCTAATCAATATATTCCTTTTGCATTGGACGAGGTAAACCTCGATTTCCAAGTAATTGGGCCGGCACCAAATAATCCGGAAGAGGTTGAGATATTAATTGCTGCTTCTCATAAAGAAAAGGTAGAAGATCGTATAGCTGCAGCGCTAACTGCAGGACTAAAAACTGTAGTTATGGATGTTGAACCGTATGCCGCTCAGACTGCCTTTGAATTAATTGAAAGCCAGCTCCCTAACGGTGGTACAGACCAGGTCATCGCAGTTGTAGATATTGGAAGTACTGTCATGAGTATTAACGTATTACTCAATGGGCAATCTGTTTATATGCGAGACCAGCCATTTGGCGGAAACCAACTTTCTCAGGATATACAACGTTGTTTTAACCTCTCCCCAGAAGAAGCAGAAACCGCTAGACGTAACGATAATCTTCCAGATAATTATAAATCAGATGTGTTAAATCCATTTTGTGAATCCTTATCACTGGAAGTTGCTCGCGCAATGCAATTCTTTTTCTCCTCAACTCAATTTACTGAGGTTAATTATATTTTTCTGGCAGGTGGATGCGCTGCTATCCCTGGATTAGAAGAAATTGTTGCTACTCGTACACAGGCAACCACATTAATTGTAAACCCATTTGCTGACATGACCTTATCTAACCGCGTTAGACCTAACTTACTTAGTGCAGATGCTCCTTCGCTTCTAATTGCCTGTGACCTAGCTATGAGGAGTTTTGACCCGTCATGATACGCATAAATTTACTTCCTCATCGCGAGATTAAGCGTAAATCCAGACAACAACAATTTGCTGCTCTGTCTGGGATAGCGTTGTTCCTTGGCATTCTAACTGTAGGGGCAGTTCATCTCATTATCACCGGAAAAATTGAACACCAGGAAAGTCGCAATACGTATATGACGAATCAAATTGCGGTTCTTGACAAACAGATTGATGAAATTAAGAAAATAAGAGCACAAACCCAAGCACTATTAGCACGTAAACAAGTAGTTGAGACCTTGCAGGACAACCGCTCTGATGTAGTACACCTACTTGATCAATTAGTACGGTTACTTCCTGATGGTGTTTATCTCCAAAGTATCAAACAAACTAATCAGGTAATCAATCTGGCAGGATATGCTCAGTCAAATGCACGAGTATCTACTCTGATGCGTAAGCTAGAGTCTTCGCCCTGGCTAGGATCACCATCCTTAGTTGAAATCAAGGCGTCTAAAGTAAATGATTCACGCCTTAACAAATTTAATCTTAATGTAACTCTTATTCGCTCACCGCAGAATACAGCGGCTGGAGATTCAACTCCAGGAATTGTTGCCGTAGCACCCTAAATAGATAAAATATTTAAATTGATGATATGAATCTGATAGAAGAAATAAACCAACTTAATACTAAAGATCCAGGAGGCTGGCCTCTGGCTGTTAAGTCTTTGGCACTTGCAACTATATTTGTAGTAATAGTTACTGCTGGTTATTTCCTGGACTGGCAAGAACAATGGGGGTCTCTGGAGCTGTCCAAAGCTAAAGAAGTAAAGCTTAAAGAAACATACATGGTGAAAAAGAAAGATGCTGTAAATTTAGACATCTTACGACAGCAATTAAAAGATATTGAGGTATCTCTTGGCGCCCTACTGAAGTAATTGCCACATAAATCTGAAATGGATGCCCTTTTGATAGATATCAACCACGCAGGGTTAGGGCGCGGACTACAATTTGAGCTGTTTAAACCAGCAGCCAACGAAGTAATGTCAGAGTTTTATGCAGAATTGCCAATAACTGTTCGTGTCACAGGGAATTATCACGATATTGGGGCTTTTGCTAGCGATATCTCACTGTTGCCACGTATCGTTACACTAAACAACATTAGTATTGCTCCTGATAAAAAAAATGGTGGATTAATAATGAATGCCACAGCAAAAACTTTCCGTTATTTAGATGAAGAAGAAACTGCCAAACAAAAGAAGGGGGGTGGCAAGTAATGAAGTGGGCTCGTCTATTACTAATAATACTTCCTTTAACTCTATCAGCATGTGGTAATGAAACACATACTGATCTGGAATTATTTGTTAAGAATTCTGGAAAAGGGTTACGCGGACAAGTAGTTCCTGTACCTGAAGTACAACCCTATTCTCACTTTCCATATACAGCATTTGAGATTCCTAACCCCTTTAAACCACGTAAGAATAAGCTGTCAAAAGGTGAAGGTGGAGGACTTCAACCTGATTTTAACCGCCGTAAAGAACCTTTGGAGAAATTCCCTTTAGAAAGCTTGAAGATGGTTGGTTCTCTAGAACAAGAAGAGAAGTCATTTGCACTTATTAAGGCTCCTGACAGTACTCTCCACAGAGTCAAAGAAGGCGGCTACCTTGGACAAAATTTTGGATTAATTTCTGATATATCAGAATCTGAAGTAAATTTAAAAGAAATCGTTCAGGACAGTACCGGGGACTGGTCTGAACGTATCAGCACTTTAATGCTTGAAGATCAGGAGTAGAATAAATGAACTTATTAAAAAATATAAATCCTTATACTTGGCTTAGATGCGGTTTATTATTTGCCGTAATATTACCTACATTTGCCGCAAATCCGGATCCCGTATCTTCGACTAAAGCTCCTCAGTTTAGTATTGAAAATATTAGTGCCTCTACTTCTTCGGGGAATCTTCTAGTAATCAAAGTGTCCATGAATCAACCTCTTACTAATCCCCCAGCAGGTATTTCTTTAAATAATCCGGCTCGGATTTATTTTGATTTTCCTGACACTTCTAACGCACTTGGTAAGAGTTCACAAGATATGGGTGAAGGTGCATTACGCAGTTTCAATATTGCACAGTCTGGAAATAGAACCCGCTTAGTAATGAACCTTTCTAAGCCTCTTGTGTATGAAACAAAAATTGAAGGTAAAATTCTTTTTATCTCGCTTAGGGATGAAACAACTGGAAATTTAGTATCCGGTACAACTGCGCACTTTGCTGAAGACAGAACTAATGAGCAAGAGCTTAGTTTACGTGATGTAGATTTTCGTCGTGGTACTGATGGCGAAGGCCGCATACAAGTTGATCTATCAGGTTCTGGTGCCGGAATTGATGTCCGTAAACAAGGTAAAAAAGTAATAGTTGAGTTCCTTAATGCTACCTTGCCGCCTAATTTGGAGAGACGGTTAAATGTTGTAGATTTTGCCACACCAGTACAAACTGTAGAAACTTACTCTCATGGCAAGAATGTACGCATGGTGATCGAATCAACGGGCCAATGGGAGCACTCAGCATATCAGGCAGATACTAAATTTATTTTGGATGTCAGATCCTTAGCTGAAGATTCAAGAGAATTTGCAAGGGGAAAACCCAATAAAAGCGGCTATGTTGGGGAGAAACTTTCTCTTAACTTTCAGAATGTAGAAGTTCGTGCGGTACTACAGGTAATAGCTGATTTTACTGGACTTAACATCATTACTAGCGACACAGTCACTGGTAATCTTACTTTACGCCTAAAAGATGTCCCATGGGATCAAGCTTTAGATATCATGCTTCAGGCCAAAGGACTTGATAAGCGCCAGGTAGGAAATGTGATCCTAATAGCCCCACGAGATGAAATTGCAGCTAAAGAGAAACTAGCTTTGGAAGCGCAGCAGCAAATTTCTGACATAGAACCAATCCACACTGAAAGCTTCCAAATGAACTATCAGAAAGCTGATGCAATGCAAGTATTACTAGGTGATACAAACCAACAAATGCTAACCAAAAGAGGCAGTGTAGCCATAGATGCTCGTACTAATACTTTATTTGTTAGAGACACCCCTACTCAGTTAGAAGAAATTCGTAAATTGCTGGAGAAAATAGATGTTTCCGTCAGACAGGTAATGATAGAAGCACGTATTGTAGAAGCAACCGATTTATTCAGCCGGAACCTAGGCGCACGTTTTGGTGTTCAGAATGCAAGTACAATCACTAATCGCAGACTTGGAATTAGTGGCTCCATAGACGGGTCGGCCGGACTAGCAGGTGGCGCTACTCCGGGTGGAACTGCTCCCCTTAACGTTAACCTACCTGCAGCAGGACTAGCTGGTGTACTAGGCGGCCCTGCCGCACTCGGACTTAGCCTAATGAAAATTAATGATGGTACTCTAATCAATCTGGAGTTATCGGCACTCGAAGCTGACAGTCAGGGTAGAATCATTTCCAGCCCACGAGTGGTCACTGCTGATCAGGTAGAAGCTACTATTGAGCAGGGTACGGAAATACCATTCCAACAAGCAACAAGTAGTGGTGCTACAAGCATTTCATTCAAGAAAGCAGTACTTAGTCTCAAAGTCACTCCCCAAATTACACCTGATGATAATATCATTATGGACTTAAATGTAAATCAGGATACTGTAGGGGTAACCACACCTGCGGGACCAGCAATTAACACCAAACGTGTTGACACACAGGTATTGGTGGAAAATGGTGGTACGGTAGTTATTGGTGGAATCTTTGGAAGGATTGAAAACAAATCTGTAAACAAAGTACCACTTCTAGGAGACATACCTTTGCTAGGTATAATGTTTAGGAATACTGCAAAACAAGATGACAAGACAGAATTAATGGTATTCATTACTCCAAGAATACTAAAAGATAGCCTAAATTTACGCTGATCTTATATTGTTCTGAGTTTCATAATAAATAAACTAAAAGAATTATATTTCCTGTAATCAAAAGCCGCATCAGGTTAACTGATGCGGCTTTTTTTGTTCCTACGCGATTTGTAACTTTTCCGCTACAATTGACTATATTAGAACATCTAATCTAAGTAGAACTGTGAAGAAAATAAACCAAATAGAGGGAAAAATAGATGGCACTATTATTTTAGTGGGTATGATGGGCGCCGGAAAAACTACAATTGGAAAGTCTCTAGCTAATTATTTAGATAAGACTTTCATTGACTCAGACCATGAAATCCAAAAGCGTACAGGTGTAAAAATACCTGTAATTTTTGAAATAGAAGGCGAAGCAGGTTTCCGCAAGCGTGAAGCAGACATGCTACAAGAATTGTTAGAGATCAATAATATCGTTCTTGCAACAGGAGGCGGCATAATCCTAAATGAGGAAAACCGTAAACTTTTAAAACAAAAAGGGACTATTGTTTATCTTAGAGCAACAGTTAATGATTTATGGCATCGGACTAGACATGATAAGAATCGGCCATTACTTCAAACCATAGATCTAAAGGCTAAACTAGCTGAACTATTTGACCAACGTGACCCAATTTACCGTGAATTAGCACATATTGTTGTTGAAAGCGGGAAGCAAAGTGTCCATCAAATGGTAAAATTACTTGCCCAGCAACTTGCTAATCCTGCTTTAAAGTAAATTTACTGAAACAAGCAAAGTAATATTGATTGGCTAAGGCGATAAGCATTGTAAAATATTTATTTAGATTACTCTGATATCAATAACATAGCATGCAAACTATTTCCGTAGGCATATCCACAGAATCAAGCCAATATAATTACCCAATTTATATTGGCAGCAATTTATTAAGGGAGCATCACCTTATAATTCCACATCTGAATCAAAAAAAGGTTGCCATAGTCACAAATACCACCGTGGCACCTCTATACCTTGATAGGCTTACAAGAGTACTGGAAAAAAATGAAGTAAATTCAATTCCAGTTATCCTTCCTGATGGCGAAGAATATAAGAATTTGGAAACTTTAAATCAAATCTTTAATACTCTATTAACAAATCAGTGTGAGCGTAATACCACAATTATTGCTTTGGGAGGCGGAGTCATTGGTGACCTTGCCGGGTTTGCAGCAGCTACTTACATGCGTGGAGTGCCATTTATCCAGATCCCAACTACTCTATTGGCTCAGGTTGATTCTTCAATTGGCGGCAAAACTGGTATTAACCATGATCTTGGGAAAAATTTGGTTGGTGCTTTTTATCAACCTCGCATGATATTGGCTGATAGCATTACTCTTGATACCCTGCCAAGACGAGAATTTATAAGTGGAATTGCTGAGATAATTAAGTATGGATTAATCCGAGATCATCTATTTTTTGAATGGCTAGAGAAAAATATGAGCAGACTTCTGGCAAGAGAAAATAAAGTATTGGAAGAAGCGATAGAACGTAGCTGCAAGAACAAAGTTGAAGTTGTAGCAGCTGATGAACGTGAACATGGTATAAGAGCAATTCTCAACTTAGGCCATACCTTTGGCCACGCGATCGAAAATGTAATGGGATACGGCACATGGTTACATGGCGAAGCTGTGGCTGCTGGTACTGTACTAGCTGCTAAATTATCGGAACGTATGCACTTAATTGGAAATACTGAGGTTGAGCGTATTAAGAAAATCTATTCACAGGCAGGTCTTCCTACTATTGTTCCTGATCTAGATACTAAAAAATACTTAAATCTAATGGGACGGGATAAGAAAGTAGAAAGTGGAAATATTCGTTTCATACTACTTAAAAGTATTGGTAACGCTACAGTATGCTCTGATGTACCCATAAATATCCTAACTGAAATGCTTGAGGAATGTTCCATCAATGAGTGACTTAGCAATCTATGCGGTATCGTCTAAAAACTCTCGTGGACGCAAAATCAAGGAAAAGCCCCCACTTGGACGCAGTGAGTTTCAACGTGACCGTGACCGCATAATTCATTCTTCCGCATTTAGAAGGCTTGAGTACAAAACACAGGTGTTTGTTAATCACGAAGGAGATTTATTTCGTACACGTCTAACCCATTCTCTAGAAGTAGCTCAAATTGGACGCTCTGTTGCACGTAATTTACATCTCAACGAAGATTTAGTAGAAGCTATTGCCCTGGCACATGACCTTGGCCATACTCCGTTTGGCCATGCTGGCCAGGAGGCACTAAACGAATGCATGAAAAGTCATAATGGCTTTGAACATAATCTACAGTCGTTACGTGTTGTAGATGTACTAGAAGAGCGATATGGTGCTTTTGATGGATTAAACCTGTGTTATGAAACTCGTGAAGGCATACTAAAACATTGTGCAAAAAATAATGCCAGAAAATTAGGTACTATAGGAAAGCGTTTTCTAACAAACCAAAGACCTTCTCTAGAGGCACAACTAGCCAATCTTGCTGATGAAATAGCATATAATAATCATGATGTTGATGATGGCCTACGTTCTGGCCTTATTTCACAAAAAGAGCTGGAAGAAGTTAGCATCTTTTCCCGTCACCTGGTAATGTCGAAAAAACTGTATCCGAGAATATCAGAACGAAAGTTAATACATGAAACAGTTCGATCCATGATTAATACCCTGGTATCAGACCTAATCAGGCAAAGTACAGCAAATATTAAAAGTGCCCAGTTAGATAATTTACAATCTGTTTCGGTAGCCCCATATCTAATTTGTTTTAGTGAAAAAATTAAGAAAGAACAGCAAGAGCTAAAAAAATTCTTACGAAATAATCTTTATCAACATTTTCAAGTAGTACGTATGAGCAATAAAGCACAACATACCGTAAAAATGCTATTCAATATATTTAGTGAGGATACTCGATTACTTCCACCAGAATACCAAGTAAAATCCAGTAAAAACAAATATCAGGCAATAACTGACTATATTGCAGGAATGACTGACCGCTATGCAATTAGAGAATATAGAAGACTGTTCACAATTAAAGAGAATTGAATTAATACTTAACTAATTACTCACCCTCATATCATCTGATATAACCTGCAATAGTAAATTACTTCTCCAACAGTATACGAAAAAGACAATCACTGATAACATTCCCCGCTTTGAAACAAAGTTCGTATGAAAAGTTTAATAAGTATTATAAGATTGTCTACCACCGTTCTTTCTACACCAATTAAACTATTCAATAGATGCTTCCTCATAAGCCAAGATTAAATAAAAAATAGTGCCCATATAAGCTTCCAAATGACAAAACCAAAAAATGACACGCTACTAAAAGCTCTGCTGAGACAACCTACTGAATTCACACCGGTGTGGTTAATGCGCCAAGCTGGACGCTATCTTCCAGAATATAACAAAACACGAGCTCGTGCTGGCGACTTCCTTTCTTTATGCAAAAACCCAGACTTCGCTACAGAAGTAACCATGCAACCTCTAGCACGCTACTCACTAGATGCGGCAATCTTATTTTCTGATATTCTCACTATCCCTGACGCAATGGGACTTGGCCTTTATTTTGCTGAAGGTGAAGGACCTAAGTTTAAGCACCCTTTACGTAATGATAAGGAAATTCGTTCTCTCACAATACCTGATCCTGCAGTACATTTAAGCTATGTAATGAAAGCTGTTTCACAAATTCGCAAGACTTTGGATAACCAAGTACCGTTAATTGGATTCTCTGGTAGTCCATTTACACTTGCCTGCTATATGGTAGAAGGTCGTGGCGGCACTGATTTTCGCCAAATCAAAACTATGCTCTATCAACGACCTGATTTACTTCACCATATTCTAAATATCAATGCACAATCTGTGACTACTTATCTAAACGCACAGATAGAATCTGGCGCGCAAGCTATAATGATCTTTGATACTTGGGGTGGAGTATTGTCACACTCAGCCTATCAGCAATTTTCTTTACACTATATGAAACAAATATTAGCAGGGCTAAAACGTGAATACGACGGCGAGCGTATTCCCAGCATTGTTTTTACCAAAGGTGGTGGACTTTGGTTAGAAAGTATTGCTGAGAGTGGTTGTGATGCACTAGGACTTGATTGGACCATCAATATTACTGAAGCTCGTAACCGTGTAGGACATAAAGTTGCCTTACAGGGCAATCTTGATCCGGCAGTACTATTTTCATCACCTGAAATAATTACTACTGAAGTAGAAAAGATTCTCAAAGATTATGGTAGCGGCAGCGGACATATATTCAACCTTGGCCATGGCATATCTCAGTTCACCCCACCGGAAAGCGCTTTAGCCTTGGTAGAGGCCGTTCATTCTCTGAGCAAAAAATACCATTAATAATTATTGCTATTTAGTTAAGGAGGCATATTGTGGCAACAAAAATTACATCTTTTCTAATCTTATGCTTGTCATTGTTACTCACATCCTGCGCTAATCTTAAACAAATTACGGATACTATTACTCATGGTTCTGATTCTTCACATAATAAAGCCAGCCTTTATATCTTACCTGATCTGGATCATGGTCTAATACAGTCTCCTATTAACATTCGTTCTTTCAAAGAAAAAACAACAAATACACATGAAATAACTATTCATTTTCAGGATAAGATAAAGGCGGTTGAAAACTTAGGGCATACTGTACAGCTAGATTTTGAAACAGGCAGCACAATCTCTTATGAAGGGCTAAAGTATGATTTTAAGCAAATGCATTTCCATACCCCTTCTGAGCACCTGATTGACGGGATAACATACCCGATGGAAATGCATATTGTCACCATCATGCCGGCTAAAGATAAAAATGATACTCCCCGCTATCTGGTAATTGGTATTTTATTCAAAGAAGGTAAAGCTAACAAATTTATTGATGAATTTTTAAACCTGATACCAAAGACTGAACATTCATTAACTCCATTAAAAGTAGGTACAGTAAAATTTCCCGACTTATTTACTAGCTATGAAGTAGACGACGGGGGAAACTTCTACAAAATGCATCGTGTCGGAAACTTCTATCATTACCAGGGATCGTTAACAACGCCACCGTACACTGAGACAGTTCAGTGGTTTATATTTAAAGATATTATAGAAGCTTCTCCGGAGCAAATTAAAACTATCAGTGCTATTGAAGGAAATAATGCCCGGCATATTCAGGGCGTATTTTCTCGAGTTGTTGATTAATACAATACATTACATTGTGTAAGTAAATAGCTTGCGGTAAAAACTAAGTTGACGTGAATCTATTTTCTTTTCTTGAACAGCTTTATCAAACGCACAATCTGGTTCATTTATATGCAATCTCCAATTAATATTGTTTCTTCTAATGAAGAAACAACTAATACACATGAAATAACTTTTAATTACAAAGATAAAATTAAAGCTGTTGAGAACCTAGGACATACTGTACAGCTAGATTTTGAAGAAGGCAGCACAATATCCTATGAAGGGATAACGTATGATTTTAAGCAAATGCATTTTCACACTCCCGCCGAGCATCTGATTGACGGAATAACATACCCGATGGAAATGCATATTGTCACCAAGAAGCCTCCTAAAGATAAGAATGGTACTCCTCGCTATTTAGTAATTGGTATTCTATTTAAAGAAGGGAAATCTAACAAATTTATAGATGAATTTCTAAATCTAATACCAAAGAAAGAGCATTCACTGACTTCCTTAAAAGAAGGTACAGTTAAATTAGATGACTTGTTTTCTAGTGATAAATTACATGATGTTGGAAATTTCTATCATTACCAAGGATCGTTAACAACACCACCATATACTGAAACGGTTCAGTGGTTTGTTTTTAAACCTATTGTAGAAGCTTCTCCGGAGCAGATTATAACAATCAGTACTATTGAGGGTAATAATGCTCGACACATCCAAGGGGCATTTACATGTGGTATTGATTAATACAATATATTACATTGTGTAAGTAACTAGCTTGCGATAAAAACTAAGGCGTCGTGAATCAATTTTCTTTTCTTGAACAGCTTTATCAAACGCACAATCTGGTTCATTTATATGGAGGCAATCACTGAATTTACATCGTCCAATGTACGGATGAAATTCTATGAAACCCCATGCCAAATTTTTATTACCAATATGATGTAAACCAAACTCTTGGATTCCAGGAGAATCAATAATATGTGTATTTTTATTCAGATGATAAAGCTGCGAGTGTGTAGTTGTGTGTCGTCCACTATCAAGAGAACTGGAAATTTTAGCAGTAGCACGATCAGCATCTGGAATTAGCGCATTGATAAGAGTTGATTTCCCCATCCCGGACTGTCCAACTAGAATATTCAGATGCCCCTGTAAATATGGCAAGAGCGGCATGATGTCCGTCTTTGCACTTAGTTGTAACAGTGTATAACCTATCTTTTGGTAAAGCGAAAGACCGGGTACAACGGTACGAGTAGGCTCAATAAGATCGGTCTTGTTAAGAACAATTAGAGCCTTAATATTTTGATTCTCAGCAGCAACGAGACAACGATTAACCAGCTCCTCGTCAAAACTAGGAATAGCAGCAATTACAATAATAATTTGGGTGATATTTGCAGCAATTAGTTTCTCACGCACAGTATTGCTACGGTAAACCAGTGTACTACGTGGAAGAATAGTTTCAATTACACCTTGGTCAGCTGCAGTACGTTTAACTTTAACCTGGTCACCACACACTGCACCGCTTCTTTTCCCACGTAACACACAAGAAAGGATCTTTCCATCAGCAAACTCAACTAGATATTGTCTACCAAATGCAGCAACTATTTGTCCGTTAACAGGTAATAAGGATAAAGTACTAGATACCAAGTTCAAATTTTAAATAAAGCATCAATCTTTGCCGCACAAATAAAATCGTTCTCAGACAGACCACCTATAGCGTGCGTAGTATAGTCTATTCGACATTTATTGTAGCCCAACGTTATATCAGGATGGTGATTCTCACGATGAGAAACCCATGCCACTGTATTAACAAAAGCCATAAGCTCATAATAGTCTTTAAAATTAAAGCCTTTGCCAATTAATCTATCAAAAAACTCCCATTCATCAAGTTGCCCCATCAGTTTTGTAACTTCTGCAGATGAAAGTGGTTCCATCTCTCCCTCACACGGTTTACATCGTTTGGCTGCAAGGTTACTGATATCGACTATCATTAGCATTCCTATAAAATGAGTAATAAAAAATTTCTGTTGTTTCTTTATAAAGCTAATTATGCGCTAAGTTTTGTAATCGCGCTATTCTCACTGAAGCAGGAGGATGTGAGTCATAAAATGCTGAATGCAGCGGATCAGGAGTAAGTGTGGCAGCATTATCTTGGTAAAGTTTTACTAGTGCTTGAATAAGGTCACTGGCAGACGCTTTCTCTACTGCATATGCATCAGCCTCAAATTCATGTTTCCTTGAATATAAACTTGATACTGGCTGAAATAAAAACGTAAATGTTGGCATTACTAAGAAAAATAGCAATAATGCCATCGCAGTTGAAGATGAGTGCACAGAAGTTAAAGCTACATTTGATATTAATACGCCTAATCCCTGATAAAACCAGTCCTGATTCATTAGGTAACCCAGCAGCCATAGAAATACCAGGCTCATAGCAAAAGTCCAGATAATGCGCTTGATAACATGACGCCGTTTAAAATGTCCTAATTCGTGTGCCAATACAGCTTCTATTTCTGGTCCATTGAGATGTGAAAGTAATGTGTCAAAAAATACAATACGTTTATTTTTACCAAAGCCTGTGAAGTATGCATTTCCATGACTACTACGTCGAGATCCATCCATCACAAATAAGCCACTCGACTTGAATCCACATTTTTGCATTAATTTTTCTATACGCTCTTTGAGTGAGGCATCATCTAATGGTGTAAATTTATTAAATAGTGGTGCAATCCAAGTCGGGTAAATAGACAGTATTAGCAAATTAAAAGTTACCCACATTAACCAGACATACAGCCACCAGTTAGCACCCATTTTTTCCATTAACCACAAAACACCAAACAAAAGAGGCAAGCCAAGTAATACACCCAATGTACCTTGCTTAATCAGATCTACAAAAAACATGGTGCGCGTCATTTTATTGAAACCAAATTTCTTCTCGATTACAAAAGTACGGTAATAATTAATGGGTATCTCTACCAATCCCAATAACAACACTGTACCTAAAATAAGCACCATGCCGTGTGACAAAGGATCACTGAACCAGTTTGACCAGAATACATTAAGTGCATTTAGCCCTCCTCCAAGAGTGAGTACTAATAGCAATGCCGTGTCCAGGAAAATATTGGCATAATTCAAACGAGTCTTAGCACAAGTATAATCTGCTGCTTTCTGATGTGAGTCAAGATTGATTTGGGAAGAGAAATTTTCAGGAACACTGTTTCGGTGTGTCTGGATATGATGAATATGTCTTGTAGCCAACCAAACCCTGATAAGAACGACACACGTTAAGGTGAATAGAAATATAACAGTAAATATTTGCATAATTAAGAAATAAAAAATAGCAAGATTACGATGAATAAAGTCAAAAAGTGACGGACAGCTACTGATATGACACAATTGCAGATTAAAAATTTTGATTTACTCTTTTATTATGGCACAAGTTAATAACAATAACCTCATCTGGATTGATATGGAAATGAGCGGGCTCATTCCTGACAGTGACCGTATCTTAGAAGTAGCCTTAGTAATAACTGATTCCCAATTAAATTTAGTGGCAGAAGCGCCCGTTCTGTCTGTACACCAGCCGGATTCTATACTTGATAATATGGATAAATGGAATAAATCTACCCATACTAAGTCTGGACTAATTGATAAAGTAAAAAAATCTAACTTGAATGAAGATGAAGTGGAACAACATATGATAAATTTCCTGCAAAAACATGTGCCCCCAAATATTTCCCCAATGTGTGGCAATACTATCTGTCAGGACCGACGCTTCTTGGCTCGTACGATGCCAAAATTAGAGGCATATTTTCACTATCGTAATCTAGACGTAAGCTCACTTAAGGAGCTAGTTAAACGCTGGAAACCAGATATCTTGGCAGGTCTGACTAAGCAAGGTAAACATGAGGCGCTATCGGATATTTATGACTCAATTGCTGAATTGAAATACTACCGTAAGCATTTTATTAAACCATAGTAACCCGTAAGATACAGACTCATTCATAGAGCGCTACCAAGGAGAGTTACGCATGTCTACCGGAACACCTTTCACCATAGTAGTTAATCCAAAGATTCCTAACCGTTTAGCACGGTTAGAAGAATTAGCTAACAATCTCTGGTACAGTTGGGACCGACCATCCCGCACCTTGTTTTCTAGGCTTAATCCAACATTATGGAAAGCTGTTGGACACAATCCAAAAGAATTTCTCAAACGGGTAGATGAATCTCTTTTACTAAAAGCGGCCGAAGATCAAGTATTCCTGGCAAACTATAATAGTATTCTATCGGCATACGATTCGTACCATTCAGAATTAATAAAAAATGGTAATACTGCTAACCTAGAACCTCATGACCAGGTAGCATATTTTTGTTTTGAATTTGGTTTTCATGAGAGCTTTCCCATATACTCTGGTGGGCTTGGTATTCTGGCTGGCGATCACTGCAAAGCAGCGAGTGATCTTCACCTACCATTTGTCGGAGTTGGCTTACTTTATCGTCAAGGTTATTTTTTTCAGACTATTGACGAAGAGGGTACCCAGCAGGCTGCCTACACTCACTCAGATTTCGATAATTTCCCGGTAACCCCTGTATTACGTGAAGACGGTTCAGAAATACATATTGAATTAGAGTTACCTAAACGTAAGGTGTTGATAAAAGTTTGGCAGGCAATCCTGGGCAATGTGCGACTTTATTTACTTGATACTGATTTACAAGAAAATTCTCCACAAGATCGCAACATTACTCATCAGCTTTATGGTGGCGATAAAACCATGCGTATTGAACAAGAAATAATTCTGGGCATTGGTGGAGTTCGTGCTTTACAGGAAGTGGGAGTGAAACCAACAGTCTGGCACATTAATGAGGGGCACGCGGCATTCATGATGCTGGAACGTATACGCAATCTGGTATTACAAGGATTAGATTTTGAAAGTGCACATGAGGCAGTCGCAGTAAATACAGTATTCACGACCCATACTGCGGTACCAGCAGGGCATGATCACTTTAGTGAGGCTATGATGGAAACATATTTCAAAGAGTTCTATCATGACCTCAAAATCACGTGTAAAGAATTCTTGAAATTAGGTCGCACTCCCAAGAATTTAGATTTCAATATGACAGCCTTAGCAATTCGGGCGACTCGTTCACATAATGGTGTAAGCAAAATACATGGTGAGGTATCAGCAAATATTTGCCGTGGTCTATGGCCACAAATTGAACCTGAAGAAAATCCACTTGAATACATAACTAATGGCGTACATGTACCAACCTTCTTAGCACAAGAGTGGTCTACCATGTTCGATCGCCATCTCGGCCAGGAGTGGCGTAATAGATTATGTGATACTGAATACTGGTCTCGTATCGATAAAATACCAGATCATTTATTTTGGAGTGTACGACAAACACTAAAATCAAGCATGCTTTATGGTGTACGGGATAGGTTAACTACACAAAATTTAAGAAACAGAGGCTCAGAGACACACCTTGATCGGATGCTGAAATTTGCAGACCCTATCAGCCCTAATATTTTGACTATTGGTTTTGCACGTCGTTTTGCCACTTATAAACGCGCAACACTGATATTTGAAGACCTTGACAGACTACGAGAGATAATACTCAACCAAGAACATCCGGTATTATTAATTTTTGCTGGGAAAGCACATCCGGTAGATCTTCCCGGACAGGACTTGATTCGACGGGTTAGTGAATTTACACGGTTACCTGAGTTTGAAGGAAGAGTCTTATTGGTTGAAGGATATGATTTGCGCCTTGCAAGACGACTTGTAGCAGGTGTTGATGTATGGCTTAACAATCCGGTTTATCCGCTGGAAGCAAGCGGAACCTCTGGAATGAAAGCGGGGATCAACGGAGCAATTAACTTAAGCGTACTAGATGGCTGGTGGGGAGAAGGATACGATGGAAAAAATGGATGGGCAATAAAACCCGGACCAGAAGGTATGGACGCTACATTACGCGACAAGCAAGAAAGCAGGACACTATATGAAATTTTGCAAGACCAAGTGATCCCACTCTACTATAGTCATGACAAATTAGGTTACTCACCAGAATGGGTCAAGATGTTAAAACATTCTATGGCATCCCTATTACCTCGCTACAATGCTACACGGATGGTAGGTGAATATGTAAATAATTTCTATTTGCCTGCAAGCAGGCAAGGTGCGCTCTACATAGAAAATAATTTTGATAATGCTAAAAAAATTGCTTCCTGGAAAACAAAGGTAAGAAATGCCTGGAGCGGAGTTGCAATAAAACGCCTAGATAAACCATGTAAACGTATCAGTTTTGGTGATACATTAAATTTTAAAGTTGCAGCAAAATTAAATGGTTTAAATCCCGATGATGTCGTTGTGGAACTAATGATTTGTCGCCGTGTTAAACATCCCCAACCATGCGATTTTCAGCACTATAGTTTCCAAACCTCGGGAACCGAAAAATCTGGAGAGCACTTTTTTGAACTAAATTTAGCACCAGATTTATGTGGAAAGCTTGAATGCCATATACGCATGTATCCATGTCACCCGTTACTGACACACCAACTAGAAATGGGCATGATGTTATGGTTATAAAGTAACACTATATTGATAAATATTTATCAGCCCTCTCCTTTCTGTTCTCATCAAACCCGATGTGTTACTACATTAATTATCTGGATAAAATTGATAAGTAGATATCATAATAGGCTGCGGCACTAGGCTGCCAGCTGAAATCCTTTGACATACCGTTTCTTTGTAAACGACGCCATGTTTCTTTATTTTTATAAAGATCAATAACACGCTGAATGCCTGCAAGAAAACTATTGGAGTTCATTTCATTAAATAAAAAGCCGCTTGCACTTCCATCAGCAAGCGTTTCAGGTGTGCAATCAACCACCGTATCAATAAGGCCTCCGGTAGCATGTACTAACGGTGGTGTTCCATAGCGTTGGCTGTACATTTGGTTCAAACCACATGGCTCAAATCGTGATGGCATTAAGAAACAATCAATACCGCCTTCAATTAAATGTGATAGTGCTTCATCAAAACCTATACGTACGGCAATTCTCCCAGGATAAGATCTTTCCAGTGCTGTCAATTCCTGGTCCAATTCTGTATCACCACTTCCCAGAACAATCAATTGTGCAGGTATGCTGGCAAGAAGTGGTGCTATTTGTAGCAATAGATCACACCCTTTCTGATATGTGTGACGACTCACCATACCAAATAATGGAATATCCAAATCAATTTCTAACCCCATAATTTTTTGTAATGCACATTTATTGATATTTTTGTTAGAAATTTCATGAATTGTATAATTCTGAATAAGACTAGGGTCTGTTGCTGGATCCCACTCAGTAATATCTATTCCATTAATTATTCCACTTATATCTTTTTTACGACTTGCTAATAAACCCTGCAAACCAAAACCTAATGGAGCTTTCTGAATTTCCTTGGCATATGTTGGACTTACAGTGGCTATGTGATCAGAGTAATAAAGCCCTGCTTTAAGAAATGATAAATCACCATAGTATTCAATGCCATTTATGTTAAAACTACTGGCAGGTAAATTTAATTGGGACAATGTACTTGGTGGAAACACACCTTGAAAAGCAAGATTATGTATTGCCATCAATGAAACTGCTTTTCTTTTTTGATAAAAATGAAGGTATGCTGGTGTGAGACCACTTTGCCAATCATTACAATGAGCAACATTGGGATGCCAATTAATTGGACTAGCTTCACTTGCTAAGATTGCACCAATTTTTGAAAGAAGGCCAAAACGCAACACATTATCATGCCAGTCCTTTCCTTCCATATCGGTATATGGCCCACCATTGCGCTGATAAAGTTCTGGGCAATCAATAATATATATCCGAACACCCTTATCCTTATTTTTGCTTGCTGGTAATCTTGCTGACCATAAAACAAACGATGGAAAATTAGGAATTTTATGAATCCCCTGAATCTTACGCTTGTAGCGTAGTCCGGTAAGTACTTTTGGATAGCCAGGAATGAGAAGGCGGATATCTACACCCATTTCTTGGAGTGCAACAGGTAATGCCGCACTTACATCACCCAAACCACCGGTCTTAATCAGAGGATAGACTTCAGATGTAATAAATAGAACACTTAGCTTTTCTCGTAATGGGTTGGATAGCATAAGGAAGTTATCTTATGTTTATTAATGTGGAAGTTTATTGAAAATAAAAGGTTTGTACTATTGGCCCATTAGGATCTTTTCCATAGAACAACTTGATGTACTAATTTCAGTATCTGTACCCTTAGAACAAATATTAACGATTCTTCTTGAAATAGTTAATGAGGCCATTCGTAGAAGAATCATGAGAATTTATTTCTATATCATTACCCAGCTCATCAGAAATCTTTCCTGCAAGCTGCTTCCCAAGTTCTACCCCCCATTGATCAAATGGGTTTGTATTCCAGATTACACTCTGCACAAATACCTTATGCTCATAAAGTGCAATAAGAGAACCTAATGTCTTAGGATTTAATTTCTTAAATAGAATAGAAGTGGTAGGGCGCCCTCCAGGAAAAATTTTGTGCGGCATTACTCTCTTGAATGAATCTTTCACAGGATATGTTACAGATGAATCTATTTCATATTCAGCATAAATTTCACTCTTATTCTTGCCTCGCATCATTGCTTCAGTCTGGGCAAAAAAATTTGCTAGTAACAAGTTATGTTGATCATCCACTGGATTGTGACTGATACAAGGAGCTAGAAAGTCAGCTGGAATAATGTGCGTTCCTTGGTGTAGTAATTGATAGAAGGCATGCTGACCATTAGTGCCGGACTCCCCCCACACTATAGTTCCGGTACTATAATCCACCTCATTACCATTACGATCTATCCGTTTACCATTACTCTCCATCTCCAATTGTTGCAGGTATGCTGGAAATCGATGTAATGATTGGTCATAAGGTAAAACTGCGTGAGATCTAGCACCAAAAAAGTTAATTTGCCAGATTCCAATAAGTCCAAGTATAACGGGTAGATTCTTTTCCATAGGGGTAGAAATGAAATGCTGATCCATTTCTCTAGCGCCCTTAAGTAGCAAGTAAAAATTGTCCATGCCAATACTAAGTGCAATTGGCAATCCAATAGCTGACCATAATGAGTACCTTCCTCCTACCCAATCCCAAAACTTAAACACATTGTCAGCACTGATGCCGAATTTCTCTACCTCTGCTAGATTTGTAGAGACTGCAATAAAATGACCAATAATATCTTGTTCGCTACCCCCTTTCGCTAAAAACCACTTACGTGCAGCTCGAGCATTAGTCATAGTTTCTTGTGTGGTAAAAGTCTTTGATGCAATAATAAATAGTGTGGTTGCCGGATTTAACTTTT
Organism: Nitrosomonadaceae bacterium; assembly: GCA_965205785.1. Taxonomy (GTDB): domain Bacteria; phylum Pseudomonadota; class Gammaproteobacteria; order Burkholderiales; family Nitrosomonadaceae; genus BJGV01. The sequence continues at coordinate 287,451 of OZ242188.1, forward strand.
TTAAAGTTGTCGATAGTTGAGTTCCATCAATATTGGAAATAAAATGAGAAGAAATATGGTCTGTGCTATAAGGTTTAAGCGCCTCTGTTACCATCACTGGCCCTAAATCTGAACCACCAATTCCAATATTTACAATATCAGTAAACGCTTGTCCTGAGTAACCCTTAAGCTCACCGTTCCTGATGGAATCCGAGAATTTCTCCATTCTTGTTAAGATTTGGCGAACATCAGGCATGATATCCACACCATCTAACTTCAATGGGTCTTCTCTTCTTAATGCGGTATGAAGAGCAGCACGGTTCTCCGAATAATTTATCCTCTCACCACAAAACATCTTTGATATCCAATCTTCTAAACCTTGCTGACGAGCAAGTGCCAACAACAAATTAATTGTATCCGAACTAATGGGATGTTTTGAATAATCCATTAAAATATCATTGAACTTTAATGAAAAGTTATTAAATCTTAGGGAGTCCCGTGCGAAAAGTTCGCGCAACTTCTGCTGCGCCATAACTGACTGGTGAGCCTGCAATGAAAGCCAAGCACTGGATGTAATTAATGTAGACATATCTCTTCGTACGTATTGTGGATAATTATTCCGGTAGAATCACCTGTACCAGTAATACCAAATTCCCTTTTAAATACAAACAGGACTAATATAATGTCATTACTTAAGGTTTTAATCTTTTATGCTTTTATTTAACTTTGACTCGCCTAACTTTATAAGAGATAGATTATACCCTTCAGCCTTTCGTATCACTTATAATTCTGTCAATAAATATATACTACTGAATCAAATAATTTTTTCCACTAATAAAACCTTTTTATATACAAATAACGTACTTTAATAAAATAGTATATCTTCTCCGGAGCATATCTAAAAAAACCAGTTCTCAGATAATCACTACATAAGTATTACTTTGGAGTAAACTGATTAGGTATTAGTAAATCAAAAAGGTATGGTCATGGATGATACAGAATGTATTCATACAAACACTTGCCCGATAAAAGATGAAGCAACCCCTTCTTTTCATAATCACCTTACTCGTAATGCTATAGCACTGATCCTAGCAGGGGGACGTGGCAGACGTTTACATCAGTTAACTGACTGGCGAGCAAAGCCTGCTGTACCATTTGGGGGTAAATTTCGTATCATTGATTTCCCTCTTTCAAATTGCGTCAATTCAGGCATACGACGTATTGGAGTTGCGACCCAATACAAAGCACAAAGTTTAGTCAGACATATTCAGTACGGCTGGAGTTTTCTGGACGGACGATTTAAGGAATTCGTGGAACTTCTACCTGCACAGCAGATGACAGGAGAGTCCTGGTACCAGGGTACTGCCGATGCAGTGTTTCAGAATATTGATATCTTACGTCGACATAACCCTGAATATGTATTGATCTTAGGCGGTGATCATATCTATAAAATGGATTACAGCAAATTAATAGCGGATCATGTTCAGAAATCTGCTGATATGACTGTAGCTTGCTTAACTATTCCAATAGAAGAAACAAGTGAATTTGGTATCATGGATATTAATAGTGAGTGGCGTATTACTGGTTTTACTGAGAAACCTAAACCAAAAGATGCTATACCTATTCCTGAGAAACCCGGATATGCGCTTGCTAGTATGGGTATATATGTGTTTAATGCATCGTTTCTTTTTGATCAATTAGTTCGTGATCATAATGAACCTGATTCATCTCATGATTTTGGCAAGGACCTGATCCCTTATCTGGTGCCTCACCACCAAATATTTGCCCATCCCTTCCTTGATAGTTGCGTTAATATAGCTTCCTCCGGAGTACCATACTGGAGAGATGTAGGTACGCTAGACGCTTATTGGGAAGCCAATCTTGATCTCACAACAGTGACTCCAGATCTGAACCTATATGATGATAATTGGCCAATCTGGACGCACCAGGAACAGTTGCCCCCTGCTAAATTTATACTTGAAAAAGAAAATCGGCTTGGGCAGGCCTTGAATTCAATGGTATCAGGAGGCTGTATTATCAGTGGTTCAACAGTACGTCGTTCTCTACTGTTTTCTAACGTACATGTACATAGCTATAGTAATATTGAAGACTCAGTAATACTTCCTAACGTAGATATTGGTCGAAATGTACATTTCAAGAAAGTGGTAGTAGACAAAAATTGTGTGATTCCTGATGGGCTAACTGCAGGACTTGATTTGGAATAAGATCGGAAACGGTTTTATGTTACTAAAAATAGAATTACGCTCATTACTCCGGAAATGTTAGGCCAGAGACTGCACTTTATTAAATGAATATATGGACCTGCGCTACCAAATTATCAGAATTCTATCAACAACCACAAACCAGCTACAGTTAGAGAAATCTAGTTCTCGTGACGTAAAATATTAGAAACAAGCGTATGAAAAAGCTGTTTTCTTGATACTTCACTGGGATTTGAATCTGCTGCATTACAATTATTGTCAGTTATTTCATCGCAAAATTGACAGTATGTATGCCAGTCCTTATTGTAGTCAGGTATTTTCTCCTGCGGTACATCATATCTGAATTCTTCAATCACTTCCTGCATTGCAGGTAGCCTATCACGCAGATATACGCCTATTTCTTTGGGCCAGTTAACAGGTTCCGGATACAAACCTGATAATATTGAGTGAATAGATAAACGAAATTTGTTAGCAGCAACAGCACGACGCTTCCGGTTGTAGACTTCATATATTCCAGCACAAGTAATGGCCGCAGCAAGCAAAACAAAAGGCCATACCGGTACTTTTTCAAAATAACCTGATACTTGGTTAAGAAATACATCCATATTGTTCTCTGATTAGTATTACTTTGAACTTTTCAAAAAAAACTATAGTGTTATTTTCCTATAATTCTCTATTTTTTCTTCTATATTTTATTAAATTTTATACCGTGTAGCCAACATTAAACCAGAATTAGTAAAAATAAAGGTAAAATTAACAAATTATTACTTCTTATTTAAAGTCCGTATGTCTTTCTGGCTAACGTCCCACTTAACTTTTCCCCCTTTAGATGATGCACTTGTTGAACCTAATGGTTTACTCGCTGCCGGCGGAGATCTTTCACCAGAACGTCTGATCAAAGCATATCGTTGCGGGATTTTCCCTTGGTTTAATGAGAATGAAACTATTTTATGGTGGAGTCCTGACCCACGAATGGTTTTGTTTCCCAATGAACTTAAAATCTCACATTCCTTAAATAAAATCTTAAAGAAAAGAAATTATGAAATCCGATTTGATAGTTCCTTCAATGAGGTCATACAGGCATGTGCTGCCCCACGTAAAGGACAATCTGGGACATGGATTCATTCTGATATGATCTCAGCATATCTAACATTACATGAAATGGGATTAGCTCATTCGGTAGAAACCTGGATTGACGGTGAGTTAAAAGGCGGTTTATATGGTATTTCTCAGGGGAAAATATTTTTTGGCGAATCAATGTTTTCCCAAATCGATAATGCATCCAAAGTTGCATTTGTACACTTGGTAAAGCAATTAGAGGAATGGAACTACAGCATGATCGATTGCCAAATGAGAACCGATCATCTTGCTTCATTTGGAGCGCGTGAAATTCCAAGGAATGAATTTAGTCATAAGCTAAAAGAATCTGTAGACTATCCAAACCAAATTGAAAAGTGGAGTTTTGAGAATGAACCTATTGAATAACTTCCCTTCATCAAAACTTCAGTTTTATACCACTTCATCATACCCTTGTAGTTACCTACAAGATAAGCTTGCGCGCTCTCAGGTTGCAACTCCAGATCATCAAATTGATACAAATACCTACGGCAAACTGGTACAAACTGGTTTTCGTCGTAGCGGTACTTACATTTATCGTCCATTTTGTGATCACTGTAGTGCCTGCGTCCCAGTACGTGTGGTCGTAGATAATTTTTCACCTAACCGTACTCAACGTCGCACCTGGAAAAATCATCAATACATAATTGCCACACAAAGAGAATTATATTTTCACCCGGATCATTATGCTCTCTATTTACGTTATCAAACTAACCGCCATCGTGGTGGAGAAATGGATCAGGATAATTGTGAACAGTACAAGAGTTTTTTGCTACAAAGTAACATTAATTCCAAGATGGTTGAATTTAATAAGAACGGCCAGTTATGCATGGTTAGTATCATTGACAAATTACCGGATGGAATATCCAGTGTTTATACATTCTTCGATCCCAATATTCAGGGAGCTAGTCTAGGTACCTATAGTATCCTTTGGCAAATACAACAATGCAGTACACTTGGACTACCCTATCTTTATCTGGGATACTGGATAAAAGCAAACAAAAAAATGGCATACAAAGCTAATTTTCAGCCTTTACAGGGCTTAGTCAGAAGAAAATGGAAAGAATTAGAGGCAGATGAAACGAAACAATAAATCACATGTGACCTCCTGTAACTTGGGCTATTTATAACTATAAAAATTCATCGCTCCATGGCCCGAATTTTTGCTGCACGTTTCTCCAGCAAGTCTGCCTTTTTATCTTGACGAGTTTTACGTTGTAACTGTGCTAAATTTTCAAGACCTGTAGCAACATCAGGATGATCTGAACCAAGTGTCTTTACCCAAATTTCTAGAGCACGTTTAAGAAGTGGCCTGGCTTGAGAATACTGCTTCTGGATAGCATAGAGTGTTGCTAAATTGTTTAAGCTTGCTGCTACGGTAGGATGCTCTGGTCCAAGTTCTTTCTCAACAATTTTTAATGCGCGCCTATATAATGGCTCAGCTTTTGTATATTTCCCCCTTTCCTCATAAAGTACAGCCAAACCACTTAGGCTCGTAGCAACAGTAAGATGATCTAATCCATAAACTGTCTCATTAATTAACATCGCACGTTTGTAAAGCTGCTCAGCCTGTTTATATTTCTCTGTAGCAAAATACAATGCAGCTAAATTATTCAAACTTGTTGCAACGTCAGCATGATCTGGGCCAAAGGTTTTTTCTTTAATTCCAAGCGCACGTTTATGCAAGATTTCTGCCTCTTCATACTGTCCTTGAGCATGAAGTAGAAGTCCAAGATTATTTAGGTTCATGGCTACATCAATATGCTCCAACCCAAAAGCCTTCTCATTAATTAGAAGTGCACGTCTAAGTAGTGGCTTCGCCATAGCATACTGCCCCTGTGCACGATACACTTCTGCTAGATTATTTAAACTTACAGCAACATTATAATGATCTGAGCCATAATCGCTTTCTGCAGTTTGAAGGGCTTTCTTAGCTACTGTGACTGCACCAACATAATCACCTTGAAAGTATAAGGATTCAACCCTTTCATTGAGTTCATTTAATTCGGCTTTTGCATACAGATATACGCTACTTAATAGAAAAAGAGTAATAAGTAGGAAAATTAATGCCTTCATAAAGATTTTTACCAAAAATAATTTGAGAAATAATGTAACTATTATTTTTCCTAATTTTGATGACCTGAAACCTTGATTTCAAATTAACTAAGGATCCTCTATTTAGTTATTAACATTATAATTCTAGAAAACTAATCTGTATTCTAAATAAGTAGCCTCTTATTTTGTAAAGGCGTAACAAAATGGCTGTTCTAAGAGATTCAAACTGCTTTTCAGGTTAGAATTAGAACTATGCTCTATTCTTTACTCCGCCCACTACTTTTTAGCCTTGATCCTGAAATTACGCATCAAATCACGCTAAGTGCGATTAAGTATGCTCACCAACTAAAGGCACTCCAAGAACAATCAATTCACTGTAAGCATCGTAAAATTATGGGACTTGATTTCCCAAACCCTGTTGGGCTAGCTGCCGGATTGGATAAAAATGGAGAATACATAAAGGCGCTTGCTACATTTGGGTTTGGCTTTATTGAGATTGGAACCGTTACGCCCCGCCCACAATCTGGCAATCTTAAACCACGGTTATTCAGAATTACCCAAGCAAGTGCAATAGTCAATCGTTTAGGCTTCAATAATTATGGTGTAGATGCTGTAGTACAGAATATTAAAAATGCAAACTATCAAGGTATACTTGGAATCAATATTGGTAAGAATTTTGATACTCCAGTGGAAAAGGCTTGTGACGATTATCTAGAGTGTCTACGAAAAGTATATTGCTATGCTAGTTATATAGTAATCAATATTTCTTCCCCTAATACTCCAAATCTTAGAAAATTACAGAATACTGAAGAATTTGACCATTTATTAAATACACTAAAATCAGAACAGGTTAGGCTCGCAGATGACAGCGGGAAATATACACCTTTAGTTGTTAAAATTGCTCCTGATCTTGATTCAGTACAATTAACATCAATCGCTATGCTTCTAATCAAACATAAAATTGATGGTGTTATAGCTACTAATTCCACTCTATCACGTGACAATGTAGAGCATCTACCACACTCAAATGAAACAGGCGGTTTAAGTGGTGCGCCACTTACAAAACTCTCTACTGAAGTTATCTGTCAATTACATGACAGACTCCAGGGTGCTGTACCTATCATCGGTGTAGGCGGTATTATGTGTGCAGCTGATACACAGGAAAAAATGGATGCAGGAGCAAGTTTGGTGCAAATTTACACAGGCTTGATCTACCGAGGACCAGAATTGGTACGTGAAGCAATTAAGGCTGTTTGCAAATAAGGACTACATAGAAAAATGCTGATAGAAAAAATAGATTCGATATTACCGCAAACTCAATGCGGCAAATGCGGTTTCTCAGGTTGCAAACCATATGCCAGAGCAATTGCAGAAGGCCTTGCTGATATTAATCAATGCCCGCCAGGTAATGAAGAAGGTATACAGAAATTAGCTAGCTTATTAGGTGTAAAACCTAAGCCTCTGAATACTACGCATGGCTTACCTAAGCCCAGGTCAGTTGCACTTATAATTGAAGAAAATTGTATTGGCTGTACTTTCTGTATTCAGGTATGCCCAGTAGATGCAATTGTTGGTGCAGCCAAAAGAATACATACAGTAATTGGTACAGAGTGCACAGGATGTGAACTCTGTGTAGCTCCATGTCCAGTTGATTGTATAGCGATCCTCCCTCTTGAGAAGAAATCTGATGATAAGGACAAGAACTCTTATATTATTAGTGAGGATGCCATTGAGTATAAAAATAAGTTGAAAAAAGAAATAGCCAATCACTCGCGTATGAGATATGAACGAAGACTAAAAAGACTTGAGCGCGAAAAAAGAGAAAAAGCAGAGAAATTTGTAACACAAATAAAAAAAATTAAATCTTCCAACTATATTTCGAAGATAAAATCTATATCGGAACACGAAATTACTTAATAATTTAATATAAATTACTTATGTTAGCTAATTATTTCCACCGTTGTTTATGAATGCATCTAAGCGGTTTGAGATTTTTTCCCGCCTTAAGAAGGCGAATCCAAAACCAACTACTGAACTGGTTTATAACACACCATTTGAATTACTAGTTGCAGTAGTATTATCAGCCCAGGCTACTGATAAAAGCGTAAATATCGCAACAAAAATACTTTTTCAGAAGGCCAATACACCGGAAAAGATTCTAGCTCTTGGTGAAGCTGGGCTACAAGAATCTATCAAGAGTATCGGTCTATACAAAACTAAAACCAGAAATATTCTAGCAACTTGTAAACTTCTTATACAACACTATGACAGCTCTGTACCACAGACCAGAGAAGAACTGGAAGGACTACCAGGTGTAGGACATAAAACTGCTAACGTAGTTCTTAATACTGCATTTGGTGAACCAACCATTGCAGTAGACACTCATATCTTCCGTTTATCTAACCGAACTGGTCTTGCAATTGGAAAGAATGTATCAGAAGTAGAGTTAAGACTTCTCAAATCCGTACCGAAAGAGTTTCATCAGGATGCACATCATTGGCTGATTCTACATGGACGATACATATGTAAAGCCCGAAAACCTGAATGTGCCAAGTGCATCATTGAGAATCTATGTGATTTCAAAGAGAAAACCTCGAGAATTAATGCCTCAAATTTAAAGTCCAAACCTTGAATGTATAATTTATCCAGATACCAGTCCCGTCAATTCTTTTTTAACACCTGGCATAAATATAATCATCAGGAAGTACTTTCTGGCATGGAAGAAATTGCACTTGATACCATCCTATTGCATCCAGAATATCATTGTATATTAGATGACACGGAGAAATACCATGATAAAGACTACCCACCTGAAATGGGCGCTACCAATCCATTTCTACATATGGGTATGCATATTACTATTAAAGAGCAACTCTCTATCGGCCAACCTATAGGGATCAGAGACCGGTTCGACCGCTTATTAAAGAGAAATAAGGATGAACATGAAACAATACACCAAATTATGGAATGCCTTGCAGAAATGCTCTTGCAAGCACAGCGTAATCAATCTGCACCAGATGTTTCAATTTACTTTGACTGCCTAGATAAGCAGGAGAATTAATCAGAAAAAATAGGGCGCTACTGCGCCCTATTTATAAACTAAAGAAACAAATAAGATGATAATTATTAACCTTACTTTTACCTACAATTATCTTTTAGTCTTTAGGCCACTTTGGCTTGCAAAATAAACGGCTAGGTTTTCAATATCTTCCTTACTTAAAGCTGCAGCCATACCACTCATAACTGGATCCTTACGCTCACCTTTTTTATATTCAATTAGGGTTTTTTCTGTATAAGTTGCATATTGTCCGGCAAGCTTTGGAAAAGCTGGATTGGGACTGTTACCATCAGGACCATGACATGCAGCACAAACCTCCGCTGCTTTTCTCTTGCCTGCTTCAATGTCACCAGCAACCCCTTGTCCTGAAATTAGTAAAAATATACCGCCAAATACGGTAATAACAAAATTTTTCATAATTACTTTCCTGTTTTTATATCTAAATTATTTACCAGCGTAATAAGCAGCTAAGTCTTCCATATCTTGCTCAGAAAGATTTGCGGCAATTGCCCTCATACTGGGATGACTACGTGCACCCGTTTTATAAGCCTGCAATGCTTTTACCAGATATGCCGGATGTTGCCCACCAATTTTTGGAACATTATACACTTTTGGATAAGCTGTCTTATAACCAGCTATCCCGTGGCAACCAACACACATTTCTGTATTTTTCTTACCCTTAACCGCATCACCAGCTGCTTGAACTGTTCCAGAAACCACTAAAAACAAACTACATAGCAGGATTTGCATTGTTACTAATTTCTTCATTATGTGCCCCTTTTAAAACTATTCATCTCGCCATACTAAGTAATAGCACGCCCCATTTTTTGTCTAAGTATCTGTTACAAACAGGATTTATTTACTGCTTCATTAAGATTAATCTAAGCGAGTATTATACTGTTCTTTCTAATCTGGTTGCAAATGCAGTTGTTATTCAAAGACTGCCTTTCATCGCTAGATATGATTCTATCTATCTATCTATTTAAATATGATTTGAAAGGTAGACTTTAAGTTGAAATTTGATACTGGAAAGGTAGACTTTAAGTTGAAATTTGATACTGTTAGGTACTATAAAACTCATTTTACTATTTATTATGCCTATTTTTTATGTGAATCTTTTTCAGCTTTTAATTTCTTAGTCTCAAGCTCATCCCACCTAGCGAGATGGCTCATAATTTCCTTTTCTATACTGGCAAAACGAATCTGAAGTTTCACTATTTTATCAGAGGAGTCATGGTAAGTTGTGGTATTACCTAATTTATAGGTAATATTCTCTTGTTCTTGCTCCAAGATTTCAATTTTCGTTGGCAATGCTTTTAACTCACTTACCTCATTTAGGCTTAGCTTAAGCTTGGCAATCGACTTTGACGTTTTAACTATAGAATCTTTTTTCTGGGGTCGTTTCTGCTCTCCAGGTACTTCCAAATCCTTTGCTCGAACCCAGTCTTCATAACCGCCCATGTACTCTCGCAGTATCCCTTCTCCTTCAAATACAATCACTTGAGTTACTACATTGTCTAGAAACGCACGATCGTGACTAACCAGGAATAATGTACCTATGTAATCCTGTAGTAATACCTCAAGTAACTCAAGAGTCTCAATGTCTAGGTCATTGGTAGGCTCATCTAGTACAAGCACATTTGCGGGGCGCGAGAATAAACGTGCTAACAAAAGTCGATTTCGTTCCCCACCAGATAAAGTTTTTACAGGTGATCTAGAACGCTGAGGAGCAAACAGAAAGTCTTCTAAATAGCTAATAACATGTTTTCTAATTTTACCGATTTCAATGAAGTCAGAACCTTGGCTTATAGTGTCAACTAGGGTCGCTTCTTCATTTAATTGTTCGCGCATTTGGTCAAAATAAGCAACTGTTAGCTTAGTTCCTCGCCGCACTTTGCCAGTATCAGGATCCAATTTGTTCAAAATTAACTTTAGTAAAGTTGATTTACCTACTCCATTTGGCCCCAATAGTCCTATTCGATCACCTCGCATTATGCGGCAAGAAAAATCGTTAACTATGATCTTTTTACCATAACTTTTGCTTACATGCTCCAGCTCAGCCACCATACGGCCAGAATCTATTCCTTTGTTTATATTTATATTAACTCCTGCTACTAGTTCCCGACGTTCTTCTCTCTTGATGCGTAGTGCTTCGAGACGACGCACCCTCCCTTCATTACGAGTTCGGCGTGCTCGTATTCCTTGCCTAATCCAAGCTTCTTCTTTTGCTAAAACTTTATCAAATTTTTGATTATGCTCAGCTTCAATTTCCTTAAGTTCCGTCTTTCTACAGGTATATTCTGCGAAATTGCATTTAAATGTTGTTAAAACTCCTCTATCCAGTTCTGTGATTCTTGTGGCGACATTATCTAAAAAACGCCTGTCATGTGTAACAAATAATACACTTCCAGAAAAGTCACCAAGCAATTTCTCTAACCATTCTATGGATGAAAAATCTAGATGATTGGTAGGCTCATCAAGCAATAAGACATCGGGTGACACAACCAGAGCACGAGCTAACGCAACTCTTTTTTTCAAACCACCTGACAAACCTTCAATCAAGATATCTTCGGGAAGGTTAAGTTTGCGAAGAACGGTTTCTACTCTTCCCTGCACTCGCCAACCATCCTGAATATCTAACTCACTCTGCAACTGCTGCAGTCGGGAAAGGTGCTCTTCCATGTCACCTTCATTGTTACTCAATGCATGAGAAACTTCATGATAATCAAAAAGCATTTGGCTGAGTGCGCCCAGCCCCTTAGAGACCTCCTGAAATACTGTGCAAGCTCCATCCAGTTCCGGCTCCTGTGACACATAAGATATCTTCAAAGCTGGCGCTCGCCAAACCGTGCCATCATCCGGCTTAATTTCATCAGCTATAATACGCAACAGGCTCGATTTGCCTCCGCCGTTCCTTCCTATCAAAGCAATCCGCTCACCCGGATCAAACTGAAAATCCAATTGATCTAATAGTTTATGATGGCCAAAGGAAAGACAAACTTTGTCAAGACTTATCAAAGGCATAAATATGAAAATACTGCTTCATGAGAATTCAGCATATATGATCCAAATTTTAAAAAGATATCGCTAATATAGAGTATATACACCTCTTTTTTCTACAAGTAATTTGACTCTTTATACCCTCATAATAAGCACATGTTACGTGAAATTATTTGCTAACAAGACATTATGGTATGGTTCTCAGAACTTAGAATAATATCTATGTTGCTGAGTTTGCTAAATATATTGGCCCTAAGTTGCACATTGTTTATCTATTCTTGTGATAGACTTCCTCATTTAATAGAAACCAAATTAAAATTATCTCACAAACAAGTACTGGAATTAAGAAAAGAACAATGGCTCTTACGAAAAAGAATCTCCGTCGATTAGTTATCATATCTAGTATCCCACTATTTGGGGTAGTAGCTGCTTTTGGTATTGTGCACGATACCCCCGTAGAAGATATCCCTATTCAAAAAATTGTTCTAGATCTATCTCTTCCAGAAATACCTAAAACTAATGATGCCAAAATGATACTCTGGCAACAAGAACGCATCCAAAGGAAAGACAGTGTTGCTTCACTACTTACCCGACTTAAAATAAACAGCGCAGATAAGTCGAGATTCTTACATGATGCTCGAAATATCAAAACCATGCGTCGACTGGTTCCAGGGAAAACTATACATGCACAAACTACCACTACAGGAGAATTATTAGCGCTTAGATATTTTTCAGGTGGAAATCAACAGTTACTAGTAGAGAAAATTGACGGGGCTTTTAAGGAAAATAAATCTCCGTTTAATCTAGAAACACAAATTCAAATGAAATCCGGGGTAATAAAGAGTTCTCTATTCGCTGCCACGGATGGTGCAAATGTACCTGATAGCGCAGCTATTCAGATTGCTGAAATATTTGCATCTGATATTGATTTTCATCGTGACCTACGGAGAGAAGATAGTTTTAAGGTCGTGTATGAATCTCACTATAGTAATGGTGAACCTACAGGAACGGGACGTGTACTTGCTGTTGAATTTATTAATAAAGGAAAAACTTATCAAGCTGTATACTTTGAAGCTAATGATAAAGAAAGAGGCTATTACACACCTGATGGTAAAAATCTCCGAAGAGCGTTCCTTCGCTCACCGCTTAAGTTTTCCCGGATAAGTTCTGGATTTACCCGCTCCCGTTATCATCCTGTGCTAAAAAAATGGCGTGCACATAAGGGTGTTGACTATGCTGCACCAAGAGGAACGCCAGTAAGAGCCACAGCAAACGGAACTGTAGCAACTAAAACACGACAGAGAGGCTATGGCAAGCTAATCATTTTAAAACATCGTGGAAGATATTCTACTGCCTATGCACACTTATCATCCTTTGCCAAAGGATTACGTAGAGGAAAACGGATTAACCAAGGCGACATAATTGGCTATGTTGGCTCAACTGGGCTGGCGACTGGACCACACCTTCATTATGAATTTCGTATAAATGGAGTACAGCGCGATCCTCAACGCGTGGTAATGCCTGCTGCAATACCACTTTCAACAAAAAATGTACCTGCTTTCAATGCAAACACAAAACCATTAATGGCTCGTTTAAATATGTTGCGCGATACAAATCTCGCTTTTCTTGACTAAATTTAGTCTGGAAATGAGCAAATTACATAATAAAGAATACTCTAAGTCTCCCTTTTATGTTGGAATCATGTCAGGAACCAGCCTGGATGGAATTGATGTCGTACTAACAGACTTTAACTCGCAACCTCCCTCCCTTCTAAATACGTTTTACCAACCCTATAGTAATAATTTACGTAAGCAGATGCTAGATCTACACCAATCAGGTAAAAATGAACTTCATCTTGCATCTATGCTTAGTAATAAGCTGGCCCATTGCTATGCTAAGGCTGTAATTAGTTTGCTTACTAAACATAAAATAAATTCAAAGTGTGTTGCTGCTATTGGCTGTCATGGACAAACGGTACGGCACTGCCCGCAACCTGAATTGGGTTACTCAATCCAACTTGGAAATGCCTCTTTACTGGCTGAGCTCACTGGTATAACCGTTGTAGCCGACTTCAGAAGCCGTGATATAGCTGCAGGAGGCCAAGGTGCCCCACTAGTACCAGGGTTCCACCAACTTATGTTTCAAGACCCAAAAATAAACCGTGTCATTATCAATATCGGTGGGATCTCTAATATCACAAGCTTAGCTCCCAATACAAAAGTCATGGGATTTGACTGTGGTCCCGGCAATCTATTAATGGACTCTTGGTGCCAACGTCATTTAGAAACCACTTACGATAAAAATGGAAAATGGGCGGACTCTGGAAAGGTAATTCCGAAACTACTAGAAAAACTTATGTCACATAAATTCTTCTCTGCTCCACCCCCTAAAAGTACGGGGAGAGAAATGTTTAACCTTACTTGGTTAGAAAGTTACCTATCTGGAAATGAAAAACCTGAGGATGTGCAAGCAACCCTACTACAACTCACCAGTACAACGATTACCAATGCAATTTTGGCATGGTTTCCGGATACTACTGAAATCTATCTGTGTGGTGGGGGCGCCCGTAATAAAGCATTAAGCTCCAGAATACAAATTTCACTACCTGGGAAAAAGGTAGCTCCTACTGATGTACTGGGTGCAAACGCTGACTGGTTAGAAGCATTTGCTTTCGCCTGGCTAGCTAAACAAGCTATTCAAAGAGTTCCAAGTAGCCTTCCTTCCGTTACTAGTGCCAAAGGAGAAAGAATTCTTGGTGCAGTCTACCAAGCCTAAATACGGGGGTTTATGACAACGGAATAGAATGATAACTTTGAAGTATATAATTATCTGCTTAGATTTTTATACTGAGAAAGAAGAACCACAACCACAGGTACTAGTAGCGCCTGGATTTTTTATAATAAATTGAGCGCCTTGTATATCTTCTTGATAATCAATTTCTGCACCAGCCAAATATTGAAAGCTCATTGGATCAATTAATAGTTTTACACCATTTTTTTCCATTACAGTATCATCTTCATTAATCAGCTCATCAAAAGTAAAGCCATATTTAAAGCCAGAACATCCTCCACCACTTACAAAGACTCTTAATTTAAGATCATTATTACCCTCTTCTTCTATAAGCTTTTTTACTTTATTTGCCGCATTGTCAGTAAATATGAGAGGGTCTGGCATTTCATTTATTGAGCTAGTCTCAGTAACAGAATTCATAACAGATTTTTTAATTTTGCGATTAATCGAGTATTAATCACCTGCAGCCGGTAAAAGCTCTACAATCTTCTCGTCTGATTCAGAACCACCCTGATTAACAAGTTTACCTTCAACCATTGCACCAAATTTAATCTCAATGACCCTATAATGCACGTCACCTGATACCCGGGCTTTAGGCTGTAACTCAAGATATTCATATGTATGTATTGGACCAACTATGGTGCCGTTAATAACTGCGTGAGAAACTTGTACTTTGCCTTCGATCGTGGCCTGCTCACTTAACACCAAAGTACTCGGCTTTTCTCCTATCGCTGTAATATTCCCTCGAACATGCCCATCTACACGTAATCCACCACTGAACTCTATATCACCTTGGACACTGGTCTCGGCGCCGACTAGTGTATCAATATGGCCCTGAGGTTTACTTGTTTTTTTCCCAAACATAATTCTCCTCCACTAAGACAAATTCACGAGTCGCATAGACTTTGCCTTCTTTGTTCCGTTTTCAAACACTTGCACCTCTAGACCTTCCACTACAGTATCTGGCAACACTTTAAATGTTTTCTCAACTCGATGATAAAATTTAAATTTTAAGTTAAATATACCTGGTGAATCCTTGGTTGTAAGAGGCATCTTTACCTTTTTTCCATCCTGCCACAAGTGAGCTGTAAAAGCTAGCTTCCCTTGGAAGTCCTTACTATTCTCCCCACCCTGTAATAATACTAAATTATAGTAATATTCCCCAGGAGCCTGACCTTGTTTCAACTTAAAATGATAAATAAAGACATTTCCTGTAGCCTTTCCCTTTCCTGACACAAGATTCTCGAAAAATGTTAACTCTTCCTTTAACTGAGTATTTTTATCTTCTAGCGCCTTAATTCGCTCAGTAATATTGCCTCTTGTATTACTGTCCATTTGTAACTGTCGCTGGAGCCCCGTCACTTGCGTGCTTAATTTCTCATTCTCCCCTTTTAAACGGTCATTAAAATCTGATAACTGGTCAAATTCATGATTTATCCCGTTTTTGTCAAAACTAGTAAACTGTCTTCCCGCATCGAACATAATCCAGCACAATAATAGTACGAGTATTGTAATAACTATGATTACCAACCAGCGCAAATACCATGGAACATGTGGGCGCACTGCAACTTGTGGCGCAAATACTCCAAATTTTCTTTTAATTCCTTTAATAATTTCCATCTAACTATGTTTACGGTATCTGTGCGATTTGGTTTATACCAAGTGTTTCAGAAAACCCAAACATCAGATTCATATTTTGTACCGCCTGCCCTGCTGCACCTTTAACCAGATTATCTGTCACTACCAATACAACAGCAGTATCACCCCCCTGTGGTAGGTGCACTGCAATACGGCAAAAATTAGATCCCCTCACTGAACGAGTTTCTGGGTGGCTACCAGTAGGCAACACATCAACAAACGGTTCATTAGAATAACGTTTTTCAAATAACGCTTGCAAATCAACATTCGAAGTAAGTCTTGCATATAGCGTGGCGTGAATACCCCTGATCATGGGGGTAAGATGAGGAACAAAGGTTAAATCAACCAACTTATCCGCAATATTAGATAAACCCTGCTTAATTTCAGGATGATGCCTATGACCAGGCACACCATAAGCCTTGAAATTATCTGAGGCTTCCGCATAAAGCGTATGTATTTCTGCATTTCTCCCTGCACCAGAAACTCCTGATTTTACATCGGCAATAAGATGATCTATATCTATAATTTTAGATTCGATCAGCGGTAAAAACCCGAGTTGTACAGCAGTTGGATAACATCCAGGATTTGCCACCAGTCTCGCTACTTTGACTTCATCACGATTGACTTCTGGTAAACCATATACAGCCTCCGCTAATAAGTCTGGGCTTGCATGAGTCATGCCATACCATTTCTCCCACGCAGTCACATCCTTGATACGAAAATCTGCAGCAAGATCTATCACTCGTACTCCAGCATTCAGCAATTCTTTTGTCTGCTGCATTGCGACACCATTTGGAGTAGCAAAAAATACCACGTTACATTTCTCCAGCTTTGTCTTGGCCGGATCACTAAATTTTAGTTTCACCTTCCCACGTAAACTAGGAAATAACTCATCTACCGCTACCCCTGCTTCCTTACGAGATGTAATAGCCTGCATCTCTACCTCAGGATGTTGTGACAATATGCGCAGTAATTCAACACCAGTATAGCCAGTCCCGCCAACAATTCCGACTTTAATCATAATATTCCCAGATTATTTATTAATCAGATTATATAAATTTAATTCCTATCTACAGTTATATGAAAAATCAGGTCTAACGATTATAAAGCAACAAACAAAAAAGCCGCCAGAAATTGGCGGCTTTTTTGTTATCCACAAAATATTAGCGTTTAGAAAACTGCTTACGCCTGCGCGCCTTACGTAAACCTACTTTCTTGCGCTCTACCTCACGCGCATCTCGTGTAACTAAACCCGCCTTTCTCAATACCGGTCTGAGTGCTTCATCAAAGTCTATAAGTGCGCGCGTAATTCCATGACGTACTGCACCCGCTTGCCCAGACTCACCTCCACCTGAAATATTTACCCTAATATCAAATGCTGTTAGGTTTCCAGTTAACTCAAGTGGTTGACGAACAATCATACGACCAGTCTCACGTGAGAAAAATTCATCAATAGATTTATGATTTATAATAATTGCACCTTTACCAGGCTTCATAAAAACACGTGCTACTGCACTTTTACGCCGGCCGGTACCATAATTATAATACGTACTCATATTCCTTATTAAGCTCCTATATCAAGTTGTGTAGGCTGCTGTGCCGTATGAGGGTGAGTTGCTCCGGCATAAACCCTTAACTTTTTAAACATAGCGTAACCAAGCGGACCTTTCGGTAGCATACCCTTTACAGCTTTTTCTAGCGGTCTACCAGGAAAGCGTGCATGCATTTTGGCAAAGCTTGTCTCATAAATCCCACCAGGATATCCACTGTGACGATAATAAACTTTGTTTTCAGATTTGTTGCCTGTAATACGTAATTTATCCACATTAACTACAACAACATAATCGCCTGTATCTACATGAGGTGTATATATTGGCTTATGTTTTCCACGCAAACGGTGTGCAATTTCAGTAGCAAGACGACCTAATACCTTGTCGGCTGCATCTATCACGACCCAGTCGTGATTCACTTTATGTGGGTTAGCTGTAAATGTTTTCACAAACTGTTTCTACATGTCTAAGGGAAGCCGCGAATTTTATGCCAGACCTGACCAAAAGTCAAACCAAGAGACCTTCTCTACACATATTTCAATGCTCCCTAGCATGTAATAGCCTGAAATAAATTCAATCAGTAAATTACCCTCACATTCTCTGCCTGAAAGTGCTCTGATAAAGACTGCAATAAACTATCATGTAGGCTTACACGCCATTCGTCACCTAATTCAATTTCACAAGCAGCATTTTGGTTATGGTAAATTATTGATACAGGACAATAACAGCTATTATTTTCATTATTTAAAGTAGAACTGCTGTTATTGCGATAGGGTGCCAGCAAGTCTTTTAACGTACCTGCATTCGATGATCCATTACAATGAAGCTTTATACTCTTTGCATAACGAGAACGAGCACCAGATAAATCAAAAAGCTTGTCAGCAGTAATACGTAACCTACCACCACTTTCCTCCATATCTCCCTTACTACTAATTTTTGCCTCTACTACCAGCAACTGATCTTCCTTTAGCCAATTTCGGTTTGCATCAAATAGCTCGCTAAATACTACCAATTCCACACGTGCTTTCCCATCATCTAATACTATCACCCCCATCTTTTTTCCACGTTTAGTCATCTGTATACGTACAGAATAGATAATGCCAGCTAGAAGCTGCGAATCTTTTTGTGGGCTCAACTTATCCAGCCGAGTAGATACAAAGTTTTTTAATTCATCGGCATAAATGCTAAAAGGATGTCCACTTAAATAAAACCCTAAAGCCATTTTTTCGTTCTGCAATCTCTCCTTATCTTCCCATTGTGACACGCTAATCAAGCATGGCTTCTCTGCAGCAATATCGTCTCCACTAAATAAACTTACCTGGTTTGCCGCCCGACTAGTTTGTTCAGCTGACTCTAAAGCTATGCCAACAGATGCTAGTAAACCTGCTCGGTTTGTATTTATGGAGTCAAATGTTCCCGCACGAATCAGTGACTCTAATACCCTACGGTTAACAATCCTCTTATCCACACGCTGACAAAAGTCAAATAAATCAGTGTATGGTCCAGCTTGATCACGTTCTTTGGTAATAACAGTAATGGCGGACTCACCTGTACCTTTCACTGCTCCCAGTCCGTAACGTATGCTCTTTTCATCAACTGGCACAAAACGATAAACAGACAAATTAATATCCGGGGGAAGAACAAGGATATGATTAGCTAAACTATCCTCAAAAAATGCATGCACTTTATCGGTATCGTCCATATCCGCAGATAAAGTTGCGGCCATAAATTCGGATGGGTAGTGGACCTTAAGATATGCAGTTTGGAATGCAATGAGGGCATAGGCTGCTGCATGTGATTTGTTAAAACCATAACCTGCAAATTTTTCCATTAAGCCGAAAAGCTCTGCAGCCTTACTTTTAGTTAATCCATTCTTAATTGCACCATTAACAAAAATATCTCGTTGCTGTTCCATTTCCTCAACTTTCTTCTTACCCATTGCCCTTCGTAACAAGTCAGCACTACCTAGACTATAACCACCTATTACCTGAGCAATTTGCATAACTTGCTCCTGGTATATCATTACGCCATAAGTTGGGGCGAGAATTGGTTGTAAGCGAGGATCAAGGTATTCCACACGCTTACCAAGCTTGCGTTCAGTAAATTCTGGAATCAAGTCCATTGGACCAGGTCGATACAAAGCTACTAACGCAATGATATCCTCAAAACGATCTGGCCTAGTCTTTTGTAACAAATCTTTCATGCCACGAGACTCAAATTGGAATACCCCTACTACATTTCCTTGCCGTAATAACGCATAGGTTGCTGGGTCCTCCAGAGGGAGAGTCTCCAGAGAAACAAACTTATGACTTTTTGTTTCAGGCTTAGAAACTCCCTGGGAAGCTTCTTCAGAGATAACCTTATACTTATTAGTATCTAGCTCAGAACTTCTCTGCCTTATGTATCTGACAGTCCAATCAAGTATAGTCAAAGTTCTCAATCCTAAAAAATCAAACTTTACTAAACCAATTTTTTCTACATCATCCTTGTCCAACTGGCTTACTACAGAGTCAGTAGAATCTGCACAATAAACTGGACAGGAATCAGTAATTTTTCCTGAAGCGATCAATACTCCGCCAGCATGCATGCCAACATTGCGTGTAATCCCCTCGAGACCCTCGGCTAGTTCTAACAAGGTGCGCACCTCTTCCTCTTCCTGTGCACGTTGGTTAAGTTGTGGCTCTATTTCACGAGCTTTTTTCAAAGTCATGCCTAATTCAAATGGTACAAGCTTTGCCAATTTATCTACAAAGTTATAGGGTAAGTCCAATACCCGCCCAACATCACGTATTACAGCTTTCGCTGCCATTGTGCCAAAGGTAACAATCTGCGAAACACTTTCAGCCCCATATTTTTGCTTCACATATTCGATCACGCGCTCCCGTCCATCCTGACAAAAATCAATATCAAAATCAGGCATGGATATCCGCTCTGGGTTAAGAAAGCGCTCAAATAATAAATCGTAGCGTAAAGGATCAAGATCAGTAATACCTAGAGAAAAAGCGACAAGTGAGCCTGCACCTGAACCTCTCCCCGGACCCACTGGAACTTCATTTTGCTTGGCCCAATTAATAAAATCGGAGACAATCAGAAAGTATCCTGCAAAACCCATTTGCACTATAGTAGTAACCTCAAAATCCAAACGTGCGCGATATTCTGGTATTTTTAAATCCCGTTTGGCTGGCTCAGAGAATAGCGCTTTCATTCTATTTTCTAAGCCTTCTAACGCCTGATTATGGAGATACTTCTCAAGACTTTCATTGTTTGGTGTAGGAAACAGCGGCAGACGATTAACCCCTAATTCCATCAATTGATTACATCGTTTAGCTATTTCTACACTGTTAGTAAGAGCGACTGGAACATCTGAGAATAATTCCCCCATTTCAGCTTGGGTTTTGAAATATTGCTGCTTTGTGAAATTTCTTGGTCGTCTCCGATCACCAAGCACATAGCCTTCAGCAATACACACCCGTGCTTCATGTGCTTTATATTCCTCAGGAGAAAGGAATTGTACTGGATGCGTTGCCACAACCGGCAAATGTAAAGATGAAGCCAATGCCAGTGAATTCTGTAAGATTGTTTCTTCGTTATTACGTCCTACCCGCTGGATCTCTATGTAAAAATGATTAGGAAATAAATTTGACCATTCCTGTGCAAGTATTTTTGCCTGATCAAAATCATCCTGCATCAAAACCATGTTTATTTCACTAAGATGTGCTCCAGATAAAGCAATTAATCCCTGTGTTCCAATTCCATTCTTATTTAGCCAAGATTTTTTAACTTCTGCTCGACCTCGATATTGATTCTCACGATAAGCACGCGACAACAAACGGCATAACAACAGGTACCCTGAATAAGATTTACACAGCAACAGAAGACGTGATGGCTTATCACGTTCATTTTCATTTGTAATCCATACCTCACAGCCAATAATCGGCTTTACACCTCTACTTCGTGTACGCTCATAAAATTTTACCATCCCGAATAAATTAGAGAGATCAGTCAGTGCAAGTGCCGGCATATTGTCAGCAACTGCCTTTTCAACCGCACCATCAATACGTACGATACCATCAGAGACAGAATACTCGCTGTGCATACGTAGATGAATAAATGTAGGGGCTGTAGACATGATGTTACAATACTAAAGGTATCTTGAGATGCTCAGGTTTGATTAAGTATTTTAATTCCCTTATTACATCAAAACTAAATAACAAGTTCTGATTTCAATTCTACACCATGTTTAAGACTCCTGAATTATTACTCCCTGCCGGCTCTCTAGAAAAAATGCGTGCAGCATATGCTTTTGGTGCAGATGCAATTTACGCAGGCCAACCACGTTATTCTATGCGTGCTCGCAATAATAAATTTGGGATGGAGCAGCTATGTACCGGAATACTTGAGGCACATACTATGGGGAAAAAGTTTTTTGTTGCAAGTAATATAATGCCCCACAATGCAAAGGTAAAAACTTACATTAATGATATGAGCCCTGTTATCGAGTTAAAACCTGATGCGCTCATCATGTCTGATCCTGGGCTCATTATGATGGTACGAGAAAAATGGCCGGAAATGCCAATTCACCTGTCTGTACAAGCAAACACGATAAACTATGCTGGGGTTAAATTTTGGCATAAATTGGGGCTAACGCGAGTAATTTTATCTCGTGAATTATCACTTGATGAAATAGACCAAATTCGCCAACTCTGCCCAGAGATAGAACTTGAGGTATTTGTCCACGGTGCATTGTGTATTGCTTATTCTGGTCGTTGCTTACTATCTGGATACTTCAATCACCGAGACCCTAATCAAGGTACCTGCACCAATTCCTGTCGCTGGGACTATAAAGTTAAATCAGCTGAAGAAAATGCAAGCGGAGATATACAAGAAACAAAAAAAATCGATTTTGATTTTCACCAGACAATGAACCGACCGGAATTCAGTGATCGCGGCAATATCAAACGTCACCCTGCCGCAGATCAAGTCTACTTAATAGAAGAAAAAGAACGCCCTGGTCAGCTAATGCCAATAATGGAAGATGAACACGGTACTTACATTATGAATTCCAAAGATCTACGGGCAGTAGAGCATATTGAAAGACTCGTTCAAATTGGTATAGATTCACTGAAAATAGAAGGTCGAACCAAATCACTTTACTATATCGCTCGTACAGCACAGGTTTATCGCAGAGCAATAGATGATGCTGTCGCAGGTCGTCCTATGGATCCGTCTTTGCTAGGTGAACTAGAGGGCCTGGCTAATCGAGGATATTCCGATGGCTTCTATCAGCGACATCACGCCAGTGATACACAAAATTACCTGCAGAGCCATTCGAAATCAAATCGTAGCCAATACGTAGGAGATATTATCAGTTTTGATGTTTCTAGTGGGATGGCTGAAATATTAGTAAAAAACCGTTTTATGATTGGTGATAAGTTAGAAATAATTCATCCTTCTGGTAATCGCGTGATTGAGCTCACTCATATGCAAGATCTTAAAGGAAAATCGGTCAGCGTTGCTCCAGGTAGTGGATACAAGGTCAAAATTCCCTTGATAGGTAATTTAGAGAAAGCTTTAGTAGCAAGATTTCTCTAAGTACTAAATATTTATCAACACCCATAGAAATTGCTGCTTTAAGCGGGCTCTTAGTCGATTATTTATATGGTTTACATTGATTATTGAAAAATCTGATTATCCTTTCAGGAAGCCATGTGAGATTTCCTGGGAATGGAGAGCTTAAAAACCCCACGTGCCCCCCTTGCGTAGGAAACTCCAATGCAACTGCACTTGAAACATCAGTTGGTGCAGGTAATGCAGATGAAGGCATAAACGGATCATTGCGTGCGTTAATAACCAGTGTTGGTACTTGGATATGCCTCAACCAAGGTTTACTGCTAGATAAAGTCCAATACTCATCAGTATTAGAGAAACCATGCAACGGTGCAGTTACTAGGTTATCAAATTGATACAAAGTAGCACATCTTGCAACTGCTGCTGCGTCAAAAAGCCCAGGGAAATGATCGAGTTTCGCAAGAGCCTTTTTCTTCAGCGTGCCAAGAAAATGTTGGGTATAAAGCCGATTAAACCCTGAGTCCAAGGCTTCTCCAGCTGCTACCAAATCTAGCGGAACAGAAACTGTCACAGCACCATCAATTACATGGCATGCTCTTTTACCTTGCTCTCCAAGCCATTTTAGTAACGCATTACCACCTAGGGATATACCAACCACATAGAGCTGTGTATTGGAGCTAAATGAATTTCCTTTCTCTCTGACCTTACGCAATATCTTATCAATTTCTTCCGAATCACCAGCATGATATGCGCGTGGCAACCGATTAGGGGTTCCGGAGCAGCCACGAAAATGTACGACAGCACCACGCCAACCTAACTCCTGAAGTAGTCCCATAATACTCTGAGCATAATGACTGGATGAGCCTCCTTCCAACCCATGGAACAGTATCACTAATGGTGTGTCAATTGAGTTGTCTAGCCAATCAATATCTATAAAGTCACCATCATCCAGCTCTAAACGTTCACGTCGATAGACTAATATAGATAGCGAGCGAAGCAAAAAGGGGTAAATAGTTTGTACGTTCCCTCCAGGTAACCAAACAGGAGCAACATACGACTTATATGATGTATCTATATTCAAAATGAGATTATTTTGCTGGAGCGCTAATTATATTGAATCATACTAGCTATTCAACATATATCTTCTTGTGCGTGAATCTTCGCTGGCAATGTATGTAGACTTATAAAAGACAAAAAGTTGTCACGAAGACTTGGAAAGTGTACTATTGCTCTCAAATAATAAGAATATATATGAAGCTCTTATTCACCACATGCTTTCTATCTACCAACCGTTTTTATACTGTTACTAATCTATCCTCTTGACTTCTACATTCGATTTTATTCGTCAAACTCTCATCGACAAATTTGAAGTTGATGCTGAGGCTATCACACCTGAGGCTACTTTAGAGACCTTGGGGCTTGACTCGCTCACAATGGTAGAGTTGCTATTCGATGTATCGGAAAAATACGATATTGAAATACCTACTGACAAACTCGATTTCACTACTCTTGGCGAAGCGGTTGCACTTATAGACGAAGCGCTTCAGGCTAAAGATAGTTGATAACATTAACGTGAAGCGCAACCGCGTTTTTGTCACTGGTATTGGACTCGTCTCTCCACATGGAAGTGACCCAAATAAGGTTTTCGGTAAAATTTATCAGGGTGAGTCTGCTGTAAAAATGACTCGCTCAGGGACGCCTGAGTTTGGAAGCGATGTACTACTTGCAAGCACTGAATTTGACCCGAAAGGAATAATTTCCAAGCCACACCAGCTATTCATGGATCGTGTTTCACAAATGGCAATTATTGCTGCACGCCAGGCCCTTGAAAACGCGAAATTATTATCTGAAGATACTGATCTTTCATCCACTGGTGTATACACTGGTTGCGCCCTTGGTGGCGCACAAACTATAGAAGAATCGTACGAAAGATACTATGTTAAAAAGACTCGGACTGGAAGGCCAACTACTGTACCACTGATCATGCCAAATGCTCCTGCAGGTCATATTTCAATGCGTCACAAGTTGCGAGGGCCTACGCAGAATTACTCAATTGCATGTTCTTCATCATCAACTGCAATTGGTGAAGCTTTTCGTGCAATCCGAGATGGGTACCAAGAGCGTATTATTACTGGCGGAACTGAAGCAATGCTAAATGATGGCTCGATAGCCTGCTGGGAGGCACTTACTGTACTTGCCAAAGAACACCCAGAGGGCGCACACGCATCCTGTCGACCATTTGCAAAGGATAGAAGCGGCCTCGTACTTGGTGAAGGAGCTGCAATGCTTATTCTGGAATCTGAAGCACTTGTAGATGAACGAGATATTCAACCGCTTGCTGAAATTGTTGGATTTGGCTCTTCTAGTGACGCACATAATTTAACACAACCTTCTGCCGAAGGGCAGGTTCGGGCTATGCGTACAGCTCTAGATGATGCCGAGCTTGATTCATCAACAATCGGATATATTAATGCCCACGCAACGGGTACAGGAGCTGGTGACAAGGTTGAAATCGATGCAATTAAACTACTTTTTGCGGATCATGCTCAACGAATTGCGGTGAGTTCAACCAAGTCTATGCATGGACATTTACTTGGTGCAGCAGGAGCACTTGAATTTGCAATAACTGTAATGGCACTCAAAAACCGACAAATTCCTCCTACAGCACATCTCACACAACTAGATCCAGAATGCGACCTTGATTGTGTCCCCTGTATCGGTCGTCCTTCACCAGAGCTTAAATACGCGTTATGTAATTCTTTTGCTTTTGGTGGTTCAAATGCTGTTTTAATTGCTCGACACATTTGATAGAGTAAACGTTTTAATTGCTTGACACGTTTAATAGAGTAAACTCAAAAAAATAGTTAAAATTCTGTTTATTTAATAAGTATATTCTTGTCTGAGTCTACAAAAGATTAGCAATCAAAATATGAGAAAATTACTATTACTTTTACTGCTTGTTTTTATAAATACCAGCGTAATGGCTGAGTGGACAGCTGTGAAATGGGATCATGAAGATGGCGGATTAACTTTATATGTTGACTACACCACGATTCGCAAAGAAGGTGACAGAGTTAGGATGTTAAGCTTGGCTGATTTCGAAGTTATCGAGAAGAATGAGACTGATCTTTTCTCTTCCAGAGCTCAGAACGAATACGACTGTAAAGAGAAAAAAATAAGACAACTTTTCTACTCACTATATAGTGGCAGCATGGGTAAAGGAAAAATGGAGCATTCAAATAGTGAACATCTAAAATGGATGCCAGTACAACCTGGGAGCATGGAAGATGCAATGTGGACAATTGCTTGTGGAAAGAAAACATAAAGAATTAAGGTGTTTCTTAATTAATCTTCTAGCACATCAGATTAACAGCTCAAGTCAGGCATAGACATCAGTTCTATTATGTTAATTTCGACATTAAATTGGTAGAAAGCAGAGGAATCATTATGAATATTGATATTGGTATTAACGAAAAGGACCGTTCCGAAATAGCTATTGGGCTCAGCAAGCTACTGGCCGATACTTATAGTCTTTACTTGAAGACTCACAATTTCCATTGGAATGTTACTGGTCCCATGTTCCAAACGCTGCACCTTATGTTTGAAACACAATACAATGAATTAGCACTTGCTGTTGATCTCATTGCTGAACGTATACGCTCACTAGGCTTCCCTGCGCCTGCTACCTATAGTGAATTTGCTCGCCTAAGCTCTATAAGAGAAACTTCAGGAACACCCAAAGCTGAAGAAATGATTCAAATACTTGTAGAAGGACAAGAAGCGATTGTCCGTACCGCTCGATCTGTTTTCCCAGTTGCTGAAAACGCTTCTGATGAGGCAACTGCAGACCTCTTAACTCAACGTATACAATTACATGAAAAGACTGCTTGGATGCTAAGAAGTCTGCTAGAAGAATAAGTCGGACTTGCTAAATATACTGTAACTTTCTTAAGTCTAAGTAAGACGCATCAAGCACAATAAAATTATAAAAAAAAGCGCCCCGAAGGGCGCTCAGAGGCCCTCAGGGGGTGGGCAATCTGTGCTTTTATACTTTTCTTATATACTTAAGATCCTACTACCTGGTTTTCAATATACTTATTTCAGTCATCAATTGCTTTAACGACAAATATTAAGTAAACTTTAAAGTAAATAGATATTGCACTTAATAAACAAATGTTTACTAAGTGCAATATCTATTTGGTAAAACTATAAGATTGAAACATCTAACATTTAGCTGATCAAGACTGACTTATACACCAGTCAAAGATGACCTGGATAATTAAGAAATTAGAATCAATAGTAAGGATTAATAAATGAGAATATTAAATATTCTAGTATTCGGCATACTTCTAACAAATAATGTTTATGCTAGTGGTGTTTATGGGAATCTATATGACGGCTCAGATCTAGTAGATCCAAAAGATAGGTATGTAGATAATCCGCATGAAAGTTTATCTGATACACAGAAAGAGGAAGAACGGCGCGCAAAACAAGAAGAGGAAGATAAGCGAACACTTAATGAACGTATTGACGAAAAACTAAAAGGACTCGGTAGGTAAAGGAAACAGTTGTTTTATGGACTCTTTCTATTTACAATATTTTTTCTTAATATCATTCTTGGGAAATACTGTATTTGGAACAGTAGTCGAACCTGCATAAAAGACTATTAATTCCACAGGTCCATTTATTGCCTGTCCTCTGTGGATGGTGCGCATTACTTCTACAACAGATTCTCCCTTCTTTAGGGTAATTTTCTTACCTTCCTTTGTTTCTATTACTAACTCTCCATGCAAAACATACCCAAAAGTTGGAACTGGATGACAATGAAATTCTGTATACTGATTTTCTTCTATACGAAGTTTAACTGAAGTTATTTCAGCCTGCCCCTGCGGGTAATAGATAACCCCCTCATCCCACGAAGTTTGTGTTTTATTAAGTTGCTTCTCTGCTACAACTAAAGTAGGAAACACCGTAATTAGTAGAAGCCAAGCTAGTAAATAAACCTTCATTTTTTTATGATACCCGTAATTTTAATTAGTCGAAGTTGCTACTGCTATTTCTCGCAGAATCTGCCTGACTCCTCACAACATACTTCAGGCTGAACAGTGTCTTTATGGCTACGGCTGGTAAAATCAAAGATCAGAAAAAACAGAAGAAAGCACGTCCCATCGAAAAGATAGTCTAAATATATAAAACGATATTAGATGACACAATTTATAATAAGTACTTGTTTTACTGTGTGGGCGATAATTGAGGTACTACCTTCATCCATCCATCTGGACATTTTTTAACATGCGGGTAATATCCTTCAGGCTTACGACAGTAGTACCAATAGTTGTCTGGTAATTCTGCTCCTGATTGTTGCTCGGTCCCTTGTTGGATATACACAGGTGGTGTTGATGGTACTGCTACCACAGGTGGATACGCATAATAAGGAGAATAGTACCCTCCATATCCAAATCGGTATCCTGGATAGCCCCATCTGTAGCCACCAAAACCACGGTAACCATAACCACCCAGTCCGTACCCTAAACCTAGACCTAACCCAAAAGAACCCCATCCACGATGGTGATGGTGATGATGTCCACCTCGAGCCCATGTTGAACTAGGTATTATGCCCAATAAAACAATAATAAAGCATATTAATCTAAATATCTTCATACCGTCCTCCACCGTTAATTTAATATTTCCAACGCTTGGAGTAAATTTGAGTTGACATTCATCAAGCTTGAACATCTGCTCTGAATAAAAAAATAGTTGATGTGAACAAAATTAGTATTTTATTTCTATGTTAGTTCTGCCTATGTTAATTTTGCTGTGCTCTGCTGCAATTCAGTACGATAAACTGTCCCAACTCCTTGGAAAGTATTTACTTTATCTATTGCTTGCCAACCACGGCTTAACAGGATACCCCCAGCGGTATGCGTGGATGTATAAATGAATGGGCATCTGAAACGACGCGCTTCCATTTCCAGCGCTGAAATAAGTGCTGTACCAATCCCATTTCCACGTCTATTTTTTTCAACTACCAAAGTAGTAATCCAAGGCCCCTGATCAGATACAGAATCAATTGGTTTTGCCCTCAATGTCCCAGTACCAGTAACTTCTCCATTATCATCAATCGCTACCAAAGTAAGAGGAGTACTATTGATTTGACAACACTCCCAAATGTCTGATTCTGCAATACCAGGGCCTTCCGGTCCATAGTAAGCTTCCCATTCTTCCTGAAAAAGCTTTACCAACTTAGGCACAACTTCAGGAACTTCTGCTAAGAAGCAAATTTTAATTGGAACCGAGGGATTCTTTTTTACTAGCGCCAGTTTTACCATTCTATTTATTTGAAAAAATTTATTTCGTTAAGCAAGACTATATGTCTTAATCTTTAGCCCATGTATTTGCTAATAGTGAGTAAAATATGTCTATAGTCCAATTGTATTGTGACTTCTATATAATCTCTACCTAAAACTAGAGAAAGTACCACGTATAAACTTAACTATATTAATAATTCCTTGTAAATAAACATATAAATATTATTTTTTTATGCAATCGAACTACTCTACATGACATCTTGGGAAGTAACTTGTATATAAACTAGTTACTATAAAGACATAAAAGGTACCACCACACACATATGTAACTATTTATTAAAAATAACTAATCTAGCATAATAAATATATATCGAACTAATTATATTGCTAATTCTTATGCCTTATTTTTTTCGACAATGAATGATGCACCAAGTTACATTTTTATTTTAATGTATTATTCAATTTTAAGTGCTACCAGAACTACTCATCCCACAAAGTGTCCATAGAGTACCCCAATTCTGGTGCATCCCAGAACTTACCGGTTATGAGACGCCCTTTCTCTTCAAGTGTAGCAATTTTTCCCATATCTTCAACCGATAATGAAATAGTGGCCGCATCAAAATTTTGTTGTAGCCGGGTAGCATTTACTGATTTGGGTATAACGGAAGTTCCCCTTTGAATTGCCCACCTGATAAGTACCTGTGCAGATGAAAGGCCCATGGCATCAGCAATTTCAACTATAGTTGAATTTTCAAGTAAACTGGGTTCGCCAGGATCCTTAAACTCTGCTGGTCGATCAGGAGATCCTAACGGTGAATAAGCAGTAAGGACAACTCCTTCTTTACTACAAAATTCCAACATTTCAGTTTGCTGATGGAATGGGTGCAATTCAATTTGATTTACTTCTGGTCTTACCTCGCAACTATCCAATAATTCTTTAATCTTTTTTATACTAAAATTGGAAACACCAATATGGTTGATTAAATTATCTTTTACGCATGCTTCCATCGCCTGCCAAGTAAGCACTGTAGGTGCATCATCTAGTGATAAGAAATCTTTGATTGATGAAGGAAATTGTATTTCAGGTTTTAAGGCAACTGGCCAATGAATTAAGTACAAATCAAGATAATCTAACTGAAGATCTTTTAGCGTTCTTTCCAGAGCTGGTCTTACATCATCTTTTAAGTGAGCATTATTCCATAATTTTGAAGTAACCCATAAATCTTCTCTTTTTATACCATCTCCCGAATTAAATGTATCAACAAGCGCCCGACCTATCTCGGACTCATTCCCATAAAATGAGGCGCAGTCAATGTGCCTATATCCAATTTTTAATGCTTTTCGAATCACATCGTAAACTTCTCCGTGAGACGATTTCCAAGTACCAAGCCCTAAGGCTTGCATTTTATCTCCATTTCTAAATATAAAGTTTTGCATTTTAGTTATACTGTCAAATATTATTTGATAAAGCTATTCCGTAAACATGGCGGCGCATAGCAGTTGCAAGGTAATTGGAATCTGGCCCTAATTGTTTGAAGAATTTTTTTATTTGCTGGTAACAAAGGCATAACAGTAACTGCACTGGGATCCTCCCAAGATATGCGCTGGCCTTCCCAACCTGATGGCGTTCCTTCCCAGGTAAAAACACGGTAGACATGTAACTTAACAAACTTGTCCGGATATGTATGCTTGTAACATATCCATGGATAAACTACATTTAATCTAATACCCAATTCTTCATGTACCTCTCTTGTGATTGCTTGCTTGGCACTCTCTCCTGACTCAAATTTACCGCCCGGAAATTCCCAGAAACCTGCAGATTCTTTTCCATAAGGACGCTCTGCCATAAGTACGCGTCCATCTTCCTTTTGTATTACAGCGACAGCCACATTTATCAATGTCAAATTTTGTTGTTCTACTATTATATATTGCATAGTTATTGATTTTGCTGCACATCAATGACGTTTACTAACCATTGAGCTAATAAATAATATTTTCTACTTAATTGAGTCAGACCAGATACGTACCAAGTAATTTCTTTCTAGAAAAATCTCAAACTAATAGGACCCAGTAAAAAACCTTTCTGATATGCTAATTCAAATAATGATGTGTATTTTGGTATGGCTTTTGAGATTATCTTCTCAGATTTATGTGTATCACTATTATAACCTTGGCGGCGTACCTTCACCGTTAGAAACAACAGCATCAATTTGTACCAAAGCGTCCATAGGGATAGCTAAAACACCAACTATTGTTCTTGCTGGAAAATCGCCTCTGAAAAATGTTGTATAAATATCATTTACAGCATCAACATCTGCAATATTTTTAAGTTGGATATTTATTTTAACTACATCGTCCATAACGTGGCCGATACTCTCCACAATTGCCTTGATATTTTTTAGGCATTGTCCAGCCTGCTCTTTTACCCCACCAGCTATCATTTCACTAGTTCTTGGATCTACAGGTAACTGAGCTGCAATATGATTGTAATGAGAAAAAGCTACAGTTTGTGTATACAGAAAATTTATTGGTGCATTTTCCGTATTATTTGCTCTTATGACGAGTCCATGTCTGTCTTCAACAGCTTGTGGGGGTGTACCATCTCCATGTGACACAACTACATCAATTTGTACTAATGCATCCATAGGTAAAGCTGAAGCTGCAATTGTTGTCCGTGCGGGAACATAGCCTGCGGTCCTAGCGATACCTGAGTCCGGAAAAAATGTTGTATAAACTTCGTTTACAGCTTCAATATCCGAAAGGTTTTTAAGGAAGATATTTACTTTAACAATATCGTCAAAAGGAACATCAATACTTTCTAAAATTGCCTTGATATTTTTTAGGCACTGTCCAGCTTGCTCTTTTACTCCACCAGCTACCAGCCCACCAGATTTAGGATCAATAGGTAATTGAGCTGAAATATTGTTGTAATGAGAAAAAGCTACCGTGTGTGTAGATACGGAACTTTTAGGTGCATTCTCTGTGTTTCTTGCAACTTTCGTAGGATAAGGTTCCGGATTCTTTGCAAATTCTCTAGGCCCATTTTCTATATTTCTTGCAACTTTCCCAATCTGATTACTCTTACTATTGCGCGCCTGATATTGGTATGCCATCTCACGCATAAAATTCTGTACCTGATAGTTACTGCCATACTGTGCTTGATAGTTGCTGCCATACATAAGAACACCAGGCTCTTGTGCGGGTGTACTTTCACTGGAAGGCGTACCTTCACCGTTTGAAATAACTGCATCAATTTGCACTAAAGCATCATACATAGGTAAAGCTGCAACTGCGACTGTCGTCCGTGTAGGAAAATAACTTTGGAAGAATGTTGTATAAACCGTGTCTACAGCATCAATATCTGAGATATTCTTAAGGAATATATTGATTTTAACTACATCGTCCATAACATGGCCGACACTCTCTACAATTGCCTTGATATTTTTTAGACATTGTCCAGCTTGCTCTTTTACCCCACCAGCTACCAATCTACCAGATATAGGATCAATAGGTAATTGAGCTGAAATATTGTTGTAATGAGAGAAAGCTACAGTTTGTGTAGACACAGAACTTTTTGGTGCATTTTCTGTGTTTCTCGAAAATTTTATGATCTTGCCACTCATATCGATATTTCTCCTTTTTCACTCACATTTCAGTCAGGCCAAACTCGTACCAAATAATTCTTTTTCCAAAAAAGTTCCAAATCAACAGGGTTCAACAAGTCTTGCTGATATGCCAACTCAGTTAATAATGTTGATTTTGGTATGGCTTTTGAAATTACCTTTTCAGTTGTACGTATACTGGCAGCTGATTTTGTAGGTTTTGTAGTTATCCTCTTAGCTGTACGTGTACTGGCAGCTGGTTTTGTATTTATCTTTTTAGCCTTGCGTGTTCCGGCAGCTAATTTTGCAGCAAACATATTTTTACTCATGAGACTAAAACCTCATCAATAATATTATCCATTTCTTCAGATGCAACCTGTCCACGATAACCAAGATCATAAACACTACATCCTTCTAAAGCTGCTGTCCGGTAACTTGCTCGGCGTCTCAGTCTATGGCGCAATACAGGAATATTAATTTCCTGTAACGCATCATCCATCCCTCGGGACATTGCGCTTCTAGGTTCAATCTGATTGAGTACAACAAATGCTGATATTGTTGGATTCACTTTCTGCACCTGTATTATTAATTCCTCAATACGGGTACTCGCCCACAAGTCCATTGGTGACGGTAACAAAGGTATCAACAGTACCTGTGAAATCTCCATCGCACTCAAAGTAGAAGCTGATTTAATCTCGGGTGGACAATCAATTACAATATAATCAAATTCAGTCTGTAATTGTATTATCTGTTTTTTTATTTCATCTTCTGCCGGTACTAATTTAGCCGGAAATTCTTTCTGTGAATCAGAAAGTTCTATCCACATAGTAGCTGATCTTTGCGGGTCTGCATCAACTACAATGCAGCTTCCCCGGCGCGTCAACCCAGCAGCCATGTTCATAGCCAAAGTCGTCTTACCGACTCCTCCTTTTTGGTTTGCAACTGCTATTACTCCTATATCCATATGTATGTAACTTAAGTGGGATCAATTAGCTCATCTATACGCTGCGCAAACGCTTTATCCTCTTCACTTAGTACTTTGTCATTGCTGGCGTATACGGTAATATTTGCATAGTCTGACCCAAAACTAATATCCGGGTAATATTCTGTTTCCTTAGATAAGTCAGCCAGGCGATCGAGAAAGATACGAAGACTGCTATAACTATCAAATTGGAGTCGTCTGAATAGACTGGGCGGCTGATCTTTGCAAACCCAGAGCTGTTCTGTGTCTTTATCCATGACTGCCTCCTGATACATTAAAAATACAGTAGTAAATATAATATGACACGAAACTTGAAAGGAACCGGATAACTGGAATAATGCTGTAAAACTGAACCAATTATACTTTTTAGACTACAAATACATATTAGTTATCGATTCGAGCAGCTTGTATGAACCTTATAGCTGTTATTGAAATTATAATTTCATAACTAACTACAAAAATACAAACTTTTGTAATCGTATTTAGCATTAGCTAGTGTCCGACCATATTAGCTTTGAGTTTTGGTTATATCACTATCACGTCTACTAATTACATTGCCGATGGTCTTTTTACATCCGATGATTTAGCTGGCAATATCTGCTCTACTTCAGTATGTGGACGCGCAATTATATGTGCAGCAGCCAAGCCGTCACCTACACGTTCACAAGCATCAGCACCAGCACGAACTGCTGCATTAACAGCACCCGTCTCTCCGCGCACTAAAACTGTGACATAACCACCGCCAACAAACTGTCGGCCAATGAGACGAACCTCTGAAGCTTTGGTCATGGCATCAGCTGCTTCAATTGCCGGAACCAGACCACGTGTTTCTATCATCCCTAATGCTATTCCCATTTTTTCGCTTGCCATAATCTAACTCCTTTAGGATTTTAGAAACTGTTCTAATTCTTCATGAGGACGCGCAATTATATGTGCAGCAGCCAAGCCGTCACCTACACGTTCACAAGCATCAGCACCAGCACGAACTGCTGCATTGACAGCACCCGTCTCTCCGCGAACTGAAACCGTGACATAACCACCGCCAACAAACTGTCGGCCAATGAGACGAACCTCTGAAGCCTTGGTCATAGCATCTGCTGCTTCAATCGCCGGAACCAGACCACGTGTTTCTATCATCCCTAATGCTATTCCCATTTTTTCGCTTGCCATAATTTAACTCCTAATAAAAATCTAAGCGTACCAATACAAATGAAGCTTACAATATCTGTTCAACTTCAGTATGCGGACGCGCAATTATATGTGCAGCAGCCAAGCCGTCACCTACACGTTCACAAGCATCAGCACCAGCACGAACTGCTGCATTGACAGCACCCGTCTCTCCGCGTACTAAAACTGTGACATAACCACCGCCAACAAACTGCCGGCCAATGAGACGAACCTCTGAAGCCTTGGTCATGGCATCAGCTGCCTCAATCGCCGGTACCATCCCACGTGTTTCTATCATCCCTAATGCTATTCCCATTTTTTCGCTTGGCATTTTCTATCCTCCTACTTTCAAAGTTAAAATCGTTAAATCAATTAATGTTTATCCTAAATCTCGGCATAAATACCGGAATACCTGTTTCTTACTGAACTTACCAATCCTCTTCGCTCCAATAATCAATGATTCCACCAATAGTAAGATCCGTGGTGATTTTTGGATTATCAAGAGCCAGCCTTGCAGCTGATGTCCCAATAGTAATAACGAAATCTCCCGGCTTGCAGCCGATAGGATCCACTGCAACTTCCAACTTGCCCGAAGCATTCTCAACAACACGTAATGATTTGGAAGCTAACCAATAATTACGTTTTGTTGTAACCAGATCTCGCACTACACGTTGTATATTCATTTATATTATTTCTTTCTTCCGCTTTTCGATTCATCTTCCCAATAATCAATAATACCAACTATCGTAAAATCACTTGGATAGTCGTTGCTACCTGCCGCAGTCCGGGCAGCTGAGCTGCCCACAATTATGACCCAGTCACCTTCCTTGCAACCGACTGGATCAACTGCCACCTGCTTGCTGGAACTATCTCTTTCTCTAACCACCAGCAAACGACGGGTACCAAGCTGGCCAATACGTGAAGTAGCTACTAATGTTTTTTCTACCTGGCAGATTTTCATTGTATTGATTCCGTATAATCACATAAAGCAACATCGAATTTCACCGGCTCTCCGTACATTCTTTTGCCCGCGTATTGTTGTCTTGTCCGTAGTAACTTAATCTTAATCATTTTATTTACGATAAAATACATTAACCATGTCCCCCGCCAGACGTTGTAATGGGAACAGAAGCTTTGGGTGACCAACCAATCAATCCTGTAACATGATGCGTAGGCTCAGTTTGAGGGGTGGCTTTATCTTTAAACTTTCTTGCACCAGCCCAGCCATGCAGATCACCTTTTCGCTGGCTAGGATTACGTTCAGAAGCTATATGTCCTTCAGTACCGGTAACATTATCTTTTGATATCCAGGCACTGCCTGTGATAGTTTTACCCTCAACGCGGCCTTCACCCGTTACACGCGAATTACCTGCAATGGCGTCAACTTTTTGTCTCGGATTAAAACGAAATTCCTGATTGCCAGTAATCTTACCTTCACCAGCAGAAAATGTACCTGTAATCAGGCTTTCTGCAGTCGGAGCATTGACGGCGTCTGTGCCAACACGTTCCTGACTTTCACGTTGAGGGATGCGCACACTGAAACTATTGTTTATTTTTTTAATACGTTCCATTACATCCATCTTTCCATCCCCTTCAGGATCGGCCTTATAGTACGGTGTGCCTGTTATATTATATTCGCTGCCACGCTGTGTACCTGTTACATGATTGGCACTGGACAGAACATCACCACTAATAAAATTAGCTGATGCTAATTTTGATGAAATTCGTCGTTCCGTCTTTTCTTCATTCTCAGCAGAACAAGAGGTTTGAAACTGATTTGGTCCTACATAAGGTGTACCGGTAATTGCATCACATAAGCCCTGCTCATCTCCGGTTACACGCAGATTGTGTTCAATATCTAAGCCCGTTACATGCTGATCACCCCACGTTGTGGCACCAAAGGTATATCCATGTGGATTGTTCTGACGCGGAAACTGCATCTGCGAATAACTTCCCTGCTCTTTACGCTGTAAAAGATCATCAATAAGTTCCTGATCTGAATCTCCCGAAATACGTAAAGCAGGATTGGACTCATCACCTGTAATATTTATCTTACTACGTACTTGTGATCCCGTCATAACTTGTCCTGCCGGTGTCTTACTCGCACCTACTTTAATTCCTCCCTCACGCGGATTGTACCCAGACTCTCTTCCAATATACTGGTCACCGGTTACTTGCAAAGCTGCTCCATGCTCATTACCTGTGACATTTTCTTTCTGACCGATTCTAACCCCGGTTACTTTGTGACCGGCATAACTTTTACTTTCAGTCACCTTGGGTGGGTACTGAACCGGATCGGTATTACGACGCGTACGTCCACTTGGTGACGTTTTTGCCTCGTTAACCTTGACCGGTACTGCTGGAGTAGCTGAAGAGGCAGAGCTTGTTGTCGATACAGAAGCATTAGGCTTAAGTATTCCTTCCTTACCCTGAATTAATCCTTCCCGACGAGCACGTGATGCATCACGGCCTGTTACTACTTGCTGATTAGATTTCTCTTCTGTTGTGGCAATACTTAATTTCGATTCCGAAACGGCTAAAGAAGTCGCTTCTGATGGCAATGTGTCAGTAGATACTATCGTTTTTCTACCGTTAGGTTGGCCCACACGTACACGCTCCTTTGTGAGCGGCATTCCTGCTTTTCCACTCACTAATTGAGCACGTCGCATACGCGATGCGTTTTGTCCGGTTTGAACGTTCAATGAATTACTGGATCCTGACATAACATTACCCATTTATTCAAAAAATTAAAAAATTATTACCTAAAGTTTGATTGATAATTAGTACCCAGCCCGATGAACAATAAATGCTGTACCCCGGCTTTGTGTAAAATTATCAAATCCAGTTAAACGTACAATGTGCCCCGAGTTGGCCCTGTGGCAAGCTTCTATTTCCGCCATTACTTTCTCAACTGATTTTTCACCAAAAAAAGGTAACTTCCAAATATACCAAAAGTTCGAGAATGCTTTTTCTGGCTCAGTATGTTCAATAGCCGGATTCCAACCCTGGGCAATCAGATAAGTAATATGCTTACGAATTTTTTCTGGCGTGAGCGGCGGCAAATATGAAAATGTCTCACCTTTTCGTTCTGTTGCGTTATATGGTCTGATTTCATCCATAGTTATAACCTCTTATTTTCTGTTTTTAGTTGTGTAAAAGTATCTTTTACCGACTCACATCAAGTTTATCTACAGTATCAAATTCAAATTTGATCTCTTTCCACGTCTCCATAGCAATTTTTAGTTCGGGCGAGTGTTGAGCAGCTTCAGTTAACACTTCTTTCCCTTCACGTTCTACCGGACGTCCCTGATTGCGGGCATCAGTACAGGCCTCAACGGCCACTCGATTTGCAGTAGCACCTGCTGCATTACCCCATGGATGACCAAGTGTGCCGCCTCCAAACTGTAAACAGGAGTCATCACCAAATATATTAACAAGTGCAGGCATATGCCAAACATGGATACCACCTGAGGCCACTGGCATTACCCCCGGCATTGAGCCCCAGTCCTGGTCAAAGAAAAGACCACGCTCACGATTCTCAGGAACAAATGATTCCCGCATGGTATCGATCCAACCAAGCGTTGCTTCCCTGTCTCCTTCCAGCTTACCAACTACAGTGCCGGAGTGCAGGTGATCTCCACCTGACAACCTTAGACATTTGGTCAATACTCTGAAGT
This sequence comes from Nitrosomonadaceae bacterium, assembly GCA_965205785.1. Classification (GTDB taxonomy): domain Bacteria; phylum Pseudomonadota; class Gammaproteobacteria; order Burkholderiales; family Nitrosomonadaceae; genus BJGV01. Next base: position 326,163 of record OZ242188.1, read on the forward strand.
GAATTCCATGATAGGGATTACGATCAAGTACAGCATGCATGGCACGGTGAATGTGTAACAATATCCCGTTATCACGACACCAGTTTGCTAAACCCGTATTGGCACAGAGCCCGCCAGTTAAATAATCGTGCATAATAATTGGTGCCCCCAATTCTTTTGCAAATTCAGCTCTCTTATACATCTCTTCTGGCGTTGCTGCAGTTACATTCAGATAATGCCCTTTACGCTCGCCGGTTTCAGTCTGGGACTTTAAAACCGCTTCCATTACAAATTCAAAGCGATGACGCCAGCGCATGAACGGCTGACTATTAACATTTTCATCATCCTTAGTAAAATCAAGACCACCACGCAGACACTCATAAACTGCCATACCATAGTTCTTTGCCGACAAGCCAAGTTTAGGTTTGATGGTACAACCCAAAAGAGCACGACCATATTTATTCATACGATCACGTTCCACCTGTATGCCATTTGGTGGGCCACCGCAGGTTTTAACATAGGCAATCGGAAAACGGAGATCTTCCAGTCGCAAACTACGTAAAGCTTTAAAACCAAACACATTGCCAACTAATGAGGTTAATACATTAACTACTGAGCCTTCTTCAAATAAGTCAATAGGATATGCAACAAATGCATAGAATGCCTTATCATCGCCCGGAACCGGCTCAATCCGGTAAGCACGACCTTTATAGTAATCCAGGTCGGTAAGTAAATCAGTCCACACAGTGGTCCAGGTTCCTGTTGAAGATTCTGCAGCAACTGCGGCAGCGACTTCTTCACGCGGAACTCCTTCTTGGCCCACAATCTTAAAGCAAGCCAGCAAGTCTGTGTCAAGCGGAATGTAATCTGGCGTCCAATACATACTACGATAGTCTTTGACACCGGCTTGATATGTTTTTTGTGACATATTGATTCTCTCCTGCGATTAAAATTTACTCTGATAAGTATCAGTCAATAATATACAGCTACTTCCAATTAAATCGTTTATTATCCTGTCCTTATCAGACTTAATTCCGGACCTAATTATTATCCAGTTCAATCTACAATCTATTGTCTCTACTTTATCTAACTACCACATATACCTTTAGCTAAGCAAAAATTCACAACCTTAAAATTAAAATCTATTACTGTGATGTAAATATAAAGGAAAAGGGGTACAATAAGAAATATATATTTTTGATGTATTACATAGATATATATCTATGGGATTTTGGGAGTAGCAGGGACTTTAAAATCTGCTAATCAGGACTCTATTCAAGAAGAGTTATATGATTTAAGCATTATGTCCTGATTTGCAACCACTGGTATTTTTTTTAGCATCAAATACCATGAAAAATACACGAGATCTATTAATTGACGCGTACTAATTTAGTTGGCGATCTTGCCAGACATATAACTTTGCGTCAGCTGCAGGTTTTTGAGGCAGTGGCTCGCCTTGGCAGCTTTACCCGTGCGGCAGAAGAACTATATCTGGCACAACCAACTGTGTCGATGCAGCTGAAAAAGCTTACCGATACGATTAGTTTACCTTTATTCGAGCAAGTAGGAATACGTATCCACTTAACTGAAACGGGCCGTGAACTGTATACTGTCTGTCAAGAAGTATTTGACAATCTTACAAATTTAGAAACAAAAATAGCGGATATAAAAGGAGTCAAAAGTGGACTTCTAAGACTTGCGGTTATCACTTCATCCAAGTACCTTGTCCCACACCTACTTGGTCAATTTGGACGATTACATCCAGGAATTGATTTTTCATTAAATGTAGAGAATCGAGAACACATACTGGAGCGTATTTCAAGATATGAAGATGATCTCTGTATCCTTGGTGAACCACCACCTGAAAGCGAAGTTGAAGCCCACCCATTAGTCCCCAACCCATTAGTGGCAATGGCAAGTTGTAACCATCCATTAGTGGGAGTGCCAAATATTCCACTCAAGCAACTTCTTAATGAACCATTCATTTTGCGAGAACCTGGATCAGGCACACGAGATGCCATTAACCGCTTATTAACAAGCAAAGGACTGCGCATCCCTGTTGCCCGTATGGAATTTGCTAGTAATGAGGCGATCAAACAGGCAGTTGTTGCTGAACTAGGTATATCGATACTTTCGTTGCATTCACTCGCGTTGGAAGGCACATCAGGACCTATTGCAATTCTGGATGTTCAAGGACTACCGATTCATAGATACTGGTACCTGGTTCATCCAAAAAACAAAAAACTTTCACCTGTAACGATGGCATTCCTGGAGTTTGCAAAGATGGAAGGAAAGAATATAGCCAACAGAACCAAACAAAAAATGGAGAAAATAAGAAAATCCCGCGCATACAAAAATAAAAACCAAAAAAATAAATAGCTAATAAATTAATTAAGTTGCTCATAGATACAATATAAAATTTTTAACGACTATATTTCCCAAATCAATTGCCCTGACATTTGTCGTACAATAAACGATGCATAAAAATGTTGTGATCAACGGACTGAAAGCTATTCCAACACATGTCGCTTTGAAGAAAAAGGCGCAGTTTCGTAAAATGAGTTTTGTTGCAATTCAGAGCCTGATAAAAGCTGGTTTGTCTTCCACGCTAGAAAAGGATGCAATTGCGTCGATAGAACAAGATAAAGAAACTCTAGATAGTCGAATGACAAATTTGGAGAACAACACACCAGAGACAAAAATCTATCAGTCCACAAAACGATCTGAGTCTATAAATGTTCTCCCACAACTCCAGAATGCGTTACTACCCTTACTAAAGGTTCTTACAGGCCATCTGCTCGTACCTTTAAATTCATGGTACATATATTATGAAGGAACAGATAAAATTTTACTTCACGCAGATCCTGAAAAAAGTGATATTTCAGTTTTAATATCTGTACTGGGACAAGTCGGCCCACTCCATTTCCATCCAGAGTTAGAATCTCAGAACCAGAATCAACTGGATGACTATTATCAGGGGCCAAATTGGAACCCAAATAGTGGGAACTCGTTAATATATCCTTATGATGGGATCCTCATTAATCGAGGCCATAGAATCCCTCACCATAGAACAGGAAAACCAATTCCTCAGCGTTCTGCAGTAGCTGCGCTGCATTATACTATTCTCCGATAGTAGCAAAATCTACTGACTCTCCCAATCAATGCAGAAAATTTTGCCTGATTATTACTCGTTCCAAAACAGTAACAATAGTTGTAGTGACTGGAATTCTGAGGAAATAGAGGAATCTATGAACGTCTGCTTTGTGCCAAAACGACACTCGGTAAAGACTATATATCCGCTCAAATGTAACCCCTGCGTAACCCCGAAATAAAAAGGAGTTAGCTATCAATAGCTAACTCCTTGTTTTAATGATAGGTCGTGGGAGGATCGAACTCCCGACCAACGGATTAAAAGTCCCTAGTGTCATGTTAAGCTGATGATTTACCTAAGTTTATGTCCTTATTCTGGTCACGTTTGTCTACGTTTTGGTCACATATTTGGACACGTTTCTGCATAATGTCAGATGCCTCACCTAGTAAGTGCATACTTACTTTTACGTACCCTTTGTGTAGTCACAATATTCTCGTGACCCATCAGATTTTGTATCCTAAATGCATCCATCCCTGCGTTAGCTAAAGTACTACCATACGTGTGTCTAAAAGCGTGTAGTACAAACTCATGCTCTCCTTGCAATCCCATCTTTGTACGTACTCTACGCCAGATATGCGATGCTGTAGACGAAGATGTTAGCGGATGCATAAACTAAAATTATCCTCTTCAACTCTCCTTAGTAGTATCTCGTGCGCTCTAGTAGTCAGAGGTATTCACAACCCTTCTAACAATCTTAAATTACGTGATTATTTTAATCATACAATGTAAGAGAGAATTAATATTTTATTTCTCCCGTTATTGTGTTGCCTTGTATTCGCTGTGGATCATGTGCTTGCATTTCTATGTATATCCCCCAAATGAAAATAAGAACACATATAGCACCCCATATCAGAGCATTTTTTTTTCTTGGGTTGGTGGACAAGTTGCCTCGCAAATAGGCTTCTTTATCATGTTTAAACCACCATAATATAAAACCAATAACAAATATTGCAGGTATCATTACAAACAGTTCTATTCCAACTAGCGCTGCCTCATACATGCCGCCCCCCCTTCTTATCTTTCTACGAATTATAGGTGGTAATAGATCATTAATATTAGCATATTGCGCATATTAAATAATGCCTCAAGATACTTTTTGTGGTTTGTTGTATCTGAGTGCATAAGGCCTCATTTTTATTGATAATGTTGTTACACATAATAGTGTCCTTATCGGTTACTTTTGTCCAATAAAATCCACACAACCTATTGGCTGTGCGGTTCTTGCTTCTCAACATTAGGGGAAAATGAAGGGTTTCTCTAAACTGAGATTATAGACACATTCTCTTATAACCTCTTGAATAATGGTAGGTCGTGGGAGGATCGAACTCCCGACCAACGGATTAAAAGTCCGCTGCTCTACCAGCTGAGCTAACGACCCAAAAGATGTGCATTATACCTATTCAACTTCCGATACTAAAGGCTTCAAAGAAATTCTTACTTTTAAAATACAAATATTACCCAAATTCTTTCTTAGAATTACTTCTGTAGCAATAATATTGCAAAAAATGTACGTCACTTGCCATTAAAGAATTGAATCTTGCTCATGATGAGAGACTATCCAACAAGTTCTGGTATAATTTTTAACTGATCCTTCCCCACTTTAAGGTTAGGAGATGAACAGAAAGCTCATAATGTTAACTGAAAAAAAATTTCTGAGAATTAGAGCTGCTTATTTAAAAGGTGTGATTAGTACTGTAATTTCTGGCTTTTCCTTGCTGAGGTATTAATGCATGACGTAATGGAAAGAGCAAGAAGTATTCAGATTGTAATTTTTGATGTGGATGGGGTCCTTACAGATGGCACTCTCTATCTCACAGATAGCGGTGAAGAGATTAAAGCATTTAATAGTCGGGATGGACACGGTATAAAAATGCTTAAAGCAAGCGGGATAGAACTTGCTATTATTACTGCTAGAGAATCACGTTGCGTGAAATTACGAGCTGAAGACTTAAATATATCCCTACTCTATCAGGGCGAAAAGAACAAATTAAAAGTATTCGAATCTCTAGTAACAAAACTAGGGCTTGATATGTCATCTTGTGCTTATGTCGGAGATGACTTGATTGATTTGCCAGTTATGACCCGCTGCGGCCTTTCTATTTGTGTTCCCAGCGCTCATGCGCTAGTAAAAACCCATGCGCATTACGTTACAAGTTCAGTAGGTGGCCATGGTGCAATACGTGAAATCTGTGAAATGGTAATGCTTGCTCAGGGAACACTGGACGCCCAATTAGAGAAGTATCTAACATGATAAATAGTTTACCGAACAAAATTCCAGTCATCCTAATTATCTTTCTTACATTATTCACATTCTGGGTAGATAAAGCTGTTCGGCAACCAACTATAGGAAAAGAGAAAGATCAACAAAGTAATCCAGATTATGTAATGAATGATTTCTCAGCCTACAGCGTGGATCATATAAGCGGAGCGCACCAACAACTTTTTGCAAAAAGAATGTTGCATTATGTAGCCAATAACACCACTTATTTCGAACAACCTCGCCTTATTAATTCTAGAACCGACACACCTGAGATGAAAGTAAGAGCTGACCGAGCCAACATGTCTGGTGATGAGAATATTTACCTAAACGGGAATGTTAAAGTAGTGCGCTATGGTGAAGGTGGAAAGGAAACGACTATGGTTACCAGTTCTTTACACGTTATACCAGATGATGACATTGCAAAAACAAATGAGGCTGTAACCATTATACAGGATAATACAATTATTAATGCCGTTGGCATGGAAATTGATAATAGTACTCAAATCATTGATTTACTATCAGAGGTTAAATTTGTACATAACAAAGTTCGTTGAAACTTTTGTCACGCATTAAACATAAACCATAAATTATGAAGTCCGTCACTACAATTTTCTTCTTAAGTACTTTGATTACAAATTTTGCGTTTGCAGAACGTGCTGATCGCGATAAACCAGTTCATTTAGAGTCCGATCGTGCCACTGTTGAAAATACTGGCCGTGCTAATAATGAAGACAGAATAAGTGTATTTACTGGAAACGTCGTACTAACCCAAGGCACCTTGATAATCCGTTCTGACAAAATGGTGGTAAAAGAAGATGCAGATGGATTCCAAAACGCAGTAGCCTATGGAAATTTAGCAAGTTTCAGGCAAAAACGTGATGGAATGAATGAATACATAGAAGGCTGGAGTGAGCGTATGGAATATGACAGCAAGGCTGATAAAGTAGAACTCTTTAAGCAAGCACGACTAAGACGTGGGGCTGATGAAGTACATGGAGAATATATTTCTTATGAAGCAACAACTGAATTTTTTCAGGTAAATAATGGAGCAAAAAATAAAACTAGCTCTGAAAGTAGAGTACGCGCAGTAATTCAGCCAAAGAAAAAGAAACAAAACTGACGAGTCAAAGCCAGAAGCATTTCAATGGCAACCTTATACCCTGAAAAATGAGCGAATTAAAAGCTAGTAAATTAAAAAAGCGTTACAAATCTCGTACCGTAGTACAGGAAGTATCACTTTCTGTCTCAAGTGGAGAAGTTGTAGGCCTGCTTGGACCTAATGGTGCCGGTAAAACTACTTGTTTTTACATGATGGTTGGATTAGTGCCACTTGATGGCGGAAACATATATTTAGATGAACTTAATTTAAGTCAGATGCCAGTACATCGCCGCGCTCTTCTTGGGTTAGGTTATTTACCCCAAGAAGCTTCAATCTTCAGGCACCTTTCTGTAGCTGATAATATCTGTGCCGTACTTGAATTACAAAATTACAGTCAAGATGAAATACAACAACACCTTGATAATTTATTAGATGATCTCAGTATTAGCCACCTTAGAGCCAACCCAGCACTCGGCCTTTCTGGCGGAGAACGCCGTCGCGTTGAAATCGCCCGAGCACTAGCAACACAACCGCGCTTCATATTGCTGGATGAACCATTTGCGGGAGTAGACCCTATAGCAGTTCTAGATATCCAGAAAATTATTCATTTTCTTAAGGAACGTGATATTGGAGTGCTTATTACAGATCATAATGTTAGAGAAACATTAGGAATCTGTGACCGGGCTTATATTATTAGTGAAGGTAACGTGCTAGCCAGCGGTATACCCAATGAAATCATTTATAATGAAAATGTTAGAAAGGTATATTTGGGAGAACATTTCAAACTATAGAATCAAATTGATAAACCTATAGCTGATTTTTACCGTACCTATTAATTATGAAACCCACTCTTCAGCTTAAATTATCGCAGAATCTTACGCTTACACCTCAGCTGCAGCAATCCATAAAGTTGCTGCAGCTATCCACAATTGAACTAAATCAAGAAATTGAGCGCATAGCCCAAGAAAATCCCTTATTGGAAATAGATGATAGTGCAGATCAAGACGAAACTGATAATAACACCTCACTTGAGAACCATTTGGAATCAAAACTTTCTAATTCATCAGAGTCCACAGAAACATTATCTTCATCAACTGCAGAAGAAGTAAACCCAGATCTAGCAAACGACTCTGACTGGTCGAATAGAGAAGAGTATTCTCATAGCACACGTAATATCAATGATGAACATGATTTTCCACAGCAACCATCTGAGCCGATAAGTTTGCGAGAACACCTTAGTTTACAGCTTAATCTTGGTCAAATTACTGAACGGGACAAAAAAATTACTGGTCTGCTAATAGACAGCCTAAATGATAATGGCTATCTTTCTCAGGATCTTGAAGAACTTGTAAGCCTTCTTCCTAAGGAACTGGAAATAAGTATTGAAGACTTAAATCTGGCGTTAGATCGATTACAGCATCTGGACCCACCCGGTATTGGTGCATACAATTTGAAAGAATGTTTGTCCATGCAATTACAGTCATTACCAAAAGATACGCCCTGTCTTGACAAAGCACTGTTACTAGTAAATAAATATTTAGACAAGCTTGCATCACGAGACTTTAATAGCATCAAAAAATTATTACACTGCGATGATAGTGATTTACGAACAATTCAGTCACTCATTACCCACCTAAATCCCAGACCAGGTGCAGAATTTGGTAGCATGGTAGCCCATTACATTATCCCCGATGTGATTGTTACTAAATCCAGTTCTAATTGGGTAGCTAATCTTAATCCAGATGCAATGCCACGCCTAAAAATTAACCACCTATATGCTAATATTCTGAAGCGCAACCGGAATGATCAGTCACAACAACTATTTAATCAATTAGATGAAGCTAAATGGCTTATCAAAAACGTGAATCAGAGGTTTGATACTATTCTGAGAGTGTCACAAGTCATCGTTGAACGCCAACGACAGTTCTTTGAACATGGTGCAATCGCTATGCGTCCATTGGTACTTAGAGAAATCTCAGATACCCTAGACTTACATGAATCAACAGTATCAAGAGTGACTACACAGAAATTTATGCGCACACCAAGAGGAACGTTTGAGTTAAAGTATTTTTTTGGTAGTCATGTAGCAACTGATTCTGGTGGTGCCTGTTCTGCTACCGCTATTCGCGCAATAATAAAACAATTAATAAATGCTGAAAATACAAAGAAACCACTAAGTGATCAACGTATTTCAGGAATTCTTGAACAACAAGGTATTGTTGTTGCCCGACGTACAGTTGCAAAATACAGAGAATCTATGCAGATTCCACCTGTAAATCTACGCAAATCAATTTAATTAAAGGAGTTATTATGAATCTAAACCTCACTGGCCACCATGTAGAAATTACTCCAGCTATGCGTGACTATGTCACTACCAAAATGGTCAAGATAAAACGTCATTTTGATAATGTCATTGATATCAATGTAACGCTGTCAGTAGAGAAATTAAGCCAGAATGCTGAGGCTAATGTACACATACGAGGCAAGGATATATTTGTCGAGACGAATAGTACTAACATGTATGCTTCTATTGACAATCTAGTTGACAAACTAGACCGTAAGATCCTAAAACACAAAGAAAAGAATACAGCCCACCGCAATAATAGTGCGCTTAAGAATCAAGATCCAGAACAACTAGATTAAATGAAATTATTCCTATTCTAAAAATACATACTATAAAATAACCGGATAGGATACCTTCATGTCTATTGTTTAAATTGGTAAGAAACTTTGTCAAATTAGTTACCTTAAATAACTTTATAGACTTAACAAACTAGACTCAACTCTTTATATGAACCTAATTACACAGTTATTACCGCTATCAAATGTTATCGTAGATCTAGATGCCACTAGTAAAAAGCGGGTATTCGAGCTAGTTGGATCGTTATTTGAAGACACTTTACATATTGCACAAAATCAAGTATTTGATAGTTTATTTGCAAGAGAAAAACTTGGCTCTACGGGATTAGGCCAAGGCGTGGCAATTCCGCATGGAAGGATAAAAGGTCTACCCGAAGCTACCGCAGCATTTATTAGAATGAAAGAACCAATTTTATTTGATGCACCGGATGGAAGGCCTGTTAGCCTTATTTGTATTTTGCTGGTACCGGAGAAAGCAACTGATCAGCACTTACAAATTTTAAGTGAACTGGCCCAAATGTTTAGTACTAAAAGTTTCAGAGAGAGTCTACTAACGAGCAAAAATGCTGAAGAAACTCATCAGCTAATTTCTAATTGGACACCGAATGCCTCAAATCAGCATAACACAACTATTTGAAGAAAATAGAGAAAAGCTAGGACTAACCTGGAAATCAGGCAAGGAGGATGGTGACAAGCAACTTATAGATGAGACTGTCTCCCAAACAAATCAGGGTGTAATAGGACATCTAAACTTTATCCACCCAAATTGGATACAAGTATTGAGCAAAGACGAAGCCGATTATCTCAACCAACTTGATCCAAAATTACTTAAGCATAATATGCAACTTCTTACTGAAAGTGGTATGTCATGTATCATCGCCGCAGGAAATGTGCCTATACCAGAGTCTCTGAGTAAGTTAGCAGAATCTACTCATACCCCCATTTTATGCTCGGAGAGATCAAGCTTAGAGGTAATGTGGTTACTACGTCCCTATTTATGGCGCGTACTAGCTCCATCAGACAGTATGCACGGTGTCCTACTTGATGTATTGGGTATGGGTGTAATGATTACCGGAGAAAGTGGTGTTGGAAAAAGTGAGCTGGCACTGGAATTAGTGAGTCGAGGCCATGGACTTGTTGCCGATGATGTTGTGGAACTCAATCGTATAGCTCCAGAGACTATAGAAGGCCACTGCCCAGAAATACTACGAGATTTTCTTGAAGTACGTGGACTTGGAATGCTAAATATTCGTATCATCTTTGGTGAAACCGCAGTACGCAGAAGAAAAAACTTAAAACTTATCGTACAACTACAGAAAGCTAGCGGCTCTGACTTTAATGCACTCGAACGACTTCCAATTAACAATGTTAATGAGGATATTATGGGCATAAGTATCCGTAAGGTTATTATCCCAGTTGCTGCAGGGCGTAATCTTGCAGTTTTAGTTGAAGCAGCCGTACGCAACTATGTTTTACAATTACGCGGCATGGACAGCACAAAAAATTTTATTGAACGACATGAACAAGAGATGGAAATCAAAAAAATTAAATAGCACCCGAACAAACTGATAGAACCACAAACTAATTCTTGCTACAACTTACTTTCTCGTACTTATAAAAAATGCAACTAATAGTTATCAGCGGTTTTGCAGGATCTGGGAAAAGTATTGCTCTTAATGTGTTAGAGGACTGCGGATATTATTGTGTTGATAATCTCCCGGCAAATCTGTTATTGGAAGCCGCCCTTAACTTCAAAAAATCTGCTCATCCAAGAATTGCGGTTAGTATCGATGCAAGAAGCCGTAAAACACTTCATTTACTACCAAAGCAGTTAGCCAGTTTGAAACAGCAAGAAATTGATGTGCGTTTATTATTCTTGGAAGCAAAAACAGATACATTAGTTAAACGTTTCTCAGAAACCCGCCGCCGGCATCCTTTAAGTGATGACCATCTTACATTACTTGAATGTATACATTTAGAAAGAGAAATATTGGCGGAAATAAAGGATCTTACACACTGTATTGATACTAGTGACTTAAGCGCCAGTTCACTACGAACGTGGGTTAAAGATTTCATGAACCTTGATCAATCTCGCCTTACACTTTTATTCCAGTCGTTTGGTTTTAAACATGGTATTCCTCTAGATGCTGATATAGTGTTTGATGTACGTTGCCTTCCGAATCCATACTATGAAGAGGACTTGCAATCCCTTACTGGCCTTGATGATAAGGTAATAGAATACCTATCTGGATACACCGATGTAAAACGTATGTTTAATGATATTAAACGATTCACTGATGAATGGCTGCCTTGTTATATTCGTGACAACAGAAGCTACCTGACCATAGCTATTGGTTGCACTGGAGGTCGTCACCGCTCAGTATACCTTGCCGCATGCCTATCAAATTATTTTAATGAAAATAGTCAGGTGCTGGTACGACACCGAGAATTGAACCCATAATTAGAATTCTTATTAATCTAAATTTTTATACTTTAGAAAACTCTTTAAATCAGAATGCTATACTTTAGATAGAAAAATTAAATACTGAGAAAACAATGAAAGCCCCACGAAGATTTACACTTGCATTTACAGGAGCTTCTGGCATGCCTTATGGTATAAGGCTCCTAGAATCATTATTATCAAGTGGAAACCATGTTTTTCTAATGTACTCACAAGCAGCACAGATTGTTGCACAGCAAGAAATGAAATTAACACTATCTTCTCGTACCAAAGAAACAGAAGAATTTTTAAGTCAGCGTTTTAAGGCGACAGAAGGTCAGTTACATGTATTTGGACGAGAAGAATGGTTTGCACCAGTAGCGTCTGGTTCTAGTCCGGCAGACTCTATGATAATTTGTCCCTGTACAGTAGGGACATTGGCAGCAATAGCGACTGGACTAGGGCAAAATCTGATAGAACGTGCTGCAGACGTAATGTTAAAGGAAAATCATAAACTCATACTAGTTCCTCGTGAAACGCCATTCTCTGCTATTCATCTGCAGAATATGCAAAAATTAGTACAATGTGGTGCAGTTATCCTTCCCGCTAATCCAGGCTTTTACCACCATCCTAAGAGCATACAGGAGCTTGTAGATTTTGTAGTTGCCAGAATTCTTGATCAGCTGAATGTGGAACATTCTCTTATTCCACGATGGGGAAAAGAAAAAATATAAAGTTATTAATCTATTCCCAAATAGTATGTACTGACATACTACAAGAATATCTTTTCTTGACTATGAATTCACTGATGCACACTTATTTGCAGAAATTATTGAAATACCCCTTTTAGATACCTGATAAATCCCTGCCTCAGTTACAATAAAATCCATTGCAACATCATGTGGCCTAGGATAAATATTATCCAACCGCAAGATTTCAAATGTCACGCCAATTACGAGAGGACTCGGATTCGTACCGATAATTGTGCGATCGTAATAACCGCCGCCATAACCAAGTCGGTACCCCTGTATATCAAAACCAAGCATTGGTACTATTACTGCATCTACCATTACTAGCTCAGTATTGTCAGTAACAGGAATATTATAAGCACCTTTCTTCATTGGAGCTTCTTTCCACCACCTACGAAAACATAATAACTTTTTTTTACTTTCTACTGCAGGCAACGCAAGGATCGAGCCACGTTTCTGTAACGAGTTCATTGCAGGGCGAGGATCGTACTCTCCTCGATACGGCCAGTAAAATCCAACGGTGCTATTCCATAATATTGGAAATCCATGATCCAACGAATTCGTTATTTCTATACTCCATTGAATACGATCACTACTAGCAACTGCTTCTCGGCGAGCTAACAGTTCAAGTCTTTTTTTCTTCCTCCACTCCTGCCAAGTTTCCATTATCTGAGCTTATTTATTTATGAATAAAATTTAAGTTCAATAGATTTCTAACTGGCGCCGGAATTCCAAGCTTCATCGCTCGACTAAAAGATATCCATTTTCGCTCACTTTGACTAATCTTCAATTTCTTTGAATCTGCTAACATAGATCGTGGATAAATTCGTAGTTTAAAATGTGTGAAGGAATGGTCAACAGATGGCATGTGAATCAACTGTTTTATTTTTATTCCAAATTTCTGAGTACAATAAAATGAAATATTTTCATTGACCGACATTTCTGGCAAGCACCAGAGCCCGCCCCAGATACCTTTTGAAGGGCGGCGTTCCAGTAAAATTTCCTTCTGCCTAGTTATCATTAACATCACCGTTTCTTTTACCAATAACGTTCTGCGAGGCCTAGCTGCAGGAAGTTTGTCTATTTTATTCTCTTGCAGTGCAGTACACTTAAGATGAATGGGACATATATTACATTTTGGCTTGGTACGAGTACAGATATTCGAGCCTAGATCCATCAATCCTTGAGAATACGCTTCTATATCACCATTTACATTATTTTCTGGCAAAAATTTTTCAGCTCTTCTCCATAACAATATTTCTGTCTTTTTCTCCCCAGGATATCCCTTTACACCAAAATACCGCGCAAAAACACGCTTTACGTTACCATCAAGTATTGCATAGCGTTTTCCAAAAGCAAAAACCTGTATTGCAGCAGCAGTAGAACGTCCTATACCGGGTAGTTGTTTTATAATACTGTTCTCACATGGAAACTTACCTTGATGATCTCTTACAATTAAGTGTGCTGTTTTATGCAAGTTTCTTCCACGCGAGTAATATCCCAGGCCACTCCATAAGGCTAGAACTTCGTCAAGGGATGCTAATGAAAGACTCTTAATATCAGGAAAGCGTTGTAGAAACCGATAGTAATATGGAATCACAGTAGTAACTCTGGTTTGCTGCAACATAATTTCAGATAACCAGATAGCATACGGATCACGTGTATTTTGCCAAGGAAGACTATGTCGACCATGGACTTTTTGCCAATGTATCAGCTGAAAAGAAAAATTTAAACTCTGTTTGGTAGTCAAAATTTAGAGGTAATATTACTTTCAAAGTTTGGGTAATCTAATTTATGTTTTAAGTAACTATCCATCATTGATTAATTGGAGCTAGTGAAGAAAATCGATCCCTCATCGTAAGCTTGAGAAGCTTCTACTCTACCATTGTGTTACACCCGCGTGCTAAAATAAATATTGTTTTGGAATCCTGATTTTAACTGATCTCGGATGTTCTTTAGAAATGATACAACTCATTATAAATGGTCAGACACAACACTTTGATTCTGCATTAAATGTAGCTCAACTATTAGAACGCATGACACTAAATAGCAAGCGAATTGCCATTGAGTGCAATGGTCAGATTGTCCCTCGTAGTAAGTTTGAAGAACAAATTCTGGCAGATGGAGATCAACTAGAAATAGTGGTTGCTGTGGGAGGAGGATGATCTCCCTTACTATAGAGTATTACTCCTCTCCATAAACTGACCCAAAAAATTACATGGAAAATCTCATTATTCATGACAAGGAATATTCATCACGACTTCTAGTCGGGACGGGTAAATATAAAAGTTTTTCCCAAACGCGTGAAGCGATTGATGCTAGCCATGCTCAGATTATTACTATTGCAGTTCGCCGTACTAATATTGGTCAAAATACAGATGAGCCAAACCTATTAGACCTACTGCCACCATCAAAATATACCCTGCTGCCCAATACAGCTGGTTGCTACACAGCTGATGATGCAATACGTACTCTCCATCTTGCTCGTGAGCTACTCGATGGCCACAATCTGGCAAAATTAGAAGTACTTGGTGATCCAAATACACTCTACCCTAACGTTGTTGAAACTATTAAAGCTGCAGAAATTCTAGTGAAAGAGGGATTTCATTTAATGGTATATACCTCGGATGATCCTATAATCGCAAGGCAACTTGAAGATATTGGTTGTGTTGCGATAATGCCGCTCGCATCGCTAATTGGATCAGGTATGGGTATCCTGAACCCCTGGAATTTGCAGATAATTATTAACAATACGAAAGTTCCAGTTATTGTTGATGCTGGCGTAGGCACAGCTTCTGATGCGACTATTGCGATGGAACTTGGTTGCGATGGAGTACTAATGAATACTGCAATTGCAGCTGCAGAGAACCCTATATTAATGGCTTCTGCAATGAGAAAAGCTGTTGAAGCAGGACGTGACTCTTTTTTAGCAGGAAGAATGAAAAAGCAAACGTCATATAACGCAAATCCAAGCTCTCCAATAAGGAATACTATTGCCAAAAGAAAAAATAAAGTGGCGTGATCTTTTTGTCTTCTTCATAAATGTTACAAAATCATAATATTCTTCGTAGTTTTGTACTTAGACAAGGGCGCGCCTCAAATGCCCAGCGCCGTGCATATGAAACCTTACTCTCAGACTACGGCATACCTTTCACGAATAACGTAATTAATTTTGAAATAATTTTAGGAAGAGATGCACCAAAATATCTTGAAATAGGCTCTGGTATGGGAGAAACAACAGTTTCCATCGCTAAGTCACATCCACAGAATGACTATCTTGCAATTGAGGTATACACACCCGGCGTAGGTAGCTTACTTAAACAAATTGAAGAATCTGAATTAACTAATATACGTATTATCCAATATGATGCAGTAGATGTAGTGAACAACATGTTTCCACAAAAATGTCTTGATGGTATTCATATATTCTTTCCTGACCCCTGGCCTAAATTACGCCATCACAAGCGAAGACTAATCCAACCGGAATTTGTATCACTCTTGTGTAAATATTTGAAATTTGATGGCTATATTCATGTTGCTACTGATTGGAATAATTATGCGGATCAGATTCTGGAAGTGATGAGCAATGAACCCAATCTAACCAATACAACAAAAGATTTTACTCCACGTCCAGGATATAGACCATTTACTAAATTTGAATTGCGTGGTTTACGCTTAGGTCATAAAGTTTGGGATCTAGTATTCAAGAAAAATAATTAATTCTTTATTCAAATTATTTAAAAATATGCCCTAATACTTGGTCAGAGCACCCCATTACAATCTAACTCTTATTTAAACCTACATATAGCTTTAAATACTTTCTTTTTTTGGTAAGAAAATTTGTAATAAATCATTAAGAAAGTACTTTCCAGTCAGAGTTGGTATCATATAGGAATTATTATGAACTATTAATCCACGCTGTTCAGCCTCATTAACTTGCTGCTGGATACTTGTGATTGATAGACCAGTTCGTTCCTGTAGCAATGCTATCTCAAATCCACCAGTAAGCCGTAAAGCATTCATTAAAAATTCAAATTGCCTGTCATTCTTGCTTACTTCATGCTGCTTCTGTAATAGAATATCCGGGGAATTTGAATCTACTTTTGTTTTGAAAAGATATTCCTTAGGGTTTTTATATCTCATCTGTCGAACTATCCTGTCTGCAAAACTAATCTTGCTATGTGCGCCTGCTCCAATACCAAGGTAATCACCAAACAACCAATAATTAAGATTGTGTTGCGATTTATATCCAGGCTGAGCAAATGCTGAAGTCTCGTAATTTAAATAGCCACTTTTCTCAAGTATACCTTCAATCATTAGTTGCATCTTTGCAGATTGATCATCATCAGGTAAAGGTGGCGGATAACGATGAAATAAGGTATTTGGTTCTAATGTAAGATGATAGGCAGAAATATGCTGAATACCAAAAACGCAAGCAGTTTCAATGTCTTCCCTGGCCTTCTCGAGCGTCTGATTAGGAAGCGCATACATCAGATCAAGGTTAATATTTTTAAACTGTCTCTGTGCAATCTCTACTGCATAACGTGCTTCCCTGCCATCATGAATCCTTCCTAGATTCTGGAGATGCATTGAGTTAAAACTTTGTATACCAATAGATAGACGGTTGATCCCGATAGCACGAAAATCAGCAAACTTCTTTGATTCAAATGTGCCTGGATTAGCTTCTAACGTAACTTCGACCTGATTCTCCAAAGGTAGCAATGTTCTAACTGAAGTCAGTATCGTATCAATTGCTCGAACACTAAATAGGCTTGGCGTTCCTCCACCAAAGAAAATACTGGTAACTCTACGCCCCCAAATCTGAGGTAATGCTATTTCTAAGTCACGAATTAGTCCTGCCACATATTCATGTTCAACTGAATCTACATTCCCATCAATTTTATGAGAATTAAAATCACAGTAAGGGCATTTCTTCACACACCATGGAATATGAATATAGAGACTCAATGGCGGGAGCTGTTTTAGCTGCACAGTTTGAGAATTTAATATATTAGAAGAAATGGCTGAAGCCATAGTAAAATTTATATCCGGCAGAAAAAAATATTTCCTGGCTCCTACACTTACCAGTCAGACTATTCCAAATACTTTCCAGTATCACCTAATATTTCTTCACTAATATACCTAGTCAAACGTATTAATGCCTTTCCACGATGACTAATAAGATTTTTATCTTCAATAGAAAGCTCAGCTGCAGTTTTATCTAAACTAGGAAGATAAAAATAAGGATCGTAACCAAACCCACCTGTTCCTCTAGGCTTCAGAATAATCCTGCCATACCAACTCCCGTCAGTTATGATAGGCTGCGGATCTTCAGCATAACGCACCAATACGATAATGCAGTAATAATGTGCACTACGATCCTGTTTGGTTCTTAGTTGTTCAATCAATAACTGATTGTTACGCTTATCTGATTTAGGCTCTCCCGCATAACGCGCTGAGTAAATTCCTGGCTTTCCATTTAGCGCATCAACACAGATTCCGGAGTCATCTGCCAGCGCAGGCAGCCCAGTGTGCTTACTAGCATGGCGCGCCTTAACCAGAGCATTTTCTACGAAGGTTTGGTATGGCTCTTCTGCTTCAATTACATTGAATACAGACTGAGGCAATACCTGAATTCCTAAGGGTTTAAACAAATGAATAAACTCTTTTATTTTCCCTGAATTGTTACTGGCAATAACTATTTTTTTCATTATTACAACTTAGTTTAGATAATTTCTAACACTTTTTTCTGAATACTAATAAGCTCTTCTATACCATTCTGAGCCATATCCAGCATATGGTTTAGTTCTTTCCGACTAAATGAAGCACCCTCTGCAGTTCCCTGTATTTCTACCAAACCAGAATCACCAGTCATTACTACATTCATATCAGTATCACAGGAAGAGTCTTCTATATAATCTAAGTCTAGCACCGGAGTGCCCTTATAAATACCAGTTGATATTGCTGCAACATGGTCTAGAATTGGCGTACTTTTTATCAGCTGATCGTTTAACAGTTTTTCTACAGCATCATATAATGCAACAAATGCTCCTGTAATACTGGCAGTACGAGTACCCCCATCTGCCTGAATTACATCGCAATCAATCTGGATAGTCCTCTCCCCAAGTTTATTCAGGTCTACTACTGAACGTAATGCTCGTCCTATAAGACGTTGGATTTCCATAGTACGTCCTGATTGCTTACCTCTGGCAGCTTCACGTTGCATACGCTCATCTGTTGAACGTGGCAACATACCGTACTCTGCCGTTAGCCAACCCTGCCCCTTACCTTTAAGAAACGATGGTATTTTTTCAGATACACTAGCAGTACATAGTACCTTTGTATCACCAAACTCGATCAACACAGCACCTTCCGCATGCTTAGTAAAATGTCGAGTTATTTTAATAGGACGAAGCTGATTCGATGCACGATTACTAGGACGCATAGTTATAAGAACCCTTATAATAGTATATAGTTAACTAAAAATTATCTTGCATTACATAGAGCAATCTTAATGAGAAATTCATCAAAGAAATTTGCTAATTAAAAGACATATATCGTATATACGTTTTCTTTATTTTAACGTATTCAGAACTCTTCAGAGGATAAGTTAGCTATGATCTATAGTATGACTGGCTATGCAATAGCTACGAAAGATTTTTCTCAGGGCACCCTGAGCATAGAATTACGCTCGGTTAACCATCGCTATCTCGATATTCAGTTCCGTCTACCTGATAAATTTCGCGTATTAGAACCTTCAATGCGCGAACATATAACTTCTCAATTAAACCGTGGAAAGGTTGACTGCTATATGAGCTTCAACCAGCTATCAGGCAATGAAGATATGCAAAAAATTAATCTGGAATTGTTACAAAAATTGCTGGAATTAAATCATACTGTAAAAACTACTTTTTCAGATACACAAAGTCTAAGCGTGTCAGATATTCTGCACTGGCCTGGCATACTAAGAACTGAAATATTGCCTACTAATGATTTGAGCAGTCTTTGTAAAGAATTACTACAAATCACTCTACACGAATTTACTGCTGCACGTGCCCGGGAGGGTGAAAAACTGAAATCACTTTTACTTGAAAAAGTAAAAAAAATGCGCAAATTAACCACTAAAGCATCGCCACTTATTCCTACGTTAATAACAGTATTTCAGGAGAAAATTACAACCAAATTAAGTGATGCGATGATAAATTGCGAAGATGATCGTATACGCCAGGAATTAGTATTATTTGCCAGCAAGATTGATATTGATGAGGAACTCTCTCGATTAAAAACTCATCTAGATGAAGTCGAACGGGTTCTGATAAAAGGTGGAACAGTAGGTAAGCGTCTGGATTTTTTGATGCAAGAGCTCAACCGTGAAGCTAATACAGTCGGGTCAAAATCTGTAGATAGTGAGATATCTAAAATTTCTATGGAACTCAGAATTCTAATTGAACAAATGCGCGAGCAAGTTAAAAATATTGAATAATGTTTCACGTTGTTCCTAATAGTCCCAATAGACCCTATAAATAACCATCTTAACAAGGTAATGAGTTTTTAGTTGTTTACAAAAGTTACCAGTTGTTCCACAATAGTGGTGACAGAATTGGTGACAGAAAACCAGTTTTCCACAATTTGTTGCCTGTAAATCACCTTTCTGTCACCATTTTTGAGCAGAGAGGGTAGCAATGTGGCAATAAAGCTAAATGACAAACAAGCTAAATCCCTTCTTCGAAAAAGAGAGCCCGGGCGCTTTTCAGCGGGTAACGGACTTTACTTTCGAGTTAGTGATGAAGGATCTGGTTTTTGGATAGTCCGCTATACAGCTAACGGGAAACGCCGTGAAATCACACTGGGCAAATATCCTGAATTATCCTTGGCGAACGCAACAGTCGAAACAGCTAAGCTAAAGATTGATGTTAGATCAGGCATCGATCCATTAGCTGAGAAAAAGCGGCCTGACAATGTAAAGATAAAAACACTTAACGATCTAGCCGCTGACTGGCTAAAGAACGATATAGAAAAGCGCCTAAAGCACCCAGGTATTCCCCGCCGAGTTTACGAAAAGGATTTAGCCCCACTTTGCGGTGAGATATCTCTCAGTCGTGTTAGCCCGATGGATGTTCGTGCAGCAATCGAAAAGATAGCTACCAGCGGGCGACCAACAATTGCCAATGACGCATTAGGTTATTGCAAACAACTCTTTCGTCACGGTATTCGTTTAGGTTTACTTAAATCGAATCCGGCTGACGCCTTCACTGTTCGCCACGCTGGCGGTGTTGAAAAAAGTCGAAGCAGAGCGCTCACGATTGACGAGTTAAAAACTGTGTTCCGTGTGTTGCGAGAGAATGCCGATCAGTTCACACGAGAGAATTATCTAGCTACTGCTTTGTTACTTGTTTTAGGTATTCGCAAAGGTGAGCTGATTGCCGCTAAGTGGGATGAGTTTAGCGAGGATGGCAAGCTGTGGCATTTACCTGAAGAGCGAAGTAAAACTGGTGTAGCTATTACTATTCCACTTCCTTCCGTCGTAATTGGTTGGTTTGAGGAATTACACATAAGGGCATGTGGGTCGGAATATGTATTTCCAGCTCGCCGAGCTAGCAAGCGTCGGAGGTATATCAGCGACGATACGCTCAATCACGCATTAGGAAAACAATTCGGATCAAATGCAGGGCCTGGCCGGTCATCAGTGAATAACCTGGGCAAAGCTGGTATAGAGCACTTCACTATTCACGACTTACGCCGGACGTGTCGAAGCCTTTTGGCGGGAGCGGGTGTTGCAGCTCACGTTGCTGAGCGTTGCTTGAATCACAAATTAAAAGGTGTTGAGGGTATTTACGACCGTTACGACTACTTAGATGAACGCCGCGAAGCATTACAGAAAATAGCTGATCTACTTACACCAATTATAAATCACGATAATCATAAGAACGTGACGGCATTCAGACAGAGGGCTTAAAGCTATGGCTCACGAATTTAATGAAACTCAAAAGGAACAACTAGAGCGAATCTGGTTAGATTGCGGTGGTCAGGAAGAACAGGTAAAAAACTTCATTGGAGAACTAGCCTACTTCTTCGACAACTGTCCGGAGTTAATAACTAGCAGCCACGAGAAAATAGAGACCCAGCATAGCAGAGACTATTCTTCCGTGGTGCAGCAATGTGAAAAGCTAGTAAAAGCGCTTGAGAAAATACCTGATATAGACAGGATAAACATATTATCAATTCGTGAGAAACGCCCTGAAAACGGTGAGCGAAGCGTACCAATTTGTGATCCTCTCGACTATGTAGAAGGAATACAGGAGCTTGCCAAATTTCAAAGCAATCAACTAAAAAAATATAAAAAATACAAGCGGCAGTTATATGGTCTCCGAGATTTCCTTAATCGTTTCCCTCCATTGCGAAATATAAAACGTTCTAACCTGCTTAAGCTTGCTGGGGAGTTATGGCCTGAAGTTGATCCTGCCAGTTTTGAGAAAGCATACTAACCCGAAGAAGTAATGTAAAAATAACTCACTTTCTTCCGTGACCGGATGAAATAAAACATATCTAATTAAGATTCTTTAAAATGAAATTAATTAGGTGTGTTATGAACAATCAACAGCAAACCGATCTTGATCGAATTATCTCCCGCGCCCAATTCCGTGAATTAGCTAGCCTCAGCCGTACGCGGGAATGGAGAATGCAAAAAGAGGGAAGCCTTCCACCATTGGTGAAAATTAACGGGCGTACTCTAGGTTATCGGGCATCAGCATATAGCGCTTGGCTTAAGCAAAATTCAGCGTAAAGGGCTGTGTAATGAAACAAATTCCTAAGCCTCTTCAACCTTTAGTTAAGTACCCACAGTTTATTTTATTCAAATTAGTGTGGGATGCAACAAAACAGAAATACAACAAAATTCCGATTTCGCCGCATACCTATCAACCGTATCCTAAAGGTAGTGATTGGCAGAATAAGCCCGGTCATACCACTACCGCCGAACACGCGATTAAAGCCGCCGCACTTATGGGCGACGATTACGGAGTCGGATTCCTTTTTACCTCGCAAGACCCCTTCTTTTTTCTCGATATTGATAACTGCTTAAACCCGGATAGCGTATCCTGGTCCCCTCTGGCCTTAGAGATTGTAGGAAAGCTACCCGGCGCTGCGGTGGAGATTTCTCAATCGGGGCGAGGCCTGCATATTTTCGGCCATGGAACTACCCCTAATCATTCCTGTAAGAATATTGCACTCGGTTTAGAACTCTATACCCAATCTCGGTTTGTAGCCCTCACAGGGCGTAACGTAGTAGGGTCCGCGGCGACTGATTGCTCGACGTTACTTCCGCCTGTTGTAGCAACTTATTTCCAACCAAAAGCCGCCACTAAAACGCAAGACTGGACCGACGAGCCCGTACTCGGTTGGGATGGTATTAAAGACGACGCGGAACTCATTCAGAAAGCGTTAGGCTCTCAGAGCGCCGCGGGTATCTTTAACGGAAAATCAACTTTTGCTTCGCTATGGAATAACGAGGAAAATGTACTCGCCAGGTCTTACCCGGACCCGGAAGGTAATCGAGCTTATGATAGCAGTAGTGCCGATGCGGCTCTCGCGCAACACCTTTGTTTTTGGACTGGAAACGATTGTAATCGTATTTTAAAGCTAATGTGGCAATCAGGCTTGAAGCGTGAAAAATGGGAGCGAGACGATTATTTAATTCGTACTATTAGCCGTGCCGTAAGCCTACAAACTAGCTTTCATGGTATGACAACCGAGGCCATATTGGTACTCGCCGATAAGTATGGAGCGCCTAAATTGCGCGCCAGTAGCGACGCCCAGCGTAACTATGCAGAAAGCGTTAGAGAGCTTAAATTATCACTTGCTACGGAAGAGGAAGCTAGGGTTTTATGTGAGACTTCCGGGGGTAGTTCCCAGGCGAAATTTTGGTTAAACAACCAGGAAAGTACGCCTACAGAATTAGTCAAGATGTTGCAACCTATCGAGGGGGCCAGTAATCCATTCGGTAACCCGGATACAGGCGCGGAGGTAATCACAGGGTACCAGTACCTAAGCGCTAACTTACAAATCGAGCATTTCGACGGGTGCGTTTATATCCAGGATCAACACCGTATTTTTACTCCGTCCGGGGCTATTCTTAAATCGGAGCAATTTAACGCAACTTACGGAGGTTATGTCTTCCAGTTGGATGAGCCGGGTAATAAGACCACTTGTAAAGCATGGGAAGCTTTTACCGAGTCCCAGGTAGTTCGATATCCAAAAGCGCAATCAACCTGTTTCCGACCGGAATTAGAGCCAGCTGCGCTAGTTATAGAAGAAGGTTGCGTTTTAGTTAATACATTCGTTCCGATTGATACCCCCCGTATTGAGGGAGATGTTCAGCCCTTTTTAAATCATTTATCTAAGATTCTCCCGGACAATAACGATCGTGAAATTTTACTCGCCTATATGGCGGCGATCGTTCAATATCCGGGTGTTAAATTCCAATGGGCACCGTTACTCCAAGGCGCCGAAGGTAACGGCAAGACCCTTTTTACGAGATGTGTAGCTTTTGCCGTTGGTCGTCGATATACACACTTCCCGCCAGCGAACGAAATTTCCGAGAAGTTTAACGAGTGGCTATTTAATAAAATATTTATAGGGATAGAAGACGTATACGTTCCCGATCATAAGAAAGAAATTATCGAAGTCTTAAAACCGATGATTACCAACGACAAGCTCGCTATGCGAGCCATGCAACAGGCTCAGGTCATGGGAGATAACCGGGCAAATTTTATGTTGAATAGTAATCATAAAGATGCTATCCGAAAGAATCAAAACGATCGTCGATTCGCTGTATTTTTCTCAGCCCAACAAACCGCCGAGGATATTGTGCGCGATGGAATGGGAGATAGTTATTTTCCCAATTTATATGACTGGCTTAGAGATCAGAATGGGTACGAAATTGTAGCCAATTACCTAGCCAACTACGCCATACCTGACACACTTAACCCGGCGACTCTTTGCCATCGTGCACCTATTACATCCACTACGAAGGAAGCGGTTAGTTCAAGTTTAGGTTTTGCTGAACAATTGATACAGGAAGCAATTGATCTTGAGGAATTGGGATTTCGTGGTGATCTCATTTGTACAAAAGCTGCAAGTGAACTATTGAAAGCGAATGGCAAAAAATTAAGTCCGCAAAAAGTAGCGGAAGTGCTAGCTAACTTAGATTTCATAAAACACCCAGCACTAACGAAAACGAAAAGTAATGGAAAAATTAGCGTATATGGAATTCGTAGGCGGCTGTATGTGAAGCGTGGGAGTCTATCAGCCAAACTCCCCACCACAGAAGCTGTGGCAGCTGCCTGGAAACGAGAAAATAACCCTAACGGCCCAGCTGTCCAATCCCTGTCCAACCTATCGGGCAAGCCACAACCACCATAAATACTATCTTTCCTCTCTTTCTGTCCAACTGTCCAATTAATTATTAAATAGAGAGTAGAGAGATAGAGGGTGTAGCGGCTACCGCTACGAGGCGGCTACCGCTACAGGGTGGCTACGCAGGAGACAGCCCTGAAGTAGAACAGGTTAGACAGGACAACATAAATCTTCGTAATCCCTTATATATAAAGGGTTACAGCTTGTCCAACCGACTATTTTAGAGTTGGACATGTTGGACAACCGGACAGTAATAACAAAAAGGTACTGTAGCCGCCCCCGCTGCCTCGGGGTTTTGTTTCGACCGCCCGCCCCTCGCACAAAAAGCGATTTTTTACACTGTTTTGCATTGAGGGGGGGCAGCGGTTATACCCCCCCATCATGCAAAAAACTTACAGACAAGATCAAAATTCGCCAGGGGGCGAGCGTTAACCCTTCGACCGTGACGCGGCTATGCGAATCGATATTAAAAGCGTCGGTAGTAGAAAAACGTGTGCCAACCCGACAAGGTGGACACCCTAGAAATTTGAGTGAAGACGAACGCTGCAAAATTGTAACGCACGTTAAAATCCGTCGAATACATTCGCGCTAATCCTATGAATATATCCGTATCCCTACGTTTAGCAGATGATGCAAACAAAGTTGCGATGAATCTCGGAGCGTTTAACTTGCCTGCCACTATACGGCTAGAGCATGCTAGTTATTTATATAGGTTTTTCCAGCATATTGAAGAGAACGATTTAGTTCCCCTTACACCAAAATAGCGACATAGAAAGGCTATGTATTACGGCGCGGCAAGTAATGATTCCCTCGATTGATCACATATTTCTTTATCCGGATTGGAGCACGTAAGACATACATATGCCTCACCTGCAGCTACCTTTAGCCTAAAGTATCTATTTGATAACTGTTCGGCCTCCTTATCTGCTAGTCTTATTCGATCATGGGCTAAACGCATCTTTTTCACACACGCAACATCTTCACCTCGATGACTCAAATAAATTAATTCTTCGGATACACTAAGCAAGGATTCAATTTCAGATTTTAGCCTATTTGCTATTTGAGCCTCTCTAGCTTCTAAATGACTATCTGCTTGAGTTGCACTTGCCAAGTTTTCGCCAAGATAAAATTCTTTTTCCAAATTGATCGATTTCCCCAAAGAATCTTCGTTGACTAGCGGGCCATGTAAATATTCACCTTTTTGACCAAGCACTTCTTGGACCGACTGACTCTGTACAGCAGGAATAGGCATAGAAACCGAAGCTAGATAGACCCCATCCAATAAAGGGTTACCCTTATCGCTAAATTCAGAGCGCTCAAACCGACCATTTTCCACGTCAAATTTATCCTGCGCCCAAGATCCGGACGAATTATGAGTGATGCTGCCCATCAAATTTGCACCATTAGGCAAATTAGTAGCTCCCTGTAACTTAATTTTACCTGATGGCAAAAACACAATTTCAAACTCTAAACGTACATCCTCTTCAAGGCGCTCAATCAGTTTTTCTGGTTCAGGCTTTATTTCAATCATTGCGCTCTCGTTACTTTTATTTACCTGACTATCGCACGCAGCTAGAATTAAAGAGGCGACAAATAAAAAAATAAATTTCATAAAAACTCCCTTAAATTAAATACATCAATCTGTTCCTAAATTGGGTACAACCATCATTGTACCTAAAATCGGGACAATGTATAAATCATTACACAGCCAAGAACACGCTCGATTAATAGAATGGCTCAAGCAGCAACGACAGCAGAAGGGCTTATCAATGCGTGACGTCGCTATAAGATTAGATGTACCACATTCATTTATTGGTAAGATTGAGCAAGGCGAGAGGCGTCTAGATGTTGTGGAGTATCTACAATACTGTGATATTTTGGATGTATCTCCTTTTGATGGCCTGAAAGCGATAAACCCAGAACTTTCGAAATGACATCTTAGGCGAATCAAACTATTGAGATATATTTACAAATTTTGGATATGGCGCAATCGATCTGAAACGAATAAGCCATTACCTGGTGGTACTGTAAGCTGAACATCTGCTTTTGGCACAAAGCAGACATTCGCTATGAGAGGGTCTGTTATTCTGGCAGAATGTTATTTCTCACGGCAAATGTCGTACTTCTCCCACGGTGTTTCTCGCAAGTATTAATTGTTAGGGGTGCAAATTATTTCTGAAGATTACAAAAGAATCCGGTTAAAAAAGTGATAATAATACTTATGGAAATAATGGTGTGAGCAAGTTCATACTACAAAGTTAATTCCGTGAACCCTTAGAAATTTTATTTATAAATCAATGTCACTTATACTTATTCCAACCGTAAGTTTTTGCAATATTTTTCTTACTTTAGAATGCGCCTTAGCTTTCGAGAAATCGTTGAAACACAACTTTGACACTTTTCTTAAACTTCTTTTGTTCTTACCTCTGGAAAATACAATTTCCCATTTCCCATTCATATTTTTTGTAAGCTGAAGAACATATAGTATATTGGCGCTAGGTGCTTTCCACTCAGTACCATCTTCAGGAAGTTTTTTCTCATCACAATTTATAACAATATTCAAACCCTCAATATCACGCCTCATAGCATCGATTGACTGATATCTCTTACTAGGATCAATATTCAAAGCTTTATTAGTTATCGTAATAAGTTTTTGGGGAACATATAACCTATACTTTGATCTATCTGGCACCTTTCCAGAAACAATCTTTGCCTCAGTTTCATCGGATATTTGTGGCAAATACTGATCCCCATTAATCATTCGATATAGAGTAATTCCACAGGAGTATATCTCGCCTAATTCAGAATACTCATTGCCCTCAATCACTTCTGGAGGGACATGCAACTTATACAAATACTCTTTCATACCAATAGAAGCAGGAGTGATACCCGTTGGCAATGAAAGGCCAAAATCAGAAACTTTTGCCTCTTTATTATCACCAATCATAATATTGGCTGGCTTAATATCTCTGTGCAAAACCCCCTGAGCATGTGCGTGTGCTATTCCCCTGAGAACGTCAACCATAATTTTTTTAACGCGAGTTAAACGTATATAAGCTCCAGTTGCTTCATCCTCTAAACTCCCCCTTTATAAAAACTCCATTGCAACGTATATGGAATCAGAATTAAAGAAGTCGGCCTCTTTAACAGATACGACATTATCGTGTTCTGCGGCCTTTAACATCTGGGCCTCTTGGAAGAAATTTTTAGGATTAGGAATCTTAGAAAGAGGAATGATTTTGAGTGCAACTTCTGCATTCAAAGCTAAATCCATCGCTTTCCAAACTTCACCAAAATGACCAGAACCAAGACGTTTTAATAAATCGAACTTTGCGCTCATTTATTACAACTCACTCCATCCGCATAAAATGGCTTCTTGCTCATATTTTTTATAATCGTCGTAACTTTCTATTTTGGAGGCATCTAATTTTGTCTTTAAATAATCAGCTTTACCTTTTCCGAATATTTCCTTAGCTATGGTTATATTCATTTTTTTAAAAACAGGAATATCGTGATTACCGCCGGCCAAAAAAACAATTCCCTCTAACTCAACTCTTTTCTCATAGGAATTTCCGCCCTTAAACTTTCCTTCAAAACGTTTTAAAACAATCATATTGATAGAGTTCTTTGCTATTAAGTTCTCTATTTCTTGTAAAAACCATCTATGCTCACGCCCTCTAATAAAATTCTTGGGAAAACTAATAGTTCCACTACTTACCACAGTGGGGCTGTTTTTACTGCCCTCAACTACAGCATAGGAAAATTCTTTATTTGAACAACGAACTCCTAAAATCATGGAATCTCTCCAAATCATAAATAAAAATAAATGCCTAATCTATTCATCTATGTACATTACATTGTATCCTGTTTAATTGCAGAACATATGCAAACGCTTCTGCATAAGCACAGTCCACAACAGCCCTTATCACGCCACAAAAAAAATGATAACAGACGGTACGAAAATCACAATGTATCTTATGTTAAATAGAATTATTAGAGCATAATGCCATCATTAAAATTATTTTCAGGCAAATATTGAATGTCCGCTTCTGGCATAAAGCAGATATTTGCCTTACTTAATTTGAAAACCCCATGGTTCTGTATCAGCGATTATATGTACCTCTTGAAAAGAAAGGTTTATCGCTTGCTGGAATAACTCTTTCTTAATGAATTCCCAACGTTCTTTTGGAAGAGTAATTAAATTAGCACTAACTAACAAACAGGAAACTCCTTTATATTTAGTAGGATCGTTCTTTTCCGAAAGACAACGAAGAATACCGTCCTTCGTAGCATCAAGAATTTGTTCAGTTGTATACCCAGTACTAGGTTTTGACATACGATCATTAAACTCCTTCTGTGACGCATCATCTTGTATTCCGATAAAACCACGCCCTATACCAGTTTTATTCATCTCACTCGTTAGACGATATTTTTCCCGCCCTCTTTCAATAGTTACCTCTATCCCGAAATCACTTCTATGCTCATATAACAACCAGCAATCAGGCACGCTATTATTGAGCGGAAAGTGAACTCGATCTTTTTCAATACCTTTGAATTTTAGAAAGCGCGACACTGGCATTATTTCATCACGGAGCTTCTTCCATGGATTCTTTCCAAGACGATAATCTTTTTTATCGTTCTCGGAACGGTCCTGTGCGAACAGATCTTTTAGCTTATTCTGAAAATCAGTTATATTAATTCCACCAGGAACAGATATATCTGTATAAAATATATTTAAAGCTTTAGCATCAAACATTATGTTTTCTTACACTTCTAGTTGATCCAAAAATTGTAATATTGCCATACTTAATGCTATTACATTGAAACCCATAACCAAAATACATGAGTAAGACTATTTAATAATTCTTTGGGATTCTTATGTCAGATAACAAAGAGAAACGAAAAAAAGTTGATTTTGCTGCAAGAAAGACAGAAGAAGAATGGGGTAAGACATTAGACAGTTTCTTCCTTGAAGCCACTCCAAGGATTTTTCAATGGGTAGGATGGATTATTGCTTTGGCGGGTATTGGCTATATTAGGGAAATTAGTGGTTCAAATGTAGTAGGATTTATTTATGCGATTATGTATGTATTTCTTTTTCGTTATTTTTTTGCGTACTTTTATCAAATTGAATTTACTGGGTTCACTATACTTAAATCGGAGAAAGCAAAATATTATGCTTCATCGTTTTTTGGCCTCTTACTTATGCTTGGGGTTTATTTCTTAGCTACAGAGACAATTACTGCTGTTACTGATACATACACCATTACAAAAAAGGAACAGGATATTGCTGATAAAGTACAATTGAAAACAAATCTTTCTGATGAAACTCAAGCAGAAGAAAAGATCAATTCTTCTGTTCAGCCGACAGAAACTTTATCTGAAATGAATGAGAATCCTAATATTGCAAACATGAAAGATGAGTTAGTCGACCTAAAAACTAATAAAGACCAACCAAATTAGAAGCTACCGTAGCTTTAACATTAAATCATTTTTTCAATTTAATTGAGTTTTTGATACAACTTTTATCATGTTATGTTAATGGGACGAATGTTTTAGGTGTCATACTACAGTATGGTAAGAATCTGCTGTAAGAAGCAGGGTCTACTTCTCTAAATACTTCCAT
This sequence comes from Nitrosomonadaceae bacterium, assembly GCA_965205785.1. Lineage (GTDB taxonomy): Bacteria > Pseudomonadota > Gammaproteobacteria > Burkholderiales > Nitrosomonadaceae > BJGV01. Next base: position 356,521 of record OZ242188.1, read on the forward strand.
ACATTCCTTTAGCCTTTCTCTATGTCCGTAAAAAATAGTTTCGTCATTTCGTTTTATGGCTTGTTCCATTCCATTGGTAATAATATCTTCGCAAGTCTTAATTTGAATTTTAGGAAAATTTGTTGCCATGATTTGTCTCCAATCTTATGACAGGGTTATTATAATCTCTATTCTTACTTATGAACGTCCGCTTTTGGCACAAAGCAGACATTCAATTCCTTGAAAAAAATGGGCGGCGGGAACCGTACTCAAACCCATTAATATCCTATTAATCGTGGTATTGGATAAAAATTAACCACCCATATTTCTTTTAGATACCCCCATTCCTACCCCCGGAATCACTGGCTGTTACCGGATCTTATTGGAAACTAAATACAATGGTTTATTTTTGTACAATGTGCCCTTTCCATATATGATCGGACCAACAACTAAGAACTATGATTGTTTACATTATCTTTTTGTACATAGAGATTTTCTCTCAACGCACGCCTAGATGCCCGATCAACCAAACTAAATAATCTCCCAATTTTATCTTTCTTACCAGATGGCTGATGGCCTACTACCTTAACAAACTTACAATTTAACTCTGAGGTAAATCTGTAAAATTCCTGGTACAGCTCAAAATTATTCAGTCTTTTATTTTTACTAGAGAAATAATTTTTTTGCTCAAGACGGTTACGCCTCCCAGGTAGACTAATAATATTTTGAGAGTCTGTATAAACTGTCAAAACCATATCGTTCCTGTTAGCTAAAGAAACGGTCTCACCAAGTGCCCATAACAAGGTTTGTAATTCCAATTTAGTTGAGCTAGTTTGTACAAAATGTTTCACCTTCACTTTATCGTTAAGCGAGTCTATAGACACGTTCAGGTCAGATACTACGAAATAAGCGCCATACCCAACCTTTAACTGAGTGTTAACACTACCGTCAGTAAAAACCTGCAAGTGAAGCATTTTTTAAGATCCGTTCAAACTTAAAGTTAGCTTAGGGAAGTTATATCTTATTTGGTACATAGCAGACACTCAATCTTAGAGCGGCGGGAATCGAACTGCCAACCATAAACACCTTAATAACTAATAGATTAGCGGGGGAAAAGTATTCTATCTTTGCAAAAATACCCCATCCCTACTCCCAAAATCACCGGCTGTTACTGGAACTTACTGGAAGCTAAATATGAATGTTCACTTTTGGTGTAATCTTATAACAGCTACAGTATTAAGATTTTAGAGGGCCATTGATTGTCTTATTAGCTGTAACAATACAAGCGAGTTCCCCAGATCCTTTACAAGCATAATTTTGCCACTGTAGAGGGCGGAGATTATTTAATTCATCTGAAGCTACGTGGTCTACAAATTTGATATGGTCAATTTCCCATCCGTACTGTGAACTTCTATTACTATAGTATGAAAAATACATCCATGCACCGCATTCATCCTTTCTGTATTCATCCGGATTATTGCTTCCAGCAATTTGTCCTTTTGCCCAAACCTTACTAATTAATTTCTCATCAGTCGACATAATAAAGTTTCCTTTTATTAAACACTTAAAGTTAGCCTCTAATCTTTATACCGATTAGCTGCTGAGCTAAGTCGTAATAACCACTCCGGTATTCTTTAAGTTTCATCGTTAAACTCACTTGGAATCAGTTATCTGCCTCTGCTATTTGAACCAGTGCTTCGTGTACGATCTGCACCCCTATTTCTCGATTTATCATTCGTTCCTGTACTTAGTGAGTGTCGTGCAAGAAATCCGAAATATTCTGTTGAGTGCTTCTTAGATGCTGCAACCTTTTTTACGGCAGATACGGCAACCTTCTTTTTGGCAGTTGCTTTAGCTCTTTTTTGTGCTTTATTTAATTTTTTTGCCGCAATCATAAAAATTTTCCTAATTAACTGATTCTTATATTATCTAATTTTTGCTCGCCTAGTTCGGTAATAGAATAAGTATAAGTAACAGGAGTTTCTATTAATAGCTATATATTTGTCGCGCAAAGATCTTTATTAAGAATCGTACCAAAAATGGAGAGAATAACCCCCAGGCCAAATTGTATATAGCTAAGTAAGTTAAGAGAAATAACTTCTTCCCACTTCTCCTCAATTACTATATTTACTCCCATAAATCCAATAAGACTAATCATCATATAAGCCATGCCAATAATTTGAATAAACTGAATGGTTATTTTTACATCCTGTTTAGAAACAACAGCAAACCCAACTGCTGTGATTAGATGGGTAAGATTTAGAGTCATATTGGTATCTAGAAAAGCTCTATCTATTGGCTGATAATCAGAAATGAATCCTAAAGCGGCTAGAACAAGAAATAGTGCATAAAATGTCCAGGCCATAGAGGCTGCATTAATATTCATTCTTTTTACCAGAAAATTGGAAAAATGATTAGAAAATTCTAATTATTGTTTTATAGTTGATGAGCCAACCGCTGGAACCAGGCGTAAAAATGGTTTTTTCTTGATTTTTTTCAACAAGGTCAGATTAATTTGAGGCTTTTTAAAAGAATGTTTTTTATCTAGTGCCAGTAGATAAGGAGCCACAAATCCTGCGTATTCTTTCTTCTTTTTGTCTGATAAATCTTTCCATCCTGTAATTACGCCACGACATTCTTCTGCACCACACATGCAATGTTTTGGAAAAAAATCAATGCCATAATTTCTCATGGCATAATCAAAGGTAATTTCTTCATTAACTTTAATATCTTTCATAGCTACAAAGTCATGGGCACCTGTTTCATTCAGGTGTATTCCGCAATCAGGATGACAAGAATGATTGACCTTGGTTATTGAGCCGGCATGCAACACATATTCTTTCTCTCCTGTCTGTGATGCATGGGAATGATTCTTATACAGTTTCTTCTCTATCTTACCAATCATTACAGTTTCGCCAGCTTTAAAACATTTAGTTGCAAAAATTCCTTCTCCTTTCCCTACGGTTTTTCTTAACTCATATCCATTATTCAATTTAATATTCATTTGATCTCCATTTAATAGATTTCAATACTCTCTTCTCTAAGAAAGTAATTTTTGTAAGTCATTAGCAATTTATTCATCTGATAGTTAACATTAAACGGGACTTAACTTTTGGCAGTTTCAGCTTCAGCCTTAGCCACAAGGGATAAATATGCATTTGATTTTCTTCCGGGTGCAGCAGGAGGAAGATATCCTGATATCCGGCAACTTATATTTTCTAATGTTTTTTCATTGTCGTACCGGGTCAGTTGGCATGTCATGATTTCTCCTTTAATTGCAAGTTCCGATAATTTAGATCGAACGTTGGCAAGTGACATGCCTGTAGCTTCAGCAACTTCAATATCAAGTTTCTGACCATTCTTTTTTAGGTATTCTAGAATTTCATTCATAAATTTCTTTCCTGGAAATATCACGGTGGATAGGGCGTAGAATTATTACAAAGGCTTATTCCTCTCATTTCGAAATGGCTGACTTTGACAGCTAAAGATATAAAGACACCTCTGCATTAATTAAATTTACTGATTTAGTGCAGAGCTACGGCCATTGTTTTCTTCTGAGAGCGATGCTTGGCGACTTTGGGTGGAATGTAAGATTTATCGAGATTTCCTTGCCTGATAGCGAAAACAGCGCAAGGGGCATATCTAACGATGTATTCAGCAACATTTCCGGGAGTTCCTGAAAATCTTTTCCATCCCGAATAGCTTTGTGTTCCCAGAATGATCAGGTCTGTATCTAGTTCATATGTTATACGGACAGTTTCCTGACCAGGAAAGCCTTCGGAAAAGATAGTCTCGACTTCCATGTTAAAAGAGTCTGCCAGCTCTTTAAGGGTATCTTTTCCTCGCTGATGAGTTTTTTTAGGATCTTCTTTTGATATAAATTGATCTAAAGGTTGATAGTTCTCGTCAGAAATTCCTAGTGTTTTTGGGTTAAATACATAAAGAGCCTTAAGCTCAGCATTATAGGTTTTAGCCAGCAATAATGCATGGTAGCTGGCGTCTCTGCTGGCATCGGTAAAATCAGTAACTAAAAGGATTTTTTTGATAGGGGACTGGGGGACTTTCATTGTGATCCTTGTATATAAGGTAATGCCATAAAAAAATGGCAACCAATCAACCTAACACGTTTATGCTCTCAGAGTACGATTCATTTAAGTATTTACTCTCTTGATAATTTTGCTAGTACCGCACACCCACCAATAGCCTCACATTAGATGAATGTCCGCTTTTGGCACAAAGCTTACATTCAGTGCAATTAGAGAACAATATCTACACATAATTAACATAATATATTAATTAGTTTATATAGATATATACAGATTATCACTCCCACACTAAAACTTGCCAGCTTTTATTTTTAGCGATAATCTAGTTGCTACGAACGCGTGAAGCTCCGTTTGTAGGTAACGTTCTTTGAAATAAGTAATTTGATGTTTGATAGTTTTTTTGACCGAACCGCGTGAACTACAGCGGAGATTCATGGTCGTATCGGTCTTATTTTTAAACATCTCAATTTTAAAAGGAGGTTATTATGAGTTTAGAGTTAGGAATTCTTGTAACAGCTATTGCTGCCATAGGTTATTGGTTCTTCTTTTCAAAAGATAAAAATCAAAAAGATTGAGCTTTAGAACCTAAGCATAAGATTTACAAGTAAAAACAACATAGTAACAACTACAAACTAATAACTTGAATAGCCGGTGCACTCTCGATTATGCGTTAATCGAATGCATCGGTTTTCTTTTGTACATGCAATAACAACTCTGTCTACTAAGACAAATATTGAATGTCCGCTATTGGCACAAAGCAGACATTCACAACTCTCTTTATGTCACTCAGTGACCTCATCATAGAAATCCGTTATATAAATATAGACAAACAATATAAGTTGTTGATGGATGTACACTGATTTGCATACCAAGTAAAATTATTTTCAAGGGGAGTTGAATTTTTTTATTTAACCATTATCTATAAATTCAAATCTTGTTCAGTGGAATATAAAGCTCATGCAAATAATGAAAAGAAGCTTAATCTTTTTGTATTTATTCTTGGTTTGGTTTATTCCTATCCCTGCTCATGCAATTGATGGTGGTGTCGAGAGTCTACGTAGGACCAGCAAAGCTTTCGCCTCAGTTGCACAAGAGGTCTCTCCCTCTGTGGTGTTTATTCAGGTCGAATCTAAAGCGGCATCATCAAACATAACCCAATTCAATTCTCCTTTTGGTCCCGGAAGTCCATTTGGGAATGACGAATTCTTCAAACATTTCTTTGGAGATCAGTTTCCTGGTTTTCCTAAAGGACAACAACCCGGGCCGCCACAAAGAAAACGTCCTGTAATTGGTCAGGGCTCAGGCTTTGTTTTCTCGGCAAAGAATGGCCCTTCATCTGGAAAATCATATATCTTAACTAACAACCACGTAATCGAGAATGCTGAAAAGATTACCGTAAAATTTCAGAATGGTCGGGAATTTGAGGCTAAGATTAAGGGGCGTGACCCCCAGTCCGATGTAGCTGTACTTGAAATTAAGTCAGGTAGATTACCTACACTCTCTTTCTCCGATTCTTCCCAACTTGAGGTTGGTGAATGGGTCGTGGCCATTGGAAATCCCTTTGGACTGAGCCATACATTAACAGTAGGTGTAGTCAGTGCAAAAGGCCGGACTAGTGTTGGAATAAACGCTTACGAAGATTTTATTCAAACCGATGCGGCGATCAATCCGGGTAATTCTGGCGGACCACTGATCAATCTGGATGGCAAGGTAGTAGGAATTAACACTGCCATTTTTAGCCGTAGTGGAGGGTATATGGGTGTTAGTTTTGCTATTCCTAGCAATTTAGCCAAGGAAATTGCTTATCAACTAATCAAGAGTGGAGAAGTAACACGTGGCTTTCTGGGTATCATAATTCAGCAAATTACCCCTGAACTGGCAGAGTCATTTAATGTTAAGGCTGGACAAGGGATTATTGTTTCCCAGGTTAACGATGAATCTCCTGCTAAAAAGGCGGGATTACGTCAGGGTGATGTGATAGTGGAATTCCGTGGAAAACCAGTAAAAGAAGTTGGTCGTTTTCGAAACCGGGTTGCTCTAATTCCACCCGGTAGTCGTGAAAAATTAGTTATCTTACGTAATGGAAAACGAAAGATAGTAAATATAACTATTGGTAAGTTATCTGAAGAAGATAAGCTTGCTGCTGCAAGTCCGGCACAGAGCACAGAAGAAATTGGTTTAAGTGTACAAACACTGACACCACAAATTGCCAGGCAGTTTAATGCTAAGCCTGGCAAAGGAGTGGTGGTAACCCAAGTTCAGCCAGGCTCGATTGCAGCAATGGGAGGAATTAAAACAGGTATGGTTATCCTGGAAGTGAATCAGAAACCGGTAAATAATGCGGCAGAGTTCAAACGCGAGGTCAAGAAAAACAGTAGCGAGAAGCGCGTATTGTTCCTGACTCGTAACGGCAGTGTACAGCAGTTCATTGTGTTGAGCTGGTAGTCTAAAATCAAACGTCTGCTTTGTGCCAAAAGCAGACATTCGGATAAAATTGTACCAATGAATAAACGGTGACAGAATTGGTGACAGGCATTGATAACTAAAGCCTGAAATACCATCAAACCCCTTGTAATAGCTGCGTTGTAACCGCCTAATAAATATTCAAGTTCAAAATATTGAATAACCCTGCTGACTATATGATCTGTGGTTCTCACATTCTTTCCTAATTAGGAAAATCCTGGACTTAGGGTATTGTATGCAAAATACTATCAAAAATATCTAAATTCAAAGTATTTCTAGTTTCTGCCGTTTATAATCTATAACAGATAGGCAAAAATGAATGAAAACTAATTCTCTTTTTAATCAATTATCGTTTCCCCTAATATGTGACGGTAGTACCTTGACAAATCAAATGAATTCAGCAATGCTGAACATTGCAAATATAATTAATATAAAAGTTATCAGGCAATGAGATTAACTGATAAGCAAACCCTGGCAGACTATGAATAAATATTTAAGAAGTTACATTATATTTATAATGCTTTCCAGTATGATGACCAATGCATTTGGCTGGGCATTTAGTGGTGAAGTATTTGCACATGAATTAGATCACGAGCACCCTATTCTCTCACTTGATCCTATGGCTCATCTAAATGCTCATCAACATGATTCTGATAAAGATAGCAGCCAATTAGATGCTGCTACTCATTTATGTCTTCACGCATCTGGGCAATATCAACCCTTTTATTTCACTGCTCCTCTTCTTGTCCCAGCATCTATCAGCTCGACTACTTTAGCTATATTTATTTCTGACTTTATCCCTGACTCTGTCTCGGAGCCACCTCTACGCCCACCAAAAAAGACTTTCATAAGCTAGACCCAGAAGTTTCGCCGGCTAATTATTTATATGTAACCTAGGTGACGAACTCACCTTAAATATATAGTTACGTATTATCAGCCAAGCATACTTACTGTAGTTTATCTGTATTATTACCAGGGTATATCATCTTACCTATTATGATGATTACTCGGTCACTAATACATAAAGTTTGTGGAGGTTTTATGAACTTTTGTTTTTTGTCAGTAATTATCCAACACCGGATGCCAGCTGTGTTACTTACTCTGGCACTAAGTTGTACGTCTCAAGTATCTGCTGAGAAAATTGTCCTTGATGCAACTTCTAGTAAAAATTTAGGAAACTCCAGCCTATCAAAGGTTAATGAAGAAACCGATATCGCTCTGAGAGATGCAATACATCTGATGTTGCAGAAGAATCCCGAGCTGGCCTCTTTCTCCAAGGAAGTTCGTGCGCTAGAGGGAATAAAAATTCAGGCTGGGAAATATCAAAATCCTGCGTTAGACGTAGAGTCAGAAGATATAAATGCTCGCCCTAATACTCCTGCTGCACAATTTACAACGATTCGTTTCAGCCAATTAATCGAGCTTGGCGGAAAACGCTCCGCCAGAATAAATGCTGCATCAATCAGTCAAGAACTTGCAGATAAAAATTATGAATCGAAACGTTTAGAACTTATAGCTCGTGTAGCAAATGTATTTACAAAAGTATTAGCTGGGCAAGAACAACTACAGCTTGCTAAAGAAAGCATTCAACTTGCAAAGAAAGTGGTGAACTCTGCAGCTAAACGAGTTGAAGCTGGAAAAGCCCCTCCAATAGAGGAGACCAAAGCCAGAGTAGCTTTTTCTACAGCAAGTATTGTTCTGGAACAAACTAGGAGAGAATTAGCGGCAGCGAGGAAACAGTTATCATTGCTATGGGGAAGTTCCTCTCCTCAGTTTAGAAAAGTACTAGGAAATCTCGAATCACGAGTTGAAATACCAAGTTTTGAAATACTAGAACAACGTCTTGATAAAAATCCAATTGCTCTACACAGTATAAAAAATATTGAACAGCATAGAGCCTTAGTTGAAATTGAAAAATTACGTCGTATACCTGATATTACGGTTGGCGCAGGTGTAAGACGTTATACAAGAGCTGATGAAACAACTGCAATAGTTAATGTATCTATACCAATTCCATTATTTGATCTTAACCAAGGTAATTTACAAGCAGCAAATCAACGTGTGGGTAAAGCAATCGATGAACAAGCAGCAATTGATTTACAACTTAGATCTGAACTTACAAAAGCCTATGAATCTTTATCAGCAGCACAAAATGAGATTAATGTATTGCACGATAAAGTTTTACCAGGAGCCAGAAGTTCTTTTGACATAGCTAATAAAGGCTATGAGTTGGGTAGATTTAGCTTCCTAGAAATGTTCGATGCACAGCGTACTCTATTTCAAAACCAAATTCTCTATGTCCGCGCACTTACAAATTACCATCGTCTAATTAACGAAATTGAACGACTTATCGCTTCACCAATTGATCATACGGAAGAGCAATCAACAAACATGAATAACAAGGATCATGAAGGATAGACCATGAGTAAAACTCAATTAAGCCCAATAATCATTGTAATCCTTATCGGAGTTATTTTAGGAGGGCTAATTCTTAGCTGGGATAAAGATACACCTCCTACAATCGATAGTAATACGATCAAAACAGAATTAACCAAGAGTATATCTGGAAGCAAAACATTCTCTATACCTGGTAAAGGCCCAAAGGGAGGAGATTTATTTGTAGCCAAGGATTTTGGTGTAGAAGTAACGATCTTTGAAGATAATGTACCACCTCAGTTTCGCCTCTATCTGTATGAGAAAGGCAAGCAAGTTCCACCTTCCAAAGCAGAAATTGAAGTTACATTAACAAGACTTGGTACGCCAGCACAGCTATTTAGATTTGTGCCTGAGGAAGATTATTTGATTGCTGATCGGGTGGTGAAAGAACCTCATTCATTTGAAATAGCAATTACCGCCAAACGAAATGATGAAACCTTTTATTGGAACTATAACCAAATTGAAGGAAGAATTGAAATGTCGGATACTGCTGTAAAAAGAAATAATATCAGGATAATGACAGCTGGTCCGGCAACAATTAAACCAACACTTTCACTACCGGGCGAGATTATATTTAATCATCATACCCTCGTACAAGTTGTCCCACGTATGTCAGGTGTAGTTACTTCCGTTTCTCGCCACGTTGGTCAACAGGTAAAAAAGGGCGAAATACTGGCGGTAATCGAGAGTCCAATGTTGGCTGAACTACGTAGCCAATATTTAATTGCTCAGAAACGATTCCATCTTGCACAAAAGACATTCAAACGTGAGAAACAGCTATGGGAAGAGAAAATTACTGCTAAACAGGACTATCTTACTGCCCAGGAAAAGCTGGGTGAAGCTGAAACAACCTTTAATCTTACCTCAATAAAATTGCGTGCATTAGGAGTAAATCCTGAATCAAATTATTCTGGAAAATATCTAGCCCGTTTTGAGATCCGAGCTCCAATTTCTGGGCGTATTATCTCTAAAGAAATCGCACAGGGCAAAACTCTAAAGAAAGATCAGGAAATCTTTACCATAGCTGACATATCTACGGTCTGGACAGCCATCACTGCCTATCCTAAAGATCTTAATATTGTAAAAGTCGGACAAATGGCAACAGTCAATGCAACTGCTTTTAATGTTATAGGTGAGGGGAAAGTAACCTATATCAGCACGTTGATCGGAGAGCAAACCCGTACCGCAACAGTACGTATTGAGCTTGATAATAAAGATGGGAAATGGCGTCCGGGTATGTTTATAAATGCAAAGCTGGTAACTGAAAAAACTCAGGTGCCAGTTGCTGTATCGATGGATGCTATTCAGGCAATAAGTAACGAGTCTGTAGTATTTGGTCGCTACGGGGAATATTTTGAAGCTAGACCTCTAGAACTAGGACGTAATGATGGAAAAACAGTAGAAATATTGAAAGGGCTCTTGGCAGGAGAGCAGTATGCTGCAGGCAACAGTTTCATCATAAAAGCAGAGCTGGGTAAAGAGGGTGCGTCACATGGTCACTAGGAAAAGTATCCATCTACACACCTACAAGTTAGCTCCGATAATACAACCAGATAATTATGCTTGATCATATTTTACGCATATCCATAAACAAAAGTTGGATAATCTTGACAGGAGTTATCCTGATGGGGATGCTTGGAATCTATAATTACCAAAGACTTCCTATTGATGCTGTCCCAGATATTACAAATGTACAGGTACAAATCAATACTCAAGCTGCAGGCTATTCCCCGATGGAGTCTGAGCAACGTGTAACTTTCCCAATAGAACGGTCCATGGCAGGACTCCCCAACCTCGAATATACACGCTCTATCTCACGTTATGGGCTATCTCAAGTTACAGTAATTTTCAAAGATGGCACTGACATCTATTTTGCCCGTCAATTGGTAAATCAGCGGATTCAAGAAGCCAAAGATACGCTACCTACTGGGATCACACCAACAATGGGTCCCATTTCAACTGGTCTTGGTGAAATTTTTATGTACACAGTTAAAGCTGAAGAAGGTGCAAAAAAACCAGATGGAGAACCTTATACATCAACTGATTTACGAGAAATTCAAGATTGGATCATCAAACCACAACTTCGAACCGTTAAGGGCGTAACCGAGGTTAATTCTATTGGTGGTTTCGTGAAACAATTTCATGTCACACCCTATCCTGAAAAGCTCATTTCTTTCGGGCTAACACTGCAAGAGATAGTCATAGCACTACAACGAAATAATCTTAATGTGGGCGCAGGTTATATTGAAAGAAATGGAGAACAATTACTAGTTCGAGCACCTGGGCAGGTAGTAAACCTAGATGAAATTAGAGAAATTATTCTTGGTAGCCATCATGGTGTTCCAGTACGTATTAAGAATGTTGCTGATGTTCTAATTGGAAAGGAATTACGTAATGGTGCTGCCACACAGAATGGAGAGGAAGTTGTTCTAGGTACTGTACATATGCTGATTGGAGAGAACAGCCGTACTGTCTCTATAGCAGTTGCCAAGAAAATAACCGAAATCAATCGTAGCCTACCTGCCAACATAGTTGCGACTACTGCATATAATCGTACCACGCTAGTCGATAAAACTATTCGTACTGTCGCTACTAATCTAATTGAGGGTGCTATATTAGTAATTGTAGTACTGCTATTATTTCTGGGTAACATACGGGCAGCACTCATTGCTGCTTTGGTTATCCCACTTTCAATGTTATTTACGTTTAGTGGTATGGTTACCAGCAACGTAAGTGCCAATCTGATGAGCTTGGGTGCTCTTGATTTCGGTATTATTGTGGATGGGGCAATTGTCTTTACAGAAAATAGTGTCCGACGTATCACTAATATGCAGGCGCAGTTAGGGCGAGAATTAACACGTAAAGAGCGACTCTCAGCTGTTTTCGACGCTAATAAGGAAGCACGTAGAGCCTTAATCTATGGCGAACTTATTATCATGGTTGTTTATTTACCAATCTTAGTAATGAGTGGTGTAGAAGGAAAAATGTTTCACCCCATGGCCATTACAGTCGTGACTGCCTTACTAGGGGCAATGATTCTTTCCGTAACATTTGTTCCCGCAGCGATTGCACTTTTTCTATCTGGTAAAGTAGCAGAAAAAGAAAATAGAACTGTAATACGTGCAAAAAAAATCTATGTGCCTTTACTTACATCTGCGATGCAAAATAAGGCTCTTACAATTACGGTTGCTGTAGTTATAGTCGTGCTGTCTGGATTGTTAGCTACCCGTACAGGTAGTGAATTTGTCCCCAGTCTTAATGAAGGAGATATTGCACTCCATGCATTGCGCATCCCTGGCACAAGTCTGACAACAGCTGTTGAGATGCAAAGTGAACTGGAAAAAACCATCAGGAGCTTTCCTGAAGTAGAAAGAGTTTTTGGGAAAATCGGAACCGCAGAAATTGCAACAGATCCCATGCCGCCTAATGTTGCTGATATTTTTATTATTCTCAAACCTCAGTCAGAATGGAACGGGTCACATCACAGTAAGACAGAACTGATAGCTGCAATGGACCAAGCGGTACAAAAGATACCGGGTAACAAGTACGAATTTACTCAGCCAATCCAAATGCGGTTTAACGAACTAATATCAGGCGTTCGTGCAGATGTGGCAGTTAAAATATTTGGTGATGATCTAGATACTTTGCTTTCTTTAGGAAAGAAAATTAAAACTCTTCTCGTTACTATCCCTGGGGCTGCAGATGTAAGAACTGAACAGCTCTCCGGTTTACCATTACTTTCAATTAGGGTAGATCGTGCAAAATTAGCGCGTTACGGATTAAATGTAGCCGATGTACAAGATGCCATTGCCATTTCAGTTGGTGGAATAAATGCCGGTACAATTTATGATGGAGACAGACGTTTTAGTCTACAAGTCCGGTTACCAGAATCTATACGTACTAATATTGAGGCACTCAGACGTTTACCTATAAAACTTTCTTCTAATACAGTAAAAAGGGTGCGGGGCATTACCATAAATCAGAATGCCTATGTTGCATTAGGCGAAGTAGCAAATCTAGAATTAATACCAGGACCTAATCAAATAAGTCGAGAAAACGGTAAACGAAAATTGGTTGTTACAGCAAACGTACGCGGTCGGGATCTCGGCTCCTTCGTTAATGAAGCAAGGTCTCTATTAGGAGAAAGATTTCAACCCCCCTCAGGGTATTGGGTAACATGGGGCGGACAATTTGAACAACTTCTTTCTGCTGCCAAGCGCCTTCAAATAGTGGTTCCATTTGCTCTCGGACTTATTCTTATTCTACTTTATGCAATGTTCAGAAACTTTAGGGATGGATTACTTATATTTACAGGTGTTCCTTTTGCTCTTACAGGTGGATTATTTGCACTGTGGTTGCGCGATATTCCTTTTTCTATCTCAGCTGCAGTTGGATTCATTGCACTATCTGGTATTGCGGTATTAAATGGCCTAGTAATGCTATCCTTTATAAGGAATCTGCTAAAAGAAGGTCTCTCTCTAGATGATGCCATTCAAACTGGTGCCGTCACGAGACTCCGCCCAATACTAATGACAGCGTTAACGACAGCTATTGGATTCATCCCTATGGCTTTGGCTACTAGTATTGGCGCAGAGGTTCAACGGCCACTTGCAACTGTTGTAATTGGTGGTGTGATATCTTCTACCGCACTGACTCTACTTGTGCTGCCAGTACTATTCAGGCTATATCATATAGAAAACATTAGTAGGAAATCTTAGATTTTACAGAATGAACTTTAGAATTCAAAAATATAAAATAAGATTCTTTGAATCTGGTACATTAACAGAATTCAGTTCCAATATAGTACCTATATAATTAGTAATCCCCATGGAGTTAAATTTATGAGATCTGTTGTTCTTACTTTACTTTCCATATTGGCACTTACCTCGTGCACTACAGTTGAGAATATGCGTAATATACGAGAAGGCCAAACAAAAGAAGAGGTTATAACAGCTGTTGGAAGTCCCAATGGCTTTCACCGTAGTGAAGAATATGAGGCTCTTCAATATACTAATCTTCTGATAAATCGCTGGTCTATATTTAGTGGGCTGTCCTGGAACCGAACAGATTACTCTGTAATTCTAAAAAATGATCGTGTAATTGAATATGGACCCGGAAAAATCATTAAACGTAAGAAAAATGAGACGCCATATACGCTTATTCAAGAACAGTATTAACTCACTTTGAATTGTTAATCTTTACTTGCCGCAAAATAGATATCGTAAAAAGCAAATACATAAAAAACTATCTAATAATCCGAGATATTATATCTTCTACAGTTTCCTCTGTAATTTGACATCAATAATACGTATATTTTCACTATCAGCGTCTTTTATTATAGACTGCTCTTTTGAGTCATAATGCCATTGATTATCTTTTATGCGTAGTGGCTCAGATTGAGCGCTATTTGCTATAAAAAGTGCAACTATTATGCTAACGACAGTGATAATTAATACCATTAGTATCTCTTGGACTATGTGTCTCACTGTCACCTCCTTATTTAAATGCCAAGCTCCAGAAACTGCATACTTAGGATAGTAATTTTCAACTAAATAATCTGTGAACAAAATCACATTTTTAAAAGAAATTGCATAATAATCTTTCAGTTTTCAGTCCACTCACAAATGAGTAGCTTTTCCTAACCCCAATCTTAATAAAATAACTAGCCGCATTGACTACTTATCACTCTAAGTGTAGGTTCATGAACAAGAACAAACCAATATCTTATTATTTCTAAAGGAGTACTAATAAGTGCCCAATATTCAATCTCCAACTATTTCTAATCCAAAAGTCTTAGACCCGGTTAATCCTGCTATTGAAAATTACATGCGTAGCTTAGTGAGTCAGACAGATCGCCCGGTACTTACTGAGATGGAGAAGGAGGCTGAGAGTAATAATTTCCCAATTATTGGTCGCCTTGTTGGTATTTTTCTTGAAACCATGGCAAGAGCAATCAATGCAAAACGGGTTTTTGAATTTGGTAGTGGGTATGGCTATTCCGCATATTGGTTTGCTAAGGCAGTAGGGGAAGAAGGGACTGTGGTTTGCAGTGACGGAGATCCGTTAAATAAGGAAAGAGCTGAAAAATATCTAAGTTCTGTGGAATTAGGAAATAGAGTTAATTTTCATACTGGATATGCTCAGGAAATTTTTTCTGAGACTGAAGGGTTATTTGATATCTGCTATAACGATGCAGATAAAGACCAATACCCTGAAATATGGCATATGGCAAAGAATAGAATTTGTCCAGGCGGGCTATATATAGCTGATAATGTTCTATGGCATGGGCGGGTTGCAGTAGAGAATTATGTTGATATTGTTCCTGGTTGGACAGAAGCGATTATGGAGCACAACCAATTAATTTTTAATGACCCTGAATTTGATACTTTTATTAACCCAACTCGGGATGGTGTCGTTATGGCACGAAAAAAAACCACACGGGAATTTGAATTCAATAAATAAATATTACATGCGAAATTGGAGCATATGATATTTGTCCTTCTCAGCTGCAACACTACTATTTCTTAAGAAGCTCGCTACTAGACTGGTCTGACCAAGTTTTCTTTCCAAGAACACCTCTAGATAAATACCTTCTACTTACTCGTAAAGCAGTAAGCCGATCATTCTTAGTCAACTTACTGATATCTTGGACTGCACTATAAAAAAGCTCCATATCTCCGCCCTGCCTAATAAGTAAAGACCGAAATTCCGGGACAAGTTTTGTATAAGTAGAAACTGTTGCAAGTAATGCATTATTCATCTGTAGCTCAAACCATTTGTTATAGCTACTCAATTCTTTATCAGTAGCTTTCAGCTGACTAAATTCTTCTTGTAGTTCAGAAAGAATATTCAGCTTAGAATTACGCTTTTCTGAATCATTTGTATTAGAGGAAAACAATCTCTTTAATCGTTCACGATATTTTAATACTAGCTTAGTAAAAATAAGCTCTCTTCTCTGTCCCGCATCAAATTTATCTTGTTGTTCTAAAGTACTATTACTTGCCAGCCAGCGCCTTGTTCCTTCCTGTTCAACCAATGTTGCAAAGGATTCATTAAACTCTGTATCATCCTGTACATAGACAACCTGATGAGCAAGCTCATGAAATATAAGTCTAGCAAGTTGTATTTCAGAAAAACCAATAAAAGTGTTGAGCACAGGATCATCAAACCATCCTAAAGTGGAATATGCTCGAATACCCCCTACATGAACGTCGTAGTTTTTATTTCTTAGTTCTTCTGCAAAATAGTCCGCTTCATCTTTAGAAAAAAAACCGCGATACTTTACACAGCCCGCCCCTACAAAGCACCATTCTTTAAGTTTCGTGGAAAACTCAGGTGTGGCATATACATTCCAAACCACGTAAGGACGCTTTAAGTCAGCATAATCCATATAGCTTTCGTTCTCAGGAAGCTTCAGAGTATTGCTAGCAAATTTTCGTAATAAAATAACTTTGGATAAAGCTTTCTTTAATGTTTTATCAGTATTTGGATCAGCTACAATCGTATTAATCGGTTGGACTTTACGCAAAATTTCCATCTGACCATCCACAGCCTGAGCGTAATAGGGAAGATTGGTGCATCCGTACAGCCAGAAAGCAAAACTTATTGCCGCAATGAATGATAAAGTACGATAATTTTTCAAAATTATTAGAATGTAAGGCTATGGGAAAAATTCCCATTTTGTAAGAAATTACATATCTGTTCTGCAACACTGGTAGAAATAAGCATTCCAGAATGGCTTACATTAAGAACTATCTGGTCATGTAGACCAGATAGCTTTGTTTCCTCAACTGTCACCACACCATCATTTGGGCTTGGTAGGCCTCCTAATAATCTACCTGCTCCTAAACTTCTACTACCAGCAATTGATCCTACCTCACAACTATCAGTGCATTCTGGAACATTCTGCTTTAAGTACTGTAGCATACTATGGCCTATCAAATGTCGTCCTAGCTTAAACCTAGCCAGCTTACTTGCTATATAACTAGGCTGACAGGGACTACCCGCTAGTACGATACGCTCAGTTCGTCGATCAGGGCACTCAGATAACATCTGCATTATCAGAAGACCACCTAAACTATGGCCAACAAAATATATACGAGATGAAACTATCCCTGCTACAAAATCTGAAAGAATATGTGCATTCTGGGATAGTGAATTACACATAGAGGAATATGAGAAAGTAACAGTATGAAATCCACAACGCCTTAACCGTAATCCCAATAATGCCATCACCCATCCGGGCATCCAGAGACCATGTACAAGCACAACCGTCGTTTTTAAATTTTTTTCTTCTGACAATATTTTCCCTTTAGTCTGATGTTAATTTTAGACTGGAGTGAAGAATATTAGTAAGAAATATCTGAGCTGTCCGATTCAGGACGAAATAAAGACTATTCTCTTGCAGACTCTATTGTAATACTATGCATCTGGCATTATTCAGAGATACAATTACGACCTTTAGCTTTTGCTCGGTAAAGTGCGTCATCGGCATTTGAGATAAGCGAGTCTAAAGTTTGTCCTGGCTGCATTTCGGCAACACCTATAGAAACAGTAACTAATGGCAGCTGCTTTTCTTCAATATAAGTCTTTGCTTCAGAAATTGATATACGTAATCGTTCTGCAATGAGACTGGTATCTTCTTTTGATGTATCAGGTAAACACAGCGCAAATTCTTCCCCACCATAACGAGCAATAAGATCTGCAGGACGCATTGTGTTTAATAACACTTGTGAAACAGTACAGAGAATTCGATCACCTGCAATGTGCCCGAACCTATCATTTACTTGTTTAAAATGATCTATATCCAACATTATTACCGTACATGGCTGGTTACTAAGCTCACAACGCTGCATTTGCCGCTTGAATGAGTCTGAAAGCCAACGCCTATTATGCAAGCCCGTAAGCCCATCAGTATGAGCTGCATGTTCGGATTCCGCTTGTAATTTATTACTAGTTATCAAGGCTTCGTTACTATAACGCATACGCCCTGCCAAGATATGCAGTATGTTCCGAGCAACCCCATGCGAAATATTAATAAGTGACCACAGTGCCTCCTGATGAATCATCAGTAGTCGGCTATGCTCTGGAGCAACTACAAATGCAGATACTGGCTTACCATCTAATATAGACATCTCACCAACACAATCTCCCGCCTCAAACACGATATGTGGTGAACCGTCCGGAGTACCTAGATGAACACCAAGACGCCCAGAAAGTACAACATATATACAGCTATTATATTTTTCTGGAGACAACACTTCTTTGCCCGGTGTGAATTCAATCACCTGGCATATATTTAAAAGATACTCGATAGATTCTAAACTAATCTCACGAAATAGCCTAGATTTCTCAATGACTACAAAATCATGAGCATTTAATGAAAGATTATCACCTGGACTCTTAAAATTAATGTTTGTATTCATAATGTTATAGAAAATGAGGAAGCACAAATTCTAAATAACGTTATCGGAAAGTTACGCTATTACTTTAGAGTGACTATAATAAATGGAATATCGGATAATCTCCCATACAGGTCGTCTATTGACTCAAAGAAATAGTAATAAGAAAGGACACAAAATATGCAGAAAATAATAACTTACTTAGTAGCCTTGCTTGTAACCTTAATATTTACAGGTTGTGCACACAAACCCCAAGACAAAGTAACCGAAACAAATCCTGGGTCTGTAATGGTCGATTCTTCTGATTACAATGAAGTAGAAGCTAAAAACCTAGCTGATATGCAATGTGCAAAATCAAAACGTCTCGCAAAAAAAATTGATAAGTCTAGTGAAAATTCAAACCAGTATTATTATTTCACATGTGCTTTTTGATTTCCTTCAAAACTAGACTCCTTAGGAGGAAGCATCTTTCTCATAAAGATAACAACATGCGGAATGTGTTTCACTAAATTCAGTCACTGCTGGATACTCTCCAGAACATACAGTCATTGCTTTTGGACAACGAGGATGAAAATGACAACCTGAAGGTGGATTAGCCGGCGAAGGTAAATCTCCATGTAGGTGTATTACCTTCCGGTCTGAATTGAGTTCTACTACTGGTACCGCTGATAATAGTGCCAGAGTATATGGGTGTTTAGGATCATTTAATATCTCATCCACACTTCCATGCTCCACAATTCTTCCTAGATACATCACTGCAACTTCATCAGCCAAATATTCTACTACTGAAATATTATGTGTAATAAATAAGTATGCAAGATTCAAAGTCTCCTGCAGATTTTTGAGTAAATTAAGAATTTGTGCCTGTACTGAAACATCAAGTGCACTTGTAGGTTCATCACAAATTAGAAGTTTAGGATTAACCGCTAGAGTACGAGCAATAGCTATTCTTTGACGTTGACCACCAGAAAATTCATGTGGGTAACGCCATTTAGACTCTGACGATAAACCAACATGTTTTAATAATGTATCTATTTTTTCTTCCACTGGAGAATTAATCCAGCCCATTTCATTCTCTACGCTAACATTATCCTTAGTATTGAGTGAACTCATTCCTTCTTCAAGAATATCGATAATACGCATTCTAGGATTAAGTGATGAGTAAGGATCCTGAAAAATAATCTGGAACTCTGCACGTTTCTCACGCAATTGCTTACGCTCAAGACCGACTAACTCTATTCCGTTATAGCGCACACTACCTGCAGTAGGTGTAATTAATTGTAGAATACTTTTTCCTACCGTAGTCTTTCCACAACCTGATTCACCTACCAGTGCAAGCGTACTACCCTGTGAAATAGAAAGTGAAATGCCATCTACCGCTTTTACATATCCTGCTACACTTTTTATTAAACCTCGATATATCGGAAAATAAACTTTTAAATTAGTGACATTTAACAACTTTGAACTATCAGTAAAGACATGAGATAGGGGTGCTACTCTAAAGATAGGCTTCTCTATTATGACCTGACTCTTATCATTTGTATTAGTATCAGCATCTTTACCATACAAATGACACCTTACTTTATGATCTCTAGTTACTTCACTCCATTCAGGTGCAGTTGTTCTACACAAATCCCAAGCATATTCACAACGACCAGCGAATCGACAACCAATAAATTCGCCAGACAGAGACGGTACATTTCCTTTGATCACTGCTAATCCCTGACCTCTTTTAGATCTACGTGGTAAGGCAGCAAATAGTTTCTGAGAATATGGATGTGTAGGTTCATTAAAAAATCTATCACGAACCGTAGTCTCAACGATTTCACCAGCATACATAACTGCAACACGGTCAGCCATTTCCGCTACGACTCCCAAATCATGGGTAATGAGTAAAATAGCCATGTCTTTGTGTTGCTGCAAATTACGCATAAGATCTAATATTTGGGCCTGAATCGTGACATCAAGAGCTGTAGTCGGCTCATCCGCAATTAATAAATCCGGCTCACAAGCTAATGCCATAGCGATCATTACCCGCTGCTTCATGCCGCCAGAGAACTGAAAAGGGTATTCTGACATACGTCGTTTTGCATCAGGGATGCCCACCTGGCACAATATTTCTAATATACGATCTTGTAGTGCTGTGCCATGTAAATTGAGATGTCGTTTCAACACTTCCCCAATTTGCTCTGCAACTGTTAATACAGGGTTCAAACTTAGCATCGGCTCCTGAAAAATCATACTGATGTGCTTACCACGTATACCCCTCATGGATGCTTCTGATTTCAGTAATAAGTCTTCTTTGTGCAACTTAACAGAACCAGATACAATTTCTCCTGCTTCTGGTAATAATCGCATCATTGAAAGTGCTGCCATAGATTTTCCACAACCAGACTCTCCTAGCAAGGCAAAAGTTTCGCCCTTCTGAATTTGAAGTGTAAGTCCATCTACAGCGCGTACTGGTACCGTACCAGTATGAAGAATAGTCTTGAGGTTGTCGATTTGTAACAGGGGAGTCATATAAGAATAAGATTTTTATTACTATAACAATAAGTTGGCGTTCCACACTATTTAGCAGTCTACCTTGATACAATTTATCAACTAATAAACTATACCGTTCTCACTCTTGGATTAAATGCATCTTGTACTGCATCAGCAAATAGATTAGCGCTTAATACTAGCGTGAACATAAAACTAAAGGATGAAAGCAATGCCCACCACACCATCGGTTCACGTGCCATTTCTAAACGAGCTGCATTGATCATGGTGCCAAAACTAATCATAGAAGGGTCGACACCAACACCAATATAAGACAGCACAGCTTCAGCCAGAACAAGTCCACTAAATTCCATAACTGTTGCAATCAACACAATGTGCAGCACGTTAGGGAGTATATGACGACTAATTATGCGCCAGTGAGAAACACCAAATGCATGTGCTGCTTGAATATATTCCATTTCACGTATTTTTAAAGTTTCACCGCGTAATAAGCGGCACAATCCGGTCCAACTAGTGACACCAAGTATGATACAAAGAAATAGTAACCGCAGATCAGCACGTGAAGCCGTTGTATCAAATAGTTCCACATTAGCATCTATATATACATTCATCATCAATACCGCTGCTACAATCAGCAATACACTTGGAATTGAGATTAATGTGGTATATATGTATTGAATTACATCGTCAACCCAACCTCTGAAATATCCAGCCGTAATGCCAAGAATAAGTGCGAAAGGTAGCATTACCAACGTAGTAAGTGTTCCGATTACCAAACCAGTACGAATACTTTTTAGTGACTGGTAGAATACATCCTGTCCTACTTTATCAGTTCCAAATATGTGGTAATAAGTAGATAACGACAGTGCTACTCCAATTAGTGAAAGTAGCAACGCAAGCATAATTAAAATGGGTTTCCAAGGAATTTCTGTTTCACTACGTAGAATTTTAGAGAATACCTGTATAAATTTCTTCCCACTCTTATATGAAATTAGTTTAACTAATAAAGCTATAGATATGACCCAAATTGAAAGTCCTAGGCATAAACCCGTTAACGTGCGCCAAGTAATATCAGTAACAAGCTGTTTCTCCGGATTTTGTAAATGTGCTCCGCCAAACTCTAATCTGGGAAATTCTCGTACTTGCCCACCTTCAGGAAGGTCAATTACTTCTTTGCTATAAAGATGTGTCGCAAATGGTGCAGAATAGGTTTTTTCAATATTTGTTCGCAATGGTGTAACCAAAGTATCAAATAAACTTAGTACCTGAACGTCAAACACTTTTTCAATACTAGCACTATCTTTATTTTCTAAAACAGGCCGAAAATGTACTGAATCTAATAATCCAATCAGAATAAATAACATCAGCACTGTAAGTGCCATCATACCGCTCACACTGTGGCCTACTCGCTTCCATGGAATCAAAAGATGCTCGTTACGCCGTACGTACCAAGCAAAAATTATTACCACTATCAGTAAAAGATAAATGAGTGAATCAGTCCAAAGAACGACAGGTTTAAAAGGCATAGTAACTATGGCAAAAATTATTCTAACCTTATTCTTGGGTCAACCAGTGTGTAAGATATATCAGTTAATATCAACCCAACGATATAAAGAAATGATCCTAAAAAAACCATGGCCCGAACTACTGAAAAGTCTTGAGAATTAATTGCGTCAATAGTATAACTACCCAAACCAGGAATACCGAAGAATGATTCAAGTATGAGGCTACCCATAAAGAGTGATGGGATTAATACCACTGCACCTGTAAGGATTGGAATCATGCCATTTCTAAGCACATGCCTGAATAACACAATTCTTTCTGGTAGTCCCTTAGCGCGTGCGGTACGGACGTAATCCTTCCCCATTTCCTCCAGAAAAATTGTACGGTACCAACGTGTGCTAGCACCAGAACTACTAAAAACACCTATAATTACTGGCAGCACCAAGAATTTAGCCATATCCCACCCACCACTAAAACCTGAAATAGGCACTAAATGCCATAATTTACTAGCCAAGAACTGCCCACCAATCACATAAAACAAAAGGGAAATTGACATTATTGCAACACAAAATACTACTCCCCAGAAATCAATGTACGTAGCACGAAAAAATGCTATTACTAGTGCAAAGGTAATATAGGAAATTAATCCCAGAATAAATACTGGTAGCGCAATAGCAAGACTAGGCAGCATACGTGTTTTAATTTCATGAGCAATATCACGCCCGTCATCTGCACTTCCAAAATCAAAAACAAACATTGCAGCTGATTTTTCAAAAAAAATTGTACGAGTAAATTTATCAATACCTTTCTCTACACTGTTGTACGCCAATGGTTTGTCATATCCTCTTTCCTGTTTCCATTTGGAAATTGCTTCTGGTGTAACATGTTTGGTACCAAGATGCATTCGCGCCATGTCATCAGGGGTATTAACTATAAAGAATAATGTGAAAGTAATCAGATTCACACCGATAAGTATGGGAACTGCATAAAATATACGACGTATAATATAATTAAACAATCTCACCTCGCCTTTCTAGATCCTTAGTTCCTGCTCCACGTTCTTTCTTACGATAAGTAATTACTGCAGGAATTAAACTAACTACTAAAACTATCAAGCATACTACCAAAGGCCACAATATCGGTGTATTCCAATTAATTCGTTTTTCTTCTCTCATGCTTGAATCTATACGGTGATACTTCATATTGTTATGTGACATTCTGCTAGGCTTCACATTTGTATACCATGCATGATACAAAGCATAATCTTTTGGATGGTATCCCCAAAGCCAGGGAGCGTCCTGACGAAGAATCATGACCATTTGATCAATAATTTCTTGGCGTTCAGGACTGTTCTCCATATTTTTCATTTGTTCGAATAAAACGTTATATTCTGAATTATCATAATTAGCAGCATTCTCACCGTCATTACCAACTTTCCTTTGTGGTCCATGTAGCAGAAACAAAAAATTCTCCGGATCTGGGTAATCAGCATTCCACCCCCATTCAAAGATTTGCGCATTTCCTTGGCGTATCTTATCTTGAAAACGATTGTAGTCTGTACTTCGAATTACTAACTGAATATTAAGCTTCTGAAACTGTTTACTCATCCAGTCCAGCTTCGATTTATCCTCAGGACCTCTTGCTGTGACATCAAAATACAATACTAGCGGAGCGTTTGTTTTAATATCGATCCCATTGGGGTAACCTGCTTCTGCCAACAAAGCTTTGGCAGCTTCTATGGGTTTGCGACTTGGTCTATTATTTTTCCAGTCATATACAACCGGATTGATTCCTTTTTTGCCATATCTGTGACCGGAAATTCCCGGTGCAATTGGACCCTGTGCAGGAATACCCCGGCCATTGGTAAATATCGAAACATATTCCTCATAATCCACCGCAATAGAAATGGCTTGTCGTAGTTTTCTAGCGGATTCTGTAAGTCCGCCAACTTTAGGGTCAAGCATATTGAAACCCACATAGTATGTGGAAGTCGCCACAGCCTCCTCTAAACGAATACCCTTAGCACGCATTGCTTCTGTTACAGTTGCCTCCCCCTGTCCTGTAATTTGAACAGCTTGGTCAAAACTATCAGAACTAATCCCGGATGCATCATAATAGCCTTGTAAAAATTTGTTCCAACGAGGAATAGTTTCTTTATCACTATAAAACATAATTTTATTAATGAATGGTAATGGTTTACCAACATCTGCAAGTAATTCCGGTTTCAGATTATCTGCTGTACCCCCAACTGGATAAGACTCACCATGGAAATTAGGATTTTTCTCTAATACCATCATTAAATTTGGATTATTATTAGTTAGCATATAAGGACCCGTACCAATCGGATACCAGTCAAGTGTAATGTTTTTTTCTGCTAGTCCCTGCTGAGTATAGAAACGATCTGCTTCCCATGGAATTGGCGCAAAAAAGGGCATTGCCAACCAATACATAAACTGCGGATATTTTCCCTTAATCTTAATCTGATAGGTGTAAGAATCTACAACTTGAGCCCCCTCTAATGGGAATTTATTCAAATCTAGATAGGCATCCTTACCCTGAGTTTTAGTTTGCTGATTAGCTGCAGTACTTAGCGTATCTGAGTATTCTTTTAGGCCTACTATATAATCTGACATTAAACCAAAAATTGGGGAATGTAGCCTAGGATGTGCTAGACGCTTAATCTCATAAACATAATCTTTTGCAGTTAGCTCGCGGGTGTCGGTGTAAAGAAAATCCTTAAGCTCATATATTTTAGCTAAATCATCAACTGATAAATTATGATAATAAAATTTTCCGTTGTTACCTCTTACAAAGGCAGGATGAGGCTGATAAAAAATACCAGGCTTAATAGAAATCTCATAAACTGTATAGGCGATTCTTTTATTATCAACATTTTCAGGAAGACTCTCTCCATTTAAGTCAAAATACTGTGGCACAGGCATCTTCGCTGCAGAAAGAGGCACCAATTTATATGGACGTTTTAAATAATGATATTGTAGTGGTGGTTCATAGATCTGTGCTGTGAATAAAATTTCATTTGAACTATATGACTGTACTGGATCAAGATGCTTAGGACGCTCAGCAAAAGCGCTATAAAGGATATTTCCATCCTTAGCAGAAGACGGATATGGATTATTCCAAGAGTCATTGCTACAGGCAGATAATAAAGCTATAGAAAGTGCTGATAAATATGTAAATAGTACCTTCATTGGTTTTATAGTTTATCGTAAATACTAAAACATAGGGAGATGAACAATTTCCATCTCAACTAATTTACTGTGACTCTTCAAGTACAATAGCATCCTGAGCTATAATTCTTAAAATATCAGCATATCCACAAGGACATATAATGGGATTTCTTACAGGTAAACGTATTTTAATCACTGGATTACTCAGTAATCGCTCTATTGCTTATGGTATAGCAAAAGCAATGAAGCGAGAGGGTGCAGAACTTGCCTTCACTTATCAAGCAAAAGAAATACGTGGTCGTGTTGAAAAATTAGCAGCTGAATTTGACAGTGATTTGCTTTTTTCCTGCGATGTTACAAGTGACAATGAAATTAACAAGTGCTTTGATGACCTCGCAAAATCATGGAATAGCCTTGATAGCATCATACACTCCATTGCTTTTGCTCCTCGTGAGGCTTTAACTGGAGATTATTTGGAAAGTTTAAACCGTGAATCATTCAGAATAGCTCATGACATTAGCTCCTTTAGCTTTTCTGCTTTGGCAAAAGCAGGTTTACCACTGATGCAAAATAATAACGGATCACTTCTGACACTAAGCTACCTAGGAGCAGAAAGAGTAATGCCAAACTACAACGTAATGGGACTTGCAAAAGCAAGCCTTGAGGCAAACGTACGATTTATGGCATCAAGTCTTGGTCCAAAAGGAATAAGAGTTAATGCAATTTCTGCCGGTCCAATTAAAACACTGGCCTCTGCAGGAATAGGTAATTTTGGAAAACTACTTGGATATACCGAAAAAGTTTCCCCATTACGACGCAATGTCTCCATTGAAGAGGTCGGAAACGTTGCAGCTTTCTTATGCAGCGATCTAGCGAGCGGTATTACTGGCGAGATTACTTATGTAGATGCTGGGTTTAATAATGTTGCTTTTGATATTATTGACCAACCATAGTTTACTTATGGCTACTGCTTATTCTCAATTCTCTCTCTCATAACTGTCACATCAGATCGCTGTTTGATGGCTGCAAGATATGATGCAAGTTCCTCTTGGGCATATAACTGCTGGAGCTGCCTACTAAAAACCTTAACTTTTTCTTCATCTGGTGATGCAGCTTCTATCACTTTATTAATTCGAACTAGAGAAAAACCTCCTTGTGAATTCATAACTCCGGTATAAGCAGGCAAACTAAACGGCTTAACCTTAAAAATAGTCCGTAGAGCTTCCTCTTCAAGGCCTTGCGGATTATTGCGGGAAACCATCTTATTGGGACCCCATTTAACTATATCCTTTTCTCCATTATGTAACTGCGCCAGTTTCTCTGTTCCCTCTTTCACCGCTTGATCTGATGCTTGCTGGCGTGCCAGAATTCCAGATATTTTCTCTCTAACCTCAGCCATTGAACGCATTTCTGCAGACTTATGTACAAGAACCCTTGCAGAAATCAAAGTGTCTGGTGTAATTTCAAATACTTCAGAATTTTGCTTATTCTTAATTGAGTCTTCAGAAAACATTGCCTGCAATAGTTTTACATTGGTAAAGTATGGTGCTTTACCTCCCTTCCTACTAATCCAGTCACTTTTCTGTATGGATAATTTAAGTGTTTCGGCAGCTGGCTGCAAACTATCCCCTTCTTCATATACTATATTCCTAAACTCCTCAGCCTTTTCTCCAAAATTTTTACTTGATTTCTGCCTTCTTAATTTTTTCTCCACTTCATTTTTTACTTCATCAAAATTTACATTCTCACCGACTTTTATCGCAGAAAGTTTAATAATGTGAAAACCAAAATCTGTTTGAACTGGCCCACGAATCTCTTCGGGCTCCATCTGAAAGATCTCATCTTCAAATGCCTTGACCATTGTCCCGCGACCAAAAAATCCTAAATCACCCCCTTTATCTGCTGTTCCAGCATCTTGCGAATGTTTTTTTGCGAGTTCAGCAAAATTTTGTGGTGCCTGCTTAATCTGTATTAGTAATTCTTCTGCCTTGGAACGAGCTGCATCTTTATCAGCATCTGACGCAGTAGCAGGTGCACTTAACAATATATGACTAGCTTGTCGTTCCTCTATCTGACCAAACTCAGCTTTGTGCTCTTCAAAATACTTTTTAGTTTCGCCTGAGTTTAGCCGTATTTCTTTTGCCAAATCGTCCACTGATAGCACAAGATATTCTATTTTGATTTGTTCAGGTTGCTTAAATTCAGTTTGGTGGCTAGCATAGTACGATTTAATCTCATCTTTACTAGGTTTCATTTTAGACAAGAACTGTTCTGGCTGAATTTGAATACTACTAACTTCACGTTTTTCTTCACTTAAACGTATGATATTCTTTGCTGCTGTATTCGAAATAAACCCTTTCTTGATGTACCCGTCTACGACTTGCTGCCTCATCAAGGCTCTACGAATATCCGATTCAAATGCAATTGCACTCAATCCTTCGCTAAGCAAGAAGTCTTTATACAACTGATTAGAAAACTGCCCATCCTGTTGAAATGCTGCAAAACTTTGTAAAACTTCAACTAGTTGGGAATCAGAAATAGCAAATCCGAGTCGTTCTGCCTCTCGATTAAGTAATCGTTGCTGAATTAAGCTCTCCAATACTGAAGCTCTGACTCTCGGGTCATCAAGCATGGAGATGTTAAAACTATCTCCCATGGATTGTCGCATGTCATCATAGTGCTTACGCAATGCATGATCAAACTCCTGGCGATGAATTTTCTCCCCGGAGATTATTGCAATATAATCTTCACCATCTGTGCTCCGGTACGATTCAAGTCCCCAAAACAGGAACGGCGTTATAGCAATCACAAAAATGACCTGAACAACACGTTTACGTTTATGAACAAAATCAAACATTACTAGAATCCAAAATACTGATAAATAAAAAAGGCGAACTTACGTTCGCCCAGGTTTAGTTCCAAATCTGGCGGAGTGGACGGGACTCGAACCCGCGACCCCCGGCGTGACAGGCCGGTATTCTAACCAACTGAACTACCACTCCAAAATTCCTCGTATAATTCTGTTGGTGGGTGCTGACGGGGTCGAACCGCCGACATTCGCCTTGTAAGGGCGACGCTCTACCAGCTGAGCTAAGCACCCCGCCTCGAAAATCTAATTTACGGCATCCTTAAGCGCCTTCCCAGCACTAAATTTTGGCACTTTAGCTGCCTTAATTTTAATCGCAGCGCCAGTCCTAGGATTGCGACCAGTACGAGCTGCACGTTTACCTACTTTAAAGGTGCCGAAACCTACTAGGGTGACGCTTTGACCTTTTTTAAGAGCAACTCTAATCGCTGATAAAGTTGCATCCAGTGCATCACCCGCTGAAGCTTTTGAGATGTCAGCGGATTTTGCGATGGCATCAATGAGTTCAGATTTATTCACGTAATTCCCCCTGAGTTATTAGTAAGAAAGTCACAGGAACTGCCCTGCAACCGCTTTTATATCAAGCCGTTTGGGCTGGGTCAAGCAATTGTCATAATATTTTTGAAAACATTATAAATAAAAACTTTTTTACTTATGTAATTAAACAGCAAGTCTTATCCACCTGGAAGTCAGAATTCTTCCAATCCTAAGTAAAACTTGGTAGACATTAAAAACAAGATAAGCCTGTTGATTCTATCTCTTTCAATAAGTTAGCTCTAAAATAACACAAAAAAACTCGGCAAGCTTATTAGTGCTTTATAGCAGTAGTGGCTTGTTCATTCTCTGTAACTTCCGGATTAGTTGCAGATGCACTAGCAACAAAAGGAAGCGCATTTGGTTTGTGCTCCAAAGCAAAATCTAATACCTGGTCTATCCATTTTACTGGATGTATATCAAGTCGATTCTTGATATTTTCTGGAATCTCAGCCAAATCTTTGACATTGTCTTCAGGGATCAAGACCATCTTTATGCCACCACGATGTGCTGCTAAGAGCTTTTCTTTTAGTCCGCCAATCGGTAATACCTCACCCCGTAGTGTTATCTCACCTGTCATTGCAACAGTCGCCCTTACCGGAATATCTGTCAGCACTGATACCATCGCAATACATATACCAATACCAGCACTAGGACCATCTTTTGGCGTAGCTCCTTCCGGCAAATGTATATGAATATCGTTCTTTTGGTAAAAATCTTCTGAAATTCCTAATGCTACTGAACGGCTACGTACTACAGATAAAGCTGCTTGAATAGATTCTTGCATCACCTCGCCTAGTTTGCCAGTAGTAATCGTCTTACCTTTACCTGGAAGCACTACTGCCTCAATAGTTAGCAGTTCTCCACCAACCTCTGTCCAAGCTAGACCAGTTACCTGCCCAACTTGATTCTTCTCTTCAGCAACACCGTAAGTATAGCGACGCACATCCAAGTAATTACCAAGATTTCGGGCACTAATAGCAATTTTTTTCTGTCTATCTTTAAGTAACAATGCTTTTACTACTTTCCTGCAAATTTTTGAAATTTCTCTCTCCATAGCACGTACACCTGCTTCCCGAGTGTAATAACGGGTAACATCACGCAGTGCAGCCTCAGATATTGCCAGCTCATTTTCCTTTAGCCCATGATTCTTCATTTGCTTCGGTAATAAATAGCGTGTTGCAATATTAAGCTTTTCATCTTCGGTATAGCCAGATAATCTGAGTACTTCCATTCTGTCCAATAAAGCTGGCGGTATATTTAAGGTATTTGCAGTTGCAACAAACATAACATCAGACAAGTCATATTCAACCTCAATATAATGATCTACAAATGAATTGTTTTGCTCGGGATCTAACACTTCAAGTAACGCGGATGATGGATCACCACGAAAATCCATACCCATCTTATCCACTTCATCTAATAAAAATAGTGGATTTTTTACACCAACCTTAGTCATATTCTGCAGAATCTTACCAGGCATTGAACCAATGTAGGTACGACGATGACCACGTATTTCTGCTTCGTCTCGCACACCACCTAATGACATACGTACAAATTTACGATTAGTGGCGCGGGCAATAGATTGGCCTAAAGAAGTCTTACCAACACCAGGTGGACCCACTAAACAAAGAATAGGTGCTTTGAGCTTATCCACCCGCTGTTGTACTGCTAAATACTCGACAATACGTTCCTTAACTTTATCCAAACCATAATGATCTTTCTCAAGTATTATTTCTGCAGCATTAAGATCTCTACCAATTTTACTTTTCTTCCTCCACGGTAATGCAACTAAAGCATCAATATAATTACGTACTACTGTTGCTTCAGCGGACATGGGAGACATTAACCGTAGCTTTTTCAGTTCAGACTCACCCTTAATGCGTCCCTCTTTGGACATATTTGCAGATTTAATTTTTTTGTCCATTTCTTCTAAATCAGCACCATCTTCTCCTTCTCCTAATTCCTTCTGAATAGCCTTAACTTGCTCATTTAGATAATAGTCTCTCTGACTCTTCTCCATCTGACGTTTAACTCTGCCACGAATTCGCTTTTCCACCTGAAGTATATCGAGCTCAGTTTCCAATAACCCTAGTAGATGCTCTAAACGTTTTGGAACATCAAATAGCTCTAAAATTTCTTGTTTTTGCTCAAGCTTCAAAGGTAAATGCGCTGCAATCGTATCAGCTAGACGCCCTGCCTCATCTATACCGCCAAGTGAATTATGTATTTCAGGTGGTATTTTTTTATTGAGTTTTACATACTGGTCAAATTGAACCAGCATTGTACGTCGCATAGCCTCAACTTCATTACTATCAACAGTATCCGGAGGAAGCAATATAACCTGTCCAGAGAAATGAGTACCGGTATCAATTACTTCTAAAATGTTAGCTCGGCGACCACCTTCTACTAGAACTTTAACTGTGCCATCAGGTAGTTTGAGCATTTGCAACAAATTTGCAACGCTACAAACTGTATGGAGGTCTTCCGGACCTGGCTCATCTTTAGCAGCAAATTTCTGTGCTACCAAAAGTATCGTCTTTCCAGATTCCATAGCGCTCTCCAGCGCTTTGATTGACTTAGGTCTTCCTACAAACAAAGGAATTACCATGTGCGGAAACACTACAACATCGCGCAAAGGTAAAAGTGGTAACAATACTTTATCGGGATCATTAACTGGAAAAGACATGTGTGTAAATTAACCTTTAAATTAGTAAGTACATATAGAGACAACCAAAGTAATATTGGGCCAACCAAGATAAATTCAAGGAAAACTAGTACTTCCAAATTGAAACTAACTACTTTTTGCTACCTTATTTTTTTTATCCGAGTACATCAAAATTGGCTTAACGTCACCTCCAATTGCACCATGATCGACTACTACCTTAGTAACATTCTCAAGAGACGGGAGATCAAACATAGTATCTAGTAAAGTATTTTCCAAAATTGACCTAAGCCCACGTGCACCGGTTTTTCGTGCCAATGCTTTCTTAGCAATTGCTTTTAGCGCCTGCTCTCGAAATTCCAAATCAACCCCACCTTCCATACTGAACATCTTTTGATATTGTTTAGTAAGCGCGTTTTTAGGTTCAGCAAGAATTTTTATTAAGGCGGCCTCACCAAGCTCTTCCAATGTCGCTACTACAGGCAGGCGCCCAACAAATTCAGGAATTAATCCATACTTAACTAAGTCTTCCGGTTCTACTCCCCTTAATACTGTACCAATATCTTTACGATTATCATTTTCACTTCTCACATCTGCACCAAAACCTATCCCTCCCTTCTCAGAACGATTACGTATTACCTTATCAAGACCGTCAAATGCACCTCCGCAAATAAACAAAATATTGGTGGTATCTATTTGAACAAATTCCTGATTAGGATGCTTTCTCCCGCCCTGTGGAGGGACTGAAGCAACAGTACCCTCAATTAGCTTAAGCAAGGCTTGCTGCACGCCCTCACCTGAGACATCACGGGTTATTGAAGGGTTATCTAGCTTACGTGAAATCTTGTCAATTTCATCTATATAAACGATGCCATGTTGCGCTTTATCCGCATCATAGTTACATTTCTGAAGTAATTTCTGGATAATATTTTCTACATCCTCTCCAACATATCCTGCTTCAGTCAGAGTTGTAGCATCAGCCATGACAAATGGAACATTAAGTAGTCGTGCCAATGTCTGTGCCAGCAGCGTTTTGCCAGACCCAGTTGGGCCTATAAGTAATATGTTACTTTTAGCTAGTTCTATGTCATCGGTTTCATTAGTTTTAGCTAGATTCTTTAGACGCTTATAATGGTTATATACAGCTACAGATAAGATCTTCTTTGCTGGCTCTTGACCAATTACATATTGATCAAGAATCTGGCAAATTTCACGTGGCACAGGTAAATCTGATTTAGTTAAATTTGCGGCTTCAGCCTCCTGCAATTCCTCACGTATTATATCGTTACAAAGCTCAATACATTCATCACAGATAAATACGGATGGGCCAGCAATAAGTTTTTTTACTTCGTGCTGGCTCTTCCCACAAAAGGAGCAATAAAGTAGTTTCTCGCCGACAACTTTATCTGACATAGTATTTCTCCATGTTATCTAAATAAGTACCTATATAACAAATAAGTGCAATCTTTTAGCAATTATATTTATTTAGCTGTACCTTCAGCTCTACTGGTCAGTACTGCGTCTACCAAACCATACTTTACTGAGTCCTCAGCACTTAGAAAATTATCGCGATCGGTGTCTCTCTCAATAGTCTGAATATTTTGACCACTGTGTTTTGCTAAAATTTCATTTAGTCTATCTTTGAGAAACAAGATTTCTTTGGCATGTATCTCAATATCTGAGGCTTGTCCTTGAAAACCACCCAATGGCTGATGAATCATAATGCGTGAATTTGGTAAGCAAAAACGTTTACCTTTTTCACCTGCCGCCAGTAGCAAGGAACCCATACTTGCTGCCTGACCCACACATAATGTACTGACACTGGGTTTAATGTACTGCATAGTGTCATAGATTGCCAACCCTGCAGAGACCATACCCCCTGGAGAGTTTATATAAAAATGAATCTCTTTGTCTGAATTTTCTGATTCTAAGAACAGAAACTGTGCCACAATCAGATTAGCTGATGCCTCTGTAACCGGACCCACTAGAAAAATAACCCTCTCTTTCAACAAACGGGAATATATATCATATGCCCGCTCACCTCGCCCACTGGTCTCAATTACCATGGGAATTAAACCTAAATTTCTAGGACCAATATTATAGTCATCCAATTCAGTTCTTTGAATCATATCAAGATTTTCCCATCAATTCGTCAAAAGTTACTTTCTTTTCTACAGTACTAGCTTTCTCTAATACCCATGCTACAACATTGTCCTCTAACACAGCAGACTCAGCTTCATTTAGACGCTCTTTTGAAGAATAATGCCACTTAACTACCTCGCTAGGATTTTCATAACTCTGCGCAAACTCTTCAATTAACGCACGTACCTGTTCAGGCTTTGCCTGTAAATCGTTAACCTTTACTAATTCTGTCAAAATTAATCCCAAATTTACACGGCGCTCAGCCTGCTCTTGAAACAAATCTTTTGGTAAAGGCACGTCATTAATTTTCATACCACGTTCCTTAAGATCATCTCTTGCGCTCTGCATTAAACGATCTACTTCTAAAGTTACCAGTGCTTTAGGTGTCTCGATAGTGATGGCATCAAGCAACGCTTGCATTACACTCTCCTTAACTTTCGTCTTGATACGTTTCGACACTTCACGCTCAAGATTTGCTTGAACTTCAACACGCATCTTTTCCATATCTCCACTAGAGATACCAAGTGATTTAGCAAACTCTTCATCCAGCACTGGAAGCTTAGGCTCTTCAACTACATTAATCTTTACCTCGAATGTGGCGGTCTTTCCAGCCACTTCTTTGCCATGATAATCTGCTGGGAAGACTACTTCAAACGTTTTACTCTGTTCCTTTCTCATACCGATTATTGCTTCTTCAAAATCCTTGAGAAGCTGACCTTCACCTAAAACTAGAATAGAATTTTTTGCACTACCACCATCAAATTCTGCTCCGTCAATTGTCCCTTGATAATCGATATTTACCCTATCTCCCTCAACTGCAGCTCTTTCTACCACATTATACTGAGTTCTCTGTTTACGCATAATCTCAATAGCTTTGTCAACATCAACAGAGGAAACTTGCATCGCTGGTTGCTCAATACTTAGTGATTCTAGGTCCCCTAAGATTATGTCTGGATAAACTTCAAATGTTGCACTAAACTCAAAGTGAGCCGCCTTCTCAACCATTTCCTTTGCTTCAAAATGCGGATAACCTGCAACCCGTAATTTTTGTTCAACTACCGCCTCACTAAAACTTTTCTGCAACACATCACCCATTACTTCCTGACGCACTTTTGGGCCATATTGTTGTGAAACAATTTTTAATGGAACCTTACCAGATCGAAAGCCATGTATCTTAGCCGTACGTGCCAGGCGCCTTAAACGATTCTCAATTTCAGTCTCAATTTTTTCCTGCGGCACTGTAACATTAAGCCTGCGTTCTAATGGACCAAGGGTCTCTACATTGGATTGCATTATTATTCTATTCCTAACTAATTGTTGTTATTCATCATCTGACATCATAGCAACCATGAAACATTGTAACCATCCAATACAATGACCACACAGTTTATAGCCTGAGGCCCCATGGTGCGAAAGGGGGGACTCGAACCCCCATACCTTTCGGCGCCAGAACCTAAATCTGGTGCGTCTACCAATTCCGCCACTTTCGCCCGCCAAATCTCTTGTACTAGTCAATTATACCTTCTTATCCTTCCTTGTTTCTACAGTTATACTACTCATGTTTTTGGCAAAATACTGTCCTACCAGTAACTCCCTTGCTAGCAGGTCCCATCAAATATAAATAAGTCGACATTAAGTCTTTTGGATCAGACAAACCTTGTTTAGCTTCACCAGGATGAGTTTTAGTTCTCTGTGATGTGTGTACAGCTCCAGGAATTAATGCGTTGATACGCAAATTTGTATACATCTCCCATTCTTGGGCTTGAATTTTTACTAGTGCTTCTACTCCAGCTTTAGCAACAGCAAATCCACCCCAATATGCTGCAGGGTAATGACCATGCGTATCAGATGTCATAATAATACATGCATCAGGAGATGCTTTTAACAATGGTAAACAAGCACGTGTCAATGAAATTGGTGCAACTAGATTGACACGTAGCAAAATCAACCACTGATCAAATGTCTGGCTTTCTAGTGGAATGAGGTTTGGAACAAAAGCTGCGTTATGCAAAATTCCATCCAATCTACCCAGCTGCAACTTTATTGCCTGCACAATTACCTCAAAATCTTTTCCACCAGCTTTCTCAAGGTCAAATGGAAAAATTGCTGCTTGTGCTCCTCCTTCAGACTCAATTTCGTCATATACACTTTCTAGTTTATCAACTTTTCTTCCATGTAAAATTACTGTAGCGCCATGTGTGGCATATTCTAGTGCTGCTACGCGACCAATACCTTGTCCTGCGCCGGTAACAAGAATGACTCGACCCTTAAGTAAGTCTTTATCTGGCCGGTAGTTTTTTATATCGTCCATATATTTATGGCTTCTAAAAGAATTTGCTCTTAGAATTATCCGAACTGATAGTAATACAATTAGCCCAATAAACCTGAAATCAACCTCTGATCCAGGTTCTCCATCCGATCCACAGTTTACGTATTGGGGTAAGACTTACACGTTGTCGCATAACTTGACAAGCATCATCTTTGATCTCATCCAATAGCGCACGATAAATCGCCGCCATTATAAAACCAGGACGCTGATTTTTTCTATCCTCTTTAGGTAATGCTTCAAATGCCTGAGTATAATAATTTTCTGCGCGTTCAATCTGAAATTCCATTAGCTGTCTGAAATTATCTGATTCACGTGAATGCAATATATCTTCACTAGAAACACCGAACTGAACAAGTTCGTCTTCTGGTAAATATATACGATCACGACGAGCATCTTCACCCACATCACGTATGATATTTGTGAGCTGGAATGCAAGCCCTAAATTATGGGCATATTCTAGAGTCTTACTATCGTGATATCCAAAAATTTCAGCTGACAACTGTCCGACCACTCCAGCTACATGATGACAATAAAGCTGTAATGTACTGAAATCTGCGTAACGATTATAATCCAAATCCATTTCCATACCGTCTATGATTTCGATTAACTGGTTAGCAGAAAGATTGATTGTTTTAACTACTGAAACCAGAGCTTTTGAGACTGGATGACTGGGCTCTTTACCTTGTTCCACACTATACACAGAAGTAATTTCTTGTCGCCACCAAGCTAATTTGGTTCTTGCTACAGACTCTTCAGTGCATTCATCTACTATATCGTCTACCTCACGGCAAAAAGCATAAAGCGCAGTAATGGCACGACGTTTCTCTGGTGGCAAATATAGAAAACTATAATAGAAACTAGAGCCACTTTGAACAGCCTTTTCTTGGCAATATTGATCCGGTGTCATAACAAATAATTTTTATACAAGAATTCTGAGCATGATTAGTAATCGTTTCTATACTAGAGGACTAGCCTAATCTAAACAAACGTTTATTTACGGGACTTTAATTCTGAACATGATTGGTAATCCTTTCTATACTAGGGGACTAGCCTTATCTAAACAAGCGTTTATTTATTTACGGGACTTTATAGATGCCACCTACTTTTAAAATAACAGATACAATTAATTCCCCTCCCCGCCACAATAAAAAACCCCACCAAAGCAGGGTTTTTTATTGTACTTTAGATGAGACAGATACTACATACCCATACCACCCATACCACCCATACCACCCATACCGCCCATACCACCCATATCACCACCACCTACAGCAGCAGACTCTTCTTTCGCCTGTTCTGCTACCATAACATCAGTAGTGAGTATTAAGCCTGCCACCGAAGCAGCATTTTGCAAAGCAGAGCGTGTAACCTTTGTAGGATCCAATACTCCCATTTCAACCATGTCTCCATATTGACTCGTAGTAGCGTTGTAGCCCAGATTTCCTTTACCTTCCAATACTTTGTTAATTACTACTGAAGGCTCATCGCCACAATTAGCAACGATCTGGCGCAGCGGTTCTTCTAAAGCTCTTAAAACAATCTTGATCCCCGCATCCTGGTCATGTGTATCACCTTTGACCTTAGCTACTTTAATACAAGCCCGTAATAACGCAACGCCACCACCTGGCACAATACCTTCTTCAACAGCTGCGCGCGTTGCATGCAGTGCATCTTCAACTCGAGCTTTTTTCTCTTTCATCTCTACTTCGGTAGCTGCACCAACTTTAATCAAAGCTACGCCACCAGCTAATTTTGCTACGCGCTCTTGCAGTTTTTCCTTATCATAGTCACTGGTAGCTTCCTCTATCTGAGATCGGATTTGCTTGACCCGTCCCTCTATAGTTTTTGCCTCACCAGCACCATCTATAACGATAGTTGCTTCCTTACCTACTTCTACACGCTTAGCCTGGCCTAATTCATTCAGAGTAGCTTTTTCTAAGGATAGGCCTACTTCCTCAGCAATTACAGTACCACCGGTGAGATGCGCAATGTCTTCTAGCATAGCTTTACGGCGATCACCAAATCCAGGCGCCTTCACAGCACAGGTTTTTAGAATGCCACGAATATTGTTGACCACCATGGTTGCAAGTGCCTCACCATCAATATCTTCAGCAATAATCAACAGGGGTTTATTAGTTTTTGCCACTTGCTCAAGTAACGGCAACAATTCACGAATATTAGAAATTTTCTTATCGTGTAACAAAATATAAGGACTATCTAACAAAGCAATTTGTCTGTCTGCATTATTGACGAAATAAGGAGAAAGATAACCACGATCAAACTGCATCCCTTCAACAACATCAAGTTCATTCTGCAGTCCGGATCCATCCTCAACGGTGATTACTCCTTCTTTGCCAACTTTTTCCATTGCATCTGCGATAATTTTTCCAATTTCACTATCTGAATTTGCGGAAATACTACCTACCTGCGCAATTTCCTTGCTTGTAGTGCAAGGTTTAGAAAGCTTCTGGAGCTCTCCAACTGTTTCTTTCACTGCTTTATCAATACCGCGTTTCAGATCTGTCGGATTCATCCCGGCAGCTACAAATTTCATACCCTCTCTCACTATGGACTGAGCTAATACAGTAGCAGTGGTGGTCCCATCACCCGCCACATCTGAAGTTTTACTTGCAACTTCCTTCACCATCTGAGCTCCCATATTCTCAAATTTGTCTTTCAGCTCCACTTCTTTCGCTACAGAAACCCCATCCTTTGTAATAGTGGGTGCTCCATAAGATCGATCCAGAACCGCATTTCGCCCCTTAGGTCCAAGAGTAACCTTAACCGCATCTGCTAAAACATTGACTCCAGCTACCATTTTGTGACGAGCTGAATCACCAAATTTAACGTCTTTTGCTGCCATAATCTTTCTCCTAATTTACAGAAATTTTGTAAGTACTTATAAGATAAAGGGATAATTAACCTTCTACTACACCCATGATGTCTTCTTCTCGCATCACTAGGAGCTCGTCTCCTTGGACTTTTACAGCCTGCCCAGAATACTTTCCGAACAATACCTTGTCACCAACTTTAACTTCCAGCGCTCGAACTTTACCGTCGTCGCCAACTTTTCCTTTACCTACAGAAATAATTTCACCTTGGTCTGGCTTCTCTGCAGCACTGTCTGGGATAATAATACCTGATGCTGTCTTGCGTTCTTCTTCCAGCCGCTTGACAATAACGCGGTCATGTAAGGGACGAATTTTCATGCTTCTTTCTCCTGTTTTAAAAAAGTACAATTAAATCAATGGTAAATACATCATTTTTGATTCAGATCCCTGTAGTTTACCCTACAGAAAATAAATTAGCACTCACTACCGATGAGTGCTAATAATATGGGCTGTTTACAGGAATTTCAAGTAGATGACTAATAAAAACTTTGTAGAACGCAGCCTGAATGCTGTTTGGCACCCATGTTCTCAAATGAAACATCATGAAATATTACCGCTTATCCCTATTGTTCGGGGTGAGGGCATATGGCTATATGATTCTAATGGGAAACGTTATCTTGACGCAATTAGCTCCTGGTGGGTCAATTTATTCGGACACACTAATCCTCGGATTAACAGCTCTATCCACGATCAACTTGTAAAATTAGAACATGTGATGCTTGCGGGTTTTACACATGAACCTGTAGTCAAGCTATCTGAAAGATTGATTCAACTTACACCAGGCAACCTCGGTCATTGTTTTTATAGCAGTGATGGAGCATCAGCTATTGAGACCGCATTAAAAATGAGCTTTCATTTCTGGCACAATAAAGGCCAACCCGAGAAAAGTAATTTTGTAAGTCTGCAGAATGGTTATCACGGTGAAACTCTAGGTTCGTTATCAATCACTGATGTGGCACTATTTAGAGATATATATGCTCCTTTGCTACGCAATAACGCAAAAATTCCAAGTCCAGATTGGCGATACGCAGAAGAAGGAGAGCTACCTAAAGATTATGCACTACGTGCTGCTAACTGTCTGGAAGGGTATCTGGCCGAGAATCACTCAAGAACTGCGGCATTTATCATTGAACCGTTAGTTCAAGGTGCTGCAGGTATGGGCATGTATCATCCTGATTATCTTAAATATGCCAAAGAAATTTGTAACAAATACCAAATACATTTAATTGCCGATGAAATTGCCGTAGGGTTTGGTAGAACAGGAACAATGTTTGCATGCGAGCAAGCAAATATCACTCCGGATTTTTTATGTCTGGCGAAGGGTCTAAGTGGAGGATATTTACCACTTTCTGTAGTAATGACAACTGAATCAATTTATCAGGCCTTCTATCACGAAAAAACCACGCGTGGATTCTTACACTCACACACACACGCTGGCAATGCTCTTGCTTGTAGCGCTGCACTTGCCACACTGGATATCTTTGAACAAGATAAAATTATTGATGCTAACCATAAAAAAATAAAATACCTAAATGATATATCCAAACCAATCGCATCACACCCCAAAGTAAGAAATTTCCGTAATTGTGGAATGATTTGGGCATTTGAAGTTGAAACCACGGATCCTATTTTTTCAGGAAACTTCTTTCAGCAATCACTAAGCCAAGAATTAATACTTCGGCCACTAGGTAATACTGTCTATTTTATGCCCCCTTATATCATTAACAATGAAGAAATGAATTTGCTTGTGTCAGGTATTCTACAAGTGCTAGATTCATGTTAAAGATCTATACTTAGAATACTTCTCCGTTACAATTTTATCGACTATATTCTATTTATGAATCCATTTAAGTTACCTGTTATCCTGTGTTTTATACTTAATACGCAAATACTCCCTGTTTTTTCACAGAACCTCCCCGAAGCTGTCAGACAAGCTCTTAACCAAAATGGAATTTCCGAATCTGCGGCCAGTATTTATATTCACGAAGTTAATACAACCCGGCCAGTTATTTCCTTTAACTCTGACAAACCAATGAATCCTGCCTCAGTGATGAAGCTTGTTACTACTTTTGCAGGACTTGAACTACTAGGACCGGCCTTTACCTGGAAAACAGAAATCTATGCAAATGGTATTTTGAAAGAAGGTAGGTTACAAGGTGACCTTATAATAAAGGGTTACGGGGACCCAAGACTTAATCTTGAAAACTTCTGGCTACTTACCCGCCGCCTCTATCAAACAGGACTACGCGAAATGACTGGGGACCTTATTCTTGACAATAGCTATTTCGATGTACTAATTGAAAATCCGGCAACTTTCGATAATAAGCCTTATCGAGCTTACAATACTTCCCCTGAGGCTCTTTTAGTAAATTACCGGACAACAGAGCTACGTATAATTCCCCAACCAGAAAATAAAACTACTCGTATTGTCATAACTCCTCTTACTGAATTTATTGAACTTAATAATAATCTTAGGCTCACGCAGGGCAAATGTGGGGAATGGCGAAATGCACTTGGTACCAGTATTCATGTTGATGCCAATAATAATCATGCATCTGTAAATCTCAATGGAAACTATTCTACTACTTGCGGTGAAAAATCTTTACTACTGAGTCTACACAATAGCCAAACATACACTTTAGGACTATTCAAACAACTTTGGAAGGAACAGGGCGGAATATTTAATGGAAAAGTACGTACCGGGATTGTGCCAGATAATAGATTGCTACTTGAAACTTACCATTCCCCTCCACTTACAGAGATTATTCGTGATATCAATAAATTTAGCAACAATATTGCAGCGCGCCAACTATACTTAACACTTGGCACAGCAGCCAATAGTGCGCCAGCTACTCTAACTAAATCAAATAATGCGGTCAGACAGTGGCTTAAATCCAAGAAACTTGATTTCCATGAATTTATAATAGAAAACGGTTCGGGGCTATCGCGAAATGAACGTATCAGTTCAATTCATTTAGGAAAACTCTTACTTAAAGTATTTCAAAGTTCTGCAATGCCAGAATTCATTTCATCGTTACCAATTTTAGCGGTGGATGGCACCATGAAAAAACGGCTTAACAATACCATTGTTTCTGGCCGTGCTCATATTAAAACTGGGTTACTTAACGGAGTAAAAACAATGGCTGGCTATATGCTCGATAAATCAGGTAGACGTATGGCTATTGTTTTTTTTGTGAATCATGCTAATTCCGGTAGAGCACAACTTGCAATGGATACGTTACTACAATGGACTTACCAAAGGCCCTGATTATAATACTTCAAATCTTATTCTAACTTACTATCTAAGCCGCTTTCTGCTATTTCAGCCGCTTTTAAAAGTGCTTTAGCCTTATTCTTTGTCTCAATCCATTCACTATTTGGCACAGAGTCTGCAACAATACCAGCTCCCGCCTGCACGTATAAATTTCCATCTTTAATGATGCCGGTACGGATCGCAATAGCAAGATCCATATCGCCATTGAATCCCAAATAACCAACCGCACCAGCATAAATTCCACGTTTAGATATTTCTAGTTCATCAATAATTTCCATAGCTCTAACTTTTGGCGCACCACTGACAGTTCCTGCTGGAAAAGTAGCACGTAATACGTCAACTGCGCTCAAGCCAGATTTTAGTTTTCCATCAACATTGGAAACAATATGCATTACGTGAGAATAATTTTCAATTTGCATGTTCTCAGTAACCTTAACCGAGCCTATATTTGCAACACGCCCGATATCATTACGTCCCAAATCCATTAACATAAGATGTTCGGCACACTCTTTAGGGTCCACTAATAAATCCTCAGCTAATTTCTCATCCTCTTGCTTTGTATTACCGCGCGGCCTGGTGCCTGCAATAGGCCGAACCGTTACGGTATCTCCCTCAAGTCGCACCAGAATCTCCGGTGAAGCACCTACCACGTGAAAACCACCAAAATTATAATAAAACATATATGGCGAAGGATTTAAATTACGCAATGCCCGATACAAAGCTAATGGTGACGCACTAAAATTCTTACTGGTACGCTGCGATAACACTACTTGCATTATATCGCCATCAAATATATACCGTTTGGCGCGCTCTACTGCCTTAATGAAATCTGACTCACTAAACTCAGAAATTACTTTGGATGGCTTTACTGGTATTTCGTTTGGGATTTCTACCGGCTTACGCAAATTTGCAAGCAATTCTTTCAGACGCTTTTTTGTTTTTTTATAAGCACCTACAGTGTCAGGATTTGTATAAATGATCAAATACAATTTACCTGAAAGGTTGTCTACGACGATCAACTCTTCAGACAACAACAATAGTATATCAGGCAAGTCTAGTGAATCTGGGTTAGCATTATCAGCAAGCTTACGCTCTATATAACGCACTGTCTCGTAAGCGAAATATCCTACTAGCCCACCACAGAAACGCGGTAATCCAGAACATGAAGCAACTTTAAAACGCAATAGATAAGACTGAATAAAAGACAGAGGGTCCTCAGCTTCAACCCGGTCTAATCCCTTATCATTAATAATATTTATACAATTACCACGTACCTCAATTCTAGTTGAAGCAGGCAACCCAATGAAGGAATAACGCCCAAAACGCTCACCACCTTGGATTGATTCAAGCAAGTATGAATAAGGTCGATTAGCTAGCTTAAGATAGATTGAAAGTGGAGTATCTAAATCAGCAAAAGTTTCCAACACAACCGGGATTCTGTTGTAGCCTTGTTTGGCAAGGTTTATAAACTCTGATTCAGTCATGTTAAAGCTTCAATAAATAAAATAGATTCTGCCAATAATTTTGATTCAACAAGTCAAACAAATTAAAATACTAACCTAATAATACTTCTATTGTAATCTTCAGCCGGATCGCTCTCATAGATTATGTTGGCCTCTTGATAAAATGTATTGCATCGTAAACAGATGAAACGACTCTATCACAGTCTAACTCATGTACATCTCGCCCCTCATTGTAGCCATAAGGCACACAAAAAATATAGGACCCAGCTGCACGTGCGGCTTCAGTATCATTTACCGAATCACCAATCAATAACATTTCTTTTGGGAGAATCCTAAAAATTTTACAAGCATGATGCAGCGGCATCGGATCTGGTTTCTTTTTTGGCAGAGTGTCTCCAGATAAAACAATATCAAAATAATTTAAAAGTTCAGTAGTTCGCAATAGAGGCAAAGTAAAAACTTCGGACTTATTGGTAATACAGGCCAGTTGAAAACCTGCTTCCTTCATTGCAATTAGGCCATCAACTACTCTTGGATAAGAATGTGTGGTGACACATAAATTTTTTGCATACTCTTGCTCATA
Source organism: Nitrosomonadaceae bacterium (assembly GCA_965205785.1). Classification (GTDB taxonomy): domain Bacteria; phylum Pseudomonadota; class Gammaproteobacteria; order Burkholderiales; family Nitrosomonadaceae; genus BJGV01. The sequence goes on from OZ242188.1 coordinate 400,783, forward strand.
GATTACTATTGCCTGAGCAAGAATCTCAGGATCTGGTTCGCCATTGAAACTGTTGGATAAACATCTCTTAACTAGACTCAATATCCCCCTGCCAATATAAGATTGAATTGTTGCAGGTGGCAATTCTGCTCCACCTAACTTTCGTAACATTATGTTAGCAGCAATGGCAAGATCACCTGCTGTATCAAGCAATGTCCCATCTAAATCGATCATGATGGCTTTGACCGCCAAAGGAAACTCTATTTCTGCTGAAGAAGCGTCAAGACAGGAAGAAGAGTTCTTATTCATTCAACGTTTTTCTCTCTTTTATAAAACTGAAAGAAAAATAATTTTAGTTCTTTTAAAATTCAACTGTGACTAGACCTTCGCTAATTCCGCTCTTAATGCAGATACTACTGTATCATATCGATGAGGATCTTCATTATTCCCAGCTCCATAAATTGCTGAGCCTGCAACGAAGGTATCTGCTCCAGCACGAGCTATCTCAGCAATATTATCTATTTTCACCCCACCATCGATTTCCAACAATATCTCCTTATTACCAGCATCAATACGCTTTCGTACCACTTTTAACTTATTTAATGCCTCAAGAATAAATTTCTGTCCGCCAAAACCAGGATTAACTGACATAATTAAAACAAGATCAAGTTTGTCCAGTACATGGTCAAGATAATGTAAAGGTGTAGCGGGATTAAATACCATCCCAGCCTTACAGCCTTGCTCCTTAATAAGTCCAATGGTACGGTCTATATGCCTGGATGCTTCAGGATGAAATGAAATAATGTTCGCTCCGGCTTTTGCAAAATCAGGGATGATTCGATCTACCGGCTCTACCATCAGATGCACATCAATAATCGCATCTGTAAGTGGACGAATTGCCTCACATACAAGAGGTCCAATCGTTAGGTTAGGAACATAATGATTATCCATTACATCAAAATGAATAATATCTGCGCCCGAATCGATAACATTGGTAATTTCTTCACCCAATTTGGCAAAGTTTGCAGAAAGAATACTTGGAGCAATAAGATGATTGGCCATAAGATATATTCCTCAGAATCAGGAACGCCATTTTAACCGCAAAAGTATCTCTAATGCTATCAACTTCAACTCAATATGATAACATTCGCACCTAACTCACAGAGTAAAGGTATGTTTCATAGACATTGCCCTTGCTGTAACACTAAAAATAGTGTGCAATACTGATATGCTTGAAGACAAAAAATATGAAATTAATGTAATCGTACGTACTGCCTATCTTCCTGAACAGTCGGATGAGGCCTTAGATCGTTATGTATTCGCATACACCATTACCATTGCAAATACTGGTATGGTTGCAGCTCAGCTTATCAGTCGTCACTGGATTATTGCAGACGGAGGGAACGACGTACAGGAAGTACGTGGATTAGGTGTAGTAGGTGAACAACCACTGCTAAAACCAGGAGACAGTTTTGAATATACAAGTGGCACTGCTATCTCGTCCCCTGTTGGCTCAATGAAAGGCAGCTACCAGATGGTTGCTGAAGATGGTCTCCGTTTCGATGCATCAATTCCTGAGTTTACTCTGAGTGTGCCGAGAACTCTGCATTAAAGATTACTTTAACTTTATGGTAGGAAGAGTTCAAAACAACATAAAGTAACCACGAAATAAAGTCTAAATAGACTTCCAGTCACATAAAAATAAGTCTAAAACGACTCAGTTCTACTTAACTACTCTAAATATTATCCATATTTCTTTCTACCACTTCGACGGCGACGATGAAGACGTTTCTCTTCAGCCTCACTAAGTGGAGCAGGCTTTTTGTCTGCATAAGGATTATAGCTTGTTTTAAACTCTACTCGTAACGGGGTACCCTCTAGTTTGAATGTTGTACGAAAAATATTCTCCAGATAACGCTGATATGTTTTCGATACATACTTAAGAGCACTGCCATGAATTATTATTAATGGTGGATTGGAGCCACCTTGATGAGCATATCTTAGTTTGGGGCGATACATACCAGAACGTGATGGCGGTTGTTTATCTACTGCTGCTAAAAGTGTTCGCGTAAGTTTGGGAGTCGATAACTTTACCATTGCGGCAGCATATGCGGAATCAATGGAAGGGAATAACCCCTTCATACCGCTACCTCGTAATGCAGAAATATAATGTAATCTGGCAAAGCCCAGGAGAAACGCAAGTTTCCTCGAAATCTCACGCTTGATAGTTTCACGCTGATAATTATCTAGTCCGTCCCATTTATTTACTACCAGTACCACCGCGCGCCCTGCTTCTAGTATAAATCCAGCTATATGCGCATCCTGTTCAGAAATTTCGCTGCCTCCATCCACTACAAGCACCGCCACATTGGCATTTTCTACAGCTTGTAGAGTTTTGATTACTGAAAACTTCTCTATTGTCTCTAAAACCTTGCCACGACGACGTAACCCAGCAGTATCAATCAAAGTGTACTGACGTTTGTTATGCTCAAAATCAATATTTATACTATCTCGAGTAGTCCCGGGTTGATCAAAAGTAATTACACGATCCTCTCCCAACAACGCATTTATCAATGTAGATTTTCCGACATTAGGTCTTCCTATTACGGCAATCTTTGGATGTTTATCTTCTTTTATATTTATTTGTTGTTCAGGAAAATCTACCAGCGCTAAGTCTATTAACTCACTAATATTATCCCCATGAGCAGCAGAAATAGCACAAGGAACCCCTAAACCTAGTTCGTGAAACTCAGCAGTAATAACAGATGCTGCCATTCCTTCAGTTTTATTCACAGCCAGAATAATTTTTCTTCCAGTTTTTCTGAGTTGCTTAGAAATAATTTTATCTTGCGATGTTAACCCCTGTCTTGCATCCACAATAAACAAGACTACATCAGCTTCATCAACTGCTTGCAGTGTCTGTATTGCCATTTCATGTAGGATCCCTTCCTTTATTACAGGCTCGAAACCACCTGTGTCTACTACCAAATATGATTTACCACCTAATTTGCCATGACCATAGTGACGATCACGTGTCAGTCCCGGGATGTTTGCAACAATTGCATCTCGACTACAGGTTAACCGATTAAAAAGAGTTGATTTACCAACATTGGGCCGACCAATTAGTACAAGGATAGGTTTCATGGTTTTAAATTATTACTATAGAAGATACCGGCTTCTTTTCTCCAAAAAAGAAAGTTATTTTCTATATCGAATGATTGTATCGAATTGATTTTACTGCATGCTGAACGTGTAAAGTCCGCCATTAATAGTTTGCACTACTAAGCCGTTAGGTACATGCTCAGGGCGAGTTAGGATCGCACCCCCATCAGTCTCAGATTGAGAGACAATAGAACCATCATCATTCTTTAAAACTGTTACAAAGCCCTGAGAATCTCCTACCACTACCTGTGAGCCATAAACAAAAGGTGCAGATAATTTATTGATAAAAGCTCTTGCACCACCTCCACCACCTGTTATATTCGTTATATATTTCCCTAAAAATCCACTACCTCCACCTCGTATATCAGGTCTATCACTTTTTTCCCAGTCATCTTCTGGATTATCGTCTTTATCCCAATCAAGGTCCTTTAGGAAATCCCAATGATTAGATTCATCTCCACTGTACTGATTCTCTACTGTCTTACCTCGATCTCCACTTGGATCAATCCAGCTTAAATTAGCAAATCTTTTAACTTCTCTCTTGGGTATCTTTTTTTTCCATATGACAGTTCCATTATTTTTATCATAGGCAACCACAGCACCGTCGTCATCACTTACATAAACATACTTATTATCCATAGTAAGGCCTGCGCTACTTGACATGTCCCGCGTCCAAATTGGGTTACCGGTCATAACCTCAAAACACGAAACACGTCCCTTATAAGCAACTGCACATATCTGCTGTTCATCTACTACCGGCAAGCTAGTGACATCTGTGATGCGCTCAAGTTCTGTCACACCTCGTGGCTTTGATACAGAAGCCTCCCACCCTACTTTGCCATTAGATAATTTTATTGCTACTAGTTTTCCTCCCGGGAATCCTGCAAATACTCCTCCCCCTTTAACAAGGACTCCGGCGTAACTCCGAACTGTGAGAGATGGGGTAGAACCCTGGTAAACCCATTTACGTTTTCCATCAACTGCATCCAGGCCAAAAATTCTACCCTCCCCTGTACGCACTACCACCACACCTTGATCCACTTGAGGGGGGCTTAGCACTTCGCTGGTTACCTGTGATTCCCACAATTGATTCCCATTAGCATCATATGCTAGGATTTCTCCCTTAAAAGTTCCTACTAAAATTACGCCCTCACTTACCCCAACCCCGCCAGATAATCTATGCTTAGTATCAACACTCCAGACTTCATCTCCCGTAATAGGATCAAAACGCGTAATATTTCCGGCTGAGGATGCAGCATATATTGCATCATTATAAAATGCTGGTACTAATACCGTTGTTCCTGTCACACTCACTCCAATTGGGTAGGTAAGACTAATTACATCATCAACAGCATCCCTCGCTGAAAATTCTTCATAGTAACTGGTATCACCACCAACGTTGCCCTCCCATAACGGAGGAACACTAGCAAATTCCTCAGAATCTGAAGCTTCAGCAATAGGCTTTGTCTCAATAGGCTTGCTCTCTGAACTATCATCCAGTAAATACTTAATTAAGCCTGAATCTTTTTCCTTGTCATCAGACGAAACATTCTGGTCCAAACTAGATAATGTATCTTCACTATCAGATTGGGTAACTGATTCAGAATTGTCATTAGCACCATAGCCAAACAAATTGCTCACACTTGTACATCCAACAAACACGATTACAAGTGGAACCAAAAAAATATACCGCAATCTGGTACTTACATCACTTAATACAGATTCATTTATAGACATTACTTTATTTTTTCAATGCATCAAGTTTCATTTGAATAATTTTATAGTGGGTCTCTTTTTCATCAATCTTACTCATTGCCATTTTATACGCTGCACTTGCTTCTGAAGTACTGCCCTTATCGGCATAAATATCTCCCTTTAAATCTCCATATAAACCACCAAAAAATTCACTGTGTTCGCTCTCTAATAACTTGAGTGCTTCATCATGCTTTTTCTCATCCAGCAACAAGTTAGCTAATCTAAGTCGTGCAATATCCTTTAACTCCGTTTCTTCAGTATTGACCAGCACCCACTCTAATTGGTTCCTGGCATTCTTAATATCTTTCGCATCTATGCTAGCACGTGCTGAGATTAGTGCGGCACGTGATGCATAACCACTGTTAGGAAAGCCCTCTGTTAGTAAACGAGCTGCATCCCTTATTTTTCCTGAATCTCCACTCTCATCAATCCCCTGCAAAGAAACAAATAATTCTGCTGCCTGATCAGTCTGTTGTTTCTGATAATACTTCCATGCCTGAGTACCTGATATTCCAACGACAAAAGTTGCAACAATTATTATCGCCAGTGTTCCATAAACCTCCCACCAGGACTTTAAGCCATCTATTTTTTCCTGTTCTTCTAGATCATATGTTGCCATCTTATTTCCTAACTAAATTGAAATTTCTTTCTGACTCAAATAGCTTTGATTAGTTCTACTGCTTCTAGCAGCCCTACCTTTACTTGCGTTGCTTTTTCACGCAAAGACTTAACACTTATTACTTTATCTTGTACTTCATCCTCTCCAATTATGACTGCAAAACGTGCACCGCTGGCATCTGCTTTTCTCATTTGGGCTTTAAAACTACCGCCCCCACAATGTAAGATTACTTTTAGTCCCTGATCACGTAAGTAACTTACTGTGTTCCAGGCGGGACCATCAGTGGCCTCACCTTGATGTATCATGTAAACATCAGGAGTAGAATCTGATTTTATTTCCTTGCCACATTCATTAATCAGAGCTAACAAACGTTCTACACCCATTGCAAAGCCACATGCCGGTGTTGGCTTACCGCCAATTTGTTCAACTAAATCATCATATCGACCTCCGGCACATATTGTACCCTGTGCACCAAGTCTGTCAGTTACCCATTCAAATACAGTCCTATTGTAGTAATCCAAGCCTCTTACCAACCTGGGATTAATTTCAAATTTAATTCCCTGATCAACTAGTATATGTTGTAACTCCTCGAAATGACTAAGTGATTCTTTATCTAAACTTTCCAGTATTACGGGAGCATCATTAATGATTTGCTGCATTTCCGGATTTTTGCTATCAAGCACCCTTAACGGATTCTTGTATAGTCGCCTACGGGCGTCTTCATCTAGATAATCTAATTTTTTCTCTAGATATTCTATTAATTTTGACCTATGTAATTTACGCGACTCAATACTACCCAGAGTACTAATTTGAAGGCGCACATTAGAAATACCTAACCTTTCCCATAAACTTGCACACATGATAATTAGCTCTGCGTCAATATCTGGTCCCGAATAGCCTAATGCCTCAACTCCTACCTGATGAAATTGACGATATCTACCCTTCTGTGGACGCTCGTGCCGGAACATTGGGCCTGAGTAGTATAATCTCTGCGGCCCCGTATACAATAAATTATGCTCTAGTGCCGCACGCACGCAAGAGGCTGTACCTTCAGGCCGTAGCGTTAAACTATCTCCATTCAGATGATCAAGAAAGGTATACATCTCTTTCTCAACAATATCGGTAACTTCTCCTATAGAACGTACAAACAAATCAGTATGCTCAACAATTGGCATACGAATGTTTTTATAGCCATAGACTGCCATCCATTTGCGTATAGTCTGCTCAAAAAAATCCCAAATATGCTCCTGATCGGGCAAAATATCGTTCATCCCACGAACAGCCTGAATACTTCTAGCCATTAGCTACTTTCTTTTGATATTTTGTTTGTACATACTCATCTACAATCTCACGAAACTCCCCAGCAATATTATCGCCTTTCAGAGTAACGGACTTCTGGCCGTCCACAAAAACTGGTGCAACCGGCCTCTCTCCAGAACCTGGCAAACTAATTCCAATATTTGCATGCTTACTCTCACCAGGGCCATTAACTACACAACCCATTACAGCTAGGGTCATGTTCTCTACACCGTCGTATTGCTCGCGCCATACAATCATTTGATCACGTACATAACTTTGAATGTTCTCTGCAAGCTCTTGAAAATATGTACTGGTGGTTCGTCCACAACCTGGGCATGCTGCAACTAGTGGTGCAAATGCACGTAATCCCATGGTCTGTAAAATTTCCTGTGCTACTACTACCTCACGTGCACGATCCCCGCCTGGTTCTGGTGTAAGTGATATACGAATAGTGTCACCAATACCCTCCTGTAATAACACTGATAAAGCTGCGGTAGAAGCAACAATACCTTTAGAGCCCATTCCCGCTTCAGTTAATCCTAGGTGCAGCGCATAATCACAGCATGCAGCTAGATCCCGATAAACTGCAATTAAATCCTGCACACCACTTACCTTACAAGATAAAATTATATGGTCACGACTAAGTCCTATTTCTTCTGCCTTAGCGGCACTCTCTAACGCTGAGGTAATCAATGCTTCGCGCATCACATGACCAGCATCTTTCGGCTCGGAGGACTCTGCGTTTTTATCCATTATACGAGCAAGCAACTCTGGATCCAGACTACCCCAGTTAACACCAATCCTTACAGGCTTGTCATATTTACATGCTGTTTCAATCATGGTTGCAAACTGCTCGTCACGTTTCTTACCATGCCCTACATTTCCTGGATTAATCCGGTATTTAGCCAATGCTTGAGCACAATCAGGATATGCAGTCAGAAGCTTATGCCCGTTAAAATGGAAATCCCCTACTAGCGGTACATGACAGTCCATTTCATCAAGACGATTACGAATATCTGATACAACTTTTGCTGCTTTTGTGGTATTGACTGTTATTCGCACTAATTCAGAACCTGCGCGTGCAAGCTGTGCCACTTGCGATACGGTTGCAGATACGTCTTCTGTATCAGTGTTAGTCATAGATTGTACGACTACTGGTGCGCCACCCCCTACAATAGTTTTGCCGATCTGAACTCCGACACTCTTTCTATATTTTTTTAAATTATCTTGTGATGTAGTCATATAAATACGAAATTTTTAATCGTGAAAATTCTAATTGAGTGATAACCGTGCCACTCCCCCATGTTTACTAGTGTATGGCAATAAATCCACAGACTTATTATTGTAAACTAGCTTAACATTAGCAGCATTTCCGATCGTCAAAGAGAAGGGCGGTCTACCATATACCGTTCTCTCAGTATTACCGGAGCTAATTTGTGAAAAAATTCTCTTGCCTCCTGCATCCTTAACTTCAACCCATGAATCTTTATTAAACATAAAACGGAGAGCCTGCTCCCCTTCCTTTTTTACAGGTTTATGCTCAACTTCCAATGCTGTTTTAACCTGTTGTTCTTTTTCTATTTTATCATTTATCGATTGGTCTTTATCAACCTCTTTGTCATTAAGCGAATTAAAATTGGAGCCATTAGAATTGATCACAGATGGCAATTGAATTTGACCATCCCCTGGTGCCTGCTCAACTTCAATTTCAGATTGAGTTGTAGTATCAGTTATAGTTGCATTCTCAACATTTATATCTATTTGATCATCCCCTCCACTTCGATAGACCTCATAAATTAATAATAATGAAACTAAAACTGCAACCAATATGAGTATTATGCTGCCCCTTGACTGCTTATGATCAGGTGTAAATAAGGTGCCATCCACCGGGTACGAAATAGCTTGTGGGGAAATAGGCGGAAAAGTTTGTTGCATCAGTTGAGAAAATTTCTCAGTGTCTTCTCGTACAAGTTTTGAATAATTTCTAATAAAACCACGTAAAAAAGTTTGATTTGGAAACTTACTGTGATCATCCTCTTCAATTGCTATAACCTGCCTCTCAGATAACCGTAATTGTCGCGCTATATCCTGAATACTCATAACCTGAGTCAAGCGCGCCGTTTGAAGCACCTGGCCAATACTCGGTGTTTTCTCAGCAGACTCTATCTCTCCATCTGTTTCTACTTCGATATCACCGCTACTATTATCTGTATCGTCCATTTTTAAAACTTACCATTACGAAGCGCAGCTGACTCTTTAGAATTTGGAAACCGTTTCGTTAATTGTGAAGCATAATTCGTAGCAGATTGACGGTCCCCAGACTTACGTTCAATTCTCACTCCCAATAACAGGCTTTTAGCTGTAGGTGTAGAGGTACGCATGTAACGTGATAGATTTAACCTAGCAGCTGGAAGGTTTCCATTCATAAAATGAGTCTCTGCCATTCCTATCAAAGCTTGAGAATATTCAGGTTTCAATACTAATGCCTTCTGAAAGAATCTCTCTGCACTTTTATAACTTCCACGACTCAGTTCACATGTACCCGCATTCGTATTAGACATTTCCGGTGTTGAATAAAGTGAATCTTCTAGGGCCGTCATGAAATGTTTCATAGCCTGGTCCATTTGTTCTGGCATACGTTGGCATAAAAACCAACCAAAATTATTATGAGTCTCGGGATCATTAGGAGCAATTTCCAAAGCGCGCTCAAAATTCTCCTTGGCTAATTTGTCTTCGTTCAAATTCATATAAATTAACCCAAGTACATTATATGCAGGCGCATAGCTGGGATTAGTACTCAAAGCTTTGTTTGCCTCATCAATCGCTATTTTATATTGCCCTCGGTTGTAATATGCTCCGGAAAGCTGAGTATGAAGTACTGTACTTGCCTTCTTTTCACTTTCGCTTTGCTCCTTCCCAAGCCATGAATGTTCTGACTTCAATTCTTCTTGGACTTCTTTTTCTTTAGGTGGAAACCAAGGTGCAAAGAAACTGGCACAACCACTTGTCAACATCAATAAAGTAACGAAAAAACCTGTCAGGATCAGTCTCATCTAGCTGCCTCCATAGTTACGTGACCTCTACGCTTAGTCCTATCCAATACTTTTCCAGCTAGTTGACCGCAGGCAGCATCGATATCATCCCCACGAGTCTTTCGTACAGTACTTACCAAACCAGCCTGCATCAACACATCACGAAATCGATCTATTGCATCAGATGAAGAACATCTGTAACCAGAGTTAGGAAACGAATTAAATGGAATTAAATTAAACTTACACGGGGTGTCCTTCACCAGTTTTACCAATTCAAGCGCCTGAGCCACACTGTCGTTGATTCCTGCCAGCATAATATATTCAAAAGTAATGAAGTCTCTAGGTGCAGTATTAAGATATCTTTGACAAGCTGCAAGCAATTCTTTAAGTGGATATTTCTTGTTGATGGGTACTAGGTGGTCTCGTAACATATCGTTGGGTGCATGAAGTGATACTGCTAATGCAACAGGGCAACGTTCACTTAACTTGTCCATTGCCGGAATCAACCCTGACGTGCTTACCGTAACACGCCGACGTGACAACCCGTAGGCATTATCATCCAGCATCAAATCAAGTGCTGAAACTACATTCTCAAAATTAGCAAGTGGCTCACCCATACCCATCATTACCACATTACTAATTCTGTAATTGTGTCCTGAAAAATAAGCCTGTTTTTTTTCACTAACAAAATTCTTTGTTCTCGATGCAGTATCTTCTTTAGCTGCCGCCAGTACTTTGTTTGCCCACCATAACTGACCAATTATTTCAGCTATATTTAAATTACGGTTAAAACCCTGTCTGCCAGTAGAGCAGAAGGTACACTCTAACGCACATCCTACTTGGCTAGAAATACATAGTGTACTGCGACTAGATTCGGGTATATAAACCATCTCAATTCCATTACCAACACCTACGTCCATTAGCCACTTACGTGTTCCATCAGCAGATATATGTTCACTGATAACCTGAGGCGGCCTAACTTCTGCTGTCACAGAAAGTTTGTCCCTTAGTACTTTTGCCAAATTACTCATGTTGGTAAAGTCGGCCTCACCAGATTGATGTATCCAACGTAATAGTTGCTTTGCACGAAATGGCTTTTCACCAATCTCCCTACAGAAATTGGTAAGATTTGTTGCATTAAAATTAAGTAAATTTATAGTCATTGTTTTAAGCTAACATTAACCTTCTATCCAGAACAAATAAACAGCTCCAGAAATCATAAATTTAACCAGACAATTAAAAAATAGATGGGCATGATGTACTTTATAAAGCTCTTCTGTATCAGTTTGGGATAAGTGCATCATGCGTGTAGCAATAATTCTCAGCCCATCAGACTCAAAGCGAGAATAAATTTCTCCTATCAGATTCTTTGCAACTGCGTAAGGTTTAATAATTGACAAGGTTCTTTCAATTACCACAAAATCTCCACTAAATTAAGAAGCTAAAGGCATATGTTAACAAAAATCTTGCTGTGAAGTTTGAAAAACAAGTAACGTAGTAATCTGAAGTAACGTGATTTTATAAATAAAAGAGATATTAAAATTCTATGGTGAATATAGAAATATCCGATTAAGTCAAATCTTTTGATGCCAGAATTCTGGTTTCGGATAATATATTTACCTTTTTATATAGATGGCTAGATACTAATGCCGCTATGAATTAAGACTCAGTTCTCCTGACTAGTTTAGTTTTATCTCTTGCACATGTGCCGGCCATGTACCACGTTCAATGACTTTTGCACCATCAAAGACAACATAACTTTGTCTCCCATAATGCGGCAATGGCCGTACTAAAGCATAAAGAGAAGATGCATCCTTAGCAGAAACAACAATAAATGTTACGCCATCCTGGCGTATGGTCCAGGCATGTGCTGTTCCATGACGACTCATATTAATAGGACGTGGAGGCAATTTGTTTAAGTTAAGCCATCTTCTTACCTGATCCTGTAAACCAATTACTAATACTGAAGTTACTTTACTGATATCCGCTAATACAGGTATTTTTGGTGTGCGTCGCAAAAGTTTCCTAGCAAGTCCCTCAGCAATTTCACGCTCCTCCCCTTTCCCTGATAACAAAATAGTTTTTGTATCCTGGTTCACCATTATCTGCCGTAAAATTGGTGGTGCTTCATCAGGTGTCAGTTTCCTGAATAATCTAAAATCAGGATCAAGAGTTACTTTAATCGGCTTGTTAGGTAGTTCTAATGAAAAGGTCTGCTTTTCTTGGTTCAGATTAAACGTCTTAATTTCTATAGCCTCTTTAGTATGTATTGCAACCGGTACACGAAGGTTATATGAAGAACCTACTTGCTCCAGAGTAATCGTCACATCATGACCTAATTCTGAACTCGTACGTACTGCTTTTGCTATACGTACTGAAGGTGCACCTGCGTATGTAAGCCACTGCTCAAAAAATCTTTGTAATTCCTTTCCTGATTCTGCTTCAAATGCTCTCTGCAGGTCCGACCATGATGCTATACGAAATTGATTCTGCTTCCAGAATAATCTAAGTGCACGATCAAAATCTTTATTGCCAAGCAAATCACGTAGCATCAGAAAAATCATTGCTGCCTTGTTGTACCCAATAATCTTAGAAGCACCGTGTGTACGTGTAGTAAATTTTTTAAGTGCAAAATCCTGATCAGATGACAGAGTAATATAATCACGTAACCAACTGAGCCGCATTTCTTTTGCAGCTTCAGATCCTATACGCTCCTTATAAGCATAATCTGCCATAAATGTTGTCAGCCCTTCAGACCAATTACCACCTGGATAATATGGATATACTCCGTTACCCCACCAATTATGTAATACTTCATGCCCAAGCGACGTACTGCGTATAAATGGTAGCTGCAGTACATTAATACCTAAATAGGTAAGCGTTGGCATGCCAAAACCGGTAGGTGTTGGACTAGATATGACACTAAATTCAGAAAATGGATATGCGCCAATCCACGATTCGTAAAGTTGAATATATTCTTTTACAGCATTGATATAGTCATGAGCTAATTCTTTAATTTCTGGGTGGAAATATGTCCTCAATTGAATTCTCTTTCCGCCTATACCATACATTGAGTCAGTCTCAACTGTATAAGGACCACCCATAAAATCAATCCCTTCAGATGGAAAAGGAAATTCAAAAAGCGCATGATAACCTTCACTAGAATTGGATTCTTCAATAATCTTTCCGGCTACAATACCTCTCTGTCCATTTGGCATCTTAAGACTTACACGATAACTTGCCAGCTCTCCTACAATATGTGGATACCATCCACTTGAGTCAGGAAGAAAAGTGCCAGTTTCACTACTTACTGGCTCACCCCTATTAAGGGTTTGGCGGTGATCAAGTGAAGTATTCAGTGGCAAAAGTTTGCCTTCCCAATAAATTTCAATTCGCCTTGAAACACCCTGATTATCAGGAATCCGCCAGGTTTGTGTCATCCCGTGTTCTATACTCGATTGTTCAAGAATTACTCCATCGATAAGTATCTTTCTTGCCTTAAATCGACTGCTTAAGGCCAGAATTAATTCATGCGTAGATTTTGTTGAAATAATATTATGACCCTCAATAGTTTGTGCAACCGGATCTATATGAACGGTAATATCATATTCAACAGTCAATGAGTCATTTGCTAATGAAGAAGCTAAAGCAACAGATAAAGTAGATGTAGTTGAAATAAAAAAAATAAATAAAAGAGAAACGAAGAAACTCGATATATGCCATAGCCTTACTAAGGACACGCTAATACTCATTGCGTTACAGCTGAGAATTTAGCGATAATTTCAATTATCTCGCTACCACGAGATATTTTAAGTGGTAACCAAGTACCAGGTGCCTGCCTCTGAACAGCTTCAATAACATCGTTAATTTGCCTCACCTCCAAACCTGCAATTTCTGTAATAATATCTTCATCTATAAGGCCCGCTGTTTCTGCTACGCTACCCTTTTCGATTTGTAAAATACGAGCTCCCTTCTGTACCATTTCAAATCGGATACCTAATCGCTGGTGTCTTGGTAAATGCGGAGTGGCATATGATGCGATTCCAAATACCGCATCTGCGATTCCAGTAACTAGCTGCTCACATGCTTTGTTATTTTCCCATGGTAGCAACATAGCAACATCCTCAATGCCAAGGTCCATCAGTTGATGAGGCACCCCATAACCATACCTAATATGACCTGCCCCCATAATTCCAACTACTAATGGGCGCTCAGACCGAGTCAATGCTGAGTATAAAGCCTGTGCCATTGCCCGATCCCATACCTGCTGACCTCTAACAAAACGTTGAAAATCTGAATTATCGGTTCTAATTTCATCCTTATCTTTATTATTTCGATTATGTTTTTTGTAAATTGGCATCAAGTATTCAAGATATGCGTCACTTGGTTCTGCCGGGCGCGTTATCCCCTCAAATTTATCTTCCATTAAACTATCAAAACCATTTAAAGAAATTTCCTTCCTCAACTGTGAATCGATATTTAGTGCCACCATAGGTATTTGATTCATTCTGGCAAAATGAAAAAGTGGTAAATAGGCCTTTGCGTCAATACTCCAACCATGCTTCCAGTCTGCAGCATCAAGAAACTCTGCTACTGTAAGACTACCAGCAACCCACTTATCGAGAGCTTTCTGTACTCGACGTGGAAACATTTCGAATCCAATTACCATATCAGGATGTCGGGTATGTAATGACGCCAGCATTTGTAACTGCCAACGATGATGCTCCAGGTTTGCGTGTGCCTCTCCAAGCAATACAACAGACTGATTTACTGCATTAGAAATAACTTTTGTACCGGAAATTTCCTCACCTCCTGGTACCGACCAACTCCCAACCGGGGCACATTCTAATTTGTAGTTGTTTTCTGGTACTATTTCTGCAAGTACTATATTGAACTCTGTACCAAGTATCAGAAAAAATACACCAAGAATATTAATGTGTATCGGACATCTAGATGCCGCCATTCTATTAATCTCCAAACTATTATTTTAAATTCTCTAACAGATACAACTACTATAATTTTATCCGACCCATTTTCTCGCGTTCCTGAACATCCTCATCCATGGCGCATCTTCATGCCAATTTTTTGGATACCAAGAATGCTGAATTGCACGAAATACTCGCTCAGGATGTGGCATGAGTATGCTGAATCGTCCATCAGGTGTTGTCATGCCAGCAATACCCGTAGGTGAACCATTAGGATTCAAGGGATAAGTCTCAGTAGATTTTCCATAGTTATTTACAAAACGCATTGTTACCAGTGCCTGAGTAGCCTCAAATTTTTCCTTATTTGTAAACTCTGCGTACCCTTCCCCATGCGAAACTACTATCGGCAGGATACTTCCAGCCATTCCACCAAAAAATAATGATGAACTTTTCTGAATTTCGACTGAAACAAAACGCGCCTCAAACTGCTCAGATTTATTACGGACAAAGTGTGGCCAATTTTCGGCTCCAGGAATTAGCTCATGCAGATTACTCATCATTTGACAACCGTTACATACACCTAATGCAAAAGTATCAGCACGTTTAAAGAATGCCGCAAACTCATCATGAACAAAATGGTTAAATAGAATAGACTTTGCCCAACCTTCTCCTGCACCTAAGACATCCCCATAGGAGAAGCCACCACACACAGCAAGACCTTTGTAATCCTTCAAAGAAGTTCGCCTCTCAATAATGTCACTCATGTGTACATCTGTTGCTAAAAACCCTGCCCGATCAAATGCGGCAGCCATCTCAACATGGCCATTCACACCTTGCTCACGCAAAATTGCAATCCTTGGTCTGACGCCTTTCTGAATATAAGGTGCAGCAATATCATTATCCGTTTCAAAGCTCAGCTTTACCTGTAATCCAGGATCTGAGGCATCGAGTCTGAGATCATATTCTTGTTGAGCACAAGCTGGATTGTCACGTAATTTTTGCATTTCGTAAGTTGTTTCTGACCAGACTCGATGTAACTCTGTACGTTTCTCAGCAAATATTGGTTTATTATTTCGCGTGAACTGTATCTCATCACTACTGTTCAGGCTACCAATTACAAAACATACATCAGATAACCCTGCCTCAGATATTATCTTCATAAAATTATGGTGGTCTTCGGTTCTAATCTGGACTACTGCCCCAAGTTCTTCATTAAACAGAACTGAAATAGTACGCTCCAGGAATCTTCCGCTTAATATTTCTTGCTTCATTTCATACCCATCTACATCGTTAGCAAGCACATCGAAACAAAGTTGATCCAAATTTACGGATATACCCACGTGACCAGCAAAACTCATCTCACATAACGTTGAAAATAATCCTCCATCTGAACGGTCATGATAAGCTAATATTTTATTTTCTTTATTTAATTGCTGGATAGCAGAGAAAAACCCTTTAAGTTTTTCTACATCATCTGAATCTACAAGATCAGGTGCAATATCTCCTATTTGCTTGAAGACCTGCGCCAGTGCAGAACCTCCAAGCCGACACCTGCCTGCTCCAAAATCAATTAAAATCAACTCTGTTTCACCGAAATCAGTTTGTAATTGTGGCGTAAGTGTTTTTCGAACATCTGTGACTCTTGCAAAAGCAGAGATAATTAGGGATAAAGGTGAGGTTACTTCTTTCCTGGTACTACACTGCATGTTGTCATATTTTTCTTCCCATACTGTTTTCATTGACATCGAATCTTTACCTACAGGAATACTGATGCCCAACTGTGGGCAAAGCTCCATACCTATAGCATGAACTGCATCGAATAATCCTGCATCTTCACCAGGATGTCCAGCTGCAGCCATCCAGTTAGCTGAAAGTTTTATTTCTTCAATATTCTCAATCAATGTGGCAGCTATATTTGTAATAGCCTCACCTACCGCCATACGTGCTGCTGATGCAGGATTAAGTAGAGCTATCGGTGCCTTCTCGCCTACAGCAAAAGCTTCACCTTGATAAGTCTGGTAACCCATTGCAGTCACTGCCACATCCGCTACAGGAACCTGCCATGGACCCACCATCTGATCACGTACAGTCACTCCTCCGACACTGCGATCACCAATACTTATGAGAAAAGTTTTATCAGCTACTACAGGTAAGCGTAGCACCCTATATACACATTCTTTTAAATCCAACTCTGTCATATTAAGTGGTACCGATAGTTTCTTAATATGAGTATCCTCACGCTTCATTTTTGGAGATTTCCCAAGTAATACTGAAATTTCCATATCAACCGGATGATTATCAAAAATTGAATCAGTAACAGAAAGTTGTTCTTTCTCTGTCGCTTCTCCTACTACTGCAAATGGACAACGCTCGCGCTTACAAATTTCCCTGAATAATTCAAGAGATTCTGGCAAGATTGTTAGTACATATCGCTCTTGTGCTTCATTACTCCAAATTTGCATTGGGGACATGCCATGCTCTTCCAAAGGAACTTTTCGTAAATCAATATCCCCACCACGTCGCGAACCATGCAATAACTCTGGTAGAGCATTAGACAATCCACCTGCGCCAACATCATGAATTGAAAGAATCGGGTTCCTTCCTGTTCTCTCCATTTGCCAACATCTGTCTATTACTTCCTGTGCACGCCGCTCCATCTCTGCGTTCCCACGTTGTACTGAATTAAAATCCAAATTTTCTTCATTGTCACCCGTATCCATGCTTGAGGCAGCACCGCCACCTAGTCCAATCAACATCCCTGGTCCACCTAATTGAACCAATAGCGCACCAGATGGAAATTCTTCCTTGAATGAATGATGACTAGAAATGTGCCCGATTCCTCCTGCCAACATAATAGGTTTGTGATAACCACGCATCTCATTCCTAACTAGCTCCTCAAAAGTGCGAAAATATCCAGCCAAATTAGGACGACCAAATTCATTGTTATATGCAGCACCCCCAATTGGCCCTTCTAACATAATTTGTAAGGCCGATGAGATACGTGAGGGCTTACCGTATGAATGTATCTTCCCTGATTCCTTGTATCTCTCCCAAGGTTGAATATAGTCAGGAATATGTAAGTTTGAGACTGAGAAGCCAGTTAATCCAGCTCTTGGCTTTGCACCTCGACCAGTCGCTCCTTCGTCACGAATCTCTCCTCCTGCTCCAGTGGCAGAACCCGGATAAGGAGATATAGCAGTGGGATGATTGTGGGTTTCTACCTTCATCAGAATATGTGTATGCTCCACGGAATATGTGTAGCAATTTTCTTTCTCCGGATAAAAGCGAGCAATTTTGGCCCCTTCAATAATAGAAGAATTATCCATATAAGCTACTACCGTGCCTTGTGGATGCAGTTCATGAGTATTACGTATCATTGAGAATAACGACTTAGACTGAGGCTTACCGTCTATCACCCAGTCTGCATTAAAAATTTTGTGGCGACAATGTTCTGAATTAGCCTGAGCAAACATCATCAACTCCACATCGGTAGGATTACGTCCAATTTGTGAATAATGATCTGAAAGATATTTAATTTCGTCAGAAGATAAAGCAAGACCCATTTCATTATTAGCTTGTTGCAGCATCTCTAATGTATCTACCTGTATATCAACTATGTTCAGAGGAACAGGATCTATATACCGAAATAAGTTTTCTGCATCACTAAATGAGTCAAATACTGCTTCAATCATTCGGTCATGAATCAATGGTAGTAACAAGGCTCTCTCTTCAACTGAAAGCCCCTCTCCGGACGATTGGATATAAAAGGCTATGCCACGCTCTAATCTTTCGATCATCTCTAATCCACATTGATGGACAATATCAGTTGCTTTTGATGCCCAAGTGGAAATGGTTCCGGAACGAGGTAAAACTAGTATTAATTCGCCAGAAGAAGGCGTATTCTCCTGTGCTGCTGTACCATAGGTAAGCAACTTTTCAAGAATAAAAGTTTCATTTTCCCGCAAACTACGCACTTCTGAGCAAAAATGCCAATACTCGGCAGAAATGTGGGAAACTTGTGGGGCAAATATTTTGATTGCGTCTGCTAATTTCTCCAGACGAAAGGGAGATAGTGCACTACCCCCACGGAATCGAAGCATTAGATAAAATGTAACATTGAAATAGAAAACATAATTTTACACGAGAAGGCTCACTATCCACAGTCTTAAAAGCAGTTACCCTGATAATTAATTACATGAATAAAAACACCCCAATCTATCTCACTACTGAAATCCGTAAAATTGAACAGCTTGCTACTGATTCTCTCACTTCTACAAGTTTAATGGAAAAAGCCGGTCTGGCAGCAGCAAAAGTGGTGCGGGATAAACTCCTAACCAGTGAAAGAAATAAAGTTCTGGTATTTGCAGGTCCTGGTAATAATGGTGGTGATGCTTTTGTTGTTGCTCGATATCTACGAGAATGGTGGTTCAAAGTCACCCTGGTATTTACGGGAGTTCCCGCCGAATTATCTGAAGATGCAAAGAATGCAATGGATGCCTGGATTGCTTCAGGTGGCAAGATATTTTCTGAAATTCCAGCTAAAAATGACTGGAATGCAATAGTAGACGGATTATTTGGTATTGGCCTTTCACGAGACCTGGAAGGCCAATACTATGAACTGATTCATGTGATAAATCACATGAATCTGCCTGTACTTGCACTAGATATTCCTAGTGGTCTGAGTAGTGACAGCGGTCGGATATGCGGCTCAGTAATTAATGCCAAAATCACTGTTACATTTATTGGCTTGAAACCCGGTCTTCTGACCCACCATGGAACGGAATATTGTGGAGAAGTTATTTTACGTAATCTTGATATTGATACATCTGCTCTGTTAAAACCTCAATCATGGATCTTAGATCAAAATTACGTATGCAAATTACTACCACCGCCCCGCCTTGCTAACAGTCATAAAGGTATGTTTGGTAGTGTCGGAATTATTGGTGGTTCAGACGGAATGACAGGTGCAGCACTCCTTGCAGGAACAGCAGCGCTAAAATTAGGTGCGGGGCGTGTATACCTTGGCTTGATTACTGACAATGAGCTTGGAGTTGATCCGATACAACCCGAATTAATGTTCCGTTCTCCTCATGAGCTATTTAAGATCGATCATCTAAACTGTCTAATTATTGGACCAGGGTTAGGAATGAATTCTGATGCTTATTTCTGGGTTGACTGTGCACTTAAATCTACCAAAGTATTAGTGCTGGATGCTGACGCATTGAATCTTATTTCAGCTAATCCGAAGCTTGCAAATATATTAATTAACCGTAAAGCACATACTGTACTTACACCCCATGCTGCGGAAGCCGCAAGAATTCTTGGTATCTCTTCTACTGAAGTTCAAAATAACCGTGTAGAAACAATAAAAAACCTGGCGGAACGTTTTAACTGTTATGCGGTACTAAAGGGTGCAGGTAGTATATGTGTGCTACCCGACGGAAAATATTACATAAACACTAGTGGCAATCCGGGTCTGAGTAGTGCCGGAACAGGTGATGTATTAACTGGCATTATTGGTGCTCTGCTAACACAAGGGATAATTATGGAAAATGCACTGTTACTGGCAGTTTTCCTGCATGGCGCTGCTGCAGATGAGCTACTAGAGCAAATAGGTGGTCCGGTAGGGATAACAGCATCAGAAATTACGGATGCTGCTCGCGGATTATTAAATCAATGGGTTTATAACCCGTAGATCTACAGTTTTTCCATGTATACTACTCGGTTTGATTCTGATGCCTGCTCTAAATGCAACTTTAGCAAACTACAAATGAACATTGTAAAAGAAGAAGTTAAATAATTAAGGAAAATCTTATGGATGAAAGCAAACTCGAACAGACTCTCGTGCTCATTAAACCGGATGCACTTAAAAATTCTTCAACAGGCTATATCCTTTCTACGCTTTCAGAATTTCACACAGGATTGCATTTATGCGGAGCCAAGGTCGTAAATGTTAGTAGAATGACTGCCGAAGAACATTATGCTGAGCATCGAGAAAAGAATTTTTTTCCTGAGCTTTTGGAATATATCAGGGGTCGTATTCACTATGCTGCTGAACCAATGAAGCAAAGAGTAATTGCAATTGTCTATCAAGGCCCGGATGCAATAAAAAAGATACGATCGATTGTAGGTCCAACGAATCCCCTCGAAGCCAGAGTTAAAAAACCAGGATGTATCCGTTCCCTGGGAACAGTAGTTCCTCTCAAAGATACTGAAAATAATGTAATTGGTGAACGCATGGATAATCTTATCCACGCTTCTGCAACAGACGATGATGCAGAACGAGAAATCAAACTCTGGTTCAAACCGAATGATATACCGCCGTTAATGCATGCTTATCCTTCGGAGTCTAGTAAGAATTTTTACTACTTGAAAGAAAACAAACTCTCTACATCTTATGAGCCAGATTGTGTATGCATTC
This sequence comes from Nitrosomonadaceae bacterium, assembly GCA_965205785.1. GTDB lineage: Bacteria > Pseudomonadota > Gammaproteobacteria > Burkholderiales > Nitrosomonadaceae > BJGV01. The sequence goes on from OZ242188.1 coordinate 421,975, forward strand.
TTGCCTCTGGGGATATTGCCTGGAAGTCTGATCTAGAAGCATTACAACAACTGAGCAATGGTGCTTCATCATCAGTATCTCTTGAATCTGTTGTGGCCAAATATCTCACAAATGAAGACTGAGCAAAAATTTTGTGAGATATCCGCAGAAATCATTAATTAAAAGTTTTGCTCCAATTGAAGATTCAAAAGCTAATATCCTTATTCTGGGAAGTATGCCCAGTAAGACGTCTCTGTTAACAAAACAATACTACGCACATAGTCGCAATGCTTTCTGGTCAATTATGGGGGATTTAATTGGCGCTACTCAAACTCTTCCCTATACACAGAGAATCCAAATACTAAAGTCCAATGGCATAGCACTGTGGGATGTTCTTGCTTCATGTATACGTGAAAGTAGCCTTGACTCTGATATTGATAAAACCTCGGTATGTCCGAACAATTTCAGACTATTCCTTTCTACCCATAAAAATATTACAGATATTTTTTTTAACGGAACAATTGCTGAAAAATACTTTAATAAGCTTGCTCTACATATGCTTAAACCTAATTTGATACGCTATACACGTCTTCCGTCAACGAGTCCTGCACATGCAACTTTGACATATAATCAAAAATTAAACGCCTGGAAAACTATATTACAAAGAAAAATTTAGGAAAAAATACATTTAAATTATTTCTTAAAATTAATTACCGTGCGGATAGACTCTCCTGCATGCATCAGGTCAAATGCTCTATTTATTTCATCTAATCTCAAATTGTGAGTAATGAAGGTATCAAGCTCATACTCTCCATCCAGATAACGCTGAACATATCCAGGAAGTTCGGTACGGCCTTTCACCCCACCAAAAGCTGAACCTCGCCATACACGTCCAGTTACCAACTGAAACGGGCGAGTACATATTTCCTCTCCAGCACCAGCAACACCAATAATTACAGATTCTCCCCAACCTTTATGACAACATTCAAGAGCTGAACGCATCACGTTAACATTTCCAATACATTCAAAAGAAAAATCCACACCTCCACAACTCATTTCTATAATTACATCCTGAATCGGTTTAGTATGCTCTTTTGGATTCACAACATCGGTGGCACCAAGCTGACGTGCAACTTCAAATTTAGCCGGATTATTATCAACTGCTATGATACGCCCGGCATTAGCCTTTACTGCACCAATTATCACTGATAGTCCAATGCCACCAAGACCAAAAACAGCTACAGTATCACCCGCTCCTACTTTTGCAGTATTGGTAACAGCACCCATACCTGTAGTTACTCCACAACCAAGTAGACAAACCTTATCTAACGGTGCGAGTTTACTAATTTTTGCTAATGAAATTTCTGGCACCACAGTATATTCTGAGAAAGTTGATGTACCCATATAATGAAAGATAGGCTTTCCATCCTTAAAAAAACGTGTTGTGCCATCAGGCATCAGTCCCTGCCCCTGGGTTATGCGAATAGCCTGACATAAGTTAGTTTTACCTGACTTACAAAATTTGCATTTTCCACATTCTGGAGTGTAAAGCGGTATTACATGGTCGCCCATGGAAACACTGGTAACTCCCTCACCTAAAGCCTCGACGATACCACCACCTTCATGCCCGAGAATAGTGGGAAATTTACCTTCTGGATCATTTCCGGAAAGTGTATATGCATCCGTATGGCATACGCCAGTGGCTACTATTCGAACTAACACCTCACCTTTTTGTGGCGGCATCAGATCAACCTCTTCAACACTCAATGGCTGGCCTGGACTCCATGCAACCGCAGCTCTTGTTTTAATCATTTTTGTATCGTTTCTCATTGTCTAATTCTTTTTATTTTAAAAAACCGAATCCCGATATAATCAATAGCAGGAAAAATAAACCTACCTCTACTATAATTATCCACTTTGGACAAATAGGAAATTAAATGCTCTGGATAAAATCGCTACATATTATATTCATGGTTACATGGTTTGCCGGGCTCTTTTATCTGCCAAGACTATTTGTCTATCATGCTATGAGTGATGATCTTCCCAGTATTGAACGTTTCAAAATAATGGAGCGCAAACTATATTATGGGATTATGACGCCCGGTGCAGTACTAACCATTATGTTCGGTATGTGGCTATGGCTAGGTTATGGTATCTCTGGCAGCTGGCTCCACGCTAAACTTACCTTGGTTGCAATATTGGTTGCCTACCATTTCTACTGCGGCAAGTTACTTACTGACTTCAAGCTGGACCGGAATCGGCATGGACATATTTACTATCGCTGGTTCAATGAAATTCCAATTGTAATTCTGATTGCAGTAGTAATATTGGTAGTGGTAAAGCCCTAAATAATTATTTCCTGACTACTCCACCATTAATCTTTGATCTGGAAATAATACATCTGTAAAACCAAATGTACGAAAATCAGTAATGCGCATAGGATAGAGTATCCCTTGTAAGTGGTCACACTCATGTTGCACCACACGAGCGTGAAACCCATCTACATTTCTATTTATAAAATTTCCATATTGATCGTAACCCTGATAATCAATTTTGGAGAAACGAGGAACCATACCTCGCATACCAGGAACACTTAAACAACCCTCCCAATCTTCCTCTGTTTCTTGTGTAAGAGGTTTAATTACAGGGTTTATAAGTACAGTATAAGGTACATCTTCAGCACCAGGATACCGTACATTCTTTTTCACACCAAATATAACCACTTGTAAATTAACGCTAATCTGAGGTGCCGCTAGTCCCGCACCATCTTCAGCTTCCATAGTGTCATGCATATCTTGAATCAGAGATTTTAATTCAGGCGTATCAAATTTTTCTACCCTCTCTGCTACCTCCAACAAGCTTGCATCACCCATTTTAAGAACAGGTCTAATCGCCATTGAGTTCTACCACACGTTCAATAATCTTTCGAACACCTATCATTGAATGATCTAATACAGCAGAAACATCTTCCAATTGAATAGCATGTTTGTTTGTCCCTCGGCCTGCCGCATAATTTGCTACCACAGCTATAGCTGCATATTGCAAACCTAATTCTTTTGCGAGTGCTGTTTCTGGCATTCCGGTCATACCAACCATGTCACCACCTTCACGCTCAAGTTTATTTATTTCAGCAGAAGTTTCCAGTCGCGGACCTTGCATTGCCGCATAGACCCCCCCATCAATTATTTCCTCATTCTCTAGCTCTGCCGCTTTTATTATGTACTCACGTGTTTTCGCAGAATATGGCTCTGTAAAATCAATGTGAGTAATAGGCTTCTCAGTATCTTCAAAATATGTAAACTTTCGGTCGTAGGTATGATCAATAATCTGGTCAGGAATAACAATTTTCCCGGGAGTCAGATCTGAGCGAATACCACCCACTGATGCAACCGATATTACCCGAGAAGGACCTAGCGAATTTAATGCCCAAAGGTTGGCGCGATAATTCACAGCATGAGGTGGAATATTATGTCCAGGACCATGACGAGCCAAAAATACAATTTCATATTTATTAATCTTACCAAAAGTAAGAGGACCTGATGGCTCACCATATGGTGTCCTTACTATTTCTCGATGAGATATCTTAAGACAGGAAAGTTGTGCCATGCCTGAGCCACCAATTATTGCAAACATATTTTATGTGATATCAAGATAAAAAATTATAAAAATACAACCTTATTCTTTAACCGCATAAATTGCGGGTAAATTTCTCCATGAGCCATATATATCCATTCCAAATCCAAAAACATATCGATCAGGTAGTGTAACCCCCACAAAGTTAGCTTTAATAGGTTTTGATTTACCAATATCCTTATTTGCAAAAACAGCACTGTAGAACGCCTTCGCACCACTTTCCATTATACGTTCACGAATTGAAGCAAGTGTAATTCCCTCATCAAGAATATCATCCAATACTAACACTACTCTATCCTTTACACTTGTATGAGGCACCACTTTCCAATCAACTTTTCCACCTTTAGTTTTATCGTTATAACGAGATACATGTAAATAATCGAAACTAAGCGGAAACTCCAGCAATGGTAATAATTGTCCGGTAAAAACAACTGCTCCACCCATTACACTTAATACCAGCGGGTATTGCCCGGATAGCGAATCAGTGATATCTGTAGCTAATCGCTGTACGGTTTCTGATACAACTGCCGCTGAGTATATCTGCTCAGCAGTATCGAGTACTTGTCCTGCTTCTTCTGAAGTAAGCATAAAAACGTTGCGTATATTGATAATCTAAATACATAGTATCCTCCTAATGTTGCAGTAATTCCAACAACTCCGCCTCATTTAAAGTATCTACCCCCAGTTCAAGCGCCTTGTCATACTTACCACCTGGATCAACACCAACTACTACATAATTTGTTTTTATTGAAACACTGCCAGTCACTTTACCTCCCAAATTTTCAATCCTATCTTTTGCATCTTCTCTAGATAAGTTTGATAGGGTTCCAGTTAAAACAAATATTTTTCCAGTGATTAATTTTTTTTTATCGTTTCCCTGAGTTTGTTGTACATCGATATTTTCTTTCAATTCAATGCCAACTGAAAATAATTTCTTAATAATATTGATATTGTGCTTTTCTGCAAAAAAATCCACAATGCTTTGAGCCACTATCAAACCAACATCTGGAATCTTTTGTAAGGCCTCTACATCTGCTTCCTGTAACCTACTGAAACTACCATAGAATCTAGCTAATTCTCTGGCGGTTGTCACGCCAACATTGGGAATACCAAGTGCATATATAAACTGTGCCAGTGTAGGGTTTTTTCTCTTTCCAAGAGACTCCAGTAAGTTGCTGGCAGACTTCTTCCCCATACGGGGCAAGCAAATAAGCTTACTTTCATCAAGTGAATAAAGATCTGCAGGGGTTCTGATTGAATCAGTGTCTACCAATTGATCTACTAGTTTATCTCCCAAACCTTCAATGTCCATACCACGGCGTGATGCAAAATGTATAATTGCCTGCTTTTTTTGTGCCGGACAAAGCAAGCCTCCAGAACAACGTACTACTGCTTCATTAGGCATTCGTACTGCTTTAGCTCCACACTCTGGACACCAATCGGGCATAATAAATTGACTAGCATTATCTGGGCGGCGTTCCATCACTACTCCTACTACTTCAGGAATTACATCTCCTGCTCTTCGTACAATAACGCTATCGCCAATCATTACATTTTTTCGTTTTATTTCATCTTCATTATGTAGCGTTGCCTGGGTCACGGTAGCGCCACCGACAAAAACTGGTTTCAGTTTAGCAACCGGTGTCAGGACACCTGTTCTACCTACTTGTACATCAATCCCCAATAATTTAGTTATAACCTCTTGCGCAGGAAATTTGTGTGCTATAGCAAAACGGGGTGCGCGGGAAATAAATCCCAGTCTTTCCTGCTGTGCAATACTATTAACCTTATAAACTACTCCATCTATGTCATAGGGTAATTGTTCACGGGAATCTAGTATCTTTTTATAATATGTTAATAATTCTGCTACGCCACGTACAACATCACATTCTTTCGCAATTGGAAATCCATAAGAAGCAATGCATCTCATCATATTACTATGTGTGTCACGAGGTATTCCCTCACCTTTATATTCACCAATCCCATAAGCAAAGAAAGTAAGCCTGCGAGTAGTAGTAATTTTAGGATCAAGCTGGCGCAAAGAACCAGCAGCTGCATTACGAGGGTTTACAAATACTTTTTCATTCTTTTTACGCTGATACTGATTAAGTTCTTTGAAGTCTTCTTTCAGCATCAAAACTTCGCCACGTACTTCAAGTAAAGCCGGGGTATTGTTGTGCGCACTGGCATGTAGACGCAAAGGAATTGACTTAATTGTACGTAAATTTAATGTGACATCCTCTCCTGTTTCTCCATCACCTCTGGTAGCACCTGTAGTAAAAATCCCATTTTCATAACAGAGACTAACCGCAAGACCATCAAATTTAGGCTCTACTTCATATTCAATGTTATCAGTTCCCAATTTTTCACCTAAACGCCGGTCGAATGCTTCTACTGAAGCCATATCAAACTCATTGCTAAGAGAAAGCATAGGTAAACGGTGAGTAACCTGGGAAAATTTAACAAGAGGAGTAGCGCCTACACGCTGTGTTGGGGATTGAGATGTAACGAGATGAGGATAACGATGCTCTAATCTCTGCAATTCAAGAAAAAGTCTGTCATACTCCGAGTCTGGAATACTCGGAGTATCCAGAACTGAATACATATAATTATGTATTTCAATTATCTTTCTAAGAATTTCTGATAGACCGGTCTGCAACTGATCATTTGAAGGATTCCTTCTTAAACCTTCCCTAAACTTTTCAAGATTTTCCTGGAAAGGCTTAAGCTTGCTGATTAACTCAGTTCGCGTATTCTTAGAAATGTTTTCTAGAATGCCCATTCACACAAATAATCTCTGCGCTATCTCGCCTCCGGCAGGAAAATCCCGTGATTTCATTACAGACTGAATTCCATTTAATTTGTGTTTAATATTATCTATTCCACTATCACTTAAGGGAACTTGATTATCATCAACCATGATACCACCCAAGGTAGTTGCAAAAATCCTGGAAAGATGCGTCATTTGATCGAATACTCTTTCACCATTTTTAATTCTGGGAACATCAAGTAAAAATGTAACACCATTAGTAGTAAGCGTTCTAATATTATCAGGTAGAAATGGTGTAGATTCATAATTATTAAGGGTAAATTTAGCATCGTCGGTTCCTTCTCGAAAGCTAAAAACTCCTCCCCCTTCAAGCTTGAATCCAGATGCTTCTGCTAAAGCTCGAATCTTGGTTCCAGTGAATGCACCACCATCTTTACTGATAACATTGATTCCAATCATGACATCTACTTCTGCACAAAATTGATCAAGTAATACCGCATGAGAATGTGCTTCTCCGATATCAGGAGTATCAGCAACTGCATTGATTAATTCTGCAAAGCTCTGCACCATGTCACGAAACTCTGATAAACCAACTTCACTCACAGGACCAGATCGATCAGCAAGTTGCAAACAGGCTCTTAAACCTGTGTAATCACTTTTTGGATCAGATTCCATTGTGATTTGTTCCCAAAATGTACCTGTATTCTTTTGTCCAAACCAACGCACGGGTTTCCCAAAATCAACCTTCCTTTGTAAAATTTCTGCGAGATCTGAAACAGTAACTGAGTTTTCAGGTTGGATACTCACCACATAATCTACTACGCCATTACTATAAACTTCTACTGGTCTAGCCAGTTCATTAGTTGTATTCAAGGGTTTTTGTTCAGGTTTACTATCAGATTTAACTATCTCTTTTTCTTTTATACTTGGTTCTACCCGAAAATCTCCCGTCACTTCTTTATTTATTTGCAGCTCAACTCTTTTTTCTTCTGTCGTTTTTTCCGCTTCCAGTAAAACATCCTCATACTTATTCTTAAATGCTTTCTCTGTACTACGTTGATAACGACGATGTTGCATCCAATTATAGAAAACAACACCTCCAATTATTATAATTCCAATAACAATTAAGTTAATTTGTAAGTCACTCATATACATTCGACCTATACATTATTATCCAGCCTCCGCCACTTCACTAAGCTTAACAGCCTCCTCAATATCTACAGAGACTATTCGTGACACACCTTGTTCCTGCATTGTGACGCCAATTAATTGTTGTGCCAGTTCCATGGTAATTTTATTGTGACTAACAAATACAAACTGTGTCTGATCTGACATTTTTTTTAATAAATCGCAGAAACGCTCAGTGTTAGTGTCATCTAATGGTGCATCCACCTCATCCAAAAGGCAAAATGGGGCAGGGTTAAGCTTGAATAAAGAAAATACCAGCGCCAATGCTGTTAACGCCTTTTCTCCACCTGATAACAAATGAATGGAACTGTTTTTCTTTCCTGGTGGCTGTGCATTGATTTGCACGCCTGAATCAAGGATCTCCTCCCCACTTAATACTAGCTTAGCTTTTCCACCACCAAATATAGTGGGAAACATCTCGTCCAAATGACCGTTTACCTTTTCAAAAGTTTCCAACAATCGTTCACGAGTTTCCCTATCTATCCGTCTAATAGCATTTTCCAGAGTTTCAACTGCTTCCTGTAAATCTTTAAATTGTGAATCAAGGTAAACTTTACGTTCTTGTGATGTTTGTAGTTCTTCCAAAGCAGCAAGGTTAACTGCGCCCAAACTCTCAATCTCAGTATTAAGCTGATCAATATCGGACTGTATTCTAGAGGGTCTTGTCTTACCTAATACCTGAAGTAATTCTTTTTCATCAGCTCCCGCTTCTTTTAATTTTTCATCAAACTGTTTCTCTACAATATGCGCTTCTTGTTCTTTAAGGAGTGCCTGGCTTATTGACTCACGCAAAGGATGCAATTTCTGCTCGGAGGCTATACGTTCTTGTTCTATCTCCTGTAATTCTTTAGCTGCATCTTCCAGAGTGCTACGTGCAGTTGTAAGAAAAAGTTCTCGTTGCTCACGCAGCACTAACCACTCTTGTAACTGACTGTTTAATAAAGATTCATCAAAACTATCTTGCTCTGACTCTAGCTTCTCCAGACTTACTCTGAGTTCAGCAAAACTCTCATTAATACTAAGAATCGTGTTCTCTATCTCGGCAATTTTACTTTGACATGTTTTTTCATAAAACTCAGCTTCCTGCATTTCCTTCATTACATTTTGTACAAATTGCCGTTGATTATTAAGAGCCTGCTCAGCAATCTCTTCTTCTTCCTTCTCCTTCTTCACCTTTCCTTGCAGAACCAAAACCTGGCCCTGATATTCAACTAATTTCTTTTCAGAATTTTGTTTTTGAGAGTCCTCTACATCAATCTGTTGTTTAATCCCCGTCAATTCAACCAGGATCTGGTCGCCACGCTGGCCGGATTGTTCTGCTAATTGTGTTAGTTTCAATGTCTTCATCTGTAAATCATGATGATGATGCTGAAGCTCTTCACTATCAAGACGTAATTGCGTAATTAACGCTCCCAATTTGTTACTGTCTTCTTCAACGATGACCAGCCTGGATTTCTGTTTAGTAAGGCTATCTCTTTGTTCTTCTAAATCTGTTTTGATCTGAGTTATTTCTCTCTGGCGTGCTAGAACTCCATGTAATTGTGAATCAGGAGCATAGTATGTAAGGCTATGCTGAGTAAAGAAATGCCCTTCTCGTGTCACTAACATTTCACCAGGAGCAAGCTTTGTCCGTTGCAGGAGACCATCTTGTATACTTTCTACAACAAAGATTCCTCTCAGCCATTCCTTTAACACAGATTTTATCCCTGTATTTTCACAAGTAAGATATCCTTCTAAAGATTTCCAGTCCTCCTTCCCATGCAATGTCTCATCATTCAACTGTTGTTCTTCTGAATCCATGGTTTCAAATAATGTCCATTTTCCAGGAGGAGAGTCTTCTATCCAGTCCTGTGCGATCTCTAGGCGTTCAAGTGAAGAGCTATTAAGGCGTTCCCGTAATACTGATTCCAGGGCATCTTCCCATCCTTTATCAATCTGAATGTTCTGCCATAAACGTGGTAATGCATCTAGCTTGTATTTTGCAAGCCATTCGCTTAGTCCTTCATTATCCTCAAGTCGATGCTGAAGACGCTCCAGAGCCGAAGATCGAGCCTCCATTTTAGTAATCTGCTGTTCTAGTTTTTGTGTTTCACGTGTAATTTCACGTTTGATTTCTTCCGTCTTAAGAAGCTGCTCATCAGTTTGAGCTAGTGAGTCCTGTTTATTTTTCAATTCGACCACGGCACTTTCTACCTCTCTTTGCAATCGAGATAGCTCCAAACCATCAGGCTGTGGTAGCGCCTCTTTCTCCTCAATAAGTTTTTCTCTACGTGATTCCAATTGCTGCAAAGATTTTTCAGCATGCGTACGATTACTTTCTTCCAACTGCTTAGACTGGTCAGTCAGAAGCAAGCTACGTTGAGCTTCTCTTAACTTTTCCTGGCACAAACGAAAAACTGTCTCCGTTTGTGGCAACTTCTCATTTTCTGCTTTAGTTTTTTCTTTACTACCTTCTAAATCTAGGCCTGCCTTTTCAAGTTCTTTGCACCATTGATCTAAGTTCTCAGTAGAACTTTTCTTCTGTTCTTCATGATGATTAATCTGATTCCTGGTTACTGTAACTTGCTGTTCAATACGTTGCTGATTCTCCCGCAGATGTTCTACTTGCTGCTCGATCCGCGCCACTTCAGCATTAGCGGCATATAATTCTCCCTGCCCTTCATGCAAGCTGTCACTAGCCGCGTAATGTTTTGCACGGCCCTCCTCCAGGCGTTTCTCTGTATCACGAAGACATGAAGTTTCTGCTTCTAATTCCAATTCCAATCGCTGAACTTCTCTTTCCCTACGAAGACACTGAGACACTGCTTCTTGTTTGCGTGCTAGCCATAATAAATTATGTGCTGTACTCAATTGACTCTGCATGTCTTTAAACTTACCGGCGACCTCTGCCTGCTCTTCCAAGTGCTGTAACTGTTTCTCCAATTCCTGGCAGATATCGTCTACGCGTAAAAGATTCTCTCTGGTATCAGCCAAACGCAATTCAGTTTCACGACGACGTTCACGGTATTTAGAAACTCCGGCAGCTTCTTCCAGGAATACACGCAACTCTTCCGGTTTTGCCTCAATTATTCGTGAAATCATGCCCTGTTCAATAATTGCATAACCACGATTACCTATGCCAGTCCCAAGAAAAACATCAGCAATATCACGTCGGCGGACATGAATATTGTTCATATAGTAGGTTGAATCGCCATCCCTCAGCAGTACTCGTTTGATAGAGATCTCTGCATAATCCGACCATTGTCCCCCTGCCTTACCAAGACTATTATCAAAGATTAATTCTACACTTGTACGCCCTACAGGCTTACGATTAGCTGATCCATTAAAAATTACATCCTGCATAGATTCACCGCGTAGGGCAGATGCTTTTGATTCACCTAACACCCAGCGAACCGCATCAATCACATTAGATTTTCCACAGCCATTGGGACCTACAACTCCTACCAAGTCACTAGGAACAGGAATAACAGTTGGATCAACGAAAGTTTTAAAGCCAGCAAGTTTGATATGGGAGAGACGCAATTTATTGCCTGTAACCAGTTATAATTGGATGAGACTGAAAGATCGAAATAAAAGTCTTATATAAAATACATTCCGAAAAACACGCATAATAAGTAGGATATTTTAACCGATTTGCCCAGGATAAGAGAATGCCAATAAAGCCTACGAAGAAATTGGAAACTTTCCCTAACCCGACTCCCACACGGGATTACCATATTCACATGGAAATTCCTGAGTTTACCTGCCTATGTCCAAAAACCGGACAACCAGACTTTGCAACTCTTATACTAGATTATATCCCTGATAAAGAGTGTATTGAACTTAAAAGTCTTAAGCTATATATTTGGTCATATAGGAACAAAAATACGTTTCATGAATCCGTCACTAACCAAATTCTTGATGATATGGTAGCTGCTATAAGACCTAAATATATGTGCCTTACTGCTAAATTCTATGTACGTGGTGGAATATTTACAAATGTCGTAGCTGAACATCGTAAGACTGGGTGGAAGCCAAAGCCAGCAGTTAATTTGAAAGCATTTAAAAAACAATCAAATGCTCGTTAGGAAATTTTCCGAATTAAGCCTTTTTGCTACCAAGCTAATTAAAAATATCTTCCACTAATCCTACCTAACTACCTGAATTGAGATAATAACTTTGAGAACAAAGATTAGTTATTGAAAAATGCTCTGCTAAATGACAACCAAGTTGGCCTGTACGCGTTATGTCACTATCGGCCACTTTTATCAGGAAATAGCCTTATAACTCAGATGAAAACAAAAACCTGTACGATAACTTGTGCTGACTAGACAGAGTGGCCAGGAAACTAGACCCACCTTGTTTAAACCTTCAGGGGAGGTTGATATGAAAAAGATAAAATTATTGAGCTTTATCATCATCCTACTTGGATCGGTTATGAGTGGATCAGTATGGGCAGCAGCGCGCAGCGGGGTTGGGCATACCAATGGAAGTGATCATCTTGCTACAGGGAACCAGCTTGCTGGAGGATCACAATTCAGCGGAGGACAACCCTATGTCAGCGGAGTACAAATTGCTAGAAGAGGGGGCCGGGGCGGCAGTGCTCGAAGTGGGGGGCGTGGCGGCGGTGCCCGAAGTGGTGCTCGAGGTGGTGGCCGAGGTGGAGCTAGAAGTGGCGGCAGACACATGGGAAGAGGTGGAGCTAGAAGTGGTGGAGCTAGAAGTGGTGGCAGACACATGGGAAGAGGTGGAAGAATTGGAGCAAGGCAAACAAGAAATATTAGTCGAAACATAAACCGTAGCCGGAACATATCTAACAGAAGAAGTATTAGTGGCGGTCGAAACATAAACCGTAGCCGGAACATATCTAACAGAAGAAGTATTAGTGCTGGTCAAAACATAAACCGTAGCCAGAACATATCTAACAGAAGAAGTATTAGTGGCGGTCGAAACATAAACCGTAGCCAGAACATATCTAACAGAAGAAGTATTAGTGGCGGTCGAAACATAAACCGTAGCCGGAACATATCTAACAGAAGAAGTATTAGTGGCGGCCAGAGTTTCAGTCGTGGCACAAATTATGGCAATTACCGGGATGCAAGAGGTGACACTCAAGGTTATTCAGGTAGTAAAAAACAAATTGGTTTTGGTAAAAAAGTTAGCGCCACACAAATTGCTCGACGAGGGGGCCGGGGAGGCGGTGCTAGAAGTGGCGGAGGAGCCCGAGGAGGCAGTAGAGGATTTAGTGGAGGACGTGGCTTCAGAGGAGGCAGTCGAGGCTTTAGGGGAGGACGTGGCTTCAGAGGAGGCAGTCGAGGCTTTAGGGGAGGCCGTGGTTTTTTCAGAGGAGGCGGTCATCGTCATTACGGCAGAGGCTTTAGAGGCGGCCACCGTCATTATGGCAGATGGTGGCCCTATTATGGCCTTGGCTTAGGCTATGGCCTTGGCTTAGGCTATGGCCTTGGCTTAGGCTATGGCCTTGGCTTAGGCTATGGATATGGATATGGCGGATACTGGCCCTATAGTGGCTATGGATATGGCGGATATTGGCCCTATTATAGTGGGTATGGATATAGTGATTATGGTGATAATTATCCTCCCGTTGTATATATCCAACGGGAAGATGACGCACAAGGAGCAACAGAATCACAAGCTAACTATTGGTATTATTGCAGTAATCCGGAAGGTTATTATCCGGATGTCCAGAAATGCCCTGATGGTTGGTTACCAGTTGCTCCCTTGCCACCCACTACATCAAACGTACCATCAGAGGAATCAACTGCTTCAATTGAACCAACTGAACCTATAATTGTACCAATTGCACCAATTGCACCAACCACACAATAAGGATCCATCATGCTAAAAAAATATTACCTATTTGTTCTGTTGACATCCTCCTTTCTTACAGCATGTGCGAGCATACCAACTGGACCCAGTGTGATGGCCTTGCCAGGTTCTGGTAAAAATTTTAACCAGTTCCGTATCGATGATTATCAGTACAGACAGTTTGCACTTGATCAGGTTGGTGGCGTTACACCAAATCGTTCTACTCTAACTAGTGGTGCAGGTAGTGCCGCTATTGGAACAGGTGTCGGTGCAGCCGCAGGCGCACTTATTGGAGCCGCAGGCGGATCTCCCTTAAGAGGCGCTGCTGTTGGTGCAGGTGGGGGACTGATTGGCGGGGGATTAATCGGCTCCCGCAGCGCTCGCGCTTCAGGAAGAATTGGTCAACAACGTTATGACAACAGCTATGTGCAATGTATGTATGCTCAGGGCCACCGTGTACCTGTACATGGTCAGGTTATAGAAAATCCTGTCAGGAGTGGAAACAGATACCAAAACACGAATATCCCTCCACCACCTCCCGGAAATCCACCACCCCCTCCAAATTAATCCTTTAAAAACTTTATCGTAAGTAAATAGCTCAGTATTTATATTTCTTAAAAAATTACAATTAATTGTAATTAATAATTACTCGCTACGCTGGTATAGTCCAATTAACTCAAAATGCTCTATTACGTGACCCTGCATTGCTTCTTCCAACACTGCTTTTGTGGGTTGTTTTAAGTCAGGTAGTATTGTGTCCACAGCATAGAGCTTATGAAAATAGCGGTGTGTACCAATTGGTGGGCATGGCCCGCCATAACCTGTACGTTCCCAGTCATTAATGCCTTCCAGTGTTCCAGAAGGAAGGCTTTCAACTGATACGCCTTCAGACAAACTGTTAATATCGGGCGGCATGTTGTACAAAACCCAGTGAACCCAGGTCATTTTAGGCTCAGCAGGATCAGGCGCATCTGGATCATCAACGATCAAAACCAAACTTTTTGTACCTGCAGGTATCTTAGTCCAAGATAGCTCAGGTGATGTATCCTGACCGTCACAAGTGTGGCGAATTGGAATCATTCCATTTTGGAAAAAAGATTCTGATGTAAGTGTCAGTGTCGTCATTTTTTTCTCCTTCTCACTTTGAGGTATTTTATCTTCAGCCGCTACCGAGAAATGGCAAATAAAACCTATTATCAGGATAAGTATCCCAGCCTTATAGACCAGACACATTCTGCTATAGTTAATACTGATGATCTTTAAGATCATATTTAAAACTCAATTATTAAATTCTCGCCGCTGATCAGCAACTACTAGAATACTAAACAGTCTAATAATTTTTATTTCATGACACCTGAATAGATATTGGTGGCTTACAATTCATTTTAGGTAAAAATAATACAGTCAGCACCCCATTTCTGTAATTTGCTCTTGCTTTGTACTGATCAATAACAAGAGGTAAAAGAATATTACGTTGGAACGATCCATAAGCGCGTTCCGAAGCATGACGGGTACTTTTGGTGCCCCTAGGTTCCAAACGCTTTATACCAGAAAGACAGAGTTTGTTACTCTGGACAGTGAGGTGACAATCTTCTTTTTCTAGTCCTGGCACCTCAATTTTTACTAATAGCTCCTTATCGGATTCTTCAATCTCTACAGCCAGTAGGCTCCAATGCGGAAAAATATCTTGTCCTTGATTCTGAGTTTGTCCGTCTTTATTACTATAGGAAAAATGGGTAAGAGCATTGTTACTTTGACATAACAATTCACGCCAACCTTCAGGTAAATCTTTCCAGGTTTGAGCAGTTTTGCGTCCAACAGAATTTCCTGATTGCTTTAATGAATCCAGCATGATCTAATCTCCGTTCTTAATTTCAGCAGAAACAGGAAAATCGGCAAATTAAGCTGCCCCGTTACTATTAACTGAACAGATTTAATCAAATTGATTGAACCTTATTTTATCCAAGGTACTTTACATGTTTTTTCAGGTTACAATTATATCCCTTTACTATTATCTATACGTACCGACCTTATTTTATAAAAAACATCCTTATTCTGGGTCGTTAGCTCAGCTGGTAGAGCAGCGGACTCTTAATCCGTAGGTCGAGAGTTCGATCCTCTCACGACCCACCAGAAAAACAAGGGCTTACATAAATGTAAGCCCTTGTCATTTTAAGTTAGTAGCCTTATAGTAGGCCAATACCTTAAAACAAAATGATCTAACGAATGTCAGCTTTGTGCCAAAAGCGGACATTGAGGGTTGTTGGTTAGGATTTAAGATTTTGATCTTAACTTTTAGTTGAAAGATCCTGGGAGAATATCCACATAAAATGCATAAAGAAGTACGCAGCTCATGATTAAACTCAATGTATAGAAAAAAATCCGACTGGGAAGACTTGTGCCATCTGTCATCCGCATAAAATCAAATCTGGGTATAAAATAGAATAATGCCAAAGATAATGATGGAAGCAGGAAACAAGCAAAACCAAGCATTAATGGGCCACCATCTTTATTAGGATGCCACTTTAAAGGCCAATCTGCTAATCCAAAAAGAAAAAGTAAGTAATATCCACAATAAAGAAGTACATTCAGATAAGCTAGGCAATAGATAAAACGAGGAATGAAGCCTGAGGGCCATTCCGCAGTAATATCCTTTATCAAAGCCTCTAGCTTAGTCTCTTCTTCAATATCTACGCGCATTAACCTTCCAGTAATCAATTCTTTAATGGATAACTCTATATCGGGTTATTTAAGAGAAACACTGAATGTCTGTTTTGTGCCAAAAGCGGGCATTCAGATTTTGTTTTTCTTATTTATAAAACCTTATTTCAATGACATTGTTATCTGGATCATTTAAATAGGTAGAACGAACAGCTTGCCCTTGTGCTCCAAACACATCTTCACCACCAGACTTAGCTTCCACTCCTTGTTCAACCAAACGCTTTAATACAGCTTCGTATTCAGAAGCACTCATTGAGATACATAAGTGATTAATTGGAGTGCCGCCAACATCGTCCCTACTGCCTGTAAAGTTCTGAACAAGTGGCAACAGTTCACTGCGCTCCATGATGTCGAAAATCGTACCGTCATTTATTCGAACACTGGGAAATCTGGCTTTACCGGTTTTAAATTCTTCTGCTCGTACTGGCTCAAGACCAATAACGTTAACATAAAAATCAAGCGCTCTATTTGCATTTTCAACCCACAAAACAGCATAATCTAATTGCATGATTTGGCTCCCCAGATACTAGATAAACAAATATTATATGACAGCTATTGATGCCATAGCTAAATGCCTGCTTTGTGCCAAAAGCGGACATTCGCCAGTAACCGCTTAATTGTGAATATTTAACCTGTTTTAGCCAGTATCTGCTGATACACTACAATATTATTTATGGTAATAGTCTAGGTGGTTAGCCATGAAAATATTCACTTCTGCACTAGTATGTTTGTATATCCTTTCAGGATGCGCCACTCATGAGTATGCTCGAATCAACAATGACACTGAGGATGCAATTGATAATTATGTTTCTTGTCTGAACAGTACTGCTGACAATACACCGATACGGAAAAGATTAAAAAGAATCTTTATTTTTGAAGCCCATAACGATCCGAACAAAGATACAAAACTAGCTATAAACAGATATATTACAGAGGAAGAATCAAAAGATCTATCAGAGTACGCGGAATTAAGAGAGCCATGTAGAAAACTTGTAATTAATGAAATGAAGAAAGCACATCCCGACATTGCTATGGTGTTTGTAGAGACTTTTACAGAATCAAATACTCAAACAGATAAGCTAATAAAAAAACAAATAACTATTGGAGAAGGCAACCAAATGATAGTTGATATGACGGATAGAGCGAAACAGAGATTTGAGCAACTTGATCAAAGATTAAGAAAAAGATTACTCCCTCATAGGCCATTAAGTTCCTTATCCAGAGATAAAAATCAAATATCTAAACAAAAGGAAAATAACGATTTAAATGTAAAAAGTACCGCATATCAAAAGGAAAGCAACAATTTAAATGTAAAAAGTACCGCATATAGGCTTCAGGAGCTGAAGAAGCTTTATCAATCTGGACTAATAACAGAAAAAGAATATAACTTAAAAAGATCAGAGATAATTGATGAATTATAGTTTGCAGCTATAAAAGTTTCTCATCATTAGTGGATGTAAGCTTTGTGCCAGAAGTAGACATTCAGGAGCTGAAACGAGATTTTGAAGCTATTAGAGAGTTTTCAGATCCTCATTCTTGATTAATGATTTAAGAGTATACAACCATGAATCTTCTTAAATTATGTGTGATTCTAGTTTTCCCCTTATTCTTATTTGGATGTTTTATTAAATCTGATATTAGGGAAGTTGAGGTCACCTCGGTTCCAAGCCTAAAAGCAAGCGAAAATAGTAAATCAATTCAACTTAAGAAAATTGTCGTAAAAATGGAACAAGGAACGGAATTAGGCGTCTATCAAATGGGAGCAATTTGTGATTGGGCAGGTATTATAGAATGGGGAGTCGGGCACCATTTTAACTTAGATGTAGATTCTCTTACAGATACTTTTAATGAAGAGCTGGAATACTATTCGTTTAAAACTGTGGGGAATACCCCAGATGCATTATTTGAAGATTCTTCGACTTGGAAACCAGATATTCTTATTGCAGGATTAGTTGAAGAATTGAACATAAATATTTGTTATCCATTTAGCGAATTTCGAGCCCCTGCAACAGTAGGGGCAAAAGCATTCCTAAAAATTAACTGGCAAGTATATTCGGTTCTAGATAAAACAATTATTCATACTGTAACAGGTGAAGGATCAGGGGAGAGTGTTTGGAACCAGCCAATTGGTGCGGATTTTGTCATTCGTAGGGCATTCGCTCAGGCTACTAGAGACTTACTAGCTGATAAAAAATTTAGAGAAATAGTTAGCGGAGGAGGAGAATCATTAAGGTAACCTCTTCTAAGTCTGAAAAAAATTATTATATCAGGAAGTTCATTAAAACCAGCTAGCGACATCTCTAAAAAAGAGATGATAGTTATAACAAGTTTTTCATCTAATTATGAATGTCTGCTTTGTGCCAAAAGCAGACATTCAATCTAGGAATGCTAGCTGCCGTTATTACATACACAGTAGTTTTACTATGTAAGAAGGCAAACTCATGAGTGAAGAGTTATACCATGAGCCAAACCGAAAGGCTCAAATCAGAAATTTTTACTTTTTCGCATTCTGTATTGCGTTTCCTGTGCTCATTAAATTTCTATTGCCCAATATTGCACCAGGTTCAAATGCTACTGCGGAAGAGAGAGAAATATTTATGGTGTTCTTAAAATATTTCATGATAGGCATTTATGTTATATACGTAATCTATTTGCTACATCTTGCTATATCCATGTTTCGTATGGGTTATTGTTCTCTTAAACTTGAACGCTATCCTCCCCCAGACGCAATTCTTCCTTTTCGGGCCCGTATTTACAAAGGGAAGCAAGCTATTTCATGGAGCTACATATCTATTGCTCTTGGTTTTCTAATAGGGCTGTTCGCTATTTTACAAAATTTTTATGTAATTCCATTCTTCCAAGAAACCTTTAATTATTCGTTTGGTAGTTATTAGCCAATTAAATATGAATGTCTGCTTTGTGCCAAAAGCAGACATTAATGGCTCCACAAATAAGCTCGTAGTTGTTTATTTTCTGGTTTGATCGCCATCCAATATATTTCACCAGAATTCTTTCTGCCACATATATAAAAAATGTACCTATATCTGTAATCTAAGTAGCTACTCTCGTCCAATAGCTCTTTAGGCCAGCTAAAGTTGTTTATTCGGTGGAGTATATCTAGTCTTGGATATGACACTCCACCGGGAAGCATAGAGGTACAGTGCTTGCTAATAATATGGTTATCAGCCTTATTAAATATGTACGTCATCCACATAGTAGTCGAATCAACATTATGCTTTTCTCTAATTTCTATTGCTGAGTTTGGTAACCACTTTGGTATCCAATTACCTAGCTGGCCCTTAGATCTCACTTCAGAATAATTAGCGTATTCACGTTCTTTTATTTCGGCCCTACTACAAGCATAAAGTAGCGCCATACAAGCTAACATAGCCAGAATTATGGCTTTTGAAACGAAAACTACAGTTCCTTTAAATGTTATTTTCACAATTTATCGTACCCATAGTTATCTCACTATTATAGGATCGAATGGTTATTTGATTTGTATGTGTATAACGGATTAATAAGAGGAAATACTGAACGTCTGCTTTGTGCCAAAAGCGGACATTCATATATTGAATACGTTATTTTCCTGAGATTTTCTTAATAAACCCTTCATCAATATTTATTTTGGTTGCATTTGCTAAATGTGTATAGAAAACACCCATACCTGACATAGCAATAATTTCCATGATTTCTTCATTATCAAATCCCAGTTCTCTTAAAGTCTTGAGATCCTGTTCACTTGAAGAGTGGGAATCTTTTGCAAGCCTAACAGCAAAATCAATGGCTGCTTTCTCCTTTGGGTCGTCAGTGTCAGCTGTATAGTTATTAATCAGACTGTCAATTTGTTCAGATGTAACTCCTATACCTAGGCAAAATGCGTGATGTGCAGCTTCACAGTAATGACAACCTCTTAATGATGAGATAGCAACAAATATCATCTCTTTAAGTTTTCGTCCTACTCGACCACTTGTAAGAATATGGTTCATTACCGGCCATATACCATTTAACGACTCAGGTGAAATGGTCCACACCTGAAAAAAATTTGGCGTAAAAGGTGCATTAAGTGCTTTTCTTATCTTAATTTGAATTTCATCAATTTCTGGAGATACAGGGGCATCGTCAACAAGCTTACTAATAGTTTTCATTTAATTTCCTTATTAAGTCTTAATCAATTCAAAGTACCGTTTGTCAGTCAACACGGATGGCGGCTAACAGCACCCCGGGAGAAGACACATAGACTGTCACTATGTTTTTACATGCTGAGCGAGTTGAACAACAATATGTCTAAGGTATAACCGCCATTCGTCTTAATACTCAGTCTCATCATTTGAATTATTTATGAGTGCTCTTAATGGCGTTATTGCCTTTAGACGTTGTAACATTGAATGTCTTACTAAATACTTATTTAGTCTGCTTTGTGCCAAATACAGGCAGGCTATAACCTGATAGAATCTCAGACATGGGCGTCACCCTCCAGTAGGCTATCTGGATTAGAAGGAGTTTCTCTACTGAAGAGGCCGCCGTTTAACTACACTAAAAAACTCAGTGCCCCCAACTTGACTAAAAGGGAGATGTTAGGTTGGAGTGCTTCCCAAATGGGATATACACTATAGATAATTTATTATCTATTTAGTTCACATGAGACAACTAATTAATATTCTGTTGACTCAAGTGCTCCTGGACTCTTTTAGCATGATTAAGGTGTGAAGCAAATGCTGGTCTTATTTTATTCAGTAGTTGCTTCAGTTCTAGGTTTCTGGCATTAGGAATCAGTAATGAGTCAATGGTATCTAAAACTTGCTCATGAAAAATAACCTCCTGGTTGATATATGTCTTATTAAATTCAGTCTGATTTAAAGAATTGAGGCTAGTGATATTCTGCATGCTTCTAACAATGAAATTCTGACTGACTGGATTGTCCTGTGGTGTTATTTTCAACTTTGTCATAAGTGTAGCGACAGATTTTAGATTAATACTATGATCTGAAACCATGCTTTGTGCAAAGAAGCTAACCTCATTATCTTTTGATTTAGACTTTACTAAATGTCCGATAGAGAGATCAGCCTGATTAGCTGCAATTACGATAGCGATAATTTGTGAATCATTGAGTTCAGCTGGTTTTGCCGAAACTCCAACAGAAGGCAGAATGAATGCAATCATTAAAATAAGTATATTTTTCATTGAAACTATCCTTTATTAACTAGAGGTATATATAAAAACTCTGGCGATTTGATGATTAACCCAATTAAAAATATTAAATACCAGAGCATTTTACTCAACTATAGATATCCTTAGTAAAATAGTCAAGTATTATTACAATACTTATCAATAGGTTAACCATGTTAGAAGTGAGGGAATAGCCTAAATGTTACTTATCTGAGTATTTTGATTTTGATATGATGCGATCTATTGACAGTGTCTATTTTGTGCCAGAAACAGGCATTCACTGTATATAGGGTGTGATGTGTCGAACCTATGTTTGTATTTATGTAACCAGTTCACTCTAGTGGCCGTATAAAGTTTTATATCTATTTTGCTTAAGGTTCAGGCTCATCAATTTCCTTAAGAATGAGAAGAATGAAGAATTATTTAATTTATGCGATTACGTTGTCTGCTTTACTTGTTGGGTGTGCACCAAAAACTTGGCATAAGGAAGGTAGTACTCAAAACGATTTCAAAAATGACGAATTAGCATGTAAAAAAGAAGCTAATGCTGCTGGGTACGGACATAATGTATTCAATGTATGTATGAACTCTAAGGGATACAGCCTTAAATCAAAGAAGTAAATTTTAAGTTTGAGTACACCTCTAAATGTCCGCTTTGTACCAAAAGCGGACATTCAACCTGTGAACACTAGGTCATATTATTAGAGGTTTTTTAGTGCTTAATTCTCCAATAAAGATTATGGAAGCTGGCTTTCTTGTAACCGGATGGAATGGTTCTAATATTTGCTTGAGAATAAATCCATTTTGGAGAAAAAGATTCTTCCAATTATCAATAGTTCTAAAATACCAGGGGGCCGGATCACTAAAATGTTTGCTGAACCCTGATCTCCATCCCGTTTGATATTTCTCTTCTCCGCACTCAATTAATGTGTGAACAGTTTGAACAATGTATGCTCCGCTTTTAGTCAACAATGCTGGTATCTGCTCAAATAAGCGATTCACGCTCTCGTTACCTAGAAGAGAGAAGTTGTTGACCACAACATCGAACTTGTCCTCGAAGTGACTACTCGATAATTCCTCATAAGACAATGTCTTAAATCTTCCGCCGCTTTGTTTTTGAGCATAATCGATTAGATCTGGAACCACATCAACACCAAATGAGCTGATTCCAGCTTTAGTGCATTCTCTAACTAACCAACCTTCACCACAGCCAATATCGAGAAGTGTTTTAGGTTTTCTCGAATAAATAGCATCTATGATTGCTTGATTGGTTACCAACAATCTGCTCTCGATCTCGCTTTCTTGAATAGCTGTTATCCAATACTGATAATTTTTCTTGTAAGAGTCTATGATTTGTTGATCAGTATATTTTTTCATTACTTATTCTAAGGTCTGTGAAACCACCAGCTTGACAATGTGCTAATGATGTCAGCTATTTTTGAATAGCCCTGGCTCTTTGGGTGGGCGCCATCACCTTCTAATAGTTCTTTTATATATTCCTTGTCTGAGGATAAATTCTCAAATAGCTCGATATATGGAATACCTAATAATTGTGCCTCATTTGCGAAAGCTTTAGAAATTTCCTTTATTCTTACATTTTGTTCCTGATCAGCTATAGGGGGTGGACCAACCATAATTACATTATATTTTTTTGCTCCAACAAGAATTATTCTCACATTAGAGCATGCTTCCTCAGGCTTGACGCGAAGTTTTCCATTTTCGATTGATGTGTCATTGATCCCACAAGACAACACGATTCTACCGTCACAAAAAGAAGGCAGCCTAGAGGTACATTCATTTTTCCAACGTAGAAGAATATCTCTACTTGTGTCACGCCTTACACCCAGATTGTAGTATGTAACAGGTGTTCCAAAAGAATGTGCTGCGGTTGATAAGCGTCCGGCCCAACCAAGCGCAGTTTCATCACCTGTACCATTTACAATTGAGTCGCCTATAAAGCAAACTCTAATATCTTGAGCTTCATCTTTATTCATACTCAGTATTTTAAGTCAAATATCTACTTTGGATCGATAGTATGCGAAGCAATTTGTCCTACGACGGTTTTACGGTTATTACACTACCTCCTGAATTGGTGGCGAGACTACTGGAGACCCTAAGTTACATTGTGCAGCTAGTAAATTCATTTCATAAAACACAGACCGGAGAGAGAAACGTCTCCGACTTAACGGTGCTACGTGAGGACCTGGCAACAGGTTTATCCCAGAACGACGCTGTTAGCCGCGCAGTCGTCGAACATGTTCTTCAAACAGCGCATGAGTCGATTTGGCAGATACGAGAGGACATAATCCCTGCACTCGCACAGTTGGCACAGAATTACGGTATCGACGCAGAGCCTCATCGAGCTATCGCGCGCTTTCGAATCGCTTCTAATTTTCAATCTGATTACGACCATCTATGGCACCAAGATTCGATTGATTTACCGTCTGTATCGAAAGGCCAAAGGACATCGAATCTTGGTTTTTGGATTCCGCTTCATGATGTAGGGATTGAGGAGGGTACAATTGAGTTCTCACTCGGTTCACATTTCCAGCCTATTTCGCATACCGAAACGGACGAATGCGGTAGATTCAATTTTCCTGCAGAGCGTGTGAAAGCGTATAAGAAATGTGTAGTTCCAGTCTCCTTTGGCAGCATGTTAGCCCTTGATTCATGGGTCGCTCATCGAGCAGTTCCAAATACATCCAGGAAAATTCGTATTGCGCTGCTTGTCTGGTTCTAGTGTTGTATATCCTTAGTATTGAGGTTCTAGCATCGAGGATGTTCAGCTCGAACTCGAAGAAACTTATTAAAGCCTATTCTTAATATAGTTTCTGAATGGAGAAATTGTTGATTCGAATACAATTTGGATTACTTGTGCAGATGGAGCCGTTGATACGGTAACAGTAAACGGTGATAGTTCTTAAACGCATAAATAAGTAGTCTCTAATGCGGTAACAAGTACCACTGCAAAAGAAACAATCACACTGACACTGAATATTGATAATCTTCAACATATAGGAATGGTAACATCAACTTAAAATTCAAAATAATAAATGTGACAAATTTGTGCCACACCACACCTGAATGACATTGGTTTAAACGTAATTGAGACTGGTTTTAAGAATGGCAAGCGTTGTAAGTGGTTGTTACATATAAACTACTAATTTAACAATCATGTCTCTTAATCCGTAGGTCGAGAGTTCGATCCTCTCACGACCCACCAGAAAAACAAAGACTTAGGTTTTACCGCCTAGGTCTTTGTCATTATGGGGTAACTGGGGTAACTTTACACAAAAAATTTGGATATGAAATGCACAAACAATTTAAGTGATGGATTGTGTATTTATCGGAATGGGGGGTACACCAAGATTTGGCGCCACCGAATAAAACTTATAGACACCTGTCCGCAAGAATCCTGATTTTCGCCATTAATTTTATTTTCGGTAGTTTCCGGGTTCTTGAATGCAGGGAAGCGGGGTAAATCTGCATCAACTTCTTTTGCACCCCTTTTCAGTAATTTTAGTATTATACGTTACTCTATAATTTTATTATTTGTGGTTCATCAATGAAACTACTTCCTGTATTCAATTTTTTTATTTCTTGCAGATACCTTTACAAATTGATTACTATTATTTACAGTTCTTATAATTTTTCTTTTCGCATTTTATCGCCATATTTTGTGCTTGGGAAATTTTAGAAGGCGTCATTTTTTTAGCCACTCTTTCTCGATACCTACTTCCTCTTTTGTGCCCATTGCTAGCAGCAAGGTTGAACCACATGTGAGCGCGAACATAGTTCCGTAATACACCTTTGCCATCGTCATACATCACGCCAAGGTTATATTGCGCATTCGCATGCCCTTGCTCCGCCGCCTTTTGAAACCACCTCGCTGCTTTCTTATAGTCCTGTATTACACCTTTGCCATTGTCATACATCACCCCAAGGTTATATTGCGCATCCGCATTCCCTTGCTCCGCAGCCTTTAGATACCACTGCTCTGCTTCCTTATCGTCCTGTATTACACCTTTGCCTTTGTAATACATTAGACCAAGGGCATGTTGCGCGACCACATGCCCTTGCTCCGCCGCCTTTTGAAACCACCTCACTGCTTCCTTATCGTCCTGTATTACACCTTCGCCTTTGTAATACATTAGACCAAGGATAGTTTGCGCAACCGCATGCCCTTGAATAGCTGACGGGAGTAATAGTTCCATGGCTTGAGTGTAGTTGCCTTCATTGTATGAAGCATATCCATCTTCTAAATCATCTGCTCTGGTAACACTACTGCACATAACAGCCAGCACTAATATTAATAGTAGTTTTTTCATTTAAAATCTTCTTTTAAATAACACTGCACAAATAATACTCGTATCATTCGGATGATGAAAGTGAACCATTGGAGACCTCTGAAACTAGGCTATAGCTAAATTTTGCTCATGCAGCGAGGACTCTTATCCGTAGGTCGAGAGTTCGATCCTCTCACGACCCACCAGAAAAATAAAGACTTAGGTTTAACTACCTAGGTCTTTGTCATTTTGGGGTAACACTGAGGTAACTTTATACAAACTATTTGGATATGAAATACACAAGCAATCAAAATGATGAATTGTTTATTTATCTGGCTAGTGGAGGTACGTTTAGTCTGGAATTTACCCTGCCCCCATGTTGTAGGTACCATCTCCCCCTACATTCCGTTTATTTTTTCAGCGCAAGAATTTTTCAGAAATAAAATCAGTGAGTGTCCGCTTCTGGCACAAAGCAGACACCCGTGCCAAATGGTGATATTAATCTTCAACAATCCTGCGCGATTTCCCTGTTAATGCACGCCAACTTAAAAGCCATAAGTAATATGCCAGAGCTAGTGCTATGAATAAGGAAATAGACAAAGTAACGCCGTAATATATGGATCTTACTTCCGCTTCACCATTAAAGATTTTAATCAATCCATAAATAAGATAGAAACTTGGCACGAATGCAAAAAGTCCCGACACTCCCGAAAGGAATACTCTAATTATTATGTGTGGTTTTTTCGCGCTCATATATTTAACATATTGTTTATTTATATATAAATGGCAGTGATTAACCTTAACTTGAAAATCTATTCTTAGATGATGCTGAATGTCCGCTTTTGGCACAAAGCAGACATTCGTAAATTGCAGCAATTAACCTAATAGTGATATTAATATCATATTTATTACTAACAACTAAATGGTTTAATGCGCTCGGTGGTAATTCTTATGCTATTGTATAAATCATTCACAATAAAACACCAAAGAAACAGGACATAGAAATTTGAGAAATTTATTCGGCCGAGTTTGCCGGAGACTTAAAAAAAATAAACCTTCTGATAATCTTACGAATTATCAATGTAATCCCGCTTGGCGCAAATTGAATGTGCCAAGCATAGATTACCTTCCACCAGATATATCTGATGATACGCATTTGTATCAACGGTTAATTACTTCATACCAGAAAGCCACGAGTATTAAGTCTGATAGAGGTGATGGAACTTGGAAAATATTTAGCAACAAATACCATTCCCAGCTCGCGGCGTATCTAGAACAGGGGGATACTGAGAATGTTGGACTAATTCTAAGCAAGATGTTTCGAGATCCGGTTACTTCTGGACTTGCACTTGGGGAAGGAACATACCTGGCGAGCATGAAAGATCCATATTTATTCTCTCTAGACTGGCATGACAAGGCACTTTCATTGGGACAAGCTGCGGGAATAGTCCCCGTACAGAATCCCGAACAAGGAGAGTATGGCACAATTTTAAATTTTGATTCGATAGACATTTTACGCCGCACGGTCGAGCGATTAGAGTTGCCACCATTGCCACCCCAGATTGGTGCAATGTTTGGTGTGCGATTTGGGAACGGAGTTGTTCCTAATAATTACTTACTCCACTTGTATACAGCACACAGAGCCTCAACGATTCTGCCTGAAAAAACTTGTACTTGTTTGGAAATTGGGGGAGGAGTTGGATTGTTGGCCTACATCATGGCTTCCATAGGATTCAAACAATACTATATTGTTGACCTTCCGCTTGTTAATACACTCCAAGCTTATTTATTATTAAAATCCGATTTGGCAGAGAGAGTTCGGTTATTCGGGGAGGAAAATATTAATTCTGAATTCAGTATTAATATTTTTCCATCGAGCCATATTAATAAACTACCCGCCAAGTTTTTTGATTTAATTATTAATCAAGACTCATTTCCAGAAATGAATAAAGAAACGATGAATGGCTACTTAAAATCTATTCAAAAAAAAGGTAGAGGATACTTTCTAAGTATTAACCAAGAATCCCAAGTTTCTTATGGAGTGAATTCAATGCAGGGATGGGTTTCTGATGTTTGCAGAAAAGAACCGAATTTAAGGATGATATACCGGAGTCCCTATTGGATACGAAAAGGGTATGTCGAAGAGCTGTATAAAGTTGCCAATACTTGAATAACCAATGCCATTTAAGCGTAGTGTGGCACAAATTTGTCACAATCCCAATTTTGTTCCCGAGCGTCCGCTTATGGTACAAAGCGGACACTCAAACTATTTGTATGGGCGTAATTAGTTGTATGTAAGTTCTTATTAAAATGTAGTCTCTGCTTTTTGCATATCCTCATAGACAATGCATGGGTTTTCACCTTTTTCCAACCGAGATGACCAATCTTCGATAAGTTTACGACGCCTCTTAATTTGTTCTGGTCGACTTCTTGGATCGGAAAGTGATGGTTTTGCAACTTCAATCAGGTGGCTAGCACCAAATCTACACATTTTAGTTTTCTCATCCAACTCAGTTCCAGAATTTTGCGCCCATAATGTCGTAGTTAATGAAGTAAAAAGATAAAAGATTGCTATGCTTGTACATCGCAAGAATACTTTCATATTTATTCCACAAGATGGATACATTGATCTGATAATAGTAACAACGACAAATTCTAGCTGATCTATAACATTAATATATGAATGTCTACTTTGTGCCAATAGCAGACATTGGCCAGATAGATACATAGGAGATTAATTGGTATTTTGGGGAATTATTTATTAAGAATAGGTGTTCATTACTTTTTCGATACAGACCGATGAGGGCAGAGTTCGCCAGTCATAACCCGCTCAACAAAAAATTGTGCCGATCTGGGTAATTTCCTTTCCACAGCTATGTTTAAAATCACCTTAAATTTGATCCATTGCTTATCACCATGATCATTGTCAGCAAATAAACCGGTAAGACACAAAGTGCGCTCAGGGTCGGTTTCCCCCATCCTATCAAGTATTTTTTCTCTTGTTTCAAATATCAACACCAATTGCTCTTTTTTAGTCATCTGAGCATACGCTCTAAGTGCATTGTATTTATTGGCAGCAGACGTTGATAACTGATCTTCTCCATACGCAACACCGGAAAGGATTAATCCTGCTGCAAGCCACATAACAAGCAACTTACCAATTCTTTTCAATATATTTTTCCTTGCATGGAGAAGTATCATAACACCTGACACTACTTATAGTTACACGCCATTAAATTAATGAAAGATAAGGCACAAAAGATAAGAAGTTAGTTCTTGTAGATTAAGATTCTGAAAGAAGGGGGGTATGTCTAGTATGGTAATTGACTCACTACCCATATAGTAGGCGCTACCTAAACTAACCTCAGCCCAAAAAATCCATCAGAAATATAATCTTTGAATGTCTAATATAGATACTCTATAGACCTTCAAGTTGGGATTAATAGTTGCCGTTCATATACCTAAATAGAAACAGAGTGTTAAGTATATGAGAACAAAAATTGATTTTAATCTGTGTGGAATGATTTTGTGTGCGATTGCTGCCACTTACTTAATTAGTAGCAAGGTAATTTCCGAGACTACTAATACGGCTGATATAACGAAGCCTATTATTGCTCCAGGAACGCCTAAAAATAAGCCTCTTACAATGCCAGATATGCTGGAAGAGAAATATCCAGTAATGGCGCGCTTAGTTAAAGTGTATGTCTCTCTCGGTGGTGATATTAACGAAAAGGATAAATATGGTAACGGTAATACCTTATTACATTTGGCTGCAGTAATTGATCAGCATGAATTAGCTGAGATCTTAATTCTGATGGGAGCAAACGTAAATCTGACAAATTCACGTGGGCTTAATCCGATACATTTAGCGGCCCAGAAAAACTCAATAAAAACTGCAAAACTGCTAATAGCAAATGATGCGGATATTTTTGTACAGTCAAAGATTCTTCAAGGCACTGCCCTATTTTATGCAGCAAGTTATGGCTTTAAGAATTTTGTACAACTATTACTGGAGGAACAACCTTCTTTAATTAATGTTGCTAATAAATATGGCAATACACCTTTACATATAGCATCAGTAAAGGGATGTAATAATGTTGTGGTGCATTTATTGGAGTATCCAGAATTAAATCTGAATGACCAAACCTTTTATGGCAATACTGCAGTACACAAAGCAGTGATGGGTGGTCATTACGAGATTGCTTCCGTACTAATTAAATCAGGAGCAAACCTGAATATTAAAAACAGAATGAACCATACTGCTTTGAGTATGGCTAGAGAAGAAGGACGTAATAACATTTTTACATTATTGCAAAGTAATAATGCCGGTGACAGCGATAACATGATAACGAAAAGTGCTAATCAGAGGGCCTTTAAGTTATTAGAGCAGGGAAACACATTTTTTAATAAAAAGAATTATAAAAAAGCTAAAGCACTATACCTCGAAGCTTTGGAACTTAATCCAAATTACGCTTATATTTATAACGCTCTTGCCAATGGTTCCTGGAAATTTGAGAATGATTTAGAGCAAGCTGAAAGATATATGAAGAAATCTATAGAACTGGATCCATTCTTTGAAGAAAGCTACTATTGGCGTGGCAGAATTAATCATATGCTAAACAGGCCAGAAGTGTATAAACCTATGTTTCTGAAATATATTGAATTGGCACCTGATACATATAAAACTAAAGTTTTAATTCAGAATTTCTCCCACCTTTTGAAATAAGCTTTAATAATCGATTTTTAATGAGGTAGATATTAAGAATTTGAACGTCTGCTTTGTGCCAAAAGCGGACATTGGTGAGGAGCGAACTCTAATTAGTTACCTCATTTGAACTAAACAGATAAATAGTTATCTATAAACCATACCCCAAATGGGGAGTACCTCATCTTGACCCCTCCCTTTTAGTCAAGCTGGGGCCACCAGGTGTTCTATGGTGTTGTTAATCGGTGAACCTCTCCAGCAGAAAAACTGCTCCTAACCAAGTAGTCCTCTGGAGAGAGGCACCCAAATTCATCGGCAAAGACATTTAGTAATGTAAATACGATGTATGAAAATATTGTTCTTTAGGAGACCCACTATGAAAAAAATATTTTTGCAAAATACTTTCGCCGCAGTTTTTACTATTACAACGTTAGTCGCAATTTTTTTTGGGAGCATAACGTCCTCTTTCGCTGAAGGAGGTAAAGGATGTAGTCACCATAAAGGTAAGATGTTTGAGAAAATGGATACTAATGCTGATGGGGTAATTAGTCTTGAAGAGCACGCAGCTAAAGCGGAAAGACGTTTTAAAAAGATAGATGCCAATGGCGATGGAAAAGTAACTAAGGAAGAAGCTAATAATCACCATGCTGCAATGAAGGAGAAGTATAAGAAACACCATGAAGGAATGAAATCTACATATTAGAAATAGTAGCTATGGTAAGCGTCTGCTTTGTGCCAAAAGCGGACATTCAAGTTTCATAGTTGATTGAAAACTATTTTATGCCTTTAAATATAGAATATGGTAATAGATCACAGTTTAAGAGCCATAAGCATGATAAACTTATAGCTAGATTTTTCTAGTATCAGACTTGAGTTTCTACTTTGAGTCAGAAGCGGATAATCCATGCCACGAATGGGGAATACCTCAATTTGATCTCCTCCCTGAGTCAAGTTGGGCCCACCAAGTTTTTTGGTGTTGTTAACCGGCAAACCTCTCCAGTAAGAACCACTTATAGCTTAGTAGTTCTCTGGAGGGAAGCGCCCAAAATTCATCGTCAGATCAAATTTAAATGTCATTAATTACAAGAATAGGATCACCATGATAAAAGGTATAGTAATCACTCTATTGATGATGGAGTTACTTAGTGAAACAGCAGTAGAATCTAAAATACCTACCATGCCTCACAATGGACAAGGCCAATGTCTTACTGAAGACAGGAAAGTAATAGAGTGTGAATAAACGTGTAATACTATCTGGTAAACAGTTCTCCTATCTTGTCCCTGTATTTATTCAATGTTTGATTATCAGCTTCTTCATTAGCTGTAATATGGTTATTTAAGGCACAAATTACCAAATCGTTAAGTGACCCTGTTCCTCCTCGTAATTGTAATTCTGTATCCCGAGAATTAATTATACAAAGCTTCTCGGCATCAGTTTGTACCGATGCAATCTCATCAAGAAGTACTGAAACAGACTCAGCGAAGTTAACATCGCGACTAATTAGAAAATCACGTATGCCCACAAGAAGCATATTTAAATCGTGTATATCTTCACTACTAAGCTGGGAAAATAATGCTTTTTCTTTACTCATTTCTATATTCCTGATTATTGACGCTATATAAATGATAACTGTAAGGGGATACTATGGAAATAGAGGTGATTGTGAATGTCTGCTTTGTGCCAAAAGTGGACATTCAGTTGTTTTCTCTTCAAGACACCACAAGCACGTCTAGTTCACGTCTCCATTATTTAATGAAAATTGCAATACACGGACTATCAGTTTGGAAAATCTCATATAATAAAATGTCATAATTGATTTAAGTCAATTACATGAGACTCAAGCACAAATATAGCTCATCGTTTCTAGTTTCTTCACTTGATGTCCTTGCATGCAAATTTTAAAAAAATTTGATCTTTATTCGGTATATTATCCCAGAAAGAAAAAGATAAATTTACTCCTCCAATCTTCTCTCCATATCCTTTGTTCTTACTATAATAATCAAGTTTTAGCATACGATATTTATTTTGCTTGCAGTTATATTCGTATATGCCGTGTGACGATAAAACTGGCAAACCACCACTATAAAAAAACAACGGCCTATCGAAATCAGTAAGCTGCTCTAGCGTGATCAGGTTCCCATTCCTCTCAATAGTCTCAGAATTGACATAATCATGAATAGGCGGACTGGAGTTAATCTGTATCCATTCAGCAGTGACTGGTGTTACTACAAATATTAGTAATATTATTAATTTCTTCATTTGGTATGCCTGCATGGATGATCGTTGAATTGATAGTATCAGTTATTAAACTATCCTCTCCATAAAGAAGACAAGTAAAACGTACAGAAAATTAGTCTGACAGATTGAGATTTCAGAAGAAGGGGGTACACCTAGTATCGATCTGAACCTACCCCTGTATTATAGGTACTACATACTCCAATATTGCTGCAAAGATTTTTCAGAACATTCCTTTTTTCGACGCAAAAAAATTTTTGGGAGGTAAACATTGTGAATGTCTGCTTTGCGCCAAAAACTGGCATATAATGATAATTAGCCTAGACTAAGTTGTAGTTTCTTTATATTAGTTATTTATAGGTAAAATCAAATGAGATTACTATTATTAATACTAATATTTGCAGTAATTTCACCAGTACAAGCATTTAGTGAAATTGCTGATGCTAAGAAGCGTAAAGCAATAGACTATAGTACTTGCTCCGTTTATTTTCGTTATTTAGAGGATAAAGAAAAAGAAGGATTCTTTAATGAATACGGACTGGAATTCGTAGGTCGGGCAAAAGACTCTAAAAGTAAAAAAATAAAAAAGTGGAAGAAGCAGATAAAGATAGCCAAACAACATATGGCTACAGAAACAAACAACAATCCTACAAAGCCAGTAGTCACATCAAAATATGGAAAGAAGTGTAATTCGATCTATACCAGGTCAAATTAAATAAACTCACATGCTTCTGACTCAGGACAAGAGCGATGTTATAACATCCGTAACAGAAAACATTATAAATATGGATGCTACGATCAAACAAAACAAAGCTATAAGACTAGCTGTAAACAAAAATATCTTATCCATTTTTCCTCCATACTGATTTATGTAGCTTTAGAATACAAATTATCAGTTACGCTTTGTAATTTGGCAAGCTCGGTTCAGGATATTGTATATTAAGTATCGCTGGAAAAATCCGCGCTGAAAGTATTTGAATCCAGCACTCAGTCCTTATTGCGAACCTCAATGTGTTGAATTTTGCCATTGTAAACGATCACATACTCCCGGCCAGATCGATGTACTGCTTCTCCATCGAGAGTTTTGCCGGAGAAGGTGAAATCAAAAAGAACGATTCCCGGCTTAACCTCTTTGACGCTGTGCACATCCCAACCCATTACTTCGAAGCCAGCAAAAAACTTCGTCTGCATATCCATAATTTGATCAGCGCCAAGGTAAATACCCGTATTCGCAGAGCTGTAGGTGCTCGAAGGTGTGAACAGCTTCTTGATATCCGCTAGCTTTCCCTCATTCGAAAGATCAAAGT
This sequence comes from Nitrosomonadaceae bacterium, assembly GCA_965205785.1. Taxonomy (GTDB): domain Bacteria; phylum Pseudomonadota; class Gammaproteobacteria; order Burkholderiales; family Nitrosomonadaceae; genus BJGV01. The sequence continues at coordinate 455,774 of OZ242188.1, forward strand.
AGTGTTTCGCTAACTGTAATGTATCAGTCATTATTTCGCTTATATGAGATGTAACCAGTTAATTTTCGACGGCAAAATTTTCTTTTTTATCGTGGTAGTTACTATTTAATGGAATAAACTACATTTTGGATGGATTGTGCATAATAAGCGTCCATTCCACATTCAATTGCCAGCTTGAAGAACTCACCAGCTACATCTCTTGGATTCAGTTTATATTCTTCTACTAAAGATATAACGAGTTCTCGCAAATCTATAACATCACCCCCAGAAATATACTCATACGGGTATGCCATATTAGAAAACTCTGCTATTACCTGGTCTGGAAGCTTTGGGCCATATATGAAATAGTGTAATAATTCTAGGAAACGCGGATCACTAAAAACAGCATAGCCAGTCACACCGTCAGATTCGAATATCTGCAACCGAGACTTATTAGTTTCAGTATTAAATTCATGTGTTATGAAGTAGCGAATCCTGATCTCAGGAATTGCTTCACGTTGTAAAAGCAAAATTGCCAAGGAAGAGGCAGCTGCGCAGGATTTACGTAAAACTTTGTCATCACCATGGCTAAATCCAAATGTAATCTGCTCCAAGAGTTTTTGTTCTCCTGGATTCAGCGGAACCATCTGTGGAGTATTATGATGCATAGGATATATATTACGCCCTAATTTTTGATTATCAACTATAAGAAAAACTTATTAAGTGTTAAATTAGAGGAATAATTAAAGTACAAAGAGCATTCGAACAGCCCGATAGTCTTGTATTGCTAACCAAGAAATTAAGATAGGAGAATAAATGAAATACTATTTAGTCTATGCGTTAGATTCAAAAGGAGAGTTGACTAAAATAAAGGGCTTTACCAGAGATAAAGATAAAGCAAAAAAACTGTGTTTTGATACAAATTGCGCTATTTCGGAGATTAAGGATTTAGACAGAGAGGTTACTGAGACTTCTTAATATTCACTGAATATCTATATCTAGTAAAAAGTAGATAATTTTAGTTGTTATCATACAAATGACCAGTCAAGAACAGAACTCGATTCACTTTCTGTTTCTAGCGCCATTGGTACTTTTGGTGCAGCTTGCTCAAATACTTTAATCAGATTTGGCGCTCCAATGGCTTGCATATAACTCATAGCTGAGCAATAAAATATCTCCAATAAAGTGTATATCTCTCTACTCTCTGATTCAGACAATTCGGTATAATTTTTTCCCAAGGAATCTTTATTTCTTTTTGCATCCTTCCATATTTTTTGATAACGGTTTTCGTAAACAGAAAGATCTTTTAGAACTGTTGCAGCAGCAATCTCACGAGCTGAAAGGTGGTTTGTAGCGGGCGCCTGGAGTAACGGCCATGTCAAATTAAAGTCCGCAATTAACGAATGATCTCTTCCATGAAAATAATGCAGTGGATAGAACCGTTGGAGATCACATCGAGCGTGTTCTCGTAGTTGATCGATTGAATGCTGTATAGTTATATTCATTCTATTACTCCAAAAGCCCTGTAATTCATGGATTCAGGAGACATAATACTTTTATTTAATAAACTAGTTATTCTACCTTGACGACAAACTTGGTACCACGTACACCAATCGTTCCGGTCGGAGTCTTAACTTTCACTGCCTCTGGCTTGAGTTTAGCAATAATTCCTGAGACATAATTTAAACTACCTTTTGTTATCCTTCTACCAAGTTTAAGTTTATTTTTAGCTGGTACATAAGCATACTCATCAATAGCAAATTCAGTTTTAGGCCCTAACGAAATTACAGTCGCATCCTTTAGGGTAATGCCCATGCTACTTTTGGCATGGGTATTGAGTACACTGCTTTGGTATATGGGCGTACCAACTTTAGCTCTGATAATGTCCCCGCTAGTCGTAACAGTAGCCTCACCAGTTATATTTTTGATATATCCAATTGGCGGCAGCTCATCTGCCCACACGCTATTCATCAATAGCATGGAGCATATTAAAATTACTCTGGACATTACATTCTCCTAAATGTGCATGTTATGTAGTGTGCTATTTTATACGTCAATATTCTGATTTTATTACTAAACTCTTGTCTGAATACCGAATAAGACACACCCATACCATTACTGCTTTTAAGCTCTTGAGTTTACAAATATTATTACTATTCCTTATATAACGGATATTCTGACTGAAACACTGAGGAGATAGTGGAAATTTTTGAATGTCTATTTTGCGCCAAAAATATACGCTAAATGATTACTGACCAAACATTCAAATATAGATTCTCAAAGTAGCAGGCAGGCCTGAGCTCTTATAACATACTAATGGGTATGTGTATTAAGGGGTACAGAAGGTCCTTTAAACGTATCTGAAATTAATTCTGTACATTCACTGCAAATTAATGCTTTTACTCCACCTATTAGCTTAGCCTCATACTCATTTTTCCCACAGAACGAACAGTTAATATCTGAATTGTACTTTAATAAGTTTCGTTCACTAATAAGGAGTGTTGTAGAGGTATTGAGTATCCCTATTAAAATATCTACAAGTTCCTCCTGCCCATTTCTTTTAGCAAGCTTAATACCTATCAAAGCATGTTCAGCACCCTCAGCATAATCTCCTGCTTTAAGTGCTAATTCAGCTTTTTTATAATATTCGTTTATTTCATGCATAGTTCTCTCCGATATGAGCAGCATATAGATAGAGGATAATCACTTTCTGCGACATCTTCTGTGAGAAATTACACATTTTGTGAAGAAGTATTTACGTGGTTGCTTTGATGCCCTGACTGACGGCCTTCAGTGTCTTCTTTGTAGCTAAAATAGTTATTTATGTGGCAACAAAATATTTTTCTCAGCATGTTTTGTTTCTTAGAGAATAACTACTTTTTTCTTTACCTATCTTGCTCTGCCATTCTTCAGAAATATACTAATAATATAGAAGCGTTTTCAGTAATCAGCTATTATTCGCTCAGTGGTTTAAATTCTGACTTTTCCTGATCTTCTTCAGGAACATGATGGTCAGGGGTGATAGTTTGTCCATAGGTTTCAGGATCAGGTGAATCTGGCGCTGTCGGCTTACCACAAGCTAGCAAACTTAATGTCATCACAATTAGGGCTAATAGTAAAAGTTTCATCATCTAACCTCCAAATATAGTGGTTATTTATAACGGGTTGCGTTATAAATAAAATCTTGCCCTAAATTACTATGTTATAAATTGACCAGGATCAATTTTTTGTTTGATTTATGATGACTCTAATGGATTTGTGCCAAAAGCAAACATTTAATACTTTTTTCTCTCTGGCAAAGAATTAGTGTAACAACATTTATGTTTATTTCGGGTTGATAATACATGCATAGTCTAAAACTAAAGTAGTTTCCTAGTTTAGTCGTATAATAGTCGTATAATAGTCGTATAAATAACTGAAAAAATGAATACCACACTAATAATTTTACTAGTTGTTGCTGTGCTTGTTATTTTTTATGTAGTCGGGATATTTAATAAACTGGTTACACTAAAAAATCGATATAAAAATGCCTTTGCACAAATTGAAGTTCAGTTAAAGCGCCGCTACGACCTTATACCGAATCTTATTGAGACTGCAAAGGGATATATAAAGCATGAGCAAGAAACTTTGGCAGCGGTCGTTGAAGCGCGCAACACTGCAAATAATAAACTTTCAGCAGCTACTGCAGATCCAGGTAGTTCCGGAGCAATAAAGGACCTTATTGGTGCTGAAAGCAAACTAGCTGGTGCCCTAACAAAATTTAATATGGTGATGGAAGCCTATCCAGACCTCAAAGCCAATCAGAATATGATGCAGTTAAGTGAAGAACTGGCCTCTACTGAAAATAAGGTTTCATTCGCGCGACAGGCCTTTAACGATCAGGTGATGGAATATAATACTTATAAACAGACTTTTCCCCCAGTGTTTTTTGCAGTTAGATTTGGTCATGCACAAGATGCGACTTTATTGGAATTTGAAGATACTGCCGCCATACAAGCTGCGCCAAAAGTCTCATTCTAGTTACTACTAAATTTCATTTTTTTTAATGAATTTCTTCGAGTCACAAGATTGTGCACGTAAAAAAACATTCCAACTTATCTCCCTATTTACACTAGCTGTCTTTACATTAATCATCGTAACTAACTTTCTGGTTATAGTGACGGTAGATTTCTTTAGCTATGATCTGGTACCGGGTAACAAACCATATTTCCAAGAAATGGATTGGCAGTTTTTTGCAACTATCAGCGCATGTGTCATTGTTGTGATATTAGCGGGGAGTATTTACAAAATTCTAACTTTATCGGCCGGTGGCAAGATTATTGCAGAATCCCTGGGCGGACGATTGATAGCGCAAAATACAAAGGATTTAAATCAACGTAAATTATTAAATGTTGTGGAAGAAATTGCTATAGCTTCTGGTACGCCTGCTCCACCTGTATATTTACTTACTGATGAACATGGAATTAATGCTTTTGCAGCCGGTTTTACTCCACGTGATGCCATAATTGGAATTACTCAGGGAGCAATTGATCACTTAAATCGTGATCAATTGCAAGGTGTTATAGCACATGAATTCAGCCATATTTTTAATGGTGATATGCGACTAAATATACGTTTAATCGGTATAGTGCATGGCATCGTAATTATAGGTGTTGCAGGCTATTATTTAATTAGGCTGTCTGGTGGCAGACGGATTGGTGGAAGAGAGGGAATAGGACTGCTTATATTAGCTATTGGACTTATGATAGTAGGGTTTTCTGGTACATTCTTCGGTAATCTGATTAAAGCAGCAGTAAGCCGACAACGGGAATACCTTGCAGATGCTACAGCAGTTCAATATACACGAAACCCTGATGGAATTGCAGGTGCGTTAAAGAAAATTGGAGGGCTCCCATTTGGTTCAAGAATAATGAGCCCTGGTGCACATGAAGCTAGTCATTTGTTTTTCTCTCGAGGCACATCAGGATTTATGCAAGTATTATCTGCAACTCATCCTCCACTAGATAAACGTATTCGACGAATTGATCCTGGCTGGGATGGAAAATTTGACTCTTCAGTTAATTCTTACCTCCATCAGATTAAGAAATCAACTAGTAAAAAAGAAACCATATCGAAGGATGAATTGCTAAAAAATACCACTATAACTGCTGGTAGCGTTGCAATAGCAGATATTGCAAATGCAATGAGTCAGATTGGCAATCCAGAACCAGAAACAATCATTCGTGCACGTTCATTAATTACTGGGCTGCCTGCAAGTATCAAAGAGGCTGCTCATGAAACCTATGGTGCTCGTGCAGTTATTTATTGCTTGGCACTTGACAGTAATGAAGATATACGTGATAGGCAATTAGAGTTTTTGAAAAAATATACCAATCAAGGTGTATATAATTTAATGCTTACACTACTACCAAAGATGAAAAATATGAATATTAAATATCGTTTACCGATAATTGATATTGCTATTCCAACACTTAAACAATTGTCACTTAATCAGTATCAAGTTTTTAAAGGAACTATTGTTGAGTTAATTAAATTATCTCCCAATGCAAGATTAATGGAATGGTCACTACAAAGAATTTTATTTAATCATCTTGACGCTCAGTTTCTTAAACCAATCCAAAACAAACTAAGTTACTTTAATATTGAACATCTTAAAAAAGAAATTGAGATAATCCTATCAATAATGGCATATGCAGGTCATCGCGATCAAAATGATGTTGAAGCAGCATTTGTAGATGCAACAGAGAACCTGAAAATTAATAATCTTAAATTAGTGCCAAAAAATAAAATAAACCTTTTAAATCTAGATCGCTCTATAGAAAAGCTCGAAAAACTTAGACCTATTCTAAAACCACAATTTCTAATGGCCTGTGCTGCTAGTGTTGCGTATGACAAAAAAATAGATCCAGTTGAAGTTGAATTATTACGTGTATTTTCAGATATTCTTGGTTGCCCAATACCTCCCGTAAATCATAGTTAGAAAGAGGAATAATGCAGCTTAGCAATGCAAAACTTAGATTATTGTTGATAATAAGACCTTTAAGTATTATATTCGCATGAACTAACCCTTCGTATCATACTTAAATAACTTCTATATTATGAAAACCCTTCGGACAGTTATAGTCCTTAGTGCCCTGTTCCTTACTCATTCAATACCTGGATTTGCTTCTGGTCAGAATGATATTTTTGGAGTGTGGGGGACAGTTTTATTACAAGGTGATTTCAGATTATTATCACCTGAACTTAATAAATTTAAATGGTCAGCATTTAACGAAACCCGTACACGTGATGATTCTAACAAAGGATCAAGATATTTCCAGAACCTATTATTTGGCAAGCTTGGCTATCATTTAAATAAGAATGCATCGGTATGGATGGGTTATGCCCATATCTGGACAAGTCCATTAAACAAACCCTCTTTTGAAGAAATCCGTCCCTACCAAGACTTTATATGGAAACAGAAAATTAGTACATTTAAGCTTGTAAGCCGCTCACGCATGGAACAACGTATTCGTGAATCAACAGGTAACGTAGGTTATCGTGCCAGACAATTATTGAAAGTTATCCATCCGTTACCATTTATCAATGGTCTCAGCGCTTATATCGGAAATGAAATTTTATTTCATCTGAATCGAAATAAATTCGGTAAAAAAGGATTTTCTCAAAACCGAGCTTTTACTGGATTAAGTTACCAGGTAACAAAAAAGTCCGGAGTAGATTTGGGATATATGGGACAGTATGTTGATACTATATCAGGTAGAAATATATTTACCCATAATATACAAGTTATCTTCCGCCATAAATTCTAACTAACAACATAAATATAAGCTCTTACTATATTAACTCTACGGAAGAGAGTGGCTACTTAAATTCATCTTTCATTATTCTTTTGTCTAATCTTATCAATTACATGCCATTGCCGAGCAAATTCTTTTCTTTGTGGATTAGAAATGCCGGGTGCAACTTTATTTATCCAGCCCTGAATCTCTGAATCAGTTACAGGCATCGTCTTAAATAGATAGAATTCTTCTTGTTTCATATATTCTACAACGGCTTAAAATATATATTCTTAATACTAATTACTTACCTAGATAGATTCTGAATCTTTTTGATACTAAAATATTTCTAATTAGCATTTTCTTCCCATCATCATTACCAACTCATCATCTGCATTTCTTAGCACAAGAATATTATTCGTAAAAATTAATCTCAAGGTAGAATCTTTAAAGTTAGCGTCCATTAACTTTTCACCTGAGAATGCATCTGTTGATTCAATGTATGCATTAATTAATCCGGGTATTCCATGATGTAGTTTTAGTTCGCCTTTACTTACCAAAACACTACCATCTCTTCTACAACCAAAAGTTAGATTAAGCCCTCCTTCAAAGCGAAGACCAATATCACTAAGACAAGAGTATGAATCTCCTTCATACCGATAATATTCGAGATTTACTTCTTCCAATACTCTACCAATAGCAGTATTTGTTATTTTGAGCGGAGATTTCATTTATCTCAGAAAACATTATTAATTTATTATCTATATATCGGATATTAAGGAGATAATCCTGAGGTTACATATGTACAAAAATACCTGCTCCATACAGAAACAAGTATTCATACATAAAAACTTGGTAGGGTTACTACTAATAGGTAAAGGAATCTGGGGAAATCGGAACTGTCAAATTAGAGTAAAGTATTGGCAATACCCCAGATAATCAAAATAACACCGCTTAAGCGTCCTATCGAGTGACCCGAAGGTATAATTTTTTCCAGCAGAACAAATAAAGCAAGACCAATGATCCATTTGAGATTCATGACACCACCATAGAACAACAATGCCATTAGAACCCAACAGCATCCAAGACAGAATAGTCCATGTTCAAGGCCCATGACCAGAGCGCCCGTAGCTCCATTTTTCCAACGATGCCCCAAATAATCTATCGGTGATCGGCAATGACGAAGACATGCATGCTTCAGAGGCGTTAATTGATAGATGCCTGCTGCAACCAATAATGCATTACCAAACGGGGAGCTCGCACTCTTCATCATTGGTGTTAGCAAAGCCATCTCCTCTAGCCCCCATTGAAAAAACGTTGCAATAAAACTAAACCCTCCCCATGCCGCTATATACCCTGTTACAAAAACTCCTGTAGAAACTACTGAATTACCACGTTCATTATTTTTCTTGTTGATAGCGGAAAAAAGTAGAATCATTGGTGATGCACTTGGAAGCATCATGGCAATCATCATGACAAACCACATAAGAAATATCAGCAGAAAATAGAAGGGAGTTCACGTATTAGATGCCAAGTTATTTGCTGGAGACATTTTGCCCATATCCATCCCTGCACCAGTTACAATGTAGCTCCAGGCCAATGTGATAACAACTAAGAGGCAAGCAAGAACCACTAAACGGTCACGCTTAAGTACCCACTTTGCTACAGACTCTGATACCACTGGCATATACCTCCAGACTAGCTTGTAGAACGCACAACACTCTTATGAAAAATATGAAGTTCTGCGAACTGCCCATAACTATTCTCAAAATTTAGTTACTGAGAATTTGCTTCATTTATTGCCTCGGATATCTTTTCCCTAATTTTCTTGATGTCATTTTTTGCACCACTGATATATTCTTTAATGCAGTCTCTATACGATTGCATTCGCAAATTATAGTCCTCTACTTTGGAATTATAATCCGCTATTTCGGAATTATATTGCTCCACATCCTGTTCTATATCTTGGTTACCCTTAAATATTCCAGGATCGATTGGTTTAGATGGAGGTGAGCAAGTATGTGTAGGGTACTCTGAAATAACTGAGCTTGAACCATTAGTTTCTATTGCAATTACTCTAGAAGTTACAAATACCAGCATAATAAAAAGCATTATTATTTGCTTCATTCTCTCTCCAATTTATTAATGGAAGAATTATATCTAAAAGCTACTAATTATGAATATATATTTTAGTGTAACATTATCATTTAGAAAGAGAATTTATGATTTTTCTGGATTTTACTCAGGTTTTATCTAATTACTAATTGTGCGCTGCCGATATATATGTTTATTAGTTTATAAACATTTATTTGGAATTCAAGGTGAACACCAGGAGGATACGCCATGAGTACCGTAAGAGAACTTTTACAAGACAAAATTCATGAGGTCGCAAGTATTGGGCCAGATAAATCTTCTCACGATGCCATGCAATTAATGGCAGACAAAAAAATAGGCGCACTTCTAGTAGAAGAAAATGGAAAAATGGTTGGCATCATCTCTGAAAGAGATTATCCCGGTAAAGCAAAAGCTCTACACAAACCTATACAGGATGTCCTTGAAAAAGAAATTATGAGTAGCCATGTGGTGCATGTAAGCCCAGATGATACCATCGAGCATTGTATGGAACTGGTTACCGATAATCATGTAAGGCATTTACCGGTTCTAAAGAATGACCGGACGATTGGCATAATCTCCATAGGAGACCTATCTAAAATACAATCTTCTTCTAACAAACCATCATAAAGTGCCCAGCAATTCCAAGTACATTCTTTTGTTTCGTTGCACGGTCAACTCTCACATAAGAAATTACTCAGAAAAATTAGGTAATGTTATCGAGTAAGTCGTGTACGATTACGTATTGTCATTTCAGATCACACTCTTTAGTGAGATATAACCAAATAAATTCTAGCAAGTTTCTTCCTGGATAAAATATAATTTATCTGCACACTCTCTTTAAAGATTTTATTGACGTCTAGCCATCTTATTGTTATTGGTTTTAAAGATATTTTTGGTGTGACTAAATAAATAGCCAGCTACTAATACTCAATGTCAGCTTTTGTACAAAAAATATATTTAGCTGTGAGCTGCAATAAGGGAGCTTAAACTGTTAGCCGCTAATAAAAATACCTCCCCAAGAATAGCCTTACTTATCGGTGCTGTAATATGGGGATTACTGTGGTATCCCTATCGGCTACTGGATCAAGTAGGTATAAACGGGCCAGTTGCTGCAACAATTACCTACTTCATAGCCTTAATACTTGGGCTAGTAATATTTAGACAAAGTGTACGAGCCTCACATCTATTTGACGATAAACTATATTTACTATTCTGGATTGGCTTATTAGTAGGCTGTGCCTGCATGGCTTATATACTTGGCGTCATTCACGGGGTAGTAATGCGGGTATTACTGTTATTTTACCTTGCACCACTATGGACAATTATATTCTCTCGCTTGTTTTTGCAGGAGAAACTAAGCCTACATGGATATTTGATAATATCTACCTCCTTAGCTGGTGCAGTAACTATGCTGTGGCAACCCGGCAGTAATTTTCCTTTACCCTCCTCCTATGGCGATTGGATGGGCCTTGCAGGCGGCTTTGTGTTTGCATTATCCAATGTATTGATCCGTAAAGATCAAGGCCACAGCATTCAGTTAAAATCTCTGGCAGTATGGTTAGGCGTAGTGGTAGTAGGATTAAGTTACAGCCTATTTCTTCCTATGCCTCATACGCTTTTTGAAATTTCTGTTAACTCATGGCTATTGCTATTTGGAACGGGGTTGGCCGTTTTCGTCCTGAGTCTGGTTATTCAATACGGATTAACTCATGTTCCTGCCAATCAAGCCATTGTAATTTTACTTTTTGAATTAGTAGTAGCAGCAGTTGCAGCATACCTCTTAACAAGCGAGTCTATGACAGTTAGAGAATGGACAGGTGGTGCAATGATCATCTCTGCTAGTTTATTTTCTTCAAGGATGAATCGAAAATAAATAAATTTGTTTTAAAATTTAATATATGTAATTACCTATTTTGTAACTTAACCCTCCTGTTATCCGTATATAGTTAGGTGTTTCTGATATTTCCGGAGAAAAAATGAAAATATCTTTATTTCTGTCTTGCTTACTCTTAAGTGCTTGTACCAGCATGCCAAAGGCAATACAAAACATGAATGTAGTGAGTGTTACCTATTCCCAAGCTAACCAAAATATTGATAAGTATAAAAATGTTCCTGTACGGTGGGGTGGTATTATCATTGATGTAGAAAACGAAGAGGATTTCAGTCTGGTTCAGGTGCTATTTTATCCTCTGAATTATTCAGGACGTCCCCAATTAAATGATCCACATGGTGGACGATTCGTAATTAAAAGTACAGAGTTTCTTGATCCAGTAGTTTATGCTAAAGATAAAGAAATTAGTGTTGTAGGATCATTTGATGGTGATATTGAGCGTACTGTGGGGAAAAAAGTTATTCGAGTTCCATTGATACAATCCACGGCAGTTCATCTATGGCCAAAGCGCCAGAACAACTATTATGGATATGGCGGATATAGCCCTTATCACTATGGATATTATGGTTACCCCTATTTTTGGGGAGGATATAGGGGATTTTATGGTCGATATCGGTATTAAAGCTAACACTGATTACTACTGCAGTTAATAATCACATAAGCTAAATATTTGAATCAGTTCCCATTGCCACTTCTACTCCGATCAATATCAATTTCTGTGACCATACTGCCATGATTCCCCCATGCATTCCTGATATAAGAGACTACTAAGGCTATCTCTTCATCACGAAAAATCTGCTGGAAAGGTGGCATCCCATATGGTCTTGGGTTCCCTGCTGTGGTCGGTGGGAATCCTCCATTCATCACACTTAGTATTGTGTTAAGAGGTGAAACCATAGTTACACTACGGTTACCGGCTAATGGTGGGTAAATTCCAGGAACCCCTTTACCAGAAGATTGATGGCAATCCTCACAGTGTTTCTCGTATAGCTTACCCCCTTGAGCAAGCTGACTACGTATATCTTTAGATAGGACAGGAAAACTCTCTGCAGATACGGCATCAGAATTTTCTATTCCAATAGATTTAAGATATACAGCTATTGCGCGTACATCCTCTGGTAATAAGAACTGAAGACTTTGTCTGATTACAATTGCCATATGACCCGAAGCCACAGCACGTTTCGTTATACCAGACGTAAGAAGCTCAGTGATTTCACTGATTTTTAGCTCTCCACTACCTGCTTCTAATCTAGAGGTTAAAGACGGCGCATACCAGTTAGCACCTGTCATTTTTTTTCCAATGAATTTTTCTTTTTGACTCGCTCCAAATAAATTGCGGGAAGAATGACATGCTCTACAATGCCCAAGCCCTTGCACCAAGTAAGCTCCACGATTCCATTCCTTACTTTTAGAATGATCTGGTTCATATATTCCTTCTTTAAAATACAGTTCTCTCCAAACATACAAAAGTGGATTCAAGTTATATGGAAAGAAAACTTTACTAGAAGGATTTGCTTTTGAAACTGGATCCAAGGACATAAGATAATCAAAAATTGCATCTGCATCTTTCCTCGTTACTTTTGTATATTCGGTATAAGGAAAAGAGGGGTACAGCATCCTACCATTACGAGACTCCCCTAGATGAAGAGCCCTCCAAAAATCTTCTCTACTCCAAAGTCCAATTCCTGTTTTCTTATCCGGCGTTATATTAGGAGTAATAAAAATTCCAAATGAAGTATACATCTCCCTCCCACCAGCGAAATCAGCTCCGCCCTTAGCTGTATGACACCCCATACAGTTTCCAACTCGGGAAAGATAGGCACCAAGCAAATTACTTTGATTAGAAACCAGAAAATTAAGTTGTGTAGAATCTGCATGAACAGATCCAGATAGTGCAGCAAACAAAGCTATTACGGCACAACACGCTAATACTATGCATTTTTGTATATAGATTCTGAATCTATAAATTAAATGTTTCATTTTGAGTATAAATTTTCTGTCTCAATACCACTGCAACGATGATCAAGTTCAGGTGAAAGTGTCCCAACCGGACTTGGTCTACCAGAAACAGGCTGAATAGCAAGCCATTTTGCAATAGCATTAGTTTCTTCATCAGTTAGCTGTTGAGCAATCTCAGACATACAATTGGAATTTTGACCTCGCATTACTCCTCCATTACGCCAACTTCCAAACTGAGCAGAAATATAAGTATGTGACAAACCAAGTAAACCAGGGATAAATGGTTTTGTTCCCATTAATGCCTCTCCATGGCAAGCTTTACATGCTGGAATATCTCTCTTCGGGTCCCCTAAACGAACAAGCTCAACAGCAAGATTAGTTTCTTTCGGATGCATACTGATCTGTTCAGGTGGTGGATATGGTAACTGCAAAGAAGAGAAATAATGTGCTATTTCCAGCATGTACTTGTCTGACATATTCTCTAGAAGAATAGCCATAGGCTGATAAAAACGTCGGCCATCTCTAAAATTCCTCAACTGATTAAAAAGATACCCTGCAGGTTTTCCCGCTATTCTAGGATAGTATGCGTCGCGACCTACTCTGTCTTTATTATCATGACAAATAGTACACGCCTTAACTCGTTCTTCCATTGTATTAGGTACTGTACCTGATAAGCCTCTGGAAGCACTTGTCAGGCTTGAAATAAAAAGTAGAACTGTTAAGAAAAAAAATCTCATTCTGATATTCAGTTAGTATAATTACTGGAAGAACTGCGTGACTGAGCCCAAAAAAAATATTCTAGCTTGATAATTTATCATGCGAGGGCACATTGCGCGACATAGTATTTAATCTTACCTATATGTAATAATTCAAGAATTAGATAAGCACTAAAAATACTACCTAGTAGTACTGTAATAATAGAGTTGATTCGAATGAACTAGACCAAAACTTTCTACCGAACGTAAATATTAGTTTTGGGTAAAGAGATGGCGCTAAAAACTGAATTTAACCTGGCCGATATGACTTTAGTTGTTTAATTTTCCCAAACTTCTTCCTATGAATATATATCCTATTATTCAGCAGCAAGTCGGTACCACTTAGCTGCCTCCTGATAGTTCTGATTTACACCCATACCATAGTAATAAGATGAAGCAAGGTTATACTGAGAATATGTATCCCCTTGCTCTGCAGCTAGACGATGCCATTTGGCTGCCTCCTCATAGTTCTGAGTTACACCTTCTCCTCTGAGGTACATCCGCCCAAGTAAGCCTTGTGCTGCCGCATTCCCATTTTTAGCTATTGGACGTAGTAATTCTAGTGCCTGTGAATAATCGCTTTTCTTATATGCACCTATACCATCTTCAAGGTTACCAGCTGTAGCGATACTATTGCTCATAACAGCCAGCACTACTAAGAATATGTATTTATACATTTCAAACCCTCCCTTCAACTATTCTGTAAACCAGACATATCTGAAATATTACTTAAATCTACAAATAAATTCAGTAATAAAAATCACATAAGAAATATTTGTAGTTTAGTTACAGAAAATGAGTAGTACAGAACTGAAGCAATACAATTGGTACTTTATACTCGAAAATAAACCTGCAATTTCATCCACAATTTCAAAAAATCGTCTTGTTAATTAGAGCCCCAATACTTAAGGTAAAACATGCCAACGTGTAGACATACCTGCCATTATATGATCGTTAACATGACAATGTAAAAGCCAGCTTCCTGGTGAACGGGGAATCATGTCTACTGAAACCATACTGGCGGGAAGTACTTCGATTACATCAGTCCGACGCCCATGGTTAAGTACCGTTTGCCCATGCCAATGAATAGTATGATTATCTTGTTCGTTACCCAAAGCAGCAAGATGCCATCTTACGCGCTTCCCTATACTAGTTTCATATCCACTAAGATTTCCAAAGATACGACCATTAATTACATGCTTTAACCCACTTTCCTTATCATCCTCTTCATTAAAAATCATGAATAATGAGATAAATTCATGATCTACATCACGTGGAAAAGGATTGGAGTGCGAGCTTTCCATACCTTTTCTAGTAATAACAATTGCACCAACAAGGCCTAGATTCATTTCTTCTTCAGCCATGACATGGGAGTGATATAGCCAGACGATTGTTGAAGGATCATTGGGCCCAGGTCCTGAAGCCTCATCCACAGCCCATGTATATGTATAAGATTCACTTGGCAGAACATTTGCTCCTTTAGTATTACTATCAGCTCCTTCATTCTCTTTACTGTAAAGTACCCCGTGAGGGTGCATGGAAAGCGGACGATCAGTTCTATTCAAAAAATGAACAACTATGGTATCCCCCACTACACCTCGTATCAGTGGACCCAGTATCCCCATCCATTCAGCTTGTGACAAAGGGACAGAAAAACTACTGTCTGTGTAACCAATATAACGATATTTTGTGTACTTTAGAGACTCTCCCCATACACCAAGACCTGCGTCAGGATCGATCAGATTCCGTGTTGAAGGTGCATAATTCCAGGATATCTTTTCTGCAGCAATCCAATATTCTCTTACCGCTGCTTGAACCTGAAACGTGGAAAGAATGCCTATTACAAAGAAAATTAGAATAAAAACTCTATTCCCATAGCGAGAATTCATAGCTCTCTCAAAGTTAATTAATGCCAGGCTAACCAAATTCTTATGGCATAAGAATGAATCAGAAAATGACAGAATCAACGAATCAACACTTCAACTCGCCTGTTCCTTGGTTCATATTTGTTATCAGGTGTAGGAATCAGTAAATTGCGTTCGCTATGCGACTCCAAAGTAATAGCACGGAAATTGACCCCTTTCTTCTTTAATAATGCAACTACTTTTTCAGCACGTTGACGAGATAATCTCTCATTAAGCTTCATCGTGGACACAGTATCAGTATGCCCAATAACCGAAATATCAACAGCCTGACGAGAGTTTACTTCTTCAATAATCTTAGGAATCAAAGCTTTTGATTTTTTAGTCAAAAGAACATTTTTTCTGAAGTATAGAAGATAACTAACAGGTAACCTGGGCTGAGCTGCAATAGCAGCACTAAAATCTTTGTCTAATTTGTCTTTGCTAACTGGAGCTGCCGGCATGGAGCCGTCCAGTGGCACCCCTTCGTTCGCTTTACTAAGAACTTGCTCACCCTTTTGACCTGTAATTACTACTTCTCCGGTAGTGCCGTCCTCATTTTCAAGTAATACGACATAAGACGACGCACATCCTGAAATTATCAGATATGCCATAGTTATAACTAAAATACGGCAGCCTAATGCTTTAGTACTTAATAAAGTTCGGTTGTTAATGCGCATATGAAATTATTCTACCTTAACGGCAAACTTGGTGCCACGTACACCAATCGTTCCGGTCGGAGTCTTAACCTTCACTGCCTCTGGCTTGAGTTTAGCAATAATTCCTGAGACATAATTTAAACTACCTTTTGTTATCCTACTACCAAGTTTAAGTTTATTTTTAGCTGGCACATAAGCATACTCATCAATAGCAAATTCAGTTTTAGGCCCTAACGAAATTACAGTCGCATCCTTTAGGGTAATGCCCATGCTACTTTTGGCATGGGTATTGAGTACACTGCTTTGGTATATGGGCGTACCAACTTTAGCTCTGATAATGTCCCCGCTAGTCGTAACAGTAGCCTCACCAGTTATATTTTTGATATATCCAATTGGCGGCAGCTCATCTGCCCACACGCTATTCATCAATAGCATGGAACATATTAAAATTACTCTGGACATTACATTCTCCCGCATAAGTAAGTCAAACTGCTTTGCCTCGCTCATTATCATAGGATAGACTACCGAAAGGTAAAAGAAAACTGTCTTTTACCTGAGAACATA
This sequence comes from Nitrosomonadaceae bacterium, assembly GCA_965205785.1. GTDB lineage: Bacteria > Pseudomonadota > Gammaproteobacteria > Burkholderiales > Nitrosomonadaceae > BJGV01. The sequence goes on from OZ242188.1 coordinate 472,373, forward strand.
ACAATTTTAGTGCGTATCACGACAATTTAATTTCATTTTGACCTCTCGACCTCTCTTACTATGTGACCATGCTAATAATAGCGAAATTCTCTACTATGGGTAAAATCTGAGAAATTGGAGAGTTGATATTTGGAAAGCGGCCTATATACAGCCAGGTAACTACAACTGGCCGGACAAATGACAATTATCTCACTACGACGCCTTGGCATAATTCTACCAGTAATTTCTGTTACCTTTGGCCTGATAATTCTATTAATTGACCCATTACCGATACAGACGTTACGCAACAATCTTTTTGACCAGTATCAAAGATGGTATCCACGTGATTATACTGATGTTCCAGTACGAATTATTGATATTGATGAAACAAGCCTCATTAAGCTCGGCCAATGGCCGTGGCCACGTACTCGTATATCTGAACTTATAGAGAGACTAAATTCGGCTCACGTAGCAACTATTGGCTTTGATATTATATTTTCTGAGCCAGATCGTACTTCACCACAAGCAATGGCAGATCTATGGTCTCTCGAAGTTCCTTTGCGTAATGCACTCAAAACCCTTTCTGATCATGATGAAATACTTGCTAATAGCCTGAATAAATCTGATGCTGTTCTTGGGTTTATTGTCGAACGTGGTCCTATGGCCAGTAATCCAAACGAAGAAAAACTAGTAACTCAAGCTTCAACAGGACCATCACGTCCATTCCGTTACATTAATATAGGCCCTTCACCTGAAAACTGGTTACACTCCTTTGACAACACTATTACAGCATTACCCGAACTTGATAAAGCTGCAAAAGGGAATGGTGCACTAAGTTTCATACCTGATAGTGACGGAGTTGTCCGAAGAGTCCCATTGGTCCTACAAGTCTCTGGTAAACCGATACCTAGCCTGATCTCAGAAACTCTTCGCGTTGCACAGGGACAACATAACTATATTTTAAAATCTGAAGAGCATAACGCTGGACTATCAGAAATTAAGATTGGCCAATTTGAAATTCCAACCACAGCACAAGGGGAAATTTGGGTGCACTACTCCCGAGATGTACCCGATCGCTATATACCAGCTTGGAAAGTACTTGCCGGGGAAGTTCCAAATACTTTACTCGACGGTCATATAGTATTAATTGGCAGTTCTGCACAGGGATTAATGGATCTAAGATTCAGTCCACTAGGACGCATTTTACCTGGTGTTGAAGTTCATGCGCAGGCACTAGAACAAATATTATCAGACCATATTCTAAAGCGACCCGGATGGGCACATACCGCTGAGATTATAATACTAATAATTGGTGGATTATTTATTGGGTTTATTGCAATACGCACCAAAGCACTTTTAGCTGCAGGTACAACTTTCATCTTTCTGGTGGTTCTGTTTCTGGGAGGCTGGCACGCTTTCCGCCATTATGAATTGCTCCTTAACACGACTATGCCAGCACTAGTTTTCTTTTTAACTTTCGTGCTTGGAAGTCTGCTTCATCACTTTATCAGTGAAATGGAACAACGCTGGATCAAGACAGCCTTCTCACGGTATGTCTCCCCCAACAAAGTTAACTATTTAGTTGACCATCCAGATGACATGCAATTAGGTGGAAAATTACAGGAATGCAGCTTTATTTTTACTGATCTGGCTGACTTTACTAATTTAATTGAAAGTATCAAACCAAGCAAAGCTGTAGCCTTGCTAAACACCTATTTGGATCAGATGATTGCTATTGCCTTCCGGCATGAAGGAACCTTGGATCGTATCGTTGGTGATGCGGTAGCTATTATGTTCTCTGCTCCCATATCACAGGCAGACCACTGCTCACGAGCTCTTTCCTGTGCACTCGAAATGGATAAATTTGCTGCTAACTACCAGAAAGAACTTGCAGCAAAAGGCATAGAATTCGGTAAAACACGAATTGGAATCCACTCTGGTGAAGTTGTTGTAGGCAACTTTGGAGGATCAACTATATTCGATTATAGAGCCTTGGGAGATCCGGTTAATACTGCGGCCCGTTTGGAGAATTTTAATAAAGTTACCGGAACCAATATCTGTGTATCTGAGACCACATTAAATGAGTGTCCAGATGCTTGCGTACGTCCGGTTGGCCGCGTAAGACTCAAGGGAAAAAAGAAAATATTAAAGGTATACGAGCCACTTTCTACTCATCATATTGAGAAATATGCACCACTGGAAGAATATCAGGCGGCGTACGATCTAATGGCTAAAGGGGATCAAGCAGCTGTAAAAATATTTTGTGCTCTTGGTAACCGCTATCCAGATGATCCACTTGTTGCTCTACATATTAAACGGCTTAGAGAAAGTACTGAACCAGAAAATAACATACAAGGCGATCTCATACTTGATAATCGAAAATAAGTATTATTTTAATACTTATTTCTAATCCTAACTAAATTTCTAAATCATTATAATTAAAATTCTCTTCTAGTATCTGCTATAAAAACCCATCCTAGTCTTGGCACATAATCTTTCAAAAATGAAGTATGAATAGTATATGTTTATTCAGCGAATTCTTTCCCCAGAAAAAATAGTTGGCTTGTAATGTTCAGGACAGGCAACAATTTGTATGTTGCTGACAAAGGCGAAAATTCCACAGATGTCCAACTGCAACAAGGCTCGCGCCAAGCACAGTTAACAATTTTTCTCCAAGCCCTCCAATGATCCCTTCACCTAACATCACTGCCATGGCGAGCAGCGACAGACCTGCGAACCCCAGAATAAGCAATTGGTATCGTTTATGCTGCTTGCATCCCAGGGTTAATGTATAAATACTGGTGGGCAGAACAGCTACTATGATCCAAGTATGAAACGCTTCGTTAGCTAGCTGTATTGCCACAATACCAGGCAGTAATGTCAATATGAGCGGCAGTGCCAAACAATGGACTGCACACATCAGTGACAAGCCTATGGCAAATTTGTCAGTTACCACTTCTTATTCCTTTCTCATTAATCAATTTGCCATACAACCACCACAGAGAAAATTTTCTCAATCTGATTTATTTAGACTCTGTTACATTTTTACAATATTCAGTTAATCATATGATTAAACTAAGCTCATAACTAATTCAAAAAATTTGCTAGAACTCCCCTCTGATACCAGCTATAAAAGCCCGTCCCGGTCTCGGTGCAAAATCTTTTAGATATGAGGTATGAATACGAATATCTTCATTGAGCAGATTCTTTCCCTGGAAAAAAACTGTAACTCCAACTCTTCTGGCTACTTTAATGTAGTAACCGATATTCGTATTAACCAGGGTATAGTCCGGAGTACTGGTTTCCAGTGCTGCAGTTTTGTTCTGGCGCAACACATAAAGTGTAGCCACGTTAAATGACAAGGGGCCCACCCTGTGATTATATTCAAGACCAAACCGTTGCGGCGTTATACGGGGAACATTTCCGCCTCTATCCAGTTTTGCACGCACATAGTCCGTAAACAGACGTAAATCTACTTCAGAAAACAGACTCTCCACGTACTTAGGTAAATCTACTTGTTTCGGTTTGATTGCAAAGAGTATTTCTGCCTCCACTCCGTAGAAGTTAGCACCACCCTGTGTAATATTCTGCACGAGGAACTCTCCAGTTGGATCCAGCAGGCCGTCTTCGTCCACACGATCCGCAATGCCATTCCCATCAATATCTGCACTACCAAAGAATATATAATTCTCAAAACGATTGTAGAAAGGATTAATTTTCCATTGCACAAACCCACTGGTTTTACGCAGAGTAAGATCGACGTTATTGGAGGTTTCTCTTTTTAATGCCTGATTACCGGTCTCAAATGTTTCCGTTGCATGATGGGGACCTAAAACATACAGTTCCTGAGATGTCGGAGCACGCTGTCCTCTGGTTCCTGTAAGCCCGATACTGTACCCGTCAATAGGCTCCCACTGACCGCCGACAGACACACTGTAAAGATTAAAATTACGGTGCCGGAACATCATACCCCTCGGATCCTCGGATGCATGTTCATACCGCCCGCCAAAATTGAAACGGAAACGACCGAAGTCCCTCTCTTCAGTCAGAAACACACCTATATTTCGTGATTTTGTTTTCGGTACTATTGCTTCTTCGCCCAGTGCTGAGAAGGTACCATCCTTAAACTGAACACCCACTATACCTCTCCATCCTTTGACCGGTTTATGTGAAAGTTCGGTGCGACTCTCCAACGCTTTATTCGTAAAGGTGGTTCCCACCTCGCCTGAATTTTCAATTTCCTTGTGCTGATAATCTGTATAACTAAATTTTGTCCTTACCCTTTCAATACCAAGGAACGGATTATCTAGCTCACCTTCTGCATCATACCGATTCCTAATAAGATCAATCGTTGGCATTTCCTCACTGGGAACACCATATTTACTTTCATGCCGAGAAAGTGATCCACCTATAAACCCTTTTGTACCTACAAAGGAACCACCTATATACCCGCCTCCTGATTCAGTATGGCTGTTTCTAAGTACACCTTTAGGACTGTCTGGGTCACCCTTAACACCCCTGCCCGGAATATCGTAATCTTTAGTTGACCTTCTGAATCCTCCTGCACTCAGTGAAATATGATCAAAAATACTCCCATTGACATTGAAGGCTCCTGATTTTTCCTCAGTAGTTGTATTTCCTCTTCCTTCAAAATTACCGGTGAATGATTTGAATAGTCTTCTTGGAATTTTATTGTTGACAACATTGACAATTCCACCTATTGAGCCCCCACCATAAAGCAAAGTTGCCGGACCCCGTAGTATCTCTATTTGTGAGGCATTAAGGGACTCAACTGAAACGGCATGATCTGGACTGGTGCTTGAAACATCCAAGATATCCATCCCGTTTTCCAGAATCTGAATACGTGGTCCGTCCAGTCCACGAATAATTGGCCGGCCTGCACCGGGACCAAATGAACTAGATGCTACTCCCAGTTCTCCTGACAGCGTATCGCCCAGACTTGGTTCCCGCTTATGTCGCAACCTGTCACCTTTTAACACAGAAGCCGGTTGCGCCGTATCCAATTCAGTATGGTTTCCAAACGGATCAGCTTTTATTGTAACTGCCGGCAGTTTTGTTTCTTTATTACTTACCTCAGTCTGCGCTGTCTTATTTTCCTCAGTTTGAGTTGTATTACTTACCTCAGCTTGTGCTGTTGAGATATTAAGTACGGCAGCTGTTACTAGCAACATTGTTGCATTATATGGGAAATTTTTTTTCTCTCTTTTTCCCTGAAGATCCTGTTCCATAATAGTTCCTGATTAACACGCTATTCGATTTACGAATAACATAAATGATAAACTATCAATGCATGTACGCATTGAAAAAATGTATCTAACCTTCAGAAACTACAATAAGGGAGGCGCACGCGGGTAATAATCAGAGGAGAACTCCTCGGGCATAAATCGGAAAATATGAGAAGATAGCTGGTTCCAAGTAACTCCGGGATGAAATGAGAAATCCAGTATGGCGGCAAAATCATTAAATGCTGTTAAAGCTATACAATCCGGACAGATTTTATCAATATCAACATTTAATTCTTCATTTTCATGTTCATGGTCATCAATCTGAACAATCTGATTCTGCTTATCAATATCGGAGATGTGCGTTAACGCATGCGCCGCTTGAGAAACCGGCGTTATTATCAGCATTAATACTAAAAAGAGATATAAGCTATTTCGCATCATTCCAAGTTACTATTTTCTATATGAAAAAATAAATAATAATGTTACGCACATTCCGCACATAAACCTTTTACGGTCAGCTCCACTTCCTGAGACTGGTAACCAGGCGGTAAAGGCCAGCTATATTCCGCCTTAATATCGTTTAAACATATTACTGTTGTACAACGAGAACATTTAAAATGAGCGTGTCGGTGTAAACCGGTATAAATATTTGCACGAAAACGCCATTTCCGGTCTCCGCTTACCACTTTATGTGCAAGGCCTTTTTTATCCAGCCATTCGAGGATACGGTATAACGTTACCCTGTCCATAGGATTTTTCTTCCCGATACGCTCCTCAATTTCATGATGTGAAATTGCCTGCTTTTCTGCAAGTAAAGTGCCAAGAACACGTACTCTTGCTGACGTCACCCGATCACCCGTATGGTGAATCATTTCTTCTGCTTGCTCATAAAAACTAGTTAGCATAATTAATTATTTGCAACACTGTTGCATATATTATAAAAGAACTGTTCTAAATTGCAACATCCTTTTTTCCCAACAAAAGAATACTTAGAGCAGTTACTAATTTAGCAGCAAAACCTTACACTAGAATATGTAATGCAATAGTCGAAAAGCTAAGATAGGATATAAATCTCTGTCAGTTACTAAGCACCTTCAATCTGACCACTAGTATAGTTTCATATCACTCATTTTCCCCATACTTCTTCCAAACGTCCATCCCGACCACAACTACTACGATAATATGCATAGCGAATTGGGTTTTTGATGTAATAATCCTGGTGATAATCCTCTGCCTGGTAAAATTCTGTTGCCGGTCTTATCTCAGTTACGATCGGTCCATTAAAACGCTCTGAAGATACAAGTGCTGCTTTAGATTCTTGAGCTTGCCTTTTTTGGCTTGAATCATGATAGAAGATAGCGCTCCGATACTGCGAACCTCCATCACAGAACTGACGATTGGGCGTAAGTGGATCAATAGTTGGCCAATATGCAGTTAACAATTTAGCAAAATTAGTTTTAGTGGAATCATAGCGAATTTGTACGGCCTCAATATGACCGGTTTTTCCAGATGATACCTGATTATAGGTTGGATTAGTCAACGCTCCGCCAATGTACCCGGATGTAGTTGACAGCACTCCTGGTACTTTATCGAAATCTGCTTCAGTACACCAAAAACAACCACCAGCGAAGGTGGCAGTACCTATATCTGAATCAATAGGATGAATACTAGCTTTATCTATACCGCCGCTAGTATCCAATTTCTGAGTATTCATTTGTTCGCATGCGGAAAATATAGTAAGCATCATGATACTGTTGAAGACTATACTGACTTTATTTTTCGCCCACATGATCAACCTCTCAGCGCTGGAACTGACTCTCCGTCTGGTATAAATTTAAGTGCCACACCATTGTTACACCAACGCTCTCCACGTGGTGGGGGACCATCATTAAAGACATGACCTTGGTGTCCACCACATCGCGCACAATGATATTCGGTACGCGGTATAATCATCTTGTAATCACGTTTTGTTTCTATGTGTCCCGCAATAGGTTGAGTAAAACTAGGCCAGCCTGTTCCACTATGATATTTATATGCACTTTCAAACAACGGTAGATAACATGCGGCACAAATAAATATCCCTTCCCGATTCTCATAATTAAGCGCACTAGAACTTGGACGCTCAGTTTCTTCTTCAAACAATACCTGATAGGCGTGAGGTGATAAAAATTTGCGCCATGTACTATGTTGTTTGTTAAGTGGAGTTACTGTGATGGAACTAGGTGAGCCTGCAATTGCTTGCCCTCTAGAGCATGCCTCTATTAAGGGTAAGATAGCAATCACAGTGAAACTTTTTAATAAAGATCTACGCTTCATAGGACTCCTCCGTCATACTCTTATTTCTAAGACGCTATGCTTGTCATTTTCCTTACTCATATAAAGTAAGCAAGTTACACTCAAATTTAAAAAAAGAATTTACAACGACACTTAGTTAATAATACGCCCTATGAGTGAGTAAGTTACAATCATTAGAAATTTATATAAAAATCTTATAGTTAGTCTATACCCAAATAGAATGACGACAGAATATAGCTATAATACGCAGGAGAAATGCCACATATTGGTATCACCAAATCTATGAAGCACGTGTTGAAACTAAGAATGTGAAAAAAAGGCAGTACTTGTTTCAGAAAAACCAGTCCTCTACAGCTTAAATCTTATTTCTGAGCAGAAACACTTTCAGTAAGCTGGCGAAGTCTTGCTCCGAGTTCCAGGGCCAAGATTCTCCAGAGTTGGGGATACTTGTCTGCTAATGAACTAAATGCAAGTTCTGTAATACGTGCTACGGTAACTTCATCAATTGATACTACATCAGCTGATCTAAGGCAGGTTGGATCAATCACTGCCATCTCACCAACGTAATCACCAGAAACACGTTGAGAAATTTCTTTACCATCAATTTGTATAGAAACATGGCCTCTGATGATCAGACAAAAATCATTATCAGTTCCATTATGAGAAATGATTGTTGAATTCGGGGCATGATTAAAAAGGAAACAAGACTGTGCCAAAGCTTTGGCTAGCTCCTCATTATCAAAAACAATTTTTTGCTTAAGAATTTCCTCAACTAATTTTTTAAATCCCTCTTCACCTCGAAAGCTTTCAATCATCGTTGTCACCCTATTAATAGGTTAGCAGTAATATCTCATAAATCTTTTAAAGCCAATATTTGGAACTAACAGCCCAGCGGCAATATATAGTACAACTAAACCATAATTACAAACGTATTCTTATTATTTAGCTCAACTATGAAACTGGGTTAGTGAATTGACTATTTGAGTCTTTATAGAATCGTATGGTATAGAGATAGCTTTCATTGAGCAATGCTTCTCCATAAATTTTATTCTTTTCCAAAGAAAAAATTATTCTACATCAAGCTCCTGAAAGTAGAATGAAATTTATTTTTGAATAATTACACGGAGTAAATTTTATCTGATCATTCAAAAATTGAGTGTCCATTTTCCTTGTCCACAGTAACTGTGGATAAGTTTGTGGATTATTTGCGTTTACAGCTGTTAAGGTACCCTTTCATAAGGATATTTCTTAATTAGATTAAATTTTAAACTCAGAATTTATTCTTATTAAACATATAGTTACATTAATAGTCAAGACCCATGCGGGTTTGCGCTATATGTTTATACGATTAGGACAATAAATGTGGATTACTACGTAGAATCAAGGCAAATTTACTACAAAAAGTCAAGCTAAATATTGACGAAAACCAAATTTTTTTGTGAAATAATTTGTGATATTACAATCATCAACTTATACAGATTAATCTCAATTTTCTAAATCCTATCATGTCAGTCAGTGAAAAGATCGACAGGTAACGAACTAGATTTCTTTCTGATGCAACAAGCTTTATCTGCTAGCTAATTTTCCTGTAACCACACTTTGGTTCTTCTTACTGACATTATTTCTAATATCTTCGCGATCCTTAGGGAAATACTCTGGAGAATTCTTGAGTAGTTTTACATCACTATTTACGCTCCCAAGTTTCCATAATATATGTGCTTTAATAAAGTCTTGTTTAACACCGAGCCCTTCATAGTACATAATACTTAAATTATCTTGTGCCTTGGCATACCCCTGATCAGCAGCCTTATGATACCACTTTACTGCTTGATAATAATCCTGCTTAACGCCGTAGCCTTTGTCGTACATAACTCCTAAATTTGACTGTGCTTTTGCATACCCCTGATTTGCTGCCATACGATACCAAGTTACGGCCTGCTTATAATCCTGGTCAACTCCATGTCCCTTTGCGTACATAAGGCCCAAATTTGATTGAGCTTCTGCGTTTCCTAACTCAGCAGCCCTACGCCACCAGGTCACTGCTTGTTGATGGTCCTGCTCACATCCTTGACCTTTAGCATACATGAGGCCTAAATTTGATTGCGCCTTTACATCTCCTTGACTCGCCGCCTTGCGCCACCATACACCAGCCTGCTGAAAATCTTGTACAACTCCTTGACCTGTTGCATACATATCACCTAAATTTGACTGTGCTTTTGGATATCCTTCTTCAGCCGCATTACGCCACCAAATAGCATCCTGCTTGAAGTCTACTAGTGAGATTCCTAGATCCTTTGCATACTTAAGTCCCAAGTTATGTCTTTGCATAGCAGCTTTACGAAACCATTTGGCAGCTTTCTGAAAATCCTGTGTAATTCCTTGGCCTTTTACATACATAGCACCCAAATTTGACTGTGCTTTTGCATACCCTTGTTTTGCTGCTTTGTGCCACCAATTTGAGGCCTCCCGGATGTCTTGTCTGACTCCTTCGCCGTTAGCGTACATAACACCTAAATTTGACTGTGCTCTAGCAATTCTTTGACTGGCTGCCTTATGATACCAATTTGCTGCCTTGTGAAAATTCTGCTTAACCCCTAAACCCTTGTCATACATGATACCTAAATTTAATTGTGCTTTTGCATGTCCCTGTTTAGCCGCTCTGTGATACCAATTTGCTGCCTGACGATAGTCCTGGGCCACTCCTTGGCCACTGGTGTATATTAATCCTAGACTGTATTGTGCATTTGCAACCCCCTGTACGGCTGCGTTGTGATACCAAAATGCTGCCTGACGATAGTCCTGAGTAACTCCCTGACCATTGGCATATATAAGCCCCAAGTTGTATTGAGCACTTGCATTCCCTTGCTTCGCTGCTTTGTAATAACACTTCACAGCTTCCCAGTAATCCTGCGCTACTCCTTGACCATTAGCATGTACAAGTCCTAAATTGTACTGTGCCTTAGCATGCCCTTGATCAGCTGCCTTTTCGTACCAAGCTGCAGCCTGCTGATAATCCTGGTTAACCCCTTGACCATTAGCATATATCAGCCCTAAATTATATTGTGATTGCGCATGTCCTTGATCAGCTGCCTTATAGTACCAATTTGCAGCCTCTTGATAATCTTGATCAACACCTTGACCATAGGTGTACATGATTGCTAAGTTGTATTGTGCTTCTGCCACTCCCTGTTCAGCAGATCTCTTAAAAAGATTTGCAGCACCTATATAATCCTTACCTGAATAAAGTCTCATCCCATCTTCAAAATTTCCGGAAAAAACGGGGGATGTTAATAAAGATAAGCACAGCAATGTAATATTGATAATTATTTTCATAACGTCTTTTTGTCCTTGTTCTCCCAATAACAATTCAAGTCATTATTTAGGAGATATCTAGATAGTTATCGGACAAATTTATCGAATGGTTAAATAGTAAAGTAGCTCACACTATTTAAATTACTGAAGAGCGGTGGTTTTCTACCTCAGTTCTTTATCAGACACATTAAGGATTTGTTAATTAAGAATTATTTGTTGCGGATTATAAGGATTACAGCTGAAGTTCAACTTATAGGACCTATACCATTGTTCCTATAAGAATATTTAGCTCTTTGGATGTAGAGAAGAAGAGTGTCTGTTTTAAGAAGAATATAACGTACAAAGAATCTAGATCAGTCTTTCCATACGCTGGCAGGAGAGAGAAAAACGGCAATTAAAATTTTTCTTAATATATGAAGAAAAAAGTACCGTTTCTCAGAAATTATATTGAAGCAGAAGAAATGAGGATTACAGAATATAGGTTGTACAAACTACAGCTCAATTATTATTTGAGTTTTATATTTATGACTTTTGCTAGGAAAATAGCCTTTTTAGACTCTAAGATAGACAGCCTGACTGATCGACAAGCCCAGCATAACTATATGACTGACAAGGCTACTTACAAACAATCAACTCTTATCAGCAGCACCCATCAGCTAAGCTTTCGATTTTCTACCAGGTGCTGCAGGAGGAATATATCCTGCTATCCGGCAACTAATTCCCTCTATTGTCTTCCCCTTCTCATGCCTAATTAAATGACATGTCATTATCTCTCCCTTGGTGGCAAGTTCAGACAAGTGAAGACGAACATTAGCAAGTGAAATGCCTGTAGCTACAGCAATTTCCATATCAAGCTTTTCACCATGTTTTTTCAAGTATTGCAGAATTTCATTCATAGGTTCATCACTAAAACATTTGGGTGGATAGGGCGTCAAATTGTATCTATCATTTAGTATTGACTACTTTACTTGATGTTAGCCCCATTTTTACATGGGCCTGATACGATACATATGCATGATACCAATATTTCTTTGTCTAAAAAGTTAAATACTACCAATTAACTAATATATCAACTTTAAGGTCCTATCCCGACACTTAATGGCGCCCGGATGACTCCCTTAACTCTTATAATCAAACAAGAAAAATTTGGAACCTATAATTCTACCATATTTTATATATCTGAGATATATGTTCTTTAATCCGCAGTAAAAATCAGATCACTTCATTACTACTGTCATCACACTTGTAATATAGTGAATAATAATTCACTTGTATTGTATCTTGCTATCTTTTAATGTTCTTTTAAATAATATTCTATATTTATTTCGATACTAGATTTCTAGACAATATGTAATTATGTGAATAAGCCTATAATTAGGAATATCGATTAGTCTATGAAAGATCAAAGAGGGAATGCTTCTATGAACAGTAATCACATTAGCATACTAAATAAAAATTGGCTTATCATCTTTGCTGTACTCTTATTTATCTCAGGTTACCAAAGTGCAAGCGCCAATCTAGAGATTTTTACCAAGGATTCAAATGGAAATATAACTGCTCTGATAGACCATCCAGATGAGTCTCTTCCATTAGCTTCAACACCAATATTATTTGTGCATGGGCATTTTCGTAATTTTCAAGAAACCTGGCTCGAATCTGTTACCGGCTTTACTTCGTTTGGAGCCGCACTTACAGCAAATAGCCATCTGGGGATCAAACCTTATTTCATAAATTTCCAAAATAACAACCGGTCAATTGTAGAGGATGCATTAGAAATTAGCCAAGCCGTTGATATCATTCTTGGCAGGCATAACTCTAATTATAATGTGGACGACCCTGACAGCATTACCCAAAAAATAGTTATTATTGCTTACAGCAAAGGAACGATTAGTACACGTTTGTATCTTAAAACTCTGTATCCATTAGAAGATGAATTTTTTCCAGATGTACTAGGTGGGCCTACAATCTTACCTGATCGTGATGCTAACTTTAGACCTGTGTCTGAATTTATCGCTATTTCACCACCCAACCATGGACTGAAACAACTTGTTACAAGTAGTTCTCCGCTATCAGTTAAACAGCTCAACAATGGTTATGGTATTTTCTGCCAGCCATTAAATGACTATGCTGCAACAGATTTTATTGCCAAATTAAATGGACACCCAATACAAGATACACATGTTAATGCAAGCCTCATCGGACAGAACTATCCAAATGAAGCACCTGGTAGCCGTTCAATTGAACAAGCTTCAGATAAAGGGATACTTTATGTAACATTTTATTCTGAGCAAAACCGAGATCTCGTTGGCGGTGATATTCCTTCTGAGGTCGAATACCCTTTACTCTCAAACTGCCCAAATACTGAAGGTCGAAAGCTGGCAAAGAACCTTGCCAATAATACAGAGAACTTCCCTATCAACGCGGAAAGTATTCCTATCAGCACAAATATACCTGGTTCAAATGAGATTGTAGTACACAGAAATACTGTTCATGCCTGTGAGGTAATTTATCGATCTCTATATACAGCTACTCACCATCAACCGCCATCATCTATTAATGATGACATATGTATCAGCGAAAGTAGTGTTCCAGAAATTCCAAGATCTTATGCATTTTGGTATAGAATTTTTACAGACTGGCGGAATTGGTTTCAGCTGAATCTATTCTAAACTTATTAGAAAACAATTTTGAAATGATACAGTTTTATTATTGATACAAAGTAGATATATTAAATACCAAGTTTCTAGATAAACTATTTTTTATCATTTCTTGATTTACCGATCATTGTATATAAGCGATTTGATTCATCTTCAAGGTTATTATTTGGCATATCAACATCAATACGGTTGTACCAGTATTTTGCGTTATCCATATTTCCTTCTATCCGATGTAAATATGCGTGAATAAGACAAGTCAACTTATCATCCGTACATTGCTGTACTAATTTATGGGCTTCGTCCCAGTTTCCATCACGAGCAAGATCTAATATTTTTATATGATCACATTCCATACCATATCCTGATAATCTTAAAATGCAGAGCCTAACTTACTATCCTTTTATTCTACCTGATATAGTTGTAAAACTTGTGGTGAAAAATGATATTAGATAACTATTTAGGGAATTGGTAATTGATCTTTTGCAAGACCACAGGCAGCACGATTCCGGCATATCTTGTTGTTAAGATTAAAATCAGAAATTGCACTCTTATTGGTGTTATTTTTTGACCATTTATTCATATTAACAATATAATTATCTTTCAACTCCAATACTGCGTGAGGTTTATACCAATTAAATAGAGTGTTGTTTCCATCACGGTCAATTAAGATCCAGTTCTTTGTAATAAAAACTCTCATGGGGTTTATTTCACAGTTATCAGGCTCCGCCCCCAAAGCCATTACATCATTGTTCTCACTATTTACGCCGTGCTGAATTACTGATTTTGTTATACGGAGCACTCCTCCACATGGCAAGTCGATGGAGCGACTATGAAATCCCCGCTCACCCAGTAAATAAACGTTTTCTAAAATAGTTTCTTTTGCACGGCTCTTTAGAATATGACCAGAACTATTCACATTACGAATGGTCGAACGGCGCATAATCAAAGAATCTATGTTGCCAGCATAAAGACCATGCCCAAGAGTGTCTGATTTGTTATTTGAAATAGTGTTCTCGATTAGGCTATCTTCGACAATTAACTGACCACCACGGTCATCTGTCAGGATACCCATAATACTATTGCCTAAATGAGCGCGTCTGACAGTCAGACGAAAATTACTACCTTCAGCTTTAATGCCTGCACAATTATCATCGAAACAGCCCGCCCGATGTCCCTCACCATAAAAATCTTCAATAACCACTGTACACCCATCACAAGCAACATTTATGATTCCTTTATCATCAGCTACTCCCAAAAGTTTCACATCCTTGAGATTTACAGTGAGCGATTTGTCTATATAAAGGCCCTTGCCATAAAACCCAGGTGGAATTGACACTCGCGAACCTGTCTTAGCATTACCAATTAATCTATCCAGATTGGTTTTAGAAAGCTCCACACCCGGCATGGCTGCAGGGTGCTTATAAACCCAGACACCTGTAGTATGAAGTGAAAGTCCAACGAAAATATCGTGTTTAGTAAGATACTGCCACTTTGAATAGACATTCTTATTTCCTGAACGAGGGCTAGCACCTGTCCAGTCATAGAGAGTCCATTTCAACTCTGGCGTACGCACGTCAAGTGCTAGGATCCTTTCCTTACCATCCCACGAAAATGCTCTTCCTCTATTGTCAACAGCCAGAGATTTACCATGAAGTCTCTCATGTGGTGCCTCTATCATCTTAGACGCCCTAGTTTTTAAATTACTAATTATTAAAGTATCATGATACATTGACATGACTAGTCCCATTGGATGAAATTCAGCCAAGCCGTCACCTAAATCTTCCTCTTCCCAAAGGCGTTTACCTATGGTTCCGCTGGATGGATCAAAGGAATAAAGGTCTGTCGAATTTCCAATCATCATCATTCCATCTGGTAGTTCCAATGATCTTGGATAATTTAGATCAAGTTCACTAGGTATCGCAAGACGACGCCAAGTCAGAGGAGCTAAGCCGTTTCTTCTCTCTTGGCGTGAAGGATTGAACTCGTAAATACCACTGTATTCGGATAGTGATAGTAGCCGCGGGTCTCCTTTAAGATGCCCTTTTTTGCTATCAAAACACGAACCATCTGCTGCAGAGTCTGCTATTAAAAAAACCGTCCCAGTTTTTTTACTGAATTGTAAGCCATCATATGTATGAGGAGCGCCCGGGACACTACGTAAATCAGGCATCCAACATTTGATTGTTGATACTTCGTCTTCATCATGAGTTTGCATAAAGAAAGAAAGTGGAGAAGGATCAGTAAGCCGCGTCCAGTGTCCATTCTTTAAATTGAACTCATATACTTCATTACCTCCATAATCAGTATGGCCACCGCCCATGAAATAAAATAATAAATTTTTCTTATCGAAAGCTGCTCCGTTCCATGCATTCAGCACTGAGCTTGGCCCGCTAGCCATAAAAGTTCTATCATCTAAATTTGGCGGCCAAACTGCAGAGATAGATGGGTGCTTCCCTGGCAAACGAATTTCGCACCAACCGCCACCTTGTTTTTCAAGCCTGGCTTTACAATCGAACAGGTTAGTCCCACTTTGAACTGCAGGAAACTCAAAGGTTGCTGTTATAGCAGAAGTTAGACATAAAGTAGATGCAAGACATATCAATAACAAGATAATTATAGTGGTATTTACGCGGATCATAGCAAAAATTAATCTCCCAATTAATTGGATTAGTCCGGTAACAGTATCATTTTATTATCTCTACCACATTTTTATTCTCAGTGACCACCAGTAGATTTTATTCATAGTTATCAATAGAAATTTCCCTTATAGGCAAATTTGAACCAATTCTCTAAAGATCAATCGTAAAGTAATAATAGTATTAATCTATCATTATTTAAATAATAATTAATTGGACTTATAAGTGTATTGGGTACATTCTTGTTTATATCCAAATATTAATTAAGGAGAAAAAAAATGGAATTTATATGGGAATATATCGCTATATCTGTTCCTAACCAGATCAAACAAAGCTGCAAACAACGTCGAGAGGTTGCAAGGTTAATTGCTGAGCAGATTCAGTCTAAAACTTCAATAGTAGATAAGATCAAATGATAAGTCTCTAAAACTATTTTACTTTCAACATTAAAATGTGGAGAATACAAAGGACAATGGATACTACTACTGCCGATCTCAATTTAGTCAGACGTACCAAGTTAGGCGACCGTCACGCCTTCGATATGTTAATGCTTAAACATCAGCAGAAACTTGCACGTGTTGTCTCCCGATATCACAAATTACCTCAGCAAATTGAAGATATAGTTCAGGAGGCCTTTATCAAGGCATACCTTGGAATCATGTCTTTTCGTGAAGACAGTAGATTTTCTACCTGGTTGCATCGAATTGGAGTAAATACAGCCATAGATTTTCTGGCAGCTGAGCGCAGGCGTATTCCGCTTGATCACCCCCCGATAAGAGTAGACACCAATGAACCCATAGCCTTAGAAATTGTAGATGAAAATAATCCTGAACAGCTTTTGGCAATTCAGCAAATTAATACAACTGTTACTAAGGCGTTGAAAAAATTACCAAAGGAATTGCGTTTAGCAATTACTTTAAGAGAATTTGATGGGCTAAGCTATGAAGAAATTGCAGATATTATGGGTTGTCCTATTGGAACAGTACGTTCTAGAATATTTCGTGCACGGGAGAATATATCAGCTATACTGCGTCCACAATCAGACTGAACCTAGCCTAAAATAATAACAATTTTTATATTCCACAAACAATCATAGATATTTCCAGTTATTTACTAAAGTTATAGGACATTCTATTAATTTTTCTATGGCCTCAGGATCAAAGAAAATTATCATCGCAGCACTAATAGGAAATTCACTAATTTCCATAACGAAATTTGTTGCTGCAAGCATGACTGGTAGCTCTGCTATGTTGTCAGAAGGAATTCATTCTATAGTAGACACAGGGAATCAGATTCTTCTCCTCTATGGATTAAAGCGTGCCGCACGACCTGCTAGCCCACAATTTCCATTTGGGCATGGAAAAGAAATATATCTATGGAGCTTTGTCGTTGCTATTTTGATCTTTGCTGTTGGTGCGGGAATCTCAATTTATGAGGGCATTAATCATATTCGTCACCCCTCCACGCCTAGTGATCCTACTGTTAATTATATTGTGCTGGGACTTGCTATGATTTTTGAAGGGGGCGCACTTTATTTTGCCATAACAGAATTTAATAAAGTGAGGGGATCATACAGCTATGTTGAAGCTGTCCAGCGTGGGAAAGACCCTTCATTGTTTGTGGTTCTATTTGAAGACTGTGCTGCCATGCTTGGATTATTTGTTGCATTAGCAGGAATCATGTTGGCACAAATCACAGGAAATGCCTTATGGGATGGAATAGCATCAGTCACTATCGGACTAATTCTTGCTCTTACTGCTATTTGGTTGGCTCATGAAACAAAAAGTCTCCTGATCGGAGAAGGTGCAAATAAAGATATTGTCGAAGGTATCCATAAAATTGCATCAAAACAGGATTCAATTGAAAAAATAAATGAGGTTCTTACACTTCACATGGGTCCAGAGTTTATTCTGGTTAATATGAGCATTTCTTTCAAAGGTCATTTACCTGTTGGCAACATAGAAAAAGCAATAGAAATAATTACAAAAGATATCAAAGAAGAATTTCCTATGGCAAAGAAAGTATTCATTGAAGCCGAGTCAGCCAAATAAAAACCAAATGAATTACTTATTCTGATATCACGATCAGAAACTAGCCCACACAATTCCTTGCGAACCAATTTTCCTAAGATCAATTGTACTGCGCATATACTGATAATATAAATTTATCGTTAAATAAAGAATAATGAATTGGACTTATCAGTGTATTGAGTACATTCTTGTAGGTATACAAATATTAATCAAGGAGAAAGAGAATTATTTTTGCGACAATATGCCGCATTCAAAATTTATAAAAACTTGTGCTAAAATCCCCAGCCAACTTAATGAGTAAAGTACTTATCGAGTTGGCTTATCCAGCATAATTTCATTTTTAACTAAGTTCTAAGGAGAATACTGTTGATGTTGAAAACACTACTTATGGCGTTACTATCATGTAACCTTTTTTTCTTTTCGTCTGCTCTGTTGGCAGAAGAACCAATTCAACCGATTAAAGCAGCTACGCCAAAAAATAAGGGTATGGTTGAACTAGGAAAAATGCTTTTTTTTGATCCACGTCTATCTAAATCTGGATTTATTTCATGCAATTCGTGTCATAACCTGAGCATGGGTGGAACAGACAATATAAAAACTTCTATAGGACATAAGTGGCAACATGGCCCCATTAATGCGCCGACAGTACTAAATTCCAGCATGAATTTAGCACAATTCTGGGATGGTCGCGCCAAAGGCTTAAAGGAACAGGCTGGAGGACCAATTGCCAATCCCGGTGAAATGGCATTTACTCATAAATTGGCGGTGGATGTTTTACGCTCAATTCCACAATACCGTGGTCGTTTTAAACAAGTATTTGGAGCAGACCAAATTTCTATTGATATGGTAACAGATGCTATTGCTGCATTTGAAGAAACTCTGGTTACACCTGATTCGCGTTTTGATAAGTGGCTTAAAGGAGACAAAAAAGCCATTAGCCAGGCTGAATTGGAAGGTTATAAATTATTTAAAGAAAGTGGCTGTGCTTCTTGTCATCATGGTACAGCTGTTGGTGGAACTTCTTTCCAGAAAATGGGAGTTCTCACTCCCTACAAAACAGCAAGTAAAGTAGAAGGCCGTAAAGAAGTGACGGGTAAGGATACAGATCGTTTTGTATTTAAGGTACCGACTCTACGTAATGTAGAACTAACTTATCCCTATTTCCATGATGGTGCAGCAGCTTCCTTAGAAGAAGCAGTGAATACAATGGGCCGATTACAACTTGGGCACAATTTTAGCATTGAAGAAAATGCCAAGATCGTAGCATTCTTAAAAACATTAACTGGGAAACAACCTGACTTTAAGTTGCCGGTCCTTCCACCTTCTGTTAATGAAACTCCTAAGCCCGAACCATTTGACTAATGTATTAGAATAGGTTCTCTCTAAATATAATTGGCAGCTTTAACGCTGCCAATTATAATTTGAAACAAATCAGAGAATTCAACATGAATAGACTATTTCTAACTTTAATTCTGGCTACTATAAGCAATAGTGTGTTTGCGGAGTGGACACTTGTACAAACTGGGAAAGAATCTAATGAATATGTTGATATGGCTACTATCCGTGTATCAGGCAGTCTAGCCAAAATGTGGAGTTTGACAAATATATCAAAAAATATAAAGAATATAAGTCCTGGAGAAAAAGCTTTTGCTGTTAAGACAGTGCATGAATATGACTGTAAAAAATATAAAAGCAGATTACTTTTTGTTGCCTGGTATAACGATTATATGGGAACTGGTGAAATTGAGCGGTCGTCTAAAAGTCCTAACGCTAAATGGAAGGCAGTAACGCCTGGTATCAGAGAAACTAGCTGGAAAATAGTATGCAAAAAATAAATTGCATCTCTTATGAGAATTAGGAATCTTAGTCTGGGGGACTGAACTGCCTATTACTTAAATCGTATTTATTTTTACCCCAACCCCGACATTTCCCACCTTCAAAAGTGGAAGATATTACTTTTCTGTCTTGAATCTCAAACGTAGTCTCACAAGCCACTTTTGTCTCCATCAGTCCAAACATAGCTGTATCTGATTTAGAGTAAGTTAAAAACCTACTATCCTGAGATTCATGAATCTTAGACGGTATGCCCCATGTTCTCACTAATTCAGCTTCTGGTATTCCATGATAAGACTCAACCATGCTGTTATAACCTGTAAATGTTGCACAGCCAGATAATATAAATATGAATACTACTATTCTTTTTTTTATCATTGCTAATTTCAATACTATCAAAACAGCTATTTCCCCGGCAGCTCATACATTGTTGAGAATCCACTTTTGCTATAAAGCAGATATTTAGAAAAACAAAATTGTGTCAACAATGTACCAGAATGTGAAAAATTGTGCTAAATATAAAAAGTTTGTTTGGCAAACCAACCCATAGCAAACAACCTCTTGCCTTTCTTCACTAACCAACTATAATTAGTGGCATCGACTATACTGTATACTATATATAGTAGGTATATGCTTATGAAACATTTAGCAGAACGAGTGGAAAGATACAATTTTCCTAGATAAATAAGAGGAATTAACATTAATGAGGCGTTGCTATGAAAGATTCCGCAGAACTATTGATACGTATCATCGCTCACGAAAACAAACATATTGAATCAATGCGTCTTTCACTCAAGGAAGATGAGTTAACAATTCTTCGATTACAGAATAAGTCGAGAAGCATAGAGAATGAAATTGAAGAGCATAAGCAATTAATTGATGAGTACAGGGGCTACTTAAGGGAAACACCTGAAGCGTCTTATACTGAAGTGAAATTAATTACTTCGAGTGAATCTCATTGAGTTGTCTTGGTTTTTATCTATATAACAGAGTATTGAAGTGGAATGTCTGCTTTGTGCCAAAAACAGACGTTCACTTAGCATACCTAAATTGATAATTTTAAGCGCTTATATGGCTTAAAATATTTTCTGGAAAATAAAAAAGGCTTATCTTGATGAATCTTCTATGGCTAAAGTTGTCTTATTAATTGGAAGTAAACCACATCTATAAATTGTAGATGTGCATGCTGTTATTTTCCTGTTTCACCTGATAGTTAGGAGGGAATAATGGTAAACAGCAAGCCTGTCTCTGTAAGTAAGCTTGATCCTACTGGACCAGTCTGGGTTATTGTCAGTAAATCGGTAGCAACCCTCAAAAACATTCCAACTAAGCAAAAATTAAGTGTGGCAAACAACTCGTCAGGGTCGTATTCGATAATCGCTGTTGCTACTTATTATCACGCTGCTAAGCGTGGCTTTGAGTGTGGCTATGAGTGTGGCTATGAAGTCAGGACCGGTTTAGGGAGAATAAAATCAGAGATAGACAATGACGCGCGATCAGGAGGGTTTTAACTACCGATTTTCCTGTAACTTTATAATTTTAGTAGTTGATAGTTAAATATTTAATCACTTCAGAGGAGGAGATTAAAATGGCTAATGTTAATAAAATAAGTGTAAGGGTAAAAACAGGCAATAAAGGAGTAGTTTCCGGGACAAATGGTGATGTTTATTTAGGCATCGGAGGACGTGAGTTTCACCTTGCTATATTTGGTAGTAAAGATTTCAGGGCAGGAGAAACTGAAGAATTTATACTAGGTGAAGGAACAAATATCGGGGTATTCCCGGATGATAATGACCCACGCTCACCCTATCAAATGGTTACTGAGACCTTGTCAAGGTTTCCTGTCTATGTCCGGTTTGAACCAACAAATCAGGATGGCCGATGGGAGCTTGATGAAATACGTGTCGCCGTAAACCCAGGCTCTGACCAGATTGAGTTCTCTGCATTAGGTGGGGGATCATATTTGTGGCTCAATAACAGGGGAACCAAAATATTACATTTTGGAGCATAAGTTTACGCTTGATTTGAAACGGGCGAGGGGTTTGGGCTGAACGTGATCTATGAACGACACCGGCATAGTCCCAATTCAGCAGAGTTTCCGGATACTACTGCGCCACTCGTCCGTCTTTTAAGGAGGAAATTGTAAATGTCTAATATCAATCAAATATCTGTTTTGATTAAAACAGGTGCACAAGGAATGGCTGCCGGAACTCATGGTGAAGCGTATTTAAGTATTGGATGCAAGGAATACCATCTTACTGAGTTTAAAGACAAAGATTTTCAACCTGGTTTGGCACAAACAATCGTATTGACTGGATTAGACCAGCCAATTGTATTAGGAGAGAAAACAGGTTCCGATTCGTCTAAAGATAAAAGTGATTTGTATTGTTTACATCGGCAAATTGATTCGGAGAATCTATCTAAATTTCCTCTTTACATACGCTTTGAACCGGAGTCTAAAGATGACTATTGGGATCTCGTCGAAATAAGAGTAACTGTTGACGCGGGTTCTGAACATATTATTTTCTCCGCATTAGGTGAAAAATCATATTTATGGTCAGGTGTCAGAGGGCCCAAAGTGATGTTTTTGGGCGAAACCACTACAACTCATTAGAAACGATAGAGGGTTTGGGCTGAACGTGAACTATAAACGACACCGGGAAAGCTTTACTATTTCTGAGCAGTTAAATTACATACGTTGCGTTGACACAAAGGAGAGGCTTATATGAAAAATATTATGTCAATCAAAGGCAGTAAAATAACGGATATTAAAGTAACTAAGGGTTCAAATGAGAATGAAGAATCTTTTGATAGCCTACAATTTACGCTGGATGACGGACGTAAAGTAGAGTTTTCTTCTACAGATGCTGAACAGGACTCAACCTCCTGTCATTGGCACATTCACAGTGTAGATTACGCTATTAAATAAGAATTTAATTTTTTAAGATGCTAACTAATAATACCGATTTGATCATATGCCTCCTATGCACTTCTCTCATTTAGGTTATCAGTTAGCATCTTCCAGCCAGTACGTCCATAATTTATAGTCTGATGTACCGACTAATGCAGAGTAATAACTCTGTATCTATACGTTGTAGTTAAACGTTACTCTTTAGTGCCTCATATACCAAGCACCAAAGCAAGCTATGATTATTAATACTGCTATTATTACAGGCATTGATTCCATAACAATCTCCTATACAAAATTACGATGCACAGGCTATAAACACTTAAGAAACAAGGCAGTAGACTATCATACATATATAAACTGACTTCTGCTATGTCCTTATAGTCATTATAGTATGTAAGATATTAGATTAAATAAATTTCAGATTGTTCCCAATGAATCATAACTGTAATATGACAGTGCTGTGAGGCGTCACTATTATCATATGGCTATTGTTAATACATGGTGGGAACAATAAAGAAACAATAAAAGTGTTACCTCTGGTAATTAGAAATACTTATCTAGATCGTGTTACAGGATGAATTCTAGATACGACCTGAATGTCTACTTTGCGCCAAAAGTGGACGTTCAATCAAGACAGTAAATCCACTTTAATATAACTCCTGTATAACTCCAAGATAACAAGGAGTTAGTCATTATAAGCCAGTAAAATAAGTTCCTGCTTTTTAGCGCGAGGTAAAGCTTTTATCGATACTTCTCTTCTTGAAGCTTCCGCCCGGTTGTTACAGTATTCCATGTGCTTCAGATTGAATGGTCCGCGACCTTTGGTATACCGAGCGCCATTACCTTGCTCATGTTCTGTAATTCTACGTGCCAGATCTGTTGTAATTCCTGTGTAAAGACTTCCATCACTGCATTCCAAGATATAGACTACCCAGCTCATTCTTTCTTTCATCTTTGTGTCAAGCAACTTCATGAGTAAAATTAGTGAAACTATACAGATTGTAAAATATGCGGGTATACCCAAGCAGAATAATTAGATTTATGTCCGTTTTTAGTTGATTATTACAGGCAACGATAATGAAAGTATCATGAATGAATTTTTATCTAAAATTAAATTCATTACGTATTAAATGTTGTCCGCCACCTATGAAACCCTATTCTGAATCTTGCGAACGAAACCAAGCACCTATCCTCAAAATACTACAAGAGACACTTGCCAACCAGCAAAGTGTATTGGAAATAGCCAGTGGAACCGGCCAGCACGCCGTTTACTTCGGACGTGCGCTACCTCATTTGTCCTGGCAGACTAGCGAATTAGCGCAAAACCATGAGGGTATTCTGGCTTGGCTGGATGAGGCTAAACTGCCCAATGTGCTTCCACCTATCCCCATCGACGTAAGCGATACTCAATGGCCTATAGAAATAGTAGATACAGTGTTTAATGCCAACACAGTCCACATCATTTCGTGGCCGGAAGTGGAACGAATGTTTTCGGGCATAGCACGTGTTTTAAGTGCCAGTGGCATCCTGTGCCTATATGGGCCGTTTAACTATGAAGGAAAGTTTACCTCTGAAAGCAATGCACGTTTTGATGCATGGCTCAAATCACGCTACAAAAACAGCGGCGTGCGAGATTTTGAAGCTATTAATAGGCTCGCTGAAACACATGGCCTCTTTCTACTGAAAGATGTGACCATGCCCAGCTACAATCGAATCCTGGTATGGCAACACGCACCCAATATCCTTAAAACACCATGAGCATAAAAATAATCAAATCAATAGCGAACTTTTATTTTAAAGGGTACAACATATATGACCGATATAGTGTTTATTAAACTGCTATCTTCATTTAAATTATGTCGAAACATCAGCAAGAAAAATCAGGTAGCTCAGAAGCTTTTGACAAAGAAGCTCTCTATGACGAATTAACACAGCTACCTAATCATCATCTATTTTACGACCGACTGGGACAGGAAATGGCTTCCAGCAAACGTACGGGACGCTATATGGCTCTGATGCATATAGGTTTAATTGATTTTCAACCGCTCAATGATCGTAACAGTCAAAAAATTGGAGATCTATTGTTAAAAGAAGTCGCAAATCGGCTAAAAGATAATGTGCGGGAAGTAGATACTGTTTCACGTACCAGTAGCGATGAATTTGTTGTGATGCTCAATGAGTTAACACGGGAGAAAACTCAGTCCGTCACACAAGCACACATAATTGCAGAGAAAATTCGAGCAGCATTGACTGATCCTTATCCGATCATCATTAGACATGAAAATACTGAAGATACTATCGATGAATATAGTTGCGAGATAGGTATGGGTGTAGTGGTATTTACCAACGACAATAAAAACCGTGATGATGTTCTGAAGTGGGCTGAAAGATCAATGCATAAATCAAAAGAATCTGGAAGCAGCCAAATCTGTTTCAGTGATACATATGTGTAAACTCTTAATCCCAGAAGGAAAGAGAATAAGAAACAATTTGTAACATTTTGAATTATTGGTGGCGAATCAGGGATTTGAACCCCGGACCAACGGATTATGATTCCGCTGCTCTAACCACTGAGCTAATTCGCCACGGAGTACTTGAAAGAGTTGGCATTTTGCACTTGTAGAAATTCACTGTCAAGATTTACACCCTGAAACTCTCTTATATTTATTTTCGATCCAAGCATTAAATCAACTATGCTTTATCGCGACAGATGCCAAGCACCTGTATAATCTAACTATGAAATTTGATGTTGTAATCATTGGTGGAGGAATTGTTGGTTCAAGTTTAGCTCTAGCACTTAAAGATAGTGGTCTAAATATAGCATTGGTTGAATCGCATCCTCCCCCCATTTTTCCTGATGATAAAAGCTGGGATAGCAGAATATATGCAATCAGTCCCGGTAGCGTCTCATTCTTAGAAGATCTCGAGGTCTGGACTGCAATTAAAAGAAACCGTATTACTCCTGTCCATGAAATGGAGATTTTCGGTGATGATGATTCTGCACGTATTGATTTTAGTGCTTATGATGCAGGAATGACAGAATTGGCATTTATAGTAGAAAACCTACAACTGCAATCGGCGGCGTGGAATGAGCTTGAAAAACAAAGAACAAAGATAAAAGTTTTTTGTCCTATGCGATGTACTTCCATAGATTGGAGTGAAACTCACGCTAATGTTCGGCTGGCAAATGGCAAATTATTACAAACCGCACTGATTATTGGTGCAGATGGTGTAAATTCATGGGTACGAAATCAAGCAAAAATTAAAATCTCACAACATTCTTATCAACAAGGCGCAGTGGTTGCAAATTTCAGCACAGAACTATCTCATCAAAACATTGCTCACCAATGGTTTCGTCGTGATGGTGTACTCGCCTTACTACCCTTACCTAACAAACTGGTATCCATGGTGTGGTCGGCTAATGAGGAGCAAGCAACTCGTCTATTTAGCTTATCCGGAACAGATATCTGCCAACAGGTTGAAGAAGCATCTAGCCACACACTGGGAAAACTACAACTCATTTCTAAGCCCGCTTCTTTTCCTCTAAATTTCGTACATGTAAAGAATTTGGTAGGACCACGTCTTGCCCTCGTAGGAGATGCAGCTCACGGTATTCATCCTCTTGCTGGGCAGGGTGTAAACCTAGGTCTACGTGATGCACGTGAATTAGTTTCAACTATTATTAATCGAGGCTCCCAGACGGATTGTGGCGACTACTTACTACTCCGCAAGTACGAGAGAGCACGCAAAGAAGACATTCTAGCAATGGAATTTACTACAGACAGCTTACAAAAATTATTTAACAATGAGAATCCAACAATTGCCCGCATGCGCAATTTGGGACTAGGAATCACTAACCAATTTCCACTATTAAAAAAACGCCTTATGCAACATGCGCTTAACTAAAAATAACAAATATTATAAATTAGTATCATAAAATGACCATAATTCACAAATTAAATACATACTATGCACAATAAATTGTTTTTTCTCTCCATACTAATATGTCTATTCTCAAGCATAGTGCATGCGAATGAAACATCTCTAAAAAAATCACTCAGTACTTATTTCCCCAATGAAAAAATTGAGATCCTAAAAAAGATACCTGCACTACAACTATATGAAGTTGTGATTGGAGATCAACTCTTTTATGTTGATGAAAAAGTAAATTACTTTTTCTCAGGCTACCTATTTGATCTAAAAAATGAGAAAAATCTTACTGAAGAACGTTTAAGGGAAATAAAGGCTAAACAACGAGTAGACATTGACTCTCTGCCTCTTGAACATGCAATTATAGAAATTAAAGGTAACGGCAAACGTAAACTTGTTATTTTCTCTGATCCTAATTGTGGCTATTGCAAGCGCCTGGAAAAAGAGCTGGTTCAAGTTAGCAATGTAACCATCTACACGTTGCTCTACCCAATACTTAATGGATCCAAAGAAATTGCAGAAGAAATTTGGTGCTCAGATAACAAGTTGGAAGCCTGGAAGAATTTTATGCTTAATGGTATCAGGCCCTCCATGACAAGTTGTGAAACACCAATAAATACTCTTCTTCAGACTGGTAAAAAGTATGGGTTTAATAGTACTCCGACAATAGTTTTCGCTAATGGAACAATTGTACCGGGAATGATACCTGCAGAAATGATTGAGGAGAAACTAAACGAACCTATAAATTAAGAAGTAGTTCAAACTCCTTTATGGGACCAGTGTTTGCTGCATATAACTATTCGGCATGAGTACCCACATCTTTCCAATTTGTTTCATTTTCCCTGCCTGATTTGCAGCCTCTTTACCAAAACCCCAGAAAAAGTCTGCGCGAACACCACCTTTGATGGCGCCACCTGTATCCTGCGCTATCATTAATCGATGAAGTTTCTTACTACTATTAGGCCATGTGGTTGAAAGAAATACTGGCGCACCCTGTGGAATAACGCGAGGATCAATAGCTAAACTTCTTCCTTCAGTTAAGGGAACACCAAGCGCTCCAATCGGCCCCGATATACCTGCAGGTAGTTCACGAAAAAAAACGTAACTTGGATTTTGATGTAGTAACTCATTTAATTTTTCTGGATTCCTTATGCCCCACGCCTTAATTCCTTGCATGGAAGCCTTATCTAACGATAGTTCTCCGCGCTCAACCAACAATTTTCCAATGGACTGATAGGGATAGCCATTTTGGTCCTGGTAACCTACTCGTACAATCTCACCATTCTCCATTTCTATCCGTCCTGATCCCTGAATCTGTAGGAAGAATAACTCAACAGTATCCTCAACCCACAAAAGCTCATATCCTTGTAAACGAGATGAATCAGCTTCGATCTCTGCACGACTGTAATAAGGTATTATTCTTCGGCCCTCCAGTCTTCCTCTTAACCGTAAGCCTTGGAGCTCTGGATACACTTTGCTCAAATCTACAATAAGTAATTCTTTGGGTACAGTATAGAGTGGGAAACGATAACGATTTGATGATTTACGACTACCCTTTAATAATGGTTCATAATATCCAGTAATGAGGCCGTCGCTACTACCATTAGAATTTAACACTTGATATGGCTTGAAATAATGCTCAAAAAATTGACGTAATGTATCGTTATCATTTTTCTGTATTGAACCTGCAAGATTACAAGATTCCTTCCATAGCTTCTGGCTTTTTAGAATGGTACAACTTTGCAGAAAAGTATCCAAAGCTGGACGAATATCATCAGCCTCCCAATCGGGTAATGCATCCCAACTTGTTACTTTTAATGTTGCAATATCTGATGATACGACATGAGGCAGAACAACCGCTGATATTGTCTTCTCTGGACCAGCAAAAGGAATTGTTGGTCCATTTGAACATGCATTAAGTAGTAATATAAGTGTGAAACTAAGAAATCTTAATTGGTTTTTCATTGAATATTGGTTAAAGTTGTATTTTATAAATATACAGGAAGCTTTAAAAAATGTGGGTAATACTACTGGAAATAGGTGTAGCGGTAACATTGTTATTCATTATCATATGGTGGACTTTGCCCCGAAAAAAAAGTACCAAGAAAAAAGAATGACATTGAATGTTAGAGGGTGAATCCGATTTATACAAAAGTATACTAATACTAAAATCTATATTCATGACACTCTATTAAAAAGAATAACTAAAATGCCCATTTACTCTCTAATAGTTGATGCCTAATTAATTTTGTACAAGTAATTTTATAGTAAGCATTCCCAAAATTGTCATCATTAGCGAACCAAAGAGATGAGAAGAGATTACGGCAAAGGCCCAACTATATTGTTCCCGCAATAACAGCGTAACGGCTTCAGCAGAAAATGTGGAAAAAGTAGTTAGTCCACCTAAGAACCCGGTAATAATAAACAACCTAACCTCTGGAGGAAATGTAGTGTTATGAAAAAAGTATTCGGTTGCTATACCAATAAAATAGCAGCCAATCAGATTTGCTGCCAAAGTACCAAAAGGAAGAGTCGGGAGAATTGAATTTAACATCAAGCCGAACCCCCAGCGAAGCCACGCTCCTAATGCCGCACCCACTCCTATTGCAATTAACGCGTAGATACCCATTCACCACCTGGAAATTAATAATTTCTGAAGATGCAGTAATGATAAGTGCTTGCTATCATATTGTATATGATGTCTAAATAATTTAAACATCAAGTCCATGTAGATATGGTCTCTAATTCTTACTCTCGCGTAACATTTCAGCTGCGTGTTTACGGGTAGTTTCAGTAATTTTCACACCCCCCAGCATACGTGCAATTTCTTCAATTCGTTCTTCATCCTTAAGCACAGTAACATGGCTTAAAACATCTCCCCCATTATCTGGATTACCAGACTTAGCAATTTGCCATTGCTGATTACCTGCAGAAGCGACTTGTGCTAGATGTGTAACACACATCACCTGGCGTTCTGTACCTAATTTTTTTAAGAGCTCTCCGACAATCTCTGCAATTCGTCCACCTATACCTGCATCAACTTCATCAAATATCAGCGTTGGTACTACACCAACTTTACTTGTGATAACCTGTATCGCTAAACTTATGCGCGATAGCTCACCACCAGAAACAACTTTTGCCAGTGGCCGTAGCGGCATTCCTTGATGAGGAGATACTTCGAATTCAATTTGTTCCATACCGTGTGCATTCCCTTGCTCCAAAGGTATCTGTGTAACAGAAAACTTTCCGCCCTCCATTGCTAAAGTCTGCATTGCAGAAGTCACCTGCTGAGTAAGCTTCCTGGCTGCACCATCTCTCACTACACTCAACTTCTTCGCAAGTTTTAAATATACATCTTTAGCGGTTGCCTCTTCTTTCATCATCGCTTCGCCATCACCAATTTGATTAACCCCGTTTAGCTTCTCAGTAAACGTTTTTAACAAATTGGGTATCTCATCTGGAACAACACGATATTTTCTGGCAGCAGCATGAACTGCAGACAACCTTTCTTCCATTTCTTGCATATTTTTTGGATCAAGATCAAGGCTTTGCTTATAACGCCCCAGCTCATAAACTGCTTCCTGTAGTTGAATCTGCGCAGTGTCCAGCATATCAAGTATGCATTTTAGTCCCACATCGTATTGTAGCAATCCTTTTAGGCTGGAAATTACTAAGTTAATCTGAGCAAGAGAAGCTGAATCATTCTCTGATAAAGTTTCTAGGCTCGTATGAACAGCCTCTAATAAACTTGCAGAATGAGATAACCGACTATGATCAGATTTAAGAGTCTGCCATTCATCAGGTGAAAAATTTAATGTTGTTAGCTCTCGACTTTGTAATTCTAACTGTTCTCGTTCCTGTTCAAATGTACTAGCATTTTGCTCCCATTCAATACGGCGCTTTTGTAAACTTTGCCAACGACGATAACCTGTAGTCACGGCCTGTGCAAGCTCACGACTTCCAGAAAATGCATCTAATAAATCCCGTTGCTCTTCAGTACGGAGTAATGACTGGTGCTCATGCTGTCCATGTATATCTACTAATTTCTCACCCACCATACGTAACTGCTGCAGTGTAGCAGGACGACCATTAATAAAACCGCGAGAACGACCTCCAGCTTCTATCACCCGACGCATTAAGCACACACTATTATCATCTCCGTATCCTTCTAAATCATTTTCACGCAACCATGCAAGTAATTCCGGTAATTCACTTACATCAAACTCTGCACTTATTTCAGCACGCTTACTACCATTACGTACTTGACCTGCATCACTGCGTTCACCTAATGAAAGTGAAAGCGCATCTATCAAAATCGATTTTCCCGCTCCGGTTTCTCCTGTAAGCACAGTAAAACCACGGCCAAACTCTACCTCCATTTGATCAACAATTACAAAATCCTGAATATTTAGAAACCTTAGCATAGTGATAAATAAATGGCGTATTATTAGGAAAACCCACTCCAACCAAGCTTCTTCCGTAACATACGGTAATAGCTGTGATTGGAAGAATGCAATAATCTTACGGTATGGGGAGAACGACTAATTACCACCTTGTCACTTTCATCTAAGTCAAAATGAGAGTGGCTGTCTGAATGAATACGTGCGCCTTCAGTGCGATGCATCAATACTTCCACAGTAGCCTCAGGCCCAACTACAATAGGCCTGTTACTTAAAGTATGCGGGCTAACCGGAACCAAAGCAATTAAATCGAGTCTAGGGTGTAAAATCGGGCCTCCAGATGACAAAGCATAAGCTGTAGAGCCTGTTGGGGTAGCTATTATTAGACCATCTGATCGTAAAGAATAAACATATTCTCCATCGATATGCACTTCAAACTCAATCATACCTCCACCGATCCCCCGGTTTACAGCTACATCATTGAATGCTAATGCGCTAAACATACTGTCCTTACCACGGATCACTTCAGCAGATAGTAACATACGCCTCTCAGTAGCATAATTACCATCAAAAATGGAATCTAAAGTCTCCAGCATAGTTTCAATAGAAAGATCTGTGAGAAATCCAAGTCGACCCTGGTTGATTCCAACCAATGGCACATCAAAAGGGGCCAGTCTGCGTGCAATATTAAGCATAGTGCCATCCCCACCTAGAACAATCGCTAGATCAGCCTTGGAACCAATCTCATCCAAAGTCATAATTGGATGCTTACTCTCTGGAACATGTTGCGCAGTAAGACTTTCCAACACTACAATAAGATTGCGACTTTCTATGAATTTTCCCAGACGCAGAAGCGGCGTCATAATTTCGGGGTTATCATACTTACCAATTAAAGCTATAGTTTTAAATAAAGATCCCATCACAAAGTTAAACCTTAACCGACCATAAATAAATTTTAGTGGTGCTACTTACATGATTAAACCATATTGAACATCACGTGACAAAGAATTCAAATTCAGAATAGATATACTTTCTTTGCTTATCCTTGGACCCAGAATCCTCAATCCTGGTGTAGAATATTTAAATGCTTAATGAGCGCGCCCAAATATTACTCAAAACTCTGGTTGAACGCTATATCAGAGAGGGTCATCCGGTAGGATCTCGTTCACTTTCCAAATTTTCAGGATTGGACCTTAGTCCTGCTACCATACGTAATGTTATGGCAGATCTTGAGGAAATGGGTTTTGTTACTAGCCCTCATACCTCCTCAGGACGTATCCCTACTCCACGTGGCTACCGTTTATTTGTGGATACTCTACTGGTTGTAAAACCTCTTGACTCAATCGAGATCCACCACCTGGAAGACCATTTACCCCCAAATAATCCATCTCGCCTAATCAACTCAGCATCACAGTTACTATCTGAGTTAACGCATTTTGCAGGTATAGTTGTAACTTCCAAACGTGTCAATACCGCATTTCGTTATATTGAATTCATGGCTCTATCTGAAAAGCGTGTTCTACTCATTATTGTCACCCCTGAAGGTGATGTGCAAAACCGAGTGCTTTTTACTGACAGAACCTATAGCCAGGCAGAATTAGTTGAAGCTGCTAATTTTATCAACCAGAATTATGCTGGCTGTGCGTTGAAAGAAATCCGGAGCCGTCTCCGTAATGAGCTAAAGAAACTACATCACGATATGACTAGTCTTATGACAGCAGCTATTGAAGCTGGTAGTGAAGCAATTAATGAGAGCAGCGAAACTATGGTAGTGGCAGGTGAACGTAGGTTACTTGATGTACAGGACCTATCCAGTAATATGGAAAGCCTGAAAGAATTATTTGGCTTATTTGAGCAAAAAACTGCTTTACTAAGATTATTAGAGTTTAGTCGTAAAGTACAAGGTGTACAGATATTTATTGGAGGGGAATCAGACACAGCAACTCTGGATGAAGTCAGCGTTGTTACTTCACCCTACGAGGTAGATGTGAAAATTGTCGGTACAGTTGGTGTAATTGGTCCTACTAGAATGGCTTATGAACGTGTTATTCCAATTGTAGATGTAACAGCAAAATTGCTTTCCAGCGCATTGTCACACCATTAATTAAACAACGTGTCCCATATCGATGCCATCATAGCTTCAGTAAGACCTATTTCCGCAATATAATAAACTAATAAACACTATGTCTTCTGAATCTACTTATCATCATGGCTCTTCTGGTAAGACTGGTATCTTACTAGTGAATCTTGGCACTCCAGATGCACCAACTACGAAAGCACTAAAACCGTACCTTAAAGAATTTTTAAGTAACTCCAGAGTAATTGAAATACCAAAATTTCTTTGGTGGCCAATACTGAATATCTTCATCCTAAATACGCGTCCCAAGAAATCAGCAGAAAAATATTCTCTGATCTGGACAAAAGAGGGCTCACCACTGAAAATTCATACCGAGCGGCAGACCAAACTGTTGCTAGGACTCATTGGAGAACGTATTAAACCTGTACCATTGATAGAATATGCTATGAGTATAGGAAGCCCATCTATCTCAGTGGTATTGAAACGCATGAAACAACAGGGTTGTGAACGTATTCTCGTATTACCCCTTTACCCCCAATATGCAGCTAGTAGCACTGCAGCAGCACTTGATGGTGTGTTTGCTCAATTAAGAAAAATACGCAATGTCCCAGCTATCCGAACAGTCAAACATTATCATGATCATCCAGGTTATATTGCCGCTCTCGCACAGAATGTACGCGATTATTGGATGAAAACTGGGAAGCCAGATAAACTGATCATGAGTTTCCATGGTGTGCCACGTTTCACGCTGGACAAAGGTGATCCTTACCACTGCGAATGCCAAAAAACTGGTAGGCTTCTAGCTGAAAAACTTAACCTAGATGCAGAAAAATTCCAAATCTGCTTCCAATCTCGTTTTGGCCGTACTGAATGGTTGAGGCCATATACAACAGATATACTGGAACAACTAGGTAACCAGAATATCAAACGAGTTGATGTAATTTGTCCTGGTTTTGTATCGGATTGCCTCGAAACACTGGAAGAAATAGCTATAGAAGGCAAAAACACTTTCATTCAGGCTGGAGGCCAAGAGTTCCATTATATTCCTTGTCTTAATGAGCGTGATGACTGGATACAAGCCTTAGCTGATATTGCTCTTACTAATTTAGAAGGTTGGCTGGACTTAGAAGAATCAAAAGAAAGCGCTGAACAATCACGGCAGCGGGCACTAAAAATGGGGGCAAAAGAATAAAAGAAAAAACAATTTGCGCGGAAAGTCTAAAGATTTTCTACTGTGTATTGCTCCATTAAATTTTTCTTAGTTTTTATCCTTCCGATTTTTCTCAAACCAGGTCCGAATGAACTGGATAATACCCGGAAGAATTGAAATAAAAACAATACCAAGAATGAAAAAAGAAAGATTATTCTTAACTATAGGTACATTTCCAAAGAAATAACCGCCAAAAATAAAGAAGTTGATCCAGAATAAGCTACCGATTGCACTATATGACATGAAGGTCGTATATGTCATACGACCAATACCTGCAACAAATGGTGCAAAAGTACGAATGATAGGCAGGAAACGGGCAAATATTATTGTCTTTCCACCATGCTTTTTATAAAATAAATTCGTTTTCTCCAGATGTTTACGATTTAGTATGCGAGAGTCAGTTCGGGAAAAAATCTTTGGCCCTAAATAACGCCCGATCCAATAATTTGTATTGTCGCCAGTAAAAGCAGCAAGCATTAAAAGTATTGCCAGGAACTGAACGTCCATAACACCATTTGCAGCTATTGCACCTGCCACAAACAGTAGAGAATCTCCTGGTAGGAACGGGCATATTACCAATCCAGTCTCACAGAAAATAATCAAAAACAAGATAAGGTAAATCCAGTTCTCGTAATTCTCAATCAGCCAGATAAGATGACGGTCCAGATGCAGAACAATATCGATGAAGGTGGTAAGAAGTTCCAAAGTTGCCTATTAAAAAAACGTAATAAATCGATGACCAAAATTAAGGTACAGCTTCTGCTTCTTTCTCTTTCTTTTCTACTTTAACAAGATCCTCACGTGAAACACCCAGAAGCATGACTATAGGGCTCGCTACCAAAACCGCAGAATATATGCCGAATAAGATTCCAATAGTAAGTGCCAAAGCAAAATAATGTAACGCCTCTCCACCAAAGAAAAGCATTGAACATACTGCCATCTGAGTGCAGCCATGGGTAATAATAGTACGCGACATGGTGCGGGTAATTGCATTGTCAATAACCTGCGCTACTGAAGTTTTACGCATCTTACGAAAGTTTTCACGTATGCGGTCAAACACCACTACCGACTCATTTACCGAATAACCCAGGATTGCTAGTACTGCAGCGAGTACTGTTAATGAAAACTCCCACTGAAAAAAAGCAAAGAAGCCAAGAATTATTACTACGTCATGCAAATTAGCAATAATAGCGGCAACACCAAATTTCCATTCGAAACGAACAGCAAGATATGCAATAATTCCTAATGAAACTACCAGTAGAGCAAGCGCGCCATTCTCAACTAATTCTTCACCTACTTGTGGGCCAACAAACTCTACTCGACGCATTTCTACTGTACTGTCATCCTCCCTTAACGCTTTCATAACAATCTCTGACAGCTGAGCGCTAGATATTTCGGGCTTAGCGGGCAGGCGTATTAGTACATCGCTGGAAGTTCCAAAATTCTGGACACTAGCATCTGACATTTCAATTCCGGCAAGGGTATTCCGTACCCTATTCAGATCAGCAGCCTGACTGTAACCAACTTCCATCACAGTTCCACCGGTAAAATCGACACCTAAATTCAATCCTTTAGTAACGAGAAAAAACACAGCAATAATAAAAGTTGCTAGTGATATAGTGGTGGTATATTTACCCCAACTCATAAAGGGTATGTCACGCTTGAATCTGAAAAATTCCATATAGAACCTTTAAACTCTTACTAAATTAGTAATTACCATCTATAACCTCGCATACCATCATTTGTCACTTGCCGGCTTCCATACTTGACCAATAGGAACACGCTCCAGTTTCCGACGTTTCCCGTACAACAAATTAACCAGAGAGCGTGAAACCATAATTGCGCTAAACATTGAAGTCAAAATTCCCAAACATAACACTACTGCAAAGCCTTTTACCGGGCCGGAGCCAAAAGCAAATAATGCAATGCCAGCAATCAAGGTGGTAATATTCGCATCCACTATCGTACCAAATGCTCGCTCGTATCCAGCTTTAATTGCTGCCTGTGGCGAAATGCCATTCCGCAACTCATCACGAATACGTTCGTTTATCAACACATTTGCGTCGATAGCCATGCCTATTGTAAGTGCTATTGCCGCCATACCTGGAAGCGTTAAGGTGGCCTGTAAAATTGAAAGAAGACCAATAAGCAGCAACAAATTTACACCAAGTGCAGTTACTGAGAAAAAACCAAAGATCAAATAATAAGCAGTCATAAAAATAGCAATGGCCGCAAAACCAAATAAAGTCGAATTAAAACCACGGGAAATATTTTCTGCACCGAGGCTAGGACCTACAGTTCGCTCTTCAATAATATCCATTGGTGCAGCTAGCGCACCTGCACGTAACAGCAGCGAGACATCTTTTGCTTCTGCAATAGTCATCCTTCCTGTAATCTGTACTCGTCCACCAGCTATCTCTTCACGTATTACTGGTGCAGTAATTACCTCCTTCTGATCCTTCTCAATTAATAGTATTGCCATACGCTTACCAACATTCTCTCGAGTCAATTGCTTAAAAATACGTGCGCCATTACTATCTAGATTGATATGTACTGCTGGCTGATTATTATTATCGAAACCAGGCTGAGCATCATTAATGCGATCTCCCGTTAACATCACCTGTTTTTTTACTAACACTGGCCCACCACCACGCTCAGTATAGAGCTCAGAACCAGAATGATTCTGGCCACTCAAAGCTAAACTCACGTCATGTTCCTCATCAACCATGCGTAATTCCAGTGTGGCAGTTCGGCCCAAAATATCCTTAGCTTTTGCTGTATCCTGTACACCAGGCAATTGCACCACTACGCGATCAGCTCCTGCCTGTTGAATAATGGGCTCTGCAACACCTAGTTCGTTAACACGATTGCGCAGTGTAGTAATGTTCTGTTGCACAGCAGAATCCTGCATGCGTTTTAATGCCGTTTGCTTTAGGGCCACTTCAAGATGGAACTCATCTTGCGCATCGTGATCACGCAAACTTAAATCGTCATAATTCTTTTTGATCTCATCACTTGCTTTGTCACGTGATTCGGAGTCACGAAACTTTACAATAATCTGCGATCCTTCTCTATTTACTCTCTTATAACGAATCTTCTCTTCCCTCAAACTACCCCTTATATCAGCACTATAACGATCAAGTGACTTGGAAAGCGCACCTTTCATATCTACCTGTAACAAGAAATGTACGCCACCACGTAAATCAAGCCCCAGATACATCGGTAACGCACTAATATCAGTCAACCACTGTGGAGAGTCTGAAAGTAAATTTAGTGCAACCACATATCCTTTACCAAGCTCTGACTGTAATATATCCTTTGCTTTGAGCTGGATATCAGTATCTGAGAAACGTACCTTGACACCACCTATCTCAAGAAACATACCGTTAATCGGGATACTATTCTTTTTTAGTATATCTTCGACCCGTGCAAGTAACGAAGTATCAGCCTTATCAGTAGTACGTATAGGTGAAATCTGAACTGCTGGTGATTCACCAAAGAAATTAGGTAGTGTGTAGAGCAGTCCGAGTAGAACTGAAACCACAACAATTGAATATTTCCAGAGTGGATATCGGTTCATGTTTTAAATAGGTATAAATAAAAAGACGATAGGGAGAAGATTATATTCTTCCTTTTATATTTTAGTTTCACAGCTGTTATTTTTCCTTTTCAATACCTTTCAATGTTCCTTTTGGCAGCAGAGTTTGAACCGCTGTCTTTAGGACAATAACCTCTACACTTGGAGAAATTTCTAATATCACATGATTCCCTGTGATTTTGGCTACCCGCCCTAATTGACCGCCATTTGTTACCACCTCATCACCCTTTTGTAGCGCCTCAACCATCGTTTTCTGATCTTTTGCCCGTTTCGTCTGAGGACGAATTACCACAAAGTAAAATATTGCGATTACTAACACTATTAGGGGTAGCTCCATTAACAAGCCGCCTCCAGCTGGGGCAGAAGCCTGCGCGTAAGCCTCACTAATTAACATAGTATTTCTCCGAAGGAGGTTTCAAAGGAGGTGCATTTTAGCATGATGCGACGTTAGCCTGAAATTCTTGTACGTATTCCCCAAATTGGTCGGTCTCTATGGCATTACGAATTTCACCCATTAATTGCTGGTAGTAATACAAATTATGTAAAGTATTAAGACGTGATCCAAGAATTTCGTTAATTTTCTGTAGATGATGTAGATAGGCACGAGTAAAATTGCGGCAGGTGTAACAACCACACTGCTCATCTGGTGGTGTTATGTCTGTACGATATTGATTATTACGAAGTTTGAGTACCCCATTCCGAGTAAATAGCCAACCATTTCGAGCATTACGTGTTGGCAAAACACAGTCAAACATATCCACACCCTGTGAAACCGCATTGAGAATGTCAGCTGGTGTTCCAACCCCCATAAGATAACGTGGTTTACTAACAGGTAATTGGTGAACAGAATGTTTGAGAATACGTTGCATATCGCTCTTGGGCTCGCCCACTGATAAACCACCTATAGCGTATCCATCAAAACCTATATCCTTCAATCCTGCAAGAGAGAAATCGCGTAAATCTTCATACATTCCGCCCTGAATAATACCAAATAGTGCATTAGGATTTCCTCCATCACAATCATGTGAACACTTTGAACGCTCAGCCCAGCGTAAACTCAACTCCATGGATTTTTTTGTCATTATTTCATCTGCTGGGTAAGGTGTACACTCATCAAATATCATTACAATATCGGAATTTAATGAACGCTGAATACGCATGGATTCCTCTGGCGTAAGAAAACAAGTATCACCATTCACAGGTGATTGAAACTTTACCCCTTGCTCGGTAACCTTTCTCATCTTACCCAAACTGAATATTTGGAAACCTCCTGAATCAGTTAGGATCGGCTTGTCCCAACCCATAAACTTGTGTAAACCACCATGCGCACAAATTACCTCTAAACCTGGTCGAAGCCACAGATGAAACGTGTTTCCTAGTACTATATGTGTATTTGCTTCCTGTAATTCTACAGGTGACATTGCTTTCACTGCACCATAGGTGCCTACTGGCATAAAAGCCGGTGTCTCTACCCTTCCGTGGGTTAACATTAAAGTTCCACGGCGGGCCAGACCATCATTAGAATGTACCTGGAATTTCATGCCCGTCTTTCAATTAACATGGCGTCACCATAACTAAGAAATCGATAATTTTTTTCTATTGCATGTTGATATGCGCGACAAATATTTTCCGAGCCACCAAATGCAGACACCAGCATCATTAGGGTTGAACGAGGCAAATGAAAATTTGTTAGTAGCCTCTCGACTATTCGTAAGCGATAACCAGGCGTAATAAAAATATCTGTATTACCATAGCTGGGCGTCAATTTACCATTACCAGCTTTGGCTGCTGCTTCTAATGCCCTTAGTGATGTTGTTCCAACTGCAAGCACTCTCCCCCCTATAGATTTTGCAAATTGGATTGCCTCAACAGTTTTCTCTGGGACATGATAAATTTCTCTATGCATTTTATGATCAATAATATTCTCAACCTTTACCGGTTGAAATGTACCTGCACCTACATGTAAAGTTACATAAGCAATTTCTATTCCCATCTCGCGTAATTTCAATAGCATAGTTTCATCAAAATGCAATCCGGCAGTTGGTGCGGCAACTGCTCCTTTCTCTCTTGCATAAATAGTCTGATAACGCACCTCATCCTCCTGCGTTACCTCCCTTGAAATATAAGGTGGCAACGGCAAGCTACCATAACGATCAAGCAACTCAATTACAGTACTTTTGTGATCAAAATGTAAAGTGTAAAAATTGTTTCTACGTTCTAATACTGTTGCTGATATCGCCCCAGAAAGTTTAATCTTGGAGCCAATATTTGGAGAATGACTTGCACGTATCATTGCAAGCACACAATGCTCATCCAAAATGCGTTCCACCATAACCTCTAATTTTCCGCCACTTTCTTTCACACCAAACAAACGTGCTTTAATCACACGTGTGTCATTAAAAACTATTATATCGCCAGACTGCAAATACTTAGGAAGATCAACAAACATTTCATCTTGCAGAACTCCGCTCTTACCATCCAAACATAGCATTCGGCTATCTGCACGTTCTGTAATTGGGAACTGTGCAATTAGTTCTTGGGGTAGAGAAAAATCAAAATCCTGTATTTTCATCTGATATATTATAACGGCGTACTATATATCTACCCATTTTGATTACAACTTCATATGTATTCCACATGTTGTAATCTTATAGTCATAATATAGATGGAAAACTCTCTGTAATAAGTAAACCAGCAATTACATAAAACATATGTTTTCCATAACATCCTTAGCTATAGGATTATGAGCCCTGAAATCAACCGAGTAAAAAATTTTGTTGCTATGATCGTTATTTTGCTAACAAGCAAAGGAATATATGCACAAGAAATTGTAACGATTACAAATGATTTGATATCACCATTCAAAATTAGTGGGTATGTAGA
Organism: Nitrosomonadaceae bacterium; assembly: GCA_965205785.1. Taxonomy (GTDB): domain Bacteria; phylum Pseudomonadota; class Gammaproteobacteria; order Burkholderiales; family Nitrosomonadaceae; genus BJGV01. The sequence continues at coordinate 513,370 of OZ242188.1, forward strand.
AGCATATGGTTCTACTGCTTTTAGTGACTCTTTTAATAGTAGAAAACCATCTCTATTCGTAAGCCATAACCGAAATGATGAACCCGCAGTAAATCTAGCATTTTTAAAAACAAAATATGATACCGAAGATTTTAAAGCCAATTTTTCACTGGCTGTAGGCACCTATATGCGTGCTAGTTATGCGGCAGAACCAGGTTTACTGAAGAATCTCTATGAAGCTAATGTTGCGCTAAGAATTTCAAAAGAAAATAATATATGGTTTGAGACAGGTATTTTTTCATCACATCTCGGATTCGAAAGCGCTAAAGGTGATGATAATTGGACCTTAACGAGGAGCCTCACAGCTGAAAATAGTCCCTATTACGAATCCGGCGCAAAGATTAACCATACTTCGAAGAATGGCAAGTGGTTTATAAGCGCCTTAATTTTGAGTGGCTGGCAGCGTATTAAACCGTTGGAAGGAACACTCTCCCCTCATTTGGCACACAAGTAACTTATAGCCCATCTTCAAGGATAACCCTAAATAGCAGTACGTTTATTGGAACTGATACGCCTGACCGCAGAAGACTAATGCGATATTTTCATGACTTCTACGGTATTTTTAGACTGAATAACAAGCTTGCTGCAACGATTGGTTTTGATATTGGCATGGAACAGAAGAGCAAAGGCTCATCAACCTTTAATACGTGGTTCAATTCGACAGCTATTATACGTTACACCCCTACAATAAATACGGCTTTTGCGGTAAGAGGAGAATACTACGATGACAGGGATAGCATACTTTTACCTTCTACCTCACCAAGCAGTTTTAGAACATGGGCCTTCTCTGCTAATTTTGATTGGCGTATCACAAAGAACTTTCTCTGGCGGGTTGAAGCAAGATCACTGATCAATAAAGGTAATATATTTACCAGACAAGATGGCGCCATTACTGATAATAATACTTTTCTAACAACAGCGCTGGCTATGAGTTTCTGAATAATTGTAACTAGAGTAAACAAGAATGTGAGAATGCTAAAAATTATTGTGCCGTCTTATTAATACACTACTGAAGTAAAAACACATACTGCCGCCACCTGCCTAAGAATCATTAGTATATTCGTGATCACAATATTTCTGGGCTAAGCTGTGGTTTATTTAGATTCTCTTGCAGAATATTTAGATCCTGCTCTACATGAGAAAAATAATGCGTAATATCCTGAATTAGGTTATGAACAATTTTTTGATTCCACCAACTTGCCCTCTCTAAAACTTTTGCTGCATCATCTATACATGAATCTTTAAACGCCTCCAAGTTATCAAAGGCCTGTAGATAAAATTCTAATAATGATTCATCAGGATCATCATGCATCTTACTTGTCACTTCTTTTATATCTTTTAAGTGAGCAACTAAATGCTTACAGTCAAGAAGGACCTTAGCCTCATCTATATTAATTTTATTCATTCCTAGTCAGACCCCTATAACACTATTAATAAGTTTCATGTATAGACTAATCGAAAAGAACTATTTTTAATTACAATACACTTTAAGTGTTATCCTTTTCGCTATCCTGAGTCCTTGCAATTTCTATGCCTAAATAAATAACCATATAATATCAATATCTTTAGAATATACCATCCCTAGAATGTAAATTTGCTCGACAAAATTCCTATCGTTTGAATTAACTTACTCAACTTGAACACAACATTCTTATCATAGTCTGAGTTACAATTAGTCATAGTCTCGCAGACTACCTATAAATCTCAATTTACTTTTAAAAATTAATCTTTAAAGTTTCTAATCTGGTTAAATAGCATGTGCCGGGATGGCGGAATTGGTAGACGCACGGGACTCAAAATCCCGCGATGGTGACATCATGGGGGTTCGATTCCCCCTCCCGGCACCAAAGATAAACTATGATTGATTGAAAACTCAGTAAACTAGAAAAGCCTTAACCAAACGGGAAAATGGGAATACAAATAGCTAATAATGGGCTGATAAAACCACTGCCAAAATTACGATCTGTTGCACAAAGCAAATTTGAAAAAGTAACATGTGAAGCAGGTCTTGATCCGGATAATAAATGGATAGGTGGTTATTTTGATTATGAATGGGCGCATCTGCGTCCTTTACTTGGTGCCTATAATTTAGTTCCATATTCTAAACAAATACTTGAATTTGGCTGTAATGTAGGCGCATCATCTATTGTCATGACAGCTTTAGGTGGCAGTGTAACGGGAATTGATATCGACGAATCTATAATCCCGATTGCTAATGCGAATATTGAACGATATAAAATGAAAAATAATATCGAAATTAAACATGTTGCAGATTCCTCAAATCAACCATTCGAAAGTAATAGCTTCGATCTAATACTGGCAAATAGTGTGCTCGAGTATGTGAAGCCAAATGAGCTGCCTGCTATTATTAGAGAACTACACCGCGTACTAAAACCAGATGGTCAGCTTTTCATATGCGGAACTGCCAGCAGAATAGCACCTAAAGAAATTCATTCTGGAAGATGGTTCGTCAATTACCTACCATGTGCATTTGATCTACTAACAGGTAAAAATTTTCAACGCGGCTTGAATCCGTTTTTATTAGCTGGATCTATCGATGGTTATTTCACACAGACATTGAGCTCAGCCTGGCAAAAAGGACGGGGGGCTGTTCATGGCAACCTGTCAATCTCTATACGCATGTTTGAACAAATATGTAGCACAATGGGTATTTCACCAGGATGGGTCTCCCCACATATCGAATTGCTATTACAAAAGAAATGAGAAATAACTTATCTCTGCTTATTAGATTTACCTGTAAATGTGATAGCACATCACTATTGCCCGATAAAGTAGATTCTGACTTATGCATCAGTCTAAACTAACTTGTCCCCCAGCCTAGCCTGTCCCAGATAAAGTAAAAAAGATATTACTTTTAAAAAGTGTCGGCTCTATCTTATACACCCCTAGCAACCATCAAGCATATCGGAAAATGTGTAAGTAACCGTCCTAACTCTATTTTGTTATTTACCATGTAGATTTCTCCAGTGAACACATTGCTCCATTCCAGATCAACCAATCCGCCAGTTAATTTCAGTACTGTATCACCCCATACCTTCATCCCTATGGGCAAAATACCCTGCTCTTCTGGTAAGTGAGTAGTTAAGCGTGGCACAAGAGTAATAATAAAGCGACTCCCACAAATACGAGCAAATGCAAATACATTAGCAGCATGCTCACCACACACGGTAAGCGGTAGATATTCTCCGTCCCTAAAAACTTCAGGCCAACGTTTACGTAAGGAAAGGCTTTGCCAGATGGTATAGAGCTTGATGCGACCATCTGCCATGTTCAATATCATCGACTGTAAGCGAAGTGGCCACTGTTCAGGTGGAGCGTCAACAAGCGATTTTACTTCTGTAAGAAGCTTGTATCTGTGGACAAAATCTATCTGGCGGCGGTTATCTGGGTCTACCAGATTGAACTGCCACAAATCACAGCCCTGATAGATATCTGGTACTCCGGGTACAACAAGTTTTATTAGAATCTGAGCAAGACTGTTAAGAAGGCCACGGCGGGAGATGGGTTGCACAAAGGATATAAAGTCAGCCAAAAATAGATTTTTCTCGCCAGGTGCGAGAAGAGCTTGGATAAATGATTTCGTTGCATCCTCATAGTCGACATTCACGTTAACCCAACTACTGTACTCTTTTCCCTCTCTTATAGCCTTGATCATATAGGCCTCAACGCGCGTCCGATAATCGGCAAGCTCCGCTTCATCTGGCACGGTTAACGGCCAAGTGCCAACAAGGGTCTGATACAGCAAGTACTCGTCATTACGAGAGGGTGCCTCTATGTCATCGATAACATGCTTGCGACCACGGTTCAGTCGGTCCCAACGTTTGAGAATCTGCTTCCATGTGACTGGCATCTCAGAAAGTATATTGAGCCGAGCGCGTACGTCTTCTGAGCGCTTACTGTCATGAGTGGATGTGGCTAGTAGGCTGTGAGGCCAGCGGGAAGCTCTGGCATTCGTAGCTGCATGAAAAGCTGCTACGGAAATACCAAATTGGCTCGGATCTCCGCCAACATCGTTAAGCGAAATCAGACGATGGTAGCGATAGAAAGCCGTATCCTCAACACCTTTGGCCATCACCGGAGCTGAAACTTGCTGAAATTTCATAGCAAAACCCTGCACCTGCTCACGAAAGGAAAACCTGTGGCCATGCGCAATATCAGTAGTCAACACTGCCCGGATAAAATCAAAAATGTCATGGTCGTTGATCAGGCTGCGTTTCTTTGCTTCTGCTACAGCCCATAAAATATGCTGACGATCATCAACAGATAATGGCTCGTTGGTGATGTAGCTTCGATAGACAGGGAAACAAGCTAGTACTTCCATCAGTGCATCGCGCAACCCATTATGGGTGAAGCCACAGGTATCACAGCCATCAACAACAATTCCTGCAAGATGTTTGGCAAGAGCATTTAGTTCGCTTGCCAATGACTTATGCATGATAAGTTTTTTTGCCTCATATGCAATTGTGTCGAAATTGGTATCCACATTGGTAAAATTGTGGTAAATGCTTGTCATGCAACGCTCTGCAGTATTATCTACAAATAAATTATTCACTAAATTTGCGAAACGATAGCCGGTATCTCCATGTACCGGCCAACTATCTGGTAAACGCTCGTGGTCGACAAGAATTTTTTCGATTACCAGATAAAGTGGCAGCCGTCCACCCGGGGAAAATAACTTGCCTCCGATAGCCCGTTGCAATCGATGAAAATATTGCTTAGGATCATAAAGTCCATCCGGGTGGTCAATGCGTAGCCCTTCGACCTTGCCCTGAACCACGAGATCTAGAACTAAACGATGTGTGGCCTCGAACACTTCGGGCTTCTCTGTACGCAGAGCTGCAAGATCATTGATGTCGAAAAAACGCCGATAGTTGATTTCATCCAGTACAACCCGCCAGTAAGTGAGACAGTAGCCTTGAAGTTGAATCAGTTCGTGCAGCAAACTGAAACTGGACTCATCACCGGGGCGACCGTTGAGCTCCGCCAGATTATCTGTAATATGGTTTGAAATATCGACGTGGGTCTTATTTAGTAAGGCAAGATGGCGTTTATGTACCTCTTTCGCGTATTGGCGCTCAGCTATGCGTTCAGGAGACTTTTCAATGCGTGCCGGCAGACGCCCAAGAGCTGTGATTAGGGTCTTTAGATCAACATAATCTTTGTGATTTTTCCCGAGAGTAGCTTCCAGACGCTCCATGTGGAGGCCAACAATATATGGATAAGTAGCTGGATCCACAGGCAGCCTATGTTCATGGTAGCGCAAGCTAAATCCTCCATTTACTTTGTCGAAGTTCAGGTGAAGCGCGCCGCTATTAAGCACAGTACCGTAGTGATCATCTAATAAGGGTAATAGCAACTTGCCCTTAAGATTAGGATTAAGCGGCTCCCAGTCAATGTCAAAAAATGAACTCCAGACCGAGGCCGGACCATTCTCAAGCACGTCCAGCCACCATACATTATCAGCTCCCATGACGCCCATATGGTTAGGGACTACGTCGAGGATCTGGCCAAGGCCATGTGCCTTGAGCATAGCGACGAAATCGTCATATTCCTGTTGCGTACCAATTTCTGGATTCAGAGAATCATAAGAAACGATATCATAGCCGTGAGTACTGCCTGGTCTGGCCTTGAGGTAAGATGATGCGTAGCAGTGACTCACCCCCAGCTCAGCAAGATAGGTCGCTACTGCCTTAGCCTGTACGAAAGTAAACCCACTATTAAACTGAAGTCGGTAGGTTGCACGCGGTATTATTGCTTGACGGGATATAGTGATTACTCCTCTTCTTTGGGAAGTACTGCACTGCCTCGCTCTTGAAGTAACACTTCTTCTACAACAGTAAAACGACCATCATTCCGCCAATCCTCAAGATCTATGGGTATCCGTCGTTGCCAGTTTGGATACTGGTCATCTTGACTACCGGGTAGATTCGCCTGCTCGTCGACACCAAAAATATCTTCCGGCTGCACTACCATAATCTTTGCTTTAGTCCTCGCCAGATAAGCATGAATTGCAATTACAAGGGGGGTTGTAATTTCGGGGGAGCAAGCCGGATCAATATTTACGTTCTTTGGTAGCAAGGCCTCTTGCTTCAAAGCTATAAGCATCTGTGCACAATCCTGTGCACGCATAACTACAAGCTTACTGTACCACTCCTCCGAAGGAAAAAGTTGCAGCGCAGCGCGAATATCAAGGTCACTCCCTTTCCAAAAACCCCTCAAAGTTGGCAGATCGTGCGTACTTACAGCTACTAAAGCCTGTCGCGGATAATCGTCAGGCGATTTGAAAACACCCCTATCTGTAAGTTCAAACAAAAAAGGTCGATAGGAAAAAATTCCAGTTGCTGCAAGACGGGGCCGAAAATTCTCTGGCACAGTGCCCAAATCTTCGCCAATTACCAGACAATGATTCCGCTGGCTTTCAAGAGCAACAATACCAAGCATGTCTTCCAGTGGATAAGAAATATACGTGCCTAGTTTCGCACTCAAGCCGGCCGGCACCCAAAACATACGAGCAAGTGCCATTACGTGATCAATGCGCAATGCACCACTATGGCGCATATTCGCACGTAACACTTCTATGAAGGGCATATAGGCTAGTTCCCTTAGACGATGCGGCACAAATGGCGGCAACCCCCAATCCTGTCCGAGAGAATTTATCTCATCTGGTGGTGCCCCTGTATAAGCACCAGAAGCCAGAACATCCTGCCAAACCCACGCTTCTGATCCATCTGAACTAGCACCTACCGCTAAGTCCTGATATAGACCCACCCCCAAACCACGACGCAAAGATTGCTTGCCAACGTTGGCAAGCTGTTCGTCTGCCAACCACTGCATCCAAACAAAAAACTCCACTGCAACTTTATGTTCGACAGCAAACTCCTTCACTGCTTGTGATTCTGGCTGATGATATTGTGTAGGCCAAACCGGCCAACCCCAGATAGCGGGATTTTCTCGTCGAAAATGCTCCTGTAGAGCTTCAAAACGCGCATGACAAGCAAGAAATTCACCACCCTCGTCACGGAATGATTCAAAAGCACGTGCTCTCTCAGTTTTATTTACAATATGCTGCTCACGAAAGTGTTGGTAAAGCAACGATAAGACCGAGCGCTTTGTTGCAGATACATCTTTGTAATTAACTTTTTCGCTTGCCCGTAAACGTTGTAGCCGGGTCTGAAAACTATCTGAACCAACAAGATTACGCGCCACTTCACATTCCACAAATTCAGGTACAGCTTCCACATCAATATAGAGAGTATTTAAAAAACAATGGTTAGACGGGCTGTAGGGGCTAATACGCTCAGGATCATCGGGAAATAACGCATGAAGAGGACTTACTCCAACTATTTCACCACCAGTATCAGCAGTAAAGTCTATAAGAGAATATAAATCACTGAAATCACCAATACCCCAATTCCTTCTTGAACGCAGCCCGTAAAGTTGTACGGTTGGCCCCCATACTCGATTTTCACCACCCACAGCCTTAGGTTGGTAACAATTGTCCGGTGCAACGATTAAAGTCATTTCTCCTTGTAACTCGGTCTCAATTGCACGCCGTTCTATTTCAAAGCAATAGTATCCGGGTGTCTTAATCAAGGGCATACATAGCTCAACACGAAGGAAATTCTTTCCATCCAGACTCTTTCCATCAAGCTTTGTTAGATTGACAGGTAAAAACTCTCCTATAGTTACCGTACCTTTCTCTGAGGTTAGAATCCAGCGATGTTGAAGCTCTGCAAATTCTGCTGGCAGAGAAAGTGCTATTTTAGGAACTTCATTTACACGTAAAACTTTTACGGGTGGCAGTAAACGACGCCATTCACGTTCCTCGATCTCATTAAGAGATATTTCGGCACTGACCTTTGAAGGGAGATGCATGGCAGCAAGTAACGCCTGTCGTGTATGGTCAGAAGTAATATGACATTTTCCCCAGATATCTTCATACTCTGATGCGATACCACAGCGAGCTGCAAGTTTTGCCAGCACTTCAGACTTATCTTGTATAGGAAGATTACTCATTGATACCTTTAAGTAATTGATGCCATGCCATCAACTACTCTGAGTTTTCTCACGTACTTACAACCATCTTGGGTATTCTTTTTGCTTCGTCGGAGGCTTAATCGATGTGATAGCCGGCGCCAACAAGTAGAAATTAACGTAAGTACTCTCGAGAATTTCTCTACCAAACAAAGTGACATGTTAACGTTCCTTTTGGCTTTGCTGAACCAGGAGCGCAAACGAACGACCTTCAATCATATAGGCATCGCCACCTAGAAAATAGCCATCCATTTCCAGACCACAAGCTAAACTAGAATCAAGGATACTATGCCAGCAGCAACCTTTATTTAATTTGGGAAGCTGGAAATCTATGCTCTCGTGATGACTGTTAAAAAGCAATAGAAAATTTTTGTCAAAAATTGGATTGCCTTTCTGATCGCGCTCCTCCATTACTTCGCCGCCCAGGTACACTCCCAGACAACGTGCAAAATTATGAGCCCACTCTTCATCATTCATTTCTGTACCGTCTTGCTTAAGCCAGAGGATATCTTTGATTCCGGAACCGCGAATCGCACGACCTTGTAAGAAATTATTACGACGAAACACAGGATGCGAACGCCTTAAATCAATGAGGCGCTGTACAAAGCCCAGAAACTCTTTATCGGCTTTGGAAAGATCCCAGTTCACCCAACTAATGTCATTATCCTGACAGTAAGCGTTATTATTACCCTTTTGAGTGCGCCCCATTTCATCACCTGCTACCAACATGGGCACACCCTGAGAGAAAAATAAACTTGCCATCAAATTACGTTTCTGGCGAGCACGAAGGATGTTGATGTCTACATCATCAGTAGGTCCTTCTTCACCACAGTTCCATGAGTTATTGTTATCACTACCGTCACAATTTTTCTCACCGTTAGCCTCGTTGTGCTTATCGTTGTAGCTTACGAGGTCCTGCAAGGTAAAGCCGTCATGGGCAGTAATAAAATTTACACTTGCATAAGGCTTGCGGCCGCTGTGATCGTATAAATCGCTGGACCCTGTTAGACGGCGCGCAAAATCTCCAATTAGTCCCCCGTCTCCCTTCCAGTAGGCACGCATAGTGTCACGATATTGGTCATTCCACTCCCCCCAACCAGCAGGAAAATTCCCAACCTGGTAACCGCCTTCACCCAGATCCCAAGGCTCAGCGATAAGTTTGACCTGAGAGAGAACCGGGTCTTGCAACAGGATATCGAAAAAGGAGCCAAGTCGGTTCACTTCGTGTAATTCACGTGCCAGGGCCGAGGCGAGGTCAAAGCGAAAACCATCCACATGCATCTCTAACACCCAGTAACGTAGTGAATCCATAATAAGTTGGAGTACACGTGGATGCTGCAGATTGAGTGTATTACCGCAGCCTGTATAGTCCATGTAATATCTTGGATTATCACTAAGCAAACGATAATAGGTAGAATTATCAATGCCTCGAAAAGAAAGTGTCGGCCCAAGTTCATTACCTTCGGCAGTGTGATTGTATACCACGTCTAGAATGACCTCGATACCATGACTGTGAAAAGTTTTGACCATAGTTTTGAATTCATTCACTTCGCCACTTGCACTGTATCGATTATCGGGAGCGAAAAAGCCTATGGAGTTATACCCCCAATAATTATGCAAGCCACGTGAAATGAGATCACGATCATCAATAAAAGTGTGTACCGGCATTAGTTCTACTGAAGTTATCCCCAAACCTTTCAGATGATCAATGACTGGTGCAGTTGCGAGACCTGCATAAGTTCCACGAAGAGATGGCTGAATATCAGGATGTTTTTTGGTGAAACCCCGGACGTGAAGTTCATATATAACCATGTCGGACCAGGGTACACACGGTGATTTATCATTGTCCCAATTAAAAGCCGGATCAATGACTCGACACTTAGGCATATCAGAAGCATTATCCCGGTCTTCCTGGGATAAATCCTCATCAGGATGCTCAATCTGATACCCAAATTGAGCATCGCTCCAGCGTAGCTGTCCGACTATGTCTTTGGCGTATGGCTCAATCAGTAGTTTTTTTGGATTATAGCGATGACCACTTTCTGGGTTTTCCGGTCCATGCACCCTGTAACCATAAAGCAGACCTGGACGAGCCTCAGGCAGATAACAATGCCAAATCAAATCCGTTTGCTCACGTAGCTCAATGCGTTGAATCTCATGCTTCCCGCTCGGATCAAATAAACAAAGCTCTACTCGCTCCGCATTCTCTGAGAAAAGAGCAAAGTTGACACCTTTACCATCCCAATTAGCTCCGCGAGGAAAAGGTACACCCGCCCAGATAGAACTGATAGGTAGCTTTGTCATAGTCTTCCTAAATTCGGTAACGCCCTTTCTCCGGCCTGTCTACTCCTCTTGATAGCACTACTATACCTCCCTTGCTCATATGATAAAGAGTACGATCTGCTGCTGCATCAAAACCAATGCAACTATATGGAGTAATTTCGTTATGACGATCAACAATCACTCGTTTAAGTCGTGAGCCATGACGAATGATTGTGTAGTCCATGATGATACAATCCTCAAGTTCTACATCTTCCTCTAATACTACCTCACGACGCAGTATGGTATTTCGAACACGTGCACACTTCACCAATGAACCCGCGCCGATGACACTGTCTTGAATGTCACCTGAGAGAATACGGGGCGAAGGACCCTGATAATTGCTGGAGTTAATAAACCAGCCCGGATTAAAAAGATTAAATTTAGGCTCCCCTCCCATTACATCATGGTGAGCGGCATAAAATGTATCAATGTCACCAACGTCACGCCAGTAAGAATGTTCCTCATAGTCAGAAATTCCCGGAATGCGATTATCAGCAAAGTTATATGCAAATATTCGGTGACTATGAATGAGCCGTGGCAAGATATGACGGCCAAAATCGTTTTCTCCGCGCTCCTTTGCTTCATTTAACGCTGTAAGTAATACATCCGTTTCAAACAGATAGTTACCCATGGAACCATATGAATGGCTCGGATCCGAAGGCATTGGAGGTGGATTATTTGGTTTTTCTAGAAAACCCTGGATACGACCGTCTTTGTCAGCGTCGATAATACCAAAGCTGTTAGCTTTATTTAGTGGCACGGGAATTGCCGCTACGGAAACATGAGCTGAGTGCTGACGATGAAAATCAATCATCTGTCTAATGTCCATACGATAGATGTGATCAGCCCCAAATACGGCAACCATATCAGGGGCATGTCTTTTTATTAGGCTTATATTCTGAAATACTGCATCAGACGTGCCCTGAAACCACCCTTCACCCTCTCTCATTTGTGGGGGAACAAGAGTAACAAACTGTCCTGTATAACTATTAGTATATCCCCATGCCTTATTCACATGCTCGATTAATGACTGAGATTTATACTGTATTAATAAATAGATACTAAATATTTCTGAATTTACAAGGTTGCTAAGAACAAAATCTATAATACGGTAACGGCTACCAAAGGGAACCGCCGGTTTAGATCGCTCAGCTGTGAGAGGGTCTAATCGAGAACCCTGACCACCGGCCAGAACCATAGCAAGTACTTTCATGATTGATCTCCTGTTGGGATCTTTGAAAATGCTCCATTATTTATGGTTACAGGTTTTAGGATAAGTGTTGCAAGTGGTGGGAGAGTCAATGTTAGAGAAGAGGAGAAGCCCTGGTAGGCAAGAGATTCCGCCTCGAGTAAACCATTGTTTCCCATGTCACTACCACCATAATAATTTGCATCACTATTGAGGATTTCCTCCCATTGACCCACATGGGGCACCCCAATAGTGTAATTTTTACGCGGCACCGGAGTAAAATTACATACTACTAGGACGACATCACCATGTTGGCTACTGTAACGCAAGAATCCTAAAATACCTTCCTCTTTAGCATCAGAACATACCCATGCAAATCCATCTGAACTAAAGTCGAGCTTATGTAATGCCTCTTGTTCGCGATAAACACGATTTAGATCGGCCACCCATTGCTGAACACCTTTGTGCAGCGGATATTTAAGTACATACCATTCCAAACTTTCTTCATGCTTCCACTCACACTTCTGTCCAAACTCGCCACCCATGAACAGTAGTTTTTTGCCGGGGTGAGTCCACATCAGACCATATAGCAAGCGTAGATTAGCAAATTTTTGCCACTCGTCGCCTGGCATTTTACCGAGAAGCGCTCCCTTACCGTGAACAACCTCATCATGGGACAAAGGTAATACAAAGTTTTCGGAAAAAACGTAAGAAAGACCAAAAGTAATTTGATTGTAGTGATGTTCACGAAACAGCGGATCTTGCTGAAAGTATTTCAGCGTATCATGCATCCAACCCATATTCCATTTCATACCAAAGCCTAGTCCCCCCATATAGGCGGGTCTGGAAACCATGGGCCAGGCTGTGGACTCTTCAGCTATAGTTTGTACGTCCGGATAATCTCGGTATACTGATTCGTTTAGGCTGCGCAGAAAACTTATGGCTTCCAAATTCTCACGTCCACCATGAACATTTGGTATCCACTCATCCTCCTTACGTCCATAATCTAGATAGAGCATTGAAGCAACGGCGTCGACACGCAACCCGTCAATATGGTACTTGTCCAGCCAAAATAGAGCGTTGGATATGAGAAAAGCGCGTACTTCATCTCTCCCAAAATTGAATATCGAGGTTTCCCAATCCGGATGGAACCCTTGTCGCGGATCATCATGCTCGTAAAGGCAGGTACCATCGAAGCAAGAAAGTCCATGTCCGTCAGTAGGAAAATGTGCGGGCACCCAGTCAAGAATGACGCCGATACCAGCCTGATGTAGAGAATCGATCAGGAACATGAGATCTTGAGGCGTGCCATAACGAGCTGTTGGGGCAAAGTAACCCGTAATCTGGTAGCCCCAGGAGCCGTAGAAAGGATGTTCAGCAACCGGGAGTAATTCCACGTGGGTAAAACCCATCTCCTTCACATAACCCACGAGACGGGAAGCTATCTCCCGGTAACTGAGAAAGCGATTCCTCTCCTCTGGAACACGTTGCCAGGAACCAAGATGCACCTCATAGGTGGACATAGGAGCGTCAAGTGCATTAAAGGAATGGCGTTCAGCCATCCATTCCCCATCACACCAATCATACTCTAATGCCCAAAGCCGCGAAGCACTACGTGGTGGCTTTTCGGCATAATAAGCAAAGGGATCAGCCTTTTCGATTTGCTCGCCATTAGTGCCGGTAATGTGAAATTTGTAACCATCACCCATAGCCGGTCCTGAAATAAATCCTTCCCAAAGACCCGAGCCGTCGTCCCGACGATACAAAATATGGCTTTCTGCCTGCCAGTCGTTAAAGTCACCGATAACCGATACACTTTCAGCATTGGGAGCCCAGACACAAAATTGAAAACCATTTTGGCCATCCTTCTTTGCTACATGAGCACCAAGATACTTGTAGAGATGACTATGGGTACCTTCACGAAAAAGGTAAATGTCATGCTTATTAAAAAGGGTATGTGAAAGTACAGCAGTTTTAAGATTTATCGTGCACCTCCGGGCTCTTCACCACTATCCCGAGACAGCTGTGTGCCTATATCCTGGGACAGGTTAAAGGGCGGACTTGAACCATCCCTGAGCTGGCCAGCATAGAGTGTAAGATGAGGAAAAGGAATCTCAATACCAGCAGCATCGAAGGCATATTTTAGACGGCGCAAATACTCGCGGCGTACGCTCCACTGCTTAATAGGTATAACCTTAAAACGACAACGTAAAATTACTGCTGAGTCACCCCATTCATTTACACCAGCAATTTCTATATCTTCTAAAATTTTGGAAGAGAATGTTGGGTCAGCACACAGCTCAGTACCCACGTCATACATTACCTTTAGCGCCTGATCAATATCCTCCCGATAAGCAATCCCCACATCAATTACCGCTCGGGCGTAACCACGAGTCATATTGGTAACTGTGGTAATAGCACCATTAGGTACGTAATGAACATTGCCATAATAATCACGCATCTGTACGTAACGTAATGTGACCTCTTCTACTATGCCAGATTTTCCGCCAACCTCAACCACATCTCCCTGACGAAGCTGATTTTCTAACAATAAGAATATGCCAGTAAAATAATCTTTAACAAGACTTTGAGCACCAAATCCTATCGCTAAACCTACCACACCAGCAGCACCGAGTAGAGGTGCAATAGCAATACCTAACTCCCCTAATACCACGATGCCGGTAACCAACCAAATGATAACTGAAGCAATATAACGAAACACCCGGCCGAGGGTTTCAGCACGCTTCACCTCCTCAGGATCTTCAAGATAATTTTTTGTAAGGTGAGTTCGGAAGGTACGGATCAGTTTTTGAACAAGGGCTAAAATAATCCACCCTGCTACAATAATTAACACAATCCGTAAACCTGTCATAATTATTGGTGAGATTTGGTACCCAAATAGAACGATATTGTCTGGTAAAGCTTGTTCCATTATTCTTCCTTGTCCCTGTTTGTAATACAAAAAACTCTTAATTGTTATACTCTTGCTTAAGATTATATCACTCAAATAAGCTAAGAAGCGGGTAGAGCAAGGGAGAAAAACCCGGCTCCTATTTTCACCGGCCCGACCTAAACGAATATCTGAAATAAATATAATAAATTAGTTATGAGTTCCGAACCACCAACTCTTGCTATTCAAAAAGCTTAAGAGTAAACTTGATTGATTGTTACAAAATCAAGTTCCACGATGACTGATACTATAAAAACTCATGGCGGCAGACGTCTGGGCGCTGGGCGCAAACTCGGTAACAACATGGCTCAACCCACTACAGTTGTACGTGTTCCGGTAAATACGGTTAAAACTATCAAGAACTTTGTTTCTACTCTGACAAGAGAACATGCGTCACAAACACATGTTGGCTTTTCTGATCTAATCCAATTCATACGGGCTAGACAGCACATCACTCTTCCACTCTATACGTCGAAAGTAGCCGCCGGTTTTCCATCTCCAGCCGATGATCATGTTGAGAAGCGACTCAATCCAAGTGATTATCTCGTGGAAAATGATACTGCAACCTTCTTCGTGCGTGTCAAAGGTGACTCAATGATAGAAGCCGGTATCTTTGATAATGATGTACTGGTTATTGACCGTTCTAAAACTCATCAGACCGGCGATATTGTTCTTGCAATGCTAGATGGAGAATTTACCGTAAAAATTCTAACGCAATCTAAAAAAGGTGTGAGCCTTATCCCAGCCAACCGAAATTACTCTGTTATTGAAGTCAAGAAAAAACAATCCCTTGAGATCTGGGGTGTTGTTACCGGATCTATGCGTAAATTTAAATGAGTCGTTCTATTGCTCTCGTTGACTGCAATAATTTTTACGTTAGTTGTGAGCGAGTATTTAATCCAAAATTAAAAAATAAACCAGTAGTAGTACTTTCCAACAATGACAGCTGTGCGGTTGCCAGAAGCGAAGAAGTGAAGACACTTGGTGTGGGAATGGGAGAACCCTGGTTTCAGTTTAAAGACCTAGTAAAGAAACATAACATCATTATCTGCTCCTCCAATTATGCACTATATGCTGACATGTCTGATCGGGTAATGAGTATCCTCTCTGAGTTCGGATTTAATCAAGAAATATATTCTATTGATGAATGTTTTCTGGATCTTACAGGACCCCAGAAAGGCGGCCTGACTAGTTATGTACAAAAAATTCGTAGGTGTATTCAACAACAAACTGGATTACCTGTATGCATAGGAATCGGAACGTCCAAAACACTAGCAAAACTCGCGAACCACATTGCTAAGAAGAATGGACCGTTCCAGGGTATATGCAACTTCAACGCTATGACTGTACAGAAACAAAATAAATGGCTACACAAGATTAAAATTGGAGAAATATGGGGTATTGGAAAACAACTTGCGCCAAAATTACACCAAATTGGTATTTATAATGCATTTAATCTTAAACATGCTAACCCAGAGATACTAAGTTTGCAGTTCTCGGTCTCTCTGAAAAAAACTATCTATGAGCTTAACAATATAGCTTGTGTTGAATTGGAAGAAACAACCGCGCCCAAAAAACAAATAGCTTGTTCCCGTTCCTTTGGTGTACTAATAACTAGTTTTAAAAATCTAGAACAATCCATTACTCTTTATGTTAGCCGTGCTGCCGAGAAACTACGCCAACAAAACTCATATACAAAATCGATCCACATTTATATCCGTACCAGCCCATTCAACAAGAAAGAATCTTGCTACGCTAACAGCATGACCATCTCGTTACCAGAACAAACAGACAATACCCTGACACTTATAAGATTTGCATCGCTTGGACTACGTAAGATTTACCGTAACGGATATAAATACCAAAAGGCAGGAATCCTACTATCTAAAATTGTATCAAGTAAAGAATGCCAACCTAGCCTGCTTAGTAAAAAAAAGAGGCAAATAAAATCAGATAACCTAATGATAGTACTAGATCAGATCAATACACTAATGGGGAAGAAAATGTTGACGGTTGCAGCCGAAGGTATAACACAACCATGGAAGATGAGACAAAGCAACAGAAGTCCGGGATATACAACTAACTGGAATGATCTGATAGTAGTTGATCGGTTTATATAAAATCCTGAACCAGGGTTAAATTTCTACGCCGTATATATAGCAGTTAATTCTACAAAAACCCTATAAAATTGATTTTTCGGGAAGTTAAAATTCTTGATGGTTAAGCCAGAGATCCCCTATTTATCTACATAATTGGCAGGCTTTCGTGTTTAGTTTATGCAACTTACGTGCTAAAATGCTGTCGTAGAGGGAGTTCAACAGAATATTAGATAAGGAGAGCAATATAGAAACCATACTTGCTAACCCGAGAGGATTTTGTGCCGGAGTAGTACGCGCTGTAGAAATCGTCGAGCAAGCACTGGTGCTTTATGGGGCACCGATCTATGTACTGCACCAGATCGTTCATAATCAGCAGGTAATACACGATTTGGAAGCACGTGGAGTTATTTTTACCGAAGATATGAAGAGTATCCCGCCTGGAAAAGTAACTGTTCTCAGCGCTCATGGTGTATCCGATGCCGTTATGGAAGCTGCCCAAGCTCAAGATCTGGAAATTATCGATGCAACTTGTCCACTTGTCACCAAAGTGCATTTACAAGCCCAACGTTATAGTAAAAACGGATATGAAGTGGTAATTATCGGCCATCGAGGGCATGTCGAAGTAGAGGGCACATATGGACGAGTACGTGGAACAGTGCATGTGGTTGGTTCTGTAGAAGATGTTCAGAATCTTGTGGTTTCTGATCCAGAACGAGTGGCGTATGTAACCCAAACCACCCTTAGCCTAGATGATACCCGTTTCATAGTGCAGGCTCTGAAAAATCGCTTTCCAGAGGCGCAAGGTCCTGAGCTATCAGATATCTGCTATGCGACACAAAACCGTCAAAATGCAGTGAGAAGCCTTGCAGAAAAAGTTGATGTCATTTTGGTGGTAGGTGCTCGAAATAGCTCTAATTCTTCACGTTTACAAGAAGTAGGTGAAATGAGTGGAGTAAATGCCTATTTAATTCAGGATGCTGATGAGATTTTGCCAGACTGGCTTGTTAATAGTTCCAAAATAGGCGTAACTGCTGGCGCTTCCACTCCTGAAGTATTGGTGCAGGGTGTTCTTGATCGTTTACAGAATCTTGGAGTAAGTAGTATTGAGGAGATGGAAGGAGTATCAGAAGACATCACGTTCAAACTTCCCGCAGCACTATTGCGAGAACAGAAACCATTGTAATTGTGTAACAAAATAGAATATAAGGGTAGCTATTTTCCCTATGAATGACTATCATTCGGCCTATTAAATTATTTTTGGAGAGACTTACTCATGGGAGTTCCATTACGTCAACAACTAGCTGTGGCAGGTTACCTGTTAAAACAAAAGCTGAAAGGGGTAAAGAAATATCCAATGGTTTTAATGCTGGAGCCACTTTTTCGTTGTAATTTGGCCTGTGGGGGCTGTGGAAAAATAGATTACTCCGATGAAATCTTAGACAAACGCCTTTCCTATGAAGAATGTATGCAAGCTGTTGATGAATGTGATGCCCCCATGGTATCAATTCCGGGTGGAGAACCACTAATCCACAAAGAAATGCCAAAAATAGTTGAGGGAATAGTCGCGCGTAAAAAATACGTCTATCTGTGTACAAATGCACTCTTATTGAAAAAGAAGATTGGGGACTATAAGCCATCTCCGTATTTAACTATGTCTGTCCATTTGGACGGAATGAAAGAAAGGCACGATACCTCCGTCTGCCAAGAGGGGGTTTTTGATAGGGCAGTTGAAGCAATAAAAATAGCCGTAAAGAAAGGCTTTAGAGTCACCGTGAACTGCACTCTCTTTCAAGGTGAAACTCCAGAAGATGTTGCTGAATTTCTTGATTACGCTATGACCTTAGGTGTGGAAGGAGCAACTATTGCACCTGGATTTAGCTATGAGCGAGCACCCCAGCAAGATGTATTTATTAAAGGTAAAGACACCAAAAATTTGTTTCGAGGTATTTTTAAACTCGGTAAAAAACGGAACTGGAAATTAAATCACTCAACGCTATACCTTGATTTTCTAGCAGGTAATCAAAGCTATGACTGCACCCCATGGGGTAACCCAACCCGTAATGTGTTTGGTTGGCAGAAACCCTGTTATTTACTATCAGACGAAGGCTATGTATCTAGTTTCCAAGAGCTTCTGGATGAAACACCTTGGGAAAAATATGGGAATACTAATAACCCAAAATGTGTACAATGTATGGCGCATTGTGGTTATGAAGCAACTGCGGTTGAAGATATGATGCAACATCCTCTGAAAGGACTACTTACATCTATACGAGGTCCAAAAACTGTGGGGCCAATGGTAGCTGAACCAGTTCCTAAATGGATAATTGAGGAGCAGGAAGAACAGAATAAACTTTCAGGAATTCCTATTACGGTTGTACGGTAGCTCTTATTATACCTAATAAAAAATAACTGATCTTTTTGTTTGAATTGTACAAAACAAATTTGATTAATTCTTACTAGGCATAATAATTGGTTGTATTCTTGTCCTGCTCTGCTGATAAACTACTATCAGCTCGTCATATCCATAGCCACCATTTCCCTGCTTGTCATCCTTACTTTATACTTGGATATAATACGAACATAGCAATCAATATTTAGTTGATTTGAAGTATGCTTGTTGGAAGGATCACAGTCATGAAAAATTGGCCCGAAATTAATTCAACACTACGCTTTCTAATACTGACAATAATGCTTTTGTACATGCCAGCAGCCTGGACACAGGAACTGGATACTACAGATCCCGCAAAGACTGTAAGTAGCTTGCATGATACCTTGCTAAAAGGAATGAAGGGTGGGAATAAACTTGGATTCCAGGGCCGTTTTAAACTACTGGCTCCAATAGTTGAACGTTCTCATGATCTTGATTTCATCGCAAAAACTATTCTAGGAAGAAAGCTTTGGATTAAACTAAATCGCGAGCAACAACAAAGTTTTATTAATCACTTTCGCAAACTAAGTATTAGTACCTATGCAGGAATGTTCAAAGAATATGATGGTGAGAACTTTAAGTATGTTGATCAAAAAACAATGCCTAGAAATCATGTGTTGGTACGGAGTCAATTAGTCCTGTCCAATGGTGATATTGAAAGTCTTGACTACCTCCTACGTCAGGATAAAAATAATTGGAGGATCATTAATATTCTGGCTAGAGGTGTCAGTGACCTTGCACTGAAACGTGTAGAATACCGTTCTATTCTTGGAAAAAAAGGTTTTAAGGTTCTAATCGATATGCTTAAAAAAAAGATAGTGTTAGCTGAAAAAGATTAAGAATTAATCATACAAACCACCCCCTGAAGGACAACCCACGATTGTGGAAACATCAAAAGGACATATCTATAGCGCTTTTGCGCGTTGGGCTGCTGCCTCATATCTCTACGCACCATGGATAATTCTTGTGGCAGTACTTACCGCTATGAGCTGTGCCGTGTATATATCACGCAATCTTGGCATGAATACAGATACCACAGATATGCTCGCAGAGCACTTACCATTTCGTGTAAATTTGAAACACTACAATAAAACGTTTCCTCAGGAAATGGATAGCTTATTGGTGGTATTAGATGCCCCCACACCGGAACAAGCGTATGCTACCGCCAGCCTTCTTTCTGCCCGCTTGAAAGATGATACTCAAAACTTTCAAGATGTCTACGCACCAAACGTAAATCCTTTCTTCATACATAATAGCCTACTGTACGAAAGTGTTCCAGAACTCGAAAGAATTACTGATCATATGGCAAATGCACAACCATTGATCGCCCATATTGCTAGAAACCCAACATTACAAACTTTTGCCTCTGTCCTCTCTGGCGCAGTAGAAGAATTACGTAAGGGGCGTAGTCTTGAGCTAGGACCCTTACTTAATAGCTTGAGTGAAACTTTAAATGCCAGGCTTGCAAGTGCGCCAAGAATCCTTTCGTGGCAGGCTCTGTTTCGAGGTGAGCCACAGAAAATCAGATATCAAGAATTTGTTTTGGTAAAACCAAAACAAGATTTTACCCAGCTATATCCTGCTGAGAAAGCCATTTCTGCGCTACATACTGCTGCATCTGATATTGGTTTAACAAATGATAGCCCTGTTCAAATCCGTGTTACTGGCGAGGTGGCTCTAGCTGATGAAGAACTAAACAGTTCACTGCGAGGCATGGAATATGCCGGAATAATCACCTTTGTAATGGTTGTATTGGTACTCTTTTTTGCAATGCGTACGATTAGATTGGTACTGGCAGTATTAATTTGTCTTATCTTAGGTCTGATTCTTACTGCAGCCTTCGCTACAGCTGCAATTGGCCATCTAAATATCATCTCTATCGCTTTTGCAGTTTTGTACATTGGTCTTGGCGCTGATTTTGCAATCCACTTTCTACTACGACATCGGGAAGTAATAGAAAGAGGCCTGCCAGCAAAAGATGCGATTTACGAATCAGGGAGTGCGGCTGGAGGAGCATTAACTGTATGCGCCATAACTAACGCTATCGGTTTTTATGCTTTTATTCCTACTGATTATAGTGGAGTAGCTGAATTAGGAGTAATTTCAGGTACCGGAATGCTAATTAGTCTGCTGGTTACCCTTACTATTGGCCCTGCTCTACTACGGTATATACCCAGACAGTCTAAATTAGAATCTGGTATTAATATCTCTCTTAGCAGAATACTTGAAACATCATTTAAATGGCAAAAGTTAACCTATGCTGCTATTTTCATTGGACTAGTATCTGCTGTCACACTCTTGCCTCAGGTAAAATTTGACTATAACTTGTTGAATATGCAAGATCCTAATGGAAAAGCTGTAAATACTTTTAAGGAATTACTATCTGAAGTAGAAAACTCACCTTGGTATGTAGCTGTACTAGCTGACAATCGTAAAGAAACCGATCTTCTGGTAAAAAATCTAGCAGAACTACAGGAGGTACAAAAAGTAGTAACAATTTTTGATTTTGTACCAGAAGAGCAAGAAACGAAACTTCCACTCATTGCAGAGATGGCAATTATTACAGGGCCAATTGCCATGGCCACACCATCTACAGTAAATAATAAAGAAATATTTATAAAACAAAGAAAAGAATTAGAAAAGCTTAGAACCGCTCTGGAACAATTCATTACTGAAAAGCCTGACCATATTTTATTTCTCCCTGCTCGTTCTCTAAAGGGTTCACTCACAGCATTGTTTAAGCATCTCGATGAGAATGATACGGCAAACAAAGAAAAGCTATTACATTCGGTAGAAAAAGATTTACTTATAACTTTACCCACTTCTTTACAACGGATGCAAACTGCTATTGAAGCTTCTACCACATTCAATAAAAAAGACCTTCCGATATCTTTAACAAGTCGCTGGCATAGTCATGCGGGAGAATACAAAATTGCTGTATACCCATCTGAAGACATAAATGACAATGAAGCTTTAAGACGTTTTGTTCGAGCTGTACAGAAAGTTGCTCCGCAGGCGACCGGCGCCCCTATGGTAAGCCTAGAAGCTGGTGAAGCTGTCGTACAAGCTTTTATACAAGCATTCTCATTAGCTTTAATTGGTATGGTAGTAGCACTATTAATATTATTGCGAAGCATGAAATATACGTTGCTGGTACTAGTTCCACTTTTTCTTTCAAGTATCTTTATTGGTATTTTCACTGTATTACTAAACCTGCCATTTAATTTTGCAAATATTATTGCCCTTCCTCTACTACTTGGTATTGGAATAGATAGTAGCCTACATATGGTTCACAGAAGCCGTATTGATAAACTCGCAGGTGAAACCCTGATCCATACGAGTACAGTACGCGCTGTTTTTTACAGTGCTTTAACTTCATTAGTTGCCTTTGCAAGCTTAATGTTCTCGTCCCATCAGGGCACTGCAAGTATGGGAATATTACTCACTGTAGGGCTGACTTTCACTCTTATCTGTACACTCGTAATTTTGCCCGTATTATTAAAAGCCCCAACCAAAAAAGTGAGTTCTTAAAGCAGCTAACCCTCTTTAATACTGAGAGTATTAAACCTATTTAGTGCCAAGCCAACACCTGCTGGGGCCAAACAAGAATCGTAAATATAATTGAATATTTTTATATCTGCCCCATAACCGTATACTGATAACTAAACTTGTGATGAATATACAGTGTAAAAATAGTCTTTTTTTCACTGTACAGAATAACTTAAAACGAATTACTATATTCCATATAGAAAATGGGATTGGTTCCCGGTATGAAACCACGTTGTTTAACTGCTATTCTGCTGCTGATTTTTGCCGTACTAGCTGCTGGCTGTGCCACTACGCCTAAAGAAAATGAAAATGTAACACTCTCAAATAAGGACACAAAACCAGCTGAAAGCAATCAAGAAATTACACCACCTGGTGATGATCCTTGTATTGACCCCTATGAGAAATTTAATCGCAAATTTTATAAAGTAACTGATACTGTTGATCGAAATGTATTAGAACCAGTCGCCAATTCATATATAGATACTATTCCAAACCCCGTGCGAACCTCGGTTGGGAACTTCTATGATAACCTTGCGTATCCGGGTGTGGCTCTAAATGGTTTTCTACAAGGAAAAGTAAAGCAAGGAATGGGGGATAGTTTGCGTTTCCTTGTAAATACTACAGTTGGTGTAGCAGGGCTTTTTGATCCAGCAACTCCTTTGGGTTTACCAGAACACAATGAAGACTTTGGACAGACGTTAGGAGTTTGGGGTGTTGATAATACATCTTATATATATCTGCCTTTTCTGGGACCGAGCAGTAATCGTGACATAATTGGCCTCCCTGTCGATGCAGCCTCAAATATGATATTTTATGCAGGATTCTTTTTTGCTGCCCCAGTAACCATTCCGTTAGGTATCCTGGCAGTAGTTGATAAACGTGCAAGAGTTGCAGAAGAAATACGTCTTCGTGATCAGGCGGCATTGGACCCTTATTTATTTACTCGTGAGGCATATTGGCAACATCGAGAAAGTCTTGTCTTCGATGGCAAGCCACCAATTGAGACCTATGATAATCTCTTTATAAATGATGATGATGACCTTTCCGATACATCTGAAACCAACGCTTCCAATGAACCTTGTCCTAAAGAATCTTTACAGCATTCTTCTACAAATTAGGCCTAGCATCCACCTCCTATACAAAAAGAAAATAACAGCAAGCAAAATAATTTCATCAACTATAATAAAAAAAACTCAACTAAGTCTGGCACACCAGAAGGAAATTAAATGAAGGAAACAGATAATACTCTTACTGATCTGAATCAGGAAGATACTGATTCTACTTCTAGTTCAACTATCTCTAACCACCAGCAACCATCAGATATTGACATAAAGAAACTATCGGATGCTTTGGCATCAGCACGCAAAGCACTATTAGCCTTGCAAAAAAAAGATGGCCACTGGTGCTTCCCCCTTGAAGCAGACTGTACTATTCCAGCTGAATACGTGTTGATGATGCATTTCATGGATGATATTGATGCAGATCTTGAAATAAGGATAGCTCGATTTATCCGGGAAAAACAGGATACAAAACATGGTGGCTGGCCTTTATACTATGGTGGTCACTTTGATTTGAGTTGTACTGTCAAAGCTTACTATGCATTAAAATTAGTCGGTGACTCACCGGATGCTCCACATATGGTAGCTGCTCGTACAGCTATCTTGTCACATGGTGGCGCAGCAAGAGCCAATGTTTTTACCAGAATCTTACTTGCAATGTACGGCCAGCTCCCCTGGCGTGGCGTACCATTTATGCCAGTAGAAATTATTTTATTACCAAAGTGGTTCCCATTTCACCTGAGTAAGATTGCTTATTGGTCACGTACTGTGACGGTACCACTGACAATTTTATGTAGCTTAAAAGCAAAAGCTGCAAATCCACTTAAAATTAATATTCGTGAGTTATTCACCATAGACCCGCAAGAAGAACGTGATTATTTTCCAGTGCGCACTCCTCTAAACCGCTTATTCTTATATATTGAGCGCACTGCTTCATTTCTTGAACCACTTATTCCAAATGTCCTACGCCGTGTTGCCCTCCGCCGAGCAGAACGCTGGATAATAGAACGACTTAATGGCGAATGTGGTCTAGGAGCAATTTTTCCTGCCATGGTAAATGCAAATGAAGCTCTTTCATTGCTAGATTATCCTTATGAACATCCCTACCGGGAACAATGTCGTCAAGCTTTATTAGGTCTATTAGTTGATGATGGCGAACAAGTCTGGTGTCAACCATGTACTTCACCTGTATGGGATACTGTCCTTGCAAGCCTATCATTGCAAGAAGACATTGGTGCAGATCAAAAACCAGTCCGAAATGCTCTTGATTGGCTTGTACCTCTCCAAATAAGAGATGCGCCTGCAGACTGGCGGGAAGAGAATATAAGATTAGCTGGTGGTGGCTGGGCCTTTCAATACGCCAACCCACATTACCCTGATCTTGACGATACAGCAGCAGCAGCTTGGGCAATGCACCAGGCAGACCCTCATGCTTATCGTGAGAGTCTATCAAGAGCTGCAAGCTGGCTTAGCGGCATGCAATCTAAGAACGGTGGATTTGCTGCCTTTGATGTTGATAATACTTATTATTACCTTAATGAAATCCCATTTGCTGATCATGGTGCCTTACTTGATCCACCAACTAGTGACGTCAGTGCACGTTGTACTGGGTTTCTGGCCTTATACGGAAAACCTGAACAACAAAGTTCGATGAACCAAGGATTATCCTATTTGTTCAATGAGCAAGAACCAAGTGGTGCTTGGTTTGGCCGCTGGGGGAGTAATTATATTTATGGGACCTGGTCAGTACTAGAAGCTTTGAGACTGGCAAAAATAGATACTTCTCATGCATCCATCATTCGTGCTGTAAAGTGGTTAAAGTCGGTTCAGCGAGAGGATGGAGGATGGGGTGAAAACAATGATACCTATTTTGCACCAAAACAAGCAGGGCGCTTTAGAACCAGTACTTCATTTCAAACCGCCTGGGCTTTACTTGGCCTAATGGCAGCTGGTGAAACACATAGCAAAGAAGTCAGTAAAGGAATCAAATATCTTCTAAGCAGACAAGATAATGATGGACTGTGGGATGATCCATGGTTTACAGCACCAGGCTTCCCAAGGGTTTTCTATTTAAAATATCATGGATATTCTAAGTATTTCCCATTGTGGGCTCTAGCAAGATACCAAGCATTTACCCAACAGGATCTTATGTGAATTTTGTGGGTATAGTAGCTGCCTTGCGAATCGAATCCCGTTGTATAACGACTCGCCACTTGTCTCTCGGTGAAATAATAAATCTAGGAGATAATGCAGCGATATGTTTATGTGGTATGGGTGAAAATGCTGCACGTAACGCAGCAACAAAGTTGCTAGCAGAAGGTGCAAGTTCTCTGATCAGCTTTGGAGTTGCAGGAGCACTAGATTCTAAACTGCGCCCGGGCGATCTAATGCTTCCTGAGTCAATTTATACCAAAAGGATGCTACCTGTATCCTCAGCTTGGAGAAGTCGAGTACAAGAATGTCTACCCTCTCCCTTACGTGTCATTGGTGGTACTTTAGCCACAAGCAAAAAGGTTCTTACTTCGTTGATTGAAAAACAAGAGTTTGCAGAAACTACCGGAGCTCTTGCGGTAGATTTAGAAAGTGGTGCGATAGCTGAAGTAGCCGAAAACTCAGATATACCATTCCTTGCAATACGTGCAATTTCAGATCCATTAGAGTTTTCACCACCACCGACCCTACTTAATTCAATAAATTCTGATGGTAGTGCTAAACTAGGTCAGATCCTAGCCTTATTGCTAAAACGATCGGTGGCTTTAAGTACATTGCTACGACTTGCTAGAGAAGTACGTACTGCTCGTTCCACTCTGGAAGCAGTAGTATTACATGCGAGAGCAGAATTAGGACTCCAGCATAATCATTTTACTGCCAAAAGTCAGAGCAATAGATAATTCTAATTTTCAAAATTTAGAAAGACAAATACCAATATCAGAATGATATTGGTATTTGGTTATAGTACCTTTGAATTAATAAAGAAAGGTTAAGCTGATAATGTTGCCTCAAATGATTTCCGGTTCTGTACTAATTCACCGGGCAATTTATCACCCATTTTATCAAACCATTCTTTTTGTAAAATTAGCTCTTGCTTCCATGCATCTTCATCCACCTGGTTCAATATACCAAACTCAGCTTCATTAATTTCTACTCCAGATAAATCTATATCTTCAAAACGTGGCATCCATCCCAAAGCAGTTTTATCAGCTGGAACACGGTCTTTGACACGATCTATAATCCATTTCAATACACGCATGTTATCACCAAAACCAGGCCATATAAATTTCCCATTTTCATCTACACGGAACCAGTTTACACAGAAAATACTTGGGGCCTGTTTAATTACAGTTCCCATCTTCAACCAATGTTTAAGGTAATCGGCTATGTGATAACCACAGAAAGGTAACATGGCAAACGGATCACGTCGTACTACTCCCTGTTTACCAAATGCAGCAGCTGTAGTTTCGGAACCAAGAGTAGAAGCCATGTAAACTCCACGATTCCAGTCAAAAGCTTCATAGACTAAAGGTACTGTTGTGGCACGACGTCCACCGAAAATAAATGCAGAGATTGGTACACCTTCCGGGTCTTCCCATGCCTTATCGATAGACGGGCATTGGCTAGCAGGAACAGTAAATCTCGAGTTTGGATGAGCTGCCTTAGTACCAGCCTTTCCGTCTTCTGGAGTCCAGTCATTACCTTGCCAGTCAATTAGATGTGTCGGAGGTTCTTTTGTCAGGCCTTCCCACCAGACATCACCATCATCAGTCAATCCAACATTAGTAAAAATACAATTTTCCTTCAGGGTCTTTAATGCGTTGGGGTTTGTTTTTTCAGATGTACCTGGAGCGACACCAAAAAAACCAGATTCTGGATTAATTGCATGAAACTGACCACTCTTACCTGGTTTAATCCAGGCTATATCGTCTCCCACTGTAGTAACTTTCCAGTCACCAAATGACTTTGGTGGAATTAACATAGCAAGATTAGTTTTTCCACATTGGGAAGGAAATGCTGCAGCAACATAGCTCTTATCACCGGCAGGCGACTCGAGTCCAAGAATTAACATATGTTCAGCTAACCAACCTTCATCCCGTGCCATAGTTGAAGCAATACGCAAGGCAAAACATTTTTTACCAAGTAGCGCATTTCCACCATATCCTGAACCATAAGACCAAATTTCACGTGTTTCAGGAAAGTGTACAATATATTTGACAGTTGGGTTGCATGGCCATTTAACATCCTGTTCACCTGACTCTAAAGGTGCTCCAATACTGTGCATACATGGTACGAATTCCCCATCTGTACCAAGTACATCGTACACTGCCGTACCCATACGCGTCATGATACGCATATTTACAACTACGTAAGGTGAATCAGTTATTTCCACACCAATTTGTGCGATAGGTGAGCCAATAGGTCCCATACTGAATGGAATAACATACAAAGTACGACCATGCATTGAACCTTTAAACAACCCCGTGAGGGTTTCACGCATTTTTGCAGGATCTTCCCAATTATTAGTAGGACCCGCATCATCAGGATTCTCAGAACAAATGTAAGTACGATCCTCTACTCGTGCCACATCAGATGGATCAGAACGGGCTAAAAAAGAATTAGGACGTTTGGCAGAATTAAGTTTTATAAATGTACCAGCATCAACCAGCTCAGAGCACAATCGGTCATACTCTTCTTGTGAACCATCACACCAAACAATATGATCTGGTTCTGTTAAATTAGCAATTTTAGTAACCCATTCTTTTAGCTTTGAATTTTTTACGTGATCTGGTGCCTCGATATCTATGCTCATTAGTTAAATCTCCGTAATATAACTATGGTTATTAGAGTATTTAAGAACCTTACAGGTACTCCTAGCATCTAACAGTAGAATTCAGAATGAAATCATACTGTTATGAAATTATACAAAGACAAACAATTCATTGTAGCATGGAATTATGCCTACTTGTTACAGAGCATTCTAACTGCCCAATAACTACATAGAGAGATACTAGAGTTTTACTATCAAAAAATTTAGGCGTACGTTAAAAGCTAATTTATTCTTCTAATAGTAAAAATTATATTTATTCAGATCCCGATAAAATAGATGGGGTGGCTGATGGGGCTCGAACCCACGACAACCGGAATCACAATCCGGGACTCTACCAGCTGAGCTACAGCCACCAAATGAATAACTAAAAATCACTCAGGCATTAAGGCCTTAATAAATTATTTCAGGAAACCTCTGGCGTGCCCGACAGGAATCGAACCTGTAACCCCCAGCTTAGAAGGCTGGTGCTCTATCCGGTTGAGCTACGGGCACTACTCAAACCGGGCATACCCAAAATCAATTGGGCAAAAATTGGTCGGGGTGGAGAGATTCGAACTCCCGACATCCTGGTCCCAAACCAGGCGCGCTACCAGGCTACGCTACACCCCGGAAAGGGCGACACTATACCTTTCCACTGATAAAAGGTCAATTTCTCTGTTTAATTCATCCAGTCTAGTCCAACTTAAAAATGGGTTACAAACAAAAGATATTTCAAAACAAAATTAATTAAATGCTTGGATTCAGGGATTTTAATCAGACATTATTTCCAGAGAAAAAAATATTACAAATTTCTACTTGTATTTACCTATCTTCGACCTAACGTTAGGTTGTATGTTGATATTATATTATTTAAATTTACACTAATCTAAATCACTCACATATAAAATTAATCCTGTATAAATTACTTAAAAAAATTACAGTTTCACTTGCTGTATACTGTAATTTCTGATATTAAAGCGTCTTCGCTCGTAACCAGAAAAGAAAAGGAATAGCAAGAAATGCCGCAACAACAACGTAAACCAACTACTCCCTATAAGATGAAAAAGGGAGAAAACTACATGAATTCAAAGCAACTTACGCATTTTCGTAAGATACTTGAAGGTATTAAAGTTGAGCTAGGACAAGATATAGATCGTACAGTTCACACTATGCAGGACGAAGCCACAGTTTTTGCGGATCCAAATGATCGCGCAAGCCAAGAGTCTGATATGGCACTAGAACTACGTAATCGTGACCGTGAACGTAAACTTATCAAAAAGATTGACGAGACTATTGCTAAAATTGACTCTGATGATTATGGCTATTGCGATACCTGCGGTATTGAGATCGGCCTGAAGCGTCTTGAGGCCCGCCCTACAGCTACTCTTTGTATAGATTGTAAAACACTAGATGAGATAAGAGAAAGACAATTAGCCAAATAAAAAACCAAATACTATGACCTAGATTGATTCTTTACAATTGATTTCTAAACCACATTATCTGTTGTTTCTGCTGTAACAGCTTTCATACTAAGGCGTAACCGTCCCTTATCATCAGCCTCTAGCACCTTAACACGTACGACCTGACCTTCCTTCAGATGATCAGCTACACTGTTAACACGTTCATTGGCAATTTGTGAAATATGCAACAATCCATCTTTTCCAGGTAAGACACTTACAATCGCACCAAAGTCTAAGAGTTTCAGAACAGTTCCATCATAAATTCTACCTACTTCTACATCAGCAGTAATATCTTCGATACGCTTTTTTGCTAATTCACCACCTTCAGCACTAATGCAAGCTATCATGACAATACCGTCGTCTGTAATATCTATAGTTGTACCTGTTTCTTCAGTTAATGCACGAATCACTGCACCACCTTTACCAATTACATCACGAATTTTCTCAGGGTTAATTTTAAGTTTAATAATACGTGGTGCATGTTGTGAAATTTCTTCGCGAGTAGAAGGTATAGCCTCTTTCATGATCCCCAATATATGCATACGTCCTTCTTTAGCTTGCTCCAGTGCAGCATGCATGATTTCCTTATTGACTCCCTGAATCTTGATATCCATTTGTAGAGCAGTAATGCCATGCTCAGTACCTGCAACTTTGAAATCCATATCACCCAAGTGATCTTCGTCACCAAGGATATCAGTTAATACTGCAATATGATTACCTTCCTTAATCAACCCCATTGCGATACCCGCTACATGATCTTTAAGTGGCACGCCCGCATCCATTAATGCAACGCATCCACCACAAACTGAAGCCATAGAGCTAGAACCGTTAGACTCAGTAATTTCGGATACAACCCTCAACGAATAACCAAATTCTTCAACAGAAGGTAAAACTGCAATGAGTGCACGTTTTGCAAGACGTCCATGACCAATTTCACGGCGCTTAGGTGTGCCAACTCTACCAGTCTCTCCAGTAGCATAGGGTGGGAAATTGTAGTGAAACATGAAACGATCAGTGTAATCCCCTTGCAGAGAATCAATTTTCTGCTCATCCCGTCCTGTACCAAGAGTTGCTATTACCAATGCCTGAGTTTCACCACGCGTAAATAAAGCAGAACCATGAGTACGGGGTAAAACACCATTACGAATAGATATGGGCCGTACGGTTCGAGTATCACGTCCATCTATTCGTGGCTCACCATTAAGAATCCGGGTACGTACAATCTTTGATTCAAGATCAAAACAGGCCTTTTTAACAGTCTGTACATCTGGCCCATCATCTGAGCCGACCCCCATTTCTGTATTAACTTTCTCCCAAACTTTATCAATGGCTTCGGTACGTGCTTGTTTTTGTTTCAAATCAAATGCCGCACGTAAATCTGTCTCAGCTATCTGCGTAACTCTGTCAGTAATACTCGTATCCTGCTCTGGTGGTGTCCAGTCCCATACAGTAACTCCGGCTTCATCAGCTAAATTGTTAATAAGGTCTATTACTGTTTTCATTTCCTTGCGACCAAATTCAACTGCACCTAACATCACATCTTCAGATAACTCTTTTGCCTCAGATTCCACCATAAGCACTGCATGTTCCGTTCCTGCCACTACAAGGTTCAATTCAGTATCTGTTAGTTCAGATGTCGTAGGATTTAGTATATAGTCCCCATTAATATAACCTACACGTGCACTTCCAATTGGGCCATCAAAAGGAATGCCTGAAAGTACTAATGCTGCAGAAGCACCAATCATTGCAGGAATATCTGCATCAACTTCATTATCAGAAGATAAAACTGTGGCTACGATTTGTACTTCATTATAAAAACTATCAGGGAAGAGTGGACGAATGGGACGATCAATTAAGCGAGAAGTAAGAATCTCTTTCTCAGAAGGCCGTCCTTCACGCTTAAAAAAACTACCAGGTATTCTGCCTGCGGCGTAGCTACGTTCCTGATAATCCACAGTTAATGGGAAAAAGTCCTGCCCCACCCTGACACTTTTAGCACCTACAACAGTAACTAGCACCACTGTGTCATCCAATGAAACGATTACTGCTCCATGAGCCTGCCTTGCAATCTCCCCGGTTTCTATCGTCAGTTTATGGCGTCCGTAGGTTGTACTTTTCTTGATCGGTTTCAATTTACTTTCCTTTCTGATGAAATTATCTTTATTTGCGTCTGTACCAGACTTGTTAATTTAATGTTTATTATTGTCGCCCAATGATTCAATGAAAGACTAAAATAATTAAAGTATTTCTTTTGCCTAGTTAACTTAGGGGAGTAAAGTCTATTTACGAAGACCAAGACGTTCAATCAGGGATCGATAGGCATCATCACTACTACGCTTCAGATAATCGAGTAACTTTCGGCGGCGATTAACCATACGTAATAAACCACGACGGGAATGGTGATCCTTAACATGAGCCTTGAAATGACTGGTCAAATCGTTTATACGGGTAGTCAATAATGCCACCTGTACTTCCGGAGAACCAGTATCTCCAGCGGCCCTTTGATATTTGCTCACTATCTGCGCTTTTTTATCGGTTGTAACAGGCATGCATACTCTCCAATTTAAACCCTTAATACGAAAAGGCGCTATTTTACTCTTTATTAAGGTTAATTCTCAAGTAATGTGCCGTTTTTTTAACATTTGTGCCTATTTAGAATATAAAAAGGGCCTGTTAGCTATTCTTAAATTAGCAATACAGGAAATACGACCACCAAAAGAAAGTGAATAAAACTATGTGTGGCATATAAAGTAACAATTAACAAGGGGTTGACCAAAAGTCAGCTAACCGCTACTGTTCATCGTTCTGTTTAATATATTTATGGTACTAAACGTAGGAAAATAAGAGAAAATGGGTGCAGAAGATTTAACCGGTGCTGAAATTACGATTCGCTGCTTACAGGAAGAAGGTGTGAAACATATCTTTGGCTATCCTGGCGGGGCAGTGCTGTTCATATATGATGAATTATTTAAACAGAATAAGGTAAAACACATACTAGTACGTCATGAACAAGCAGCAATACATGCAGCTGATGGATATGCTCGATCCAGCAAGAAACCAGGAGTTGCATTAGTGACATCTGGACCCGGTGTAACGAATGCAGTTACTGGTATTGCTACTGCCTACATGGACTCAGTTCCAATGGTCATAATAAGTGGACAAGTACCAACTCATGCAATTGGGCTAGATGCATTTCAGGAAGTTGACACAGTGGGTATCACGCGTCCCTGTGTTAAACATAACTTCCTAGTAAAAGATATTACAGAGCTGGCCGCTACTATCAAAAAAGCATTTTATATATGCTCAACTGGGCGCCCTGGACCAGTCCTAGTAGATATCCCTAAAGACGTAAGTCAAGAAAAATTTAAATTTTCCTATCCTGCTAGTGTTCCTATGCGTTCTTATAATCCGAGTAATAAAGGTCACCCTGGTCAGCTAAAAAAAGCGATGCGATTAATATTGGGCTCAAAACGACCTATGATTTATGCGGGTGGTGGTGTAATTCTGAGTAACGCGGCTTCACAACTTAAACAGCTTGTACAAATGTTAAACTTTCCCTGTACAAATACACTAATGGGACTTGGTGGCTACCCTGCAACTGATAAACAATTTGTTGGCATGCTAGGTATGCATGGTACCTATGAAGCAAATATGGCAATGCAACATTGTGACGTATTAATTGCAATTGGAGCTCGCTTTGATGACCGTGTAATTGGTAACCCCAAACATTTCTTTAACAAAGATAGAAAAATTATACACATTGATATTGACCCCTCGTCTATTTCCAAACGTGTAAAAGTAGATGTACCCATTGTTGGCAGTGTTTCAAATGTGCTTGACGGACTTATTAAGTTACTACTATCCAGCAAAGAGAAGCCTAAACGAGCGAAACTCAAACCATGGTGGTCACAGATTGATCAATGGCGTACACGAGACTGCCTTAAGTATGATCGAGAAAGTACCATAATCAAGCCACAAATGGTGGTTGAGAAGCTTTATAAGATAACAAAGGGTAACGCTTTTATTACGTCAGATGTAGGTCAACATCAGATGTGGGCCGCACAATTCTATAAATTTGATAAGCCCCGAAGGTGGATTAATTCTGGTGGATTGGGAACAATGGGATTTGGTTTACCGGCAGCAATGGGTGTTCAATTCGCCAACTCCAAAAGTGCGGTAGCTTGTATCACTGGTGAAGCCAGTATACAGATGTGTATTCAAGAATTATCGACTTGCAAGCAATATAGTCTGCCACTTAAGATTATTAACCTAAATAATCGCTATATGGGGATGGTACGCCAATGGCAAGAATTCTTCCATGGTAATCGCTACGCTGAATCATATGTAGATGCTCTACCAGACTTTGTCAAACTCGCAGAAAGCTATGGTCATGTAGGTATAAAAATAGAACATCCAGGTGATATAGAAGATGCATTAAAAGAAGCGTTTAAACTCAAAGATAAATTAGTATTCATGGACTTTATTACTGACCAGACTGAAAACGTCTTCCCTATGATACCAGGTGGGAAAGGCCTCTCTGAAATGATTTTGGTATAAAGATGCGACATATTATTTCTTTGTTGATGGAAAATGAAGCGGGGGCTCTATCACGTGTAGCAGGATTATTTTCTGCAAGAGGTTATAATATTGAATCTCTCACAGTTGCACCTACAGAGGATCCTACATTATCGAGAATGACTCTGGTTACTGTTGGCTCAGATGATGTAGTTGAGCAAATTACCAAGCAATTAAATAAATTAATTGATGTAGTAAAGATAATTGACTTAAGTGACGGTGACCACATTGAGTGTGAATTGATGTTGGTAAAGGTACGTGCTCTTGGTAAAAATCGTAAGGAGATAAAAGCTACAACTGATATTTTCTGTGGCCGCATTGTTGACGTAACTGATAAGTCCTATATCATTGAATTGACTGGCACTGGCTCAAAGCTTGACGCATTTCTCGACACAATGCAACACAGTACGATACTGGAAACAGTTCGTACCGGCGCTTCCGGTATTGGCCGTGGTGAAAGAACATTGAAAGTAAAATAAGACCTAATATGAATTTAGAAAAGAATTTTTGCCTATAACCAATAGTATTTTGATATCTATTTCCAATTATTTTAAGAAAGGAAACCTATGAAGGTTTATTACGACAAAGATGCTGATCTATCACTTATCAAAAGAAAAAAAGTAACTATTGTTGGCTATGGCTCACAGGGACATGCTCATGCAAATAATCTAAATGACTCTGGTGTAAAAATCACTGTTGGTTTGCGTAAGAGTGGAGCATCTTGGAACAAAGCAAAAAAAGCTGGTCTTACTGTAAAAAGTATTATTGAATCTGTTAAAGGTGCCGATATTGTAATGCTTCTATTACCTGATGAGAAAATCGCTTCCGTTTACAAAACGGAGATTGAGCCTAATCTCAAAAAAGGAGCAACACTTGCATTTGCTCATGGATTTAATGTCCACTACGGTCAAGTACTGCCACGGGATGACCTTGATGTAATTATGATTGCGCCAAAAGGGCCTGGCCATCTTGTGCGATCAACCTACATACAGGGTGGTGGTGTTCCATCTCTTATTGCCGTGTATCAGAATAAATCTGGCAAGGCCCGCAAATTAGCACTCTCCTATGCTGCAGCAAATGGTGGTACGCGTGGAGGAGTGATCGAAACAAACTTCCGCGAAGAAACTGAAACTGATCTATTTGGTGAACAAGTTGTACTATGTGGGGGACTTACCGCCCTGATCCAAACAGGTTTTGAAACGTTGGTAGAAGCAGGTTACGCCCCAGAAATGGCTTATTTCGAATGTTTGCACGAAGTTAAATTAATAGTTGATTTAATTTATGAAGGAGGAATTGCCAACATGCGTTATTCTGTATCAAATAATGCTGAATATGGTGATATTTCTCGTGGCCCACGTATTGTGACTGACAAAACTCGTACTGAAATGCGTAAAATTCTTCATGAAATTCAGACTGGTGAATATGCTCGTGAATTTATCTTAGAAAATCAAGCAGGCGCTCCTATGCTTAAAACTAGTCGACGTCTTGCTTCCGAACATCAAATTGAAGTTGTTGGAGCAAAACTACGTAACATGATGCCATGGATTAAAAAAAATAAGCTTGTTGACCAGGAAAAGAATTAGTGTGAAACAACAAAATATATAAAGTATCAGCTATAGAATACTGATACTGACTCCACTCTAAAAAATATCACAGATTTCAATTATTCATGCTCTGATGAATTACCCTCATCCATTTTTTGCCCGTGAAGGCTGGCCTTTTATAGCAGGAGCAGTTGCAGTTGCAGCGCTAGTATGCATGTTAGTTGACTGGATTTGGTCTATACCATTCTGGATTATCGCATTATTTGTTTTACAGTTTTTCCGTGACCCGGCACGAGTTATTCCACAAAAAGCTAATGCTGTATTGTCACCTGCTGATGGCAGAATAGTAGCGGTTGAAAATACACAAGATCCTTATCTCAAACGTGATGCCATAAAAGTAAGCGTATTTATGAATGTATTTAATGTCCATTCCAACCGCAGCCCAGTAGATGGAAAAGTACATAACGAATGGTACTTCCCCGGAAAATTTATCAACGCTAGTCTACCCAAAGCCTCACTAGAAAATGAACGCAATGCACTATGGATAAAAACCGATAATGACCTTGATATAACTTGCGTACAAATTGCGGGCTTGATAGCAAAGCGTATAGTGTGCCATACAAAAGTTGGCGAACACCTTGCACGTGGGCAACGCTTTGGTTTTATCCGCTTTGGATCACGAGTAGACGTTTATCTACCACTTAACACTGAAGTTAAGGTAAACATTGGAGACAAAGTTCATGCGACAGTAACTATACTAGCGGAATTAGCACCTTAATTCTGTCATAGCTTCATCTTTTATTACTCATTTTCACTGTCTTCTGTTTACCATCCTAGTGTAACGGTTTACCATACATCGGTCTCTTATTGTAGTGCGCAAATAATGTACGATCCTAACCAACCTCGCATAACTTTTAAATCTAATCTCCGGCGACGCGGTATCTATTTACTTCCCAACCTGTTTACTACAGCAGCACTTTTTGCTGGATTTTATGCCATTGTACAAGCGATGAATGGGCGCTTTGAATACTCTGCAGTAGCAATATTTGTTGCTATGGTGCTGGATGGACTAGATGGGCGTGTAGCACGACTTACTCATACCCAAAGTGAATTTGGGGCTGAGTATGACAGTCTATCAGACATGATTTCATTTGGAGCTGCCCCTGCACTAGTTATATATGAGTGGGCTCTAAAAGGCATGGGAAAGTGGGGTTGGATAGCAGCATTTATTTATTGCACCTGTGCAGCACTACGTCTTGCACGTTTTAACACAAAAACAGGAGCAGCAGACAAACGATTCTTCCAAGGACTACCAAGTCCTGCTGCTGCTGCGCTGATCGCAGGATTAGTTTGGGTAATGTTAGACTTTAAAATTGCAGGGCCAGATATAAAGTGGCTGGCTTGGAGTATTACGGTATTTGCTGGTTTTACTATGGTAAGCAATCTGCCTTATTACAGCGGAAAGGAAATAAACTTACACAAGAGGGTGCCATTCGTAACCGTATTATTGCTAGCTCTCTTCTTTTTTGTGTTAATTCCAAGTGATCCACCTGTTGTACTTTTCTGTTTATTTATGCTTTACGCATTATCTGGTTATTTTATGTGGATATTACGGTGGCGAAAAAAGAAAAAATCTGCCAACGTTCAGAGAAACTGACTTATTCTTTGTTGCGTAAAAATATAAAACCATTTATATTTAACTATATGAAACATATTTATAGCCATTTCTGGTTTTATCCTCCACATAGCCTGCCACCACTGACAGGGCCTCTGCTGCGCCTTGCGCGCTGACTATTACATCTAATTCTAATGTTTTATCCAACAGAATCTGCTTTGCAAATTCTGCGTTTCAACTAAACTAGTTTTCCTATACATGAAAGATCTATGATGGAGAAAGAATGAAAGATCATTTGATAATTTTTGATACAACCTTGCGTGATGGTGAGCAAAGTCCTGGCGCATCTATGACTCAGGAAGAGAAGGTTCGTATTGCACGACAACTAGAGCGTATGAAAGTTGATATCATTGAGGCCGGATTTCCTGCAGCCTCCAATGGTGATTTTAAAGCAGTAAAAGCAGTAGCTGATACTATTAAAGACAGCACTGTATGTGGGCTTTCCCGTGCCACTAAAGATGATATTGACCGTGCAGGCCAAGCTCTAAAAGACGCAAACTCAGCACGTATTCATACTTTTATTGCCACTTCACCAGTTCATATGGAGAAAAAACTACGTATGTCTCCTGATCAGGTACTTGAGCAAGCCGTTAAAGCTGTCAAATGGGCCCGCCAATATACTGATAATGTAGAGTTCTCTCCTGAAGATGCAGGACGCTCAAATATTGATTTTCTTTGTCGTGTATTAGAAGCAGTTATTAAGGCGGGAGCAACCACCCTTAATATTCCTGATACTGTTGGTTACACAATGCCAGAACAATTTGGTAGGCTCATGCAAACTCTGCATAAACGCATACCCAATTCTGACAAAGCAATATTTTCTGTACACTGCCATAATGATTTAGGCTTGGCAGTCGCTAACTCTTTATCAGCTGTAATGAACGGCGCACGACAAGTTGAATGTACTATTAATGGTTTAGGAGAGCGTGCAGGCAACGCATCTCTCGAGGAAGTCGTGATGGCAGTTCGTACTCGCCAGGATATTTTTCCTTGCGAAACACGTATAGATGCTACTCACATCGTGCCAGCAAGTAAACTCGTTTCAGGTATTACCGGCTTTCCAGTCCAACCTAATAAAGCTATTGTTGGAGCGAATGCATTTGCACATGAGGCTGGAATTCATCAAGATGGTGTACTGAAACATCGTGCAACATACGAAATTATGCGTGCTGAAGATGTTGGCTGGGGAGCCAATAAATTATCGCTCGGGAAACATTCTGGACGTAATGCATTCCGCAGCCGTTTGGCAGAACTTGGTATCGAATTGGAGTCGGAAGAAATACTCAATACCACATTTGTCCGTTTCAAAGAACTAGCTGATAAGAAACATGATATTTTTGATGAAGATTTACATGCGCTAGTTTCGGATGAGACTATGAATCTACAGGAGCATTACAAGCTTCTATCTATGACCGCACACAGTGAGACCGGTGAAACACCATACGCAAAGCTGGTAATTGCTGAGGGGGGTAAAGAATTGCAAGCAGAATCGGATGGTAGCGGGCCGGTAGATGCCACTTTCCGTGCGATTGAGAAGATTCTTTCCAGTGGCGCTGAACTACAATTATATTCAGTAAATAATATTACTAGTGGCACTGACTCACAAGGTGAAGTAACTGTACGATTACAAAAATCAGGGCGCATCGTCAATGGCAACGGATCGGATACTGATATAGTAGTAGCCTCTGCAAAAGCTTATCTCAGTGCACTTAATAAACTACATAATAAGTTGGAAAGAGCGCATCCTCAGGTATAGAAAAACTCTTAGTGATGCTTCTTGCGCGATAAGATAATAGGATGGCCGCTTACTCTATTTATGTAGTAATTGTTGTTGCTTATGATGAATAAGCCCAGTTACTATGCCAGGCATTTTTTACTAAATTAGGATAAGCCGCCTTCCCTAAGCTCCCATTGTATCGCCCAAGCGCACGAAAGTAGTTTCCCTTCTCAATGTCTAGGTAATGCCGCAGGATGGTACAGCCGTAACGTAGATTTATTCGCAGATGGAATAGATTATGGTTAGGATCGCCAATTAATTTGCGCCAAAACGGCATAACCTGCATATAGCCATATGCTCCTGCTTTTGATACAGCATACTTCTTGAACCCACTCTCAACTTGAATAATGCCCAATATCAATTGCGGATCCAAACCAGCACGTTTGGCTTCAAAATATACCGTCATTAAAAAATTATTGCGCTCTTCAGTATCAGACATTCGTTTCTTAAGCCTTTTAGACATAGCAGCTAACCATGCAGCTCCACGTTTCTTAGATTCAAATACTGAAATAAACTTCTGGTATGAAACAGCTTTATCGCTAACTTTAATATGCAACCCCGCCTTAACACTAGCAGATAGCGGCTCATACATTTGGGCTCCAGCTTGGGCAAAAGCGG
Organism: Nitrosomonadaceae bacterium; assembly: GCA_965205785.1. Classification (GTDB taxonomy): domain Bacteria; phylum Pseudomonadota; class Gammaproteobacteria; order Burkholderiales; family Nitrosomonadaceae; genus BJGV01. Next base: position 553,509 of record OZ242188.1, read on the forward strand.
GAAAAACCAATAACAATACTCCAGCTATTCTCAGCATAATATTGATTCTATAAAATCAACAACCCTTTGTAAGGGTATAATTTTATGTTCACCATCACACCTACCTTGGTATTCAATATTTCCCTCTTTCAAACTACGCTCTCCAATAACAATACGATGGGGAATTCCAATTAATTCCATGTCAGCAAACATTACACCTGGACGCTCATTACGATCATCAAGTAACACTTCAATGCCAACAACAGAGAGTTGTTCATATAGTTTTTCCGCTTCAATTTTTACAAGTTTACTCTTGTTCATTCCGATGGGTACAATTACTACATGGAAAGGAGCCATTTCAAGTGGAAAGACAATACCATGCTTATCATGACCTTGTTCAATAGCTGCTGCTACGATACGTGATACGCCAATACCGTAACACCCCATTTCCATAGGTATGGATTTGCCAGATTCCTCTAAATAGCAAGCTTTCATTTCCTTGGAATATTCAGTATGTAATTTGAAAATATGCCCAACCTCAATGCCTCTGCAGATTTCAAGTTTACCTTTTCCATCGGGAGACAAGTCACCTGACACTACATTGCGAATATCAAATACATGGTCAGGTTCTTTCATATCACGACCAAAATTAACGTCAGTGTAATGATAGCCTTGCTCATTCGAACCACAAATAAAATTGCTCATTTCCATGACCGATACATCTGAAATAATGGTTAATTCAGGACCAATTGGACCTATATATCCTGTACAGCAATTTATTTTGTTAAAAACTTCCTCATCACTTGCTAGTCGAAAATCACTCAGTAATGGAATTTTTTTAACTTTTAATTCGTTTAATTGATGGTCACCACGTAATAACAATAAAACCATTTTATTATTTACCATCACCGCTAAAGTTTTTACAATCTTCTGAATTGGTACATTCATGAATTTTGCTACTTCTTCACAAGTCTTTTTATTAGATGTTGCAATCTTTTGTATGGGACTAATAGCTCCTTCACGCAATTTATTATCCGGTTGTAACGCCTTAGCAAATTCGATGTTAGCTGCATAAGTTGAATTTGGACAAAAAACAATGCTATCTTCACCAGAATCAGCCAATACGTGAAATTCATGTGAATCACTTCCGCCTATTGCTCCTGAATCCGCTTCTACAACACGAAAGTTCAATCCTAATCGGCTAAATATTCTAGTATAGGTATCATGCATAGCCCTATATGCTTTCTCTAAGCCATCATTATCAACATGAAATGAGTATGCATCTTTCATTACAAATTCACGTGCTCGCATCACCCCAAAACGGGGACGGATCTCATCACGAAATTTGGTTTGAATCTGATATAGAGTAATTGGCAACTGACGATAGCTTTTTATTTCTCTACGCACAATGTCTGTAATTACTTCTTCATGCGTAGGTCCAAAACAAAAATCACGTTGATACCGATCTTTAATTCGCAACATCAATGGCCCAAACTTATCCCAACGTGCTGTTTCTTTCCATAGTTCTGCTGGTTGTACCACGGGCATAAGCAGCTCTATTGCACCACTCCCGTCCATTTCCTCCCGAATAATACGTTCAACTTTTCGCAAGACTCTCAAACCCAACGGCATCCAAGTATATAACCCACTACCAAGTCTCTTAATGAGGCCGGCACGCATCATTAACCTATGACTCACTAATTCTGCTTCAGCAGGAGCCTCTTTATAGGTAGAAATAAAAAATTGTGATACGCGCATCACTTAGCTCCATCAGAACAGTTAAATCAAAGTAATTCTACCTTGAAAAGATTCAATATGTATTATTTACCCACAACTCTCATACCTGTTTACTTAGATAAGAAAGCTTATTATCACACTTTAAACATAATGCGCCTTAATAATTAACTTTAATGGGAGAAACTTCCATGATGAGAATGACAACAACATAGAAAATACATTTCAACATTAAATTGGAAATCAAATATCAAGGTCACTAAAAGACATAGATCTAAATATAATAAATTAAACTAAAGATATTTATTAATTTAACGATTACTTTCATTCTAGTATAAAATATGAAAAAATCCGTATCAATCTTATCGAAACGGATCACACGGGTGAATCATATGATCGACCGTAATGGATATCGCTCTAATGTTGGTATTATTCTTTTGAATAAAAAGAATGAGGTCTTCTGGGGAAAACGTATTAAACAAAACTCCTGGCAGTTTCCTCAAGGTGGAATCAATCCTGGTGAAAGTCCGAAACAAGCCATGTACAGAGAGCTAACAGAGGAAATAGGCCTTCATCCCTGCCATGTAGAGATCGTTGGGCGCACACGTGACTGGTTACGTTATGAAGTGCCGGATCAGTGGATAAAGCGTGAATGGCGAGGAAATTATAAAGGTCAAAAACAAATTTGGTACTTGTTACGCTTGGTAGGACGTGACTCTGACGTGTCATTACGTGCAAATGTTCGCCCAGAGTTTGATGCTTGGCGTTGGAACCAGTACTGGATTGAACTCGAATCAGTGGTCGAATTCAAACGTCAAGTCTACTACCAAGCTCTTACTGAGTTAGCACGATTACTTAATTGTGAATCACATGAAATTAATAATTACGGAAAATATAATCGTGTTTATGTACAAAAAATGAATTTAGACACAGCCATACCTGCTAATAATAGAACTAAATAGTTCTATCTGAAAACAAGATACTATATATGCCGATACATAATAAATATTTGGCATTGTAAACGTATAACGTCTGGCAAGACCTACACCCTCTCCTAATTAGCTAATTATAATAATCACTAGCAATACTTTCTAGGCTCAAATTACGTATGGCAGATATTAAAAAGACTTGTTTAAAAGACTAAATTCATAGTATTAGCTCTATGCTTTCCTAATTTTAGTAATATAGATTTACTCCAGAAAATCGAGTAAAGTGAACTCTCGAATAATTAAAACAAGGAGACTCCCATGACTGCTAAAGGACAACTCTTACAAGATCCGTTTTTAAATACCTTACGGAAAGAACATATTCCAGTATCAATTTATTTGGTAAATGGTATTAAACTGCAGGGACATATTGATTCATTTGACCAATATGTAGTACTCCTAAAAAATACAGTTACACAAATGGTATATAAACACGCCATTTCTACCGTTGTCCCCACTAAAGCCTTCTCTACTTCGTTTGAGGCACCAGTTGCACCAGATGCTTGATAATTCTACTAACAACACCAGCACTAAAAGTAACTTAAATACCGCTATACTGGTTAGTTTAAATTTTGGTAATAATAGTCGCTCAGAAGATTTAGAAGAATTACGGCAACTAGCTGTAAGTGATAAACTCACAATTCTTGCAGAGGTTAAGAGCAAGCGCTATAAACCTAGTCCTGCTACCTACGCAGGCAAAGGAAAATTAGATGAAATTGCACAAATACTGAAACAAACTGGCGCGCAGTTAGTAATATTTAATAGTAACCTCTCCCCTGTTCAACAACGTAATCTTGAAAAATACCTAGAATGTCGTGTAATAGACCGTACCAGTCTAATTTTAGATATATTTGCTCAACGTGCTAAAAGTCACGAAGGGAAACTTCAAGTGGAACTTGCCCAACTCCAGTATCTTGCTACTCGCTTAGTGCGTGGCTGGACTCACTTGGAGCGACAGAAGGGTGGTATAGGCCTACGTGGCCCTGGAGAAACTCAACTTGAAACAGATCGGAGATTACTTGGTAAAAGGGTTAAATTACTTAAGGAAAAGCTTACAAAGCTCCAATCCCGAAGAAATGTTCAAAGACGTACGAGGAAACGCGCGCAAGTTATGTCCGTTTCCATTATTGGTTATACAAATGCAGGCAAATCTACCTTGTTTAATTGCCTCACTCGTGCACGAGCCTATACTGCCAACAAACTTTTTGCAACACTAGATGCAACCACTCGTAAATTTTTTATTCCAGAACATGGTCCGCTTGTTATTTCGGACACTGTGGGCTTCATCCGCGAATTACCACATACTCTGGTTGCCTCATTCAGAGCAACGTTAGAAGAAACTGTACAGTCAGATATACTATTACATGTGGTAGATGCAAGTAGCCCTAATCGAGTGGAACAAATCGAAGAAGTGAATAAAGTACTGCAAGAAATCGGTGCTGATACAATTCCACAGATTCTAGTATTAAACAAAATTGATTTAGCAAGCTTATCATTAGGAACGTCTGGGTGTCGACGTAACGAGTATGGTAGAATAGTACAAATACGTTTAAGTGCAAAAACCGGTGAGGGGCTCGATTTTATTAGGATGGCGCTAGCCGAAACTGTTAAACATCGTACTTCACAATGGTGTAAAATGTTGCCGAAAATTGAAGCTATAGATGATAAGCGTACTATAGTTAATTATTAAGTTAGCGAACTATAATATTCACATAAGGGCTAAACTCCAAGGGAACTTACTAGACTATCTATTCGTCGAAGTAAATAAATTTAATAACTGGATAAATATCATTATGGGATTAAACGACCCGCAGTGGGGGCGAAAAAAAGGCGGATCTGGTCCACCTGATTTGGACGAAATGTTACGTAACGTTAATAAAAAGCTTAACGAGCTTTTTGGCGGGCGTAAGCGTCCTAGTAGTAATAATTCTGGAGATGGAGATGATGGAGGAGATGGGGGCGGCAACTTTAAACGGTTTGGCGGTGGTTTAAGTATTGGTGTGCTCCTTGGGCTTCTCTTATTGTTATGGATAGCAAGTGGTTTCTACATTGTTAATGAAGGTCATCGTGGAGTAGTTCTACGTTTTGGACAGTATACTGAAACAACTCAAGCAGGATTAAGTTGGCACTTACCTTATCCGGCTGAAACTGTTGAAATCGTTAATGTCAGTCAAGTAAGAACAGTTGAAATCGGTTATCGTAAAAACGTGGCAAGCAAGGTACTGAAAGAGTCATTGATGTTAACTGATGATGAGAACATTATTGATATTCAGTTTGCTGTGCAATATATACTTAAAAATCCTGAAGAATACCTGTTTAATAACCGTGATCCTGATGAAGCAGTACTACAAGCTGCAGAGTCATCTATTCGTGAAGTTATTGGAAAAAGTAGTATGGACTATGTTCTATACGAAGGACGGGAAGATGTAGCAGCAAAAGCAACTGTACTGATGCAAGCACTTCTTGACCATTACAAAATTGGGATTGCTATCAGCAAAGTTACCATGCAGAATGCACAACCGCCTGAACAAGTTCAAGCAGCATTTGATGATGCAGTTAAAGCAGGTCAAGATAGAGAACGGCAGAAAAATGAAGGGCAAGCCTATGCTAACGATGTTATCCCTAAAGCTAAAGGTAATGCTGCTCGCCTGATGGAAGAATCTGAGGGATATAAACAGCGAGTGATAGAAAGCTCTACAGGTGATGCTAGCCGCTTCAAACAAATATTGATTGAATATAATAAGGCGCCTGGCGTAACCCGTGATCGCCTTTACCTTGATATGATGCAAGAAATACTTACAAGTACCAATAAAATACTAGTAGATTCAAGAAATAGTAATAACTTACTTTACTTACCATTAGACAAACTAATAGAGAAAAATACTCCTCTTCCTGCAACAACACCAAGTCCAGCACCAGTAGCACCTCCACAAGTACTGCTGCCTGAGCCTGTAAATAGTGCTGCTCGTACACAGCGTTCACGTGAAGCATTCCGAATTCGCGAACGGGAGTCCAGATAAATGAAAAGCCAAACATTATTAGGCATCATTGTCGTATTGTTCCTTCTGGTAAGCTCTTCAATATATATTGTCGATCAGCGTCAAAGAGCAATCGTCTTTCAACTGGGTGAAGTTGTCTCTGTAAATAAATCGCCAGGATTATATTTTAAGATCCCTATGGTACAAAATGTACGTTTCTTCGATTCACGTATATTGACCATGGATGCAGAAGAGCCGGACCGATTTATCACGTCCGAAAAAAAGAATGTGCTGGTAGACTTGTTTGTTAAATGGCGCATCATTGATGTAAAACAATATTACATCAGTGTGCGAGGTGATGAAACTCTAGCCAGAGTTCGCTTGGCTCAGACCGTGAACTCGAGTTTACGTGATGAATTTGGTAATCGTACAGTACATGAGGTAGTTTCTGGTCAACGTGACAAAATTATGGAGATAATGCGCCAGAAAGCTGATTCAGATGCCCGTAAAATTGGAGTAGAAGTGGTAGATGTACGCCTAAAACGTGTTGACTTACCACAAGAAGTAAGTGAATCAGTCTACCGAAGAATGGAAGCAGAAAGGAAACGTGTAGCTAATGAACTACGTTCAACTGGTTTTGCTGAATCTGAAAAAATTCGTTCCAATGCCGACCGTCAACGTGAGGTAATTCTAGCAAAAGCATATCGGGATGCGCAAAAAACTAAAGGTGAGGGAGATGCGCAGGCCACAAAAATATATGCTGAAGCATTTCAGAAAAACCCAGAATTTTATTCTTTCTATCGCAGTTTAGAAGCATATAAACAAAGTTTCCAGAACAAGGGTGACATGATGGTACTTGAACCAAATTCAGAATTTTTTAAGTATTTGAAAAATTCTGGCAACAGTGGCAAATAAATACGAAGAATCGTTATTAGTTCAAACTCTTGCATTCGTTTGTGCCATTTTTTTATTAGTTTCGGTTAGCAAAAACCTTTTTTAAAGCTTCGGTAAATGTATGTTGGACACTTTGCTAATTGCATTTGCTTTGATGTTGGTACTGGAAGGAATACTACCATTCCTACTTCCTGGTATTTGGCGTGATACTTTTAAGAAACTGACTGAGGCAGGTGACAATCAAGTACGTTTCATAGGCCTGACATCTATGCTGCTAGGTTTACTTTTGCTATACCTTGTTAAATAAATTCACAGCTTCATATTTCTAAACCTAAATTATCCAAACAATAAATATGCGTAATTGGGTCCTTCCCGAATACATCGAAGATATTCTACCTGCAGAAGCACTGCGTATAGAATCAATGCGAAGACGAATTTTAGATTTGCTATTAGTACATGGCTATCAACTAGTAGCTCCTCCAATGCTGGAATTTGTAGAATCATTGGTTTCAGGTAGCGGAAGTGATATGAATTTACGTATGTTCAAAGTGGTTGATCAGCTGAGCGGCAGAATGATGGGCCTGCGTGCAGATACGACACCTCAGACTGCACGTATTGATGCCCACTTACTAAATTGTGATGGTATTACCCGTTTATGCTATGCAGGTAGCGTGCTGCACACTGTACCATCAGGACTAACTAGTACTCGTGAGCCACTCCAGATTGGTGCAGAACTTTATGGGCACATTGGAATAGAAAGTGATTTAGAAATCCAACGACTTATGTTACAAATTCTAAAAGTATCTGGAATAGATAAAGTCCATTTAGATTTTGGTCATGTTGCCGTATTTCGTGGCCTTGTTAGAGGTGCAAGAATTCCAACTAATATTGAAGCTGAACTATTTAGTGCGCTGCAAGCTAAGGATATTCCGGCATTACAGGATCTCTGCTCAGGATTTGATAAAAATATAAGAAAGAATGTGAGACAAGCTTTAATGTTGTTACCCGAGCTATATGGTGATAAAGATATATTGATTCAAGCACGAAAATTTTTACCCGATTATCCAGAAATTAGAAAAGCTCTAGATGAATTAGAAGTTGTATCAACAGAATTAAAGCCAGCAGTAGATTCTTTAGCATTCGATCTGGCAGATTTGCGTGGCTATCATTATCATAGCGGTATAGTATTCTCTGCATATGCCAATAGCTCCCCCAACGCAATTGCACTAGGTGGACGTTATGATGAAATTGGCAAAGTATTTGGAAGGGCCCGTCCGGCTACAGGATTTAGTATAGATTTACGTGATTTATCAAGAATAAAGCAAACGCCTGATCCTTACCCTAAAGGAATTCTGGCACCATATAGAAAAAATGACAAAGCACTTGAGAGAAAAATTAAACAGTTACGCAAGAATGGAAGAATTGTAGTAGTGAACTTACCAAGACACGGGAGAAAAAAAGATACATATAACTGTGATAAAAAATTACTACTAAAAAATAAAACCTGGCGAATTGTAGATATTTAATTTTATCTCCATAAATTTGATATCTTTAAATACTTACTAGCAGAAAAACTATTTTCTTAAAAACTATAGTATAGGATATCAATAAAGAACATCTTAATGCGTAACCAATATGACTAAAAATGTTGTAGTAGTTGGCACCCAATGGGGCGACGAAGGAAAAGGAAAAATTGTAGACTGGCTAACAGATCATGCACAGGGAGTAGTACGCTTCCAGGGTGGGCATAATGCAGGGCACACGCTAGTCATAGGAAACAAGAAAACAGTTTTACATCTGATACCATCTGGGATCTTACGTAGTAACGTAGCCTGTTATGTTGGAAATGGCGTAGTGATATCTCCAAGAGCATTGCTCGAAGAAGTAGATATGTTAGAGCAAGCAGGAGTTAGTGTGGTGAACCGACTGCACATCAGTAAAGCCTGCCCACTCATCTTACCTAGCCATAGTGAACTTGATAATGCAAAAGAAATGGCTATGGGAGCCAACAAGATTGGAACCACTGGACGAGGGATTGGCCCTGCCTATGAAGATAAAGCTGCACGAAGAGCATTACGTATACAGGATTTGTTTGATCAAAATTATTTTGCTACTAAGCTTGAGAAAATTTTAGATTATCACAATTTTATACTGAAAAGCTATTATCATGTTCCAACTGTAGATTTTCAAAAAACTTTGGATGACACACTATCTCTGTCTGAGCGAATTAAACCAATGATTGCAGATGTTTCACAACTCTTATTTGAGGCTAACAAAGCAGGGAATAATCTATTATTTGAAGGCGCACAAGGAGCTATGCTTGACATAGATCATGGTACCTACCCATATGTTACCTCTAGTAATTGTATTGCAGGTACCGCAACAACAGGTAGCGGTATTGGCCCACAAAAATTACATTATGTTCTAGGTATTACTAAAGCCTATACTACACGGGTTGGTGCTGGGCCATTTCCTACAGAACTAAATGATGATATTGGAAAGCATCTTGCTAAACATGGACACGAGTTTGGTGCGACAACTGGTCGCCCACGTCGTTGTGGTTGGTTTGATGCAGTAGCTATGAGACGATCAGTTCAAATAAATGGTATATCAGGGTTATGTGTAACTAAGCTTGATGTTTTAGATGGTATCGAAACTTTACGGATAGGACTAGATTACGAGTCTAATAAAAAAGAAAAATCAAAGGGTATCTTACCAATAGGTGCTGATGAATTGGCTAGCTGCAAACCTATCTATGAAGAAATGCCTGGATGGAAGGAAAGTACCGTAGGTATTAAAGACTTTAAGCAATTGCCAGAACAAGCACAAAATTATCTAAAACGTTTAGAAACTATTTGCGAGGTTCCAGTTGACATGATTTCAACCGGACCAGGCAGAGAAGAAACTATTGTACTACGACATCCGTTTGACTAATTTCTTACTTTTATTTTAGTTCTTAACTAGCTAAATAATCTTATTCTTCCCTAGCATCAATACACAAGATTCACTATTCTTAACAAATTCCTTGTGCTAGATGTATTTGTTTTTTTCGATCCCCTTTATCGCTGTAGTTACTCAAAAAGAACAAGTAATAATGTATTATCTAAGAATAGATATTTACTCAGATTACCATTATTAAAGATTACCTTGCTTCAACTCAATAAATCTCTTCTTATCAGAGTCAAATTTGGCCTTTATATTATTTTTTTCTATTTTCCTCTTCACTAATTTATTCTTTAAGCGTTTTACCTCTTTCTTTGCTGTAGCAACCTCTTTATCGATTGAGGAAAGTAAAGGGCTCTTTTGTTTTCGTGCTTCTACTAATTGTAATTGTAAAGCGTCTAACCGAGACTGGGAAACCTTAAGTCGAGGTTCAATTCCTTTGATAGCTAATTCAACTGGCTGAATATTTCGCTCACGAGCTAAATCAATTTCCTTTTTATCGGTATAAGTTGCAAGTAATGCGGCATCAAGCCTTTTCCTTTCCTGAATAATCCTTTTCTCTGCAGCTTCATGCTTGGCCCTCTCTGCTGCTTCTTTTATCCCTACCTCTTCATCTGTTTTTTTAAGAACCACCCCATGGTCACTCATCTCAACAGTTGCCTTTCCAAGACATTCTTCTGGTGGAGTTTTGTCGTAGTATTGAGTTCTCCCTTTATCGTCAATACACTTCTTAAGCGCAGCAGATGCTGGTTGAATAAATACAAAGAAAAATAAAGTTATGGCTAACCAGCGCATTGATTTCTCCTATTTAGATCCTTTAATCAAACAATACCGTATTGGGCACGGTAATTCTCTACCGCACGCAGATTGGGCGCTAGATCACCCCTATTCCGTAAATAGCTCATTAAGTTATCCAAGTTAATGATACTAATAACTGGAATATCGTACATTTCTTGAATCTCTTGAATCGCCGACAAACCCTTATTCCCTCGCTCCATTCGGTCAAGAGCAATAATTACGCCACAGGGTTTAGCACCAGCTTTACAAATTAAATCTACAGCTCCTGCTATTGATGTGCCAGCTGAAATTACGTCATCAATGATTAGCACCCTCCCTGAAAGCCGCGAACCAATTAAATTACCGCCTTCACCATGATCTTTTGCTTCCTTTCTATTAAAGCAAAAGGGATAATTATTCCCAATCTCAGAAAGAGTAATTGAAATAGCACTAACTAGAGGAATACCCTTATATGCTGGACCAAACAACATATCAAAAGGAAGCTGTGCGGCAAGAATGGCTTTCGCGTAAAATTGTCCAATCTTTCGAAGGGAATCACCATCATTGAATAATCCTGCATTAAAAAAATACGGCGACAGTCTACCTGCTTTTGTTTTAAATTCTCCAAAACATAAAATTTTTCGGTTAATTGCAAACTCGATAAATTCTTGCTTGAAATCTGACATAGCAATAGCTAAAAAATGAAAACATGCGAATTATAACGCTTAACTTAAATGGCGTGCGCTCTGCCTCAAAAAAAGGTTTCTTCCTCTGGCTACAAAAACAAGGAGCTGATATTGTGTGTGTACAAGAACTTAAAGCCCAAATTACTGATCTTAGCAGTGATATACTTTCACCTGATGGCTATTATAGCTATTTCCATTGTTCTGAAAGAAAAGGCTATAGTGGGGTAGGTATATACTGCAAACGAAAACCTAACACAATTATTGAGGGTATTGGCATTAGTAAGATTGATACAGAAGGACGATATCTGCGTGCTGACTTTGATAATCTGAGTGTGATTTCAGTCTATTTTCCTTCTGGCTCTAGTGGAGAACACCGTCAAGCAGCAAAATTCTTCTTCCTAAAACGCTTTTATCCATTACTCAAAAAGCTCACTGAAAGTGGCAGGGAAGTTATTTTATGTGGTGACTGGAATATTGCCCATAAAGAAATAGATCTAAGGAACTGGCGATCTAACCAAAAAAACTCTGGATTTTTACCAGAAGAGCGTGCCTGGCTTACCAGAATTCTAGACAAATTAAAATTTGTTGATGTGTTTAGAACAATTAATAAGGAGCCAAATCAATATACATGGTGGTCTAATCGGGGACGCACATGGGACAAAAATGTAGGTTGGCGTATTGATTATCAGATAAGTACATCTGGTATTGCAAAAAAAGCTACAGAAGTTTCAATTTATAAATCAGAACGTTTCTCTGACCATTCCCCTCTTATTATCAACTACGACTACAAACTATGATGCCGGCTGCCCTTACAGAATGGCTACATGCATTCCGAATTTACAGTCACCCGCGAGTATTGGGGATGCTTACATTAGGATTCTCCGCTGGACTTCCACTACTTCTGATATTAGGTACTCTGTCATTCTGGTTAAGAGAAGCAGGGATTGATCGGTCAACCATAGGTTACTTTAGCTGGATTGGTCTGGCATATGGCTTTAAATGGCTATGGTCACCACTAGTTGATCGTTTGTCTCTGCCATTACTAACCAGGCTGCTAGGAAGACGGCGAGCATGGATACTACTTTCACAAATAACCATTACTATCGCACTAATCGGAATGGCAAATACAGATCCTGTAGATAACCTCACACACATGGTGTTCTTTGCCCTAGCAGTAGCTTTTGCATCAGCGACACAAGATATTGCACTTGATGCATATAGAATTGAGGCTGTCGCACCACGGCTACAAGGAGCCATGGCGGCAACCTATCAAGCGGGATATCGTATAGCCATGATACTGTCTTCTGCAGGAGTACTCTGGATAGCAGCAGCTATGGATCCATCAGAGACTACTTATGACTACTCACCCTGGTGTGTTGCCTATCTGATAATGGCTGCATGCATGGCTGTAGGTATAATCACTACCCTTGTAATCCGTGAACCGGAAGTTCCTGTTAATCGCCTTATTTCTGAGAATGAAAATTTTGCTAGAAAAAAGATTGCACACTGGAATCTAAATAAACAACTGACACAAATATTAGCTTGGTTGTATGGAGCAATAATTGCACCATTCCGTGACTTTATTGTTCGCCATGGTCAACGGGCATTATTAATTCTTGCATTAATAGCTATTTATCGTATCTCAGACGTAGTTATGGGAATAATGAGTAACCCTTTTTATGTAGATATGGGTTATACCAAGAACGAAGTAGCTACTGTATCTAAAGTCTATGGAGTAATTATGACAATCGTAGGTGCAGCTATGGGTGGAGTCTTAACGGCAAAGATGGGTATCATGCGAACACTATTCCTAGGAGCACTACTATCTGCAGCAACCAATTTACTATTTGTCTGGTTAGCTGGGCGTGGACATGATGTATCGGGGTTAGTCTTTACTATCTCTGCAGACAATCTCTCAGCTGGCATAGCTACTTCTGCTTTTATTGCCTATCTTTCTGGACTAACAAATTCAGCATATTCTGCCACACAGTATGCATTATTCAGTTCGGTGATGCTGCTACTACCAAAATTTATCGCTGGATTTAGTGGGAATTTTGTCGATACTTATGGCTATGCTAATTTTTTTACCGGAACCGCTCTACTCGGTTTACCAGTACTATTATTAGTATGGCTTGCCGGAAAAGAGAAATTTGATACTCCGGAAAAAGAAGATATAAACTCCTACTCCAAATAGCTCAGCAACAATTACTTCTGCCGTTCAAATCTATAGAATGCAAGTATCCCAAATAAATTGGGTGCAAAAGAGACCTGGTGATCTCCGTTCATTATTCTACGTTCAAGAATACTTGCACCATGCTGACGACAGAATCTTTCAAAGTCCCCAATTGTGCATAGATGAATATTCGGTGTATCAAACCACTGATATGGTAAAACTTCTGAAACAGGCATGTATCCAGATAATACTTGCAAACGGTTTTTCCAATACCCAAAATTAGGAAAGGATACAATACCTTCCTTACTTACCCGCATCATTTCCTTTATCAGATTCTCTGTATGTCTCATTGCTTGCAATGTTTGCGACAAAATAACATAATCAAAAGATCCAGATCCAAAACTTGACAATCCTGATTCCAGATCACTCTGAATCACATTTATTCCATTGTTGAAGCACGCTTGTACATTTTCATCATTAATTTCTACGCCATAGCCATGAATATTTCTTGTCTCTCGCAAATAACGTAGTAATGATCCGTCACCACAACCCAGATCAAGGACCTTTGCGCCAGCTTTAACTAAAGTAGCAATAGCAGCAAAATCAGGCCTAGATATAGTGGATGAAATAGTTTTATCTGTCATTATTTTCAATAATTGCAAAACATAATTTTATACTGTAACAATTGAGAATATAGCAACTATATTATTCTGCTGTATCTTCAAATAAATAACTCCTTAAGTGTATATGTATGTGCTATTAAAAAATGTTAGAAACTAAAGCCTATTTTCTAAACAATAATATTGTTCATATAGGCTTTTACCAACTCATGATAGTAACGGTCCTCCATTAAAAAAGAATCATGGCCATAGCTGGAAGTAATCTCTGCATAACTAACATTAAGCTCATTATCCAATAATGCCTTTACAATCGCACGTGAACGCTCAGGAGAAAAACGCCAGTCTGTAGTAAAAGATAAAACTAGGAAATCAGATTTTGCAACACTAAATGCCTCTCTAAGATTTCCATTGGAGTCATGTGCTGGATCAAAATAATCTAATGCTTTAGTCATTAGCAAATAGGTGTTAGCATCAAACTGATCAGCAAATTTATCACCCTGATAACGAAGATATGACTCAATCTCAAACTCTACATCGAAACCAAAACCAAGCGGACCATTACGTAACTCTCGCCCAAATTTCTCAGCCATCGAATGATCTGATAAGTATGTGATATGTCCTAACATTCGTGCAAGACGTAGACCCCGACGAGGCACTGAATTGTGAGAATGATAGTCTCCGCCATGAAAATCTGGATCAGTAATTATTGCTTGACGTGCAACATCATTGAATGCAATATTTTGTGCAGTTAGCTTGGCAGCTGCGGCAATGACCAACGCATGCTGAACTCTATCAGGAAAATCGAGCGTCCATTGCAAAGCCTGCATTCCACCTAAACTACCTCCGGCTATTGCCGCAAACTGTTTGATACCAAGATAATCTGCCAGTTGAGCCTGAGTAGCAACCCAATCTTGTACTGTTACCATAGGAAAATCTGCGCCGTAAAGCTTACCTGTCTTTGTATTGATGCTGGCAGGGCCAGTTGATCCATGACAACCCCCAAGATTATTAACACCCACAATGAAGAACTTGCGTGTATCAATAGCTTTTCCAGGGCCAATCATATTGTTCCACCAGCCAATAGTCTTTGGGTCATCAGCGTAGTAACCAGCTACATGATGATTACTGGAAAGTGCATGACAGATCAGTACAGCATTAGATTTATCTTCATTGAGTTCACCATAAGTTTCATACACTAATTCGTAGCTATCTAGAACAACGCCACTCTTTAAATGTAACGGATTATCGAATTGAACCTTCTGTGGGGTAACAATTCCAACTGATGTTAAATCTCGCATTAATATATTTACAATGACTAATCCAATAGAATACCGAGAAAATCAATAGCTATTAAGATTTTCCCACCTTTTTTCTCAAGTTAAATCAAAGTAATCTGTCCCCTATTTTTTGTACAAATAAAGATTATATCGTCAAATGAACTAGCTATTCAGCTTCATCAATAATGTACGAATATTTTCAGGACTGTCAGATTCAAGTATTTTTTGTGCAATATGGATAATATCTGGTAGATGGCTTCTTAATACTTGACGTTTTACTGTTAACAATTGTGTTGGAAACATAGAAAACTGACGCAATCCAAAACCTAATAATAGACGAGTAAAAGACGTGTCTCCAGCCATCTCCCCACAGACCTCTACAGGAATCTCAGCATGATTTGCACTACGTATAATATGTGCTATTAACCGCAACACTGCCGGATGCAGTGGATCGTACAGATGTGCGACTGCATCATCTGTACGATCTATGGCTAGTGTATATTGAATTAAATCATTGGTTCCTATAGATAAGAAATCTAACTGTCGCATAAAAATATCAAGACTCAGTGCCGCTGCAGGAACTTCTATCATGCCCCCAATCGGGATTTCAGTATCAAAAGGAATACCCTCATCCTGAAGACTTTCTTTAGCACGTTCAATCAATCGTAATGTTTGGCTTATTTCAGAAACACTAGAAAGCATTGGTACTAAAATACGCACCTTTCCATAAAATGAAGCTCGTAGAATTGAACGAAGTTGTGTGTGAAACATTTTTGGCTCAGCTAAACTCAGACGAATAGCACGTAGCCCAAGTGCAGGATTAGCAGCAACACGTTTATCACTATCTAGATTTTTGTCAGCACCCAAATCAAACGTACGAATTGTCACTGGCAAACCACGCATTTTCTTCACAACGGCACAATAAGCTTCAAATTGCTCATCTTCATCAGGTAAACTATCTCGATTAAGAAAAAGAAATTCACTACGAAACAAGCCGATTCCAGTGGCACCATTATCTTTTACCTGCTCAATATCCTGAGGTAATTCAATATTAGCGTGTAATTCTACTGTTATCCCATCAAGTGTTGTAGCAACAGTAGTTCTTATACGTTTTAACTTCTGTTTTTCAAGTTCCAGTTGATTCTGGCGCAATCGGTATTCAGCAAATATTCTTTTATCTGGATTAACAATTACTACCCCCTGGTCCCCGTCAACAATCAAAAGATCATTGTCACGAATCAGTTGGCGGGCATTATGTAACGCCACAATAGATGGTATATTTAAGCTACGTGCAACTATAGCTGTATGAGACGTTGACCCACCTAAGTCAGTAATAAATGCAGTAAATCTATGTTGCTTATACTGAAGCACATCAGCTGGACTTAAGTCATGAGCAACCAAAATACTATCACCAGTACGTTTTTCAGGAGGTGGAATATAACCTGGATGCCCTAATAAAGCTTTTAATACTCGTTCAACTACTTGAATTACATCAGCCTTACGCTCCCTCAAATAAGCATCTTCAATTTCCTCAAACTGGGCAAGTAATACATCTGTCTGCTGGGTAACTGCCCACTCAGCATTACACAGATTTTGAGAGATATATGTTTTAGCAGAAGTAAAAAGGATTGGATCATCAAGAATCATTCGATGCAAATCAAGAAAAGCACCTAGCTCAGCTGATGCAGGACCACCCATAACAGAAGTATGCAAGGTTTCAAGTTCTTCTCGTACTGTTAAGAATGCGGCATCAAGACGAGATATTTCGTTATTGATCTTGTTTCGCGGCAATACGTGATGAGCAACTTCTAAAGCAGCATGTGATGCAAGATGTGCATGCCCTATAGCAATGCCCCTAGAAACACCTGCACCGTGTAGTACAAAGCTCATTCATCTTCCCCAAAATAATCTTGAACTAAATTAATAAGTGCAAGCATTGCCTCAATTTCGTCTGGGCCAGTAGTTTCAATATTTATTTTAGAACCTTTGTTCGCAGCCAACATCATTACTCCCATGATACTTTTTGCATTAACTTTATGGTCATTCCGAGACAACCATACCTCACTTTGAAATTTCCCGGATAACTGTGTCATTTTTGCAGCTGCACGTGCATGAAGACCCAATTTATTTATAATTTCAACTTCTTTAGTTTGCATCATCAGATCTCGAATAAATACGCATCACTCCTTCTTTACCACCAGATAATGCTTTTTCTACTACTGATTCAAGCGGTTCGTTGCGGTAAGTAAGCGCACGTACTAGCATTGATAAGTTTGCTCCTGACAGACACTCAACCCTACCAGGATTAACTAATTGGTTAGCAATATTACATGGTGTGGCACCACAGATATCACTTAAAATTAACACTCCATCACCACAATCCAGCTGCTTTAATAATTCTAGTGCCTTAGGAATAATAACGTCTGGATCATCCTGGATAGTAACGCCAAGATGCATTAGATGCCCTGGCTTTTTCCCCATGACGTGATTAGCGCAATGTATTAAACAATTTCCTAGATCCCCATGAGAAATAATTAGAATTCCAATCATTTTTATCCTACTAATAAATAATAAATTTCAATACATTATATTTTATCATTGCCAATGCCTCATGATTAATCAGATGTATTTCTCTATCTCTGCCATAGTTGGAGAGACCTCTAAAGATTCTACAAATACGTATGATTCTTCATGCTATAACATCTATCTATTGAAATAACAGAATATTTTTAAAATAACTTCAACGGAATACCAACTGACACACTTATAAAGAGAGATAGAACTACTCTACTTCAATCTAGAATCCTGTAACTTTTTTTCAATTGAATCTATCATCATCCCAGCCACATTAAAGTCAGTCAGATTTGTGATCTCCTGCATACAAGTAGGACTTGTAACATTAATCTCAGTCAAATAGTCGCCTATCACATCTAATCCTACCAACATTAATCCTTGCTCACACAAATATGGCCCCAAAGCCTCGGCTATTGCATGATCGTGACAGTTTAATGGCTGAGCTACACCAAGACCGCCAGCAGCTAAATTACCACGGGACTCTCCTTTCCTTGGAATACGTGCTAGCACGTAGGGCACAGGCTTGCCATCTATCAACAGGATACGCTTATCACCCTGAGAAATTTCAGGTATATAACGTTGCGCCATAATCGTTCGAGTACCATTATTTGTAAGAGTCTCAATAATCACACTAATATTATTGTCACCATTATTAACATGGAATACTCCAGCCCCGCCCATACCATCAAGGGGCTTTAAAACAATGTCGCTATGTTCACTTATAAATTCTCTTATCAAATACTCTTGTCTTGTTACAAGAGTAGGTGCAATAAACTGTGGAAATTTTGCTATAGAGAATTTCTCGTTATGATCACGTATACCCTGTGGACTATTAATAACATACACCCCCTGTTTTTCTGCTAACTCCAACAAATACGTACTATATATATATTCCATATCAAAAGGTGGGTCTTTACGCATTAACACAACGTCATACTCTTGTAGCGACACTTCATCTGTCCCCATTTTCTTATACCAATTACTCCCAATATCTGTCTGTCCAGTTAATTTCAGCACACATGAAACCCCAACAATTTCACCATTCTTCCATGCCAAATCTCCCTGCTGAATTACAAACAACTGATGACCACGTGAGGCTGCTTCAAGCATCATGGCAAAGCTCGAATCCTTATCAATTTTAATTGAATCTAATTGGTCAAGAATAAATACAAATTTCATTATTAAATTTTTAGTATTTCTCTCTATTCATCTTGGATACTGCATCAGAAGTAGAATTTGCACTTTTCTCTAACTCTAATGCCGCTGTCAATAGAGCTAGTCTCGCTATTACACTGTAAGCATAGAATCGATTAGGAGTATAGTCTTGGTTAATTTTATGATCTGGTAACAGATATGATGGATCAAAAGATAAAGGCACAAAATGCATACCTGGAGCATTCAGATTCTCATCCTTACCACGCCCAGTGTGCACCCGATAAAATCCACCCACAACATAACGATCAATCATATATATTACGGGCTCAGCTACTGCTGCATTAATACTCTCAAAAGTATATACCCCTTCCTGTACTAATATTTTGGTCACAGGTTGACCTTCTTTTACTACTGACATCTTGTTCCGCTGTTTGCGGTTTAGTGTACGCACTTCCTCAGCACTTTTGACAGTCATGATGCCCATCCCATATGTACCTGCATCAGCCTTAACAATTACAAAAGGATCTTCATTAACACTATACTGCTTATATTTCTCTCTAATCTCAATCAAGATATCATCTACATTCTTTGCTACACAGTCTTCACCCTTCTTCTCACTAAAATTAATTTTTCCACAAGATGCAAAATAAGGATTAATAAGCCATGGATCAATGCCAATCAGATTAGAAAATTCTTTTGCTACGTAATCGTATGCTGTAAAAAAACCTGACTTTCTTCGTGTTGCCCAACCGGCATGGATAGGTGGAATAACTGTTTGCTCCAGATTCTGAAGAATATCAGGTGCTCCAGTTGAAAGATCATTATTAAGTAGTACTGCACATGGATCAAAATTCTCTAAAACCAGGCGATTTTCTTTTCGTTGAATTGGCTCTAACATAAGACTGTTGCCGTTGGGAAGATCTATTGTTAAAGTTTTAGATATTCCTGGTAATAATGTTCCAACACGAACGTTCATTCCTGTGCGGCGTAGAATAGTTTGTAATACTGCTACGTTTTGTAAATAAAAAATGTTACGAGTATGGTTCTCTGGTATCAGTAATAAACTGTGTGTATCAGGACAGATCTTCTCTACTGCCACCATCATTGCCTGTATACATAATGGCATGAAATCTAGATTAAGGTTATTGAACCCACCAGGGAATAAATTGGTGTCTACCGGAGCTAACTTAAAACCACTGTTACGCAAATCCACAGAGCAATAAAATGGTACAACGTGATCCTGTAATTGACTCCGCAACCAATACTCGATTGTCGGCATAGCCTCAAGTATACGTTTCTCAAGATCTAGAATCGCTCCACTTAGGGCAGTGGTAAGGTGTGGTACTGACATGAAAATGAGGATAGTACAAATTAAAAAAATGTTATTTTAACATCACGTATTGTTGGATACTGTTAATGTGCGACAATCAACACTATTAAGTTTAAAGCTTAGATTAACTAGCAGACTAAACATAATGTTTTCTTCACAGAATTTTACTTATGTATAACACGTTGCAACTTGTCCTTATTCTTCTCACCACTGCTGTACTGGCTGTGGTTGTATTTCGTCTTCTACGTCTGCCACCCATGCTGGGTTATTTACTTTCTGGCGTTATTATTGGCCCACATGCATTTGGTTTAATCCCAGAAGTAGCAGAAACTCAGCATTTGGCAGAATTTGGTGTCGTGTTTTTAATGTTCAGTATCGGCCTAGAATTTAGCTTACCAAAGCTTGTTACTATGAAGAACGTTGTTTTTGGTCTTGGTACTGCACAAGTCTGCACGAGTATGGTCATAGTCATGATTGTAACTTGGATGATAGGGATTGACTGGCGTGTAGGGCTTGTATTGGGTGGAATTTTAGCTCTGTCTTCTACTGCAATTGTCAGCAAAATGCTATCGGAAAGACTAGAACTTAATACGGATCATGGTAGACAGATCATAGGCGTTTTATTATTCCAGGACTTAGCAGTCGTACCATTTCTGATTGTAATCCCAGCACTTGTGAATACTATAGATAGCAGTGGTGCAGACCTTGGAGTTACAATTATCTTGGCTCTGCTTAAAGCAGGATTAGTACTTGGTTTAATCTTGTTCCTTGGACAACGACTAATGCGTCCTTGGTTTCATTTAGTAGCTCGACAGAAATCTTCCGAATTATTCGTACTAAATGTGTTACTTATCACTTTGGGGCTTGCATGGCTTACTGGAATTGCAGGATTATCATTAGCACTTGGTGCATTTCTTGCAGGAATGCTAATTTCTGAAACTGAATACCGTCATCAAGTTGAAGATGATATTAAACCATTCCGCGATATATTATTAGGCCTATTCTTTGTAACAATAGGCATGCTTCTAGATATACAGTCAGTTTTACATAATTTTTTATGGGTGATGTTACTACTCATAGCTCTAATAGCAATAAAGGCTTCATTAATTGCAGGTCTTTCACACTTATTTAAATCTGATTCTGGTGCCGCAGTACGTACTGGCTTGAGCCTTGCTCAAGGCGGAGAATTTGGGTTTGTTTTATTAGCCGAAGCTAATTCCCTAAATATAATCGATAACGCTACCATGCAGCCAGTATTAGCAGCAATAGTTCTATCCATGCTAATAGCACCCTTCATCATTGAACATAGTGAAAATATGGCACGACGTTTCTCAGCTACTGAATGGATGAATCGTGCTATGCAACTTACAA
This sequence comes from Nitrosomonadaceae bacterium, assembly GCA_965205785.1. GTDB lineage: Bacteria > Pseudomonadota > Gammaproteobacteria > Burkholderiales > Nitrosomonadaceae > BJGV01. The sequence goes on from OZ242188.1 coordinate 574,986, forward strand.
ATATAGCTGCACAAACTATGGCTGAGGAACAACATGTCATTCTTTGCGGTTATGGACGTAGCGGGCAAAATCTCTCCCGCTTACTTGAAAAAGAATCCGTACCTTTTATTGCACTAGATCTTGACCCAAGACGTATCCGAGATGCAACAGCAGCTGGTGAATCTGTTGTATATGGAGATGCCGCAAGATATGAAGTACTTATTGCTGCTGGATTAATGCGCGCTAAATTAATTGTAGTAAGTTATACAGATACTATTTCAACACTTAAGGTTCTAAGGCAGGTTCAGGCAATACGCCCAGAATTACCTGTTGTCGTACGTACATTAGATGATTCTGATATTGATCTATTAAAAGAAGCTGGCGCAGCAGAAGTGGTTGCAGAAATTATGGAGGGTAGCATTATGCTAGCATCTCATGCACTCATGCACTTGGGTGTTCCATTCAACCGTGTACTAAGTCGCATGCGTGAAACACGTGAACAGCGATACAATTTATTTCGTGGTTTTTATCATGGTATCTCTGATGAAGTAAAAGAGCCCGGAGAAAAAATGCAACCACGTTTACTCAACGTAATGATTACACCTGGATCAGCAGCAGTTGGAAAAAATTTAGGAGAATTGAATTTAGGAAGCTTTTTTGTAGAAGTTCCTGCTATACGAAGAAGAAACGTACGGGAATTGTTACCAGATAAAGAGACCAGGTTAGAAGCTGGTGATATTCTTGTATTACGTGGAACACAGGAAAATCTGGCTGCCGCTGAAATAAAATTGCTGCAGGGATAAGATTTACTTAATTCGTACAACTAGGAATAACAATCAAAGCCCGTTTACTTTTAAGTAAACGGGCTTTTTCTATGTTGTAAAGTTTAGACGCCCATACACACTGTATATGAATTTGCATCAACTACTGCAGTACTAAGTACAGCAGTACCTGGAGCAGATTGAAGAACTGCTCTAACTGAGCCAGTACTAGTTTCCCCATCATCAAGTGTGATATCTAGCTGTTTTACAAACTTTCCAAGAATACCATCCGAACAAATAATGTACGTACCAGTCATAGCAGTAGGTGCTGTGATTGTGACAAAACCTACATTACTCTGGATACCCATAATGCCGCCGTCAGCATTACGTGGAATATAGGTAGCATCTGCAATATTAGTTGGTCCAGCTGAGAGCCCAGCTAAACGTACATGTTGCCAGAATAGAAAAGATTCATCTGTATTCGTAGATGAATTCCAGATTCCATTGATTACGCTATTGCCCTGAACACCTGCGGGAGAAGTAGCAAGTGTGCCTGATATATTAGCGACAACTCTAGCATCATCACCAGGTATCGCTCTAAATCTATCCTGATATCCGTAAATATAAACTGGAATTTGTCGGAAATCATTTGCTATATTTTTGACTTTAGCACTATTAATCATTTCTTGGCCCTTAAGGACACCACCTAACAACAAGCCAATAATTACTAACACAATAGCAATCTCAATTAGAGTAAAACCTGATTGCTTATTTTTCAATATGGTTTTCATGAGTTATTCCTCTATTCTTTATCTGACACAAAGATAGTAAGCAATATCCATGCCAGAAATATAACCGTATATTTAATATAGTATTTTTGTGGAATACTACTCTGAATTCTATTATGATATCGGCTAACATGTTGAATACTTGACATACTGGTTGAATTCTCAACAACTGGTTGTTTTTCAGATCTTCAATGCCCCAGCTATAATTAGCACATATAACATGTTTAAGTTTGAATTATCATAAAATATGTCCTCCTCTAACCAGCCGTTCATAGCAACTCTTGTACTTCGTAAACATTGGCTGATGCTTGCAATGCTCTTACTGCTGCACATTGCAACATTACTAGAAATCGACGATGCATGGATGCCTGCATTATTAGTTTCACATTTGGGTATATTTCTTCTGTGGCAGCCAATGTGGGGTGGAGAACATAAAGTTACTGCAGGAGTCCTCACCCTTATAGGGATTGCCTGTACAAGCGTATTGCTATGGCTTAATTGGTGGCTTGTTGCATTCTGGCTTGCTGTTTTATTTGCCCTGGTAGGCGGCAGAGTGTTCTCATTCCGTGCTAAATGGCTACAACTGTTTTACTTGGCTGCGATGCTTTATTTATTAGCATTGCTACTACTATGGGTAACACCTCACCTATTTTCTTCAAACATGATTACTGAAATGCTTAGATATTTAACTCAGTATGGATTACTGTTTGTGTTAATCGGTATGGCAGCTATGCCGGTGGAAAATGAACCCATCATATCAAGTCATGCAATAGATTTTTTTTATAGTGTTTTGTTGTTCCTATTAGTAGTTGTTTTGGTACTAGGTAGCTTCACTTACATGGTTATTGGGAACGCTAATTATCTAGAAGCGCTATCATTTACACTGTTTTCTTTAGCTGTTCTTCTATTAACACTCGGATGGTTGTGGAATCCAAGATTTGGATTCTCAGGATTACAGCATCTATTCTCCCGTTACTTATTAAATGTAGGGACACCACTAGATGAATGGCTTTCTGACCTTGCGGAAGCTTCTGAACGAGAACAAGAAGCTACAGGATTTCTAAAATTAGCAATGCATCAGTTATCTGAGTTGCCCTGGATTAAGGGCGTCACATGGCAATCGCCAAGTAATGATGGAAAACTGGGTGAAAACAGTGAATATCCAATAAAGTTGGAGGTAGGACAACTTCGTCTGAATATTTTTGCCAAATATAAAGTAAAAACAGCTGTGCTGCTACATACTCGTTTACTAGTACAGATTATTGGCCAATTTTATGAAACGAAATACAGAGAAAATATTTTGCAACGTATGACACGTTTACAAACTATTTACGAAACTGGATCACGTCTTACACATGATGTCAAAAATCTTCTTCAATCACTTTATACATTAATCTCAGCTGGGCAACAGGCAACTCAGACGGGAGAAACCAAGGATTATCAGAAAATGCTCAACCGTCAATTGCCTACATTAACTCATCGTCTAGAGCTCACTTTAAAAAAACTGAGTGCACCGCAAAAGGAACCAAGTGGAGAATATATATCTGTTACAGACTGGTGGGATTTACTTAAAAATCGTTATCATAATCGTAATATCGAATTTGAAAATACAATTACTTCAGCAGAATCAATTCCATCCGCAGTATTTGAAAATGTTGCTGATAATTTATTAGACAACGCAAGAAAGAAACGTATGACAGAAACTAATATTAAAGTTGTGGTACGCCTTAGCGGGATTAATTCAGTAGTATTTACAGTATGTGATAGTGGTGAGCCAATTGCAGAAACAATCGTTTCTAAACTTTTCCATGATACTGTTGATTCTGAAACTGGCCTTGGAACTGGCTTATACCATGCATATCGCTGGGCGGAACATCATGGATATTTGTTAAGCCTGAAGAATAATGAGAAAGGCGTAGTATGCTTTACACTTGAGAAAAAAGAGAATGGTACAACACCCCCTAGTGATATCTAGGTAGCGTGCTACATAATATGAATCAGAAATAATCAGGAAATATTAGGGTAACCGCCCAGCTGCTACCATGTTACTAAATAGGATATTAGGTGAAATCCATGTAACAATGTCATCGTATTCTCCCCCAGGAGTACCTGCTACTGTAGGTACTTGGTCAACAAATGTTGTAGGGTTAGTTGCATTGGTAGTTTCATCAATATTAGCTCCAGGTACAGCTGTAACTACACCCAGATCATTAGTAGAACCATAGCCATTCTTACCATGAGATAAAACAGTAACAGGAATATTACCTGGAGTTGAAACGTTAACCAGTGCGCCCACTATATCCCTGGTCTGTATCGTAATATCTCGAGCTGTTGGAGGTGATAAAACTAGGGTACCTGCTGCTCCTGCAAAAGCCGGAGTTATGCTATAGCGGAAAATATTACCCCATGCATCCAATTTAGGTACTCCCAACTTAGCCCAAGGAATATACCCATGCCTATCTGCTACAGCTGTGCAAACCGCCTTCTCATCACCATTGACAGCTGAAACAGCAGGGCAAGGTAATCGTCCGGTAGTAACAGCAAATCCAATTAAAGCTTCTTTTATCTCGGAAAGGGATCTCCTCGTTTCATTCAAATTCCGTTGATCTATTTGTGCAGTTAATGGTGAAATTAAACCAGCAATTAACATTGTAAGGATAACCAAAACTACCGCCATCTCAACCAAACTAAATCCATGTTGAACTAACTTTGGAACCATTTTTTGCCAGGCATGTATGGAGTTCTTTCTCATTGGTAAACCACAACATCGTTAAAAGTAGGTGTTTGTAAACCTCTCGAGAAAGTGACACCTAATTGATTAGCGTCCTCCAGATAGTTAGCTGAATTACCTATATCTCCCGTCGTTACACGAGGCTGCCCTCCAGCTACTCCAGATAACTGCTTACCTGAGAGAATTACAACTACCTGTTTGTCAGCCGCAACTGAAGGTGGATCAACCACCCGACAGGCACCACCTAAAGTACACACATTGGAAGCAGGTGGAATAAGTGGGTTTATGGGCTTGTAACCATCTGCCAATCCATAAAAAACATGTTTTTTCCAATTAAGCCACCAGTCAGATAAAGAAAGAATATTACAGCTTGTTGGCCAGAGATCGCTCATCCCCCCACTACTGCTTGTATTAGATCTTGTAAAGGGAATATCAGGAATTCGTCCAAACAGATTGTCAGTAACATCAGAGTAATCACCACTGCCTGACGCTGTGATATCTGCAGCCCAGGGATATCTGCCATTATTTGCCAAAGCATAATCCTTCATACACTTCAACACTTCACCTGCTACTCTTTCCTCCAACTTTGGTAATAAATCCTGGTAAGTAATACTGATTACTTTATCATTTACAATAATATTCTCATTAACATCTAAAACAGGTCCATTAATGAAACCATCTGTAGCACTACTATCAATAAAAGCAGCATTATCTTCGCCATTACCTACATCCAAGTAATTTATCGGATTAGATGCACCTGTAGCACTACGATCCTGTAACGATGATGCCCCTTCACGCTGCAATGGACTTCCAGGAGAAATTATTACGGCTACAACTCCACTTGGCACAAAGATATCAGGGTTAGCACCATTGTTTACTACTACACCGGAAGATTTACGAACTGTAATGGTGCCACGTGAATCACTATTTAAACATCCTATTTGATCAGGATTTGTACAAACAGTTCGAACATTCTCTTTAAAGTTATTGGATACGGCATACCACAATTGTTCACCATATCCATCCCGCAAATCAGACAAACCTAATGTCATCCATGGCAATCTACCCAATCGAAGCGACTGACCAGTGGCACCAGTAGCATCACCACAACTTACAGCGGCAATTCCACTAGTATCTAATGCGGGACAGGGCATATCTCCTGGGCGAGCTGTAGTCATAGCGCTAGGTATAACAGGTAAGATGACGCTAACAGCATGGGCAATAAGTGCTTCTTTTGCATATGCCAACGCCTTGGCCGTTTTTATTTCCTGCTCAGTTCGTCCACTACTAACATTTAGCGAAACCACTAGTGCAGTCAATGAACCAAGAACGAGAACTGTGAGGAGCATCATCAACGCTGCTCCTTTTTGCCTGAAAGCTAGCGGCAAACAACTAAAACGGTATTGCTGCTGAGATATAAAAACAGTAGACAGCATGCCTATTTAATCCATTCGTCTGCTTGACGAAGTAGATTTTTTTCCTGTTTTATGATTGGAGTTTGTGTTCCTCAATTCAGTGCTATCTAGGTCTATACTCTGACCAACCTTAAGACGTATTGAATTGTCTGCGCCTAATATTTTAACCGGTACTGAATCCGGTTCTATATCACGCTCAATTAATATCCCATTAGAGCTTTCTCGGCTTTGTGGAGCACCATTAATCCATACTACCCGGCTCCCACCATTCCGCTGCACGATTCCATTTACTATAATTTTGTCACTAATAATGATTTCAGTTTCACCTTTAGGTTTACTCTCTAATTGCTCTAGCTGGAGACGTTGTTCTGGTGTAAAAAATAGCCTCCCCACCTCTTCACCAGATGCAACATATGGCAGAGTAAAAATTATAAATAACGCGTAGCTAAAAATTATTTTCTTAGTATCCATTTAAACACTATCTATATCTTTTTCGTTAAGTGTAATCCAACCTAGAGTACATTCAGCTTCTATATTTGGAGTAAATTTAAGTTTTCTTACTAGATCGTTACGTGTAAGAACACAGCTATCTAGCAAATACATGCCTTGCACCTCTTCACTCAAAGCATCAATAAAATTTAGTAACTGTGCTTCATGCAACAGGCTTAAATCTAGCGTCATATTACTGCGATGAAGCTCAAAGCTACTGCTAGGCAGATCAGTACCTATCATATCTATTGTTTCCTGTGGATCCAACTTGTATTTCACACTAAAGATTTTTAGCCTACTGCGGATTTTTTCAATTGATTCGATCCAATCCAAACGCTTTTCCTTCCCAATTATGTTTTGTTCTACTAAATTCTGATATTGATGATAATAACCTTGCAAGTCTTCCTGCTCATTTTTGGTACGTTCTAGTTTACGTGCTGCGTCTGACCATTCTTGATTTGCTGTAACTTTAGATTGCTGAGCCTTATTTAACATATCGTCACTTATGAAAACTGCAATAGCACCTAATAGAAATATCAGGATCGCCATGATAAGTAATCCACGTATATGCGGTATATCCTTAGTTGAAAGTTTCATAAAATTCTTTCCATATTTTTCTAATTTCTATTATTTCTCAACTTATTAATTCCTATTCATCACTACCTTCATTACAAATGCACTACCTCGAAGCTTCTTCTCACTATCAAGATCTCCAGCAATACTGGCAGCAGAATCAAGGTTAACTGGCATTGTGACTGGCGTAACTGATAATCCTTCTTTGCTCAACGCGTGACGAAACTGATGAATTGAATCAATCGTGTCTCGCAAATTAAGTGAGGACAAAACCTCACCGCCAATAAGAATTTCCTGATAAGTATTGGGTAATGAAGTCTGATTTACCAACTGACTATTATTCTTTTGTACAGCACCTGAGTCAGAAGTGACACGCCATGACAAGCTATTTACCTGGATCATAGGAAAATTTTCTAACTTTCTACTGATCTTTGTTAAAAACTGCTTTGGTAATAATGCAGAGGTTGAAAGTTTTTGAATGACTGAAACTCCTGCTTTCATGCGATCAACTGAAACTGGGAAACGTGGATAATCTGCTTCAATCTTACTTTCTTGGGCTTTGATAGAGGCCTTCATCGTATTGATTGATTTTATATCCTGATGTAATCCTGATGCTTCCCATAGATTCATGCCAGACCATGCCACACAGATAATTGCTGCAGCGGCAACAGTGATTTTTAGTAAGGACTTAGCCTTCCATAAGTCATGAAAGTGTGTGTAATCAGAGATAGCATACTGATTAGCTGGTGGCCTTCGTCCAAGCAAATGCAGAAGTAGCGGAGTTGCATCAGAATTAGAAAGCTCTACCTTAAGTCCGATACGACCTGCTAATACATCAATGTCCTCAATTATGTAACGTACATTATCTGAGTCTTGCAGTATCTCTTGTAGTTTTTTTTGTCATCCTTACTGCAAATAATGCAAACATCAAGTGGCTGATCAACTGGTAATAAACTAAGACTACTAAGATATTTATAAGTTCGGTTTAGCTCAATTTGTAATGACTTAGTAATAACATCAGTATCTATCAATGGAGTTAATCTTGAAAAACTGATATGTCCGTCCCTATAAAATATTTCACGTAATCCTGAATTTTTTTGCCAGGAAATTAGTAGTAAATGAGAAGAGGGAATGTGACTAACAAGCTGTTTACTAACAAGCGGAACAGAATAAATTCCAGCTATTGAAGCTTCGTGTTCCAACATAATATCCAACCAGGGTGAAACTAAATCAGGATTAGTTAATGCCGAAAATAATGTCACATCATCACGTCGCCCATCCTGTTCACGATATAGTATTTGAGCATGTCGGAATGGGGTATTTCGGTAAAACTGTTCAAATTTTCTATCTACTATATCTTTACGGTCTTTACCGCTGACATGAGGAACACTTTCAGAACGAAAGTCTTCCTCTACCAGATCAGCAAGTAAATAACAGGTTGCTTTTGGGTGTTTCTTTAGTAAAGATGCAAGGGCTGCATGTCCTAATACGTCATTAGCAAACCTTTGCTGCTCATCCGCCAGAAACTGACCCCGCTTAGAGGGATAAGCACAGAGCCATTCAGAGCCAAGAAAGAAAAGTAATTTATCTGCCATTATATTTTCACCTTACTTATGACGTCATAAATTGGCATGAGCACGGAGAACATAATCCAACCAAGCATTATTCCAAGAAGCACAGTCATAGCAGGGCCTATCATGGCCTGTGCCTTTGCAATTGCTTCCTTTACATCCCTGTTATAAAAATATCCGACATTAAGCAATGCCTTGTCTAATGCTCCGGTAGATTCACCCACCTTTAGCATACGTAAAACTAATGGTGGAAATATATTTGCACTTTCAAAGCTTTGAGTAAGATTCTTACCCTCTTCAATTTCTCTTCCTGCTTGAGACAGACTCTCAGCAATTACCACATTGCCAGCAATGTCGCGACAAATAGAAATACATTCCAAAATACTTATTCCAGATGCATAAAGCATCGCAAAGAAATTAGCAAAGCGCGCCAAAATAATTTTCTTTAGAATTGGTCCAACTGGCCATAACTTTAGTTTCAGGTCATCAAAACGATATCGAGCCTGCGTGTTGAAGGTTACCATCAACTTTACAATAACAAATGTAATTATCGGAAACAGTAACATTGCATACCAATATTGTACGAATATAGACGATACAAATAACAAAGCCTTGGTATGAGCAGGGAGAGTCTGCCCCATATTTTTGATGAATCCGGTTAATTGCGGTACCAAATATATCATCAGAAAAAAAGCTACCCCTGTTACCACTAGCAATACTATTGCTGGATAAATCAATACCTGCTTAGACTGAGAAGCCATCTCATCTTCCCATTTCAGAGTATCCGTAAGATGCAGAAATACTTCCTGAAGTTTTCCACTTTTCTCGCCTGCACGTATTAAACTAACAAATACTTTTTCAAAAACACGCGGGTGCTCAGACATAGCTTGAGATAGACTCATACCACCTTCTATATTTTCAATCAGATTTGCAACGACCTCGCGTAACAACGGGTTTGACAAAGTATCTCGCAGGTCAGCAAGGCACTCTAGCAAAGGCACCCCTGCGTTGGTAAGCTGCTCCATATTAAAAAAGAAAGTGATCAGTTCCCGTCGAGTAACAGTTGTGCCGGTTGCAAACCGATTTTTCTTTGCAATTTTGCCGTTGATAAGATCAAGGCCCGTACGCTTGAGTCGCATTTCCAGATCTACTAGGTTAGATGCATCCTGTAAGCCGGTACGACTCTGGCCTAATTTGTTGACTGCCTTGTACGCATACATAGTCATAATTAAGCTACCCGCTGAGTAAGGTCAACTACTCTTGATACTTCACTTAGTGAAGTTACTCCGTCCAACACACGCTGAATTGCATCCTCCATAAGGGGTCGGAACCCTTTATCCAACGCAACAGTCTTGATCTCCCGTCCAGTTGCACGTCGCGCAATTAGTTCATCAATATCCTGGTCCATTTTCAGTAATTCCATGATCGCAACTCGACCGTTATAGCCATTATGCTCACATAAATCACAGCCTACTGGACGGTATATAGTTTGGACTGGTTGATCTGGCAAAATACCAAGTAGCTTTATCTCAGCCTCACTGGGCGCATATGGCTCTTTACAATGTCGGCAGAGAACACGTACCAACCGCTGTGCAACAATTCCAATAATGTTTCCTGCCATAATATCTGGCAACATGCCAATATCTAGTAGGCGCGGAATTGCACCAATTGAAGAGTTACTATGTAATGTAGAATATACTTGATGCCCAGTCATCGCAGCGCGAAATGCCATTTCAGCGGTTGGATGATCACGAATTTCCCCCACAAGTATAATGTCCGGATCCTGACGCAGCATGGAACGCACACCACTGGCGAAATCCAGTTTAGCGGCTTCGTTCACTGAAGTCTGGCGTATCATCACCATTGGATATTCAACAGGATCTTCCAGGGTCATGATATTAACGCCTTCATTGTTAATGTGGCTCAATACAGAATATAGTGTGGTTGTTTTCCCACTTCCAGTAGGTCCGGTTACAAGGATGATCCCTTCTGGCCGAGCGATCATAAGCCTGAGGTTAGCTGATGTTTCTTCCGGCAAACCCAGGTATTCCAATGGTACGATACCTTTTTGTCGATCCAAGATACGTAAAACTAAATTCTCACCATGAGTAGTAGGCTGTGAAGCCACACGAAAATCTATGGGACGCCCCGATAAACGTAATGAAATACGTCCATCTTGTGGTGCACGTGTTTCAGCAATATTCATATTACTCATTACTTTTAGTCGAACCGCCATTGTTGGCCAGAAGCTTTTATGTAAGCTGCGCACTTGGTGCAATACACCATCAACACGGTACCGAATACGTAAAAAACTTGATTCTGGTTCGAAATGTATGTCAGATGCGCCTCGCTGTACTGCGTCTGATAATAAAGCATCAATTAAACGTACAACCGGCTGACTGAATTCATCAACCCCCGTTTGTAGAGACTGGTATTCCATTTCGCCTGGTTCAATCTCGTGCAGAATTCCATCAATCGAAAGTTCAAAACCATAATATTGGTCAATTGAACGGATAATTTCTGATTCACGAGCAATTTGAGTAATAAGGCGATACTCATCTTTGATCAACGCACGTACTTGATCCAAAGCAATGATATTATCTGGATCTGCAATTGCCAGAGTTAGTGTTTTTTCATTTTTGTCCAGCGCTAAAGGTAACAACAGAAAACGCCGTGCCATATCCTTTGGAATCAGTTTTATAGCTGCTGCATCAACAATACTACTTGATAGGTCTACACTCTCCTGACCCAAACTTTCAGCCATTACATCTCGGATAGTTGCTTCTGATAGAAAACCAAGACCGACCATCAATCGTCCGAGTGGTAAATGACGCTTGCTTTGCTCTAACAAAGCAATACGTAATTGATCCTCACTGATAACGCCCTGTTCGACCAGCAACCGGCCTAACGGCTTCCCCGATGGATTCTCTGATAACTCTTCTGTTGATGAAGTTGACATGTTTTTATATAAGCTAGCTGTATGAAATTTACTACTTTGTTAATTCTTTAAGTCGCTCGATTATTTGTGCCTCTTTAAACCCAACAGGACCTCTATCAGCAAGTACAAGCGCTTCTCTGTAATATTTAGTCGCAAGCGCGTTCTTTTTCAAATGGTCTAGACTAACTGCAAGATTAAAAGCATAATCGGCATTGGTCGGATCAATACTCAGTGCACGAAAAAAAGATTGCTGTGCCTCAGCCCAACGTAACTGAGTTACATGATTGTTGCCCAGTGCAAAATGTAGTGCTGCAGCATCAGGTTGCTGCGCTAGAAAGTTTTTTAGACGACTCTCGGTCTGATTGGGATCTGCCTGTACAAGACCGGCCATACCGGCAATTGCTGAAGAATCGCGTGGATCTAATTCTAATATTCTCAGGTAATAACCTTGGGCATCATTAACCAACCGCAAACGTGTAGCAATCGCTGCAAGCCCTAACAACGCATCTTTATTTCTAGGATTAGTCTCCAGCTCTTCCAAATAGTATTGCTTCGCAATCTCTAGATCGCCCGTAATATATGCCTGATATGCGGCTTTTAATTCTTTAGAAACTCCGTTCTTAGTTGGATTGCGCTTAATCTCAATAGGATTTTTGGAAGAGTATGAGCTTATACTGGCACTATTTTGTATGCCTTCCTGTATTTCATTTGCTGACAACTTGGAAGACTTCTCTACAATATCAGATGACAATGACGCAGATGTATCAATAATATCAGTATTTAACGTATTCTTTTCGGGAAGAGACACAGATACTTTATCCCCTTCCACCTTATCATTTGGTATTTCTGAACGAGAAGTAATGAGTGTTTTACTAAGATCGTTTGAATCAGGTAAGTCAACAGGTGTTTTGGCAAGAACGCCAGGTTCAGATGAAGTAGTTCTTTTAGCCAATGAGGATACTGGAGGATTTTTACTTGTTTGACGGGCAGAATCAAACTTAAATTCATTGGATTGGGGTGCTACTCCGGAAACATATGTTGTTTCCTGCCATACGTAATAGGCTCCGCCCATCATTACAATCAGTACGATCCCAGAGAAAATTAGCCACTTACCAGCTCGCCCTATATTGATACGACTGGATTGATCTTGCTTTGCAAGAAATATATTTTGTGCAGAAGTACGATTTTGAGACGATTCGGTTTCAGGCTGTTGTTTAGGTATGTCACTCGAAGAGGATATATCTTCCGAAACAAGCTCAAGCGTTTCACCAGGAGTATGGTCAGAAAATGACTTTGCGGTAGCCTCTTTACCTACCGCATTGCCTTGAACCGGAGTATCTAGTTCTTTTTCACCCAGCTTATCCCGTTCAGCTTTTTTCAAAGCCTCCAGTAACAGGCTCATAACTATTTGCCTCCAAGCTCACCCATAGCTTCCAACTGACCCAAGTCCCCAAGTTCACCTACTGTAGGACGAGGTTTAACGAGAAAATTATCTTTGGGAAGTGATTCACGTAAATGTTTGTAGTCACCATCTAAATTGGCTTCCTTGATCACAACTGGTCGCACGAAAACTACCAATTCTGTCTTGCGAGCAGTTTCGTTTCGTTGCTGGAATAAGTATCCAACCAAAGGAAGGCTTGCTGCGCCAGGAACAGTAGCATTTCTGTTATCTATATCATCTTGCATCAGGCCACCCATTACCGCTATGTCCCCATTATTAACTTTTATCAAAGATTCCATTTCACGTGTTTGAATCTCAGGAATAATACTGACTACATTGACAAGCTGTGGATTGGGATCCTGTTTTCCCGGACCAATAGTACGGGAAATAGTGGGTCGTAAATTCAGCAGAACCGATTCATCATCTCCAATTTGGGGAGTAACACTCATCACAAATCCTACGGATACTGTATTAGGAGTAGAAGTAAAAGTATTCACTACATTAAACTGACTCTGTGAGACATTAGCACGAACTGTGAAATACACTAGGTTATCTACAACTTTCAAGATTGCTGTCTGATTATTGAGCACAGATAGTTTTGGGCTGGAAACAACTTTAATAGTGCCAAAAGTCTCTAGTAGTTTAAGAGTTGAGGTAAAACCACCTTCACGAAATGCTGCTGTAAAGAGCTGTCCGGCGACTATTGCGGGTCCCGCTACTGGCATTAAGGCTCCAGTTACAGCATCAATAGCTTGAGTGGTCGGACCCTGACCAACAGCAACTTGGGGATTGTTTGACTGTAAATACTGCCAGTCAATGCCTTTCTGAAAATTCTGGTTAAGTGACACCTCAACAATAGTTGCCTCAATTAGTACTTGTTTACGTGCACTAGACATGACGCGGTCAATAAATTCCTGTACTTTTTCATGCTGTCGACCAGTGGCACGAACCATAATTATTCCTGCTTCTGGATTCGCGATAACAGAAGCAGCTTCGCGGAAGGTTGGTATATTTTTAGCTCTGTATAATGCCCGTTTTGCTGCTTTTACTGCAGCATCATCATCCTGCTGTATTTCTAGCTCACTACTCTGCACAGTCTGAAAATCTGGAGATTGGTCCTGATTAGACTCATTCATTCTCTGTTCGCTACGCCTCTCTACATCATTTAATGCTGCCTCTGCCTCTTCTTCTTCTGGTGAGGGTGAGCCTTCAGGCAAGATCTTGTCTGTTTCCCTTAATATGTCACGTAAGTTCTTTTCTAGAGTTTCCCAAAAACGGTTTTTAGCAATATTTGCAACTGAAGTAAGTGAGACATTACCTCTAGCGCTACTCCCACCAGATACTCCTCCAGATGCCCCTCCTGATGCCCCTCCTGCACCGCCTCTTCCTGTAGACCCTGGTGTGGCAATCTGAGTTGCAATTCCTACAGTGCCAGTTGCATCTCTCGACATATTTACGTAGTCAATCTTGTAGTAACGAAGGAATGGCGTATCAGGCATTACTGATAAATTTGCCCCGTCCACTTCATATCGTATGTCCACTTGTTTGGCGATACGTTTAAGAATTTGTGGCAGAGTTTGATCAATGGCATTGAGTGTAACCGTCCCTCTAATGCCGGGATGAATATCCAGATTAAGTCTGGCATCACGTGCCAACGCAAAAAGAATCTCTGGAACAGGAACACTAGTTACCACCACACTATAAGTATCTAATTTAGCGGTAGGTCTAGGTGGTAATAGTGGAGCTGTCTGCTTTACAGACTGAGGAATGACACCTGGGCGTGAAGACTTAGATTTAGATTCAGCACCAATGTGTCCGTCGGATAACTCAGGTGGCCGCACAGCACAAGAGCTCAGCAACAGGCATAAACAAGCAAATTTCAATAGAGTTTGATGCATAATTATATATATTCCTAGTTACTCCATAGAACATAAAATAATATTCAAATTACTGATAAATACTATATAAAACTATAATTTAGCTTCCTAAAATTATAGTTTTTATCACCAGCATATCAAATAAAAAAACCGATACAATTAACTATATGTATCGGCATCAAATTTGACTCCTTTAACCAAGTTTCTAATTATTTTTCCTACACATACCCTCCTCATTCTCCCCAGTGTCAAACACATTCATTGTTGATGGTCTTTACTAGACTGTTTAATAAATTTCCATGGATACTGCCTGAGCCACTGTTACTGATGATCAGAACAAGTTACCAACCAAATCCACCACCTAATATTGCACCAACTATCAGAGCTGCAGCACCTACTATCCCGTAGTTTAGCCAATTTGTAGTAGCTGATTTTCTGCGCTCAGTAAGTCTGTCTAGCCACCTTCGGTCGTGCCTGGGATTTGAATCCTCAATCGCTGCTTTGACGTGAGTTGCAGTTATGCTGTGTGTATTACCAATAAATGCTGCCAGTAAAGATTTATCAGCATAGATATTCACTCGTCTCGTAAGCCCACCCGAAGCTTTAGCAATCAAATTTACTGCTTCAGGAGTAAAGTTGTCTGGGCCATGATAGCCAGCTGCGCGCATACGAAACATTAAGTATTCATTTACTGCTTCTACACTAAATGGTTGCGTAGTGAAATGGTGAGTAATTCGATCTTTGAGCTGACGCATATTAGGCAGAGATAAAGTAGCATCTAATTCAGTTTGACCAAACAAGGTAATTTTAAGTAACTTATGACGGGTAGATTCAAGATTATAGAGTAGTCGTATTTCTTCTAGCGTGTCAGCTGGCATAGCATGAGCCTCATCTATTAATACCACTACCTGTTTGCCAGCAGCGTACTTTTCTATCAATATGTTTTGTAGGGCACGTAATGCCTCGTTTGCACGGCTTCCAGCTAGATCAAGACTCAAGTCATCAGCTATGGAATAAAGAATTTCTTCCCGAGATAAACTTGGATTGGCAAGATATATAGTTTCAACATTTTCCGGTAAACGCTCCATCAATACGCGACAAAGCATAGTTTTTCCACTTCCAACCTCGCCCGTAACCTTTATTATGCCTTCACCATGTGTGATCGCATAAATCAGTGCCTCTAGTGTCGCGCCACGGTTAGCACCATCATAAAAAAAATCAATGACTGGAGTAATAGTAAAAGGTTGCTCAGTAAGCCCAAAATGACTAAGGTACATTCTTCTTTCCCATGTGCTTCATAAATTTAACAACGAATTTAGACTGATAGTTACGAATGCGGGAATGAGATTTATCATCACTTGTCAACATTATTTTCTATTCTGAAACGTTGGCAACTAGCTTTCGCTCTAATCTTGTACTTTCCCCGCAGCTTCTATACGACTATATAGAGTAGTTCTATTTAATCCCAAAAGTTTTGCTGCCTGACTAACATTACCGTGAGTCACTTTGAGTGCAGCTTCAACATAGCTCTGCTCCCATTTTTTTAGTGTGTGGTCAAGACTAAAATTTTGTTGGCTTTGTAAATGTTTCCTTGCTAATTCCTGCTGTGATTCAGAATCTCCAAGTATATTTGGGTCTACTATTCCCTCATTATTTTTCCCTATATCTAGCTCGCCTTCTAATTGTTCCAAACTCACTGTTGTACCAGCATACTTGGTCGAAAGTCGAATAATAATGTTGCGTAATTCCCGCACGTTGCCTGGAAAATGATAGCCTTGCCAGCGTACAGTAGCCTCATGATCAAGATTAAATGGATCGCTATTTCCTCTTGTAGCATAAAAGTCTCGAAAAAAATCCAGTAATAATAATCGGTCTTCGCCTAGCTCCCGAAGTGGAGGAACATTTATTGTAAATACACTCAGGCGATGATATAGATCAGAACGAAAACGATTAGAGTGTGTTTCCTGGCGAAGATCACGGTTTGTTGCTGCAATTACACGTGCATAACTTTTACGCGTCTGGGTTTCACCAACTCGCTGATACTCCCCATTCTCCAACACTCTCAATAACTTAGCCTGCAAGTCCAATGGTAACTCACCTATTTCATCCAACAATAAAGCTCCTTCTCCAGCATCCTCAAAATAACCAGCCTTTGCACTGGTTGCACCTGTAAACGCTCCCTTGCTATACCCGAATAATGTCGGTTCAACTAACGTAGGAGAAATAGCAGCGCAATTTAATGCAAGAAAAGGTTCTTTAGATTTCTTACTTAGGCGATGTAGCTGAGCTGCAACAAGTTCCTTACCACTTCCTGACTCACCCTCAATTAGTACAGAGTACGGAGCAGATGCATAGCTAATTATCTGGTTTCGCATTTTTTCTATTGGCGCACTATTTCCAATTAACCCCAGATCATCTGCTTCTCCCGCTGTTTTAGCATCAATCTCAACCTTGCGTGTTTTTAATGCATTAAACAAGTGTTTTTTTAAATCCTGTGGATCACATGGCTTGGCAATAAAATCTACTGCTCCTAGCGACCGAGCATGTCGCGCATGAGACTCTTCATTCTGACCAGAAAGAACCAAGATTTTGATCTCAGGAGAATGTGCAAGAAGCTCAGTAACAAGTTGAAAGCCTTCTTCTGGTCGGTGAGGAAGGGGAGGTAACCCCAGGTCAACTAATGCTAACTGTGGCGGCACAGCTAGCTGTCTTACTAGTTCAATAGCCTGAGGCCGCGATTTAACAACATGCACTTCAAATTCTTGGCTCAATATGAAGCTCAGCGTTTCAGTAATAAGAACGTCATCGTCAACTAACAGAAGTAGTGGTTTAACTAAATTTGGTGTCATTCTTAAAGAATTACGTTAGCGTAATCGCCACATTTATTTGTCAGAATATCCATATATACATCTATTATGGCCTACATAAATCGTATGTAAAATAAAAATTTGTATCGTTCTTTTAAAATATGTATTTTTAGTAGGAAAGCGATACATAATTTTGCAATTTTTAAGACTAGCAAATTCTTTTATTTAAATACTAAAGTATCAAAAACAACTCTGAATACATCATACTTGCCTTGTTTTAATCGTTAACGCTAGAGTATAATCTTTGATTAGCCATTTGTATCAAAACGGAAGAGTGCGCATGTCTCATCAGCGCCGCCGAAGGCGCAACCCCCCCCGGAATCGCTCAGGCATAGATCAGACCTTCTCTGATCCCTGAAGACCGCTTGCTACAGGCTATTCTGGAGAGTGTCAAAATAAATTGGCCACCGAAGGGGCACACGGGATAGACTACCGTAATCTCTCAGGTAAAAAGGACAGAGGGGTGAAGTCATATAATTATGGCTTCACCTTTTTTTTTTAAATATTATTTGTAATGAAAACAACTTCGCTCAATCAAGTCCACCGTGACATGAATGCAAAAATGGTTGATTTTGGTGGCTGGGACATGCCCCTACACTACGGTTCCCAGCTTGACGAGCACCATAAAGTAAGAAAAGACGCGGGTATGTTTGATGTATCACATATGCTTGCTGTTGATATTAAAGGCGAAGGTACACGTGATTTTTTACGTCAATTAGTCGCTAATAATGTTGATAAGCTGACTCAACCTGGTAAAGCACTATATACCTGTATGCTCAACCCAGAAGGTGGAGTAATCGACGATCTCATCATTTATTTTTTATCTGAATCATGGTTTCGTATGGTTGTAAATGCAGGAACTTCAGATAAAGACGTATCTTGGATACAAGCCCAGCGCGATAAACATTCTCCAGAATTAAAAATTACCCCACGCAGGGATCTTTCTATGATTGCAGTACAAGGCCCAAATGCCCGTGCAAAAGTCTGGCAAGTTATTCCTGGAGCTCAAACTGCCACTGAAGATTTAAAGCTTTTCCAGTCAATTATGTATGAGAAATATTTTATTGCGCGTACTGGATATACTGGTGAAGATGGTTTTGAAATCACATTGCCTGAAAGAGATGCCAAGCAATTTTGGAATTCTCTCAATACAGCAAGAGTTTCACCTGCGGGACTAGGTGCTCGTGACACGTTAAGGCTTGAGGCTGGTATGAATCTTTATGGACAAGATATGGATGAAACTACCAGTCCACTAGAATCAGGTTTATCCTGGACGGTAGATTTAAAAAGTGAACGTAATTTTGTTGGTAAAGAAGCACTGCTAAAAACAGAAGCTAAATATCAATTATTCGGCCTATTGCTATTAGATCGAGGTGTATTACGAAGCCACCAGAAAATCTCAATTCAACAGAATTCTGAAGAAAGCGCCGGTGAAATTACCAGTGGCGGTTTTTCACCTACTCTAAATTCATCTATTGCACTTGCAAGACTACCAATTCAAGTATCTATAGGTGATGAGGTTCAGGTATTGGTACGGGATAAAGCATTACGAGCAAGAGTTGTAAAATATCCTTTTGTTCGGAATGGAAAAAGCCTAATTTGAACTGAATTATTAAGTTACATTATTTAATATCGGAGCATAGACATGAATATTCCAACCTATCTTAAATATACAAAATCCCACGAATGGGTAAAGCTTGAAGAAGACGGTACTGCTACAACTGGAATTACAAATCATGCCCAAGAATTACTTGGTGATATGGTATTTGTAGAAACCCCACAAGTAGGGCGTAATCTCAAACAGGGAGAAGAGTGCGCTGTTGTTGAGTCCGTTAAAGCAGCTGCTGATGTATACGCACCAATATCAGGGGAAGTGATTACAATCAATCCGGAACTTGAGTCAGCACCAGAAAAGATTAATGAAGACTCCTATTCAGCATGGCTGTATAAATTAAAACCTTCTAATATAGAAGACCTAAATGACTTACTCGATGCAGCCGCATATCAAAAAATTCTGGAAAATGAAACACATTAAAAAGGTTGTTACATGAAATATATGCTGAGTAGATAACACTACTACATACTATCTTCCAGTATTAATTAATACTTATTAAATACGACTCATCGAAGCAGACTATGCCATACATACCACATACTAAAGAAGATGTAACTTCGATGCTTACAAGCATCGGTGCAAGCTCAATAGAAGAGTTATTCGATGAAATACCACCTGACTTAAAAAGTGGAAAATTAAAAGAAGTACCGTCAGGGTTGAATGAAATGGAAATCTCTAGGCTGATGTCGGAACGAGCCGAAGCAGATGGCCGCTATCTCAATTTTATTGGTGCAGGTGCGTATGAACATCACATTCCTGCTGCGGTATGGCAGATTGCAACTCGGGGTGAATTTTATTCCTCTTATACCCCATATCAGGCGGAAGCGAGCCAAGGAACACTACAACTTCTTTACGAATACCAGACCATGATGGCATCCCTTACCGGTATGGATGTTTCAAATGCAAGTATGTACGATGGAGCTTCTGCACTAGCTGAAGCAGTATTGATGGCTGTACGTTCTCACAGGAGTTCACGTCGGGTATTAATGCCATCCACGATTCATCCTATTTATCGTAAGGTAGTAAAGACTATCGTAAAAAACCAGAATATTGAAATTATAGAAATTCCTTACTGTACAGAGTGTGGTCATATACTTGTAGAGAGCCTGACACTTTTTGATGGTCAAGATATTGCAGCACTAGTTATTCCTCAACCAAATTTCTTTGGCGTACTCGAACAAGTTGATGCACTAACTGACTGGGCACACAACAACAACGCATTAGCCATTGGTGTAGTAAATCCTTTAGCTCTTGCAATGCTTGCCCCGCCTGGTGAGTGGGGTAGTAATGGCGCAGATATAGCGGTTGGTGAGGGACAACCATTAGGTATTCCACTTTCCAGTGGTGGGCCATATTTTGGCTTCATGACCTGTAAACAAAAATTAGTTAGACAAATACCTGGGCGTATCATAGGTCGCACAACAGACTTAAATGGAAAGCCTGGCTTTGTATTAACGCTTCAAGCACGTGAACAACATATACGGCGCTCTAAAGCAACTTCAAATATCTGCACTAATCAGGGATTAATGGTTACAGCTGCAACCATTTATATGACCTTGGTAGGACCAGCAGGATTAAGACGTATAGCCGAGAAATCTCATGCAAATACTATGACTCTTGTCGAACAACTTGAAACTATAAAGGGAGTAAAAAGAACCTTTAGTGGGTCTTTGTTCCATGAAGCAGCGATAACCTTACCAATGCCGATAGAGAATGCATTACAAAAACTTAAGGTACAAAAAATATTAGCCGGGCTAAATCTAAAAGAATATTATCCGGAACTTGGACAAACAATACTATTGTGCGCAACTGAAACAAAAATTCAAGCTGATCTGGTTAAATTTACAGACTGTCTGAGCCAGACATTATCTAAACAAGGTACATCTACTATTGAACCAGTGTAATTTTGATTGATTCTGTTTCACCCTCAATTAAGGAGAAAATTATGGTCACGTTTGCAGGTAACAACGTCAAAGTAGAAGGCAATTTCCCACAAGTAGGAACTAAAGCTCCATCTTTCTCATTAGTAGACAAAGATTTAAATGATACTTCACTAGAAAATTTTTCTGGTAAGAAAAAAGTGCTCAACATAGTACCTAGTCTAGATACACCAGTCTGTGCTATTTCTACCCGTAAATTTAACGAAAACGCCAGCAATCTAAGCAATACTGTAGTATTAATAATTTCGGCTGACCTGCCCTTTGCAATGAGCCGTTTCTGCACAACTGAAGGTTTAGATAAAGTAGTAATATTGTCCACCATGCGTGGTGCGGATTTTAAGAAGAATTATGGTGTTGCCATTAGTGATGGTCCCTTAGCCGGCCTTACGGCACGTGCTGTTATCGTGTTGGATGAATCCGATAATGTGGTTCATGCTGAATTAGTACCAGAAATAAAAGATGAACCAAACTATGACGCAGCCTTAGCTGCTTTAAAATAATACCCAGATAAGGCAAGAAACTTCACTATGCTGATATTTGAACACTCACGCCCAGGAAGATACAATTATTCTCAGTCTCCGGCCTCTGAAACAAAAGCTAAAAGTATTCCGCAGAACTTCATGCGTAAAAAGCCTCTTATGTTGCCAGAGGTCTCTGAAATGGATGCAGTACGACATTACACTCGTCTGTCGCAAAAAAACTTTTCTATAGATACAGAATTTTACCCACTTGGTTCTTGCACGATGAAATACAATCCCCGAGCATGTAATTCATTGGCCATGCTCCCTCAGTTCCTTGCGCGACACCCCCTTGCGCCTGAAGATACTGGACAAGGATATCTTGCTTGTATGTATGAATTACAGGAAATTCTGAAGGATGTAACTGGCATGAAAAGTGTAAGCCTTACTCCAATGGCCGGTGCTCAAGGCGAACTTATTGGTGTAGCAATGATACGCGCCTATCATGAATCCAGAGGAGATCATTCCCGCACTGAAATTATCATACCTGATGCAGCTCATGGTACCAACCCTGCAACAGCAGTAATGTGTGGTTATAAAGTAGTGGAAATATCCACTGATAAAGAAGGTGACGTCGACATGGACGCCTTGAAAGCAGCAGTAGGTCCTCAGACAGCAGGGCTGATGCTAACTAATCCTTCCACACTTGGCGTATTTGAAAAAAATATTGCGGAAATGAGCAGAATAGTCCATAAGGCAGGAGGATTATTATATTATGACGGAGCAAACCTCAATGCAATATTAGGTAAGGTAAAACCTGGTGACATGGGGTTTGATGTGATTCACATAAACCTTCACAAAACGTTCTCTACTCCCCATGGTGGAGGTGGCCCAGGTTCTGCTCCAGTAGGTGTTGCAGAACGATTGCTTCCGTTCATACCTGTACCAGTGGTAACTATGGAAAAAGGAACATATCGCTGGGTAACTGAAAAAGAAATACCTCAGTCCATTGGTAGGTTCTCAGCACATATGGGAAATTCAGGAGTGCTGTTAAGAGCATATATTTATTCTCGTTTGTTAGGAGCAGAAGGTATGCATCGTGTAGCTGAGTTCGCTACTCTCAATGCGAATTATCTAATGAAAGAATTGAGTAAAGTAGGATTTGAAATAGCCTATCCTAATCGCAGAGCCAGTCACGAATTTATTGTCACACTAAAAGTTCTGAAAGAAAAGACAGGTGTAACCGCAATGGATGTAGCTAAAAGGTTAATTGACAAAGGTTTCCATGCCCCTACTACTTATTTTCCTCTTCTGGTTCCTGAGTGCTTACTAATAGAACCTGCTGAAACTGAATCTAAAGAAACACTTGATTCTTTTGTTCTATCAATGAAAGAAATTCTAGAAGAAGCATATTCAACCCCAGAAATATTAAAGAGTGCGCCTCATACTACCAGTTTACAAAGATTAGACGATGTTAAAGCTGCACGCGAATTAGATTTAACCTGGAGCCAATAAATTCTTGCTAAAATGAAGACAAATTCTCGTATCCTCATCTCTATAAAGAACCTTCTTCCTGGAGCCTGAATCTACAGGCTATTACTAATAAACTTTGATGCTGCACTAAATAACTATGCGTACTCTTATTTGCGGATCCGTTGCCTACGATACCATCATGGTGTTTCATGATCATTTTAAAAATCATATCTTACCTGAAAAAATTCATATTCTTAATGTAGCCTTTCTGGTCCCGGATATGCGACGAGAGTTTGGTGGTTGTGCTGGTAACATTGCCTATAATCTACAAATGATTGGTGGAGCACCACTTATTATGGCAGCAGTAGGTGATGACTGTCAGCCATATGCGCATCGGCTGGAGAAATTAAACCTGATGCAAACGCATATCAAACATGTAAAAGATACTTTTACCGCACAAGCATTCATAACAACTGATTTAGCAGATAATCAAATTACAGCATTTCATCCCGGTGCAATGAATTTTTCACATCAGAATCATGTAGCTGACGCAAAAGATATCGGGCTTGGTATCGTATCTCCGGATGGACGTGATGGTATGTTACAACATGCACAAGAGTTTTATGAATCTGGAATTCCTTTCTTATTTGATCCGGGCCAGGGATTACCAATGTTTAGTGGTACAGAGTTGCATGACTTTATTAAAAAAGCAGATTATGTAACTGTTAATGACTATGAAGGTCAGTTATTACAAGAACGAACTGGAATCACCTTACAAGAGCTGGCAAAGCTTGTTAAAGGATTGGTTATAACAAAGGGAGCACAAGGATCTGTTATTTATTCTAATGGCGAACAAATTGAGATTCCGTGCGTCAAGTCTGATGAACAAGTTGACCCAACAGGATGTGGTGATGCATACCGTGCGGGATTATTATATGGAATTGCTAACGGAATGGACTGGCAGACAACCGGACAACTTGGTTCACTTATGGGGGCATTAAAAATTGCGCAGCGCGGAGGACAAAATCATAATTTTAGCAGCGAAGAAATTGCCCAACGATATTTTGAAATATTTGGTAGTCGAATTACATAAGAAGTATTTCTCATAGAATGATTCTATTCAGCCTATTATTAAGTATATTCACATCTTTATTGATAAACTCTATATGCTAATCTCTCAAGACTTTTCACTGCTGTTGATGTGATAATAGGAATAGGATATGAGCAATGCCACTACTAGTAAATTGACACGATTTATACGTGCCAGTCGTCTAATAATTCATATCATTTCAGGGTTAGTACAATCTGCTTTTTACCCACACCTTAGACAACCAGTTCAAAAGAGAATGGCACAGAAATGGTCGGCAGGCCTGCTTAATATTCTCTCTGTTAAATTAAGCTACAGTGGCGAGCTGCCTGCTGGCATGACTAAACCGGTAATGCTGGTAGCCAATCACGTATCCTGGTTAGATGTCTATTCTCTGATAGCAATATGTCCTTCCCGATTTGTTGCCAAATCAGAGATTCGTACCTGGCCATTGTTAGGTTGGTTGAGTCAGAATGTAGGAACTTTGTTTATAGAACGCGCAAAGCGTAGAGATACTGCCCGCATTAATCAGGATATTGGTAATGCTCTAACTACTGGTGACTGGGTAGCTGTATTCCCTGAAGGAACAACCGGTGATGGAACGGTACTTCGACATTTCCATGCCTCATTACTACAATCTGCTGTTGCAGTCGAAGCTTCATTATACCCTGTAGCAATTCGTTACCATGATGCGTCAGGTGAGAATAGTAAAGCAGCTGTATACGTTGAAATCTCTTTACTTGAATCTTTACAAAAGATACTTCATCAACCATGGATTGAGGTAGAGTTAATTTTTTCTGATCCTGTTAACAGCATAGGAAAGAATAGACGGGAACTTGCACGCTCAACAGAAAAAGCTATCGCAAATGCTTTGTCCCTTCCATTACCGCAGCACAAGGTACCTGGAAAATCTTCCTATCTTCCAGTCGAATAGCTGTAAGGCTTCCACCCCACATACAGCCAGTATCCAGTGCGATCAAATTACTCTTTACTTGCAAAGAAAGTGCGGACCAATGACCACAAATAACAGTCGCTTCTTTGCTAACCCTACCTGGCACATCAAACCATGGCAAGAAACCAGCCGGAATATCCTTTATCCGACCTTTATAAGTAAACTCCATTTTCCCAGCAGGAGTACATAAGCGCATACGTGTCATAGCATTGATAATTACTCGTATACGATCATAGCCTTTTAAGTTACTGTTCCATTGGTCAGGTTGATTACCATACATATGAGAACAAAATTTGCGAAAATTCTTTTGATCATCATGTAATAAAGATTCAACTTCCTGCGCTAACTGTACAGCTAGCGCCACACTCCATGAAGGCAATAAACCAGCATGAACCATGACATATTCATCAGAAATATGCAGCAATCTCTGATGCCTTAACCAATGAAGCAATTCATCTCGATCGGGTGCATTAAGGACATCCTCCAAAGTGTCGCCTGACTGAACCTTAGCACAGCCCTCTGCAACCATAAGTAGATGTAAATCATGATTCCCAAGTACAGCAACAACTGCATCACTTATTGTTCTAAGAAAACGTAACAAAAGAAGAGAATCTGGTCCACGATTGACAATGTCCCCGACCAGCCACAATTTATCTTTTGAATCAAAATTGATTAAATCAAGGAGCTTTCTAAACTCTTTGTAGCTACCTTGTATATCGCCTACTGCATAAATGGCCATAGATAATGTACCCTACTAAAAATAAAGGGCAGCTCATAGCTGCCCTTTATTTTAGATATTAAATTTCACAAGACTTACTCGACTTTACTCACCATATAATCTACTACCGCCTTAACATCTTCATTTGACAAACTAACATTACCACCCTTTGGGGGCATTGCTTTCTTACCTTTAATTGCGCTGTCATAAAGTGCTCCACTTCCACTTTTTATACGCGGTGCCCATGCCTGTTTATCTCCTAATTTAGGAGCGCCTGCAGCTCCACTTGCATGACAGGCAGAACAACTAGCAGAATAAATTGCTTGGATCTTATTTGCTCCTCCAGAAGCTGTTGCCAGAGGTACCATGGATTTTGCTGAGTCAGTTTTATTATTTTGTCCATTTTCAGCCTGCGGCAAGTGATTTGTCAGTAATAACGAACCTACTGGCTTAAGTCTCTTAGCTACAGCTTCCTTAGATAAAGCAGGATCACCTTCATCGGGAGAGATCCCTCCAGTCACATATTGAGCCAACAACACGATTATCGTGATCGGAAACACAAAGGCAGCAAGAACAACCGTAATTAGTTGTTTAGGTGTTTTTATGCCCGAAGAATTTTCTTCATTATTACTCACAACGTACCTTTCCTTTAAAAAACCTAATAAATAATTAAGAATGTAATAAATTAGATGGTTACATTCTATTTTATACAAAAACTACATATCAACTACGTTGAATAGAAAGCACACCAAAATGTGCTATTGTTGGCAAATATAATATCTGCCACACTATCAAATTAATAGCGCCCATAGCTCAGCTGGATAGAGTACCGCCCTCCGAAGGCGGGGGTCACACGTTCGAATCGTGTTGGGCGCGCCATTCTTTTGCAACAACTTGTTATGATACATTCAATCTATACTGTAGGGATACCCCCCCGGATAAAGCAGGACTACTCCATTATGTTTATGGGCATGGTATAGGGCGGCATAAAGCTGAAGAAATCTTTAAGATTGATATGTTAGATATTGATGCAATATCAGATTTTCTATGCAAAAAAACCTATTTTCTAGGGGAAGAACCAAGTACTCTAGATGCCAGTGCTTTTGGAACATTAATTAATACTTTGGGATGCCCAATTGAATCCCCACTAAAGGATTATGGTTTATCGAAAAATAATCTGATAAATTTTGTTTCCCGCATCAAATCACGCTATTTCTCAGACATAAAATGATTTAATTCCATATGACTAAGACATGTGTACCAGATTCAATCTAGATTTAGCTTTTAAACTGACCTCAACACTAGACCTCATAAATTCAATGCAAAAAAATAATTGTATAAAATTCCATCTACAGAGCCGCCCACTAGTTGATTTATTTGGCAATTCGAGCGATACTCGCGATACTAGAAATGGCGGTATAACTGGTTTGGTAAGTTTATGTAAACTGGAGACAGAGTTAAAGCGTTAAATGAACTATAACTACCAGTTTTAGTCTTATTGTTTAAATTTAATTATTACGGATATTTTCTTTTAGAGGGAGCACTATGAGACATCCTGTGACATACGCACTTGCTGCTGCTGCACTATTTACATTCCTTGCTGGAAATGCTGTTGCTGATCCAAAGTTTGAAGGTCGGAAGAAATGTAGTTCGTGCCACAAAAGTCAGGCTAAGTCATGGAAAAAGACTGCTCACGCTAAAGCGATGAATTCACTCAAGCCAAATAAAAAAGCCAAGGCTAAAAAGAGAGCTAAGCTTGATCCCGCTAAGGACTACACCAAGGACAAAGATTGTGTAGGCTGTCATGTAGACGGGTTTGGTGAAGAAGGTGGTTACACTGTTGAAGATCCAAGCAAATGGACCAAAGGCGTAGGTTGCGAATCTTGTCATGGACCAGGATCTAAGTATCGTGGGATTCACCGTAAGGCAGGTGCAAAATTTGAGAAAAAGCAAAAGACTACGCCACGCAAGGTTCTTGCGGATGCCGGAGAAGACTTTGACTTTGTTGAGCGTTGTAGTGCTTGCCACTTGAATTATGAAGGATCAGGGTGGAAAGGCGCGAAAAAACCGTACACTCCTTTTACTCCCGAAGTACACAAAAAATACACATTCAAATTTGATGAATATGTAGCTGATGTCAAAGCAATGCATGAACATTACAAACTTGACGGTACATTCACGGGTGAACCCAAGTTCAAGATGCATGATGAGTTCCAATCCAAAGCCAAAAAAGGCAAAAAATAAGGAAAAGTGATGGAACGCGGAACAGGCATATTCGGAAGTAGTCTGCTTATTGGTGCGGTACTTGGCGTCATCATGACTGCTGTGGTATTAGCTGGTGAAGCTGCCGTTTCTACCAATGAGTTTTGTACCAGTTGTCATTCCATGTCATACCCGGCAAAAGAATTAAAAGATTCTTCCCATTATGGTGCATTGGGCGCTAATCCTGGATGTAAAGACTGCCACATTCCCCAAGGTCTCGAGAATTTCCACTTGGCGATAGCAACGCATATTGTTGATGGTGCAAGAGAACTGTACCTGGAATTCGCTAATGATTATTCTACCCTAGAGAAATTCAATGAGCGTCGGCTAATAATGGCACATGATGCACGCATGAATTTGAAAAAATGGGACAGTATTACTTGTCGGGAGTGCCATAGGAATCCACAGCCACCAGGAGATGATGCAAAAGCTGCACACAAAAAGATGGAAACAGAGGGTGCGACCTGCATCGACTGTCATCAGAACCTTGTGCATAAGGAAGTGGATGAGACCGATCTCAATGCTAGCAAATCACAAGGTAAAATGGTTGTAAGAGTGGAAGAAGAAGAAGAAGAAGAAGAGGAAGAAGAGGAAGAGGAAGAGGAAGAGGAAGAAGAGGAAGAAGAGGAAGAGGAGGAAGAAGAGGAAGAAGAGGAAGAGTAAACATAGAACTCAGACTCTAGTTATTTTCAAAATATACACACACTCTAAATTAATCTTCTAAAGATAACTATCAAGTAATGAAAATTGGCTATTTCGATCTGATCAGTTATATCATTTTGTAAACAGAATAGTTAAATTCCCATTGTACGAAATAAATTCCAATCCAAATACCCAACGTAATCTCAACTTATAAATTCGGTAAAAAAGAGATGTTGCGTTATTTCCCTGAAAATAATATTACCTACGCTCATAGAAAACGAGACTATTTAATTGCTGCATTTACTTTCATTTGTGTTGCGATTAGTTTAAATATTGATGCGAGTGGAAGCCTAGAAAAGCAAAATCTTATGGGAATAATTGCCTGGATTTTCTTGATAGGATTACTAATTGGTGAAAATAAGGATGTACGAACACAAGTTGTAATAGCTGTTGCTTTTGCAACTGCTGGTGAACATTTTGCTTCTATTTATATGGGTGGATACATATATCGATTTGAAAATGTGCCAGCTTATGTGCCGCCCGGGCATGGTATGGTCTATCTAACTGCTATTGCACTGGCCCGCTCTGGGTTCTTCCTAAAATATGCCAGAAAAATCGCAACATTTGTGATATTAGTTTGTGGTACATGGTCAATTTGGGGGATTAGTGGTATTCCAGAACAAGGAGATGCAGTAGGTGCAATACTGTTCTGTGTTTTCTTAATTTATTTATTTAAAGGTCGCTCACCACTAGTCTACCTCGCTGCTTTCTTTATCACTACCTGGCTAGAATTAATTGGTACGGCAGCTGGGACTTGGAGATGGGTTGAATTAGAACCTATTTTTGGGCTGCCACAGGGAAATCCTCCAAGTGGTGTTGCTGCCTGGTATTGTTTAGTTGATGCGGTTGCAATTGGTGGAGCTCCACTATTATTAAACTGGATCAAAAAAAGTAGTGAGTGGATTACAAAGAAGTCTAGAAGGGGAATTCCTCAGGAAACTACGGAAAATAAATAAATAAATAAATAAATGTATCAATATAGTAAATCAAAGATGAATGATATCTTTATTAGACCAGCCCCGACAAGCTTTAGTAGTTTGTTGAGGAGTAATACGAATGACATTTGATCAACTCGGCCTGTCTGCAGAAATTCTCCGTGCAATCCATGATCAAGGCTATACAGACCCTACGCCTATCCAGGCCCAAGCGATTCCACCAATACTTGATGGTAAAGATATCATGGGTGGAGCACAAACAGGAACCGGAAAGACTGCAAGTTTCACACTCCCGATGCTGCATCGGTTACAACCCTATGCAAGTACTAGCGTATCACCTGCCAGACACCCAATTCGTTCTTTAATCCTAGTTCCTACGCGTGAACTAGCAGCTCAGGTATTTGAAAGTGTCAAGACCTACGGAAAATATCTACCTCTTAAATGTACTGTAGTTTATGGTGGTGTAAGCATGGATCCCCAGATCACAGACCTTCGTGCCGGAGTAGAAATTCTAGTTGCTACTCCCGGACGTATGCTAGATCACGTTCAACAAAAAACAATGCGGCTTTCTAAAGTAGAAATTTTGGTATTAGATGAAGCTGACAGGATACTGGATATGGGTTTCTTACCAGATATAAAACGTATCCTTGCCTTGATGCCACAACAACGACAAAGTTTAATGTTCTCTGCAACCTTTTCCGAAGAAATTAAAAAACTTGCGAATAATATACTAAAACAACCTATTTTAATTGAAGTAGCAAAGCGAAATTCCGTGTCCAATCTAGTAACACATGTAGTACACCCTGTTGATCGAGAGCATAAACGAGAGCTACTGACTCATCTAATTAAATCTCAAAACCTTGAGCAGGTACTGGTATTTGTAAGAACGAAACATGGAGCAAATAACCTTGCTCGACAACTAGAAAAAGATAGCATCTCATCTACTGCTATTCATGGAGACAAAAGTCAACCTCAGCGTACCCAAGCTTTAGAAGAATTCAAAAAAGGGAAAGTACGCGTTCTAGTTGCTACCGATGTTGCAGCACGTGGACTTGATATTGAATATTTACCACATGTAACAAACTATGAATTACCGAATACACCAGAAGATTATATTCATCGTATAGGCAGAACTGGTCGTGCTGGTACAAAGGGGTGGGCAACCTCACTAGTATGTGACGATGAGAATGAATTACTAGAAGGTATTGAGAAGCTTCTTAAAATTAAACTTACAAAAAAAATAATTCCTGGATTTGAGCCAACAATAACAGATGGCTTGACAAAATATACAAATAAATCTTATGGGCAAGAATATCGTAACCAAACTAAAGAAAAAAGAAACTCTAACACCCATACAAAGAATCAAAATAAATTGAGCTCAGGATTTGATTCTAAGAAGAATATATATGAAAAAGAAAAATCATTAAAAACATTGCAGGATCCATTATTCAGTCAACCCTATGTGCCTGCAGAAACCTATCCCACAAAAAACAAATCAGCACCTACTTCTACAACCATAGCGTCACTATCTAAGATTAAAGATCACTCTGTTCCTCACCCTAGAGATAAGCAGCAAAAGAAGCCTCTGCCAGCATTATTTATGCCCCCTCCTATAAACAAACCTAGACAAAATAAATAATCAGATACATAACTCTGTTACCGAATATAACTTTGCCATTCACCTCTTTTACTGTGCAGCCAATAAAGAGATTAAATCACATTTTCTAATAACAAAAGAATTATCAGATAGGAAGAAATGGAATACACTTCTCATAGTACATATTTTGATTGGATCTATATCTATACAGGAAAATGATTTGATAATAATTAAACAGTTATTACTTACTTTTCTTTTGTTTAAAACTTTCAATTATTAAAAGTAATGCCCCTATAAATATAGCTGAATCAGCCACATTGAATGCGGGCCAATGGTAGCCACCATAATGAAAATCTAGAAAATCAACCACATAACCAAGGGTGATACGGTCCCATAAATTCCCTAACGCACCGCCTAATATAAAGCTTAGTGAAACACAAAATAATTTTTCCGAAGTATGTTTCTGTAGAAGATAAATAATCAGAACTGAAGCACAAATAGAGATTCCACTAAAAAGCCACCGTTGCCAACCTGATTCGTCACTCAGAAAACTAAAAGCTGCTCCAGTATTAAACGTCAGTACTAAATTAAAAAAACTTGTATACAGAATCTGCTGCCCATAAATTAACTCTGATTCTACCCAGCGCTTAGTAACAAAGTCCAATATCAGTATAGCTATTCCAAGGATTAAACTAGTACGAAGTCTCATCATAATCCATTTCTTCTTGTAAACAACTAATATCCAGAGTTTCCCTAACCTGCATCATAAAATATAACCACTATATCTACGTCAAAAAAATCAAAACATGATTGTATAAATTTAAGCTCAAGCATACTTACGTTCTTCCCCCGTACCGAAAAGATTAGATACACATCTGGCACAGATAGTGGGGTGGTCAGATTTAGAGCCAACATCTTTTCGATAATGCCAGCAACGTTCACACTTAGAATGAGTACTAGGTGACACAAAGATACCTTTTTCTGAAGAATCTTTAACTTGAATTAAATTCACTTCTGAAGCTACAAACACTAGCCTTAAATCGTCCCCAAGGCTGCTTAAAAGAGAGAAATCATCGCCATTGGTACAAATCTTCACAACTGCTGAGAGTGATGAGCCAATTATTCCCTGTGCCCGTGATTCTTCTAATTGTTTCTGCACCTCAGAACGTAACTCTCGAAGTTTTGTCCAACGCTGTAATAATAATTTCGAATCCACTTGTGATGGAAATTTATACCAAGTATGCAGTAAAACACTGTCATCAGATTTATTCGTTAGGTGCTCCCACACTTCTTCTGCAGTAAAACCTAGAATAGGTGAGAGCAAACGAACTAAACTATGTGTGATATGGAACAATGCACTCTGTGCTGAACGACGGGGCAGACCTTTAGCTGCAGCGGTATAAAGTCGGTCTTTAAGAACATCAAGATAAAATCCACCAAGATCTTCGGAACAAAAATAATGTAATTTATATACTACTACATGGAATTCATTACGATGATAATTCTGTATCAACTCATCTTGGAATTCTCTAGTAAACGTTAGCATGTAACGGTCAATTTCGAGCCATTGTTCTTCTTCCATTAAGTCTGAATCAGAACTAAAATCAGCCAGATTGGCTAACAGAAACCGAAGCGTATTGCGAATACGACGATAGCTCTCCACCACTCTTTTCAGAATTTCGTCTGATATAGAAAGTTCACCAGAATAATCTGTTGATGCAGCCCATAATCTTAAAATATCAGCTCCTAGAGTATCTACTATTTTTTGTGGAGCAATGACATTACCTTTTGACTTACTCATTTTATGACCGTCACCATCAACTACAAATCCATGAGTAAGTAATGCCTTATATGGAGCCTGACCATTAATTGCACAACTGGTTAGAAGAGAAGACTGAAACCATCCTCGGTGCTGGTCAGAGCCTTCTAAATACAGATCGGCAGGATATTTAAGCTGTGCAGAAGATTTTAAGACGGTATCATGCGTAGTGCCAGAATCAAACCAAACATCTAGTGTATCAGTCAATTTCTTGTAATCTTTTGACTCCTCTCCCAAAAATTCTTTTATATCTAAACTAAACCAAGCTTCAATCCCTTTCTGCTCAACCATTTTTGCAATCTTTTCAAGAAATAACTCGGTATGCGGGTGAGGTTCATGAGTTTCTTTATGTACAAAAAATGCCATTGGGACACCCCAATTTCGTTGGCGCGATACACACCAATCGAAACGGTTTTTAATCATGGATTCCAAGCGGGCACGCCCCCAAATCGGAAAAAATTCAGTCGAAGTTAATGCGAAATTAGCCCTATTTCGTAAATTGTCCCGATCATCTGATAATGTCGTTACTGATCCTGAGTCTTGCAATATATCATTGTAGACAGGAATATCCATTCCTATGAACCACTGCCTTGTAGCACGGAATATAATTGGTGTCCTATGACGCCAACAATGAGGGTAACTATGTTGCAGCTTATCTGAAAACAGCAACAAACTATTTTGTTTCAATTCCTGGACTACTGTTTTGGTAGCCTTCCAAACTGATAATCCACCCACAAGAGGTATGTGATCATAAAACTTGCCTCCATCATTAACTGGGTTGTCTACCGGTAGACCATATTTTTGACCAACGATATAATCATCAACACCATGTGCCGGCGCAATATGTACAAGTCCTGTTCCCGCATCAGTTGTAACATGCTTGCTACATACGATTGGTATGGAACGATCATCAAATGGATGCCTCAACTTGATCAGATTAAGTGCTGACCCCTTACAGCTACCAAGTATTCCCAAATTTTCTAGACCATAATTTATTAAGCAATCCTCAACAAGAGACAAATCTTGCTTTATTGGTTGAATTGATTTTTTTTCGATTGACGACGGCTCAATAGACTTTGTTCCGGTATAAAGTTCACCAGACAAAATCAATAATCCCTTATCCGTACGTACTAAATTATAATTATGATCTGGATGAACACTTACTGCCTGGTTAGCTGGCAAAGTCCAAGGTGTAGTAGTCCAAATCACAGCAAAAGCAGGCTCATTGATGGCCTGTATACCAAATGCTTTAGTAAGAGAATCATTACTGCAAACTGGAAACGCAACATCTATTGCTGATGAAACTTTATCTTCATATTCTACTTCCGCTTCAGCAAGTGCGGACCTACAGTCAATACACCAATTTACGGGCTTCTGTCCCTGATAAAGATACCCTTGTTTATGAATTTTCCCGAGCGCACGAATGATTCCAGCTTCAATCTGATAATCCATAGTTAGATAGGAGCTGTCCCAGTCTCCCAATACACCAAGCCGAATAAAATCAGCTTTTTGCTTCTCGACCTGTTCTTGTGCAAAACTTCGACACAATTCTCGCACTTCATTTGCAGGTAAATTCTTACCGTATTTTTTTTCTATTTGATGCTCAATTGGTAATCCATGGCAATCCCACCCCGGGATATATGGCGCATCAAAGCCTGCAAGTGTTCTACTTTTTATAATAATATCTTTAAGAATCTTATTGATTGCATGGCCAATATGTATATCGCCATTAGCATATGGCGGACCATCATGTAAAACAAACTTTGGCCGTCCATTACAAACTTCACGAATCTTCTGATATAACTTCTTATTTTCCCAGTTTTTAAGCATTACGGGCTCACGTTTAGCAAGGTTACCGCGCATTGGAAAAGGTGTATCGGGCAAATTAAGTGTTTTTTTATAATCTGTCATGAAATATTTTTTATATTTTCTGATAATTGTAAGCTTAAGAAATATTTTTTTGCATTTTCCACATCATATCCAATTTGCCTAGTAAGTGCTTCCAGATCTGGATATTTCTCTTCATCTCGAAGTTTTTGTAAAAAATCTACTCGTAAATGACAACCATATATCTCTCTTTCAAAGTTAAACAAATGCACTTCAAGAACTGGCCTACCGTCTTCATGTACTGTAGGCCTTACACCTAAGCTAGCCACACCATGTACCTCTGTTTGTGGAGAAGCTTCATCTGTACCATATACTTTGACTACAAAAATACCAGATACTGGTGGCCGATTGTGCCTCAATTGAATATTAGCAGTAGGAAAGCCTATTTTTTTACCAAGTTTGTCACCTCCAATAACACGGCCACTAATACTATAAGGTCGGCCTAATAGATATTTGGCAAGTTCTAGATTTCCCGCAACCAACGCCTCTCGTACTGATGTACTTGAAACCCTTAAATCACCTAAGGTATAGCTCTCCATTTCTGCTACTTCAAAGCCATGTAGTACTGAAGAAGCTTTCAACATCGTGCAGTCACCTCTACGAAGAGCGCCAAATCGAAAATCATCACCTACTAATATCCAGCGGACAGCAAGACCTCGATTGAGAATTCGTGCTATAAAATCTTCTGCACTAATCGATGCAAAATTAAAATTGAAATGACAAACTTGTACACGCTCTACATTTAGCTCTGCTAGTAATTCCAGTTTTTCCCTAAGACTGGTAAGTCTTGTTGGCGCCTGATCCGGTGTAAAAAGTTCACGAGGATGAGGCTCAAAAATCATGACACAGGAAGTAAGTTTAAGCTGGGCAGCCGCCTCATTCAGGCGAACAATCATAGCCTGATGTCCTAGATGCACCCCATCGAAATTACCTATAGTAAGTGCAGTGGAATCATTAGCCTGAATGGGAGTTCCGCGAAAAACACGCA
This sequence comes from Nitrosomonadaceae bacterium, assembly GCA_965205785.1. Classification (GTDB taxonomy): domain Bacteria; phylum Pseudomonadota; class Gammaproteobacteria; order Burkholderiales; family Nitrosomonadaceae; genus BJGV01. The sequence goes on from OZ242188.1 coordinate 610,849, forward strand.
TGGCACCAAGATTCCTAAAAGCCCGAATTGTAGCCTGTTCATGACATGCAAGTCTAGGTTTTATCAACTAAATTCCTGCATATCAGTTATTGGAACTCTTCTAAGTTATAAAATAGCTCTTTATGAAGAAATATCTGCCTATTAAGAAAATAACATTCTGACCCATTATGTTTATCTGTAACTTGTGGTTACATTGACACATTAATCTGTTGAGCGTAGATTCAATGAAGAGAGAGGACTAAGATTCAAGCCTCATATGTGATTACAATAGCCACTTGCTTAATTTTATATTACGTTTAATATTATTTATGTCGTATACAGTATAAGACAAATAATTAAGCTTGATTAATACCTTCTGGTAACAAATATAAATAAAGACATGCCCGCCTGTATAATGCATGTCTTTCCCGATTTAACTTACCGTAGAATAATCACATAGTAACTGGTTATACTCCGTATAAATCTTGATTATTAATGCGAATCCTGCACATCCTTGATCACTCTATCCCACTTCACAGCGGCTACACTTTTCGCACTTTATCCATTTTAAGAGAACAGCGTACTCTGGGTTGGGAGACCTTTCATTTGACAGGCCAAAAACAGGGGCATTGTAATGCTCTTGAAGAAGATATTGATGGCTGGCACTTCTACCGAACCCCAATTACATCAAATGTAATCACAAAATTACCTGTTTTAAGCCAAGTTTCTGTAATAAATAATCTGACTCACCGTTTGAATGAAGTAGTTAAAATTGTTAAACTAGATATTCTACATGCTCATTCTCCTGCACTTAATGCATTACCTGCTTTAAGTGTGGCTCGTCGCTTTAATATACCTGTCGTCTATGAAGTTAGAGCATTTTGGGAAGATGCTGCAGTAGATCATGGTACTAGCAAAGAATGGGGAGCTCGCTATCACCTCACACGTGCGTTAGAAAGTTACGCCCTTAAACGTGTTGATGCTATAACTACAATATGTGAAGGATTACGTAACGACATTCTGGGACGGAATATATCACCAAAAAAAGTAACCGTTATCCCAAATGCCGTTAATATTGAAAATTTTAAGATAGGTGAAAGATCAAATCCTAAACTAGCTGAAGATCTTGGTCTTAATAAAAAAGTATTACTTGGTTTTATTGGTTCTTTCTATGCGTATGAAGGTTTAAATATTCTGCTACAGGCCCTACCAAAGATGCTTGCCCAGAACCCAGATATTAGAATTTTGTTGGTCGGTGGAGGCCCTCAGGAAAATGAACTAAAAACTCAGGCAATGCAGTTAGGAATAAAAGATAAAGTAGTTTTTACAGGTCGTGTTCCTCATAATCAAGTTCAACATTACTACAATTTAATTGATGTTTTGGTCTATCCAAGACTACAAATGCGTCTTACTGATTTAGTAACGCCACTTAAACCTCTTGAAGCAATGGCACAAGGTAAATTACTTATGGCCTCAGATGTCGGTGGACATCTGGAACTTATCCAAGATAAAAAGACCGGTATCATTTTTGAGTCAGATAATTCTGATGCCTTAGCAACGAAAGCTTTAGATCTCTTGTCGAAAAATGATAGCTGGCCTGCTTTACGTGCCGCAGCACGGAACTATGTAGAAACAGAACGTAACTGGCCAATTAGTGTTGCTCGCTACAAAGATGTATATGGCTTGCTGGTAAATAAGGAAACAATAGGATGAAAACAACCGGTCTGCGCATTGGATTAGTTGGACCATTACCACCTCCTTTTGGAGGAATGGCAAACCAGATGCGACAATTGGCACAATTACTACATGATGAAGGTATCATAGTTGAGTTAATTCAAGTGAACAGTCCCTATCATCCACAGTGGGTAGGAAGAATAAAAGGAATAAGAGCAGTATTCCGGCTGTTTCCCTATCTAATACAACTTTGGCAAAGTGCAGATAAAATTCAACTATTTCACATTTTTGCTAACTCAGGATGGTCCTGGCACCTTTTCGCCGCTCCTGCTATCTGGATAGCTAGGCTCAAGAAGAAACCAGTTATTATCAACTACCGTGGAGGTGAAGCAGACGAGTTCTTTGATACAGATTTCTTCTGGGTCAGACCTAGTTTGTTACGGGCAGATGCCATTATTGTTCCGTCTGGTTTCCTTGAAGCTGTATTTAAGAAACGTGGATTTTCAAGCACTATCGTACCTAATATTATAGATTTGAGTCGATTCTCATCAGGAACTAATACTAAGCGTCTATCAAAAATAAATTCTCCGCACATATTAGTTGCACGTAACCTTGAACTAATTTATGACAATGCAACTGCACTTCGTGCTTTTAGTATAGTTATAAAAGAATTTCCCACCTCTAAATTTACTATTACTGGTTCCGGACCTGAGCGACAAGCTCTGGAGAATCTTGTGGTGGAACTTGGACTACAAGATTCTGTTACTTTTACAGGACGAGTGGACAACAATGACATGGCGGCACTTTACCGAAGTTCAGATATTATGGTAAACCCGAGCTTGGCAGACAACATGCCTATTTCAGTGCTAGAAGCGTTAGCAAGTGAAGTACCGGTTGTAAGTACTAACGTTGGTGGAGTACCTTTCCTAGTTGTACACGACAAAACAGCATTATTAGTACCTGCGCGAGACTCAGTAGCTATGGCAAATGCCATTCTTTTACTTCTAAACAATCCAGATAAAACTCAGCAAATCAGGTCAGCAGGACTAAATGTCGTTAAGAATTTTTCGTGGCCAGAAGTACGTAATCGTTTGTTAGGCGTATATGAGAATGTTTTAAGGAAGCAAGACAATTTTAAAATGGGCTCCTAGAAAAAGATGAGTATATATACATCGTTTATATCTAGCATCCTATTTCCTTTACATGAGCACATCAAGAAACATGATAGTGTTAGAGTAAGGAAGGAAATGGAATCTTCACAATGGCGGGATAATATAGTTCTGCAGGAACTCCAGCTTTCAAAGCTATGTTACCTCCTTAAGCACGCTCAAAAACATGTACCCTATTACCGCAAACTTTTCTCAGAGACTGGATTTAAGCCTGACTATATACAATCAATTTCTGATCTTGCACAAATACCCTTACTTGATAAATCAATAATTCGCACTAATTCTGAAGAAATAAAATCTGAGATTGCGCAGGATTTAGACAGATTTAATACTGGTGGCTCAAGCGGTGAACCACTAATATTTTATATAGGAAAAAAACGTGTAAGTCATGACGTTGCTGCAAAATGGCGTGCTACACGTTGGTGGGGAGTAGATATCGGTGACCCAGAAATTGTTGTCTGGGGCTCTCCTATCGAACTTAACGTACAAGATAATATCCGTATCATTCGTGATCGCCTGTTGCGAACCAAGCTACTACCTGCTTTTGAAATGTCTGAACAAAAACTTGATAATTTCCTTGGGCAAATCCGTGCTATGCGCCCCAAAATGCTATTTGGCTACCCTTCTGCTCTTTCTCATATTGCAGCTCATGCAGAGGCAAAGGGACAGAATATGAAAGATTTAGGTATTCAGGTTGCGTTTGTAACTTCAGAACGACTCTATGACGAACAACGTTTACAAATTAACAGGACATTTGGCTGTCCAGTAGCTAATGGTTATGGTAGCCGCGACGCAGGTTTTATTGCCCATGAATGCCCTCAAGGAGGAATGCATATCACTGCTGAGGACATCATAGTCGAAATTGTTAGTCCGAATGGAAAAAGCCTGCTACCAGGTGAATCCGGTGAAATTGTTGTAACTCATTTGGCCACAGAAGATTTCCCCTTTATCCGCTACCGTACAGGAGATATTGGTATCCTCAATACCAATATCTGCAGTTGTGGTCGTGGGTTACCAATGCTTCAGGAAATTCAAGGACGAAGTACAGATTTCTTGACTGCACAGGATGGCACAATCATGCATGGTTTGGCACTAGTCTATATTCTGCGGGATTTACCAGAAATTAGTGCTTTTAAAATTGTGCAGGAAAGCTTGGACTTAACAAATGTATATATAGTTTCAAAGGATGGGCTCTCCCAAGAAATTAAAGAAGGTATCAAGCAAGGATTCAGGGACCGACTAGGGAAAAATGTAAAAATCTCAATTCTTGAAGTAGCAGAAATATCTGCGGAAAAATCAGGAAAATTTCGTTATGTAGTAAGTAAAGTTACGCCCAGCTAATTCAATTGAGATCAGTAATTACTGACATAGTCTTTTCATTGCCGAATCAAAAAGCATCTTCTCGCCAGATTCAGGCCTGCCTACTAACCACCATAAAATGAGTATAAGTACTATATATATGACAGCACCAAGTATTATTTTAATAATTAAAGTAAGCCAGTTTTCAAGTGCCCATGAATCGGAGATATTGACCAACACTATGTACATTACGCTCCCAGCCACAACTGGCCTCCAGATAACAGTGACTATCTGATGAAACGCAACTTGACATCTTCGGACTACTAATCTGCTCACAACAAAAAACATTATGAAACCAATCAGTGCTCTGGAATAAGCAACTCCCTCAAGCCCCAGCAGAATGAAAGCCGGATATAACGATGCTATCGTAACAAGTGCCTGTACCCAATATATGTAAGCTGTATATTTAACATTTCCGGAAACTGTTAATAAATCAATAGATGTTACATATAGTGAAGTGAACATAGCATATATGACCAGCCCTTCAACAAGGGGTACAACCGGAAGCCATTTATCTCCTCCTCCCAAAAAGATAGGAATAAATTCCAGTGCAACCCCACCAAAACCGAAAGCGCATGGTGTAGCAACCAAAGCCAACATACTCATAGCTTTCAAATAAGCGCCTATCAATCGATCATGATCATCTTTGATTTTTGCCATTGCAGGCACTATTGCCCGTTCAAATGGCTCTTGAACCTCTGAAATAGTCATGAAGGAAAGCTCAGTACTCTATCTATAAAACCCAATATTTTTCGGTGTTGTAAACAGTGAAAGAAGAAGATCACCTTGCTCGCTAATATAATCTGCAATATTTCGTACTAACACCCATTGAGAAAAACCCCATATCTCTGATAATTTTTTTAACGAGAGTTTTGGTCTGTAGCTCACTATAAAATAACTTATAACAACGACTACTATATTATGTAAAACGGTTCCTAGAACCAAGGCCATATAGGATTTGTAGTAGAAAGCAAGACCAATCGTAATAAATGTAGAAGCAACTTTAGGAAGAACATTATTTAAAAAGTCTTTAGAAAACTTCATGTCCTTTAAAAATTTAACGGTGCCTATATTCTCAAACCCTCTGATCACAGTACCTACTGCCAGAATCTGGCAGATAGCCTCAAGCCTAATATCACCATAAGAACTGGCAATTAATGTAGAAAAACCAGCCAGAAGTGCTGCAATAGCTAAAGATTCAATAAGCCGTAAGGTCCATGCAGTATCAAAATGATCGTCAGTTGCCTTATTATTTTGAACAAGAGCCCAATTAACACCAAAATCAAATATAAGTGCAAGAAAACCACATATAACCATAACGATTGCAACAAGCCCAAAATCTTCTGGAAGCAACAACCTTGCTAAAATAGCAGAGCTGATAAACCCCAGCCCCCTTATAGACCATCGCATGGCGGTGTACCATTTAGTACCTTTAAATACTTCTCCGGATAAACTTTTTGAATCCTGTTGTGACATTTAATTAGATCTTTTTGTATATAAAATTTTTGTACTAATCACAGGCTTATTTTAATTCAGCTCTAAGGTCATCTTGATCCCAGGTATCAATTCAATCTGAGATCTATTGAAATGAGTAAATAAGATAATTAGAAATCATATAGCCCAAATTAATTAGTCTCTAATAGCTACGTTATTGTAAGAATGCTTACCTATGAATGATTAGAATAAATCTACACCTTGTAAATTCTTACACCCATTTCTTTTTCCAGAGTGCTAAAGTGATTAGCAAAAAAAGGTTATTTTGTTGATCGAGATCATTTTGCATAGCTTTATCAAAAATAATTTTGACTTCCTGCATGTCAAACCACTCTTCAAGAAGACCCTGATGAAACAAGATATCTTCTGCCCAACCGTTTAACTGACTAGTAAGCCACTCATAGACAGGTGTTGGAAATCCTTCTTTCTCTCTGTAAATAATTTCTCTGGGTAATCGTTTTATAGAAAACTCTCGAAGTATTCTTTTCGTCGTAAATCCTTGTTTGCTAGTTCCCACTTTCCACTCATGTGGTAACGATAGGCACCATTCCATCAATTCGCGTGACAGGAAGGGAACTCTACTTTCCAATGAAGCAGCCATAGTCATTTTATCTGCCTTCATAAGCAAATCTTCAACAAGCCAATCACGAGCATTCAACGACATCTCTAAATCTAAGGGATGACTGGATAAACAATTTTCAAGAAAATTTTCATTAAATCTACGAGAATCTTTGTAGTTTCCATCAATCCATAACCGCCTTTTTTCTTCTTCAGTAAATTGTGGACAGTAGACTTGTATATGTGGCCTTATGTATCCTTCCCAGCCAAACTGCCCTAAAGAATTAAATAATTTTTTTCGCCTGTATCCTTTGGGATAAAGATGAGAAATCATGGAAAGAATAATCCTGGGAACCCCGGATAATTGGTTTTGTCTTTTTAAGGATACCTGAGCAAATTTATCATATTGGTAGCCAGCAAGAAATTCGTCCGCACCTTCTCCGGAAAGAACAGCCTTAACATCTTTTTTAGCCATTCTTGATAAGAAATATAGTGGAACCGTTGTGTCATCAGCCAATGGCTCATCTGTATACCACGGTTGCTCCTCCATAAACTCCTTAAAATCATCAACAGTAACAATTACGTTATGGTGGTCTGTTTTTAAATGGCGAGAAACCATATCAGCATAACCCAGCTCTGTGTGGTTCTTATCACCATGAAAAGCAACACTATAGGTATGAAAGTTTGTATGCCCTAATTCAACTGCTGCAGCACAAATTGCACTTGAATCAAGGCCGCCACTTAGAAATGCACCCACAGGAACATCAGATGCTAATAATTGCTGATCAACAGACTTTAGAAAAATTTCCTCAAACTCTTTTTCATAATTATGGGAAGAATCAAGTGGAGAACTTTTGAAATCAGGAGACCAATATTGTTTATCAGAATAAGTATGGTTGTTTAAATCATACTCAATCATATGACCCGGCCGTAGTTTGAAAACATTATTCCAAATGGTTTGCGGGCCTGGCACATATCTGAAAGACAAATAGTCATGAAGACCCTGAAAATTTATTTGTGGTTTCTTTTCACTGGCGGCAATAATTGATTTAATCTCACTAGCAAAGTAAAAGCCTCCATCTATGTTTCCATAATAAAATGGCTTTATACCAATGGGATCACGAATAAAGAATGCTCTTTTATTTATACGATCAAGTAAGCAAATACCATACATACCTTCCAGTTTTTTAAGTCCCTTTATACCTTCATGGTAATAAAGTTGGAGAATTACTTCAGTGTCTGAATTGGAATGAAATGAAGCACCACACTTAACAAGGTCCTCCCTTAATTCTTTATAGTTATATATCTCTCCGTTAAAGACAATACCAACCTTGTCTTCAAGCCAGATTGGCTGATGACCGCCCTCCAGATCAATGATACTTAGGCGAGTCATTCCAATTCCCTGCTGAGGAAAAACAGAGAACCCACGATCATCCGGACCTCGATGGTGAATAGCCGTACACATTTTTTCTACTTTTCCGACAATATTCTCTTCAGAAAATGGCCCAAATACACCTGCTATGCCACACATAATTATTTTCCCTCAAAAATCACTACTATTTGTAGCCCTAACAATCTACTCTCCTAAAATTGCTATATGGAATTGAATACGTTGAAATCTGATTATCCACCACTAGTAACCAGCTACTGTGCTACAAAATCCCAGTAAACTTAAAAAGATATATTGAGTAACGACGTGTGAGGACATCAGGTTTAACTTACACTTTTTCATATTTAATATTTCTTCATTAATACTCATCCAGTATTGTATTTTCAGCACCCTTAAGTCTATTGTAAGTTTATGTCAGCTTTATTCGCAGCATTGTGACTTTTCACACAGATTACTGATCTCAATAGTATTACGCTGTGCAGCTTAGAACAGTATGTTAATTTTATGGTTATGTTAGTGATTTCTGAAAAGCCCTACAGATATTTCTTTTGGAAAAATAATTTTAACCATTATTGATATTATTAAAATTAGTGCCTTATATTTTCCATATTAATGACGCTAATTAATTCTTATACTAATTATTTAGGTTTTACATGAGAGACATTCTTGTCACCCTAATCGTTGCTGGTCTTATACCTATCATTTTAAGGAAGCCATACGTAGGCATCTTGACATGGGTATGGCTCAGTGTCATGAATCCTCATACACAAGGTTGGGGGTTCGCAGTCAATTTTCCATTTGCTGCAATTATAGGAGCTCTGACTCTGGTTAGTCTTTTCATTAATAAAGTTCCTAAAACTGCCCCCAATGTTCCAGTCGTTATTGTCTTTGTCGCTTTTATCCTCTGGATGAACGTAACCACATTTTTTGCTATACACCCGGATCTAGTATACGGGCAGTGGGGAAAAGTAATGAAGATTATGCTGATGTCTTATGTAACTTTTATTCTTATAAGAGATAAAAAACATGTACAGCTTCTCATCGGAGTAATAGTTTTTTCATTAGCTTATTACGGGGTCAAAGGAGGAATCTTTACTCTTACTGGTGGCGGACAACATAGGGTATGGGGACCCGGGAACTCATTCATTGCAGGTAATAATGAAATTGCTCTTGCTCTTATTACCACCATTCCCTTGTTATACTACCTCCAAGTAACTACTAAGAACAAACTGGCAAAATATGGCCTAGTAGCTGCTATGCTTCTTTGTGCGATTGCCTCCCTTGGCTCTTATTCGCGCGGCGCTCTGCTAGCACTTGCTACGATGGGAGGATTTTTATGGCTAAAAAGTAAGTATAAAGTCCGCCTAGCTTTATTATTTATTCTTTCAGTCCCACTAGTACTCGCATATATGCCCAAGGAGTGGACCGAAAGAATGGATTCCATCAATACGTATGAACAAGATAGATCAGTAGCCGGACGCTTCAACGCCTGGGGGATGGCTTATAATCTTACTAAAGACAGGCCAATTGTTGGTGGTGGTTTTGTGGTAACCACACGTGAATTATTTACCCGTTATGCCAGTGACGTAGGAGATGAACCGCGTGCTGCCCATAGTATATATTTTCAAGCCCTGGGTGAACATGGCTATGTTGGCCTTGGTTTGTATCTTTTACTAGGATTTTTAACTTGGAGATCAGGCGACTGGATCATTCGTAATACAAAAGATCTAAAAGAGTATCAATGGGCCTCCAATCTGGCTTCCATGATTCAGGTAAGCTTAGTAGGTTTTGCTTCAGGCGGGGCATTTCTCAGTCTACTTTATTTCGATGTGCCTTATTATCTCATGGTTGCTATGGTAGCAACTCGTATCATAGTAGAAAAAGCACTTGAGGAGAAAGAAGCTGCGCTTGATAATCCTGTTAAAAGTGCCAACTCTACACAGCAGCTTGGAAAACCGGTTCATTTGCAACCAATTACCAGAGATACTAGCTAGTCACTTAACAAAAACCGTTAAAGTTTTTTTAATGCTTCCAGGTGATATTTAGGCTAAATTAAGACTGATAATTTGAAAAATTCGATACAATCCAAACAATCTCGGTTTTCTTTAGCAAATTTTGCGCTCAAAAACCTACTCTCACTAGGTGGATTTGATACACGTCTATCTATACTTATCTACCACAGGATATTGGCCCAGCTAGATCCCTTAACTCCTGGAGAAGATGACACAGAAACATTTGATCAACAAATGAGTTGGCTTACCTCATTTTTTAAAGTAATGCCACTACATGAAGCTGTACAAAAATTACAACAAAATAAATTACCTCCTTACACAGCATGCATCACTTTTGATGACGGCTACGCTGATAACGCTACAATTGCTCTCCCAATTTTAAAAAAATATAGTATTTCTGCTACCTTTTTTGTATCTACTAGCTTTCTTGATGGAGGTCGAATGTGGAATGACTCAATTATTGAGCTGGTACGCCAAGCACCAGGACCAATACTTGATCTGAGTAAAATGGACTTAGGACTATTTGAGATCAGCACCATCCATCAGCGCGAGCAAACTATTAACATACTATTAAATAAGCTTAAATATCTTCCACTTAAATCCAGAGAATTAAAGGTGGAAGAAATGTGCACTTATAGTCCAGCAAAACTACCAAACGACTTGATGATGACTTCTGAACAAGTACGGCTGTTGCACGATTCAGGAATGGAAATCGGTAGGCATACTGTAAATCACCCGATTCTGGCACGAACAGAGGACACTATGGCTCGAGAAGAAATTGCTAACGGCAAGGAAACACTTGAAAGTATTATCCATTCCCCAGTCCGTACTTTTGCGTATCCTAACGGGAGACCAGGACAAGACTATCTATCTAAACATGTCCAAATGGTCAAAGAATTGGGATTTGAAGCAGCAGTTTCAACGTCTTCTGGTACTGCCAAAAATTCTAGCGACATATATCAATTGCCTCGAATTGGCCCTTGGGATCAAGAAAAATTACGCTTTACGTTACGTATGGCACAAAACATGCTAAAAAATCCAGAAACTATCTAGCCCTGATTATTCTAATTAATCTTTCCCTGATTTTGCCGATTACTCCCCTATACACTAAAAATAAGAATTAACGTAATTTCTATGATCCAAGAGTCATTATATTTTCTAAAGAATCCGGTTACATATAATCGATTGCGACCAATATTTATGGAAGGCCTGATTCTGTTAAATAATTTTAAGTGCTGTTGTGACTTTTTTCACAGAACTTTAAGTTTAATAGTATTACTCTGTGCGCTATGATATTCGCCGCCTGAAAAGTATGATTTATGTTGATTTTTAGACGAACTCTTATAGCTAGTACTGATGTTGCATATGCTTAAACAGAGTTCTGAAATAGAAACTATCAAAGGTAGCGACTTCTATTATTAGGTTGGTGACTAGGATAACTTTTAAAAAAATAGCACATTGCTTTAAAATGAATAAAAAACATTATATGACATTGTTTTCGTGTACAATATTTGAATCTGCTCCTGTAGAATATGGTGCATTTTCATTAACTTCATAAGGAAAGAAAAGTGAACGCTCTGTATACCAAAACTTTGAGGTGGTTATCCTGCTTTATTATCATTTTTCCTATTTTTACGCTTAGTGGCTGCTCACTCCTTTGGCCGTATCCTTCGCTTGAAGGAGAGGGACAAGTAGCTGAACATGATTATCTGATTGGACCAGGTGACGAAATAGATATTATTGTCTGGCGCAATCCTGAAGTATCGATGTTAGTTGCCGTTCGCCCAGATGGAAAAATCACTACCCCTCTGGTGGAGGATCTAGCAGCTAGTGGAAAAACTTCTACGCAATTAGCACGAGACATTGAAGAAGGACTATCCAAATATATTCAGCAACCAGTTGTAACAGTTATCGTAAAAAGATTTGTTGGTCCATATAGTGAACAGATCCGGGTTGTGGGTGAGGCCTCTGAGCCACAAGCTCTACCCTATCGTGAAAAAATGACTTTGATGGACGTTATGATTGCAGTTGGTGGCCTTACAGATTTTGCAGACGGTAACCGTGCCAGGATTATTCGTAAAACTGGCGGAGAAGAAAAAGAATATAGCGTCAGGCTAGGTGACCTAGTCAGAGATGGTGATGTATCTGCCAATGTAACTATGCGTCAGGGAGACGTTCTGGTCATACCAGAAAGCTTCTTCTAATTAAAACCACCTAGTCATTTAAGGTCAAGGGAAAGGAAGCAACATTAATGGAAACAGTTTTTATGAAAAGCCAATACTACAAAATAATATCTTGGAGCACCTAATATTATGGATGATCTTTCTACTCAACTATTAGCTCACGTAAAAGGGATATGGAAGTATCGCTGGGTTGCGGTAATTGCAGCTTGGGTGGTTGCCATTTTTGGATGGTTTTTTGTCTACAATATGCCCAATGATTTCCAAGCCTCAGCAAGAATCCATGTTGATACCCAAAGTGCCATAAAACCTCTTATGCAAGGATTGACATTTGCTCCTGATATGCAGCAGCAAGTTTCTGTTATGAGTCGTACCCTGATAAGCCGGCCAAATGTTGAAAGAGTGGTAAGTATGGTTGAGTCAGATACTAAATCTACGAATGGAAAAGACAACAAGTTGGTTGTTAGTGATCTTATGAAAAGTATCAAACTCAAAACAACTGGTACTAACAACTTGTTTACGATTACTTACAACAACTCGGATAGAAATCTTGCTAAAAGTGTTGTTGAGTCCTTGTTAACAATATTCGTAGGTATGAGTGATAACGGTGAGGACCCCGCGTCTGTGATTCGCTTTCTTGATGAACAGATCCAAGGTTATGAAAAGAAACTGATTAAACAGGAAAATGAACTAAAAGCATTTAAACAAAAGAACATTGGATTGATGCCTCAACAGGGTGGTGACTATTACGCTCAGGTAGGAAAAGCTTTAGAAAGTCTCAATAAAACAAAACTGGACCTACGGGAAGCTGAGCGTGCACGTGATTCTATTCAACAACAAATTACTGGCGATGAACCAGTACTCCTAGCGGTAGAAAATGGTGCTAGTAGTATTGATCCGTCATCTATAGTTAATGTGGAAATCGATGCCAGAATCGCTGAGCTAAGGAAAAAACTGGACGCACTGAGCTTAAATTATACTGATAAGCATCCCGATATCATTGCTACTAAACGACTGATTAATCAACTCCAGGGACGTAAAATAGAAGAAGCCAAAGTTATGAAATCAGGAGGTTTTGACATCGGTAAAAACTACAGCCCGATGCTCCAACAACTTAATCTGGCGCTTGCAGAAAGTGAGGCTAAAGTGGCTTCCATGAAAGCCCGTGTGGAGAAATTTACCAAACGCTACAATAAACTAAAGTCTCTGAGTAATTCAGTACCTGAAGTAGAAGCTTCTCTTGCTCAGTTAAATCGTGACTATCAGGTAAATAAGGCTAATTACCAGGAGCTTCTTAAACGTCGTGAATCAGCAAAAATATCTGGCAAATTAGACTCTGCCTCTAAATTAATGTCATTTAAGATCATAGACCCACCAACTGTTCCTGAAATACCTATTGGCCCTGATCGTGCACAACTATATTCAGTTGCATTCTTTATAGCCTTGGCGGCAGGAATTGGAATTGCATTTGCTCTTAATCAACTCAGGCCATCATTCCATAGCCAAGGTAAACTAAGAGAAATAACCGGCATGCCAGTACTGGGTACGGTTCCCATGATCTGGACTCACAAAGAAAAATCAGAACGTAAAAAACGTCTCTATGCCCTTGGCCTGTCTTTATTATCGTTGTTAGGGTTTTATGGGGTTTTGATGGTAAAAATGACATAGGAATTTAGCAACTTTGGAAACTAAATTAAAAAAACTACACTGGTACAGCCTGGTCCAAAATAAGGACTATCTGGAGACAATATGAGTATTATTGAAAAAGCAGCTGCTAAACTTGATAGTCAAATTCTGAAAGATGATGTCAGCATTATTGAGAATGCTGCAAATAAACTTGATAGCAAACAAGACTCTACTGCCATAGAAAATATTGCACCCGTAGATACAATTACCAAATCTCGGGCATCAAACACGGAAACTAAATTAATAAAGCCAAAGCGACTTGCACTAAATTTTTCCAAGTTGCGTCACTATGGCATCATTACTCCTGAGGATAAAAAGACTACAATAACTGAGCAATTCAGAGTGATTAAACGACCATTACTCATGAATTCCTTCAACAAAGGTGCAGGGGCAATCAAAAATGGCAACCTGATTATGGTATCTAGTTCCCTTGCAGGTGAAGGTAAAAGTTTTTGTGCTGTCAATTTAGCAATGAGTATTGCAATGGAGATGGACCATACGGTCCTTTTGGTTGATGCTGATGTTGCAAGACCTATGGTACCGAAAATTCTCGGACTAGGAACGGATAAGGGCTTACTTGATGTTCTTCTCGATGATAAACTCGACTTGTCAGAAGTTTTAATCAAAACTAATATTGAAAAACTTTCTATTTTGACAGCAGGAAGCCAACACCCAAATGCAAATGAGCTACTAGCAAGTCAAACCATGGGCTTATTACTAAAGGAATTAGTACACCGTTATGAAGATCGTATTATAATCTTTGACTCACCACCCCTACTATTGACAAGTGAGGCACGGGTTATGGCAAGTCAAATGGGACAAATTGTCTTAGTAGTAGAAGCCGAGAAAACAACACAACAAACCGTTAGGGAGACTCTCAGGCAGATAGAATCTTGTGAAGCAGTAAATTTAGTATATAACAAAGCAAAATCATTCTCTGAGCAAGATTCGTATGTCCCCTACGAGCCATACTAAAGAAGTAGAAGCTGAGAAAATAACGTAATAAACCGTTAGGGAGACTCTCAGGCAGAAAGTATCTTGCAAAATCGTTATATAATAAGGTTGTAGCAGAGCAAGATCATTCTCCAATATGATTTATATGTCACCTACGAACCATACTAAAAATAGCTGCAACTTTAGAGCTTTATTATTCTTAGCTATATACTCTACTGCGACAGCTTTACTGGCACTGCCATCTATCTCCGATGCTGGTGAGTTTGTGTTCGTCCCCAATATGACAACCGATTTGATCTTTACTGATAATGTAAGGTTGTCTCCTAAAGGTGATCCGGCGAAAGAAGCTGATTTTGTTACCAGACTTGTTCCCGGGATATACACGAAGTACACATCACGCCGATTTCAAAGTGAAATTGATTACAGATTAATTAATGTGGTCTTCCAGAACGCTACTGAGCAGAACCGAACCCTACATAATCTAGATGCGAAAAACCGTGCCGAGCTAGTGGAGGATTTTTTATTCGTTGATGGAAACGTCAGAATGCAGCAAATAAACAGATCATTACTTGGCCCGCAGGGAGATGACGTTAATATTACAGGTAACCTATCTAACATAAGGCAATATTCATTGAGCCCTTATGTCGTAGGAGATTTGGAGATTTGGCAACCGGAGAAGCACGCTATGCACGAATTATGACAGATTCGGATGCATCCACTACCTTCTTTAATAGCCAGACTAATTCCTATAATGGTTCTATTCTCAGTGGTCCTGCCTTCCAAGTTCTACAATGGGGGCTTAACTATACTAGGCAAGACATTGATTTTGACCTAAGAAATGATAGCGTCAGATTAGAAACTGGAGTGGCCAATGTTCGTTATAATTTAAACAAAAGATTTGGAATAACAGGAACCGGAGGCTACGAAAATAATACTTTTGGTGGTGGTACCTTAAATAAACCGAGGGGTGCAAGATGGTCGGCTGGTTTTATTTGGGCTCCAACACCAAGAACAAGTATAGAAGGATCTGTCGGGCAAAGATTCTTTGGTGATACGTATTTTGCAAATGCAAGCCATCGAACGCGTTTATTTGTGTTGAATGCAAACTACAAAGAAGATATCAACAGTGCATGGAATCTTTTAAATGTTGATGCAACGAATAATACAGTCACTGCTCTAACTGATCTTTTTACAGCACAAGCACCACCAGGCACAAGTCCTGCAGAAATCACTCAACTTGTCCAACTTCTTATTGCAGAGCTTGGACTTCCACCTAATCTTGCAAATGCTTCGGCGTTTCTTACTAACCGGTTTTTCCTTCAGAAAAACTTTGAATCATCTATTGGCTTTAACGCTGCAAAAAATACTGCCTTAATCAGAGTATTTCATACAACACGCCGACCAATAGATAACAGGCCACTATTAGATGCTGTGCTTGGGGGAGGACTACTAGCAAATGTAAAACAAAATGGAGTCAGTGCCTTGTGGAGTTATGCGATTACCCCTCGTACCCGTGTCAATGCCAATTTCCTTTATAACCGTCTCGTTTTTGCCGCAATTAATAGAAGAGACACTATCAAACTATTTACGTTTAGTGTTTCAAGGGACCTTACAGAGAATATCTTTGCTTTGCTCAGCTATCGTCGAAATGATCGTAGATCTGAAGATCCTAATGCTGAATTTATAGAGAACAGGTTTACTGCGTCAGTAAGTGCGAGATTCTAATATGTATACCGAGTATTATCATCTAAGTGCAAAACCATTTCAATTAAAGCCTGATCCAGATTTCTTTTTTGGTAGTGCAGGTCACAAACGTGCAATGGCGTACCTTGAATACGGAATGGCACAAGAGGAAGGCTTCATTATTATTACAGGTGAAGTTGGTGCAGGAAAAACCACACTGGTACGAAATCTTTTTAAGAAGATGGAGTCTGATAAAGTTGTAGCTGCACAAATTGCTAACACAGGCCTTAATTCGGATGATACCTTGAGAATAGTATCTGCTGCTTTTGGACTTGCATATGAAAATCTCGACAAAGCTTCTTTACTAATTGGAATTGAAAAATTTCTTCACCAGTGTGATCAAAATGGAAAACGTGCGCTGCTAGTAGTTGATGAAGCCCAGAACCTTTCTTCTCACACGGTAGAAGAACTGAGAATGTTGTCAAACTATCAAACAGACAAGAAACCTTTATTACAAACTTTTTTGCTAGGTCAACCTGAATTCAGAAAAATTTTACTTGGTGAAGATATGCAACAACTACGGCAAAGAGTTGCTGCCACCTATCATCTGGGACCAATGGATCCTGTTGAAACCAGGTCCTATATTGAGCATCGGCTAAATACTGCTGGTTGGAACAATGATCCATCCTTCAGCGAAGATGCCTTTACAGCAATCTACGAATATACTGGTGGAATACCGCGTAAAATTAATACCCTTTGTGAACGAGTACTCTTAATGGGTTGTCTTGAAGAAATTCATGAACTTCGTGCTAAAGAAGTTAATGATGTCATTCGTGATATTCAGCAAGAATACGATATGCCTATTGTTGAAACAAAAATCCCTGAGATATCAGAAAAAATAACTAATGCAAGTGAAGAAAAAGAAAATGCTCCTGAACTCAGAAAAATGGATGATCGACTTATTAAAATGGAAAGCTCTATCACATCAGTATTAGATTTACTTAAAAAAGTACTCTCTTCAACTAAGGTAAAAAAAAAGCCCTTACAAAGAAAACCCAGAACAATAAATTTTGATGCGGATTCCCGTGTTAAGTAGCCAGTTCATTAATATCACAATCCGTATTTCACATACTAGTCCAGGCAATGTGATAGTAAAGTAAGAGTAATCTCATGATTAAAGAATTGGCAAAAAAAAGCCGATGATCATGTTTACACCAAATAGGGAATAACAAATGGGCTCGACACCTATACGCAACGCAATGACTGTCGACGTAGAAGATTATTTTCAGGTCTCAGCCTTTGCTGCACACATTCCAAGAGAATCCTGGGAAACTATACCATGTCGTGTAGAAAGGAATATTGATCGTATCCTTGCCCTACTTGATGAAAAACAAGCTAAAGCGACCTTTTTTACTCTTGGATGGATTGCCGAACGTTATCCCGCCATGGTAAAGCATATTGTATCTAATGGTCATGAGCTTGCCAGTCATGGATGGGCTCATCAACGCGTTTCTGACCAGGAACCTCAGGAATTTCTTGATGACATTGTTCGTAGTAAAGCTTTGCTAGAAGATATCAGTGGCCAAAAGGTACTTGGTTACCGTGCACCCAGCTTTTCCATAGGTAGTAAAACTCTATGGGCACTAGACTTACTTGAAGAAGCTGGATACCGCTACAGTTCGAGTATCTATCCTATCCAGCATGATCATTATGGTATGCCAGATGCACCACGTTTTGCATTTTATCCAAAAAATAACGGTGGGCTACTAGAGCTACCTGTAACAACAGTGTGTCTATTTAAGAGAAATATTCCTGCTGGTGGTGGCGGTTATTTCAGACTCTGGCCGTATACTTTTTCACATTGGTTACTTCAAAGAATAAATCAACTAGAAAAACATTCTGCAATCTTCTATTTCCACCCCTGGGAGATTGACTATGAGCAACCTCGTCAGCAAGGTATTGATGCTAAGACAAAATTTCGCCATTATTTCAATCTTCGTCATATGGAAGGACGGATCAAAGCGCTCACTAGAGACTTCAGCTGGGACCGAATGGATCGGATCTTTCTGGAATAATACGAATGAGTTCCATGTCTGATATCTCTGATAATCGAAACCAAGATATTCCTCAAATTTCTGAATTATCTGTCCATCAACTACAAACTGAGGATGTACAAAAATGGGATAAATTTGTATTATCCTGCCCGGATGCCACCTTCTTCCACCGTGCAGGTTGGCAAAAGGTCATTAATCAGGCAATGGGACATAAAACTTACTTCCTATACGTTACTATAAAAGGAAATATTCAAGGTGTATTACCCTTAGCTGAAATCAACAGTTATCTTTTTGGCCATTCCCTAAGCTCTCTACCATTCTGTGTTTACGGTGGAATCGTCGCAACTTCTGAGCAAGCTAGGTGGGCACTTGACCAAGCTGCTCAGACGCTTGCTTCACAGTTAGGAGTTGACTATCTTGAATACCGAAATCTGGAATCGCGACACCAAGATTGGCCAACTAAGGATTTGTATGTAACCTTTCGTAAAGAGATCCATTCTGAAACAGAGCAGAATATGAAAGCTATTCCTAGAAAACAACGTGCAATGGTACGAAAGGGGATAAAAGCAGGACTACAAAGTGTCATAGATCAAGACACTGAGCGGTTTTATACTGCCTATTCGACAAGTGTGCACCGTCTTGGTACACCAGTATTTTCGAAAGAATACTTTCGTGTACTCAAACAAGTTTTTCCTGACGACTGTGAACTTCTAACGATCACCAAGAACGGGCGTACTATAAGTAGTGTAATGAGTTTTTATTTTCGTGATGAGATATTGCCATATTATGGTGGCGGAACAAGTGAAGCACGATACCTAGCAAGTAACGATTTCATGTACTGGGAACTTATGCGCCGCGCCTGTGAAAGAGGATATAAAGTCTTTGATTTTGGGCGTAGTAAACGCAATACAGGATCTTTTGATTTCAAGAAGAACTGGGGATTTGAGCCTCAACAACTCTATTACGAATACCATCTCTATCAATCTAATAAGATACCAGATCATAATCCACTAAATCCTAAATATCAGATCTTTATTAAGACCTGGCAGAAACTACCTCTTACAGTGGCAAATCTCATTGGGCCATATATTGTAAGAAACCTGGGTTAGATCAAATGCAGGAACTCTTATATCTCGTCCACCGAATTCCATACCCGCCTAATAAAGGAGATAAAATACGCTCCTACCACATACTCAAGCACTTAAGTCAGAATCATAAAATTCATCTAGGAACTTTCATAGATGATGAGAAAGATTGGGAATATGTTGAAGAGCTTAAGAAAATCTGCAGCGAAACCTGTTTTGTCAAACTCGATCCGCAAGTTTCCCGTATACGTAGTCTTTCAGGTATAGCTACTAACCAGCCTTTAACTTTACCTTATTACCAAGATAAAGGTTTACAAAAATGGGTAAATAATTTGCTGAATGCACGACATATTAAGAATATTCTGGTGTTCTCCTCAGCTATGGCGCAATATGTAAAAAACCCCAACTCAACTCATTGTGTAATTGATTTTGTTGATGTTGACTCAGATAAATGGAAACAATATTCGAAGACAAAGCCCTGGCCACTAAGCTGGCTCTACAAGAGAGAATCAAATCTTCTATTAGAATATGAAAGGAAAATAGCTAGAATCTTTGATGCTTCAACCTTTGTTTCTGAAACAGAATCAAAATTTTTCAAAAATCTTGCTCCTGAATCAGAAAAAAAAGTCACCTATTTCAATAATGGTGTCAATGCAGAATATTTTTCTGCCAGAGAAAGTTAATACCAATCCATATCAAAGTAGTGCAGATATATTAGTCTTCACTGGAGCAATGGATTATTGGGCCAACGTTGATGCAGTTGAATGGTTTACCCACAATATTTTTACTCTGATTCGCAGTCAACTTCCATCAGTTGAATTTTATATTGTAGGTAGTAAACCAACCGCCAAGGTCACAGCACTCTCTTCGATACCTGGAGTTACAGTAACTGGATCAGTTGAAGACATCAGACCCTACATTGTTCATGCAACCTTAGCAGTAGTTCCATTACGTATTGCGCGTGGTATACAAAACAAGGTACTTGAAGCAATGGCGATGGCAAAAACGGTAGTCGCTTCCCCCCAAGCAGCAGAAGGCATCAAAGCTCTTCACGGTCAAGAATTATTTGTAGAAAATAACGAGCAAGAATTTGTTGATCGTATTGTTACTCAGATTAAAAGCGAGGTAAATATGAAAGTAGGCAATGCCGCAAGAGAACGTATTTTGGAGGACTACAGCTGGAAAAAGATTCTAAATCAGGTTGATAAATTACTACTCTAAGAAGATACAAATACTACTGGTAGAAATGCCTTAACAGGATACAAGATCTATCTATATCATAAAGAGGAATGTCATAATCATGCAGATCTTATAAAGAGCCTGATGAATAATATTTTATAAAATTGGATAACAAGAACCTTAGTAAAGCCAACTAATTTACAATATTTAATATTAGGTCTCCTGGTGCCGCTAATAATAAAGTAACGTAAATATTGTTTCTAATTACTAAATGTAACTGAATAGCTTCCATAGTTTTCTAAGTGATATGATGACTATAATAATAAAAGGCCGTAAAGATGCAAGGAGCCGCTAACCCCACACAGAATCCGACAGAAACATCGGAAATTAATAAAAAACCACCTCTCATTGTCCATATAATTCATCACTTAGGTGTAGGTGGCTTAGAAAATGGCCTTGTAAACTTGATCAACCATATCCCTTCAGATCGCTACCGGCATGCCATCATATGCCTAAAGGGTTATTCTGATTTCAGGAATCGTATAACCAGAAAGAATGTAAAAATTATTGCGCTAAATAAGCGTGAAGGCCGAGACCTCAGACTTTATGTAAATCTTTTTAGAACTCTGAAAGAACTTAACCCGGATATAGTACACACAAGAAATCTGGCAACTATTGAGGGACAAATAATTGCTACTGCAGCAAGAATTCGGACAAGAATACATGGTGAACATGGTAGAGATATTTTTGATCTCCATGGAAAAAACCTAAAATATAATTTATTGAGAAAAATAATTCGTCCTGCTATTAATCACTTCATAGCTGTAAGTAAGGATCTTGAGAACTGGCTAATCAACACAATTAGTGTAGAGCCAGACCATATTGATCAGATTTATAACGGAGTTGATAGTTATACCTTTTACCCACG
Source organism: Nitrosomonadaceae bacterium (assembly GCA_965205785.1). Classification (GTDB taxonomy): domain Bacteria; phylum Pseudomonadota; class Gammaproteobacteria; order Burkholderiales; family Nitrosomonadaceae; genus BJGV01. The sequence goes on from OZ242188.1 coordinate 632,233, forward strand.
TAGTAAAAGGCCGCCAAATAATTTTGGCCCAGAAGGATTCTTTACAGAAGATTCATTTGTTATAGGAAGTGTGGGAAGAATGGCCGCTGTAAAAGATTACCCAAATTTAGTCAAAGTATTTCTAACACTACTAAAAAAGGAACCTACGCAGCAAAGCCGTTTGCGCCTTCTGATCGTTGGAGAAGGTGACTCTCGAAAAAAATGCATCGAAATGTTACGTGAAGCTGGTGCTGAAGCTAAAGCCTGGCTTCCAGGTGAACGCTCTGACATTCCTGAATTATTGCGTACCATGGATTTATTTGTGCTTCCTTCTCTTGGAGAAGGAGTCTCAAACACTATTCTAGAAGCTATGTCGACTGGTTTACCTATAGTAGCGACCAGGGTTGGTGGGAATACAGAATTAGTGAAAGAAGAATGCACAGGTAAACTTGTTCCCCCCGGTATGCCCGAAACGATGGTTGACGCAATATCTACCTATTATAGAGATGCTAGCCTACTTGATAATCATGGTAAATCTGCAAGGAAGCTAATTGAATCAAGGTTCAGCATGGAAACTATGACTAATAGTTATCTTAAAGTCTATGACAAAGCTTTAGGATAAAAGAATGTTACCCAAATGAGGAAATAAGTATGTGTGGAATCGTCGGTTTGTTTGATACCTGTGGCAAAAGTGAAATTGACAAGAAGATTCTTGGTCGCATGAACCAAACTTTATTCCATCGTGGGCCAGATGAGGGAGAGTTACATATAGAACCTGGATTGGGCCTTGGTCATCGCAGACTTTCTATAATCGATGTTTCTGACGGGCACCAACCACTTTTTAATGAGGATGGCAGTGTAGTAGTGGTTTTTAATGGAGAAATCTACAACTTCCAGGATCTTGCTGCAGAACTTACGGAACTTGGTCATACCTTCCGCACCCATTCTGATACTGAAGTTATTGTACATGGCTGGGAAGAATGGGGTGAAAACTGTGTTGATCACTTTCGCGGGATGTTCGCCTTCGGTTTATGGGATCGGAATCAAGAAATCTTATTTCTATCTCGAGACCGTCTTGGAATAAAGCCTCTTTATTATGCATCTCTTGATGATGGAACGTTTATCTTTTCTTCTGAATTAAAAGGATTACTTGCCCATTCAAATCTTTCACGAGAAATGGATCCCCATGCTATAGAAGAATATTTTTCTTTTGGCTATGTGCCTGAGCCAAAAACTATATTTAAACAAGCATTCAAGCTCTCTCCTGGACACAGTCTGACATTACATCGTGGCCAACCTTTACCGAGTCCAAGTCAATATTGGGATGTACCTTTTTCTCCTGGATGCTCCATCAGTGAACGGGAGGCACAAGAAGAACTGATTGTTCGTCTACAAGAGGCAGTTAAGATTCGTCTTATGTCAGAAGTACCTTTGGGAGCTTTTCTATCAGGCGGAGTTGATTCTAGTGCAGTTGTTGCAATGATGGCTGGTCTAATGAAAGATTCCGTCAATACATGTTCTATTTCCTTTGGTGATCCAGCTTTTAATGAATCACAACACGCACAAAAAGTAGCTGACCACTATCACACTCAACACCACGTAGAACAGGTAGATAAAAATGATTTTGATTTAATTGACAGATTAGCTTCTCTTTACGATGAGCCATTTGCAGACAGTTCTGCTATGCCTACCTACAGAGTATGTGAACTTGCAAAAAAACGTGTAACAGTTGCACTATCTGGAGATGGAGGTGACGAAAATTTAGCAGGTTATCGCCGTTATCGCTGGCATCTTTATGAAGAGCGATTGAGATCTGCTCTAACTCCTAGACTACGAAAACCATTGTTCAGTTTACTGGGAGATCTCTACCCAAAAGCTGATTGGGCCCCTAAATTCTTGCGCGCAAAATCTACATTTGAGTCACTCTCACGTGACTCTGTGGAAGGCTACTTCCATAGTGTTTCTATTATGGGAGATAAGATGCGTAAAAAATTATTTAGTAATTCATTTAAGCGTAGCTTACAATCATATCAGGCTGTTGAAGTTTTACGCTTCCATGCTGATAAGTGCCCTGTACAAGACGCTCTCTCCCAAGTTCAGTACCTTGATATGAAAACTTATCTTGTCGGGGATATTCTTACTAAGGTTGATAGAGCTAGTATGGCGCACTCTCTAGAAGTACGCGTTCCCTTACTTGATCATAAATTAGTCGAATGGATATCGAGTATTCCCCCATCGTTAAAACTACAAGGCCATGAGGGAAAATATATTTTTAAGAAATCGCTTGAAAACCATCTTCCAAGTGACATCCTATATCGAGATAAAATGGGATTTGCAGTGCCCTTAGCTAATTGGTTTCGTGGCCCGTTACGTAAACGAGTATACGAAGCCTTAATGGGCCCTACATTGGCCAATACTGGGATCTTTAATCAAGCCTTCCTGAAAGAAATGCTTGACCAGCATCAATCAGGGAGACGTGATTATAGTGCTCCATTGTGGACTTTACTAATGTTTGAATCATTTCTGCGCAACCTGGCTCCACAAAAATAAATTGGGTGCACATAAGAAAAAATGGACATGATATACGTCAGGATCAATATTAAAACTAACAAATAGGTAAGCTACTTTGCTAAATGTTTTTATCACAATTGATACTGAGATATGGCCACATTCACAAGGGTGGCCTGTAAAAGCATTACCTTCAGATAAATCTGATTTTACTGAAGAAATTTCATCTTATATTTATGGCACTACTCCAGAAGGAGACTTTGGGCTACCTTATCAAATACAAAAATTCAAAGAACATGGTTTAAAAGCCAATTATTTTGTCGAAGCCCTCTTCTCTAATCGAGTTGGAAATTCTACATTAACTGATATTGTTGGTCTGATCCAAAATTATGGCCACGACGTTCAACTACATTTACATACCGAATGGCTCAGTGAAATTAGAAACCATGATATCCCAACACAATTTAAAGAATTTATGCATCAGTTCTCGCTTGATGAGCAAAAAGCACTGATTAAAAAAGGAATACAAAATCTAAATTCTGCTGGAGTCGAAAATGTCCAAGCCTTCCGTGCCGGAAGCTACGGTGCAAATCTCGATACATTACGTGCGCTTTTACAAAACGGCATTATTTATGATACAAGCTACAACCCGTGCTATCTTGAATCTGATTGTGCTATTCAAACTAATCAACTTTTGCTACAGCCTGAGGAAATAGAAGGTATTTGGGAATTTCCAATTTCTTTTTTTCGAGATTACCCTGGCCATCACCGTCATGCTCAACTTTGTGCATGCTCTTTTTATGAATTAAAAACAGCACTATTAGATGCCTGGAAAGCTGGTTGGTTCTCTTTTGTTGTGGTACTTCATAGCTTTGAATTAATCAAAAAAAAGAGGGATTCACTTATGCCTTTACCTGACAAGATTAATATCGAGCGATTCCAACTTTTATGTAAATTCCTTTCTACTAATCAAGATAAATTTCATACTGCACTTTTCTCTGATATTGATACTAAAACAATACCAAAAAAACATCCCACACATTCTCTCCGCTCCCGACTCATGCATACTGCATGGCGTTTTGCAGAACAGGGGCTAGGGAGATTAAGTTAAATACAAAATTGTATTGTATAAAAAATTAATATTATTACCTTCATCATCTCCTGTAGTTATCCTTAATCAATGCTGCACCAAGATAATAGATAGTCCTATGGCAAATCTGCTTTCAACTCTCTCTCAAATATACCCTGAATAATTTAGCAGGATATCTACCTGTATATAGTATTGAATCACTGACCAAAACAAGCATATTAGTAACAAAATTTTTGTATTTATACTCTAGAATTAGATAACTATTTGTTTAATAACATATTAATTCAATTTTTATGAATTAATCTATTTCGTTATAAGCGTGAATTATTAACAGAGTATATATTTTAATCATGAAATAATCCTATGCTGAGTATTATCTAAATAGCACGGAATATTTTATATAGATTGAACTGAGAGGACTGAAATTAAAAGAGTTAATAATGCTTCGTATTTATAATCACTACATTTCTCGAACTGTTTTTCTTCTCTTTAGTACGGAAATCTTCGCACTAATGATGGTTTTCTATGTTAGTGCATTTGTTCGTTTTCCTGATGATGATGAAATGTCAGTTTCTTATGAAACTTTTGCACACTTTTTTCCTGAAGCTTCTACTTTCACCATCATCCTGATACTTAGTATGGCCACAATTGGAATGTACCAATTAGAATCCAGGCCAGATATCAAAGCTATTTTGATACGTCTTATGCCAGCGATGGTACTGAGTTTCGGCTTTATGACTTTAATCTTTTACTTGTTACCTACACTGTATTTTGGTCGTGGGATGTTAGGCATAGCAATGTTTCTTGCTTTACCCACACTCCTTATTACGCGCTGCATCCTTCTAATGTGGCTTAATCTGGAGCTCTTAGAATCCCGTGCAATAGTGTTAGGTGCAGGTATGAAAGCACAGGAATGTATCAAACTCCACGAAATTAATTCTGACCAAAAAGGTCTAAAGATAGTCTGCTTTATCCCAATATCTGGTGAAGAATCTTGTGTTGACCCCTCAAAAATACAAATAAAGCATGAATCAGAATCTCTAATATCCTTTGCTAAACGATTTAATGCAAATGAGATTATTGTTGCAATTCAGAATAGACGTGGCAATAGCTTCCCTATCCAAGAATTACTGGAATGTAAGCTACATGGAATTAAGGTAACTGATGAAACAGATTTCTTTGAGCGTGAAAAAGGTCAGCTCCGAGTAAATACTCTCTATCCAAGTTGGTTAGTCTTTGGTGACGGATTCGATCAAAGTTCATATAGATCAGTTGTTAAAAGAGCTTTTGATTTAATCGCAAGCGTAATTCTCCTTACAATTACGCTTCCAATCATGTTGATTGCTGCTATTAGCATCATTATTGAAAGTGGTACTCCAATAATTTATCGCCAAGAAAGAGTCGGAAGAGGTGGCGAAACATTTATGGTTCTTAAGTTTCGCAGTATGAGAAACAACGCAGAAAAAGAAGGGAAGCCGCAATGGGCAGAAACAAATGATCCTCGGATCACAAGAGTAGGTAATGTTATAAGGAAATTAAGAATTGATGAGCTTCCACAAATAATAAATGTACTAAAAGGAGAGATGAGTTTCGTAGGTCCTCGTCCTGAAAGACCTTATTTTGTAGAACAACTCTGTACCGAAGTACCTTATTACAATGCAAGACATAGCATCAAACCAGGTATAACCGGATGGGCTCAAGTACGATACAGGTACGGTTCGTCAGTGAAAGATGCAATCGAAAAGCTACAGTATGATCTTTACTATGTAAAAAATCATAGTTTATTTCTCGATATCATCATAATTATAGATACGATTGAGGTCGTTGTATTAGGAAAGGGAGGAAGATGAGCACAATATCTAGAATTTATACACAAGACCCTACTCTGATTATCGAGAAAGGGGGGCAGATGAGCGCGATACCTGGAGTTATTACACGAGATCCTGCTCTAATTAAAGTTTGTCGTAATATTAAAAAGATTGCCCCCTCAGATACCTCAGTCATACTATTAGGTGAAAGTGGAACGGGAAAAGAAGTATTGGCAAGAACCCTCCATCTATTGAGTACGAGAAAGAATAAGCGATTTGTTGCGATCAATTGTGCAGCTATCCCGGAAACATTATTAGAAAGTGAGTTATTTGGCTATGAGAAAGGGGCCTATACAGGTGCCGCCAAACAAACTTTAGGTAAAATTGAACTTGCTAACGGAGGTACTTTTTTTCTTGATGAAGTAAGTGATTTGCCTTTTGTACTACAAGCCAAACTGCTACGATTCTTACAGGAAAGAGTTATTGAAAGAATTGGTGGACGTGAAGAGATTCCAGTAGATGTACGTATTGTTTGTGCAACACACCAAAATCTACAAGAGCTAATTGAAACGAATCAATTCCGTAAAGATCTATACTATCGTCTGAGCGAAATCTTAATTAAGATTCCCCCTTTACGGGACCGGTTAGGTGATGCCGTATTACTAGCACATTTCTTTAAAAATAAGTTTAGTGTGCAAGAAAAAATACCTTCATTAAACTTTAGCCAAGAAGCATTGGCTGCAATTGAAAGCCATCAATGGCCTGGCAACATACGAGAAATGGAAAATTGTATCAAGCGTGCAGTCATTATGGCCGATGGTGTACAAATAAGTGCAGAAGATCTTGGGCTAGAAATTCCCAAAGCCCAAATCAAGCCAATTAACCTACGCCAAATTCGTGAAAATGCAGAGCGAAATGCTTTGGTAGAAACAATGGCTAGGGTTAATGGAAATATTGCAAAAACTGCTGAATTACTTGGTGTTAGTCGTCCTACTGTCTATGATCTAATGAACCGCCATGGAATCAAATAATTTGTTAACTATCTCAATAGAAATATTTATTTATCCGTATTGTTTGATATAAACCAAGCCCATATAAATGTCTGACCTTATTCATAAACTAATTTCTAAATCTGCTGACCAAACTCCAGATTCAGATGCACTGATTTATCAGGGTTCTAGGAAGGACTATGCTACATTAGCTGGTGAGGTAGAAAACGTTGCCTCGAATTTGCTTTCCCTAGGATTCAATCGCAGTGAACGACTGGCTGTTTATCTTGAAAAATGTCATGAAACTGTAATTTCTCTATTTGGATCCGCCGCAGCTAGTGGGGTATTTGTACCCGTTAATCCTCTTCTCAAACCAGAACAAGTTGCCTACATTTTATGTGACTGTAATGTAAAAATTATAGTAACTTCAACTGATAGACTAAACTTACTCATTGCTGTTCTACCACGATGTCATGATTTACACACTGTGGTTGTAGTTGGCCCAACAGAGAATTTACCTGTTATTTCTGGCTTAAATATCATACCTTGGGAGCAGGTATCCTCTTCCTCTTCCTCCGTTAGAGGATCCCATATAATTGATAGTGATATGGCTGCAATCCTTTATACTTCTGGTAGTACAGGCAAGCCCAAGGGGGTAGTTCTTTCACACCGAAATATAGTTGCAGGAGCAAAAAGTGTTGCTCAGTACTTAGAAAATAGTCCTGAAGATCGAATTCTATCTGTATTACCACTAAGTTTTGATTATGGATTTAATCAAATAACTACAGCATTCCACATCGGAGCTACTTGTGTCTTAATGAACCATCTTTTACCACGAGATGTCATCAACACAGTTGTAGAAGAAAATATCAGTGGTCTGGCAGCAGTGCCGCCATTGTGGATGCAGCTAGTTCAATTAAAATGGCCGAAAATTACATCGCTACGATATATTACAAATTCTGGAGGCGCAATGCCTCAAGCCACACTAGATATGCTACGTAGTGCCCTTCCAAAGACTAAAGTGTTTCTAATGTATGGCCTTACCGAAGCTTTTCGCTCAACATTTCTACCTCCACAGGAAGTAGATAACAAACCAAATTCAATTGGTAAGGCAATTCCTAATGCTGAGGTTTTGGTGCTACGAGAAGATGGGACACATTGTGCACCTGGTGAGCCAGGAGAATTAGTACATAGGGGTGCCTTGGTATCTATGGGATACTGGAACGACTTAGAGAAAACATCAGTGCGTTTCCGACCCTTTCCTCAGCAAGAAGAAGGACTTACTATACCAGAAATTGCAGTGTGGTCTGGCGATACAGTACGTATGGATGAAGAAGGTTACTTATACTTTATCAGCCGCCGTGATGAAATGATAAAAACTTCAGGTTACCGTGTAAGCCCCACCGAAGTAGAAGAAGTGGTTTATGCAACTGAACTTGTTGGAGAAGCTGTCGCAATTGGTGTCCCCCACTCTGTATTAGGTCAAGCTATTGTCGTAATTGTAACACCACGAGAAGGCGGAAACCTTGACACCGATAAACTGCTGACAGCTTGCAAACTTAATCTCCCTGCTTTTATGTTGCCTAACCAGATCTTGCTACGAGAAGGGCCTTTACCTCGTAATCCTAACGGAAAGATTGACCGGAAACTACTTGCCAAGGAAATTCAAAGCGATACCATTGAAAGCTAAATCATGAGAAAAATATCTTTACAACATGCACCTATGGCCCAGTTTCCTCTGAAAAAAGACTGCCTCCAAATTGGTGGTATGTCGTTAATCAGATTAGCACAACGAGTAGGAACAACTCCGTTTTATGCATATGACCGACAGCTGATTTCAGAACGGGTTGCTCTTTTGCGTAAACACTTGCCTGCTGAAATACAAATTCACTATGCAATGAAGGCTAATCCTATGCCTGCAGTTGTACAACATCTAGCTAACTTAGTTGATGGAATAGATGTGGCATCAGTTGGTGAATTAAGAGTGGCCCTTGATACCCCAATACTTCCAAATCAGATTAGTTTTGCTGGGCCGGGGAAAAAAGATAGTGAACTTAGCTGTGCTATAGCTGCTGGAATCACTTTAAACATGGAGTCCGAGCAAGAGATGGAACGTATTGCTATCCTTGGGAAGAATCTTGATATCTGCCCAAGGGTAGCAATACGAGTCAACCCAGATTTTGAATTAAAGTCTTCTGGCATGAAAATGAGCGGGGGACCCAAGCAGTTTGGTGTTGATGCAGAGCGTGTGCCATCTATGCTTTCCCGTTGCAATAAGCTTAAGTTGGATTTTGAAGGATTCCATATTTTTTGTGGTTCACAAAACTTGAACGCTGCTGCCATCCAGGAAGCACAGGAGAAAACTATACAGCTCGGCCTTCGCCTAACTAAACATACCCCTAATTCTGTTCGCTTACTTAATATTGGTGGTGGATTTGGAGTTCCTTACTTTCCAGGTGAAAAATCACTAGATCTGATCTCTATATGCAAAAATTTAAATCGGCTGATCAAAGATACAAAAAAATATCTTTCTGATACTAAAATTGCAATTGAACTTGGACGATACCTTGTAGCTGAGGCAGGTATTTATGTATGCAAAGTACTAGAACGCAAAATTTCAAGAGAACAGATTTTTTTAGTAACTGATGGAGGCTTACATCATCACTTGGCCGCTTCTGGAAACTTTGGGCAAGTAATCCGTAAAAATTATCCTGTAATTGTTGGTAATAAAGCCACGGGAAATGAAAGAGAAAGTGTTTCGGTAGTAGGACCGCTTTGTACTCCATTAGACTTATTAGCAGATGAAGTGGAAATGGCAAAAGCCGATATTGGAGATTTAATTGTCGTATTCCAATCTGGCGCTTATGGCTTAACAGCCAGTCCAACATCGTTCCTTAATCACCCGACACCTGTAGAAGTACTTGTTTAACGAAAAAAACAACTTGAGAACTAAGTGAAATTCAAGTTGCTATCTTTTTCCATACAATTACCTTATAGAACTGGGCGGAGTATTTACTAGCTAATACTTTTAAGAAGTAATTATTTTAATAATAGGATAGTAATGCAAACAATACCAAAGGAAATGTTGTGAGCGGGCTATGTGGCTGGATAGGCCATGGTTCAACAACTACTGAAAACAGACAGCTTGCTGAACAAATGGTCAGACCACTTGTTCGCTGTGATGACAGTAACGTTCAGATATTAGTTGGAGGAAACAGTGCCTTAGCAGTAGCTACCAATAGTGAGAGCGCACATATTTATCAGAATAAAAGCCTCATGGCTGCTATATGGGGTCGCGCTAAATTTTCAGACCCTGATCTGGCCCAGCTTTCACATACTGATGGAATGGCAAAAACGCTTGCAAACAGTTGGCTAAAAAATGGGGGAAAAGCATTTTCGGATCTAATTAGTACATTTGTACTCTGTATTCTAGACGAAAATTCCGGTCAAGCCATTCTGGCGATAGACCGAATGGGAACACAGCCACTTTCCTACCAAACTTCAGGACAAGGAATAGTATTTGGTACATCGGCAGATGCGATTATCGCCAACCCACTGGCACGGCCTGAAGTTGATCCTCAGAGTTTGTATAACTATGTCTATTTCCACATGATACCGAGCCCTGGCACTATATATCAGGGACAGAAACGTCTTCTGCCTGGCGAATTCCTAATTTACAAACAAGGAAAAGTAAAATCAGGTAGGTACTGGGAAATAAGTTTTATTGAGTCTGAGCGGCGACCTTTTGATGAACTAAAACAAGACTTTCTTGGGGTGTTACGTACTAGTGTAGAAAGAGCTGCTGGAGACGAAGAAGTTGGCGCGTTTCTTAGCGGCGGGACTGATAGCTCAACAATAGCAGGAATTTTGAGTGAAATTAGTAATCATCCTGCCCGTACATATTCTATTGGTTTTGAGGCAGCTGGCTATGATGAAATGGAATATGCTCGGATTGCAGCTAATCACTTTTCTACGGAACACCATGAGTATTATGTAACCCCAGATGATATAGTAGAAGCAATACCACAAATCGCAGCGACATTTGATCAGCCCTTCGGTAATTCGTCAGCTATACCTACATTCTATTGTGCGCGTAAAGCCAAATCTGATGGCATAACTAGGCTTCTAGGTGGAGATGGCGGAGATGAATTATTTGGTGGTAACGTACGTTATGCAAAACAATATATTTTCTCGTTTTACGACCACCTTCCTACAGTTTTACGTAAGCAAATTCTCGAGCCCCTAATTTTTGGTATTCCAGGTGGTAAAAATTTACCAATAATTTCCAAAGCCCGTAGTTATATTGAACAAGCAACGATACCAATGCCGGCCCGTACTGAAACTTATAACTTACTTGGGCGGTATGGTCATATGGAGGTTTTTACTAATGAATTCCTAAATACAGTTAATTCAGGACAACCGATAGAACTCATAAATGAAACCTACAACCAATCACACGCTCAAAGTCTAATCAATCGTATGCTGAGTCTTGATCTTAAATTTACTCTTGCTGATAATGATTTACCTAAGGTGGTTAAATCATGCGAATTAGCTGGAGTAGAAGTAGCTTTTCCTTTTCTTGATGATCAAATTGTAGCTTACTCAGCACAGCTTGAACCAAATCTAAAACTAAGACGAACAAAACTACGTTATTTCTTTAAAGAAGCATTACGGGATTTCCTGCCAAATGAAATTATCACTAAACAAAAGCATGGATTTGGTCTACCTTTTGGAGTGTGGCTTCAAAAGCATAAACCACTGAAAACCTTAGCAGCAGATAGTTTAAGTGATTTAAAGTCACGAAATATTATTCGTGCTGATTTTATTAATAAATTGCTTGAGCAACATTTGAATGAGCATGCCGGTTATCACGGTACGATGGTTTGGGTGTTGATGATGCTAGAACAATGGTACAAGCAACGGCAGAACCAAAAAATCAACATTCAATAAGAATCAGAATAGGAGACCGGTACATTGCCAAGCTTAATCAAACAAAAATACTGGGATGCCGGTCATGATTTTCAGCGCTGGAAAACAATTCTTCTTAGCAAGAATCACATATTCCGTGATGTTGTTCTAGAAAATCAATTTCGTTCACCAAAATCAATATTACCTACTCCAGGTGAAACGGTAGAGCGTGCTACAGCAGCAATCAGATGGTTAATTGCTGCTCAAAATGCAACAACTGACGGAGGTGTCTCGTACGGATACTTCCCAGTATCACATGCTAATGGATGGGATGTTTCCTACCCTGAAACAACCGGTTACATAATGACGAGTTTTATTGATTTTGCACGACTTACTGGTCAGATCGATCTTATTGATCGAGCTAGTCGTATGGCTCAGTGGGAGGCCAATATTCAAATGTCTAGTGGAGCGGTCCAAGGTGGCAAGGTAACTACCCCTGATAAACAGAGCCCTGCAACATTTAACACAGGTATGGTACTTGATGGATTTGTTTCAGTTCTTCAGGAACATAACGATAGTGATATCTTACATGCTGCAGAAAAAGCAGGAGATTTCCTAGTAAAAGATCTCGATGATAAAGGAATGTTCAAAACCAATGGAGAGTTCGTCAGCGCCAAATCAATCAAAACCTACAATGTTTTGTGTGCTTGGGCCATGTATAGACTCGGCAAACTAATTGGAAACTCGTACTATTCAGATGCTGCTATTCGGGCAGTTGAAGGTGCCTTAAAGCTGAGGAAAAAAAATGGTTGGTTTGCTGAAAATTGCCTAGATGACCATCACAAACCCTTGACACATACTATAGGTTATACGACTCAGGGTATTCTAGAAGTAGGTATTGCAACTGGTCGTGAAGATTTCGTAGAGGCTAGTGAACACTGCTTACAGGGTATTTTGCCAAATATAGGTGAAAATGGTTATCTGGCAGGTCGTTTTGATTCTGAGTGGCATCCAGCAGTTCGTTGGGTCTGCATAACCGGATCAGCACAAATCGCAATTGTTGCATATCGACTTGCTAAGTTACGAGGAAACCAAAACTACCGTATAGCGGCAGATAAACTCGTAAACTATCTCAAAACTATTCAACGCGTTGATACCGGGATTGATGGAATTGACGGAGCGATGGCTGGATCTTATCCCATTACTGGCCCCTACATGACTGCTGGATATCCCAACTGGGCCACTAAATATTTCCTCGATGCACTGATGCTGCAGGCTGAATCTGCTGGCATCCAAATGAAATGAATGAAAAATTTAAAGCAGTGTCGGATAAGACACAATCTCTAATCAATGAGATTTCCGTATTAAATCCAATAAATCCTTTCTATACCGCTCAGTATATGAGCTACCGGCTCGCTCAGGGATTCACACCATGGATTTTTGTATACGAAAACCATACTCAGTCCAAAACTTTTTGCCCCGCCTTTATGAAAACTGGTCGTCTTAGACGCTCATTAGAAATTCCATCCATTCCTGACATTCCAACTAATGCTCTATTCTGGTCAGAGCTAATAGACTTCTGCCACAAAAAGGGAGTTACTGATTTATCAGTTCATAGTTATTGCTCTCAAGGTGGCAAAATTCCACAATTAAATCATGAAACAGATCGTAATCTGCGATGGGAGTACGTGCTGGATCTGACTCACCCTGATGTATTTACAAAAATGAAAAAAGGACACGCCTACAGGATCAAACGAGCTCGAAAGGCCGGGGTAGAAATACGGCGTACTTGTGATAAGGAAGCTGTCAGTGCTCACGCACAATTAATTAGCTCTTCCATGCAGAGACGACAGAATCGGGGAGAGAATGTAACCACATCTGCCCCCGTTAAAGATTTCCTACAATTAACTGAATCAGGTGTCGGAGAAATTTTTCAAGCAGTATTGTCTGATCGGATAGTATCTTCTAACCTTATTTTGATGGCTGAAACAGCCGGATACAGCCATACACTGGGCACCAACCCGGAAGGTATGGATTGCGGAGCATCTCATTTTCTTATTTATGAAATTGCTTGTATTCTTCGTCAGGAAGGAAAAAATTTTCATAACCTGGGGGGGACAGATGATCCGAACCAGGAATCTGGGTTAGTTAAATTTAAGACCGGATTTGGGGTAGAAACTAGGAAAATTGAACTTGAAGCAGCGCAATTTAAGCTAAGTAGTGTTGCTTACAGACAATTACAGAGACTTATGACCTCAATGAACAAATAGAAAGTGTAGTCTTGTGTTACTGGTAATGTAACCAGAAAAACTGCTAAATTTTAATACAGGATAAAAAAATGTGCCTTAATGTGAAAAATTTACTTCCTATTTAAGACTAAATGCTATAAATAATGTCTTATTAAGTATTCTTAAGGAAAGAGACAACATCATGAAAATATTATCTGTAATTTCGTTGTTGCTATTTATAAACCCGACATTTGCTGACAGCCATAATTCGCTCTATGATAAATCCGCTGGTTATGAAAAATCTGGCGGCTATGAAAGATCTGGCGGCTATACGACATCTCGCGGGTATGATACATCGATCGATGGCTATAGAAAATCGAACCATGGCTATAATAAATCTGAGGAGGGATATACACCATCATATAAAATTGAATCTAAACTTACATCCACCAACCGCTTAAAAGATAAAAGATACATACAACAAATAAAGAAAGCCAGGATGAACAAGAGTAAATGGGTAGAAGAACGCCACAGGAATGAAGAAACACTCCCTCGTATCCGCGACCAAATTCAACGATCAGGTGGTAATAACGATCTTATTGAAGAATAGATATAAGGTATCTGGATAGCATAGTTGCCATTGTATTTTTGTAATCTATTTGCCCATCCACAAAATAATGGCTATCAGCTTTTTATCGAAATACTATTTATCTGGAACGTTCGGAGAAATCTGGATAACAGCTTAAATACGTTTCTAACATAGTATTCTCATTCCATGGCGCGGCGACTCCCTATTCAAGAACAGTAAAACTTTGTGTATCGTTTAAGAACAATCATGTCAGATCTGGTATCTACCTGGCCTCACTGTTATTAACAATTGCAAAAACATTTATATATGTGTCTAAGGAGTCAACATCACACAATTCTATTTTTTTCAGTTCATTTTTTTTGGAACAAACTTCAAAAAATTGATATTCTCCACACAGCAGAATCTTTTCAAGTACTTGCCGACCACTCGTTTTCATTGAAGAAAGTCCTTGTGGGTTTATTTCTATTAAAATTATGGGCTGATGTTTGGAAATAACATTCAATGCACCTGAGATTAGAAGAAGTTCGGATCCTTCCACATCTATTTTTATAAAGTCGCATTTTTTTACATCTTTTTCAAGAAAATAGGAATCAAGTGTATTTAACTTGCAATGAATAGTCCTGCCTGCAACATCTTCATTTTCCCTAGTGAGGATACCTGCATCACCACTTGCACCATTAGCAGGCATAAAAAAATCAATTTCTCCAGTTTTCTCTGCAAGTCCTATATTATTTAGAATTACATTCTTAGAATTGTTCAATTGACAGTTAAGTTCTAGCATCTCAAAAGTGTGAGGAATTGGCTCAAAGGAATGTACCGATCCACTTATACCTACTATTTTGCTTATTAATGTAGTATACCAACCGATATTTGCACCTGCATCTATGGCGCAATCCCCCACATGTAATAATCGTTTTATAACTTTAGTTTCGGGAGCCTCAAAATCGCCGTATCCGAGTATCCCCATTTGATATTGGCGTTCACCCGCTTCCACGTTGAAACGACGACCATCCCTAACAAATAGTACATATTTTGTCCCGAACTCTAAACAATCATCCAGCCAAATTATAATACTGGTAATTCTATCCCGACCTTTTTCAATCGGGGTATACATAACCCAATATTGAAGAAGTCGAATTACAAAAATAATACAATATTTCATGATATCTATCCTTTGCACTCCTACCTAACTTATTATGAGATTATTTTACATTCTTATAATGGTTACGAGCTGATCAAATTATTACTGGCCAACCACTAAAAGCAAATCTTTGTAAATTATATTTATTCTACATCAAAATCATACTTAGCTTATAGCGAATAAACTATTGAAAACACCTTATATCAAGATATGAAATCTAGTTTTGGTACAAAGTAGTCATCGCTAAATAATTGCGTCTAAGTTTAAGTAAGTAATTTTAGTTATGTAAATATTGTGAGGCTATATATTAGTTTTTTCTGTTCTGCTCACGTGTAACAGGCCATACCTGCATGGAGGGTTGTTTCTATTTCTGTAGATAAAGAAACGGGAGAACTTTATCTGGTATTTGCTGTTCAGATATTAAGAGATTGTATCTCCACAAAACGCAATAATGGTCAATATAGTTATTGCCAGAACCAATACAATCCGCTTTGGGACTCGTTTTTGATTTGTAGCCATAAGTCTTCTCTTTAATCCCAATTATTACCTATTATGAGACAGAGAAAATTAAAGAAAATTCAAAGCGGTCTTACCCTACTCCAAAAGATGGTAGTAGTTGCAGTTATTGGTATTCTGGCACAGGTGGCGCTCTCGACGTATCAGGATTATGCTACCCAAGAGCAAACTACTAGGCAATGAAGTAAGTATGATGCTCTGATCTATTTGTCTGACCAAGGAGGTGCCAACATGTCTAATGGTGAATTTGGAGGAGTAGAAACTAAATTAAATAATATGAGTTATAAATTGGATACTATGGAACAAAAGATTGGTAGCCTGGAGAGCATTTTGCAACAGATACTAAATAAAATAGAGAGTCTAGATTATAACGTTTCTCAGGGAAGGTTTTAACACTTCCATCTATCTTCACTAATTTTAGTAGCCTACTAGTCCTAGTTGCTACTGTTACTCCTGCTATTTTTGCTACTTTAGGAGTAATTTTTAAGTATTTTTGAGGGGAAGGTTGGGTAGTTTAGGAAATACTCAAAATAACTGTTTGTATGAATGTCTGCTTTGTGCCAAAAGCGGACATTCAAAATATATACCATGTCTATTTAATGTACACTTATATTTATCATCAATTCTATTTGATTTCGAGAAACATAAGTTAATTCATGATAGTCCAACGATCTGTACGTCTGAAATGGATCCTGCAAATTGAAGGATGGAATATTCTTTTCTTCATTATCTATGGATTTGCAGCTTGTGCATTGTATTCCTATTACGACCATCTTTCATTTCCTGTATCCGAAATTAGTGTTTTAGGAATAGCCGTAGCAATCCTTTTAGGATTCAGAAACAATGAGGCATATAACAGGTACTGGGAGGCTCGTACAGCTTGGGGAGATTTAATGAATTATTCGCGTAATTTTGGCTCCCAAGTAATGGGATACATTCAACTACAAGCAGAACATGAGCGAGAGAAACAGAATGACTTTGTTGAAGTACACAAGGAACTTATTTATAGACACCTGGCTTTTCTTACTGCCCTACGTTTGCAGTTAAGACAGGAAGAAACCTGGAATGAATTAGAGCCTTACCTATTAGAATCAGAATTTAATAAGCTAAATACAGCAGTAAATAAAGCAACTCTAATAAATCATTGGCAATCTGCTCGCCTGCAAGAGCTATATAAGTCAGGGCAGATAGAAAAAGAGGCCTATGTCTATGGATTAATGGTTAGCATAAAAGAATTTTTTGCTGCTCAGGGTCGTTGTGAGAGAATCAAATCTACTCCTTTGCCTCGCCAATATGGTTTTTTTACTAAATCTTTTGTATGGATTTTCGTACTATTACTTCCATTTGGACTTGTTCAGCACCTTGGATGGGGAACTCTACCAATTTATATAATTTTAGCTACAATTTTTACAATTACAGAACTTATTGGAAGCCGAACTGAAGAACCATTTGAGGGAAAATTAGAAGATGTTGCGATGTCATCTGTATGTAGAAAAATTGAGATCGATTTGAGGCAACAGTTAGGGGAATCAAAAATACCGCCACTCTTAGAAACAAAAAATGGAGTGTTAATGTGAGTATTTTGAAACATATTTAATTTTCTGAATGTCCACTTTGTGCCAAAAGCGGTCATTGGTGAGTATCAGCTCACCCTACCCATCAGGAAGATACTTTCTGTATTTATCCAATAATGTGTACTTTCGCACAATGTGTGCTTTCTCACAGAAGATATTGTTTGAAGTGATTATCCTCAATTGCTATGACAATTTTTAACGAAAGATTAAATTTATTGATATAAATTTTATTATGACTATTGAAAATGGTGATTTAGTTCAATATAAACAAGCTGGGATACCTGGGTTAATGTATGTTGATGATGCAACTAGTTTTGACTGGATTAAATGTCGTGAGTCATATGAGGATGACCGACCTGATAAGATTTTTTTTATTAATGCTGATAATTTAACAATTGTGGAAAAGCAGACTAAGCTTTATCAAAAATAAACTAGTTAACTTATATTAGAGCTTATTATTATGACTATTGAAAATCTTCATTATCAAAAATATGCACCATATCCATCAATAATATATGTTGAAGATGAAAGTAATCCTGAAAGGATTAAATGTCGAAAGTCATATGTTGGTGATGATAATCGTGATGATGTTATTATTTATATAGATGCTCATACTTTAAGAACATTCTTTGAAAAACTTTAAAGTTCACCTATATATTTGGCTATCCTGATTCTATCTATAGTATTCCAATGCTTTGCGCCAAAAGCGGACATTCATTCCTTACTTCCCACAGGCAAATTTCCATAGTATTTCATCTGTACTTTCAGGTGGAATTGGACTCCAATTATTATCAGGTTTGTTGTCTATATAAATAACCTCTCCTTTGCCCATATTTTCAGAATGCCACGAAAAGTAAAGTGTTCTTCTCTGTTCTTCCTTACAGTCATATTCCTGTTGAGACTTCTGTGACAGAAATTTTGTATCAGCAGAAACTTCCTGAACCAAAATGTAGTCAATCAGACTCCACATCTTTACCTTGGTATCTGATTTACGAATAGTGTTTGGATTAGTGTAGTAAATCCTGCCAGTAGCAGTAGCAACTGCAGACCACTGAGCCATCACATTACTGTTAAGAACGCATAACACTATAGTTAACAGTAGTTTCTTCATATTGAATTCGCCAATTCATCTATGGTATTTTCAGTTTATCATGGCATAATTCTGGCTAGCTTTGTTTGATGCTCCTACCAGGGATATAACCTCTCAAGATTAACTGGTGACCAAATACATATGGGGGTACTAAATCAGTAATTTAATATACATATCAATGTACATAGGGTATACAGGCTAATATGCTGCTGATGATCGATAATTATGATTCTTTCACTTATAACTTAGTCCAGTATTTTGGAGAACTAGGGGAAGAGGTAATGGTATACCGTAATGATGAAATTACGCCAGATGAAATTACAAAGCTAAGACCGTCATTTATTGTGATTTCTCCTGGTCCCTGCACGCCTATGGAAGCAGGTGTATCGGTACCATTGATTGAGCGCTATTGTAAACATATTCCAATTTTGGGTGTATGCTTAGGTCACCAAAGTATAGGGCAGGCTTTTGGAGGAAAAATTACTCATGCAAAGCAGCTGATACATGGAAAAACTACTCTAATTTCTCATAATGGAACTGGTGTATTTTATGATCTGCCAAACCCATTCACTGCTACCCGCTACCATTCTCTGGTAATTGAGAGTGAAAGTATACCAGATTGCCTGGAAATAACTGCGTGGGCCGAAGATGGTGAAATTATGGGTGTACGCCACAAAGATTTAGCAGTTCAGGGCATACAATTTCACCCGGAATCCTTCCTAACTGAACATGGGCATAAATTACTTAAGAACTTTCTTACCCAGTAATTAATATAAGTAAATAATATTAGAAATCTTAGCAGAGGATTTAATCATGAAACCGCAAGAAGCACTTATGCGAGTAATAGATCATCATGAGATTCTGCATGATGAAATGCTCTCACTTATGCACCAGATTATTGAGGGAGAAGTTTCACCTGAACTTATCTCTGCCATCATTGTTGGTTTACGAGTTAAAAGAGAAACTATCGGAGAAATAGTCGCAGCCTCTCAGGTTATACGTAATCTTGTTACAAAAGTAGATCTCACCAACCCTCAAAATCTGGTAGATACTTGTGGTACTGGTGGTGATACTGCGCATACCTTCAATATTTCCACTGCTGTAGTATTTGTAGCAGCAGCGGCTGGAGCTCGTATTGCTAAACATGGAGGACGTTCAGTTTCGAGTAAGTCAGGAAGTGCTGATGTACTGGAAGCTCTGGGTGTCAACATTAATCAGACATCAAGACAAATAGCTCAGGCTATAAATAAAATTGGTGTGGGCTTCATGTTTGCTCCCAATTTCCATAGTGCGATGAAGAATGTTGCGCCGGTACGACATAAACTTGGAGTACGTACCCTATTCAATATATTGGGGCCACTAACAAATCCTGCTGGAGCTAAAAAACAAGTGCTAGGTGTATTTAGTCCTGAACTTGTTGGTATATTAGTTCGTGTTCTGCAACGTCTAAATAGCCAACATGTGATGGTTGTACATGGCCATGATGGACTGGATGAAATCACAACTGCATGCGAAACCAGAGTGGGAGAACTTAGAAATGGAGAAATAACTGAATACTCCATTGAACCCGGAAACTTTGGTATTAAAGTTTCTGATATCTCATCTATTACGGTTCAGAATAGGGAACAGTCTAAAAAGATATTACTATCTGTTCTAGAAAATCAGCCTGGAACAGCACTAGATATTGTGCTACTTAATGCTGGAGCAGCAATTTATGTTTCTGGTATAACAAGTTCTCTGGAACTAGGTGTTGAGAAAGCACGCATAGTAATAGAAAAAGGTTTAGCCAGAGAAAAACTACAAGAGCTGATACAATTTACTAATAAGATTAATTAGTAAAACTTTCCTTCATTCTCTACTCTTCTCAATTCAAGAGGATTTTACTTATCAATATTTGATGAAGACTACAGATGACTAATATCCTACAAAAAATACTTGCCGTAAAAATACAAGAGATTTCTGCTGCAAAAAACATCAAGCCTCTGATGACAATTAGAGCTGAAGCTGAAGCTGCTTTACCGACACGGGACTTTACCGGTGCTATTCGGAATAGAATCGCTACTGGCTCTTCTGCAGTCATTGCAGAGATCAAAAAGGCGAGCCCTAGTAGAGGTATATTACGGGATCATTTCAACCCTGCTGACCTTGCTCGCAGCTACGCAACACATGGTGCAACATGTTTATCAGTACTGACTGACAAACAATTCTTCCAAGGTAACGCAGAAAATTTAAAGCTAGCGCGTGCAGCATGTAATCTACCAGTTCTACGTAAAGATTTTATTCTTGATGAGTATCAAGTTGTTGAGGCGCGTGCTATGGAAGCAGACTGTATCTTACTTATTGTCTCAGTATTCTTAGATTTTCCGCAATTCACAGAAAAGAATAGATCAGAAAATAATGTGGTTTCACAAATGCTTAAACTGGAATCTCTGGCCCATTCGCTTGGTATGGCAGTCTTGGTAGAAGTACACAATGATGCTGAGCTGTCACTTGCACTCCAATTAAATACTCCACTGGTTGGAATTAATAATCGCAATCTACACACTTTTGAAACTAGGCTAGACACTACGTTAAATCTACTTAGCCAGATTCCACAGAGTAAAACTAAAAATTCAACAGAATATATCGTTATCACTGAAAGCGGCATATTAGTGCCATCTGACGTGACTATGATGCGTGATCATCATATCCATACATTTCTGGTAGGAGAAGCTCTGATGCGTTCAAATGACCCTGGCATAGAATTAGCCAAATTATTTGGGTAATTCTCATATAAAGTATTAAACTTTAAAAAAGCTTAGCCTAGAGAATACTCTTAACAGAGTATGGATACTAGCAACAGTAAACTTTGTTTTTTAATAAAAGTAAGATTATGGCAAACATTGGCTTTATAGGTCTCGGTATTATGGGAAAACCCATGGCTGAGAATCTAATTTCTGGTAGTAACTCAGTATTCCTCTACTCAAGAAGTGGTGTACCTAAAGAACTAATTGACCAAGGAGGAGAACCTTGTGTCTCTGCCAAACAAGTAGCACAAAAAACTGACATTATCATTACTATGCTACCGGATACATCAGATGTAGAAAAAGTACTGTTTGGTGAGAATGGCGTTGCACAAGGATTAAGTAAAAACAAAATCGTTATGGACATGAGTTCAATTTCTCCTATTGAAACCAAGAAATTTTCTACTCGTATCAACCGTCTTTATTGCTACTATGTAGATGCTCCTGTATCTGGAGGTGATGCTGGAGCAAAAGATGCAACACTTACAATTATGGTTGGCGCCCAAGAAAAAATTTTTATAAGCGTAAAACCAATTCTTGAGTTAATGGGTAAGAACATCACTCTGGTAGGTAGCAATGGTGCGGGGCAGATCTGTAAAATTGCAAACCAAATTATCGTTGGACTGACTATTGAAGCAATAGGTGAGGCGCTATTACTCGTATCTAAAGCAGGCGTAGATCCGAACAGAGTACGCCAAGCGCTATTAGGCGGGTTTGCATCATCTCGTGTTTTGGAAGTTCATGGTAAACGTATGATCGACAGATCATTTGAGCCCGGATTCCGTGTGGAACTACACCAGAAGGACCTGAATATTGCACTTTCCAATGCGCAAACGCTAGGAATTAATTTACCTAATACCACAGTCACCCAGGAATTACTTAACGCCTGTATTACCCGAGGCGATGCCAAATTAGATAGCTCTGTAATGATCCGATCTCTGGAGAAACTGGCAGATCTAAATACTCAGGAAATCTAAATTTATGTATCCTCAAGAACTTGTCAGCAATCTACGTAATTTTTTACCAGCTAGTTCTGTACTTTATGAAACAGAGGATCTAAAGCCATATGAATGCGATGGCTTATCAGCTTACCGACAAATACCAATGATTGTAGTAATACCTGAAACTGAAGAAGAAGTTATAAAAGTCCTGCGTTTGTGTCATGCTTCAAAAACTCCTGTTGTAGCACGGGGTGCAGGTACAGGGTTATCTGGTGGCGCACTACCCCATGCAGAAGGAATTTTATTATTGCTTACCAAATTAAAGAAAATCCTTGAAATCGATCCAATTACAAGAACAGCACGAGTACAACCAGGAGTACGCAACCTTGCAATTAGTGAATCCGCAATGGCATATGATCAATATTACGCACCTGATCCTTCTTCACAAATTGCATGTTCCATTGGCGGAAATATAGCTGAAAACTCGGGGGGAGTGCACTGCCTAAAATATGGACTTACCGTACATAATATTCTTAAACTACGAGTAATCACTATTGAAGGAGAATGTCTTGAAATCGGTGGCGCCTGTCTTGATACGCCGGGCTATGATTTGTTGGCGCTTATGACTGGCAGTGAAGGTATGCTTGGAATCGTTACAGAAATTACAGTGAAGCTTTTACCTAGACCGGAGAGGGCTCAGGTAGTTATGGCTGCCTTTGATGACATTCAAAAGGCGGGGGATGCAGTAGCCAGTGTAATCGGAGCAGGTATTATTCCTGCTGGTATGGAAATGATGGATAAACTAACCACCCATGCTGTTGAAGAATATGTCCATGCCGGCTATAACCTTGAGGCAGAGGCAATTTTATTATGTGAGTCTGATGGTACAGAAGAAGAGGTAGCGAATGAAATTCAGCATATTAATGAAATTATGAAGAAAAATAATGCAGTAGATATAAAAACATCAAGAAATGAAACTGAAAGGCTTAAGTATTGGGCTGGACGTAAAGCTGCATTTCCAGCAGCTGGTCGTATTTCACCTGATTACTACTGCATGGATGGCACTATTCCTCGTAGAAACCTTGCACGTGTATTAGTTGGCATTGAAAAACTTTCTAAAGAATATGGCCTGCGTTGTATGAATGTTTTTCACGCAGGTGATGGTAATTTACACCCATTAATTTTATACGATGCCAATGAGCCAGGAGAACTTAAAAAAACTGAAGAGTTTGGGGCAGAAATACTAGAGATGTGCATACAAGTTGGTGGAACAATTACAGGTGAGCACGGCGTCGGTATAGAAAAGATTAATCAAATGTGTTCACAATTTGAAACAAAAGAGCTGGAAATATTTCATGCAGTAAAATCAGCATTTGATCCTGATAGATTGCTAAACCCAGGAAAAGCAGTGCCTTCTTTGCGTCGCTGCGCAGAACATGGCGCTATGCATGTACATCAGAATCAGGATAAGTTTCCAGATTTACCTAGGTTCTGAATAAATAGACTGAACGAACTAAGTCGAGTCTCAAAATAAAATCCATGCAAGATATTATTGCCCAATACACAAATACCATTCGTGCAGCTGCAAAGTGTAAAGCTCCATTATTTATATGTGGAGGGGGTAGTAAAGATTTTTATGGCAATAATATTAATAGAGATGGTCATGATACTCTTAGTGTTACAGCTTATACTGGAATTGTTGATTACGACCCAACCGAGCTGGTTATAACTGCGCGAACCGGTACATCACTAGCTGATCTTGAAACCGAATTACAAAAACAAAATCAAATGTTAGGTTTTGAACCACCCCATTTTGGGCCTGAAGCTACACTCGGTGGTTGTGTGGCCAGCGGACTATCCGGTCCGCGCAGAGCATGTGTAGGCGCTGCCCGGGATTTTGTATTAGGAGTACGAATGCTTGATGGTGGTGGAAACAACCTTCACTTTGGTGGGCAGGTCATGAAGAATGTTGCAGGATATGATATTTCACGTTTGATGACAGGCTCAATGGGAACACTTGGATTACTGCTAGAGGTTTCTATCAAAGTACTACCAATACCACCTATTGAACTAACACTACGTATGCAAATGAAAGAAGCTGAGGCAATTGAAAAAATGAATCAATGGGCGGGAAAACCACTACCAATTTCCGCAACGTGCTTCTATGATAATAATCTGACATTGAGACTTTCTGGTGCTGAAACTGCTGTACGTGCGGCACACACTAAGCTAGGTGGCGAATTGATATCTGATGGATTGGCTTTCTGGAATTCGATACGCGAACAAACCAACACTTTCTTCCAGTCTGGAAATTCACTATGGCGTTTGTCCTTAAAGTCTAATACTCCACCACTAAAATTGCCAGGGCAACAATTAATTGAATGGGGTGGAGCGCTACGCTGGCTAGTATGTAGCAGTGAAGATATGGATATTGATGAAAGTATTATTCGCTCAAAATCAAGCATGGCGGATGGAAATGCTACGTTATTCCGTAGTAGCAAAAAATCTGATTCCGTCTTTCATCCTCCCGGATCCCAAATGATAAGAATTTACCAGCGCATAAAAGAAAAATTTGATCCTGCAGGTATATTTAATCCTGGCCGAATGTATAGGGAACTGTAAAAAATGCAGACCAATCTGGCTAACTTTATCAAAGATACACATGAAGGAAGAGAAGCTGACGCCATACTTCGAACCTGTGTCCACTGTGGCTTCTGTTTAGCTACTTGTCCGACTTATCAATTACTGGACGATGAACTAGATAGCCCACGTGGACGCATTTATCTTATGAAGGAAGTACTAGAAGGACAGGCAGCAACCCAAAAAACTCAATCCCATCTGGATCGCTGCCTCACCTGCCGAGCATGTGAAACTGTATGTCCATCTGGAGTAAGGTATGGAAAACTTGTAGATATATGTCGTAATATTGTTGAAAAACAAGTTGAGCGTAGTGCAAAGACTAAGATAATAAGATACACGCTACGACAAATATTACCGAACCCTAGTATTTTTATGGTACTACTTAGAATAGGGCAGACATTCAAATTCTTATTACCAGAAAAAATTCGAAATTCAGTTCCTTCTAAAGCTAAAGATGCGGGAACATGGCCGCCTTTAAGACACAAGCGAAGAATGTTGGTTCTCAATGGTTGTGTGCAGCCATCAATCGCCCCTAATATTAATACCGCTACTGCACGTATATTAGATAAAATTGGTATATCATTAATTAACGTCGAGAATTCAGTCTGTTGCGGTGCGATTTCTTACCATCTAAATGCCCAGCAAGAAGGATTGGATTATATGCGTCGTAATATAGATGCTTGGTGGCCATATATTGATAATAGCGTGGTCCATGGGGTTGAGGCCATTGTAATGACTGCAAGCGGTTGTGGCATAACTGTAAAAGAGTATGGGGATTACTTGAGTCAAGATAATGTCTATGCAGCAAAAGCAGCACGTATTTCGGAGTTAACCAAAGATATTAGTGAAGTTTTAGAAAACGAGATTAAAAAACTTACTTCTCTTTTCAATAACCTGGGTTCTAGTACCAAAAAATTAAAATTAGCTTTTCATTCTCCCTGCACTCTACAACATGGGTTACAGGTTCAAGGGGTAGTAGAAAATATTCTCACAACCGTAGGATTTGATTTAACTTTTATTCAAGATAGTCATATTTGTTGTGGTTCAGCAGGAACTTACTCAATCCTGCAACCTCAGCTGTCTAAACAGTTATTAAAAAATAAAATAATAGCTCTTGAATCTGGTCAACCTGATCAGATAGTTACTGCTAATATTGGCTGTCTTACACACCTACAGAGTGGTACACCATTGATAATTAAGCACTGGATAGAGATATTAGATGAAAAACTACTTGGTCACTAATATATAGTTTGTGTTAGCATTTCCCAACAGAATGGTAGAATGGAAATTATGCTTAAGTTTCTAAATTTGTAGAGAGATATGGCGATAATATAAAGAGCGCTTACCACTTAAATCAAATGGAGAAATTATCCAAATGGAAAAATTAACCAAAGAACATATTTCTGCAGCTTTACATGACGTCCCGCTATTCTCCTCACTATCAAATGATTTGATCGAGTTATTAGCAGATGTAGTAAATACGCGAGATTACCCAAAAAACACATTTATCCTTTCTGCCGGTGATAAAGCGGATTCTCTTTATATAATTCTCTCTGGAAGTGTCAAAGTAAGTATCGTCGATATCGATGGTAAAGAAGTAATCCTATCGCTACTGGAGCAAGGGGATATTTTTGGTGAAATGGCTTTAATTGATGACCATCCACGTTCTGCAGACATTGTTACACGTGGCCCCTGTGAACTTATGATGATTCGAAAAGATGATTTTAGAAAATGTCTTGCAGCAAGCCCTGCTTTATCAATGCAAATCATGCTTGGTTTGGTACAGAAACTAAGAGAAGCAGATAGAAAAATAGAAAGTCTGGCTCTTGTCAACGTATATGGAAGAGTGGCGCAAGCATTATTAGAGTTTTCAGAGAAGCAAGGAGATACACTAGTAATTGACGATAAACTTACTCATCAGGATATTGCAAGAATGGTTGGTGCATCTCGTGAAATGGTAACCAGAGTAATGCGAGATTTAGTTGACGGAGAATACATTAGTATCGAAAGAAGAAGCATAGTTCTTCATCACAAATTAGAAGTATATGCACAAGAGATAGGACGTGCTCACGCTCACAGTACTAATGTTTAAAGAAGTAAGCATTGACTTCCTTTAAGCTCAGCAGATTCAAAAATAAGAGTTTTTTGTGGTTATAGTCCTATATAAGCAAGTTTTATTTTCCCTCGATACCGTTAATAAGTCTCTTTAATAAGTCGATGGCAAAGAAAATTGAGTCAAATCCACTTCCACCAAAGATCATAAGGCTGTTGCGTGAATCTAGCTCGCTAGCATTACTAGGTATGGCACTTTATTTAGTACTAGTATTTTATGGTTATGACCGCACCGATCCAAGCTGGTCCCATGCTAGTGGGGATAATCTGATACAAAACCCTGGTGGACATGTAGGAGCATGGTTATCTGATTTACTTTTGTATTTATTTGGTGTATCCGCATGGTTGTGGGTGTTATTTTTTATCTACCTAGTATCATGGGGTTATCGTAGTATTGATACTGTAGGGATTTTTGACCGACGCCCGTTACTAGTTTCAGCAGCAGGTTTTATTACTTTTCTAGTTGCAAGTAGCGGCCTTGAGGCTCTTCAACTTTATACCCCAAGTATATTCTTACCCCATGAGCCTGGTGGAATGCTCGGTAATGTAATTACAAAAAGTCTATCTCAAGCGCTTGGCTTTACTGGATCAACTCTTGCGTTATTAATACTCCTTGCTATTGGTTTTAGCCTATTTACAGGACTTTCATGGATACGTCTTGTTGAGAAGTTAGGAGGCATTGTTGAAGATTTTTTCCTTGGCCTTAAAAATCACTGGCAAGATAGGAAAGATAGACGCATGGGTACAGCTTCGATGATAAAACGTAAAGAAATGGTAGAAGTAGAGAAAAAACGTTTTGAGGATCACCCACCACTTTATATTGCTCCACCCATTAGTACAATTCTAAAATCACCTCGTGAGATTAAAGAAAAACAAGCTCCTTTATTTGTTGACCTACCTGATTCACCTTTACCACCTCTACATCTATTGGATGAACAGGAAAAAGATATAGAAGTTTTATCTACTGATACACTTGAATTTACATCGCGTCTAATTGAACGTAAGTTAATCGATTTTGGTGTGGAAGTTAAAGTAGTCGCTGCTTATCCTGGCCCAGTTATTACCCGATATGAGATTGAACCCGCGGTAGGAGTAAAAGGAAGCCAGATTCTCAACCTAGTAAAAGATCTAGCACGGGCATTGTCAGTAGCAAGCATACGTGTTGTCGAAATTATCCCTGGAAAAACAAGCATGGGCTTAGAAATCCCTAATCCCAAGCGGCAAATAGTGCGGCTGTCCGAAGTCTTTAGTTCGCAATCCTACGCGGATATGACTTCACCGTTAACAATTGCATTAGGAAAAGATATTGGAGGACATC
Source organism: Nitrosomonadaceae bacterium (assembly GCA_965205785.1). Taxonomy (GTDB): domain Bacteria; phylum Pseudomonadota; class Gammaproteobacteria; order Burkholderiales; family Nitrosomonadaceae; genus BJGV01. Next base: position 660,447 of record OZ242188.1, read on the forward strand.
CAGTTGTGGCTGATCTTGTAAAGATGCCACATGTGCTTGTAGCAGGAACTACAGGATCAGGCAAATCAGTAGCAATTAATGCTATGATCCTAAGTCTAATTTATAAGGCTACGCCTGAACAAGTACGCTTGATTCTGGTAGATCCTAAAATGCTAGAGCTCTCTGTCTATGAAGGTATTCCACACTTATTAGCACCAGTTGTAACTGACATGCGCCAAGCAGCAAATGCATTACGATGGTGTGTAGCGGAAATGGAAAGACGATATAAACTAATGTCATTGTTAGGAGTACGTAATATAGGCGGATACAATCAAAAGATCCGTGATGCAGTTAAAAATGAGACTCCACTGACTAATCCATTCAGCTTGACACCTGACATGCCTGAACCATTAGAGGAGATGCCATTGATTGTGGTTATCATTGACGAACTAGCAGACTTAATGATGGTGGTAGGTAAGAAAGTAGAAGAGTTAATAACAAGACTTGCTCAGAAAGCTCGTGCAGCAGGGATACATTTGCTGCTTGCTACTCAACGACCATCAGTAGATGTTATCACCGGCCTGATTAAAGCGAATATTCCGACACGAGTTGCATTTCAGGTATCAAGCAGGGTAGATTCAAGAACTATCCTCGACCAGATGGGTGCTGAAACGTTATTAGGACAAGGGGATATGCTCTACCTTCCTCCTGGAACGGGCTATCCACAAAGAGTGCATGGCGCTTTTGTCTCTGATCAGGAAGTACATCGGGTAGTTGAACATCTTAAAATGAATGGTGAACCGCACTTTGTAGACGGAGTACTTGATTCCTTTGAAGAAGGGAACAAGGAAAATGATGAAAATGGCAGGATGTCTTTAAAAGATGATGATGAATTTGACCCTTTATACAAAGATGCGGTCGCTGTTGTAATGAAATCTCGTCGTGCTTCAATCTCACTTGTACAGAGACATCTTAGAATTGGATATAATCGCGCAGCAAGATTGATTGAAAAAATGGAAAACAGTGGGCTTGTATCTGCTATGAAAAGTAATGGTAATAGAGAAATATTGGTTCAAGACTCAAATGAATAGATAGTTTCTCTAAATAAATTCTTTAAAAAAATTCACAAATAAATCCCATGCTAGAAGTGCGATGAATCTTTATCAACGAATTTTCTATTTCCTATTTCTTTTAATTCTTCCTTGTATAGCACAGGCTGGGGCTTTGAAGAGTTTAGAATCATTTGTTACTGATGTACGTAAATCACGTGCCATATTTTCACAAATTTTACTTGATAAAAACGCAAAAATAATACAGGAATCAAGTGGTATCATGCAATTTGACCGACCTGGAAAATTTAGATGGCATTATAAAAAACCATACGAGCAACTAATTATTGGAGATGGTAAAAAGGTATGGTTTTATGATCTTGATCTGAGTCAAGTAACGGTTCGGAAACTTGATATAGCTATTGGAAGTAGCCCAGCTGCACTTCTTGCTGGAGAAAATACCATCGAATTAAATTTCGACTTGGGCGAAATTGGCTTACAAGGAGAACTAGAATGGGTAGAAGCTAGGCCTAAAATAAAAGAAGGATCATTTGAATCAGTACGGCTAGGATTTACACCAACAGGTACTCTAAAAAAGGTTGTTCTCCATGATAGTTTTGGTCAGACAACAGTTATTATTTTCTCTAGAATAGAAGAAAACCCCCGTCTAGATCCGGAACTATTTATATTTACTCCACCCAAGAGTTCGGATGTAATTAGTGACTGATTTATTCGAAAAAGAAAATATTTCTGCGCCATTGGCAGAACAATTACGCCCACAAAAACTGGAAGACGTAATTGGTCAGGCCCATTTACTTGGCCCAGGCAAGCCTTTGTATATTGCATTTAAATCTGGGAAGCTCCATTCGATGATCCTTTGGGGACCTCCTGGAACTGGTAAAACTACGCTAGCAAGACTAATGGCGCTTAAATTTGATGCTAAATTTATTGCATTATCTGCAGTATTTTCAGGAGTTAAGGATATCAGAGATGCAATTGAAATAGCTCATGTGACGTTGCAGCAATCGAACCAACACACCATTCTGTTCGTAGATGAAGTACATCGTTTCAATAAATCTCAACAAGATGCATTTTTACCATACGTTGAAAAAGGACTTGTAACATTTGTTGGAGCCACTACCGAAAATCCTTCATTTGAAGTCAATAACGCACTTTTATCACGCGCTCAGGTTTACGTACTTAAATCACTATCAGATAATGATCTAAGTATTATATTTAATCGGGCAGAAAAGACTGCGTTGAAAGGACTGAGTTTATCCCATGATGCGAAACATCTACTGATAGGATTTGCTGATGGAGATGCGCGACGTCTATTAAATTTACTTGAACAAACTAGAGTTACAGCTGAAACAGAAAATATTGTAGATATCAGCAAGAACTATGTTTGCAATATGCTTACATATGCCTCACACAACTTTGATAAAGGTGGGGATGAATTTTATGCTCAGATATCTGCGTTACATAAATCTACGCGTGGCTCTGACCCAGATGCCGCACTTTACTGGATGTGCCGTATGCTTGATGGTGGCGCTGATCCACTATATATAGGACGGAGATTAATTCGTATAGCAACTGAAGATATCGGGCTCGCCGATCCTCGTGCATTACAAATAGCGTTAAACGCCTGTAAAGCATATGAACGCCTTGGCAGCCCTGAAGGCGATCTTGCTCTTGCACAGGCAGTATTATATTTAGCTTGTGCTCCTAAGAGTAATGCTACTTACCTCGCGTATAATAAAGCCCAGTCTCTTATCAGCGATAACAAGTCATATCCTGTGCCCCATCATTTACGTAATGCACCAACCAGTCTGATGGAGAAATTAGGTTTGGGGTCTGAATATCGTTATGCTCATGATGAGACCGATGCCTACTCTGCAGGAGAAAATTATTTTCCTACTGATATGCCAAGTGTAAAGTTTTATACGCCGACAAATAGAGGGCTCGAGAAAAAGATTTCTGAGAAGCTAGCACATTTACGAGAACTAGATAAAAAAATAAGAAAAGACTCATAATAATAAAAAAGACTCTATTTACTAAAAACCATAACTTAAAATGTCTTATATTTAGGAAGTGATTCTATGTTAGATATCCATTTTTTACGAGCCAATCTAGATGACACAACTAAGAAACTGTATACACGTGGCTTCTCACTAGATAAAACGCACTTTCAAGAAATAATCAAAGAACGAGGACTTGTGCGGACTGAAACACAGAATCTAGAAGAAACAAGAAATAAGGTATCACGTAAGATTGGCCAACTTAGCGCAACTGGAAATGAAGATGCACAAGAAGAAATCAGACTCTTAAAGAATAAAATGAAGGAAATACATGAAATATTAAATCAAACTAAAGCAAAGCTAGAAGTAATAGAAAAGAAGTTACAACAATCTCTAGAGCAGATACCAAATCTTCCACACTACACTGTTCCAGTTGATGGACAAAATGTAGAAATAAGAAGCTGGGGGACAAAAAAAACATCTAGTTCATTTAATTTCCCAATAAAAGATCATGTAAGTATTGGTGAAGATCTTGGATTATTAGATTTCAGAACTGCAACAAAGCTCAGTGGTGCACGTTTCAGTTTGATGATTGGTGAACTTGCCAGGCTACACCGTGCATTAGCACAGTTTATGCTAGATACACATATTCAGGAACATGGCTACATTGAAACCTATGTACCATATCTAGTAAATGCTGATAGTTTGTATGGAACCGGGCAACTACCAAAGTTTGAAGAAGATTTATTTAAGCTCTATCAGAAGAATAATGAAAATGTAGATAACAGGAACAACAAGGGCCCACAAGAAGAAAACTTGTATTTAATACCTACTTCGGAAGTCCCACTAACTAATTCTGCGCGTAATGAAATTGTTTCTTTAAAATCTTTGCCTATCAAACTTACAACACTTACACCATGCTTTCGTTCTGAAGCAGGAAGCTACGGAAAAGATACCCGTGGACTGATTCGTCAGCATCAATTTGAGAAAGTGGAGCTTGTACAGCTTGTTCATCCTCAAAAGTCCTATGAGGCACTTGAACAGATTGTTGGTCATGCTGAAAAAATTTTACAAAAACTAGAACTATCTTATCGGGTAGTATTGTTATCTACGGAAGACATGGGATTTTCTGCAGCTAAAACCTACGATATTGAAGTCTGGCTACCAGCACAAAATATATATAGAGAGATTTCTTCGTGCAGCAATTGTGAAGCATTCCAAGCACGTCGCATGAAGGCACGTTTTCGTAATGAAAGTGGAAAAACGGAACTGTTAAATACTCTGAATGGATCAGGTCTGGCAGTGGGGCGCTGTTTAGTTGCAATTTTAGAAAACTATCAAAACTCTGATGGAAGTGTTTCTATTCCTAAAGTCCTGCACCCTTATATGGGAGGTATTAATCGACTTAGTGTAAAGAAAGAATAATACTATATCTTAAAAAATATATATTTAAATATTAGTTACCTCTGAATCTATCCTGTATATATAGAATTTATCTAACTAAAATATACAAAGCTTAATCAGCCTGTTTCCGTAGGAATGCGGGAATATCTAATGCCTCTACACCAGATTGTTTCATTGCCTCAACTGTTGCATCACGCCTGTTTGTACGGCTTACAGCAGGAATGTCAAGTTCTCTCCAATTCACTGCATCTTCTGATGTAGCATCATCGGTTCCAGTACGAGTATGAATAACACTTAGTGGTTTAGTCTGAGCGTTATTAGCTAATTCACCAAGTCCTGTTGCCACAACTGTAACACGTAGATCGTTTTGCATATTTTCTTCTATCACTGTACCTATAATCACAGTGGCATCTTCAGCAGTAAAATCCTTAACTGTATTCATAACTTCGTGAACTTCACGCATCTTTAGTCCTGAGCTAGCGGTAATATTTACTAACACACCACGTGCCCCAGATAGATTTACATCTTCTAGTAGAGGACTCGCAACTGCCTGTTCAGCTGATAAACGTGCGCGGTCAATCCCTGTTGAGAATGCAGATCCCATCATAGCCATACCTGCTTCTGACATTACAGTTTTTACATCAGCAAAATCTACATTTACAAGACCCGGGCAATTTATTACCTCCGCTATTCCTGCAACTGCACCATAAAGCACATTATTGGCTGCCTTAAAAGCATCTAGCATGCTGACATCGTCACCCAGTACCAGCATTAGCTTATCATTTGGAATCACAATTAATGAATCTACATGATGTGACAATTCTTCCATTCCAGACTGTGCTGATTTTAAACGTCTACCCTCAAATGCAAATGGCTTTGTCACAACCGCCACAGTTAGAATACCCATTTCCTTTGCTAACTCTGCCACTACTGGTGCTGCACCAGTTCCAGTCCCACCACCCATGCCGGCAGTAATAAATAACATATCTGCACCATCAATTAACTCAGCAATACGGTCACGATCTTCTAGTGCAGCTGCACGCCCTATTTCTGGGTTTGCCCCGGCCCCTAGCCCCTTAGTAATAGCAGATCCTAACTGCAATAGAATACGTGCTTGATTACGCTTTAGGGCCTGTGCATCAGTATTTGCACATATAAACTCAACACCTTGTACCCCATTCTGAATCATGTGGTCTACAGCATTACCGCCACAACCACCGACACCTATAACTTTTATAACCGCCTCCTGGTCTTCTGCATCCATGATCTCGAACTTCATAATAGATCTCCTTTGGTGAGTTAATATAAATAATTACCTTGTTCCAGATATTCAGTCATTAAATATCGCCAAGTTCCATTTAAATTACCAATGTAATGTCAGACTCGCATAGTTACCCTTAAAAATTTCCCTGAAACCAGTTTCCCATTCGTTCAAGAATCTGCTTGAATGAATTTCCCTTTAGCCTGGCTTGCTGATGATGTTGAAGCTGTTCCATACCGGCAATAATTAACCCAACACCAGTAGAGAACCGTGGTGTACGTACTACCTCTGCCAAACTACCGCGATAAAGCGGTAATCCAAGTCTGACTGGCATATGAAAGATCTCTTCACCAAGCTCAACCATGCCTAATAAAGAACTACTACCACCTGTAATAACTATTCCGGATGAGAGCAGTTCTTCAAAGCCGCTACGACGTAGTTCAGCCTGCACAAGGAGATAAAGCTCTTCTACTCGTGGCTCAATTACTTCTGCAAGAGTTTGTCTAGATAACTGACGTGTTCCACGTTCACCTACACCTGATACCTCTACCATTTCTTGTGTATCAGCCATTCCTTTTAAGGCACAACCATAACGACACTTAATATCCTCAGCATCTTTTGTAGGAGTACGTAATGCCATTGCGATATCATTCGTTATCTGATCTCCAGCAATAGGAATTACTGCTGTATGACGGATTGCACCCTGAGAGAATACTGCGATATCCGTAGTACCTCCGCCAATATCCACCAAACACACACCCAGATCTTTTTCATCTTCAGATAAAACTGCCATTGCTGATGCAAGCGGTTGCAATACAACATCTCGTACTTCTAATCCACAGCGACGAACACATTTCATAATATTTTGTACAGCTGAAACAGCACCTGTAACAATATGTACCTTTACTTCAAGTCGCACTCCATTCATGCCGATTGGCTCGCGCACATCTTCCTGCCCATCTATAATGAATTCCTGATTTAGGATATGTAAAACCTGTTGATCTGCAGGAATATTTACAGCCTTAGCGGTCTCCATTACACGCTCGACGTCCAACTGTGATACCTCTTTGTCTTTAATTGCCACCATTCCATGAGAATTGAAACTCTTAATGTGATTCCCAGCTACGCCTGTGTAAACATCAAAAACTTTACAGTTTGCCATCAATTCAACCTCCTCTAGTGCGCGTTGAATTGCATTGACTGTAGTCTCAATATTAACCACCACACCTTTTTTCAAACCACTAGAGGGATGACTCCCCATACCAATAATTTCAAACTCACCCTCAGATGTAACTTTGGCAGCAATAACAACAATTTTTGAAGTGCCAATATCAAGGCCAACGATTAAGCTTCTATTTTCATTTACTTTATTCATCTTATTTTATGAATCCTCATTCTCATTATCCGGTCTTCTTTAGAATCTGATCGTGAAGCTCTTTCTGGATTGAGTCGACTGCACGTACAGAAAAACCATCTGGATAGCGTAAATCTACATAAGTAATTTGTTCTTTAAAATATGAAACTATATGATCATGTGCCAATACATAAAGCCCTAATCGAGTTTCAACATGTTCACGACCTAGTTCCAACACAACTCCATCTTCCATATGAATCCGCCAGGCACGGCGTGGTGAGAAATCTAGCTGAGTGATTTTTTTCTGAAGCGGTTGTAACAATTTTCTAAAAACTGCATACTGCTTCGATACTTCATATGAGCTTTCTACTGGTCCAGTAAATTCTGGCAATAGCTTGTCAGTTGTAGCAGCAAATACCTCTCCATAGATATTTACAAGTTCTGAACTACCTCGCCTAGCAAGCACTACATGCTCTTCTAACTTTACCTCTAAGCTATGTGGCCAATGCCGCCTTACACTTGCGGCACGAACCCAGGGTATATTTTCAAATGTATTACTTATCTTATCCAGATCTACTGTAAAAAAGCTTCCACCCACTTGATTACTTACAAGACTATTTATTTGTTCTCGAGTTATATACTTAAATCTTCCATCAGCCTTATTAGTTCCAGTGATACTTACCTCTTTTAATGCAAATATTGGCAAATTTATTACTGACGGGCTAATAGCAACAACTGTTACCAACACAACAAATGTGAGCAGACAATTAGCCAGTGTATTTAATACCCGATAGTTATCCCACATGGGCTAACTCCAGTATCTTTATTACTAGATCATCAAATAGTATTCCTGCAGTTTTAGCTGCCATTGGGACGAGACTATGACTTGTCATACCTGGTGACGTATTCGTCTCAAGAAAATATGGTTTATCAGATTTATCTAGCATTACATCTACTCTGCCCCATCCTTCACACCCAAGAATCCTATGTGCCTGCAAAGCTTGGGTCTGTATTATATTTTCCAATTCAGTAGACAAACCACTTGGACAAAAATATCCAGTATCATGAGAAAGATATTTAGCTTTGTAATCATACAATCCCCCCGATACCTCAATCCGTACCAAAGGTAGCGGAGTATCTCCAAGAATCGCCACGGTTAACTCCATACCCTCTATAAACTGCTCGGCCAATACTATTGGGTCGTGTTTTGCAACTGCTTGATATACATCTGGCAACTCTTCTACTGAAGTTACTTTACATAAACCTATTGTTGATCCTTCTCGTGATGGCTTAACAATAAGTGGTAACCCCAGATCTCTTACTACATTATCAAAGTTACAATCTGCACTAAGTATCTTATAGCGAGGAGTACTGACGCCTACTGATTGCCATAGCAACTTAGTCCGCCATTTATCTATAGCAAGCGCACTTGCTAACACACCACTACCTGTATAGGGCAAATCCATAAGTTCCAATGCACCTTGTACAGTTCCATCCTCACCATGACGTCCATGAAGAGCTATATACGCTATATTAAATTTCTGCTTTAGAAGATCTTCTATCGGTTGCTTAGATGGATCAAATGGATGCGCGTCAACTCCCATTCGTTTCAATGCTTCAAGTACAGCATGACCACTCTGGAGTGAAATTTCACGCTCAGCAGAGCGGCCTCCTAGGAGAACCGCAACTTTTCCAAAATTATTTATACTCACAACTAACTATCCATAACAATAGAAATTTGAATTCAAAAGAATTCACTTTGCTTCTCCTATAATCCTCACTTCCTGAATCAACTTAATACCGGTTTTTCTTTTAACTTTTTTACTTATTTCTGCAATTACAGCCTCAATATCTTCTGCCGTTGCATTGCCTGTATTAACAATAAAGTTCGCATGTTTGGTTGAAACCATAGCCCCGCCAATACTAAAGCCCTTTAATCCACACGATTCGATCAATCGCGCGGCATGATCTCCAGGCGGATTACGAAACACTGAACCAGCACTAGGAAAACTCAATGGTTGACTATCAATACGACTAGAGAGTAATTCCTTAATCTTTTTTCTAGATGTTGTATCATTTCCTTTTTTCAACCTGAGCCACGCACCTACAAACCACTCATTATTAAAATAGTCCACAGATAATCCAATATCTGATTTTAAATTCACCTGTCGGTAGCTAATTTTATATTCTTTTGAATCTCGGTCATTTAGATGGCCCAATCGATTAAGTGTCCGTACTTTCTCAACAATCTCCCATGTTTCCGCACCATAGCAACCCGCATTCATTGCCAAAGCTCCTCCAACCGTACCAGGTATACCAACCAAAAACTCCGCCCCTGCTAAATTATGTAATGCAGCAAATCTTGCAACTTTTGCGCAAGTAACTCCCGCCTCAACATAAATTAATCCATTATTATTACTATTCTGCTCTAGCCTAAGGTCATTTAACCTTGCATGGAGTAATATTACCGTGCCACGTAACCCGCCATCACGCACCAAAAGGTTACTACCCAGGCCAACTACATGTACTGGATCACATTTAGGTATGCCATGTAGAAACTGAGATAAGTCAGCCAAATCAGCTGGAATATAAACTCGTTCTGCCTTACCCCCCGCACGCCATGAAGTATATTTTTTCATTGATTCATTCATGCGCATTTCCCCACGTAAAGCTCCTTCCGTCTTTCTAGTAACATGTAAGAGTTGAATATGAGTTAATTTATCAGTGCCTGACATATTCATTTATGACTCATGTGAAAAATTCACAAGCGTTTGTGCCACGTTGCTCACAGAGCCTGCTCCCATAACCAACACCACGTCATCATTTTGTGAAACATTAAAAATAACTGTCGGTAATTCCTCTATGCTTTCAACAAAAATTGGCTCAACCTTTCCTTGTACCCTAATCGCCCGTACAAGTGATTTACCGTCAGCTGCAACAATTGGTGTTTCTCCTGCTGAATAAACTTCAGTAAGCAACAACACGTCCACTGTAGATAAAATTTTTACAAAATCCTCAAATACATCTCTGGTACGGGTATAACGATGTGGCTGAAATGCAACTATGAGACGACGACTAGGAAACGCACCACGTGCCGCATCAATTGTGGCTGCAATTTCTACCGGATGGTGGCCATAATCATCAACAAGAGTAAAGTTTCCACTTTTATTCTTTCCAGATAATTTAATCTCACCACAACGTTGAAAACGCCGTCCCACTCCTTTAAAATTAGTTAACGCGTTAACTATTGAAGCATCTGAAACTCCTACTTCATTGCCCACTGCAATTGCAGCAAGTGCATTCTGTACATTATGTAGCCCTGGTAAATTAAGTTTAATATCAAGCTTACGAGTCTGCCCATTAACTCCAATCAATGCAGTAAAATTCATCTGCCCTTCACAAGGACTAATATTTGTAGCTCTAATTTGCGCTGTATCAGATAAGCCATATGTCGTTATAGGTTTAGTAATAGCAGGAATAATTTCGCGTACATTGGGGTCATCTACACATAACATCGCCATTCCATAAAATGGAAGATGTTGTACAAAATCTACAAATGCCTTTTTGAGTCTATTAAAATCATGATCATAAGTTTCCATATGATCAGCATCTATATTAGTTACTACTGCTAATACTGGTTGTAAATATAGAAATGAAGCATCGGACTCATCTGCCTCTACCACTATAAATTCACCGCTTCCTAATTTGGCATGAGAGCCTGCAGCTTCTAATTTCCCACCTATAACAAAAGTAGGGTCCATTTCAGCCTGCGCAAGGACACTAGCAATCAAACTTGTAGTAGTAGTCTTGCCATGAGTTCCTGCAACGCCAATTCCTTGGCGCAATCTCAACAATTCTGCCAGCATTATTGCCCGTGGAACAACAGGAATGTTACTCGCGCGTGCTGCAAGTACTTCCGGATTATCTGGTTTTATTGCACTAGAGGTAACTACTGCATCTGCTGATTTAATGTAACTCTTTGCATGACCAATATAAACAGTTGCGCCTAGGCCGCTTAACCGCTTTGTTGTAGCGCTATCTGATAAATTTGACCCACTTATCTTGTAGCCCAAATTTAGTAACACTTCGGCTATTCCGCTCATACCTGATCCACCAATTCCAACAAAGTGAATATGTTTAACTTTGTGTTTCATCTCTTATCTTTATAAGACATTTAGCTGAGTACGATGACTGAAAAAAAATAATTCTATTTTTCATTATTTAATTATCTCCATACATGCTTCTGCCACAATTCTAGTAGCATCTGGTTTAGCTAGTTCATGTGCCTTGACTGCCATTCCCAATAATTTCTCTCGAGTTAATCCCGATAATATGCCCGCTAAACTGCTAGGAGTTAGCTCATCTTCTGGCAGTAAAATTGCCGCACCATTACTACTCAGAAATTTCGCATTGCATGTCTGATGATCATCTACAGCATAAGGAAAGGGCACGAGAATACTTGCTATACCTACAGAGGCCAGCTCAGCAATGGTAAGAGCCCCGGCGCGACATATAACTAAATCACATTCAGAATATTGAACTGCCATATCTTCAATAAAAACTACCAGCTCACCCTCTACCCCTGCTTTCACATAGTTTTTATTTAAGATCTCCAGATGTTTTCTTCCAGCCTGGTGAATTACCGATGGACGTACACTATCCGGGATCAATTTTAGCGCCTGTGGCACAACGCTGTTTAATACCTTAGCGCCAAGACTACCACCTATTATTAAAAGCTTTAAATTTCCACTCCGTCCTTTAAACCTCTTATCAGGGACATCTAATTGGCCTATTTCATTGCGTACTGGGTTTCCAGAAAACACTACCTTTTTCTTATCTTTAATTGATTCAGGAAAGCCTGTTAGAACTTTATCTGCAAATTTAACTAGTATCTTATTTGTAAGACCAGGAATTGAATTCTGCTCATGAATTAGTAGTGGTTTATTTAGAAATGAAGCCATTATGCCTCCTGGAAATGCAGGGTAACCACCCATACCTAAGACTACATCTGGGCGTAATTGAAATAGTAGCTTGGCACTTTGCCAGAATGCTAATAACAACCTTACTGGAAGAGTGAACCAGACCATTAAATTCTTTCCACGCAAACCAGAAAAATCAATAAATTTAATATCGTGTCCTTTTTGTGAGACCAATGACTCTTCCATCCCACCTTTTGTCCCTAGCCACACTATTTGCCAGCCAGACTTCTTCAAATAATCTGCTACTGCCAACGCAGGAAAAACATGCCCGCCAGTTCCCCCGGCCATAATTAAAATAGTAGGTGCCAACCTAAAACTCCTGATACAATTTTTTGCAACAATCTTTATTCATATCGCATACCCTTTCATTAACTGCCGGTTTTCCCAATCAACTCGTAATAAAACTGCCAGCGCAATACAATTTGCAACAATGCTGCTACCACCAAAACTCATTAGCGGAAGAGTCAACCCCTTCGTCGGCAAAACTCCCATATTTACACCCATGTTGATGAAAGCTTGTATTCCTATCCACACCCCAATGCCCTGAGCTACAAGTGCAGGGAAGAAGCGTTCGCGTGTTGCAGCTTGGCGTCCTATTACAAAAGCGCGCATTACTAACCACGTAAATAGAATTACTACAACCATTACTCCGATGAAGCCAAGTTCTTCTGCTATTACCGCAAGGAGAAAGTCTGTGTGCGCTTCGGGTAGATAGTATAGTTTCTCCACACTCCCACCTATTCCAACGCCTTCCCATCCACCACGCCCAAATGCAATCAAAGCGTGACTTAGCTGATACCCTTTTCCATAGGGGTCATCCCAAGGATCTATAAATCCGATAATTCGTTGCATGCGATAGGGCTCAAGCCAGATTAATGCCAGCAAGCCCACAAGTGATAACCCGATAACCCCACCGAACAGTTTTAGATTCATTCCTCCCAGAAACAGAACTGCCATCACAATAACGGTAATAACAACAAATGCACCTAAATCTGGCTCACGAAGTAGCAAAAATCCTAGCATTATCATTACAATCAAAATGGGAGCGAAACCCTTTCTAAACTGGTCAAGGTAAGCAGATCTCTTTATCGTATAATTTGCAACGTACATCACTACAAATAATTTCATAAACTCAGAAGGTTGTAGATTTACAACAAATAATGATAACCAGCGTCTGCTGCCATTAACTTCATTCCCTATACCTGGAATCAATACTAGTACAAGTAGCGCCATGCCTAGTAAGAATGGATAAAGCGAATATTTTTGCCAGAATCTCATTGGTATTTGGAATGTAATCAATCCAATCAATAACCCCACTACTAAATAAATTCCATGACGAACAAGAAAATAAGCTGCGTAACCATCTGTTCCACGACTCGCCTCTGCTATAGAAATAGAGGCTGAATAAACCATAATTAGACCCAGACTCAGTAACAATATTGCGGACCAGATCAGAGCCTGATCAAAATCAGGTATGATTTTTTGGTTGCTGATGCTAGCTTGATAAATCATCAATAGTGATCCAAAAACTATCTAGTGTGTGGCTCTTGTTTCAGCTAATATTTTCAGCTTTAAATTCTTAATAGCTGCAACGAAAATCTCAGCACGATGAACATAATTCCTGAACATATCAGTACTTGCACAAGCAGGAGACATCAATACAGCATCACCCATCTTAGCGAGAGTAAAACTTTTTTCTACCGCATCTTCCATTGTCACTGCACTATGAAGTGGCACGCCACATCCATCCATTACATCTGCAATTCTTCCTGCATCCTTACCAATCAAAACTACCGCTCGTACATATTTTGAAACTACCTCTCTCAATGGAAAGAAATCCTGTTGCTTGCCATCACCACCTATAATCAATACTTTTTTCTGCGCAATGCTATGAAGAGCTGCAACTGTTGCGCCCACATTTGTAGCTTTGGAATCATCGTAGAATGTAATATCACTGAACGTTGCAATTTTTTCCATTCGATGAGGTAACCCACCAAATTTACGCAAAGCATGAAGCAACGGGGTATACGGCACTCCTACAGCATGACATAAAGCCAAAGCAGCTAAAGCATTAGCTACATTGTGCAAGCCGGTAACTGCAAGCTCACTAGTTTTTATTAGCTTGGTATTGCCTTGCACAAGCCAGGACTCATTATCTACTAGCAAACCAAAATCATTTTCATTGACTGGGACGTCCATACCAAAAGTTATCTGCTTTTTACCAGCTAATGTCATAGTACTTACAATAGGATCATCACGATTTAATATCTGTACTACATTTTCTTCATCAATCATTCCAGAAAATATTCTAGCTTTTGTTATGGCGTAATCATTCATTCCTACATAACGATCAAGATGATCCTCACTCAGATTCAGAACCACTGCAGCATCAGGATTAAGACTTTGTGTAGATTCCAATTGAAAACTTGATGTCTCTAAAACCCATGACTGAGGGAGTTTCCCAGAATCAATTCTCTGCATAAGTTTATCTAATACTGCTGGACCAATATTCCCGGCCACTTCCGTGTCCCATCCTGCCTTTCTTAGCATTGCACCAACCATAGCTGCTACTGTTGTTTTTCCATTGGAACCTGTAATCGCTACAATTTTTGGCTTTGGAACATTAAATTTCTTCAGTGCCAAAGAAAATAGCTCAATATCTCCAATAACAGGAACGCCGCGCTCAATTGCCTGGTTAACTAGCGGTATTGTTCGCGATATACCTGGACTGATAGCAATAAGGTCTATTCCCTTAAAAGTTTTAGCTAGGAAAGGGCCCGTAAATATCTGAGCCGCAGGTATGACCTGCTCCAACGCATTAAAGTTTGGTGGTGCAGTACGATTGTCAGCAACACGAATATTTGACCCTATGCGTGATAACCACTTTGCCATGGATAATCCAGTTTCACCCATTCCTAGTACCAAGATCGTCTTCCCATATAAGTTCATCTCAATTTCAGGGTGGATAATCCAAGTAGCACTAACATCATAGTTATAATCCAAAACCGGACTACTACTTGATTCTCTTTCCATCCTTTTAATTCAAAGTGATGGTGCAGCGGTGCCATTCGAAAAAGACGCCGACCTGTTAATTTGAATGAAGTCACCTGCAACATTACTGATAAAGTTTCTACTACAAATACACCGCCCATAATAATAAGTACGATTTCTTGACGTACAATTACGGTAATAACACCAAGTGCAGCGCCAAGAGCTAGAGCGCCAACATCCCCCATAAATACTTCAGCTGGATAGGCGTTAAACCATAAAAAAGCAAGCCCTGCACCTGCCAATGCTCCACAAAATACAGCCAGTTCAGCTGCATGAGGAATGTAAGGAATGCCAAGGTATTTTGCAAAAACTGCGTGCCCTGCCACATAGGAAAAGATCGCTAAACCGCTACCAATCATCACTGTCGGCATAATAGCCAGACCATCTAAACCATCAGTTAAATTTACTGCATTACTGGTGCCTACTATTACAAAATAAGCTAGCGTTACAAATCCGACAATGCCCAACGGTATGACGATTTGTTTAAAGAATGGCACAATCATGCTGGTTTGTGCTGGAGAATCTGAAGTAAGAGCAAGATAAGATGCAATGGAAATTGCGATTGAAGATTGCCAGAAAAATTTAGCGCCGGCAGAAAGTCCTTTTGGATTGTTATGTACTACCTTTCGATAATCATCTACCCAACCAATTGCACCAAAACCTAATGTTGTTAACAGCACCACCCATACATAGCGATTACCTAAATCTGCCCACAGTAGTGTGCTAATAGCAATAGATACCAATATTAGTGCGCCACCCATAGTAGGAGTGCCAGCTTTGATAAGATGTGTTTCCGGACCATCATCACGAACTGCTTGACCAATTTTATATGCAGTAAGTTTTCGTATCATAGTTGGACCGACAATAAATGAAATCACCAAAGATGTAAGTGCTGCCAATACTGTTCGTAATGTAATGTAATTAAATACATTGAATGCTCGAATATCATTTGCTAACCATTGTGTAAGTTCTAATAGCATGTCTGGCCTAGCAGGTCTCTATAATCTTTCTTTCCAGTTCCAGTTTTAGTCAATTTGCTCATATTTACTTTTAACTATCCATTCAATTTATAACTCAAATTCTTTGACTACCCGCTCCATCTGCATAAAACGAGACCCTTTTACTAACAACGTTACATTTGGAGTTAGTACAGCCTTAACTGCAGAGAGAAGATCTTCAATATTTTGAAAATGCTGCGCACCTACACCAAACTTCTTAACAGAATGGGTGCTTAATTCACCTAAAGTGAACAGTCTATCTATACCGATAAGGCGAGCTTCTTCTCCAATACGCTCATGAAATCCCACTGTATTGTCGCCAAGCTCCCCCATGTCTCCAAGAACAAGAATCTTTTTTCCAGGAGAATTAGCTAGTACTGATAGTGCAGCTCGCACTGATTCTGGGTTAGCGTTGTAACTGTCATCAATCATCCTTGCACCATGTTGACATTTTTTTTGTTGAAGCCGGCCATTCACCCCGCTAAATAGTTCTAACCCAGATGCAATATTTTCCTTACTTATCCCTACCGCAGTTACCGCCGCTGCTGCTGCAAGAGCGTTGTAAACATTATGTTTACCCGGAACATTCAGCCTTACTTCTATAGTGCCATCGGGAAGCTTCAATTTTATTTCGGTATCAGTTAGATTTAACTGGTAACTTCCTCCAACTTTTACTTTCTTACTTAGCCCAAACTCAATTATTGGCCTACTACCAGCAAGCTTATGCCATATCTGTATATTTGGATCATCTGCATTGATGACAGCTGTCCCTAGCTCATCTAGTCCTTCAAAAATTTCGCCTTTAGCACGTGCCACTGCCTCTACCGAACCGATCCCTTCAATATGTGCAGCACCTGCATTCGTTATTACAGCAACGCTTGGTTTTGCTAGTTTGGTCAAGTAAGAAATTTCACCTGAGTGATTCATACCCATTTCTATTACTGCATATTTATGCTGTGCACATAATTGCAGCAACATTTGCGGAACACCAATATCATTATTGAGGTTACCGGTGGTTGCCAATACCTTGTTGCTATCTTTTCCAACTAATTGAAGTAATATTGAAGCAATCATTTCTTTTACTGTTGTCTTTCCATTACTGCCTGTGACCGCAATCAGTGGTATCTCAAAGCGCCCCCGCCAGTATGCTGCCAACTGCCCCAGCCCTAACAGAGTATCTTTCACAATTATCATAGGAACCTTTGAGTCCTGATTTTTTCTGATATCTGACTCTTGATTCACCATTGCAGCTACAGCACCTTTGTCCTTTGCCTGAGTAACAAATTTATGTCCATCAAAGTTCTTTCCGCTCAATGCTATAAACAAATCACCACTTTTCACAGTACGACTATCAGTACTTACTCCAGTAAAGAGCACATCCTCACCCAACCATTCTGCGTCTAACACACGAGCTGTTGCTTGTGCCATCATCATATTTGTTCCTGTACTCTGTTCGTTAATTCCTGCAGAATTAACTGCACTGCCTTCACATCACTAAATGGAAGTCTTTTCGTACCTATTTCCTGATATACCTCATGCCCTTTCCCCGCGATTAACACAACATCTCCCTTACGCGCACCATGTAATGCCCGATAAATAGCAGACTTTCTGTTCTCTTCCACAAGATGATTGTCACCTGCGCCTGATGCTATTGCATTAATAATTAAGCAGGGATCTTCGCTACGTGGATTGTCACTAGTGATAATGGCTTCATCAGAAAATTGTGTCGCTATCTTTCCCATGAGCGCCCTTTTATCTTGGTCGCGATCACCACCACAGCCAAAAACACAAATTAGTTTTGATTCTTTGCTTCTGGTTTCTGAATTTGCTTTTGAACTATTAATAACTCCTCGAAGAGCTATTAAGATTTTTTCTAAAGCATCTGGAGTATGGGCAAAATCTACAACTACTAACGGTAAATTTCCGCCACCAAGCTTTTCCATCCTTCCTGGTACTGGTTGGACTTGTTGTAAAGATTTCACTGCGTCTTTTAGATTGACACCACATGCTAATAAAGTGGAAACTACTGCTAACAAATTAGATGCATTAAATTCTCCAATTAATTCTGTTGTAAGTTTTATACATTCATCTTCGAATTCAACATCAAACTCTAGTCCCTGACCACTTGCTTTAAGATTATGACCACGCACCATTCTGAATTGTTTTGGATCACACTCTTTTATCCTCAGTTCTTTAAAACCATACCCAATAATATTTGTAATTTTGCCCGAAAGTTTCTTTAACAATTTGATACTATATGCATCATCAAGATTTAGAACTGCATATTTAAGCCCAACCCAATGAAATAAACGTGCTTTAGAAGCTGCATATTCCTTCATACTGCCGTGATAATCTAGATGATCATGAGATAAGTTAGTAAATAATGCCACTGAAAATGTTGTGCCATTTATTCTGCCTTGATTTATTCCATGAGATGACACTTCCATTACCACATATTTAGCACCATGCTTCAAATAACTAGCCATCCTTTTCTGTAATAGAACCGGGTCTGGTGTTGTATTAACAGCAGGACGGAGTTCACCAGAAAATCCATCTCCCAATGTACCAATAGAAGCAGTTTTTTTACCCAAATTTGTCAGAGCCTGAGCTATCCATTGAACACATGTTGTCTTACCATTAGTACCGGTAACACCAATCAACCATAATTTCCCAGATGGATCCCCATACACATGACTTGCGATTGCACCAACCTTGGTCCGCAATTTTGATACTGATAAATTAGGTGTACGCCATTTTGAGTTCCACTCAAAATTGCTACGCTCCCATAGAACTGCATTTGCCCCTGCTTTGATTGCTTGTGGAATAAACTTACGGGCGTCAATTTTCTCCCCAACATAAGCTAAAAATGTATCTCCTGGTTTAACCATACGACTATCAGTAACTAGGTTTTCAACATTGATACTCAGACCATTCAGTAAGTGCGGATCAAAATTTATTTCTGATTTATCTTTAATGCCCGAATTCATACATCACCCTTTAACTTTGATATTACCGGTGATAAAACTGCTTTATTTATAGGTGCATCATGAGGTACATTCAGAATTCTTAATGCGCTAACCATAACCTGACTAAAAACAGGTGCAGCAACTTTACCTCCGTAATATTGCCCAGCTGAAGGTTCATCAAGCATTACTGCAATAATAAGACGTGGATTAGAAACTGGTGCATAACCTACAAATGAAGCTATATACCTATCTTTCGCATATCCATTTCCCTGTAATTTATGTGCGGTACCAGTCTTACCTGCCACTCGATAACCATTAATTTGCGCAAGTGGAGCCGTTCCACCAGGCCTTACTACCATTTCCAACATTTTACTCACGGCAAGAGCAGTCTTACGTGAAATTACCTGTTTACCAGCTGCTGGCGTATCGATCTTTAGTAAAGACACTGGCTTTAATTCACCTTCTTCTGAAAATAAAGTATAAGCTCGTGCTAGCTGGAGCAGATTCACTGCAATACCATGACCATAAGACATTGTTGCTTGTTCAATGGGGCGCCAAGTTTGATATGGCCGAAGCTTTCCTTTAACTTCGCCAGGAAACCCCGAGCCGGTCGATGTGCCAAAACCAGAGCGATTGAATGTTTCCCATAGCGTTTGTGGTGGCAATGTTAGAGCAATTTTTGCAGACCCAACATTACTGGATTTCTGAATCACCTGCTCTACTGTTAACGCACCTTCTCTATGTGAATCTCTGATCGTTGCTTTGCCAATAGTGAGAGTTCCGGGGGAAGTCTCAAATATCGTATCTGGCTCTATCTCGCCCGCTTCAAGTGCCGCTGCTACTGTGAAAGGTTTCAGTGTTGAGCCCGGTTCAAATACATCAGTCAGAACCCTGTTGCGGGCTTTCCCACCACTTGTTCTTATCCTGTTATTTGGGTTATAAGTTGGTAAATTAGCTAGCGCTAACACTTCCCCTGTCTGCGCATCCAGAACTACTATTTCTCCTGCTTTGGCTTTATTTATATCCATAGCACGCTTCAGTTCTCTGTAAGCAAGATACTGTATTTTGCTATCAATAGATAAAGCTAAGTCTTTTCCTGGTTTAGGTTCAAGGATACTTTCTACATCTTCAACAATACGTCCTTTTCTGTCCTTAATGACGCGACGGCTGCCAGACTTACCAGCTAAAATAGCCTGCCATCCTAATTCGATTCCTTCTTGCCCATTATCGTCTACATCAGTAAACCCAAGCATATGAGCCGTCATTTCACCTGTAGGATAGTATCGACGAAACTCACGTTTAAGAAATATACCGGGAATATTAAGCTCAACTACTCTAGTAGTAATATCAGGTGGTAAATGCCGTTTCAAATAAACAAAATCTCGTTTTTTGTTACTAATTCGTTTGCTAACTTCAGCAACATCCATTTTAATCAGTTCTGCTAATTTTATTAATTGGCTGTGGGTTGCATCCACATCATCAGGACTTGCCCATACCGATTCAACCGGTGTGCTGATTGCAAGAGGCTCACCATGTCGATCAGTAATCATTCCACGATGTGCACTTATCTCAATCACACGGCTATAGCGAGACTCTCCTTTCTGCTGCAAGAAATCATTGTGCATTCCTTGTAGATAAACTGCACGTACAATCAAGCCAATAAAACTTAGCAATAAAAAAATGGCTATTACGCGTGAACGCCAGGCAGGTAAAATAATATGTGGAGTTGAATTTTGAGTCATAATTTTTGCTAATCCACAGAATCTGCTGAATCATCAGGTTCCATTAAAGAAATGACTTTAATTTGCGGCCCATCTGGAACCTTCATTAACAGTTGCTTTGATGCAATCTTCTCAATACGTGCCCGCATTGCCCAAGTGCTTTGTTCAAGCTGTAACTGACCCCACTCTACAGCTAACTGTCTTGCCTGTTTCTGCTCTTTTTCCAATTCCATAAAAAGTTTACGTGCTTTGTGTTGCGAGGTAACAACTCCCAGAGCACAAGCAATAACGATCAAAGTCAGAAAAATATTTAGTTTAGTCACATTAACTTCCTATGACTATGCTCATAAACTTTTACCTATTTGTGCAACAAAGAGTGCTGCTGATACACAGATAGCAGTGATTGCAAATAATAGTAATATCTCTTGTAAAATATGTTTCATTTTTCTTTCCCCTATAAAGTAGTTAAGAATAATATTTCTCTAGAAATCATCAATATTTACCCTTTCTGCAACCCGCATTACTGCACTTCTAGCACGCGGATTTACTGCTACTTCAGTTTCTTTAGGTCGTACTGTTTTCCCAACTAAACTTAGTTTAGGGCGAGCGTGATGTTGCACGTCCTCGTCTCTTATTGGTAATCTACGAGGCAACTTATCGGAATATGATGCGTCCCTCATAAAACGTTTGACTACCCTATCCTCCAATGAGTGAAAACTAATAACTACAAGCCTCCCACCTTGATTCAATAGCCCTATACATTCCGTCAAGATTAGCGACAATTCTTCAAGCTCCTGATTGAGATAAATCCGTATGGCCTGAAAAGTGCGCGTCGCCGGATTCTGGTTTTGCTTGCCCGGGCGTACGGCCTTTGCCACGATCTCGGCAAGTTGAAGTGTAGTAGTGATAGGCTGCCGCGATCTTGTCGCAACAACTGCTCTGGCAATTTGCTTTGCAAATCGTTCTTCCCCATAATTTTTTATTACCTCCCTTAAGTGCCTCTCAGAAACTGAAGCAATCCATTCTTTAGCAGTCCTTCCCTGACTTGTATCTATACGCATGTCAAGTGGCCCATTTAAACGGAAACTAAACCCTCTTGATGTATCTTCAAGTTGTAGTGATGAAACCCCCAAGTCCAGTAATACTCCATCTACCTGACTTACATCCAATTCCTGTAATTCCTGCTTTATTCGCGAAAACTTACTGTGTGTGATATGAAAGTTTTTACTCTTGATAGACCGCCCCTTGGTTACTGCAGACATATCCTTGTCAAATGCAATTAGCCTACCGTTTTCCCCCAATTTTTCTAATATCAACTGGCTATGGCCACCAGAACCAAAAGTACAGTCAATATAAATTCCGTTTGGCCTGATCCTCAGCGCATCCACTGCCTCTTGCAATAAAACTGTGATATGCATCTGAGTATCATCGCCACAACATCACAGTGAGAAACCGTCAAGTTCAGGCGGAATACTGCCTTCTTTTAATGCCAGGGAATCCTCAATTTGCTGATTCCATTTTTCTTCTTCCCATAATTCAAGTTTTGCGCCCTGTCCCACTAACACTACATTCTTAGTTAGTCCTGCAAACTGACGTAAAGGTGGTGGCACCAAAATTCGACCAGCACCGTCCATCTCTACATCGCTGGCGTTACCAACGAGTAGACGCTGTAAACTACGGGTTTGTGGATTAAAGCTAGAAAGACCGTTTAGTTTCTGCTCTATTGGCTCCCATGCTGGCTGAGGATAAACCAATAAACACTTCGCTGGATCAGCAGTAAGAACTAGATGACCTGCACAAAAAGCTATTAAGCTTTCTCGATACTTCGTAGGTATTGCAAGCCTTCCCTTATTATCAAGATTAATTTGTGTGACCCCACGAAACATATTATCCCTTGTTTTTCCAGACAAAATTCCAAGTCAATGACTTGATTCGATTCAATAGTTTTTCCCACTTTTCCCCACTAATGCCCACTGTAATTAAAAAATATTACCAAGTCAAGAGAAATTACGGGATTTTTGTTTATGTGACAAAGACTTAAGGAAAAACTAGGAGAAACTTCTTTGTATATAGGAATACACTATATAAATAAAAGAGATAGGGCTTTAATTGAAGGTGGCTTACCACTTTCGTAAAGCTTTGAGGAATATGTGAAAAATATTAGACTTTAGCAGGTAACTAACTTGGAATCTTAAAAAATAAGCACACCATATCAAAACGATATTTTGGACTATTGCAACATTTGTTTTTATTCAAAATAAGTGAAGCTGGCCGATAAGCCGGGTTCTGTCGTGGACAGTCATTCCTCTAGGCGCACGATTACTCGTACACTCAAGCAACCTACCCGCAGACTCAGCGAGCAACATCAAGGTCTGCCTATTTGGTCTTGCTCCAGATGGAGGTTACCGCGTTTCACCGTAACTTAATACGCTCGTCTCTGTGGCCCTATTCCTCACCTCACGGTGGCCGGCTATTAACCGGCATCCTGCTCTATGGAGCCCGGACTTTCCTCTCCCAATTTTTCATTACTGAAAAAAGGCAGCGACTGTCTAGCCAGCTTCGAAAAAGATATTATCACTAAACTTAATGATAATAAGACTTAAATTAGCAGTATTAAACGAATAGGTTACTCACGGCTGAAAAGAAACTTTGTCTTCAGACTACATTTCGAATTGTATCGAATCTACCTATACACTTTGAAACCGATTACAGGTAGACTTTACAAATATTTATGGCTCTAAACCAAATTTGGGTTCATACCTTTCTCTCTTACCGGAGATAACCATAAAACCTACTAATCTAGTACCTAGCTCATTTTCTAATTTCTTACTTGCAGAAACTAATCGCTGTGTTTCTTGCGGCCTGTGTCTGCCTCATTGTCCCACTTATCGAATAACTATGTCTGAAGCTGATTCTCCTCGTGGGCGCATTGCTCAAATGAGAGGTGTTGCCAGCGAACACATTCCAATAAATCTACGTTTTATTCAACATATAGATCGCTGTCTTACCTGCCGCTCTTGCGAAGCAGTATGTCCTAACCATGTTGAATATGGTCAGTTAATAGACAAGACCCGCTCTATGATAGCCACATCTATACCTTCATCACTAAATAGTAAAACATTAACTAAGAAGTTTTGGCTACGAAAATTAGTGGAAAAAGAATTTATTGCCAAGCCTTCGCGTTTTGATAAATTGCGCTTACTTCTATTCTATTATCAGAAATTTGGCCTGCAAACGTTACTAAGAAAATTAGATATTCTAAAGAAAACAAAATTTGCCGAATTAAATGCACAATTACCTCAAATCCATTTACCTCGCACTTTTTCTAATAAAACGGATATATCTCAATCCTGGAAAAATATCTATCTTCCGACTGGAAAACCTTGTGGTGAGGTTGGATTATTCCTAGGCTGTGTTGCAAGACTTACAGATGCAGAAACAATTAATGCATCAATATATGTACTAAATCTTCTTGGTTATACAGTACACATACCGTCCATGCAAACCTGCTGTGGGGCATTACATCAACATGGAGGCAATACAAAAATAGCGATGCAATTGGCACAACAAAATGTAGCAGCATTTAATGGACTTAATTTAAAAGCAATTATTACTACTTCTTCCGGCTGCAGTATACGACTTGCAGATTATCATTCTGACTTTTCAAATAAAGTAATAGATATTAGTAAGTTCCTGGTAACTGCAGACGGATGGAGCAACGTAAAGATAGCCCCATTGCTAGGCAAAATTTTGGTGCATGATCCATGTACCCTGCGTAACATTCTTCGTAGTTCAAAATACCCTTACGAATTATTGATGCGCATACCTAGAGTACAATTTACTCCGTTGGCTGGTAATGAGCAATGCTGCGGAGCTGCTGGAACATATTTCCTTGATCAACCAGTCATGGCAAAAGCACTACTAAATGATAAAATATCTGCAATAAGTAATGATGCACGCTATTTAGTTACTTCTAATATTGGTTGCAATATGCATATTTCTAGTGAACTACGGAATACAATGCCAAAACTTGAAATACTACATCCAGTAACTTTATTGGCACGACAGATGAACTTACCAAGTTAATTATATTTCCAATTTGGAGATCTCATGCTTAATATTGAAAAACTTATTATTGGTTTCGATAGTGCCCTACGTACGCTCTTAGCGCCCGCACAAACGGTACGAAAGGTACCAGGGGGAAATTCTTCAGAAACTGAACTCACTCAAACAGAAAAAAATGAATCTTCGGCCTTAATGCGTATTAATCATACTGGGGAAGTCTGCGCACAAGCACTATATCAAGGACAGGCACTCACTGCCCGGGATGTGGAAGTTCAGAAAAGTTTGAATCAAGCAGCATGTGAAGAGACCGAACACCTTGCCTGGACTGAGCAACGAATTAAAGAATTAGGAGGACGAAAGAGTTTTCTAAATCCTCTGTGGTATGGCGGATCATTCTTTATAGGTGCAGCAGCAGGTATGCTTGGTGACAAATGGAATTTAGGTTTTCTTGCCGAAACTGAGCGTCAGGTTGAAGCTCATCTGGCAAAACACTTGCAGTCGTTGCCACACCAAGATGAAAAAAGCCGCGCTATAGTTGCACAAATGCAAATTGATGAAGGAGGTCATGCTACTTCTGCTATGTCACATGGTGGGATAGATTTACCAGCGCCTGTCAAGCTAGTTATGAAGTTAGGCTCTAAGATAATGACCAAAACAACATACTGGATTTAACCAAGAGATTCCACCTATTAAAAATAATCTTCCTCATGAGAAGAATACCTACAGTAACATTCTGAAATATCTCAACTCTCTAATTTATCCTTCCAAAATTGCGAAATCATGTGTTATTTCAGCAGTCTTTCCAAGCATTATAGAAGCCGAACAATACTTTTCTGCTGATAAGTTGATTGCTCGTTCCACCTTCTGTGGCTTTAAATCATTTCCGATTAAAATAAAATGATAATGGATACGAGTAAACACTTTGGGATCTTCCTTTGCTCGATCTGCTTCAATCTCCACCATGCAATCGCTAATTTCCTGACGACTCTTTTTTAATATCATTACAACATCTAATGCGGTACAACCACCTGCTCCCATCAGTACCATTTCCATTGGTCGCAACCCTAGATTCCTACCGCCAATCTCGGGTGCTCCATCCATCAGTACTGAATGACCACTTTCTGCTTCACCCAAGAAGCTTACTTTATCTTTCCACTTAACATGCATTTTCATGATAGTCCTTATTCGTAAATTTCTAAATATTATTTACACTAAATGAGTAATCCTCTTTTTTAGAAAAAATTTTACGATTTAACTGGAGCAGGAGTTAACCAGTACCATAGTATTCCAATAATTTCATGTATAAAAAGCCTGCTTTTCAAAAATGCGCTAACAGATGGAATAAATGCAAATAAATCTGTCTTGTGCTGCGTCACATATGCGGTAGAAGCAGGAATAACTTTAAAACCGGCTTGCCTAAATTCTCTGATCGCTCTTGGCATATGCCAAGCATGAGTAACCAATGCAATATGGGTAATTTTGTCTTTTCTTAGAACTGAGAAACTATTATAAGCATTTTCACGAGTATCTCTTGAGGCATCCTCAGTCCATTTAACTGGAACATGAAACTCATTTTCCAGTACCAGCTTCATCTGCCCTGCCTCTGAAGAACCCGTACCTAGCGGATCACCACCCGTCACTAATATCGGTTTTCCTATGACTCGATGTAAAAATGTCCCATATCGTATACGCTGTAACCCATACTGGTTTACTGTATGGCCACCATATTCAGGAGCCGCAAAATAAGTTCCTCCGCCCAATATTACTATAGCCTGAACCTCATTAATTTCAGAGTTAGAAACAGTTGGAATTTTTAAAGTTTGTAGTGCACTTTCTGCGATAATTGGAGCAGATAACATATAAAACAAAACAAGTGTAGCAATAATTAGAGATTTACCCAGTACTGGACGACCTTTTAAAAGCAAGACTCCCACTATACCTAATACAATTAGACTTAATGGAGGCAATAAAAAAGCACTCACTAGGTTTTTTAAAAACCAACTCATAATTCCAAGTTATATCTATTTATAATTTAATACCATAGCATACAGCTTCATACTCTGATTCTTAGCATATAGATAATAAAAAAGCCGACACGATTATGCGTCGGCTTTTTTTGGTGTGGTCCTAGTTTACTTGAGAGATAAAATCCAAGTTACTAATGTTTTAATATTTTCATCACTAACATTTGCATTTGGCGGCATAGGAATCGGACCCCAAGCACCCTTGGTTCCATTCTTGACCTTTCCAGCCAAGCTAGCTGCAGCACCAGAATCACCCTTATACTTAGCAGCTACATCCTTGAATCCTGGTCCGACCATTTTCTTGTCAACAGTGTGGCAATTCATGCAACCACTACTTTTGGCCAAATCCGGGCTTGCTTGCGCGGTACCAACCAATAAAAGGGCTGATGCTCCAACTATTCCCATCCAGACAGCTTTCATATTTACTTTCTCCTAGTAAAGTGATTAAGAAGGTTATATTTTACCCTGAAGTTTGCACGTCTGTAACAATTCCTGCAAGTCACAAATTTCCGGTCTACATACAACGCCTTGGCATACCCATGCGTTGACAGGACCATCAGACGGACAAGGCTTATTTAAATATGGCGGCAAATCAACAGATTCTACGGGTAAAGAAAATATCAAGGTGTAAGGTGAACTGTTTTGTAGTGCATTTCGCCATTCGGTAAGGGCAGATGCTTGGCCACGAAGAATTACGATTTTTGGTGGAGATAGAATTTCCTCCAATGTAATCAATAAGCTACAATAAGAACTAGCATGAGATGATATGTCAGGATAAAACACATTCAATACTTTCTCGGCCGCCTGTAAATAACGAGACTCTCCTACTAGATAACCTAACCGTTGTAAAGCGCTTGCAGCAACACCATTGCCTGAAGGCGTAGCATTATCATGAGCAGGCATTGGACGATGAATGAGTTTTTCATGATCATGGCTTGTAAAAAAGAATCCGCCTGTTTTTTTATTTTCAAACTGTTCTAATATTACTTCAGCTAACTCTAGGGAAAAATCTAAATCAGACTGACGAAACTCAGCCTGCATTAACTCCAGCAACCCATCCAACATAAACGCATAATCATCAAGGTATGCATTTAGATGCGCGTTCCTGTTTTTAAAGGTTGCTAACAAGCGCCCATTTTTCCACAAAGTAGAGCGGATAAAGTCTACTGCATTGGTGGCTGAATTTATCCACTCGTTGTTCCCCAAAATACGGCCAGCACGAGCCATACCTCTGATCATGAGACCATTCCAGCTAGTTAGAATCTTTTCATCACGACCAGGGCGTATGCGTAATTCACGCTCAGCGAAAAGTTTCATGCGTACTGACATAAGTTTTTCCTGCACCTCTTGCTCGCTAATACCTTCATCATTAGCTATCTCTTCAAGCCCTTGGATAATTTCTAAATTCCAATACTCATCTTCAAAGTTCGGCTCTTGCAATAAGCCAAAATAAGGTGCGGCTACTGCATATTCCTCAGGAGATAAAATATTTTTTATCTGATCTCGATCCCAAACATAAAATTTTCCTTCCTCATTTTCTGAGTCTGCATCAAGCGTTGAATAGTAGCCTCCACATGAGTCCTCCAATGACTGCATTTCTCGCATTACCCATTCTGCCGTTTCCTCAATAATTCTTTTAAATAATGAATCTCCAGTTATTAACCAAACGTTAGTATAGGTTTGTAGCAACGGTCCATTGTCATAAAGCATCTTCTCAAAATGCGGAATTCTCCAGAACTGATCTGTACTATACCGGCAAAAACCACCACCCAACTGATCATAGATCCCACCTTTAGCCATTCTTTCAAGTGTATATGATGCTATTTGAAGAGCTTGTTTATCATTAGTACTTATATAACGGTGTAAACAAAATTCTAATTCTGATGTATGAGGAAATTTGGGTGCAATCCCAAAACCACCATACTTAGAATCAAAGCTCTTCATTAGTCCAGACAATGCTTGATTCAAAAGCTGTTCTGAAAATGTATTCTCGGATGGATTTCTTGATGGCAACATATTTGTAAATGACTTCAATATTGAGACGCTCTGTTGCTCTATTTCTATGCTACGAGCATAGTAAGTTTCAGCAACTCGGGGCAGCAAATCTAGAAAACCCGGCATACCATATCGTGATATTTTAGGGAAATAAGTACCACCAAAAAAAGGTTTTTGGTCAGGGGTCAGAAACAAGGTCAGCGGCCAACCACCATTACGTTGAGTCAACATATAATGAGCTGTCTGATAAATCTGATCAAGGTCAGGACGCTCTTCCCGGTCAACTTTAATATTCACAAAAAACTTATTCATCGCTGCAGCAACCTCTACATCCTCAAAAGATTCATGTGCCATGACATGGCACCAGTGACAAGCCGAATAACCTATAGAAAGAAGTATTGCTTTGTTCTCTGTTTGAGCTAGTGCCAGAGCGTCCTTGCCCCATGGATACCAATCTACGGGATTGTTAGCATGCTGCAGAAGGTAAGGGCTAGTTTCGTTGATAAGATGGTTGGACATAACTTAGTCTATTAAGTCATGATTAATCTGTTGTTGCTCCTTTACTGGCAGTGGAAACTAATTTTGCATATTTTGCCAGCACTCCCCGTGTATAGCGTGGTTCAGGTGGCCGCCACTTCGCACGGCGACTAGTTATTTCTTCCTCAGAAACATTTAACTGTAACAGTCTATTTTCTGCATCTATGGTGATTGAGTCTCCCTCATGCACCAATGCAATGACGCCGCCAACAAAAGCTTCAGGAGCAACATGCCCAACAACCATACCGTATGTGCCGCCGGAAAAACGGCCGTCGGTGATAAGCCCTACTGAATCCCCAAGTCCCTCACCAATTAGAGCTGAAGTAGGCGAGAGCATTTCACGCATACCTGGACCGCCCTTTGGGCCTTCATAGCGTATTACTACTATATCCCCAGGCTGAATTTTTCGCGCCACTATGGCGGCCATACAACTTTCTTCTGATTCAAAAATCTTTGCAGGACCAGTTATTTTTGGAGTTTTTACTCCGGTAATTTTTGCCACACAACCCTCAGTAGAAAGGTTACCCTTAAGTATGGCAAGATGTCCCTGCTCATACAAAGGATTGTCCCATTGCCGTATAACATCTTGATCTTTACTTGGAGTTTTAGGAATATCCTTCAGTATCTCAGAAACAGTCTGACCACTAATAGTAAGACAGTCTCCATGCAACAAATCATGCTCAAGTAATATTTTCATTACTTGAGGAATGCCGCCTGCAGTATGTAAATCAGTAGCAACGTAGCGTCCCGAAGGCTTTAAATCACACAGCACAGGAACTTTGCCACGTATTTGCTCAAAATCATTAATTGAAAGTTCTACTCCTGCCGCATGTGCGATTGCAAGAAAATGTAAAACTGCATTAGTTGAACCACCTACTGCCATAATAACAGCAATAACGTTCTCAATTGATTTCCTAGTGATAATGTCACGTGGCAATATTTGGTTCTTAATTGCATTAACTAATACTTCTGCAGAACGAACGGCACTCTTACGCTTTTCCTCATCTGTTGCAGCCATAGTTGAAGAAAAGGGTAAACTCATTCCCATTACCTCAAATGCAGATGACATGGTGTTTGCAGTAAACATACCTCCGCATGAACCAGCACCAGGACAGGCATGACGCTCAACTTCAAGCAATTCTTGCTCATCAATATTATTTGCTATGTATTGCCCTACTGCTTCAAAAGCACTAACAATAGTTAAGTCGCGTCCTTTATATTTACCCGGTTTGATCGTGCCACCATAAACAAAAATGGATGGAATATTCATCCTTGCTATTGCAATCATTGCGCCAGGCATATTCTTGTCACAGCCACCAATGGTGATTACACCATCCATACTCTCTGCCTGTACTGCAGTCTCAATGGAATCTGCAATAACTTCGCGGGATACCAATGAGTATTTCATTCCCTCTGTCCCCATTGAAATGCCATCAGATACAGTAATAGTGCCAAATATTTGTGGCATTGCACCAGCCTGCTTCAATGCCTTTTCAACATCTGTCGCCAACTCATTTAACCCCATATTACAAGGTGTAATAGTTGAGAAACCGTTAGCCACACCTACTATGGGCTTTTCAAAATCTTTG
The DNA here is from genome assembly GCA_965205785.1 of Nitrosomonadaceae bacterium. Taxonomy (GTDB): domain Bacteria; phylum Pseudomonadota; class Gammaproteobacteria; order Burkholderiales; family Nitrosomonadaceae; genus BJGV01. The sequence continues at coordinate 691,437 of OZ242188.1, forward strand.
TCACCAAAACCTACAGCTCTAAGCATGGCACGATTTGGGGAACGTTGCGTACCTTTAGTTATAGCCTGGCTACGCTTGTTATCTGACATGATTTCTCCTAGGAAATATATAAATTTTTAGCTGCGAGTTCTCTCTTGTATGTGTTTAACATCGCAGAAAACTCGCTTGCCGTATAATCTATATTTTACAGTAAAAAAAGCTGATGCCTATGCTCGTTCATCCACAATTTGATCCTGTTGCCATTTATCTTGGACCGCTTTCTATTCACTGGTATGGACTGATGTATCTACTTGGCTTTTTACTGTTCATGCTGTTGGGGCGCTATCGTATCAAACATAATCCGCAAAGTACCTTGAACAACACAATACTTGATGATCTTCTATTTTATGGAATGCTAGGAGTAATTTTTGGTGGTCGTTTAGGACATGTATTTTTTTATCAATTCGACTACTATTTGCAACAACCACTAGAAATTTTTGCAGTTTGGAAAGGCGGTATGTCATTCCATGGAGGTTTTCTAGGCGTTATTACCGCAATGGCAATATTGGCACATAAATATAAATTGCAATGGTTAGCTGTTACAGACTTCATTGCACCACTAGTACCATTAGGACTGGGTGCAGGTCGTATAGGTAATTTTATTAACGCTGAGCTATGGGGACGACCAACCGATGTACCCTGGGGAATGGTATTTCCCAACGTGGATACGTTCCCACGTCATCCTTCCCAGATTTATGAATTTGCGCTTGAAGGCTTAGTATTCTTTCTGCTGTTATGGGTTTATTCAGCAAACCCAAAACCAGTTGGTGCTGTCTCTGGAATGTTCCTGATTGGCTATGGCTTATTCCGTTCAGTTGCTGAATTTTTCCGTGAACCTGAAGATGGCTTTATGGGTGTACTTACACTGGGTATTAGTATGGGACAATGGCTTTCTCTACCAATGATCATTGTAGGAGTATGGATGATAGTTTGGACTAATAAAAAACAGGCCCACTAAATAAAATGAGAAACTAAAACCTTAAATAAAGTATATCTTGCTACTACGTCACCAGTACAATTTTTCCAGTTACTCTGCGTTGTATTATATCCTCCAGAGCTAGATTTGCCTGTTCTAAAGGATAAACTTTCGATACTAATGGATCTAGCCTACCTTGCAAAAACCATGAAATTAAATCTTGCAATACACAAATATATGTTTCTTTTTCTCGTCGAATAAAATCACTCCAGAATACGCCAACAACAGAATTACCCTTAAGCAATGGAAGATTTAGAGCAATCCTGGGAATTTTCCCGCTAGCAAATCCCATTACCATATATCTCCCTTTCCAACCAGTACAACGCAATGCCTTCTCAGTGATCTCACCTCCGACAGGATCACAGACTATATCTACTCCCTTACCGTTCGTAATTTTACTAATTACAGAACGAAAATCCTGAGTAGAGTAATTGATTAATTCATCTGCACCAGACTTCTTGCACACCATCAGCTTGTCATCAGTCGAAGCTGAAGCAATTACTCGTGCGCCCATTATTTTTCCAAGCTCTACTGCTGCAAGTCCCACTCCCCCTGCAGCCCCAAGCACTAGAAGTGTCTCTCCAGATTCAAGTTGGGCTCTATGTTTAAGTGCATAATAAGAAGTTCCATATGTCATGATAAAACCTGAAGCAATTTTAAAATCCATCTTCTCCGGTATATGAAAAATCTTATCGGCTGGCACTGATACTTCTTCTGAAAAGCCTCCACTTCTGATAAAAGCAAAAACACGGTCTCCGACTGCAATGCCAGTTACATCCGAACCCACATCTTTAACTACACCAGCAATTTCAGCTCCTGGTGAAAATGGCAAATCAGGCTGATATTGATACTTACCTTGAATAATTAAAGTATCAGGGAAATTGACGCCACAGGCTTTTACACTAACAATTACATGAGCGTTACTTACCTTTGGTGAAGGAATATCTTCAACTATGAGACTCTCAGGCAAACCAAACCGTTTACATAAAACTGCTTTCATTTTATCTTACCAAGACTATCAAGAATTAAGTGAAATTATTTATTTTAATTCTATTCTACGATATAAATCGTTGTACATTGTAATTACTGTTTATGTTTTATATAACTCATTTTTGAGATATTAATCCCTGAAACCGCTATACTTGTAATTTCAAAATTTCAGTACTAAATAAAGTAAGAATTGGAGACTTAGATATGTCAAAAAATAACATTGATACAAACAGTAAAGTAACATCTGAAACCAGTGCCATTTGGGAAAACCATGTCTCTGCTCCAAATACTCCAGATGGCCTTACCTTAAGAACCACATTCCCTACCAATCCTGACGGGGTTGAAGTAATGTTAGAAAAATGGGAAGCAGGTACTGAAGAACCACCACATTCGCACCCAGGTGATGATATGACTGTTGTTATTGAAGGTAAAATGTCTATCCAGTTCTTTACAAATGGTCCTACTGGACTAGTTCCTGACGGAGACCGCATTTTCTTATGTAAGGGAGAAACTGGTTATATTAAGGCCGAAAGAATTCATGACGCTAAATATATCGAGAAATGTAAACTTGTGTACGTTCATGATAAAGCCTTTGGTTTTACAGCGCATAATTAATCAATTGCCAGAACAATATGTAAAGCCTATTTTTTTGAGGAAGGTTGAAATGTCGAAAAAATTATTTCTTTTGTCGCTGATTATTGTGCTAGCCGCCTGTCAGACAGTTAATACAACTGGCGGAGGTAGGGTTGGTGTCAACCGCACACAATATATGTTTAGTGGTTTATCAGAAAGACAGGTACAAGCCTCTGCAGCCACAGCTTACCAACAAGAGATAACTAAAGCTAAACAGAAAGGCATGCTGAATCAGAATAAGAAGCAATATGCTCGGGTTAAGATGATCGCAAATAGATTAATTCCACATACAGCAGTTTTTCGTCAAGATGCGCTTAACTGGGCTTGGGAAGTAAATGTCCAGAACAACGATCAGCTAAATGCATACTGCATGCCAGGTGGAAAAATTATGGTCTATTCGGGGATCATACAAAAACTTAATTTAAATGATGATGAACTTGCTGCTGTTATGGGCCATGAAATTGCCCATGCACTTCGTGAACATGGACGCGAACGCATGTCGCAACAAATGGGTCAACAAGCTATTGTGGGTGTAGGCGCGGTAGCGTTAGGACTGGGGACACAAAGTGCCGCACTAGCAGGCATGGTTGCTAATGTAACTTTTGGCTTACCACATAGCCGTACCAATGAAACCGAAGCAGATATAATAGGTCTTGAACTTATGGCTCGTGCTGGATACAATCCAAATGCAGCCGCTAACGTATGGAGAAAGATGGGAGCAGCATCCAAAAATAGCCCACCAGAATTCCTAAGCACCCATCCTTCTGGTCCATCACGTATTAGAGATCTAAATAAGAATGTGCCCAGGGTAATGCCTTTATACCGATCAGCAAAAAAATACTAATCTATAATTTTAAAAACTATTTTATATTTAATAATAGGTGAAAAATCCCTTTCTATTAGAGAATAGTCTTTACATTCGTGTTACTCGTACGAGTTTAATGTTAATTCTGACTTCAATACTTTCTGGTTGCTGCTGTCTTTGGTATGTAGATGTAAATGAACCAGAAGTTTATAGCAACCATAAAAGTAAAGCTATCACTGCACAAAACCCAGTTGACAAGAAAAAAGATTCCATAGAAAAAACTAAGTAGAATGTTACTAGTTCTATTTACTATTTAACATAGTATTGAAAATGTCTTTGTCACCCAAGTATTTTCCAAATCATACTTTCTCCTGCCCGTAATGGAACTAAAGTTTCTCCTGCATATTTAAGTTCCATAGGTATTTTCCAGCTCTCTTTTGTCAGTGTAATACTGTCTCTATTACGTGGTAATCTATAAAAATCTGCGCCAAAACAACTAGTAAATTCTTCTAATTTTCCTAGGGCACCTGCCTGCTCAAAAATTTCTGCATAAAGCTCAATAGCTGCATGAGAAGTATAAATACCAGCACAACCGCAATCTGATTCCTTGGCACTCTTAGAATGAGGAGCACTGTCGGTTCCAAGAAAAAATTTTGGATTACCACTGATGGCGGCTTCGATCAAGGCCAAGTGATGAACTTCACGTTTAAGTACTGGGAGACAATAGTAATGTGGATGGATTCCACCCTGGAAAATAGCATTACGATTAAATAGCAAATGATGAGCAGTAATAGTCGCACCAAAATTGCCTGATGCTCCCTTAACAAATTCAACTGCCTCTTTAGTAGTAATATGTTCTAATACAACTCTTAAACTTGGGAAGCGCTTCGTTATTGGAACCAAGACACTATCTATAAAAATCTTTTCCCTATCAAAAACATCTACCTCTGTGTCATTTATTTCGCCATGCACTAACAAGGGCATACCTTCCTGCTCCATAGCTTCTAGTACAGAAAAGCACTTAGCTATATCCGTGACCCCTTTATCAGAATATGTAGTAGCACAAGCAGGATAAAATTTTACTCCATGAATCATACCGCTTGCTTTAGCCTTTCTAATCTCAGAACGTTCTGTATTATCAGTAAGATATAGAGTCATTAACGGTTTAAATCTTTTCTGTGTATTTGTATCCAATGCGGAAGAAATACGAGCTCTGTACGCTAATGCTAGTTCAGTTGTTATTACTGGTGACTCGAGATTAGGCATTATAATAGCGCGGGCAAATCGCCTTACAGTGTCAGGTAACACTGCTCGCATTTGCTCACCATCCCTAAGATGTAAGTGCATATCATCCGGGCGAGTAAGTGTAATAGTATTCAAATTTATATGTGCCGTAATAATTTCTTCTATAGACTAGAATTGTATTCTAGCATGACGTTATTTTATAGCTTTAGACTTCGTATACCTGACACTGAAATTAGAACAACCTTTTGCTCTCTTTTAGGAAATACCATCCTTGACGAATAAGAAAGGTCTAACTACTATTGACACAAGAAACTTACCACTGGATCCTATAATGTTAGATACAAAAACAGATAGCAATGAAAGTCTGGCCCCTGAATTACAAACTTCCGGTTGGATCAACACATCAGAGTCAATTACATTTTCTTCATTACTTGGTAAGGTAGTCGTGCTACACGCTTTCCAAATATTGTGCCCGGGCTGCGTGCAAGTTGGTATTCCACAAACACAAAGAATTTACGAAGAGTTCGACCCAAAGAAAGTTGCTGTAATTGGTTTACATACTGTCTTTGAACATCATTCCGTTATGGGCCGAGAGGCACTTGAAGTATTTGTGCATGAGTACCGACTTCGCTTTCCAATTGGTATAGACAAATACGGCGAACACGATCAGAGATTGCCGCTAACCATGCGTGCCTATCAAATGCAAGGAACCCCAACTCTTATTCTAATTGATAAGGTAGGAAAACTTCGTTTACACAAATTTGGTCATATAAGTGATCTAACTCTTGGATACTCAATTGGAACATTATTATCTGAAAAAATAGCACCCACAGAGACACCCAAAAAATCACAAACAAATACTGATGTTTGTGATGATAACGGGTGTAAAATCTGAGCGGGATATATCAGAAATTTAAAAATTCCAGAATTTTTCTTGTTTCTAACCAAGAAACATTTTATAGGCCGGATTCTTACTCTCATCCCAATAACGATAGCCAAGCTGACCAAGAAACTCTTTAAATTTGGCATGATCTCCTGGTGGTACATCCATACCAACTAACACACGACCATAGTCAGTACCATGATTACGGTAATGAAATAAACTAATATTCCAATTATGACTCATACTATTTAAAAATTTCATCAGCGCACCGGGACGTGCTGGAAACTCAAAGCGATAAAGAATTTCATTTTTGACTCCGCTGGCATGCCCCCCAACTAAGTAGCGTATATGTAGTTTTGCCATTTCATTATCGCTAAGATCTTCAGTATGCAGCCCATTTCTCTCCAAACTTTGGATTAGTTTTTCTGTCTCATTACGATTCCTAACTGATACCCCAACAAATACACGCGCTTCTTTCGGATCATCATAGCGATAGTTAAATTCAGTGATACTTTTCGTTCCCAACATAGCACAAAACTTCTTAAAGCTACCCGGCTTTTCAGGAATAGTTACTGACATTACTGCTTCACGTTGCTCACCTAATTCAGCTCGCTCGGAAACATGTCGTAATCGATCAAAATTCATATTAGCGCCCGAAGTCACTGCTACCATAGTTTTACCACGAGACTCTTCCCGAGAGCTATATAGTTTAGCTCCTGCAACTGAAAGTGCTCCTGAGGGTTCTAGCATAACGCGCGTGTCTTCAAACACATCCTTAATTGCGGCACAAATGGCATCAGTATCAACTAGAATGATTTCATCCACTAATTTGCGACAAAGACGAAAAGTTTCTTTCCCTACCTGCTTAATTGCTACGCCATCAGCAAATACCCCTACTTGAGCAAGTTTAACGCGGCGTCCTTTTTGTAATGATAGGTACATCGCATTTGCATCAACAGGCTCTACCCCAATAATCTTTATCTCCGGGTGTAACCTTTTCATATATGCAGCAATACCGGAAATAAGCCCACCACCACCTACTGGAACAAATACAACATGAACAGGTCCAGCATACTGGCGTAAAATTTCCATTCCTATAGTTCCTTGTCCAGCAATAACATCAGGATCATCATAAGGATGAATAAAGGTTAGTTTCTTCTGTATTGAAAGTTTCGTTGCCTTAGCATAGGCTTCGTCAAAAGAATCTCCATGAAGAACTATATTTGCACCATATGCTTCAACTGCTTGTATTTTAATTTGTGGAGTGGTTACTGGCATTACGATTGTAGCTTTACAATTTAACCTCTGTGCTACTAACGCAACCCCCTGCGCATGATTTCCAGCAGAAGCTGTTACAACACCTCTTTTAAGACTTTCGGGGGAGAGTTTACTCATTTTATTATAGGCCCCGCGCAACTTAAATGAGAACACCTCCTGCATATCTTCACGCTTTAGTAGCAACTTATTTTTCATGCGCTTAGATAGGCCTGGCGCAAGTTCTAATGGGGTTTCTATTGCCACATCATAAACTTGAGCAGTAAGAATTTTTTCGAGATAATCAGTTTTCATTTGTACAAAAAAATTAAGAGATCACAAATATAAAAGAATTTTAGCATGCCAGAGCCTATGCTTAGTATAAGAGTTAATTGTTAAAATCTTCAGATAGAGCTATTCTAATGACTGAGACAGACTATTTATGCATAGGTAAAACATGACCCAGACACAAGACGAACAAAAACGTGAAGTTGCCCAAGCTGCTATCCAACACATTCCTGTAGGTAGCATCGTAGGAGTAGGGACGGGCTCCACCGCGAATTACTTTATAGATGAACTGGCCAAGATCAAGCATAAAATTGATGGAGCAGTAGCAAGTTCAGATAATACAGCTCAGCGACTCAAAAACCACAACATCGAAGTATTAGACCTAAATAACGTCAGTGAAATTCCTGTTTATGTAGATGGAGCAGATGAAGTTACAGAACATTTACACATGATAAAAGGTGGCGGAGGAGCATTAACAAGAGAGAAAATTGTTGCCGCAACAGCAAAAAAATTTATTTGTGTTGCTGACGAGAGTAAACTGGTCAACGTACTAGGAACATTCCCGTTGCCAGTAGAAGTTATCCCGATGGCGCGTAGCTATGTAGCTCGAGAAATAGTACATCTAGGTGGACACCCTGTTCTACGTGAAGGGTTTATTACTGACAATGGAAATGTGATTTTAGATGTGCATAATTTAAAAATTCTTAATCCGATTGAACTTGAAACTGATCTCAACCAAATAGCTGGTATCGTAACAAACGGCTTATTTGCAAAACGTGGCGCCAATGTATTACTACTTGGTACAGACAACGGTGTACGGACTATAGATATCTGATTTGAGATATAACAAAATTGTCACAATTTACGTATATTATTAATATAATTTTTTCTAGTAACCTAAAGGTGTGGGATGGCAAGTAGGAAACATATATCTAAACAATTTGATGCTGATCTTAAATCAGTACGAATGAGTGTGCTACAAATGGGCGGCATGGTTGAAGAGCAGATCGAGCATGCGGTTAGGGCGCTTACAACAGCAGATCAAGATTTGATGGAGCAGGTTGTAACTGATGATCATCGTGTCAATGAAATGGAGGTATCAATTGATGAAATGTGCAGCCAGATCATTGCACGCCGTCAACCAACTGCCGGTGATCTACGTATGCTCATAATGGTAATCAAGATTATTACTGATCTTGAGCGTATGGGTGACGAAGCTGCAAAAATTGCACGAATGGCGCAACTGATATATGCCGATGACCGTATTCACAAACCCCGCTTTCACGAAATTAGGCATGTCGCTAATATTGCAATGGAGATGCTGCGAAAATCATTGGATGCCTTCGCCCGTCTTGACGTAACTGAAGCAGCTCAAGTGGCTCGTCAAGATGAATTAGTAGATGAAGAATTCCGTTCCATTATTCGTCAACTCGTTACTTTTATGATGGAAGATCCTCGTAATATTTCTTCTTCAATAGAAATTCTGTTTGCTGCAAAAGCCATTGAACGTATTGGAGACCATGCAAAGAATATGTCTCAATATGTAATCTACCTGGTAAAGGGAAAAGATGTACGCCATGTGGGCATTAAGGAAATAGAGCGTGTAGCTCGGAAATAAGTAACCAAATTACTAAAGTAGCAAACATTTGGAACAAACTATTTACTTCTATTTGCGCTAGTAAAACTTAGCAAGCAGGGTTAATATGGAACTTGAATCACTTTTATAACGCTCGAGAAATAGTAATGAGGTAATTTTGACTACCACTATTCCTATAACATCACGTGATTACGACAACACACATATTGTAGAACGTCCTGATGGCTTTTACTGGTATATTATGAGAGTGAAAGTGACAAGGTATTTGGCCCCTTTCCCACCTTACTTGAAGCTACACAAGATATGGAATATAACGCTGATTCGGATTTTGAGCCTGGGGAGACCTTGGAACAAGCAGAAGACGAGATTGGTGTATCCAGTTGGATTGACCATGAAACAGGAGAACCGGGAGAAGAATCACCTCACCTTGAAGATTGATTAAATTATTACTGAGACCACTTTTAAATCAAGGATCAAATTGTTGACAGAAGTAAAAATAATAAATAATTAAAAAGCCAGAATAATCTATTGGCAAACTATGAACCAAAAATCCTCATGTAACAATTCGTAACCAATCTCAATTTTTTTCTTAAAACTTTCATGAGCTACCGCGAAGAACAAGATAGTATGGGCATGGTAGAAGTTCCTGCCAAAGCACTATGGGGAGCACAAACACAGCGTTCTCTACAAAATTTCAAGATCTCAAACGAGAAAATGCCATATGCACTAATAAGTGCACTTGCCCTAGTTAAGCGTGTTGCTGCCAAAGTGAATAGTGATTTGGGCTTGCTCAACATAGATATTGCCAATGCTATCATCCAGGCTGCTGATGAAGTAATAGATGGTCATCATGAAAACGAGTTCCCATTGGTAGTATGGCAAACTGGATCTGGTACTCAAACAAATATGAACATGAATGAAGTGCTGGCAAACCGTGCTTCTGAAATACTCGGCGGTAAACGTGGCGCAAGCCGTAAAGTTCATCCCAACGACGAGGTAAATAAAGGGCAATCATCAAATGATGTATTCCCAACCGCAATGCATATAGCAGCAGTTCAAACTATTGAATATGGGTTAAAGCCTGCTATTTGTACATTACGTCATACTCTTGACACTAAAGTAGCAGAATTTTCAAGTATCATTAAAATTGGGCGAACCCATTTACAAGATGCTACACCACTTACTTTAGGACAAGAATTCTCAGGCTATGTATCACAGCTTGATCATACGATGAACCACTTGGAGTCATCTCTTCCTCACTTATGCGAATTAGCGCTTGGTGGTACAGCTGTGGGCACAGGCCTAAATACGCATCCTGAATTTTCTAAAAAATCAGCAGTAGAAATAGCAAAACAAACAAACCTTCCCTTCATTACTTCACCGAACAAGTTCGAAGCATTAGCTGCAAATGATGCATTGGTTAATACACATGGCACACTGAAAACCCTTGCAGTATCTTTAATAAAGATTTCAAATGATATTCGCTGGATGGCTTCTGGTCCTCGATGTGGTATTGGAGAACTGAAAATTCCTGAGAATGAACCAGGTAGTTCCATAATGCCGGGCAAGATCAACCCTACTCAGTCAGAGGCATTGATCATGCTTTGCTGCCAAGTTATAGGTAACGATGTGGCTATCAATATAGGCGGGGCTATGGGAAACTTTGAACTCAATGTGATGAAGCCACTCATAATTAACAATTTCCTACAAAGTGTTCGCCTGCTATCAGATGGGATTATGAGCTTCAATAAAAACTGTGCGATAGGGATAAAAGCAAATATTCAGCATATCAACAAGTTAATGAATGATTCACTAATGCTGGTAACAGCACTTAACCCACATATCGGTTATGACAAAGCAGCTGAAATTGCTAAGAAAGCATACACTGAAGGTACAACCTTAAAAGAAGCTGCAGTTACATCAGGTTATATAACGGCAGAACAATTTGATGTCTGGATAAAACCAAAAGATATGGTGTGAAGTAAGCAGGATAAAATTAGAATCTAGTCCGCTTTTAGCCGTTACCCCATGCAAATCTAAATCCAAGTTAATAGCATTGTTACCGCTATACACTCTACTAAATTATACGTAGTATGAGTATCAAAGAGTGAAGACTATTTATCAATTTCCTACAGCTACTAAAGCAAACTTTATTTTTACCAGTTGAGAGCGTGTTTCACTCTAAGGAAACTATTAAGTGACAATATCCCCTGCTAATTCTGGAAACACTTAAAAACTTGCCCCTAATAACACCTAAGGTTTATAACTAATTATATTACTATCGTAATGATATTGAAATTGTAGCAAATGAACATTTGCATGAACTTTATGTATGCACTGATTCTGGTATATTGCATATTCTGATGTACTACAAAAGCACACAGGAGAAAAGACAATGAGCCATACACAGCAAGAACAAGAAGCTTCCATGCTACAAGCCGAAATTGAGATACTTATGAGTGAACGTCAAACTCTACTCAAAACAACAGGCGCAGCAGCATTGTTTATCGCTAATCTGGACTGTAGCAAATTGCCGGAAGAAACTTATGAAGCTGCTGAAATGCTGTCTAACTGTCTAAATGACCTACCCGAAGAGACCTTGCGAGATGCGCTGGACAAGGTAAAAGCAGAACTGGCTTTAGACGAATGAGGTCAGGATGGCGAGACTGGCTACTACAACGCCGACAGCAGCCCCCATTACCACCTAAAGTTGGCCTTATTCTTACTGGAGGGGGCGCTCGTGCGGCCTATCAGGTTGGAGTACTACGTGCAATTGCATCAATGCTTCCAGAAGGCTCACGCAACCCCTTCCCCGTAATTTGTGGAACCTCTGCAGGAGCTATAAACGCTGCAAGTCTCGCAGTTTCGGCTAGAAATTACCATGAAGGAGTACGACAATTAGTAGGAGTATGGGGAAATTTCCATGTTAATCAAGTTTATCGCTCAGACCCTATCGGGGTTTTGTACAATAGTATACGATTGCTGTCTTCACTGGTACTAAAAAAGCATGGCGCAATATCTCTTCTAGATGGTTCACCTCTAGCAGAATTACTTAGGAATAAAGTTCCCTTTCGAGGTATTCAGAAAAGTATTAACTCTGGTGATTTACATGCACTAGGTATTACTGCATGGGGCTACACCTCAGGTCAGTCGGTTACATTTTATCAAGGGGCAAAAGATATAAATACTTGGGACCGAGAGCGTAGAGTTGGTGTCTCAACAAATATCGGACTTGAGCACCTAGTAGCTTCTTCTGCCATTCCTTTTCTTTTTCCTGCAACGAGAATAAATCGTGAATACTTTGGTGATGGTTCCATGCGCCAGCTTGCTCCGATAAGCCCAGCACTACATCTTGGTGCAGAGCGAGTACTTGTGATTGGCGTCCACGACACACTACATATACATCCCGACCGTACTAAAATGGCTGGTTATCCACCTATGGCTCAGATAGCTGGACACGTCATGAACAGTATTTTTCTTGACAGTTTAGATGTAGATTTAGAACGTATACATCGTATCAATGAAATTATCCAGCTCATTCCGAGGCAAGCTCTAGAAAACAATACCATGCAACTACGCCCGATAAAAACAATGGTAATTTCGCCAAGTGAGGAAATTAATAAAATTGCAGAACGATACTCACGTTCTCTTCCACTTACTATGCGTTTAGCATATCGTGCTATTGGAGCAATGGGAAGTGATGGCTCAACACTATTAAGTTATTTATTGTTTGAAAAGCCATTCTGCCAGGCATTAATAGAATTGGGCCATCAAGATACAATGGCACGCAAAAATGAAGTTCTGCAGTTTATTGGAGCTGATGATGAAGACACGGCGGATATTTGAATATAGAGAAACTAACGTTTAAGTGATTACTAAGATAGTAAGGACTAATATACGTTTGTGCCATAATAAAATTTATTTTTAGAGATTGATGAATGGACATCTCTAACCCGCAATTCTGGGTAGCGGTATTACAAATAGTTGCTATTGACATAGTACTTGGTGGCGATAATGCTGTCGTAATAGCGCTTGCCTGTCGACGACTACCAAAAAAACAACGTAACCAAGGTATTTTTTGGGGCGTATTTGGTGCTATTGCCCTACGTGTAATCCTAATCTCATTTGCATTTACTTTACTTGCAATCCCCTTACTAAAGATTATCGGTGCCTTGCTACTAATTTGGATTGGAATCAAACTACTTCAACCTGAACCAGAAGATGGCACACATGAAATAAATGCCAGCACAACATTATTGGGCGCAATAAAAACTATAATTATTGCCGATGCCGTAATGAGTTTAGACAATGTTATCGCGATCGCCGCTGCAGCAAAAGATAGTGTTGGCCTAGTAATTTTTGGCCTGATTATAAGTGTACCTATTATTGTCTGGGGTAGTAAATTGGTAATGAAACTAATGGATCGTTTTCCGATTGTTATAATAATTGGTGCAGGGTTACTTGGCTGGATAGCTGGTGATATGGTAATTACTGATGCGATTATAAAGGAATGGGTAAATATCAATGCAGTATTCTTACACTGGTTATCACCAGTTTGTGGTGTACTGGTAATAATATTAGTCGGAAAATGGTTGGCAGCTAAATCCCTAAAAAAGAGAGCACCTATAGTTGATCTGGCAAAAGATGTAGATAAACCATAAGTAAGCATATCCAAGGTACTATGGGGGAAAATAGTCATGTTGAAATTTTTATTAGCAGTGGATGGATCAGAGATTTCTAACAAAGCAGTTTTTAATTTCATTAAACTACTCGATTGGTACAAAGAAATACCAGAAATTCATTTGTTGAATGTGCAGTACTCATTGCACGGGAATGCTCCCTTACTTATTGATAAATCACGTATTAACGAATACCACCAAGAGGAAGGAATAAAAGAGTTACAAACTGCACGTGAAATAATAGATAAAGCCGGGCTGAATTACCATTTTCACATTACTGTAGGCGATCCTGCGGAAATGATCTTGCGTTACGGAACAGAAAAGGAATGCGATCTAATTATAATTGGGCCACGTAAATTAGGTGCAGTAAAAGGTTTTCTATTGGGTTCAGTGGCTAGTAAAGTAATGCATCTTTCAAAAATACCTGTCCTACTAATAAAATCGTAAATAATTAATAGTAAAGATTAAACGTGAGCGTTCGATATAGATCTGATTAAGTGAGTTATTTCCTTTTAATCGATCTGAATACGGTTTATAAAGGTGCTTAGGTATACAATCGTCTACTATCAAGTCAGCGGTGAAATACCATTATTAATATAATATCTAAAATTAAAGTATAGAAACTATGGAAGCTAATAGATGAAACTAAAGATATTGGGCTGTAGTGGTGGAATTGGTGGAAACCTTCGTACCACTTCTATGCTATTAGATAATGACATTTTAATCGATGCCGGTACTGGTGTGGGTGATTTAAGTTTAGAAGAGATGGCCAAAATTGACCATGTCTTTGTTACACATTCTCACTTAGATCATGTAACTTCAATCCCTTTCATGGTTGATAGTGTTGGTGATCAACGTGACAAGCCCCTAGTTGTTCATTCTACTCAAGCAACACAAGAAATTTTGAAGCAACATTTATTTAATTGGAAAATCTGGCCAGATTTTTCTGAAATACCTAGTATAGATAAGCCACAAATGCGACATGAGAGTATATATGTAGGAACCACAGTGGAGCTAGGTGAGCGCAAAATTACACCACTCTCAGCTAATCATGTAGTGCCATCAGTAGGTTTTCACCTAGATTCTGGTGAATCAAGTCTTGTTTTTACTGGCGACACAACCACTAATGACCCATTCTGGGAAGAAGTTAATAAGATCAGGAACTTACGTTATTTGATTATAGAAACCGCCTTTCTTAATAAAGAAAAGGATCTAGCAATAAAATCTAAACACCTCTGCGCAAGCATGCTTGCAGAATCTTTAAATAAACTAGATTGCCATCCTGAAGTATTTATTACTCATTTAAATCCTATTGATACCGATATAATTATGTACGAAGTAGAGGAGTGTGCAATGAAGTTTAGCCCTCGAAGACTGATGAATAATCATATATTTGATTTATAGAATTTTTTAGAATACTTTTCTCAATCCCTGAAGGCCAGGATAAAATATTGTTATGAGTACAATTAGCCCAACTAAACTTACTCAAGACAATCATTCTGAAATCAGTAACAAGTTAGATTTCTCCAAGAGTTTACAAGTAGTTACTAACAAAATCCACGCCACTTCTAATATTGACGAGATAATATTAGAAGTGAGCAAGGATATCTGCTCATTATTTAACGTAGATCGATTAACCATTTATTCGGTCAGTGAAGATAAGAGTTGCATCATCTCTAAGGTAAAGACTGGCCTCAATTCATTTAAGGATCTAAAGCTACCCATTGCAAACCAGAGTATCGCAGGATTCATTGCTTTGAGTAAGAAAGTTGCAAATATAAAAGATGTTTACGATGAAAGAGAGTTAAAAGATCTAAGCCCTCAACTTCATTTTCAGAAAGAAGTAGATAAGCGTACTGGTTATCGTACCAAACAAATGCTAGTTGCTCCTATACTAAATGCAAATGATGATGAATTACTTGGAGTTGTTCAATTACTCAACAGTAGAGCTAATATTCCTTTTTCACAAACAGCTGTAGACGGAGTAAATGAGCTATGCCAAACATTAGCTATTGCTTTCAAGCAACGCCAGAAAGTTCAGCAATCTGTTAAATCAAAATATGATTATCTAGTGACTGAAGCCGTGATGTCATCTGCAGAGCTTGATCTAGCAACTCGTTCGGCTCGCAGAAAGGGGATTAATCTGGAAGATGTCTTGATTGATGAATTTCAGGTCAAACTTCCGTCCTTAGGAAAAGCACTGGCATCATTTTTTGAGGTCGAATATGAATCTTTTAAAACTGAGCGTATTAAACCAGCAGAACTACTTAAGAATCTGAAACGTGACTACGTGGCAAACAACCATTGGGTACCAATTGATGACACTAAAGACGGGCTAGTAATTCTGACCACTGATCCTGAAAAAATAAAATCTTCAAGGATCGTTAATAATATTTTTTCCAAACATAAAATTATTTATAAAGTTTGCCCCACCCGAGAATTCCATGCAACGCTCGATCTGTTTTATGGTGCAAACAGCTTATCTGAGTCAGATAGTGGAAATATTGATGACATGCTATCTAGTCTTGAAGATGAAGAAGACTTACCAGGTGTAGCGGAGGAAGTGTCAGCTGCAGCTGACAACGAATTAGTAAAATTAGTCAATAAAATCATTATTGATGCCCACAAAATGGGAGTCTCTGATATTCATATTGAGCCTTATCCTGGAAAAGCAAAAACACAGGTTCGCTTTCGAAGAGACGGTTCGTTAATGCCATACATTGAATTACCTTCAAGCTATCGAAATCCTATAGTGACACGTATCAAAATTATGTGTGATATGGATATTTCACAAAAACGCAAGCCACAAGATGGGAAAATTAAGTTCAGGAAGTACGGACCACTAGATATTGAGTTGCGAGTTGCCACTATCCCCTCTGTAGGGAGCCTAGAAGATGTGGTAATGCGTATTCTAGCAGCAGGAGAACCTATTCCTCTCGATAAAATGGGTTTCACACCACTTAATCTAAAAGAGCTTAAGACAACCGTTGCTAAACCTTATGGCCTGTTCTTCGTATGTGGACCTACTGGTTCTGGTAAAACCACCACATTACAACACTCGATATTAAAGTCTCTTAATACTCCTGAATCTAAGATATGGACTGCTGAAGATCCTGTTGAAATTACACAGAAAGGATTACGTCAAGTTCAAATGAATGTTAAAGCCGGGCTCACATTTCCATCAGTGATGAAATCATTTTTACGAGCCGATCCAGATATTATCATGGTTGGTGAAATGCGGGATAAGGAAACTACTAGTATTGGCATTGAAGCTTCATTAACTGGTCACTTAGTATTTGCCACCCTGCATACCAATAGTGCTACAGAATCAATCATACGCCTATTAGATATGGGAATGGATCCATTCAATTTCTCTGATGCATTGTTAGGAATTCTTGCTCAACGTTTAGCTAAAAGATTATGTAAATGTAAAAAGTCTCATGCAGCGAGTGAACAAGAATTAAAAATGTTAATAGGAGAATATTGTGAAGAACTAAATAATATTGACCGTTTCAAAGCTGATCCTGAAGCAGCTCAGAAGGAAATTCTTGCTGACTGGAAGAAGCAGTATGGCGATGATAAAGGGCGAATTATGTTAAATGAAGCGGTAGGCTGTGATGCCTGTAATGAAAGCGGTTATAAAGGCCGGGTCGGTTTACATGAATTATTAATTGCTACCGATGCTCTAAAAAAGAATATTCAGGAGCATGCCAGAGTAGCGGAGATGCTCGTTACAGCACTTGGCGACGGTATGCGTACTCTGAAACAAGACGGTGTAGAGAAAGTATTACAAGGCATAACTGATATGCAACAAGTACGTACAGTATGTATAAAATAAATCCTCAGTAAAAATGAATCACTAAACTAGTGGCAGATATAAATACAACAACCACAGATGAGCTGTGGAAAAGGTTGAAAGAACTCAATACTATCGGTATTGCATTATCTAAGGAACAAAGCACTACACGTCTTTTAGAAACCATTCTAATAGCTGCCAAAAAAATTACTAACGCGGATGGCGGTACGATTTATTTAATGAAAGGTGAGGAAAAAAATCGTGCCCTTAGTTTCGAGATAATCCGCACAGACTCTCTTAAAATTGCAATGGGTGGCACGACTGGCACGCCTATTCCTTACTATCCCGTAAAATTATCTTGTAATAATGGAACACCAAACAACTCAATGGTAGTTGCTTATACCGCATTACATGGTTGTACTGTCAATATTGAAGATGCTTATACAGCTGCCGGGTTTGATTTTACTGGTACCAAAAACTTTGACAAAAAGCATGGATACCGATCTCAGTCATTTTTAACTGTACCAATGAAAAATCATGAGAATGAGATTATTGGTATTTTACAACTAATTAATGCACAACATAGGCTGGATAATTCAATTATTTCTTTTACAGATACCGATCAAAATCTCGTTGAATCACTTTCCTCTCAAGCTGCCATTGCACTGACAAACAGGCTACTTATTAATCAACTAGAAAATTTATTTGAGTCTTTCATTAAACTGATTAATACCGCAATTGATGATAAATCTCCCTACACAGGAAAGCATTGTGAGCGAGTTCCAGCGCTTACTATGATGCTTGCAGAAGCTGTGAACCTAACTAGCACTGGACCGCTCAAAGATTTTTATATGACTGAAAAAGACCGGCAAGAATTAAAAATTGCGGGGCTATTACACGATTGTGGGAAGGTCACCACACCTGTACATGTGGTAGATAAAGCTACAAAATTACAAACTATTTCTGACCAAATCCATATGATCAATACACGTTTTGAAGTATTGAAACGTGATGCTGAAATAGAATTTCTTAATGCCAAACTAAAAAATCATACAAAAACTGGCGAACCGGATACTATAAAGTTAGAACAAAAATTTCAGGAATACATTACTAAAATGAATGAAGATTGTAAATTTCTTCAGGAATGTAATATAGGTGGTGAATCTATGTCCCCTGAATCTCAAGAACGGGTCAGACAAATTGGTTCCCAATATACTTGGCGAAACACGGTAGGAAAACAGGTTCCTTTTCTAACTGAAGATGAGGTTAACCGCCTATGCATCAGGTCAGGCACGCTGACACGGGAAGAAAGAAACATTATCAACCATCACATTGTAGTCACTATAAAAATGCTAGAAGCACTTCCTTGGCCAAAGAATTTACGCAACGTACCTGAATATGCCGGTGGCCATCATGAGCGTATGGATGGGAAAGGTTACCCACGTGGTCTCACGCGTGAACAAATGTCAGTTCAAGCACGGGTAATGGGTATTGCAGATATCTTCGAGGCGCTTACATCAGCAGACCGTCCCTACAAAAAAGGTAAGCCGCTAACTGAGCCTCTCCATATTCTAGGTAAGTTTAAGCTGAATGGTCATATAGACCCTGATCTTTTTGATATCTTTGTACGAGAAAAAGTCTATCTAGATTTTGCCAGAAAATTCCTTGATCCAGAGCAAATTGATTTTGTAAAAGAATCAGAAATACCTGGTTATATCCCATAGAGTATAGTTTATTCATAAAGTAGCCATATCTATACTTTAAGGTCTTACTCAGTAATCTAATTAGAAACACACTGTCACGTTGCAAGATAGTTTGACAAAAAACGGTAGTTTCTACCTGTTTCTGCCTGTTTCTGCCCAAATATTACTCTTTTTAATCTGAGAATATGTAATAAACATTGCAGCAAAAACAAATAAATAAGAAATATTAATAAATTTATATAAATTTATTGGCATAAAACTTGCTCGATATAAAGTTAAGTTAACAATTGGTCGATAATAGTATAAATGGAAAATTTATTACATAAAGGCAACAAAGTGCGACAAACAAGTTTAATCATTTCAAAACAGGGATTTACCTTAATTGAACTAATGATTGTAGTTGCTATTATTGGTATCCTCGCTGCAGTAGCAATCCCGTCTTATGAAAATTACACCGCCAGAGCACAAATGGTTGAAGCCTTAAACCTGTTAAGTGGCGTAAAAACACCTGTAGGTGACTATTATAGTAATTTTGGAGATTGGCCAGTCGGTACAGATTTTAACAATTCTGTTCCCCAGCAAGATGGAAAATATGTTGCCTCCATGTCAGCTGCTGTCGTATCAGATTATGAAGTCACTGTAACCATGAAGAGTTCCAATGTTAGCCCTGCTATTGTAGGAAGACAATTACAGCTAACAACATCAAATGCCCAAACCTGGACTTGTAAGACACCTGCTACAAATGGAGTTGATCTAAAATACTTGCCACAGGTTTGTCAATAAGTAGATTGATACATGATATTTCTACACAACTGATAGTACAAACCCTACAAATTCAGTTCAGGCTACTCTTTTTCTTTAAGCTTTCTATCTACCCAATCTTCCAAATGTTTCAAGGCTATCGTTGGAGAACTGGCTTCTACGAGCTTAAGTAAATGAGCAAATTTTCCTAGTTCATATGGATGTGCCAATGCGGCACGTTCTGCTTGTTTTATTGCCGCCTCATCCTCTCCGTTTAATGCTAGTAAAACTGCATGTTTATATGTTATAGGGCCACTAGGATGAAACTTCATTACTCGTTGGTTAACTTTCAGCTTCAGCTCAAGCCCTTCCTGATTTAACTCCATCGCACTCGATAACGCGTAATCAACATAAGGCGCAAGTAGAGTCTTTTGATGTAGTGCTTGAAAACTAGTTAGTGATTTATTTCGATTATCTCCCGTATTAAGAATTGATTCAATCTGGGAGTAATCCTGCTCTACCAACACCATTACCCATGAACCTAAAACTAATATTAATAAAGTTATTAGTTTTCCTATATGGGGAAGTTTTATTGAGATAAAACGGGTTTCACCAGCTCCGAGTAAAAACGCAAATATCCCAAGATAATGTCCATACCACAAAGGAAACTCGTGCAAACTATGAAGACCAACAATTCCGGTTAGGGCCAGTAACCACCATAGCGAAAGATCCAGAGATTGCCGTTTCACTTTATATATTCCAAATAACCAAATTACAATTCCACCTGCAACAGGTAGAGTTCCGGCTAGGCCGGTTTCAGCTAGTAGATGCAGAACTACGTTATGAGCATTATTGTAAATTCCAAAAACTTCTGGATTCCTAAATACTGTTGCTAATTGAAAATGATGCCAAGCAAATTGTCCTGTTCCTACTCCTAAGAGTGGTTCCTGTAAAAACATGTACCAGGCTTCTTTCCATAAATAAAATCTAATTGATGAATTAGCTGCATGGTCAAAAATTCGCTCAGCCGCTGTTACTGTCCCTGTTGGAGAAACAAACAAACTTGTCTGCACAATCCACTGCATTAAAACAAAACCTATTATCTGGAGAAATGATGCTATTAGTAGTCTACGTTTTGCAACAACCCCTTCCGTACCGGCTGTCCCACGCCAGTAAAGCAATATAGAAAGCACAAGTATTGCAAACAAATATACTCCTGAACTTCGCTGGCCACTTAATGCCAGAACGAATAAAAGCGGGAGGGCTAATAATATAGCGCCCCAGATGGGTATCCTTGACGCAGAAAAAAGGAAAATTAATGAGACTAATGCAAGACTTATATAAGTAGCAAAATGGTTAAGTTGACCAACGTTTCCATATATAGCAGCAGAATTCTTCTCTGCAATCAAACTATCCAGAATGGATTGAATATTGAAATGTTGAAGTATACCTACTGTAGCACTTATCTCTCCTCCCGCAAGAAAAAACCAAGCAAGTGCAATACTAATAATTTTTAATCCAAATTCCTTCCGTAGCACCGCACCCAGAATTATCAAGAACATTGCCCATAACAAATAAAATAATGCGATAATTTGCATTTCATAGTATGCAGACATACCTAAGTTCATTTGTAGTAGCATTACAATAAAAAGCCCTAATGGAGCAAAGACTATCCACGGCAATGCAATGTTCTGCCAATATCTCCCAGCAAGAAACAGTACCAGTGCGGCCATTCCCAGAACAAATGCAATATATTCAGTGTAAAATGCAGGTATTGGAAGCGCGTGATGATACTGTAAATAAGGTATTACTACCATTAATCCTATTAAAGTAAGGCTTATGTGTGCCAAAAACGATCGTGAGAACTTTCTGCTCGAAAAGTTATCTTTTAATTCTTCATTCATATTTTTATCTTAAATGCCATCCGAAACGCTATGGATAATAGGTGCCTGATCGTATCGATACTGAAGAAAAACTCCAGCTACAGTATTAAACTATTCTTTGTAACTATTTATGCCACTGCCCATTAATAAATAAACTTAGGGAAGGTCAGAACATCTAAAAATTCTTAGATTTATTCTTCAGCAAGAAGTGACAACTGATGCCGAAGCTCTTTAAGACGTGCTTCTACACTAGATATCTCGTAAAAATTTCCATCTTTACTTTTCAATGCAGTTTCTAATTGGTTAATGGCTCTTGGAAGGTCTCCCTGACGAATATAAGCTTCTGCCAGCGCATGATGTTGCAACATATTATTTCCGGCTGCTTCATAAGCTTGGGCCTGTAATTTGTATAGGCGTATATCATTTGGTGTAAACCGTAACTGCTGGCTAACAAATTTAAGTGCTTCTTTTTGATCGCCATCATATAATAAAGCAGCTGCATAATCGTAGACTAATGCCCGATGTTGCGGATAAATTCTTAGTGCTGCCTTGTAAATACGTAGAGCTTCAGAATGTCGTCCAACAGAAAACTTAACACGGGCAGCAAGTGTTTCAATCATTGCGCTTGAGTATAATACTTTCCGTTCAATCTGGATAACATCCCCTAGTAGATGGTTATCATGTAATTTACTCATTGTGTCATAATGAGGAGATTCATAAAGTAGTGTTAACTCCTCATTTGCACGCGAATTTTTTCCTTCTCGCAACAAAGAACTAATCAGCCCGTAGCGTTCAACTGTCTCGTTACTATAACGCTTCTCTTTCAAATTGGATTCAAAATACTTTACAGCTTCTCTTGATTTTCCCTCTGCTGCGCGTAGCTTGGCACGAACTAATTGAAAGTCAATACTATCTGGAACCTGCTTGTAAGGTAAATTTTGAGTTCGATTTTCAATATCAGCTATACGCTCATAAGTAAGTGGGTGAGTTCGCAGATAAGAAGGTGCGCCATTTCCTTGGAATCTACCGGCTCTTTGTAAACGTCCAAAAAAAGTTGCCATACCGGCAGGATTGAATCCAGCTTTAACTAACACAGCCAAACCAATACGATCTGCTTCTTTTTCATTTGCACGGGTAAAATTTAATTGTGACTGAGCTGTAATAGCTTGAGTAGTAGCCATAACAGCAGTACCCGCCTGTGAACTTGCTCGTGATGCTAAAATTGCTAGCGCTATAGATGCCAGTGAAGTCAGTAGACTAAATTTTTGACCTGAAATCATTCGGGCAAGGTGCTTTTGTGTAACATGTGAAATTTCATGTGCCATCACTCCTGCCAATTCGGACTCACTCTGTGCTCTAAGAATAAGTCCGCTATTAAAACCCATAAATCCCCCTGGCAAAGCAAACGCATTGATAGATGGATCTCGAATGGCAAAAAATTCAAATGCTTGGTCTGGATGAGCCTCATTCGAGGCAGAGATTAGTTTATAACCTAGATTAGTAAGATACCCGGCTATTTCAGCATCATCAATATAACTACTATCAGCACGAATCTCAGACATTATCTCCAAACCAATCTGCCTCTCTTCATATGGAGAAATAGTGGCCTGAGACGCTTCACCCAAATCTGGCAACTCATTAGCAAAACTAATTTTGGTCTCCAAAAATAGGAAAACTATCATGACGAAATATATTTTCATATTGATTTGATAAGCCTTTTCATACTAAGTTCCACAGTACTGTAATCAGCTTCAAGAAAATGCTCTGGAAATACAATGATAAATAAACCCCAGATAATTTCTACGATATTTAAATGGTAAAAATAGTTAATGCTAAAAGATTAGTATAGTAGTATGTATTCATACTGAATTTTGGTTTGAAAGTATATGGCACCATACTTTTTACCTAGCACCCAGTTTAAATTGCTGCCTCATTTAGTTCCCCTGTACGCACCCTTACTACCTGTTCCACGTGAGAAACAAAAATCTTACCATCTCCAATTTTGCCAGTACGAGCGGCCTTTACAATAGTTTCTATAGTACTATCTACAAATTTTTCAGCTACTACTGTCTCTATTTTTACCTTAGGTAAAAAGTCAACAACATATTCAGCTCCACGATAAAGCTCCGTGTGGCCTTTTTGTCTACCGAATCCTTTAACTTCCGTGATAGTCAACCCGTTCACTCCAATTTCATTTAGAGCTTCACGAACCTCATCAAGCTTAAAAGGCTTAATTATGGCCTCAATTTTTCTCATGTTGCATCCCTTTATTTTAAAAATTAATAATTCTGAGTTGATAATTTAATTTTTATCTTTATCTGACTATATAAAGATTTATGAACTTACTATTAAACCATCTAGTATTTAGTAATTAATCACACTTCATCTTTATACTTTGATGTAATGGGATAATGCCAATCTCTGCTGAAACTATGTTGAGTAACAGAGATACCCATAGGGGATTGGCGACGCTTGTATTCATTTGCACAAATTAGATTTACGATATGCTGTACATCAGCCCTTGCGTAACCCATATCAATAATTTCATATAATGATTTACCTTTCTCAACGTAGGCTTCAATAATTCCATCAATAACATCATAGGATGGAAGATTATCCTGATCTGCCTGATTTGGGCGCAACTCAGCAGATGGAGCACGCTGAATAACGCGCTCTGGAATCACCATACTTAAACTATTTCGATACTCACAAAGCTTATAAACCATGGTCTTACTAACATCCTTTAATACCGCAAATCCACCTGCCATATCACCATAAAGTGTACAGTACCCCGTTGCCATCTCAGATTTATTTCCAGTGGTAAGTACAATAGCACCATATTTGTTTGATAATGCCATTAAGATGGTTCCACGAATCCGTGCCTGTAAATTCTCCTCAGTAATTCCCATTTCATCATTTTTTTGAAACAACCGGAATTCCTTCATAAGTGAATTTGAAAATTGGTCAAGTATCGGTTTGATTGAAATCTCGTTGTATCGAGTATGAAGAGTCTCAGAAATAGCTCTTGAATCTTGTAAACTTATATCAGCTGTATACTCTGATGGCATCATTACTGCCCATACTCTGTCAGGACCTAGAGCATCAACCGCAATTGTTAATGTAAGAGAAGAGTCAATTCCTCCAGATAGCCCAAGTAGTACATCAGTAAAACCATTCTTATCAATATAATCTTTCACTCCAAGGCACAGTGCTCTGTAAATACTTTCTTCTTTGGTTTTTGTACTAGGAACTATTCCTCTCCCAGAAAAGCCACTGTGTAATTCAATCAGACCTAACTCTTCAGTAAACTCATTAAGCTGATTAGTAAGCTCACCTTTATTATTTATTACGAAAGATGCTCCATCAAATACCAGTTCATCTTGCCCGCCTACTAAATTTACACAGATAATTGCCATTCCAGTTTCATAAGCACGCTGGCATACTAGCTTATGAAGTAAGTTTTGCTTGTTAGTATGATAGGGTAAGGCACATAACAGTAGTAGTACCTCTGCTCCTGCTTCCTTGGCAGAAATAATATTACTTTTATTCCACATATCAGTAGAAATATTTACTCCACATTTTATTCCCTCAACACTAAAAATACAGCTATCTGAATTAGTATCAAAGTAATGAGGTTCCACAAATACACTATCATTTAGAAGATTATTCTTAAGGTACGTTGCAACAATTTTTCCGTTACAAATTAATGAGGCGGCATTATAAATACAACCGTTGACAAAGTATGGATATCCCAATAATAAGGAGATGCCGTTTATCTCTTTTACCAGGCTATTAAGTGTCTTCATACAGGCTAAATGAAATCCCCCCCGCAATAATATGTCTTTGGGAGGATAGCCAGATAAGGCTAATTCAGGTGTAACAACCACTGACGCGCCCTTATTTTTTGCCTGATCAGTGAAATCAAGAATCTTCTTGGCATTACCAGTAAGGTCGCCGACTGTACAATTTATCTGGGCAATGGCGATTCTCATGGTGCAGTGATTGATTTAATTTATTATCCGTATATGTTAGATCATATCAGAATAAACCTTTCTGCGCGGATAGAATGCAAACCAAATAAACTCTACTGATATAAAAAATATCTGATTATTTCTATATCAATAGTAACTGTAAGCGAGTGAATTTCAACATGTTTAAATAAAATTGGTAGTTTAATTTTAAATGTGACTCTCCCCACTGAGATATTTCAATGAAATATTGTAGTAACTGCGGAACCCTAGTAAATTTACGTGTCCCAGAAGGTGACACGCTACCACGTCATGTATGCTCAGTATGCAATACCATACATTATCGCAATCCTAAGATGGTAGTAGGTTGCATACCAAAATGGGAAGATCAAATATTACTATGCCGTAGAGCTATTAAGCCACGTTGCGGGTTCTGGACTTTACCTGCAGGGTTTATGGAAAATGCTGAAACATTAGCGCAAGCTGCTGCTCGCGAGACTTTGGAGGAAGCTAACGCTCAAGTAGAAATTGGCAATCTCTATGCTATTTATAATTTACCTGATATAAACCAAGTATATTTTCTATTTCTAGCAGAATTACTAGATTTGAATTTTAAACCAGGCATTGAAAGCTTAGATGTAAAACTTTTTAGAGAAGAAGAAGTTCCTTGGGACGAAATGGCTTTCCGAGTTATAAGTATGCCCTTAAAACGTTATTTTGAAGAATGCCGTGCTGATCAACCTAATTTCTATATAGATACCTTAGAAGGTATAAATCGGCCATAAGAATTGTATTGCTTGAATGTATGAATTTAAATAAACAAATAATCTTAGAATGTAAAATTATACCGCTCTTAAAGAATCTACAATACTAAGATGAGCGGCCTTTACTGCAGGAAGAAAACCTCCAATCAATCCCATAATTAATGCAAATACAAATGATTTTATTATTATTGAAGAATTTAATGTAAAACCAAAAGCAAGTTCAGAGAACGATTGCCAATTCATTGTTGAAATCGTAAAGAATTGCATGAATGATGCCAGTACTAGACCGATTATCCCGCCCACTGCACCAAGAATTAATGATTCCGTCAAAAAAGCAGATAAAATATTTTTTCTACGAAATCCCAGTGCGCGTAGTGTTCCTATTTCCATTATACGGTTTGCAACTGATGCATACATAGTAATCATTGCTCCTATAATTGCTCCAACAGAAAAAAAACTGGATAATGCCACCCCTAGATAACGGATAAAGTTTGATAGTACTTGTGATTGCTCTGCATAGAAAATACTTTCCTTTTTAGCCTCAAGAGTAAGCCTCGGATCACCTTCAATACGTGTTTTAAGATTCTGAAATTTTGCTGGATCATTCATTTTAAGTATAACTGAAGAATAAACTGGCCTACGAAATGCCTGCATTAGTTGATCTACATCTCCCCAGATTTCTGAATCAAAACCTGTTTTACCTGCATCAAAAATACCGACTACTGTCCATTCACGCTTACCAAAATATAACTTCTCACCAATCCCTGCACCATTGTAGCGATCTGCAATGCTTTTACCTGCAATAATTTCTGATAAACCTAGTCGGAACATACGCCCACTAACAATCTTTACTTGTGGGCGCAGCAGAATCCCAGTTTGCCCAACTCCACGAATCAATACATTAGAAGACTTATCAGAATCCCTACGAGTTAAAGAGATCAGTACAACAGATTCCTTTGATGTCAACCGAGTATTACTTCCACCAAACGCTATCTCAGGCTGGCTTTCAACAATGGCAGCTTGGTCACGACTTATGACACTCTGTATTTCAGTTTCAGCAGAACGACGTGTGACCACAACGTTATCTGGTGACCCTGTTTCAACTAAAGTTATTCTAAGTCCCTCCTCAAGCATTAATACTGTGGCAAATACAAATACTACAAGTGCCATACCGCCTGCAGTAAGTAATGTAGTAAATTTACGTGTTACTAAATTACGAATTATGTATGAGAACGGGATAGTCATATTTTGTACTTATAGCATTTTATCCAATGCTCCTTAGTCCCTCTACAATCGGAATTCGTGCTGAACGAAATGCTGGAAGTACTGCTGCAGTAATACCCACCAAAAGTGAAGCAATAGCTTGCATGTAAATTGTTTCTAGTGATACGCCAAATACTGGAAAAAGTGTCCCAACTTTCTCGCTAAACATGGAGGCAATGGGGAAAGTTAATTAAATACCAATTAATGTTCCTAAAAATGCAATTATCATAGACTCGCCATAAATCAATCCGGAGATAAAGCGATGACTAAAGCCTAATGCTTTCAAAGTAGCATATTCACTTGTTCGCTCACGTGCTGTCATTGCCATAGTGTTAGCCATAACAGCAAGAATTATTAATATAACCACATATGAAACGATTCGGATTGCCACCACTATTGCCTCGGTCATAGAAACAAATCCCAATTGAAATGCTTTCTCTGTTTCTGTGCGAGTTTCTGCAAGTGAATTCTTAAATAGTTTATCGACTTCACTTGATATTTCAGATGCTCTGCTTGGCTCAGAAATATTGATGGCATATACACCTACCCAATCAGTTGTACGAGCTGAACGAGCTGTAACCCTTTTTCTCGTTTCATTTAAATAATCCCAGTGAAAGAAAAACTGAGAAGTATCTGTTTTGGCTTCTGCGCCATCATAGATAGCGCGCACAGTAAATTTCCATGTGCCAGGATAAATCGTGCCACGTATAGGTACCGTATCTCCTATTTTAAAGCCGTATACGTCTGCCAGCTTACGCCCAACTACGCAACCCTTGCGGTCAATTGTAAAAGCAGTTAAATCTTTTGATGGAATAATATATTCTGAATAAACATCAAAATATGTTTTTGCATCAATCGCAAATTGAGGGAAAAAGTTCTTTTCAGTAATATAAACTCCTCCAAACCAACTGGCATGAGTAATCTCTGTAACTCCCCGAATTTTTCTTATTCTATCCTGATATTTGATAGGCAAATGAAATACTAATGATATGGCATTTCGTGTTACTAATCGTGTTTCTGAAGAGCCTTCAGCACCTGAATACCAAGCATCTACTACAGTTCGCAATAATCCAAAAGCTACTATTGCTACTATAATTCCAAGCACAGTCAAGCCAGTCCGTAATTTGTGTCGTAAAGTATTACGAAGAATAAGTTTTAGAAAATGCATTTTTGCAGTAATTATGCAATGATAAGCGATGCTACCCTGAATGTCAGAAGAACAAAAATTATCTGATGAATTAATTTACTATTCCTAATTCTCCTTTTTCCAGATGCCGAATTAAATGTGCAGTTTTTGCAGCATGAGGGTCATGTGTAACCATGATGATAGTTTTCTCCATTTCTTTATTGAGACGATCAAGTATGGCAAGAATCTCACCTGCAGATGCGCGATCCAAATCACCCGTAGGCTCATCTGCAACCAATATAACTGGATCAGTAATAAAAGCACGAGCAATAGCTACACGTTGCTGTTGCCCGCCAGATAATTCAGAAGGATAATGCTCCATACGATCAGAGAGCCCAACCATTACTAGAGCCAATTCCACGCGTTCCCTACGTTCCTTAAATGTAAGTTGTGTTAGTAATAATGGTAATTCCACATTCTCAAATGCCGTTAATACCGGCATCAAATTATAAAACTGAAAAATAAAGCCGACGTTAGCTGCTCTCCAATCAGCCAGCTCTCCCTCAGACAAGAGCGTAATATCTGTGCCTCCTACTTTCAGAACACCACTATCCGGCTTATCAATTCCTGCAATCAAATTGAGTAAAGTACTTTTACCAGAACCTGAAGGTCCCATTAAAGCAATAAATTCACCCGTAGGAATATCAAATGTAATATCGGTCAACACAGGTACAACCTGTTCACCACGGTGATAGGATTTTGTGAGATTCCTAATATGGACAATAGGGTTTGAAGTATTTTCCATGCTGCTAATAAAGTTCCATTTATTTCACTATAGTTTTAACCATATCACCATTATCAAGATCCTCTCCTGGTCTTAATACAATTTTATCTCCTGGCTTAGGTCCTTTTAGTACCTCAATCATATCTCCAATTTCCAAGCCAATTTCAATTGGTATTTCAACCGCCTCTTCTTCTTTAATAAGAAATACTACGTTCCTGTTATTTCGCTGAACTATAGCATCAGGCTGTATTACAGTACGAGAAGTGCGTTGATCAGCCGGCATTTCTTTTTCACGAAATGCTATTTTTGCGCTCATTTCTGGCAGCACATTAGGATCACGATCAACAAATTTTACCTTTACAAGTACAGTAGCTTTTGAACGATCTACCGTCGGAACTATACGCTGCACAATACCACGCAAACGTGCTGCTGGTAGCGCATCTAACTGAATTTCACATGGCTGCTCAAGCTTTACTTTATGTAGATTTGATTCAGATACGTCAGCTTCAACCTCTAGTGTATCCATGTCCGCCATAGTTACCACTGCACCTTTTGAATTCAGTGCGGAAGAAAAGGGTGTTACTACATCGCCAACATTGGCACTTTTTGTCAACACTACACCATCAAACGGCGCGCGTATCAAAGTTTGTTCTACTGATATTTGTGCTACATGATGACCCGCCCGGGCTGCCCCGATTGCAGCCTGATACCCAATGACAGCAGCCTGTGATTTACGAAGACGAGCTACAGCTACATCATATACTGATTGAGAAATAAAGTTTTTTGCTAATAAACCTTCTGTTCGCTTAAGTGATCTCTTCGCATCTGTTAGTTCTGCTTTCCCCTGCTGGAGGTTTGCTACTGCTACCTTAACACTGGCTGCTGCTTGTTCCATAGTGGCTGAAACATCTTTATTTTCCAGCTGCGCAATTACCTCTCCCTTTTTTACTTTACTACCTTCAGTTACGCCTAGCCATTCAACACGCCCAGTTGCCTTAGATGCTACAGCTGCTTTTCTTTGTGCTACCACATATCCTGTAGCATTAAGTAGTGTGAATGATTGTGAGGGATAAGCTGTAGTGACAGTAGCAGATTCTATTTCAATAGCTGTGATACTTCTGAAGTATACAATCAAAAATAACACCAATACTATAGCGACAACAAGCGTAACCATAAGACTAGATTTTCTCTTACGATTGGTTAAACCAGTAGCGCCATTTCTATCAATTTTTAATTTGGATAAATCTTCGTTAGCCACAGGAACACCTTTGATTTTTCAATGGGGTGATTATGGCGCAGAAGTAATACTATCGCTAGAAATCTATAAAAGAACCATAAATAAAGTTCTCTAGCTATAAATCTACTCTAACCTTACCATTTTTGAACGTGACAGGGGTGGATTCTTAGAAAAATATCGCTTAATGCCATCGAGCATTGCTTTAGCCATTTTGTCTTGATAGGCTTTATTTCTAAGCTTTTTCTCTTCATCCGGATTACTGATAAATGCAGTCTCCACTAAAATTGAAGGAATGTCTGGAGATTTAAGTACGGCAAATCCCGCCTGTTCTACATTACTCTTATGCAAATGATTTATTTCACCAATCTCTGATAATACTTCCCTTGCAAGGGTATGACTATCCTCTCTTGTCTGTGACAACGAAAGATCCAAAAGAGTTTTATTAAGATAGGGATCCTTAGTATCAAGATTTACACCTCCGATTAGATCAGCATCATTTTCTTTCTTAGCCAGCCAGCGTGCAGCAGCTGATGTTGCACCACGTTCTGATAACGTAAAAACAGAAGAACCTCTTGCATGTGGCTTAACAAAAGCATCGGCATGAATCGATACAAATAAATCTGCATTTAGTTTTCGTGCCTTTTCTAGACGCATTGGTAGTGACAGAAAATAATCGCCATCCCGAGTTAATGCTGCACGCATGTTAGGTTCAGCATCTATTTTAGCTTTTAGTTTTCGTGCAATGGCAAGAGTAATATTTTTCTCATGTGTGCCTCTCTTACTTATTGCTCCAGGGTCTTCTCCTCCGTGACCAGGATCAATTGCAACAGTAATAAGTCTTACCGTTGAATCAGACCTCTTGTTGCCAGCTATGATCGTTCTTGATTTTCTATCAGACTTAATATGTTCATAGGCATTTGCCTGTGCCGATTTAACTGCCCCTTCATTTAGTAGCGCCATCAAAGGATCAGGCGGAGAAATAGGATAAATATCCAGGACTAAACGATGGCCGTAGTCTCCTACCGGTTTAAGTACAAATGCTTGTGGCTTAACCTCACTTTTTAAATCTAATACAAGCCGCAAAATTCCTGGTTTAAATCGACCAATACGAAGTGCACGAATATATAAATTATCAGCACTTATTTTCCCAGGTAATTTTTTTATTTCAGAAGTAAACGTAACATCTTCTAAATCCATTACTACTCGATCCGGATTCTTAAGTAAAATAAGTGCGTAATTTATAGGTGTATCTGATTCTAGTGTAAGACGGGTATACTCTGATGCCGGCCAAATACGAGTAGAACTAACTGTTGTGTCAGCAGAAACAGCATCAACAAATATAGAGAACTGAGATGCCACTAGAAACAAAATGGTATAAAACTTTGATAAAAATGATATCCTTGGACAATCAGTTGATGTCTTGGTTAAGGATACCTTTAAACTTGCCAATCGCTCAAACACTGTCTGCCTACCTCCGTACCAGCCTGAATTTCAATATTTCGTCCCGTATCAGTTATAGTAAAAGAAATCTGTACATCCGCTATGGGCAATAGTTCTTCAGCTTTTTCGGGCCATTCCACCAGACAAATTGAATTTTCATTAAAATATTCACGAAAACCAGCTTCTTCCCATTCTATAGGATCAGCGAAACGATAGAAATCAAAGTGATAGAAGTATAACCTAGAAAATTTATAAAGTTCAATTAAATTATATGTAGGACTTTTTACTTTGCCCTCATAACCCGAGCCTCGCAGGATACCCCTAGCAAGTGTTGTTTTGCCCGCACCAAGGTCTCCCTTAAGAAAGATAATAAGTCCCGGACGTAGTATCGCTGCAATCTCTGCACCAAAAGCCAGAGTTGCAGCTTCACTCTCAAGGTGGCATGTTGTAACGAAATTGTTATGATGAGAACTATGCAAAAAAATATTTCCAATTATCTATTTAAAGATTTAGTCTCTTTAACAAGTGATATCAAAACTTGGAGCAAAGAACTTGGCTTCCAAGAAATTGGCATCTCTGATGCTAAAGCTGATAATTCACATGTAGAGACAGGCCTGATAAAGTGGCTCAATAAAGGTTATCACGGCAATATGGATTATATGGCAAAACATGGTATTAAACGTTCTCATCCAGACAAACTAATACCGGGTACGCTGCGGGTAATTTCGGTACGAATGAATTATTCATCGTCTAAAATAAGAAACAGCTGGCAAGTAATGCAAGATAATGAGAAAGCATTCATTTCTCGCTATGCTCTTGGCCGAGATTATCACAAAGTATTACGCAGTCGATTACAAAAACTTGCTGATAAAATAACTGAGCAGATAGGCTATTTTAATTATCGTGTTTTTTCTGATAGTGCTCCTGTTATGGAAGTGGAGTGGGCACAAAGATCTGGTCTTGGATGGCGCGGAAAACATACCTTATTACTTTCGCGTGAAGCCGGTTCAATGTTTTTCCTTGGTGAAATATATACTGATTTGCTACTACCTGTTGACGATCCTACCGATAATCACTGTGGTACTTGTACTAAATGTATAGATATATGCCCAACTAAAGCCATAATAGAACCCTATCGATTAGATGCAAGGCGATGCATTTCCTATCTTACTATCGAACACAAAGGCAGCATTCCGGAATCCTTGCGCCCCTTGATTGGAAACCGAGTCTATGGGTGCGATGATTGTCAGCTAATTTGTCCCTGGAATAAATATGCCACTAATACTGGAGAAAACGACTTTGCTGTACGTAATGGTCTAGATAACTCATCCTTAGTTGAGTTATTTAGCTGGAGTAAAGAAGAATTTGACGCTAAGCTTGCTGGCAGCCCAATTCGTCGAATCGGTTACGAACAATGGCTCCGTAACCTTGCAGTAGGATTAGGTAATGCTTCATCTTCCAAAAATATTTCTGATGCATTAAAAACTCGATATAACTATAACTCGCCTTTGGTTCGTGAGCATGTGCAATGGGCTTTACGACAGCATGAGCTGACTAACAAAGTGTAAAAAGATAAGTCTGCTATATATAAAAGTGGTTTTAATCTGCCTTGTACCAGACCAGGATTGATTTAATAACTGCTTATATAAACCTTTTATAAGTAACGGGTCACTAGAAAAATATGCTACTTGCTGATGCAATTCTTATTTTTCATTTTCTCTTTGTACTTTTTGTTGTTGGAGGACTACCAGCAATCTGGATCGGGGCATGGCTAAAATTAGATTTTGTACGAAATATCTGGTTCCGAATTACTCATCTTGCTGCTATTCTTTTTGTTGTTGGAGAATCTCTCTTTGGCATAGTCTGCCCTCTCACAATATGGGAAGACAATCTACGCCAACTTGAATCTGATAGTAGCTTTATCCAACGATGGATACACCATATTCTGTTTTATGAACTTCCAGAAGGACTGCTTACATTTGCATATATACTATTTGCGATCTTGATCGTAGCTACATTCTTACTGATTCCACCATGTCATCAAAATACCCGCACCTAATTCTTTATTTCTTTGAAAATAGTTACATAATTTCTATCAATAGCCCGAATACAACTTGATACATTATTAAATTACTTCTATTTCTTTATGCTTTGAATCAAATGAAACTTGATTAATTGTTGTAGCACTATCAGCCACATGTTTATTATCAATCCGGAGTCCTTGAAAGTCATAAAGTACATTATCAACTAAGTGTGAGGGCTGTACATTTCGTAGCGCAGTAAACATAGTTTCTAACCTTCCAGGATATTTTTTGTCCCATTCCTGCATCATGTCTTTAATTACCTGGCGCTGTAAATTTTTCTGTGAACCACATAAATTGCAAGGGATAATAGGAAATTTTTCAGAGGCTGCATAAGCTACCAAGTCCTTTTCCTTACAATATGCAAGTGGACGAATCACAATATGCCGACCGTTATCATTTATTAATTTAGGTGACATGGCCTTAAGCTTGCCACCATAAAAAAGATTAAGAAATAATGTTTCAAGAATATCGTCTCGGTGATGACCCAATGCAATTTTAGTTGCACCTATCTCACTAGCAACTCGATATAATACACCCCGCCTTAGACGTGAACATAGACTACAGGTAGTCTTGCCCTCAGAAATAATCTGTTTTACCACACTGTAAGTGTCTTGTTCAACGATACGAAAAGGTATACCAATTTTAGTGAGATACTCTGGCAGTACATGTTCGGGAAACCCGGGTTGCTTCTGATCTAGATTTACGACTACTAATTCAAACTGTAATGGTGCGTGTGACTGAAGATTACGCAGTATGTCTAACAAAGCATAGCTGTCTTTACCGCCGGAAAGGCAGACCATGATGCGGTCTCCTGCTTCAACCATATTGAAATCTGTTATGGCTGAACCAACCAGACGCCTTAATCTCTTATGAAGTTTATTAGTATTGTATTTTTCTTTTCTAGACCTTACTTCCATTGCAATCCTCATAAAATGAAAACACAAATAACTATACTAATTTGAAGAAATTAGGCCTTCTTTTACAATATTAATTGTATCCAAGAAGAAAGAAAAACCAGAACTATTATTTAATGAATTTAGTGAGATTTTTAAGCAATTCATCTTCTTTATAAGGTTTTCCAAGAAACATATTGACACCTAAATTTTTTGCAACTTTACGATGCTTCTCTGCTGTTCGTGAAGATATAATGATAATTGGTATATTTTTAGTTCTAGGATTGGAGCGAACACTCCTGATTAATTCAAAGCCATCCATGCGTGGCATTTCAAGGTCTACCAGCATAACATCAGGAATAATATCTTGTAAAAGCTGAGTTGCAACTACACCATCTTTGGCAATTAATACTTCACAACCTTCTCTTTCAAGTAGACGGCTGGTTATTCTGCGAACTGTAAGCGAATCGTCTACTACCATTACCGTAGCCGCATTGTCTGGCTTTGTCTGTGCTGATGGAAGTGTTGACATGTCTGAAGTAAATATAGCTTGAATCTCTTCACGATGCATCAATTTCAAGGGATTGATAATAAGTATGATGTGGCCATCCCCCATTACTGCAGCACCCTCAACACCTGGCACCCGTGCAAGTTGTGCTCCAATATTTTTAACTACTACTTCACTGTTACCGATCAGCTCATCAACATGTATTGCCAGCCGTAAAGCGCCACTACGTAACAATAACACCCTATTATGTTTCTTGATTTCTGGAGCTGGCTGTTGATCACCTAACAATCGTGGGAGATAAGCAAACAAGAAACTACTTCCACTGAAGTTTACCCTATGATCACTATAAGCTTTGTTGAGCGCATCAGAATCAAGCTCCCAAACATGCTCAACTAATGTTGCTGGTATTGCATATGTATGTTCCCCTGCTTTTACCATCAAGGTTTGTGCCACTGCTAAAGTAAGAGGCAAGTAAATAGTAAATGTTGCTCCTACATTAATCTCTGAAGCAATCTCCACACGCCCGCCAAGAGAAGTAATTTCATTTTTTACAACATCTAGCCCTATACCTCGCCCAGCAACTTCAGATAACTCTTGCATAGTAGAAAGCCCATGAATAAAAATAAACTCAATTACTTGTTTATCGCTTAAGTCCTCATCGGCCTGCATCAAACCCTGCTGTATGGCCTTCTCACGAATACGATTAATATCTAACCCGGCGCCATCATCACTTAAAGTCATGACAATCTCATTTCCTTCCTGGCGTAAAATAATCGTAATCTGACCAATCTCGGATTTTCCTAGTTCCAAACGCTTTGTCGGCTCCTCAATTCCATGTGCTACAGAATTTCGTAATAGGTGCTCGAGTGGAGGGTTAATTTTTTCCAGAACACTACGATCCATTTCAATATGGCCACCTTGAATTCTCAGTATAGCTTTCTTATGCATATCTCTCGCTGCTTGTCTTACTACACGATAGAAATGCTCTGCAAAATTATTAAATGGCACTGTGCGAATATGGGTCAATGCTTGCTGCAAATCCCGATTCATCCGTGCTTGCTGATTCAATGCATCCTCTGCAGCATTATGAGTAACCAACATGCTCTGCTGTACAGTAAAAACGTCATCAACACTCTCGGCCATCAGTCTTGTAAGTTCTTGGAAACGCGTAAACTGATCAAACTCTAAAGGATCAAATGACTCTTCATCCTCTTTTGTCAGTGCCAAGTGTGACTGCATTTGTGTTTCAGCCTGGATTTCTACTTCACGTAACTGGTTACGTAAACGCACTGTACTTTCAGTCAAATCAAGTAGTGATTGTTTGAAATTATGTAACTCAGTTTCAATTCTGGACCTTGCAATACTGACTTCGCCTGACTCATTTACTAAATGGTCAATCAAATCCGCATTAACCCTTAACAGAGTTTTTTGTAAGGGCACTCCTGATTCTTCAGATTGCCCAGGCAGTGCTGTTTCTTCAGTTCTAGTTGATTGTGAGATAGAAGGTATAGACAATGGAACAATAGCCTCTTCTATATTTTCTATTTCTACAATTTTCCCTCCGTCTTTTTGAGGATCCTGCAGTGACTCAATGCTCTCACTTATCAAATCTAGTTCGGCTTCCAAAGAATCAAAAAATGACATTGATAGTTCATTTTCTTTTGGCGCAGCTTCTACGCCACTTTCCATGTTATGGAATAATTCACCTAAAGTCATAGCACCAGCAATACGTGCACTTCCTTTTAACGTATGTAATCCGCGCAATAATGCCTTACGAATATTTTCATCTTTTGGATCGGAACGCCAAGAACGTAACTCGCCCCCGACAACAGGCATCAGTTCCCGAGTTTCTTCTAAAAATGTTTCCAGCAAATCTGGGTCAACATGATCTTTTTGTAAACCTAGCCCCTGTCGAGGTAAGGTTTCTTCGCTAGGCTCTTCGTCCTCCAATTTATTAGGATATTTAGTTTCAGCTATATGTCTCGTGCGTTCTGGCATTAATGCCATATCATGTGATAATGTTACCCCCGCTTGTAAATCGACTTGGTCTGGTAATCGTTGACTACATACGGCACTTAGCATCCTACCTAATAGCTCAATTACATTTCTCATGAGCTGTAAGCCAGCCTGGTCTGGCTGAGTAGATTTTTCTGACAACATTGTCAGCCACTGCTCTAAGACATGTCCTATATCAGCTATAAATTCAAGCTTCAAATTGCGTGAGATACTAGCTAGGGTATGAGCGGCCAGCATAAATTCCTGGCTTACAGGTTTATTTGGATCCCCTATTAGGTTATTTAACTCCTGCTCGAGAGTAGCTAAATGTTGGTTAACCTCGACAGTAAATATCTCAAACAATGCTGGAGAAATAACTGCGTCACCAATTACTATATTTGGCTTTGTCTTGGTTTCATCTTCGGCTACATGTGTTGTAGTTACAGATTGAGCATCTTGGGTAGCATCAATTTTTTCTGTTTCCGTTTCTTCTTCTATCTTTGTCTCTGCCTCTGTCTCTGTCTCTGTCTCTGTCTCTGTCTCTGTCTCTGTCTCTAATTCTGTACTACCTTCAGGGCTTTTAGTTGAAACCTTATTATCCTGAGTTGTACTATGTTCTTTCAAACTCACACACCACCCACGAAACTCTTCCTGTACCTTTTCGATAAGATCAATTAGTTCGTCATTAACAGGTTTAACTTCCCTCAGCCACCGACCAAGTATTTGCTCCATATTCCAGGCTACTTCAGCAATCTTGAGCAACCCTACTGTACGCCCACTACCCTTTAGAGTATGAAACCCTCTTCGCATAGCTGTCAGAGAATCTCTATCATCTGGATTATCACGACACGCCTGAATACAAGCAGATATATTAGATAGTACTGATTCAGATTCTTCTAGAAAGATTTCTAGAAATGCTTCTTGCGCTCCTTGATCAGTTTCTCTCGAAGAGATTTCTGTCGTCTGTTCAATAGAAATACCAGGCAAAACTGGGGGGAGCAATTCAGGTAATTTATTGGAAGTAGTTGGCACAGCAGCTACAACAAGATCACTACCAAACTGCTTTATCCCAGTTTCAATAATATTAGCTCTATCATGCTGGTCATATTTCAATCCCTCAATGAAAAATCCGATACTACTTAACCCCTCAGCTAACCGGATATTCTCTGAATCTTTATATTCATAATCCGAAAGTGAGAATTCTTCTATCAAGTTACGACAAGCAACCAAAAACGTATTAGCACGTTCAAACTCAAGCATTACTAAAATACCAGAAATCTGCTTGAATAAAGGGAACAACATTGGAAGCTCATAGCTCTTATTAGAGTTGCGAAAAAAGCCATCTAAAACTTCCTCTATCTGTTTTAGACCAACACTACACTCATGTGATATCTGCTCCATGAGCTCCCTCTCCTGTAATCTAGAGCTAGCTCCATCTGGCCACAAAAGTGTTGGCATTGACTCACCTTGAACCGCTGAACGCAATCGTGTTGAAGCAATTTCAACCTGATTAGTAAATTCGGATGATAGCTTACTAAAGTTGTCAAAAGCACTTTCAATAAGCAATAATGAAATAGCAAACTCCAAGGCTAAAGATTCATTCATGACCTGTGGCTGAACCTTTAGATGCGCAGATATTCCTCCGATTACAGAAATTAGCTTTTCTAAATCCTTATGTTTAATCTGAGCTACTAATTCTTTAAGTTTTTTGATTTGGGCAATCAATAAAGACAGATTATTATTCTTTCCATTATTGTATTGAATCCATGCATCCTTGGCTTCTTCAGTGACAACACGCATCTCTTCAAGAATTACCTCTAATTTTTCTTTTTCAACTGCCTGCTCGATAACTGGCTCATGTGCATGCCAACCATAAGCATTAAAAATTTCACGAATATGTTCAGATACTATTTTGCTACGTGAAACTTTATATAATACTTCTCTCATTAATTGTTCATTGACAACTACGGTGTTTTTATCCAGACGACGTATCTCTTGCTCTACTCTGGCGCACAACCTACGCACTGATAAATCAATAGCCAATCCTTCATTAAGAATACAATCGATAAAGCCCTTAGATACCCACCAAAATGTTCTCTGTTCTGTTGAGGAAGGAGTGCTCCCTAAGTTCTCTACCACTTCAAACATCTGTTGCAAACTATCCTTGTCAGCTGTGTCACGCAACCATTTAAGTAAACTTACTTGGAATTTAGACCGTTCGTTCCTTGCAACAACTTCAATCGGAATAGCTGTGGAATTTTGAGACGTAAAATCCTTCTGTAATGGAACCTGTACACTCTTATCTGGAAAAAATAAAATACCTTCAGATACATCACTTATCCCATGCGCCTGAACTAAATCTTGATAGGCCGGAAGAAGTCTAAGCGGGTTGTTATCAAGTCCATTGTTCATCTCACCGAAATAGTGAGAAAGTGCTAAGGTAGAACGACTAAATGAGTCCAGATTAAGATTAGATTTTCCTTCACTATCAATAAAAGTACTGATAATCTTTTCCATCTGCCGGCTAACGGCTGCAACACCATTAAGGCCAAGCATCTCAATTACACCTTGTACCTGATGTAATTGCTCGCGACAAAATTTTAACTTAGTTATATCTCCCGGATTACGAAGATATATCTCTAACTGCTGTCGTACAAGTTCCAATGCTTGGTCAATCTCATTCTTGACCCAGACAATAGACTCTATATTGAGATCTGTTTTGTCGTCCATTTAGGAAACGATTGCAATAAAGAAATTTAAATTTTAAAATTTGAGACCGATGCTTTTAATTCAGCAACAAGCCCAGAAATCTGTTTAACCGAAGTAGTATTTTGGGTAGTGCCATCAGTAGTCTGACGGGTAATTTTGAGAATTTCCTCCATATTTTTTACTACTTGATCAGCAGCTTGTGCCTGCGAATGAGTAGCATTGGAAATACCAGAAATAAGCTGTTCCAGATTATTCATTACCTGTTCAATTTCTTCTAATGCCTGACCCGTTGCATCAGAGAGCTTACCTCCCTCAACTACCTCAAAAGTGCTCTTTTCCATTGCCGCCACTGCTTCTTGTGTATCACTCTGAGTAGTCTTTACCAACGCACTAATTTGCTTAGTTGCCTCAGCAGAACGTTCCGCCAATCGCTGCACCTCTTGAGCTACTACGGTAAACCCTTTCCCGGCATCTCCTGCAGAAGCTGCCTGAATTGCTGCATTTAGTGCAAGTACATTTGTCATTTCTGTTAGATCAGAAATCAAGCCAACTATCTCACCTATTTCCTGTGAATTTTCACCTAAACGCTTTATCCGTTTTGCAGTTTCTTGGATATGGGTTCGAATTTCGTTCATACCAACACTTGAATCACGTACTGTAACTGCACCTTTCTCTGCAGCTGCCAAGGATTGTTTTGCTACTTGGGCTGATTCTGCGGCAGATTTGGATACTTTACCAATTGATTCAGCAATCCCCAGCACTGCAATTGTAGTTTCCTCAATATGTTCTGACTGCTTTTGTGCTGCAACTAATAACTCCGAAGAGATATTTTGTGCCTGACCAGAAGCCTCAGCTACTTGAGTACTTGCTTTATTGATTCCTTCCACAAGGATGTGCAACTCTTCAATCG
This sequence comes from Nitrosomonadaceae bacterium, assembly GCA_965205785.1. Taxonomy (GTDB): domain Bacteria; phylum Pseudomonadota; class Gammaproteobacteria; order Burkholderiales; family Nitrosomonadaceae; genus BJGV01. The sequence continues at coordinate 732,630 of OZ242188.1, forward strand.
TATAATTGATTGAATCAGCCACTGCCCCGGTAATATCTTCGGTTACCACTGCGCGAACTGTTAAATCGCCATCAGCAAAACTACCCATATCATCTAGCAATCGTAAAATTGCCTTTTGGTTACGTCGATTCTCTTTTTCACTTGCCAACGCTCGGCTACGTGTGTCATCAATATACACTTTTGCAAATAAAAACAGAGTGATAATAGCTAATACGCCCATAATATATGCAATGATATTAAGAGGGGACAAAGCATAGCCACCCTGTTCATGAAGCAAACCATCAAGTTTCTCAGTAGTAGCCAGCACTCCTTCATTGTTTTGAAGTATCTTTTGAATTACAGCTTTTGTTTCGACTACTTTAGAAGCTTGCTTTTGAATAACTCTGGCATGGCTGTCAATCGTATTTAACAAAATTTGTACCTGTACAAGCATCTCTTTAGCAATTTTATCTTTAAGCGGTAATATCTTTAATCCTGCATTTCCTTGAGCAAAGGCAGTAGCAATGGTCCCAATTCCCTCCCGATCATTTTCTAAGTCGGCAACAACTTCGAGAGTCAGGTTCTCATTTAACAATAGTGCATTGGTGTTTTTCACAAAACTTTGAGTGAGCGCTTTTAATGCCTCAGTTGCAGCAATTTCATTTGCTAAACCCTCAAACTGATTTAGCCTATCAATTAGTTCCCCGATTAAAATAATTATTTGTTTATTGGCAGAGTTAACTACTTCTATCGCATTACCCAAACTAATAAGGGAAGTCTTATTATCTAGAATCAGACTTATATTTTTTTCCTCTATATGCCACTTCTGAACGTACTCTTTAAGAACCACCCTAGGCCCGTCACTTACTGGCGGGATATTATTACCACGGTATTTTCCACCTTGTGTCATAGTTTTTACATGATTTTTAATCTGGTCACGGCTATCCTGTAATTGTACAAATGACGATATGTTGCCCAGCACTGCTTGCTGAGAAGCCTTAGCTAGGCGTTGATTATGCATTTGCATACGTCCAACAATTTCTAGATATGCTGCGCTATGTTTTGCTTGCCGCATACTTATAGTTGTAATAACCAGAACAATCAGAAGGAATAATGCGAATAACGCACCTAAAACTCTTAGGCGCTTGCTAACAAGCAAAGAACTAGCTGCCGGTGCGGACTGGACTACCGGCCAGATCGTCTTTGCTGACTACTCCGAAAACAGGTTGCAATTTCAATAAAAAACCTGACATTTTAATGTGTGTCTCCGTTATCTCTCTAGAAAATTTGGTTTACGTAGTAGTAAAATAAAGTGTTGCTCAAACTTGTTTTATAAAACTCATATAATTTTCTAAAAACAAATAATTACTTATGTAATGACTAAGCAGCCACCTGCAAAAACTCTTCATCACGAACCAAATCTTGAAGGTTCAGCTCGTTCCAAGTCTGCCCTTGATTATCCTTATAGATACCCGAAACACCTAGCTGAGAAGAATTACTATCTTTAATACGTTCAAAGTCAGACACATTTCTTATACCAAGTGTACGGCTTATCAACAGACCACTATTCACCTCAAATCGTGGTGACACCAATAAAATCCTTGTTTTTTGCTCAATCTTGGTATGTGCTCCACCGAAATAAGCTGCTAAATCTGCAATGCCATACAGGTCACCTTGCACATTAGCCACTCCTAAAAACCATGAATGCGTTAAAGGAACCTTTGTGATTTTTGGTACTTGTAACACCTCGCTAACATCAGTCATATTTACCAGCCAACGATGTCCATCAATTAAAACTCCTAATACAGTTGACACGGGTTGAGTCATAGAAGCACTTTCTAATTTCTCAGAAAGTGATGCCTGGAAATCTTTTATGCTAATGCGCTTAGACATCTGTTCAACCTAGTTCAGTTATTTTTTGTAATAATTCAGTAGCTTTAATTGGTTTAACTAAATAACCCTTAGCTCCTTGCCGCATACCCCAAATCCTGTCAGTCTCTTGCCCCTTAGTAGAGCATATGATGATAGGAATATGTTTTGTTGCCGCACCTCTAGAAATTGTACGGGTTGCATTAAACCCATCCTGCCCTGGCATCACAACATCCATAAGAATTAAGTCTGGCATTAGCTCTTTGGTCATTGCAACCACTTCCTCACCACTTGCAGCGGTCAACACTTTGTAACCACTTTTGGTAAGTATTTCTAGTAATATATGCCGCTCTGTAGGGGAATCATCCACCACCAGAATGTTTTCAATTGCCATTTATTTCTCTATTTACTTAGTATCCGAGTGAAAATATTACTCTGTCAATTACAACCAGCTACAAGTTACTTCCCTGTAAAAAATTCTTCTAAGACTTCTAATGAAATTATTAGCTCTATAGAAGAATATATCATTCAAATAAACTCAATTAAAACATAGATTGTTACTTGATAGGAGATTTGGGTAAATCTGAAGCTCTGATTACGATTCTCTTAGTTAATTCCACTCTTTAATTACATATTTATTTAATTGCTACATAATTGCCGTAAATAACCTATTTTTAATCTATTCAAGGATAAAAAATTAAAACAGCTAAAATAATTGATACAGTACATACGTCTTACAGCCTGAAATCAGCTATCAATTAAGAATTTGATCTAAATCAATATTAAACACACCAATTTCAGGCATCATTACGGCCATACAAATAGTTTTCTAAGTAATATCAATAATATAGTCATATTATTTGTCTGGGATCTTATTCTTAAGCTTTATGGGAAGAGGCAGTCTGGGATCTTATTCTTAAGCTTTATGGGAAGAGGTAATTGGCAACCTCTTTTAAACTTACTGAGATTTTATTATTTTTTAAGGTTGTAATTTAATATTCTAATTTTTCAGTAATGTAAAATTAACGTAACACCAATTCGTTATTTTTGCCAAGAATGTTGCTATGGATTAAGTTGGTTTATTGATAACGATAATCCTACTCCATTCAGGCAATAGAGATTACTCATAATTTTCATATAAAAGTAAATTACCGTTTATTTAAATAGGGTTATTATTAATTTTTAAACCGCCTAAACCTTAATTCTTTCTTGTGTGAGTAATTCCAGCATGGTAAAATCCGCCGTTATTTATTTAACTAAGCAACCAGCTAATTTTAGAAGATTATTGGCTTCGATAGACTATATAGATTCCGAGAAATAACTTAACAAAGAAGAAAGAACAGATATTCAGATTTAATAAACTTGTAATTCGCACTGAAAAACTAGAAATTTTAAGTGGGGGAAAATATGGGCAGCAAAGTAACAGCTATACTGGTGTGGATCTCTACACTTATTCTATACCCAAGCGTGGCAGCAGCTGAGAAGTTAAGCACTATAAACTTGCCGGCACCAAAAACTGCAATCGCTACTGAAATGTATGATTTACATATGTATGTCATGTGGATCTGTGTGGTAATTTTTATTGGTGTGTTTGGCACCATGTTCTATTCTGTTCTTAATCACAGAAAATCAAAAGGTTACAAAGCTGCAAATTTTCACCATAGCACAACCGTTGAGATTATCTGGACAATTATCCCATTCATCATTCTTATTGCCATGAGCTATCCGGCTACCCAAACTGTTATTGATATGAAAGATACTTCCACCCCGGAAATTACCATTAAAGCTACTGGTTATCAGTGGCAGTGGGGATATGACTATCTGGCAGGAGAAGGGGAAGGAATCAGTTTCTACAGTAAAATGTCTACCCCCAGGGAACAAATCAGAAATGAAGCTCCTAAGGGTGATAACTATATAATGGAAGTTGATAACAATGTAGTTGTCCCAGTCGGAAAAAAGATTCGTATCCTCACTACCGCGAATGACGTTATTCACGCGTGGTCGGTACAGCAACTTGGTGTTAAACAAGACGCAATTCCTGGCTTCATACGTGATGCATGGTTTAAAGCTGAGAAGCCAGGTATATATCGTGGTGTATGCTCAGAATTATGCGGTAAGGAACATGCATTTATGCCCATAGTTGTGGAAGTGATGGAACAGGAAAAATACTCTCAATGGGTAGTTGCTCAACAGCAAAAGTCTGCAGAAACAGTTGTTGATGTTAATAAAGAATTTACAATGGACGAGCTAAAGGCTAAGGGTGAGAAAGTATATGCCGGTATGTGCGCTGCATGTCATCAGGCTAATGGGAAAGGCATACCTGGCACATTCCCCGGACTGGATGGATCCAAAATTGCTACTGGACCCAAAGCTGACCATATAAAAATGGTAGTAACCGGTAAAGCAGGTACTGCAATGGCCGCATTCAAGCATTTGTCAGATGTGGACATTGCGGCAGTAGTTACCTACGAACGAAACGCCTGGGGTAATACAACGGGTGAAATAGTACAACCTTCAGAAATCAAAGAATTCAGAAATTAAGGAACGAGGAGAAAATTATGGCAGCAGTACACCATCCTGACCACGGCCACGAACATGAACATGAGCATCATGGGCCTCCTAGCGGAATCATGCGCTGGCTGACTACTACCAATCACAAAGATATCGGCACACTTTACCTTTGGTTTAGCTTTGCGATGTTCTTAACGGGTGGCGTGATGGCGTTAACTATTCGCTCTGAATTATTCCAACCAGGTCTACAGATTGTTGAGCCGGAATTCTTTAATCAGCTCACCACGCTACATGGACTGGTAATGGTGTTTGGTGCCATCATGCCAGCTTTTGTTGGTTTTGCTAACTGGCAGATACCAATGATGATCGGTGCTCCGGACATGGCATTTGCCCGCATGAATAACTGGAGTTTTTGGTTGTTGCCACCGGCAGCTCTGTTGCTGATTACCTCGTTCTTTGTGCCGGGCGGAGCTGCGGCAGGTGGTTGGACACTTTATCCGCCGCTTTCAACCCAGATGGGTATGGGTATGGACATGACTATTTTTGCTGTTCATATACTGGGCGCTTCTTCCATTATGGGATCAATCAACATCGTTACTACTATCCTCAACATGCGCGCACCAGGCATGACAATGATGAAAATGCCATTATTCGTATGGACTTGGTTGATTACTGCATATTTACTACTTGCAGTTATGCCGGTACTGGCAGGAGCGGTAACCATGTTGCTAACAGATCGTCAGTTTGGAACTAATTTCTTTAATGCTGCAGGTGGCGGTGATCCGGTCATGTTTCAGCATATCTTCTGGTTCTTCGGACATCCGGAAGTCTATATCATGATATTGCCGGCATTCGGAATTGTCTCTCAGATCATTCCGACCTTTGCCCGTAAAAAATTGTTTGGTTACTCTTCGATGGTATACGCCACTGCCTCTATTGCGATTCTTTCATTTATCGTTTGGGCTCATCATATGTTTACAGTAGGTATGCCGGTTACAGCTCAGTTGTTCTTCATGTACGCTACTATGCTAATTGCAGTACCTACCGGAGTAAAAGTATTTAACTGGACAGCTACTATGTGGCGCGGCTCCATGACTTTTGAGGCTCCGATGCTGTTTTCCATTGGGTTTATCTTCCTATTTACCATCGGAGGGTTCAGCGGCATAGTGCTTGCAATCGTACCGGTAGATATCCAGTTACAGGAAACCTACTATGTGATTGCTCACTTTCACTATGTGCTGGTATCAGGCTCATTGTTTGCCTTGTTCGGCGGCACATATTACTGGCTTCCAAAATGGACCGGTAACATGTATGACGAAGGCCTGGCCAAAACACACTTCTGGTGCTCTATGATTTTCTTCAATGTCACCTTCTTTGTACAACATTTCTTGGGACTGGCAGGGATGCCTCGCCGGGTTCCAGACTACGCCTTGCAGTTTGCTGATTTCAATATGATATCAAGCATAGGCGCATTTGGCTTTGGTTTCAGTCAGTTGATTTTCCTCTATGTGATAATTAAATGTATACGTGGTGGCAAAAAGGCGACTGACGAGGTGTGGGAAAGTGCTGATACGCTAGAATTTACAGATTTGCCTTCACCGGCACCCTATCACAGCTTTGAAACACCTCCACAGGTAAAATAGTATGGAACAAGATTCAAAGACTCAGCGTAATAAAAATATAAAAACAGCGCTGGTTCTTTGGATAATTGTAGCTTTGATTACAGTTACTTTTTTTGTTAAGAATTGGGGATGAGCGCGGTACAGCCAAATCTTGCAATGTTAAAAAAATTGCTGGTTGTAGCAATGGTAATGTTTGCCTTCGGCTATGCAATGATACCGTTCTACAAAAAGATTTGTGAGGTGACCGGGTTAAATAACCTGCTGCAGCCAGACACACTAGTGGAAGAAACTCAGCAGGTAGATACCAGCCGGTTACTGACAGTTGAGCTTGATGCGAATACTCGTAATTTGCCATGGCAATTTAAGCCGCTACAATCAACTGTACAGATGCATCCGGGTGAATTGGTAGAGGTTATATATGAAATTAAGAATACCTCAGACCGTGAAGTGACCGGACAAGCGATACCCAGCTATGCACCGTTACTGGTATCGCAGCATATAAAAAAGCTTGAATGTTTTTGTTTTACTAAACAAGTATTAAAGCCGTATGAGGTTCGGAAAATGCCGGTTCAGTTCCTGATTGAATCAGAATTTCCAAAAGATATTAATACTTTGTCTATCTCATACACATTTTTTGAACTTAATAGTGGCACGGCCTCTAACGAGGACGATCGTACAACAAGTAGAATTTGAAGGAAAACGCTGATAAGCCTGTTAAAGCCGGGCCCGTACAAGTTGCAAAAGCAGTATTTTGGGCTTTCTTTGGTGTACGAAAGAATACTGATCATGCAGCTGATGTAGAGTCATTAACATTAAAGCAAGTAGTAATCGGGGGACTTATCGGTGCTGCTTTATTTGTCGGAACTTTACTGTTACTGGTCAAATTAATAACAAATTGAGAATTGATTAAAATATACGTGGGAGAATACGCATGAGCCAAGAAGCAAATCATTACTATATTCCAACGCCTTCAACCTGGCCTCTTACCGGGGCAATTGCCATCTTCTTTATGGGATTTGGTGCTGCGTTTACTGTCAACAAACTTCCAATTGGCTATGCATCCCTGGCAATCGGGTTCGCTATACTTATTTATATGCTTTTTGGTTGGTTTGGTACCGTAGCACGAGAAAGTGAGAGTGGTAAATTCAACAAACAGGTAGACAGCTCCTTCCGTTGGGGTATGAGTTGGTTTATTTTTACCGAAGTCATGTTTTTTGCCGGATTCTTTGGTGCTCTGTATTACATGCGGGTGTTATCGGTTCCATGGCTTGGTGATCTGGAACATAAACTGTTATGGCCTGATTATACAGCCGGGTGGCCTACAGCCGGCCCCGGTATAACTGAAACGTTTACACCTATGGGTGCATGGGGCTTACCAGCCTTTAACACCGCACTACTGTTAACTTCCGGTGTAACCTGTACCTGGGCACACTGGGCGCTTAAACTTAACAAGCGTAGTCAGCTGGCATGGGGATTGTTTCTCACGATTGCATTAGGCGCGCTCTTTATTGGTTGCCAGATTTATGAATATATGCATGCTTATTCAGAGCTCAACCTGAAGCTAACATCTGGTGCTTATGGTGCTAGCTTCTTCATGCTGACTGGATTCCATGGTTTTCATGTAACGTGTGGTGCAATCATGCTAACAGTAATTTACTTCCGGGTTTTGGCTGGCCATTTCAAACCTGAACATCACTTTGGTTTTGAAGGTGTATCCTGGTATTGGCACTTTGTTGACGTGGTCTGGCTGGGTCTGTTTGTATTTGTTTACTTGTTATAAAAAAAACTAACTTCGTATATTGAGTTGGCCTACTGCTTGGCAGGAAGAATACCAAAATAATATGCTGTCATTAAAATAATGAACAGAACGACTGATAGGCCAATTCGTAACGTAAGAGACTTAAGCATGCGTGTGCTCTGACCTTTGTCCTTAACCATGTAGAACAACGCAGATGCAAGACTATAAACTATGAAAAGAAAAAATATGACTGCAATAATTTTCAATTTGGATTCTGCCTGTTTTATAAATTTGGATTCTGGGCGAGAGTTTAGCCGAGATTAGTATTCTAACCAATGACTATTTTGGGTTGGCAGTTCAGGGTTAGTTTCTGGCCAACAGCTGCTGCTATATTTTTTATCGTAGTTACGGTGATGCTGGGTAACTGGCAACTTTCCCGAGCTCAAGAAAAAGAAGATCGTCAGACACAGTTGAATCAACTTTCTCAGCAGCCGGTAATATCGATACCTACATCACCAATTAGACTTGAAGATTATCAGTTTCGCAAGGTTGAAGTACACGGAACGTACGTTCCGACTCATACGATCTATTTGGATAACAAGATAAACAAGGGTAGGGCCGGCTATCAGATTATCACACCTGTAAAGTTGGGTGAAAGCTCTATGCATGTTCTAATTAATCGTGGATGGGTTGTCGCAGGTCGTACTCGTAGTGAGTTACCAGACATTCCGACTCCTGCCGCCAAAGTAAAGATATCAGGAATAGCGGAATCACCAACAATGAAAACTTTGGAGCTTTCTACGGAAACGGTTTCGGGACAGGTTTGGGAAAACCTCCATCTGGATCGTTATCGTAAGGCAACAGGACTTACGCTACAACCATTAGTGGTATTGCAAGAAAATAATGTAAAAGATGGACTGCTCCGAGAATGGACCCGCCCTGATTCGGGCGCCAGTAGAAACTTAGGATATGCGTTTCAGTGGTTTTCCATGGCATTGGCAATAATAATACTATATTTGGTGTTGAATGTTAAAAGAAACCACCCAAAAAACGAATAAGCGTAAGCTACTTTTACTAATGACAGTAATGATTGCGCCCATAGCGCTTTCTTACATGCTCTTCTATTGGGGGACACCTTCAGCCAGTGTGAATTATGGAGAGCTGATCAAGGTCGAAAAAGCTTTACCAGATGTTGCCTTACATAAAACAAATGGCGAATCATTTAATATGAGCCAGTTACGTGGAAAGTGGGTAATGCTGGTTGTAGACTCTGGGGAATGTGGAGAGCTATGTCGTGAGCAACTTTACTATATGCGCCAGGTACGCTTGATGCAAAATAAAAAAATGGACCGTATAGAACGAGTTTGGTTAATCGACGATGATAAAATACCAGAAACTGGTATTAAAGAAGACTTTAAGGGAACGATATTTATAAATGCCCAAAAAAGTAAACTACTAAAAGAAATTCCGGCAAAAATTTCGCAGCATGATCATATCTATATGATAGATCCGCTAGGAAACCTGATGATGCGCTTTCCAAAAGATATTGATCCGGCTAAGATGGCAAAAGATATTAAGCGATTACTTAAGGTTTCACGAATAGGATAAGGATAGATGTTATGACTACTAGTATAACTTGGCAAAATACAGCTTCTCGAGTGCACCAGTTTTATCGGTTAACCAAACCACGAGTTGTTTCACTTATTGTTTTTACTGCAGTTATAGGCATGTTCCTTGCAGTTCCTGGTGCAGTACCATTAAATGCTCTGATTTTTGGCACCATAGGAATTGCTCTAGTTGCCGGTGCAGCTGCGGCAGTAAATTGTTTGGTGGAACAAAAAATTGATTCTGTTATGGCGCGCACACGTGGCAGGCCCTTGCCAAGAGGGGAAGTAAGCTCTCCGGAAACCTTTTTTTTCCTTGCATTGATAGGTGGAGGTGGCCTGTACATACTTCATCAATGGGTGAATCCGCTGACAATGTGGCTTACTTTGGTCACATTCGTCGGTTATGCCATTATCTACACAGTAATACTTAAGCCTCTAACACCACAGAATATTGTCATTGGTGGTGCTTCTGGTGCAATGCCTCCGGTACTTGGATGGACAGCTGTAACAGGAGAGATCTCAGCTGATGCCTTGCTTCTGTTCCTCATAATCTTTGCTTGGACTCCGCCTCATTTCTGGGCACTTGCACTCTACAGAAAACTTGAATATGCCAAAGTCGGAATGCCGATGTTGCCAGTAACACATGGTGATAAATTTACCCGTTTACATGTACTCCTTTACACTTTTATACTCTGTGCTGTTACGTTGATGCCCTATGCTACACAAATGGGCGGGTTGATTTATCTTATCAGTGCAATAATTTTAGATGCCGTATTTTTATACTATGCAGTAAGAATTTATCTGGATTATAGTGATCAACTTGCACGTACGACTTTCCGCTACTCAATCTTTTATCTGACAGCATTATTCACGGCACTACTAGTTGACCATTACTTTTACTTCTAATTTGTATTATGAGGTGTTTCAACTCTCTGACACTTTTAGTTGGATTGTCAGTGCTGGTTCTTTTATCAGGCTGCAATAGTAAAGTCGAGCCGGAATTTCTTTCTACAGATATCACAAACGCCAGCTTTGGCAGAGACTTTAAACTCTCTGATCATAATGGAGATATTCGTTCTCTAGCTAATTTCAAGGGCAAGGTAGTAGTACTTTTTTTTGGATACACTAATTGTCCTGACATATGCCCAAGCATCATGGGTAAGCTTGCTGGCGCTATAAAAAAACTAGGCAATGATGGTAGTAACGTTCAAGTATTATTTATATCGGTTGATCCTAAACATGACACCCCAGCATTGCTGAAACAATATGTATCTACATTCAACCCTACTTTTCTTGGTTTATCTGGTGATTTGCAAACCATAAGAAATATTGCCAAGGAGTTTAAAGTTGCTTTCCAAAAACAAACAGGAATAAGTCAAGAAAACTACTTAATGGACCACTCTACAGGAGTCTATATTTTCGACCTGGAAGGAAAACTTCGCTTATATGTCAACTCTGGTACAAATATGGATATAATTTCCCATGATATTTTAGAGCTACTAAGAACATCTTAGGAACAATTAATTCAGGTACAGATAATTATCCTCCAAAATCACTACTCTTCATCCTATCTCATTTGATGAATCAAGATCAGCTTAATCTTCTTCTAGGTTTATAAGAATAACTTGCCTGGGTTTAGTATGTTGTTAGGATCAAATACCTGCTTAATACTCTTCATTAAAATTATCGTTGTTTCATCAATCTCCCTGCCAATATAGGCACGCTTCTCTCTTCCAATGCCATGCTCTCCTGATAATGTGCCATTGAGGCTGATTACCAAATCAAAAATTTCATTCAGGCATTTCTCAGCGCGGTTCATTTCTTCAGTATTACCCGGATCTACCAACAAATTTACATGGATATTTCCGTTTCCAGCATGGCCAAAATTAACATTGCTAATCTGATGCTGTGAACTTATCTTAGTTAGTCCATTCAGAAACTCAGGAAGTGTAGAAACGGGTACAACAACATCCTCATTAATTTTCTTCGGTGCAATATCTCTCAATAATGGTGATAATTCTTTACGCATTTGCCACAAATTAGCTATGTCCGAAACGCGTTCGGCTTGTAATAAACCTTTATTTTGACAAGCAGAAAGAATTGCAGTACATGTTTCATTAATTTCACGAGAAGACCCGTCAACTTCGATCATCAGCATTGCGGTACTGTCATCTGGCAGGATCTTGGGAGAACGACTACGAATAAGATCAAGTGAGCCTGTATCCAGAAATTCAAGTGCACTAGGAACCTGGGGAAGAGACATAATTGAGACTATTGCTGCAGCACAACTTGAAGCATCACGAAAATGTGCAACGAGCCCTCCAATAGCTTGTGGTAAAGGGGTAAGTTTAAGCGTTGCTTCTGTAATTATTGCCAATGTACCTTCCGAACCAATCAAAAGCCTTGTTAGATCGTATCCCACCACACCTTTAGTAGTATAACAACCAGTTTTAATTTCCTCACCCTTACCTGTTACTGCTTTCACCCCCAGCACATGATCACGTGTAGTTCCATACTTTACTGCGTGAGGACCGCCTGCAGATGTAGCAAGGTTTCCTCCTATACTAGAATACGCAGCACTGGAAGGATCGGGTGGCCAAAAAAAACCATAGGGTCTGACCGTATCTTGTACGGTCTGATTGAGTACCCCAGGTTCAGTTACAATTGCACGATTAGCAGGATCGACTACAATAATTCCTAACATACGTTCTAGAGACAACGCTATGCCGCCTTTCTCCGGTATACTCCCCCCCGCAGTTCCTGTACCACGCCCACGTGGTGTAAGTGGAATCTTGTGGATATTACACAGTAAAACTATGGCCTGAATCTCGTCCGAGGTAAGTGGAAATACCACCATATCAGGCGGATATATTTTTTGGCTATTATCATATGCGTAAGTGTAACAATCCACCGGGTCTGTATAGATCCGGTCGGGAGGCAACAAAGACTCAAGTTCAGTAAGAAAGGTAGACATTTACAATTACTTGGAATTATTTACTTGCTGAATGGGAAATGCTGTCAAGCTATCGTATAGTATGGCGATCAATATCTAATAAATTAACATGAATCTCATATATAACTACAAATGATATCTAAAAGCACATTATATGTGGTTGCCACTCCGATTGGAAATCTACGAGATATTAGCCTGCGCGCGCTAGATGTACTCATGGCTGTTGATGTAGTTGCTGCTGAAGATACGCGCAACTCCAAAAATTTACTTGCACATCATTCAATTACTAAAAGAATGATAGCTTTGCACCAACACAATGAGCGTGTAGCTTCAAAAAAAATTTTAGATTTACTTGAAGCGGGAAAATCAGTTGCCTATATTACTGATGTTGGCACGCCTGGGATCTCTGACCCTGGTTCAATTTTGGTTAATCTAGTAAGAAAGAATTATCGCGTGGTTCCAATCCCAGGCGCCAATGCTGCGTTGTGCGCCTTATCTGCAGCTGGAATTTCCACAGCACATTTCATATTCTATGGCTTTCTTCCTGCCTCAAGAGGTACAAGAAGACGCAAACTAGAAGAATTAAAATCGTTACCTTACACTCTGGTATTTTACGAAGCACCACACCGTATTCTGGAATGTATTTTAGATTTATCTGAAATACTGGAAGCAAACCGAAAATTGACTATAAGTAGAGAACTTACTAAATTGTTCGAAACCATTCACACTTGTGCCTTAGGTGATGCACTAACATGGCTAAATACAGACACTAACCAACAGAAAGGTGAATTTGTGCTGATTGTATCTGGGGCTTCTCCTCCAGATAAAACCAAAATTAGTAGTCAAGCCCAACACACTCTAAAATTATTATTAAAAGAGCTGCCTTTAAAACAGGCAGTAAAGCTTACGTCAGATATTACTTATCAAAATAAAAATCAGTTATACAAATTGGCATTATCACTGAAAGAAGAGGATTAGGTATATCTAAGCTGTATGAGAGCGCCAGTATCGATTATAATTATAGGATCACATGGTCACAGCTGAATTGCTTATTGAGAATGTGAATTTACCCGTTTATTTTAATTCTTTTGGAGATTATCTATGAAAACATCTGCAATTTTCTACCACGCTGGTTGCCCTGTATGCGTTGAAGCTGAGCATCAAGTAGCTGAGGCTCTGGATCCGGCTCGCTTCGAAGTGCAAAAAGTCCATCTGGGCGAACAAAAAGATCAGATTGAAGCTGCTGAGGCAGCAGGAGTGAAATCACTCCCCGCAATAGTAATTGGCGGAGCACCGTTTCATATCAACTTTGGTGCCCCAATATCTGCGGTGAAGGGCTAACAGGAAAAATGGCGGGTATTTACACCCGCCTTTCTCTCATTACTAGCAAATAAGCAGTAGAACTATATCAATGGCGGCGATCTCTTTTGTAATAAAGCTATTGAGTTCTTACATATAAAAGCTTATGTCAACCGATACCCTATTCATGGGTTATAGTTTCTATTTCACGTCTGCCTGTAGGAGAACGACATGTACAACAAAACTATTGTCTATATCACCTTGAGCTCTGTTTTTGCAATAGCATTTAGCAGTACCACACTTAGCTTTGCAGCTGATAGCACATTTACCTATCAGCCCCAAAATATAAAAGGACTCCTACTTGCCTATGCTGACCTAGCAGAATCCAAAAAGCCAGGAGGGGCAAAAACAAGTGGCGGCGAATATGGAATGTCATTGATGGACAAAAACAAAGACAACAAAGTAAGTAAAGAAGAGTTCCTCAAATATAATGAGGCTATTTTTGATAAAATAGATACTAATAATGATGGATCCGTTGACAAAAATGAGGCGAATAATTATGTATCTAAGAAAGAACCTAAAACAAGCCCAAACTACTCAACGTCACATGGTGAAATGAAAAAATAATTATCTATACATAGATTAATACCTCAGTTGATAGAGTAACTAGCTCGTAACCAGCAACCAGACTTAGTACAAATACACCCTTACAAAACTACTTCCTGTTTCTGTATACACTAATACAATTTCCCAGGTGCGTTCTAAACAATTCTTCTGTTGTTAAGCACCTTTCTTACTAAATTACCTAATCCCCAAATAAACTGTATTGCAATAAATTTTACTTTTAAGGTATTTTTACAACAAACTTACAAGAAACACTTGCATTTTTTTTTTCAACTAACTAGAATTGGTAAACCAACTAGAGTTAGTTCTAATTTACTTTAGTAAACACTATATATAGTGGTTAGTCATTAGATGTGACAATTGGTTGGATCGACGGAAAAATAAAAATTACCCGCGCAAAAAAGTAGAACTAAATAGGGGGAAGCCAAATTATGCAACTTGCAACAGACAGTACCAGCTCTACAGTAACGTCTAGTTACGACTTCTCTTCTGCTTCTCCTTACCAAGATTCACGTTATTCCCAATATAAAATTATTCGTCGTAATGGCTCAGTAGTTGCATTTATGCCGAATAAAATTTCGATCGCTCTGACCAAAGCATTTATTGCTGTAAATGGCAGTCAAAGTGCAGCATCTGCCAGAGTACGAGAAGCAGTAATCCGCCTGACCGGTGATGTGGTTAGTGCATTAGTCCGCCACCAGCCTGTAAGTGGAACTTTTCATATAGAAGATATTCAAGATCAAGTTGAGCTTGCTCTGATGCGCTCTGGTGAACATGATGTAGCACGCGCGTATGTGCTGTACCGAGAAGAACGGACCAAAGAGCGTGCAAAAGAAAATACCACATCAGAAACACCAGCCAGTATTCTGCACATATTGGAAAATGGCCAAAAGATCCCCTTGGACAAGGAACAACTGCTGTCATTGATTGAAGCTTCATGTATAGGCCTGGGAGATACAGTAAATAGTGATCTGATATTTAATGCCGCACTAAAAGATTTGTACGATGGGGTACCGGCGGAAGAAGTGAGAAAATCAGTCATTCTTTCGG
Source organism: Nitrosomonadaceae bacterium (assembly GCA_965205785.1). Classification (GTDB taxonomy): domain Bacteria; phylum Pseudomonadota; class Gammaproteobacteria; order Burkholderiales; family Nitrosomonadaceae; genus BJGV01. The sequence continues at coordinate 747,882 of OZ242188.1, forward strand.
CCCGGGCCCTGATCGAAAAAGAACCAGCTTACCGTTATGTCACTGCACGACTTTTATTACATAGTATTCGTCAAGAAGTACTGGGAGAAGAAGTAGCTCAGCAAGAAATGGCATCCCGCTATTCAGATTATTTCCCTGGTTTTATTAAACGTGGTATTGATGCTGAATTACTAGATGTACGTCTAGCAGAGTTTGATCTCCAACGCCTAGCAAAAACTCTTGATGCCTCCTGTGACCTTAAATTCGATTACCTTGGTCTGCAAACCTTATATGACCGCTATTTTTTGCATGTGCAAGATCAACGTATTGAGCTACCACAAGCATTCTTTATGCGTGTGGCGATGGGACTCTCACTTAATGAGGATGACCGTGAAGCGCGGGCCATCGAGTTTTACCATATTCTGTCAAATTTTTATTTCATGAGCTCAACACCGACCTTATTTAATTCGGGTGCTTGTCGTTCTCAATTATCTTCATGTTACCTCTCAACAGTACCAGACCATCTTAATGGTATTTTTGAATCAATCAAGGAAAATGCTCTGCTTGCTAAATATGCCGGAGGATTAGGCAATGATTGGACGCCTGTGCGGGCAATGGGCTCATACATCAAAGGAACCAACGGTAAGTCGCAAGGTGTAGTGCCATTCCTAAAAGTTGTCTCTGATACTGCAGTAGCAGTTAATCAGGGCGGCAAACGTAAAGGGGCTGTTTGCTCTTATCTAGAATCATGGCACCTAGATATAGAAGAGTTTCTTGAGCTGCGTAAGAATACTGGTGATGACCGTCGCCGGGCTCATGACATGAACACTGCAAATTGGGTTCCAGACTTACTCATGAAACGGGTAATGGAAGACAAGGAATGGACTTTATTCTCGCCTTCAGACGTGCCTGATCTCCATGAAAAGTTTGGTAAAGAATTTGAACAGTCTTATCTTGCTTATGAGGAAAAGATTGAACGTGGTGAATTTGATTTGTATAAAAAAGTCCCTGCTAAACAATTGTGGCGCAAGATGCTTAGTATGTTATTTGAAACTGGGCATCCGTGGATTACTTTCAAAGATCCATGCAATATTCGGTCACCTCAAAATCATGAGGGTGTCGTGCATAGTTCTAACCTTTGTACTGAAATTACCCTGAATACAAATGATCAGGAGATAGCTGTATGTAATCTGGGGTCTGTCAATTTGGTGGCGCACATCAAAGACGGAAAACTAAACTTGCACAAACTCAAACAAACTATCAGCACAGCAATGCGTATGCTGGATAATGTAATTGATATAAATTTTTATGCTGTTGAGAAAGCGCGTAACTCTAACCTCAGGCACCGTCCAGTAGGGCTAGGCATCATGGGCTTTCAGGACTGTCTTCATATGCTACGTATTCCCTATGCTTCTGAAGACGCAGTAGAATTTGCTGACCGTTCAATGGAAACAATAGCATACCATGCCTACTGGGCCTCTACCGAGATGGCTAAAGAGCGTGGATGTTATTCTTCCTATCAAGGAAGCCTGTGGGATCGAGGAATCCTGCCACAAGACTCCCTTGAACTTTTAAAAGAAGAGCGCGGAGGGTATGTCGAAATTGACAAATCTTCTACTTTAGAATGGGATAAATTACGAGAACGTATAAAAAAATATGGCATGCGCAATTCCAATTGTTTAGCTATTGCGCCGACTGCAACTATTTCCAATATTGTTGGTGTATCTGCCAGTATCGAACCAACCTATCAAAATCTTTATGTAAAATCTAATTTATCGGGAGAATTTACTATAGCAAATAAATCCCTGGTAGGAGATTTAAAAAAACTTGGGCTCTGGGATGAAGTGATGATTGCTGATCTTAAGTATTTTGATGGTGCTTTAAGCAAAATAGATCGGGTGCCAGCTGACATTCGTAAACTTTATGCCACTGCATTTGAAATTGAGCCGCAGTGGTTAATCGAATCTGCCGCCAGACGACAGAAATGGATTGATCAGGCGCAGTCACTCAATATATATATGGCAGGTGTTTCAGGTAAAAAATTGGATGAAACCTATAAGCTCGCATGGCTAAGTGGCCTAAAAACTACCTACTATCTTCGTACACTAGGTGCAACATCAGCCGAAAAATCTACTGTCAATACAGGCGCTTTAAATGCAGTGCCGGCAGATGGCGGTGTGGCCGGAATGAGTGTGGCGCCAGCAACTGATCTAAAGTACTGCTCAATTGATGACTCTGAATGCGAGTCTTGCCAGTAATGAATAGAACACAAGGAATAAAAGGAGAAAAGTATGTTGACATTTGAAGACGAAAAGGCGCAATTGGAACCCCCAATACTTGAAGGAGCATTAAATAGCGCGCAAGTGTTAACAACTTCTGATCCAGATTTGCAATCTACTAGCTCTGTAACTAGTGAAAATAGCGAACAATCCATAGGTAACAGCACCAATCGTCGCGTAGCTGTAGAAGACAAAAAGATTATTAATTGTCAATCAGATGTTAATCAACTTGTGCCTTTTAAATACAAATGGGCCTGGGAAAAATATCTTTCAGCCTGCGCTAATCACTGGATGCCACAAGAAATTAACATGAGTCGTGACATTGCTCTCTGGAAAGACCCTAATGGATTAACTGAAGATGAACGCCGTTTAGTCAAGCGCAATCTTGGTTTTTTTGTTACTGCTGATTCGCTAGCAGCTAATAATATTGTGCTGGGAACCTATCGGCACATTACTAACCCAGAGTGTCGTCAATACCTGTTGCGTCAGGCGTTTGAAGAAGCAATTCATACGCATGCTTATCAGTATATTGTCGAGTCTCTTGGGTTAGACGAGGGTGAAATTTTCAATGCCTACCATGAAATAGAGTCAATCCGCGATAAAGATGAATTTCTTATCCCATTTATTGATACATTAACCAATCCACAATTTAAAACCGGCACACCAGAAGCTGATCAAAAACTATTAAAAAGCTTAATCGTATTTGCCTGCATCATGGAAGGGCTGTTCTTCTATGTAGGCTTTACCCAGATCCTAGCATTAGGAAGGCAAAATAAGATGACTGGTGCAGCAGAACAGTATCAATATATCTTACGCGATGAATCTATGCACTGTAATTTTGGTATTGATGTAATTAATCAAATAAAGATGGAAAATCCGCATCTTTGGACAAAAGCATTTCGTGATGAAATTAATGTGCTAATGCAAAAAGGGGTGGAGCTAGAATACCGCTATGCTGAGGATACTTTACCGCGTGGCGTTTTAGGTATGAATGCACCAATGTTTAAAGAATGCCTACGCTATATTGCTAATCGAAGATGCCAACAGATTGGCCTAGATATTATCTATCCAGGAGCTAGTAATCCTTTTCCGTGGATGTCTGAAATGATTGATTTAAAAAAGGAGAAGAATTTTTTTGAAACCAGGGTTACTGAGTACCAAACTGGTGGCGCACTAAACTGGGATTAAAGTCAGGAGATAAATTGATGAATAGAATTATATCTTGTTGTGCTAATAATGATTACAGTCTATGGCTACATTTTGATGATGGAGTAAAAGGCATAGTAAATCTACATGATTTAGTTGGAGTTGGAATTTTTAGTGCATGGAAAGATATAGAAGTATTCAAGAAAATTAGTATCGATCCGATAAAAGAAACGGTGTCATGGGAAGGTGGAATTAATTTAGATTCCGATGTGCTCCATGAATACCTTGTAAGCAAAGCTCAGGAAGCTATGCTGCATTAAAAGAACTACCGCACAATTTGGGGAAAGAAATACCTAATAATTTTTAGTTACTCTATAATTGAGCATGTAGTAAGAAGTAGTAGACGTGACAAGTAGTAATCTTATGTAACTTTAATTTGGAGGTTGAAATGGCAACTACCAAGAAGAAACCAGCAGCTAAGAAGAAAACAGTAGCTAAGAAGAAAACAGTAGCTAAGAAAGTTGTAGCTAAGAAAAAAGCACCAGCAAAAAGAAAAGTAGCCGCTAAGAAAAAACCAGCAGCTAAGAGAAAAGCGCCAGCAAAAAAGAAAGTAGCCGCTAAGAAAAAACCAGCAGCTAAGAGAAAAGCGCCAGCAAAAAAGAAAGTAGCCGCTAAGAAAAAACCAGCAGCTAAGAGAAAGGCGCCGGCAAAAAGAAAAGCTGCTGCTAAGAAAAAACCAGCAGCTAAGAGAAAAGCGCCAGCAAAAAGGAAAGCTGCTGCTAAGAAAAAACCAGCAGCTAAGAGAAAAGCGCCAGCAAAAAAGAAAGTAGCCGCTAAGAAAAAACCAGCAGCTAAGAGAAAAGCGCCAGCAAAAAGGAAAGCTGCTGCTAAGAAAAAACCAGCAGCTAAGAGAAAAGCGCCAGCAAAAAAGAAAGTAGCCGCTAAGAAAAAACCAGCAGCTAAGAAAAAGGCGCCGGCAAAAAGTAAAGCTGCTGCTAAGAAAAAACCAGCAGCTAAGAAGGTAGCCGCAAAAAAGAAACCGGCAATTTCGCCTGCTCCTATAGTGAGCAGTCCAGCTTCAAGCTGGCCGTTTCCACTTTCGGGTTCTCGCCCTTAAGAGCAATATACGCGGTCATTACTGCGAACAGCTCTAACTATAAGTATAGTGAGGCTGTTCGCAGATTTTATTCTTGTTTTTTCTTGTTAAGTCGTTCTTTTAAGATCTCATTAACCTGAGCAGGATTTGCTTTTCCTTTTGTTGCCTTCATAACCTGACCAACCAAAGAGTTAAATGCTTTTTCTTTCCCCTTACAAAAATCATTCACCTGTTGAGGATTATTGATAAGAACTGTGTCAACAAGCTTTGTAATTTCATCACTATTCGAAATTTGCTCCAATCCTTTTATTTTAATAATAAAATCAGCTGAAGTGCCATGTTCTTCATGCCACATTATTCCAAATACATCTTTAGCAGTTTTTCCCGAAATAGTCCCATCACAAATACGTAAAATTAACTCTGCTAATTGTTGAGGAGAAACTGGCGAAGATATAATATCTTTATCATCTTGATTTAAACGCGAAGTAACCTCGCCGATTACCCAATTAGCGCAAAGTTTTGCATCTTTTATACCAACAATCTCTACTACTTTCTCAAAATAATTAGCTGTATCTATATCAGAAGTTAACATTGCTGCGTCATATTTGGATAACGCGTAAGTTGCCTTACCATTTGGATCGTTTTTTGAATCTATAAAGCGCGAAAAGCGCGAACCCGGAGGTTCTGCCATGGATATCTTAATTTCTTCTATCCAATCGGAAGATATTTTTAATGGTAACAAATCTGGATCGGGGAAGTAACGATAATCATGTGCATCCTCCTTACTACGCATGACAAAAGTTTCACGCTTATCAGAATTAAATAGTACTGTTGCCTGTTTAATCTCACCTCCAGTCTCAAGAATAGATTTCTGGAACTCAGCCTCATATTCAATAGCCTGTTGCAAGAAACGAAATGAATTTAGATTCTTAATTTCACGACGAGTACCAAGTTTATCATCCCCTAACCTACGAACCGACACATTGGCGTCACATCGAAATGACCCCTCTTCCATGTTTCCATCACTGATACCAATCCAACGTACCAAAGTATGCAATGTTTTAGCAAAAGCTACTGCCTCTGTGCTACTACGCATATCAGGCTCGGAAACAATCTCTAATAAAGGCGTGCCGGCACGGTTAAGATCAATGCCAGTCATACCATGAAAATCTTCATGTAATGACTTACCCGCATCCTCTTCAAGATGTGCACGAGTAATATTTATGATCTTCTCTTCTTCCTCATTCTCTTGACCAATCTGTATTTTGATACGCCCACCTTCAACAATTGGTAATTCATATTGACTAATCTGATACCCTTTTGGCAAATCTGGATAAAAGTAATTCTTACGTGCAAAAATTGAAGGTGAGTTGATCCTCGCATCTATTGCCAAACCAAATTTAATAGCTAGTTCAACTACACCATGATTTAATACAGGTAATACTCCTGGCAATGCTATATCAACTGCACATGCCTGTGCATTGGGCGCACCTCCAAAAGTTGTTGAAGCGCCAGAGAATAGTTTTGATTTAGTCAGGAGCTGAGTATGAACCTCAAGACCTACTACGACTTCCCATTGCATATTATTATCTCTAATATTTAGATTTTCTTATATCTGGTTCTTTCGTATGCCAATCTGTTACCTGCTGGTATTTATGTGCAACATTTAGTATTTGTGCTTCAGAAAAATAGTTGCCAATGATATGTAATCCTACTGGTCTACCTTTCGCGCCAAATCCAACAGGAACCGACATTCCGGGCAACCCAGCTAAACTAGCTGCAGCGGTGTAAGCATCTGATAAATACATCTGTAAAGAATCATTGCTTTTCTCACCTAGGGAAAATGCAACAGTAGGTGAAGTTGGTCCCATGATTATGTCACATTGCTTAAATACTTCAGTAAAATCCTGAGCAATTAAACGTCTTAATTTCTGTGCTTTTATATAATAGGCATCGTAATAACCATGTGATAACACATATGTTCCAATTAGAATGCGCCGCTTCACTTCAGCGCCAAAGCCCTGAGTGCGACTTTTCTGATACATATCTTCAAGATTAGTATATTCTTTGGAACGGTGTCCATAACGAACCCCATCGAAACGGGAAAGATTACTCGATGCCTCTGCTGGAGCTAATACGTAATAAACCGGAATCGAGAGCTTAGTATTTGGCAATGATACCTCAACGATTTTTGCACCAAGCTTGCTGTATTCCACAACAGCTGCATCTACTGCACGTGATACATCATCAGCTATCCCTTCGGCGAAATACTCTTTTGGAAGACCAATACGCAGTCCCTCTATTGGCTTTTCTAAATCTCTTGTATAGTCTTCTTTCTCATGTTGCAGACTTGTTGAATCACGAGTATCAAAATCTATCATTACATTCAGCATTAATGCTAAATCTGCTGCCGATTTTGCTATTGCTCCTCCCTGGTCAAGACTAGAGGCAAAGGCGATCATGCCATATCTTGATACCAATCCATAAGTTGGTTTTATACCAGAAACTCCACATAACGACGCTGGTTGGCGTATAGACCCTCCTGTATCAGTACCAGTAGCAGCCGGTGCCATACGTGCCGCCACCGCACAGGCTGAACCCCCTGAACTTCCTCCAGGCACCGACAAAATATCCCACGGATTCTTTACTGGACCATAATAAGAAGTTTCATTACTAGACCCCATAGCAAACTCGTCCATATTGGTTTTACCTATATTTACTGTACCAACCTTATTGAAACGTTCAATTACATGCGCATCATAAGGTGAAACAAAGTTTGCTAACATTTTTGATCCACAAGTAGTAAGCCATCCTTTTGCACAAAAAATATCCTTATGGGCAATAGGAACGCCAGTTAACGGGTATCCTTTTCCCGAAGCAATCATTGCATCTGCAATATGCGCCTGATCAAGACTAATTTTTTCGTTTACTGTAATAAATGCGTTATATTCTTTGTTTAAACTTTTAATATGACCAAGAAAATCTCTAGTTAGCTCGACGCTTGACGCTTGTTTCGTTGCAAGTAATGTAGAAAGCTGTTTTAAACTAGAATTAAACATGGTAAATGAAAGGTGGGGAATTATAGAAAAAAGTAAAATTCGATGCTGTACTTATTCTTGAAGTTTTACTCTATAACCTTTGGTACTAGATAAAGCTCTGCTTCTATTTTAGGTGCCTGTAATTGAAATAAGGCATGCTGATCTGTTTCAGTTACCTCATCCTCACGTAATCGCTGCTCAACATCTTGAGCATGGGACATAGGAACAACAGTAGACGTATCTACTGCCTGCATTTGTTCAATTAGGGAAAAGATCCCTGTAATTTGATCCAGTGTAGTATGAGCTTCATTATCACTGATCTCAATTCGAGCAAGATTTGCTACACGTTTTACATCTTCAAGAGTCAGTGCCATTAGCTAAGCCCCCTTACGTTCAAAAACATAATAGAGTATCATAAAGTTACGTCCAAAACCGCCGTTATAGAGTATCATAGCCCATTTTTCAAACGTATTCTTTTTGTGTGATTTTTGACACTATTGCCACCAACGGATTCTGCTCTCATGACGAACTTTATTACCAATTTTAAGAACTACTTTTCAAGTGACATCGCAATTGATTTAGGTACTGCTAACACTTTGATTTATATTCGTGGTCAAGGAGTTGTGTTAAATGAACCGTCAGTTGTGGCGATACGACAGGATGGTGGACCCAATGGTAAGAAAGTAATTCAGCAAGTCGGGTTAGCTGCCAAACAAATGTTGGGCCGTACTCCTGGCAACATATCTGCCATCCGCCCAATGAAAGATGGTGTAATTGCTGATTTTACTGTCACAGAACAAATGTTGAAACACTTTATCAAGAAAGTGAATCCGGCTCGCCTTTTTTCTTTTAACCCACGTATTGTTATATGTGTGCCTTATGGTTCTACTCAGGTAGAACGTCGCGCTATTCGGGAAGCAGCATATGGCGCTGGCGCAAGTAAAGTAGAGCTGATTGAAGAACCGATGGCTGCGGCTATTGGTGCTAATTTACCAATTGAAGAGCCGACTGGCTCGATGGTGGTTGATATTGGTGGAGGTACTACGGATGTTGGGGTGATTTCGCTAGGTGGAATCGTGTATTCAACTTCGGTACGTGTAGGTGGTGACAAATTTGATGAAGCTATTATCAATTATATACGTCGCAATTACGGCATGCTGATTGGCGAAGTTACTGCTGAATTAATTAAAAAAGAAATTGGCTCAGCCTATCCAGGATCAGAAGTGCGTGAGATGGAAGTTAAAGGACGCAACCTTGCAGAAGGAGTCCCACGCAGTTTTGCTATTTCTAGTAATGAAATTCTAGAATCTATAGCTGACCCTTTAAACAGTATCGTCAGTGCCGTAAAATCTGCGCTGGAACTTACCTTACCAGAACTTGGTGCAGATATTGCAGACAAGGGAATGGTCTTGACTGGCGGAGGTGCGTTGCTACGTGATATTGACCGCCTCTTAATGGAAGAAACTGGTCTATCGGTGATCATAGCTGAAGATCCTCTTACTTGTGTAGCACGAGGCTCAGGTGTTGCATTGGAAAACATGGATCAATTGGTTAGTATTTTTGCTAGTGATTAAACGGTATTCAGCATTAGAGTTGGCGTCTATGAATCAGCGGGCACTAGCTAATAAACTCTGAAACACCGCATGCAATGGAAACAACCCCACAGTTTTTTAAACATGGTCCTAATCCTCTAGTACGGCTGGGGTTTTTTATTCTGCTATCCTTAACATTGATGGTAGTTGATACTCACTTCAAATATCTCTATGAAGTTCGCCAAACTATTGCTGTAGCAATATATCCAGTACAAAGGCTTGCCTATATACCTACCACAATTTCCGATCTGATAAATGATATTTTTATTGCTCAAGACTTAGCTGAAGAAAGTGCACGTCTTAAACAACAGCACCTCACCAATTCAGGTAAGCTCCAACAACTTTCAGCCCTGATGATTGAAAATGAACACCTACGTAAATTACTAAAAACTACTCCAAGAAATAAAAGCAAAGCTATCATGGCAGAAATTCGTTCTATTCCACGAGATCCTTTTAACCGTACAATTATACTCGACAAAGGCACCCAAAATAACATCCAAAATGGCCAAGTTGTAGCGGATGATTTAGGGGTAATAGGTCAGATTACACGTGCCTATCCATGGTCTTCTGAGGCTACACTTATTACTGACAAAGATCACTCTGTGCCAGTCCAAATCTTACGAAATGGTATTCGTTCAGTAGCATCTGGTACTGGGAAATACAAAACATTAGAACTAAACTATATGGCTAACAATATGGATATCCAAAAAGGAGATCTACTAGTTACTTCTGGTATAGATAGTGTTTATCCCTCTGGTCTACCGGTCGCTTTGGTATCGAATATAACACGTGACGTATCTTCTACTTTTGCTTACATCATCTGCACCCCTGTCGCCGGAGTCGATCGCAACAAGCAAGTGTTGATTCTGTCTCCACAATCAAATCCGGAAAGCCTGGCGGAATCAACTGATGCCCAGCTTGAGGATAAGGATTTAGAAGAAAATGACGTCCACTAATTATTCTGAAGAAGAGATAATTCTTCCTGCAAAAGGTTGGTTCATCATTCTTAGCTTAATGATGGGACTATTACTAAACCTGCTACCAATACAAGGTGACACATTAATTTTACGTCCAGATTTTGTTGCATTGGTACTAATATTTTGGAGTATTTACCAACCACAACGAGTTGGTATGAGTGCTGCATTTGCTATGGGCCTGTTAATGGATGTGGGTAATAGCAGCGTGTTTGGACAGCATGCTTTAGCATACAGTGTGATGATTTTCATTGCTTTGTTACTACGCCGACGTTTACTTACATTCGGATTACTGAAACAAGCGCCACAAATTGGGTTATTGTTACTCTTTACCCAATTCATCATGCTACTGACTGAATTATTAAATAGAGCTGATTTCCCAGGCTGGCATTATTTTCTTGCTAGTTTTACTGGTATGCTGCTGTGGCCACTGATCTCACTTCTACTAAAAATATCCCATAGCCAAAAATATGATCAGAATGCACTATGAACCGTACAGTAGAGATTCGCGATCACCTTCGTGAGTTACACCATTTCCAGAACCGGCTTGCTATCAGTGCAGGCTTTGTACTATTTTTATTCCTATTACTCTTTGCACGTTTCTTTTATTTGCAAGTATTAGAAAGTGAAAGCTATCACACTCTGGCGGAAGCCAATCGCATATCTATTTCGCCTGTAGTTCCTAATCGGGGTCTGATCTTAGATCGCAATGGTAAAGTTTTAGCACAAAATTATTCTGCGTACACCCTTGAGTTCGTCCCAAGCAAGCTCCCTGATTTTGAGGCTACGATAAACGAACTGGCAACTGTTATCCCAATTGCAGAAATTGATCGGAGACGCTTCAAAGAACTTATGAAAGAAAGCAAGAAATTTGAAAGTTTGCCAATTCGAACCCGCTTATCTGAGGAAGAGGTAGCACGTTTTGCCGCCAATAGTTATCGTTTTCCCGGAGTAGAGATAAAAGCCCGCTTGTTTAGACAATATCCAGAAGGGAAGAGTGCTTCACATGTAATTGGTTACATAAACCGTATTAATAAAAAAGATCTTGCAAAATTAGAAGCTAGCAAAGATGCAGCAAATTATAAAGGGACCAACCACATTGGAAAAATTGGCATAGAACAAAGCTATGAAAAAGAGCTGCACGGTATAGCTGGTTTTGAAGAAATAGAAACTGATTCAGCAGGACGTAAAATAAGAGTTTTATCGCGCACACCACCAGTTTCCGGTAATGATCTGACATTAACACTTGATGCTAAATTACAAGAAATTGTGGAAAAGGCTTTCGGTGACCGACGTGGTGCTCTGGTAGCAATTGACCCTAACAATGGTGATGTGCTCGCATTCGTCAGTAAGCCAGGATTTGACTCAAATCTTTTTGTAAATGGCATCGATTTTAAGAACTGGGATCGACTCAACAACTCTATTGACAGGCCACTCAATAATCGTGCACTACGTGGTGTTTATCCACCAGGTTCTACATTTAAACCATTTATGGCGTTAGCAGGCCTGGAACTCAATTTACGAACTCCTAGATACTCTATTAGTGATCCTGGTTATTATCGACTACCTGGCAGTAGACGCCATTATCGTGACTGGAAAGCGGGTGGCCATGGCAAAGTAGATATTCATAAATCACTTGTGGTTTCATGTGATACATATTATTACGAGCTTGCAAATGAACTTGGTATAGACAGAATCTACAAGTTTATTGGACAGTTTGGCTTAGGTAAAAAAACTGGAATTGATATAAAGGGAGAAGTTTCAGGTTTGTTGCCTTCACAAGAATGGAAAATGAGGCGCCATAAACAAAAATGGTGGCCGGGTGACACTATTTCCATCGGTATCGGTCAGGGATACAATCTGGCCACACCACTACAGCTTGCTTTTGCCACTTCAATAATTGCAAACAAGGGAACCGCATTCCGCCCACACCTTGTAAAACGAATACATAATAGTAAAACAGGTGAAATTTTTGAAAGGGCTCCACAAGTATTGTACAAACTCAATTTCAATCCAAATAATTGGCAGATAGTAAGAAATGCACTTATCGATGTCACCAAACCTGGAGGGACTGCAGCAAGAGCAGGAGCGGGAGCAGGTTACACTTTTGCCGGTAAAACTGGAACATCTCAGGTGATAGGGATGAAGCAAGGAGAAAAATATGATGAAGACGCAATAAATGAACGCCATCGTGATCATGCATTATTCATCGCTTACGCCCCAGCAGAAAACCCAAGTATAGCGTTATCAGTGTTGGTAGAAAATGGAGGGCATGGTGGTTCTGCTGCCGCTCCGATTGCAAGACAAGTAATGGACTATGTTCTACTCGGCAAACTACCGGTTTATAAGGAAGAAAAGTCCATAGATGAAAACATAGAGGGTGTACATGACTAGGCCTTTACTTTTATGGCACTACCTTACACGCTATATAGACGGCTTTTTACTGTTTAGTATTCTACTGGTAATGGCAGTTGGCCTTGCAACACTTTATAGTGCAACAGGAGGAAATTATACTCGTGTAACCAACCAGGCTGTTAACATGGTTGCAGCATTAGTCATTATGTGGCTGGTTGCCAACATTCCACTTCAACACATGATGCGACTAGCTTTACCACTATATGTAATTGGTCTGATTCTTCTAGTTTGTGTGGCATTATTTGGTGAAATAAACAATGGTGCAAGAAGATGGCTAGATATAGGCGTTACCCGTATCCAGCCCTCCGAACTGATGAAACTCGCTGTACCACTAATGATGGCATGGTATTTTGACAAACACGAAGCCACGCTAAGAATCCGAGACTATATAGTGGCGACGATGCTTCTACTATTACCAGCTGTACTGATTTTGCGTCAGCCAGATTTAGGAACTACTTTACTAATTATTTCTAGTGGCTTCTATGTGCTGTTTCTTGCAGGATTATCATGGCGCATCATGATTGGCTTAGTAATTGCTGGAGCAGGTAGCCTGCCATTGCTGTGGTCAATGCTGCATGACTATCAACGACGACGTGTCATGACTTTGTTTGACCCAACGCAAGATGCATTAGGAGCAGGCTATCACACCATCCAATCAACCATTGCAATAGGTTCAGGTGGAATTGTTGGAAAAGGCTGGCAGAACGGCACACAAACCCACTTGGACTTTCTCCCTGAAAAAAGTACTGATTTTATCTTTGCGGTATTCTCTGAGGAATTTGGGATCGTTGGTAATTCGTTACTGTTACTATTGTATCTAGTAGTAATTGGCCGCGGCATGATAATTACCGTCAATGCTTCGACTCAATTTACCCGACTTATTGCAGGATCAATCACATTAACCTTTTTCACTTATATATTTGTTAATATAGGAATGGTTGTTGGTATTCTTCCTGTGGTAGGAGTACCACTTCCACTTATCAGCTATGGTGGCACATCTATGGTGACAATGCTTCTAGGTTTTGGTATTTTGATGAGTATACAAATGCACCCTAAATTGGTAAAAACATAATGCAAAATTATTTATGGCTTAGCAATATATCTCTCCGCTGTTATAACATTCACTCATCTCTAAGTTGGTCTATCGTAATAATTTCTCTCATTTTCCTTACCAGTTGTAGCAATACTCTAAATCCGGACACCACTTCTTCTGCTATATCTAATCAAAAAAAAGGAGGGGGCTATTACCTTGATGATGGCCCTGGTGATAATCCACCACCTAATCTTGCCTCTGTTCCTGATGCTGTTCCCCGAGTTGAGCCCTTACGTAAATCTAATATGCAACCCTACGTAGTACTTGGTAAAACCTACACACCAATGACTACTCTAGGACCGTATAAAGAACGGGGAGTTGCCTCATGGTATGGACGTCGCTATCACGGGAAAAAAACTGCCTCAGGAGAGATTTATGATATGTATGAAATGACTGCTGCACATACCACCTTACCCATACCCAGCTACGTAAGAGTTACCAATCTTAAGAATAAAAAATCTATAGTAGTACGTATTAACGATCGCGGCCCATTTCTTTCTAACCGATTAATTGATCTATCTTATACGGCGGCATACAAGCTTGATGTACTTAGTGGTGGCAGCGCATGGGTAGAAGTAGAGACTATTCTTCCAGAAAATCAGGTTACACAATTACCAGCAAAACGACTTACCTTTAAACCTGAACGTAGCACCAATTCCCTCGATATAACCAATGCATCATCCAGTACAAACAAAATTTATCTGCAGCTAGCAGCATTTAGTGCCTATAACAAAGCAGATACCTTTATCAACCACTTGAGAAGCGAATTTCCCAATTTATCCAACCTACTTGGGGTAACTGTAAAGAACGGTTTGTACAAAGTACATGCCGGACCATATTCAAATCAAATGCTTGCAAGGCAGGCTGCACATAAGATTTCTCAGAGTTTTCCCGTGAAGCCGTTACTTCTAGTGCAGTAATCCAAAATTAAAGAGCAAAAGATACTTATATTTTACTGATATACCACTTAACTATAGATTAGCTCTATACCGTTGATAGCAAATTACTCAATCACTTGATAAAATCAGTCTTTTTCATTTGACTAATTCGGCACGTCTTTTCATTCAGGACCATTTATGACTTCTACAGACTTTTACCCTGCTAAAAAAATCAGTACATTTTACCCGCCACAACGTACCCTGATGGGACCGGGTCCATCAGATACACATCCACGAGTATTATCTGCCATGGCCCGCCCAACTTTAGGACATCTAGATCCAGTTTTTACCGACATGATGGAAGAATTAAAAAGCCTGCTTCGATATTCTTTCCAAACTGCAAATCTAATGACCTTTCCAGTTTCCGGACCCGGTTCAGTAGGAATGGAAATGTGTTTCGTTAATATGGTAAGCCCTGGAGACAAAGTTATTGTCTGTCGTAACGGTGTATTTGGCTCACGTATGATTGAAAATGTAGAGCGCTGTGGTGGTATTGCAGTCGTAGTAGATAATAAGTGGGGAGAACCGGTTGATCCGCAAAAAGTGGAAGATACTCTGAAACAAAATCCGGATACAAAAATTGTTGCCTTTGTTCATGCTGAGACATCTACCGGCGCTCTTTCAGATGCAAAGACACTTTGCGAAATTGCCCGCCGCTATAACTGTCTAACCATTGTTGATACAGTTACTTCTTTAGGTGGTTCCCCATTGAAAGTTGATGAATGGAAAATAGATGCAATCTATTCTGGTAGCCAGAAGTGCTTATCATGTCCACCCGGCCTATCTCCTGTAAGCTTTTCTGAACGCGTTATAGAACTTGTTAAGAACCGCAAAACGAAAGTACAGAGCTGGTTTATGGATTTAAATTTGGTGCTTGGCTACTGGGGTGAAACACGAACTTATCACCACACAGCACCAACCAATGCACTCTACGCGTTGTATGAATCCTTGGTTATACTTTATGAAGAAGGACTAGAACATTCCTGGGCTCGTCATCAGCGTAATCATGAGGCATTGAAAGCGGGATTAGAAACCTTCGGTACTAAGTACTTGGTTGATGAAAAATACCGCCTGCCACAATTAAACTCTGTATATGTACCTGATGGTGTAGATGAAAAAGAAGTACGCCGCAGATTGCTTGTTGAATATAATCTTGAGATTGGTGCAGGACTTGGTGATTTTGCTGGAAAAATCTGGCGCTTTGGCTTAATGGGCTATTCAAGCAAAATAGACAATGTAATGCTATGTTTGAATGCGTTAGAAACGGTTTTCTCCGATATGGGTAAGAAAGTTGATATTGGCTCGGCACAGGCTGCGGCACATAAGGTATATGAAGCGAATCCATTAAATGCCGTACCAGTAAAAACAACCTGAACTTAGACTGATCTGCTTAACAACTTATATTGGGTGGGATAATTCATAATTATCCCACCCAATGAATATGTACAGCTCTAATAAATTTGAAACTATATTGCCACAACTATTATTTATAGAGGCTGTATTTGTAGTCCCAGTCTTTGCCAAATAGTAGTAGTCAAATTTGGTGAATTCATCGTATAAAAATGCAATCCTGGTGCGCCAGCATCAAGTAACTGACTACATAAATCAGTTACAACATCTAGCCCATATGCTCTAATTGACGCGCTATCATCACCATACCCCTCCATCTTTTTTCTAAGCCAGCGTGGAATTTCTGCACCACATGCATCTGAAAATCGCGCTAACTGGGTGAATCTATTGATTGGCATGATACCCGGTACTATAGGAATTTTTATGTTTGCAACTTCACAGGCATTTACAAATCTAAAATATGCATCTGCACTATAAAAATATTGGGTAATAGCGGAATCAGCTCCTGCTTCTACTTTACGTTTGAAATTTTGCAAATCGTCCTGAGCAGATTTTGCCTGAGGATGATATTCTGGATAAGCAGCTACTTCAATATGAAAAACATTACCAAATTCTCTACGAATAAACTCTACTAATTCTGCGGCATAACGAAACTCTCCTGGTTGAGCCATCCCTGAAGGAAGATCCCCGCGTAATGCAACTAAATAACTAATGCCGTTATTCAAATACTTTTGAAGTAGAAAACGAATATTTTCACTAGTTGAGCCAATACAAGAAAGATGAGGAGCAGCTTCAGCATATCCCTCAGCCTGAATCTCCAGAACTGTTTCATACGTACGGTCTTGAGTAGAGCCCCCTGCACCAAAAGTTACAGAGAAAAACTTTGGACTAAATTGCGCTAGTTGTTGACGCGTAGTACGCAATCTCTCCACACCTTCTGGCGTTTGTGGTGGAAAAAACTCAAAACTAAAAGTACGTGTGAGTTGTTTTTGCGATTCCATTTTTGCTATACCCATGAATATGAGAAATACAGGGAAAGCAGGATATCAGCATTAGCTTATCCCTATACTTCTACACTACGAGGCATTAATACCGATACATATCCGGTTTGTATGGCCCGTTCTTATCCATGTTTAGGTACTTAGCCTGCTCATCGGTTAATTCAGTGAGATTAACGCCTAACTTCTTAATGTGTAAGCGTGCAACTTTCTCATCCAACTGTTTTGGTAATACGTAAACACTGTTTTGGTAATTCTCTCCATTTCTCCATAGCTCTATTTGAGCTAATACCTGGTTGGCAAATGAACTAGACATTACAAATGATGGATGACCTGTAGCACAACCCAGATTTACCAAGCGCCCTTGTGCTAACACGATGATCCGGCGACCTGTTGGAAAAATTACATGATCTACCTGTGGTTTGATGTTTTCCCACTGGTATTTCTGAACGGAAGCAATATCTATCTCTGAATCAAAATGACCAATATTGCAAACGATGGCCTGATCTTTCATTTTCAGCATATGATCGTGAGCGATGACACGCAAGTTACCAGTTGCTGTAACAAAAATGTCAGCCTGATCACAAGCCTCATCCATGGTAACAACACGGTAACCTTCCATCGTTGCCTGAAGAGCGCAAATTGGGTCTATCTCAGTAACCCATACAGTTGCCCCTAATCCACGCAAGGATTGAGCACAACCCTTACCCACGTCGCCAAAACCACACACCAAAGCAATTTTACCTGCAACCATTACATCGGTTGCACGCTTGATCCCATCCACCAATGACTCGCGGCAACCGTACAAATTATCAAACTTTGATTTTGTAACTGAGTCATTCACATTGAAAGCAGGGAACGGTAGTTCGCCGTTATTTTGCATTTCGTACAAACGATGAACTCCAGTAGTAGTTTCTTCCGTTACCCCACGGATATTAGCCAATATGTTGGAATACCATCCTGGCTGAGCATCCAGTCGTTTTTTGATTGCTGCAAATAATGCCTGCTCCTCTTCGTTACCAGGATTAGCAATAACTGATGGGTCTTTTTCCGCCTTACTTCCAAGGATAATCAGAAGTGTCGCATCACCACCATCATCAAGAATCATGTTAGGAGTACTCATTTTTCCGTCGCCAGACCAATTGAATATCTCGTGAGCATACTCCCAATATTCATCTAATGATTCGCCCTTAAAGGCAAATACTGGTACACCTTCGACCGCAACTGCTGCTGCAGCATGATCCTGAGTTGAATAAATATTGCATGAAGCCCAGCGCACTTCTGCGCCTAGCTCGACCAGAGTTTCTATTAATACTGCAGTCTGGATAGTCATGTGAAGAGAACCTGCAATACGGGCTCCCTCTAAGGGCTTTTGCCCTGCGTATTCTTCACGTAGTCCCATCAAACCAGGCATTTCATTTTCAGCAATGGCGATTTCCTTGCGACCCCATCCTGCAAGGGATATATCAGCAACTTTATATTCGGTAGTTTTGGTGCTATTAGGATTAAGCACTGCGTTCATGGAACAATCTCCTAAAATGAACGAGCGCCGTTGTAACAGTGCCCTTACATACCAAGCCTCGAGGGATCATACCCACTGCAGCGCTCCTCGGCGTAAGGGGAAAACTAATATGAGTTTAAATGCCAGACTTACTATCTTTTATGCTTCTACCGTACTCTTAATGCCAGCATCAGCACTAAGTTGTGCGGCTTTATCGGTAGTCTCCCAGGTAAATTCTGGCTCATCCCGCCCGAAATGACCATAAGCAGCAGTTCTAAGGTAAATCGGACGCAATAAATTAAGCGAGTGAATAATCGCACGTGGTCGCAAATCAAAGTTTCGCTCAATTAACTTTGCAATTTTATCGTCAGAAATTTTACCGGTACCAAAAGTCTCAACCATCAAAGAAACCGGATGCGCCACACCAATCGCATATGCTATCTGTACTTCACACCTGCTTGCAATTCCAGCTGCAACAATATTTTTAGCCACATAACGTCCGGCGTATGCTGCTGAACGGTCTACCTTGGAAGGGTCCTTGCCAGAAAAAGCACCTCCTCCATGATGTGCTGCACCACCATAAGTATCCACAATAATTTTACGTCCGGTTAATCCACAATCGCCCATTGGTCCGCCAACCACAAAACGTCCTGTAGGATTGACAAGATAGCGAGTATTACTATCCAACATATCTTTTGGAATGACTGGTTTAATAATTTCCTCAACTACAGCTTCAGTTAAATCTGCGTGAGAAATTTCAGGGTTATGCTGTGTAGAAATTACAACGGTTTCAACGCTTTGTGGCTTCCCATTTTTGTAATTAACTGACACCTGCGATTTAGCATCTGGGCGCAACCATGTCAGGCGCCCACTCTTTCTCAGCTCTGCTTGCCTCTCCACCAGTCTATGCGCATAGTGAATTGGCATTGGCATTAATTGAGGTGTCTCATTACAGGCATACCCGAACATCAATCCCTGGTCACCTGCGCCCTGATCTAATTCTTGTTCTTTGGTACGATTAACTCCTTGAGCAATGTCGGGCGACTGCTTATTAAAAGCTGTTAGTACCGAACAAGTACTAGCATCAAAGCCAATATCTGAACTAGTATAACCGATGTGTTTGAGAGTTTCACGGGCAATTACATTGTAATCTACTGAAGCATTGGTGGTAATCTCTCCTGACATAACTATTAAACCAGTACTACATAACGTTTCGCAGGCTACCCGTGCATTAATGTCATGGGTTAAAATTGCATCTAGGACCGCATCGGAAATCTGATCCGACACTTTGTCCGGATGACCTTCAGATACAGATTCCGAAGTAAATAGATATTCGCTCATATTGTTTTTTAGTTAGTTATAATCGTAAAGTACTCTACAGGGTACCAGATTATGCCTATTTATAGAAGTTGCAAGAAATTAACTGATACTTTTCCTGATGATACTTAGTTTAACTAATGAAATATAAATTCACCAAAATGCATGGTTTAGGTAATGACTTTGTCCTCATTGATTGTATAAATCAGTCTGTACAACTTAGTCAGGAACAATTACGTTATCTTGCGAATCGCCGTCTTGGTATAGGCTGTGATCAGATTCTGTTAGTAGAAAAAGCTAAAAGTAATGCTGACTTCCGATACCGTATTTTTAATTCTGATGGTAGTGAAGTAGAACAATGCGGCAATGGAGCGCGTTGTTTTGTGCGCTATGTGTATGACCAAGGAATGACTCAAAAGAAAGAAATTCGTGTAGAAACGCTTGGCGGGATCATTGTTCCTAAGCTAGAAACAAATGGAGAGGTAACTGTGAATATGGGCGTCCCTAAATTTGAGCCACAAGAAATTCCCTTTGTCGCTGAAAAACGTATGCTTACTTATTTACTAGATATTGGTGAAAAGCAAATAGAATTTAGTATTCTTTCAATGGGCAACCCACACGCAGTGCAAATTGTTGAAGATATCAATCAATCACCAATATTAGTTGAGGGCACCTTAATTGAGAATCACCCACGCTTTCCTCAACATGTAAACGCCGGATACATGCAAGTAGTAAACCGTAAACATATTAATCTAAGAGTATACGAACGAGGTGTTGGTGAAACCCTCTCTTGCGGCACTGGTGCATGTGCTGCTGTAGTAGCGGGAATTACCCGTGGACTACTGGATTCAGCTGTTAAGGTAAGCACTATTGGAGGCAATTTGAACATTTTCTGGGAAGAAGAAAATAACCCCGTCTGGATGACAGGGTCTGCCATTTCTGTATTTGATGGAGAAATTGAACTATAAACTTAGCCAAGGGGAAAATATGAAATTCGGTTCAGAAGAAGTGGCTCAATACCTTAAGCAACACCCACAATTCTTTGATGAGTATGCTGACATGTTAGCTGAAATTTATGTTCCACATCCTCATGGCGGCAGAGCTATACCTATCAGCGAACGACAAATTGTCACTTTACGAGATAAAAACCACATTCTGCAGGACAAATTACGTAAATTAGTTAATTTTGGTGAAGAAAATGATGTTATTAGCGAGAAAATGCATCGTTTATCTATCATGTTTCTTACCTTCACTCACATCAATGATTTCCTGAATGAACTTAATTCAATCTTGCGCGATAATTTCTCGGTACCCCATGTAGCGCTACGATTATGGAATATAAACTGTGATAGTCTAGAGATGTCTAAATTTATTTGTACTAATACAGAAACTCATACAATTACTAACAGACTACTTCATCCATACTGTGGTCCACAGTTGACCGATGAAATCAAGAATTGGTTTGGTGAAAGTGTAGCCCATTTGCGTTCTTTCTCAATGATCCCCCTGAGAACCAGACAAACTATTGGTCTCTTGGTCCTGGCAAGTGAAGAACCTCAGCGATTCTACCCAGAAATGGGAACACTCTACCTGCAACGACTAGGAGATCTCGTAAGCACGGCTATTTCACGATATAGTGAAACTGGATGTAACAAATAAAAGATTCAAAACTATATTGAAAAATTGAAGATAAATATGATTTCAGAGAATAATCCATCCTCACTGGTTGACGCTTATATCTTCCATCTTACAAATGAACGAAGATTGTCGCCATTAACTTGTGAAAATTATTCGCGTGACATTACTGCACTATTAAAACTCGCTACAAAAACTCCCCTTAACCAGCTAAGGATCCATCACATTCGCCGTTTTGTAGCTCAACTTCATAGTAAAGGGCTCTCTGGGAGAAGCCTGGCAAGAATGCTATCAGCATGGCGTGGCCTCTATAATTACCTGGCGCGTGACCATGGCTACACTCATAACCCTTGCGCAGGCTTGCGCGCACCAAAGTCTACAAAATCGCTACCCCATGTTTTATCCCCTGACGAAGCTGCAAAACTCCTAGAATTTAATGCTAATGATTTAATAACATTACGGGACAAGGCAATGTTTGAGTTGTTCTATTCTTCAGGCCTACGTTTAACCGAGCTCATTAACCTTACACCTGAGGATTTAAATTTTACTGAAAGTACCGTACTTGTTCATGGAAAAGGCGATAAAAAGCGTGTCGTCCCAATTGGCCGTCAGGCTATTCAAGCATTAAGAGAGTGGATGAGGCAACGTGAAACATTAATCAAGCCCGGGGAAAATGCACTGTTTCTCTCACGGAATGGTAGAGGTATCAGTTCACGATCAGTTAGTCAGCGCCTGAAAATGAGGGCGTTGCAACAAGGTATCAGCCTAAATGTGCATCCCCATGTACTGAGACATTCATTTGCTTCTCATTTGCTACAGTCTAGTGCGGACCTACGTGCAGTACAGGAAATGCTAGGGCACGCAAATATCAGTACTACGCAGACTTACACCCATCTTGATTTCCAGCATTTAGCAAAAGTCTATGATGCTGCTCATCCAAGAGCAAAGAAGAAAGTCTGAAGCCGGTAGAAATACTTTTCTCGGTAAATTGGCGCTATAATTCAATGTTTACTCGAACTCAATACAATGGATCAACTTCATGACGACCATACTCTCAGCACGACGAGGCTCACAAGTTGCACTTGGCGGTGATGGCCAGGTAACACTGGGCGCTGTAGTAGGCAAGGCCAGCGCCTGCAAAATTCGCAGGCTTTATCATGAGAAGATTCTTGCGGGGTTTGCTGGCGGCACAGCTGATGCCTTTACTTTATTCGAACGCTTTGAAGGCAAACTAGAGAAACATCAGGGCCACCTTATGCGCTCTGCAGTAGAGCTGGCAAAAGACTGGCGTACCGACCGTGTTTTGCGTCGTTTAGAAGCAATGCTCGTCGTAGCTGATAAAGAAACCACTCTTATCATCACTGGAGCGGGTGATGTACTTGAACCTGAACTAGGGCTTGCTGCAATTGGCAGTGGTGGCACCTATGCACATTCGGCCGCTCGCGCACTTCTCGAAAATACAGATCTTGAAGCTCTGGAAATTGTCAAGAAATCACTCTCTATCGCTGGAGATCTATGTATTTATACTAACCAGAACCATAGTATTGAAGTCCTGTAATAATATGGAACCAGACCAGATGGTAACTAAAAAAACTTAAAGGAAGTCTTTCTTATTAAACAAATAGTAAAGAAATTTAGTGCTGACAATTCTATTTTTCCGATGAATCACACCTATTTTCATATATTTATTACACTTTTCTACAAACACTAGAACCTATGTCCCAAATGTCTCCGCAGGAAATCGTACAAGAACTCGATAAGCATATTATTGGTCAAGATTCTGCCAAACGAGCCGTTGCTATCGCGCTTAGGAATCGTTGGCGCAGACAGCAGGTAGCAGACCCTCTGCGGCAGGAAATTACCCCAAAAAATATTTTGATGATAGGCCCCACTGGTGTTGGTAAAACTGAAATAGCGCGTCGATTAGCTAAACTTGCGAATGCTCCATTTATTAAAGTTGAAGCCACCAAGTTTACTGAAGTAGGTTATGTTGGGCGTGATGTTGATTCCATCATACGGGATTTAGCGGAATCTGCCATCAAACTGTTACGTGAACAGGAAGCTCAAATTATACGCCCAAGAGCTGAAGACCATGCGGAAGAGCGCATTCTTGACGTGTTGCTACCACCTGCACGAGATCTGAGTTCACAAACAGAGAACGAAGAAAATAATAACGCTACCCGTCAGAAATTTAGAAAAAAATTACGTGAAGGCAAACTCAATGAAAAGGAAATTGAAATAGAAGTTTCAGCTGCACACACGCAAATGGAAATCTTTGCCCCACCCGGAATGGAAGACCTTACCTCGCAAATTCAAGGTATGTTTCAAAATTTGGGTGGAGAAAGAAAAAAGACCCGTAAACTGCAAATTCAAGAAGCAAAGAAACTCATTGCAGAAGAAGAAATTTCAAAACTAATTAATGATGAAGAATTAAAGTTAAGAGCAATACAAAATGTTGAGCAGAATGGAATTGTGTTTCTAGATGAAATTGACAAAATTACCAGTCGTTCTGAAACGTCAGGAAATGATGTTTCGCGCCAAGGAGTACAGCGCGATCTATTGCCACTAGTTGAAGGAACTACTATTTCTACCAAATATGGCATGATCAAGACTGACCATATATTATTTATAGCCAGCGGAGCTTTCCACCTTACCAAACCTTCTGACCTAATACCTGAACTGCAAGGACGGTTTCCAATTCGTGTTGAACTGGCCAGCCTTAACGCTGCTGATTTTGTACAAATACTTACCAACACTGACGCTTGCTTGACACGTCAATATGAAGCGCTTATGAAGACTGAAGAAATTAAATTAAAGTTTCTTCCTGAAGCAATTAAGCGCTTAGCTGAAATTGCTTTTGATGTTAACGAAAAAACTGAAAATATCGGCGCAAGAAGACTCTACACTGTTATGGAAAAACTTTTGGAGGAGATTTCTTTTGATGCTGCAAAACACAGTGGGACTACTGTCTCTATAGATTCTTCCTATGTAGATCAAAGACTCAAAGATTTATCTCAGAGTGAAGATTTGGCTCGGTACGTACTTTAAAAACAACTATGTATCTGCTACCCACATTAATGCCATGATAATTTGCGGGCCACATCCAAGACTATTGATGCGTCCATGACCCCACCAAACCACACCAACTTCAAATCTCATTTTGAAGGGCTCTTGCGCTACGCGTTGAGTACATTATCAGCCAAAGACTTAGATATTAATATCGAATTTGCACGCCCAAAACAGGTTAGTCATGGTGATTACTCCTGTAATCTGGCAATGCAATTGGCTAAATCACTGCGTAAAAATCCACGCGATATTGCTTTACAATTAATCAATGCAATGCCTGCTTCACCTCATCTTGAAAAAACTGAAGTTGCGGGTGCTGGCTTTATTAATCTATTCCTTAAAGCTTCTTCTAAGCAGCAATTCCCTCGCATTGTGCTCGAAAGTGGTAACGAGTTCGGCTACGGAAACTTTGGTGCCGGTACAAAAATTCAGGTTGAGTTTGTTTCAGCAAATCCTACCGGTCCATTACATGTTGGACATGGGCGTGGCGCAGCATTTGGCGCAAGCCTAGCTAACGTACTTGCCGCAGCAGGCTTCTCTGTATCACGCGAGTACTATGTTAATGATGCGGGAAGGCAAATGGATATTCTGGCAGTTTCTGCTTGGTTACGTTATCTTGAGTTAAATGGTGAAAATGTACATTTTCCTAGTAAAGCATATCAAGGAGAATATGTTCGTAACATGGCAGAGTTGATATATAAAACACATGGAAGCCACTATGTACGCCAGCAGGAGTTATTTAGTTCCGATGTTGCTGGTGAAAAAACAGAAAAAGACTCTGAAATAATGCTTGATCAATTAATAGCCAATACTAAAGACCTATTGGGACAAGACTACACATATTTTCACAATTTTGTTTTAACTGAACAACTAGGTGACTGTCGCAATGATTTAATGGAGTTTGGAGTAGTTTTCGATACATGGTTCTCAGAACAGTCTCTATTTGAGAATGGTACAGTAGCGCAAACAATTGATCTGCTTAAGCAAAAAGATTATCTATACCAACAGGATGGCGCCATATGGTTTCGCTCATCTGAGTTTGGTGATGAAAAAGACAGGGTTGTTCAAAGGGATAACGGCCAATTCACATATTTTGCTTCTGACATTGCCTATCATCTCAATAAATTTCAGCGTGGTTTTGAACGCATTATTAATGTGTGGGGTGCTGATCATCACGGTTATATTCCACGAGTGAAAGGGGCAATGGAAGCGTTAGTACTTGACTCATCAAAGCTTGAAATAGCGTTGGTTCAGTTTGCAGTACTTTATCGTGATGGTGTTAAGGCGCCCATGTCTACCCGTTCTGGAGAATTTGTAACATTACGGGAATTACGTAAGGAAGTAGGCAATGATGCCGCACGATTCTTTTACTTATTACGAAAAAGTGACCAGCACTTAGAATTTGATTTAGATCTGGCAAAGTCACAACACAATGATAACCCAGTATATTATGTACAATATGCCCATGCACGAGTGTGTAGTGTTATGGAGCAATGGGGTGAGGACCCTTTACTTCTTACCACTGCTGATACAACTCAACTCTCTAGTATTGTAGAATTGTCACTATTACAGAAACTGATTGATTACCCTGAAATAGTGGAAGTGGCAGCAAGAGATCTTTCTCCTCATCTGGTCGCATTCTACCTTAGGGAGCTAGCGGCTGAGTTTCACAGTTATTATAATTCTTCCCGCTTTCTTGTACCGGAAATACCGATTCGGCTTGCCCGATTAGCACTAATTGCTTCAATTCGACAAGTACTGGTTAATGGATTAACGCTGCTAGGTGTGAGTGCACCTGATAAAATGTAAGTATACAAACCTAATAAAAGTTTTTATGAGTCGAGACTATAAATCCCCATCAAAATCTACTTCCAGCAAAAAAGGGTCTACTCTTCTTTTAGGATTATTCATAGGCTATGTGCTGGGTCTTGTTAGTGCTATCGGTGTATGGATGTATATCCACCAGGCACCCAGTCCTTTCATCCAAAGTAAGGAGTCTGAAATTAGCGCAAGGATAAAAACTTCTAAGGATGGGAATGGAGCCTTAAAAGAAAAACAAAAATCTGAACGTAACGTTGCTCAAAATGAAGATACAAATGAAAAACCACGGTTTGAATTCTACCAAATGCTTCCAGGTAACGAAGAACCAGTTACTGAAAAACAATTCCAAAAAGCCGCACAACAACCGTCCCTAAAAGACAAGTATTACCTGCAGGCAGGATCCTTCCAAGATACAGAGGATGCAGAGAATCTAAAAGCAAAAATTGCTATGCTTGGCATGGAGGCATATGTTCAATCAGCTGATTTATCTGAAAAAGGTAAGTGGCATAGGGTTCGAGTAGGTCCTTTTACAAAAATTGCTGATATCAATAAAGCACGATCGTCCCTACTGCAAAGCGGTATTAAGGCTAATCTTATTAAAGTACATGCAAAAGCTCAGTAAGATACTTTATCCTAAAGATAACAAGATAAAAATTACAGACTTTCTCTAGAGGTGAAAATGAGCCCTATTAAACGATTTTATACAGCCCTTTTCTTAATTCTTAGCCTTGGACTTGCTGGTATTTCAGGTGTAAAAGCTGAACTTATTAAAGGTCGTGATTATGCTGTGCTACTTAGCCCTCAACCCACTACGAGTGGTGACAAAATTGAAGTTCTGGAATTTTTTTGGTATGGCTGCCCACATTGCTACAAACTGCACCCTTTAATCAGAAGCTGGCTAAAAAAAGTACCTAAAGATGTAAGCTTTAAATATATTCCAGCAATTTTTCGTAAGAATTGGATCCCTGGTGCAAAAACTTTTTATACATTAGAGATCCTAGGGGAAAAAGATAAATTACACGATAAAGTTTATGATGCTATTCATAAAGAAAAAATTGACCTTACCAATGAAGAACTATTATTTAACTGGGTTGAAAAACAAGGAGTAGACCGAAAAAAATTTATAAGTGTTTATAACTCTTTCTCCGTTGTAAATAAATCATCTCAATCTTCGCAAATGTCCAGGAAATATGGGTTAAAGGGTGTTCCATCGTTGGTTGTAGACGGCAAGTACCTGATTAGTGGAAAAATGGGCGGCACGCCGCAGGAAACCATTAAAACATTAGACCAATTAATTAGTAAAGTACGCAGAGAAAAAACAAAGAAATAGCTTATAACTAATTTTTCTTGCTAGCAGCAGAATTTTTCCATGTCCTTAAAAATTATTATAACCGGTGCCTCCAGCGGATTAGGGAAAGCGTTAGCCAAACATTATGAATCACTAGGTGCAACCCTTGGGTTGATAGCGAGAAACAAGGTTTCTTTAGAGGCTCTGGTTAATGTGCTACCCGATCCAGCCACCCCTTTCTATGATATTGACGTTCGTGATTCACAGTCTATGCAGTCTGCTGCGGGTGACTTCATACAACGCTACGGATGTCCTGATATTGTAATCGCTAACGCCGGAATTAGTCAGGGTACTCTTACAGAATATGCCGAAGATAGTGAAATTTTTGAGTCTATTTTAGCGACTAATGTCACTGGTATAGTTAACACTTTTCAACCGTTTATTTCTATCATGCGAACACAAGGGAAAGGTAGTTTAGTGGGGATTTCAAGCGTAGCAAGCTATCGTGGGCTTCCGGGAGCGAGTGCTTACTCTGCATCTAAGGCTGCTGCAAACTCATATCTTGAAAGTCTGCGCGTAGAAATGTATGGAAGTGGTGTGTCCGTTGTCACAATTTGTCCTGGCTACATTATTACACCAATGACGGCTAATAATCCATTCCCGATGCCCTTTATTATGACAGCAGAAACTACTACCAAAAAAATCGTACATATTATTAAACATAAAAAATTGTATTCTGTGATTCCCTGGCAAATGGCAATTGTTGCACGTATTCTGAAATTACTTCCAAATTTTGCTTACGATCGTCTATTCAACATTATGCCGCGCAAACCCAGATGACAAATGAATTTGTTCCAGTCAATCTTTTGAGATCAAAATAGTGCTTAAAGAAAAAGGGATTTTTGGAGCGGGTTGTTTCTGGTCTGTAGAAGCTACATTTCGTAAACTTCAAGGTGTTAGTGAAGCAATATGTGGGTATTCCGGTGGCCACACCAGTAATCCTACATATAATGATGTATGTACAGGTAAAACCGGCCATGTTGAAGTTGTACAGGTAGAATATGATCCTTCACAAATTACTTATGATGAACTTCTGAATACATTCTGGAATTGCCATAATCCAACTACACTAAATCGACAAGGACCAGATGTTGGCTCTCAATATCGTTCAGTGATATTTTTTTATACTACAGAGCAAGAAATAATAGCGAATTCTTCCAAAGAAAAAACACAATTAGGAAGGTACCAGCATGAACCAGTCGTAACAGAAGTGCTACCTGTTACCAAATTTTATCGTGCGGAAGAATATCATCAGAGATATTTCGAAAAACACGGTCTTACAAAAGATCATTGCACATAATATCTACTTGAGATTAAGTTAACTGATTCTTAATTTCAGTGATACGCGCTTCTCGAATTTTTGTATTAATTGAATTTGACAAACAGGCAGGGTCAGAAATGGTTTTCGCCAGACTAGCAGCTATTCCACTGCTATCAACTTTATTAGCTGCCTTGAGTGCCTCACGTAACTGCGTGGCCTGTGGATAAGGTTTATTAGTGTAACCAGTCCGTCCATGAAAATCGCATGCGCAAGCATGAATAAATTCCTTAAAACGTTCGGGCTTACGATAAGCATCTACTGCCATCAACATATCTACTATTGTTGTTGGGGTTAATTCTGCTATACGATGAACATTACTATGAAAACGTGCTACCAGTAACGCGAGATCACGACAATTTTTAGGGACCTTGATACGATCGCATAGGTTTTTAACTAATTTCACACTGTGCTTTTCATGTCCGGTATGACTTGGCCATGAGTTCTTTGGTGTAACTCCTTTGCCAAGATCATGAGTAAGAGCAGCAAAGCGAATTTGTAGAGAATGATTTTTTGATGCGGCATAGTCAATAACCTGCATAATATGCTCACCTGTATCAATCTCAGGATGCCATTTTTCTGGTTGAGGGATCCCGAATAATATATCTATCTCTGGTATGACTCGTGACAGTGCACCACAATCTCGTAAAGTAGAAAACAAGCGAGAGGGTTTATTCTCCATAAGTCCACGAGCAAGCTCCTGCCATACTCTCTCTGGTACCAAAGCATCAATTTCACCATTACGTACTATTTCTCCCATCAGAGCAAGAGTCTCTGGTGCAACACGAAAACCAAATCGTGCAGAGAAACGTGCGGTACGTAATATACGAACTGGATCTTCGGAGAACGCCGGACTTACATGTCGCAACAGTCCCGCTTTAAGGTCTGCAATGCCATTAAACGGATCAATAATCTTCCCGTTCTTATCTTTTGCAATTGCATTTATCGTGAGGTCTCGTCGCGCCAAATCATCTTTTAGCGTAACTTTAGGTGACGCATAAACTTCAAAACCTCTATATCCACGTGCAACTTTTCGTTCAGTTCTTGCCAGTGCATATTGATTATGACTTTTCGGATGAAGAAAAACCGGAAAGTCTTTACCCACCGAACGATACCCAAGTCTCTCCATCTCCTCTGGAGTTGACCCGACAACAACATAATCATGATCTTTAACTGGAAGCTGCAATAGCTCATCACGCACGGAGCCCCCGACTAAATAAGTTTCTAGTGAGGAATTAATTTTATCGCCCCGCTCTGTCACGAAAATCTGAATACCGTTCACGTGGCGTATCATGCGCTAAGTATAATGGCGCCACTTCTTCCAGCTCTGTAGGATGAATTCCAAATACTGCTGTCAAGTCACTCTCACTATTACAGTCGCATATACTATCAGTCTTCATCGAAAGATAATTATCACGTGTCATAAGCTTACCAGGTAAAAATTCCAAAATTGTTGCTTGTAAGTTAGATAGCCAATCACTCAACCCTATAATACTAAGTTTATGTTCAGTTATAGTGGACACATACTCTACAAGTTGTCTTAAAGAATAAATTCTTGGTCCGCATAAATTGTAACTTTGACTAAAAGTAGTGGAAGTAGAAAGACTTTCTGCTATTACCTTCACTACATTTTCTACAAACACTGGCTGAAACTTTGAGTTGGGTGATGCAAGTAGCATTATAGGTAATCGCCGCGCCAAACTAGCAAACAAACTGAGAAAAGAATCTCCTGGTCCGAAAATTACGGATGGTCTGAAAATAGTCGTTTCTAAATTTGACTCTAATATAACTCTCTCACCTTCACCCTTGGAGCGTAAATAAACACTTGTACCATTAACATTGGCGTTTAAGGCGCTTATGTGTAGCAAACGAGCTACTCCATTTCGCTTACATGCAGCCACAATTTTTTTTGGTAATTCAATATGTGCAGAAGTAAAATCGCCATCTAAAATACCAACTAAATTAATAACCGCATCTATTCCAACTAACAGTCGGTCAAGTTCCTTGGAATCATGGATATTAGTTTCTATCACATCAACAGTTGGTAATACCAAAAGTGATTTAGCACGTTCACGGCGACGGGTCGGAATACGTAAGCTAATCCCTTGTGCAGCAAGAATGTGTGCAATATGTTGCCCTACAAATCCACTACCGCCAGTAATACAGACATTTTTAATTTTCATTTTGATCGTTCTTTATCATTTATAAGTTGTCGTTATTTATTTTCTTTAGGCTCAATTATGTCTAGACGATCTTTCAGACTCCGCACTTGATGTCCAAAAGTACTAGCATAGTACATTGAGTTACTCAGGACTTTTTTTACGTAACGACGCGTTTCTTTGAAAGGAATAGTTTCAGCATAAATTGCGCCTTCCAGCGGTTCTTCACCCCGCCATTTCTTTGCGCGACTAGGGCCGGCATTGTAAGCAGCTGACGCCAATAATGACTGATCATCAAATAAAGTTAACACGTGCTTAAGATAATATGTCCCCAACATTAAGTTGGTATTTACCTGAGAGACAAGTCTTTTACGGTAACGTATACCTGATTTCTTTGCCACCCATCTAGCGGTAGCTGGCATCAATTGCATCAATCCAATTGCACCTGTCCTAGATTTAGCTTTTGCAATAAAGCGACTTTCCTGGCGGATCAAACCGTAGACTAAAGCTTCATCAAGTTCTTTTTGTTTCAATACTTTTTTCATTACATCACGATGAGGAGCAAGGTAGCGCAGATTAAAATCATGAAGTTCTACAGTTTTATTAGCCGTATTGATTGCTCTATCGTAGATCTTGTTACGACGTGCTGTTTCAGCCGCAGCCAATAAACGCTTGTCATCAAACCCGCGTATTGTCCATATCCACTCGCGTGTAGCTTCAAATCGCAGATTAAGATGATAGAGAGCAAGTGCTCGTTGAATTCCAGGCAGCTTCTGAATAGCTGTAATTTCTTCTTCTTCAATTTTATAAGATTTGGGAAGAGCTCCGATCACGACCCCCAGCTCCTCTTCCGCTAGTTGTCCATAATAATGATGTTCGGTACTTAATGGCGCAAAGATAGTACGAGCTTTTGCAACCTTACCTTTTTCCTGCAGAGCACGTGCCTTCCAATATCTCCATGCGGCTGTCTGCTGCTCAAGCTCAGACATAGTATCAATACTCTCCAGTACTGTCGTCCAGTCTTTGGCACGTAGAGCAGCACGTGTTTTCCACATAAGTTGTTTATCTGAGAGTAAGGTCGGAGTATCTGTATTGGCGGCCTCCATATACCAGTCAAGTGCACGAGAGTCATGTTTATATGCTGCTCTGCTTGCTAATTGTGCCTTAAAATATGATTGCTCACTGTGTGAAAATTGCTCACGTACCTTGGGCCAGAATGCATGGGCCCGATCCAGACCACTACAAAGTAAACGTAACATTGCAAATAAAATCACTTCACGATCTGCGCGGGTTTTAATTTTCTTCCTATGCCTACCTAAGTAGCGTAATGGATTCTTGGCGGCAGCATTCAGCTTACGTTCGCTGAGTGCACGCTTTTTTGGAAGATATTGATTAATATGTTTTGCGACACCAACATTGCCTTCTTCAAGAGACAGGCGTATTCGCTTCCATACATCTTCTTCCGTCAGGAGTTTAGCCGCAACAAGAGAATCAAATAATGGTGTACAACTTTCCGGCATATCTTGCCCACGGAACCACAATGGAAGCGCCTCATATAATGCATCACTATCATTGATATATAGGCGCTGCTGCAATGAGTAACAACTCAGCTCAGTATCCTCTTTAATTAGAGCTGGATACTCCTTAGCAAATAACTCCCATTGATGTGTTTTCCCAAGAATTTTTAGCCATTCTCCACGTATCCTGTCAGCAAGACGACTATCTTGATAACGGGAAATGAACCTTCTGATCGTGTTTATATCTATTTTTTCTTTTTTATCCGACTTTGCTTTATCCAATTGCAGCTGCAACTGATAATAAGCCACATAAGGTTCCAGTATATGCCCTTGTAGGCGAGGAACATTTATAGCCAGTCGCATAGAATTCCCTGACTGAAATGCTTTACGTGCAGCGATAAAGTCACGATCCTGACTAGCTACAGCTGTATCGACATAACTAAGAAATAGTAATGCCAAGAGAATACTTCTCATGAACCTGATTCCCGCATCCGGAGCAGCGATATTGAGCCCACATGAAAAACCGCACAAAAGATTATCTCCAGATTCAGTTCTACTCATCACGTTATCAATTACAATCCATCTTCCCTTTAATGGGACTGGAAATCCTGACCTTGATAAAGAACCATCGTATAATTGTTTTCGCTTAAATAAGCTATTGCCATGACAATTTAGAAATGGTGAGTTTCTAGTCTTCCATTGAATAAAATTACAAATGGAAGCAAACATCTGCTATCTGGTCAAATGTACTTAGACTACGCCCTGACCAAGCATTGCATCTGCTACTTTGACAAAACCCGCTATATTTGCTCCGTCGACATAGCAAATACTTCCATCTTTTCGTTTGCCATATTGAATACAGGAGCTATGAATAGCTTTCATAATCTCTAGCAAACGAGCATCTACTTCCTCACGTGGCCAGGAAAGACGCATGGCATTCTGACTCATTTCCAGTCCGGAAGTAGCTACTCCACCAGCGTTACTGGCCTTACCCGGAGCAAACAGAACCCCTTCCTTATCAAAAAGTTTTACGGCATCTGCCGTAGAAGGCATGTTTGCACCCTCGGCAACACAAAATACTCCATTTTTTATCAAAGCGGCAGCATCTTTTTCATCTAACTCATTCTGAGTTGCACAAGGTAGTGCAACGTCTACTGGAACATTCCATGGCCTTACATTAGGAATAAATTTGGCTTTCACTCTTTCAGCGTAATCACTGACCCGACCTCTTAAATGATTTTTTACATCCATTAGCACTTCAAGCTTTTCAGTTGTAAAGCCATCCTCATCAACCACTGTCCCACTCGAGTCAGAAACTGTTACTACTTTTGCACCCAGCATCATTGCTTTTTCGATAGAATATTGAGCAACGTTACCTGCACCTGAAACAGAAACTCTCATACCATCAAACGACCGGCCGGCATGCTTTAGCATTTCCTCAGCAAAATATACTGTGCCATAGCCTGTAGCTTCTGGACGAATCAGTGAGCCCCCAAAACTCAGCCCCTTACCCGTAAAAACGGAGTCAGATCGGTTTGAAAGCTTTTTCAGCATACCAGCCATAAAACCCACCTCTCGACCGCCTACTCCAATGTCGCCTGCAGGTATATCGGTGTCAGAACCAACATGACGAAATAACTCACTTACATAGGCCTGGCAAAAGCGCATCACTTCCCCCGGACTTCTCCCTTTTGGATCAAAATCTGCGCCGCCTTTTCCGCCACCCATAGGCAAAGTAGTTAGGGCATTCTTGAAAGTCTGTTCAAAAGCCAAAAATTTGAGAATAGAAAGATTTACAGATGGATGAAAACGTGTGCCTCCTTTATAGGGCCCAATAGATGAGTTATGTTGTATCCGATAACCACGATTTACCCTAACTTCATTTTGATCATCCACCCAGGATACACGAAAAATAATTGCCCTTTCTGGCTCAACGAGGCGGTCGAGCAGGCCATGCTCAGCATATCTGGGATGCTCAACAATAAACGGCCAAATACTCTCCATTACTTCATCAACAGCCTGCTGGTATTCTGGCTGACGTGGATTATGTTTGGCTATATAGGTACAGAACTCTTGAAAGCTTTTATATCTCATCTCAACTCCCCTCTAAAAACGATTTTCCCAATATTACTATTCTGCCAAAATAATTGAAGGTTCGTACATTATTTTATGCGGCTGTAAGGTAACTGACTACATAAATTATAAATTTGTAACTTATTTATAACGTGTTGGATCAGGAACATCAGCCGCTTTGAACCCCGCACGACGTAACCGACAAGAATCACATATTCCACAAGCAAACCCAGCTTCATTTGCCTGATAACAAGAAACAGTCAGGCTATAATTTATATTAAGCAATTTTCCTTGCTGAATAATTTCAGCTTTAGACAGCCTCATGAGTGGTGCATGAATATGTATTTTTTTGTTTTGAGTAGACGCCTTAGTTGCTAAATTTGCCATTTTTTCGAATGCAGCAATGTATTCTGGCCGGCAATCAGGATAACCGGAATAGTCTACTGCGTTTACACCAATAAAAATATCATGGCTTCCAAGCACTTCGGCCCATGGTAATGCAAGTGATAACATTATCGTATTGCGGGCAGGAACATATGTAACCGGGACCCCTTCCTTAATTCCTGCTGTGGGAACTGTGATAGATTTATCAGTGAGTGCAGATCCACCAAATACTGTCAAATCAATATTTATGATTTGATGCTCACTTACTCCCATTGACTGCGCCACATGCTCTGCTGCAACAAGTTCAGATCTGTTTCTCTGACCGTAATCTACACTCATGGCATAACACTCATACCCTTCCTCACGGGCAATCGCAAGAATAGTAGCAGAGTCTAATCCACCTGATAAGAGCACTACTGCTTTTCTCATCTGATCAAGAAACAACTTTATGTGAAAAATATTGCTGAACTCTCATCGTCCTGGCTCTTCACCCCACAATAACTTGTGTAATTGAATCTGCACCCTAACACCTAAACGATCACGCAATACCCATTCAGCAAGCAATGCAGGATCCAACTCTTTATATACAGGCGAAAATAAGATCGGACATATTTGGTCCAAATGATAGTCTTGTATTGTCTTAATTGCCCACTGATAATCTGCTTCATTACATAAAACAAACTTTAACTCATCCTGACAGGTAAGGTAATCAAGATTAGCCCAATTATTTTTCTGCTCCTCCCCTGACCCTGGAGTCTTAACATCTAGAATTTTTACTACACGAGCATCTACTTTGGATATATCTTGTGCACCACTGGTTTCGATCGATACTGAATAACCTGCATCACACAATAATCCGAGCAATAGCAGACATTTTTTCTGTACCAGAGGCTCTCCACCAGTAACAGTAACGTTTTGTATCCCATAATCTGCCACTGAATCGATAATAGAAGAAATCGATTTGTTTTCACCATTATAGAAGGCATATTCAGTGTCACAATAGCTACATCGTAAGGGACACCCAGTTAAACGTACAAATACCGTCGGCAGCCCTACGCGACTGGTTTCACCTTGAAGAGAAAGAAATATTTCATTAACTCGTAAAATCTCTGTCTCGGGTATTTGTACAGTTGTATGTTGCGATGAAGAAGAAGTAAGAATCATATCGCGCACCACTAGCATTAAGCCATCTTACCCCTTATTTTTAGTTGGCTAATCGTAGTTTAGCTTTTTCTGCCGCATCACTGATGGGATATTTTGCTATTAAATCTTTCAAAGTTTTTTTTGCAGCTGTTTTGTGGTTTATTTCTTGCTGACTACTTGCAATGTTAAGCATAGCATCAGGAACTTTCGCACTATCTGGAAAATCTATGATTAATTTTTTCTGTACATCAATTGCTTTCTTAAAATCGCGCATCGCATAATAAGAATTTCCTATCCAGTAGTGAGAGCTGGGTACAAGTTTTGATGTAGGATAATTCTTGATAAAGGTCTTGAACTTAGATATAGCGCCCTTGAACCTACCAATCTTAAACATTCCGAAAGCTTCCTGATAGTCACTATTTTCATCGTCAGTTTCAACCG
Organism: Nitrosomonadaceae bacterium; assembly: GCA_965205785.1. Lineage (GTDB taxonomy): Bacteria > Pseudomonadota > Gammaproteobacteria > Burkholderiales > Nitrosomonadaceae > BJGV01. Next base: position 784,503 of record OZ242188.1, read on the forward strand.
TATTATTGGCCGGCGTCTCTCCTTCAATAACAGGAGAATTGGTACCTGATATTGAATCAGAAGCAGCATCAGGATGTTCGATCCTCCTTAACCGGCTATCTAGATCAATATAAAAATCTTTCTGCCTATTCTGGGACAATTTAATATCGTTTGCCAACACCTCAATTTGACCATTTAGCTTGCTGAGTTCATGCCTTAACTCTTCAATCTGGTTATGAAGTCCAACAATTGCCTGGTTATTCGTTTCTTCCAGCCTGGTGATACGCGCTTCCAGAGCTTTTATCTGCTCCTGTTGCGCGGCAAGCTCCTGTCGCGCGCCCTTGTCATCGAATAGTGCGGCGTAACTCGAGTTATAACTAATCAACACTGACAATAGCAAGAGGGCGCGTAAATACATGATCATTCGCCCTGATAACGAATATCTGCACGGCGATTCTCAGCCCAAGCAGCCTCATTATGTCCGTCAGCACGCGGCTTTTCTTCGCCATAACTAACAGATTCAATCTGACTTTCTTGAGTACCCGCCAATGTCATCACTCTCTTCACGCTATCAGCACGGCGCTGTCCCAATGCAAGATTGTATTCACGGCTACCGCGTTCATCTGTATTCCCTTCCAAACGAATACTTGCATTAGAATTCTCACGTAAATACCGGGCGTGTGACAGCACCATTGATTTATATTTGCCACTAACCACGTATTGATCATAACCAAAGTAAACGCTGCGTTTGGATAATATATTATTTGGATCAGTTAGCGGATTTCCTGTGGCGCCACCTGAAGCATTCTCTCCAGACATAGCACCTTTATTGGCCTGACTTCCACCCTCTCCACCTGGTTTAGTAGTTTTGCTCGCACATGCGGACAACAAAACCACCAGAGCAATACTTAAAATTTTCTTCATAATTCTCTCCTTATTAATTTAACTACTCTGTGCTACCAAATAAAATCAGAATTAACGGCGCCATTTTGGTAAAGGCCCCCATGCAGGTTCCCTAATATCTCCCTTTTGGGTTGATAACCGCTGCCTTGTTCTGCCATCACTTGATACTGCGGCTAATATACCACGTCCTTTAATTTCAGTTGCATACAGGATTATCTTGCCGTTTGGTGCAAAACTGGGAGATTCATCAAATAATGAATCAGTCAATAATTGTACCTGACGAGTTTCTAAGTCTTGTATGGCCACATTAAATTTTGAACCGTTACGATGTATAAAGGTAAAACTTTTTCCATCATGACGATATTGTGGGCTTACATTATAGCTACCTTCGAAAGTAAGTCGCTCAGCTACCCCTGATGCAGATCCTGTAACGGGCATTCGATAAATTTGAGGACTTCCACCACGGTCAGAAGTAAAAATAATCGATTTCCCGTCCGGGGAAAAATTTGGCTCAGTATCAATTCCAGAACTTCGGGTAAGCCTTTTCAAACCGCTTCCATCAGAATTGATTAAAAAAATTTGTGATCCGCCTTTCTTACTCAGTACCACTGCAAGTTTTTTGCCGTCAGGGGACCATGTCGGAGCACTATTACTACCCCTGAATTTTGATACGGCCTTACGAGCTCCGGTTGCCAGAGTTTGTACATGAATAACTGGTTTTTTATTCTCAAACGATACATAAGCTATTTGAGTACCGTCTGGTGACCATGCGAGCGAAATAATTGGCTGAGTGTATTCAATTGCCGTCCGTGCATTGAATCCATCCGCATCAGCTACCTGTAATGCATATCTTTTCCCCCGTTTCGCCACATAAGCAATGCGGGTACTAAAAACCCCTACGTCACCCGTTAGTTTCTCATATATATTATCAGCCATTCTATGAGCTACAGCACGCAATCGTTTTATAGGAACAGTCTCCCTATCACTAATTAATATCTGCTGCCTTGCTACGTCCATAAGACGATATCGTACTTCCACCTGTTCATTAGGCAATATCTTGGTGGTACCTATAACCATCGCATTAGCGCCACGCATTTGCCAGTTAGGATAAACAATTTCACTGGGCTCATGAGGAGTAGAACCGTCTGAATCAACCATTCTAAATAGTCCGCTCCTTTGCAAATCGGATTTCACAACTGCTGTTACACTTTGTGTAAGTCTTTCTTCTGCAGCAAATGGAATAATTGCAATGGGAATCTGAGAAGCGCCGCCACCAAAAATTTCGATATCGAGTGCAGCATGCAGCGGAGGAGTGCTAAATAAACAAAATATCAACGCAAACGTCTGACAGGCATGTCGAAGCAAAGAGTTCCTCATAGAATTAGTTCTTGAAAAAATCATTTTATAAAGATGAATTATATTAATCATTCTAAGTTATGTACCTAAAGATTTAATCGTTGTAATGTACCTTAAGACTTAAATTTCTAAAATTTGGAAACAATAGTGGATCCGGTGGTATGGGTAACGGCCTGGATAACACAATTGCTTGCTCCACAGCTACATCAAAAGTAGGAAATCCGCTGCTTTTTCGTAATCTAATATTAAGAACTTCTCCACCAGGTATCAATGTGACATCAAACTCGGCAACAGGATCATTTGGTAAATCTGGCGGCAAAATAATCTTACTTTTGATTTTTGCCAAAATTTTTGCCTTGTATTCGTCTATCAGATTTCTCTGAACTGCCGCTTGTGCACCTGCCGCCTTTTTCTGAAGCCTTATCCTTTCCTCTTCTGCTATCTGCTCTTTCTGAAGCCGCTCTACTTCTGCTGCTACTCTAGCTTTTTGCTCTTTTTCTTTTTTCTCTTTGGCTTTTTTCTCCTCGGCTAATTTTTGTTTTTTTTCTTTTTCTTTTTTAAGCGCTATATCCGGCTTAGGTGGTAATGGCTTAACCTTTTTTGGTGGATCAACGGGCTTTGGTGGTAATGGCTTGACTTTTTTTGGCGGTTTAACCTTCTTTGGTGGTAACGGCTTTGCTTTTTTAGTTGGTGGCTGCTCTGGTTGAGGTAAGTCACTCCACAAATCTACCACTATCCCTTTTGGTGGATCAGTCTTCCAACTAAGCCCAAAAGTCATAAAAATAAAAAAACCTACGTGTACCAGTAACGCCAGCACTCCTGCCTTAAACAATTTCGAATCATGGTTAGCAGCACCTGGTGACGCCATTGCGCTCATCGGGTATTCGTATTGATCATTTTTGTTTAGCCAGCAGACCTACTTTCGTAACTTTCTGCTTTTGTAGAATATCCATCATTTTTATTACTTCTGCGTATCGTACATTCTTATCGGCAGCAATCACTACCGGTTGATCTTTGTTTTTTGCCTGTTTTTGCTTAATCACATCTATCAATTCATCACGATTAACTTTTTGCTCTGTAGTTGTCAACGCAAGATCACGCATCGCAAGACTTTTATCAGCCTTGATAATTACTTCCAGGGGTGCAACTGGTGGCTTCAAAGATTTACCGATCTGAGGTAGTTCAATCTGACCAGAATTAACTAGTGGTGCTGTAATCATAAAAATAATCAGCAATACCAACATTACATCAATATATGGCACAACGTTAATTTCGTTCATCAAGCGTTTTTTTGTGCGGCGCATGCTCATGAAACTTATCCTGTTAAATTATTTTATCCAGTGGCTTGGCGCTGCACTACATTTGACAACTCTTCCATGAAACTTTCAAAACGTGTTGCCAATCGATCAATATCGGTAGCATAACGGTTATAGGCAATAACTGCAGGAATTGCAGCAAACAATCCCATTGCTGTTGCAATTAGTGCCTCAGCAATACCTGGTGCAACATGGGCAATGGTTGCCTGCGTAACATTTGATAGACCGCGAAAAGAGTTCATAATTCCCCATACAGTACCAAACAAACCAATATAAGGACTTACTGACCCTACTGTAGCAAGAAAAGATAACTGGGCTTCAAGCCTATCCATTTCACGTTGATACGTAGCTCTCATTGCACGGCGAGTACCGTCCATTACAGCACCCACATCCGATCCTGACTGGCGATCATGTTTAATAAACTCCCGAAAACCCGCTTCAAAAATTCTTTCCATGCTACCTGTTGTGTAACGTGCACTTATTACACTTTGGTAGAGTTCATTTAAATCAGCACCCTTCCAAAAAATATTCTCAAATTCATCGCTTTGCTTTGTTTCCTCCCTGATGGTATACAGCTTTCTAAAAATGAACCACCAAGATAAAAAGGAGGCAATCAGTAGTATTCCCATTACTAGCTGTACCGGTATACTGGCAGAACTAATAAGTGTAAAAATAGACATGTCGTGAGTAACAGTTGCATTCATGAGAGATTTCCAAATTTATGTCGTAATGAAGCAGGTAAACTTGCTAATTTAAGTGTATTAGAACCCACACACACTATCTGAACGGTTGCGCTGGCTAGTATAGTACGTCCGCGGAGAATATGCTGGGAAAGTGTTATACGAACCCTACCAAGATCAGCTGCCTGTACCGTCACATGCAGCAAATCATCTAGCAGCGCCGGCTTAAAATATTCAATATTCAATGAACGTATCATAAATAATACTTTGTGAACCTGAGCTAACGATTTTATATCCAAGTCCATATCGCGCATCCATTCGTAACGGGCGCGCTCCATAAAATTTAAATAGGTTGAATGATAGACCACACCTCCTGCATCTGTATCCTGGTAATAGACACGGACAGGAAGCATAAAAGCAGAATCTGTTTTCAAATTAGCTTGAATAGCTGACACCATGTTTTAGTATCTTACTCATTTTTCTTCCCACAGATTGCTGCTCAACCCTTTTTCTAGTGCTATTCCAAAATGCTGGTAAGCAATGCTCGTAGCCATACGACCACGTGGCGTACGCTTTAAAAAACCCTGCTGTATCAAATATGGTTCCAACACATCTTCTATAGTGTCTCGTTCTTCACTGATAGCCGCAGCCAAATTATCAACCCCTACGGGACCGCCACCAAATTTTTCTATTACCGACAAAAGTAATTTTCTGTCCATCACATCAAGGCCTATATTATCAACATCCAACATCATCAGAGCCGCATCAGCTACAGTTTGGTTGATACTCCCTTCCGCTTTGACTTCAGCAAAGTCCCGTACCCTACGTAAGAGTCTATTAACAATCCGTGGCGTACCACGTGATCGAAGTGCAATTTCTGTCGCTCCATCAGGCGAAATCTCTACTTTCAGCACCCCGGCTGAACGTGTTACGATTTTGGTAAGTTCATCAGAAGAATAGAACTCCAGTCGCGAAACAATACCAAAACGATCACGTAGCGGGTTGGTCAACATCCCGGCACGAGTTGTAGCTCCTACTAAAGTAAAAGGGGGCAAGTCTAGCTTAACTGAGCGTGCCGCGGGGCCTTCACCAATCATGATATCAAGCTGATAGTCTTCTAACGCAGGATAAAGAATCTCTTCTACCACTGGAGAAAGGCGATGGATCTCATCAATAAATAATACATCGTTGGGTTCAAGGTTAGTCAGAAGTGCTGCCAAGTCACCAGGACGCTCTAATACCGGACCAGAAGTATGGCGCAAACTCACTCCCATTTCTTTTGCAATTATGTGAGCAAGTGTAGTCTTACCTAAGCCAGGAGGACCGTACAACAATACATGATCAAGCGCTTCTTTACGATTTTTTGCTGCCTCAATAAATATTCGCAACTGTCCGTGTATTTTTTCTTGGCCAACGTACTCGTCCAGACGCTTCGGACGTAGAGCCAACTCTACGGCTTCTTCCTGAGAAGAGGCGGGAGCAGCAGCTATTAATCGCTCAGTCTCAATCATTCAACAATACAGACTTTATACCCACGCTACCTTTCCTTTGACAGAAGTTTAAGTGCCTGTCGTATCCCCTCGGATACGGTAATATCTTGTGATAACTGTTTAATTGCCCAACTAACTTCACGCTCATTATAACCCAATGACAACAAAGCATTGAGCACGTCATTATTTACCTTTGAAGAAGATATGGAACTGTCATTACCAATCATGTCAGAACTAAGTTTGTCACGCAATTCCAGCAGTAAACGTTCAGCAGTTTTTTTGCCAATTCCTGGAACCTTAATAATTTGTCTACTGTCCTGAGCTGCCACCGCCTGGTGTAGATCAGTAACACTTAAACCTGACAAAACTGCTAGCGCAGTTCTTGCTCCCACGCCAGAAATTTTTACAAGTTGGCGGAAGGCCTGTCGCTCAGCCTCAGTTGAAAAACCGAATAATAAATGTGCATCTTCCCGGACTACGAGATAAGTATGAAGAATGATTTTCTCACCTGTAGCTGGTAGGCTATAAAATGTACTCATTGGTACATTGATTTCATATCCCACACCCTGCACGTCAAGTAGCACCAAAGGCGGTTGCTTTTCTAATAACAAGCCCGCTAATCTCCCAATCATGCTAGCCTTCCACGTTTCATACTGTAACCTTTTGTTGATGTCTCGCCTAAGCCCAAACCACCATGAGCGTGACAAATTGCACAAGCAAGTGCATCTGCTGCGTCCGCCCCAGGCCTGCTAGGAAGAGCTAACAGACGCATTATCATTTCCTGAACTTGTTCTTTTTTTGCGTGACCGTTACCGACAACCGCTTGTTTGATTTGCAATGCAGTGTATTCAGCTACGAAAAGATCATTTGATACAGCCGCACAAATTGCTGCGCCTCGTGCCTGCCCAAGCATCAATGTTGACTTTGGATTAATGTTAACGAATACCTGCTCCACTGCAATCTGATCAGGTTGATGCTCCGCGATAACTTCATTGAGGTTATCCATGATTGATTTTAGACGTAATGGCAGCTCTACATCTAAAGTTTTAATGCGACCACTACTGACATAAGTTAATTTATTGCCAGTTATATCGATAGCCCCAAAACCAGTTATGCGCAAGCCGGGGTCAATGCCTAAAATGCGAATATGTCACCTATTAGATAAAAATTAACTATCAATTACTGCTGAGGTAAAAACTTCCTGTACATCATCTATACTTTCAAGTGCATCCAATAATTTTTGCATTTTTACAGCATTCTCACCTGTTAATATAATTTCATTCTCTGGCTTCATTGTCACTGCAGCCAACTCGGCCTTGAATCCTGAATTCTCCAAAGCAGCTTTAATAGTTATAAATTCATATGGTGGTGTAATTACTTCAATGCTGCCATCATCGTTGTTGATTACATCTTCGGCGCCTGTTTCCAGCGCAGCCTCCATTAGCTTATCTTCGTTGGTGCCCGGAGCAAAAAAAAGTTGGCCACAATGTTTAAACAAGAATAGAACTGACCCATCTGCACCTAAATTACCGCTATGTTTAGTAAAAGCATGCCGCACGTCTGCAACGGTTCGAACACGATTATCTGTCATACAATCTACTACAACAGCTGCACCAGCAATGCCATATCCTTCATAACGAATTTCTTCGTAATTTACACCTTCAAGATCACCGCTACCACGTTTAATTGCGCGTTCTATATTATCCTTTGGCATGTTTTGATCATATGCCTTATCAACCGCTAAACGTAGTCTCGGATTACTTGCTATTTCACCGCCACCCAATCGTGCAGCAACAGTGATTTCTTTGATGACCCGGGTAAAAATCTTACCGCGTTTGGCATCTGTTGCTGCCTTTTTGTGCTTGATGTTTGCCCACTTACTATGCCCTGCCATGACTTCTATACTCTTTGTTAAAGTGCCTTAATGTTACCACCCAGCCACCAGTCAATAAAGCGGGAAAAGCTAGAAACAAAGATTTGCAGCTTTTGCTATTAAAGCTTGATGCTCATTTTAATCTAGAATTGATGATTGCAACTGGGACAGGTATAGTTGTTGATGCAGTCTACGATTTAAGTAATATGTGATATTTTAGATTTTAGATATAAGAAATAAAAGATTTTGGAGAGCACAAATATGAGACAGTCAAAATTTGGGTTGTGTAGCCTGATAATTACTTTCATTTTTAGTGTTTGCGCAACTACAGCAACAGCCGGTAGTCCAGCAGAAGACAGGAAAGAGTATCTTGCTATGAAAAACAAAACTCTTTCAGACCTGTATAAGGTTAAACCTGATGTAAAAGCTCAGATTGCTAAAGCGCCTGGCTATGCAGTTTTCAGTAATGCTAATATCAATGTGATTTTTGCAAGCTTTGGTGGTGGATATGGACTCGTACAACCAAAGGGTGCTAAACCTGTTTATATGCACATGGGTGAAGTGGGTATCGGATTTGGACTAGGTGTTAAAGATTTTCGTGCTGTATTTGTCTTTCATGACAAAGCAACCATGGATAAATTTATTAACAGTGGTTGGGAGTTTGGAGCACAAGCCGATGCTGCAGCTAAAGCCAGTGATAAAGGAGCGGCTGTAGGAGGAGAGGTCGTAATCGATGGTATAACCATTTATCAGTTAACAGAATCCGGGTTGGCGCTTCAAGCTACGGTCAAGGGAACTAAATTCTGGAAGAACGATAAGTTAAACTAAATACGTGCAATATGCCCTTATGACTGTAAAGTGTTTTCTTCTAGTCCAGAAACCTATTCTTTTTATACAAGCCATTTATAAGGAGTAACATCAAATGGCTGAGAGCTTCCTATAATCATGTTTGATAAAAGTTGTGCGCTGCCTGGCGCCATAGTTACACCATAGCGATGATGGCCACTACTTAAATAAAAATTATCAAAATTAGGGTGACGGCTAATAACTGGAATATTTTTAGGAGAACCTGGACGGAGCCCTGCCCAGTGTCCAACTAAAGTATTTTCAGTTAGTTCAGGTAAAAAATTATGAGCCTTTTCAAGTAATTCATTACGTGCTTCAGTAGTAATGCTTTTATCAAATCCAGTATTTTCTGTAGTACTCCCTGCAAGTATATATCCATCTTGGCGCGGTATCAGGTAAAAACCGTTTTGTAATATAACTGTATCAAGCAAACCGGCTTCCACTTTAAAAAGTAACATCTGCCCCCGCACTGGGTAAATATTAATTTTTAATGCATATTTATCAAGTATTTCACGGCTCCATGCCCCAGCTGCAACAACATAGTCCGCACTAGAATATTCCCCCCGATCCGTGACTACTGATTCAACTTGGCTTTGCCCCATTCGCCAACCTGTAACCCGAGTGTGCTCTATGATGGAACCACCAGATAATTCTACAGACCTTTTCAGTGCCTGTAATAATCTGGGACTACGTACTTGTGCAACTGAAGATAGCCATAACGCTGATTTATCTGTGAATCTACAAAATTCGAGCTTTGGAAATGCCTCATTCAGGTACACTTTTTTCAGGGGAAAAGCATTACGTGCACACCAATCCTTGGCCCCTATAAATTGAGCACTTTGCTCATTATTCGTATCTGGAAGCACCAACATGCCACAAACCTGGTATTCCGGATCAATTCCTGTTTCTTGTCTGAGAGTTTCTGTCAATCCTGGTAACAATCGGTTACTAAATTGTGTTAATTGAGTCACTGCATCCGGATAGTCCCAGGGCAACAACGGCGATAGTATTCCGCCGCCCGCCCAGGAAGCTTCATTACCGCAGCAATTACGTTCCAGTACGCGTACTTTCGCACCCATCTGCAATAACTCACGTGCTATGGAAAGCCCGATTACCCCCCCGCCTATGACGATAACATCAGTTACCAAAAAATTATTCCTCACTTAAAACATTTTAGTTTCGAGTAAAAAAGGGTTTTCTCTGACAAATTGCTGTCTTAGATACCTGCCCAGAAGCGCTCTACCTAACAACATACGACTCAAGTCACATTGAATCTATGCCGCTTATTCCTCTACAGGGACCGTCTGTCATTTTCTATCCACCAATCATCTGCAACCGCTTGCAGATGTACTCTCTGGTCACTAATCTGCAGCCATGAAGGAGATTGTAATGAAAGAACGAGAGAAAACAAAGGCTAAAAGAATTGTAGAACCTCAAAAGCAAAGGGGTTTCACTTTACTTGAATTACTAATAGTGGTGGGTATTATCGGCATTATTGCGGCAATTGCCATTCCTTCCTATCGCGACTATGTAACTCGCGGAAAAATTACCGAGGCCACTTCAAACCTTGGTGATATGAGAATAAAGCTTGAACAATTCTTCCAGGACAATCGTACCTACGTCGGAGCTTGTGTTGGAGGGACAGTCGCTCCTCTGCCAACTGGTAGTAATGCACGTGCGTTTACTTATAGTTGCCCAACACTGACCGCATCATCATTTACAGTACGTGCACTGGGAAACGCAACTAATGGAATGACTGGTTTTGACTACACGATAAATCAAAATAATGCAAAAGCCACTGCTTCAGTAGCAACTGGCTGGACGCTAACCGCAGGTTGCTGGGTTACTAAAAAGGATGGGACATGCTAATCGCAAGCAAGACATCATCTCGTGAGCAAGGATTTACGCTGGTCGAATTACTGATCTCAGTAGCCGTGGTCGGGGTACTAACTTTATTGGCGCTCCCAAGTTTTAATCAATGGATCGCTAATACCAAAATTCGTAGTACTACAGAAAGTGTATTAGCGGGCTTTCAATTAGCAAGAGCAGAGGCAGTACGTCTTAATCGGGGCGTACGAATGACACTTAATGCAGATACAAGCTGGGCGGTTGCTGAAGTTCTTTCAGGAACTGTAATTCAAACACGCCCTGCTAATGAAGGCACAGACAGCAATACCACTATGACCGTAACACCAGGTACCGCAACCACAGTAGATTTCAACGGATTAGGTAGAGTTACCAATCTGACGCCAATTACACAAGTTGATTTGGATAGCACAGCCATTCCTGCTGCCAGCACTAAGGAATTACGAATCACGATCAATACCGGGGGGACAGCACGTGCATGTGATCCGTCTCACCCCGCAAGTGACCCGAGAGGATGTTAAGGAGTCATCATGAATACTCAATTTCGAAAAAAACAAAAAGGTTCCATGCTTCTGGAAGCTCTAATCGCTATTCTGATTTTCTCCATGGGCATACTTGCTCTGATGGGCATGCAAGCTACCGCAATAAATACCGTATCTGAGTCTAAATATCGTTCCGACGCCGGTTTTCTGACTAATCGTATCCTTGGTCAGATCTGGGCTGACCGAGCAAATCTTGCAAGCTATGCATGTAATCCCTGTACAACTACTGGTACCGGCAATGCTGATACACGTGCTTGGGCTACTGAAATCCAAAGTGGGGCACTGCAGTTACCAGGAGTAACCGATGCAGCAAATCAACCGACTATTACTCTGGGAGCAAGTAATCAGGTTCAGGTACAAGTCTTTTGGCAAGCGCCAAATGCTACTGCACAGCGAAACCATTTAGTAATTGCTTATATCAATGGATAAAACAAACAAAATAATGACAAAACATAATTCACAAAACCGATCTGCAGGTTTTAGCCTTGTAGAATTAATGGTAGGAGTGATTATTGCAATACTCGGCTCAATTGTAATTTTCCAGGTATTTGCTGTCTCTGAGAAATACAAACGCACTTCCGTAGCCGGTAGTGATGCACAACAAAGTGGATTACTAGGCTTGCACTCTATAGAACGTGACCTCCGTATGGCAGGATACGGTGTTAATGATACGACGCATATGGGTTGTAATGTGCTTGCCTACAACGATAACCGTACAACGACTAATTTTAATTTTGCATTGCAGCCAGTATTACCCAGGGCGCGGGTAATAATGCAACTACTGGAGTGGGAGCGGCCTCTGACACCATTACTGTGCTCTATGGTAACTCAGCAAATGGTCTAGCTTCCGTTCAGCAGGTTCAGAATATGGCCTCAACGACAGAGGACTTTAAAGTAAGCAATCGATATGGCTTCAGAGTAGGCGATTTAATAGTTGCCGCTGAAGGTGGGCTGAATTGTACGCTAGCCGAGACGTCTGCATTACCAACTGGAGGTCTCGCTGATACCATAACGCATGCTGATACCGTTGATTATAATCCGACAGGTGGGCTTGGCGTTGTATACACTTCAAATGCTCTAATTTACAACCTGGGCCCCACACCAACTCTGAACCAATATGCAATTGTAAATAATACGCTTACTGTACAGTCAGTACTTACGTTAGCATCTGCAGAAGTTGCCGATAACATTGTTAACCTGCAGGCAGTGTACTGCAAGGATATCGTAAACACTCCACCAACAACTTTTACTACTTGTGATGCAATAGCCCCGGTCTCCTGGGACCAAGTAGGGGTAGTTCGAGTTGGCTTGTTATCTCAAAGTGCCAGACCTGAACGTGATTGTAATGTAACCGCCAGCAGCAATATCGCCTGGTCAGGCGGCACATTTGATGTCTCCGGTGTTCCGGACTGGAACTGTCATCGCTACAAAGTATTTCAGACAACAATACCTTTAAGAAACCTAATTTGGACATTCTAATGAAAAACCAATACGGACAATTTGCACCAAAAATGTCACGCACTCCCCTGAGACAAAGAGGTGTAGTGTTATTTATCGCATTAATAGTGCTGGCAGCAATGTCACTTGCAGGAATCGGGATGCTACGTTCAGTGGATACCGGCAATCTGATCGCCGGTAATCTTGCTTTCAAACAAGCTACGCTTAATGCCAGTGATCTAGGCCTCGAAACAGGACTTCAATGGCTACTGACACAGGCGGGTACAACAGCACTCGATGCCAACGTTACTGCAAGCGGCTATTTTGCAAACCCCCCGGCAAATGATGCCACTCTTGACTGGACAGATATTGCAAACTGGGCTGGATCGGTCGTATTAGCCACAGATGCTGCAGGAAACACTACTCGCTACATTATTCATCGCTTATGTCCTGCTGCCGGTCCTGTAACCGGGCAAGTTTGTGCAATTAGCACAACCTCGGGCACAGCAGGGGGCGGAAGCAGCTCAGTTGGATCAACCGTGTTTACCAGCACTAACTCAGTTTATTACCGAATCATGGCAAGGGTAGATGGTCCCCGTAATACTTCAAGCATTACTGAGGCTCATATCCAAATAACCATATGAAGAATTTTAACTCATATCCCGTATATGTTACTGAAACGGGAACCAAGAGGTACGGAGGTATTATGAATATCCTACTTAAAACGAAACGCCTAACTCGTGTAGCTCCCTATGTTTTCTTTGGAACTCTTATAGGCTATGCACTTGGCTTTTCACAAGTTGCATACGCAGAAGTGGCAGATCTTGCCGGTGCACCTCTTACTACCTCAGCAACATCAGTGGTGAAACCAAATGCCACATTCATTCTTGATGACTCCGGAAGTATGGACCGCAGTTATACACCGGACTACGTAAATGATGACCAAAGCAGTGGAAGAATAGCTAACTGCTATGATGGTGGTAGCGATATATCGGGTACACCGGACGCATGTGAAGAAGGTGACCCACCCTGGATGAGCCCGGATTTTAATACTCAGTATTACAATCCGGAATTTACTTTTACTCCCCCGGTAAACGCTGATGGCAGTAGTATGTCCAGCATGGGTTCGCCATGGACCTCAGTACCAAGAGATGGTTTTGGTGTCCAGAGTTCATCTTCAACCAACTTAGTTACTGGATTTCCGGATAAAGAATTTTGTGACAGCGGAGGTATTAATTGTAAAAAAAATGCAAACTACACATATCCAGATGCAGTTAACTATGATGAGGATAGTATAAGCGGTGCACCCTATTTTTACCGCATTGTACCGAGTGAGCATTGCACTACAGCCGAATTAACAAACTGCACAGCTTCTGCTACCCCTACCGGATCATTTACCTTTCCGGCCAAGGTACGATGGTGTGATAGTGCTGCACATACCAACTGCCAAAAAAGGCGCGTAGGTAGTTTTATCTATCCGAAATACTTGGGATCAGTGAACCCAGGATCAAGTGGAGTACCCGCTACAGCTGCAACCGGTACGGTCCAGATTTTAAATTCCGGTTCAAGTACGGCAGTTAACATTACTGGCCTGACAGTCGACGGTGTAGCCATTATCAGCGGCACGATCACTGCATCAGGTGGCACCAATACAAGCTCAGAAAGACGGGCTGCAGCAAGAGATCTATGTAATGCGATCAATGCATATACCTCAACACCTAATTATCAGGCACGCAATACCGGTAGCGGCACAACTTGTTCAGGTTCAGGATCACAAACCGTTACGATTGAAGCAGTTACTACTGGACCCGCTCCAAATGGCTTCGTTGTTTCAGTAGGCTCAAGTGCCACTGGCACCGTAGCAGCCAATGCGAGAGTAACTGTTAACTCGGTATCACCTAACGGATCAATTGGTGCGACTACGGTTGGTGGTGTAAACGTTACCAATGGCGCTACAATTATTGAACTTGGGAGTGGCAGCAATTCTCGACGCAGGAGTATACGTAACCAGCTGCGCGATGCGATCAATGCCCACTCTTCCAGCCCGGAATACACAGCAGCCAACGCCGGTAGTTATAGGCTAAGAATTTATGCCACTGTTGCCGAAGGTGCTAATGCAAATGGACGTCAAGTCATTATTCCGAATTTATCGGGAGTCTCCCTGTCAATTACTAATTGTAGTTCCCCTTCAGTTGCAGATGCGCTCTGTGGCGGAGAAACTGGCGGGGGAATTCCAACCAATGTTACCAATATGACTGGGGGAGCAGATGGCGTTGCTGCATCGGTACAATATCGTGAAAATATTGGTACCTGGGCACGAACAGATATCGTATCCACCAATAATAGTTATCCACGCGCGGTTACCCGTACGGATTGCTTAGGTTCCACCTGTACCTATGTGGAAGAAATGACAAATTTTGCGAACTGGTATGCTTATTATCGTACCCGAATGCAGATGATGAAATCTTCTGCCGGACGTGCCTTTGTTTCATTAGGGAACGATTATCGGGTCGGCTTTGTTACCCTAAACCCAGGCAACAATCCTTCCGGACAATCTCCATCTGGCTATGAATACGTTCCAGTCAGTGACTTTGATGCCGCATATAAGTCTACCTGGTATACGCGTTTTTACGGTATAGATCCAAATAGCGGGACTCCACTTCGTGAAGCTTTGTCTAGGGTTGGCCGTTATTACGCAGGTATCACCAGTGGGATTAATTCAAGTATGACTGATGACCCTATGCAGTATTCCTGTCAACAAAATATTTCTATCCTGACCACAGATGGTTTCTGGAATGGAAATAGCGGGGATGATCTAAACGGTAACACTATCAATAATCAGGATAATGTTAATTCTGGTTACTCTACACGTGCAGATGGTGCCTATGATGGTGGGCTTAGTGGAACAGCAGGAAGTTCCTTTGGTAGTTCCAATACGCTGGCTGATGTGGCCATGTATTATTACAAGACGGATCTGCGTCCGGATGGCAATCTCGGAGCACTGGGTACTGATGTAGGAACAGATAATAATGTTCCTTCCAGTGGTAAGGATAATGCACCTTTTCAACACATGACAACTTTTACCCTGGGTCTGGGAATTGACGGGGTAATGAATTACCAAGATGGTTATGAAGGTGCATCAACCGGAGATTATGCCAACATAGCTAGTGGCGCCTCTAACTGTGCCTGGGCTCCGGGAGTAGCCTGTAACTGGCCACAAGTGCGACAAGATGATCCTACAACACTGGATGATTTATGGCATGCTGCGGCAAACGGCCGAGGCACCTATTTTAGTGCGCGTGATCCATCCGGTTTGTTTCAGGGGCTATCCAATGCCTTGGCCGCTGTAGCAATCAAAACAGGTGCTGCTGCTGCTTCATCTACCTCCAGCCCAAATATCACCCAGACTGACCGATTTATTTATAGTTCAACTTATCGGACCCAGGTATGGGATGGTGAGATTATAGCCCAGCAGATCAATACGGCAGATGGTTCAGTTGATCCAACTATAATATGGTCTGCTCAGGAATTATTAAATGACAAGGTAGACACAGCTACTGATACGCGAACAATTCATGTATTTGATTCGGGCGGCACCAATAAGCTAAAAGCATTTACCAATGCCGCTCTTACCACTGCAGAAAAAGCTCATTTTGCTGATCAAGTTTGTGCAACTACAACACCTACGGTAACCCCACCGGAACCACTGGTGCAATGTACGCTTGGTATGCCGGATACAGATAAAGTCGAAGCCAACAAATCACAGAATATGATCCCCTATCTGCGTGGACAAACCGGGAAAGAAGGACCTCTCTATCGTGCACGAGAACATACGTTGGGTGATACTGTAAATTCCACGCCAGCATATGTTCGTATTCCACCTTATGCATTTGCAGATACCGGTTACTCCGCTTTTATATCTGCAAAATCTAGTCGGACAGCTGCTCTTTATGTCGCAGCGAATGACGGCATGCTACATGCATTTAACGGTGATACGGGGGATGAAACTTGGGCATACGTTCCTAAAGCTATTTTCCCTACATTGTATAAATTAGCTGCTACAGACTATGGGACCAATCATCGATACTACGTAGATGGTTCACCCACTACCATGGACGTATTTGATACCAGTGCTTCTGCCTGGAAAACTATCCTCGTAGGCGGACTAAATAGTGGCGGTCGTGGTTATTACGCGATCGATGTGACAGATCCGACTACTCCGAAAGGATTATGGGAATTCTGTACAGATTCTGCACTATGTGGTGTAACTGACCCTGATCTTGGCTTTACCCATGGTAATCCGGTTATTACCAAACGCGATTATGACGGTAAATGGGTGGTGCTGGTGACTTCCGGTTATAACAATGTGCCGGATGCAACTGACCGCTTCCCGGACACCGGTAACGGCAAGGGTTATCTTTATGTACTGGATGCAATAACAGGTGCAGTACTACAGAAAATAGATACCGGAGCTGGTAATACAACTACCCCGCTTGGCTTAGCTAAAATTGCAGCCTTTGCTGATGATTTTGCTCATGATAATACTGCGAAATGGGTGTACGGCGGTGATTTACTGGGAAATGTCTGGCGCTTTGATTTAACAGCATCCCTCGCAACCGTCATGCGGCTTGCCACATTAAAAGATAGTTCAGCGCGCCCACAATCAATAACTACTAGGCCGGAGCTTGCAATTAAGGGTTCTTCACCTTTAATCATGATAGGTACCGGACGCTATCTGGGAACAGATGATTTAGTGGACGGAGCAACATTAAGCCCGGCTCTTCCTTATGCCTATGAAAATTCTATGTATGCCTTTAAAGATACACTAACTGATTTGGGAGATCTGCGCGTTCGTTCTGACATGCAAGGTCGGACATTATCTACCACCTCCCCGACAACGCGTACTACCACCAACTCTCCTGTAATGAATTGGGCTACTAAAATTGGCTGGTATGTAGATTTTAACCCCGCAAGCGCTTCACCGGGAGAACGTCTGAACGTGGACCCACAACTGATTCTGGGAACACTGATATTTGCAACCAACGTTCCTGCAAATACAGCATGTAGTGTGGGTGGAGATAGTTGGCTTTATCAGCTTGACTACCTGGAAGGAACATTTGTAACAACTGCTGCAAATGCAGTGGCTGCAACAAAGTCTAATAATGCAACTGTAGGTTTTGTGGTAGTGAAACTACCAAGTGGCGCGATTAAAATTATCAAAACTGAAAGTACCGGCGCCAAGGGTACAGTAGGTGTTAACATCGGCTCTGGTGGCGCGGGTGGCAAACGCGTTTCCTGGCGCGAACGAGTTAACTAGTAGTAGCTAAATTGATCCTGAATAAAATTAGCCGGGGTGATGAAACTTTACACCCCGGCTAATTTTTAGGTAATGGAAATACCACGTCTTCTACTACACCACTGAGTTCCTGAACATTCACTCCACCTCTAGCCTGTCCAGTACCGAATTGCTTAAGCCGCGAGATGACTTCTTGCACTAAAATTTCTGGCGCGGAAGCCCCAGCAGTGATGCCAATCCGAGCTTTTTCATGTAACCATTTTTCTTGTAATTGCTCAGCACGATCTATCATGTAAGCATCTACACCTGCATTTCTTGCAACCTCACACAAACGGTTAGAATTAGAACTGTTGGGAGAGCCAACTACAATGACTAAATCACATTGCTTAACCATCAGCTTGACCGCATCCTGACGATTTTGTGTGGCGTAACAAATATCATCTTTTTTCGGTCCAGTAATTTCTGGGAAACGCCGTTTTAAAGCTGTGATCACTCGACTGGCATCATCTACTGACAATGTAGTCTGAGTAACATATGCAAGATTAGCTGCATTCATGACCTGTAATTTATCAACATCAGCTTCTGTTTCTACTAGATACATGCTAGCACCATCACCTTCAGCCTGACCCATCGTTCCTTCAACTTCCGGGTGTCCTTGATGGCCGATCATGATGATCTCCTTACCCTGTGCTCTCATCTTAGCTACTTCAACATGAACTTTTGTAACCAATGGGCAAGTGGCGTCAAATACCTTGAATTTTCTGGTTTCGGCCTCTCGCCGCACCTCGTGAGAAACACCATGCGCACTGAATATTAGAATACTCCCACTTGGTACTTCATCAAGATTCTCTACAAATACAGCTCCCTTTTTCTCAAGATTTTCTACTACAAAACGGTTATGTACCACTTCGTGACGAACATAAATCGGTGCGCCATGCATGGTTAAAGCTCGCTCTACAATCTCTATCGCACGATCTACACCTGCACAAAAACCCCTGGGATTTGCTAGTAATACGTCTATCACTGGTCCATCCTCCAATTTTTAGGTATCAACTCAACAAGCTTATAACTATATTTATACTCTAAGATAACCTACAAGCTTTCCACCAGTTTCACGCAAATGTTCGCTCATCATAGCAAGCAGTTGTACTAATATTTTTGCGCCTAGCTTGGGTTCATTATCAATAATCTGAACCAGAGCATCGCGTGTTAATACTGCCAATACAGTAGGCTCTGAAGCAATACAAGTAGCAAAACGCTTTTCTCCATCTATTACCGCCATCTCACCCACTATCGTGCCTGGATTTATGTTAGTAATATGTTTCATACGGTGTTGAGTGTCCTGCTTAAGGACTTCAATACTGCCTTCGACCACCAGCAGCATATAATCACCTTCTTCGCCCTCCGTGATGATAATGTCCTTATCTTTAGCTTTATAAAGACTCATGTAACTTGCCAGCAAATTAATATCAAGCCGGTCCAGTACACCAAACAATTCTGTCTTTGAAATCAGATCCCCGACCTGTTTCGTTATAACGGAGCCATTTCCGACTAACTCAAGATCATTTAGCCTACTTTCTTTGATGGGTTGGTATGATTGTGTCATTTATACTTACTCATATTTAAGCTATTCTTGCTGGTATTTTTTGACTAAGATTTTACGCTGCTCATAAGCTTTCCGAGCAATAGAAATATCTTCCAGAAAATGTGCTAGCTCATTAATTCTCAGCGCCTGTGGTCCATCTACCAGCGCTTTATTTGGTACTGGGTGAAAGTCCACCAAAACCATGTTAGCACCCGAAATTACACCCTGAGCAGTAGCCTGCATAATATCCAGTATACCCTCTGGAGAACATGTGCGGGCACCAACTGAATGAGAAGGATCAATGCAAACTGGCATACGTGTCAGGCGCTTCACTACAGGTACATGAGAAAAGTCTACAAAATTACGATGGGGATCAGAAGCGTTGGTTTTCATTCCGCGCAAGCCAAATACCACCTTACGGTTTCCTTCTGAGGCTAGGTATTCTGCGGCATTAAGTGACTCATCCAACGTAATACCAAAACCACGTTTAAGAAGTACGGGAAACTCCTGCTGACGTCCGACAATTTTCAACAACTCAAAATTTTGCGTATTGCGGGTACCAATCTGTAGCATTACCCCTGTTGGGTTACCAGCCTTACTCAGTGCTTCACGTATTTCGTCAACATGAGATTCGTGTGTGATTTCCATGGCAATAACCTTGATGCCATACTTTCCTGCCAAATCAAAAACATAAGGCAAGCAAGCCTTGCCGTGACCTTGAAAGGAATACGGACTAGTACGGGGTTTGTAAGCACCCATCCGGGCACAGTTTAAACCATGGTCTTTCAACGCTTTCATCATTATTTCAACATGTTCTTGTGTATCTACTGCGCACAATCCAGCAAATACGTTTAGTGTATCCTGTCCAAAACGGACACCGTTATAATCAAAATAAGTAGGACGATTATCATTCTTGTGCCGACCGAGAACACGATATTCCTCTGAGATCCGCACCACTCTATCTACACAAGGTAAACTTTGCACGTCTTCTAATGGTAGCGCTTTAGTATCACCAATCAGATACACTTCTGTAAGTGTCTGCTCAACACCTGCTTCAGTATGTACACGTGTAGAAATACCGGGGAGACTAGCAAGATGCGCCATTAACTGCTTGTAATCAGGTTCTTCCGGAGATGCATCCGGAGTCAGGATGAGAATCATAAAATATTATAAAAATCAGTTTTACAGGTTAAACAGCATAAATAATAAAACAGGCTTGGATTTTAACTGAAATAACCGTTACTTGCCATGTAATTGAATATAGCGTTTAATCACAATTCATAGTGTAAAAAACTCTGCAGGAGAAATTCTTGCTTACTCTCACCCTATGCCATCTAAAATGACTTTGTCAGGCGATAATAAGCTAGATAAAATTGTTGCTAAAGCAAGACGTAACCGGGAACAACGGGAGACAACTTACCGTGAATTAGCACTTAAGATTTATCCTTGGATCTGTGGACGCTGTGCTCGTGAATTTACCCGTGAAAATATTCAATCTCTCACAGTTCACCACAGAGATCATAATCACAGCAACAATCCTACTGATGGCAGCAATTGGGAGCTGTTATGTATTTATTGTCATGAAAATGAACATGCTCGGCACCTAGATAATGCTAAAAATGATAATCTAGCTACTAACAGCGAACCAAAATCACAAGCTCATCATCGTCCATTTGCTAAACTTAAATCCCTACTAAAAAAATAGACTTTTATATTAAATCAGAAATTGACTGCCTCACTATCAAAAGAAAACTCTACATCAAAACTAAAAACTAAAAATTCCATGGGCTATCCGCCTGCTATTTTTTTGATGGGTCCCACTGCAAGTGGAAAAAGTAATATTGCAATGGAAATTGCAAATCATCTATCTGTAGAAATTGTTAGTGTGGACTCAGCTCAGGTGTACCGTCACATGGATATTGGGACTGCCAAACCAAGTTCAAAAATATTGGCATCAATACCTCACCATCTTATCAACTTGATTGAACCTTATGAGCGTTATTCTGCCGCACAATTTAGAGAAGATGCGTTAGTTGCTATGAGAGAAATTACCGAGCGAGGTAAAATACCACTGCTTGTTGGCGGCACCATGCTTTATTTTCGGGCATTACTGGAAGGGATGTCTGAACTCCCACCTGCTGATAACGACATACGTATGGTAATTGACAACAAAGCAGAAGACATTGGCTGGCCTGCAATGCATAAAGAATTGCAACAACTTGACCCGGTCATTGCGACACGCATCAAGTCCACTGACAGTCAACGTATTCAACGTGCATTGGAAATATATTATCTAACTGACAAACCCATGTCGGAGTTGCTGAAAAAACCCCGATATGTATATCTCCCTTATCATGTAAATAGTATTGCCCTCATCCCTGATGATCGTGCCACACTTCATAGGTGCATTGCGCATCGTTTCGAAGAAATGCTGGAACTAGGGCTGATTAATGAAACGCGTGTTGTGCGGGATACGTTTGGTCTTGATGCCGATGCTACTTCCATGCGATGTGTTGGCTATCGACAAGCCTGCATGTATCTAGACAATGAAATTAATCTGATCGAAATGCGAGAGATGGGTCTGGCTGCTACACGTCAGTTGGCAAAAAGACAACTTACCTGGCTACGATCAATGCAGGAATTTAAAGAGTTTAATTGCTTTGCAGAAAACTTACCAAAACTGATTTTAGATTTTTTACAAAAAAATGAATTTAAGAGTAAAAAAACTCGAGATAATCTAGTGTAAACATGCCGACTAATAATTCATAATACTGACTTACTATGCTTGTATAAGGTAGCATGTAGCGCTTGACTTGCAGCAATTATACAGGACAAATATCATGATTCACTTCTTTTTTTCTTTATTACTAGGATTAATCGCCATAGCTGGCATAGTTTTATTCATCCGCCCGCTACGCCATCTTTTTGTTTCAGGCCCGTTATTAAAAATATTTAGAAAAGTCTTGCCACAAGTTTCACAGACTGAACAAGAAGCTTTAGATGCTGGAACTGTATGGTGGGAAGGAGAATTATTTAGTGGTGACCCAAACTGGAGTACATTACTGGCCTACCCCAAACCGCAACTTAGTGACGAAGAAAAAGCCTTCCTTGATGGTCCAGTAGAACAATTATGTGAAATGTTGGATGAGTGGAAGATTACGCGGGAACTCCATGACCTTCCGCCTAATGTCTGGCAATTTATTAAAGACAACGGCTTTTTCGGCATGATTATTCCCAAGCAGTACGGTGGCCACGGATTCTCAGCACTGGCTCATTCTGAAGTAGTAATGAAAATCGGCTCACGTAGCGGCACAGCTGCGGTTACGGTGATGGTACCAAACTCACTAGGGCCTGCAGAATTACTCCTGCATTATGGTACGGATGAACAAAAAAATAATTATCTACCTCGTCTGGCAAAGGGACTGGAAATACCATGCTTTGCACTCACCGGACCTGATGCCGGCTCAGATGCCGGAGCTATACCTGATACAGGCATCATATGCCGGAGTAAATTTGAAGGTAAAAAAGATATTCTGGGTATACGCATTACATGGGAAAAACGCTATATTACTTTAGGTCCTGTGGCAACG
The DNA here is from genome assembly GCA_965205785.1 of Nitrosomonadaceae bacterium. Taxonomy (GTDB): domain Bacteria; phylum Pseudomonadota; class Gammaproteobacteria; order Burkholderiales; family Nitrosomonadaceae; genus BJGV01. The sequence continues at coordinate 807,262 of OZ242188.1, forward strand.
CTGTTAGGCCTCGCTTTTAAACTTTATGATCCTAACAAACTGTTGGGTGAAGAAAAGGATCTTGGCATTACTCTGGCACTGATTCCCACTAACACACCTGGGATTTCAATTGGTCGCCGACATTTTCCGTTAGATGCAGCTTTTCAGAACGGCCCAAATGCTGGCAAAGACGTTTTTATTCCTATTGAATGGGTAATTGGTGGTCGTGAAGGTGTAGGTAACGGCTGGCGAATGCTAATGAATTGTCTTTCAGTAGGGCGATCAATTTCCCTACCTGCAACTAGTGTTGGTGCTGCAAAACTTGCAGCACGCACCAGTGGCGCCTATGGCATGGTACGAACGCAATTTAAAATGCCGATTGGACGCTTTGAAGGTGTAGAAGAAGCCTTGGCGCGTATTGCTGGTAATACTTATATGATGGACGCAGCTCGGGTAATGACAGCTGGTGCAGTTGATTTAGGTGAAAAACCTTCTGTCATTTCGGCCATCATCAAATATCATCTTACCGAGCGTGGTCGTCAGATTATTAATGATGCAATGGATATACATGGTGGTAAAGGAATTTGTATGGGGCCAAGCAATTATCTAGGTCGAACCTATCAGCAGATTCCGGTTAGCATTACGGTGGAGGGAGCTAATATTTTAACTCGCAGTTTGATTATTTTTGGCCAAGGGGCAATACGTTGTCACCCTTATATACTCAAAGAAATTGACGCTGCTAATAATAGTGATGATACCCAGGCATTACAGGAATTTGATCAGGCGTTAACAGGACATCTTAGTTTTAGTTTTAACAATGGCTTCCGTTGTTTGCTTTACGGGCTGTCAGGGGGGGCACTTGCAAAGGCGCCTAACATTTCTTTCAGTGAAGAGATAGCAGGCTATTACAGGCAACTATCCAGATTCTCAACTGCTTTTGCACTGGTTGCTGATGTTTCTATGCTAATACTTGGTGGTTCTCTCAAACGTAAGGAAAAACTTTCTGCTCGTCTAGGAGATATTCTAAGTATGCTTTATTTGTGCTCTGCTACATTGAAACGATTTGAAGATGATGGCCGGCCGGCCTCTGATTTACCGTTGCTACAGTGGTCAATACAAGACGCTCTTTATCGTATGCAGTTGGCTTTCTACGGTCTACTGGACAATTTCCCAAACCGTTTCATGGCATGGAAGTTACGATTTCTAATATTTCCTCTGGGCAGAGCATTCACTCCCCCATCAGATGAGCTGGGACACAAAGTTGTCAAAGTACTAATGACACTTGGAGAAACTCGTGACCGCCTGACCAAAAATATTTATATTCCAGACTCTGATAACGAACCACTTGGAGTCCTAGAGCAAGCATTACAATGCGCGGAAAAATGTAAAGAAGCTAATACAAAAGTTCGTACAGCAGTCAAAGCCGGCAGCATAACAGCACAGAACAATGAAAAAATTTCTGAAGCACTGAAACAAGGCATTATAAATGATGCAGAAGCAAAATCTTTACAGGAAATGGAGACACTTCGCCGCCGAGTAATAATGGTTGATGACTTCCCGCCAGATTTCAGCTAAAAGAACCATTGTTTAAACATATGCTGCGCATGATTCAGAAAGTTGTGGAAACTTTTACCATAACGACAAAATAAATATGGAAAATATAATTCCAACAGAAACGGCAAAAACACTGGATGGTTTATTCAGTGAACGAGTGCGACGCTCACCCCAAATGATAGCTTATCGCAGCTATGATCAGGTGGCTGGAAAATGGTGTGATCATACCTGGGCACAAATAGAAAGAGAGGTGGCACGATGGCAAGCTGCCCTGACTAAAGAGGGTTTAGAAGCTGGTGATCGTGTGGCAGTTATGGCGAGAAACTGTCCGGAATGGGTAATATTTGATCAGGCAGCACTGGGGTTAGGTCTTGTAATTGTACCCCTCTATACAGAAGATCGAGCCGAGAATGCTGCGTATATTTTAAGCGACTCAGGTGCCAGATTATTGCTACTTGAAGATCAAAAACAGTGGCAGCCACTAAAAGAATTACGTGGTCAAATGAGCGAACTGTTTAGAATTGTAACGATAAATTCATTTGAAAATTGTACCAAAGAAGCTTTGGATAGTGACATATCCGCACTTTGTAATTGGCTACCGGCAGAAGCAGGAGAAGTACAACACGCGAAACACAAACCAAATGATCTCGCCACGATCATGTATACATCGGGTACTTCAGGTCGCCCAAAGGGAGTAATGCTTAGCCATCATAATCTGCTAACTAATGCAAACAGCTGCCTACAAATTGTACCGGTTAGGCAAGATGACTTGTTTCTTTCTTTTTTACCACTTTCACACGCATTTGAACGCACTGTAGGATACTACCTTCCCTTAATGAGCGGAGCCACAGTTGCTTATGCACGTTCAATACAGCAACTACAAGAGGATCTGGTACAGATTCGCCCTTCTGTTCTTATTTCGGTCCCACGAATTTATGAACGAGTTTATGCTGCAATTCATGCCAAACTGGAAAAAAAATCTACCCTCAGCCGTCTTATATTTAACTATGCTGTTGAAGTGGGGTATAGTCGCTTTGAGCTACAGCAGCAGAGGGGGGCCAAGAAAGTATCCCACCTGTTATGGCCTATTCTAAATGCACTTGTGGCAAAAGAAGTAATGAGTAAACTAGGTGGTCGGCTGCGACTTGCAATGGGAGGTGGAGCTCCATTGTCAACTGAAGTATCACGAATGTTTATTGGCCTTGGATTACCAATTTTGCAAGGTTATGGTATGACTGAATGTAGTCCGGTAGCCAGCACCAATAGTATAGAGAATAATGTTCCGTCAAGTGTAGGTCATGCTATTCCTGGTGTAAAAGTAAAGCTTGGTGAAAATAATGCGCTGCTTATTCATGGTCCCAACGTTATGTTGGGTTACTGGAATAATCCTGAAGCCACTGCATCAGTTTTGGCTCCAGATGGATGGCTCAACTCAGGAGATATGGCTCGTATTGATGGTGGAATAATAACGATCACTGGACGTCTAAAAGAAATTATTGTTATGTCTACTGGTGAGAAAATTCCACCAACAGATATGGAGACAGCAATTTTACGTGACCCACTTTTCGAACAAGTAATGTTAATAGGTGAAGGACGCTCATATCTAAGTGTATTAGTAGTTATGAATCGTGATGGCCGTGAAAAAATATCTCTTCAGCATAAGCTTGACCCAGAAATAGGTAGCTTGATACAAAACGAGAAAATGAAAGAAATTCTTCTGGAGAAAATTACACATCAGATACGCGAATTCCCGGGCTATGCAAAAATACATCGCGTAGCACTGGTACCGGAACCATGGACCGTTGAGAATGGTATGCTAACACCCACCCTGAAACTAAAACGGGCTAAGGTATTGGAGCATTACCAGGCTACGGTTAATAAGCTCTATGAAGGACACTAAGATATATTTGTATGTGCTTCCAATTGCTTGACCAAAAAACGATAAGGTATACCAGAAATGGGTAATAACAAAGAAATCCATACTTCTTTACCACAAGATTGTGATCCAACACTTAGGATAGTTCCCATGCCAACAGACACCAATCATGCTGGTGACGTGTTTGGGGGCTGGATAATGTCACAGGTTGATATAGCTGGTAGTCTTTTAGCAATCCGCTATGCGGGTGGACGGGTAGCTACAGTTGCAGTAAATAATTTTGTATTTAAACAGCCAGTATTTGTTGGTGATCTGGTAAGCTTTTACGCTGAAATTACAAAGGTAGGACACACTTCAATTACAGTAGATGTTTCTGTTTACGCTCAACGAGGGCCTCGCGAAGGAGATAAAGAAATCTGTATTAAGGTAACCGAAGCAGTGCTAACTTATGTGGCGGTAGATGAAAAACGCAGACCACGAGTAGTCCCACAAAAACAATAAAGACCGGATCAGACAGGAGAAGAAATTGAGTAACAATAATTTCATTGTACGCAAGGTAGCTGTATTAGGCGCAGGTGTAATGGGTGCACAAATTGCAGCACACCTGATTAATGCTAACGTTGAAACACTACTTTTTGAGCTCCCGGCAGAACAAGACGACCCCAATGCTAACGTGGCAAAAGCCGTAAAAAACTTGCAAAAGCAAGAACCTGCACCACTTTCAATTGCAACTAAAGCAACTTATATCCAACCTGCCAATTATGATCAACATCTTGCCTTACTTCAGGACTGCGACATAGTAATTGAAGCAATCGCGGAACGCATGGAGTGGAAAACCGAACTTTATAAAAAAGTTGCGCCGAATCTTGGTGAACATACAATTTTTGCCAGCAATACTTCAGGGCTTTCCATCAACCAGTTAGCTCGCGCATTTCCAGAAGGTTTGCGTAATCGTTTTTGTGGCATTCATTTTTTTAATCCGCCTCGATACATGCATTTAGTTGAGCTGATTGCCTGCGAAAATAGTGATGCCACAATGCTTGATGATTTGGAAAGTTTTTTAGTCACCTCTCTTGGGAAGGGGGTTATAAGAGCGAAAGATACGCCTAACTTTATCGCCAATCGAGTAGGTGTATTTTCTATGCTTGCAACCATGTACCATGCCAAGGAATTTGAGTTGGAATTTGATCTGGTAGACGCTCTAACCGGCGCCCTGATCGACCGTCCTAAGAGCGCCACTTTCCGTACTGCTGATATAGTAGGATTAGATACGTTAGCACATGTGGTAAATACTATGCGTGACACGTTGGCTAATGACCCTTGGCATAAATACTTTGTTGTGCCGGACTGGCTGCAAGCGCTGATTGAAAAAGGGGCGCTTGGACAAAAAACCAAATGCGGTATTTATCAAAAAACTGGTAAGGATATTCATGTCCTCAATCCAATAACACAAGAATATAGTCTTTCTACGAATAAATGTAACAACGAAATCAAAGAGCTACTCAAATACAAAAAAATTACAGAAAGGCTCTCAGCACTCCATGAAAACCCTCATCCGCAGGCCCAATTTCTTTGGGCAATATTCCGTGATTTATTTCATTATTGTGCCATCCATCTTGCTTCAATTGCTGATAATGCACGCGATCTTGATCTCGCAATTCGCTGGGGCTTTGGTTGGAATCAAGGGCCGTTCGAAATCTGGCAAACATCAGGATGGAACAAGATTACAACTTGGATTAATGAAGATATCGCGGCAGGAAAAAGTATGAGCTCTACACCACTACCTAGCTGGGCGCTTGAAGCTAAGCGCAGTGGGGTTCATTCAAAACAAGGGTCATACGCCCCACAAACTAAAACTGAGCATCTCCGTTCAGGCTTGGCGGTATACCAACGACAACTGTTCCCTGACAAGATCATGGGTGAAGAAAAACAATATGGTAAGACCATATTTGAAACTGATGCAATCCGAATGTGGTATACAGGAGACGATGATATTGCAATAGTCAGTTTCAAAAGCAAAATGCATACTATCGGTACTGATGTTTTAGATGGAATGCAACAGGCCATAGAAGAAGCAGAACAAAACTGGCGTGCTTTGGTAATCTGGCAGACGGAACCGCCATTTTCTGCTGGAGCAAATTTACAAAAAGCAACAGAACGCCTAAAAAACAGCAGCCCTCCCTCTACGCTCAGTGTATTGACAAAAAAACTAAAGAAAGCAGCGCGGTCTACTGTGCTCAAGGCTGCCCGAAATCTTAATTTAGCTGATGCTCTGATGGCCGGAAAACTAGCTGAAGTGGAAGCAATGATTGCGCAATTCCAGCAGACTTCACAAGACCTTAAATACTCGATGGTCCCAACCGTGGCAGCGGTAGATGGACTTGCGTTAGGTGGTGGTTGTGAGTTTGTGATGCACAGCGACCAGACTGTAGCAACCCTCGAAAGTTACATCGGTCTTGTGGAGGCAGGTGTTGGCTTATTGCCGGCAGGCGGAGGCTGTAAAGAATTTGCATTACGCGCAACACAAAATACAATGGAAGACGATCCGCTAGCAATGCTAAAAAATTATTTTAAAACAGTCGCAACCGCCGAGTTGGCAAAAAGTGCCGAGCAAGCTAAAGAACTGGGTTTTTTACGCTCCGCTGACAAGATAATTATGAACCGTTTCGAATTACTGCATGCTGCCAAAATGCAGGCAAGCGCTTTGGCTGAAGCAGGCTACCGCCCACCACTAAAAAACGGCAAATTTCCAGTGGCAGGATCTACCGGAGTAGCCACACTTAAATCTCTACTTGTCAATATGCTGGAGGGCAAGTACATCTCAGAGCATGATTATTTAATAGGTAACAAAATTGCCTATGTTATGTGCGGCGGCAATCTTACTCCTGGTAGTTTGGTTGATGAAGACTGGTTCTTAGAATTAGAACGAACAGCATTTATTGAACTGCTGGCTACAGAAAAAACTCAAGCACGAGTGGAGCATACGTTAAAGACAGGCAAACCACTTAGAAACTAAAGCTAAGTCTTACCGGAGACGTAACATGACAAAACAAATTCAAGATGCCTATATTGTTTCTGCAACACGAACACCTGTTGGCAAAGCACCGCGCGGCATGTTTAAGGCCGTACGACCTGATGACATGCTGGCACATGTTTTGACGGCTGCTATGAAACAATGCGCCGAGATAGATCCTGCAGCAGTTGATGATGTTATTGTCGGATGCGCTATGCCGGAAGCAGAACAAGGAATGAATGTAGCTCGCATTGCATTACTGCTTGCAGGACTACCGGATAACGTAGCCGGTATGACCATTAATCGTTTTTGTTCTTCCGGACTTCAGGCAGTAGCTTTGGCTGCAGATCGAATCCGCCTGGGTGAAGCAGATATCATGATAGCTGCAGGTACGGAAAGCATGAGCATGATACCAATGATGGGTAATAAGGTGGCCATGAATCCTGCCATATTCTTACGTGATGAGAATGTTGGGATTGCCTATGGTATGGGCATGACTGCAGAGAAAGTTGCTCAACAGTGGAAAATAAGCCGTGAAGTACAGGATGAGTTTGCAGTGACAAGTCATAGTAGGGCACTTAAAGCCGCTGAGACAAATGAATTTAGCCAGGAGATTTCACCTTATGCTGTTGAAGAAAAAAGGCCTGATCTGACTACACATGAAATCCGTAGTATCTCTACCATAAGAGATGCTGATGAAGGACCGCGGCCAGGTACTAATCAGGATGTTCTTTCTAAATTAAGGCCTGTATTTGCAAGTAAAGGCTCGGTTACAGCAGGTAATAGCTCACAGATGTCTGACGGTGCAGGTGCAGTAATTGTCGTAAGCGAATCAGCACTGAAACGTTTCAATCTAACTCCAATTGGGCGCTTTATAGGATTTTCTGTTGCCGGTGTACCACCTGAAATAATGGGTGTTGGACCGATCAAGGCGATCCCAAAAGTACTTAAACAAGTTGGGCTACAACAAGACGATCTAGATTGGATTGAATTAAACGAAGCTTTTGCGGCTCAAAGCCTCGCGGTCATCGGTGATCTGGGACTGGATCAGACCAAAGTTAATCCCCTAGGAGGAGCAATTGCGCTTGGTCATCCTCTGGGTGCAACCGGCGCCATCCGTGTTGCTACGCTGCTCCATGGTTTGCGCCGTCATAAGCAAAAATATGGAATGGTCACAATGTGCATTGGAACCGGTATGGGAGCAGCAAGTGTGTTTGAGGCACTTTGAAGTCTGAGCTACTAAAATGCAGTCTATAGCACGTAAAAACTACATGGACAGAGATAGCTTAAGTATGTATAGTATGGTACTTCTTTACTCAGGTATTAACTTATTCTTCTTACTAACTAAATAGTTAGTTTTATGATGATGAGACAGCAATATAACAAGGCACGACAATTTAGGAAAGGTGACAAATTGTCGCATCCCAGGATGTAATAGTAGCAAGTAGTGGGCAAATAAGATTTATGCTCGGTAATTATTATTTAATGGAGGGAAATATGAACAAGGTTGTGCAAGCATTCGTCGGATTTGGACTATTTTGTATCGGTGCCACACAGGTTATGGCAAACGCACCATCCGGTACACCTCGGGTAACGCAAGAACTAGTAGCTCCACCTTTCCTGCCCAAGCATGATCAGGCGGCTAAGGGAGGACCTAAAGTAGTAGCGGTACGTTTGGTTGTCGAAGAAAAACTAATGAAGGCTGATGCAAATGCAAGCTACTGGGCATTGACATTCAATGGTTCAGTGCCTGCTCCTATGATCGTGGCACATGAAGGTGACTGGGTTGAGCTGACGCTGGTTAACCCAAAAACCAACACAATGGCACATAATCTTGATTTCCACGCTGCAACGGGTGCACTAGGTGGTGCAGAATTAAATAAAGTAGCTCCGGGTGAAGAAGTGGTACTGACCTGGAAAGCAATCAAACCAGGCGTATTTGTTTATCACTGCGCTCCGGGTGGAACCATGATTCCTTTCCATACCATGTCCGGAATGAATGGTGCTGTTATGATTCTGCCTCGTAAAGGACTGTCAGATGCTAAAGGTAAGCCATGGCGTTATGACCGTGCCTATTACATAGGTGAACAGGATCTTTATCTACCTAAAGGTAAAGACGGCAAATTCAAGAAATATAGCCAGCCACTCGAAGGTATGGCTGACATGCTGGAAACTTCAAAAGGACTCGTTCCAAGTCATGTCGTTTTCAACGGTACTGCCGGCGCACTAACGGGTGATAATGCACTCAAAGCAAAAGTGGGCGAGAAAGTTCTTTTCATCCACTCTCAGGCTAACCGTGATTCCCGTCCACATCTGATTGGTGGCCATGCTGACTTGGTCTGGCAAGGTGGTTCATTCAGTGATACACCGGATACTGGCTATGAAACCTGGTTTGTTCCGGGTGGATCTGCTGTTGCTGCCGGATATCAGTTTGTGCAGCCAGGCTTATACGTTTATCTCAGTCATAACCTGATTGAAGCAGTTCTGCTCGGTGCAGCTGCTCATATGATGGTTGATGGTAAATGGGATAACAACATCATGGAGCAATCTAAAAAGCCAGGACCTATCTCTAAATAAATAGAGTCCTTGTGTCTGTATCAGAACGGCTTCAACCTAACGGTTGGAGCCGTTTTTTTGATATGCCGCTGATTTACATTTATGATGTGGCAAATCAAATGGGATACTGCAAATCAGGCTAGAAAATCTATTTTAAAACCCGACTAATATGTTATTCCGCCATAAAATACTAACTGCCATAAAAATGCTTGGTGGCTTCACACTAGCACAGACGTTAACCAAACAAGGACTGCAAGTACTTTGTTATCACGGTATATCACTTCAGGATGAGCATGATTTTCAGCCAAAATTATTTATGCGAGAAGATACTTTTCGAGAACGTATGGCGTATCTTGAAAAACATGGTTTTTGTGTTCTTTCCCTTGATGAGGCTTTGGCAGGTATAGATCAGAAAACATTACCGCCAAAAGCATTGGTTATCACATTTGATGATGGCTGGCTAGGAATTGGTACAAAGGCTGCACCAATTTTAAAAAAATATAACTTTCCTTCAACCCTATATGTAACGACTAGAGATGTAACAAATAAAGTTCCTGTATTTGACGTTACGCTACGATATTTACTTTGGAAAAAGAAAAGTAAAACTTTAGATTTATGTTCTATTGGATTAGATACAGAAATAATTGACTTGAGTTCTTCGAATGAAAGGGAGCGGGCAGCCTGTCATATTTGTGAAGTTAGTAAGAAATGGAATGATATAGACAAGCAGGCCATGTTACTCAAGCTTTCGGAGATACCGGAGATACTAGACATTAACCTGAATTCAGATAAAAACGACCCTCTTTTTCGCTTGATGACCACAGAACAACTAGCACAACTTCCCTCAGACGGTATGGATTTGCAACTACATACCCACTGTCACCGCCTGCCTGTAAATGATCCTGAAGGTATCGAAAATGAAATCGTTAAAAACCGTTCGATTCTTGAAGGTATTGTTAATGGACCGCTTCAGCACCTTTGCTATCCTAGTGGAAAGTTTCATCCTTCACAGTTTCCCTTACTACAAAAATTGGGGGTTAAAAGTGCAACTACCTGTCTTTCTGGATTTAACTATTCTGATACAGAGCGCTTTGCACTTCGTCGTTTCCTGGACGGGGAGAATATTACTCAGCTGGAATTTGAAGCAGAACTATCTGGTTTTTTGGAGCTTATGCGCAAATTTCGGCGAGTCTTTCAGGGAAGTTAACAGTGATAAAACACAAAATAATTTATGCCATTAACACAAAACACTTTCATTTTTAGAAATTAGGTACTGGTAGTTTTTTCTATCTTATAGAAAGCTATCCCTGTGAATCTTGATCGGCACTTACATCTATTTCTTCATCACTTCTCTCCTCCAAAATACCATCCCACTTTCCTACTTTTTTTAGCCTGTTTCTAAGTCCGGGCAGCGGAAAGCCCAATTCATATGCTTTCTTTGCATAAGTCACGGATTTTTCATAATTCTTTTTCTTTAGATACAACAGTCCGATATTATAGTTAATATTGGCATTTTCCGGCTGTAACCTGACTGCCTCCTGATATTGCACTAGAGCATCCTCTGCCCTCCCTTTTAATTTCAGGAAATCGCACCAAAGTATAAGTAATGTCATCGCCAAGAAAAGCATCTTCACCACGTATCAGATTCCTAATATTTTGGGTGAAATGCTGGCTTTCTACAATTTCCAAGTTTTCTTTTGAAGCTGTTCTATAGTCAAAAGGACCGAACTGGTCCCAGGCATCCAGCTCACCACAGAAAGTTTTTGCCGCCTGAAGGTTTGTTGTAACTGCCAATAGTAATAATAGGATAATTCTAGATAGAGTTTTCATAGCATCCCGCTTTAAGTAGGCCAATACATCTATAATTTTTCGCTAGAATAATGCTATTTTTCACAGAATTCTGTGAAAAAATCACAATATTACTTATTTTTTGTAATTAAATCACAAGATTACTTATCATTTGTAACTCATAGAGAAATTTCAATAAGCCTATGACTACAGGAATAAAAATACTTATTTTGCTCCAGCTACACCATCAAAAATAGCCGCCAACTCTTTGGATCTAGATTTTCGGGAGTTTGTCATTACTTTTTTTATTGATACAACAGGCGCGTTATTCTCTTTCACCATTGTCATAAAATGAATTAATTTTTGCATAATATGATCCTTCGAATCCAGTGGAGCTATTGTGTCAATTCCTAATTTTTTTAATGCTATAGCAGTGTCCCCAATCGGATCAGTTAATGCTAGGATCGGACGACGAGCGCGCAGACATTCATATAGTTTTGCCGGTATTTGATTATTACAATTGGATGCCTGAAGAATTAACAATCCATCTGCCGCTAACATTTCTGACAAGGCTGCCTGATAAGATACAGGTGGAGCTAAAAAAACAATCTCGCCGATACCGTACTGATTAATAAGCTCTAAAAGATAGCTATCGTGTGCTGTAGCTCGCAGGATTATTTTAAGACTGGCAGGAGATATCAAACCTTGTTGAGAAAGATCCGCTAAAGCTCCAAAGAATGGAATGGGATCACGCTCAGAAGGATAAATAATCCCACTATGTACCAAAACTAATTGTTTGTTCTGATCCTGCTTTTCCCTAATCGCTGCTTCAGCTGTTGCAAAACTTTCTTCATCGAATCCGTTTTCAATCAGACAAAACCGCGAAGCAGGAATTTGTGGAAACCTTTTCTCAAAATCTTTAATCGCCCCTGGCGTAGTAACAATTATCTGAGAGGATCGGTTGATAGCCTTTCTTTCAATCCATAAATGTGTACGACGGGTAAGTGGATCAAATGGATAAACCTCATCAACCATTGGATCTCTAAAGTCTGATATCCAGGGAATTCCTGTTAAACGACTAAGGCTATGACCAATTAGATGCGCTGTTGCAATTGGATAAGTGGACCAGATAATATCCGGCCTATATTTCTTAATCAAAAATAAGCCTAAAGGAACTGCGCCAAGCCACCAGGAAGCCCAACGATCTGGTAATGACAAAAATCCTGGATAACGTCCTTTAAACGACAAATGCCTGGAAGTATCCAAAGCAAATGCTCTATAAGATATCTGTTTTGAAATTTCGCTAAGCTGATCGTTTCCTATTCTTTGGTAGGCCCTTTGATGCGCTGTTAAAACTATAGGATCCCAGCCAAATTCTGGCAAATATTTAGAAAATTTTAGCGTACGCTGAATTCCGCTACTTCCACGTAAGGGTGGATAGTGAAACGCAATCATCAAAACCCGCTTTACCATGATTGAACCCACTCTCTTGTCCAGGTGGAAATCTGGTCTCGCCATTTTTTTTGGGAAAATGTATGATCAGCTTCAGGAATATTAGAATGCTTAACATTAGAGGATTTTAATAATTTCTGCCATGCTGGAGAAGCTTTCACTAAATCTGTAAACTCCCTGGCCGTAATATCATTGCCACTTGTAATAAATAGTACTTTACCTTCAAAACGTGTAAGCCCTTCCATCATCCTTTTTGGAAGTAAACTAGAACTACAAGTCTCATTTGTGACTTTTTCATTTCTACTTAACAAAGTAGTACTGACATTCCTTGAGAAGGATTGAACCGACTTTATAATATTGAAATTCCCTCGTAGGATTTTATTCCAAAACTCTGGTTCAAAAAAACGATCAAGATAATAATGTTTTAGTCGAGCTTTGGCGATACCCTCATCTGTCCTTACCCAGGGATTTAGCAACACCAGGCCAGTCACACGCCGGTCCTGATGCGCATAGAAAAGCGCGGCTGAAGCTGCATCACATAATCCCCAAATCACCAGCTCTTTCAGAGAATGAACTTTCTCAAAAAACTGATCAATTGCACAATATAGATCGTCCTATATCTCCTCAAAATTTCTGGCATCTCCTTCGCTATCTCCCATACCTCTGTAGTCAAACCGCATTACCGGCACACCATGGGCTGCAAGATCTCGAGCAAGTAACGTAAATTGCCGATGGCTTCCTACCCGATACTGTGGTCCACCCACAACTATCAAAACTCCCCGAGAAATAGCTTCGCTAGGCAAACTGGAAACTCCATAAAGCCAGGACCCCTGACAGGAAAAACTAAAAACATGCTCTTGTATATCCATGATTGTTATCTAGTCAAAATTTCTGCAGTAGCTGAGACAAGCCCAGGACATTCTGAAATCTCCTGAGTTGCCCAGAAAGGTGTACAGGGGACAAGGTGTACATTAAGGTTACCATCTTTTTCCTTCTCCCATTCCTTAACAACCTTTGTGCTTGCGGGTGACATAGCGCGACTCGAATCTGAAACAATTTCAAACCAATCAAAAAGAACTTCAGATACTCTAAGATTTATTGCTCTTAAATTTTCAATTACACTCGTAAGCTCGTAGGTAAGTTCATAGCCAGCTACTTCGATCTGCTCACCAGCAGCAAGTAAACTTCGTAAAGCCTTTGTTCCAGAGTTTTTCTCATTCGTACTACCAAGCATTTCATTGGCCACTCTTAATCGTAAAAACTGAGTTAAAAATAGTTCGCCATTAATTACCGGTTGCCATAAAATAATCCGCTCGAATTTTTTTTTGGAGCCACGGGCAAAGTCTAGCGCAAGTAATGCGCCTAGACGTAACCCCCAAAGACTAATTGGCGCAGTAATACGTTTTTCAAGCCAATTTCTTGCTACTTCTAAGTTTTGTTTCCAGATATCCCAACGTGCATTTACAAATTCTCCCTGACTATCCCCACAACCAAACAGGTCAATTTGTAATACGCCAAATCCCATTGAGGCAAATGCTCTTGCTTGCAAAGCAACCATATGCCTCGATTTATTCATTTCTTCACCAAAGGGATGAACATAGATGAATCCGCCGAGACATTTTTTATCTGGATGGGGAGTATGGTAAAGGCAAAATCAATCACCAAATTCAGTGTTCAGGAAAAAAGGTTCTGCAGGGGAGGTACTGGGGAAATTCTTCATTCAGCCAGTTTCTGCTCAACAAAGCTAGCAAGGCTACCAAGAGTTTCAAATGTTTTAGCACTAATTTCATCATCATCCACCGTAATACCAAAGCTTTCTTCCAAAGCTGTGATTACATTTACAACCGCCATCGAATCTAATTCTGGAATACTTCCCAGTAAACCTGAGTCCGCGTTAAGGGAACTTTTTCGCTCCCCAAGACTAAGCACATCAGATAAAATTTCTCGAACTTCATCAAGGTTCTGCATAACTACTCCGTTGTTATTTTAATTTGAATGGTGAAATACTAGTTTCCAATATAACGCACCCAAGAGAATGATATTTTCCCTGCTCATTTTGTTAATAAATATCGTTCCATAATCTAGCCGCCACTTCACTTACTGGTAATCTTATCTGATAAAATAATTTCTTTTATTTCCTTTATCATCCAGTCCAATTCTGCCGCTGTCAATTCCTGATGACAAGGAAACTGAAAAACTCTTTTTGAAAGGCTGGCACTTACAGAACAAATATTTACATCCATGCCCTTCCACAAAAATTCTCCAAAACGTATCACTGGTACGCCATGATTTTTTAAAGGTCTAAAAAATTTGTCCGGTTCCTCTACAAACAAAGGAAAAACATAAGGAATAACCCCCTTAGGCAGTTTGTCAAACAAAGGGCGACATCCTGGTAAACCAGATAACGATTCAAATAATATAGTATAGTTTTTACGTCTACTTACAGCGATTCTCGTTTGAGACATTTTTCTGATCAAATACTGTGAGAAAGTGGAGGAGGTTTTGTTTAGCCACTCTTCTTCAATTTCAAACTCCTCTTCCGAAAAATTAGGCTCAAAATTTACTTTCTCAGATCGTACTCTTTTTTTTACAAGTCCCCAGATAAGCTTTTTGAAATAAATTGGCAAATACAATAATTTATGTAGAAATCCCATTCGGCCATATTCAAACCCTCTTTCCAAAGCGTCCAGTGCGGCTTTCACTTCAAAAGTCACCCCAGCAGATTTTAAATGCAGTGAAGTGATAGGATGATGCGAAGAAACAAGACACCCTCCTTCCGATGTAGGAAAAAATTTCATAGTACTGGCAATAGCATAGTCGCCAAATGACCCTAGCGGTCTCTTATTATATTCGCCAAAAAAAGCATGGGCGCAATCTTCCAGCATCAATATATTGTGTTTATCGCAAAAATTACGCAATTTTGAAAGGTCCTGGGGAAATCCAAAATAATGTGTGATAAGAAGTAATTTTGTAGAACGGTCAAGTCGAGCCTGTATGTCATCAAGATCCACAGAGGTATCAGCATTAATCTTATAAAATACTGGGATGGCATTTGCCTGAACCACCGGCTCTACCATTGAAATACAGTGATAAGCAGGAAGCAATACTTTATCATTCTTCCCAATTTTCATTTGTTGCAATGCTAATGCAATCGCTATAGTGCCGCTGGTAACAAACTCTGCACTACCTGCATCAAGCACTGAAGGCACATGCTGATGCTTATCACCACTGAATGAAGTAAATGATAAAACTGGCGATGTTGGAATGCAGGGCTTTGGAAAATCTACCATATATCGAGGCCAGGACTTAGCAATGAGGTATATTAGATACTGTTTTTGTATTACGTCATTAGGAAATAGGTACTTTAGTATTTTGTATATCTGCCTGCCTCACTATTTCTGCCCGAAATAAACATAAGCTTTTTGGGGAATATTTGATTCTTTGAACCGCTTACGCTCTTCTTTATCTAATTTTTTATCCCACCAAATAGCACGTGCTTCTTTTTGTTTTTCTGCTAATTTCGGGTTCTTATTGAAAAGCTCCCGCATAAATTTAGTGTGATCAGATTCGTACATATCCATGATTCATTTTCACATTATTATAAAAAAAGAAAACTTTAACATAATTAAAGAAATCATCGTAGAAGTTCTCGAAAAGTATGTTTGCATAATAATCTCTGGTAATACCCTCGCACATCTCTCTGACTAAGCCTTTTCTTTTTGTTCCCCGGTCCTTATAGTGTTTGCACTTTCAATAAAAATACTATTTCTAAATAAGGAAACTAATGTCAGATTCCATGTTTATAAATTTCCTTCGACAGCTTTATCATAAGCTGCCGACACCGCCGTCTACTAACTTCATGTTCAAGGAATTTGAGCACAGCCCATACGAATTCCTACAGGATAATGCAATAATTTACGATATCGGCTCAAAAGATATTGTGGATGGAGAATATGCGTTTGGAAAACCTCCTGATAATTCACAGATTATTTGTGTAGACATAGAAGATGGTCCCGGAGTCGATATCGTAGCTGATGCGCATGAACTTTCTATGGTAAAGGATAACTCAGCTGACTGTGTTGTCTGTGTCAGTGTACTTATTCATTTACACTATCCTCATAAAGTTATGAAAGAAATACAACGGATACTTCGTCCGGGAGGAATTATATATGTTAGCGTACCGTTCATATTTCCATTTAGCTCAGATCCATACGACTGTTACAGATTCACTTCCGACGGACTTAAGATAATATGCGAAGATTTTGAATGTATTGAAAATGGATTCAATCGCGGATCTGCCTCATGCATGTGTCATTTATTAGTACATTTCTGTGCAATGATTTTTTCATTCAACAACAAGGTTATTTACGGTATCAATGTAGATTTGTTCAAATGGCTACTTTTTTGGATAAAATATCTGGATATTATTCTTGGAAAATATCAGATGGCTAATGTAATCCATGCTGGTTCTTATTTCCTGGGCAAAAAGCCGGAACTATCTGAGAAACCAAGAAAATAATTTTTGTTGGCTAAAAAATTATTTTCTTATAATCGTTTACTTAGATTCAATCGTTTATATATCAACAGACACGTTCATATGATAAAATTAACGTGAATCGTAAGTCTGTAAAAATCAACAAACAATCCATATAACCCATTGAATTATTAATTATTTAAGCTCGCCCATAAAAATGAAAACAGTATCTTTAATGTTAACTACATATATTTTTATTGCTTTAGTCGGCTGCTCAAAAACTGATAATTACACGCCACCCGACACTATTAGTGGGGAAGAAATATTCAGTCTTAACTGTACTAAATGCCATAAACCTGGAATTGGTGCTGTTATGCAACTTAGTGCAGATAAAACAAGTAAAGAAGCTATTATAAAAAAAATACAATCCGGTGGTACAACTATGCCTGCCTTCCCAAATATAAAGGGTAAACCAGCGGAACGACTAGCTAAATATATATTAGAAAACAGTAAACCTAAGTAAGTTTTTCTGATATCTCCACCTTGCGATTAATGATTATTTGTCGAAAATTTTTACGCTCTGATGTTAATCCCGCTTGAGTGAATGGTGTGTTTCCGCTAAAAAATTCCGTAACGTTTTATTTTATATAGAATCACAGTGTGAGTGCCTGATTGTGGCACGAAAACTGTTTACGGCTAACATAAAACCAAAATAATATCAGGGGACTTGATGAGGGATACGAAAGAATTATTGCGTCGTATAATTACCAATGAAACTCAATATATTGAATCAATGACAATTTCGCTTAAAGAGGACGAGCGAACTATTTTACGTCTGCAAAATAAGGCAATTTGTCTCCAAAAAGAAATTAAAGAGCGTAAACAATTAGTTAAAGAATATAGAAACTATTTGAGGCAAGGAGCAGAAAAGCCTAGTACAAATATACGGCTAGTTCCCTCTATGGAGCAACAATTAGATACAAATTCATCTGCTAGTTAGTTGGTAAAATTCCTTTCTATATCTACTGATTAAGTAGTCTCTGTTTTCAGCAGAAACTTACTTATCGACCTGCTTCACTGTCAAACAGTAGTCAAACTGACACCTATGTACTAGAATTTACTTTATTGGTTTTACGAAACCATGTGACTTCCCTTACTAAAACCGTACACTTTAAATTCTAGGAAAATAAGGATGCAGAAATGAATAAGCATATTATATCGATTATGCTTGTAGTTGCTATGAGTGGCTGCACCATCTGGAAACATCAAACTAAGCTTACTGGTGAAGGGGAAGTAGATTTACTCAATTGCAAACAAGCAACTACTAAACTTGCCTGTAATCTCGACCTTGAAAATGATTCTCCTTTTGTGAGAAAACAGGTTAGTAAATGTATGGCAGAAGAGCGTGGTTGGGTAAAGGTAAAGGAATATCATATTTATCCACCCCGAAACTATCTATTTGTTTCCTATTTGAATGAAAACGACGTGTGGAATCCAAACATTATCTCTTGTACGGAAAAATAGATTTGGATCAGAGTATTACAACATTCAGAATTAATCTGCTCAGGATAATTTTAGCGTTAAAATTTTACAGATGGTGCTATCAAGGATCCGGCATGTAACGGAACTGCGCGAGCGATTGCTTGTGTAGCCTCACACCATCCTTCACAAGCGTTTCGTCCTGGACGCCTTCTCCAAATATTTAAAATTCCTTTACATTTTGCATATATTTGAAAAAATCGCAGGACATTCTGACATTCAATCAAACTTGGACGATGATTACTGCAAATGAGTTTATCATCCATCATTCCGCGGTCAGTTAATGTCACTGCTCCCCATGCCTTAACTTCTATACTGGTCCCAAGTGACAGTCTTGGGCCAAGAATCAGTGCATCCAAAAGATCTCCCTCCAGCCCTAAGAAATTTGGTACGGAACCATAGTTATACGGGCATGGAAACGGCGAAATAAAATCGATATGGCCAGTAGATCCACGTTTGAGAAAACTACCTCGCGGAATTTCAATTCTGACCTCTACTTCAGGAGGCCTAGAAGATAATTCCAAAACTGAAGGTATCCTATAATTTAAATATTTCATACGCATAAATAAAGCATTTCTTTTATGAAGCTGCCCCCGAGGATATTTTTATTTTCAGGAAAACTTACTTTTATTTAGTTTTTTTAGGCTGTGCAACTTATTCTTTGCTCTCTATAGCAGGCCTCACGCTATAGAAATACTGATCCGGTACAAATTCCTAATATATACTATAACTATGCCATAACACTTCCATTATTTCATAAGTTCAGAGAAAAATGGATGATCTATTGGTTTTTAGCTTATCTACATAGTATGTACTCAAAGCTCAACAACACATGCTAAAATCTCCTCGCCTGATTCTTTAGTAAAATTAGTCTGTTCTCTTATAGACTAATCGATCAAAAAAGGAAATTAACGCGGTGATTCGTAATAGTGTCACACTTGCTGAGATTCAAAGGGAGTGGTCCGGAGTAGGGGCTCTCAGAGAACAGATCCAGCGCAGTACATTTATATCAAATGGGTATACTGGTGGAATCCACCCGACTCCACTAGTAAATACTGCATACACCTTGCCTTATATTCACGCATTTTCAGTGTTAAATATGGTGCTAGAACAGCTTAAAAGTGAGGAGAATTTTGATTGTAATAGTCATATTCTTGCTGAATTACTCCAGTGTAGTGAAAAAGCGTTACCTTGGTGCGACTTTAAATTAATCAGAGCAGGTGTAAAGCTTAGAAATAATGTAGTACACCGTGGATTACCGCTTGAACGGGCTGACTGCTGGAAATATATAGATGCTGTAAATACAGAGTTATCTGCATGGAAAATTTTATAAAGTCACATCTACTTTGTAACAAAAATGAACAAACTGTTACTAATTTTAATATTGACTCTCATAAGTACCAGCTCAGTAGCAGCATGGATTAAGGTTGGAAGTAATAAAACTGTTACCATCTACGCTCACCCTGAAACGATCCGAAAAACAACTCCTAATAAGGTAAAAATGTGGAGTTTATACGATTATAATACGGCCCAGGAGGCTGCCGGCCCCAGACCATATATGTCCGCAAAATTTCATGATGAATATGATTGTAAGAAAGAATATAGCAAAATACTATATTCCATTACCCACTCAGAAAATATGGGTGGCGGGAGATCGCTTTATAGCCGTGAATACGATATGGTCCCAACCCCGATCCCATCCAGACGCATAATCCAAAAATTGTGGAAATACGCCTGTGGAAAATAATTAATTAGTAATAAAATTTAGACAGATCTAAACTTTTCTTTATCTATACGTGTCTGAGTTAAAAACAAGGAGTCTAAATATGACTTTAAAAAATAGCTTTGCTTTGTGTGGCACCTATTTTTTATTGATTTTTTCTCAGAACTCACTGGGGCAAGTAAGCTCACAGATGGACCGGCTGCAACAACAATACCAGCAGCAACATCAAATACGCCAGCAACAACGATACTACAATCAACTACAAAAGTATAATAAACAACAAGATAGGATAAAACGAGAAAACCAACAAATGCGCAAACAGCTTCAACATAAAAAACTGACGCCACAACAACAAGATAAATAACAGCGTACAATCTACAATAACTTAAGTTTCCTTGCTAATTCAATGAATAACAGTATCCCTTATGAAGCAAAACGGGTGTCAATACTAGATTCTCGCAGCTCACATTCTTCCTACATTTAGTCATTACACCTATTCTCAGAAATACTGCTTATTTCATAATTTTGCTAATAAACATCGAATTAAAAGTTTATCAAAGCTAATTAGCAAAATTATTTTTTCCCACAAAATATACTACTTTCCGATTTATTATAGTGTTATTTCCCACTTTATATTAATTAATCTCATTATTTTGTTAAAATACCTTTTATTAAAGGAAGAAGGCTATACTCATTGCTACAGCCCTATCAACAAGCGCTCAATTAAAGCTGTCACGTTATATGTATAATGGTGCTACAGGTTCAAAGCCGGATCTGTAATCATTATTTTGATAATCACAAAATATTTATTTCTAAAAAAAGAGATACATTTCTTATACTGACTGCTATCAGGAAATGATATGGATATAAGTAAAATACCAATTGGTATGGCGCCCCCTTGGGACATTAATGTCATCATTGAGGTCCCACTTGGCAAGGAGCCGGTTAAATATGAAATGGATAAAGAATCAGGCGCACTTTTTGTGGACCGTATTATGCACACCTCTATGCGTTATCCTTGTAACTATGGCTTTATACCGCATACTCTTTCAGAGGATGGTGACCCAATTGATGTAATAGTAGCCAGTAACGTGGCATTCATTTCAGGTTCCATTGTTCGCTCACGTCCAATTGGCGTATTGAAAATGAAAGATGAAAAAGGTATCGATGAGAAAATCCTTGCTGTTCCCATAGATGCGCTGCACCCATACTATACCAGCATCAAGCAATATTCTGATTTACCAGAAATTCTCCTGGAACAAATTTCGCATTTCTTTACACATTACAAAGATTTGGAAGCAGGCAAATGGGTAAAACTAGACGGGTGGGAAAATGCGGATGAAGCTATCAGGTTTATTGAAGAGTCTATCAACCGTGCAAACAACATTAAATTATGAAGTCCAAAAGTAAAGATGAAATTCAAGAAAACTTAGCTAGTGTAGGAACCTTTCTAAGTATGCAATCTACACTATTGCCAGGAGAGGACTCTTTATCTTGGGCTGCTGAGTGTATCCGCTCATATATTGAAGGCAAAGAGAAAAGCCTTGACCAAGCTTTTGGGCTTCGTAGCACCGAAATAGAAAATCCAGAGCCGACTAAGCCATCACGCAAACATGATAATTGGATAGCGACTGCATTAAGATTAGTTATATCAAAAACACCGGATGGAAAAGAATGGCCTGACACGAAAGATTTGGCAGATATAGGGCGTTTCTGTGGGTTAGGAGAAAGTATTAAAGATACAAATGATGAATCTATAGCTTCAGAATTAAAACACATACTTGCTCTATATGACTCAATGGCCATTGAACAGTTAAGTAAAAAAATAAAAATTACTGAGGTTTTGAACGAGGTAAAAGATTAATAAAAATATACATTTATCCTCCCCGCAAACGCACATCTCTTGGGTTCTTGCGAGCAATCTGGAAAGTCTGAAGCCCAGCCCGAACTCTCATAACTAGATTAGAGAAATGCATTTTCTTCTCTGTATATAACATTCCAAGATTCAACATACCATATACGTAACCTTGTTCAATTGCCATTTTATATAACTTCTCAGCTTTACTAAGATCTTTCTCAACTCCTTCCCCATATTGATATATACGGCCAAGCATGAAACAAGAGATAGGATTCTGGTTATAGTCTTTAATCTGCTCATACACATTTTTAGCTTTACATACATCTTTCTGAATACCACCATTTCCATGATAAAAAAGTCTTGCCTGCGCCATATAGGCATCCAATAACCCAATTTTTGTTGCTGCCAGCTCATACTGTTCTAATGCAAGCGGAATGTCTTTGGGCAGGCCATTACTTCCATTTTCATACATGCATCCCAGATAGAAATTTGCCTCAACTAATCCGGACTCAGCCAATAGCTTGAATTCATCAGCTAAAAGCTGAGAGTCATCCATGGCATCAAATGCATTTAGGGCTTTTACCATCCGTAAAGAACGGCTTTCAGGAAACTCAATTATATTATTCATTATTTTCTAACGGATAATCAGAAGAAAAAATTTGGTAAAAGAAAAATATTTAAATACTAATTTTGCATCAGAGCAGAATATTCGAATCCAACCCCTCTGGCATTACGATAGGCTTATTAATACCTAAACTAGGTTAGTCTTACTTATATAGCTTATCTAATAACTCTTTCAGTTTTATTCCTTCCACTGTCGGACTGTTGTAGTCATCAAACCCATGAGTAGTTAAACGTGTTCCACATAAATTACTTAGTTCGTATGAAACTTCGTCAGGAATTGACCTCTTATTTTTTGTCACAAGCTTATTGAGTAATTCACGATGAGTTTCAGATAATGGAAGAACCGCTCGCATAAAAAAAATATCTGATAGATTAAGAGTAGTCATTACTTTTTTTGCAGGAGAACTCTCTGCATTTCTTGTTAATATATGACTTATATAACGGATTTTTTAGGAAAATACTTAGGTTATGGGCTATCTATGAGGGTCTGCTCTGTGCAAAATAACAGACTTTTGTGAAACAAAATCTTAATTCCTTGAAGAAATTCTTTCTTAGACACTTTACATAGGTTTATCGTAATTACATTTAAAGTCGTACAATCTTTTTAATGTATCTTTATCAGAAGTTTTTTCGAGAGTAGCATCATCAATAAACCACTCATACCAATACTCAAGTTTATTGATGGGCAACTTCCCGGTTCTTGATGCCAGTAATTTACATATTAATCTGGTGTCAATTGGTTCATCATCCACGAGAGACTTAACCATCCGACATTCTCCATCAAACATTAGCTCAATTATTAGCTCAAGATTTGATGCTTTTTGAATATTAGGCATATCCTATTGATTTAAATCAAAGTGTTATGGATAAGCTTTAGGGCGAATCCCTCCAGTGAGCTGCCTAGATTAGGACAACCTAGTACTGGAGAGGTCACCGGTCTGCAGCACCAGGGAATCAAGCCTGGCGGCCTCCTTCTGATATAGGGAAGGTTCGGAAAAGGAGGACTTGCCCCCTCCTTGGGGACATAGACTATAGATAACTTACAATTCATTTAGTTCAAATGAGTCTTTTGCCAGCTTAAAGTTTTTATCTATTGCAGCTTTAGAAGCTACTTTTGCTAATCTAGATGTTTCACTATTTGCAGCCTTAGCACCTGGCGCATACAGAACGAATAAGAAGAAAAATGTAATATGAATACTGTAACTGGGTACTTCATGTGCTTTTCTAGGCAATTTTTGATTTTGATCCGAATATCTATATAACGACAAGCCCTATAGAACCTAAAGCACTGATATTGAATTAGTTGCTGAAGAGGATACCAGGGCCCATACTGACATAGCTTATTGTATGGTTAAATTAATGTATACATAACAATAAGCTACGAGGAGACCTTGAGAGTGGGCTAATTTTAGATTGGCTAGTAACCACCAAATGAGTAGTTTATGGCTGGAATCATATAGAAACTTTGTATTACAACTAAAAACCCGATCAAAATACCTAATGATATGGATATATAACTTGTAAATATGGCTCGTTTTCCTTTGTATATGCGGGTTCGAAAAGGTAAGGGAGTATTAGGAGGAGGATAACACCCAAGTTTAAGAGCAAGATAACCTGCGCGAAGAAAGGACAGCGCCAAAAATAAGATACAGATTACGAAAGTCAGATAAGTACTGTTCATAATCAGTTTTAAGGAACTATGAAATTTCTTAAACTCTTCCACAGAAGAATTTAGATCTGGTGTTATTTGGGGTAATAAAAACTTTAAAAACACAGGAGACACTATACAGAGCAAAATAAAGAATAGTGCTCCGATTTGTAGTTTCCGGTTTGGTTTAAGGTATAACTTTTCACTCATGCCCGATACCTTATTACACAGCTTGATTGCCGTTATAAGTATAACGGCGGGTTTGAAAGGAATGCTGAGATGGAACTTTACTAAACATACCAAATTAAAATATTTTAAGGGTTAAGAAATTATAATACTTATTCATAGCCAATAAAAAAGGTTATTTTGATGAATTTTCTATAGCTAATGTTGTCCTATTAATTGGTAGCAAACCACATCTATAAATTGTAGATGTATGCGCTGTTATGTTCCTGTTTCGCCTGGTAGGTTAGGAGGGAATAATGCTAAACAGCAAATCTGTTTCAGAAGATAAACATGATCCTATAGGACCAGTCTGGGCTATTGTCAGTAAATCAGTTGCAAATCTTAGAAGTATCTTAATAAAACAAAAAACTAAATATGGCATGCGGCCAAGATCGTATTTAGCAGATCGTTGTTGTAACTTATCTCACTGTACAAAGTAGCTTGGAGGATTGTCATGAAAGACAAGACTGTTATTAAATATAAATAAAGCAACAGGCGATACAGCATTTAATTGGTTAGCTATATGGGAGGTTATGATGAGACGGATATATTTTTTGGTTCCCGATGTTGCCATTACTAAATTGGTTGTAGATGCACTACTATTGGCACGAATAGAAGAGCGGCATATTCATGTGATAGCAAAGCATGGAACACCAATGAAAGATTTACCTGAGGCAAATCTCTTTCAGAAAAGTGATTTCATTCCTGCGGTTGAACGTGGATTGGCGATTGGTGGATCAACAGGTATTCTTGCCGGGCTGGTTGCAATTACTCTTCCAGCTTCAGCAACGATGCTTGCAGGAGGAGTTTTACTGATGTCTACTCTTTCAGGCGCAGGAATTGGTGCATGGGCAGGGGGCATGATAGGTGTGAGTACTGATAATACTCGGATTAAACAGTTTGAAGAAGCGATTGAAGCGGGGCAGCTACTGTTGCTAGTTGATGTACCGAAAAGTAGGGTTGACGAAATCGAAAAATGTGTAAAGCAACATTTACCCCAAATAGAAATAGAGGGTACAGAACCACATATACCGGCATTCCCCTAATTAAGAGCTCTACTTCGCCCTGGGTCTGACAGCAAAAACATCACAATGAGCATGCTTAACAACAAATGATACAACGGCACCGATTGTAAACCGGTTCCATCCTGTGAGCCCATGAGTTCCAAGGACTATCAGATCAGCATTACGTTCTTCAGCAACACGAATAATCTCATGGCCGGGATCACCTTCGGTATAAATAGCCTCAGCGTCTAAATCAAAGGAATCTGTTAGTTCTTTAAGTGATTTCTTTCTCTCTTGTCTGACCTGTGCCTGGTTTGTGGCCAACAAGTCAAAACCCTCTCCGGTATAAAAATTGTGTGTTGGAAAGAACCATTCATCTATGTCTAATACATGCAAAACCATGAGATCTGCTTTGTAAGCATGCGTCAGAAATAAAGCACGGTTACTGGTATCTTTAGAAGAATCTAAAAAATCCGTAGCCAGGATAATTTTTTTAATAGGTTCTTGCATGGCAGACTCCATATAGTGTTGTTCACATCTACAGGACAAGAACTAATAAACTGTTTACCTTAAATTATAAAACTTCTTTAATCTTTAAATTCACTTAATGCGCAGCCAGCACTTCTTCAATTTCAGCAAAATTTCCAGCAATTTTCATTGAAGAAATTTTTGTACCAAGCTGTCTTTCAATTTGAGTAAATGAAAAAATCCCACATACTGAGAGCTTGCCCTTACTATTATTCTCGGTTACTAGGATATGTTGTCGCCCAGTGTCACGTAAACATGCCACAATTTGCCCGACCTTTGCATTCTGTACTTCTACAAACGAAATAGATTCAAGTTGCTCGAGTTGAGTCATAATATCCGAAACAAGAATTTCATTATGTTTTATGTTTCGTTCTTGAATAAAACGCAGTGGTTTATCGCCCAGAATATCTGTTGCTGTAATTATACCTATAAGAAAATGCTCATGATTCAGTACAAGTAACGAACGTACTCCACACTGTATCATGTATGAATTTGCAAATTCCATGGGTACATATGGCTCTATTACAACAGCATTGTTGTGTCGAAGGTCAGTCATAACCTCAAGAGCGGATGATTCAAGAGATACAGACTTGGATTGAGAAGGGTGAGAAACTAAAACCGTACCTGACAAATACTGTGCTGAAAGAGGCTGATAGTCTGACATAACAGAATCCTCCGTTGTAAATGGACGGAATGCATATGATTATCAAATCTACTCCCATTACAAAGCAGGGTCAATAATATTTGAGCACTTTCCATCAAGCTTAGTAAGGGGTATGCTATTTTTGAATGGCTGAGACACATACGCTGTATTGACAAAGAGGAGAAATTTACATGGAAGACATTATGTCAATCAAAGGCAGCAAAATAACGGATATTAAAGTAACTAAGGGGTCAAATGAAAAGGAAGAATCTTTTGATAGCTTACAATTTACGCTGGATGACGGACGTAAAGTAGAGTTTTCTTCTACAGATGCTGAACAGGACTCAACCTCCTGTCATTGGCATATCCACAGTGTGAATTACACCATAAAATAAAAATATAACTACTTAAGATACTGGCTATTAAGACTACATCCAGCACCTTATATATACTTCTCTCACTCAGATCATTGTTAGTATCTTCTGATTAATACGTATTCGATTAATTTAGCGTAATGTAGATAGCTTAAAATTTACTACTGAAAATGTAGTAGCTAATTAGAACAATGGAACACACTAAAATACTGAAATTCTGGTTTGAAGAAATTGAGTCTTCTCGTTGGTGGGCAAAAGATGAAAAGTTTGACAGTCTTATAATTGATCGATTTTCTACTATTCACTCTAAAGCAATTCGATGTGAGTTATTTGAATGGCGACAAACAGCTGATGGCAGGCTAGCTGAAATTATAATTTTAGATCAATTTTCAAGAAATATGTTTAGAAACTCTGCATTGTCATTTGCTTATGATACTTTGTCTTTGTTACTTTCTCAAGAAGCAATTTTAGCAAGAGATGACCGCAAACTTGAACTATTACAACGACATTTTTTCTACATGCCTTTTATACATAGCGAATCTTTTGAGATTCATAAGATAGCGATAAAGCTTATTGAAAATAGTGGCATTCAGAAACTCTTAGAATATGAAATCAAGCATAGGAATATTATCGCAAGATTTGGTCGTTATCCTCATAGAAATAAAGTCCTAGGTAGAACATCAACCGTAGAAGAGATTGAATTCTTGAAAACAACTGGTTCTAGTTTCTAAATTTAGCTGTATTAGTTATCCATACAGCTTATCTTGCAATTCTTCTAATTTTCTACCTTCATCAGTTGGGGTATGGAAGTCATCAAAACCATGTGTAGATAGACGAGCACTACACAAATCTCCAAGTTCTTCAGAAACTTCATTAGGAATTGCTTTTTTCTTTTTGGATAGAAGGCTTTTTAATAATTCACGGTGACCTTCTGACAATGGCAGCACTGTCTCCATAAAACGAATATCTGAAAGATTAAGAGTAATCATAATTTACACTCCTAGATAAATAACGTTCTGTATTTCATTTATATGAAATTAACAGAATTAATTAGATACAGTTTATATAACGGACTTTAATGCGGAATACTGAGGGTATGATAAGGTTTTTTAAACCTCTGTTTTTATTTTAAATTCAACTATGGTTTGTTAACTGAAATAAATTAGTATGGTTTTTGTATCTTTGCTTGATGAATTAATTACGATTTAATGCCCTTCATTATTTTTAAGAATGGGATTAAATGTTCCTGTTCTATTTCGAATGATCCACAAAGACTGTATTGATGAGTCTTTGCTCCACAGTTTTCATCTCCGATACAAAACTTAATAAAGACGTGACTAACACTTCCAGAGATTTCTATAAAACTATCGTATGTCCCATTGAGCCTAGGAGCTATGTCTCTGTCCGTTATGAAGTGATCTAACTCAGATGTAAATACATCTAAATTTTGGAAATGCATATCTAAGTTCTTAGCACTAAAAGCACCATGGCCAATATTTATCTTTACTTCTACAGAAATAGCTGTGTACGAGCCTTCTTTTACTTGCTCAGTTTCAAGCCAGGATTTTTTATCGATAGCATATATATCTTCATATTAAGTATGCCTCCGGTTTAAAGGACTATACCGTTCATAATTACAATCAACGGGAAATATTAGAGAAAAAAAGAATTTGATCAACAGTTTTGTATAAGAAGAAGCATTTAAATCTGGTTCAGATTATGTGAAATCGTATAACTCTTCTTCTGTTAGTTTATTTGCCTGACCTTCACGGTTTATTTTAAATCCATCCGCATACATATTGCCAATACCAAGAATCCAATGACAGTATATTTGAATGACTATACGTAATTCCTTGTCATTTATCCTATCTCTCCTAATAGCTATTGTTCCTGAATTTCTTCCTCGGATAATTTTTTCTTCATGATATTTTTCTAATTTAGAAAGCTCATCAAATGTTTTTCTTTTCAGGCTAGAAAGGTATTCTTCAGATAATATATTTATTTCTTTCATAATTTATTTTCAAATCAACTAAATTAAATTTTTTTATTATTTTTTGTTAAATACTATTGAGTCTATATTTATATAACGGAATATTGTGTATTAGGTTTACCTAAAATTAGATATTGAGGAATTATGCTGGGGATTTTGCTTGTTTCTAATTGTTTATTTCGTATCAAGAATAAATATTCTTTACGTAACAACTTTAAATATTCTCGATAGCATGGTTAGTTGCTGATGAAACAAGAAAACACTTTTCGGACAGCAGCCTATAGGCCTCTTAAGAGGAAATTTTGTTGGGACTATTTGGGTGCCTCTCTCCAGAAGTATGCTCGGAGATTAGAAGTATATTTTCTTCTGGAGAGGTTCACCGGTTAACAACACCAGACTTCAAAGCTAGCGGCCTCTTTGGTTCAGGGAGGAAGATAAAGATGGGCCTTTAGATCCTATAAAGGATATCAAGGTCTTATTATAAGATTTAATACGCGTTACTGTCAATGTAGAGTTTTTTTTGGATAGTCGCGAAAAAGGAATGTAGAGTTTTTTTGGATAGTCGCGAAAAAGGAAATATGGTGCGCCTAACTACCAAGTGGTTAGATAAAGGATCAACGCCTGCTTTTGGTACAAAGCCGATATTCCTGGGCATCAGTTTCACTCTATCTGTCACGGAAATATTCTATATATATCCAATAGTGTGTGCTTTCTCACAGACAATTCTGTTGAAAGTGATTAACCTCCCTATACGTACTCTTTATATCGGAGGTAATTATGAATGCAGACAAGTTATTCAGCATTATAATGCTTCTTATGTTTTTTCTTTTGATCTTTGTAATAATAATCAAAGTGAGCTTCAGTATGCTAGCTGAAGTGTTAAAAGCCTGGTTTATTCTCTTGCATGCAAAATATTCCAACTTAGTTAAAGTTAACCGGCTTATGTTCGGAGCTTCAAATGAACCTAACTAATATTGCTGAGCATAGAATTAAGTTGCTATTCAAGAAATCAGAAGGTATGGCAACTGAAAATGATTTAAAGCATATAGACCGGTTAGAGAACCTGATGCAAAAAACAAAAACAGATTCGTTAACATCGGAAGCGGATAAGAACTTCATGGAGTATGCTAAGCGGATGATTGCTGTGTTGGAGAGCAAGTCCGTACAACTGGCAAACTAACGTCTATTTTTGACACAAAGCTGTCATTCAAAACTCTCTCTTCCTCAGTATTCCCCTAAGTTATTCGTTATATAAATGTGGAAAAACAATTAATTATTTTATTAAGAATGAAACTTATCTGCTCATTACTCGTAATACTTATCAGCGTGCTAGCTTGTAGTGCTTATGCACATGCAGAATGGGAGTTTGTTAGTGGAAATAATAAATTTAATTATTACTATGACCCTACCACTATTCATAAACCAAAAAATATAGTCAAAGTATGGACTTTATATGATCATTTTCAGCTGCTTACTTCGCACAATGTCAAACCACATATGTCCATGATGGTACTAGGTGAGTTTGACTGCAATAAAGAAATACATAGAACACTTTATACGGCCACATACTCAGAAAAGATGGGAAAAGGAGAAATGATTGATAAAGATAGAAGCCATGAACATACTGGTAAGTGGCATTCTGTTCTTCCGGCAAGTCTTTTTAATAAATTAATGAATGTTGCATGTAAATAGAATAACTAAGTTATTTAGAATAGAAATAAAATAATATGGATAAGGCATCAATCTCAGTCTAAGACTCGGTTTCAATATATGAATGTCCAGTTTTGGCAAAAAGCAGACATTAATCTATTTCCTCAATAATTCTTCTCATTAGTCCGTTATATAGGTTTTAACGGATTGAAAGAGAGTTCCACCATAAAAATGACAACAGTACTAATGAAAACACCCATCATTGTTGATGGACATGGCGATGTCTCAATATTTGAGTCAGTAGAGTATGCTGAACAATATTTAGAGCCTATATATGTAAAAAATGAAAAGTATGTTGTCTATAATGGTGAAGGACATCTCCTTCAATTGGAAATATCTCAAAAAGAGCTCCTACCTATATTTGGTAGAACAGAGCTTATTGAGACTGTAAAAATTAGCACATCAGAAAGTACTACTGATCATTCCGGAGAATTGCGAAAACTGTTAATTAATTTTTTCCAAGAAACTAATACTGCCCTCCAAAAGAATGATTTATTGTCTTTACGTGAATTAGTTGACGAAGCAGTAAGCGTATATGGATATTCCCGATAGCGTCTGCTTTTGGTATAAAGCTGGCATTCAAAAACTGTCTTTCCTCAGCACTCCATCCCAATAATCTGTTATATCTTTTCTTCTTCACAATCGATCTTCCAGGTAGTTGAATGTGACCATGCGCCTTCTTTTATTTGTTCTATAACTAGTCCTGGTTTGCTCCACTCACCAGATTTCTTGAAATTAGATGTTTTATAAATCATAAGCATATTTTGTGCATTAGTTAATTCGCCATGTATATTGCATGACTTACCGTTCGTACTACGAAACTGAAAGGCTACGCCGGCCTTAAGCCATTTATCATTACTATCATCCCGATACTCAGTAACAATTTTTCGGCATTGTACGCCAGCCATACCACTATCGCAGGTTTCTGTATTGGTTGAAATACGTGCTTGTGATGTTATCGGAGCAGTCATCAATGGTATAAAAAAAATAATAAACAAAAATAGCTTCATTTTTATTTCCTTGAAAACTAATTAAATAATAATTTCAGTCATTAATCTTTCAGATGTCCATCCGCCCAATCTAATGAAATATCCATCGGCAACCTCATGAATATACACCGTTCATATGTTGGTGTCGCTCTATCTTTTTATGAATGATACACCGCAACTGTGCCGAAATTGTACCGGAAAACATATGTTATTAGAGAGAGAGTAGCAGGGGGGTATGCTCCCTTTGTACTATATTGCAACACAACATAATAAAATCTAGTAGAAATTCCCAACTTCGACACTTACCTTTAATTTATTCCTTATAGGTAACTTAACAGTATGCTATTGAATGTCTGCTTTGTGCCAAAAGCGGACACCCAAGTACTAAAATAACGCTGTTATGCACAAGAAATTG
Source organism: Nitrosomonadaceae bacterium (assembly GCA_965205785.1). Classification (GTDB taxonomy): domain Bacteria; phylum Pseudomonadota; class Gammaproteobacteria; order Burkholderiales; family Nitrosomonadaceae; genus BJGV01. Next base: position 839,224 of record OZ242188.1, read on the forward strand.
GCGGAATATAGAAGGTTCTATATCTATTTGTGTAGGGGGTTTGCAAACGAGATTGTAACTCTCATTATTCCTTACATTAAAAATATGTTGACAAACGTAGTAAATATGAATATAGTTGTATCTACAATAGTTGTATATACATCTACTAGGAATAAAATTATGGCTAAGCAAAATAAAAGTGAAAATACTAATCATTGTTTTGATTTTGGGCGCACATGTGTAGTTTATAACTTGCGCAGGACCTCTAGAGCCATAACTCAACTATATGTGGAACACTTAAAACCTAGTGGGCTTCTTCCAACTCAGTTTACACTGCTGGCTGCTGTACGAGTATTAGGTCCTACTCAAATGTCAAAGATTGCAAAGGAACTAATTCTAGATCGTAGTACATTAACTCGTAATATAAGGCTATTAGAAAGAGAGGGGCTGCTGTCTATTGTATCTACAAAGAGTGACCATAGGATACGTGAGATTAGTATCACAAATATGGGTCTGAAAAAATTAGATCAAGCGATACCTTGTTGGGAAGAAGCACAAAAAGTAACCACAAAAATGCTAAGTGCCACTCGTATTGATCGTATGTTAGATGATTTAAGAGCAACAGTAAGTGCTACAACAAAATTATGATGTTTATTTGTTAGTTAGTAGTTGTATATACAATTAATAATGCTTGTTTATATTTTATGTCACATTTTTAGATTAGTAGCATGGTTAAAGTGCAATAAGTTCTAAGCCTTGCTCTGATAAAGAAACACGAGTAAACAAATTTTTTTAACGATTTTTAGGAGAAATGAAATGATTACACTATCTATTTTACATCTTGCTGTAAGTTTTATTCTATTTACCTTTGTTGCAAATTGGTATCTGACTCCAAGGATTGAAATAAACAATTAACTTTTAATTATGGGTATTAAGGAGAGAAAATGTTTGCACTTACAATTATTCTACCAGTCGTTATGAGCTTCATTATATTCACCCTCGTTGCAATGTGGTACGTAGTAATTCTTGCCGCAGGTGGGTGTAAATTTTCAAAGTTTAATAAACAAGTAAATACCTCTTCACGAAATATAACTTAAGTAAGATAATCTTAAACTCAATAGTTGTATATACAAGTAATGGAGGATGAAATGAATACTCATAGTCTTAATCCAGCAAATTCCTGGAATTTTTTTCAACGCGTAACGCCTTGGCCTAAGGCCAATACGGACAAACCTGTAGTAGGCATGGCAAGTGTTGTAGTAAATCGTCCTGCTCAAGAAGTTTTTAAATATATTGGGGATGATTTTTTCCAGAATTATCCTAAATGGTCCCCGGAAGTTAAAGAAATAAAACAAATTACATCTGGCCCATTGAGATTTGGAACTATGGCACGACAATCACGTATCGATCAAGGGCGTCGAACTGAGAACAACTTTAAGGTTACAACTTATGAGCAGAATACTCGTATAGTTTTTGCTGGCACTACTGATCCTTTCCGCTGTATTTACGATTTAAAAGAAATAAATTCGGGAAGATCTACAAAACTAACTTTTACTTTCGAGTTACTTGAAATTCTGCTTGTTATGAGACCCTTCGAAGCACTGGTTCGTAACTCTATTAAGGATGGTTCTAAGCGTACTGTGCGAAATATTAAGCAATTAATAGAAGAAACTGCTAATTTGGTAGTAGGGTAACAAATAAAGTATTGATAAGGAGATTTTACAGTGCATGATTTATACTATTTAATGGCGCCCTGGGTAAGAATCGAACTTACGACCTACCCCTTAGGAGGGGGTCGCTCTATCCACTGAGCTACCAAGGCTTCCAATATTTTACGTTAAAATCCCCTGGAAGAAAAAATTGAGTATCTAGTCCTGTAAATTAGTAGCTTATCAAGTGCTATTGTTATATCTTAAAGTGCAGAACATAGTTTGCCCAATATATACAAAGAGGAAATACTATGAAATGGCTCGCACTAGCTGCAACACTATCAGGAGTTATTATGTTTTTCTCAAGCCAGACCGCACGCGCTGATGCCCTCGAAATTGGGCAACCTGCACCAAATTTTAGCCTATCAGACCAAAACGGTAAGATCCATACCTTAGATAATTTTCGCGGGAAATGGCTGGCGCTTTATTTTTATCCTAAGGATGATACGCCTGGCTGTACTGAGCAGGCATGTAAATTTCGAGACGATCTCCACAAACTTGAAACTTTAGGCTCTAACGTAGTTGGCATAAGTGTAGACAATACTACCAGTCACGCTAAATTTGCCAAAAAATATAATCTGCCGTTTCCTCTTCTCGCTGACAAAAAAGCTGAGACTGCTGCCCAATACAATTCCTTGTTAAATCTTGGTCTCGTAAAATTTGCCAAGCGAAATACTTTTCTAATTGGCCCAAATGGGAAAATTGCTAAGATTTATTTATCGGCCAGCACCTCACGTAATTCAATAGAAGTAATAGAAGATTTAAGAAAATTACAGAATCTGTAAATTATAATCATGTAACAAAGCTTACCTTGCTCTCTTTGTTACAGATGATTTAAACAAGACTATTACTGCACCACTACCACCATCAGCCGGGCCCGCCTGACAAAAAGCCAGCACATAACTGTGTTGTTTAAGCTGGCTCCAAACAAGAGTTTTTAAAACCGGCTCTCGATTTTTTGAATTTAACCCTTTGCCATGAATTATATGTACACAGCGGAATCCTCTTGTGCAGCAAGTATCAAGAAATTCATCCAACTCCCGCAGTGCTTCGTCACGAGTAAACCCATGCAGATCCAACTGATCATCAGTATTCCAATGGCCTCGTCGGAGCTGCTTTAGAGTCTGACGAGATACTCCAGATCGCAAAAAAGAGTGTTCGTCGCCCGACACCATTTCTGATATAAGGTTAGGGTTAGTAAACGATCTATCTAGAGTTGCTCTACTTTTCTTAATGGTTGGCTGTAGTGGCTTACAGGAATGGATTACTTTATCAGCTGCAGGTATTGGTTCTACGTCCTGAACTGCATCCCGAAATATTGAAGCCTCATCATCACTGACCACAGGTTTCTTGTCGCGTGGTTTCATATGAAACTCTAACCTTATTTAGCTAACTTAAATCATCAAGATATTTTTCTGCATCAAGTGCGGCCATACACCCGGTACTTGCACTAGTAACTGCCTGACGATATATATGATCCTGCACATCACCTGCAGCAAACACTCCCGGAATGCTGGTAGCTGTAGCATTCCCCTCATTACCACTTTGAGTAATGATGTAACCATTTTTCATTTCAAGCTGCTCTTGAAAGATATCAGTATTTGGCTTGTGGCCAATAGCAATAAAAACGCCCTGTAGCTCCATATCTTTTGTAGCATTATCCTGAGTATTTTTGATGCGCATTCCTGTTACTCCTGAATTATCGCCAAGTACTTCATCCAAAACATAGTTAAGCTCAAGTTTTATATTTCCGTTCTTTACCCTTTCCATAAGTTTATCTATAAGAATTTTTTCTGAACGAAATTTGTCTCGCCGATGTACTAATGTAACCTGTCGTGCAATGTTTGAAAGATATAGCGCTTCTTCCACTGCTGTGTTGCCCCCACCTATGACAGCAACATCCTGACCCTTATAAAAAAAACCGTCACAGGTTGCACAGGCAGAAACCCCTTTGCCCATAAATACTTCTTCTGAAGGTAATCCCAAATACTGAGCTGATGCACCAGTTGCAATAATTAATGCATCACTAGTATATGTTCCTTGATCACCAATCATGGTAATAGGCTTGTCAGCAAGTTTGACCGTGTGAATATGATCAAAAATAACCTCTGTATTAAAACGCTCCGCATGTTTCTGGAAGCGCTCCATCAGCTCCGGGCCCTGTACACCCATTGCATCAGCAGGCCAGTTATCAACATCGGTGGTAGTCATTAACTGTCCACCCTGAGCCAATCCGGTAATAACAACGGGGTTTAGATTGGCGCGAGCAGCATACACAGCCGCTGTATAACCAGCGGGCCCGGAGCCAAGAATTATTAAACGGGAATGTTTAGTTGTCATAAGAAATGTATATGAAGTAATTATTTAAAAAAACAAGTTGTCTATAATTTTTGCTCAACCCAACCTGAAACACTATCTAGCGCTTTCACTAGGTTTTCAGGCTGCGTGCCTCCTGCTTGCGCAAAATCCGCACGCCCACCACCTTTGCCGCCCACTTGCATAGCCACAAAATTTACGAGCTCTCCTGCCTTTATTTTTGTTGTTAAATTATCTGTAACACCTGCAACTAATGTGACCTTACCTGTGCTCTCTGTTCCAAACACTACAATACAGGTTGTCAATTTATTCTTAATCCGGTCTAAAATTTCACGCATTGTTTTCACATCCACGCTCTCTAGGCTGGAAGCCAATACCTTAATGCCATTGATTTCCTGTGCCTGATTAACTAGATCCTCACCCTGAGAGCCAGCAAACCTTGATTTCAATCGTGACAAATCTTTTTCAAGACGCCGCATATTATCATTTAGTTGAGATAATTTTTGTGCCGCTTCTTCGGGCTGCGTTTTTAATTCCCGGGAAACTCCCAACAAATTCATTTCATTTTGTTGCACATAAGCCAGCGCTACTGCACCTGTTATGGCCTCAACTCTCCGGATACCCGCAGCCACTCCACTTTGCATACGAATTTTAAACAGACCAATATCTCCCGTGCGATTAACATGTGTTCCTCCACATAATTCCTGCGACGAACCAATTTTCAGCACACGTACTTCTTCACCATATTTTTCTCCAAACAACATTACAGCTCCGGTTTTTTTTGCCTCTTCTATTTTCATTATGCTTGCATCAATCTTGGTATTAGAAAAAATCTCTGTATTAACAATTTTTTCTACTTGCTGTATCTCTTCATTCGTCATCGGTAAATTATGTGCGAAATCAAACCGTGTTTTGTCTGCATCTACCAGCGACCCTTTCTGCTCTACATGAGAACCAAGCACTTCCCGTAAAGCTTTATGCATTAGATGAGTAACAGAGTGATTACGTTCCGTACTAGCACGCTTACAATGATCAACTTCTGCTATAACTTCATCTCCAGTAGTTAGTACTCCTTTCTTTAAATGCCCTCTATGGCCAAATACATTAGACTGTATTTTTTTTGTATCTTCCACAATAAAAATCCCGGCATCAAATGACAAATTACCGCTATCTCCAACCTGCCCTCCTGACTCAGCATAAAACGGAGTGTGATCCAGCACAATAACTGCTTCATCACCTAATTTAATAGAATCAAATTTGCCACCCTCTATATAAATAGCAAGAACCTTGGCTGTATATTTCAAACTCTCGTAGCCATGAAACTGTGTCTTGCTCCCGTTGTATTCTATGCCTGATTCCATAGTAAATTTACTTGCGTCACGTGAACGATCACGCTGTACCCACAGCTCTTTCTCAAAATCTTTTTCATTAAAAGACAACCCTCTCTCACGACACAGATCTTGTGTTAAATCCTTAGGAAACCCAAAAGTATCATACAAAGTAAACGCATCCTTGCCAGTTATGCGGCGTTTCTCTGTTTCAGCAAAAACTTCAAACAATTTCATTCCTTTTACCAAAGTTTCCCCAAAACGCTCTTCTTCCTGTTTCAGTACTGAAACTATCTGTTCTTTTGCTTTGACTAATTCTGGATAAGCCTGCCCCATTATTTTTACAAGCTCATCTACCAATAAATTTAAAAAAGGTTGCTTCTGTCCCAGCTGATACCCATGACGAACAGCCCGGCGAATAATACGACGAAGCACATATCCACGTCCCTCATTGTCAGGAATTACTCCATCAGTTATAAGAAATGAACACGCACGTATGTGATCTGCAATTACCTTAAGTGAGTTTTCAGTAGGATCAGAAGAGTTAGTTACTTTTGCTGCCTTGCAAATTAGGCTCTGGAATAAATCAATCTCATAGTTAGAATGTACATGCTGCATCACAGCAGAAATACGTTCTAACCCCATCCCGGTATCTACAGACGGACTCGGTAATGAATGGAGGATACCGGCACTATCTCGATTATATTGCATGAATACCAAATTCCAGATTTCTATATAGCGATCCCCGTCGTCTTCTGGTGAGCCTGGCGGTCCCCCTGAAAAGTCCGGACCATGATCATAAAAAATTTCGGAGCAAGGCCCACAGGGACCCGTGTCTCCCATCTGCCAGAAATTATCCATGGATGCAATTCGTACCATCTGTGAAGATGCAATGCCTACTTCTTTAAGCCAAATATCAGCGGTCTCATCATCTTCAGCATAAACTGTCACCCATAATTTTTCTCGCGGAATCTTTAATGTTCCTGTAAGAAATTCCCATGCATACTGGATAGCCTCCCGCTTAAAATAATCTCCAAAACTAAAATTACCCAACATTTCAAAAAATGTATGATGTCGCGCGGTATACCCTACGTTCTCCAGATCATTATGTTTTCCACCCGCACGAATACAGCGCTGTGAGCTTGCAGCACGCATATATGGGCGCTTGTCCTGTCCAAGAAACACATCCTTGAATTGAACCATTCCCGCATTTGTAAACAATAAAGTGGGGTCATCGCCAGGAACAAGAGGGCTCGATGGCACGATTGTATGTTCATGTGCCTTAAAGAACTCTAAAAACTTTTGTCTTATTTCGTTACTTTTCATATCAATTTTCTTGATACAAATAATTTAATTCCAATTTTACTGATCATCCCGGGGATCTAATACTTGCGTGATGATCTCTGTACTAAACCCCCGTCCCATTAAAAACCGTATTTGTTTTGCCCGTTCTTTTGCATTAGCCGGTGCTGTGCCAAATTTTTTTTGCCATACTGCGCAGGCAGTTTTAAGCTCCGTTTTCTTAAGACCCGGCAGCGCTGCGGAAATTAACTCATCGTCAATTCCTTTCTGCTGCAACTCATGCACAATGCGACGACTACCAAATTTGTTCCTTCGGATGTGTACAATTTGCTCAACCATCCGCCCGGCCGATAGTAGCCCGCTCTGTTCTAGTGAATCCAACACAGAAGATAACGCTTCAGCGGTCAAAGCATAAGGCGTAAGCTTTTTTTCCAATTCCAATCTAGAGTGCTCACGACGTGCCAGATGATCGAGGGCGCGGACTTTTAAACTCGGCCCGGAGGACATAATTCTTAGTCCGCAGGTATTGCTTCGGCTTGATCAGAAACGCCTACAATGGCACGGATTTTTGATTCAATTTCATTAGCAACGTCGGGGTTCTGCCTAAGATATTCACGCGAGTTATCCTTACCTTGACCAATTTTTTCGCCATTATAAGAATACCAGGCACCTGCTTTTTCAACTAAGTTGTGTAATACGCCGAGCTCGACGATTTCACCCTCGCGTGAAATACCCTCGCCATAAAGAATATCGAATTCTGCTTTTTTGAACGGTGGTGCCACCTTATTTTTAACTACCTTCACCCTGGTTTCATTACCCAGGATTTCATCACCTTTCTTGATGGCGCCAATACGCCTGATATCAAGGCGAACCGATGCGTAAAATTTCAGCGCATTCCCACCGGTTGTTGTTTCCGGATTGCCAAACATAACCCCAATTTTCATACGGATTTGATTAATGAAAATTAGCATTGTGTTGCTACGTTTTATGTTAGCAGTAAGCTTTCGTAGTGCCTGCGACATCAGCCTGGCCTGCAACCCCATTTGAGGCTCTCCCATCTCTCCCTCAATTTCTGCACGCGGTGTTAATGCCGCAACCGAATCAATAACTACCACATCGACTGACCCAGAACGTACAAGCATATCGGCGATTTCTAGTGCCTGCTCTCCATTATCAGGCTGAGAAATAAGTAATTCCTGAACGTTGACGCCAATTTTTTGTGCGTACTGCGGATCCAATGCATGCTCTGCATCAATAAATGCTGCAGTACCACCAATTTTTTGCATTTCTGCTATAACTTGCAAGGTGAGCGTAGTCTTACCTGATGACTCTGGTCCGTAAACTTCTACTACTCTGCCACGTGGCAATCCCCCTACACCCAATGCAATATCAAGCCCTAATGAGCCGGTGGAAACTACCTCAATATCTTTGATAGCATCGCTGTCACCAAGACGCATTATCGAGCCTTTACCAAACTGCTTATCTATCTGGGAAAGTGCAACTGCCAACGCCTTGCTTCTATTATCATCCATGAACTTATCCTTTTAGAATTTCATTGAATTATCTCACATGTAAATCACCGCAGAAAGACAACACAAATGAAAGTGTTGGGTTTAGTCAGGCCACTGAATAGTTCGTATCACGAAGCAGGGCTATCAGCCCTTGCATGGCTACAGCAACTGACTGTTGTCTAACTGCTTCACGGTCCCCACTAAAATGCCGAGTTTCACTCCGCATATGGTTATCTTTCATCTCCCAAGCAAAACATACCATACCCACAGGCTTTTTCGTTGTCCCGCCTCCAGGCCCAGCAATTCCGGTAATAGAAACCGCCACCTGCGCACTACTCCGGGTAACTGCACCATGCGCCATTTCCCGCGCTGTCTGTTCAGACACTGCACCATATTCTTTCAGCGTTTTAGTATTTATGCCTAACATTTCCTGTTTAGAGCTAGCAGTATAAGTAATAAAACCACTCTCGTACCAGGCTGAGCTCCCCGGAATCGAAGTAATTATTTGTCCCAACCAACCACCTGTACACGACTCTGCGCTAGTAAGCATCAACCCCTGCCGAGTAAGCTCCAAACCAACCTGCCTGGCAAGATGGTGTAGCGTCTGGTCATCTATAGCATTTATGATTCCACCCAAACTTATACTCTCCTGTATTACAACAATACAAACACCTTCCATGCTGCCAAGCACAACAAGGTATAAAAAGCTGCCAGCATATCATCAAACATTACACCAAATCCGCCACGTAATTTCTTATCATAATATCGAATTGGCTGTGGCTTAAATATGTCAAACAAACGAAATAACAAAAAAGCAAATGCCTGCCAAACTAAATTGTCTGGTGTAAAAAATAGTACGAGTAAAAATGCAACGATTTCATCCCATACTATTCCGCCATGATCATGGGTGTTAAGAACCTTACTTGTCAGGCTGCAGATCCAAATACCGGCAATAAACATCAAATCTATAAGCAACAGAAATTGAATCGGATCTAGGTATTGATTTATCAACCAGAATAAAGGAAATGCTACAAGAGTTCCTACAGTACCCGGAGCAGCTGGACTTAATCCGGCTCCCCCACCAAAAGCGAGGAAGAAGGCGGGGTGTTGAAAGATGAATTTCTTACTAGGATTTAGGTGTACAGGAGCGGGCTCCGTCATCAATAACGGATCAGATTCCTGCTCAGCTGTTGCCTGAGATTCAGGTGGTATGGAAATGGTCATAGCCTGTTATTTCTAGAATTATTGGTTTTTCAGTCGCATCGAAAATTACCAACCCTTCTCCCGTACTAATTTTTCCAATGCGGGTTAAGGGGATTCCTGTCTCTTGTGAAATTACATCAATTTTACTGCGCTTCTCTTTTGGTACAGTAAAACAAAGCTCATAATCATCTCCTCCCGCCAGCATACAATTAATTACTTGTGGTTGAGAAAGATATTTTTTTACTATTACTGAACAGTTTACCTTGTTCATGTTGATGGTGGCAGCAACATTTGAACACTCCAGAATATGCCCTAAGTCTGCTATCAAGCCATCTGAAATATCAATTGCGCTATTAGCAAGACCAATTAATCGCTGCCCTAGGTCAACTTGTGCAACAGGAAGAAGCAGAGAATTCAGACATTCAGCTAATTCACCGGGCTCAAGCTTAATTTGATGCCGATTATGTAGAATTGCTAGTGCAGCATCACCCAGTTTGCCAGATACCCAGATGTCGTCTCCCGGCCTTGCTCCACTGCGGCGCAAAGCTTTACCTTTATCTACCTCACCAATAATTTGTACACAAATGGTAAGGGGGCCACGTGTAACATCTCCACCAATAAGCGCAATCTGATGTAAATTCGCAAGCTCATAAAACCCATCGGCAAATGACTCTATCCATTTCTCATTGTTTTTTACCAATGACTCTGGTAACGCAAGCGCCAAAGTTACCCAACGTGGTTTCGCTCCCATTGCGGCCATGTCGGAAAGATTAACAGCAAGAGCCTTATGTCCTAACTTGCAAGGATCAACATCAGCAAAAAAATGTTGCCCGGATACCAGCATATCGGTGGAAACTGCTACTTCCATTCCAGCTTCGGGTCTAACTAACGCTGAATCATCTCCTATCCCCAACACAACATTGGAATTGGGACGCGTAAAAAAGCGAATTATATCTGCTTCGGAAAACATTTTATTTAAGTTTTTTGTACTAAACCGGCAATTCTGCTTCGTCTGTACGCAACTGTGTAGCTAGCTTATCTAATACACCATTAACATATTTGTGCCCGTCCGTCCCACCATAGGTTTTGGCAAGCTCTACTGCCTCATTGATAATTGCCTTATATGGTGTTTCCATGTGATTAATAAATTCGTGGGTGCTTAGTAATAAAATGGAAACCTCTATTGGGCTAAGCTCCTTAAAAGGCCTGTCCAGACATGGCTGAATATGTTTTTCTAACTCTATTAAATTTGTTAGCGTTCCCTGCATAAGATCAGAAAAATATTCTTGATCGGTCTTAAGAAACTCTTTCGTCTCATATAACTGCTCTGTAATAGTCTGAATCGTTCCTCCAGCAACAAGCCATTGATATAGTCCTTGTAAAGCTAATTCACGTGAGCGACGGCGGCGGCCTTTGCGTCCGGACTTCTGTTCCGATCTGGTTTTTGCCTGTGCTGCTGGTATTTTCTGTGTCATTGAATTACTTCGTCGAGCTTTCTGAGCAAATGAACCATTTCTATTGCTACTCTTGCAGCTTCAGCACCTTTCTGACTCATCCGCTCCAGCGCCTGATCATTAGTATCAGTAGTAAGTATCCCGTTAGCGACTGGAATACCTGTATCAAGCTGAACGGCTGTCACCCCGCCAGCAGATTCTTTCGACACAACCTCAAAATGATAGGTATCTCCACGAACCACCGCACCCAATGCCACTAGTGCATCAAACTGATCAGTCAAAGCCATTTTTTGAAGTGCTAAAGGAATTTCTAGTGCACCCGGAACTGTAATCATTAAAATATTTGTTGCCGACACTCCATTTTTTTCTAGCTCTGCAGTACAGCTATCTAGCAGACCTTCGCTAGCATCAATGTTATAACGACTCATAACAATGCCTATTCGTAACTCAGCACCATTTAGATCTGATTCGAGCTCATGAATTTTTTCATAACGCCCCATATAGCTCTCCTAAATTTATATCTGGAAATATGAAAATGTATCCTCTGTCTTTACTCTGTATTCTCCGGTTCCAGGTATCCTGTAACTTTCAGACCAAAACCTGTCATGCTTGGCATTTTACGGGGGACAGCCAGTAATCGCATTTTACCTACATTAAGATCTTTTAAGATCTGTGCGCCGATACCATAGTTACGTAAATCAGTTCTGGTAGAAAGATTCGCCTCCGTTTTTTTCCTTGTAATACGCTCAATTAGCTCTATCGATTTTTCCCCGCTATGTAACAAAACAACTACTCCACTCTCAGCATTAGAAATTACACGAAGTGTGTCATTAATATTCCAGGAATGAATGTTGTCATTTATATCTAATAAATCAATAACAGATAGTGGCTCATGTACCCGTACTAGAGTATCAGTATCAGGAGTAATCTTACCTTTAATCAAGGCAAGATGAGTTGCATTAATCGTCTTATCAAGATAAACAACAAGGCCGAACTCGCCATGAACCGTTTGAATAGGTTTCTCTACCACTCGCTCTATAAGACTTTCCGTACGACTACGATAATGAATAAGATCAGCAATCGCTCCTATTTTAAGCTGATGCTTTGTGGCAAATTCAATTAATCCTGGCAACCGTGCCATACTGCCATCATCCTGAAGAATCTCACAAATTACTGATGCAGGAGTAAGCCCGGCCAGATTAGCTAAATCACACCCTGCTTCAGTATGTCCGGCACGCGAAAGCACGCCGCCCTTTTGAGCCATTAGCGGAAATATGTGCCCAGGCTGAATAATGTCCTCTGGTTTGGCATTTTGACTTGCTGCCACCTTTACAGTGTGAGCACGATCTGCGGCAGAAATACCGGTAGTAACCCCGGCTGCAGCTTCAATAGAAAGCGTAAAATTTGTTCCTAACGGCGAGCGGTTAGTAGTAGCAGACACCATCAGCGGCAGACTAAGCTGCCGGCAGTGTGCCTCGGTTAATGTCAGACAAATAAGTCCACGACCATGTGTGGCCATAAAATTTATCGTTTCTGGTGTGACAAAATCTGCTGCCAACACCAGATCTCCCTCATTCTCGCGATTCTCTTCATCGATAAGAATTACCATTTTTCCATTCTTAATATCCTGAATGATCTCTTTGATAGAACTTATAACCATGTTGTTAATCTTTAACTATTAATTAAATGAAAATATATACAGATCTTATTTCGAAACTGAAGTTAATAGTTGATCAAGATAACGTGCCAACATATCTACTTCTAAATTTACTTCCATATTAGTTTTTAATTCTTTAAGTGTGGTTACAGCTAATGTATGAGGAATAAGATTAACTCTGAACTCATCTTTAGTGATTAAATTTACCGTCAAGCTCACGCCATTCACTGTGATGGAACCCTTTTTTGCAATGTACTTCATCAAAGAGGCTGGGGGCTTTATGGCTAATATATAACTTTCTCCCGCTGGTACCAGCTTTATTACTTTTCCCACTCCGTCAACATGACCACTTACTAGGTGGCCGTTTATTCTATCGGATAATTGCATGGCTCTTTCAAGATTCACTCGTCCGCCTTGTGTATCCAAGCCTTGGGTACAACTTAGCGTTTCTTGTGACACTTCCATGCTAATTATGCTTTCCACTAAATCTGTTATGGTAAGGCATACTCCGTTAGTTGCGATGCTGTCACCAACACAGACATCACTTAAATCTAGCCCGCCTGATGTAATCTCTATGCGCATACCGCTTTCCAAAGGTATAATTTTTTTTACCTCGCCAACGGCTTCGATGATTCCCGTAAACATTGATTCCTTTTTGTTTTCTGGTGATAAATTTTTAGTAAAATACTATGATCACTACCTGTGCAGAAGAAATATCCTCTTCCTTATTCGTAAGCTTAGTTAAGCTTATACACCTAATACCAGTTTATCTCCTTCATGAGGATATCACGAAGGGTTCTGAATCTAGAGTAGAATTCAATGGATAGCTCAGGTTTTTGTGCCAATCTCTGCGACAATTTGCCACATAGCTAGAAAATACGATATAGGCTAATGTTTAAATCAAATGAAATGCTTGCAATAAATCCTCGATGAACTGTTGAAATGTTCAGTGACTTTAGTAAAACACCACTAAATAAAAATTTACAGCGCCTGTTTTTTCTCAGGAGCATAGCTATTGTTGTCCAGTGCCTCACTTTTGCTACAGCACATTGGATACTTGAAATACCATTACCTTGGACAGAAATGGTTGCGGTAGTGGCCTTTCTTGCTATATTAAATTTTGCGACCTGGATTCGCTTACGTCAAAATTGGCCCGTATCGGATATAGAGTTTTTTGCTCAAATTCTAATAGATGTTTTTGCGTTAGGTGCGCTATTGTATTTTAGTGGCGGCTCAACCAACCCCTTTGTTTCCCTGTACCTGTTACCTCTAACAATTACTGCTGCTGCTTTACCATGGGCATACACATGGGTAATGGCAGTAATAACTATTGCTTGTTATTCTTGGTTGCTATTTTATTATGTGCCATTGCCACATGATCATAACGAACACATGAGTGAATTTAATCTTCATGTATCTGGAATGTGGCTGGCATTTGTTTTAAGTACCGTATTGATTGCATGGTTTGTTGTTAAGATGGGTACATCTATAAGGGAGCGCGATAAAGAACTGTCTCAGGCGCGTGAACAAGCTTTACGTGATGAACAGCTTATTGCACTAGGAACTATGGCTGCTGGTGCAGCACATGAGCTTGGAACACCATTAGCAACCATGGCCGTTGTAAGTAGGGAAATACAGAATGATCATGCTGACAATCAAGAACTTCAAAAGAACATGGGAATTTTACGAGATCAGATTACTCAATGTAAGCATACGCTGACTCAGCTACTTGCCGATGCAGGACAAACCCGTACCGAAGATGCCAGTGGACAAACAGTTGATTGTTTTCTACAAGAAGTATTAGATAAATGGAAACTAATGCGCCCTACGGTCAAATTTACTTATTCCTGCAATGGCGTGCATCCCGCTCCTAAAATAATAAATACTCAATCACTGGGTCAGTCAATTTTAAATCTGCTAAATAATGCAGCAGATGCTTCGATAGAAAATATTGAAATTAGCAGTGATTGGAACAAAAAAGAACTGTATCTAGAAATTCTTGATTTTGGTAAAGGTCTCAGTGAAGAAACTGTTCAACGAGCAGGGCAAGCTTTCTATACTAGCAAGAAAGGACATGGCTTTGGAATTGGATTGTTTTTGGCAAATGCGAACATTGAACGATATGGTGGAAGCGTCCGTTTAACTAACCGTGAAGAAGGCGGCGCCTGCACCCAGGTTATATTACCTCTAATAGGATCTGAAATATGACTACACCTACAACAATAGATGCAGATATTGATCGTCCAAGTTTATTGCTTGTTGATGATGATGAGGTCTTTTGCGGTGTGCTAGCAAATGCGATGACGAAACGTGGATTTGAAGTTACTTGTGCGCATTCAGTCTCCCATGCATTGGACTGCACCAAAAATTTTGCTCCTGAATATGCAATTATTGACCTGCGATTACCTGGTCCTTCCGGTTTGGTTTTAGTTGAAAAATTACGAGAGGTAGATCCTGGTACTCGTATCGTTATGCTAACAGGTTATGCGAGTATCACTACAGCTGTAGAAGCAATTAAACTTGGTGCAATACATTATCTTGCAAAGCCTGTTGATGCCGATGAAATTATGATGGCTTTCGAGCGCACTGAAGGAGACCCTTCTGCTCAAATCAATACCCATGCGTTGTCAGTAGGACAATTTGAATGGGAATATATTCAACGTATTTTAATCGAAAACAACGGTAACATTTCAGCAACCGCAAAAAAACTTAATATGCATCGTCGTACATTACAGCGCAAACTTAATAAAAGTCCTCATTAAATTTATATGGTATCTTTTTATTAAAAAATTACAAAAAACGGGTGATAATTCGAATATCTTGTCCTACCATGCGTAAATCCTGAATTTTAAGATTATACTTTTCCGTAAGATCCTTTAATTCCGGTAGCTCTAGCATACCCTGTGCCGCCACACCAATTAAGTGTGGAGCAAGATAAATTATCAGCTCATCTACTAGCCGTGCCTTGATAAATGCACCACTTAACTTGCTTCCTGCCTCAATTAGTACCTCGTTAATCTCAAAATCTGCAAGTGTTTTTATCATCTTTTCTAGAGCAATTTTTCCTTTTCCATCCGGCAATATAATTGGACGAGCACCTGCTTTTTTTAATAAGGCTATTTTTTCTTTGTTATCGCTTGCAGTAAAAATTAACTCGCCCTCACCTCTGAGAACCTGTGCAGTAACAGGGATATCCAGTCGACTATCTATAATGACCCGTAATGGTTGTCTTGATGTCTCAATAAAGCGTACGGACAGCTGTGGGTCATCTTCAAGTACCGTACCAATCCCTGTTAAAACTGCGCAAGAACGGGCGCGAATCCTGTGCCCGTCATTTCGTGCAGCCTCTCCAGTGATCCACTGACTTACACCATTATTTAATGCTGTTTTACCATCAAGGCTTGCAGCAATTTTCATTCGTACCCAAGGACGATTGTTCACCATTCTGGAAACAAAACCAATATTAAGATCTTTGGCCTTCTCTTCCATTAATCCATCTTGTACATTTATTTTGGATTGCTTCAGAAATGAAACCCCCTTTCCAGCAACCAGCGGGTTTGGATCCTGCATTGCAATTATCACTTTAGCTACTTTAGCTCTAACTATAGCCTCTACACAAGGAGGAGTGCGCCCGTAATGACTACAAGGTTCCAGCGTAAGATATACAGTTGCACCTTGTGCTGCTTCTCCGGCAATTTTGAGTGCATTGATCTCGGCATGTGGTTGCCCTGTATGAGCATGCCACCCACTACCGACTATTTTTCCATCTCGAACAATTACACAGCCCACACGGGGATTAGGGCTTGTGGTATACAAACCTTTTTCGGCAAGTTGTAGCGCCTGAGACATGTAAGCATGGTCGTCAGAAGAAAACATGTTTGTATTTTATTTATTTCTTACGACGCGGTCTTTGTACTTCTTTGATTGCGTCATGAAAATCATCCACATCCTGGAAGCTTCTATAAACAGAAGCGAAGCGGATATATGCTACTTTGTCCAGCTTGTAAAGTTCCCGCATTACCATTTCGCCAATCTTACGCGAAGGTATTTCTCTCACTCCTAAACTCAGAAGTTTTTGTACAATCCGATCTGTCGCCTCATCTACATTTTCAGTTGGCACGGGACGTTTGTGTAATGCACGCATAAATCCAGTAAGAAGTTTGTCGCGACTGAATTCAGAACGGTCTCCCCCTTGTTTTACAACTTGTGGCAGACGCAATCCAATAGTCTCATACGTAGTAAATCGCTTATCACAGCTCAGGCAACGACGGCGGCGGCGCACTCTGTTTCCCTCTTCGCTAACACGGGAATCAATTACGCTTGTGTCATCAGTATTACAGAAAGGGCATTTCATGATTAAGTGTTAAAAAATTAGGAGGAGCTTATCTGCTATTTAAATTTCTTTGTTTGAAAATATACCGTGCTGTTAACTTGCTGGGAAATCAAATTCCATAAACTGGATATTTCGCACACAAGGCTTTTGCTTCATTAGCAACTTGCAGTAAAACTTCATTGTTAGTTGGTGCATCTAATACATCGGCAATAAGATTTGCAAGATGTTCTATTTCTATTTCTTTGAAGCCACGCGTGGTAACTGCAGGAGTGCCTATACGAATACCACTGGTAACAAATGGCTTTTGTGGATCATTTGGAATAGCATTTTTATTTACCGTAATGTTTGCACGTCCCAATGCTTCTTCTGCCTGCTTGCCAGTAAGGTTTTTTGCCTGAAGATCTACTAAAAACATATGACAATCCGTACGTCCGGAAACTATACGTAACCCACGTTCTTTTAGTACTTTTGTCATTACACGAGCATTATCGATTACCTGTTCCTGGTAATTTCTGAATCCTTTACTAGCTGCCTCCTTAAATGCAACTGCTTTGGCGGCAATCACGTGCATCATTGGCCCGCCTTGGGTCTGTGGAAAAATCGCTGAGTTGAGTGCCTTTTCATGCTCGGGCTTTGCCATAATAATACCGCCCCGTGGGCCACGTAATGTTTTGTGTGTAGTACTAGTAACAAAATCAGCAATTCCAACTGGATTAGGGTAATACCCTGCCGCCACTAATCCAGCGTAATGAGCCATATCTACAAATAAATATGCTCCGACGTCATCTGCAATCTTACGAAAAGATTTCCAATTTATTACTAAAGAATAAGCAGATGCGCCAGCAACAATGATTTTTGGTTTGTGCTCATGCGCTAATCGCTCTAACTCAACATAATCAAGTTCTTCAGTATCAGGATTAAGGCCATATGAAACTGAATTAAAAATTTTACCACTAAGATTAACTGATGCCCCATGAGTCAAGTGCCCACCATGAGCAAGCGACATACCCAGAAGCGTGTCGCCTGGCCGTAGAACGGACAAATAAACAGCAGCGTTTGCCTGTGATCCAGAATGGGGCTGAACATTGACATATTCTGCGTCAAATAACGATTTTGCCCGATCTATTGCGTATTGCTCAACCACGTCAACGTGTTCACAACCACCATAATAGCGTTTGCCGGGATATCCTTCTGCATATTTATTTGTCAATACAGATCCTTGTGCCTGCATAACAGCTGGACTTGCATAATTCTCTGAAGCGATTAATTCAATATGGTCTTCTTGTCGTTGAATTTCGCTTTTAATTGCCAACCATAAATCTGGATCGGTTTTTTGAATCGTTTGCTTCGATGAAAGCATATCAGTATCACCGCTGTATAAATGTCGGAAACCAGATTTTACCATTATCAGTTGAAAACCGTGGGTGGATTCAAAAATCATCATTTTCTGTTAATTATTCTGTTTCTAGCAATAATGAGATAATCTTTGTAAACTGTTATAAAAATTTACCTTTATTCTTTTAAGTGAATTAGGTATAGGCCTTTTTTCTTTATTTTGGAGGAATCTTCTCGTTGCAATTGTTTGACTGACTGGTTAACATCGGCACTGCATTGAGCGTTTGCGAGCCAAGAATTAAACGAGCTTATATGTTGTTTGTATATTCGAATTTATCAGGTCATGCTCATCGTAAAATTTGGAAAAATACTCGATTAATCCATATAAAAGGAATTAAAATTGTTAGTTTGGTTTTATGCTGGCCCACTGTTATACGTGTGGCCACTGCAACAACACTCACCGCTTGAAAAAAACGATCAACATGCAAACTTTGAATTGAAAGGCTAATATATGCCACTCGATATCAATGAAATTCTCAACGAAACCAGCGGTAAAAATTTTGAGCTTTTTGAAGAGCATATAAATCCAGTTTTCGTCAAAGTACTACGTATAATCGGTTTCAACCGTTCGTGGGTACGAGGTGAAGGTCCATATTTATGGGATGAATCCGGTACGCGTTATCTAGATTTTCTGGCCAATTGGGGCGTATTTAACGTTGGCCGCAGACATCCGACTATTCGTAACGCGCTACAGCAAGTCCTAGATTCTGATTTTCCCGGGTGGGTGGGTTTTGATGCTCCGCCACTTGCAGCAGTTCTTGCTCGCGAACTTACGAAACGCACACCTGGAAATCTCGATACAGTTTACTTCTGTAATTCTGGAACAGAAGCTGTAGAAGCTGCTATTAAATTTGCTCGCGCATCAACCGGTCGTCCTTGTTCGGTACATCTTACAAAAGCTTTTCATGGTTTAACTACCGGAGCCTTATCTTTGAATGGCGAAGCAAGTTTCCGCAGAGGCTTTGAGCCACTTCTTCCGGGAAATTCAGCGGTGGCACCAGGTGATCTTGAGGCTCTGGAAGCACGACTCGCGAAAGGTGATGTTGCTTCTTTTGTTTTTGAGCCAATTCAGGGAAAAGGAGTTAATATTCTTAGTGACGAATACCTCTTGTCTGCACAGAGTCTGTGTCGTAAGTACAAAACGCTTATGATCTGTGATGAAATTCAGTCTGGAATGGGTCGTTCTGGCCGGTTTTTAGCTTGCCAATGGATTGAAGGTCTACACCCAGATATTATTTGTCTTTCTAAGGCTCTTTCAGGAGGATATGTCCCGTTGGGCGCGACTATCACTAGACGTGCAATTTATGACAGTGTCTATGATTCAATGGATCGCGCTATTGTTCATGCTTGTACTTTTGGTATGGGAAATCTTGCAATGGCAGCAGGACTCTCTGCGCTTACTGTCTTAGATGATGAAAATCTCCTTGCGCGTGCGAATGAAACTGGCGCTCGTTTTCGACAAGGTATTGAAAAAATGGTGCCTCGTTTTGAATTTTTAAAGGGTGTTCGTCAGCGAGGACTGATGATCGGTATTGAATTTGGAAAACCTGACTCGATTTCTCTGAAGGCAGCCTGGGCTATGGTCAATAAAATTGATGAAAATCTATTTGCTCAAGCGGTCGTTATCCCGCTATTAGATGATCACCATATCCTTACGCAGGTTGCCGGTCACGCCGTACCAATCGTTAAATTATTACCTCCACTTAATATCGAAGATACTGATGTTGACTGGTTTCTCAATGCGCTTGAAGACGTGATGGTAAAGCTCCACAAATTCCCAGGGCCCGCCTGGGAAGTATTAATGAAAATCGGCAATCATGCACTTACTGCAAAAAAAAGAGAAAATCGATCTCCTGTCACTTAAAACTTATCTGGCCTTTCTTGGCTCCATCAATTAACAGTTACCCTATACATCTAAATTTCGAACTCGTAAAGCATTGTTCTCGATGAATGCCCGGCGCGGTTCTACCACATCGCCCATTAAGGTAGAAAAAATATCATCGGCTGCAACGCCATCCTCTATTTGGGCTCGCAGCAACCTGCGGTTTTTGGGATCCATGGTTGTTTCCCATAATTGGTTTGGATTCATTTCGCCCAAACCCTTATAGCGTTGTGTACTAAAGTCCTTTTCAACTTCAAGTAACAACCAATCCAGTGCTTGTTTAAACTCTTTTACAGGGTGTGTTTTTTCACCTCGTTTAATATAAGCCTTTGGACCCAGCAATCCTTCAAGTATTTTGGCAGCTTCTTTTATATGCGTAAAATCTCCACTGTGTAAAAATTCCTGATCTAAGTAGCTAATCCGTTTATTTCCATGATGCATGCGGGTTAACTTTAGGCGGTGGCTTTCATTTTCAGAATCATACTCTGGAACAATTTCTACTTCGCTAACAAGTGCAGCTAGCTTTGCAGCCCCTTTCTTAGCGGAAGCCTCGCTACTCAGGTCAATTTCAGGATGGCGAAGCAGGGCATGCATCACTTCACTGTCAATGAGCATACCCATACGATCAATTACAGTTTCTGCTAACAAATACTGATTAGCTATCTTTGTTAGATTTTCTCCTGTAATTGGTGGTTTCTTGTCATGTGTATGCAATTCAGCATCTGCCAGTGCCTGTTTTAGCTGGTATTGTTTAAGCTCATGATCATCTTTGACATAACGTTCTTTTTTTCCCTGCTTAACCTTGTAGAGCGGTGGCTGGGCAATATAGATATAACCACGCTCGATCAATTCTTTCATATGCCGATAAAAGAAAGTAAGTAATAAAGTTCGAATATGTGCCCCATCCACATCAGCATCGGTCATTATGATAATACGATGGTAGCGCAGCTTATCGGGGTCATACTCATCTTTACCAATGCCGGTTCCAAGTGCCGTGATAAGTGAAATGATTTCTTGCGATGTAATCAGCTTGTCGAAACGAGCTTTCTCTACATTCAAGATTTTTCCTTTCAACGGCATAATTGCCTGAAATTTACGGTCGCGTCCTTGTTTAGCAGACCCCCCCGCGGAATCTCCCTCAACAAGATAAAGTTCACACAATGCGGGGTCTTTTTCTTGGCAATCAGCAAGCTTCCCTGGAAGCCCCATTCCATCTAATACACCTTTACGCCGTGTTAATTCACGGGCTTTTCTAGCTGCTTCACGAGCTCTTGCAGCATCGACAATTTTGCTACAGATAGTTTTGGCATCTACTGGGCGCTCTAGTAAAAACTCTGAAAGCTTTTGAGCTACAACTTCTTCTACCGCAGGACGGACTTCAGACGATACTAGTTTTTCCTTTGTCTGAGAAGAAAACTTAGGTTCAAATAGTTTTACTGATAAAACACAAGACAATCCTTCTCGCATATCATCGCCTGTTGTTTCAATTTTTGATTTCTTTGCCAAATCATTTTTATCAATATAATTATTTAGCGTTCGCGTCATTGCGGCGCGCAAACCAGTTAAGTGAGTTCCGCCATCCTTTTGTGGAATATTATTCGTAAAACACAATACTTGTTCGGCATAGCTATCATTCCATTGCATTGATACCTCTACCTGAATGTCGTCTTTTTTCCCAGCTGCATAAAAGAGATTAGGATGTAGCGCGGACTTTGTCCGGTTAATATATTCAACAAAACTTTTAACCCCGCCAACAAAGGCAAAACTTTCCTCTTTGCTGATTCGTTGATCAACCAAGTTGATCTTAACCCCGTTGTTAAGAAATGAAAGCTCACGTAACCGTTTCGCAAAAATATCATAATGATATTCCACGCTTCCAAATATTTCTTTGCTGGCAAGAAAATGTACTTCTGTACCACGTCGTTCGGTTTTTCCTACTTTTGTTAGCTTGGTGGTCGGAGCCCCCATGCGAAATTCCATTTGGTATTTTTGGCCATCACGTCGGACTGTAAGACGAAGCCATTCGGACAAGGCATTTACTACAGAAACTCCTACACCATGCAAACCACCCGAGACTTTGTATGAGTTATCATCAAATTTGCCGCCAGCATGCAACTCAGTCATGACTATTTCTGCTGCAGATCGTTTTAGCTCGTCATCTTGTTTGATGCCGACGGGTATCCCCCGACCGTTATCCTGTATGCTTACCGAGTTATCTGGATGAATAATAACTGAGATTTCATTACACTCTCCCGCAAGTGCTTCATCAATGGCATTGTCTAATACTTCAAAAACCATATGATGCAACCCTGTTCCGTCGCTTGTGTCGCCTATATACATGCCTGGACGCTTGCGAACAGGGTCTAATCCCTTAAGGATTTTTATATTGTCTGATCCATATTCTTCTTGGATTTTATTTTTTGGTTGTTTGGAACGAGGGTTTTCGCTCATAGTGAGTTTTCTTTATTTTTAATTAGTTTTGTATTTTTCGAGGAGACTGATTATATTCGCATTGGCATTACTACGTACTTAAAATTATTGTTTTTCGGAATCGTAATCAGGGCGCTACTGTTTGCATCGCCGAAGGAACATTGTATCGTTTCGCATGTTAAGTTGTTCAATACATCTAATAAATAAGATATGTTAAACCCGATATCTAACGCTTCTCCCTTATAATTTACTTCTAGTTCTTCTTGTGCTTCTTCTTGTTCGTTGTTGCTACAAACTATGCGTAAATTTCCCTCTGTTAAAATTAAGCGAACGCCACGAAATTTTTCATTGGACAAAATAGATGCTCTTTGTAAGGTTTGTAAAAACAGTATACGATTTACTTCAATTTGTTTTTCATATCCAGACGGAATTACTCGATTATAGTCTGGAAATTTTCCATCTACTAGTTTTGAAACTAATACTACATTTGAAAAGGTAAACCGTATCTGATTTTTCAAAAGTTCAATGATTATCGGATCGTCGTTTTCATTCAATTGTTTCGTTAACTCAATTACAGCTTTTCGAGGAAGAATAATTTCTTTTTTTTCTTGTTTTGTTTTAAGTGGTAAAAGAGCAAAGCCCAACCTATGTCCATCTGTTGCAACTGCCTTTAAATTGTTTTCTTCTTTTACCAAGAGAAGGCCATTTAAATAGTACCGGATATCTTGTTGTGCCATTGCATATTGTACAAGTAACAAAAGTTTTTTTAGCTCTCCTTGTTTTATTGTGATTTTATCTTGTACTTCTGTATTTTCCGAAAGTCTTGGAAAATCCTCTGTTGGAAGTGTTTGTAAGTTAAAACGACTTTTTCCTCCCTTTACAATTAATCTGTTTTCTTCAGCTTCTAACGTAATCTTGGTTTTGTCAGGAAGAGCTCGGAGTATATCTTGTAGTTTTTTTGCTCCAACTGTTACCGAGCTGGGTTGCTCTTTAACACTAGTGTTGTCTTTTGTTGTGGTTGTTATTTGAATTTCTAGATCTGTTCCAATACATAATATTTCTTTATTTTTTCTTTCAATTAATACATTTGAAAGAATTGGTAGAGTGTGACGACGCTCCACAATTCCAGTGATTGTTTGTAGTGGTTTTAGTAAAGCTTCTTTATCAGTTTGTATTAGTTTCATTTATTTAAACCTTAATAATTAATAATAAGCTTTATATAAGTCCGGTATTAAAAAAAAAAGCTAATGTTATTAGTAAAATAAAAATTAATTCGTTCTGTATTGTTTCTGTATTTAATGTGGACAAATTGTTGGTAGATTTAAATATTTAGGTAAATCAAAGGTTATCCCCAAATTACACAGAAGATCATCCGCGTAAAATGTGAAGCAAAGTATTAAAATCACGATTTGTAGATGAATTAGAAGTTCGTAGTTCTGCTATTTTTCTATAACCATGTAAAACAGTTGTATGGTCTCTTCCACCAAAAGCTTCGCCGATATCTGGCAGACTTAAAGGGGTTAGTTCTTTGGCTAAAGCCATGGCCATTTGTCGGGGTCGAGCAATTATTCTTGAGCGTTTTTTAGAATACATTTCCGCCACTTTAATCTTATAGTAATCTGCAACGGTTTTTTGGATGTTTTCAATTGAAATTTGTCTGTTTTGTACGGCTAACAAATCTTTCAGTGCTTCTCGTGCAAGATCTAATGTTAATGGATGTCCCGTAAACCGAGAATAGGCCAATACTCGTTTAAGAGCTCCTTCGAGTTCTCGTACATTTGAGCGAATGTGTTTAGCAATAAAAAAAGCGACGCTTTCGTCCAGAACAATTTTTTCCATCAACGCTTTTTTTAATAAGATAGCAACACGCATTTCTAATTCTGGTGGCTCAACTGCAACAGTCAGGCCCCACCCAAACCGAGAAATTAATCTTTCCTCTACCCCCGATATTTCTTTTGGATAAGAATCACAAGTAATAATTACTTGCTTGTGTGATTCAATTAACGCATTAAACGCATAAAAAAACTCTTCCTGTGTTCGGTTTTTCCCTCCAAAGAATTGAATATCATCTATTAAAAGCAAGTCTAGAGAATGATAATATTTTTTAAACTCATCAAATGCTTTATGTTGATATGCACGAACAACATCAGAAACATATTTTTCCGCATGGATATATCTAACTTTTGCATGGTTGTTAGCTGAAAGGACAAAATTACCAATTGCTTGGATTAGATGTGTTTTTCCCAGCCCAACACCACCATAAATAAAAAGAGGGTTATATGCAGTTCCGGGCCGCTCTGCGACCTGGATAGCACCGGCACGAGCCAACTGGTTTGCCTTTCCGTTTACAAAGGTGTTGAAAGTGAAAGATGGATTCAGTCGGCTCTTGCTTTTCCCCATAGAGGAATTTCTTGTAACGGAGGATGGCTTTGATGTTGTCAAAGCTGGTGAAGCAATTACCCCTTCTTTCGTAGCAATTGTTTCGGTAGAGGCTGCTGCCTGTTCATCAAGTTTTAGTTGGAAATGGATATTTCTTGAAAAATGGCTTTTTGCCATTTGCTCAATCTGCGGTAAAAAATTATCTTTGACCCACTGCATAACAAAACGGTTTGGGGCAACAAGAATTAACTCATCATGAGCGCTAGATAGGCTAAATTGCAGAGGTTTTATCCAGGTATTAAACTGTTGGACACTTAATTCCTTCTCGAAATGTTTAAGACAAGAAAGCCAAAAGGTATCAATTGTTGCCATGATTTTGTGATATTTTTTCAGAAACGAGGAATGTTAAAAACGTTGAGCACGTTTATCTATTCTAGTCCTTTTCTGTCGACTTATCCACAGGATTAAGATGTAGTGGATAAGAAAAAAAATTGCTGACTATTTATTAAATTAGATCAAGGGGTTTTATGTAACCAGGGCTTTAAATTAATGAAATTATGTTGTGAAAATGAAAGAAGCAGAAAAATATTTTAGGCGTTTCTTGTTATTTTTCTTATCCAAATAATTAGAAGAAAGATAAGTTTATTCGTGTAGATAAATACAGGAAATAAGTTGTAGGAAGTAAATATAAGTTGACATTATCCCCTGTAAAGAGTTGTAATACAGAGTTTATTTATCCGTGCACGAAGCGTACAAAGAAAATAGTATTTGGGGTCAGGCCCTTTCTCTAGGGGCCAGAGGCCTGAAACTAAAAGTCGAAAGAAAGGAAAACAGATGAAGCGTACTTATCAACCATCAGTCATAAAAAGAAAACGAACCCATGGATTTAGAGTTCGCATGAAAACCAGTAATGGTGCCGCAGTTATTAAAGCTCGCCGCGCCAAAGGGCGTACTCGTTTAGGAGTATAAGAGTAAGAGCAGGCCCGAAGAAGGTGTACACTTAAAAAATTGAATTATTTGTTTGTTACCCAAAAGTTACAGGCTGCACAATGCCAAAGAATTTTCCTCGGTCCTTCAGTTCAGATGTGCTGAAAGCAGTGAATTTCTACAGGTCTTCGCTAAACCCAACAATCTTCTTCATTCAAGATTAGGGCTGATTGTTGCTGGTAAAGTTGAGCGACTAGCGGTTAAGCGTAATCAAGCAAAGCGGATATTACGAACCGCATTTAGTGAGCAACAAAAAGATTGTGTAGGACTGGATTTAGTAATTCGTTTACGACGCCCTGTTAGCAAAGAAGATTTTTCTAGAATAAGGGGCGAATACAAGGCGCTTCAAATTAAATTACAAAGATGTTGCGGATTATCATAGGCTTCATCAAGTTTTACCAATATTACCTGAGTCCATTTTTTGGACCCTCGTGTAGGTTTAGCCCCTCTTGCTCACATTATGCTCAAGAAGCACTTGTTAAGCATGGTTTTTGGCGGGGAACATGGTTGAGTGTTTGGAGAATTCTGCGCTGTAACCCATGGGTTAGGGGCGGACATGATCCAGTTCCTTAGTTGTTGGCAGCAAGGCATATATTTTTATATTAAAAACAAGATAATACCTAAAGATGGACATAAAAAAACTTGTTCTTGTCATGATTTTTTTCACATCGGCATTATTCTTGTGGGAAGAATGGCAACGGGAGCAATTACCTCAATCTCCCAACAACAAAAATGAGAAACAGGCGGGACAACAGAGTACGGTACAACAGGGCACCTCAGTACCGGGTAATGCAGCGCAAGGTATAAAAGGCGGGTCTGGTACTCAACTCCAGGACGGAGCTCCGGTACCGGGAGAAAAGCTTATTTCTGCTCAGCCAACCAAGAATTCCAATTCAGGGGAGGGCGTTACTCCCACAGCTGTGACCAGCAGCTTAGAGTCAGGTGAAAAAATTCAAGTTAAAACAGATATGGTTTTTGCTGAGATTGATACAGCAGGAGGAGACATACGTCACCTTGAATTATTGCATCATCCATCTAGGGAAGACAAAAACAAACCGTTTGCATTATTAAAAAACGAGTTTCCACGGGTTAATGTCGCCCAATCAGGGCTAATAGGCGAGAGTCTTCCCACGCATAAAACGCACTATACGGTAGAAACTAAAGAATACAATTTAATTGCGGGCGAAGACAAGGTTGAGATACGACTTTCTGCTCCTGAAGTTGCAGGAATCAAGGCTACCAAAGTTTATACTTTTCATCGCGGCAGCTATATTATTGATGTTAAATTTGAAATTGATAATCAGGGGCCCGATGTAATTCAGCCTTTTTCTTATTTTCAGGTGCTGCGCGATAGCGCTCCCGTAGCAACCTCGATGTTTATGGTCCCGCAATATACAGGTGCAACAGTATATACTGAGGAAGAAAAATTCCAGAAAGTTAAGTTTCCTGATTTGGACGATGGAACGGCCAGTTATCCCAAAAATGCAGATAATGGGTGGATTGCAATGCAAGAGCATTATTTTCTTACGGCCTGGCTTCCAAAAGATAAAACTCTAAGAGAATATTATGCTAAACACCTAGGGGAAAATAAATATACTGCAGGGGTAATCATACCGGCAGGCACAATACAACCGGGCGAAATTGTTAGCGTAGGGGTTCCGTTTTATGTTGGCCCACAAGAACAAAGCAAGCTATCCGAATTAGCACCGGGCCTTGATTTAGTAGTTGATTATGGTTGGCTTACAGTTATTGGCGCACCTTTATTTTGGCTGTTGTCATTTTTTCATTCTTGGACAGGAAACTGGGGCGTTTCAATTATTCTTCTGACAATGCTAGTCAAACTCCTCTTCTTTCCGTTGTCCGCGGCAGGTTATCGTTCAATGGCAAAGCTAAAGGCTGTTACTCCTAAACTGCAGCGATTGCGTGAACAACACGGAAAAGATAGACAGAAAATGAACCAAGCAATGATGGAGTTTTATAAAGCCGAGAAGATTAATCCTATGGGAGGTTGTTTGCCCATACTGGTTCAAATTCCAGTGTTTATTTCACTTTTTTGGGTATTACTTGCCAGCGTAGAGCTGCGTTACGCCCCGTTTGCTTTATGGATACAAGATTTATCTACGCCGGATCCTTACTATGTATTACCGGTGATCATGGGTATTTCTATGTTTATTCAAACAAAGCTTAATCCAGCAGCAACTGATCCGATTCAGCAAAAGGTAATGCAGATTTTACCCATAGTGTTTTGTGTGTTTTTCTTCTTTTTCCCTGCAGGATTGGTGCTGTATTCTTTAGTTAACAACTCACTTTCCATTGCTCAACAATGGCAAATTACACGTATGTATGCCCCTTCTACTACCACTCCAGCAGACAAGAAAAAATGAACTGAGGAAAAATCAGCGCATATAATTGAGCCTTAGCCCAATTTATTTCCATGAGAAACACTGACATCATTGCTGCAATTGCTACGCCACCAGGACGGGGTGGAATTGGTGTCGTACGTGTTTCTGGTAAAGATTTGCAGCAGATGGCCCAAGAAGTACTAGGACACATTCCAAAGAAACGTCACGCTCACTTTAGTAATTTCAAGGATGAAAATGGATTACCCATAGATCAGGGCATTGCTATTTTTTATTCCTCTCCTAATTCCTACACTGGTGAAGATGTATTAGAGCTACAGGGTCACGGCGGGCCAGCTGTAATGGATATGTTGCTATCTCGGTGTCTTTCTTTGGGCGCAAGGCTCGCTCAACCGGGAGAGTTTACATTACGCGCTTTTCTTAACAACAAGCTTGATCTTGCTCAAGCAGAAAGTGTAGCGGATATTATAGATGCCAGTACCGGCGAAGCAGTGCGCTGTGCTATGCGTTCATTGCAGGGGGATTTTTCCACAGCGATTCATGCGCTGACGCAAACAGTTATTGATTTACGTATGCTTGTAGAGGCAACGTTAGATTTTCCAGAAGAAGAGACCAGTTTTCTCGGGCAAAGTGATGTTTGTAACAAACTTAAAAATATTAAATCAGAGCTTGAGCAAATAATTGCTGCCGCACGGCAGGGTAGCCTGCTTCGTGAAGGCGTTCACGTAGTGATAGTAGGCCAACCTAACGTAGGGAAATCCAGTCTAATGAATAAACTGGCAAAAGAAGAGATCGCCATTGTTACTTCAACTCCAGGCACAACCCGAGATACCATACGCGAGACGATACAAATGGAAGGCGTACCGATTCATCTCATAGATACTGCCGGATTGAGGAAGACAGATGATGAAATAGAGAAAATTGGAATTGCTCGTGCTTGGGCGGCTATAGAGAAAGGAGGGCTAGTGCTCTTGCTAACGGATAGTCGTTCTGGCCTAACTATAGAAGACCAGAGAATACTTGATAAGCTTCCGCCGGAGGTACCTTTAATACATGTAGCCAACAAAATAGATTTACTAAAAGAGGCTCCTTCCGTTTCAGACAAGAAAGAAAAAGCAGAAATTTATCTTTCTGCAAAAACTGGTGTCGGTATTGAGCAGCTCCGGCAAAAACTTCTTGAGATCGTCGGCTGGAAATCAGGTCCGACATGTGAGGGCTTATTTATGGCCCGACATCGTCATTTGTGGGCGCTTTCAGAGACAAAAAAACATCTGAAGAATGCTCGCAAAACAGCCAAGAAGGAAATCAGGGCGGAGTTGCTTGCTGAGGAATTGCGGCTTATCCAACAAACCCTGTCAACGATTACTGGCGAGTTCAGTGCAGATGATTTGCTGGGAGAGATATTTTCACGATTTTGTATTGGCAAATAGCTTCTTTTCACAAAACTCACTACTATCAGGCCACGGCATCGGTTGCTTTTACCAAAGTTGCTTTTTTACGACGAGCCCATTATTAAGGGATGTTTCACGTGAAACATCTTGCAGCCCTCGCTGTGAGTGTTTCACGTGAAACATTTCTCGTGTGGCACAATATGGTTTCTACTTTATTGGGCGCTGACGACGAGCATTACTCGGCCAATATTGGATAACGACTACTCTTTTTTCCTTGGAGCGTTTTTTGTTCTGACAGATTCATCGGGTGGTTTTAGTCAGCTGTTGGTAGGCGGCATAGATAAATGGTTACACAGGCACCGATAGTGCCTAGCAGCGCAGCTGCCCACCATTGGCCAATTATCCACATTGATAGCGTCATGCTTGCCCAGAGTATAACCAATGCTCGTTGGCGTACTCGCCGAGGCAGGCCGTTGCCGGATTGATATTGGTGGATGATTGGGCCTAGGTGAGGATGGGTCAGTAGCCAGCTGTGAAAGCGCGGGGATGATTTTGCGAAACAGGCGGCAGCCAGGAGGATAAACGGGGTGGTGGGCAGTAATGGCAGCACCACTCCGAGCGCGCCCAAGGCGATCGAAAGGCAGCCGGCACTAATCAGTAAGATTTTGATGGTATGACGCTTCATGGGCCTCTTTTTACAGGAGATAATAACAGAGAGATGGGGCAGCCTAATTTGTCTTTACACTTTTGTCATCCTGTTGTTACTGCTGCTGATCCAGGGTGTGCACGATAACATTTGTATCAGGTTTGCCGTATAATATATTTTTTAAAAAATAGTTTTTTAAGGCATCGGTTCGAATGATTGTTTCTGAAAAATTTGATGTTATCGTGGTAGGTGGCGGACATGCGGGTACTGAGGCCGCGCTAGCAGCGGCCAGAATGGGAAGAAAAACGCTGTTACTTACACATAATATTGATACTTTAGGCCAGATGTCGTGCAATCCTTCTATAGGGGGGATTGGAAAGGGCCATTTGGTTAAAGAGATAGATGCGCTTGGTGGCGCTATGGCTGCCGCCGCAGATGAAGCTGGAATCCAATTTCGTATTCTTAATGCAAGTAAGGGCGCTGCGGTTCGCGCAACTCGTGCACAAGCTGACAGAATGCTTTATCGACAGGCAATTCGTCGCCGACTTGAAAACCAGGAGAATCTAAGTTTATTTCAGCAGGCAGTAGATGATTTTACTTTAGAGGATAATCGAGTTACAGGGGTCATAACTCAGCTGGGGATTAAGTTTTTTGCTCGTACAGTGGTATTAACTGCAGGGACATTCCTTGCCGGTCTCGCGCATGTTGGGCCAAGTAGTTTCCAGGCAGGGCGCGCAGGGGATCCGTCAGCAAATACTCTTGCTCATCGTTTGCGTAAAATGAACCTCGCGGTTGGGAGATTAAAAACGGGCACGCCCCCACGCATTGATGGTCGTACCATAAATTATTCAGTTTTGGCGGAGCAGCCTGGAGACAGTCCTGCGCCGGTATTTTCATTCCTAGGCAGCGCTTCGCAGCATCCTTCTCAATTGTCATGTTGGATAGCTTCTACTAATGAACGTACCCACAATATTATTCGTGATGGATTAGATCGATCACCTTTATTTACAGGTACGATTGAGGGGGTTGGTCCGCGATATTGTCCCTCTATCGAGGATAAAGTTGTGCGATTTTCTGAGAAATCGGCACATCAGATTTTTTTAGAGCCAGAGGGACTCAATACCAGTGAAATATACCCCAATGGTATTTCTACTAGTTTACCGTTTGATCTGCAAGTTGACCTAGTGCGTTCTATTGAGGGCCTAGAAAAAGCGCATATTACCTGCCCCGGATACGCGATTGAATATGATTATTTTGATCCGCGAGGGCTTAAAAGTTCACTTGAAACCAAAGCTATTGAAGGGTTATTTTTTGCTGGGCAAATCAATGGTACAACAGGCTATGAAGAGGCTGCAGCACAAGGTTTGTTGGCGGGGATTAATGCCGGACGCAAATCACAGGGACAAGATGGATGGTGTCCACGGCGCGATGAGGCGTATCTCGGAGTGTTAGTAGATGACCTTATTACGCGCGGGGTGACAGAACCTTATCGAATGTTTACCAGTCGAGCAGAATATCGTTTGCAGTTGCGCGAGGATAATGCTGATTTACGTTTGACTGAAACCGGATATAAGTTGGGAGTGGTCGATAGTGAGCGTTGGTTGGCATTTGAATCTAAGCGTAGAGCAATTCTTAGCGAGCAGAAAAGATTAAAAACTATCTTTCTTGGCCCAAATACCGCAACGATGAATGTACGAGAAGAAGTATTTCGAGTGTTAGGCAAGTCTATTGAGCGGGAGTTCTCACTATATGAGTTGTTGCGTCGGCCTGATGTGACTTATAAGGAGCTGATGTCGTTATCGGGAGTGGAGAAGGTTGCTATTGATGTCAGGGTTTCGGATCAGGTTGAAATCCAGGCGAAATACTCTGGTTATATTGAAAGGCAAAAAATAGAAGTAGAGCGCAATGCATATCATGAAAAAATGTGTTTGCCCCAAGAATTGGATTATCGATCGGTACGAGGCCTTTCTACCGAAGCACAACAAAAGCTAAATCAACATAAACCTGAAACTGTAGGTCAAGCAGCACGAATTTCCGGTATTACGCCAGCGGCGATTTCGTTATTACTGGTACACTTGAAGCGTGGTTTTGTAGAGCAGAAAGAAAAAAACAGAAAAGAGCGTGAACCTAGAATTACAGCTGGCTGAAGGAATTGCTACGTTAGGAATTACCCTTCCGGAAAAATCTGTGGTTCGTTTGCTGCAGTATCTTGACTTGATTGAGAAGTGGGGCAAGGTATATAACTTGACAGCGGTACGTGAGCCGGAAGCTATGTTAAATCGACACCTATTTGATAGTTTAGCTGTTTTGCCACATATTGCAGGGACTCGTGTTGCAGATGTGGGTAGTGGAGCAGGCTTGCCTGGAATTCCTTTAGCTTTGGCTCAGCCTGATTGGCACGTGGTTCTCTTTGAGAGTAATCAAAAGAAAACTATATTTTTACAGCAAGTCTGCATCGAGCTGGGCCTAAAAAATGTTGAGGTGGTTGCAGAACGAGTTGAAAATTTTAGTCCAAAAGAAAAATTTAACACGGTTATTTCCCGAGCTTTCTCAAGTCTTGAGGTTTATGTCCGATTAGCGGGACATCTGTGTAAAGAAGCTGGTAAAGGGGGGACAATAGTAGCAATGAAGGGGGCAAGGTTTCAAGAAGAAACTGCACAAATCCCAGAACAATTTATCATAGATAAAGTATTTCAGGTCGTGGTTCCGGGCCTTAACGCAAAACGACATCTTGTGCTCATTAAGCACAAGTAATTTATTGACACTTAATGTACAGAATATACTATGGCAATAGTAATTTTAGAGAGGGTTCAGTGGCGAAAATTTTGGCAATAACAAACCAGAAAGGTGGCGTAGGAAAAACTACAACGAGCGTAAATTTAGCAGCAAGTTTGGTGGCTGCTAAGCGCAAGGTGTTGCTGATTGATCTGGACCCGCAAGGTAATGCCACTATGGGAAGTGGTGTAGATAAAAGAACACTACAGAGGACTGTATATCATGCTTTAGTGAATAATCAGAATCTAACTGATACTCGTATAACCTCAACCAGCGGCAAGTATGATCTGATTCCTGCTAATCGTGACTTGGCTGGCGCTGAAATTGAAATGGTGGGGCTGCCGCGGCGTGAAATGCGATTGAGAGATTCACTGGAAAAAGTTAAAAATGAATATGATTTTATCCTTCTGGATTGCCCGCCAGCACTTAACTTGCTTACACTCAATGGTTTGTGTGCAGCAAATGCCGTGATGATTCCAATGCAATGTGAGTATTACGCGCTAGAGGGATTAAGCGATCTGGTGAACACTATAAAAAGAGTGCGCGCCAACCTAAATCCGGTTCTTGAGATTGAGGGTTTGTTGCGGACAATGTTTGACCCAAGAAGCACTTTGACGCGACAGGTGTCGGAACAGTTAAGAGATCATTTTGGCCCCAAAGTTTACCGTACGGTAATTCCGCGTAATGTCCGGCTGGCAGAAGCGCCAAGCTTTGGAAAACCAGGCTTGTATCATGACAAACTATCTAAAGGCTCACAGGCGTATCTTGCTCTGGCGGGAGAAATTCTAAATAGATATTCTACTAATGTGTCGCCGATTTAAGAATACGTTTTGAGGCAGGTTAATTCATGACTACTGCGTATAAAAAAGAAACAAGACAAAAAATGACTAAATTAAAGGGTCTGGGAAGGGGTCTAGACGCGTTGTTGGATGGGAATGATAATCCCAGCGCGTCTGGAGAGGTGTTGCAGAACCTAAAAACATCTTTTTTACAACCTGGAAAGTATCAGCCGCGTACTAGCATGGATAAAGCCTCATTAGCAGAGCTTGCTGATTCTATTAAGACACGCGGAGTTATGCAGCCCATATTAGTTCGGCAAATTTCAGGGGGGCATTACGAAATTATTGCAGGTGAGCGGCGTTGGCGCGCAGCACAAATGGCGGGACTCCGGGAGGTTCCGGCATTGATTCGCGAGGTGGCAGATGAAGCAGCACTGGCAATGTCGCTGATTGAAAATATTCAGCGAGAAAATTTAAACCCATTAGAAGAAGCTCTAGGTATTCAGCGGCTCATTAAGGAGTTTGGCATGACTCATCAAGCTGCGGGCCGTGCATTAGGCAGTTCTCGTAGTTCTATCTCAAATTTGTTACGGTTACTAAGCCTGCCGCCGTCAGCCCAAAAACTGATGATGCAAGGAAGGCTTGATATGGGCCATGGGCGTGCTTTACTTGCCCTTCCTGCCGCGAGACAAATTGAGATCGCAAATTTGGTGGCACACAAGCAGCTTTCTGTGCGTGAAACAGAAGTATTGGTAAGTCGAATGACCGATTCTTCGGTTACCAAGAAACGTCCAAAACACGATCGTGACCTACTGCGTTTACAGGAAGAAGTTTCGGCTAGAGTCGGCGCACAAGCCACCATCAAACCTGGTAAAAAAAATTCAGGGAATGTGATTATTCATTACAGTAATTTAGAGCAATTAGACGAGATTTTAACTAGGTTACGAAAATAGCTATATAACTAATTTTTTCTTGTAATTTTATGTTCAGTCTGACCATAGAAACATTACAAACAAAAAAGTAAAAAGTGCTCTATTTTGTGGGTAATGATTAAAAGAACACAACATCTGCTTTTTGATATAGGAAGATTTTAGTGGGCAAATTTTTTTAAAAGAAAAATTTAATGAAGGGGCGCTCCTGCAATAGTTTGGTTTTAGAATACTTGCTTAACAAATTGCTTGACTTGAGGCACTTTTGTCGGCTAATCTGAGGGGGTTGATAGTCGGCTAATCTGAGTATCGAGAGCTATTGGTCGTCACAAAGGTTTTGAAAGTCGTAGTACATATTTGAAATGGTATAGGAGGGAAACAACATGGCAACAACATACGGAACAACTGGAACAGTAACTACAGAGTCTCGTAACTGGGACATGTCACAGTGGTATGACTCAAAGTACTATAAATTTGGCATGGCACTCATGCTGGCAGTGGCAATATTCTGGATTTGGTATCAGCGTACCTTTGCCTACTCACATGGAATGGACTCAATGGAACCAGAATTCGAGAAAGTCTGGATGGGTCTGTGGCGTGTACACATGGTTGTATGGCCAACATTTGCATTAGTGACCTGGGGCTGGCTCTGGAAAACACGGGATACTAAAGAACAACTGGATAACCTGGATCCGAAGCTGGAAATCAAGCGTTATTTCTACTGGATGATGTGGCTGGGCGTTTACCTCTTTGGTGTGTACTGGGGTGGCAGCTTCTTCACCGAGCAAGATGCTTCATGGCACCAGGTGATCATACGCGACACTAGTTTTACTCCTAGTCATGTCGTCGTATTCTATGGTTCCTTCCCAATGTACATTGTCTGCGGGATTGCCAGTTATCTGTATGCTATGACCCGTTTGCCGCAATACAGCAGAGGCACATCGTTTCCTTTGGTATTTGCGATTGCCGGTCCGCTGATGATTCTGCCAAACGTTGGTCTTAACGAATGGGGACATGCCTTCTGGTTCATGGAAGAACTCTTCAGTGCTCCATTGCATTGGGGATTCGTGATTCTGGGTTGGTCTGGCCTGTTTGCTGGCGGAGTTGCAGCACAAATCATCACGCGCTACTCCAATCTGACAGATGTGATCTGGAATAACCAAAGCAAGGTCATTCTAAACAACCGGCTCTAATCTTTAACTGTCCTCCTACTACACCCCCCTGCTCTCATCGGAGAGCAGGGCCAGGTGAATCACAGTAGGGAAACAGTTGCAATATCTGCCGGGAGTTCGCTACACAGGCGAGGTAGATAGAAAGAAGAAAAGAGGCCGGATTATTTTTATGTTTAAGCCCATACGACATACCTGAAGGGGGAAACAATGGCAATTTTTAAAACAGACGAGATTATAAAGCTGGCGAAGATGCCACCGGAAGCGGTGAGCATGTCTAGGCATATAGATCTGATTTACTTTCCGATTTTATGCATACTTCTAGTCGGCACTTATCACATGCATTTTATGCTACTTGCAGGAGACTGGGATTTCTGGCTTGACTGGAAAGACCGTCAATGGTGGCCGGTGGTTACTCCTATTGTAGGAATCACTTACTGCTCTACTATTATGTACTACCTCTGGGTAAATTACCGGCAGCCATTTGGAGCAACGCTATGTGTTGTATGCTTGCTTGTTGGTGAATGGTTAACCCGTTACTGGGGTTTCTACTGGTGGTCCCATTATCCGATTAACTTTGTATTGCCCTCCACGATGATTCCTGGGGCATTGATGATGGATACGATACTATTGTTGACCCGTAACTGGATGATTACAGCGTTGCTTGGCGGCGGATGTTTTGGACTGTTCTTTTATCCGGGTAACTGGCCAATATTTGGGCCAACTCACCTCCCATTAGTAGTAGAAGGGGTGTTACTCTCAGTGGCTGACTATACCGGGTTCCTATATGTACGTACCGGTACACCTGAGTATGTTCGGTTGATTGAACAAGGATCGCTACGTACCTTCGGTGGTCATACTACGGTGATTGCTGCATTCTTTGCAGCTTTTGTGTCCATGTTAATGTTCGTTGTTTGGTGGTACCTAGGAAGGTTCTACTGCACCGCGTTCTACTACGTCAAAGGCCCTAGAGGACGGATAACAGAGAAGATGGATGTTACCGCTTTTGGCGAAGAAGGCTTTCCAGAGGGGATAAAATAATGAATACGAATAAATTATTTAAAGGATTCGTCCTTAGTCTCGCCGGAATGGCGACACTTGCCCTTGCTCTGGTAGTTGATGTTACCCCCGTTGCCGCACATGGTGAACGTTCTCAGGAGCCATTCCTGCGGATGCGTACCATACAATGGTACGACATGGAGTGGGGAGAAGAGAAAAAGGGTGGTAAGGCAACTAAAGTCAACGATGTGGCTATTATGCGAGGAAAGTTTCACCTGGCAGAAGATTGGCCGGCTGCAGTTGGTAAACCAAACCGTGCATTCTTCAACATAGGTAGCCCAAGTCCGGTGTTTGTCCGTTTGAGCGTGAAACTAAACGGTGAGCCTGCATTTATTGCAGGACCGTTGGTAATTGGCCGGGACTACGCGTTTGAAGCCAGACTGAAAGCGCGGATACCTGGACGTCACCATATACACGCGATGGTAAACGTAAAGGATGCGGGACCAATTGCTGGGCCAGGCTCCTGGATGAGTATCTCAGGCGACTGGGCTGACTTTAGAAACCCGATCAAGTTACTAACAGGGGAAACCATTGATTCAGAGACCTGGAATCATGCCAATGGCGTTATGTGGCATTCCATATGGATGGCCCTCGGTTGTTTCTGGATTGGTTGGTTTGTTGCCCGGCCGATGTTCTTGCCACGTAGCCGTGTTCTTCTGGCATACGGGGATGAACCCATGATTGATCCGATGGATACCAAAATGGGATGGATCTTCCTGATCCTGACTGCTGCTCTCGTGTGGGGCGGCTACCGTTATACGGAAAACAAACATCCCTATACGGTACCTATCCAAGCTGGTGAAACAAAGATCGATCCTCTTCCGGTGAAACCTAATCCGATCGCAATTAAAGTAACAAATGCGAACTATGATGTACCAGGACGCGCACTTCGCGTGACCATGATGATCACCAATAGTGGAGATGAAGCCGTTAGAATCGGTGAATTCACTACAGCAGGTGTCAGATTCATCAACAAGGTAGGTCTGAAGTATCTCGATCGTTTCTATCCGAGAGAGCTTGTGGCAACCGGATTATCATTGGCAAATACTACGCCAATTGAACCTGGTGAGACCCGCGAGGTAAAAATGGAAGCGAAGGACGCATTGTGGGAAGTACAACGACTAATGGCCCTTATGGGTGATCCTGAAAGTCGTTTTGGTGGATTGCTGATGACCTGGACTGATTCAGGTGATCGCAACATCAACAGCATACATGGTCCTGTTATTCCGGTCTTTACCAAGCTATAAGGCAAGGCAGGCATGACACCGATCCGCCTCCCGTCATATGACGGGATGGTGGATCGGTTTTTTTAATGAACAGAGAATTGTAGATGAAGCTTATTAAGCTAGCTACAATGTATACATCAAGGTAAGTTAAACAACAAATCGTTGTACATCAAACAGGAGATTCGTTCGTGGTACAGCAAGTAGTACAAGCAGGCGCTACGGTTTTTATGCTTTCCATGGCGCTTTACGCAGGTGTGGCAGGCGCCCATGGAAAGGTAGCTATGGAACAAGATAGTTGTATGCGTCGGGCCGGTGATAGCATGGTGCATCTGAGCGCGTATCAACCACAGCATGAGCCAAAAGCGCATTATTGCACGGAGATTCCAAGTGGAGGTGAAACCTTTCTCGTGATAGATCTTGTAGATCAGGCGTTACGAGACATGCCGGTAGGGATACGCATTGTGAGAGGTACCAGCGAAACGGATGAAACGATCAAAATAATAAAACCGATTCATCATCCAGATGGGGTGGTCGGAGAAAAAGTTTATTTGGATCAAGGTCACTATACGGTAATAATAAAAGGTGAAGGAGTGCCGCCTGTAGAGTACCAATACCCATTGCGGGTTCAAATGATTAATTATGCAAAGGTATTACAAAAAGCGATAGGGCCAACGATAGCTTTGCTAGTATTAACATTTATTGGCTATAAGTTAACAAAAACGAAAAGAGTACAGAATTGGCTAGCTTCCCGTCGCTCCTAGTAGTTAATTGATTAATATCAAAGGAAGTTTGCAACATTCAAATTAGACTAGATAAATTAAGAATTGAGTTTGTAATTTTATAAGAGGATTTAAATAATGTTTTTAAATTATATGAGGCCTATTTTTCTAACGTTGGTTTTATCAGTTGGGTTTTCATTTACAACTCAGGTACAGGCTCACGGTGGACTTTCACTTGCAGATGACATGTGCAAACTTACAGTGGGACCATTTACTATGCATTTTACCGGTTATCAACCGGAAAGCTCACAAGAAAAAGAGTTTTGTGAAGATATACCTGCAACAGGCCGAACTGTTGTTGCACTTGATTATATTGAAGAAGCACTGCGCCCATTACGAACCGAAGTTAGGGTAATAAAAGATACCGGCTCAGAAGAGAATCTAGATAACATTACAGTCCTACACATGCCAGCAAAAGTTTATAGCAATGGTTCAATTAATTTTGAACATACATTTAGTCAACCAGGAAAATTTGTTGGGCTTGTGACAACATTTGGTAAAGATAAGGAACATGTATCCCGCTTTCCTTTTTCAGTAGGAGAAGGAGAAAGTAACATGCCATCCGGCCTGGTTTTTGCTATAGCGGCAGCTCTTGGTGCAGCTGGGTTTGTTTTATTTAAGGTGGGTGGTAAAAAACCGAAGGATGAGGGCGGGACTCCAGCTTAAAAATATCGTCTATTAACAAAATTTAATAGAACCAGCCTAAAAAAATTCTGTCAAAAGTATACTTAATAGACAGTTGAAGCGTTTAGTTACTATAGTCCTGAAAAGGGGTCAAGATGGAATCAATGAAATTCTTAGTACATGTGCGT
The DNA here is from genome assembly GCA_965205785.1 of Nitrosomonadaceae bacterium. Classification (GTDB taxonomy): domain Bacteria; phylum Pseudomonadota; class Gammaproteobacteria; order Burkholderiales; family Nitrosomonadaceae; genus BJGV01. The sequence goes on from OZ242188.1 coordinate 879,014, forward strand.
GTAATATTAAGTATTGCCATAATTTTGGCAATGTGGGCTCATGCTGTGCCGGTATTGGCACATGCACAATTAGTTAAAGCAGAGCCGGCACGCAGAGCCGTATTAGACAAGGCGCCGACGCAAGTACGCCTCTGGTTTAATGAGGAAATTGAAGGCGCGTATACTTCATTGTCGGTTCTTGGAGCCAACAAAAAACCGGTTACAGATGCAAAACCAGAAGTTGTTTCAGATGACCCTAAATCAGTTGTTCTGCCCTTGCCTGATTTAAAGCCTGGAAAATACACAGTTAAATTTCGGGTACTATCAGTTGATGGCCACATTGTTGATGAGTCTTTCAACTACAAGGTGAAGAACAAGGGTACAGCGCAAGGCAAATGATCGAAATCTTAGCAGTATTTGCCCGTTGGCTTCAGTTAGCAGCCAACATGTTCATAGTAGGAAGCAGTGTTTTTCTTGCAATCGCTGTACATAGTAGGGCAACTTTTTCAGGCGCATGGATTACTCGCCTCGAACGGGCTCTTCCATTGTTAGCAAGTACGCTTGTAATAGGACTGTTGGCGGTACTTGCCATTTCTTCAGCACTGGCGACAGGTATTACTGAGCATGCCTGGCAACCAGCATCTTGGTATGCTTTTCTTACAAAAACGCGCACTGGCCATGTATGGATGTGGCGTGAAGGTTTTGCACTTCTAGCATTAGGAGCGGCTCTCTATATTCAGAGATCATCTTCTAACAGAGCTCAATGGAAATATGCGCTGTGTGCAACATTAGCCATCATAACAATGTCTATAGGCTCACTTTCGAGCCATTCTGCAGCAGAAGAAATAACAGTTACTGCAATACTTCCATATGTTATGCATATTGTGCTTGCAGGAGTCTGGTTCGGAGCTTTACCTGCGTTTCTATTAATAATATTTACTAAAAAAACAGGACAAATACGCCAGGAAATTGATCAGACTGGAATACAAACACTGAAGCGTTTTTCAGTTATGGCAATGCCAGTAATGTTAGGCATAGTTGCATCAGGTGTAATTGTTGCAGATAGTATGTTAGACGAGATCTATGGTGCGTTAGTAGCAACAACATATGGCTGGCTTATTCTTGCCAAAATCTTCCTACTTATATTGGTTCTCATGATCGCTACACGTGCTCGCTCTGTCTGGCTTCCTTCACTTGCTCAGGGGAAGTCTATGGCAGTAATTGGTGGGCAAAATCTGAGAAAGTGGGTTCGTATTGAGTTTGTAATCGCTTTCTTATTAGTAATGCTTGCAACTGTACTTGCTAATACCATTCCAGCAAAACATACTGTCATTGAGGAGTGGCCCTATCCGTTTCGTTTTTCTATTGATGCAACTTGGGAATACCCATCTGTAAGAACGCAAGTTTGGATCGGGGTGAGTTTACTTTTGTTGGCAGTAGGATTAGCCATCATTGGCAAAATGAAAAAATGGGCAATGAAGCAACGGGTTGGTGCTACAGGAGCAGTTGTAGCAAGCGCAATGGCTGTAATGCTGCCGCCTCTTGCTGTTCAGGCATACCCTGAAACGTATCTCAATACTCCGGTACCATTTGATTCTATTTCTATTACTAACGGATCCGGTTTTTATGCAGAGAATTGTGTGACTTGTCATGGACCTCAGGGGAAAGGTAATGGTATTCTTGCAAAAAGTTTTACCAAGCCACCAGCAGACTTACTTACAGAACCGCATACCGAGAGACATACAGCGGGAGATTTCTTCAACTGGCTGAGTAAAGGTATTCCTGATACTGGCATGCCGGGTTTTGAAGATAAACTTGAAGAAGAAGAACGTTGGGATGTGGTTAATTATATTCATGCGATGTCCCGTGGTTATCAGGCACGTCTCATGAGCCCTAAAGTTGTTCCTGACCAACCTTCTCAAGGGCCCCCCAACTTTTCTTATACTGCGCATGATGAATCAAGCGGGATACTTCAAGATTTTTGGTACAAGAAAGCTGTTTTATTGGTTTTATTTTCGTGGCCAGAATCAAGAGCGCGACTGGATCAACTGCGAATAGCCTATGATAAGCTGAGTAATAGTAATGCAGAAATTCTTGCCATTCCTATGCACGATTTGGATTCACAAAGCCTTGCAGAAATTACAGCAGATATTCCTTTTCCCGTTGTAACTCAGGGTGCAGAGGAAATTACAAAAAGTTACATTTTATATCGAAGGACACTTGGGCGACCTGATCTTCTTGGAGATGGATCTGTTCCTGATCACTTAGAATTATTAATAGATCGTTTTGGATATTTACGAGCACGCTGGATTCCTATTGCTGATGGAAACGGCTGGACAAATATGAATTTATTGATGAAGCAGGTTGCACAACTAAAGCAAGAAAAAGAAATCCTACCACCACCAGATGACCATGTACATTAAGATATCGTACGGATTTATATCCGATTAGATTGTTTAGGAGAGAAATAAATGAATAAATTGATAATTTTTTTTCTGGCGTTTATTTCGTTAATTTTGTCGCCGCTAGCCTGGGCTCATACTGACGAGTACTTTGATTCAGTAGCCGCGCCTCATGGTGGACAAATGCGTATGGCAGGCCCCTATCATATGGAAATTATAACCAAGGACAAAGAAATTGTTTTGTATGTAACAGATCATGCAAATACAAAAATTAGTGTTGATGGGGGAATAAGCAAAGCAATTCTTCAAACTGGCAAAACTAAAACAACAGTCAAATTACAACCAGCAGGTGATAATGTATTCAAGGGAACAGGCGATTTCATAGTTACTCCCAAAACAAAGATTGTAGTTTTTATTAAGCTGCCGGAACAGGAAGCACAGGCTGCTCGTTTTACTCCACTAAAGTCAGCAGAAAAAAATAAACAATTAAAAAAATCGTCAGATAGCCATACTGATTTTCACGATCAACACGGCGAGGATCATAGTGACCATCATAAAATGCATCAGCATCATGAGGATCATAGCGACCATCACTAAACAGAATATTAACTTACAGGCCGTAGAAAGAAATAGGTCTGCAAAGTTAATATAAATACATCCTCTAAATATTTTATTGAAACACTACAACTACACAGTGTTTATTAATGTAGATATTGTATTAATGGCCGGCATTATTTGCTAGTGCTGCTTGTCGGCCCCTTTTTACATTTATACCCATTAATATCAATAAGCCAATAATAAAATAGCTGCTAGTAATTAACATCGCAAGGCGATGATCGCCGTGCGATAGCCAGCTAACCAGTCCATATGTTATCGGGCCAATTATCGATGACAGTTTAACTGCCAGCCCCCAAAGCCCAAAGAATTCAGCACGTCGTAGTAATGGACTAAAATAGCCAACTAATGCACGACCTGCAGACTGAGACGCACCTAAGCATAGACCGGCAAGGTTAGCAGCAAACCAAAACAAGGTATGATCTTCCGCTCTCCAAGCGAGTAACACCATTATTATCCAGCCAATAAGAGTTAACGCAATAGTTGGAATGTGACCAATTTTATCCTGAATATTACCAAATACGAACGCTCCTAGTGCTGCAGTAACATTCACTAAGACTACTAATAATATGGTGTCACTATGATCAAAACCCATTACTTGCTGTGCATAAATTGCTGCGATCACTACTACAGTTTGGATACCTGCTTGATAGGATATCAAGCAGATCAGAAAGCGTGTTAAATCACGAAAATCACGTAATTGTTTAATGGTGTTACCTAATCGTGAAAACACTTCACTAACTACACTATAGCTATGTAAAGTCGGCTGTGGTTGTGCCCGCTCTCTCAAATAAAGAAACGTTGGAGTACAAGAAATAGCAAATAAAGAAGCGGTTATTAGTAATGTTACTGGTACATATTGCTCAGACTGCTGTCCTTGTTCTTGTGCCCAGATCACATAAGCAAATGAACAACCTAAACTTACTATGCCACCAATATAACCAAGGCTCCAGCCCCAGCCCGATATTTTTCCAATGGAGCTGCTTTTTGCAATCTCAGGTAGAAAAGCAGCAATCAGATTCTCGCCACTACCGAAGAAGAAATTTGCTAAAACTATAAGGAATATGGCTAGCCATAAATCTCCTGGGCCCACAAAGGAAAGCAGAAAAGTAAAAAAAATACAGCCAACTGTTGTAATGAACAGTAGACGCTTTTTAGCAGCGTAGGCATCAGCATAAATACCTAAAATTGGAGCAGTAATAATAATAAGTGCATATGAAACCGCAAGCGTTGCTGTCCAGGCAAATGTTCCCCAATCTTGATTATTGGCTACTACGCTGACAAAGTAAGCATTGAATATTGTTGTAATGACAACAGTAGTATAGCCAGAGTTTGCAAAATCAAACATTGCCCATGACCAGACTTCTCGTCGGCTTACATTATTGGCAAGATGCCTGGATTTGTTTTTTGAGACCACTAGGCTAATAAAATCAAGTTTTGCATTAATCTACTATTAGTATAAATATTGATTATCAAATAAAGTACTTAGTCATATCGCTTATTATAATTTGTATGTTTATTGCTTTAGATCACAAAATATTTGCCGTAATAACCATTATCGGGTCAGTAGATCTAAATGTCAGGCGAATACGTAAGCTTCTTTAGGTGCCTGAGCAAAAATTTGCAACATAGTACGTATTAAAGAGAGGCTAAGCCATGAATTTAAACATGGAAAATCAAGTATTTGAGGACGTTAGAATACCATTATTATGGGGCAAGCGAGCAATATTGGAAGACAAGAAAGGCCGTATTTCTATTATATTACTTGATGGCAATAAAGCAGTATTGGAGGTTCTGGGGAACGAGCCTACTTCAAATATACAATATGAAACCATAGAAGATGGCTTTAAGGTAATTCACAATGGACAGGATCTATATAGTTTTAATAGGAAAAGACGAGTCATAACAGGACATTCACAAAAACTTCCTGAGTGTGAAATTCGTGGTGGCGGTATTCGGATTGGAAGCAATGTTCTTTCCAGGAGCAAAACTTTAGAATCTGGTGTGGGCGTTGAAGTTTACGAACAAAGAATTATAATGGGGAACAGTCTTCCCAGAGGATTGGCGAGGTTGGTTGCGTAACACCCTACAGTTAGTTTTAAATAAGACGGGTTTAAACGATTAGTTTTAAAACTCTGTTGGCTGATATATACCTAGCCGGTCTGATCTTCAATAAAAGAGAGTTCGGATTCTAAAAAACACATGTTTCCCAGCTCACCAAGATCAGTATGTTTTTCTGTTTGTATAAGGTATTCAAATTCACCCGCGGCCTCAATATATTTTGGTTCCTCAGCTATACATCCCAACAGGCTTGGTGAAAAGGCAGAAATAACACTGACCCTTTGTCCTATTTTAAATTTTGCTTCATTCATTTCATAACCGTATTCATTAATGGGAACAAAGTATTAATTGTTACTAAAGGTTTTCATAACACATTTCCAACATGATATACCTTATTTTAATTATGAAACAACAGATACAACTATAGTTGGTAAATCTTAACGGTAAATTTTTTTATTCGTACACTAAGGCAAGTTTCGATAGACTTGATAATTTTTTATTTGTGATATATTGGATAGTATGAAATTTGCAACTATTTTCTTGGTTATATTCCTGTCTGGTTGTATATCAATGCAGAATTTAAGAAAGTCTTGGGAAGGGGAATCAATTGATAATGTAACTACTGCATGGGGCGAAGCAAGCTCAGAAACTCCCAATGACATAGGCGGGATTACTTATACCCGGATCTCTGATGCCCCCAGTAAATATGGACGACGTACGTGTAAAAGAACCCTTGTTTCTGATACAGCAGGAAAAGTAATTAAAGGAACCTATAGCGGTTGCCCTTATTTTTATTTTGTTGACAATTTCTAGCAGTATATAGGTTACCAACAACAAAAAAATTAGTTAACCTGGATGGTGAAATTCTATAACGTTGCCATCGGGATCACGAATAAAGAAAAACACCGTACCATCAGGAAGCTCTACTGTTTCAGTTATAGGTATACCTACCTCCTTTAAATGAAGTTCGACAGCTTTTCGATCAGTAATTTCTAAAGCAATATGAGTAAATCCTGTGTGTTTTACAGGAAAATCCATCAGAACATTAGCTTGTGACGCATCATTAGAAGCATTTAGTATGAAGTTGATATTTATACCTGTAGGATGTTCCATTATCGCAACTGGTTCAGGGCCTATTGGCCCCACTATATAATTAAACCCCAGTTTTTCGTAGAAGGATTTTGTTCGCTCCAAGCTCTTAACACGTAAACCAACGTGATTGATTCTGCAAATTTGTTCCATAACCGGTTCTATTCAGCAATTATTGTTTCGTTAATCAGATAATCTGGTGCTATTGATATAGTTAAGTACATAGCACCAGATTATTAATAGTTTCTCACAGAAACTTGAAGATTGTATGTATAAAGGCAAAATCATTAACATTTTTATTTAGAAATCTACGAATCTTATGTGCAATGTCAGCTCCGTCTTCTTCTAATGCAAAGTGTCCGGTGTCATATAAATGCATCTCTAAATTCTTGAGATCACGTTTGTATGGATAAGCGCCCGCTGTTGGGAAAATCTCATCTTTATCACCCCACACAATCAATGTCGGCGGTTGATGTTTCCGGAAGTAGGCTTGCCACTCAGGGTATAGCGGAGGGTTGCTGCCATAGTCATAAAACATTTGTAGCTGAATCTCCTGATTTCCAGGTCTGTCCAGCAACAATTGATCCATCCTTATGGCATCTTGACCAATTCGTGCCGGATCACGTACCCCATTTGTATATTACCAGGTAGTTGCACCTTTAGTGAGTAGAAAACGAAGCGCATCTTCATTAGTCATATTAGGCTGCTTATAAGCTTTTTTCACATTTTTCCACCATGGATTATTGAGCCCAGTATTAATCGCTTTGCGATTTTTCCAATAAGCTTTAATTGGCTCCCAGAAATTATTGTCTATTCCCTCATCATAGGCATTGCCGTTCTGAATGATGAGAGACTGAATGCGTTCTGGGTGATTAGCTGCAACTCTGAAGCCGATTGGCGCACCATAGTCCATTACGTACAGTGAATATTTCTCAAGTTTAAGTTTTGAGATTAATTGTTCAACGATTGTTGCCATGTGATCAAATGTGTAATCAAACTCACTTACTGACGGCATTGAGCTGTTCCCATAGCCTGGATAATCAGGTGCAATTACGTGATAATCTTTAGCAAGCACTGGTATAAGTGATCTGAACATATGAGATGAAGTCGGGAACCCGTGTAACAAAATTACAGTAGGGTTATCTTTGCTGCCTGCTTCACGAAAATAGATATTAAGTCCTTCTATTATTTCAGTGCGGTGGAACATAACATCGTTATTTTCACTTTTGTTGTGAGCAAGCGCATTGGTAGCAGCAAACAACACTGAAAAAAATAATAGAAAATTAATTAATATGACTATATTTTTCATTGTGTAAAAGTATGTTTTAGTATTCATAATTCTTCTCCTTGATAGAAAGTTAATAGTTAAATTTTTTATACTTTTTTCTTGTTTATTTTTACTTAGCATTTACTTGCCCGGCAAAGAGCTGCATACCTTGTTGCAATAAAAGTGAATGAGTAAAAACTAAGAACGAGTAAAAAACTAAAGATTAATAGAGCAAGCATTTTTTTCTCCTAATATTGTTAATAAAGATTTTTGAATTACACTTGGACAATACTTTTTGATTGCATGGTTCTTGAAATTTTTAAATTTATATTTCTAGGTAACCGTAACTTTGGGTCTATGTGCTTGTTTTTAATTGGAGCGGCACTGTGGTGAGTTTTGTATGGACTGGTTTTATCCAAATAACCACGGCTATAAATAAAATATTTCTTTGGTTTGTCAGTAATTCTCTTCCCATAAATATTGAATATGGAGCTGTATAATCCTGGAGTTACCCAATAGGCGCCCTTACCATAATTACCTTCGTAATAGCCCGAATCAGTTTTAGAGGTTATGTTTATTTGTTCGGATGCATTGATAGATAATGGCGATAGTGCAACTAGAGAACTAAAGAGCAACAGGTGGGCCAATTTAAAGCAGGCTAATCCGTTTCCAGATTTGCCATTTTTCATAATTACAGGTTTATTTGTGAGTGTGTTGCCCATGATTGCCTCCTTTGTGTTTGTATAAATACCAACTTTATAAAACGAACGTTCTGTAACAGAATAAAAAAATATCTAATTTTTTACTACTAATAATGCTTCATCCACAATTCTTCGTAATGTACTTTTTCTGGCTTCATTTTTTCCAACATTTACTAATCCAAAAAGAAAGCAGGTTAGATAACTAGCCAGAATTTCACAATTCTTGTCACGGCTAATCTCGTTATTTTTTTGGGCCGCTTTCAGGCAATTATAAAAAGATACATTATTTAAGTTCGAAAGTAGCGATATTACTTTTTGATTAATTTTTTCACTTAGCGTTTCTTTTTCAGTAACAGAATTAATTAAAAGGCATCCTTTACAGTCATCTGATGCAGCATAGTCTATTCTGTTGTCAAAAAAGGCTTCAATATTACTTAATCCCAATGGTTTCTTAGTGAGAATATCGCCAAGTTCTTTAATAGATTTATTCACATATTCATCTATACATAAAAGAAACAGATTTTCTTTATCACCAAATTCGTTGTACAAGCTATGTTTGTTTAGGCCTGTTCTTGCCACTACTTCATTTATGGAGGTGGCCTCAAAGCCTTTTTCCCAGAATAAATCTGTAGCTTTAGCCAATACTTCTTCACGATCATATTCTCTAGGTCTGCTCATATATATATTTTCTCCAGGGAAATTATAATACAACGATCGTTCTATAATGTCAAGGAATTTAATATAATTAGTTATATTAAAATGAGTGCGACATATAATCAATTGATTATGAACCGCTTATTCCAGGTAGGTTATAGGCTTAAATGGTAAATCCTATTATGCGACAATATGTCACTACCTAAAAGTTTTGTGACAAAGTAATATTCTCTTGCCGATATATAAATCCTGATCGGTAAAGCGAGCTCCATGTGAAGCTACGGATGATTGGGGTGCTCAACCTCTCCCTCCACAAGTGACTCAATCTCCGTTAGCAACACTAACCAGCAAGCTCCATGTCATTCTAGGTTTTTTTACTTTAAGAACTCAAAGAACATAATCTCCTGTTATTACAACACCATAGATATTATCTGAGCTTTTGTCTAAATAAATCAAACAAAATAACCGTTAACAGAAGAAGTTAACTGTAATTATAAAAAGCCAAATAATAATTTACTAAATTATGAGAGCTCAAATGAATAATGATTCAGTCAAAGTGGCATGGCTATTCTCTGCAATGTTTATGTGGATAACTTTTCTTGGGTTTATTCCTAATTTCTTTCCAGGGGAGCCAATCTTTCTAGAAAGTTATATTGCAGTCAAAATTATTCATCTTGTAACTAGCATATGCTTCATTGTGGTTACAAGATCTAAAGAGGCGACAAGAATACAATTTATACAAATATTTGGTTTCGTCTATATGTTTATTAGCGTAATTGGATTTATGGGGGCAGATATAAAAATTGGAGAACAGTGGGATGCTGTTATCCGCCTCAACTTAGTAAACTACCTACAGTTTAGCCTTGGAATCGCCCTTTCTGCTATCGGAATGATATTAATGAAACGCCAAAAAATTGCTGGATCGGCATTGGTTTCCGCATAGCAGAGTAGCTTAAGAATTAGGATTCTTTAGAATACCTAATATGGAAGAAAAATTCAGATTCACTGAAATAAAAATTATTTACGTATAGTGACTGATGGAAATATCTTGGTTCCCGGAAAGTTTCTTAATCCCCATGAAGCAAGGGCTTTCAATACTGATTTTAAGCTATTGCCTTTATTCGTTAAAATATATTCATAGCGTATCGGATTATGTTGGTATGTTTGTCTGACAATGAGGCCTGCTTCCTGTAATCTCCTTAGTCTGTCTGCAAGAATATTTGTTGCTATTCCTTCTGGAGAAGAAAGGAATTCTTGATATTGCTTTTTACCCAATACTAAATCCCTAACGATCAATAAAGTCCATTTATCACCAAGTAAATCTAATGAATTAGTAATAGGACAAAGTGACCTTATAGACATCAATTTGTTATTCATTCCGTACATGGTGCAAAGTATGGGAGCATAAGCACAATTAATACCAGCATAGTTACAAGTGCAAAAAAAGCCTTGTCACTAAATTTAATTTGCTTCGTAATGATTTCAAAATCTCTTTCAGAAGAGTTAGGGTTTTGCCAGATATATAAATACGATATAAGTAATGAAATTAGTGCAACAACAATGAGAAATGGGCGAGCCCAGTCGGTAAACGTAACAATATATACAATTTTTGTTTCGCTAAAACCAACTGTGGCAAGTAAAAAAGAAATATGATGGCAGGCAGAAGCAAGAATTGCTGCTATTCCACCCGTGTAAAGAACAGTTCGTACTTTTTGTAATGGTGGTGAGCTAATGTCAGAAGTGACCATTTGATTCCCCATCAGGATCCTACACTAACGCCATCTGCACAAAGAATATAAATAATGTATACAAGTTTAGGCTAACAAGCAAGATACCTGTAGTCTGTGCGCTACCAAACATATAAGAATGTTTGTGTACAATAATATTATAAAAAATTTATTGCTTAGGTTTGAAGTACTGTGAAAGAGCGCGATTAAATTTATTACAGAAAACTTCTAAACTGAGTTTATATTAGGAAATAAGTGATGTGATTCATTTTTGATTATGTGATAGCATTCACATGCTCTTTCTTCTAGCATTTGTTTATTTAATATAATGATGTGTCCACGACTGTATTGAATTAAACCGGCTCTCTGAAGCTTGCCTGCTACTTCTGTAATACCCTCGCGGCGCACTCCCAGTGTATTAGCAATTAGTTCTTGTGTCATGTTTATTTCATTCGAAGGTAGGCGGTTAACAATTAATAATAGTAGGCGACATAATTGCTTGTCTAAAGAATGATGTCGGTTACATACGGCAGTCTGTGCAATTTGCGAAATCAGAGTCTGTGTGTAATATAGCAGAGCTTGTCGTATGGTGTTTAAACTGGAGAATTCCCTGGTAAGCAGTGATCCGTTCATTTGATATGCAAGGCCTTCACTTAGAACGATAGCTCGATTCGTAGCTGTAGCTTCACATCCCATAAATAAAGAGATGCCAATTACTCCCTCATTTCCAACTAAAGCAAACTCTATAGACGTACCATCATCAAGAATTGATGCAAGAGACACAATGGTTGTAATTGGAAAATAGGCATGATTTAAGTTTTTTGAAGAATCATAGAGGGTGGTATCTAATGGAATAGAAACCAGCTCCAAATGAGGGAATATCCGATCATAATCTTCTGATGGAAGTGAAGCGAGAATTTTATTTTGACGGGGACTAGGTGATACTTCCATAAACAATCCCCTTGATCGAGCTTAAAAAGATAGAAAAATATTTTTCCCAGACTACAGACTTTATAGCGATATATAGTGGTAGTCTCACATCAAAAAGCATTTTAAAGTCCAATAATCAACAACAAAATAAAAAGTCAATGTACTTCCTGTACATTACCAACCAGGCTTATATCTCGCCGTGAAGCTTCTTTTTAACGAAGCCGGAAATTGTGGAACAGATATTTGTAGCATTTAAGATCTGAACCCTAGATTCGCCCTACAATATGAGAGTAATATAATTTTTTGTGCTAATCAATTTATTCTTAACGAGCGGTTAGAAATAATATAAAAAAATTTAGTTTCTTATTATCAACAAAGCAAGCTCTATGGTCTTACTTAGTTCCTTTTTATTCATTTTTTTCATTCCTAGATTTACCATCCCAAAAGTGAAACATGCTAAATAATCAGCTAAAGCTTCGCAATCTTTATCCCTATTGATTTCCTTTCTTTCTTGTGCTGCATTTAAACAACGGTGGAAAAGAACTCTCATTTTAAAAATAAAATCATCTACTTTTGCGTTGGCTGACTTACTTAATGTGTCTCTTTCATCAAGAGAATTAAAAATAAGACAGCCTCTTCCTGCCTCAGGATAAAACGAATGTACTTTGTATTCAAAAAATGCCTCAATGTTCTTCAGGCCCAAAGGTTTCTTGGAGAGGATCTCTTCAACAAAACAATAGTTAAGGAGAAAGTAATCTAGACAAGCCAAAAATAATTTTTCTTTGCTCCCAAACTCATTGTATATACTATATTTATTAATACCCGTTCGATTTGCTACTTGATTCATGGATGTTGCTTCAAAGCCTTTCTCCCAGAATAATTCTGTAGATTTTAACAGTACCTCATCACGATTATATTGTCTTGGTCTACTCATATCTTATCGCCTGCCCTAACAATAAGATACGCCGATTTTTTATGAAGATCAATTTCTCTGTACAGCTATATGATGCTATCAGGATGTATATAGATTTAATATGTGACAAGTATGTCACATACCTTAATTGATATTAGTCAAAGTTAAACAGCAGTGGCTCAGCACATTAAAATGTTATAAAACAAAAAATAAACAATGACCCATTGTATTGCTGCTATTACACATCATGTACATATATAGGTACTAACAAACAGAGATAATAGATTATTATGTACTGACATAGCTGACTTTTAAGGAGAAATTTAATGAATACATACACTTTGCTTGCAGCCACTGATCTTTCTCCATCATCGCATAATACAGTTCAGCGAGCTGCTATGCTGGCACAACAAATAAGCGCACAACTTGAACTTGTACATGTGATAGAAAAAAGGGAGCTTGAAGAATTACAGAGATTGCTGGGTGAAACTTTAAAAGAAAATATTCAGTTTCAGACTCAGAAATTATTGAAGGAATTAGCTAATGACATAAGCGGATCTTTAGGTATAACAGCAGGATGCCACATAGTTGAAGGAGAGGTCCTTGAGAGCATCACTGAGCAGGCAGAGCTTCTCAGTGCAAATCTTCTTGTTATTGGTGCACGTGGAGCAAGCTTGACACTACAGCAACTTTTAGGCGCTACTGCTGAGCGCTTACTTCGATTAATTCAGTGCCCTGTTCTTACTGTAAAACAACCCTCACTAAAAACATATCAAAATGTACTTCTACCAATAGATTTTTCTCCTTGGTCAGGAGGGGCAATTAATCTTGCGCAAACAGTAGCTCCGCAGTCCAAACTTACTTTATTGCATGCGAATGATGTTCCTTTCGAGGCTCAAATGCGTATTACAGGTGAAAAGAAAAAAGAGATTCAAAATTACCGAGATAAAGTTAACCAGGACGCAAAAAATCGCCTTAATCAAGTAGCAAAGGATGCGGGATTAACTGCTAACTGGCAGTCACTTGTAGTCAATGGTAATGCTGTACAGAAAATTCTGGAACAAGAGGATGAACAAAGTTCAGATTTGATCATAATTGGTAGACACGGTTTAGGTGTAGTGGAGGAATTATTGTTAGGAAGCAACGCAAGACAAATACTTATTCACGCTAAATGTGATGTTCTAGTTGCTAATCGCTAAGTATTTTAGAATAAATAACTTCTTTTATTTATTATTAGATTCTTGTTTTTTGAATAATCTTCCAAACATTCCTATATAGCTTTTGATGTCATCTATGGCGCCAGTTACAAAGTCATCTTGGGATACAAAGGCTGGTTGTAAAATAGCTTCAATTTTTTCAATTATTTTCTGGACACGAGGTGAGATTGTGTCTTTATCTTCATCCAACAACCAAAATACCATTTCATAATTTTGCATCTCCTCCTGGTGCCTTTTAAAATCTTTGGGCGCCATTTCAACGCGCCCTTGTCTTGGCCAATAGTGTGATCCTAGCATACGCGCCGCGTTTAAAATCTCATTTATAATTGCATCAATCTCTTCAAAGGGCTCTTTGGAAGAGGGCCCGAATATTGCCATTACACGATACCGCTTGGCTCCTATTTGTGAAAATAGTGTTTCTCTTTTTTTATATCGTTCAAATATGATGTTAGCTTGATCAAGCAAGCGAGAATCTTCTGCAAGTTCATTTTCAGCACGTTTGCGTGTCGCGCCTTCACCAACAAATGAGGAAGGGTTGCGAATTTGTTTAATAGCATCTGCTGCCTCATAAAACATAGCAAGTACGGACTCTGCAAGTTCAATACGATGCTTGCCAATAAATTCTCTTCTCCAGGCAGATACACCTGCTATAAAAGTTAGTGCGGCTATTAATATAGCAATAGAGCTAATGAAGTCTAGCATTTGAAGTTTCCAGGTTTAAGTTAAGTAGAGTGACTTTGTTATATAAAAGGGTTTCATTAAGCTTAATATTAATATAGTGTAATCAATCACAGCTATTAGGTAAAGAAACTTAATCATTGTGGGAACGTATATTAGATATAAATTAATAAATCAAATAAAAGTGGGAGTTTATTAAATTATTAATACAGAAAACTTAATATGAGTGGGAAATAAATAACGAACACGGCGTTATCACCAAAGAACTCTGGGTACTACAAACAGATGGGACGGCAAAGTTTCGGATCAACAACCTTGAAGTGCTTGGAAATCAATAAGTCGTAATCATGCAGGATGAGTAATCTACTTTACTTGCAAAAATTAAAGATATCTAAAGCGTATCCGTATTGTAAATTGCTGGCAAATGAACGTAAGCTTTTGGCACAAATCAGATGTTCAGAAATGTGGGTAGAACTTTATAACAATTAACTTGTCAGAAAACAGGCTGAATTTAGTGATCATTTATAGAAAATTCTGGTTCTATCAAATTATCGGATCTGTTTTGTGTAAAATCCCTTGGTTGTTGCAACAATAAACTAATCCCACTATCTGAGAATTTTATTTGTTATTACCTATAATAGATTTGTATAAATCTACATATGAAATTTACCCCAAAAATACGAAATAATATTATTGCCAATTTTGCTGGCAAGGCATGGAGAGGAATTTTCAGTCTTGCCTTTGTTCCAATTTATATAAAAATTATGGGAATAGAATCTTATGGTTTAATTGGTATTTTTATGGCATTAAATGCTGTTTTTATTGTTCTTGATATGGGTCTTAGTGCCACTCTGAGCCGCGAATTATCGAGATTATCCATTATTGAAAATACCGTACAGGAATCCCGTAATCTAGTTAGAACCTTTGAAATAATTTACTGGATAATAGGTATTCTTATCGGAATTGTAATTATACTTTTAGCTCCAGTCATAACAAAATACTGGATAACTTCTGTTAATGTAAGAGATGAAACAATTGAACAAGCACTACTTATCATGGGATTGTTACTTGCACTTCGGTGGCCAAGTGCAATTTATTCCGGTGGATTAAAGGGGCTTCAGCATCAAGTTACATTTAATGTAATTAAATCAGGCTCAATATTGGTACAACATATTGGTGCTGTACTAGTATTACTATTTGTTTCACCCACAATATTAGCATTCTTCCTTTGGCAGTCTTTTGCAGCATTACTTACAACAACTGTATTTGCAATATGGCTATGGAAGTCACTGCCTAAATCAGAATACCGTAGTAAATTTGACTTAAAACTATTTCTCAAGAATCGAAAGTTTGCATCAGGAATAATGGGTGTTTCATTAGTAACAACACTACTAATGCAAATTGATAAAATAGTTATTAGTAAAATGCTTACATTAGAGGTGTTTGGCTACTATATGCTGGCATTTAGCACAGCAAATATTCTTACTAATTTAGTGAGTCCTGTTCATACTGCCCTATACCCGAGGCTCTCACAACTTGTTGCAATTGATATGGAGGCTGAAATCTCAAAGCTATATCATAAAGGTTGTAGACTAGCTTCAATCATTATTTTACCTACAGCTATAACGCTATCTTTTTATGCAGAAGAAATCCTTTCTTTATGGATCGGAGACCCGATAGTTGTCAGAAACTCACATATCATTTTAAGTCTATTAATTATTGGCACTATGATTAAATCTATTATGACAATGCCTTATGCCCTACAACTTGCATACGGATGGACTAAGCTTCCACTCTATAAAAATATCACTGCACTAATTATTATTATTCCGTTAATGATATGGATGGTAAATATGTATCAGGGTATTGGAGCTGCATGGGCATGGATTATTCTTCACCTGGGATATATTATCTTTGAGGTTCCGATCATGCATACACGATTACTTAAAGGTGAAATGGGTAGATGGTATAGACGAGATATAATTCTCCCGGCTTTAATAGTTGTAACTATAAACCTAATAAGCCGTGAAATTCTACCAATAGATGCAACTATAATAATGATTGTATCAGCCATACTCAGTACATTGGCTCTTACCTATATTGCTTCTGCATGGGTAACAGGAAACCTGAATACGCGGTCTTTGGCTATTACTAAGAAATAAAAATAGCATCCAGCTAAACTAGCAGCTATTCCAAATAGAAAAGATTTCAAAATAATTCTTGCTCCAAACGTCTGTTTTTGGCACAAAGCAGACATTCGTAGGTTCATTCTTAACCCGCGTCAGCTCACTTCCATTACAAATTCATAACTGATCTTAATCTTTTACTAACCTGACCAGCCTTGTAGATGACTTGTATTTATTCATCAATTTCTTAGCCGAAGGTGCTGGCTTCTTATTTGTCTGAGCCACTTCTGATATGCACTTCACATATTCTTTAATTAGTTGCTTGCGCTCTTCAATTTCCTTTTCTACACTTTTTGATTTATTCTGTAATCGAAGAATTGTGCGTTCATCCTCTTTGAGGGAATGGCGCATTGATTCAACGTTTTTATTCTCAAGGACAATGATACGGTTTAATACTTCTATTATATCTTTCATGGTGGCAGATAGCCCTTCTCTGAAATACTGATATTCACAATTTAAGCTTCATCCAAAGCCCAAACTCCCTAAAAGTGAGTCAATAACGCTTTTAATTTATTATCTGCTGATATAAGCCAATTGTATGAAGTTGAATAACGGTACTTTTGCCCCAGTATTCTTCCTTTCGAATGATTCAATTAATTCTTAGTTGGTTACTGAAGCCTCAGTAAGGACACTTAATGTAGAATCTTCTCTGGTGGAGATAAGTTGATGCTATCTGGAATAATACGAATAACTCTGTCTTTGTAAATAAATTGCGTATCTGAACATCCGCTTTTGGCATAAAGTAGACATTAGTAAACAGTACTAAAACCTATCCATAGACTGTATCAGATTCTACTTCTGTGAGTCTTGGTTTAGCGGCTAGTATTTAATAGCTTGTATTTAAATTGGGCTCACCAAACAATATCGCTCTATCAGATTGCCTTACCCTTCTTCGAAGATCGTTAATGTCTCGATCAGCCTGATAGTTCATGACATCAATTTCAATGTCATGTAGCTTTTGCCGGAGTCTATCTCTCTCTTGATACTCGATCTCATATCTGCTATTGCAGCCAAAGTCCTCAAGTGGAGCGGCATGAACCGATAGAGCAAATGTTGCAGCGAGTATGAATATAAGTGTTTTCATAGTTATAAAACTACTATACACCTATTTAGTTTGACGTTATTCATCATCATGCTGAATAAAAATATCGAAAGGCACATCAATACCAGATTCCAAAAGTTCTTTTGCCCTGAACGTCCGCTTTTGGCACAAAGCAGACATTCAGATTTACATCAATTTATTTTAACTCTCTAATCGATAACAATCCTGATCTATGGCCTGATTTATGTTTATCTACAATTAAGGCCAATCTAATTCAGATTAAAGTTTTTGTTATGTGCGGTACCGCACATAACTTAGTCGATTTTATTTACAGTTGATTACAAAGTATCTGGCCAACCATTCCAGTACTTTGATAATTTACAGTATTTATCTCAGGCCTGATTCTTGCTTAATTTTTACTGCTGCATATTACATTTCAGATGTTTCTTAGATGTGAGCAATAAAAAAGGGGAATCTAATGAATATATCTATTTTTGTTTTAAGAAGGACTAAGTTACATGCAATCCTGTTCAATAGCTTTCTGGCACTAGCTTTGTTATGGGGGCCAATAGCTTCTGCTGATCCAGTTGATGGAGTAGCTGATACTGTACTTGGTCAACCAAATTTTACTTCTGCTGTTGTGAACAATGGAGGGCTAAGTGCAAGCAGCCTATTTAACGCTACTGATGTAACAGTAGATGCTGCTGGTAACGCCTATGTGGCAGATGCTCGCAACAACCGTGTACTAATATATCTTGATCCAAAAAATACTGACCAAGTGGCTGATATTGTATTGGGCCAAACCGATTTTGTATCGAACCTATGTAATTTTGATACTGCCAGTCCGAGTGCCAGTACTTTGTGCGATCCTCAAGGATTGGCGCTAGATGCTGCCGGCAACCTCTATGTAGCAGACTGGCAAAACAGCCGTGTACTGGTATATCTAGATCCGCTAAATGATCAAGTAGCCGACGTGGTAATTGGTCAACCAGATTTCACTTCGATTCAATTTAATAATGGCGGATTTAACCCAACCGCAAGCACTCTATTTACACCATTAGATGTGACCGTTGATAATAGCGGAAATGTTTTGATTGCTGATACCAATAATAGCCGTGTGACGGTATATCTTGATCCATTAAATGGTGACACGGTAGCTGATATGGTGATTGGACAACCAAATTTTATTTCGAGTACTCCTAACAATGGCGGAGTGAGTGCCATCAGCTTGGCGGGCCCTTCTAGAATGACAATAGATGCGCTCGGGAACGTTTACATAGGTGATGCTGCTAATAATAGAGTTTTGGAGTATCACACTCCTTTAACTACAGATACGATGGCTGACGTGGTATTAGGTCAAGCAGACTTTACTTCAAATGTTTTTGCTACAACTGCTAGTAACATGGCAAATCCTGAAGGTGTAGCGATAGATACTGACGGCAACATTTATGTTGCTGACAGAGCAAATTTCCGGGTATTAATTTTTGATGGCACTCCACAAATCGTTACTCCAGAAGCCGACGCTGGTCCAGACCAGACGGAGAACGAAGGAATATTCGTTACGCTGGATGGTAGTGCAAGCACCAACGTTACGAATTATGCTTGGACACAGGTGGCAGGACCAACTGTTAGTCTATCAAGTACAACTGCAGTTAATCCAGGATTCACTACACCCTACGTGTCAACGAATACCACGCTGACCTTCCAGTTAATCGTGGACGACGGTCAAGGTAGTTTCAGTGATCCCGATACTGTAGATATCTCTGTGGTGAATGTTAATAATCCACCAGTGGCTGATGCCGGTGACGACGAATCAATCAAGGAAGGTGCGGTTGTAACACTGGACGGCAGCGATACTTTCGATCCCGAAGGTGACACGCCGCTGGGATATACGTGGACACAAACAAGTGGCCCGTTAGTAATACTATCGAGCAATACAGTGGAAGCTCCAAGTTTTACGGCACCACTTGGAATTGGCAATGTATTGAAATTTGAGTTGGTGGCCGACGACGGCAATGAGTTCAGCCAGCCCGACGAAGTCGTGATTACCGTAGTAGAGAATACCCAGCCAATTGCAAATGCGGGGCCGGATCAAACAGTGGCTGAAGGTTCATTGGTCACGCTTAACGGTACCGGAAGTGGTGACCCGGATGGCGATGGTATTTCGTTCAATTGGAGCGGACCGGTAGCGCTGGATGATAACACTTCGTCGACCCCATCGTTTATTGCTACTCCTGCTAATAGCACATTTGCATTTGATCTGGTTGTTACAGATGATGATGCGGTTAATCCAAAATCATCGAACCCGGACCAGGTAGTCATTAATGTTCTTAACACTACCAACAATCCACCAAATTGCGAGCTTGCTCGGGCAGTTTGCAAGGACAATAAACACAATAAACATAATAAACACAAGAAATACAATAAATATAAAAAATACAAAAAATACGGTAAATACAAAGGTAATAATAGTTGCGACCAACTCTGGCCACCAAATCACAAAATGGTCAAGGTGAAAATTAAAGGAGTCACGGATGAAGATGCTGAAGATAATGTGACTTTGCAAATTACCGGGGTAACACAAGACGAACCTGTAAACGGTGTTGCTGATGGTAATACCAGCCCGGATGCAATAATCTTGGATCGTCCTAAGAGAGACAAAGTACTAATTCGGGCCGAACGGAGTGGCAATAGTAACGGGCGGGTATATGTGGTTAACTTTACTGCCAGCGATGGCTTAGATAGCTGTAATGGCTCAGTGAGCATCGGAGTGCCACATAACCGTAAAGGTACGCCGGTGGATGATGGTCAGAATTTCGACTCGACGCAGCAACCATAATTTGGATCGATTCTGAATCTGATAGCTCTGTAAAAGCCCTGCCCATTGTGGTGGGGCTTTTTTTTCAGAGAAGCTGCTGCAAATATTAGTTGGTTTGTTTGGCTTGGATGTCTAATTAGAAATTTCTGAACGTCCACTTTTGGCACAAAGCATACATTCGGGATAGGATAAGAACAGAGATGAATTATAAAAATTAAAGAATACTTTTATATAATGTTTCATCATTAAGCACAGACATAGGAATATTCAATTTAGTCCCTTGATAAAATAAGATTCACAAACTGCTGCATCACCCTCAACACGCAATACTTCAACTACTTGATTTTTGCCATTCTTACCAATTTTCATAAATCGATCTTCTTTCTTAATGTCCATAATATAATCCTCCTATAGTTATAAACGAACTATAGAATGTTTTTCTTTAATAATTAAATTATCAGGATCAATAAAGAAAATTTCATCAGGTCTGTCATCTTCATATGATTTACGACATTTAATAAGTTTAGGACCAGAAGCGTCAACAACAAACAGTATTAAATCACCTATTTTGTGTTTAACCAAATCACCATTTTCAATAGCCAAAAGATTTTTCCTCCAAGTACCATAACTTTCATGTAATAATTATCAACAGGTAAAGTAACTGACAGTCCCAACCGGCATAAATATACTACTACAATGCAGTTGTTATCATCCCGCATAGAGAAGTGATCTTGTTTTCAGTGGCCATCTTACTTTTTGATTAATAATTTGAGCAAGATGCTAAATTATCAGAAATTTTAAATGTTACTACAACTGATATATGTAGACAGTAAATTTACCAATTTTCAGTCTTAAATTAATAATGATAAAAATTAAAGTATACGGTTATATATCCCTATTAGTTTTTCCTGTGCTTTTGTCTCTATCTGTTATGGCGGATTCAAGAGATGCTACGCAAATAAATGCCCAGCAGATCAAACAAAAAACTCAACAGATGGATGCTTCAGGTGAGGAGGCTAAAGAAGACGAAATTAAAAATAGGCAGTCAGCAAAGCTTTTCAACTTAAAATTATTAATTAAGAATTTACAGGTGAAAGATTCTGAGATTAAACAATTGTCTAAAGAGTTGGATAAACTTAAAGGTGGAGAAGCAAAAGAAAAGTCAAATGAAATTAGTGGCGTCCAGAATGAAAGGAAGGAGCTAAGACTGAAGATAGAATCTCTTGCAACAGGTGCTGATGTTAAAGATTATCGTAACAAGACTCCTTCCAAATTCAATTTCACTGAAGAAATTCAAAAGCTTTTACAACCAATGGTGCATTCTCTCAATTCCGTTACTCAGGATTCGAGAGAGATTGAGAAGCTTAAGCAAGAGATTGAGAAAGTGAAGCAACGTCAGGAAATTGCTACTAATGCAATTAATAATTTAGATACATTATTAGGTAAGGCCAAAGAAGAATTTGTCAGAGCCAGGCTTGGAATAATGTTGATCGATTGGAGAGAAGAGTTAGAAAATATCAATAATGATAAAGAGATTTTATCTAACCAGCTAAAAGCTAAAGTTCAATCAAAAGAATCTACGCTGTCTTCAGTTGGTGAAGTGTTTACTGATTTTTTTAAGAATAGGGGCATTAATTTTGTATTTGGTATTTTTTCATTCTTTATAGTATTTATTTTACTTCGTTTTGTGTATTTTCTGACTAAGAAAGCACAATCAAAGAGAAAAAATCATAAGATATCTACTTTTGATCGGTTATCTGAGCTGACCTTCCATACATTAACTATTGTTGCCTCAGTAATGGCAATGTTATTTATTTTTAATTTACGCAATGATTGGTTATTGCTGGGTATAGCCGTCTTATTTCTGATTGCAATTGGCTGGGGGATTATCAAGACATTGCCCACTATGTTAGAGCAACTTATGATTTTGCTCAATCTTGGTTCGGTAAGGGAAGGAGAAAGACTGGTTATGTGCGGCATCCCCTGGAAAGTTCAGCGTTTACATTTCTATACTCATTTGGTGAATCCTGATCTGAGTGGGGGCAGTATGCATCTGCCATTGAGGCAATTAGTTGGTTTAGTTTCAAGGCCTGCAGCAAATAATGAAGAATGGTTCCCTACCTGTGAGGGGGAATGGGTAAAAATGGACGACACTACTGTAGGGCAGATAATTTACCAAAGCCCAGAAATGGTTCAGGTACGTTTATTTGGTGGGAATCAGATTACATATACAGCTGCAAATTTTTTAGAACTTAATCCAATGAATTTGTCACATGGTTATCGTATTCAGATGGTATTTGGGATAGATTATAAATATCAAGCTGAATGTACTACGGCAATTCCAAAGAAAATGACGGAAGCTTTCCGCCATGATCTTATTAAAGTTGTCGGAGAAGATAATCTGGTTCGTGTCATAGTTGATTTCTTCTTGCCTAATAATTCATCGCTAGATTTTGAGTACGAAGTATTTTTAAAAGGTTCGGCTGCTCATTTATATGAAGAAGTGGAGAGAACAATGATTTATTCATTTGCAAACGTATGTAACGAGAATCACTGGGAAATCCCATTTCAGCAAATTACATTACATAAAGGAGAAAGTAATGACTAGATTCCTTGGAACTAAAACTGTTGGTATAGCATTAGTAATAAGTAGCTTATTGGTTTTATTACCTAGCTGCGAGAAGAAAGGTGGAGCAGAAAAAGCTGGTGAAAAAATTGATAATGTAGTTGAAAATATTGGTGAGAATATTGATAAAGCAATTGATGAGGCCAAGGATTAAATAAATTCTGCTATAGGATAGTGAAATTATTTCCGAATGTCTGCTTTGTGCCAAAAGCGGACACTTATGAATATCAAATGAAATAATCAAGACTATGGCATATTTGTACCGTAAAATTAATAGCTCCATCTAAAAATTAATCAAGAAAAAGGATAATTTATGGACATCATGAAACTTGGAACTCAATTATTAATGTCGAAACTGGGTAGCGGCACTAATACAGACTTGGGTTCCGTACAAAATGCTCTAGGCAGCCTAATGGGGAATGGAGAAACACCTGACATAGGCAGCCTACTAAGTGGACTTCAATCAGGTGGTTTGGGTGACATTGCGAAATCATGGCTGGGAGACGGCGACAATGCACCAATATCTGCCGACCAAGTCAGAAACGTCGTGGATGGAAACAAATTGAGCAGACTTGCTTCAGTACTTGGAACCGATGAAGGTTCTGTACTTTCTGGTCTACAAGAAGCTATGCCACAGATGGTTGATAAAGCCAGCAGTGGTGGTTCTTTGCTTGACTCTATTGGTGGAATTTCTGGTGTAGCCAATTTAGCTAAAGGATTATTAGGAAAATAATGTCGGGATAATTAAGGGTTCATGAGCTACGGAGCTTTCGCTTCTGACCTTTTTCACGTCCTTAACATAGGCTAACCTATTAAGCCTTAGGCAACTACTAAAGTTAGAGAGAGTTCTTGAATGTCCGCTTTTTGCCAAACGCGGACATTAAAACTTTTGTAAGCTCTACTTGCAGAAATAAGCGTCACGCACCAAGATCTGCATAGATTTCACTTAAAATTGGAAGAACACATGGTCCTGCACCTTCGGACCAATTGGAAACCAGTTCTGATAGGATCTGGATCGTGCTGGTAATAGCAATGCCAGATTGTTGCATGCGCATTATCGCTATGTCATCTCCTACTTTGGTGCCAGATCCAGAGGCATCTGCAACCACTTGTACCTGATAACCTTCGTCTTGTGCATTAAGCGCTGGGTAGAATACGCATACCTCGGTGAGCAAACCCGCTATAATTATTTTCTTTCGTCCCGTAGATTTAACGGCAGCAGAAAAATTTACGTCGTCAAACGCATCTACTATTCCTGCTCGCTTGATTCTTTTTGTGTAAGCTTCTGGCAGTATTTGTTGAAGCTCTGTGAATAAAGGGCCTTGCATTTGATCTTCCTGGCTACTTGTTAAAATTACTGGTAGTCCAAGTTCTTTTGCAGCCTTTGCTAATGCCAATGTATTGCGAATAACATCTTTTTTTGGTGCGGAATGCATCCACTCAATTGTACCCACTTGATGATCAATTAGCAGAAGTGCTGAATTATCTGCATTAAATCTTTCGTAAGCCATAGTTTTCTCCTCTGTAAAATTAGTTCTATTTTCTGGTATGTATCAAAATAATTTGTGCATCTTCTGTGGCCTTAAAAACCAGATTTTCTCCACGTACTAAATCTCCATCAACAATGAGTTTTCCATTTAGAAACCCAGAGCCACGAGTTAGATAAGCATAGAAAGGCCCGTTATTTGTTTCCTTTTGGCCTGATTTGAGTAGCCCAACATCAATTAACGTATTGCTGTCGTGAGTATCGTTTTGTCCTATTGCACCTCCGTAAACCCTCGTTACTTCCCCGGGTTTTGGTTGAAAGAATTTGTAGCTTGCAGGATCGCCTACACGTTCAGGCAAAACCCATAACTGAATCATGCGATTCTCAATATCCTCCGGGTTAACTTCATTATGTGAGAAACCCTCACCGCCTGCTCGTTGTGATTGAGCATCGGTACTTATCATCTCTTGACCCTGTTCTAAGGAACCTTCGTGAGCAATGCGTCCTTCAACCATTACTGAAATCACATCAATTTCACGGTGGCTATGCATCTTGGTCTCACCTTTTGGTAAAAAACGTGCGTCAGCAAGATATACAAAGTTTCCCAAGCCCGACCATGTGTTTGAATCAGCATTTTCTCCAAACAGTCTTTTGTCTGTTACTAGGCGGTGTTCACGTAGTCCGGCAAAACCACCAAGATGTAAATCATCTCTATGCAAAATTTCCATGTATCTCCCCCATATCGGTTTATATTTAGCAGAATACATTGTTACTACAAAGTGATAAACTATGAATAATAGGAAATACTGTTCTATATAAGGAACAATTAAATGAATGATCTAAATGATATGGCTGTATTCGCAAAGGTTGTTGAGACCGGCGGTTTTACGATGGCAGGAGAGACAATTGATATGCCAAAATCCAATGTTAGTCGACGGGTTTCCCGGTTAGAAGAACGTTTAGGGGTTCGGCTGCTGGAACGCACTACTCGTAAAATACGTATGACAGAACTCGGTGAAATCTACTACGCACATTGCCGTCGTATTATTGAAGAAGCAGAACATGCTGATGTTCGCGTTAGCCAAGCATTAGAAATTCCAAGAGGGCAACTTCGCGTGAGTGCATCGGTGACGGTTGGGCAAAATATCATCAGTCCGGTACTGGGTCAGTTTGTTAAGGAATATCCAGAAGTGAAGGTTCAAATGACTCTGGCTAATAGACGCGTTGACTTGGTAGAAGAAGGATTTGATATTGCAGTACGAGTGGGTCAGCTCGAAGATTCATCATTAGTTGCGCGGCTACTAGGAAAGAGTGAACTTGCTCTGTTCGCAAGCCCAGCCTACCTTAAAAAAGCTGGCGAACCTAAAATGCCAGGTGATGTTAAAGATCATCATTGCATCGTAATGAGTGATCAAATTGATAGCGCACAATGGGCGTTGATCAGGAATGATCAGAAAACTACTCAGAAAATAAGGCCACAATTAGCAGTTAATGATTTTCACATAATGCGACGGCTACTAGTTGAAGGCTGTGGAATTGGCATGCTACCAGACTATATGGCAAATGGCTGGGAAAAAGAATTGCAACGCATTCTTTTGAAATGGAAAATTCCCTCTGTTGACATCCACGCTGTCTACCCAAGTCATCAGGGTGCCACACCAAAGGTTCGTGCATTCATAGATTTCTTGCAGATAGCCATATCAATGGTTAAGACTTAATTTGTTTATAAATGTAACTATCGAACGCCTGCTTAATGCCAAAAGCAGACGTTCATTAATGGATACATCTTTTTGCAGCCTAGGAGAAATTTTATTGGACATCAGTTTTGCTAGCCAAAAATCTTTTTATTCATAGACTCCACCACACTAGCAGTATGACCTTCGGAAAGATGTGCATAACGCTTTACCGTCTCCAATGTTTTATGCCCCAGCACCTCAGCAATCTCAGCAAGGCTTGCACCATTCATGGCAAGATAGCTTGCTGCTGAATGTCTCAAATCATGGAAGCGAAAGTCTTGAATATCTGCTTTTTTAAGTGCAGCTTTCCAAGGAGTACGTAGATCTATCGGTTTTATTGTATTGTTTCCTCTGGCAGGAAAGAGATAGTTACTATTTGTCTGGCGCACCCTACTAAGTTCTTTTAGCAACTCCAATGCATGACTAGTAATTACCACAGCGCGTCGTACATTATTCTTTTTTTCAAGTAGAATCGCTCTTCCACGATTTAAGTCTACATTGTCCCAGGTTAGTCCCATAATTTCCCCTTGGCGCATTCCGGTGGATAGTGCCAGCACAACTACAGGATAAAGATAAAGGTTTTTTGATTCTTTGCAGACTTTCAAAAGTCGAACACGTTCATCGTCGGACAAAAAACGGACTCGATCTCGTGACACTTTGGGCTTTGTCACTTTTCGCATGGGACTATCTTCCATCCATCCCCATTCTTTTGCTGCAATGGTAAAGGCATGGGATAACGCAGCCAGATAACGCACTACACTTGCAGGAGAGCGTGGTTTGCCACGTTTTGTAATTTCCTGGCCTAATTTATCTCGGTACTCTGCCAACAGTGAAGGTGTTACATCAGCAAGACTGTAATAGCCAATTTCTGCTTTCCATCGTTTTAATTGTTGTGTTTGATTGTATGCACTTCTTGGTTTGTGGGGCAAAACATCGCGGATATACCGGTCTATCAATTCAGCTAATGTGTGGCGTTTGGATTCAGTTGTTTTAAAGTGCCTTCCCTCACGAATTGTTGATTCTGTTTGCTGCACCCATTTCCTGGCATCGGTAAGACGTTCAAAAGAAGCTGACTGTATTGGGAAACCTTTTAGTCGAATCTTAGCTCGATAAGTATTACCGTGAGACTTGGAAAGTCTTCTCTCAATAGTTGCCATAAACTTATTTCCTGCATCAGGATTTAATACATATCAGACTACAATATTCAACAACAAATAACAACATCAGATAAATAGTCAGACGTTTTAACATAATTATTTATTTATAAACAATGTATTAGACTTATATATTTTTGATATGGGACGGTAATGGGACGATTAATTTGAAAAAATTGGTATTATTTAACAAAGTTTATTACTTTAGGCCATAAAAATTGGCTCATTTGAGTATGTGGACTGCGGAAACTGGTTACCAGCATATATATACATAAACATACAGAAGATATGTTTTATTGATCTTTAATGTCCCGTTAATGTCCCAAACAAAAGAGAAGGGATTTAGCTTTTACGCTAAATCCCTTCATTTACTGGTGCTGTTGGGGGGGGTCGAACCTCCGACCTACTGATTACGAATCAGTTGCTCTACCAACTGAGCTACAACAGCAAGACTCATAAGGATCAAAGATTATAGAGGTTTGGAATACGGTCAGCAAATTGAAACTAAACAGCTATATGGAGAGTCTAGGATATAAGGCATTATTTTTAATCAGATTCAAAGCAAATAGTATGTACTGTAATCGATTCAAAATACTAATTACTAATGCTGACAGATATTTGTGCACAAATTATATGGTTTTATGTAATTTACTATAATTTCGGCTAAAATCGTTAAACGTGTAGACATACTTACAAAAATACGGCAGAATCGTCTAATGACGTCAAGAGCTACAGTAGCAAAAAATATTTTAGTCTTGCATGGGCCCAACCTTAATCTTCTGGGTGGCAGAGAACCAGAAGTATATGGAAGCGAGACGTTAGAAGAAATTAACGGAAATTTAAGTAAATTGGCGAAAGAAGCAGGATCTAGTCTAATTTGCTTTCAGAGCAATAGTGAAGCAGAGCTAATAAGTCGCATTCAGAAGGCCATTGGGGATGAAACTGACTTTATTATCATTAATCCTGCTGCATTTACACATACTAGTGTTGCTTTGCGTGATGCATTAGCAGCAGCACGTTTGCCTTTTATAGAGGTTCATCTTACAAATATTTTTGCTCGTGAAACATTTCGACGAGAATCGTATTTTTCTTCTCTTGCATTAGGTGTAATTACTGGTTTGGGCGCCAGAAGCTATTACTTGGCACTTAAATATGCATTACATACTTGTTAATTAAGGCCCTACACGACTGTATTAAAAGAAAATATATTTCAGGTCATATGCCATAAATAGGACACTGCCCCAGGAGGGCTATTATGGATCTAAGAAAGCTTAAAAAATTAATTGATTTAGTTGAAGAGTCAAGTATCTCCGAGTTGGAAATCACTGAAGGAGAGGAAAGGGTCCGTATAAGTAAATCAAGGAAAGGCACTGGTATGCCGGTTCAGGTTGACATGCCGGCAGTTGCAGCACCAATCGTAGCTTCAGTACCAGAAACCAAAGTTTTGAACAAAGTTGAAGAGGAAATTCCTGCCGGTCATACAGTTAAATCCCCTATGGTTGGAACTTTCTATCGTACGTCTGCACCTGGGAGTGATCCATTTGTAGAAGTGGGGCAAACGGTTAAAGTAGGGGATACTTTGTGCATTATTGAGGCGATGAAACTTCTTAACGAAATTGAAGCTGATAAGGATGGCATTATTAAAGCAATTTTGATTGAGAATGGTCAACCAGTTGAATACGGCGAGTCATTATTCGTTATTGAATGATGCCAACTTGATCATTTCTCTGGGAGTTATCGGGCTGAAGGACAATTCGCATACTCGCTATTCAGAATAGGATTTACCTAAATAAATATGTTTGAAAAAATACTTATAGCCAATCGAGGCGAGATTGCTTTGCGAATTCAGCGTGCTTGCCGCGAGATGGGCATCAAAACAGTTGCAGTACATTCTGAAGCGGATGCAGAAGCAAAATACGTAAAACTAGCTGACGAGTCTGTTTGTATTGGGCCAGCACCATCCAATCAGAGTTATCTTAATATTCCTGCAATTATAAGTGCAGCAGAAGTAACAGATTCTGAGGCAATTCATCCTGGCTACGGGTTTCTTGCAGAGAATGCTGATTTTGCTGAACGGGTGGAAAAAAGTGGATTTGTTTTTATCGGCCCGCGTCCTGAAACTATTCGTCTTATGGGCGATAAAGTTAACGCTAAAAATGCAATGAAAAAAGCTGGAGTACCTTGTGTTCCGGGCTCTGATGGAGCGCTGCCTGAATCTCCTGAGGAAATCAAAGGAATAGTTCGTACCATTGGATATCCAGTAATTATTAAGGCATCTGGTGGAGGGGGTGGGCGTGGAATGCGAGTGGTTCACACAGAAGCGGCATTATCTAATGCAGTAATCATGACTCGAAATGAAGCACAAGCTGCTTTTGGTAATCCCATGCTTTATGCAGAAAAATTTATGGAAAATCCAAGGCACATAGAGTTCCAGGTTTTAGTTGATGAGCATAAAAATGCTATTTATTTAGGAGAAAGAGATTGCTCGGTACAGAGACGTAATCAGAAAATTATTGAGGAAGCACCAGCACCGGATCTTCATCCCAGAATGCGGGATAAAATAGGTTCTCGTTGTGCTGATGCTTGTCGTCGCATTGGGTATCGTGGCGTAGGCACGTTTGAATTCCTATTTGAGAAAAAAGAATTTTATTTCATTGAAATGAATACGCGTCTTCAGGTAGAACATCCAATTACCGAAGCAATCACTGGGGTTGATTTGGTACAGCAACAAATTCGTGTTGCTGCAGGTGAAAAACTAAATATTCGACAGAAAGATATTGTGCCAAAAGGACATGCTATAGAGTGTCGAATTAATGCTGAAGATCCTTACAAGCTTATTCCATGTGCCGGCCGAATTACCCAGTATCATGCCCCAGGTGGTCCTGGTATACGGGTTGACTCCCATGTTTATCATAATTATACGGTGCCGCCTCATTATGATTCTTTAATAGGCAAAGTAATTGCCTATGGCGATAATCGAGACCAGGCTATTGCACGTATGCGAATTGCATTATCAGAAATGGTGGTCGAAGGGATCATGACCAACATTCCGTTACATCTAGATTTGTTGTATGACGCCGCATTTTTGCGTGGTGGTTCTACCATACATTATCTCGAGCAAATGTTGGCGCAACACAACAAGCAAGGATAGAGGTTCATTGTATTTTGTAACGTATTATCTATGAGCTTACATATACAAACAAAATAAACACGATAAAGAGTGCATACGGTATGTTAAGTAAGTTTGGTTTAGTTAAGCTGAATTTATCCATGTTTTAGTATGTATTGGACAGCACTCACCATTGAGACTGACGCCACTCATACAGAAGCATTAAGCAATTTATTAATTGAGCTAGGTGCTCTGTCAGTAGATATTCACGATGCCGCGGTTGGAACGCAGCACGAGCAATCATTATTTGAGCAGTATAATGAATTACCAAAAGCAATATGGTCTAACGTAGAAATAACTGCGCTCTTTGAAGAAGCTATTGATGTAACGGTAATCATGCAAACGGCAGCACAAAGTGCTCAACTAGCTTGTATGCCTACCTATAGAATTAATAAAGTTGAAGATCAGGATTGGGTACGTTTGACTCGGGCCCAGTTTAGGCCTATAAAAATATCATCAAAGGTATGGATAGTTCCAAGTTGGCATCAAGTACCTGACCCTAAGGCCATTAATCTTATGTTGGACCCAGGGCGAGCCTTTGGCACCGGTAGTCACCCAACCACACAATTATGCCTTACTTGGCTTGATGAAAATTTACAAGGTGGCGAACAAGTGCTCGACTACGGTTGTGGATCTGGCATACTTGCTATTGCTGCACTGAAACTAGGGGCGGACCATGTTGTTGGAGTTGATATAGATCCTCATGCAGTTGAATCAAGTGTTGAGAACGCTGTACACAATCAATGTAATCAAAGCAAAGTAGAGTTTTATTTAGCTGATTATATGTCTAAAGTAGATCAAGCAATGGATGGGTGGGCAGATGTGGTTGTTGCGAATATACTTGCCAATCCTCTAATCATGCTTGCTCCTTTACTGATGCGTGCTAGTAGGGATAATGGGCGCATTGTACTTTCTGGCATACTAAAGGAACAGGTAAAAGAAGTTGAACAAGCTTATCAGCAATGGTTCAGGATGTATCTTGCAAAAGAGCAGG
This sequence comes from Nitrosomonadaceae bacterium, assembly GCA_965205785.1. Classification (GTDB taxonomy): domain Bacteria; phylum Pseudomonadota; class Gammaproteobacteria; order Burkholderiales; family Nitrosomonadaceae; genus BJGV01. Next base: position 910,458 of record OZ242188.1, read on the forward strand.
ATGGCTGGGCATTACTGATAGGAGTAAGAATATAAAAATATTGGAAAATTAATTATGGCGTTGGTTACTCGCTGTCCTAATTGCGCTTCGGTTTTTAAAGTAACGCAGGAGCATTTGCAGATGCAAGAGGGTAACGTACGTTGTGGGAATTGCTTACAGATATTTAATGGTTTTGCTGATTTGGCTACGATACAGGAGCTAGAATTTGATAAATATTTAGAGTTAGTAGTTAAGAATGAAGAAATACAAGATGAGGCATTGCCAACAGAAATATCAGCTGTGACAAATACGGGAGAAAACGACTCTTACGCTTTTGACGCTATTCAATCACCCAAAGTCTCACGTGTATGGGAGCTTATTAGTATATTTCTTTTAGTTACTCTTACAGGACAGATTATCTATTTATATCGAGCAGAACTTTCGGTTTTTGCACCTTCAACTAGGCCGTATCTTGAACAATACTGTGAGGTTTTAAATTGTAAAGTACCAGTATTGCAACAAACAGAGTTACTGAGTATTGAATCATCTGATATGCAGAAGGGAACTGCAAGACAACAAGGTGTTGCTACGCTAACGGCAATGATACGTAATCAAGCCACTTTCCCTCAGGCATTACCCTCTCTTGAGCTCACTCTCACTGATACTCAGGATAGAGCTCTTGCTAGTCGTATTTTTACTCCTGGCGAGTATCTTGAAGAAAATAAGCATCTTTCAGATACTATTGAGTCCAATAAAGAAATTAGTGTAACGTTAAAAATCGATAGCAGGAATTTAAATGCGGCTGGATACCGGTTGCTTTTGCTTTACCCTTAGTCCCCTAGTACAATGACAAAGCTTATCAATTACCAAGTTACACATATCTGAGCCGATATTGGTGTTCACAATAAACTTAATTAACTATTGGTCAGTGCTTAATAGACGGCTAAATCAGATGAAAAGCCTGTCAAATCAAGTATCGGCTTTCTTAACAGCATGACAACCAAAGCCTTAGTTGAAATCAAAGACTTAAATTTTTCCTACGACGAGCGCGCTATTCTTAAAGGAATAAATATGACCATGCCTCGTGGCAAGGTTATTGCTATTATGGGGGGTAGCGGTTGTGGCAAGACTACTTTATTACGTTTGATTGGGGGTACGGTAACTCCGTCTTCAGGTTACGTCAAAGTTGACGATCAAGTAGTGCATAAATTGGGTAGAAATGAGTTATTCTCATTACGTAGAAAAATGAGTATGTTGTTCCAGTTTGGCGCATTATTTACAGATTTATCAGTATTTGACAACGTAGCATTCCAGATGAGAGAGCATACGGATTTGCCGGAGTCAGTGATTCGTGATCTTGTGTATATGAAGCTTCATGCTGTCGGTTTGCGAGGGGCACATAATTTGATGCCGGGAGAGCTATCTGGCGGAATGGCTCGACGGGTAGCTTTGGCTCGCTCAATTGCACTTGATCCAATGCTTATCATGTACGATGAGCCATTTGCGGGACTCGATCCTATTTCATTGAGTGTCATTGGAAATCTAATACGCCGTCTTACGGAGGCATTGGGAATGACATCAGTTTTGGTAACACACGATGTGCATGAGTCGTTGAAAATTGTAGACTATGTTTATTTTATTTCTGAGGGGGTAATAGCTGCACATGGCACACCGTCAGAAGTTAGAGAATCAGTTTTACCTTTTGTACATCAGTTTGTACATAGTGAGGTAGATGGCCCGGTTCCATTTCACTATCCTGCAGAAAAATATGCAACTGATTTGAATTTGGAGAAAGGTCTTGCCTAGACGTATTGTTATTGGCATCCGAGGTGTCGGTCATAGAGTGATCGACAGTGTTTGGCGGCTAGGGTACGCTACCCGTTTTTTTAGTTTGATACTGCTGAAGTCTGGCACCAGCATTAGTCGTTTTAGCTTGATTATTCGTGAGCTTTATTTTACTGGTGTGCTAACGATGATCATAATACTGGTGTCTGGGCTGTTTGTTGGGATGGTCCTTGGTTTACAAGGATATGAAACTTTACAGAAATATGGTGCGGAAACGGCTGTAGGAACATTAGTAGCACTCTCATTGGTTCGTGAGCTTGGACCTGTTGTAGCTGCATTATTATTTGCCAGTCGTGCAGGTTCTGCTATTACAGCTGAGATTGGGTTAATGAAGGCCACAGAGCAGTTGGATGCAATGGGAATGATGGCTGTAGATCCAATTGCAAGGGTAGTTGCTCCACGATTTTGGGCTGGAGTAATTTCTATGCCACTTTTAGCAGCAATGTTTTCTGCAATGGGTATATTTGGAGGATATTTAGTAGCAGTGGTACTTATCGGTGTAGATGAAGGTTCATTCTGGTCACAAATGCAGAGTGTAGTAGATTTTAGGTTTGATATTGTCAACGGCATTATTAAAACTTGCGTTTTTGGTGTAGCTATAACAGCAATTGCTGTATTCGAGGGTTATGATGCTCAGCCAACAGCGGAGGGGGTATCTGGCGCGACTACTCGTACCGTAGTAACTTCAGCGCTTGTGATATTAGGATTAGATTTTGTCTTGACCTCATTTATGTTTAGAGGAGTAGGCTGATGCAGCGAGCAACAATGGATTTATGGGTAGGTTTATTTGTTCTTGCAGGGATTGGCGCTTTATTGATACTAGCGTTGAAAGTAGGAAATTTAGGTACCTATAGTGAGGAAAAAAGCTATACCTTGGTTGGAAATTTTGAAAATATCGGTGGTCTGAAAATTAGGGCGCCTGTAAAAAGTGCCGGCGTAGTAGTTGGACGTGTAATGGACATTCAATTTAGTACTAAAACATTTGATGCTGCAGTAACTATGAATATAGATAACCGCTATCAATTCCCCAGAGATACTTTTGCTAGTATTCTTACATCTGGATTACTAGGAGAGCAGTACGTTGGATTAGCTGCAGGTGGAGATGATGGTATGTTAAAGAGTGGCGACAAAATAATGAAAACTAATTCAGCACTGGTATTAGAGGATATGATTGGACAGTTCTTATTTGATAAAGCATCAGAAGACGATGGAGATGATAGTAGTAAGTTCTAAATTAGCTGTGTCGTAACGTCTACATCTATTTGGAACCATAGGATATTAGAAATCAATAATAGTGAGAGAAATTTATGAAGAAGTCAAAATTTAGTATGGTAGTAATGTTATCTGCGCTGTTATTGGCGCCTGTTACATGGGCTGCTGAAACTAGGCCTGATACTTTGGTGAAAGAAACTGCACAAGAAGTCCTTACAATTATCAAGCGAGACAAGGAGATTCAATCTGGCAATAAAGCAAAGATACTTAATCTGGTTAAATCCAAAATATTGCCACATTTCAATTTTACGCGTATGACACGACTTGCTATGGGTAAAAATTGGCGAAAAGCTTCACCAAAACAGAAAAAAGAGTTAGAGAAAGAATTCCGTACGTTACTTGTGCGTACTTATTATAAAGCTCTGGCTGTTTATAGTGATCACACTATAAAGGTTTCTCCACTTAAAAACGTGGCAGGAAAAACTGATGCCACGGTAAAAACGGAGATAATACAATCCCATGGTCAGCCCGTATCTATTGATTACAGTATGGAAAAAATTAATAGTGCTTGGAAAGTATATGATATAACGGTAGCGGGCATAAGTTTGGTTATTAATTACAGAAGTTCTTTCAATTCCAAAATTCGTTCGGGTGGAGTTGAAGGGTTACTCAAAGCACTCAACAAGAAAAACCGTATGCTGAAAGATAAAGATAAAGAAAAAGAGAAAAGTGCAGCACTGACTATAAAATTCAAGACAATCTGAAATGATATTACGTGATGGAGACAAGCTTAGCGTACAGGGGGCTATAACTATAGCTAATGTAGTAGACGTAATAGAGCAAGGTGTTAATTTATTTGATCGACCTGATTTGATTATTGATCTGGCACAAGTAACTGAAGTCGATTCATCAGCAGTTAGTGTGCTATTAGAATGGCAGCGAAAGGCGCAGAAGAATAATAGGCGGTTATGTTTTTCCAACATACCAGAGAGTTTAAAGAATCTTACCCAGTTATATGGCGTTGCTGAATTGGTTCCACTGAAATAAATAGGATTTTTATTAGGACGTACCGCAAAGAAGTACTTATTTATAGCAGCTCACTTTGATGTAAATTGTCATTTTCATATCTATTCATACCATGAAATAGGCATTTTTCGTGTAGTTAATTTTGTACGCGAACTCTGTAGTAAATATTTTTCCAATGATTCCAGCAATTGAAGTAAAGAAAGTATATAAACACTTTGGGTCAGTGAATGCTCTAGTTGGCATTGATCTTGAAATTGAGCAGGGAGAGTTTTTTGCTTTACTGGGCCCAAATGGTGCCGGTAAGACTACGTTAATTAATATTCTTGCAGGGTTAACATTACCTAGCAATGGAGTTGCCCGAATAATGGGGCATGATGTAGTGACAAGTTATCGTGAGGCACGTCGCATAGTAGGAGTAGTACCACAAGAATTAGTGTTCGACCCATTTTTTTCTGTACGAGAAACACTGTCTATTCAATCCGGTTATTATGGGTTGAGAAATAATGATGCCTGGATTGATGAGATAATTTGTAGTTTAGGCCTTCTTAACAAAGAGAATGCCAACATGCGTACATTATCAGGTGGGATGAAGCGTCGTGTATTAGTAGCTCAGGCATTAGTACATAAACCACCAGTGATCATACTAGATGAGCCTACTGCCGGTGTAGATGTAGAATTACGCCAATCACTTTGGTATTTTATAAAACAGTTAAATCGTGATGGTCACACTATTGTACTTACTACTCATTATCTGGATGAAGCTGAAGCATTATGTAGTCGTGTCGCCATGCTTAAACAAGGGAAAATAGTAGCTCTAGATAGTACTATAAATCTCATAAATAGTGCTAATGGATGTTTGATAAGGTTACGCTTGTCATCTGACACATTACCGCTGCAACTGTGCCCGCTACTAGAAAGCTATACTGAAAGTTATTTTATCTTGAGAGTTAATAATTATTCAAAGATTGAAAATGTATTAGCTGAATTGCGTATAGCACAGATAAGAGTGCTAGAAATGGAATTGATGCAGCCAGACCTTGAAGAGGTTTTTGTAAAAATTATGGGTAATACTGAAGATTTGGAATCTGTATGAGTGGTTTTTATACTCTCCTACATAAGGAATTGTTACGATTCTGGAAAGTTGGTCTTCAGTCCATATTTGCACCAATAATAGCCACCCTTATTTATTTATTAATTTTTTCTCATGTACTGGAAGAGCGTGCTCAGGCACAACCTGGTGTTGCATATACAACTTTCTTGATTCCTGGTTTAGTGATGATGGCCATGCTACAAAACGCTTTTGCAAATTCAGCGTCCAGCTTGATCCAATCTAAAATATCTGGAAGCATAGTGTTTATTTTGTTGTCTCCACTATCTTATATGGAAATATTTGTTGCTTATGTATTAGCATCTATAGTACGTGGGTTACTAGTAGGGGTTGGAGTTTATCTATCGACACTACTGTTTTTTGATATGCCATTACAATCACTTTTGTGGATCTTTATTTTTGCATTATTAGGAAATGGATTTCTAGGAGCTTTGGGAATTATTGCAGCTATTTGGGCTGAGAAATTTGATCAACTCGCCGCGTTTCAGAACTTTGTTATCCTACCACTTACATTTTTGTCTGGTGTATTTTATACAATTCATTCATTACCACCTTTTTGGGAAGATCTTTCACAATTCAATCCTTTTTTCTATGTGATTGATGGTTTTCGCTACGGGTTTTTTGGTGTTTCAGATATATCACCCTATTTTAGCATTACGATAGTAGCAATATGTTTTCTAACTGTATCCTGGATAACTTTGCTAATACTTAAATCAGGGTACAAGCTTCGTCAATAAAGTAGTATTTTTTTGTGAGAATAGACTAAGCAAAAAAATGAGATTGCTTTAATTAAAGGAGTTCAGAATGGTTACATCAGAAAGTATAAGAATGCATTTAGAGAATACTTTGCCATGCGAGTTAGTACATGTAGAGGGTGATGATGGCCATCATTTTAGTGCCATTATTGTCAGCACTGAATTTCGTGACAAGAATATGGTACAGCAGCATCAACTAGTTTATCGTGCACTAGGGAAGAAAATGGAACAGGAGATTCATGCGTTGTCCATAAAAACATTGACACCAGAACAGTGGGCAGAAGAAGGTGGTCAGAGCTAATACTTTTAACCCTGTAATATTATTAGCATACTCTTTAAGCTAATAAGTCTCTATGAAGAATAGAATTTGTATTCCTTGAAAAGAAGAAAAATGGCCCTATATTAATTAGCAGAGAACCGGATAAATATTTCCGGTACAGTTATAGGAATTAATTTATATGGAGGCTATTATGGCTATTACTCGTTATGAACCATGGGGCTGGCTAAATCAATTACAGTCGGAGTTAGAACGTTCTCCTATATGGGGAACCAATGAGGGATCTGTAGCCACGGCAGCATGGGCACCGGCTGTAGATATCAAGGAAGAGAAGGATAAATTTGTTCTTCATGCAGATCTTCCGGGAGTCCGGCCTGATGAAACTGATGTTAGCATGGAAGATGGAGTCCTTACTATCAAGGGTGAGAAGAAGTCTGAAGCAGTAACGGAAAAAGAGGGATATAAGCGTGTTGAACGTACTTATGGCTCTTTCCATCGTCGTTTCAGCTTACCTGATACGGCAAATTCAGAAGAAATATCAGCAAAATCTAGAAATGGGGTATTAGAGATTATTATCCCGAAGCGACAGTCTGTTCAACCAAAGAAAATTGCTGTTACATCTGTTGAATAAAGAAACAAAGGAAGTAAATTAAAAAACGGATCCTTTAGGCTCCGTTTTTTAATGGGTATTACTTTATATTTATACAGTTGGTTCTATCATCATGCGCATTTTCTGCAGTGCTTTAACCTCTATTTGGCGGATACGTTCAGCAGATACGCCCAATTCTTCAGCGAGTTTATGAAGTGTTACAGCTTTTTTCCCACGTAACCAGCGGGCTTCTATAATTCGGCGGCTGCGCGTATCTAAATTAGCCAAGGCTTGTTCCAATTCTTTATTATTTAGGTGTTTGCTTTCTTGGGTCTCCAATACTTGTGATGGTTCAATACCATCAGTAAGATATGCAATAGGGCTGTAATTGTAGGTTTCATCATTGTCTTCAGATAGAGGTTCAATTGAAATGTCACGCCCACTAAAGCGTGTTTCCATCTCCACTACTTCTTCAGTCTTGACGCTCAATTTTTTTGCAATGGTCTTGACCTCTTCCGGGCTCATAGTATCAAGATTTTGTTTCAAACTTCGAAGATTAAAGAACAATTTACGCTGCGCTTTTGTTGCTGCAATTTTTACGAGCCGCCAGTTTCGTAATATAAATTCATTGATTTCCGCTTTAATCCAGTGCACGGCAAACGACACAAGTCGTACTCCACGTTCTGGGTCATAACGTTTGACTGCTTTCATTAGTCCAATATTTCCTTCCTGGATCAGGTCTGCCTGTGGTAGGCCATACCCTTTGTAGCCTCTGGCGATAGAAACCACTACACGTAAATGTGATAGAACCAATTGGCGCGCAGCACTTATATCGTCCTCGTCTCTAAGGCGTCGTGCAAGGCTAATTTCTTCTTCCTGAGAAAGAATAGGGAAACTATTAGCAGACTGGATATAGCTTTCAATGCTACCGCTAGTTGCAGGCATTGCCAGATCAAAAGTCATTGTTTCCTCCTTGGTATTATTAATACTGATTTTAGCACTCTATACCTTTGAGTGCTAATTGTCTTGAAAAGTTCCTAAGGATAATACGATAATTTCCCAGGCTATTTAAGGCTCTATTTGCCATAGGTGACTTGCAACTGATAGCCATGATCCTGCCCAGCCTAGCCATGATGAGAACAGTAGCAGACTAATACTGTCTTCAAAAGAAATGTGATATAGGTGAAAATCAATAGCATATAGCTGCACCAAATTTGTCAGTTCGCTATTTAATAAATTTATTACTATAGCAACAATAAGCCAGGCCATGGCTCCTCCCACAATACCTTGAATTGCTCCAAAATATAGGAAAGGACGGCGTATAAAACTACTTGTTGCTCCAATTAGCTTTGATACCTCAATCTCATCACGTTTTGTAAGAATTTGTAAACGAATGGTGTTGAACGTTACTACTATTAATGCAAAGCTTAATAGGGCTGTAAGTATCAATACTGCCAACTGTCCAAGCTTTAGCAATGCACTTAGCCTTTCTATCCAGTTAGAATCAAGCTGAACATGCTCAGAATTAGGCAAATCTAGTATTTCGGTACGTAATTGCTCTAATGCCTCAGGAGAGACATTCTTGGCATCAATTATGAAAGCATCGGGTAGTGGATTTTGCGTTAAGCTATTTACTGCATCAGCTAGCCCACTTTTTTGTTTTAACTGCTTTAATGCTTCATCCTTGGGAATGAACCGGAAGCTTGAAATTTGTGGGTGTTGTCTCAGATGTAACTCTAATTTCTCTATTGCGATTTTTTCTGTACCTAACTTTAGAAATACGCTTAGTTGCGGTGCTCTTGATATTTGACCAGAAAAAGTCTGAACGTTACTCAGCAACATGTAACCTCCCGTGGGAAGGCTGAAGGCAACTCCAATCACGGTAATGTTGAGGAGGCTTGCAAGTGGGGTGCCTGCTAATCTTTGAAGAGCCAGAAAAAATGCATGCCAGTGATGAGAAAGCCACGTATTCATATTTCTAATTCTCCATGGCGTAAAGTTAAAATACGATGTTGGGGGTTCTCCAGTAATTCTGCATCAGGGGTAGTAATTAGAACTGTTACACCAACTTGATGAAATGAATTAAACATATTCATGATGTCTTTGGTATATTCAGCATCAAGATATGCGGTGGGCTCATCGGCGATCAGAATAGAGGGACGATTGACTACAGCTCTGGCAATACATAATCTTTGCCGCTCACCACCTGAGAGTGTAATGGGAAGTACTTTTTCTTTACCAAGTAGTCCCACTTTGTCTAGAGCTGCACGGACTCTTCCAGTAGCTGACCAATGATCAAAACCACAGATTTGTAGCGGCAATAAAACATTATCAAATACCGAACGGTCGAACAAAATCTTTTGCCCTTGAAAAACCATTCCAAGATTACGTCGTAGGTATGGAATAGCACGGCTCTTTAGTTTGCTAACATTGTGACTGTTGACAATGATGCCACCAGTTGAGGGACGTTCAATTGCTCCAATTAGCTTTAGAAGCGTACTTTTGCCGGCACCAGAATGCCCAGTAATAAAAACCATTTCACCTTGTTTTATGGTGAAAACAATGTTTCTTAGCGCTTCAAACCCATTTGGGTAACGCTTATAGACATTGCTGAAGCTAATCATATAGAAAAACCTCCAAGCTACAGAGATATATAGTGAAATATGGAAAAATCAATCAAACAAAACTTCTACAAATTTTCTTGCATCAAAAGGTTGTAAATCTTCAATACTCTCCCCCGTTCCAATAAAGTATAGTGGAATTGGATTCAGCTGACGCTGCATTGCAATAGCAGCTATTACGCCACCTTTGGCCGTCCCATCAAGTTTAGTAAGTATAAGGCCTGTAATACCTAATGCGTCATCAAATGCTTTTACTTGGCTAACCGCATTTTGGCCAGTATTGGCATCCAATATCAATAAAACCTCATGTGGCGCACCAGAGCTAGCTTTTGAGATAACCCGTTTTATTTTTTTAATTTCTTCTATAAGGTGTATCTGTGTGGCGAGACGACCGGCTGTGTCTGCCAGTACTATATCTATATTACGGGCCTTCGCAGCGTTAACGGCATCGAATATAACTGCTGCTGGGTCACCCTTTTGTTGTTGATTGGCTTCATGTGAGACGACAGAAATATTATTGCGTTTACCCCAAGTAATAAGTTGTTCACGAGCTGCAGCTCGGAATGTGTCTCCTGCTGCAAGTAGTACAGATTTTTTCTGACACTGAAAATAATGTGCAAGTTTACCTATAGAGGTAGTTTTTCCCGCACCATTTACACCCGTCATCATGATGATGAATGGCCTCTTTGTGCTAGAATCAAGAGAGCGCTCAAGTGGAGCAAGTAATACAAACAATGCTTCTTTTAACGCTTCTTTTAATTGTGTCGCATTAGTGAAGCCTTCTCGTTTTGCTTGTTTACGTAACGTACTAAGTAACCAAGAAGTCGCATTTATACCAACATCGGCAGTAAGTAATTCAATTTCTAACTCTTCATAGAGGTTTTCATCTATTTTGCCGCTACCAAGAATGCCAGATAACTGTTTGCCCAGAGTTCCCCAAATCATGAGAGACCTTGTCTGATGATAATTTTCTGGCTGGCAGATAAAAACTTGTCTTTGATAGAGTTATTATATTTAAAGAAACTTTGCATTCTGGTAGGCTGTCATATTAAGTTCAGTTTATCTTTGCGCTATAAAAAGTGAAATTCTATTCTATTATTTTAATCTTGGGTTACTAAAAAATGAGATTTAATTTCGGTTCTGCCTTTCATGTTCGCAGATTGCCAGCTATTACATTCATATTGGTTTCTATGATTTCTTTTGAGGCTTTTGCTAATCCACATGAATACATGCTTGCTAATGGCCTTAAACTAATTGTCAAAGAAGACCACCGTTCTCCAGTAGTTGTTTCTCAAATATGGTATAAGGCGGGCAGTATTGATGAATTAAACGGTACTACGGGAATCGCTCACGTACTGGAACATATGATGTTTAAGGGAACTAAAAATGTTAGTAGTGGCGAATTTTCTAAGCAAATAGCAGCTGTTGGTGGACGCAATAATGCATTTACCGCTCGTGATTACACTGCTTATTTTCAACAATTACACAAATCCAAATTACCGTTAGCGATGAAGCTGGAAGCTGATCGGATGAATAACTTGAAATTAACAAAGGAAGAGTTCGCCAAAGAAATCAAGGTGGTGATGGAAGAGCGTCGATTACGTACTGATGATCAGGCTCACTCACTAGTATATGAAAAAATGATGGCTGTTGCGTATCAATCTCATCCATATAGACGCCCTGTCGTTGGTTGGATGAATGATTTAGAGAATATGAGCGTTCATGATGCTCAGGAATGGTACGACCGTTGGTATGCTCCAAATAATGCTGTGTTGGTAGTGGTAGGAGACGTTAACCCAAATGAAGTATTTTCCTTAGCAAAAAAATACTATGGCAAAATTAAATCTCGCCCTATAGTTTCTCTAATTTCACGTAAGCCACAAACAGAGCCGATACAAACGGGAATTAAGCGTCTGCAAGTGAAAGCCCCAGCACAAATACCTCACCTCATTATGGGTTATCACGCGCCAGTTTTACATGATGCAAATGCTGATTGGGAACCCTATGCGCTTGAGATGCTTGTAGGAGTTTTGAATGGCAACGGATCTGCACGACTAAATAAAGAATTGGTTCGAGATTTACACGTTGCTAGCTCAGTAAATGCAGCTTATGACGCTACAGGGCGTGGTCCTGGTCTATTTTTTCTGAATGGTACTCCAAGTGAAGGTAAATCAGTTGTTGAACTAGAGTCAGCTTTGCGTAATGAAATTGAAAGGCTTATACGTGAGGGCGTGACAGAAAAGGAGCTTATACGTGCCAAAGCGCAGGTAGTATCTGGCCACGTGTTTCAGCTTGATTCCATGTTTTACCAGGCAATGCAGATTGGTCAGTTAGAATCTATAGGGTTGTCTTACCTTGATCTAGATACAATTATAAAGAAACTACAGGCCGTTACTGCTAAACAGATTCGCGAAGTGGCAATAAAATATTTAATAGATGATGGCTTGACTGTGGCAGTTCTTGATCCACAGCCATTAGAGAAAAGTTCTGCTACCCCCTCATCTGTAGGATTGCGCCATTAAATAATAAATTTAAATCAAACTTTGATGAAAAAAACACTTAGAAAAATGATATCACCGCAACTGTTTCGTTGTTTCTTCGCCTTATTTTTGGGCATTTATACTCAATGGGCGTTGGCGACTCTTCCCATTCAATATTGGCAAACTTCTTCTGGTGCCCGAGTATATTTTGTCGAAAGTCGTGAGCTGCCAATACTTGATATAAGTGTAGACTTCAGTGCAGGGAGTAGTGCGGATACACCAGAAAAATCAGGCTGCGCAAGTTTGACTTTACAGCTACTTGATCTTGGAGCTGGCGGTTTATCTGAAGACAGAATCTCTAAGTTATTAGCTGATGTTGGCGCTCAACTGAGTGCTCGATTTGACCGGGACCGTGCCGGTGTTTCACTACGTACTCTAAGTAATAAAAATGAACGCAACCAAGCACTAGATGTCTTTTCTAAAGTGATACAACACCCAGAGTTTCCTGAAGAAACTATAAAAAGAGAAAGAGCTAGAGTAATTGCTGGATTGAAAGAGGCGGAAACTAAACCCGGTTACATTGCAAACCATACACTAAAGAAAATGCTATATGGTGATCATCCCTATGGGCTACGTAGTTCTGGTGAAATAGACACATTAAACAGATTGCAACGTAAGGATTTAATGGATTTTTATCGGTCCCATTATTCGGCTGCAAATGCTGTGATTTCAATTATGGGTGATGTTAGTCGTTCTGAAGCAGCTACTATAGCCGAAGCGTTATCAAAAAATTTGCCACAAAGTAACGTTGTAAATAGGTTGCCTTCAGTGACAAAACCTATAGCAGGCATTAAAAGAATTGCTCATCCGGCGACACAAAGCCATATTCAATTGGCGTATCCGGGGTTGAAGCGTGATGATCCTGATTATTATGCACTGTTGGTAGGTAATTACATACTTGGTGGTGGTGGTTTTGCGTCTCGTTTGATGGAAGAAATTCGACAGAAGCGTGGGCTGGCTTACAGCGTTCATAGCAGCTTCTTTCCTCTAAAGCAGGCGGGCCCATTTCAGATAGGTCTACAAACTAAAAAGGAGCAATCTGAAGAAGCTTTAATGATTACGCAAAAAGTATTAACTGATTTTGTTACTGAAGGCCCAACTAAGAAAGAACTGATCGCAGCTAAAGGAAATATTATTGGTGGCTTCCCTTTGCGTATAGACAGTAATAAGAAAATTATGGGATATCTTGCCGTGATAGGGTTCTATAATCTTCCTCTCACTTACCTAGATGACTATGTGAGTGCTGTTGATAATGTTACTGTAGAACAGATAAAAGATGCATTCCAGAGACGCGTCCTTCCGGAGGGGATGGTAAAAGTTATAGTAGGAGCTATGAAAAAGGAATAAAAATTTTTTACGAAGAAAATCAATCTGTAAGCGTGTCCTTATAAATTTCTTATTGTGTCCTTAATTCAAAATAAAGTTCGTGTAATAGGCGGTGAATGGCGTGGTCGTGAAGTTTCATTTCCGAGTAAAACTACTTTACGCCCAACACCAAATAGGGTTCGTGAAACAGTTTTTAATTGGTTAGGGCAGGATATGAGTGGCAAAGTTTGTCTAGATTTATTTGCTGGTAGTGGAGCGATGGGTATTGAGGCCGCATCTCGAGGATCTAAGCATGTAGTGATGGTAGATGCTGACCGAAAGGTATACAGTGCCTTGCATAGTAGCCTGCAAAAATTGCAAGCCAATAATATAGAATTACTAATGACCGATGCGCTAAAATTTATCATATCTGATCAGCGGCAATTTGACGTAATTTTTCTTGATCCGCCATATCAGTTAGGATTGTTACCTAAACTGTTAAGCTTATTACCATCGCATCTTACACAAGATGGGCTGATATATTTGGAGGCCGGAAGCTCCTCTGAACCAAATGAAGACTGGTCAGTTTGGCGTAGTAGTCAGGCAGGCAGAGTACATTATCAATTATTAAAATATGAGCAAAACCGATAAAGTTATTTATCCGGGTACTTTTGATCCTATCACTCGCGGTCACGAGGATTTAGTTCGGCGTGCCTCAGGTTTATTTGACCAAGTGGTGGTTGCGGTAGCACCAAGTAGTGGAAAAGAGCCATTCTTTACCCTAGATGAACGTGTAAAAATGGCTCGTGAGGTATTAACAGATTGTGTCAATATAGAGGTAATGGAATTTTCTGGATTGTTGATGGAATTTTTGCAACAGCAAAATGCTAAGGTGATATTACGCGGGTTACGTGCAGTTTCTGACTTTGAATACGAGTTCCAAATGGCGGGGATGAATCGTAGTATGTATCCTGATGTTGAAACTGTTTTTATGACCCCGTCTGAGCAATATATGTTTATTTCTGGGACCATTGTGCGTGAGATAGCATTACTTGGTGGTAATGCAGATAAATTTGTACACCCCTTGGTTGCAAAACAACTTCGCCTCAAAGCTGAGAAGTGATTTTATAGAGGTTTATATGGCTTTAATGATTACAGATGAATGTATTAATTGTGACGTATGTGAGCCAGAATGTCCTAATAGTGCAATTTCACAAGGTGAAGAAATCTACATAATAGACCCTAAATTATGTACTGAATGTGTGGGACATTATGAAACAACACAATGTGTTGAAGTGTGTCCGGTAGATTGTATTGTCGTTAACCCAGATATCATTGAAACCAAAGAGCAGTTGAAAGACAAGTATATTGCACTTACCGAGTAGAGCGGGCAGCAGCAAGTTCTTCAGGTATGGGATAGCGTCTTGGTCCAAAAATAGAAGTTCCAATTCGCACTATAGTCGCGCCTTCTGCAATAGCAACATCCATATCTTCTGACATACCCATTGAGAGTGTATCAAGGTCAAACCCGTCCTTTCTCAGCTGGTCATAAATTATCCGAAGCATATGAAACTGGCTACGTTGCAAAGCAGTGGCAGTAGTAAGCTCGGGAACGGCCATTAATCCGCGTAATTTAATGCGAGGTAAATCCGCCACATAAGTTGCCAGCTCTGATGCAGATTCAGGAGATATGCCACTTTTCGTGTCTTCTCCGCTTACATTTACCTGTAGGCATACTTGAAGCGGAGGAAGTGTTTTGGGCCTGTCTCTCGACAAACGGTCAGCAATTTTCTTTCTATCTACACTGTGAACCCAAGCAAAATTTTCTGCTATACGTTTTGTTTTATTGCTCTGTATGGGTCCAATGAAATGCCATTCGATGGGCAAATCAGATAGTGCCAATATTTTTTCTAATGCCTCTTGAAGGTAGTTTTCACCGAAAATGGTTTGTCCCGCAAGCCATGCTTTTTTTACCTGTTTAGCAGGATTTGTTTTGCTTGCGGCCAGAAGCATGATTTCATCTGGTTGACGATTGGCATTTATTGCAGCTGTAGCTATACGTTTTTTTACGGATTGTAAGGCGGAGTCTATATTCGTCATCATAACCTGTTGGTTTAATTTGTCTTTCTGTGTCCGCTTCTCACCTAATAGGTTGTTCAATAAGTTGTCCGACGCTATATAAATATCCTGATTTACTCAATCTTTGAGCGGTTATAGCCGTATATATGTCTAACGACAATTTCGGAATTACATTATGAACATAGTAGAACTACTATCCTTTGCGGTCAAGAACAAGGCTTCGGACTTACATCTATCCGCAGGAATGTCTCCAATGATCCGTGTACATGGTGAAATACGAAAAATAAATTTACCTGCTATGGAGCATAAAGATGTCCATGAAATGGTGTACGACATCATGAATGATGGGCAACGAAAATCCTATGAAGAGGATTTGGAATGTGATTTTTCCTTTGAAGTTCCAAATCTTGCACGTTTCAGGGTAAATGCTTTCAACACCCAGCGTGGCGCAGCCTCAGTTTTGAGAACAATTCCTTCGACTGTTCTGACTTTAGAGGATCTTAAGGCGCCCAATATTTTTGCTGAAATTGCGCAACAGCCACGTGGTGTGGTGTTAGTTACTGGGCCTACTGGTTCAGGAAAATCTACAACCCTAGCGGCAATGATTAATGACATTAATGAAAAAGAGCATGGACACATTTTGACGCTTGAAGATCCAATTGAATTTGTACATGAAAGTAAAAATAGTCTTATTAATCAAAGGGAAGTTGGGCGAGATACGCTGAGTTTTAGTAATGCATTGCGTTCGGCCTTGCGTGAAGATCCTGATATTATTCTTGTTGGTGAAATGCGAGACTTAGAGACTATTCGCCTTGCCATGACTGCAGCAGAAACAGGCCATCTGGTATTTGGTACGCTTCATACAAGTTCTGCTGCTAAGACTATCGATCGTATTATTGATGTATTCCCGGCAGATGAGAAGGAAATGATGCGCGCAATGTTATCAGAATCGCTACGTGCGGTGATTTCACAGACATTATGCAAAACTAAGGATGGTGCTGGTAGGGTAGCTGCTCATGAAATTATGATTGGTACTCCCGCAATTCGTAATCTGATAAGGGAAGCAAAAGTAGCGCAAATGTATTCAACAATCCAAACTAGTCAGGGTGCGGGCATGCAAACATTGGATCAGAACTTGATGGAGTTAGTTAAACGTAATGTCATTACAAATGCTGAAGCCCGTACTAAGGCTGTGAGCAAAGAAAGTTTCCCTGGATAGTAATTTTTGACTTAATTCAAACCGAAAAATAGAGAAATTTTAGGAGTAATCCATGGAACAAAATCAGGCAGAAAAGTTTGTATTTGATCTGCTGCGATTGATGCTAAGTAAAAAAGCATCTGATGTATTCATTACTGCCGGTCTTCCTCCATCCTTTAAAATTGATGGAAAAATGGTTCCAATGTCGAAGCAGCCTTTAACTCCACAGAATACTCTGGAGTTGGTACGTTCCGTCATGGACGAAAAGCAGAAAGAAGAGTTCACGTCTACCAAGGAATGTAATTTTGCAATACATCCTCCTAGTATCGGACGTTTTCGTGTCAACGCCTTTATCCAACAGCAGTGCGCGGGGATGGTGTTGCGTACTATTACTACTGAGATACCTACATTTGAAGGGCTAGGACTGCCGCCAGTATTAAAAGATGTAGTAATGAGTAAGCGCGGTCTAGTGATTTTTGTTGGTGGTACAGGTTCTGGTAAATCTACATCATTAGCAGCACTAATCGGTCATCGCAACCAAAATAGTCAAGGCCACATTATTACCATTGAAGATCCCGTGGAATACGTACATGAGCATATTAATTGCATGATAACTCAGCGTGAAGTAGGAATGGACACGGAGTCATGGGAGGCTGCGCTGAAAAACACCTTGCGACAAGCGCCAGATGTGATTTTGATAGGTGAAATTAGGGCACGTGAAACTATGGAGCATGCAATCTCCTTTGCTGAAACAGGACATTTGTGTATGGGTACGTTACACGCAAACAGTGCAAATCAGGCTCTTGATCGCATAATTAACTTTTTCCCTGAGGAACGTAAGGCACAATTGTTAATGGATTTGTCTTTAAATATGAAAGCGATAATTGCGCAACGGCTACTTCCACTCAAAGCGGGAAAGGGGCGGGCGGCAGCATTTGAAATCTTGCTGGATTCTCCGTTGATTTCTGATTTGATACTTAAGGGTGACGTTCATCAGATCAAGGAAATCATGAAAAAATCAAGGGAATTGGGAATGATGACTTTTGATACGGCGTTGTTTGAGCTTTATGAGGCAGGAAAGATTAGTTATGAGGATGCAATGAAGAATGCCGATTCCCAAAATGAGCTACGGTTAGAAATTAAACTTAGAGGGGCCGGAGCCAAAGACACAGACCTAAATGAAGGAATTGAGCATCTAAGGTTTTCCTGACAAACTTAATATTGTTTCTAAATTTTAATCTCTTGTTGTTTCCTGTTGATTACTCCTGATCAAGGTGTATTGCTTGATATCCCCAAGGCTTGTCCTTGACAGTCTTTCAATGAAACATTAAACTTTCGCTTTTTCCGGCGTTGAGCTTTGGAAGTCATGCGTTGAGATGCGGTAATGGAATCCAGCGTACACCGCACAGCAGTACTACAGATTGTAATTTCCGTAGTAGTCGGGATGCTCGGTTATGCCGTGCAAGGGGAAGCGGAAGCAAAGGCTGCACTATATGGTGGGTTAGTTGCGTTGATGGGTACGCTGTTATTACTTTGGCGTATGCAGCGCAATAAAGAAAAAACTCTACTGAAAGCACATCAGCATTTGTGGTTATTTTATCGCTCCGGGTTGGAGCGTTTTTTGGTTATATGTGTACTTCTGGCAATAGGAATGGGACCATTTAAACTTGTTCCTCTGGCAGTTTTGGTTGGTTTTGTGGCAGGTCAATTGGCATGGATAATTGCCCCGTTACAAGGTGAGAGAAAAAGTAACTAAAGTAAAATATAATAAAGTATTTATGGCCAGCGAATCACTTAGTTCAACTGAATATATCAAGCACCATCTTCAGAACCTGACTTTTGGTAAATTACCAGATGGTTCCTTGGGTCTAGCGCAGAATCCAGAGCAGGCTAAAGCTATGGGGTTTTGGGCAATTAACGTAGATACGCTGGGTTTTTCTCTCCTGCTTGGCGCTCTTTTTCTTTATTTTTTTTCTAAAGTTGCAAAAAGTGCAACTAAGCAGGTACCTGCCGGCGCACAAAATTTTGTTGAATGGATTATTGAGTTCATTGACGATAGTGTACGTGGCTCATTCAGTGGACGGAATCCACTGGTTGCTCCATTGGCGCTAACCATTTTCATATGGATTTTTTTAATGAATCTGATGGATCTAGTGCCTGTTGATTATTTGCCAGTTATAGCTCATGCGCTTGGCCTTCCTTTTCTTAAGGTGGTTCCAACTACAGATCCAAATGCTACATTCGGCATGTCGATTGCGATATTTGTTCTGGTGATTTATTACAGTATCAAGGTTAAAGGTGCGGGTGGTTTTGCCGGCGAGTTAGCGTTGCAGCCTTTCAGTAGCACTAACCCTGTTATTAAAACACTCTTTATTCCAATAAATCTTTTTCTGGAAGGTGTTAACTTAATTGCTAAGCCAGTTTCACTTTCATTGCGATTATTTGGCAATATGTATGCGGGCGAGATGATTTTTATTTTGCTGGCAATAATGGGAGGGTCTTGGGCTGCTGCTAGTGTGGGTAACTCAGTATTATTTGGAACACAAATACTGCTATCCTTGGGGTGGGCAATATTTCATATCCTGATCATAACGCTGCAGGCCTTTATATTTATGACGCTTACTATAGTTTATTTGGACATGGCTCACCAAGAGCATCATTGATTTTTGCATTATTTTTATTTATAGGAGAACTCTGTGGAACAATCACTATTATATATCGCTGGCGCGATCATGATGGGCCTAGGCGCGCTTGGTGCTGCGGTTGGCATCGGCATTTTGGGCGGACGATTCCTTGAGGGCGCAGCACGTCAGCCAGAATTAATTCCAATGCTGCGTACCCAGTTTTTCATTGTCATGGGTCTGGTCGATGCTGTGCCAATGATTGCTGTCGGTATTTCCATGTATATTCTGTTTGCGGTGGTTGGCGGTTAGAGCCGTCATCGTTTTTCATTAAAAAGGTTCGTACATGAATATCAATGCTACCCTACTCGGACAAACAATTATGTTTATTTTGTTTGTCTGGTTCTGTATGAAATTTGTATGGCCACCTATTATGCAGGCACTGAGTGACCGCAAAAAACAAATTGCTGATGGTTTAGCGGCGGGAGAGCGCGGAAAGCATGAATTGGAGTTGGCCTCTAAAAGCGCTGCTGAGGATTTACGTGAAGCGAAGCAGAAAGCTGCTGAAATCATTGCTCAAGCAGAAAAACGCTCATCTCAAGTTGTCGAGGAGGCAAAGGGTCTCGCCAAAGAAGAAGGAGATCGTATCGTTGCCAGTGCGAAAGCAGAAGTTGAGCAAGAAGTCTTTCGTGCCAAGGAAATGTTGCGTCAGCATGTTGCTGATTTGGCTGTAGCCGGTGCAGCAAAAATTCTGGATCGGGAAGTGGATGCTAAAGCTCACGCTGATTTACTTAAAACTATTAAGGCAGAGCTATAAGTAATGGCTGAAGCACTAACTATCGCACGTCCTTATGCAGAAGCAGCATTTAGGCTGGCTAAGGCAGGTAATAAACTATCTGCTTGGTCTGACATGCTGAAATTAGCTGCATTTGTGGCAGATGACAAACATATTCGTGCTCTTCTTGGTAATCCGTCGGTATCTGCAAAGCGTTTGGGCGAATTACTTCTTGATATATGTGGTAAAAAACTCAGTAAAGAGGGTCGTACTTTTATATTATTGCTGGTTGAAAGTAAACGGGTTGAAGTGCTGCCCGAAGTGAGTGAATTGTTTGAGCAGTTGAAGACACAACAAGAGGGAGTGCTGGAAGCAAAAGTTGCTTCCGCGTTTGCCATGACTGATGAACAACTTAAGGACTTAGTAACAGGCCTCGAATCTAAGTTTAAGTGCAAAATAGAGGCCAAGGTAGATGTAAATTCAGAATTAATAGGTGGGGTAAAGGTTGAAATTGGCGACGAAGTGTTTGATGCTTCTGTACGCGGAAAACTGGAAGCCATGTCTGTTGCGCTTAAAAGCTAGGAGTTATAAGAAATGCAGTTAAATCCATCTGAAATTAGCGAACTGATTAAAAACAAAATAGAAGGGCTTGATGCCACTTCGGAAGTCAAGACTCAGGGTACCGTTGTCTCGGTTACCGATGGTATTGTGCGTGTTCACGGACTGTCTGATGTGATGCAAGGTGAGATGCTAGAGTTTCCTGGTAACACTTTTGGACTTGCGCTCAATCTTGAACGTGATTCTGTGGGTGCAGTGATTTTGGGTGAATATGAGCACATTACTGAAGGTGACACTGTCAAATGTACCGGTCGTATTTTGGAGGTGCCGGTAGGCGAAGAGCTAATGGGTCGGGTTGTTAACTCTCTGGGACAGCCTATAGACGGCAAAGGCCCGATCACTGCAAAGGGCTCAGAGCCAATTGAGAAAATCGCACCAGGGGTGATCTGGCGTCAGTCTGTGGATCAGCCTGTGCAGACTGGGTTGAAATCCATTGATGCAATGGTTCCCGTAGGACGTGGGCAGCGTGAATTGATTATTGGCGATCGCCAAACTGGCAAGACAGCCGTTGCGATTGACGCAATCATTAATCAGAAGGGTCAAAATATGACCTGCATCTACGTAGCGGTAGGACAAAAGGCCGCGTCTATCGCAAACGTAGTACGTAAGTTGGAAGAACACGGAGCTATGGAGTACACCATTGTAGTTGCTGCAACTGCATCCGAATCAGCAGCAATGCAATTTATAGCACCATATTCTGGTTGTACAATGGGCGAATATTTCCGTGATAGCGGTAGAGATGCTCTTATTATTTATGATGATTTAACTAAGCAAGCTTGGGCGTACCGGCAGATTTCATTATTGCTTCGTCGGCCACCTGGCCGTGAGGCTTATCCTGGTGACGTGTTCTATCTACATTCACGTTTGTTGGAACGTGCTGCTCGGGTCAGTGCGGCATATGTCGAAAAAGCTACTGATGGCAAGGTTAAAGGTAAGACTGGTTCGCTAACTGCGATGCCAGTAATTGAGACTCAAGCAGGTGACGTTACTGCTTTTGTTCCTACCAACGTAATTTCAATTACCGATGGCCAGATCTTTCTGGAAACAGATTTGTTTAATGCCGGCATTCGTCCTGCGATTAACGCGGGGGTTTCAGTGTCACGTGTGGGTGGTGCAGCACAAACCAAGGTTATCAAAAAACTAGGTGGTGGTGTACGTCTGGCGCTGGCACAGTATCGTGAGCTTGCAGCATTTGCTCAATTTGCTTCTGATCTTGACGAGGCTACCCGTAAGCAGCTAGAGCGCGGGAAAATGGTAACGGAGCTGATGAAACAGGCGCAATATGCTACTTTAAGTGTGGCTGAAATGGCGCTCACACTGTTTGCTGTAAACAAGGGATATTTGGATGATGTGGAAGTAAATCGTGCTCTGGTATTTGAGTCTGCGCTGAGAGGCCATATGCGGAGTAAATACAGTGCCATCATGGATAAGATTCAAACAAGTGGAGAGCTTGACGCTGAAACTGAGAAAGAACTTGACGCAGCAGTTCAAGATTTTAAATCGAGTGGGTCCTATTAAATTATGGCTGGAAGCAGAGAAATACGGACTAAGATCAGTAGCGTAAAAAATACGCAAAAGATCACACGTGCGATGGAAATGGTGGCTGCCTCTAAAATGCGTAAAGCACAAGAGCGGATGAAAAAGGCGCGTCCTTACGGAGACAAAATTCGCAATGTCGCGGCACATATGAGTCGGGCCAGCAGCGAATATAAGCACCCCTTTTTGGTAGAAAGAGATACGGTTAAACGTATAGGAATTATTATAGTTACTTCTGACAAAGGCTTATGCGGAGGTCTTAATACTAATATTTTGCGCTTAGCAACAGCAAAGATAAAAGAGTGGGAAGGTGAGGGTGAGCAGATTGAAGTCTGTTGCATCGGTAATAAAAGTTTGGGTTTTATGACCCGTGTCGGGGCTAATGTGGTTTCAAATGTTGTGGGATTGGGAGACGCCCCACATTTAGAAAAGCTTATTGGTGCGGTAAAAGTCATACTTGACGGTTACAATGAGGATCGTTTTGACCGGGTATATCTTTTTTATACTCGCTTTATTAATGCTATGAAACAAGAGCCAATAATGGAAAAATTACTTCCATTATCTGATGAACAGCTACAGGGCAGTAATGAAGAGGGGAAAGAAAGCGATAGTAAGTATCATGAGGGGCCGGCTGGAACATGGGACTATATTTATGAACCTGATGCTAAAACTGTTATTGATGACGTCATGGTGAGATATATAGAGGCACTCATTTATCAGTCGTTGACGGAAAACATAGCTTCTGAGCAATCTGCTCGGATGGTTGCAATGAAGGCTGCATCAGATAATGCGGGTGACGTAATTAATGAGCTTACATTGGTTTATAACAAGACCCGTCAGGCAGCTATAACGAAAGAGCTTTCTGAAATAGTTGCCGGCGCTGCAGCGGTTTAATAATTTTTGATTTAGTAATTAAGGAACAACCATGGACCAAGGAAAAATTGTTCAATGTATCGGCGCAGTAGTTGACGTCGAGTTTTCACGTGAAGCGATGCCAAAGGTATATGACGCGCTGACAATGGAAGGATCAGAACTCACTCTAGAGGTGCAGCAGCAATTGGGCGACGGTGTGGTGCGCACAATTGCGTTGGGCTCTTCAGATGGGTTGCGTCGTGGAATGATGGTAACCAACACAAAAGAGCCAATAAAAGTGCCGGTCGGTCCCAAGACATTGGGGCGGATCATGGATGTATTGGGGAAACCAATCGATGAGATGGGTCCTATCGGCGCAGAAAAAGCCATGTCGATTCACCGTAAAGCACCTGCTTTTGATGAATTGTCTGCATCTACTGAATTACTAGAAACAGGGATCAAAGTGATTGATCTGGTTTGTCCTTTTGCTAAGGGCGGTAAAGTGGGTCTGTTTGGTGGTGCGGGTGTTGGTAAAACCGTTAACATGATGGAATTGATCCGTAACATTGCAACTGAACATAGCGGATATTCTGTTTTTGCCGGAGTGGGGGAACGTACCCGTGAAGGAAATGATTTCTATCATGAAATGAAAGATTCTAACGTAATAGATAAAGTGTCTCTGGTTTACGGACAGATGAACGAGCCTCCTGGTAACAGACTGCGTGTAGCCTTAACCGGTTTAACTATGGCTGAAGATTTCCGTGATGAAGGTCGGGATGTCCTATTTTTTGTCGATAACATATATCGATTTACGCTGGCAGGAACGGAAGTATCTGCTTTGTTGGGACGTATGCCTTCTGCAGTAGGATATCAGCCTACGTTGGCTGAAGAGATGGGGCGCTTACAAGAGCGAATTACATCAACTAAATCCGGTTCAATTACTTCGATTCAGGCAGTCTATGTGCCGGCGGATGATTTAACCGATCCTTCACCTGCAACTACTTTTGGGCACTTGGATGCTACCGTGGTATTGTCTCGTGACATTGCTTCATTGGGTATCTACCCAGCTGTAGATCCGCTTGATTCTACTTCACGTCAGCTTGATCCTTTAGTTGTCGGCGAAGATCATTACAATACAGCGCGTGATGTGCAGCAAACGCTTCAGCGTTATAAGGAATTACGTGACATTATTGCTATTTTGGGAATGGATGAACTGTCCCCAGAAGATAAACTGTCAGTAGCAAGGGCACGTAAAATTCAACGTTTTCTATCACAGCCGTTTAATGTGGCAGAAGTATTTACCGGCACACCTGGAAAATATGTGTCACTGAAAGATACTATTAAAGGCTTCAAAGGTATTGTTAATGGTGAATATGATGATTTACCAGAGCAGGCCTTTTATATGGTTGGTGGGATAGAAGAAGTTGTTGAAAAAGCTAAGACCATTCAGTAAGAGTTAAAAGTTATGGCAATGACAATACATGTAGATGTGGTAAGTGCTGAGCAGGCCATTTTTTCTGGGCTTGCAGAGGTTGTCATTGTGCCAGCACTAATGGGTGAGGTTGGTATTTACCCCCGCCATGCACCAATGATCACAAGAATAAAACCAGGGTCGGTGCGAATTAGAATTCCTGATCAGCCTGATGAAGAATTAATTTATGTTTCTGGTGGAATGTTAGAGGTTCAGCCCAGTGTTGTGACTATTCTTGCTGATACTGCTATGCGAGGCGCTGATCTGGATGAGGCCAAAGCTCTTGAAGCTAAAGCACGTGCAGAAGAAGCTATGAAAGATAAATCTTCTGAAATGGATTATGCTAAAGCTCAGGCCGAATTAGCAGAGTCTATTGCTCAGATAGCAGCAATTGAAAAACTGAGAAAACGCTCACATTAGTGGATTATTTTGAGCTCAAAAAAGGCGACTAAGGTCGCCTTTTTTGTTTTTTCAAGATAATTCCTGCATAAACTGAAGATAAAAGTTAAACTTTATATCATCTTACCCGATTAATTATATTGTAATCAAGTTATTACTTGATTATTTTGCCAAAATATTTTTACGATTAGTTCTGTACTATTTGTGATTTCTTGCACAGACTTCTACACTTAATAGCATTACACTGAACAAAATTTATATCAAATGCTCTATATACCCATTAACACGTGGAAAATCTGAATATCATTATTTTAGCAGCTGGACTTGGAAAGCGGATGCACTCGGCTTTACCAAAAGTTCTGCATTTACTGGCAGGGAAGCCATTACTATCACATGTACTTGACACGGCAGATGCATTATCACCTCAAAAAGTTTGTGTGGTATATGGACATGGAAACGAAGCTGTTCCTGATGCTATAGGTAATGATCAACTTATTTGGGTAAAGCAAGAACCACAGTTAGGTACCGGGCATGCGTTGATGCAAGCTCTGCAACATTTAGACAAAAAAGGTATGACACTTGTTTTATATGGTGATGTGCCACTGATCAGATTTAAAACACTCCAAGATCTAATTTCAGCTGGTTCAGCAGAGAATTTAGCTTTACTTACATTGGAGCTAGATGAACCAACTGGTTATGGCAGAATCGTACGAGATGCTGAAACAAAAAATGTCCTTGCAATTGTTGAAGAAAAAGATACAAGTATTGATCAGCAGAGAATTCTTGAAATTAATACAGGAATTATGGTTGTTCCAAATGCAAATTTACATGAATGGTTACCTAAACTTGAAAATAAAAATGCACAAAAAGAATATTATCTTACTGATGTTGTAGCAATGGCGGTTAAAGCAGGGAAGAGAATAGAGACAGCAAATCCATCTAATACTTGGGAAGTTATGGGTGTAAATAGCAAAGTACAGCTAGCTGCGCTTGAACGAACTTACCAAGAAAATTTGGCAAATAAGTTACTTGAACAAGGAGTGACTTTGACTGATCCCTCTCGCATAGATGTTCGTGGACAATTGAGCTGTGGAAAGGATGTAGAAATAGACATCAACTGTATCTTTGAGGGTGAGGTTAAGATAGGGGAAGGTGTGAGAATAGGCGCTCACAGCATATTAAAAAATGTAAATATAGAGACTGGCACAACAATTTTTCCATTTAGCCTTATCGAAAATGCTGATATAGGAAGAAACTGTCAAATTGGTCCATTTTGTCGTATACGCCCAGGGACGAGTCTGGCTAATGAAGTTCATATCGGTAATTTTGTTGAGGTTAAAAATAGCAGTATTGATACTGGTAGTAAGGCAAATCATTTGAGTTATATAGGTGATACAGCAGTTGGGAAAAAAGTAAATGTGGGTGCAGGAACAATTACTTGTAATTACGATGGTGCAAATAAATTCCAAACTATTATTGAAGACAATGTATTTATTGGTTCGGATACACAATTAATTGCACCAGTAAAAATAGCTAAAGGTTCAACCATAGGTGCAGGGTCAACCATTACCAGGAATACGCCTCCAGAGGAATTAACTTTGTCACGCACAAAACAAATAAGCATCACCGGATGGAAACGACCAACAAAAAAATGAAATGCAGAGTAATAAGTTTCTTCTGTCATACTGTTGATGTAGAGTTAAACAATAAGGAAAATTCTCCATGTGTGGAATAGTTGGTGCAGTAGCCGAAAATAATATTGTTCCTGCTTTATTAGAAGGATTGCATCGTCTTGAATACCGTGGTTATGATTCAGCTGGATTAGCATTGTTGAATGGCAAATTGAATCGATTACGTACTACTGGGCGTGTAACCGAACTTAGTAAGCTTGCAAATGAACAGCAATATCAAGGTAAAATTGGTATTGCTCATACCCGATGGGCTACACATGGTGTACCCTCAGAGCGCAATGCTCATCCACATTTCTCTGGTGAAACTTCTAAGGTTGCTGTAGTGCATAACGGCATTATCGAGAATCATGAGGCGCTGCATAAACGATTGAAAGATGAAGGGTTTAATTTTGATTCTGACACAGACACAGACACTGAAGTTATAGCTCACCTTATTACATTTAATTTAAAGAAGGCCCCTAATTTATTTGAAGCAGTTTGTCGTTCTGTTGCTGAGTTGCAAGGAGCATATGCGATTGCTGTAATGGAAGAGACGGACCCAGAGCGCATCATTGTTTCTCGTAATGGTGCGCCACTGTTACTGGGCTTAGGAGAGAATGGCAATTATGCTGCTTCAGACGCATCAGCGTTGTTACAAGTTACAAAGCGCATGATCTATCTAGAAGAAGGTGACGTTGCAGAGTTATATCAGGATAGCTATCGAATTGTAAGCTGTCTTGGTGCCGGACATTATGCAGAAGTTTCACGTACGGTTCATGAAAGTGAACTCACCAATGAAGCGGTAGAAATGGGCCCTTATGATCATTTCATGCAAAAAGAAATATTTGAACAACCAGGTGCAGTAGCAAATACATTAGAAATGGTACTCAATGCTCGTTCTATTTCTCCGCAGTTATTTGGAAGTGAGGCAGAGGATATCTTTAAGCAAACTGATGGTATTCTGATACTTGCCTGCGGCACTAGTTATCATGCTGGGCTAGTTGCTCGTTACTGGCTCGAATCTGTAGCTGGATTAACTTGCAATGTTGAGATAGCAAGTGAATATCGTTACCGTGAACCGGCTTCTCAACCAAATACACTGGTAGTAGGCATCTCACAGTCTGGAGAGACAGCAGATACTTTAGCTGCACTCAATTATGCTAAATCATTGGGGCATCGTCATAGTCTTGCAATTTGTAATGTTGCAGAAAGTGCGCTTGTGAGACAGGCAAATTTGCGTTTTCTCACACGTGCAGGGCCTGAAATTGGAGTAGCTTCTACCAAAGCATTTACTACGCAATTAGCAGCACTGATGCTACTTACCATGACATTAGCAAAATTAAGTGGCAAATTATCAGGTAAGCACGAACTTGAAATGATTACTACACTACGGCATTTACCTGTAGCGTTGCAGCATGCACTTCAAGTGGAGGAACAGGTCAAGGCATGGTCTGAAAGATTTTCCAAGAAGCGTCATGCCTTGTTCCTCGGACGCGGTATGCATTATCCCATTGCTATGGAAGGCGCGCTCAAACTCAAGGAAATTTCCTATGTACATGCAGAGGCATATGCTGCAGGTGAATTGAAGCATGGCCCTCTTGCTTTAGTAGACAAGGATATGCCTGTGGTTGCAATTGCTCCTAACGATACGTTGCTAGAGAAACTTAAATCCAATTTACAGGAAGTACATGCACGAGGAGGAGAGCTCTATGTTTTTGCAGATGCCGATTCCCATATTCAGGAAAGTGAAGGGCTTCATGTCATCCGTATGGCTGAGCACGCGGGACTGCTCAGTCCAATTCTTCATACTATTCCACTCCAGCTACTCGCTTATCATGTTGCCCTACAAAAAGGTACCGACGTCGACAAACCAAGAAACTTGGCTAAATCAGTAACAGTAGAGTAATGATGAAGTTTTAAAACTAAGAGGAGTTTTTCTGAGTATTATTTCCAATTTACCAATATTTTCTTAAGTCATCAAAACTAATTATTTTTTCTATATTATAAAAAGTAATATCAGTAGTTTTACTAGCTAGTTTTTTTATATTGAAATAGCTTATTACTATAGATATTGAACCATACGCCGATATAGGCACTATATAAAAAATTAAAAGGATTTTATCTAAATCGATACTATTTTTATGTTTAGATATAATAGTTTGATACAAATAAAAGAATTTTTCCTGAAAGGATATAACAATAACTTAGTTTAAGTTACAAGGTTGGAATAGAGATGCCATCTTCCAGCAAAACAAAAAATAAATTGATTGGAGAAGACTTATGACTGTAGTGGCTGTAGTTGGTTTGGGATATGTTGGTTTACCTTTGGCGGTTGAGTTTGGTAAAAAGGGAAAAACTATCGGCTACGATCCTTCTGAAAACAAAATTGAGAGCTATAAGCGTTTTATAGATCCGACTGACGAGGTTTCAAGTGAGGCTTTAAAAGCCGCAAAAAATTTAACGGTTACTACGGATCCGGCCGGACTATCTCTGGCTGACCATATTATAGTTTCAGTTCCTACCCCGGTAGATATTGCACATAATCCTGATTTCACATCGCTTATTAAAGCGAGTGAAACTATTGGAAGAAACATGAAACAAGGCGTCATAGTTACATATGAGTCTACAGTTTATCCGGGAGCAACTGAGGAAATTTGTGCACCAGTTTTGGAAAAGACTTCAGGTATGAAGTGGAAAAAAGATTTTCATGTTGGTTTTTCTCCAGGGCGGATCAACCCCGGAGATAAAAAACATACTCTGACATCAATCGTAAAAGTTGTAGCTGGCGATGATGAAGATACACTTGAAAAGGTGGCTCTACTCTATGAAAGTGTAATAACTGCTGGAGTACATCGCACTTCAAGTATTAAGGTTGCTGAAGCGGCTAAAGTTATTGAGAATACACAGCGTGATTTGAATATTGCATTGATGAATGAATTAGCAATTATCTTTGAAAAGTTAGATATTGATTCATTAGAAGTATTAGAAGCGGCTGGAACCAAATGGAATTTTCTTCCCTTCCGCCCTGGTTTGGTAGGAGGGCATTGCATTGGTGTGGATCCTTATTATCTTACCCATAAAGCAGAAATGATTGGATACAGCCCTCAGGTAATCCTAGCAGGGCGTCGCATCAATGATAGTATGGCAAAATTTGTTGCGGAACAAACAATAAAAGAACTTATTAAAGCTAATTGCAATGTAAAAGGTGCAAAGGTAAACGTACTTGGACTAACGTTCAAAGAAAACTGCCCTGATTTAAGAAACTCTAAAGTTGCTGAATTAATAGATGAATTAAAGTCTTATGGCGTTGAACTACATATTCATGATCCTGTGGCTGATGCTGACGAAGCGCGTCATGAGTATGGAGTAGAGCTTGAATCTTGGGAAAATCTTCCTCGAGCAGAGGTTATTGTTGCTGCCGTTTCACATAAAGAGTTTATTGAAAAGCCAATATCTGATTTTCAATCTAAAGTTATTGAGAAAGGATGCTTTATTGATGTTAAATCTCAATTTGACCAAGAAGCACTAAATAAAACAGGTCTTAGTGTCTGGCGACTCTGAGTTAAAACGACAACGAGTAACTTGAACATGACAAAATTCCAGGGGATACAGAAGCATTTAATGGAGCATCAATATTGTTGGTTAATAACTGGTGTTGCTGGTTTTATTGGGTCCAATTTATTGGAAGCATTGCTCAAATTAAATCAAAAAGTAATTGGCTTAGATAATTTCTCAACTGGCTACATGCATAATCTCAATCAGGTAAAAGAACTGGTTGGGGCACAAGCCTGGTCTAATTTCAATTTTATTGAAGGTGACATTTGTCAGTTAGAAGATTGTAAAAAGGTCTGTTGTAATGTGGATTATGTGTTGCATCACGCAGCTTTGGGTTCTGTACCGCGTTCAATTGAATCACCGATTCTTACAAATGAAAATAATATCTCTGGATTTGTGAATATGCTGGTAGCATCAAGAGATGCCTCAGTGAAAAGATTTATCTATGCAGCATCCAGTTCAACTTATG
Source organism: Nitrosomonadaceae bacterium (assembly GCA_965205785.1). Taxonomy (GTDB): domain Bacteria; phylum Pseudomonadota; class Gammaproteobacteria; order Burkholderiales; family Nitrosomonadaceae; genus BJGV01. Next base: position 940,958 of record OZ242188.1, read on the forward strand.
GCGATCATCCCGATTTACCGAAAATAGAATCGATGATTGGCCGACCTCTTTCACCGTATGCAGTTACTAAGTATGTTAATGAGCTTTATGCGGAAGTGTTCTTTAGATGTTATGGAACTGAGTCCATCGGATTAAGATATTTCAATGTTTTTGGCCCAAGGCAAGATCCAAATGGTGCTTATGCTGCTGTAATACCACAATGGATTGCAGCTCTAATTAAAGGCGAGCTTCTTAGAATAAACGGTGATGGCGAAACTAGTCGAGATTTTTGTTATGTAGAAAATGTTATTCAGGTAAATATTCTTGCGGCATTATCTAACGACCCTGAAGCGATCAATCAGGTATATAACGTAGCACTCAACGAACGAACAAGTCTTAACCAACTTTATGAAATGATACGCTCATTGTTGGTAAAAGAGTTTCCATATTTGAAAAAGCATAAGCCAGAATATGTAGCTTTTCGTGATGGGGATGTTCGTCATTCTCAAGCTGATATTTCCAAGGCTGCCAGATTATTAGGTTATACGCCAACCCATCAAATTGATAAGGGCCTTAAGCAAGCGTTGGACTGGTACATTGCAAATGTTGTTACCTAGGCCTCGCATTCAAATCATTCTGACTTTAATGAAGAGTGGCTTTAATTATTAGAATTTAAAAATTCTACCTGACAGTTCTTCCAGAACAAGAAATTATAATGATAACCTATCCGTCTATCACGCGGGGGCGATATGGGTGAGTCCGTTTCTTATAAAGTTTCCTAATTTTTCTTACATAATTTCTGGTCTCAGGATATGGTGGGATACCGTTGTATCTTTTAACGGTGCCTTCTCCCGCATTGTATGCTGCAGCAACTAAAGACACATCTCCCTTAAAAAATGTTAGCAGCCATCTTAAATAGGCGAGACCACCTTTAATATTATCCTCTGCATCAAAAGAATTTTTGACGTGAAAACGTTTTGCAGTTGCTGGAATGAGTTGCATCAAGCCCTGTGCATTCTTAGGGGATCTTGCATGAACATTAAATCCTGACTCAACAGAGATAATGGCCATCACCAATTGTGGATCTATTTCATAGAGTGGAGCCAGTTTATCTACTAGCCTGGAGATATAATTATTAGGATAAGATAAATTTCTTACTCTTTGAGGCGCTGGTTTCAATAAACAAGATGGAAACGATGATTCAGTGGTTGGGGTGTAACGCTGCATCTTTTTTGCATGGGTATGTCCTTGCTTTGCAGCCATAGCAAATAAATATGAGGCAATATTGTCGTTTTTAGATACGCCTCGCCCGTTTGCATACATCCATCCAAGGAAAAATTGTGCATCTGCATTACCCATTTTTGCTGCTTTGCAATAAAGTGTAGCAGCCTTTGCATTATTTCTCGGAATACCTTCAGCGTGTTCATATTTTAATGCAAGTAAAATTAGCTCTCTGGGATTTTCAGAATTTGATGAATATGGAGAGTTAACCAGCATATTGTTATCAGCCATGGCATACCCATGCCAGTACGGAAGTAAACTTAACACTATGAATAGTTTTAAATATTTAAACATTACTATGCACGTCCAGATAAGATTCAACGTAATAATTTATGAGCAACTTTTGTGCCTGCCCTAAATCTTGTTTATTTACAAGCAGGTAATTTAAGGAGCAAAAATAAACCAGATATGACTGTAAATAAAACCGACAATTCTAGGTTAAATATATTAGAAATACAGTTATAGAGTAATACACTTGCATTTATTGTTCTGTGTGAAAGATCACAAACCAAATTACTATACCAGTATCATTCTAGAAACTCTTTCTCAAGAATAAACCAAAGTATAAAACCCTTTGGTCCTCATTACAAAAGGCCAAAAATTTATTCTGGCTTTGGTGAAATAAAAGCTTTGTGGAATAAATGGCGTGCGAGCATTAAGGGCGGCATGCGCAACCAGTTTCCTCGTATATAAAGTCCACGTTCGGCAGTTTTTGTTAGCCAGTCTGAGCAACTTTGGTGATCAGGCATTAGCGCCCGAGTGAATAGGCTATCCATAAGTATCAATAATAATTGATTTGGACGACCCAATTCTATAGCATCTAGCGAACTCTGTGGAATAGGCGTATGTAGGATAAGTTTTGCATAGCGTAAAGAATAAAAAAGTACACGCGTAAGTTCTAGCTCCTTTGCTCTTTCCACGAGTACGGTCCAGAATGAGGGTAATTTATCAAAATGACGTAATAAACTATCAATGTCGACCAAGTCACGAAGGCCGTTATTTAGTTCTGATTCATTAAACAAATGAGTAGCACTGTGCAGAACCATGTCAGCGGGAGAAAAAATCTTCAGATTATCGTATCCGTCTATTAGGCGTGATGACGCTCTAAGTTTATCGGGGCTAGGATGGACAGCTGCTGTTTCCGGTAAAATCGCATGATGTACATCGATAACAGACGAACGTTTGATGTGTCGCATGGGTGGCAATTCATGCATCCATCTACGGTAATAACGCTGATCATAGGCATCATGATGTGTAGTAGCCCAGCCATGAAGCATTAAGGCAGCTTCTACTTCAGGGATATTATCTTTAGGCACCATGATATCTATGTCAGAGAAGAGGCGTCCTTGAGCAGGCGGTAATTCTGCCATCACATAGGCGGCCCCTTTAAGAAGAATAACTGGCCCTGCCTTTACTAAGGCCTCCCTAATCTTAGTTACTTCCCAATGAACAGCTTTAATTTGTCTTTCAGCTATTACACTTGTCCACTCTAGATGCTCGCGTGGTTTAGTAGGCACATAATCTATTAAATCTTGCTTGATTAGCTGGGAATGGATTCTTGCCAATAGGTTTGAGCTTCGTGCTTGGCGTAAGAGTAAACTCCAGTCTGTAAGACCCAGAGAAATTATTGTTTTAGGTTCCCGAAGTACTTTTAATACCAATAGGTCAGGGATCACTTTGAGGCTGCCTGTGATTTTAGTGCTGAAAAAGTTTCAATGGCATCATCCAAAGAACTGTATGTAAAATCGTAACACTGAGATGCGCCAACTACTTCAACTAAAGCTTCATATCCCTTTGCCCCTAGAAGGCTGTAATTAAAGGCATTATCAGCAATTCGAATAAATGCACGAGATTGAGATAGCTTTTTCAGGTTGGTATGTGCTCCTGACTGATATTTTGGAAAAATAACCCAGGCTGCCTTAGCCATTATATTTGAACGGATAATACTGTCGGTTGGGGGCTTCATGTGGGCAACTGTACCCTTTATTGTATCGCTAATTTTTGGACTTAAGATGGAATCAGGTGCGTAGTTTTTAATTATATCAATAGATTGATTTTTTAAACTAATAGGTCTTGGCAGAGGGGTTATTTTCCTTTCTTTGATTTGTATTAAAGTAAGTTCGTCTGAAAGCAATCTCCAGCCGCGACATACTAATGCCGTGCAGAGGGTACTTTTCCCAGAGCCTGGCGGTGCAGGTAAAATAGCAGCATAACCATTCTTTTCAACCACTGCAGCATGGATAATTAAATAGTGATTGGCATGGCTCGACACGCACCAATTAAGTCCCCATTCCAGCATAGGAAAAGCTTGATCAGCTGGCAGTGGTTTAAACTGGGGTTTACCATCAAATAAGAACTGAACTTGGGGTTTCAACCAACGCCTCAGGTTGCTAGGATATGTAAGCGAAACATAGAAATCTGCAAAATCTAAGTGTTTTAATAAGAGGGTAATCGGCATAAAGTAGCTTGATTCCTTCAGCCACACCGGGGATTGCAGTTTTTAAATGTGTAGTGAAAGTACCAGTTTGGAGAAATATCCCCTTATTTTTTAGTTGATGGCCTAATTCTTGGAGAGCTAACGTCGATATATTCATAGGGCATCATGTGGAAATAGTTGTAAGCTGGAATGGGGCTATCAGCAGAGCTAGGACAAATGCTTAAGCTTAGCTCTCGATTCAAAGGAGCGCAACACTGCAAGTGGCCAATTTTGTTGTAAGGTATTACTTGTCATGTTTCATATGATCTGATATCAGTTTTCAATTGACGACATGTATGATTTTTGTTCGTTGGGAGAATTGTAGGGAAGAGGTAACCAGTTTACAATAGAGGGTATGGTAATAATTTTTCCATGCAAAGCATTAATCTGACCCATCATTTTTTGATTGCCATGCCGGCCATGGCAGATACTTGTTTTTCCAAGACGCTTACTTATATTTGTGAGCACAATGAGCAAGGTGCACTTGGTATAGTAATTAACCGAGCTGTAGATTTGACTTTAGAAAACCTGTTTGATCAGCTTAAAATTCCTTGTGACAATTTAGTTCGTAAAGGTTTACCTGTATTATTTGGGGGGCCGGTTCAGTTAGACCATGGTTTTGTTTTACATCAGCCAGCTGGTGATTGGCAATCAACGTTAATAGCAAACCATGAGTTAGGTCTTACAACTTCGCTTGATATTTTGCAGGCAATTGCTAATGGAGAAGGTCCGGAGAAGATACTGGTTACACTTGGCTATGCAGGGTGGGCGCCTGGTCAGATTGAGCATGAGTTGGCCCAGAATGCTTGGCTCACAGTTACGGCTTCACCCAACATAATGTTTGAGTTATCACCAGGCGAACGATTACCTGCAGCTATGCGAATGCTTGGTATAGACTTTTCCAGTCTATCAGGTGAGGCAGGGCATGCTTAAGAGTAGTAGATTTAATGATTAGTCATATTATTCATACAAAGTCAGCGAATCAGTCATTTAACGCGGAACGATCTTCTGTCGGGACTGTTCTGGCTTTTGACTTTGGCGAGAAGCGTATTGGTGTAGCAGTTGGTGAATTAGAGCTAGGTTTAGCCCATCCACTCGTTACAGTTAGCGAAGAAGCTACAAAAGGTCGCTTTGAAGTCATCACTAAATTAATTGAAGAATGGGAACCGGTACAGCTAATAGTGGGACTACCTCTTCATGCTGACGGCACTGACCACAAATTAACAAATTTGAGTAAGCGTTTTGCACGGCGTTTAAAAGGGCGTTTTGGAATTAGCACCAAGCTTGTGGATGAGCGCTATACTTCAGTTACTGCAAATATGGGATTGAGAGAAGCAGGGGTAAAGGGGAAAAAACAAAAGCTTGTTATTGATCAAGTAGCAGCGCAACAAATTTTACAATCATATTTTGATAGGCAAAATGAACTTACCTGATGCTGAGCAATTACTGATTAATCTGACTGAGAAAATGCGGCCAGATGTTACCAAAAATACTGTGTTAGTTGGTATTTATACAGGTGGAGCTTGGCTAGCAGAACGATTACATCAAGATCTGAAGTGTATTCTTCCTCTAGGGTCATTAGATGTTTCATTTTATCGGGATGATTTTCGTGAAATTGGACTGCATCCTCAGGTCAAACCTTCAGATATTCCGTTTGAAGTAGAGGGCCGCCATATTATATTAATAGATGATGTGCTCTACACCGGTCGCACTATTCGTGCTGCCATCAATGAGCTGTTTGACTATGGTCGACCTGCAAGCATTCGCCTTGCTGCACTGGTAGACCGAGGTGAGAGAGAGATGCCCATTGCAGCAAATTATGTTGGAGCAGATATTGTTTTGCCAGAAGATAAAATGCTGGCTTTAGAGCGGGGAAATAATGGAAGGCTTAGCCTGAGTCTATATGACAAGGTATCACCAGAATGATGAATAACCCTCAGTTAAATGAGAGCGGTGAATTACAACATTTACTCACTACTGAGGGGCTTCCTGCACCCATTCTATTAAAGATACTTGACACAGCAGAATCATTTGTTGGCGTCACTGAGCGAGATATTAAGAAAGTACCGTTGCTCAGAGGTAAGTCGATATTCAATCTTTTTTTTGAACCTAGTACTCGTACCCGTACCACATTTGAAATTGCTGCTAAGCGACTATCAGCAGATGTAGTGAACCTTAATATTGCTGTTTCTTCTCAGTCTAAAGGAGAGACAATGCTGGACACGGTGAATAATCTTTCTGCAATGCATGCTGATATGTTCGTAGTGCGTCATTCACAGAGCGGAGCAGCTCATTTGATAGCGCGTCATGTGCGTCCTGAAATTCACGTTATAAATGCTGGTGACGGACGTCATGCGCATCCAACACAAGCATTACTGGATATGTTTACTATCCGCCGTTATAAATGTGATTTTCATAATTTACGTGTAGCTATTGTTGGCGACATCTTGCATTCAAGAGTTGCACGCTCACAAATTCATGCGTTAACTACGTTGGGCGTACCTGAAGTACGAGTAATCTCACCTAAAACCTTACTACCTAGCAAAGTGGAGCGTCTCGGTGTACATGTATATCACGACATGGAGCAGGGACTTAAAGATGTAGATGTATTATTAATGTTACGTTTACAGAATGAACGTATGTTGAGTGCGCGTCTTCCTAGTGCTGAGGAATATTTTAAGTATTACGGGCTTACACAGGAAAAATTAGCCTTGGCTAAACATGACGCTATTGTCATGCACCCTGGTCCAATGAACCGTGGTATTGAGATTGATTCAGCTGTAGCTGATGGAAAACAATCGGTAATTCTCCCACAAGTAACTTTTGGCATAGCAGTGCGGATGGCAGTAATGACAATTTTGGCAGGGAATTAATTAATGAGAATTTTTTTGTTTAATGTGTAAAGCGGCTTACGTTTTGTTGCAGAACTCAAGATAGAATTTTATGAGAATCCTTATTAAAAATGGGCGGGTAATTGATCCTAAAAACGGCACAGATTCCGTAAATAATGTATATATTGTTGCCGGAAAAATTGTTGCTATAGGCACTGAACCCGATTCTTTTCAGGCCAATCACGTTATAAATGCTAAGGGGTTGGTGGTATGTCCTGGTCTTGTAGATTTATCAGTACGGTTACGTGAGCCAGGGCTTGAATATAAGGCTACACTTGAGTCTGAAATGAGGGCAGCTGTTGCTGGGGGGGTCACTAGTCTTGCATGTCCTCCTGATACCGATCCACCACTAGATGAGCCAGGTCTAGTTGAAATGTTAAAGCATCGTGCCAAGAATCTGAATCAAGCACATGTTTACCCAATTGGTGCTCTGACACAAGGATTAAAAGGTGAGCGATTGACAGAAATGGCTGAGTTACAAGATGCTGGCTGCGTTGCATTTAGTCAATCTGATAAGCTGTTATTCGATACACGAGTGATGATGCAGGCCATGCAGTATGCTTCTACTTTTGGATTTAGAGTTTGGTTACGTCCGGAGGATGCCAACATTGCAGATAGTGGAGTAGCTCATGACGGTGAAGTGGCAACCCGTTTAGGCTTACCAGCAATCCCAGTATGTGCTGAAACAATAGCCCTGTCGAAAATTGTTTTAATAGCAAGAGAAACCGGCGCTAAGGTTCATCTATGCCGAGTTTCCAGTGCAGAAGGAGTGGCTATGGTGCGAGCTGCAAGACAGCAAGGTTTGCCTATTACTTGTGATGTAGCAGCAAATCACATACATCTTTCAGAAATGGATATTAGCTTTTTTGATTCTAACTGTCATCTTGTCCCACCACTGAGAGGTATTAGCGATAGGGATGCATTACGCGCTGGTTTAGTTGATGGCACTATAGATGCAGTATGTTCTGATCATGCGCCAGTTGATGAAGATGCAAAACTGTTGCCATTTGGTGAATCTGAGGCTGGTGCTACCGGCTTAGAGTTATTGTTATCACTTATATTGAAATGGGCAGAAGAAATGAATATTCCTCTTGCTGTGGCTGTGGCTAAAATTACTTCTGAGCCAGCCAAAATACTTGGAGTGAAAGCCGGTGATTTATCTGTAGGGGCAGCTGCTGATCTGTGTATCTTCGATCTAGACCAACATTGGAGAGTTGAGGCACCTATACTTAAAAGCCAAGGTAAGAATACGCCATTTCTTGATATGGAGCTGCAGGGAAAGGTAAAGTACACTCTGGCAGATGGTATCATCGTATACGAGGATTAAGTTTAAATTTGAGAAAACTATTTATGTATAGTAAATATCTAGGCCAATATGACTAACCCGTTGCTTGATTTTTCTGGACTACCACGGTTTTCAAATATTCAAACTAGGCACATTGCTCCAGCAGTAAAACAGCTGCTGGACCGTGGCTGTTCAACTGTCGAAAAGGTACTTAGTGAATCTGCTGAGCCAACATGGCAAAATTTTGTACAGCCAATGACAGACGTACATGAACAATTATCGCGTGCTTGGGGGCAGGTGTCGCATTTAAATGCAGTAATGAATAGTCCAGAATTGCGTGAGGCATATAATACTAATTTGCCTATAGTTACAAAATACTACGCTGGGCTGGCACAAAATCAGGCACTGTATGAGAGATTTAAAAAATTTCATAGTAGTGGCGAGTTTAAGAATCTTAGTTGCGCACAGAAAATGATAATTGAAAATGAGTTACGAGATTTTAAACTAGGTGGTACAGAGCTAGAGTCTGAGCAAAAGAAACGCTTTCTTAATATTCAAGAAGAATTATCTGCACTTTCTTCAAGATTCAGCGACAACCTGTTGGATGCGACTAACAATTTTATGTTGCATATAGAAAATACTGAAGAAGTATCTGGTATTCCTGATGATGTGCTTCAAACAGCAAAAGAAACAGCTAAAAAGGACAGTATTTCAGGTTGGAAATTTACATTACATGCACCCTCTTATCAGCCAATCATGCAATATGCTAATAGTCGAGAGTTACGCAGAAAAATGTACCATGCTTATTCTACACGTGCTAGCGAAATAGGAGTATCGAATCTATGTTCTGATGGTGAGAATAATTGGGACAATACCCCGCTTATAAGAAAGATACTTAAATTACGGAAAGAAGAAGCGCTGCTGCTTGGGTTTAATTGTTATGCTGAAGTTTCACTAGCATCAAAAATGGCCTCCACACCTAAGCAAGTAATGGATTTTCTAATTGATCTAGCCGTTAAAGCTAGGCCCTATGCTAAGCTTGATCTAGAGGAGTTAGAGCAGTTTGCTTCTGATCAACTTGGGTTAAGTAACCTAGAATCATGGGACATAGCATATGTTAGTGAGAAGCTGCGGGTTGATCGCTACGCCTTCTCTGATGAAGAAGTAAAACAATATTTTCCTGAAACAAAAGTACTAGAGGGAATGTTTAGGCTGGTTGAAGACCTATATGGCATTACTATTAATTTATCGGAAGAGAAGTCTGATATTCAGATTTGGCATCCTGATGTAAAATTTTTCAGCATTAAAGATACTAATGGAAAACTGATAGGACAGTTTTATATTGATTTGTACGCACGCTCTGGCAAGCAAGGTGGCGCATGGATGGATGATGCTGTTAGTCGTAGGAGAATTGAAAATAAGGAAAATAATATTCAAACTCCAGTGGCATATCTTAATTGTAATTTTGCAAAACCAGTAAATATGAATGGCCAAATGCGGCCTGCACTTCTCACTCATGATGAAGTCATAATATTATTCCATGAATTTGGCCATGGATTACATCATTTACTCACTCAGGTTGAAGAGTTAGGTGTTTCAGGAATCAATGGAGTAGAGTGGGATGCGGTGGAGCTACCTAGTCAGTATATGGAAAATTTCTGCTGGGAATGGGATGTGCTGTCTGGCATGACACAGCAAGTTGATAGTGGTGTGCCACTTCCTCGGAAAATGTTCGATAAAATGATTGCTGCAAAGAATTTTCAGAGCGGCCTACAGACTTTGCGCCAAATAGAATTTTCATTGTTTGATATGCGCCTACATTTTGATTTTAATCCAGAAGAAGAAAAGACAGTATTGAGGTTATTGGATAGTATTCGTGAACAAGTGGCGGTTATTATTCCACCCGAATTCAATCGTTTCCCAAATAGTTTTTCACATATTTTTGCAGGAGGGTATGCAGCTGGTTACTATAGCTACAAATGGGCAGAAGTGTTATCTGCTGATGCTTATAGCATGTTTGAAGAAAGTCCAGAAGGGGTAGTAAATTCGAAGACCAGCTCTCGGTTTCGTGATGAAATTCTTGCAGTGGGTGGGAGCCGTAAGGCATTAGAGTCATTTATAGCGTTACGTGGGCGGGAGCCACAAATAGACGCGTTGTTACAACATTGTGGTATGGCAAATAAATAAACGAGCCGTGATAGTATATTTTTATAGGTTAAGTATAAAGGAAAGATTTGATGAGAATTAAATATATCTTATTTCTTTTGTTATTTTTTCTGGTAGAGACTATTAGTGCAGCAGAGATGTGCCGTTGGGTTGATGATAATGGTAAGGTACATTACACAGATGCTCCACCACCACTCACAGCAAAAAGTGTACAGAAAAAAGAACTAGGAAATCAGCAGGCCGGAAAGTTACAAATGTCTTATGCCCTGCAGCAGGCTATAAAAAAATTTCCAGTTATTTTATATAGCAGTGAATGTGGCGAGCCATGTAGCCATGCAACAGAATTGTTGATGAATCGTGGAATTCCTTTCTCTAATAAAAAGCCTGAGAAAAATCCAAAAGATGCTGAAGCATTAAAAAAATCACCAATGGAGAGCTGGCCGTGCCAGTTCTGGTTATTGGGAAAGATATTCTAAAAGGATTTGAGAAAGATAGTTGGAACAATGCACTGGATTTGGCTGGTTATCCTAAAAAGTAACTCTGTAGCAGACTAATCTTTACTAGAGATAATTTCCGCTACAGAGGCATTAAGACTATAAATAATTTACACAAGTTGATTTGAATTTCAAATCTATCCTAATAAAGTTTAAAGGATTAATTTAAAGTAGATACATTTGCAGAAAAATTCCAGATATTATTGACGAGGTTCTTCAGTAACTTCTTCTTCAGCCTCTTCTGTATTTTCCTCTGTAACTTTGTTCGGCTTGCGGCGCAGCCAGAAAAAAATAGCAACGCCTCCTCCAGCACCCAACAATAGCGCAATTTCTAGCATACCAATACCGGAGTGTCCGCCATGGCCTCCACCCTCACCTACATGTAATGGAAGAGTAACCGCTGTATTAGTGTTGCCGTTTTTTTCAGTTTCTAGTAGTAGGTTATACTGACCTAATTCTTTCAAATTTACTAAAACCGTAATACTCCCGGACGGATATGGTTGTGCAGGTGTGGACATAACAGTCTTATTCTGACCGTCTTCTGTAAATACCAGGCGAATACCAATTGGTATTTTACGAGACTTAGAACCCTGAAGGTCTACTGTTACAATATGTTCACCGATGTTTGGCACATGTTTACAATGTGCCATTGTTGGCGGAAGCGCCCCCTTTGGTTTTTCAAAGACACTGTAGTTTAGAGGTATAGGACCAGACTTTATATTACAGTCATCACCCCCTCCATGGCCCATATGGCCAATCATTAGTTGCGCGTAGGCTGGCAGTGCCATAATTGATATCAGCACAACAACCCATCTTAGGCGCAAAATCCATCCAAATGCTTTATTCATAGTGTCTCCATAATTTGATATTTTGACCAATCAGTTACCCTGCGGTATTTCTGAGAAGCTTAATCGGACGATTGTATATCAATTAAATCAAGAATGGGAGCGGCTTATAGGAATGAAACATAGCAAAATATGGATAGCAAACAAGAAACGCAAATATTTTAGTGGGCATACAATGTAAATACATTGAAAAGACTCATAAATTTTTCAAGGAACAGAATTTTAATTTACATGGATATATCATAAGTTTTGTTTAATAGGCCGATTAAGATTAATCGCTCTTACTTTAAGAACTTGTGTGTCAGTATATAATAGGCGTTTTAATAAATTATAAGTTGAGCCTGACACAGCTCACAACTACGATATTGAACGATATAAAACCGGAATCTGATGCTTCAACACACGATATTTGTGTGCAGTATGGGGAAAAAATATTAGCTTCGCAATTATCTCATGTTGAAAGCAAGGGATATGACTTTGCTCCTCCATTTCGGGAGATGACGATTCATCTCTATTTAATAGGAGTTATGTGGCGCCATAGCGAAAACTTGGATTCAGTAACAAATCCACGTGAGCATGCTCTGGAATCATTACATAAAATGTTGGTAAAAACCGGGATGAGCAATAAGAATGCAGAGCGACGAATTGCGCTTCTAAAAAATATATCTCAGGAAGAAGAAAATGGCGAAACATTTGCCGTAACAGCTGGTTATGAGGCCAAGCAAGATGATAAAAGTCTAGATATGATTTTTGAAGAGCATCGTGATGAAACACGTGTTTCCGGAGCTCTTTGGCGGTTTTATAACCGGGGCAAAAAATTTATGTTCCTTGGTGGGGGTGCTGCAGCGTTTCTGGGAATATGGTTTGTTACGGTATATATGCCATCAAGTAGCAGCATTACAGTATTAGCGACAGGATTATTTGCTGCTGCATTGGTAGTAATACCAACGTTTATCATCGGAGCCTTGATATATCGGATAAAGTTCAAAAAATAGTTTCGTGAAACTTAGCTGCAATGGTGATTTTTGATAGTAATCTTAATATTGAATTGTTTGCGATTGTCCTCTGATAAATATTAAAATTTGACAGATAATTGTTCAATATTTAGTTCCAGGGTTATATATCTGACAGGGTTTATGCAAGGTATGGATACTTTAATTAGAAAAGTATAAAGGAATAGTAACAATACTTAAAATTCTGACAATTTAGAGAAAAATATGAGTGCTGTGATTATAGATGGAAAGGCTATTGCCAAAGCACTACGAGTTGAATGGAAGGCTTGTGCTGAGCAGTTAAAAGTAAAAGGCATACAGCCAGGGTTAGCAGTGATTATTGTCGGTAATAATCAGGCTTCCAGTATTTATGTACGCAACAAAATGAGGGCTTGTAGTGAGACTGGCATATATTCTGAAGTACACGAATTCTCTGAAAATACTGATCAGAGTGAGGTGTTACATCGTATTCAGGAACTGAATAAAAATCCAAAAATACATGGAATATTAGTGCAGTTACCATTGCCGCGTCACTTTGAAGACAGAAAAATAATTGCGTCTATTGGAGTGGAGAAAGACGTGGATGGCTTCCATTTCAACAATATTGGTGCGCTTGTCGCTGGTTATGCCGTGTATCCACCTTGTACTCCTTATGGTGTGATGAAAATGTTGGAAAAAATTAGAATTCAGATTGAGGGGCGGCATGCGGTAGTAGTAGGGCGCAGTAATATTGTTGGAAAACCGATGGCGCTGATGTTGTTGGAGAAAGGTGCGACTGTTACTATTTGCACATCAAAAACAAGTAATCTGGCAAAGCACACAAGACACGCAGATATTTTAGTAGTGGCTACTGGCAAGCCACGATTGATTACAGCCGAGATGGTTAAGACTGGTGCAACGGTTATAGATGTGGGTATAAATCGTATGCCCGACGGAAAGTTAGCAGGTGACGTAGATTTTGATACAGTTAAGGATAAAGCTGGGTATATAACACCTGTACCAGGCGGAGTAGGACCAATGACAATTGCTATGTTGCTTTGTAATACCATTGAGGCGGCAAAGCGTATTCAGTCCGAAGTTGTATCATAAACTAACACGGGTAATAACAAGTAATAACTATAAGGCAGAAACATGGAACGTACGCCCGATATTGATCCACAGGAAACTCAAGAGTGGCTTGATGCGCTGGATTCTGTATTGGCTCTTGAGGGAACAGATAGAGCGCATTATTTGCTGGGAAAGCTAGTAGAAAAAGCTCGCAGGTCTGGAGCCTATCTTCCTTATAGTGCCACTACAGCGTATATAAATTCTATTCCTCCTGGTAAGGAAGAAAAATCTCCTGGGGATCATGCGCTTGAACACCGTATCCGTTCTTATGTTCGCTGGAATGCCATGGCAATGGTGTTACGTGCAAATAAAAAAACAAATGTGGGTGGCCATATCTCATCCTTTGCATCTGCTGCAACACTTTACGATGTAGGTTATAACCATTTTTGGCATGCTACCAGCAAGAATCATGGGGGTGATTTGGTGCTTGTACAGGGACATTCTTCTCCCGGGATTTATGCACGTGCTTTTATGTTGGGAGAGTTAACTGAAGAGCAGTTGGATAATTTTCGCCAGGAGGTAGGGGGTAAAGGGCTGTCTTCCTATCCACATCCGTGGTTAATGCCTGATTTTTGGAGATTTCCAACAGTGTCAATGGGGTTAGGGCCGCTGATGGCTATCTATCAGGCTCGCTTCATGAAATATCTTGGTAGTCGTGGTCTAGCAAAGACGGAGGGCCGTAAAGTCTGGGCTGTTATGGGAGATGGCGAAATGGATGAGCCTGAGTCATTAGGTGCAATTTCGTTAGCATCACGTGAGAGTCTGGATAACTTGATATTTATTATCAATTGTAATCTTCAACGTCTTGATGGACCCGTACGTGGTAACAGCAAAATTATTCAAGAACTGGAAGGTAATTTTCGCGGGGCTGGTTGGAATGTTATCAAAGTAATTTGGGGTTCTTATTGGGATCCGTTGTTAGCAAAAGACACAAAAGGTTTACTACAGAAACGAATGATGGAATGTGTTGACGGTGAATACCAAACTTTCAAAGCCAGAGACGGTTCCTATGTGCGTAAGCATTTTTTTGGAAAATATCCAGAATTACTGGAAATGGTAGCCAATATGTCTGATGATGATATCTGGAGACTAAACCGTGGTGGGCATGATCCTCACAAGGTATATGCTGCATACGCTTCTGCAGTAAAGCACACCGGACAACCAACAGTGATACTTGCCAAAACGGTTAAGGGTTATGGTATGGGTGAAGCAGGTGAGGCTCAAAATATTACCCACCAGCAAAAAAAAATGGGTACAACTTCTCTAAAATCATTCCGTGACCGTTTTCGCTTACCTGTTCCAGACAGCAAAATAGATGATCTGCCATATCTCATGTTTGAAGAAGGTTCGCCAGAGTTGAAATATATGCGTGAGAAGCGTGAAGCATTGGGAGGACTGCTTCATCGACATCAGCGGCATAATACAGAAGCGCTACAAATACCACCTTTATCAGCATTTGATACATTACTTAAGGCTAGTGGCGAAGGGCGAGAGTCTTCTACTACTATGGTATTTGTGCGCATACTTAATATATTGGTAAAAGATAAAACTATTCGAAAGAGAATAGTACCGATTGTCGCAGATGAGTCGCGTACGTTTGGGATGGAAGGGATGTTTCGGCAATTGGGTATTTGGTCATCAAGAGGCCAACTCTATACGCCGGAAGATGCCGATAAATTGATGTATTACAAAGAAGATAAGGATGGCCAGATCCTGCAAGAGGGCATTAATGAGGCTGGAGCCATGTCGTCGTGGATAGCGGCAGCAACTGCTTATAGTGCTCATGGCGTACAGATGATACCTTTTTTTATTTTTTATTCAATGTTTGGATTTCAACGTATTGGTGATCTTGCCTGGGCAGCAGGTGATATGCGTTGTCGTGGTTTTTTAATGGGGGGAACAGCTGGGCGTACTACTCTGAATGGAGAAGGTTTGCAGCATGAGGATGGGCACAGTCATCTGGTTGCTTCGACTATTCCTAACTGTATATCTTATGATCCCACGTTTGCTTATGAACTTGTGGTTATTATCCAAGACGGCTTGCGCCGAATGTATCAAGAACAGGAAGATGTGTATTACTACATAACCGTAATGAACGAAAATTATTTACATCCAGAAATGCCTAAAGGTGTAGAGCAGGGAATATTGAAGGGCATGTATTTATTTCGTGAAGGTAGTGAAAAAGCAAAGAAAAATTCTAATCTAAGAATACAACTACTTGGTTCAGGAACTATTCTACGTGAAGTTATTGCTGCAGCAGATATCCTAATGGAAGAATATGGAATTATTTCTGACATATGGAGTGTTACTAGTTTTAATGAATTACGCCGAGAAGCGCTGGAGGCATCGCGCTGGAATATGTTTCATCCTGTAGAGCAACCAAAACAATCTTATGTTAGGTCTTGCCTAGAGAAGCGTGAGGGACCGATAGTGGCAGCAACCGATTATATGAAAATCTTTGCAGACCAGATACGTGAGTTTGTACCAGGGAAATATAAAGTGTTGGGAACTGATGGCTTTGGTCGTTCCGATACACGTGAGAAATTACGACAGTTTTTCGAGGTAGACCGCTATTATATTACCGTAGCTTCACTTAAAGTCTTGGCAGAAGATGGCAGAATCTCATCGGAGAAAGTAGTAGAGGCGATAAATAAATACGGTATTGATCCAGATAAACCAAACCCGATAAAGGTATAAAGTGTGGCAGAAGTTAAACAGGTATTAGTTCCTGATATCGGCGATTTTAAAAATATTCCCGTAGTCGAGTTGCTGGTGAAATCAGGTAACACGGTTAAAGGAGAGGATCCGCTGATCGCGCTAGAATCTGACAAGGCAACAATGGAGATACCCTCTCCTTTTACGGGGATAGTCAAAGAAATATATGTTCGAGAGGGAGATAGAGTTTCCGAGGGTACTCTTGTTTTAGAAATTGAAGTCAATCAAACTGATAGCTTAACTGAGTCTTCTCCACCATCTAATCAAGCTAATTCTGCTGCTCCTGTTGAAACTACTTCTGATACAAATCAAGTTGTCAGCTCGCAGCCTGACAACAGTGTGACTAAGTCTTCTACTATTCTACCACTGAGTGGAGCTACTTTTGTTATGGCACATGCTAGTCCTTCCGTGAGACGTTTTGCACGTGAATTAGGTGTGAATCTTAATTTGGTGAATGGTAGCGGTAAGAAGAAACGCATACTTAAGGAAGATGTAAAAGCCTATGTTAAGGTTGAAATATCAAGATTATCTGGTAGCGGTAATAATTTTGAGTTGAATTTGTTGCCATGGCCCCAGGTTGATTTTGCAAAATTTGGACCGGTAAAATTAAAGCCGTTATTACGTATCCAAAAAATTTCGGGGGCAAATTTGCACCGTAATTGGGTAATGATTCCGCACGTTACTCAGTTTGATGAGGCTGATATTACCGATCTTGAAGTTGAACGAAAGAAATTCAACAAAATTAAGCAGAAAGAAGGAACCAAACTTACAATGTTGTCTTTTCTTATAGAAGCAACAGTAGCAGCACTAAAGGAATTTCCCAATTTTAACGCTTCACTTGATGGAAAAGGTGAAGACATAAGTTTGGTGATTAAGAATTATTACCATATAGGTTTTGCGGTTGATACGGCACATGGGTTGATGGTTCCAGTAGTCCGAGATACGGATAAGAACAATATAGTCGCTACCGCTAAAGAAATAGAAAACCTTGCAGAACGTGCGCGTGAAGGAAAATTGAAGCCTGCTGAAATGCAGGGGGCCAGTTTTACTATTTCTAGTCTTGGAGGTATTGGAGGGACAGCCTTTACGCCCATTATCAATGCGCCAGAAGTTGCTATTCTTGGTGCTTCCCGTGCAAATATCAAACCAGTATATTGTGATGGTCAATTTGTTCCACGATTAATATTACCGCTGTCGCTGTCATATGATCATAGAGTAATTGATGGCGCATCAGCTGCGCGCTTCACTACGTATATTGTTAAGGAGCTTGCTAAAATGTCTCAGGTACTTCTGTGAGGATGAACCTTTACAGTACTAAAGTGCCTAATAAAAGGGGAGCATTAATTGAAATTTCTCTCTCGTTTTTGTATTGTATTAATCTAAAAGGCGATGTCTAAGTCTGGGTTTCCTCTTGTTGGTATTTTTGGGGGGACTTTTGATCCCATACACTATGGTCATTTAAGAATAGCTGAAGAAATTGTCGAAGCTACCAGCTTACAAAAAATGTATTTTGTACCAGCAGGAATACCAAGATTGCGACGTGCTCCTGTAGTGTTGCCACAACACCGCGCAGAAATTGTACGTTTGGCAATTCAGAACAACCCAACTTTTGTCTTAGATGAGCGTGAAATTTATCGTGATGGCTTTAGTTCTAGCATAGATTCGATGCGTGAATTTAAACAGGAATTTGGAGAAGAAATTAGTCTATGTTTTGTAATAGGAGTAGATGCTTTTATAAAACTTGAGGAATGGAATAACTGGAAAGAGTTCTTTAACTTGTGCCATTTTATAATTTCTACTCGCCCAGGTTATGTGTTTCACTCAATTAATGAGTTATTGCCAAAAGAATTGCAAAAAGAGTGTTCTCAGCGTTGGGTTTCAAATGCTGATAGTCTCAGAAACGTTGCTAATGGGTTGATCTTTATTGAATCGACAACTATGCTAGATATTTCTGCAACTAATATCCGTGCACATATTGCTGCTGGGAGAAGTGTGCGTTATTTAGTTCCTGATATGGCTGTAAGTTATATTTCAGAAAATAAATTATATTTATAAAATATATGAATCTCAACCAACTGGTGAAAATAGTCATTTCTGCATTAGAAGATGTTAAAGCAAGTGATATAGAAGTGTTAGATGTTACAAAGATGACAACTCTTTTTGATCGTATGATAATTGCAAGTGCAGTTTCAACTCGTCAGGCAAAAGCTTTAGCAAATAATGTACATGAAAAAGTAAAAGCATCAGGAGGGATGGTTTATGGCACAGAAGGTGAAGACTCTGGAGAATGGATGCTAGTAGACTTAGGGGATATACTAGTAAATATAATGTTACCAGCTATACGTGCGCATTATGATCTTGAAGGACTTTGGGGGGAAATAGAAACAGAGGTAGTAGAGCAGGCAGATATCGATCAAACTAAGGAGAAATTTACCTTGGGATCGAATAGATTATTGGTTAATTGAGTGATTTGAAGGGTTTTTACTATGAAGTTCTTCATTTTGGCAGTGGGCAATAAAATGCCAAAATGGGTGGAGGATGGTTTTACAGATTATGCAAAGCGCATGTCACAAGAAGTGACGATAGAATTAGTAAGAATTAAACCGGAGAGACGTAGTAAAAGTAAAGAAATTAGCCGGTTGCTTTGTGCTGAAGCCACGCGTATTCATGCAGTGCTACCCGCTAAATGTCGTACCATTGCAATGGATGAATGCGGCAAGCAGTGGAGTACGGTTAAGTTAGCCGATTCTATTTCTGGATGGATGAGAAATGGAGGCGATACAGCATTCATTATTGGTGGAGCTGACGGGTTAGATCTTGAAATTAAAAATTCTGCAGATGAGGTTTTAGCATTATCTGCATTGACACTGCCACATGGTTTGGTACGAGTATTGTTAGCAGAACAGTTGTACCGTGCAGTATCACTTATTAAACAGCATCCGTATCATCGGAAATAATAGTAGATATGATTTGAATGACTCTTCCTATAAATAGGAATTTCTAAGGGATCAATCATCATGGCTCTTCCAGAAAATCGAATTTATCTTGCTTCTCGTAGCCCTCGACGACGTGAATTATTAAAGCAGATCGGGGTAAATTTTGAAATTGTATTAATGCGTGAGACTTTGCCGCGCCCAGCAGATGTTGATGAAACACCGGAGAAGGGAGAATCGCCGACTGATTATGTATGTCGCATTGCCAGAGCTAAAGCAGAAGCTGGATGGATGCGGTTAGTACAGAGAGGATTACCCCTGAAACCATTGTTGGTAGCTGATACTGTAGTTGCGTTCAAAGGGAATATTTTTGGTAAGCCAGATAACCCTGTACATGCTGAAGAGATGTTGACCAAACTTTCAGGACAGACCCACCAAGTATTAACCGCAGTTGCTGTCGCTGCACAAGATAAAATACAGGAATGCTTATCTACTACTACAGTACGATTTCGTGATATCAGTCAGAGTGAAATAACCAGTTATCTAAATAGTAGTGAATCATATGACAAGGCAGGTGCTTACGCAATGCAAGGAAAGGCGGCAGTTTTCATAATTGAAATGTCAGGAAGCTACAGTAGTGTATTAGGACTTCCACTTTATGAAACTGCGCAGTTGTTAGAAAAATTTAATATAAAAGTATTTTTTCAGGCTGATAAATAATAGTCCTTAGTAATTCATATTTATGAGTAATGAAATTCTTGTAAACATAACTCCACAAGAGACACGTGTTGCAGTAATGGAACAGGGGGTAGTTCAAGAATTACACATAGAACGTGCGAGTAGTCTTGGTAAGGTTGGAAATATTTACAACGGTCGTGTCAGTCGAGTGTTACCTGGAATGCAGTCTGCTTTTATTGATATAGGCCTTGATCGGGCTGCTTTTTTGCATGTAGCTGATATTTGGGGGGCTCGTCAGAACGGAGCGGTTGGTGATAAGCCCATAGAGAAACTGTTGCATGAGGGTGAAGATATTTTGGTCCAGGTTATCAAGGATCCAATTAGCACTAAAGGCGCTAGATTGTCTACCCAGATCAGTATTGCAGGGAGAATGTTGGTATATCTTCCTCAAGAATCTAATATTGGTATTTCCCAGCGTATCGAAGACGAAACTGATCGAGAGTTACTTAAGGAGAAGTTGCAACAGATACTTACAGCCGATGAGAAAGGCGGATACATAGTTCGTACAATGGCAGAAACTGCTAGTGAGCGTGATTTACAAGCAGATGTAAAATATCTTGGTAAACAGTGGTTAAATATTCAAGAGCAGTTTTCAACTGCCTCTCCATCAACACTAATCTATCAAGGTTTAAATCTAAGTTATAGAGTTTTACGGGACTTCGTGACTGATGATACAGCTCGTATTTTAGTAGATTCCCGTGAAACATTTCTGAAAATGACTGCATTTGCTGATGAGTATATGGTGAATGAAAAAGAACGATTAGAGCATTATGCTGGGGAGCGCCCATTATTTGATTTGAATGGAGTAGAAGATGAAATTGAAAGGTCTCTGGCAAGACGAGTTAATTTGAAGTCTGGGGGGTATCTCATTTTTGATCAGACTGAGGCACTAACTACAGTTGACGTAAATACCGGTGGATTTGTTGGCATACGAAACTTTGACGATACTATTTTCAAAACCAATTTAGAGGCGGCCCAAATAATTGCACGTCAATTGCGTTTGAGAAACCTAGGTGGAATTATTATCATAGATTTCATTGATATGGAAAATGAGGAGCATAAAAATTCTGTACTTACAGAGTTTAAGAAAACTTTATTAAAAGACCGGACAAGGATGACTGTAAATGGTTTTACAGCGTTGGGTCTTGTAGAAATGACACGAAAACGTACAAGAGAAAGCCTTGCGCATACATTGTGTGAGCCCTGTCCAATCTGTCAGAGTCGTGGTGAGGTGAGAACAGCACAAACAATGTGTTATGAAATACTACGTGAGTTACTGAGAGAGTCTCGCCAGTTTGATGCTCGTGAGTTTCGAATTTTGGCATCACAACAGGTAATAGATTTGTTTCTTGATGAGGAATCTGAAAGCCTCACACAACTTGGCGATTTCATTGAGAAACCTATTAGTTTGCAGGTAGAAACGATTTATACACAGGAACAGTATGACGTGATACTTATGTAGCCTAGATAGCTCTATTAGAGATATATTTAATATCAGTGATACGACACATAACATTTTTCAACGTAGTGCTTCAACTATTTGGCTCATTTTATTTTATTCATCCTTATTCCCCCTCAAATTCACATAGAGAGAAGACCTTCTGGCCTTGTTTTTTTAGTCGTGAACTACCACCCAGGTCAGGTAAATCAATGACAAAACAGCATTCCACAATTTTGCCACCCATAGCACTAACTAATTTAACAGCTGCTTCTGCTGTACCTCCAGTTGCTATTAAATCATCTACAAGAAGTACATGGTCTCCCTTAGAGATAGCATCTACATGAATTTCAATAGAGTCAGTGCCATATTCTAGTTTATAGTCATGACTATGTGTTTTCGCTGGTAATTTCCCTTTTTTGCGAATTGGTACAAAGCCAACTCCAAGCTGGAATGCAAGTGCCGCACCAATGATAAATCCACGTGCCTCAATTCCTACCACTTTGTTAATTTTCACATCAGTATAATGAGTAACAAATTCGTTGATGGTAATACGAAAACCTATGGGGTCTTTTAATAGTGTTGTAATGTCTCTAAACATCACTCCTTGCTTTGGGTAATGAGGGATGGTTCTAATTCGTGATTTAATGGGCATAATTTTATTCCAAGAAGATGAGATCTGATTAATATAGGGAGTACTATAACTCGGTGGCTCTCGGCGAGAGTAAAATTTTAGGAAAGGAGAGCTAAAGCAATAAATTTTATTAGCTCTATGATTTTAGAAAATTCATGAGTTAGTATAATAACTGGTTATATATTCCGAGTATATTTGACTAGTAATTTTGGAGACTTGTCTGGTGCCTCGAAAATTCTTCAAGAAATATCTTCCTTCTCATGAGAGTATTCAAAAGAACCGGTTTGTCGGAATATTTGGAAAATTACTGCATCATCATAATCTGTGGCATCTTAATCGTCACTCAGTGGCTGGAGGGATTGCGGTTGGTTTATTTGCTGGATTGATTCCTGGAAGTAACCCGGTTCAATTCTTTTTTGCTACTATGTTTGCCATAGCATTCAAAGTAAATCTACCAATGGCAGTGTTGGTTACGCTGTATTCAAACCCTCTAACTATTGTACCAATATATTTTGTTGCGTATGCAATCGGTGAATTTGTAGTTGGTAACGGTAAAATTAAAATGCCACAAGTTGATTTTAGTATATTAGACAAGAATATTGTTGAATGGATTCCTGCTATGATTGATTGGATAGCTGCTCTGGGAAAAACTTTATTGACCGGGATATCTATCTTGGCAATAACCCTTTCAGTTATAGGGTATTTTGTTGTACATGCAGTCTGGCGATTATACGTAATTTACGCTTGGCGCAAACGAGCACAGCGGCAACATCTTGAAGATTAGACAATTGTGACTCCTAAGTACTGGGAACAAGCTACTAAAGAGCTTACCATGCACGATAAAGTAATGGGTAGGCTTATATCAAGCTTCAAAGGGAGTATATTACGCTCATATGGTGATGCATTTACTACGTTGGCACGTTCTATTGTCAGCCAGCAGATCTCGGTAAAAGCAGCGGAAAGTGTCTGGAATAAAATAATCTTTAATATCTCAGAAATTTCACCACAAACAGTTTATAACTTAGAAAATAGCATATTAAGAAACTGTGGTTTGTCACAAAGAAAAACAGAATATCTACAAGACCTGTCGCTATATTTCTTAAATAAAAATTTAAACGAATCCATTTGGTATGAAATGGATGATGAGGCTCTTATTTTAGAGCTGACACAGGTAAAAGGAGTTGGACGCTGGACTGCTGAGATGTTTTTAATTTTCCATATGCTACGTCCGAATATATTGCCAGTAAATGACCTTGGCTTAAAGCGAGCGTTAAGCATACACTATAATGATAATAAACCCGTAAGTAAGAATAAGATAGATATAATTTCTAGCCCATGGAAGCCATGGCGTTCTGTTGCAACGTGGTACTTGTGGCGCAGCCTTGACCCTCATTACCAGTAGAGTACTGACTTCATTTAGTTTATGTCTTTGTCAGGACTAAAAAAATAAATATTTCCCCGAGAAAAATACCCCTGCTAATAGCAGAATACTCATTAAAATGTTAACGAATGTATCACCTTTACTACTTGCAAAAAGGCCGTTTAGCCATTTTTTGATAACAATAATCGAAATTATAAAAATAGGAATAGCCATACCTAGGTAATGTATCTCCATGCTCCATACATTACCAAGCCAAGAACTAACCCAGCCTCCAGGGCGAAATAAATTATAGGAGAGACCGGAAATTCCTATAATGACAAATACAACATAGATTAATGACAGAGCAAACTGAAAGTATTCTTTATAAGATTCTTTCATAAGATTAGTATTAATCGATGAGAGGAAAGTTTAATGTAGTACATACAATCTATTTCATTAACAATAACATTTTTTATTCAATGAGCATACCATCAACTAGCTTTAATGTTCGGTTGGCTTGTTTAGATAGAAAGGGATCATGAGTAACTATGACAAGACTTGCGCCAACATCACGGTTAAGGCTTAACATTAATTCAAAGACTTCGCCAGCAGTATGCCGATCAAGGTTGCCTGTTGGTTCATCAGCAAGGATACATGCAGGCTTTGTGACTAAAGCGCGGGCAACTGCAGCACGTTGACGCTCCCCACCTGAGAGCTCTCCTGGTGTGTGGGATATTCGGTGGTTCAAGCCAACTTGATTCAGCATTTCTGCCGCACGATCATAAGCTTCCTTGCTATTCATTCTTCTGATTAACAGTGGCATGGCGACATTTTCAAGTGCACTAAATTCTGGTAGTAAATGATGAAATTGATAAATAAAACCAAGTGATTGATTCCGAAGCCGACATCTTTCTTCTTCTTTTATTGTGGCAATACTTTGACCTTTAATTTGGATATCCCCAGAGGTAGGTGCATCCAGCCCGCCAAGTAAGTGTAGCAATGTGCTCTTTCCAGAACCGGATATACCTACGATCGCAAGCGATTCACCTTCATCTATATGCAGATTTATGCCCATTAATACAGGTACTTCCAGCCTTGCTTGAAAATAACTTTTATGTAAATTATTACAAGAAATAATTTCTTTACTCATATCTTAGTGCTTCCACAGGATTAACTTTAGATGCCCGGTAGCTCGGATAGATTGTTGCTAGAATGGTCAATCCAAATGATAAAACTGCAACTGTCACTATATCTACAAAATGGGGGTCTGACGGAACTTCACTGATGTAATAAACTTCACTAGATAAAAACTGGACAGTAAATAAATATTCAATAAACGCTATGACGGAGTCGACATTGAATGCTAGTAATGTTCCTCCTATTACACCCAGAATCGTACCAAAAACACCAATTAGAGTTCCTTGAATAATGAATATTTTCATAATACTTCGTGGGCTAGCTCCAAGAGTACGAAGAATTGCAATGTCAGGTTGTTTGTCTGTTACGGCCATTACCAGAGTTGAAACAATATTAAAAGCAGCCACTAGAATAAGTAATCCAAGCATAAGAGAAAGCATCCGTTTTTCAATCTCGATTGCACGAAAATAATTAGCGTGCTGGCTTGTCCAGTCACTAATTAACGTCGGAGAAGAAATCATTGGTATCAGATCTTGAACCACTTGTTGTGCCTGAAATAAATCTTGTAATTTAAGCCTGACACCTGATACTTGGTTATTATCCATCCGGTATAGTTTTTGTGCATCAGTCATATGAATTAATGCTAATGTTGAGTCATATTCAAAATGACCTGCTTTAAAAATTCCGGTAATGGTAAATTGCTTAAGACGCGGCATTATCCCTACCGGCGTCATTTGTCCTTGTGGGGATATTAATATTATTTTGTTTCCTTTTGACACACCTAGAGACTGTGCCAGTTGTGCGCCAACGACAATACCAAACTCACCAGGTACAAGGCTATTTAGTTTTCCTCTTATCATCATCTGAGAGAAGTCCGCAACCTTGTCCTCAGTATTTGGTAATACACCACGTACTAATACACCACGTACAACCTGATTAAACGAAACCATACCCTGCGCACTAATGTATGGAGCAGCAGCTTCTACTTGTGAGTGTTTAATTGCTTCATTCGCCACGCCCTGCCAGTCAGTAAGTTTCTCGTTAACACCACTAACCTGTATATGTGATGCAACACCTAAGATACGTGTTCTTATTTCCTTATGGAATCCATTCATAACTGACATTACTGTGATCAAGGCTGTCATGCCAAGCGTGATGCCGAGAAGAGAGGTTAATGAGATAAACGAAATGAAGTGATTGCGGCGTTTAGCGCGCGTGTAGCGGAGACCAATAAATAATTCATATGAAGACACAGACAATACACCTAAGTATAAAAAAGAGATTTAACTTGCCACATTTTGTCTATGCTTAACAAAGTATTAGATTAACAGGAAAACCATTGCCCAATTTTTTTACGACTTACGATACTCACACTTAGGCTTTACACATTCTACATAAAGTGACAGTGAATGTTCTTGAATGACAAAGCCTCTATCTTTAGCAATTTTAATCTGTCGTTTTTCAATTTCTTCGTCATAAAATTCACCAACATGACCACATTGTATGCATACAAGATGATCGTGATGATCGCCACGGTTAAGTTCAAATACTGCTTTACCACTTTCAAAATGGTGACGTTTCAAAACTCCAGCTTGTTCAAACTGTGTTAGGACACGATAAACAGTAGCAAGACCGATATCCTCACCCTCGCTTATCAAAGACCTATATACGTCTTCTGCTGATAGATGCTGAATCACAGTATTCTCGAATAAGCTGAGTATTCGTAATCGTGGTAGTGTAGCCTTTAGGCCCATAGTTTTAAGATCGTTTGGCTTGCTCATAGTTATATCCGCCCGGCAAATTAATTACTGTATCATATAATGCTAAATCTGCTTTGAAAACATATGTCGCCGCAATGCACGCAAAAATTTTTACGCTGTTTGTTTTATTACTTATAACTGGATGCTCATCTGTACCATCAGTGCCGTCTGTACTCTATAGAATTGATGTGCAGCAAGGAAACGTTATAACCCAGGAAATGGTTGATAAATTAAAGCCTGGCATGACTAGATCTCAGGTTCGTTTCGTACTTGGCACAGCATTAATTGGCGACGTATTCCATAAAAATCGTTGGGATTATGTTTATCGTCTTGTGCAACATGGTAATCTAGTTGATGAATATAAGCTAACAGTGTTTTTTGAAGATGATAAGTTAGTAAGGACTGAAGGTGACTTTTCCGATTCTCTTGCTTCTGTTTCACCTAAATTGATTGAGCCCGCAAAATATCCTTCTGGAGAGGAACAGGGTACAAAATTATTACCGGAGCCAACGGTTTCTGGTATGGAACAGGGAGAAGAGATGCCATCAAAACCAGCTGGTTCTGATGATCCGGATACGACTCCTACTATTATTGCTATAGAGGACGATACAATACCGTCACAAGATCAGGTTGTACCTGATACTGAACTGGATGATTTGCCTCCACCTCCACCTGGAATCTCGGATGGCATAGAGGCAGACTAATAGACAGGTAAATACTTTCTAAGTAATACTATAAATTAATTTGTGAGTATATAAATGACGAAATTAAATATTGCAGTTGCTGGTAGTACTGGTCGTATGGGAAGAGCGTTGTTGACTGCTATTATGAAGGACTCAAATTTACATTTACAAGCAGCATTAGAAATGGTTGGGAATTCTTACCTTACAAAGGAAGTGGGCGAACTAATTGGTGTTCCTAGCAATGTTGTTATTACAGATAATTTTTCTGCTGCACTTCCAGAGTGTGATGTTCTGGTTGATTTTACCCGTCCAGAAGGAACAATCAAGCACCTTTCCATTTGTCGCGCTGAGGGAGTAAAAATGGTAATTGGCACGACGGGTTTTTCAGAAGAGCAGAAAGAAATGCTCAAGGCAGCTTCAAAAGATATTGCGCTCGTAGTAGCGCCTAATATGAGTGTAGGAGTAAACGTTACTTTCAAACTTTTAGATATAGCTACTAAAGCGTTAGGTAAAAATTATGATGTTGAGATCGTCGAGGCTCATCATCGCCATAAAGTAGATGCTCCATCAGGTACAGCTTTACACATGGGAGAGATAGTGGCACAAGCAGCTGGGAACAACCTTTCAGAGGTTGCTGTGTATGGGCGCGAAGGGGTTACAGGGGAGCGTTTAGAGAAAACTATTGGATTTTCTACTATACGCGGCGGCGACATAGTAGGTGATCATACGGCTATGTTTGCAGGTACAGGAGAGCAAATTGAAATTTCACATAAAGCTAGTAGTCGTGCAACATTTACTAACGGCGCATTGCGTGCAGCCCGCTTTTTAGCTGAAAAAGATAAAGGTTTGTTTGATATGCAAGATGTCCTTGGACTACGATAAAATCTTTTTAATTATTACCTGTATACCTTCCCAATAAGGTATTAAATTTGGAGTAGCATAGCGTAGAGTATTTAGGCAATAAGCTTAAATTATATTTTAATATAAGAGAAATTTAAGTAGTATTCTTACTACTGTTGGTGAGATTTTAGGTGGGGCAATCTGGTTCTTTGTAAAATTCAACATAAAATTTAACCATGTTTAAAGGGGTCACACTATGTGTTATCTCTGGCAAAACAATTCCGGGCTCACCAGGAGATAATTCCACATCCGTATTTAAACTAGTAACACGATATTGAAGCTTTCCTTCTATGACAATAATTTTTCCCCAGATACCTACTTTTGTCGAGTGATCGTTCTTCAGTCCAGATGGTAATGACTCTTCAGTAAAAACAGGTGTTTTTTTATATGGAATAAAATTATCTGGAAATTCAAATTTGTCACACCGAACACAGTTAAGCGTCTTTCCTATCTTACTTTTGCGGCCTACTTCTGTTGTTACCCAGGGTCGATTGATAAATGGCGGTGAATGCCTTACATGCTGCATATGACCGCAGCTCAGAGTGGCAACCCAATCTCCGATATCATCATGCCCAAATCGTATAATTGGTCTTTTCATAACTGGTTACGGTGCCTTTCTTAGATTAAACAAGTAGAATAGCTATTTTATATTTTTTTGAGGAAAAAGAATGCAAATTCATGTCTATGATACTTATGTCAAATCAAAAGATGGTCATACTATGCACTTTGATGTATTTACTGCAGTAAAAGATGATGAAAAGGCTGTTGAATACGCAAGACAATGGTTGGCTTCAATCGATGAAGGTGATGCAGCAATTTCTAGCAAAGAGTGCAGATTTTGCCATAGCCAGAGTGCACCGGACGAAGTTGTAGATGCAATTAATAAAGATGGGTATTTTATTTACAAGATGGAGGGCTGTAAGTAACTGTATCTCTAGACTTCTCGATTAGATTGAGTGTATTAAGCTCTTCAAGAATATGTTCTATTTCAAGTTTATGTTGTGTGATTGGTTCAGTTTGGTTTGTGGGGGCAACTAAACTAGCAAGAGTTACTGTATCTGCTGGCGACTGCTTTAATTTCAATAATAACTGGCCAGCTGTCAGATTGAGTAAGTGAGTATCCCCAGTTAGGCTATTATAGACCACATATTCTTTGTTATCCCACGAATGAAGATACAGAGCCTCTTGGTCTGAAGAGATAATTTGCCACTTCATTTTAAATTGACTATTTTGTGGTACAAATGGACTCAAACTTACACGAAAGATAAATCTTATACCAAACTATTGAAATAGAACAGAATATCCTGTTCATGCCAATGAACCCCGGCAGTTGGTTCAAAGAAGCCTCTTGTCTCGTATTCAATACAAATATCTATTACCCTTGTTTCAGTCAACGGTGGAGTAAGTCCGAGAGCAGAATTGAGTAATGCTGCAACAAAGTGTTGGCCCATCACGTCCTGCATCCATAACACTTGCATCATAGATCTTCCGGGGAATCGGCTACTTCCAGGGAATGCTTGTTGCCATAGGGTTCCGCCGACCCATTTATCTACATCCTTAGAGCTGTTTGAATTTACGGCACTACTTGTTGAACTTGCATCAGTACTTTGAGCTTCTTTAGTATTAAAGGTGCCAGGTACATATCGTGTTGACTTCCATATTTCTGGGTTATTGGCATAATAGCTTGGATAATTACCATAACAGAGTTGCTCAATATGAGAGCTGAGATTGCCTGAAAGAAACCCTGAGGGTGACTTGCAAACTGTATTCGCCAGTACTGGCCGGCTTGCTAGGGTAAGAATAACTCCTGATGCCGCTAAACCAGACTTAGTAAAGCGTCGTCTTGCAAGATTAGCAGATTTTGTTTTATCTTCAGATAATTTTTTATTTGTCATATAGTTGTTTTGATCTTTTAGTTTTGTCTGGTTATTTTTTAATAACTTAGTGTGTAATGTGGCTTAATTGTCTACAAAGAGTATAACTATTCAACTAGAAAATCTGTGAGAGAAATCACAATTCATACAGATCCATACAGATCTAGTATTATTTTTATTTTCTTTTTTATTAATAGGATTACCTAGCAATTTCTATACCATAATATTTATTTTGTTTTTATACAGATATATACCTAAAGTACTCAAGTACGTCAGTAAGGAATGTGTAAAAATAATCGACAGGCCTACCTGACTTCACCTTTTAGAGTTTTTCATTAACATTTTGTGAAAATAAAGTTAAATTCCTAATTCTTTCCAAAGCTCATTTATACGAACTTTTACTGTTGGATCCATCGCAATTGGCGTGCCCCAGGTACGGATAGTTTCTCCAGACCATTTGTTAGTGGCATCTAGACCCATTTTTCCACCCAATCCGGATACAGGGCTGGCAAAATCAAGATAATCTATAGGTGTATTCTCGACAATCAGAGTATCACGTGCTGGATCAACGCGGGTTGTAATTGCCCAGATAACTTCTTTCCAGTTACGTATGTCCACATCATCATCAGTAACAATGATAAATTTTGTGTACATAAACTGTCGTAAGAAGCTCCACACGCCGAACATCACACGTTTTGCATGGCCAGCATATTGTTTTTTCATACTTATCACTGCCATTCGGTAGGAGCAACCTTCAGGTGGTAAGTAAAAATCAATGATCTCAGGGAATTGTTTTTGTAGTAATGGTACGAATACCTCATTTAACGCCACACCTAGAATTGCGGGTTCATCGGGTGGCTTGCCGGTGTAAGTGGAGTGATAAATTGGATTATGTCGCATGGTAATGCGCTCAACCGTGAATACTGGAAATGTCTCTTGCTCGTTGTAGTATCCGGTGTGGTCACCGAATGGTCCTTCAAGGGCCTCTTCATTGGGGTAAATAAACCCTTCCAGTACAATTTCTGAGCTAGCAGGAACCTGTAAATCATGGCTTAGACATTTTACAATTTCTGTTTTTGTGCCACGTAGTAATCCAGCAAACTGGTATTCACTCAAGCTATCTGGTACTGGTGTAACTGCACCAAGTATAGTTGCGGGATCGGCTCCAAGTGCTATTGCTAGCGGATACGGTTGCCCTGGATTTGCGAGGCAAAAATCGTGAAAATCTAGAGCACCACCACGATGGGCTAACCAGCGAATAATGAGTTTGTTAGGCGCAATTACTTGTTGGCGGTAAATACCTAGGTTTTGTCTTGTCTTTTTTGGGCCTTTGGTAATAGTTAATCCCCAGGTAATCAGGGGACCGATATCCTCAGGCCAGCATGTCTGGATAGGAAATTTGTAAAGATCAATATCTTTATCTTCCCAGACAACATCTTGACATGGCGCGCTTGTAAGTACTCTTGGCGTCATGTTCAGAACTTGCTTAAGTATTGGTAGTTTGTCCCACGTATCTTTCAAGCCTTTGGGTGGGTCTGGTTCTTTTAGATAAGACAGGAGTTCACCTACTTTGCGTAAAGCTTCAACTGATTCTTGTCCCATACCCATCGCAACACGTTTAGGTGTACCAAACAAGTTCCCTAGTACAGGAATATTATGCCCTTTAGGATTTTCAAATATAACAGCAGGGCCTCCAGACTTTAATAACCGATCACAAATTTCAGTCATTTCTAGGTATGGGCTGATCTCAGTCGTAACACGTTTTAATTCACCCTTACTTTCTAGTTGTACAAGGAACTCTCGAAGATCTTTATATATCATTGCATGTGTATTTAAAAGGTTGTTTTTATAAAGTAATCAAGGAAAATACCGGTAAACACAATTGCGCCTACCCAATTATTGTGAAGAAAAGCTTTGAAACAACGAGTTGGTTCTCGATCATGAATCAGATGATATTGGTACATTATAAGACCTAACGCAGTACCAAGGCCTAGATAGTATGCTACACCAAGTTTTTGTATTTGCCCCACAGCAACCATAAGGCTTATAAAAATTATATGGCAAAGCATAATCCCAACCACATCAAAGCGTCCAAAAGTAATGGCAGAGGTCTTAATACCAATTTTAAGATCATCAGCCTTATCGACCATTGCATATTCAGTATCATAAGCAATTACCCAGAGTAAATTTGCAGCCATTAACAGCCATGCAATTATCGGTATATTATTAGTTTGTGCAGCAAATGCCATTGGAATTCCAAAACTAAAAGTAATACCTAAATATGCTTGTGGCATTGCAAAAAATCGTTTTGTAAACGGGTAGCTCGCAGCCAGAAACAATGCACATACTGACAATGCAATTGTCAGGTGGTTTAGATTAAGAATTAGAAGGAATGCACATAAACTAAGTCCTGCAGCTAGAAATAGAGCTTCTCTAGTACTTACTACTCCAGTTGCAAGTGGACGGTCTTTGGTGCGCTCAACGTATAGATCGAAGTTTCGGTCCGCATAGTCATTTAATACACAACCAGCAGAACGCATAAGAATTGTACCGAGGACAAATATCCACAAAATAACCCAGTTAGGTATTCCACCTGCTGCTAGCCACAAGCCCCATAGCGTAGGCCATAGAAGCAGCAAAATACCAATAGGTTTATCAAGACGCATGAGCTTCTCGTAATACTCTAGGCGTTTTGAAATAAGCATTAAACTAATTCCAATATTGTGGGAAGAAACACTTCAGTAACTAATATAGGTTGTCCATGTAGAGTAAATAAAGAACGGCGCGCCCATAGATTATCTGGTTGATCTTGCATATTTTTACATGCTCGATGAAATAGTGGATGAGTCAGATTTAGTTTTCTAAAATTCAATGGAGTGCGTTTGATAACCGGGTTAGTAAACAGTACGGTACCTAGTGACTTGTTGCCAAGTTTATTCATTCCATACCATGCTCCCAGTAAGTTTCTTCTCGCCACAACAGAGTGAGCAAACACTACGGGTGTTTTGCCACAGTACAAATATACCTCGCGGACATGTGCTAGTTCTTTGGGGCGTAATCTCAGTAAGGAGAGTTCATCTTCACATGCTGTCGCAAGAGATTGAAAGACTGGCTCTACACGAAAATTCTTGCAACGTTGTTGAATTTGGCGTGTAAGGGAGCCACGATTCTGTAACCAGTCCCGAATTTTGAATGACATGGTTAAAGGTACAGGATACCAATCTGAGAACTGAGTGGAACTCATTACAATAAAAATAAAAAAGAAGAGTTATGGTGCATAATTTAATACGACTAAATAAAACCAGATTTTTAACAAAGAACCTATCTTAGGCTAATAATTGGCCACTTATTTTCTTTTGCATGTTCTTTGAGAGTTGAGTCAGGATCTACTGCTACAGGATTTGATACTTTATTAAGTAACGGAATATCATTAAGAGAATCACTATAAAACCAGCTTTCAAGGAAAGACAGCCAGGTAAGATTGCGTTCATCTAACCAGCTTTCTAACCTCGTAATTTTTCCTTCTCTAAAGCATGGGGTGCCCAGAACCTGGCCATTAAATTCACCGTCTTCCTGATCAGGTTCAGTTGCAATTAGATTGCTTATCCCCAAAGTTTTCGCAATTGGTTCGGTAACAAAGCGGTTTGTTGCAGTGATAATGATACACAAATCACCCCCTAGCACATGTTTATTGATCAGCTCATATGCTCCCGGTGCAATCAAAGGAATGATCTTTTCTGCCATAAATTCACTATGCCAGTCATCAAGTTGAATACGGGAATAGCGAGATAATGGCTGTAGTTGGAAATCTAAAAATTGACGTATATCTAGTGTGCCGGCTTTATATTGCTCATAAAACTCTAAATTACGTGACTCATATGCTTCACGATCAAGAATTTTTTTTTCAATTAGAAATTGAGACCACTCAAAATCGCTGTCACTAGTCAGGAGTGTATTGTCAAGATCAAATAGGGCCAGGTTCATGATACTGGAAGCAATAATTCGCGTAACATAGGAATAGTAATTGAGCGTTTTTCCCTAAGTGAGTAAAGGTCAAGCGCATCAAGCGTGACTATCAATGACGGTAAATCACGCTGTACATGTCGCAGTAAGTAATTGCATACATCCTGAGGCAACTCAAACCCCTTTCTTTTGGCATGGTTTTTCATGGCTTGTATTTTTTCATCATCAGATAACTCATGAACTTGATAAACTAATCCCCATCCCAAGCGTGTAACTAAATCCTCACGTAATTTTAGTTGTGATGGAGCAACAGATCCGCTTACCAACATAAGTGAGTGACTTTCATCTCGAATATGGTTATAGAGATTAAACAAGTCGATTTGTGCTGACGCATTGAGATGATCAACATTATCTATTGTTAAGCAATCAGTTTCATCAATTGTAGAAAACTCTGTATTTGAGTTGTGCGTTATACCACAATTAATATAAGCTGCATCCAGTTTATTTCTAGCACATGCTTCAACTACTGCTTGTAATAAATGACTTTTTCCGCACCCTCTCACCCCCCAAAGGTATATAAAGCGTTCTTGTTCTTGTCTTTCAAGGATATTTCTCAGAACTTGAAATAATTCAAGGTTGCGTCCCGGCACAAAGTTCTCTAGTGTAGGTAAGGAGGGAGGAGCGATATCCAGAAGCAGTTGTTTCATTTACGAATTGTAAAGACTACTTTTCAAATACTGCTTACGGACGTGCCGTAACCAAACTAGCAGTATAGCACTTGCTGGTAACGCCAATAATAAACCAACAAACCCAAACAGTTGACCGAACGCAAGTAGTGAGAAAATAACTACAACCGGATGTAAGCCTATGCGGTTTCCAACAAGCCACGGTGTTATAACCATACTTTCCAGTAACTGAGCAATACCAAAAATAATCCAAACTGGTAAAATACCGCTCCATCCTTGGAATTGTATAAGTGCTGCTAAGGTTGCAAGTAAGAGACCAATGCCCAGACCAAGATAAGGAACAAACACTAATATTCCGGCTATTATGCCAATTGGTAGAGCAAATTCAAGCCCTACCAGCCATAAACCTATCCCATAGCAGAAACTCATTATTAACATTACAGATAATTGTCCCCGCAGAAATTCAGCCAATACCTTATCTGATTCATTTGCGAGCACATTGATTTGCTCATGCCAGTGGCGTGGAATTATCTCATCAACAAGTTTAACCAGATGATTCCAGTCTCGTAATAAATAAAATAACACTACTGGCATTAATATCACATTCAGGAAAAATTCCATTGTGGCTACGCCACTGTTTTTTAATGAAGGTATTAGCTTAACAAGAACTCCACCAGTATCTTGCCAGTATTGTTTTAATATTAATTTGAATTGGTCAGCATCTAGTTGTAAATTGATTCCTAGCTGTGTTTCTAGCCAAGGAATCAGACCGTTTCTAATTGTTTCAAGATAAATTGGTGCTTTCTCAATTAACAGAGAAATTTTTCTCTCGAATAGAGGAGTAATAATAATAATTAATGCTGCAAATATGCATAGCAACAGTACCATGACTAATATTGCGCCCAAAAAACGAGGGATCTTCCATAGTTCTAACTTTGTTACTAGTGGATTAAAGATATAGGCAATAATTCCCGCTAGAAGGAATGGCGTGAGTATCGGACTTAGAAGGTAAACCAATAAACCTACTATGGAGACTAAAGTTAGCCACCATAGATAATGTAAATCGGCGGAGTGTTTGTTGTCCATTTACGGTAAAATTGTTATTCCTAGAAACTGCACTCTAACTGCTACTACGTGAGAACTCAACTTGACTTCATCTAATCGGGGAAATTTGGACAAAAATCATATGTCTTACTATAAAGCAGGCGTTGACATTGATGCGGGTAATCGTTTGGTAGAAAACATTAAACCACACGTCAAACGTACCTTACGTCCAGAGGTTCTTAATGAGATTGGTGGTTTTGGTGCTCTATTTGAAATCTCAAAAAATTATAAAAACCCAGTGCTTGTATCTAGTACCGATGGAGTAGGGACTAAATTGAAACTTGCATTTAAATTTGGGAAACACGACCGTATTGGCATAGACCTAGTAGCAATGAGTGTTAACGATATATTGGTACAGGGGGCAGAACCATTATTCTTCCTTGATTATTTTGCTTGTGGCAGACTGGATGTTGATATTGCTACCCGAGTAGTCAAAGGTATTGCATTAGGGTGCAAACAAGCTGGATGTGCTTTGATTGGTGGTGAAACTGCAGAAATGCCTGGTATGTATTCAGAGAATGAATATGACCTTGCAGGCTTCACTGTAGGTGTGGTTGAAAAAGATCGTATTATAAATG
Organism: Nitrosomonadaceae bacterium; assembly: GCA_965205785.1. Lineage (GTDB taxonomy): Bacteria > Pseudomonadota > Gammaproteobacteria > Burkholderiales > Nitrosomonadaceae > BJGV01. The sequence goes on from OZ242188.1 coordinate 976,977, forward strand.
GTCGATCAATTACAGAGGGTGATGCTGTTCTTGGTCTTGCTTCTAGTGGCGCGCATTCAAACGGGTACTCTTTGATTCGCAAGATTTTGGAAGAGAGACATACGAACATGTCTGCTAGTCTTGATGGTAAAGTGCTGATGGACATAATCATGGAGCCGACTCGTATCTATGTAAAGCCATTACTTGATTTATTAAAGCATTTTCCGGTAAAAGGTATGGCACATATTACAGGGGGTGGGTTAGTAGAAAATATCCCGCGTGTTTTACCTGATGACCTTACTGCTGTATTGAAAAGATCGGCTTGGGATATGCCGGAGTTGTTTAGCTGGTTACAACAGCAAGGGAAAATCGCTGATTTTGAAATGTATCGTGTATTTAATTGCGGTATAGGGATGGCACTAATAATTTCCAATGAACATGTTGAAGCTGTAATGAAGACGTTACGTAATGCGGGAGAGGTTGTATGGCATATTGGCACAATCCGGAAACGTAGTGAAGAGGAAGAACAGACTCTCGTTGAATAATCAGTGTTCAGTTGCATCCATATTACAATTAATCTAATGAAATCCCTTGTTATTCTTATTTCTGGTCGTGGCAGTAATTTGCAAGCATTGCTTGAGGCAAAGCTACCAGTCAGAATAGCTGCTGTTATTAGTAACAATCCTAATGCAGCTGGACTTGAAATAGCAAAAGAACACAATATTGAAACATGCACAGTTGATCATAGGGTATATCCAGATCGCGCAGCATTTGAACTTTCATTAGCAAAGAAAATTGACTCATATCAGCCATCACTTATTGTATTAGCTGGTTTTATGCGAGTGTTAGGAGATAATTTTGTTCACAAATATAAAGATAAGCTAATAAACATTCATCCTTCATTATTGCCTGCATTTCCCGGGTTGGAAACTCACAAGCAAGCGTTAAAAGAGGGAGTAAAGATACATGGCTGTACAGTACATTTTGTTACGTCAGAAGTGGATCATGGGCCAATTATTATTCAGGCAGCGATACGGGTACTGCCGGATGATACTACTGAAACACTAGCTGAACGGGTTTTGTTACAGGAGCATCGCATATTTCCAGAGGCCGTACGTTTATTTGTGGAAGGTCAGTTAAAACTTTCAGGAAGTAACGTTGAAGTGCGCACTGAAACTTCTGACAATTCAGTTCTATACTCATCAGAAGTACATGGATGAACATTTAGTTTATTATTATTGTAAGGATTTATAAAAGATGCGCCTTACCCTGTATCAGGTGGATATGGCCATTGCGGCACTTCGTGCAGTGCAAAAATTTGAAGGCTCTGCAGATGGTGTGCTAAGGAACTTTTTTCGTGAAAATCATAAGCTTGGTGTAAATGAACGGACATTCATTGCTGACACTGTTTTCGGTGTTCTTCGACACTTTTTTTCTCTTAATTATATAACCAGTACAACTACTCCTCGTCCATTATTTCTTGCATACCTCGTAAAGTTTAAAGGTATAAATTTGCGAGAATTAATGCCATTTATCAGTGAAACTGAAACAAAGCAACTCGTAAAAATTAAAGCGGTGAAACTGGATTCATTGTCATCAGCCATTCGGTCAGAGCTTCCAGAGTGGCTGATAGAAAAAATTCAGGTAAAAATGCCGGATACGGATATTCTTGCTTTAGGACTCTCGTTACAACAGTCAGCATCACTTGATTTGCGCGTAAACACGTTAATAGCTAATCGTAATGATGTGATTACGAAATTATGTAAGGATGGTCTTGACGCAAAAACTACTTTCTACTCACCAATCGGTATTCGCCTTAAAAAGAAATCAGCCATTCAGAGTCATGAACTGTTTATTTCTGGCAAGATCGAAATACAGGATGAAGGGAGCCAGCTTTTGGGATATTTGTTACAACCGAAGCGAGGAGAAATAGTAGTAGATTTTTGTGCCGGTGCAGGTGGTAAGGCTCTAATGATAGGTGCATTGATGAGATCGAAAGGGCGTATATATGCATTTGATGTATCAGAAAAGAAATTAAATAACTTGAAGCCACGCCTCAAACGTTCGGGTCTTTCAAATCTTTTTCCTAGGCGGATAAGTAACGAGAATGATGTTAGAGTAAAGCGATTAACTGGGAAGGTCGACCGACTTCTTGTAGATGCACCATGTAGTGGACTAGGAACATTACGCCGAAATCCAGATATAAAGTTACGTCAGACGCCACAGATTATTGAAAAAACTAAACGTTGCCAAGAAGCAATACTTTCATCTTCTGCAAAATTACTAAAACCGGGAGGTAGGCTAGTATATGCAACTTGTAGTTTTTTACCAGAGGAAAATCAAGAGATCATTGAGAACTTTCTTGCTACTCATACCCAATTCACATTACTAAATTGCGCAGAACTATTCTCGAAGCAAAAGATTCCACTTGATACGGGTATGTTTTTACAGTTATTTCCAAGTGAACATAATACAGATGGTTTTTTTGCCGCTGCGTTAACGCTTGCCAGAAATGATTAGTAGCATAGTATCGAACTTTTTGTGCTATAGGGTTTATCCAAAAAATAGTTTCATTATCTTTTAATAAGGTTATTCCTTGGATACCTTTTTCTGAATAAACTCAATTTTATAGCCATCAGGATCTTCAACAAAAGCAATTACTGTGACACCATGTTTCATAGGTCCTGCTTCACGTGTAACTTTTCCGCCAAGTTTTTTAACCATCTCACATGCTTTATATGCGTCATTTACTTCAATAGCAATGTGGCCAAAGCCAGTTCCCAGGTCATACCTTTCTGTATCCCAATTGTGTGTTAATTCAAGTACTGTGCCATCACTTTCATCTTGATAACCAACAAATGCTAAAGTAAATTTTCCTTCAGGATAATCCTTACGACGCAGTACTCTCATTCCAAGAACAGTAGAGTAAAAATCGATTGATTTTTCTAGGTCTCCAACTCGTAGCATGGTATGTAGGATTCGCATTAAATTTCAACCATCTCAAAGTCTTCTTTACGAGCTCCGCATTCTGGGCAGACCCAGTTCATCGGCACGTCATCCCAACGTGTACCAGGGGGGATGCCCTCTTCTGGTGATCCCTCGCTTTCGTCATAAACGAAACCGCAAATAAGGCACATGTAGCTGCGAAATGCAGGAGTTTCAGTAGTAGGCATGATATTTGTATTTTTGGGTTAAAATGTCATTTTACGGTATTAACGTATGCTTCAGCCACCCCCAATAGTCCTTTCTTTTTCTGCTAACGATTCTAGCGGCGGCGCTGGGATTCAGGCCGACACTCTTACTCTGGCAAGTATGGGCTGTCATCCTTTGTCAGTAATTACTGCTGTTACAGTACAGGATACAGTTGGAGTAGATGATGTGATGGCACTAGATCCAGGGTGGGTGGCAGATCAGGCACGTGCTGTGCTTGAAGATATGCCAGTACACGCGTTCAAAATTGGAATGCTGGGTAGCGTTGAAATTATTGCTGCTATTGCTGAAATTGTACTGGATTATCCGGATATTCCTATAGTTTTGGATCCAGTTCTTAGCTCTGGTCGTGGAGACGAATTGGCAAGTGAGGATATGATTTTAGCAATGCGTGAACTATTGCTTCCCCAAACTACTATTATCACTCCAAATAGCATAGAAGCGCGTCGACTGGTACAGGATGAAGCAGAAGATTCTGATGAGCTGGATCTAGATCAATGTGGCGGACGGCTTTTACATATGGGCTGCGAATATGTGTTAATAACAGGAGCTCATGAAAATACCCGTAAGGTTACGAATACCCTGTATACAGCTTCAGGTATTGTGAGATCAGATGTTTGGCAGCGACTAACTGCCTCATTCCATGGGTCAGGGTGTACTTTGGCTTCTGCAATTGCTGCAACTCTTGCCAATGGGCTTCCAATTTCTGACGGAGTGTACGAAGCGCAAGAATATACTTGGCAAGCGCTAAAAGCTGGTTTTCATCCGGGAATGGGGCAATATCTACCCGACCGTTTGTTTTGGGCGCGTAATGAACATGAATCTAAAGAAGAGGATAAGCAGGATGTCGCATCTAAGGATTAGCGGCATATATGCAATAACTCCAGATCTAATTGATACTACTAATCTAATTATGTTAACACAACAGGCACTTACTGGTGGTGTGCAGTGGGTTCAATACCGTAATAAGACAGCTGACAAAACTTTGAAGCTGGAGCAGGCAACTTTACTTTCTAATCTTTGCCATAAATTTAACGCTCCGCTGATTATTAATGATGATCTGGATCTTGCGATTAAAGTTGGTGCTGATGGTGTACATTTAGGAATGGAGGATATAACAGTAGATGAAGCACGATGCAGATTAGGACCAGGAAAGATTATAGGGGCCTCTTGTTACAATCAGTTAAGATACGCTATTAAAGCAGAGAATCATGGCGCAGATTATGCGGCGTTTGGAGCTTTCTTTGTTTCTATTACAAAGCCTAACGCAGTCTCCGCACCTATAAATTTATTGTGTCAGGCAAAGCAGTGCCTACAAATTCCAGTTGTTGCAATTGGAGGCATTGATTCAGAAAATATTGCAGACTTAACATATAAGGGCGCTGATGCAGTAGCAGTTAGTAAATCCCTTTTTAATTCTGTTAATGCTCAATCTGAGGCTAAAAAATTAGTCCGTATATTCAAACAAACTAAATTTTCAATTAATCATTTAAATGAGCTGTCAAATGACTTCACTTAATCAAAAATTATTTCAACTTTCTCAAAAATATATCCCTGGTGGGGTCAATTCACCGGTGCGTGCTTTTAAATCAGTTGGCGGCACACCTATATTTTTTAAACGAGGAATGGGGGCTTATGTATGGGATGTTGATGATAAGAACTATATTGATTATGTAGGTTCTTGGGGGCCTTTGATTCTTGGTCATGCTCACCCAAAAGTAATTGAAACGGTACAAGAAAAAATAAAAAAGGGGTTGACATTTGGTGCCCCGACTGAGATTGAGCTGGAATTAGCGGAACTATTATGTAAACTGGTTCCTTCCATTGAGCAAGTGAGGCTTGTAAGCTCAGGTACTGAAGCTACTATGAGCGCAATTCGTCTTGCACGGGGCTATACTGGCAGAAACCGTATCATCAAATTTGAGGGTTGTTATCATGGCCATGATGACGCGTTACTGGTAAAAGCTGGTTCTGGGGCACTTACTCTTGGTTGCCCAAGTTCTGCAGGAGTATCTACAGAAGTTACAAATGGGACTACTGTATTGAACTACAATGACCTTGCAGAGTTGGAGCAAATATTCAGTAAGGCTGGTAGAGAAATTGCTGCAGTTATCGTAGAACCTGTTGCGGGTAATATGAACTTAGTTGCACCAAACCCTGAATTTTTGCCAGTACTACGTGAGTTATGTACAAAGCATGGTAGTGTGTTAATTTTTGATGAAGTGATGACTGGTTTTCGAGTTGGATTAGGGTGCGCACAAGGGCTTTATAATATTAAGCCAGATCTTACTACACTTGGTAAAGTGATTGGTGGTGGCATGCCTATGGCAGCTTTTGGAGGGCAACGAGAAATTATGCAATGCCTTGCTCCTGTAGGTACAGTATATCAGGCGGGAACATTGTCAGGTAACCCCATAGCTGTTAGTGCTGGGCTTGCTACTTTACAAATGGTACAAACCTTGGGGTTCTACGAGAAACTAGCTAGTAGTACCCAGCAACTTATTAATGGTCTTACTGATATAGCAAAAAAGAATGAGGTTACTTTTTGTGCTCAATCGTTAGGTGGAATGTTCGGTCTCTATTTTCGAGGGAATATACCGTCAAGTTATACTGAAGTAATGGAATGTGATAGAGAAGCTTTTAATCGATTTTTCCATGCTATGTTGCAAGAAGGCATTTATTTCGCGCCATCAGCTTTTGAGGCGGGGTTTGTATCTGCTGCCCATGGTGATATAGAAATCAGCAAAACATTACAAGCAGCTGAGAAAATATTCAGCACTTGGAAATAAAAACTATCTAGCTATAGTAGATGCTTTAAATTTTGATTTTTTTATTAATTTAGACCTGAGATAAATTCTGCTACTGCTCTGATTTCCTGTTCACTCATGTGTGCAACTACATCCCGCATCACACTGTTTGCATCATTGGCCCGCTGCTCAGTTCGAAAGGCCCTAAGTTGTGCTACAGTATACTCGGCATGCTGTCCGGCAAGACGTGGATAATAGGGTGGAATACCAACTCCGTTTGGAGAATGGCAGCTAGCACATGCAGGTACACCAGATTCTATATTTCCGCCACGATAAATTTTCTCACCTTGTTCAGCAAGTGTTTTGTCTTTTGCCCCACCAGGCTGGGGTTTTTGTTGGGCGTAATAAGCACCAATATTTTTCATATCTTCTTCTGAAAGAGGAACAACCATTGCAGCCATAACTGGACTTTTCCTCTCAGCAGGCTTTTTATTCTGCGATTTAAAGTTTATCAATTGCTTAGTGATATACTCTGCATGTTGCCCAGCTAGAATTGGGTTTGATGGAATAATGCTATTACCATCAGAATTGTGGCAACCGGCACAAACTTGACCTGCAATTTTTTTACCTTTATTGGCATCACCTTTGATAACAGTATTTTCTAGAGAATTGGTTCCTATTGAATTTTCAGCAATAAGCTGGTTAGACAATAGTAGTGCAATTAACATTACGAAGTTTGAAACTACTTTCATACCTTGCATATTTGGAGCCCCAGGAAATATGGCATTAAATAGATTAGCCGGACATTTTAACAAGGCTAGAGCTTGTTAACAACAATATACCACCAACAATGAAAGTATATCCACAATGAAAGTGCTATTTTTTCTACTATTAGTAGCTAACTTAGCTTTAGTAGTTTACATCCAGTCTAGGACTAATCTTGATAGCGATATAAAACTACGATCAGAGCTTCAGCCGGAGAAAATCAAGTTGTTGCCAACAACACCTACGTGAGCAAGTACAACTGAAGCAGGTAGGGGATAATCTTACAAATTCACTTTACTATCTTAACTAAGAATAATACTTATTTGTTTAACCAGGAAACACTATGACGGTACATCTTAATTCCCCACAAGAGATTGAAAAAATGCGGGTTGCAGGGAAACTTGGATCAGAGGTTCTGGATTTCATAACATCATTTGTCAGGCCTGGAGTAACAACTAATGAACTCGATAAGCTATGCCATGATTATATGTTAAATGAGCAAAAAACGGTTCCTGCACCACTTAATTATGCGCCACCAGGGTATTCACCTTATCCAAAATCAATTTGTACTTCAGTTAATCACCAGGTATGCCATGGTATACCTAGTGAGAAAAAACTGAAAGCTGGTGATATTATTAATATTGATGTAACCGTAATAAAAGATGGTTATCACGGTGATACGAGTCGTATGTATTATGTTGGTGAGGCGCCGATCCGAGCTAAACGTTTGTGTGAGATTACTTACGAATCTATGTGGCGTGGAATTGAAGAAATCAAGCCAAATAAGCACTTAGGCGATATAGGATACGCTATCCAAAGCTTTGCTGAAAATTTGGGTTGTAGCGTAGTAAAAGAATTTTGTGGTCATGGTATAGGGACAAAATTTCATGAAGAGCCGCAAGTTCTTCATTATGGCTGCGCCGGAACGGGGCTACAATTAAAAGCAGGCATGATATTTACAGTAGAGCCTATGATCAATGCAGGTAAGGCATCAATTCGTCAAATGGCAGATGGCTGGACTATAGTTACTAAAGATCATAGTTTGTCAGCTCAGTGGGAACATACAGTGTTGGTTACCGATACAGGATATGAAGTTTTGACGCTGTCTAAAGGTGCGCCACAAAAACCCATGTTTGGAGTTTGATCTACATCAATGGATATTGATGTAAGATCTTTACCAAGTCCGTTAAATTCTATAAACGGAATGAAAGTACTGTTACAAGGCCGCAAGTTATTACGTGAACAGTTTAGCAAGAGTGCGAACAGTGTGGCATTACTTCGTGGGCACTGTAGATTAGTTGATATTCTATTGCGTCAAGTGTGGAAAGAAATGGCGCTTCCAGGATCAATCACTTTATTGGCTGTGGGCGGATATGGTCGTGGTTTTCTTTTCCCAAGTTCAGATATAGATCTAGTAGTATTGCTTCCTGCTAATGGAAGCAATCAGGATACTGTTGATGACGCTACAAAGCTGAAGCTAGAGAAATGGGTGCATTTATTGTGGGATATGGGGTTAGAAGTGGGCCATAGTGTTCGTACGTTAACTGAATGTAGAGAAGAATCAGAAAAAGATATTACGGTACAGACAAGTTTGCTTGAGGCACGTTGGCTTGCAGGGAGTAGAAAATTATTCAGTATATTCTCACAGGCAATGAAAGCTGAGCTAAATCCACAAGAGTTTTTTAACGCCAAACTGCTTGAGCAACAGCAGCGTCATGGTCGTTATCATGAAGTAACCTATAACCTTGAGCCTAACTTAAAGGAAAGTCCTGGCGGCCTACGAGATTTACAAAATATTTTATGGGTTAGTCGTGCTGCAAGGCATGGAAAGTCCTGGTCAGATCTTATCAAGGGAGGATTTATTACAAGAGAAGAGGCTCGGCTCACAAAGCGTCACGAAAAAATCTTACTGGGTCTTCGTATTCGACTGCACTACTTAGCTGGACGCCGTGAGGACAGACTGTTGTTTGATTACCAGACATTACTTGCTAAGGAATATAAAATTGTCGATAAGCCACCACGCCGAGCAGGTGAAATACTAATGCAGCGTTACTATCGTGCTGCAAAATCAGTGACTCAGATCAATACAATTCTTTTGCTTACTTTACGAGCAGAAATCTTTCCAGATACAAATGTAACACCTGTAATTTTAAACAAGTATTTCCAGAAACGTGGTGAGTTACTTGAGGTAAGAGATGAAAGTATTTTCAAGAAAGATCCGAGCGTTATTCTAGAAAGTGTTCTAATGTTACAACAGCATCCTGAATTAAAAGCACGAAGCGTTATTACACTACGTGCACTTTGGCATTCTACATCGCTTATTAATTCGACTTTCCGGCTTAACTCACGTAACCGTAATCTGTTCATGGAAATTCTACGTCAGCCACGTGGACTTACTAGAGAACTACGCTTCATGAGTCGCTCTGGAATATTAGGACGCTATATTCCTGTATTCGGACGAATTATTGGTCAAATGCAGCATGACTTATTCCACGTTTATACTGTTGACGAACATATTTTAATGGTTGTAAGAAATTTACGTCGCTTTATGGCTGCCGAGTTTGCACATGAGTATCCACTTTGTAGTCAGCTTATAAGTGAATTTGATAGGCCTGAAACACTTTATCTTGCAGGACTATTTCACGATATTGCTAAAGGGCGTAAAGGAGACCACTCTTTACTTGGAAAGAAGGATGCCAAAAGGTTTTGTACACAGCACGAGCTATCTGCAGAGGATACAGAATTGATAACATGGCTGGTAGAGAATCACCTGATAATGTCAGCTACAGCACAGAAGAAGGATTTATCTGACCCAGAAGTTATAGCTGGTTTTGCCACACGTGTAAGGAATGAACGTAGACTCATCGCAATTTATTTGCTTACAGTTGCAGACATACGTGGTACCAGTCCTAAAGTATGGAACACGTGGAAAGGTAAGTTATTAGAAGATTTGTTTTGGGCAACATGGCGGTATTTATGTGGCGCACCAGCTTACGCTGGAGGTACTTTAGAAAACCGTAAGATTAGAGCATTAGAACTATTAGAATTTGATTCCATTCCTACAGATGCACATAAACAACTTTGGTCTGAACTTGATACCACTTATATGCTACAGCATGACCCACAAGAAATTGCATGGCATACACGTCAACTCTACAATAAGGTCAATTCTTCGATACCGGTAGTAAAAGTACGGATTGTTCCCGCTGGAGTGGGTATCCAAGTAATGATATATACTATGGACCAGAAAGATTTATTCGCACGTATTTGTAGTTTCTTTGAAAGCATTAATTATAGTATTGTCGAAGCTAAGATTCATACTACAAAGAATGGTTATGCCCTTGATAGCTTTTTAGTGCTAAATTCATTTAAGTCAGTAGAGCAATATCGTGACGTGGTTCATGTCGTGGAGCATGGATTAATGCAGCAACTGGAACAACAATTGCCTCTTAAACCTCCTTCACAAGTACGGTTGAGCCGTCACCTTAAGCATTTTCCAATTATACCTGAAGTTGACATTGAGCCTGATGAAAGGGGAACTTATCATGTGCTATCAATTATTGCTGGAGATCAGCCAGAGCTGTTGTCACATATTGCTCAAGTATTAGCAAGTTCTGATGTTAGAGTTCACAGCGCCAAGGTAAATACAATGGGTGAACGTGCTGAGGATATTTTTCTCATTACGGGAAGAATATTAAATGAAACAAAAACATTAATTAGTCTGGAAGCAAAACTTCTAAGAATACTACAAACTTCAGATGAATTAAATCGGGTGAAATCAGGGTAAAATTTATACTAAATATAAGGTATTTTTGTATCCAGTATCTGGTCTCTTAATGTATTGTTATAGCTTCCTTACATTCAATATTTAGATCCTCACAGTAATTTTCATAGATGCCATCAAGAAATTTCCAAAGTGCATCACATGCTTTGGTAGTAGCAGCCAGAACTTCAGCTTTTTTCTCTGGAGTATCAGCGAACCTCTCAATCAAGGCCCATTCTGCCTGTGAATGCTGTATGTCAGCCTCTTGGTGTACTGTAAAGAATTCATAACTATCAGGGTTGCTCATTCCATAGAATTTAGCCAAGCCCTCAATCTTTACTGCAGCAATTTCTGGTACTTGCGATTCAAATGCATGCATGGCCGCAAGACCAGCATAGAATGGTTGATTTAGGCAAATATCCCGAAAAGTGGTAACGAGATTTTCTGTACCAGGTAGGGCGGTTGCGTTGGCTAAATCCTTTTCACTTGACCCTAAAGCTAAGGCAAAGGTTTTCCATAAGCCGGGATGGTTTTTTTCACCATATTCTTCACTAATCAGATTTTCCAATACTTCTTGACGTACACTGATATCGCCACTATTGGTATTGGTATGGAAATGTGGGGTATTGAAATGAACCGCACTTAAATAAGTTGGTTCAGCTAAAACATTATGAAAGTATTGCTCAGCATATTTACGAAGTTGAACTTTAGAAAGCTTTCCCTCGGTCCAGGCAACATAAAATGGGTGCTTAAGGAGGCTCTTAGATTTAATAATTGAGTCGATATCTTGCTTGAAAGCTAATTCTTCTTTCATAATTTTCCTCTTGTTTTTAACAGGAATGTAGTACCAATAAGCATATTATCACCTAATAATATCACCAAGTAAAATTTTGATGAAAGAAAATTACGTCTTGAGTGCAGTTGATGACTATAGCTAAGGTGTGAATGTAGCGAAGTTAAATACTGCTGACAATTCATGTGGAAAACAAAAATAAAACCTAATATATTCTGTTTCTACATTCCATTCTAGGTTAATTTAACGATAAACTGCGGTTTACTTAAACTTGGATATATATATGGATGAGCAATCAAGCCTGTTAGCTTTGTTTGCAAGTAGTTTCTTTGCTGCCACACTGCTCCCTGGTGGATCAGAGGCAGTATTGTTTGGAGTATTAAAGACTCATCCCCAGCTATATTGGCCGGCGCTGGGAGTTGCTTCATTAGGTAATACCTTAGGGGGTATGAGTTCTTATTTAATAGGACGATTCTTACCAAATGAGAGAGCGCTTCTGAGAAAGTCTAGTGGTAGCAGGCGCGGACTAGATTGGATACGCCGTTACGGAAGCCCCGTGATATTGCTGTCGTGGGCTCCTCTAATAGGCGATGTGCTGTGTGTTGCAGCAGGGTGGCTTCGGGTAAACTGGCTATGGGTCCTGTTGTTCATGATAATAGGTAAATCTGCACGCTACTGGGTAATTGCGGAAGTTTTAAGCAAGTAGCAGTAGCAAGGCTATACAATGAAGGCCTATAAAATTTGTTTTATTTCTTTATGATTTTTTCTAACTAGGCAGATAGGTTTATTTCTGAATTAATTTTTGTAACTCTCCACTCTGATACATTTCTGTTACGATATCTGAGCCACCGACAAAATTTCCATTGATATAGAGTTGAGGAATAGTTGGCCAATTTGAGTATTCTTTAATACCCTGCCTGATTTCGGGGCTAGGAAGAACATCAATAGCAAAGATATTATTTACTCCACAAGCATTGAGTATTTTTACTGTATGTGCCGAGAAGCCACATTGTGGATTTTCTGGTGTACCTTTCATGTAGAGAACTACAGGATTAGCGGTTACTTGTTCTTTGATAATCTCTTGCGTATTCATACCGAGCCTCTCATCAAATTAAATACTAGTAATTCATATATTTCGGAAAAGACGACGCTATTCTCTGATGGTTCTTTTCAACCATATTAGAACAGCTATTCAAGATATTTTAACAGTTTTTAAGGGGGGTTCATATCTTCCGCCACTGACTCTCGATATCTCTGCTAAATCTGATCGAGAAAATATATTGCTGAAACCATTTTCTTTTAATAACTGCTTGCATATTTTAGCTTGATTGTAACCATGCTCTAATAGTAACCATCCGCCTATGTTTAGATAAGAAATAGCGGAAGAAATGATTGTTTGGATACAGCTTATCCCGTCTTGCCCAGCAACCAAAGCTAATTCTGGTTCAAAACGTAAATCCTTCTGGCCTAGATGAGGGTCATCAGGGGCAATATAGGGTGGATTTGAAATGATAAGATCAAATTTTTCTTTGGTTAGTGCTCCAAACCAGTCACTCTTGATAACATTAACGTTATTTATACCGAGATACGCTATATTTTCTTTAGCAACAGCGATAGCATCTACTGAATTATCCACTGCAGTAACACTAGACAGGCCCCTATACTTTGCAATAGTTACTGCAATTACTCCGCTACCAGTACCAAGATCAAGTATTTTACATGGTATATCTAAAGGAATTCTTTCTAATGCCAAGTCTACCAGCAGCTCAGTTTCCGGTCTGGGAATCAATACAGAAGGTGTAACTTTAAACTTTATGCTGTAAAACTCACTCTCGCCAAGAATATAAGCAATCGGCTCACCACTAGTGCGTCGTTTAACCAGTAGTTGAAACGTGTGCATTTGAATTGGAGTTATGCTTTGGTCAGGGTGGGCAATTATGTATGCATGATCTATTTTAAGAGTACTCTGCAATAATATTCGTGCTTCATTATAAGAAATAAGAATACGTGCCTGATTCAGTACATTTTTTATTGTAATATGTTGTTGTATTTCAGAATTCATTTTATAGCGCTAGATCGGATAGGCAGGGCTTTGAATTCAGCATTTAAATACTATATAGTAAAACCTCGGAGAGGTTAGTTTTACACGCCCATTGTTGCAAGTTGTTCCGCTTGATGTTCTGATACTAGCGTAGTGCATAGTTCGTCTAAATCACCATCCATGATTTGGTCTATCTTATAAAGTGTAAGGTTTATACGGTGGTCAGATATGCGACCTTGCGGGAAATTATAAGTGCGGATTCTTTCAGAACGATCACCACTACCAATTAGCAATTTACGGGTAGCAGCCTGTTTAGCTTGTTGCTCACGCATCTGTTTATCACGAATTCTGGCAGCCAGAACACTCATTGCCTGTGCTTTGTTTTTATGTTGTGAACGTCCATCCTGACACTCAACCACAATGCCTGTAGGAATATGTGTAATTCGTACAGCTGAATCAGTTTTATTTATATGTTGACCCCCTGCTCCTGATGCCCGATAGGTGTCAATTCGCAACTCAGAGGGATTCAATACTATATCTGATACCTCATCTGTCTCCGGCATTACAGCAACTGTACAAGCAGAAGTATGAATGCGGCCCTGAGTCTCTGTAGAGGGCACACGTTGCACCCTGTGACCACCTGACTCAAATTTAAGTTTAGAATAAGCGCCCTCACCAGATATCTTAGCAATAATTTCCTTATATCCACCCACTTCAGATAAACTTTGCGAAATAATTTCTACTTGCCAGTGCTGACGTTCGGCAAAACGTGTATACATACGAAATAAATCTCTGGCAAACAGTGCTGATTCATCTCCTCCTGTGCCAGCACGAATTTCTAGGAAAATATTGTGTTCATCATTTGGATCCTTAGGAAGTAATAACTTCTGCAATTCTAATTCAATTTGGGACAGTTTTTCTTTTCCACTGCGTATTTCAGCATCAGCAAATTCACGCATTTCAGCATCAGCAGTCATCTCTTGTGCAGCCTGAATATCTTGTTCACCAAGTTGATATGCGTTATAAAGCTCGACTACCGGAACAATCTCAGCATGCTCACGTGTAAGCTTGCGGTAATTATCAAGATTAGCAGTTATATTTTCACTGCTTAGTAGATTATTTAATTCTTCAAGGCGTGAGCTCAACTGTATGAGCTTAGTAGCGATACCTTCGTTCATTCTAAACGATCAAGTTGGTAGAGTTTGTTTACCAACTCGACAAGGTCTTCTCGCTCATCTGCTGAAGCATGGTTAAGCACATCGGAAGGAGTGTGTAAAAATTTGTTGGTCAAGCTATTACTTAATGACTCCATAATTTTTTGTGGGTCTCCTCCTTTTGCTAGAAGTTTGATTGCGCGCTCAAGCTCATGCCGACGATAATGCTCTGCTTGGTTACGTAATGCACGGATAGTTGGGACCAATTCACGAGATTCTAGCCAATGCATAAAATTAATAACATTTGAATCAATTATGGCTTCAGCCTGGGCTACTGCACTCTGCCGCGAATCTAGGCCTTCCTGAACAATGTCTGAAAGATCATCAACAGTATAGAGAAACACATCGTCAAGCTCTAACACTTCCTGCTCGACATCTCTTGGTACGGCTAGATCTACCATAAAGATTGGGCGATGTTTGCGTATTTTAATTGCTCGTTCCATCATGCCTTTCCCAAGTATTGGAAGGGGACTTGCAGTACAGGTAACGACAATGTCATGGAGAGCCAATTGTTCGGGAAGTTCATTTAATGTTATCGACTGTGCATTGAAACGATTTGCTAGAGCTTGAGCATGCTCTGTAGTACGGTTTGCAACAGTAATGTTTTTTGGATGACGCGCTGAGAAATGATTGGCACATAGTTCTATCATTTCACCAGCTCCAATAAAGAGTAAACGTTGCTCACTAATATCCCCAAAAATTCTTTCTGCTAGCTGAGTAGCAGCAGCAGCCATGGAAACAGAGTTTGCACCAATTTCAGTAGATGTTCGCACTTCTTTTGCAACAAAAAAGGTACGCTGAAACAGTTTGTGCAATAACATACCTAGCGTACCAGCAAGTTCTGCAGATTTTACTGCATTCTTTAATTGACCAAGTATCTGTGGTTCGCCTAAAACCATTGAATCTAGTCCGCTTGCAACCCTAAAAGCATGCTTTACTGCATGCTCGCGAGGGAGTCTGTAGAGATAGGGCTCCAATTCACGTACTTGCAGCTGATGAAAATTTGCCAGCCAATGTGTTGCTTCCTCAGGTTTATCTGTACTGCAATAGACTTCTGTACGATTACAGGTAGAGACAATCGCTGCCTCTTTTACAGCATGATGACCTACCAGATCGTGCAAGGCAGTCTCCATCGCATCATCAGGGAACACGACTTGTTCGCGTACATCAAGGGGTGCAGTTTGATGATTAATACCAAAGGCCAATAATTCCATAGCTGTGGTTATGTAACTGGTAAAGAATATGGATAACCCCTAATTATAGTATTTCAAGAGCTTTAATACTATCAAAGAGAAAAGAGGCTACAGAATTTAGCCTGTAACCTCTTGTTTTATATGGTGGCCAAGGACGGAATTGAACCGCCGACACAAGGATTTTCAGTCCTCTGCTCTACCAACTGAGCTACTTGGCCTTTTGTGAGAAGTTGTTGCGTTCCTTTAATGCAATACAAATACTTACGTGCTGTATTTGCTAACTAACAGGAAGAAGTGTTTACTTATCTGGAGCATATAATTTTAGCACAGTGTAAAATTCATTGAAATACTATGGTGGGCGCTGGAATTAGTTACTTTTTTCTCATATCTAAATATTCTAAATTTAGTTTGAATTACAGAAAAAGATACGCATTGGTTATTACTGGTTATTAATTGGGTAATTCTAAGAATTCATTTAGTTTTGCTTTAAATTACACAGCCTGGTTTCAAGTTAATCTAACTCAAGAAAGTAGTTTTATATTCCGATATATAATTATTATTTCAGGTAATTAAAGTTAAAGGAGAGAAAACTTTATATTAAAAAATAATATAAATCAATAAGTTATATAATATTATTTTGCTCAGGCTACTATGTCCATGGAATTATGATTTTTTTGTTGGCTTGATTCGTTTCTCTAACATTGATTTAACAGCAATTTTTAATGGTGACCAAGGTAAATTAGTGGCAAGTGTGTTCAAGCTCTCTGTGCCAGCTTTGCTTATTTTCAGTTTCTCACGGGGCGAATTAACAGCATGACAAGTATAGTAATTTGCTTGCACAGTAATTTGAATTGCAGTAACCTCAACATAGCCTAATTTATGAAATTTCGATAGTAAAGATGGTAGAATCTGCTTGAGTTTTGCTGCAACTGCTCCATTTCCTACTATTATGGCTAACTTTCCATCTGTAAATTTACCAAGTGAGCAGAGCTGTATTAATTCGGATGGAATGGCTTCCATGAAAGCTTCTTGCATTTCGGATATTCGATCAATGTGGGTAAATATTTCTTGATGCTCAGGCGCATCTTTGAGCGTGTTAAGAAAGAAATTGATTTTATGTATGGTCATATTGGTGATAGGTGGTAATGAGATTCTTGGTACAGCGTACCATGCTTAACAATAATATTGCTCTATAGAGAATATAAAGTCACATGTATTGTACGAGAGTTCGGAGGTATATATGAATATTATTCTGGTTTCTAGTCATCTTGCAAAGGCAAGGACATTGACTTTTACAAGAAGACACTTCGTGCTGTTGTTAGTGGCGCTATTTCTGGTTGTTGTGTTGATGGTCTTAGGACTTAATTATCTGTCACTACGATATGTGGATAAAATTAATAGCCCTGCTTTACGCTCATTTGTAATGAGTGTTCAGCAGGAAGAATATAAGAAAAATCAGCAATATTTGCGCGACAATTTAAATACTATGGCAATTAAAATGGGTCAGATGCAAGCGCAATTATTAAGGATAGATTCAGTAGGTAAAAGACTTACAGAATTATCTGGAATTGAGCCACAGGAATTTATGTTTGATCAGATGCCGGGTCAAGGGGGTGCAGTATCTACTTTGCTGTCACAGGATATTTCTTTTGGTGAGTTTAATAATCAAGTTGAAGATCTATCACGCACCTTAGATGACCGGTTGGGAAAGCTGGAAACGCTTGATCTTATCCTTAGGCAAGATAGACTCAAGAAAGAAATGAGGCCTACCAATATGCCTGTAGACGTGAAATGGTACTCATCCAGTTTTGGTCCCCGTATTGATCCTTTTACTGGAAAAAGAGCTTATCATAAGGGAATTGATTTTGTTGCAGAGATCGGGGAGCCTATTAAGGCAGCAGCTGGTGGTGTAGTGGTTTACTCTGCTCGTCATCCCGAATATGGTAATATGGTTTCTGTTGATCATGGAAATGATCTTGTCAGTCGTTATGCCCATGCTTCTAAACGCTTAGTTAAGGTTGGGCAGGTGGTGAAACAAGGAGAGAAAATAGCAGAAGTAGGGAGTACAGGCCGGTCTACTGGTCCTCATTTGCATTTTGAAGTTAGGCATAAAGGTAGAGCTCTGAATCCATCACGGTTTCTAAAGAAAGCTAATTGAGTTGGATCATGAACTTGCTATGGCGGGGTGAGGCCGAAAGCCTCACCCCTTGTTTTTTGATGACGGTATTTATGTAGAAGAATTTATATTTCATGTTTAACACTCTTCTTAAGAAAGTATTTGGTAGCCGTAACGATAGGCTGATCAAGCAATATTTCCAGGCTGTTGGTGAGATTAATGCGTTGGAAGAAACAATTACGGCACTTACAGACGCAGAATTACGCGCAAAGACAGATGAATTCAAGCAGCGTCTTAAAGATGGAGAGACACTTGATATGCTATTGCCTGAAGCCTTTGCAGTAGTGCGCGAAGCTAGTAAACGAGTTTTGGGAATGCGTCATTTTGGCGTGCAATTAATTGGCGGTATGGTCCTACATAATGGGAATATTGCAGAGATGCGGACGGGTGAGGGAAAAACTTTAATGTCAACTTTGCCTTCATACCTTAACGCTTTAGATGGTAAAGGCATTCATTTGGTTACTGTAAATGATTATCTAGCTAAGCGTGATTCTGAATGGATGGGGAGAATATATCAATTCCTAGGCATTAGTGTTGGAGTGGTTCTTTCTAATATGGAGCATGAGCAGAGGCAGGTAGCTTATTCTTCTGACATTACGTACGGCACGAACAACGAATTTGGCTTTGATTACCTTCGCGATAATATGGTAAATGACCCTGCTGAGAGGGTGCAACGAAAGCTCAACTACGCAATTGTTGATGAAGTAGATTCTATTCTTATTGATGAAGCACGTACTCCACTGATCATTTCGGGTCAGGCAGAAGGTGATACCGAAGTCTACATACGTATGAATAAGCTGATTCCCAAGCTCGTACGTCAGGAGAAAGAAGATGGGCCGGGAGATTTCAGCGTAGATGAGAAAGCTCAGCAGGTACTACTGAGTGAGGCAGGCTTTGAGAATGCAGAAAAAATGCTTGCCCAGGATGGTTTGTTAGAGACTGGAGCCAGTTTATATGATCCTGCCAATATTAATCTTGTACATCATCTCTATGCGGCACTTCGTGCTCATGCGCTATTTCATCTAGATCAGCATTATGTGGTACAGAATGGGGAAATAGTAATAGTAGACGAATTTACTGGGCGACTTATGTCTGGTAGACGTTGGTCAGAAGGATTACATCAAGCCGTAGAGGCTAAGGAAAATGTTCCAATCCAGAAGGAAAACCAGACACTTGCTTCAATCACTTTTCAGAATTACTTTCGAATGTATAAAAAACTAGCTGGTATGACAGGTACAGCTGATACTGAAGCTTATGAATTTCAACAAATTTATGGATTGGAGACTGTAATTATTCCAACTGATCGTCCGATGATTCGTGGTGATAATATGGACCAGGTTTTCCGTACTCTAGAAGAAAAAAATAACGCTATTGTTGAAGCAGCTAAAGATTGCTACCAACGTGGGCAACCAGTTTTGGTTGGAACAACGTCGATTGAGAACAATGAGATGTTATCTGGGCTATTAAAACAAAATAAATTACCTCATCAATTATTAAATGCTAAACAACATGCGAGTGAAGCAGATATTGTTGCTCAGGCCGGGCGTCCAAAGATGATCACCATAGCAACTAACATGGCAGGGCGAGGCACTGATATTGTATTAGGTGGCAACCCTGAACCTGAAATTGAGAAGATTAGTTCGGATGAAAAGACTAGTGAGGTTGATAGAACAGAACGCATTACAAAAATTCGAGAAGAATGGCAACTCCTTCATAACGAGGTTCTAGAACTAGGCGGATTACATATAATTGGAACAGAAAGGCACGAATCTCGCAGAGTAGATAACCAATTACGTGGGAGGTCGGGCCGCCAAGGAGACCCCGGCTCCAGTAGTTTTTATCTTTCACTTGAAGACTCACTTTTACGTATTTTTGCTTCTGATCGTGTAGCAAGCATTATGCAGCGTCTTAAAATGCCAGAGGGAGAAGCTATTGAGCATCCATGGGTCACCCGAGCAATTGAGAATGCACAACGTAAAGTAGAAGCCAGAAACTTTGATATACGTAAGCAACTACTTGAGTATGATGATGTGGCTAATGATCAGCGCCAAGTGCTTTATCAACAACGAAACGAATTGTTAGAGTCACACGATATTTCAGAATTTATTGAGGAAATACGTAGTGAAGTGCTGAATAGTCTTGTCAGTCTTCATATGCCACCAGAAAGTTCTGAGGAACAATGGGATATTCCAGGATTGGAAAAGGCCTTTGCCTCTGAATATCAATTACAGTTGCCAATCCAAGAGTGGTTAGATAAAGAATCTGAATTGAATGAGGAAAATCTTGGTCAACGAGTTTCGGAGGCTGCCAGCAAACAGTATCAGAATAAAGTGAATATAGTTGGTGGTGACGTTATGCATCAGTATGAGCGAGGTGTGATGCTGCAGATTTTAGATACTCATTGGCGCGAGCATTTAGCAGCTCTGGATCATTTGCGGCAGGGAATTCACCTACGTGGTTACGCACAAAAAAATCCAAAACAGGAATACAAGCGCGAAGCCTATGAACTATTCCAAGCTATGTTGGAAGAAATTAAATCTGAGGTTACTCGGATACTTATGACAGTGAAAATTAAAGATGAACAGCAAGTAGAAGCAGCTTCTGAGACGTCACAATCACCTGTAAACATGCAATATCATCATGCTACTTATGAGAGTGCACTAGGTGAAAATGAAGAAGTGAAGAGTAATAACAACAAAGAGGAGGCGCATCAGCCGTTCGTGCGCCAAGGCGGGAAGATTGGCCGTAATGATCCATGCCCATGTGGGTCTGGAAAGAAATACAAGCAGTGTCACGGAAAACTGAGCTAATACGCTATTAGCTATATTTCTTTGTACAAGTTTTACTCATCCCAAAAAAATGCCCTGCTATATAGCAGGGCATTAAGTTTTTCATTGTTTCGTTATTGTAGTTGATAAGTCCCGGCTGATTTTAACGTACACCGGCAATTTCAATTTCAACACGGCGGTCAGGTTGCAGGCAGGATATCAGCCCTTTTCCTTTTCCTTTACATGTTGTTCCAGTTACCGGGTTGGCTTCTCCTTTTCCGTCAACAAAAACATTGCTGGGATCAATTTTATGAGTTGATACCAGATAGCTTTTAACTGCTTCAGCGCGTTTCACAGAAAGTTTTTTGTTGTAATCTTCGCTACCTATACGATCTGTATAACCAACAGCAACAATCACATCGTATTTTACTTTACCCAGCTTAGTCATTAAGTTATCTAGCGATTGTTTGCCTTTTTGCTTTAGGATAGCTCTGTCAAAATCAAACAATGCGTCAGCTGAAAAAGTAATTTTTTCTGGAGAAGTATCAGGAGCTGCTGCAGCTGCTGATACAGGTCCGAGAAGCGTATCAATCACAAAATTTGCCATAGAATCTGGTGACATGATATGCATGTGGCCAGTTAAATAACCACAGCCTCCAATCTTGGCAAGTTCATTCATAAATTCCTTTCCACCAGGATCATCACCGATTTGAATAGGGTAAATACAGACCCTGTTGCCTAACTGATCCTTAACCTTTCTAGCGGCTGCAATGGCAGCATTTCTTTCGCCAGCGCCACCAGAATTATCTACGTCTGATATGCCGTCACTGACTATAAACATTGCTATTTGGCCTAACCCGAGACCAGAAAGTTGTTTGCTATTAGCAGTACTGATACCTGCGGCCATCGGAGTAGCACCTTTTGCAACTGTTAGTCCTGATATAGCACTACCAAGTCCATCACGGTTATGTTCTGTTAATCCATAGAGTACATTAGCTCCACCATTTCCGAAACTAGTAAGACCTGAGTTAAAGTCTAGTTGAGGGATGGTTTGATTCATATTTGTCAGGGTTTGCCTGGCAATATCAATTTTAGAGCGGCCCATGTGTTGTCCATCCATAGATGACGAAGCATCAGTGACAATTACAAAGGTGTCAGCCTTTTTGCCATAGGATGCGGTGCTAATATTTTTTGCGTTAAAGCCCCCGGATGGCGGAGTCGTTGCACAGCCCACCAAAGACATGACCGTAGCGGCTAAAAAAATTGCCCGGATATCATTTTTCATTTCAGCTCCCTTATTTGATAGATTTGTCTTCTGTATTTGTAGCAGAAAACTAAGTATTCATTTCAGTTAAATCAAGAAACGATTACTCTTAAGCCAGTAATTGCCTGAAAAATTATAGTACTAGATATCATTATGATTATCAAGCGACAGATTAAAAGAACCTGATGATAGGCATTTACACTTTAATCAATATTAAAGAAAAGGTGAGGGTGCTTTGTTAGAAAATAATCTTATTTTAAGAATTATATTTTCTATGCTAAATATTTAAACTAGGGATATGGTATTACACTAATACTAGAAAATGGGGAGAAACAGTATCTTGCAAACTAAGTATATTTCATTGAATAAGTATCTACAATTGGCCGGAACCTAACTGATATATCAGTCATGTATAACTGCATAGATAAACAAATATAGATCACATAATATGTAACAGGAATAGCTTTTCTAAGGCTTTCTAAAGTTTTGCGCCGGTACCAACCAACTTTGCAGAGATAATTTTATAAGAAAACTCTGCCGGCGACAGGCTGTCTTGTTCTTGTCCGCTAATCTCTGCATGGGGATACATAAAGAACGGTAATTTACCTGCAACACTGCTGTTTGCTAATGTAAGGTCATCTCCATGATTAAATGTCACCCAGTTCATCTCCCATGCTCCGAATAATTTTTTTCTTAGCGCTACTACTTTATGATTGTCATGTGTTAATCTCTCATCTAACAATAATTGGTGTACATCAGCAGGATCTACTGGTATCCAACCTAAGCCCGCAAGATAAAACTCTGCACGGCAATGCTGCGCATTACTCAGATTTCCAAATTTACCCAGACACTTGTGCGTCAGTGATTCATCTATACGAATTCCGTACTGATTTCGTGCCGGAATACCTGAAGCACGTGCCAGACCTACGAACAGTGTATTGAGATCAGCAGATTTTCCACCTAAATTATTTTTCTCCAACATGAATTTAATATCGCCTCGACCACAACCCCGTATCGCCTTATCACGATACGCGTTATCTACTACCCAGTCGTAAATAGCACGAGCCTTTTCTAAAGGAGTTTTTGCATTGGCAGACTTAGTAATAGACGCAGCAGTCATGCGTACAATTCCATTTAAGGGAGCATGCCTAGTAGGTCGAAGAAAACGCTTTATATCAGAAGGGATACTACGATTACTTTTTTCTGAAAAGTTCCGTAGGTCTACAGATCGATTGCGGGTTTTTACTATACTACTTACTGTTACTTTGCGTGGACCACTGCCACGCCATTCAGCATGAAAAATGGGGAAAGCTGTTTTGGGAATAGTGTGAAATTTAGCTTTTTTAGCACTTCCACTCCATACGCTTCCTTGAGTAAACTGGTAATTTGTATCGGCTGTATCCGGGAGAGGTAGCCATAATAATGCTCTTTTACCCTTTGTTGGAAGGTTAATTTGGTAAGTCAGCCGATAACTATTCCACTTTGAATGATTGGCTTGTTTGCCAAAGACTGATGGCACAATTGGAAATAAGGCGGAACTCCCAGCTAGTTTGATAAAATCTCTTCGCTGCATAATCTTCTCCTAACAGAGTAACTTAATCCAAAAAGTAGAAGTTTGGATCCATTCCTGCTTGTTATGAATCTAACTCTGTCTGTAGATTAAGTCAATTTTTACTCTTCCTATGCAATGATAAGCACCATTGAATGGCCTTTATTTCAAAGATCAACAATACTTAAAGTATAAATATAAATCTTGCTCAAAAATCAATATTATTTCATTACTGGAGGTAACTCTTTGGTTAGAATGTTTTTTTCCTTTATTGCTGTACCCAGAAGCGCATAACCGAGTAGATTGTTGTCTGCATCATTAAATAGGGCTTTTACGCTGTCAAAAGTTTCTTCGATTTTCCATTCACCTTTTGTGTTAGGGTCAGGAGGTGAAATTACGGTTGGACATGCTGGAGTTTTTACCAAAACTGGCATAGCTGGGTATTGTACTTGAGTTAGTTTCTTTGCCAGAGTTGCTGCCAAGGCACGTGCCGCATGCATAATTGGCATAACGAACGGCAGAACTCTACCATCGACTTCAGCACAGTCACCTAAAGCGTAAATATTGTTGTAACTAGTTTGCAATGATCGGTTTACTACAATACCACGGTTCACTTTGATGTTCGCTTTATTTGCGAGAGCAGTATGCGGAACTAGTCCTACAGCTGACAATAAAATATCGGTTTGTAGGGTTTTCCCATTTGCAAATGTAAGTTGTAATTTTTCTCCTATTTTTTCGACACGCCTAGTGATTGTATCTAAATGGAAAACTATACCGGTAGCTTCTAATTTTCGTTGCAGGAAGATGCCACCAGCAAGTGGTAATAGTTTGCCTAGGGGTTGCATACTAATATCAATTACGTGCACTTTATAGCCTGCTACAGCAAGATCATTAGCAAATTCACAGCCAATTAATCCTGCACCGAGTATGGCTATTTCCTTTTTCGTTGAAAGTAAATCTCGGAAACGACGATAGTCATCAAGATTATTTACTGAAAGTATCTCTTCAGTTCCGTTTCCTTCAAGAGGAAGATGAATCTGATTTGCTCCTAAAGCCAGAACAAGTCGATCATAGTCTATTTTCTCTCCATTCTGTAAAAGTAGATTTTTGTTAGATGGGTTTATAGCAGTGACCGTACTATACGGTCGTATGACGGTTTTCATCTGCTCGGCCATATTTTCTGCACTGTTATTCAAAAGAGTGTCAGGTGTCTTGCCTGTAGCCAGAGCATTCGAGAGCATCGGCTTGGAGTAGAATCCGCCATGATCTGCAGAAAGCATAAGAACTGGCACTTCATTTTCAAGCTTGCGAAACTCACGGATTACAGTATAGCCCGCAAGTCCGCTGCCAATAATAACTATGGGCTTTTGATCCATATTTAACTTCAAATTAAATTGAAACGGGTTTTATTTAATAAAATTGCAACTAAGCGTAAGTTGTTTACTGACTTTGATAAGTTATCCTACTTAGTATTACTACAAGGTAGTTTAATTTTGTAGATTACATTTTTGTTTTACGATTCAACGTATAATTTTTTACAACATTTATTAGGCTTTCTTTGGTAAAAGGCTTGGTTAAATATTCATCAGATCCAACCATTTTGCCGCGAGCCTGATCAAATAAGCCATCCTTGCTTGAAAGCATTATTACAGGAATATTTTGGAAAAGAGAATTTCTTTTGATTAAAGTACAGGTTTGATAACCATCAAGACGTGGCATCATTATGTCAACGAAAATGATATCTGGATGAGAATCAATAATTTTAGCCATTGCATCAAATCCATCCACTGCTAAAATTATTTCGCATTTGGATTGAGTAAGAAATATTTCTGCGCTGCGGCGAATAGTATTGCTGTCATCGATTACCATGACTTTAACGCCAGTCAAATCATTGGTATCGTCCATTTTTGCTCCTTAAATTTTTGAATATAGTCCCGTTTTAGGGGCATTTATTGTTTAAGCATATCAGCCTTGTAGCGTTAGGTAAAATTCCACGATTCACAGATTGTTGAAAAGTTCCTTTAATTATTTTCTCCAGAATGCAGGAATAAAGACAACAAGCAATGTAAAAAGCTCCAATCGACCTAACAGCATAGTAAAGCTACATACCCAGGTTTGAAAATCAGTAAGTCCGGCAAAAGTAGTTGCAGGGCCAACCTGATTAAGCCCCGGGCCTAGATTATTGATACATGCTACTACTGTAGAAAAAGCTGTTATAAAATCTAATCCACTAAAAGCAAGGATTAGCGTCAATGAGACTATACTGGCCAAGTATATGGACAAGAATGCTAATACTGCATAAACAATTCGGTTTGATACCACGCTATTACTAAGCTTTACAGGTGTAACTGCTTGAGGATGCATGATCACAGTCATTTCACGAAAAACCTGTTTGAACAGAAGCTTGGCCCTTATCATTTTAATACCACCACCGGTTGAGCCAGATGACGAACAGAAGCAGCAAAGTGCCAACATCCATAATGGTGCAAATATAGGCCACAAATTATAATCGGCGTTACTATACCCAGTGGTAGTAGCGACTGATACCGTATTAAAACTAGCGTAGCGTAAAGAAGTGAGTAGATCCGGATAAACCCCCATACCCCATAAGTAAATAGTAAGCATAAGGCAGCTTATTAAAATTATGACAATAAACAGACCAGCTTCTGGGTCATGTCGATAGGGTAATAGGGACTTTTCTCGCCAAGCTAGAAAATGCGAAGCAAAATTTATTCCAGCTATCATCATAAACAAGATAGCAACACCTTCAATCTGTGGCGAACTCCAGTGTGCAAAGCTTGCATCATGGGAAGAAAAGCCACCAAGTCCAATTGTGGTGAATGAATGCATTACTGCATCTAACCAAGTCATGCCGGCTAGTTTGTAAGCAGAAGCACAAGCAATCGTTATTCCTGCATAAACCAGCCATAAACCTTTAGCAGTTTCAGCAATACGTGGTGTTAGTCTGGTGTCCTTCATTGGGCCAGGGGTCTCTGCCTTGAACATCTGCCTTCCACCCACCCCGAGTAGCGGTAGAATGGCAACTGCCAGCACAATCAATCCCATTCCTCCCATCCAAACCATCTCAGTTCGCCAAAGATTAATTGATGGTGGAAGTAAGTCAAGCCCAGTAAGAACAGTACCACCACTGGCGGTAAGCCCAGATGTAGCTTCAAAATAAGCCTTGGTAAAACTGAGATATGGAAGGTGAAATAATAGGGGTAGTGTAGCGAAAGCTGGTAGTACAGACCAAACCAGCACCACTAATAAGAAACCATCTCGTATTTTTAATTCACGCTTATAGTTACGTGTTATTGCCCACATCATTAAGCCTGAAATAATAGTAATTGCGGCAGACTTATAGTAAACAAACTGAGCAACATTATTTAGCCAAATAGAGAGTGCAAGAGGTACTAACATGGTGAATCCAAATATTAGGATTACTATGCCAAGTACATTGATGACTGCAAAAAGTCGATTCATCAATAGATCCTGTTACAGGAAACCGACTCCAACCTGAAATATTTTTTCAACCTGACGGATTAGTTTTTTATTGATTACAAATACAATAATATGATCTTCTGCTTCAATGACTGTGTCATGATGAGCAATTAATACTTGCGCATTATGATCAGGCGAGGCTTTCTCCTCCTCATTATCCCATCCCCGACTTTCTGTTGCCGACAGCCCTCGCACAATAGCACCAATAGTTGCGCCCTTGGGCAACTTAATTTCAGCAACTTGACGCCCGACAACATTTGATGAGTTAGCATCACCATGGGCAACCAGCTCCAGCGCTTCTGCCGCACCTCGTCGGAGGCTGTGTACAGCTACTACATCTCCGCGTCTGACATGTGCAAGCAGCGAACCAATTGTAACTTGTGCAGGAGATATGGCAATATCAATATTGCCGCTGTGTACTAAATCCACATATACACTACGATTGATGAGTGCGAGTACCTTGCGGGCACCCATACTTTTAGCAAGTAGGGCGGCCATTATGTTATTTTCATCGTCGTTAGTGAGCGCACAAAACATGTCCATCTCAGCAATATTCTCACTTTCCAGCAAACCTTCATCTGTAGCATCACCGTGTAAAACTAAAGTGTGGTGAAGTTCTGCTGCTAGACGCTGACTTACCCGCTTGTCGTATTCAATAATTTTAACCTGGTAATTTTTTTCCTGTGCTTTGTCCAGCGCATTAGCTAGACGTCTTCCAATATTGCCACCTCCTGCAATCATTACACGCTCGATCGGCTTATCCATTCGCCGTAATTCACTAATCACACTTCTAATGTCATTTGCCGCAGCAAGAAAAAACACTTCATCTTCTGCTTCGACTATGGTGTTTCCCTCTGGAATAATAGAACGGTCTTTACGAAATATTGCTGCAACACGTGTATCAACATTAGGTACGTGCTGACGTAGTTCACATAGTTCACGGCCAACCAAAGGACCCCCATGGAAGGCTCGTACAGCTACTAAGCTAACTTTGCCATTTGCAAAGTCAAGTACTTGCAGAGCATTCGGGAATTCGATCAGCTTCTCAATGTAATCGGTCACGATCTGTTCTGGACAGATAGCGTAATCGACTCCAAAATTTTCTGGTGAAAAAATTTCTGGGTAGGTAAGAAAATTAGCCGAATGAATACGAGCAATTTTGGTTGGTATATTAAACATTGTGGCAGCAAGTTTGCACGCGACCAAATTAGTTTCATCACTTTGAGTTACAGCAAGAATCAGATCAGCATCTTTAGCCCCAGCTTGAATCAACACTGATGGGTGGGAGGCGTCACCGGCCACCGTACGCAAATCAAGATGGTCCTGTAGTAACAGGAGTCTGTTTGAGGACACATCAACTAGAGTAATATCGTTAGCCTCACTTACCAGATTTTCTGCAACAGAAGTACCAACTCGTCCAGCACCTAGAATAATAATCTTCAATTGAGTAGCCTACCCTGAAATATTATGATTTTATCCCTATTTATATTGGAGTGCCTACAGTTATTCCTGCAGGTTTATACGTATCCAGTCACGCCATTGTAAAAATAAGTTTGGGTCCAATGCAGCTATTATCGAGCGTTGCCACAGAGGTTCCTCCCAGAAATCATCTAGATCAAACCCACACATCCGTCCGCCTGACTCTTCTAAAATCAGACAACCAGCAGCATAATCCCATAGGTTTTGTCCGCCATGTAAATAAAGATCAAAACGTCCGGCGGCGGTAAAGCACCATTCTAATGCGCAAGCTCCAAAATTTCTTTGTGAAGAACATGGTGGATTAGTAGAAATTATAGCTGCTAATTCTCTATTTAGGCGTTTGAAATCTATACCTGCAATGGCATCACTTAATGCAGTAGGTATATATTCTTTGATTGGTAGCTTTACATCATTTAGGAAGGCTCCTTTTCCTTTTTCCGCATAAAACATTTCATCTGCTATTGGATCGTAAGCCACACCTAGAACACTTCTACCATGATTCATCAGTGCCACTGAGACTGCAAAATAGGGTATACCATTAACAAAATTGGTTGTGCCATCTATTGGGTCGATACACCATAATCCCTCCTCTCCAGAGTCCCACTGATCCTTTTGTTGATCTGCTGACATTTCTTCACTGACTATTTTCCCAGGATATATTTTTAGTAGTTTTTGTAATAGAGCCTCTTGTACAGCGACATCAGCTTCTGTACACAAGCTACCATCAGATTTGCAATGACGTTGTACTTTCAGGTAACGAGGTATAATTTCATGTTTTGCAACCTCTTTTACTGCGGCAATAACTGCATTTAACATACTTATTCTTCCCGCCATTTAATTGAACAGCCAATACTGGGAATCTGTATATCTGGTCCTCGACCAGTTTTAGCAATCATTAACATACCCTCAAAAAGGTCACGACGTGCGTCAACAGGAGCTGATTCCTTTCGTGAAGCATCGAGTCGTCCTCTGTATTGTAATTCTAGTTTGTTGTTAAAACCAAAGAAATCTGGTGTACATACTGCACCATAGGTCTTCGCAATTTGCTGAGATTCATCCAATATGTATGGAAAGGGGAAGTCAAATTTTTTTGCAATTAAGGCCATATTGTCAAAAGAGTCTTCTGGGTAATCTGAAGGATCATTTGACATAATAGCTATTGCATTGATGCCATGTTGTCTTAGCTCTACTACATCGCGGATTATACGGTCCAAAATGGCTTTTACGTAAGGGCAATGATTGCAGATAAACATTATTAATAAACCATTTTGACCTCTTGCTGTTTCCAGATCATAATGTTTTCCATCAACACCTAATAAATTAAAATTTTCTGCTTTCCAGCCGAAATTACAAATGGGTGTTTCTAGACTTGCCATGTTTTTCTCCTATAATGCTGTAAAAATTTACTGATATATTATCATGGGCAATACTCTTAATATCTTACTTAGGAAACAATGACATTTCCTCGTTTTTATTATCCTGATCAAATTAATTTGGGTCAGTCTATCGAATTACCTGCAAGGGCTATGCATCATGCTGTAAATGTACTGCGACTTGAGAATGGCGATAAAGTTACTTTGTTCAATGGTAAAGGTGGTGAGTTTTTAGCTTTCATTAAGTGTATAAGTAAAACATCTACTTCTGTTTTAATAGAAAAATTTATTGTTGTTGAGCATGAGTCGCCGTTACAAATTACATTAGCTCAGAGTATATGCACTAATATAAAAATGGATTTAATCGTACGTAAAGCAGTAGAGCTTGGTGTTAATAAGATTCAGCCTGTTGTAACAAAACGATGCTTAGTTAAGCTTTCTGGCGAGCGTATGCTAAAACGTGTATTACATTGGCAGCAAATAATTGTTTCAGCCTGTGAGCAGTGTGGAAGAAATTTTGTGCCACAAGTTTTGTCACCAATTGCTTTGCCAGATTGGATTGGTAGTCAAGGAGTTATGCAAAAAGAACTAAATAATAAGCCTATAAAGAAATTATATTTTTTACTTTCTCCGACAGCAAAAAAGGGGTTGCATGATTACACAAAAAGTTTATCAGTTACTGATCTAACTTTATTAGTAGGTCCAGAAGGTGGATTTACTTCAGAAGAAGAAGCTGC
Organism: Nitrosomonadaceae bacterium; assembly: GCA_965205785.1. GTDB lineage: Bacteria > Pseudomonadota > Gammaproteobacteria > Burkholderiales > Nitrosomonadaceae > BJGV01. The sequence continues at coordinate 1,007,529 of OZ242188.1, forward strand.
TGCACTAATAGCTGGATTTTATCCACTGCGTTTAGGGAGTCGTACTCTAAGGACTGAAAGTGCAGCATTTGCAGCAATTGCTGCATTACAGGCAATTTGGGGTGACTACTAGTTTAGTATTGAAAACAAGAGGATGTACAAATGAAATTTATAAGCTCCCGGGGTATATTGTGAAGCCAAACAATAATTTCGTAACCTGGTTTCGCTCAGTTGTACCTTACGTTAATGAGTTTCGTGGAAAAACATTCGTTGTAGTTTTTGACGGAGATATTATGGCAGGCGAGAAATCTGCAGATTTTTTTCGTGACTTTAACTTATTAGTAAATTTAGGAGTGAAGCTAGTTATCGTCCATGGTATATATCCGCAGATCAAGTCGAGATTAAAAGAAGCCAATTTGCGTTCAAAATATATAAAAGGGCAGCGTGTTACTGATACTGTGACATTGAACTTAATTAAGGAAGCTGTAGGGCAAATTCGTATTGAAATTGAAGCATTATTGTCAATGGGGTTATCAAAACCACCTATGGCAAACTCTACCATTAGAATTACAAATGGAAACTATATAACCGCTCGGCCAATAGGAGTAGTAGATGGCGTTGACCTGATGTTCACTGGTGAAGTACGTAAAATTGATGCATCAGCTATCCGTTTGCATCTGGATCAAGGTGAGATGGTGTTACTCTCACCACTTGGATACTCTCAAACCGGCGAAGTTTTTTCTTTGACTCCAGAAAATGTTGCAATTGACGTGGCAATTGCATTAAAAACGGACAAACTTATCTTTTTAATGGATTCGCCTGGCATAGATAGAAAGCCGCATAGAGATTTAAATACATCTTTAAGCGAGCTGACTTTGGCTGAGGTTCGAGCTTTATTATCAAAGTTAGAAAATAACAGTGTAAAACTTTCAAAGGATATTCAAAAATATTTGTCATGTGCGGTACAAGCCTGTATGGGTGGGGTGGAGCGTATTCATCTTATCAGTCGTCGCAAAGATGGGGCTATGTTACAGGAATTATTCACGCATAAAGGTATTGGCTGTATGATTTCGCGTGAACCATTACAAACTTTTCGTTCTGCAGAAATTGATGATGTGAGTGGAATTTTACAATTGATTGAGCCACTAAAAAATGAAGGGATATTAATAGGACGTGATCGTAAACTAATAGAAATAGAAATTGATTCTTTTCTTGTTTTAGAGCATGACAATATGATTATTGGTTGTGCTGCTCTTAATCATTTTCCTGGAACACGTATAGGTGAACTTACTTGCTTGGTAATACATCCTGATTATTACAATAAAGGATTTGGAGATTCTCTCCTCAAACGTATTAAGACAAAGGCTAGAAGCAAAGGAATCAATAAATTGTTTGTACTTACTACAAGAACTGCACACTGGTTTACAGAGCGTGGATTTAATGAAACCAGTGTGGAAAAATTACCTAAAATAAAACAAGGTAGATACAATTATAAACGTCGTTCGAAAGTTTTTGTAAGGAATATATAAATTCGTAGTTCAGAACAGATAAGATATATTAAAAGTCTTAATGTTATTTTTTGTAATTTGTATTGTTTACTTGGTTTGATAGTATAGTTGTATTCTAATAATTTTAAATTTTATTGTGACCGGAGAAATTTAATGGTAAGAATGGTTCAATGCGTCAAACTTGGACGCGAAGCAGAAGGGTTGGACTTTCCGCCCTATCCAGGAGAGTTAGGGAAACGTATTTTTGAAAAAGTGTCTAGAGAAGCATGGGCCGATTGGATTAAACACCAGACCATGCTGGTCAATGAGAACCGCTTAAATTTAGCTGATATCAAAGCACGTAAATATTTGGCAGAACAAATGGAAGCTCATTTCTTTGGCACAGGTGCTGAGAAGCCTATAGGTTATGTGCCACCATCAGAGTGAAAAGTGTTCATCATTCAAAACTATAAAAGTGGATGGAATCGCCGCCCAGAATCGAATTTGAAGCCTGTGGTGGTGATCCTCTCAGTTTACTGAGGTTTAATTACGGCGGCGTTATTCACTTTCTAGCTTTAAACTTTATATTAATAGTATTATTTAACTATGGCTTTTAATTCGCCTTTAGTATATTTACTTGCGATGATATCAAGCATGATTGGCTTAATTTTACCCGCTTGTCCAGCACAACCAAACGCTTCAAAACGTGCCTTGCATATTTCTTTTGCTGCATCAGTGGCATCTTTCAGAAACTTTCTTGGATCAAACCCACTCTTGTTATTTGATAGATGACGTCGGACTGCACCCGTCATAGCAAGACGAATATCAGTATCAATGTTTACTTTACGAACACCATGCTTGATACCTTCTTGAATTTCTTCTACAGGTACACCATAGGTTTCTTTCATTTCCCCACCATATTCCCGGATAATATTAAGCCATTCTTGTGGAACTGAACTTGATCCATGCATAACCAAGTGTGTGTTTGGGATTCGTTTGTTGATTTCCTTAATGCGCTCGATGGCGAGAATATCGCCCGTTGGTTTGCGTGTAAATTTATAAGCGCCATGAGAAGTGCCGATAGCGATTGCTAATGCATCTACACTAGTTTTTTTAACAAAATCGGCAGCTTCTTCCGGGTCGGTCAACAATTGGTCATGTGTTAGTACCCCCTCTGCACCTTGACCATCTTCTTTTTCGCCCATACCAGTTTCCAGTGATCCTAGGCAGCCCAGCTCGCCTTCAACCGATACACCAACCGCATGAGCCATTTCTACTACCTTAGCAGTGACTTCTACATTGTATTCGTAGGACGAAGGTGTTTTAGCATCAGCTTCTAATGATCCATCCATCATGACACTTGAAAATCCACTACGAATGGCATTTGCACAAACGGCTGGAGTGGCACCATGATCCTGATGCATAACAACCGGTATATGTGGATAAGCCTCCACTGCAGCTGCAATAAGATGGCGCAGGAAGGCTTCGCCAGCATATTTTCGAGCTCCTGCAGAGCCCTGCATGATTACCGGGCTATTGCATTCATCAGCTGCTTGCATGATGGCCTGGACCTGTTCCAGATTATTAACATTAAAAGCAGGTAGGCCATAGCCGTTTTCTGCCGCGTGATCTAAAAGTTGTCTCATTGATACGAGTGCCATTTAAGTGTCCTCCAAAAAAAGTATCTGTAACTATGAATCGTAGATTTAGAGAATAGTATAGTTTAAAGTCAGGAAAATCCAATTAAAGCCAAGAAAAAAACTAATAAAATATATTTTTCTATTCGCTATTTAATCTTTTATTTGAGTATTAACGTGTTCTCCTACTTTAACAATCTTCATGGTGTTTGTCCCACCTGCTTTACCTACCGGTTCACCAATAGTCATGAGTATTAGATCGCCTTTTTTTACTACGCCACGCTTAAGTAATTCGTTTTCTGCACGGTCCAGAATTATTTCTGGATCATGAAATTTACCACTAAAATTAACTGGATAGACCCCACGAAACAACGTTACCTTGCGGCGGGTATCTACTAATGGGCTTAGTGCAAAAATTGGGACATTTGAGCTTTTTCGAGACATCAACATCGCTGTAAAGCCACTTTGTGTAAGTGCGGCAATAGCAGATATTTTTAGACTACCTGCAGTGAACATGGTGGCCCTAGCAATGGCCTCTTCGATTGTGTCTGGCATACCACCTTGCATTCGTCGAAGTTCAAGATTGCCTTGATATTCTTTTTCCGCTTCAAGACATACTCTGGCCATAGCTTCAACTGCTTCAACTGGGTACATACCAGAAGCAGACTCCGAAGACAGCATTACTGCATCAGTACCATCTAATACTGCATTTGCTACATCAGATACTTCTGCCCTAGTGGGGACCTGACTGGCAACCATTGATTCCATCATCTGGGTAGCAGTTACTACTAGTTTGTTATTTGTACGGGCAGTACGGATCATGCGTTTTTGTAATGCTGGTACCGCTGCATCACCTACTTCTACAGAAAGGTCGCCTCGCGCTACCATGATGGCATCTGAAGCTTTTAAAATATCATCCAATTCAGCAATTGCTTCTTTCCGCTCAATTTTTGCCATCAGCAGACTTTTACCGCCTGCTTGCTTCATTAGATCACGGGCTATGGACATGTCCTGGCCAGACCGTGGAAAGGACACTGCTAGATAATCTGCTTTAAATTCTGCGGCAGTGTTGATATCCACTATATCTTTATTTGTTAATGCAGGAGCACTAAGTCCACCTCCTTTGCGGTTGATACCTTTGTTGTTGGATAGTATCCCGCCTTGCTCAACTGTACAATATACTTGGCGACCTTTAACTTTGGAAACATTTAATACAATGCGGCCATCATCTAACATAAGAATTGCACCAGATTCCACATCATTTGGTAGCTCCTTATAATCCAGGCCTACTCGTTCTTGATTTCCAAGATCACAGTCTGCATCCAGGATAAAAGCATCACCTGTTTGTAGGGATATGCTTCCATTTTCAAATTTTCCTATACGGATTTTTGGTCCCTGTAAATCTGCCAGTACCCCTATAGCGTGCCCTGAAGCTCGTGCCAGAGAACGAGTCAACTCAATAATTTCGATATGTTCTTCCTTAGTTCCATGAGCAAAATTGATACGAACTACATCTACTCCAGCCTGAATCATACTTTCGAGAACTTTCGGATTACTGGATGCTGGACCAAGGGTTGCTACAATTTTTGTTCTTCGTAGCATTTGTCTTCGAATCATATTTAATATAAATATAAAAAAGGGCTAAGTATTTAGCGTATATTAGTTTGCGCGTTCTTCAAGTATTTCTACTGCGGGTAATTTTTTACCTTCTAGGAATTCTAGAAATGCGCCGCCAGCAGTAGAGATATAAGAAATTTTGTCATAGATATTGTATTTCTGGATTGCTGCAATTGTGTCACCACCACCAGCAAGAGTGAAGGCTGAAGTGTTTGCTATAGCTGTAGCAATGGTTTTGGTACCAGATCCGAATTGATCAAATTCAAACACTCCAACTGGGCCATTCCATACTACTGTTCCAGCTTTCATAATGATATCGGCTAATTCTTGAGCACTTTTTGGCCCAATATCAAAAATCATTTCTTCGTCAGTAACTTTACCTGAATCCTTTAGTACTGCAGGTTCATTCGCGTCGAATTTTTTTCCGACTACAACATCTACAGCTATAGGTATCGAAGCATTTCGTTTAGCCATTTTATCCATTAAATCTTTAGCAGTAGAAACCAAATCATCTTCACATAAAGAATTTCCAATATTCTTACCAGTAGCCTTTAGAAAAGTATTAGCGATACCGCCACCTACTACTAATTGGTCTACTTTTTTGGATAAAGATTCAAGCACAGTCAGTTTTGTCGAAACTTTGGAACCACCTACAATAGCAACCATAGGTCGCGTAGGATCCAATAGGGCTTTAGTTAATGCACTTAATTCTTCAGTCAACAATATTCCGGCACAGGCTATAGGAGCATATCTGGCGATACCATGAGTGGAAGCTTGTGCACGATGTGCGGTACCAAAGGCGTCCATTACGAACACGTCGCAGAGCTTGGCATATTTTTGTGCAGTTTCTTCAGAATTTTTCTTTTCACCTCTATTAAAGCGGCAATTTTCTAATACTACAAGATTGCTATCCTTAACTTCAAACCCACCTTCGACCCAGTCCTTAATTAAATGAACTGGTTTATTTAAACGTGCCGATATATTTTCAGCAACAGGCTTTAGGGAGTTTTCTTCAGACCATACACCTTCTTCAGGACGACCCAAGTGTGAGGTTACCATTACCCTGGCCCCCTGTTTCAGACAGTAATCTATGGTAGACATAGAAGCGGTAATACGTGCATCAGATGTTACTACGCCATCTTTGATTGGTACGTTAAGGTCAGAACGAATGAATACTCGTTTATTTTTCAGATTAAGGTCAGTAAGTTTAATGACTGGCATAGCTGATCCAAATATATTTGGTAAGAAAAATATCTTGAAGTTTGTTACTACAGACAATGTCTAAGTATGTAGCATAAATAAGAAAGCAGGGGATGAGCCTCCCCCCCACCTAGAAATTTTTACTATGTAACTATTTGGCTATTACTCGTGCCATTTCAAGAATTTTACTGGAATATCCCCATTCATTGTCATACCAAGAGACAACCTTTACAAATGTTTTGTCTAGGGACATGCCTGCATCCGCATCAAAAATAGATACGCAACTCTCACCCCGAAAGTCAGTAGAAACAACTTTTTGATCAGTATAGCCAAGTACACCATTCATGCTTCCTTCAGATGCTTTTTTCATGGCTGCACAGACTTCGTCATAGGTGGCTTCTTTGTCCAACTCAACAGTGAGATCCACAACTGAAACATCTGAAGTTGGAACACGGAATGCCATACCAGTAAGTTTTTTGTTCAATTCCGGGATAACCACTCCTACAGCTTTAGCAGCACCAGTTGAAGATGGGATAATGTTTTCAAGAATACCGCGCCCTCCACGCCAATCTTTGTTAGAAGGACCGTCAACAGTTTTTTGGGTGGCTGTGGCAGCATGTACAGTGGTCATCAGACCACGTTTAATGCCAAAGTTGTCGTTTAGTACTTTGGCGACGGGCGCAAGACAGTTAGTTGTACAAGAAGCATTGGAAATAATAGCTTCACCAGCATAGGTTGTGTCATTCACTCCACAGACAAACATAGGTGTACCATCCTTAGAAGGAGCCGACATAATTACTTTCTTTGCACCTGCAGTAATATGCTTTTCACAAGTTTCTTTAGTAAGAAAGAGCCCGGTAGATTCAATAACAATATCCGCGCCTACCTCATTCCATTTAAGCTCTGCGGGATCTTTAATAGCGGTCAAACGAATTTTTTTACCGTTGACTACAAGAGTATTATTACCTTCTATCTTGACCTCGCCTTTGAAGCGCCCATGTACTGAGTCATGTGTTAGCATGTATGCTAAATAATCTGGCTCGAGCAAATCGTTGATAGCAACGACATCGATGTCTTTAAAATCTTGGACCGCTGCACGAAATACCATACGTCCAATACGGCCAAATCCATTTATACCGACTTTAATTGTCATATTGAAAGCCCCTTGAATAAAAAAAGTTTAAACTATAGTGGACAAAAATCTTATGCCACTTAACCAAAATTAGATTATATTTTTAACCGCCTTCACAACATTATCTACAGTGAAGCCAAAGTGTTTGAATAGGTCACTAGCAGGTGCAGATTCGCCAAAAGTGGTCATTCCTACTACTGCTCCTTCAAGCCCTACATATTTGTGCCAGTAATCTGCTGTGCCTGCTTCCACTGCAACGCGTTTTACACCATTCAGAAGTACGCTGTCTTTATAGGCTTGATTCTGTCGGTCAAATAAACTAGTACATGGCATTGAAACAACTCTGACTTTGATGCCTGATTCGTTCAATGCTTGCTGCGCACTCATGGCCAATCCTATTTCTGAGCCAGTTGCAATAATTATAGCCTGTGGTTTCCCGCCTGCCGCCTCTGACAGAATGTAGCCGCCTTTGTCAATCAACTTAATTGTTGCAGCATTACGTTTCTGGAAAGGTAGGTTTTGACGGCTAAAAATAAGAGTTGACGGACCATCTTTACGCTCAATTGAACGTGCCCAGGCTACTGTTGATTCGACAGAATCGCATGGGCGCCATACATCCATGTTGGGAATGAATCGAAGCGTTGCGGTTTGTTCTATTGGTTGGTGTGTTGGTCCGTCTTCACCTAGGCCAATTGAGTCGTGCGTAAACACAAATAGATTACGTATTTTCATCAGAGCTGCCATTCGCAGGGCATTACGGGCATATTCTGAGAACATAAGGAATGTAGCGCCGTAAGGTATTATGCTGCCATGCAATGATAATCCATTCATTATTGCACTCATGCCAAATTCACGTACGCCATAATAAATATAGTTGCCACCGGTTTCATGACTAACACCTTTAGAACCAGACCATAGAGTAAGATTGGATCCTGCCAGATCAGCAGAACCACCTACTAGCTCTGGTAAAACAGGGGCTAAACCCTCAATAGCATTTTGTGAAGCTTTGCGGCTTGCAATGGTCTCTTCTTTATCATTGACTTGATTAATAATTTTTTCTGCATGTTCATACCATTTGTCTGGGAGATCCCCTGCTATGCGGCGTTTGAATTCAGCAGCTTCACTTGGATATTTTTTTGAGTATTCATCAAGTTTATGAGTCCATTCATCTTCTATCTTTTTACCTTTGGCACGAGCATCCCATACGTCATAGATTTCTTTCGGTATGTCGAACGGTGAGTGATCCCAGCCTATGTGCGGACGTGAAGCAGCTATTTCTGCTTCACCTAGCGCTGCTCCGTGAACTTCGTGGGTTCCTGCTTTATTAGGAGAGCCCATACCTATTACAGTCTTGCAGCAAATCATTGAAGGTTTTTCGCTTGTTTGTTTGGCATTCTCAATAGCTGCTTCGATTGCTGCAGGATCGTGACCATTGACATCAGGCACTACATGCCATCCATAAGCCTCAAAGCGTTTAGGAGTATCGTCACTAAACCAGCCCTCTACGTGGCCATCTATCGAAATACCATTATCATCATAAAAGCAGATTAATTTGCCAAGTCCTAGTGTTCCTGCCAAAGAACAGGCTTCATGGGAGATTCCCTCCATAAGACAACCATCACCAAGGAATGCATAGCTGTAATGATTAACAATATCTAAACCTGGGCGATTAAATTCGGAAGCAAGAATCTTTTCTGCTAAGGCCATACCTACAGCATTTGTAATACCTTGGCCTAAAGGCCCAGTCGTAGTCTCGACACCAGGTGTGTAACCATATTCCGGGTGACCAGGAGTTTTGGAGTGGAGTTGACGGAATTGCTTTATATCCTCTATTGATAAATCATACCCGGTAAGGTGTAAAAGCGCATAAATTAGCATTGAGCCATGTCCATTAGACAAAACGAAACGGTCTCGGTCTGCCCAATTAGGATTAGCAGGGTTATGCCGCAGATGGTGAATCCATAGTACTTCGGCAATTTCAGACATACCCATTGGCATTCCAGGGTGCCCAGAATTGGCTTTTTGCACAGCATCCATTGCTAATGCACGAACAGCACTAGTTAGGTTTTTGAACACTGGTGGGTCAAAATCTTTAAATGTTCCCATGGACACAAACTCCCTTGCTCAACAAATAAATTAAGAAAAATATCCAGCAGCACATCTGTAAAAACAGTGTGACAATATTTGACTGGGTAAAGGGAGTATTATGGCTTAAGAAGCGAAGCCAGACAACCACGATGAACCAATTTTAAGGGACTTTTGTGTAATATCAGTGGCTTCGTAGTTTGATGCCTAATAGTTTGAGTTTTCGATAAAGATGCGTACGTTCTAACCCCGCCCGCTCTGCTACTCGAGTCATATTGCCCCTTTCATGGTCAATTAACTGTTCAAAATATGACTTTTCAAATAAATCACGGGCTTCCCGCAAATGCATATTAATCGGAATATTGGGAACAGATTGCACCGGTATTGGTACTGCAAGGATATTTTTTACGTCATCAGCTGAAATTTCCTTACCCGTACAGGTCAGTGCCAAAGAGCGTACCGTTCCAGTAAGTTGCATTAAATTGCCAGGCCAATCATAGTTGCGCAAGGCGTTAAGTGCAGCAGTATTAAACTGTTGAAGAGATGCATCTCCTGATTCAATACAATGCGAAAGAATTTGGTTGGCAAGTTCAGGAATATCTTCTCTATGTGCCCTTAACGCAGGGACATTGATACAAAGTCCACTTAAAGCCTCATACAATTTTGGATCGTATTCACCTTGAGCTGTTAGTTGTGCTAGTGGTAGGGAGCTTGCACATACAAGACGAACATTGTATTTCTCGAGTTTACTTAGTAGTTTTAGTAAACCTTTTTGTTCTAGCCCATTTAGGTTGCCAATTTCTTTTAGAAATAACAGTCCGTCTCTTGCTTGTTCAAGTAAATTAAATGGAGCGTCCGATAGTGATATAAACGTATCAGGTTCTATCCATGGTGTGTTAGATCGATGAAGGAAATGGGCACATAATTCTGTTCCTGCTCCTTGTTCCCCGGTAAGAAGTAGTGGTGTTTTTAAGTTAGATATCTGTTCCAGTCTTTTTTTTAGGTCTGCGATCAATGGCCCTTTTCCAAGACTAGCAAGTGAAAGGGTTGAGGAAAGCTTACTTTGACCCCCACGTAATGCTTGTCCTACCGTACTTAATAACATTTGTAATGGCACAGGTTTTTCTAGATAACCAAAAGCTCCAATACGGGTTGCTTCAACTGCAGTTGCTATGGTGCCATGTCCTGACATTACTACTACAGGCATAGTTAGTAACCCGTTGCTTGCCCATTCTTTCAGCAGAGTGACACCGTCTGTATCTGGCATCCAAATATCAAGAAGTACCAGATCAGGGCGTGATTTGTTTCGCCAAACACGCGCTTGTTCCGCACTTTCTGCTAGCGCTACATGGTAACCCTCATCACGTAAGATTTCAGATAGTAGCTCACGTATGCCAATTTCATCATCGACAACTAGTATTGTATTGTTGGTCATAATTATAAAATTTACTTTTTCATTGTATATAATGAGATATTTTTAAAGGGACTTAGTTGATTATGATCATGTTATCTCATGGGTAATAGTTGAGCCATCTTTAGCTACAGTTGGTAGAGTAATGGCAATATGGGCGCCATGCGGTTGGATATTTTCAATTTGAATGGCGCCATTATGTTCTTCGACAATCTTTTTTACTATTGGTAGGCCCAGTCCTGTACCTTTTAATTTAGTAGTAACATATGGTTCAAACGCACGCATTCTCACATGATCGGGGAAACCTTTGCCATTGTCACTTAGGCTAAGACATACTCCGTCTTGTACCATTTTCGTGCTCACAGTAATGACTGGTTCCGAAATATCAGCCAGTGAATCTTCTGCATTCTGCAGAAGATTGTGAATGACCTGGCGCAATCTGGTTGAGTCTCCCTTTACAGGTGGTAAATTAGGAGTTAAGTCTAAGTGTATATGTGAGTGAAGTTCACCACCTTCAGCAACACTTGTTGTTTCATATAGCGTTAGTACTTCCTGTATTAGTTTATTGAGATCTAGCAAACGCAGTTTTAGTTCTGGTGCGCGTGCATATTCACTAAATTCGTTTACCATTGTCTTCAAGGCGGCCACTTGATTAACAATTGTTTCAGTTGATCTTTTCAAAATTTCTGAATCTTGTGGATCCAATTTTCTGGCCAGTTTCTGCTGTACTCGTTCAGCAGAAAGTTGTATCGGCGTAAGAGGGTTCTTGATCTCATGAGCGAGACGTCTGGCAACTTCTCTCCATGCGGCAGTACGTTGTGCTTGTAGTAAATTAGTAATATCGTCAAAAACTACAACACCCCCGCCTCCCGAGACATGTGGGAGACGTGTTCCACGTAAGAGCAAAACTTGGTTTATGCCATCGCTAGTTCGCTCCACTTGACATTGCCATTCACCGGTCTTGCCCGATTGGAATCCTTCACGAATTCCATTTTCTAAGGCAAGAAGTTGGGGTTCTTGGGTAGTGCATTCTTCCATAGTTAATCCCTCAAGACTTGCTAATGGAACTTTCAAAATATATTCAGCACTTAGATTTGCAGTACGCATACGTAAACTTTCATCAAATACAAGGACTCCTGATGAAAGATTAGCCAGAATACTCTCTAAGTAAGCTCTAGCACTTTCAACCTCATGCTGATTACGTTGCGTTTCTGTACGTGCTTCTTCTAGCTGCTGAGTCATGAGATTGAATGATTCAGTTAGTACACCCAATTCATCTTTACTTTGTACGGGGTGCCTTCTACTAAAGTCACCCTGTGCCACTGCGCGAGTACCTTCTGCCAACCTACCTAGTGGAGCGCTGAGTCGCTCACTAATAAGGAAAGCAGCAGCTAACGCAGAAAAGAGTGAGAGTAGTAGAACCAAAGTTAATGTCACTCCGTAGAGCCTTTTCAGGCCATGGCGCGACAATGACAGTTCTTCATAATCACGATATATTGTTTGAACTTTTTCTGCATTTTCTGCTAATTGCTTTGGTACTGGTTGCAACAACTGCAAAATTTGGATGTCTCCTTCTAAATTAAGAACATTTACTGGAACTGGTTCAACCACACGCAAATATAAGCCTTTTCCTGGTATAAATTCAACAGCACTATAGGCTTCTTGCATTCTAACTTGGCGCATCACAGCAGTACTTGGCATATCTGGAACTTCCATACCGGCGGTATCAGAAAACGCAATTACCCTGCCATCCTTATTAAATAGTGTTGCTTCTTGTACTTGTGATTGCTCTAGTAGTTGGTTTAGTTCCGGTAATGGTAGAGCGGACTGTCCAGATAGGGTAATGGCAGTGACTTGGGCGTTCTTTTGTAATTCTTCCAATAAATTGTCCAACGTGGTTCGTCCAAGACTTAAACCTCCCTCCAACGCCTGGTCAACCTTAACATCAAACCAGGACTCTATACTTTTACCAAGGAATTGTACTGATGCACCGTATACTAATACACCTGGCAGAACGGCCATTAGAGAGAAAATGAGTAATAAGCGTAACGCAAGCCTGGAACCTAATACTCCTTTTTTAAGCCTACGTCTGAGTCTCCAGAGTAGATATCCAACTACTGTCATGAGAAACAGCACGAAACCAACATTAAGCTGAATTAGAAGCTGATATTTTCGTTCAAAGAAATCAGTATCATCGCCTGCAATAGCAAGCAGAAATAGCATTACCGCACTAATTAAAACAGCGCCAATAATTATTATGTATTTCACGGTTTATCCTGAAGAATAAGCCTTTGCAAAGGGAATCTAAGTTTCCATTGTTTCCAGTTTGAGCTCAGGTTCCATTCTTTTGAACCAAGTGCTTCTACTTGAAACGGTTTTGGAAGTCGTGATAGGTCTAATCGCATACGTAACTTTGCTATATATTCTTTATCTTGTAGCAATTTTGAACTTGCTACGATAGGGCGGCCTCGCACCCGGCTTAAGACTCGTAACGCTTCTTTTAAAGTACTGAAACTCTGCTTTTGTAACCCGCCACTCAGACGGTATTGGCGTGTGAGCGCATAGTAACTCAGCGCATCCCGTTGTTTGCTTCGAGCAATTCTTTTATCAAACCAGTACCAGCGCGGACTTACTAATCTAAAATCAGTTACAAAATAAAGTACGATACCTTTTTTGAGTGCTTTTCTTAGAGTAGGGTTCAAAGCTATCTCAATATCAGCGTTGAATTGATAGCCATCGTCAACAGCATCTAGTTCAACGAACTTTAACTTTATACCGTCTGCTTCTGCTGTAAAGGACATTAATAGCAAAGTGGTTAGCAGCATTGTTGCAGCCACACGTACTACCTGCGCAGCACAGTTAGACTTTTTGTAGCAAGGTATAGTAGAAACCATCATGCTGGGAATTCGGCAGCAGTTGTCCGTCAAGAGCTTCAACCGTAGGTAACGGTATAATTCTAGCATCTGAATGATTAAGCAAAAATTCTTCAACCTGTAATTTATTTTCCTCAAAAAACACAGAACAGGTAACGTAGAGCAATTTACCATCTCTAGCCAGGGTCTGCCATAAGGCATTGAGGATTTTTTGTTGAATTGAGATAAATTGGATGATATCACTTGGACGTCTTAGCCATTTTATATCAGGATGACGGCGAACTACCCCCGATGCAGAGCATGGGACATCAGCTAAAATCCGGTCAAATAATTTTCCATTCCACCATTCTGACAGATTAGCTGCATTACCGCAGACAATGCGATAATTTTTGAAAGCGAGTCGTTCAAAATTTTGTTTTACAAGATTAAGCCGTGCAGGATCATTATCTAGTGAAGTTAGGTCTATATCAACTAGCTCTAGTAAATGTCCACTTTTTCCACCAGGAGCAGCACAAGCATCCAAAACATACATGCCGTCATGTGTATCTAAGAATGGCGCGGCTAATTGTGCACCTGCATCCTGTACTGAAACCAGGCCTGACGTAAATCCTGGTAGTTTTTCTACTGTTACCGGCTGTTGAAGAATGAGAGCATTGTTCCATACTATCTGCGCACTCAAGTTATGATCATTTAGCTGATTCTGATATTCTAAAATCCCAATTTTGTTTTTATTGACTCGAAGAGTCATTGATGGCCTTTGATTGCTTGTTTCAAGTATTGCACTATATTCTCGAGGATATTGTCCACGAAGTTTATCTATCCACCACTGTGGGTAGGAGTATCTTCCTACCTCCTTTTTATCTGTCGTTTTTAGGAGAGTTTCGCGTTGTCTTATAAAACCACGTAGTACTGCATTAATCAGTCCTTTTACACCCTTGTCATAGTTTAGATTCAAGGATGCAGATACGGCATGGTCAACCACCGCATATGAAGCAGCTTTACTGTATTGTAGTTGATATAAGCTTACTAACAATAAACATCGTAGGTCCTGTTTTCTTAGAGGCTTCTTAAGTAACAGACCAAGCAACGTATCTAGTTGTCCGTAGAACCTTAAAACGCCATAACTTATATCCTGAATGGCTCCTCGTTGTTGGTCTGAGAGAGTATGATGAGTGCGCCATAACTCTTTTAAAACAACGGTCAAACTTGCTCCTGCTAGTACCTTACTCACTGCATAAGTAGCTAAGAGCTGAGTTTTAATCATCTTGCTTACGTAAAATAGTCACCAGGTTTCAATGAATGCCCAGTAAGGAATTCAGCAGCGCGTAGTTTTATGCCACCAGGTTTCTGTACTATTTCTAGTACTAGAGAACCTTTACCGCAAGCAACGACGATGCCTTCTTGTCCGGTTGATAGAATCTCACCCGGGGAACCCATGGTATTAGTAGTTGGCCTTGCCTGAAAAATTTTAAGAGAGAGTCCATCTACCATAGAATGTGCGCCAGGATGAGGATTAAATGCTCGTATGGAATAACTGATTTTTTCAGCACTCAACTGCCAGTTAATTTTTGCTTCTCCTTTTTCCAGTTTTGGAGCATAGCTTGCATCTTTTTCATTTTGTGGTATTGCAACAATCTTTTGATTTTTTAAAATATTTAGTGTTTCAACAACACATTCTGCACCGAGTCTGGCAAGCTTATCGGATAAAGTTTTAGTGTTGTCATTATGTAGTATAGGGATACTCCGTTGCAGTAACATGTTACCAGTATCAAGACCTTGATCCATTTGCATAATTGTAATACCGGTTTCCCGTTCACCGGCCAGAATGGCTCTTTGAATTGGTGCGGCGCCTCGCCAGTGTGGCAACAAAGAAGCATGGATATTTATACATCCAAGACACGGATTATTTAAAATGATTGAAGGTAAAATTAGTCCATAGGCTGCTACTACCATTATATCTGCACAAATTTTATTTAACTGCTCGTGTATCCCAGGTTGCTTAAGCGATCGTGGTTGCAATAAAGTAAGATTGTGCTTTTGTGCTAGTGATTTAACTGCGCTAGCATTTAACTTCATCCCTCTTCCAGCTGGACGATCCGGCTGGGTCAATACAAGTGCAATCTCATGTCCTTCAGTTATTAGAGCTTCAAGTGCATGTGCAGCAAATTGTGGCGTACCTGCAAAAATAATCTTCATGATTAGCTATTTTAGATACCATTAAGTATTTTACTTATGTCAGAAATTCTATAAGACTTATATCACTACTAAAGTGGTTAATTATCTGTAGAAAATGCCAGACAAATAATCAGTTACATTATGTTTCGTTGTTGTTTTTTTAGTTTTCCACGAATTCTTGTCTGTTTTAGCTGTGATAAGTACTCAACGAACACTTTACCTATTAAATGATCCATTTCATGTTGAATGCAGACTGCTAATAATCCATTGGCCTCAAGTACATATGGGTTCCCATGAATATTCAATGCTTTAATTGTAATGTACTCAGCGCGACGAACTTTTTCAAAAATTCCTGGTACTGACAGACAACCCTCTTCGATATCAGACACTCCAGATGAAAATGTGATTTCTGGATTGATTAATACGTGTAACTGGTCGTGGGTGTCAGATGCGTCAATTACAATCACACATTGGTGAACATCTACCTGTGTTGCTGCTAAACCGATTCCAGGGGCAGCATACATAGTTTCTGCCATGTTGTGTACCAAAGTGCGAATTTCATCAGTCACTTCTGGAACTTTAGCCGCAACCTTATGTAGTCGTTCGTCCGGGTATCGTAAAATCTTTAGAAGAGCCATAAAAGCATTTTTATTTAAATTGTATATCTAATGGATTAAATACAAGATTTAGACAAAATTAACCTATTTGTTTTATATAAAGTGCCGATAGTTAATTCTAATGTGACATTTTATATTACTAAGCCTTAAAAATTGGGCTTTTTCGGTGACCGAGGGGTCTCATGCATAATTCTATTATATCTGTGATTTTGTTTGTGGGTCTGCTTTATGGGCCAATGGCTAATGCAGCTGACGTTAAACTTCAAAACAACGTACCTGATCGATACGTTGTAGTTCCTGGCGACACACTCTGGAGTCTTTCTTCACGTTTTCTGAAAGACCCCTGGCGTTGGAAGGAGATCTGGGATTTAAATGAGCAGCAGATAAAGAATCCTCACAAAATTTATCCTGGAGATCTTATCGTAATAGAGAGAACACCTGATGGAAATAAATTACGGATAATTAAAGAGACTGTTGTAATGGAAAGATTGTCTCCTCATGTACGAATGGAGAAGTCTGATGCTGACGCGATTCCAAGCATTCCGGTTGCGGCAATTGAGCCTTTTCTAAGCCAGCCTTTGGTAATAGATAAAGACAGTCTTGAAAGCGCGCCAATAGTACTGGGGACCACTGACAACCGAGTGTTATTAAGTAAGGGTGATCAGGTATATGCTAAGAATATGCCAACAGATCAAGGTTCATCATGGCAAATCTTTCGTCCCGGAAAAGCTCTGATTGATCCTGACATCTCTGATGATGAGGCCTTGTTACCTGAATGGTTGGGTGAGTATCTGGTACCTGAGTCGTTTGGAGATTATGTGGGTGAAGGATGGCTTGGGGAGAATAAAGGTAAAGTTCTAGGATATGAAGCTGTATATTTAGGAGACGCAGTGGTAGAAAGGTTTGCTGAGCTTAGCACCATCTCTATTGTTCGTTCTTCATTAGAAATATTTAAAGGAGACCGGTTAATTCCTGCACCACCTACAGCATTTATTAACTACGCACCACATGCTCCAGAACAGGATGTTAATGGGCGTATTATTTCTGTTTATGGTGGCGTTACAGAAATTGGCAAAGGCTCTATTGTTGTCCTGAGTAAAGGGATGCAAGATGGACTGGAAACAGGGAATGTGCTGGCAATTTATCGTCGGCACTTGTCTGAAACAGGCGATAACTCACTCAAAGTTGATCGCTCTTTTGATGAATTGGGCTCACCACCTAAGCGCGAGGTTGTAGAATTACCTGAAGAGCGAGCCGGATTAGTATTTGTATTCAGGGTATTTGAAAAAGTATCTTATGCGTTGGTAATGCAAACTACTCAGCCAATTCGGATTCTTGATTCAGTAAAAACCCCGTAATAATTTTTACGGGAGATTTTCATAAAGTCTGGGACATTATCGTCTCTAAAATCACATCTGGTTTACTCCTGGTTAGGTTTATATTTCCTTTTAGACAGGGTAAAAATTTAAAAGCCAGCTAAATTTCCTTTCTTTAGACACTACTCAATTAGTATTAGAAAATGGTTTTAATGTCTAAGTAGTGTGCTTTTGCATAGTAACTATTGCTGTGGTACTCGGTATAATAACAAATTGTATCTTTGTAACTGCTTGACTGTATTAGCTGTATCCGCCATGCTTGATATTCGGATTAAATAGATATATGCGGAATCTCAGAATAAACTACCTGTGAATTTAATTAATAATAGGATTCTGAGTGCTCCAAAAGCTCGAAACTAAATTTATAAAAACTCAAAATTACCATTTAAAATTAAATTAAAATTGTTCCTGAAGCGTTAGATTGAATACTATTGTAAGTTTAATTTGAAAATTATTACGGCTCATTTTTTTATCTAACTGAGCTTTCAAGCCATTTATTGTGGTAATCTCCCACCGTAATTTTAAAAGCATTGTTGACCATACGAAAGGAATTTACAAGAGAACCTTATGGGTAAAGTCTTAATCATAGCTGAGAAACCATCAGTTGCTACCGATATTGCACGGGTTTTGGGTGGATTTGTGAAGCATTCTGACTACTATGAAAGTGAAGAGTATGTGTTGTCATCAGCTGTGGGCCACTTACTAGAACTTGCGGTACCAGAAAAATACGAAGTTAAACGTGGTAAATGGAGTTTTGCAAATCTACCGGTAATTCCACCTCACTTTGATCTTAATCCTATTGAGAAAACTAAACCACGATTAAAGCTTCTAAAGAAACTCATTAAACGGAAAGATGTTGATAGGCTTATCAATGCCTGTGATGCAGGACGTGAGGGGGAATTAATTTTCCAATATATTGCACGTTATGTGGCAACAAAAAAGCCAATTATGCGTCTATGGCTACAGTCAATGACGCCAAGCTCGATAAAAGATGGCTTCACAAATTTACTAGAGAATGATGCTATGCATGCTCTAGCTCAGGCTGCTGTGAGTCGGTCTGAAGCTGATTGGTTGGTTGGTATTAACGGTACGCGGGCAATGACAGCATTTAATTCCCAGGAAGGTGGTTTTCATAAAACTACAGTAGGTAGGGTGCAAACTCCTACTTTGGCACTTCTTATTGAGCGTGAAGAGACAATTAAAAAGTATATTTCTCGAGATTACTGGGAGATTCATGGTGTTTTTCTCGCAACAGATGGTAGTTATAACGGACGCTGGTTTGATGAAAAATTTATTAAGAATAAAAAAGACGCTGAACATAAAGCCGAGCGTGTGTGGGATCAGGAAATTGCTGAGTCTATTCGTATCAAATGCCAGGGCAAGCCTGGCATAGTTAGTGAAGAAAGCAAGCCTGCCAAAGAAGTATGCCCTAGGCTTTATGATCTTACTAGTTTGCAGCGAGATGCTAATGGGCGATTTGGGTTTTCTGCAAAGATGACGCTTGGATTAGCTCAAGCTTTATATGAGAAACATAAAGTATTGACATATCCTCGTACTGATTCACGTGCGCTACCAGAAGATTATATTTCAACTGTAAAAGATACTTTGGGAGCAATGAAGGATTCTCACTATGGTTTATTTGCAGAACAAATTTTGAGCTCTGAGTGGGTAAAATCAAACAAACGAATTTTTAACAATTCTAAAATTTCAGATCATTTTGCAATAATTCCTACTTCGCTCAAACCTAAGCGGTTAAATGAAGCTGAAGAGAAGCTTTATGATTTGGTAACAAAACGCTTTTTGGCAATTTTCTATCCTGCTGCAGAATTTCTTGTAACTATCAGAATCACCCGAGTTGAGAATGAGCCATTCAAAACTGAGGGCAAAGTAATGGTTAATCCCGGATGGCAAGCTGTTTATGGTAAAGAGGCACGAGTAAATGGAGCTAATAAAGATTCATCTTTAGTTGCTGTAAAACAGAATGAATCTGTACATGCAGAAGAGATAGAAGTAGTTGTAAATCAGACCCGGCCACCAGCTAGATTTAACGAGGCAACATTACTATCAGCTATGGAAAGTGCAGGTAAGTTAGTAGAAGATGGAGAACTGCGCGAAGCAATGAGTGCCAAAGGGTTAGGTACCCCTGCAACTCGTGCTTCAATTATCGAAGGGTTGGTATTTGAGAATTATTTACAGCGTGTGGGCCGAGAATTACATCCTACAGCTAAAGCTTTTTCATTGATTATTCTTCTTCGCGGTTTGAAGGTCCCGGAACTTACGTCACCCGAGCTGACTGGGAATTGGGAATTCAAACTACGGCAAATTGAGCAAAATGAGCTTGAGCGTAGCTCTTTCATGGAAGAAATTGCTGATATGACACGCCATATGGTGGAACAAGCAAAGAATCATCGTGGCGAGACTATAAGCGGAGATTTTTCAACACTTATTTCACCCTGTCCAAAGTGCGGTGGGGTAATCCAGGAAACCTACAAGAAATTTCAATGTAAAAAATGTGATTTTGCATTGTGGAAAATACTTGCCGGCAGGCAATTTGAAATATCTGAAATGGAAGAACTAATTACACACCGCCAGGTTGGTACGCTGCAAGGTTTTCGGAGTAAAATGGGTAGATTATTTAATGCAAATATAAAGCTCACAGATGAATATGAAATGAAGTTTGATTTTGGTGAAAATAATGATGAGAGTACAGAGGAAGTAGATTTCTCAGATCAAGATTCCTTGGGTAAATGCCTCAAGTGTTATGGTCGAGTATTTGAACATGGTATAAGTTACACTTGTGAAAATGCAGTTGGAGCCAACCGAAAATGTGATTTCAGAACTGGAAAAATAATTCTCAAGCGTCCAATCGAACGTGAGCAAGTTACAAAGTTATTACACACAGGAAAAACAGACCTGCTTTCTAAATTTATTTCAAAGAAAGGAAGGCCTTTCTCAGCTTATTTGGTAGCCGATGAGGGTGGGAAAACGCGATTTGAGTTTGAGCAGAAACGAGCAAAGACTGGGACTAAAACTAAGGCAACCAAACTTAAAACAAAAGTATCAGCTGCCAAGTAATCAAGCTGGTCAAATAAGAATTTAATATGATTTATAAGGGTCTATTATTCTTTATCTAAAATAACTGCCGATAGTAGAATACTATGTTCCTTCTAGGAGATAACATAGATTACATTTGTGTGCCAAATACTTGCGGAAAGAAATATTTTAAAATAGATCCCGCGACCCAGATCATTAGTATTAGGCTTGTAATAATAGCTACTCCCTCTCCGATAGTTGATATTAGTGTTGAGCCAAGGCTTCCGAATTCTACTTGCCCGGACTCATTACGTCGACTTTCCTTACGTTTCCTAACCCAGATATGAAGCCATATAGCGATAGGTACAAGGATAAATGAAACTAACAGGTTTAATTCAGGGTCATCCATAACTAATCTACCTTATAAGTAAAAATATTGTTATAAAAACTTTAATTTTAATTGCATGATTCAACTTTGTGAATGGTATTTGCTTTGCAAAAGCAATCAAGGCTTTAATTTAATGGCTAAAAATATCAGTATAAAAATTTATTGTTTTTCTCTTAGGATGTCACGTATATCAGAAAGTAATAATTCTTCTTTTGTAGGTTCCGGTGTGGGTGGTGAAGCTTCCTCTTCCTTTTTCTTTGATGCATTCATTGCTTTGACCACCATAAAGATTGCAAAAGCTATGATTACAAAATCAAGCATTGTCTGAATAAATTTGCCATAATTAATAGCCACAGCAGCAACATCTCCGGATGCTTCCTTCAAGGTAAAGGCCAGTTTACTAAAGTCCATCCCCCCCAGTAGCAACCCGATTGGTGGCATGATGACATCACTGACAAATGAAGAAACAATCTTACCAAATGCAGCTCCAATGACAATACCTACTGCCATATCAACTGCGTTCCCTTTTATTGCAAATTCCTTGAATTCAGACATCATGCTCATAATTTTCTCCTATTGGTAAGATAAACACTCCAAAAGATAAATTTTTTGATTCCATTGATATATAAGTAACGATCTGTGATTATAGCTAAAAAGTTTTATTAACGCACAATTGAACGTTATATGTGTATTCTAGTGACTAGTAATTCAAAGATTTAATAATTTAATATTTATCTTCATATCATGAATGAAAAATCAAACTTGCCAGTTTCTGCAGAAGTAGTTGTGAATCCAGTTACAAATCGTCATGAATTAAGAAAATTTATTGATGTTCCTTGGCTTGTTTACGCAAATGATCCTATGTGGGTGCCACCATTACGCCTTGAGAGGCGCTGGCATTTTTCTAAGTCAAATCCCTTTTTTAAGCATGGAGAATGGCAGGCCTGGATTGCATACCGTAATAATCAGCCGGTTGGGAGAATTAGTGCACAAATTGACCAGCTCCATCGCCAAATTTATGGCGCGGATACTGGCCATTTTGGGCTATTAGAAAGTGTGGATGATAAGGAAGTATTTGCGGCATTAATACAAACAGCAGAGAAATGGCTTGCTGAACGGGGTACAAAACATGTAAGCGGACCATATAATTTCTCTATTAATCAGGAGTGTGGAGTGCTTGTGAGTGGTTTTGATAAGCCCCCAATGGTTATGATGCCACATTCTCCTAAATGGTATGGAAAGCTACTTGAAGAGCAAGGTTATTATCCGCTAAAGGATCTGCTTGCATATTTGATGAAGCTGGACATGGAAGTTCCAAAGATTATGCGTATTTTGGTAGATAAATTTTCTAAGCGGATACATACAAGAGTTTTACGTCGTAATCAACTTAAAGTAGAGATGGAAATATTAAGAGGTATTTTTAATGATGCGTGGTCTGATAATTGGGGTTTTGTTCCATTTACTGAAGAAGAGTTTTCTGAACTTGGGAGTACATTTCGTTTTCTCCTAAAGGATGAGTATATTCAGATCGTTGAAGTTGATGGTATTCCAGCAGCATTTATGGTGGCATTACCAAATTTGAATGAGATATTTGCTAAGTTAAATGGAAGTCTATTCCCATTTGGCTGGTATCAGCTGATTAAGCAACTTAAATTTGGTGAAATTCGTACTGGTCGGATACCGTTAATGGGTGTACGTAAGAAATTCCAGAATACTCCCTTAGGTGCAGCATTAGCCTTTATGATGATCGATGCACCACGGAAAATTGGTCTTTCCAGAGGATTTCGGGAAATTGAAGTATCTTGGATCCTTGAGGATAATAAACCTATGCGAGGGATGATCGAGAAAGCGGGGATCCAAGAGTATAAACGTTATCGAATTTTTGGAAAAAAATTATGATTAATTTTTTGGCAAATAAATATAGTGTCTAAGGTTCAAGTTTCAACTAAAAAGATAGAAAAATTTGTTGCGATTGTTTTGGCTGCAGATCGTACCGCTAACGATCCGGTCACCAGCAAATCAGGTATGGTCTGCAAAGCATTTACACCGATTTGTGGAGTACCAATGATAATTCGGGTATTAGATGCCCTTGAAGCAAGTGGTATGATTGAAAGGATCGTTTTATGTGGCCCGCCAGAGCCTTCACTCTCTGCTTGTCCAGAATTGGAGCGACGGATTGGAGATGGATTTGTCACTTGGGTATCTAACTTAGACTCTCCGAGTCGTAGTGCTAATAGAGGACTTGAACATATAGATAAAGAAACACCAGTATTTTTGACAACAGCTGATCATGCGTTATTAACTCCTGAGATCGTAAAGTATTTTTTAAGTGAGTCTAGTAAGGCAGATAGTGACGCTACAGTGGGTTTAGTTGAATATGAAAATGTTATAACTGCATTTCCAGGAGCAAGACGAACTGTAATTAAGGTTCGTGATGGAAATTTTTGTAGTTGTAATCTTTTTGCTTTTTTAAATCACCGCGGTCGTAATTTGGTCCCTTTTTGGAAAAGGGCAGAGGATATGCGCAAGCAACCCTGGCGATTGGTTGGAGAGATATTGGGCCCAATAGCTATTTTGTTGTATTTGCTAAGGATATCAAAACTTAACCAGGCACTGAATGCTGTGTCTTCTAAGGCTGGTGCTAGATCACAAGCAGTAATTATTCCCTATGCCAATGCTGGGGTGGATGTAGATAAGGCAGAGGATATAGCGCTTGTAGAATCTGCTCTGGAGAAAGAAGCATTGATCTCACGTAAAAATAATAGTATTTAGCACTACTTTGGTATGTAGTAATGTGGCCTCAATAAAAAGTCTGTAAGAGAGAGTTCATGAAAATAATAGACAGGTATATTACACGTGAGTTATTGATCCCTTTCACGGTTTTAATTGTGATTCTAACTGGACTATTCTCTAGTTTTAGTAGTGCACGTTTTCTTGCAGAAGCAGTAACAGAGTCACTTGGTATTGCCGCAATGCTTAAGCTGGTAATGCTTAAGACATTAATCGCTTTAGAAGTTCTGGTACCAATCGCCCTTTATATTGCTGTAATAATTGGACTTGGTAGAATGAATAGAGATCAGGAGATTAATGTATTACGCTCTATAGGAATTAGTGAACATCGTATAATTTTTACTGTGCTTATAGTAGCTATTCCTGTTGGAATTATTAGTGGAGCACTTTCTATGTTTGTACGACCTTGGGCATATGAAGAGAATTATATTTTAAATGCTCAGGCAGAAGCTGAGTTAAATACAGATCGATTCCAAGCAGGGCGTTTCTATGGAAGCGAAAAAAGTGGCAGAGTAGTTTATATTGATTCAAAAGATGAGTCCGGCAAACAAATGAGAAATATATTTCATTATGTTAGCAAGGAAAATGGGAGTGAGATTCTTATTGCTAAAGAAGGGATGCAAAAGAAGCCAGTTCGTGGTCAGCGTCCTCAAATACACTTATTTGATGGCCATTTATATAAACTTGCACATTCTTCTACAAAAGATACCGTCTCCCATTTTGAAAAATTAGTGTATTTTAGTGACGATAGTAATGAATTGGATTACAAGCGCAAATCAGCAGCAACTAACGTTTTAATGGATTCAAGTCGACCACCTGACATAGCTGAACTTCAATGGCGTTTATCCCGACCTATTGCGACTGTTTTGTTAGCTCTGATTGCTATACCATTTAGTCGTACTTCCCCTAGACGTAACGAAGGTGAGAGGGTTTATTTTTCCGCAGCTCTAGTTTTTGCGGTCTATTATATTTTAAATGGATTGGCACAGACGTGGGTGGAGCAGGGAAGAATAGGCAGTATACCTGGAGTATGGTGGCTTTACGTATTAATGTTTGTTGTGTCGCTTAGTCTGCTTTTTCCTGACGGTTGGAAACGACTGTTTCAGCCCAGATGATATTAATAGTAAACCGTTATCTTGCATTCCAAGTTTTCATTGGTTTATGCATTGCAACTGCAGTACTTTTGCCATTATTTAGTTTTCTAGATTTATTAGATCAGCTGGATGATGTGGGCAAGGGTACATATCGAGTTAAGGATGCATTTTTATACACCGCGTTAATGTTGCCACGAAGATTTAGCCAGCTTGCACCATTTATTGCATTATTAGGTACCGTGATTGCATTAGGACGGTTGGCAAAGAATCTAGAACTAACTGCATTACAAATAGCAGGGATCTCTCCTATTCGTGTAAGTATAGCGCCACTTGTTGTTGGGTTCATTCTCTTAATCTTTATTGCCTTATTGGAACAGTTTGTCGCTCCTGAACTTCAACAAAGGGCAATCTTGCATCGTGCTATAGCACTTGAGCAAAGTGTACAGCTTGGGAAAAAACTTGGAATTTGGACACGAAATGAAAGAAATATATTGCGTATAGGTGAAATGATAACTGCCAAAAAAGCTACAAATGTAGAAGTATTACACTTTGATAATAATGGATCTTTGTTAACTTATACTCATGCTAAATATGCTGACATTATTGATGATAATTTATGGGAGCTGAACGAAGTTATTAGCAAGACGTTTGATGAGACAGGAAAAAAAATTGAATCTATAAGTACAAGTTCGATGCAGTGGAAATCATTTGTTAATCCAACTGATATTTCGACTTTAAATAAGTCGCCAGGAAGTTTGTCTCCTTTTGACTTATTTAAACATGTTCGTTTTTTAAAAAGTACTGGTCAGGAAGCTGATGCATATGAGTTAGCATTATGGCGAAAAGCAGGTGGAGCATTTACAACAATTGCAATGCTGTTACTCTCCATACCTTTCGTATTTGGATCATCTAGAACCGGTTTTGCTAATAAGCTAGTACTTTCGGTGGTGGTTGGCATTAGTGTCTATTTGCTTGACCAGATTATTTCAAATGCAGGTTTATTGTTACATTTCCCTCCAGCTCTGACTGCACTATTTCCAGGGTTGGCACTGATTCTAATAGCTAATCTTTGGTTACGGAGGATCCCTTAACTGTTATTCTTGTAGTTTTTGTGCAGATATAAAGTAAATTGTTTGGGATAATTTTTATTGCGGCAGTAATGTTGCATAAAGTTGCACTCGAAATAGTTTTACCTTAATTGATAGCATAGGCTTTAGGTGGCAGTAGTTTACTAATTTCAAAATTTGAAAGACTAATAGATGACAATTTCTATTTATATTATTGGAAACAGTGAAGTTAACGTTTGGGGCTTAAGTGGCAGAGAACGTTTGCAGCGCATGCTAAAAGCTAACAATGGAGAGATTGCCTTGGTTGATGACTTAGGCAGTATTCCTGATGGTGGGCAGGTACTATTTCTATGTGCTGATCATTTATTTGATGCTAGGGTGCTATCAGCACTAATTAAAACGCAATCAAACCTAGTTTTAAATAGTAATAATGATCAAATAGTCGCTATTCGTATTGCTGATGGTAGTGCATCTAATGTGCTGGAAGATTTCCTTGGAGAAGGGAATGGAGATACTATTTCAGCTTTTCCAAGTTACTCACTTGATGATTTAAATTTAGAGTTTCAGCAAAAGAACTTAAAAAAGAAGGATGCACCTTATGTATTATTTATAAATAGGTTTAATTGCAAAATCCTTGAGGCAGAATTATTTTCTGGATCATACAAAGGCGTAACTGATTTAGTGACTAAATGGGTTTGGCCAATCCCTGCATCCTGGGCCACTCATTTTTGTGTTCGTTTTGGTTTGTCACCCAATCATGTAACACTAATGAGTTTTGTCTTTGCTGCGTTGGCAGGAATTGCATTCTGGTTCGGCAATTATGGAATAGGATTGATGATGGGATGGGTCATGACTTTCCTGGATACTGTTGATGGAAAATTGGCGAGGGTAACCGTTACTTCGAGCCGTTTAGGTGATGTGCTTGATCATGGTTTGGATCTTATTCATCCACCACTTTGGTACATGGCATGGGGAATTGGGTTAAGCACAGTTTCAATCTCAACATCTGGAGTGGAAATATTGATATGGCTAATGTTCATTGGTTATATTGGAGGTAGGTTATGCGAGGGTGTCTTTCAGTTTTTTGTAGGATCATTTGATATATTTATATGGCGGAAATTTGATTCATTTAACCGATTGATTACTGCCAGGCGCAACCCTAATTTAATATTATTAACAGGTAGCTGGATGATCAATCAGCCTGATCTTGGATTCTTGTCAGTGGTTGTATGGCATTTAGTCTCTACAATTATTCTTGTTATACGAGTGGTTCTTGGTTGGCGTGAAAGGCAGCATCAAGGCTCTCTGAAGTCGTGGTTTGAAGGAATCATTCCTGGGCAAGATAAAGGAGAACTGGCAGTACGGATTTTTACCCGTACACCGGTTAGTATAAATGACAGAAGAGCTACGAATTAAAAGAATACAAACAGGAGATGCTAAAGTTGGGTTAATTTTAAACCCACTTAGTGGACGAATCCGCAAACGTAAAGACACCATAAAGCACGAGTTAGTAAAAATTCCCGGTGTAATTTTTCGAGAGGCAAAGAATAAACATGAGTTCAAAGACGCCGTTAATGAGCTTCTGGATGCTGGAATTGATTTATTGGTAATTGCTGCTGGGGATGGAACGGTACAAGCAATATTGAGTCATTTGTTCACAGAATGTGCTCGCGCAGATTGGCCAATTCTTGCAATAATACCTGGTGGTACAACAAATATGACAGCACTTGATTTGGTTAAATACGATGACCCACAAGACTCTGCAAAAAAATTAAGTCAATATATGTTGACTAAGACTTTGCCTGTACTATTAAAAAGACATGTGTTGTGTATTGAGCAAGCAGGTGCTGATAAAGTGTATGGAATGTTTTTTGCAGTCGGAATTATTGCCCGTGCAGTAATATTCTCAAGGAGTGGCATCAAGCAGGTTAGGATTACAGGAGAAATATATTCTGGCCTAATTATGTTAGGTTATTTTATTGGGTTGATTCTTAGACGGCGTACGGGGGCATGGGCACCAGCAAAGATGAAAACTGTTAAGGTGGGAGGAAGAAATTACGACGGTACACATCAATTTTTATTTGCTAGTGTGCTTGATCGCCTGTTATTCAATATGCGCCCATACTGGGGTAAGGAGCAGGAGCCAATTCATATTACTTTTGTAAAGCAGAAAAGAAAAAAATCTATACGTTCAATATTGCCACTAATTTCAGGGCGGGGTGAAGTGCTCAAGGAGGATGATGGTTATCATAGCTACAATGACAGTGCTCTTGAGTTAACTATAGATGATGACTATATTGTCGATGGAGAGTCTTACCACGCAGCAAGTCAAAATGGTCCGTTAAGAGTATCTGCAGCAGGTCCAGTTACTTTCTTGACTTGGTAGCATATAAAATTTCTACAGATTCGTATCAATGACTGATAATACATT
Source organism: Nitrosomonadaceae bacterium (assembly GCA_965205785.1). Classification (GTDB taxonomy): domain Bacteria; phylum Pseudomonadota; class Gammaproteobacteria; order Burkholderiales; family Nitrosomonadaceae; genus BJGV01. The sequence continues at coordinate 1,035,921 of OZ242188.1, forward strand.
AATATTAGGTGAAAGAACTTCAGATGCATTAGTTTCTAAAGTTTCTTCTATGGCATCAGAATCAGTATCAGCTGATTTTTCAATCTTTGTCGAAGAATTAGAATTACGTTTCAGTTCATCTTTGGACGCTATTCTTCTTTATGGTTCTTGTTTGCGTTCTCACGAAATTGGTGATGGAGTTGTAGATTTCTATGTGGTGGTGGATAACTACAGTAATGCTTACCAGGAAAACTATTTGCGCTATTTTAATACATGGTTACCACCAAACGTATTTTATCTTGAGGTCTCTGCTAATAGCAGAATTTTTCGTGCTAAATATGCTGTAATCTCAATGGCAGAATTTGAGAGAGGAAACCAACATTGGTTTCACTCATATTTGTGGGCACGTTTTGCTCAGCCTGTACGGTTATTATATGCTCGAGATGAAAATATTCGAAAACGCATTTACAATTCATTAGCACAAGCTGTAATAGCATTTCTTATACCTACTATTAAGGCATTAGGTGCGCGTGTAGTAACTGCGGAAGAGATTTGGATTAAAGGTTTAACACTCACATACGCAGCTGAACTTCGTCCAGAACGAGAATCGCGTGCACGGCAACTTACTGAATTAAATCTGGATGAGTATAGGTGCTTAACTGAGTGTGCTTTACCTTCATTAGTAGGGATACTTGAGAAATTACCACAGGAGCATCAGATCCAAGGAGTAGGCTATCGGTGTTTAGCTGATGATCATGAGCATAGCCGCTCATTAAGAAACTGGCGATTACGTCGTTGGCAGGGGAGAATCCTCTCAGTACTCCGATTGACAAAGGCGACATTTACTTTCCGAGACTGTATTGATTATGCTGCCTGGAAGATTGAACGCCACACTGGTGTATGTATTGAGGTTACACCTAGGCTCCGCCGTCATCCTGTTTTATTTGGCTGCAAAGTTTTCTGGAAGTTATTTAGACGTGGTGTATTGCGTTAATATTTATTCCTTAGAATACTTATAAACTAGTAGTGTTTATTTTTACTAGATAATCAGGCAGCATGTATTAATAGTACTAGTTTTATTGACAAGCTCTTCTTATTAAAATAACCAAGAGTAAAGAGTAAGTTTTTTACAGATACTATCTGTCTGATTTTCTGGTGTATTCAGGACAACAAAGCATGTAAATCGTGTACTGTACTTACATGTTTGGGGAAAGGGTTTTTATCTCCAATACGCACACGTCCTAAGAAGGCAACATTATTAGCTTGAGCACTTTGATAATCAATAAGAGCATCGCCAATCATAAGTACATACTTGGGTGTGAGTTCATGTGTAGAAAGTATTTCTGCAATGAGGGTTTCTTTTAATTTTGGCGAGCCACGTACTTCGGTGAAATAAGAATCTAGTCCACGACGAGTAACGATTGTATTTAGTTCTTTTTCAGGTGTGCCCGAGGCAATAAATAGTGGAATTCTAGATGCTTCTATCCGCACAAATTCGTTGGCACCAGGCACTGGGTCACTATCAATTACAGCTTCGACTATCAGTTTAGAAAAGTTTTTATCAAGCTCTTCTTCTTCACTTTGTGTCAGTGGTGGTTTTTTCAATAAATTTTGTTGAAAATATCTGAATTTTTTATAACGAGACAGACCGCCGTTCAATTTATGATATTGTATTACTTCATTTACTACAGTATTACCATAAGACTGATAAAGATCTGCAAATGCTTGAGTTTTGATGTCTCCTGATTCAACTAATACTCCGTCAAAATCAAAGATTATGGATTCCCAATTAGTACCTTTCATGCCTTGTTATCAGATGCCGCTGGTGTGGCATCATCATCTACACCTGAATGATGTAACTCTTTGTGAATTTCTCTAAGACAGTCTAATAAACCCTGGCCAAGATCAACATGTTCATTGAGTACTAATTTACGACCAATTCGTGGTTGAAATGCGTATGGAGTTACTTCGTAATGATGTACCGTATTAGCTTCATCAAAATGAAGTTTTACTGGCCATGGCATAATTTCAGAAATCATCGTCATAACATCTTTGATACGCATCCGTTCCTGTCCTGTAAGAATCAGATGGCGATTAGCAAATTCTGATGCCAATACTTGCACGCTCATACGTGCAGCATCTTCTACATGAATATACTCACGGATAGCCTCACCACTACCTTTATAAGTGATTGAACGTTTTTCAATTGCTTCATGAAGCATTCGATAAATACCATTACGTCCGTCAGTCCTTCTTCCATACAGAGAGCCATATCTCAGAATGGTGTAATCTAATCCGTAGCGGTCATGATAGGTTTCAATAAATCGTTCTGCTGCTTGTTTACTTGCACGATAGAAAGAACCAGATTCAGAATATACATATACGCTGCTGGCAAAGATAAAGCGGCGTACTCCGGCAAGTCGGGCAGCTTCTAATACATTCATATTCCCCAGAATATTAATTTCTGCAGTAGCTAATGGCTTCTCATGGGCTTCATCAATATCTGCAATTGCGGCAAAGTTGTAGACTATAGAGGCACCTTGTGTAGCTTTAGTTACATCCTCCAGATTCATAATGTTACCAACGATCATTTCCTGGTCACTTCGTTTGTAGGGCGATGGAGCACGATCAAACAATCGTACTTGATAGCCATCTGAGGAAAGTGCCTCTGCTACATGACTACCAAGAAAGCCACTTGCTCCAAAAACTACTGCTATTTCATTAGACATTATTTAGATCACTCTCAATTAAGCCGGTATTAACTAAACCCTTCAATAAATTCCCTGCAGCTTCTGCTTCCATAAGTTTGCGTGATTCTTTTGCCAATGAACCAATATGCGAGGTCAGAATTACTTTGTCATTTCCAGTTAATATGCCATGGTAAGGTTCTTGCTCAAAAACATCCAGAGCAGCCATACCCAAATGTCCTGAATTTAATGCTTCATTCAAGGCAGTCTCGTCTATAAGGCCGCCCCGGGCGGCATTGATTATTATAGAGCCGGGCTTCATACGTGCAAATGATTTTGTGTCCAAGAGATGATGGGTGTCAGTAATGTAAGGTAGATGCAGGCTAATTACATTTGCTTCAGATAATAATTCTTCTAAAGATACTGATTTTACTCCATGGGATTCTGGGTCAATATGAGGATCATGGGCAATTACCCTGGCGTCAAAAGCTTGACTCAATCGTGCAACACGTTTCCCAATATGTCCCAGTCCTATGATACCTACAGTTTGGGCCGCAAGTAGTTGCCCCTGCATTCGTGGCCATTCATTCGCCCGTAGTAGTTGGTCGGTCTGACAGATTCGCCTTAATGCAGCTAACATCAGTCCCATTGTAAGTTCAGCTACAGCTTGAGCCGGAGCCTCAGGAGTATTAAAAACTGAAATACCTTGGAGTTTTGCTGCAGTAAGTTCGACACTATCAAGACCCGCCCCACAGCGTGAAATTACTTTTAAGTTTTTGGCAGAAGAAAAAACACGTTCTGTCAGAGGCTCAATCCCTGCAATCATTCCGATGGTATCTTCCCCAAGTAACTTTATGACTTCATCTTCAGTAAGTTTACGTTTATAACTATTACTAACAATATGCATCCCAGAATTTACTAAATGGTGTAGAAAGGGGTTGTTATCTACATTAAACGAAGAAGTAGAAATCACAATTTTACTCATAAATTTACCTTTATACTTTGAATGTGGTTTCGGCAAAGTGTATCTAGGATTCTGATATCCAGCCCATAACCGATAAAATTGAAGCCAGTTGCAATTCTTTGTCGTAGCTCATCCTGGTCTGGTTCCACTACATGAATACCACCAGGTTTCCCTAATTCGTTTCCTGCTTTCAGTACTTGTTCAATTGCTGAGGTTACTTCAGGATGATTGAATTCCCCTATATGACCCATAGAGCCAGATAAATCGTAAGGGCCAATGATATATGCGTCAATTCCATCTACAGAAAGAATCGAATCAATTGCATTAACTGCATCTATATGTTCGACCATTGCTACGATTACAGCATTCTTTTCTAGCCAGTCTCTGTATTGTTGGAATTTTGCTCCGTAACCTTGTGCACGAGCCAATCCAACTCCACGCTTACCCCGTGGAGGGTAGTAAACCGCCTGTACTGCTGCTTCTGCATCAGCAGCAGATCTGATCATAGGCACCATTATGCCGGTTGCTCCAGCATCCATAACTCGTTTTATCTGGTCAGGGTGATTTGAAGTTAGTCGCACAATGGCCGGGCACTTTTTCATATCAAGTACTTGGATCAGTATTTGGATTTCACTTAGTTCTAAGACACTGTGTTCCATGTCTAAAACTAGCCAGTCAAATCCAGCACTAGCCATAATTTCTGCAATTGATGGATGACCTAGTGTTATCCATGAGCCAATCGTTGTTTCAGACTGAGCTAATTTAGATTTCAGTTGCATGAGTATCCCTTAAAAAGCTGCCAGAATGTACTGGCTACAAATAATAATAGTGCCTAATTTCAATAGGAAGCCAACAATGGATCTAATTCCATCAATTTGGCTACACGAACTAAATCAGCCTCAGTATCAACTGCCTGAGTATCAAACTCAGTTTTTACCATTTTTACACGATAACCATGTTCTAGCAGTCGCAGCATATCTACAGATTCAAGCTGTTCAAGCGGTGTTGGTGGTAAACGAGTGTAATCAAACAGAGTTGTGCGCCGGAATGGAATAATACACACCTGTTTATAGGTAAGAGTATGTTTAAATCCTGCTTTATCAAGGGTTGGAATTGGTTGCCTTGACATATAAAGAGCATCACCACGTTGGTTCATTAATACCTTGATAGTGTTAGCGCTGTGGAAATCAGCTTCATTATCAATACTTCTTACTAAATTAACACAGTTTAACTGTAGATCATTCTTAAATGGCGCTACTGCTGTATCAATCATTTTTGGATGCGTCATTGGTTCGTCACCTTGTACCATGACAATGAGTTCCGCATCAATTTTAGTTACTGCTTCAGCAACTCGGTCGCTTGCTCTTTCGTGCGTACTGGCAGTCATGATTACAGGAGCACCGAAGTCTTGTGCTGCTTGTCTGATCTCCTCATCACAAGTAGCTATATAGGTGGCCGCAAGTGACTTGCTCATGGTAATTCGCTTGTAGATATGCTCAATCATGGTGCGGCCTAATATCATAGCTAGTGGTTTGCCAGGAAAGCGTGATGAACCCATACGAGCTGGAATTACTGCAATTGTTTTCATTTATAAGTGTAAAATTATCTGAGATTTGTCTTTTTTATTTTTTGATAGCTAGTTATCTAATTCAACTCATTTATAATAGAATTTCCATTTTAATTAGAGCTAACTGTTAATTTTGAGTCTAATCCTACCATCAGAGGGGCATCTCTGCGAGAAGTGTATATGTATAAGCTAGTAATTGAACATCTGCCAGTGTACAATTTCGCGCTTTTCCATAACCTGTCCTTATCTATAATTTTTAATCAAATGATAGACATATTGTTTGCTACTAAGGCAGTTAGAATGAGTGCAAAAGTATGAAGGCACTTTTCTTTCTTCGCCATTATAACGATATCGATCACGTCACCCCAGTCATTTTCAAATGGATTGATTCTGGTCATAGCTGCGATGTTGTTATGATTGGTAGTTCGCAGTTTAAGAATGATTATCGTATCGAGTTTCTAAGGAAGCTTGAAGGTGTGCGTGTAGCTCATATCCAGGAATTATTGCAGCCACTTGAATTTATAAGATGGCGCTTACAAACACTATTATTAATTGGTGGACTGCGTCGTTCATCTGTAGGTCCATTTATAAGTAGATTAGCTCAAATTTATAATGCTAAAAAGCGAGAACTTATCTGGCAAAAGACTGCAGAGCGTTTACTGAATCATAGTTTTGAAGGAATTAATGAAGGTGTAGTAGCGTTTGACTGGATCGAGAGAAACTCGGTCATTAGTATTGAATGGGTTGAAACAGTTATATCAACGGCACACATAAAAGGGTTTCGTGTTGTATCGTTACCTCATGGCGATAGTCCCCATGCAAACCAGCTGATACGTCGTCGTGAGTGGATTCTCAAACCAGACAATACATTTGCTGCTGCACAGATGTTTGATAAGCTTGTTGTACCAAATGAATTGTGTGCAGGGCGCTTCCGTCCTTTTCTAGAAGATGGGGTAGTTGCTGTTCTTGGCTCACCTCGCTACTGTGACGAATGGTTAACAAAATTAGCTGAATTTTTACCGACTTCACCACTAAGTCGGTCAGATAGTAAACTTAAAATTGCAATCTTTTTAAGAAAAAGTAATTTTACGACTTTCTGGGAAGAAATTAGTGAAATAGTACAGATGATCTCTGCTTTTAAAGGGATTGAAATAATTATCAAGCCACATACCCGAAGTGGTTGGAAACAATCTCTGACAAAAGAAGCCGCGCTTCTAAAACTTTCAAATGTAAGTATTGCTGACAATGATACTCATTCTGCCCATCTGTTAAGCTGGGCAGATGTTATTATTGATATTGCGACTTCAGTTGCATTTGAAGCAGTCAAGATCAATAAACCAGTATTAGCAGCAGATTATTTACACGCCGGTAGATCTACAATAGCTGATTTTATACCTGAGACAGAGCTAAGGTGTCGAGATGATGTGTACAAAAAAATCGAAGGATTTCTTGCAAATGGTTGTGACTCTTTCTACATAGAGGAGCATCGTTCACGTTTTCTGAAGGAAATGATAGATGTTAATGGGCCGGATGTGTTGTCTAGGTATGTGGCTCTTTTAGAAGAGCAAGTACAGGTAAAATTTGCATAGATTATACATTTGCATAAATATCTTGGCTATTTAGAGATTCTTTAAGGATATTATTAGCTGTATGAGTGAAATTGTAGTGCCGTCCGTCGATGTGGTAATCCCGGTTTACAATGCGCCTGTACTAACACGACGTTGCATTGATTCCGTTGTATCTTCTCTTGGTGAATCTATTAAGCATATTTATATTCAGGATGATGCATCTGATACTGAAACGTGTGAAATGCTTGATAACTTGCCATATGACAATATTCATATCTTCCATTCGATTAAAAACCAAGGATTTGGTGCTTCTGTAAATGATGCAATTAGCAGATCCAGTGCATCTTATATCCTAGTACTTAATTCCGATACCGAAATAAGTGGGAATATGCTCCCATCATTATGTACAGCAATGTCAGTTGACCCCCAACTTGCAGTAATTATTCCTGCTAGCAATGATTATGTAGATCATGACTTCAACCAATATTTACGGCAACCTGGTAATTACATACTTACTTATCGTCTTAGGGGTTACGCATTTCTGATTCGACGAAGTATTTTCCAAGAAATTGGAGGTTTTGATCCTATATTTGGTAGAGGTTATTATGAGGATATTGACTTGGGCAGAAGGATTTACGAGCGTAACTGGCGCATAGGAGTGTACCCAGGGTCATTTATATATCATAAAGGTGGCGGTTCATTTGGTCGTGGTTTGGCATATCGTGAACTAAAGCGTCGTAACCGTACTCTCTATTTTTCACGCTATCCTAGCGCAAAGCGTAATGTCGTACTTCTTTCAGGAAATTGTCTGCTGACTGACTTCCCATCAAGTTTACTTAATACAATTGATAACGTGTTCCAAAAAGGGGGGGTTGTACATTGGCTTTCTCCAGAGCCTGCAACCAAGCTTCTTTGCCTTCATATGCAAAATAATTTGGCTAATTTAGCAATAGTAGCGAGGCTTATGATATTCCGTGGTTGGCTACGCAAGGATAAGCGTATTTCAGATGTATGGATATTATTGCCCGGGGCTCCAAATTTTCTACGTATATTGCTTGCTCTATTGAGTCATGTGAGAGGAATCAAGATAAGCACTTGGAAAAGGAGTTCCACGAAGTAAACTGACTGGGTAAAAAGACCAAACCACAAATATATAAACTGGTTATTAATTATGTATAGCATCTACGTACTGTTTTTGAACAGTACGTAGATTGCTATTAAGCTCATAGACCAGAGGGCGGCCAGTAGCAATTGACAGTTTCATTACCTGTATGTCAGATATTCCATCTAACTGCATTATCAGTGTACGCAAGATATTTTTGTGAGCTACAATAAGCAGCCTTTTCCCATTTTGAATTTCAGGTACGATTGTATTTTCCCAATAGGGCTGCATACGAGAATGTGTTTGCTGTAAGCTCTCTGCAAGTGGTAATTTATTTCTATCTATACTTGAATAACGTAATTGGTTTCCTGGGAAGCGCTCATCTGCAGGATCAAGAGGCGGAGGTGATGCACTAAATTTTAACTGGCAACCAACAACTGGCCAGATACCAAATTCCTTGATGGCAGTCCATCGCTCTATTCCTTCCAAAGCACCATAATGGCGTTCGTTTAGTCGCCAACTCTGTTGTATGGGAATATTGTTTAGACCCATTGTCGATAGTACTATACGTAGAGTTTCTGTAGAGCGCTTGAGCTCAGACGTAAAGCATGTATCGAACATATATCCTGCTTCTATAAGCAGGCGGCCAGCCATTTCTGCTTCTTGTGCGCCTTCAGAGCTAAGTTCGACATCACTCCAGCCTGTAAAACGTTTGTCTCGATTCCAGATACTTTGCCCATGTCTCAGAAGAACAAGTTGTGTCATGTCTAACCTATTTCACTCAACGTAGTATCTTAGTTGCCATGATACACGGCTTAACGTGATGTTGATGCTTCACTCCAAATGCGACGCAATGCATCTCTCATACTACTACGTGTTGTTTTTAGATAAAGTGTATTGTCACTAAGACCACTTACTAAACGACGCTGAGCCTTGCCAAGGTTATGATATGGCATACTCATAAAAAGATGATGAGTAGCATGGTAACGCAGACCTACAGGAGCCCATAAAGCAGTAATAAATAAATTACCAGATATATTGATAGAATCGAGATATTGTTCATGAAATTCCATTTTGTGATCTCCGGAATTACGGTAAGCATGAGCAGCTAGTGTACGTAACGAGTTTAGAATAAAGATAGCTGTACCGATTAAATACCATAGAATAAGAATCTTAAATGGCAGAACATTAAATATGACGCATGAGGTGACTATTGTGGTAAATACAAAAGTTGCGAACTCCTGTAATTGCCAGTATTTATCATTACGGATATACCCCTTTGGGCGTTTATAAGTTGGATTTATTGTAAGTGAGGATGCTCTTTCCCAACAAAATTTACGAAGTGGTGGGATCAAGTAAGATGCTGGTGTAAGTAACAAATAACGGACAAAAAATATTAAAGGTAGAAAGATTGAGAATAATACATAGCCAATCATCAATATGGGCTTTTGTGTTGCAAAGGGAATGTATTCACCATCTTCACTGGTACCATATATATCTGGTTTATGATGGTCATAGTGCACGCCGTCATACGTAAAGGACGGAACTAAAAATGGTATGCCACTTATAAGATTCCATACTATGCGGAATATCTTAAATGTACCCTTTTTTAAGTGTGCGAGTTCATGAATAAAGATTACCGCACGGTAATGAGCTAGTGTTGCTATAACAAATGCTACAAGCTGCCAGACAGAAAACAGCGGCGTATATAAAGCTATCACAAAAGCTGCCCAACCCAGTGAAGTATGGAAGAGAAAGTCGATCCAGTAGATAATAGGGTTTGGTGTCATCAAATCACGGACAAGACGATGCGCTTCCCGGAACGGGAACTCCTGCTTAATTTTTTTATCTGTCATATCCTATCTCTATCATGCAACTTAATTCACCATAAATAGATTTAAGCATCTATTTATGGTGAATCACTATTATCGCATGTTATTAATTCAACTAATTTGTTGTTTCCTACTAATTAAGATTGTTAAAAAAGATTATGTCACTATCGAGAATTCATGAAAAATTTAAGATCCTTCACACAGCATTATACTAAGTAGGTTGTTATATATTCGATGATATTTAGATTAGTTGATGGGCTAGTTTTATTTGTATGGCTTAAATCGGGCGCTCCTGGCCAACCGGGGTCAATAAACTCTATATCTCCAAATTGTTTTGGTTCTGCATAGCGAGGAATAACATGAAAATGCACATCAGGATCAACCATCATTAACATAAGATAATTTATTTTGTCATATTTAAAAGCATGAGCCAAAGTTGCTTCTATTTGTGTTGTTATCTTATGTAGTTCCATAAAACTTGCTTGGCTAAGATTAGAGAATGCAGAGACTGAATCATGAGCTACTAGAACCAAGGATCCCAGAGTTACCTGAGCTGGTCTCAATAAAATACTCCAGTGTAGGTGTTGATATATTACAGTATCTGGCGCACCAAATTTTCTCATAGTCTCGTTAAAGACTGAGATTTCAGTCTGTTTCTTATTGGCCATCTTATAATTCCTAAAATATTATACAACTGAGAAAAATTAATTCTGGATATTATAAATTGGATTTGGCATTTAGCCTAAAAAATTACTTGCTACTTCGTCATGTTCCATATTAGCTTGTTCACTAAATAGTTCTTGGGCTTTTGTCAGATCTGAAGCATAGTCAATTTCGCACCAACGATGTCCAGATACTGCACAAACATTAACCAAATGTTTGCCGGCTAGTGCATCTATAATAGTTAGGTACCAGGATTTTAGTTCAGTGGGATATCGAAGCGCTTCCTCAACCGCGTCACGGAATAAAAATGGTCCATTCGAACGAAAATAAATAAGGCCAATTGATTCCGCATCAATTTGATTTTCAGATAAGGTTTTATTGACATGTTTTACCAGTCCATTCTCATCTAACTGTACTTTCATATCGTCTGCATCATAAGTTTTTTTATAATCTATACTAAGCGTTATAGGCGCAGGCTTTGATTCCAGTACTTGCATTAACAAGGGTACATCGAGAACAGTATCACCATTCAATAATAGAAAATCACAATCCATAACAGAACGTGCTATCCAACAACTTGCCAGATTATCTGCAACCTCAAAAAAAGGGTTAAAAAGTGTTCCAATTTGTTTGTGGTCTGGATAGCGTCGTTGCAGTAGCGCTTCAACCAGTCCTGTCTGAAAACCTGTTACTACACTTATTTCTTCGATTCCAGCTGCAAGTAGTGCGTCAATCTGCCATTCAATAATTGTTTTGCCAGAAATTGGTAGCAGACATTTTGGAGAGTTCTCAGTCAACGGAAGTAATCTCCTGCCTTGACCGGCACTCAAAATAACAGCTTTAGTGGAAGTTTCAGTTATTTTATTCATCATATTTACTGGAGCCTAGATAGTGCCGTGAATTTTACTTGAGTATCGTTTGAAAGAATATAGATTGCAAATATGTTCATCTAAATTTTTATTAGCATATCCGACAAGATTGTTTTTCTTATAAGAGTACCTATATATAATTATAGTTAGACCTTGGTTGGTTTAATAATAAACAGTCTTATTTCCAAGATAACCTAGTGCAACACGGTAGTACACTCCTCGCAGTTCTTTATTGTTTCGTTTAATAGATTTGTATAGTATCGGGCCAGGCTGCTCAAAGATCTGATCAAGATCGTTTCCAAGCCGGTCATGCTCAAGTCGCTTACGTTTCATGCTTACCATAATGATTGGCCTGGTTGAAGGTAATTGTGGTTGTGATGGAGACCAGAACTGGAACATAGCTCCGCTGTCACCAAACATATTTCGAGAACGAATGTCCATACTGTTCTTACTTTGATTATAGAATAGCAAGGAGCTTGCAACTGACCATTTGCTCATACCGACAACAATAGGGTCTTGCCCCGTCTGCTGTCTTACATCATTTGCTATTTGTTCAACTTCCATTGTTGTTTCACGCCAAAAATAATGTTTCATTACTGCAGACGGATATGGGATACCCGGTATTCCAAGTACTACATAGTGTAGTACGAATGCATAGCAGAAAATTGTTACAAGTATCGTTGGTTTCCATAAAGACCGTAAACGGTGTGCAATATTTTGCAGATTATCTGTATTACCCATCATCCACGCTATTGTCGGTAATATGGCAAGCCACAACGGAGTTGTCCAATGAAACCGTGGTGTATTAAAAATACTAACAATGATAAATATTGCCAAAGGAACACCAGTGAATATCCGTACAAACAAATATTGTCTACTTGCCTCCTGGTTGCTATAACTATTTTTTAAAAATAATGCCAATGCTGCAGCAATCAGGCCCACAGGAGTCAGTAGTACTAGAATGTGCATAGGAAGATACTGAATTGAAAATTGTGGGTCTACACCTTGTCCTATCTCCCATCCTACTACTCGTCTTGATTGAAATAGAAATGATGCCCAATCATTCTCACTATTCCAAATAATAACAGGTGAAAATAACAGTAGTGCAAGTATTGCTGCAAGATATGGATGCGGACGGAATAGCCAGCGGCGTGCAACAGGATCAAGGAACATAAATAATAATGCTGCAAGACCCAGGAGTCCAAGTGTATATTTGGACAGAATGCCCAAACCAAATGCGATGCCCATACCAATCCATGCTGAACTACGTCCTGCAATCAGAGCCCTTTCCATATAGTAGAGTGTAGCTGCCCAAGCTGCTAATAATGGTGCATCTGGGGTCATCATCATACCGTGAACAAATCCTATAGGAAGAATAGCCAGCAATAACATTGCACGCATACTGGTTGATTTGTCGTAAATATTAAGTGTTAGTGCATATAGGTACCCCATTGTTACTAGTCCGCAGATAAATGCGAAAATACGTACTCCAAACTCATTGTCACCAAATAGTGCCGTACCCAGCCATATCAACCAACCGGTCAATGGCGGGTGATCAACATAACTTAAATCCATGTGTTGAGCATAATTCCAATAGTATGCTTCATCCGGAATTAGCTGTGCTTGTCCAAGGTAGATCAAGCGTAATACTAGGATAAATACTACAACTCCGACTGAAGCAATTCGCCAGCGCATATCCAACGATGGCTGATTATTTGTTATAGGGAATACATAGAAGGCAGAACCCAGATAATTAACAACTGCTGTTGCAGCAATTGCCGGAAAAATTGCCAGTCCGGCCGGCAAGTGCCAGCCATAGACTAGCAGGGCTAGAACACCACCACGCAACAATAATGCAAACATACCGATCATCAAAAAACGAGAAAATTGATCCCATCTTAAGGAACCTGTATGGTGTTCTCGGAATGACCATTTAGAATTGAGTGCATAATTCACTGTTGCCGCAGCAAAGAAACTCACAATATGTGCTTGTGCAAGTCCAGCCTCATAAACTACTAGAATTTGAAACAATAATGTATCAACTATTACGCCACATAGCCCAACTAATGCAAATTTACTAGCTGTACTGACAGAGACTGTACCTCCTGCCAAGGTTATCAATCGTTGTAAGTAAGTCCATTGATGGGAAAATGACAGTTTTGAAGTTCCTCGTGTGCGATCACGGAAACAGATGGGCACTTCAACTGCTCTTATTTTCCCCTGACCGGCTACCAGTAATTCGAGTAGGATTTTGTATCCACGGGCATGTTCTGCAATCGTTGCAATTAAATCCTTGCGAACCGCAAAAAATCCAGAGGTAGCATCGTTAACATCACAAATGGGGCGTGCGAGCCAGCCACCAATACGTGATAGCCACTGTCGGTGTAGTGGCCAACCCTCTGTACCACCTCCTGACACATAACGACTACCAACAGCGATATCGTGACTACCAGTTAGCACTGGTTCTACTACAGCAGTTAGTCGATCTGTTGGATGGCTTAGATCTGCATCCATTACTACGATGACATTACTGTGGGCTATTGCAACACCGGCTAAAATTGATGCTGTTAGATCAGGTTTTTCATGGCGTTCTACGAGCCTCACATTTGCTTTTTTCCCCCAGGCACGTACTTTGTCTGGTGTGCCGTCATTTGAGCCATCATCAGCAAAAATGACTTCAAAATGGTTAGGTGGCAGATCAAGTGCAAAGAGACTGGTTAATAGTGGGTCAATATTATCTGCTTCGTTGAGAGTAGGAACTATTACAGAAAATTGTGTCGTTGTATTTGTAGTTCCACTAAGCTCATTGTGTGACGTTAACGAGGAAGCTAAAGACGGAGAATCACTGATATTTATATCTGGCAATTTGAGTGGACAAACTATAGTTATTGTTTCTCTATAACAAGGTTAAGTGTATGGAACTCTGTAAATATCTTAATACTTAGAGATTGTCAGATTATAATTCTTATACATGTTATTTTACCATTAAACTTGTGAGAAGAAATTGAACGATACTTTTTAAGGTAAAGCATCTTTTAATCTCACAGAATGGTTGTACTATTAAATCAAACTTAGAATCTAAATAAATTAGATTGTTTCATGATCCTGATTTTAGCTATTTGGCCATTATGTTCGGGGTATAGAGAATGAGCTGTATATTTTTTAATCCCCTATAATGAAGGTGTAGATAAGAGGCTAGATTTTTTGGCTATGGGAAAAGTTCTGCCTGCTCAAGTGGCAAAGAGGTTTTATCTTTGGCTGAAAGTTGTGGTTCTTCATCAAGAGGCCAATTGATACCAATGGCAGGGTCATTCCATAAGATACTACGCTCGAATTCAGGAGAGTAAAAGTCTGTAGTCTTATAGAGGAAATCAGCGCGGTCACTAAGAACAAGAAAACCATGAGCAAAGCCTATTGGAGCCCATAGTTGACGGCAGTTATTTTCCGTTAGTTCAACACCCACCCATTTGCCAAATGTTGGAGAAGTCTTTCGTATGTCTACTGCAACATCAAAAACTGCGCCACGTACTACACGGACTAACTTTCCTTGGGGATTTTTAATTTGATAGTGAAGACCTCGCAGTACACCTTTAACCGAGTGACTGTGATTGTCTTGTACAAAACTTACATTAAGTCCCGTATCTTGATTGAATACTTTTTCATTAAAGCTTTCAAAGAAGAAACCTCGATTGTCACTGATAATGTTAGGTTCAATAATGAGAATTTCAGGGATGGAGGTAGGAATTACTTTCATTTAACTACTGGTTCTTTCAGTATGCGCATTAAGTATTGACCATAACTATTCCTAGCCAGAGGTCTAGCTAGCTTTTCAAGTTGCTCGGCGTTAATAAGACCCTTACGATAAGCGATCTCTTCCGGGCAAGCAATTTTGAGACCCTGACGGTGTTCAATAGTCTCGATAAAGTTGCTTGCCTCTATCAAACTCTCATGAGTGCCGGTATCTAACCAAGCATACCCACGTCCCATGATCTGGACGTTGAGTTGATCACGCTCTAGATAGATTCGGTTAGCATCAGTTATTTCTAGTTCACCTCGGGTGGAAGGTTTTAGATCTGTAACGATATCAATAATCTGATTGTCATAGAAGTACAGACCTGTGACAGCGTAGTTACTTTTTGGCTGAGAAGGTTTTTCTTCTAGTGAGGTTGCGCGGCCTTTAGAGTTAAAGGTGACTACACCATATGAATCAGGATTTTTAACATGATAAGCAAATACGGTTGCACCTTTTTCCTCTAACATGGCATATTCAAGCTGTGTTTGAAAATCATGGCCATAGAAAATGTTATCTCCCAGAATTAGAACACTGGGATTCTGAGAAATAAAATTCTTACCAATTATAAAGGCTTGAGCTAGTCCATCAGGATTTGGCTGCTCTGCATATTGCAGGTTAAGGCCCCAGTCTTCACCATCCCCTAAAAGCTGTTCAAATCGTTGAATATCTTGAGGTGTAGAAATAATAAGAATATCACGGACATCCGATAGCATGAGTGTGCTTAAAGGATAGTAAATCATAGGTTTATCGTAAATAGGGAGCAGTTGTTTAGAAACTGCTTTAGTTACGGGATAAAGTCTTGTGCCAGAACCGCCGGCTAGAATGATGCCTTTACGTTGGGTCATAATTATTGTCAAGAATTTCGGTAAGCATACGTGTTACGCCAGTTTGCCATAATGGCAAGTTTAAATTGAAAGTTTCTTCTATTTTTTTTGTATCCAAGCGTGAATTTCCAGGCCGCCTTGCGGTTTGAGAAAATGTGCCAGTTGATACAGGTTGAATATTCTTCGCCTGAACCTTAAGGTTGATACCAGTTTGGCGTATTTTATCAAGTACAAAACTGGCATAGCCATACCATGAAGTTTCTCCTTTAGCAGTCAGATGATATAAGCTTGATACCTGAGGTTGTCTTAAAGCTATACAGATCGAATGGGCGGTAACGTCTGCTAATAACTCAGCACCTGTAGGAGCGCCAATCTGATCATCAATAACAGAAAGATGGTCCTGATTCTTTGCAAGACGAATCATAGTTTTAATAAAATTCTCACCGCGTGCAGAATAAACCCAACTTGTACGAAATATAAGGTGCTTACAGCCAGAATTTATAACAGCTTTTTCTCCTTCTAGTTTTGTTGAACCGTAAACATTCAAAGGCATTGTAGGATCTGTTTCCTTCCAGGGTTTAACTCCATTCCCATCAAACACATAGTCAGTAGAATAATGAATCAACCAAGCACCTAATTTACGTGATTCCTGAGCAAGTATTTCTGGGGCCTGAGCGTTAATAGTGTAAGCTAGTGCTGATTCACTTTCAGCTTTGTCGACTGATGTGTATGCTGCAGCATTGACTATTACATCCGGAGAGACTGAGTGAATCGTTTGAACGATGCTATCTGGCTGAGTGAAGTCACCACATAATTTCTGGTCATCAGCATCCAAGGCAACTAATTCACCCATAAAAGCAAGACTCCGTTGTAATTCCCATCCTACTTGGCCACCTTTTCCAAATAGCAAAATTTTCACAGGGTTCGCCCTTTATAATTTTTATCAATCCAATCTCGGTATACACCTGATTGGATATTCTGAACCCATTCCTGGTTTTCAAGATACCATTGCACAGTTTTATTGATACCAGTTTCAAAAGTCTCAGCTGGTTCCCAGCCAAGGTCACATTTTATTTTATTTGAATTGATAGCATATCGGCGATCATGACCTGGGCGATCTGTAACAAAAGTAATCTGCTGGTTGTAGTGTTTGCCATCAGCATGGGGAGATAGTTTATCAAGCAAAGAACAAACAGTGTGTACGATATCAATATTAGGTTTTTCGTTCCAGCCACCAATATTGTAGGTTTCACCAGGGAGACCTGATTCCAGCACCCGACGGATAGCATTGCAATGGTCTTTTACATAAAGCCAGTCACGGATTTGTTGGCCATCTCCGTAAACAGGCAATGGTTTATCTGCTAGGGCGTTGATGATTATTAGAGGGATCAGTTTTTCAGGGAATTGATATGGGCCGTAGTTATTTGAACAATTGGTGGTAAGAACTGGTAATCCATAGGTTTTATGGTAGGCACGTATTAAATGGTCGCTGGCAGCTTTGCTGGCTGAATAAGGGCTATTAGGCTCATAACGATGGTCTTCATCAAAGGCTTTATCTTTACTAGAAAGTGAGCCATAGACTTCATCTGTTGAGATATGAAGAAAGCGGAATTCCTTTTTCTTATTATTTATTAATGTGTCCCAATAAGTTCGTGCGGCCTCTAGTAACCGGAAAGTGCCTATAATATTAGTTTGTATAAACCCCTCAGGCTCATCTATAGAACGGTCTACGTGACTTTCAGCAGCAAAATTTATAATAGCGCGTGGTTTAAATCTAGCGAGTAAGTTGATGGCCAGGGTAGAGTCACAAATGTCACCTTGAATAAAGATGTGCCGTTTGTCATCTTTTAGGGAACTTAAATTTTCCAAGTTTCCTGCATAAGTTAAGTTATCAAGATTAATGATTTCTTCATCAGATTGTGTAAGCCAATCCAATACAAAATTTGCACCAATAAATCCAGCACCTCCTGTTATTAATATCATTTACGGTCCTTAGGCTATATTTTCTTGTTACCGTAGTATCCTTGCAGCATTCCTTTAGCAGGTATTTTACCTTACAGTAATCAAAATAATTTTGATTAAAACTCTTACACTTTTGTTTGGTATAGCTCGCTAATTTTTTGGGAATTTAGCTCTAATGGTAGTATATTACCGCGCTTAACAACATTGGGATATTATAATTTGAGCCCTTGAGCTGATTCAGTTAGAATTCATTTTTTCTCAGGCGCGTAGCTCAGTTGGTTAGAGCACCACCTTGACATGGTGGGGGTCGTTGGTTCGAGTCCAATCGCGCCTACCAAATAATGAGTAATGGCTGGTTCTCAGCTATATGCATCTGGAGTTATTGTTTTTTGTGCACATATTATCCAGTTCATATAACTATAAGGTTTATGACTGTGATTTTTCGTGTGTACTAAAAGATGAATGATTGTTTGATAGTTCTGGGCCGAGTTTTTAGGTGAGTTTTAAATGGTAGTTAAGAGTTTTCAATACTATTAACGTCCATAAGCATCCTCAAATCGTACAATATCATCTTCTCCCAAATAGGAACCTGATTGTACTTCTATTATTTCAAGTAGTTCAGTGCCGGGGTTTTCTAGACGATGGCGAGTACCAAGTGGAATAAAAGTAGATTCATTTACTGATACCATATACGTAGAATCTCCACATGTCACTTGTGCAGCACCGCTCACAACAATCCAGTGTTCAGCGCGGTGATGATGCATCTGAAGTGACAGTGAAGCACCAGGTTTAACTGCAATACGTTTAACCTGAAAACGTTCGCCAATATCTACACAGTCATACCAACCCCATGGCCGAAATATTTTGCGATGCAACTGTCCTTCAGTGCGTTCTTCTTGCTTTAGACTATCAACAATCTTTTTTACATCCTGAGTTTTGTCCTTGTGTGCTACCAGAATAGCATCGGGTGTTTCTATTACCACCATGTCCTTTATTCCCACACAAGCTACTAGACGGCTCTCTGATATAACTAATGAATTGTGACAGCTATGCAATATTACATCCCCTTGTGGTACGTTTCCCCTATTATCTTTTGGAAGTACCTGCCACAGTGACTCCCAAGCACCAACATCAGACCAGCCTGCTGAGAGAGGAGTAACTAAACCAACTGGGAGTGAATTCGTGCCAGTTGAAATATTTTCCATAACAGCATAGTCAATTGAGTCTGCTGGACATTGCAAAAATGCTGTTTTGTCTGGACGTAGAAATTCACCGTCAATCGAATTTTTACTCCATGCAGTGTGACAGGCAGCAAGAATATCTGATCGGCAGTAGCCAATAGCTGAAAGCCATACTGAAGCACGCAACATAAATAAGCCACTGTTCCAAAAGTAGGAGCCTGCATCCAGATAAGTCTGTGCCGTGTCAGAATCTGGTTTTTCAACAAAACGTTCAATATGAAAGACCCCATTCTCTTTATCTGCTGCGCCAGATTGTATATAACCATAACCTGTTTCAGGTGAATCTGGGGTGATGCCAAAAGTAACTATTGCACCATCTACAGCTAGCTTTATACTTTTTTGGACCGCAGCTTGAAAAGCTGCTATGTCCATAATCATATGATCTGCTGGCATTACTAGTAGAATCGGGTCATCACCATTTTTTATTGCCGCTAATGCAGCAAGTGTTAGAGCTGGTGCTGTATTACGCCCTTCAGGTTCAAGTAGGATTGAGGCTTTCTTATCCATTACTCTTAGCTGTTCGGCTATTACAAAACGATATTCTTCATTACAAATCACCATTGTTGGCTCAAGTTCTACGCTATTAAGCCCCTCCATTCTGCGAACGGTGGCCTGTAACAGAGAGTCATCGCCATCTAGTAGTTGTAGAAGTTGCTTAGGGTATTGTTCACGTGAGAGCGGCCAGAGACGTGTACCGGAGCCACCACATAGAACTACAGGGATCAATGAATGCATGGAGGTTTCCAATATGAGTAATACATTAATAGTTGTGTAACTAGCATCTGATCATAAATTACATTTTACATAATTTCTATGTAAAACTAATTCTATCAATCATCTGTAAGTTTTTTCACAAGTATTTTTACAATTCTTTCAGCTGCCTTGCCATCCCACATATCTGGCCTACAACCTTTTTTACCTTCGCCACGTAGTATTTTGTGTGCCTCGTTTAGAATCTGCACCGGATCAGTACCCACTAAAACATTAGATCCCTTTTCTACTGTAATTGGCCGTTCTGTATTTTCACGGATAGTAATGCATGGAACATCTAGAGCAGTGGTTTCCTCTTGTAAACCTCCGCTATCTGTTAGAACTAATACAGCGTCTTTCCAAAGATCTAGGAAGGGCATATAAGCTTGTGGTCCAACTAATGTAATATCTGGTCCAAGATCTATATTAAATTTTTCCAAATTATTCTTGGTACGTGGGTGTACTGGAAAGATCAGTGGTATATTAGTTGCGAATTCTTTTAGTGCTTTACAGATACGTGTAATTATTTCAAAATTATCTACATTGCTTGGCCTATGTAGTGTAACTACACCGTATCGTTTGTTGTGTAATTTAAAGTCATTGGTTTCGTAACATGAGGTATCAGTATTAGCTAGCTTCTTTGCTTGGAATAATAAATTATCAACCATTACATGTCCGACGTAATGAATTTCTGAATCCGACTTTCCTTCACGTTTTAAATGTGCAGCTCCACTTGGCTCAGTAACAAAGAACTAGTCAGAAATACTATCAGTGACTAAGCGGTTTATCTCTTCTGGCATAGTTGTGTCACCACTACGCAATCCAGCTTCAACATGAGCTACCGGGATATCTAGTTTTTTTGACACAATTGAGCATGCTAATGTTGAATTTACATCACCTACTACTAAGACTGCATCAGGCCTATTTGCTTGACAGAGCTCTTCAAAGGCTACCATAATTTTACTTGTCTGCTGAGAATGGCTGCCTCCGCCAGCTGACATAAATATATCAGGTTCGGGGATTCCCAGTTCTTCAAAAAAAACATCATTCATTTCACGGTCATAATGCTGACCTGTATGAACAATTTTGAATGCTAATTGGCCATGTGCTTGAATGGCACGTACGATTGGAGCAATTTTCATAAAGTTCGGACGAGCCCCGGCAACTAAATATATACTTTTCATGTATAAAATATATCCCCTGTTAAGGATAGATGCATGCGGATACCTGATTATTAAAGAAACGGCATCAATCGCAGATACAAATTGGGTGAAGGTCTAGTGATAGTATAGACGTGATTCCTCTATTAGAAAGTAACGTCTTATTGCTCTAAAACTTGAGAAATCCAATAGATTTCAATGATATCATGAATAATTCTAAGTACATTTTTCTCAGTCAAAGTGATGTGGCCAATAAAAATCTATGAGACTTATTTAATAGCAATACTAGCATGGCAAAATCCAAGGTATTCGGGCGCATCATTTTTAATTTATGAGGATTAAGAATCTAAATATAATATCAATCCTATAGCTAGTTATTCATGCATTTAATACTTGGGTCAAGTATACTAAGTTTAGCTTTAGGTTTGTTAATAGTTACATTGACCCATCAGCTTGCTGGGCGTATATTAAAATATGAAAGGGTTAAGTTTTATTCTTTTAACCATACTCAAGTTGTTTCCCGAAAATACCCGTTAAATTATCTGTGAGCACATGATGCAGACCGAATCTATCAGGCGCTTCGTAACTAATAAACGTTTAAGAACCAGCCTCAGCGTTTTAGTAATATTGATTGTACTTTTTGGGCTGCTTGGCTATTTCTGGCTTCCTGGTTATGCCAAGAATAAGCTTGAAACTGAATTGTCTAAAATTGTTCATCGGCCTGTATCAGTTCAGGCTATAGATATTCAGCCATTTTCACTAGAGTTAATTATTCGTGGTTTTCAGATTGGAAAAAAAATAGAGCATGAAAGTACTGATAATGTTTTATTCTCGGTTGGAGAACTATATGTAAATGTTAGTACCGCATCTATAGCTCATCGCGCACCTGTTGTTAGTTCAGTAACAATCAAAGAACCAAAGCTGTATTTAGTTCGTGAAGGAGAGAACAACTTTAATATTACTGATTTAGTTGAAGAGTTTTCAGAGAAGCCAGAAGACGATATCGATAAGAAAGATGATAGCAAGGCAATGTTCTCAATTAGTAATATTGTTATTGAAAATGGTCATTTTGAATTTATTGATCAATTTAAGAATAGTCATCAGAAAATTTCTAAAATTAATCTTGGCATTCCATTTATTTCAAATTTTGAAAATGATCTGAAAACTTGGATCGAACCATATTTTAATGCAAAGATAAATGGTTCTCCTTTTGTTCTCAGCGGTAAAGTGCGGCCTTTTTCAGGAAAGCGTGAAGCAACTCTTGATCTTAAGCTCAATGATATTGATTTGATGCAAATAGATGAGTATTCGCCGATTCCGCTTGGTATAAGTTTGCTATCAGGATATTTTGATAGTGACCTACAGTTAATTTATACACAAGAGGCTGATCAAACAACCAAAATGGTTATGTCTGGCTCCACTTCGATACGCGAATTTGAGCTTGAAAATAAGGCAACAGAAGAGCCGTATAACGTTAAGTTTGATCAGCTCGATGTCATGTTAACTGATATTGATCTAAGTGGGCAGAAACCAGCTCAGATTACACTGGAGCTAGCAGGCACATCGTTAATGCAACCGGAAAATAACGAGCCAATACTTAGCCTTCCAAAACTTGGTATAAATAAGATTGTAATTGACCCTTCAGAGAAAAATGTTGTACTTGGTATGGTGAAGCTTGATCTGCTCAAGGCATCGATACGCCGTAAAAAAAATGGGCAGCTTAACTTGACTCAGCATTTCACGCCGCTTTCTGTCGAAAATGAACTTGTACAAGACGAAACTGGACAAGAGGCAGTAGATGAGCAAGAGGAAGAAGTGGAGAAAGAGGGGGTAGAGACCAATTCAGATAGTACCAGCAGCAAGTCATGGGAAGCAAAAATCGAAAACTTACAAATCGCAGATGCAGCATTAGATTTTGAAGATCATACATTGACAAAAGTAGCTCCGATGGTGGTTAATCCTCTCAATTTAAACGTCGACAATATTGATCTTAGTGGTGCTGATCCTTTGAATTTAGTGCTACAAGCTACGATGAATAAGCGTGGAAGTCTTGAAACAAATGGTTCCCTGGCCTGGTCACCATTGAGTTTTGATTTTGTCATTGACGCAAAAGATATTGATCTTGTTTCGCTACAGGGTTGGGCCGGCGATCATTTAAACGCATTACTCACCCGTGGGGAAGTGTCTTTCGAGGGTGAGGTAAAAGCTGATGGGGAACCTTTAAAAGTAACACTTAGTGGAAAAAGCCGGTTTTCTAATTTTAATATTTTTGATAAAACAAGTGCAGCAGATTTACTCCGTTGGCGAAAGTTTGATATTAGTGGCATTAAATTTGTAAATGAACCTTTTCGTGTAGATGTTGCTTCAGTTGCTGTTGCTGATTTCTTTGCAAATGTGAGATTGTCTCCCAAAGGTGAAATTAATCTCAAGAACATTGTCCGGCAAGAGGATAGCGCAGAAGAGAAAGTAACATCTGCAGAATCTGCAACTGAAACTCCGGTTCAGATGAAATCGCAAGCCGACAAGGCTACTCCGATACATATTGGTAAGATAGTGTTGCAGGGGGGCAATATCGATTTTAATGACCAATTTATTAAACCCAATTATCGTGCCAATTTAACTGGTATTGCCGGTCAAGTTGGTCCGTTAAATCCTGGCAAGCCTGGAGCAGTCAAAATTAGTGGCGCAGTAGATAAATCAGCGCCACTTGAAATTACAGGTGAATTAGATCCGTTTGGTAGTGAGCTCTTTCTTGATATTGCAGCAAAAGCAACTGGAATTGACTTGCCAACATTTAGTCCATATTCGGGAAAATATATTGGTTATGTTATAGAGAAAGGTAAATTATCAGTTGATATTCACTATCACATCAAAGATGGTGAATTGAAAGCAGAGAATAACATTTTTCTTGATCAGTTTACTCTGGGTGAGAAGATTGAAAGCCCAGATGCTCTAGATATTCCTCTGACTCTTGCCATAGCGTTACTAAAGAATCAACGGGGTGAGATTGATCTCAATTTGCCTATTAACGGGTCACTTAATGATCCAGAATTTAGTTTGGGAGGGGTAATTGTTCAGGTTTTTGTTAATTTAATTACTAAGGCAGTTACATTTCCATTTGCATTGCTCGGTTCTCTAGCCGGTGATGGGGAAGAGTTGTCAGAGATAAATTTCCTGCCTGGCTATGGACGGGTGGAACCTGAAGCTGAGAAACGACTGCAAGCATTATCTAAGGCATTGGCTGATCGTCCTGCACTAAAATTAGAAATTACTGGATACGCAGATCCAGAGAATGACCCAGATGGCCTTAAACGAGCGATGCTTGATCGTAAAGTCAAGGCTCAGAAGTTATCAGAAGGAGCGGAGAAGGGTGAGTCTGAGGGTTCTTTACAAGAAGTTAGTATAGAACCAGAAGAATATGAGGAATTTCTTGAGCTTGCTTACGAAGAAGAGAAATTTGATAAACCAAAAAATGCAATTGGCCTTACAAAATCATTACCTGTTCCTGAGATGGAACAATTAATGCTAGCCAATATTAATGCTGGTGATGACGAGTTGCGTCAGCTTGCTGAACAGCGTGGTAAAGCTGCACGTGATTGGTTAGTTGAGAAGGGAGGAATTTCTAGTGATCGGGTATTTGTTTCAGAGCCTGAAATTGAATCTGAGGTTGACGGAAAGAAGCTAGGTAGTAAAGCAAAATTTACCATAAAATAAGAGATTCTGGCCATATAGTCGGTGTATATGTTCCAAACTTTGTTGTGATTACATAGTCACTTGGACAACTTGGTATGTTAGTTATTTCAGGTCTTATAACAAAGGCTTAAGTATAGGTTCCAGTTTCTCTCGTGCAATGCGGCCAACATGGGTGCTGGTGATCTCTCCGTTACGATTGAATATGACAGTAAATGGTAATACTGCATAGCTATTACCAGCTGCTTCAGCAAGTTCCATAGCTTCAATTCCCCCTAAAAGAATTGGATAATTAACACCTATTTCCTTACTGTATTGCTGTACCTTACTTTTTTGATCAAGTGCTATACCAATAAAAAGTAACCCTTGATCACGTAACTCATCTTGAAGCTCTATAAATTCTGGCATTTCTCTTCGACAAGGCTCACACCATGTTGCCCAGAAATTTACTATCAAAACTTTCCCCTTCCACTGCGAAACAAGCTGACTTTTTCCTTGAAGGTCAGGTAAGGTGGTTGCTAGGATTAAGTTTGCTCCATCAGTTGTTGCAGGTGCACTTTGGGTCGTATGATTCTGTGTGCTGCTGATTTTTTTGTTTTGTAATAAGAAGCCAGCAAATATAGCAAGTGCTGCTACACTTATATATAACAATGCTCTCCCAAGTGTAGTCATTTAGATTAGCACGGCATTTAGAATAGCGAGAAAGTCTTCCTTGTTTTGATAGCCAATAGTTCTGGCATCATAAACTTCACGACCATGGCGGTCAAAAAACAGAATACCGGGAGGCCCGAATAGTTTGAAGTGCTTGAGTAAAGCCTCATCATTAACTGTACCTTCAGTGACATCAACTTGTAGTAACACTACGTTTTTAAGCCTATTCTTTACTTCTATATCAGTAAACGTGAATCGCTCCATTTCCTTGCATGAGATACACCAGTCGGCATAAAAGTCTAACATTACATATTTATTTTCTGACTCAGCAATACGATTATTAAGTTCTGCTAATGATTTTACTCGTTGGAATGAGAGGTGTTTAGAATTAATGATACTTTCTTTATTAGTATAATTTTCATTGATACCAGCTAAATTTAATTTAGCTAGAGGCTGTAAAATATCACGGCTACCAGAGAGAACGCCTGCTAATAAGGCAATGCCAAATAGTAATGCAATGATACCGACTCCTTTTAAAAATTTATGAAATCCAGAAGCCCTTGTAGGTAAAGAATCAACAGCATGTAAGTAAATAGCAGATATTATTAGTAGAGTAGCCCACATCAGCATGTGGACAGATGCTGGAATTACCGGTGATATCAACCAAATCGCTACACCTAGAAGCAAAACGCCAAAGAAACATTTAACTGATTCCATCCAAGGACCTGCTTTTGGCAAAAATGCACCAGCAGATGCACCTAGCAGTAAAAGTGGAACACCCATGCCTATCGCCATCGAGAATAGAGCAGAGGCACCCAATACTACATCTCGGGTCTGGCTGATATATAGTAGTGCTCCAGCTAACGGTGCAGCCACACAGGGTCCAATAATTAGCGCGGATAGTGCACCCATTCCAAAGACACTGGTTAAATGTCCACCTTTTAAATGTCCTGCTTCTTCCGAGAGCTTACTTTGTAGTGAATTTGGTAACTGTAGTTCATAGAATCCAAACATAGACAGAGACAAAGTTACGAATACAAGTGCAAATCCTCCTAGTACCCAAGCATTTTGTAAAGCAGCTGATAGCATTGCACCAGAGAGTCCAGCGGCTACTCCTGCAGCTGAATAGGTAAGAGACATCCCCATAACATAGGCCAGTGCCAGGATGAATCCATGGCTTTTAGTAATATGCTTTCCTCTGGTTACAATTATTCCTGACAAAATTGGAAACATGGGAAATACACAAGGTGTAAAGGAAAGCAATAGGCCAATTCCAAAAAAGCTTGTAAGGATTAGCCAGAAATTACCACCTTCAAACATCTTGTTAATTTTTTTTGATTCAGATTCAACAGAGCGCTGCCTTCCTGAGGGCTGAAATAATTCTGCTGTTGGGTCTTTTTGTCTTGTATTTATAAAGTTGGTTGCTGCAGTTGCATCATTACTTACTGAGTCTGCTATCACACCAACTGCGGCTTTTGCAACTGGGAGGGTTAATTTGATTACTTTATCTATAGGTGCATAGCAAACACCTATGGGTTCATTACACCCCTGATAGGTTGCTGCAAGGGTAAGCTGATTTGACGCTGACATCTCACGTTTCAATGAAATTACAGCTTGAAATGGTTTGTAATAAACCTCTGTGTTACCAAAGGTTGGATCATTTTTCATTTTTCCCTGTGGTAGAGAAATTTTTTCTATTAATGTTCCTTTACTTTCTGGTTTAAAAGCAATCTTATCTTTATATAGGTAATAATTTTTTGTCGGTTCAAATTCAGCAATCAAAGTATTCGCATTACGTATTTTTACGGTTAGTTTAAAAGCCTGATCGGGTGGTAGTAGTTTCTGCTCATTTTGTGTGAAATTGGCACCAAATTGTTTTAATTCAGATAATATACCTGAAGACTTTTCCTCTTCAGCAAAAGCGTTGAGACTAGTTATGCAGAATAACAATAAGAAAGTTCTAATCAGATACATAGGAAGCTAGTATTTATTTTTGTTTGAGGGTAGTGTTTCATCTGAAATCCACCGCAAGTATGCAGGTAGACCATTGCTTATTGGGACAGCAATAATTTCAGGTAGTTCGTCTGAATGCATTGCTTTTATTGTTTTTTCTACTTCTGTGTAGTGTTGCGCTAAAGTTTTAATAAATATTGGTAGTTCACTAGTAGTTTCAATTTTATCTTTCCATCGATAGATTGAAGTACTTTTACCCTGTACGTTAACGCAAGCAGCTAGTTTTTTACATATTAATTTTTCTGCTAGTTTCAAGGCAGTTGTTTTGTTTGACATATTAGTTATAACAAGTATAGGGTCCATAGAAATTATTTAAGCCTACTAATTTGGCAGCAGAATTTTACCTGTTTTTTGGTTTACCTGCTTTATCTGCAGAAATACCTTCCGCTACAGTGGGGTATCGAAGATTTATGTACAGTTCATTCTTTATTCGTGAATTAGTTAGGCGTCTTGATTCCTCCATAAATGACAACATACTACTCGAAATATGTTTATGGGCATTGATGCGAGCGATACGGGGCGGACGTGGTATACCAAAGAAGTCAGCAATCAGATCGAAATATTCACCCATCATTAAATTTGAGTCATCGCAAGCATTGTAAACCCTTCCTGGTTTTGCATAGCGTAATGCTGCAAAAATAATATGTACGAGATCATCAGCATGGATACTGTTAGTATAACTATCGTCTTCTGGAAGCAGTACTGGGGTGCCTTCATGTAAGCGTTTCAATGGCAAACGATTGGCCGCATAAATTCCTGGTACACGTAGAATTGATACACTTACACAGTTACGTGAGCCCCAATTACGTACTTGTTGTTCTGCGTCAGCTCTGCGTATTGAACGATCTATACGTGGCTTAATTTGCCATGTTTCATCTGTTCTAGCGCCACGGCAATCGCCATATACTCCGCTAGTACTTATGTAGATAAGTCGTTGTGGTAAAATTATCTTATTTGTAGCTAGTCGTTTTGTCAGTGACGCCAAGAGATTGGTGGTACGTATATCTCGTTTTCCCTGGTTGGGCGGTGGTGCTAGATGTATTACAGCATGAGCTATTCCTGCGAGTTTATTAAGGGTATTAGGATTGTCGAGATCACCAAATATAGGGGTAATTCCATGTTGGCGAAGCTGGGGAGCATTTTCCAAATGGCGACATAGGCCTATTAGCCTGTAGTGAGTACGTAACAACGGAGCAGAA
The DNA here is from genome assembly GCA_965205785.1 of Nitrosomonadaceae bacterium. Taxonomy (GTDB): domain Bacteria; phylum Pseudomonadota; class Gammaproteobacteria; order Burkholderiales; family Nitrosomonadaceae; genus BJGV01. Next base: position 1,064,435 of record OZ242188.1, read on the forward strand.
CGTAAAGCAATATCACCGCACCCGATAAGTAAAAGTGTTTGTTTCATAGTCACTTATATGATTTTCCATTAGTTTTTTGTTTATCTGTCAATAATCCGATGTCTTATCGAATCACTATTCATCCCAGCAACCACGTTTTTAATGCAGAACCTGGAGAAACTGTTCTTCAAGCTGCATTACGAGAGGGCTTTCCACTTCCATATGGTTGTCGTAATGGTGCTTGTGGTACATGCAAAGGCAAAATCATACAGGGAAAGGTAGATTTTGGCAGGCATAATGATGATACGTTAACAGAAGTAGAAAAAAAGATAGGTATAGCATTGTTTTGCTGTGCCTCACCATTATCAGAATTAGTGATTGAGTGCCGTGAAATTGGAGCAGTTAAAGATATAAAAGTTAGAAAGCTTCCATGTCGAGTACAAAAAATGAAGCGGGTAGCGCCCGACATTATGATAATTTCTCTCAAGCTACCTACAAATGAAAGGCTACAATTTCTTGCAGGGCAATATATAGACATTCTGATGAAAGACGGTAAACGTAGAAGTTTTTCCTTGGCAAATGCCCCTCATGACGATGCATTGTTACAACTTCATGTGCGTAATTATCCGGGTGGTGTATTTGCTGAACATACATTCTCAGGTATGAAGGAAAAAGATATTTTGCGCTTTGAGGGGCCACTCGGTACATTCTTTCTTCGTGAGGATTCAGACAAGCCAATTATATTTGTTGCAAGCGGTACCGGTTTCGCTCCGGTTAAAAGTATTCTTGAACATGTTTTTCATATTGCTGAAACACGTGGAAACTACCGGCAAATGATTCTTTACTGGGGTGTTCGTACTAAAGCCGATCTATATTTAGCTGATCTTGCTGGAAGCTGGCAACAAAAATATGACAATTTTTGTTTTATTCCAGTTTTATCAGAGGCGTTACTGACAGATGGCTGGCTTGGAAGAGCGGGATTAGTGCATCAGGCTGTACTAGAAGATTTTGATAGTCTTTCCGGATATCAAGTATATGCCTGTGGGTCACCAGTAATGGTAGGAGCAGCTCGTAAAGATTTTATAAATCTTCGTAGCCTGCCAGAAGATGAATTTTTTTCAGATGCATTTACTCCTTCCCCGGCTAATAAATAAGTCAGTCCATGTTGATCAATAGTTTAGCAGGGGTAGTATCAAGAATTTTGCTAGATAATTTTCCTGGTTCTGGCTTCTGGGACGCTTCAAGTCCCTTTGTATAGTGATCTTTGGCTATTTCAGGCTTACCAATTTTTTCATTTAATAGCGCCAGCATGAGATGTGCTTCATAACTAGATTTTATTGCAATACTTGATTCCAAATAGCTTTGTGCTTTACCCCATAGTTCACATCTTATGCAAAGCTTTCCAAGAGTAAGTAATAAATTAAAATCGTTCGGATAGAATTTCAACCACCATGTTTCAGCATATTCAATTTGTCTTGTTACATTACCCCTCATGCAATCGGCATAGATACTAACCAATTCTGAGTTCCAATGTGCATTTAAGCTTTTTTCAATGATTTGCTGAGCTTTTTTACAGTCACCTAATGCAATATGCGCCTGTGCTCCAAAATACGCAATCGTATTATTTTCCTTCTCTACTGAGGGCATATTTCTCCAGTATCTCTGAAGTAATTGTTTATTCCATGCAATATTCTTAAAATTTTCTAGATGGGCTCGATGTCGTAATTCCTCAGCCAATGATTCATTTAAAGAATTTTGCTTTACTAGCTGATCAACTAGGTCTAAAACTTTTTCCCAATTATTGGCTTGTTGTTGTGCTTTTAGTTCTAACCGTAGTATAGCGTTTTGCTGATTTTTCTCCACGGTATCTAAGCCGTGTAAAATGCTTAATGCTTCTTCATAATGGTTTTCGTCCAATAACAGTTCAGCTTTGGTAATTGCATGTAAAGCTGTTTCATCGGGAGCCTTGTTCTCTAATACATTAATAAATTCATCACGTTGAGAATATCTACTTAGTTCGTGGGCAGAACGTGCTGCAATGGCAGCATTAATTGCAATAAATTCAGAGGACTCTTTAAATTTCAGTGCCTTATTAGCAGTCTTCTCAGCTTTAGTATAACGTCCTTCCAAGAATTCTTTCATCCCACTTAGTAAGGTTACATATGCTGCTTCATGACGTTTCCGGATTCGGAATTCACGTACCTTAGTTGGTAACCGCAGGGTAGCGATTATAAGTCTTACTATAAAATAGCAAATAAAGAATAATGCAACTAATAACACCAACAGCATATTGAGTGAAAGTTCAATACGGTATTCTTGTGCTACCAGTAACACATACCCACTATTATATTTAGCTGCAAATGCAATTACTCCTGCAACTAAAATTAATGTCAGTAGCCAGAAAATAAATTTCATCTATTCTCCCTCCCCCACTTCTTCACTCATTTCTCCTTCCATTAATGCCTCCCCCCCCACTTCTTCTTCTGATTTAACTTCTGGTTCTCCATTTTTCTCCACCTCAGCGTTATCTTCTGCTTCAGCTGCCTCGGCTTTTGCCTTAGTTTCTGCTTCAGCTGCCTCGGCTTTTGCCTTAGTTTCTGCTTCAGCTGCCTCGGCTTTTGCCTTAGCTTCTGCTTCAGCTGCCTCGGCTTTTGCCTTAGTTTCTGCTTCAGCTGCCTCGGCTTTTGCCTTAGTTTCTGCTTCAGCTGCCTCGGCTTTTGCCTTAGTTTCTGCTTCAGCTGCCTCGGCTTTTGCCTTAGCTTCTGCTTCAGCTGCCTCAGCTTTTTCCATCAAGAGACGCTTATTTTCTTCTTCAGCTTGCTTTTGTTCGACTATTTTAGAATTAATTGCTGCATTTGCTGTTTCTTTCTTCGTGGCAAGACGGTACTTACGTACAGCATCATAGCTTGTTGAAATATCGGGTGAATCAATGGAAATTTCATTACTATGCAATTGGTTTAAAGTTTCTAGCATACTGGTACCGAGCTTAGACTTATTATTAAAATGCTTATTGATCCACTCAATAGAAGTCTTAAGGTAAGCCTTAAAATTTACTGCATCACGTGCAAGCAAAGCGTTATGCGCAGCCAATAGCCGTAATTTTAGGTTTTCACGAAGAAAATATGAATGTGATGGTGGCGGTATATCTTGTTTGCCTACATGGTCAATACGTACTAGTTTCTTAATATCTGTCCAAATCTCCAGCAAAAGATCTTGTAGCATTCCTAACAATCCTTCCGATGCTTTAGGTTTATGTGGAGCATCGCTAGTTTTTGGTGGAAGAGCTTCTTCCATTGCTAGTGGTAATTGATTTACTGATTCAGCAAGGCTATCAAGACTTTGGCTAATACCGATGGTATCTACTATAGGTACAGCTTTGAGCAGATTAATGTCTTTTGCCAGTATATTTTGTAGATGAGATATTTGTGGATGGTTAATGCGTTGCAATCTTACATTAGCCTCTTGCATTGCGACCAGGGCAGATTTTACATTATTTGTCAGTCGTGTTTGTTGATTTGCAACTAGTAACAGTTGCTCCACTTCCTCCATGGTTGTTTCATTACGATTAGGGACAAGGTCTTCATAAAGTCCTTCCAATATTTTTTGTTTACCTACAGATTCTGTTAAACCAACTTCAAGCAATTTAAGCTTAGAATCGGTTTTCTCTTGTTCTCTTCCTACTTTGTCAGAAATATTACGTAATTCTTCAGATGAATCTATTTCTACCAGTCGTTTTTCAATTGAAGAATCTATGCCTACCAATCGGGTCTCAAATTCTTGCTGTAAAGTTTTAATTTTATTATTAGCTTCATACCACTGCCATGCAGCAATAGCAGCAGCTACCATAACGGCAAATAATAAAAAAATAATACCGTTGCGTAGACCCTTTGATTTGCCAGTTGTTTGTGGCTTATCAACTACTTGTGATTCTTCAATAATATCTGGTTGAATTTCTTTACTCATAGTTTATTTAAAGGAAAATTAGTTCAATTGTCAGCAAAATATAAGTGAAAATTTTATTTCTAGTATCCCCAGCACACTATAATTTATGTAAATGATTAATCATTTAAGTGCAGCTAGTATTTCATCTGCACCTTGTGCTTTTAAGTTCTGTGCCAGGTGGATACCCATAGTTTTACCCGTTGCTGGCTTCCCGCTCAATTGAGCACTAAGCATTTGAGACCCGTCAGGATTGGCAACAAATCCACGTAATAGTAATTTTTCATCAATAATTTCTGCAAAGCCACCTAGGGGTACCTGACAACTCCCTCCTAATTCTCGGCTCATGGCGCGTTCAGATTCTACACACTGCGCAGTTTTGAAGTGGTTTAATGGTTGCATGAGTTTTATTAGGTCAGTTCTTTCAGAAAGACATTCTACTCCAAGCGCTCCTTGCCCAACTGCTGGCAGGCTTAGTTCAGGGCTTAATATGGTGGTAATACGATCAGTTAGACCCAATCGCTTAAGTCCAGCCGCTGCCAAAATTATAGCTGCATATTGTCCTTCATCCAGTTTGCGCAACCGTGTCTGTACATTACCTCGTAACGGCCGTACTTGTAAATAAGGAAAGCGAGCACGTAATTGGCTTTCACGTCGTAGGCTCGACGTGCCTATCACGCTTCCAGCAGGTAATTTATCAAGGTTTGCGTAGTGATTTGAGACAAAAGCATCTCTTGGGTCTTCACGTTCAGCAATAGCAGCCAATACAAATCCTGAAGGCATATTCATGGGTACATCTTTCATTGAATGTACAGCAATGTCTGCATGACCCTCCATCATTGATTGCTCTAATTCTTTTATGAACAAACCTTTGCCACCAATTTTTGAGAGTGAAGTATTTAGTATTTGGTCGCCACGTGTAGTCATGCCAAGTATACTAATGTTACTTTGTGGGTATAATTCCATCAGCCAACGTTTCATAAATTCTGCTTGCCACAGAGCGAGCGCACTTTCACGTGTAGCAATAACGATTTTTGTAGGAATAGACACGGACATTTAAACGATAATGAAAAAACTACTAAATTTGTTATAACTGTTTATTTTAACATGAGCGGCTTTAAATTGGATTGGGTGGCATAGTATCCCCGTAGCATTAGTACCAAGATTTAAGAAATTAATGTTAAATTCAATAATATTGGGAAATGGCAGTCTCCGTGCTCTTATTTGAATCATTTCAATTTTTAAGACTAAACCAAACTTAGGGCGCAGAGAGCTGGTACAATTTCTACTATATTTTCATCTAAGCACTTTGATAATTGTCTGAGACAAATAAACTAACTCATAATGAAAAGAAAGTCGTTTCTGCTAATTCTGGCTAGCATAGCAATTTTAACTGCCAGCAATGTTAATGCTGACTTATCTCGATTGTTTCCTCAGCCTCCATCAAATAGTAAGCTGGGTGAACTCACCGCAATAAATTATCCTCAAGTAGAGATAAGTGGTGAGTCTTTACAATTAGGTGCGGGTGGACAAATTCGTGGAACTAATAATCATATTATTCTTCCGGCGTTACTCACTGAACTTGGCCCAGTTTTATATTGGATTGGTCCCACAGGTGATGTGCAGCGTATTTGGTTGCTTACTTCAGAAGAGATGACTCAGGCAGAAGAAGAAGGAAAATATGCGACTCAATAAAAGCAAAACTAAATTTTAATAATATTTTGATTGAAGCGTGTTATGGGTAAGAAACTCTATATAAAAACATTTGGTTGCCAGATGAACGAGTATGATTCTGCAAAAATTGTAGACTTACTCTATGCTGCCCAAGGTATGGAGCAAACTGATGACCCAAACGACGCTGATATGATTCTTTTTAATACTTGTTCAGTAAGGGAAAAGGCACAGGAAAAGGTATTTCATGATTTGGGGCGCATTAGAGCACTAAAAAAAGCCAATCCTGAATTACTTATTGGTGTAGGAGGTTGTGTAGCCAGTCAAGAAGGAACAACTATTATTAAGCGTGCGCCATATGTGGATGTAGTATTTGGGCCACAAACTTTACACCGACTTCCGCAGTTAATAGAAGCACGTAAAGTTAGCGGAAAATCCCAGGTAGATATCAGTTTTCCTGAGGTTGAAAAGTTTGATTATTTGCCTGAATCTCTGTTTCATCATAAAGGGCGTGTGGGGAGCGTAAGTGCATTTGTTTCTATAATGGAAGGTTGTAGCAAGTATTGCAGTTTTTGTGTAGTTCCTTACACACGTGGCGAAGAAGTTTCACGTCCGTTACGTGAGGTTCTGGTAGAGATTGTAAAGCTAGCAGATCAGGGAGTTAAAGAAATTACTTTGCTGGGACAGAACGTTAATGCCTACCGTGGACCATTAGAAGATGAGGCAGAAGATGAGGTAGCGGATTTAGCATTATTACTTTCATATATAAATGAAATCCCTGGAATTGAGCGCATTCGCTATACGACTTCTCATCCCAGAGAATTTACAGGGCGCCTAATAGAAACTCATCAAAAACTTAATAAATTAGTTGGCCACGTACATTTGCCAGTACAGTCTGGTTCTGATCGGGTTCTAGCAGCAATGAAACGCGGTTATACAGTTCTTGAATATAAATCTATTATCCGAAGACTTCGTGCTGTTCGTCCTGACATTTCTCTTACCTCTGATTTCATTATTGGATTCCCTGGTGAAACTGAAGCTGATTTTAACGCAACTATGAAGTTGATTGAGGAAGTTGGTTTTGATGATTCGTTTAGCTTTATTTATAGCCAGCGCCCTGGAACTCCAGCTGCTGACTTACCTGATAATACTCCATACAAAACAAAACAAGAAAGGTTGCAGAAAATTCAAGAAAAGATTAGATGTCAGGCGAAAGCCGCCGGTGAGAGTATGATAGGAACAGTTCAAAATATTTTGGTTGAAGGAGTCTCCAAAAAGAATCCTAACGAACTTTGTGGACGTACAGATAATAATCGTATGGTCAATTTTGTTGGAGACCTTAATATAATTGGCCATTTTATAGATATTGAAATAACAGCTGCTTTATCAAAATCATTACGTGGTGAAATTGTGTGTGATACAGTTAGATCCTCATCTTCTGTAGAGCATGATTATTACTACAAGAATTAAGATTTTTAACTAGCCATTAAATTCCCTTGAGACCCAAGTCAGAAGAGATATCTTTTCCTCCAGATGATAATCAACGCCTTGCCAATTTATGCGGGGTCTTGGATGAAAATCTAAAACAGATTGAATCAGCCCTTGATGTTTCTATCACACGGCGTAGTGAACATTTCAGTATAAGGGGTAAAACTATTCAAACAAGGCTTGCATCATGGGTATTAAAAAGTTTCTATAGTCAGGCTAAATCTAGTCTTAGTATCGAACAAATTCAATTAGGTTTAATTGAGGTGATGAATCCACATCATCCAGTAAAACAAAATCCTTCTGATTCCGTCGGCGAGGAGGTGTCAGTACCGGTGCTCATTACTCGCCGCAGTGATTTGCATGGCCGGACACCACATCAAGCAAAATATTTAATGCAGATTCAAGATCACGATATTACTTTCGCTATCGGACCTGCGGGTACAGGTAAAACCTATCTTGCAGTAGCTAGTGCGGTTGATGCGCTGGAGCGAGATGTAGTAGATCGCATAATACTAGTACGTCCAGCAGTTGAAGCAGGTGAGCGACTTGGTTTTCTTCCGGGTGACATGACGCAAAAAGTGGATCCGTATTTAAGGCCACTTTATGATGCGCTATACGATTTGATGGGGCTTGCTAAAACTAGCAAGCTATTTGAACGTGGCACAATTGAAGCTGCTCCATTAGCTTTTATGCGAGGGCGCACATTGAATAAATCATTTATTATTCTCGATGAAGCTCAAAATACTACACCAGAACAGATTAAAATGTTTCTGACCCGTATTGGATTCGGCTCCAAGGTTGTTGTGACGGGAGACATTACGCAAATTGATTTGGCCAAAAACCAAAAAAGTGGTTTGGTAGAGGCTAAACGGGTATTAGAAAAAGTGCGCGGTGTTGCCTTTACCAATTTTGAAGCTGAGGATGTAGTCAGGCATCCTTTGGTACAGAGAATTGTTAATGCTTACGAAAAATATGAAAGCCCAGAGTAATTCTACTTGGTTTGCAAAAGGATCAACGAATAATAATGTCAAACTAAAATTAACAGTACAGTATGCCGAGAATACTTTGTTACATTTAAAGGAGACTCCAACACGTTTCCAGTTTCGTAAATGGTTAAAAGCCGGATTGAAGCAGGATGCAGAAATTACTTTGCGTATTGTTGATGAGATAGAAGGCCGTAGATACAATCGAGATTTTTGTGGCAAAGACTATGCTACCAACGTCTTAACTTTCGTATATGAGAGCACACCTCCTCTATCTGGAGATATTGTATTATGCACAACAGTAATAGAGAAAGAAGCGAACCAGCAGCATAAAAGCTTGTTAGCACATTATGCACATCTTACAGTGCATAGTGCACTTCATTTGCAAGGTTATATGCACGAAAGTCATAAAGATGCGGCAATAATGGAGCAGTTGGAAACCAAAATTGTAACCAGACTAGGATTTGATGACCCTTACCATAAAGAATTCTAGTGACATAATTTCCATTCATTCCTTAGATTATTATGAGAAGTTTTGATTAAGTTTTAATTTATGAGTTTTCTTAAATGACTATCTATAAGTTTTTTATTTGTATTCAGTTTGATAATTTAATATGAATGATTCTTTACCTAAACCTAGCTGGCTTGAACGTTTAAGTACGCTACTCTTGCGTGAACCAGAAGATCGTGAGCAGTTAATAGAACTGTTGCATTCTGCTTTTGAGCGTGATTTGCTTGATTCAGATGCTCTGAGCATGATTGAGGGTGTAATGCAAGTTTCAGAAATGCAGGCAAGCGATATCATGGTGCCACGCTCACAAATGGACGTAATCGATATCAGTGAGACACCAGACACATTTGTTCCGCTTATGATAGAAACAGCACACTCACGTTTTCCAGTAACTGAAAACAGTAAGGACAATATAATTGGGATTTTGTTAGCAAAGGATTTGTTGCGTTATTATGCAGAAGGAGAGGAGTTTAATGCACGTGAAATATTGCGTCCTGTTGTATTTATTCCAGAATCAAAACGATTAAATGTATTGTTGAAAGACTTTCGTAGTAATAGGAATCACATAGCAATTGTTGTAGACGAATATGGTGGTGTTGCAGGACTGGTGACAATTGAGGATGTATTGGAACAAATAGTTGGTGATATTGAAGATGAGTATGATTATGACGAGTCAGAAGACAATATTGTTCAAGAGGTAAACGGTCACTATCGAGTTAAAGCAATTACCGAAATAGAAGATTTTAATGAGTCTCTAGGAACAGAATTTAGTAATGATGACTATGATACAGTTGGTGGACTTGTATTGAACAAGTTTGGCAGATTACCAAAGAGCGGTGAATCAGTTGTCATTGGAGCACTAAAATTTATAGTATTGAGAGCTGATAGCCGTAGGCTACATACAGTGTTGGTAGAGGAATATAAGCCCGACGAGAGTAAGCCCGAGGAGAGTAAGTGCGAGGATTGAGTAATGAGAAATCAGAAATTGAAACTAGAAACTCACAGCAGAGCATTATATTCTATTTAATTGTTACTTTTTTACTTGGCATATTAACAGTACTAGGATTTGCACCATTCTATTTTTTTCCTGTTCCAGTTATTACAATTGCATGCTTGTTTTATTTCTGGCGTAAGAGTGCATCACCTAAACAGGCAGCTTTGCTTGGTTTTTGTTTTGGTATGGGTATGTTTGGTGCTGGCGTTACCTGGATATATATTAGCTTGCACGAGTTTGGTGCAGTTCCTGTACCAATTGCAGTTTTTCTCCTAATTATTCTTTGTGCCTACCTTTCCTTATATACAACCTTAACAGGATGGGTGATGAGAAGGCTACGTATTGAAGCACCGTTTTTATGGGTGTTATTCGTAGCCAGCCTGTGGACCTTATCTGAGTGGATTCGTGGTGTAGCATCTTTCATTGGGTTCCCATGGTTGGCAGTAGGGTACTCACAGGTTCCCTCTAGCCCTCTTGCAGGATACTCAGGTGTTTTAGGAGTTTATGGTGTTTCACTGTTACTTGTTTTGAGTGCTGCGTTTATAAGTTTCTTTTTTGAAAAGAAGTTACGTTCTTGGCGGGGCATTTTATTTTTACCCGTAATTTGGATTATTGGTTTTGGTTTGCAGTTTATTAATTGGACTGATCCACAAGGTGAGCCAGTATCTGTAAGTTTATTACAAGGAAATATCTCTCAGGAAATGAAGTGGAGACCAGAGCATGTTATTCACACGATGGGTACATATACAAAACTTGCACATACTAGCAATAGCCGCCTTATTATAGCGCCAGAAATTTCTTTACCACTTAATCATGATAATGTGCCAGTAAATTACCTTGCACAATTATCTGCTCATGCAAAACAAAATAGTGGTGATATTCTAATCGGCATGGTTGAAACAGAAGGTGATTCAGGTGAGTACTATAATTCCATGTTTAGTTTTGGCGTCTCTTCTGAACAAATATACCGTAAACATCATTTGGTGCCATTTGGTGAATTTATTCCGTTAAAACCTGTGTTTGGCTGGATCATAGATATACTAAAAATTCCACTAACAGATTTCTCTCGTGGTCAGCTTGATCAGAAACCTATGGATCTTGCCGGGCAGAGTGTTGCGGTAAATATTTGCTACGAAGACGCATTTGGTGAAGAATTAATCTATCAGTTGCCACAAGCGACGTTACTTGTAAACGTCAGTAATGACGCTTGGTTTGGGCGTTCCATAGGCCCACATCAGCATCTACAGATTTCGCAAATGAGGGCACTTGAGACGGGTCGTTACATGTTACGTGCTACTAATACTGGTGTTAGCGCTATCATAAATGAACGTGGTGTAGTTTTACAGCAAGCAGATGTATTTACTACAACTACATTAAATGGGATGGTGCAGGGATATACTGGAGCAACCCCCTATGTTCGTTTTGGAAATAGCTTGGTATTGGGATTTGTTGGGCTATCCCTGCTTTTTTGTTTGATGCTGACCATTCGCGGCAGAAGAAAAACCCTGTAAAATCTAATTTTTTAGATTTTACAGTTTCATTCAGGCGTTCTCATGCTTACATTCCAGAAGATTATTCTCACTTTACAGCGCTACTGGAGCAATCAGGGTTGCGTATTGCTTCAACCATACGATATGGAAATGGGGGCTGGAACTTTTCATCCAGCGACTTTCTTGCGTGCACTAGGACCCGAACCTTGGAAGTCTGCTTATATCCAACCTTCTCGTCGTCCCAAAGACGGGCGCTACGGTAAAAATCCAAATCGTTTGCAGCATTACTATCAATATCAAGTAGTAATAAAGCCTTCGCCTGATAATATTCAGGACCTGTATCTTGATTCATTACGTGAATTAAATATCGATCTTGTAGTTAATGATATTAGATTTGTAGAGGATGACTGGGAGTCTCCTACTCTTGGAGCATGGGGTTTAGGCTGGGAAGTATGGTGTAATGGTATGGAGATAACTCAGTTTACATATTTTCAGCAAGTAGGTGGCCTTGACTGTAAACCAGTGCTGGGAGAAATTACATATGGATTGGAACGCCTTGCAATGAATCTTCAAGGTGTTGAAAATGTGTTCGATTTAATTTGGACAGATGGGGTTTCTTATGGGGACGTGTATCATCAGAATGAAGAAGAGCAATCCAAATATAATTTTGAGCAAAGTGATATGAGCCTTCTTCTAAAACAGTTTGGTATGTATGAGTCTGAAGCAAAACGCTTGATTGAATTGAATCTTCCGTTACCAAGTTATGAGCAAGTATTAAAGTGCTCTCATACATTTAATTTACTCGATGCGCGTGGGGCAATTTCGGTAACTGAACGTGCAGCTTATATTGGAAGGATCAGGACGCTAGCAAAACTAGTCGCTAAGGCGTATTACGATTCACGTAAGGAGCTCGGCTTCCCAATGCTCTCAAAATAGAACCGATAATGCATATGCAAGATACATTACTTGTTGAAATTCTAACTGAAGAACTACCACCGAAATTATTGCAGAATCTGAGCAAAAGTTTTTCTGAGGGAGTATTTGATGGCCTGGATCAGAACGATTTACTAACTTCAGAAAGCAAATTGGTGGCATATGTTACTCCGCGTCGTTTGGCAATTTCTATAACTTCAGTTTTGGATGCCCAGGTTGAAAGGCAGATTGAGAGGAGGGGCCCAACAGTATCCGCTGCTTATGATGATTCAGGTAAGCCTACTCCTGCATTACTAGGTTTTGCACGCTCATGTGGAGTCACAGTAGATGACTTAAAGCAAAAGCCTGATAGCAAGGGGGTTCTTTGCTACATCTATAAACATAAGCAACCTGGCCAGAGTCTCAGTAATATACTCATTAAAGTTTTACAAGGATTATTGCCAAAGATTCCAGTTCCAAAAATGATGCGTTGGGGTAATGGCAACGAGTACTTTGTTCGTCCAGTACACAATTTTATTATGTTACATGGAAAAAACGTACTATGTGAAACAACAACAGGACTATTTGGGTTGCAAAGTATTAAGGCTGAGACTCTAGGACATCGTTTTTTAAGTAAAAACCGTATTGAAATACCTCATGCAAATGAGTACGAGAAGGTACTGCTTGAAAATGGGTTTGTTATCGTGAGTTTTGAGAAACGTAAACAGTTGATATTAGAAAAATTACATGAATCTGGTAAGAAAGAAAATGGAAATATCATACATGATGAAGAATTATTGAATGAAGTAACTGGCCTGGTTGAATATCCTGAGGTATATGTGGGGAAATTTAATCAAGCATTTCTTAGTATACCGCAGGAATGTCTGATACTTTCAATGAAGCAGCATCAAAAATACTTCCCATTATTTGATAAAGAAGGCACTTTATTATCACATTTCTTAATTGTTAGTAATATTAAAACAACTAAGCCTACATCTATCATAAAAGGCAACGAACGAGTACTACAGGCACGATTGGCTGATGCAAAATTTTTCTTTGACCAAGATCGAAAGAAGACATTAATTTCTCGTAAAGAAGGTTTAAGCAAAGTGGTGTATCACAGTAAACTAGGTATGCTGAGTGATCGAGTTGAGCGTGTATCAAAGATTTCACAGGCGATTGGTTTGCAACTTGGGGGTGAGAAACTTGCCACTCAAGTAGGCGAAGTTGCAATGTTAGCTAAGGTTGATTTGCTCACCGATATGGTGGGGGAGTTCCCAGAGCTCCAGGGTGTCATGGGGCGCCATTATGCAAAATACGATGGGATGAGTGATGAGCTGGCTCTCGCAATTGAAGACCATTACAAGCCACGATTTTCCGGAGATGATTTACCACGAAATATGGTAGGCATCTGTGTTGCACTTGCAGATAAATTAGAAATTCTGGTCGGGATGTTTGGCGTTGGACAAACTCCTTCGGGTGACAAGGACCCATTTGCATTACGCCGGCATGCATTTGGAATCGTCAGGATACTGGTACAAAAACGTCTTGATACTAGTTTGTATGACTTGGTTCTTCTCGCACAAAAAAATATGCCGGAAGATATTAGTCGTAATCCTAGCTGCGACCCACTTCTAATTACTAATTTTTTATTAGACAGAGTGCGAAGATATTTTACCGATCAGGGAAATAATTATCATGCTATAGAATCAGTTATTAGCCCGTTTGGAAGTATAACCCCTCTGGGTATACTTTCAGATATTATTCCCATGGCGACAAAATTTCTTTCAACGGAAGAGGGTCGTATTTTAGCTAATGCGAACAAACGCATTACAAATATTCTAAAAAAATCAGGACAAGAAATAGCCTATGCCAATTATTCTCCGGATGGCTTAAACATGCCTGACCCAAGTCTATTCGAAAGCGACGTTGAAATTAATCTATGGAATGCTCTTCAAAAAATAGGCAAAGAATCAGAAGCGTTTAAGTCTGAGAAGCGCTTTTCAGAGGCATTAAATGTTTTAGTTGAACTTGTTCCTCCGGTTAAAGATTTTTTTGAGCAGGTTATGGTTAATGCTGAAGATAAGAAGATACGGGACAATAGATTTCTGCTATTACAATATGGGCGAGTTTATATGAATCAAGTGGCTGATTTAAGTTTAATGGTTTCCTGATACTTATGAAATTGATTATCCTAGATCAGGATGGCGTAATAAATAGCGAGACTAATACCATTGCAAAGATACCTAGCGAATGGAGGCCCATTCCTGGAAGCTTGGAGGCTATTGCTTATTTAAATCAAATGGGGTACCGAGTAGTGGTTGCCAGTAATCGATCTTGTGATCGGAAGGTGATGGATATGTCAGCATTTAATGCCGTCAATGATAAAATGTGCAAGGCTGTGAATCAGGTGGGAGGGCGAATTGATGCAATATTTCTCAGTCCACATACTAATATTGAAAAATATAGTTGTAGCAAATCATTAATCATGATGTTTGAGGAAATTGCTCAACGTTTTGGTGCCGATTTAAATAATGTCCCAACAATTGGAGATGAGCTACGTTATTTGCGGGCAGCAGCATTTGTAGGTGCAGCTCCAATATTGGTTCTTACTGGGAAAGGTAAGAAAACAAGAAATGCGAGAAGTATTCCTAGAAATACAAAGATCTTTATTGATCTAGCTTCTGTTGTTGATACTCTGACAAAATGAAATTTGCTATTGCAGTTCTACGTTCAACATTCTATGTCTTGTTGCAGATTATAATTACACCACCTTACGCATTAGTTGTCCTTGCTTCATATCCGCTGGCCCCCCTTAATCGATATCGTGTAACTTCTGGATGGGCGCATTTAATGTTGTTCTTAACTCGGGCTATATGTGGTGTCCGTTATCGTGTATTGGGTACAGAGAATATTCCCAAAACACCAAGTATTGTGTTATCAAAGCACCAATCAGCATGGGAGACTCTTGCTTTTCAGCAGATTTTTCCACCACAGGTATGGGTACTTAAAAAAGAGTTACTAAATATTCCATTCTTTGGCTGGGGATTGGCAATGACAAGTCCCATCGCAATAAACCGCAAATTAGGAAAAACAGCGCTAAAACAAATTGTTCGGCAAGGGAAGGACAGGTTAAAGAAAGGGCTATGGATAGTAATCTTTCCAGAAGGTACACGCACCGATCCTGGGAAAAAGGGTAAATATGGAATTGGTGGTGCATGGCTGGCTACAAATACTGGTGTGCCGGTAGTTCCTGTTGCACATAATGCTGGAGTGTTTTGGGGAAAGAATTCTTTTATAAAATTTCCAGGAATCATAACAGTTAGTATAGGAGAACCGATAGACCCTACAGGGATGGATGTGAGTGAGCTTAATGCTAGGGTAGAAGAATGGATTGAATTAGAGGTGGCTCGTATATGTGATATGGATATTATCAAAGACAAATGAAAGAAACTTTATTTCAGTCATCATATATAGGTAGGAAACCGCTTAGGAGAGAGGTGCGTAGTGTTTTTTTGAATGATAAAGAGGTCTCATATATGCTAAAGAGACGTAAATGCAGAGCAATAAGTATGAAAATAGATTGTGACGGCTTAACAGTTAGTGCACCTATAAGAGAGACATTAAGATGGATTGAGTCTGTGCTACAGGAAAGAGCAAATTGGGCTTTAAAAAAACTTGATGAATGGGAAAATAAAGAATCAATCAGTCTGGTATGGGAAGAATCAGCAATTTTTCCATTACTTGGAGAGCCGTGGAAGATTGCGATTACATCTGCTGGGTTAAAGGAAATGACTCCAGTAAAAATTAAAACAATAGCGGAAAGCAATCAACTAGAACTACCGTTGCCATCTACAGTAGCTACTCAGGAAATTGAGAGCATTGTGATGGAGTGGTATTACAAGCAGGCACATATTTATTTCAATAAACGCATTAAATTTTTTTCGAAAAAACTTGGGGTGCCACGCCCACAATTAAGGTTATCACGTGCTAAAACTCAGTGGGGAAGTTGTAATGTTCATGGGGTTGTTCATCTGAATTGGAGGCTAATTCAATTATCGATTAGATTGGTAGACTACGTCATTGCTCACGAGTTATCGCATCTTATAGAAATGAACCACTCTTCAGCATTTTGGAGAACGGTAGAAAGTATTTGTCCAGACTATCTGATCACTCGGAATGAATTGAAGAAAATAAGGTAATTATAATTACTAGTTTACTTGCTGAGAGTATCTATAATCATTTATTAGTTTTTATTTATGTTAGTATTTTGTATCTGTTATTTTGGAAAGATTCCATGCGTACACTAAGTAGCGCTATTTTGCTGATTCTGATGTTAAGTGCCTGTGGTTTAAAGGGTTCTCTTTATCTTCCAGAAGATCAACCATTAGATAAAGAGGAATCCAAGATAGAAGGACAAAAGAATTGAGCGGGTTTCCATTCTTTAAGTATCATGACGCCACATTTTTTGTCGAATCAGTTTCTCTAGAAAAGATTTCCCAAGAGTTTGGTACTCCCTGCTATGTTTATTCTCAAGCAGCGTTTACTAATGCATATAGAGACCTAGATGCTGCATTTGCTGGGCGTAATCATTTGATATGTTATGCAGTAAAAGCTAATCCTAATCTTGCTATTCTTAATTTATTTGCCAGACTTGGTAGTGGTTTTGATATAGTTTCTGGAGGAGAATTACGGCGGGTTCTTAAAGCTGGCGGAGATCCACAAAAGATAGTATTTTCTGGTGTGGGAAAGAGCTCCGATGAAATACGAGCTGCACTTTCTGAAAATATATTTTGCTTTAATGTGGAATCAGAAGCTGAGCTGATAACATTAAATCAGATTGCAAAAGAAATGGATAGGGTCGCCTCTGTTAGCCTAAGAGTTAACCCAGATGTGGATGCAAAAACTCATCCATATATTTCTACTGGTCTAAAAGAAAATAAATTTGGTATTCCATTTGACGAGGCCGAAAGACTTTATTTTTCAGTTGGAAAACTTACCAATATCCGTATGACTGGGTTAGACTTTCATATTGGGTCTCAGTTAACTGAACTTGCTCCATTTTCTGAAGCTTGCAAGAAAGCGATTGATTTATTGGATCGATTAGAAGATAAAAAATTACAAATAGATCATCTTGATTTTGGTGGTGGGTTAGGAATCCGTTATTCAGAAGAAAACCCACCATCAATTCAGAGCTATGTTGCAGCACTATGTGCTGATCTTGGCCATCGTACTCAGCGTATTTTGATAGAGCCAGGACGTTCATTAGTGGGAAATGCAGGATTATTGCTTACTCGCATCGAATATCTGAAACATACACCTTGTCGGGATTTTGCTATTGTAGACGCAGCTATGAATGATTTGATTCGACCTGCTTTGTATGATGCATACCATGAAATCTTACCAGTCACTATGAATGGACAAAATACTAAAACTTATCAAATAGTAGGACCTGTCTGTGAAACAGGAGATTTTCTTGGGTATGATCGTAAACTTTCTCTGTCACAAGCAGATTTACTTGCTGTGATGTCTGCTGGCGCTTATGGTATGAGTATGAGCTCTAATTACAATAGTCGCCCCCGTGCTGCTGAGGTTATGGTAGATGGCGACAATGTTCATATTATAAGAGAACGTGAATCTATAGAGCAATTATTTGCAAACGAAAGAGTTTTGCCATAGCTGGGGCATTCAGAAAGTAGAAGAAAACGCTTAAAACAGTAATAGGATAAATATTTTTTTGTTAGTTCTATTATCATGATTTTTGGTACATCATCTATTTTTTAGATCAACAGAATTGTAGCAAGCCCTAGGAAAATAAAAAATCCTCCACTATCGATTACTGCGGTAATCATTACGTTAGATCCTGTTGCCGGGTCGCGTCCAAATTTATGTAGTGTTAGCGGAATTAGTACGCCCAATATAGCTGCTAGTAAAAAAGTCAGTGCCATTGCCATAGCCATTACTAAACTTAAGGGGATATTTTGATAGATAAAAAATGCAAACAATCCGACTATACTGCCACAAACTAATCCATTAACAATGCTTACGCCTATTTCTTTAGCAAATAATTTGCGTGCGTTGCTAGTATTAAGATGACCTAAGGCAAGTGCACGTACTATCATGGTAATGGTTTGATTACCAGAATTTCCGCCAATACTGGCAATAATTGGCATTAGTGCTGCTAAGGCAACTAGTTTTTCAATAGAGCCTTCAAATACGCCAATTACACGGGATGCAATGAAGGCAGTTGCTAGATTTATTGCTAGCCAAATCCAGCGGTTTTTTATGCTCTTCCATACTGGCGCAAATAAATCTTCTTCTTCACGCAAGCCGGCCAAATTCAATGCTTCATTTTCGGATTCTTCACGAATAAAATCCATAACTTCATTGACAGTAACACGACCTAATAATTTATTGTTTGTATCTACAACCGGGGCAGTGACAAGATTATAACGTTCAAACGCATGTGTTGCCTGCTGAGCTTTGTCATTAGGGTGAAGTTTCATTATTTTTTCTGACATCATAGCTGAAACTTTAGTATCGAGATCATTTACTAGTAGAAGATTCAAAGGTAGTACACCTATTAGCTTTTCACTCCGGTCTACTACAAACAGTTGGTCTGTATGGTCAGGAAGCCCTTCTAACCGACGTAGGTAGCGTAAAACTACTTCTAACGTTACATCTTCACGGATGGCAACCATATCGAAATCCATTAGCGCCCCCACTGCATCATCCGGGTAAGATATCGCTGCACGTAACTGTTCGCGTTCTTCTGTAGGCAGTGTTTGAAACAGATCATCTAAAACATAGCGTGGCAGATCTGGAGCCAGATCAGCTATCTCGTCAGCATCCAACTGTCCTGTTGCAGCTACTAATTCACCACTATCCATGGTTGCAATTAGTGTTTCCCGGACTGCATCTGAAGTTTCTAATAGAATCTCACCATCCCGCTCCGCCTTGACCATTTCCCAAATCATGAGACGTTCAGATAGAGGCAGGGCTTCCAGAATATAGGCGATATCAGCAGGATGGAGTATATCAAGTAAATTCTGCAACTCAGATAGGTTCTGCTCATGAACCAGAGACTCATCTAATTCCTGGTGCTCATCCTGCATTTGTACAAAACCTTCTACAAGCTTATTTTTGCTTAGTAGATAAACTACTCGTTGCAAGTGTTGTTTCGGATCTTCAGTTTCATTATCGTTATGGTCAGTTGTTCTGGTCATGGTAAATCGTTCCAGTGATGAGACAAAACTACTGAATTGTAAGGAATATAAATATATACGTCGAATATTTATTTTCCAAAGAGTATGCACCATACAAAAAATGAGTAACAAACTTTAAGGTATATGTGCAGATTTCATTCTATGATGAATAATATCCGATTTTCTTAACAGTAACGGTGTATTACGATTACGATCATAAAAGCGAGGGTTGGGAATCATGGCAGCAAGGTAGGCAGATTGCTTTGCGGAGAGGGAAGAAGTAGAAATATTGTAATAGTGTAGAGCTGCAGCTTTTGCTCCAAATATGTTGTCTCCCCATTCAATTATATTTAAATAAATTTCTAGAATCCGACGTTTAGTCATTACATTTTCTAACATTAATGTGATGATAGCTTCTTCTATTTTACGCCAGGGAGTTTTTTGCGTAGATAGGAATAGATTTTTTGCAAGTTGTTGGCTGATAGTAGAGCCTCCTGCGACAATTCTTCTTTTCTTTAGATTCTTTTCATAGGCCATTTGTATAGCTTTATAATCAAAACCATTGTGTTTCATGAATTTAGCATCTTCAGCAGCAATAACAGCACGTTTTAAATGAGGTGAAATAAGATCATATGAAATCCATTTATATTGTAATTTTATGCTGTCATTAGGGTTCTTTTCTTGTAATAAATCTTGATGGTGTTGCATAAATGCGCTGGTAGATGGGTTGTAGTAATTCCAATATACAATATGACAGAGAATCCAAATATGATAGAAAAATACTAAGCAGAAAAGAAAAAAGATAGTCTTCCACAGCCAGTATTTACGCTTTTTCTTCACGCATCTCTCATAGTTTATATTTACGACTTACTTTCTTTTAATGCTTTAATCAGTTCTTTAGTTTCAGGCCTAATTCCACGCCATAAAAAGAACGATTCAGCTGCTTGCTCTACAAGCATGCCAATACCATCTGATAGATATCCTGCTCCTTCTTGCTCAGCAAATTGTAAAAAGTGGCTTTGTTTATCACCGTACATTAAGTCGTATGCAAGTGATCCTGCGGAAAATATACCTTTCGGCAATAATAGTGATTTGCCGATAAGAGTAGTAGAAGTGGCATTAATTACAAGGTCAAAATTTCTTCCAGCAATATCTTCATTATCACCAGATACAATAATATTATTGTACGAGGAGAATTGGCTTCGTAATTTGTATGCTTTTTGTACGGTACGATTTGAAATTACTAATGTACTTGGTTTTTGTTTTAGTAATGGAAGTATTATGCCACTAGCGGCACCACCTGCACCGCATAGTAGTATTCGCTTACCTGTAATTGTGAAACCATGATTAATAATAATATCGTGTATTAGCCCGTCTCCATCAGTGTTGTGACCATAAATCTCGTTGCCATCAAAAACTAATGTATTTACTGCTTGTGCAGCTTTTGCCTGTTCAGTTAATTGAGTTGAAATTTTATA
The DNA here is from genome assembly GCA_965205785.1 of Nitrosomonadaceae bacterium. Classification (GTDB taxonomy): domain Bacteria; phylum Pseudomonadota; class Gammaproteobacteria; order Burkholderiales; family Nitrosomonadaceae; genus BJGV01. The sequence continues at coordinate 1,085,085 of OZ242188.1, forward strand.
AGCGTCAAATTTAAAGGGGATTGTTACATTTATGCCTTTTCCATTGTTCAGCTGAAAGAGTTTAATTGCTTCTATAAAGCCATTCAATGGCACGAGTATAGCCTCATAATGCATATCCTGTTTAGTCTGCTTCGAGAACTCAGTATGGATTAGCGGTGATTTGCTGTGAGCGATGGGGTTGCCAATGACGGCGTAAGCATCTGACATAGATATAGTGATCAGTGATAAGGCTATACTGCCAATTATTTGCTCATTAGTTCATCTGAACGGGTGAACATCCAGGTGCGTGTAATATGAAGGATGTCGGTGTCTCTACGTATATCAGGAGGAAAGGGAGCAAATCCGTTTTGTCCTGCAAGCTTAACAATATTTATAGCAGCCTCATCCAAGACTTTATTTCCTGATGAGCGATTAATTTCAATTGACTCAAGTTTACCATTTGCCATAATACCAACTGTGAGTTGTAAACTTCCATAGAGTCTATCCTTTTTAGCCGCTTCAGGATAATTTAGATTTCCAATACGTTCCACTTTAACACGCCAGTCTTCTACATAACGTGCAAAACGGTACTCTTTCGTACGAGCACCGATAAATTTACGTTTTGGACGTTTCTGGTAGGCTTCATAGTCTTTGGCTATCTGTGCTTCTAGACGAATAATTTCACGGCTACGCTGAATTAAGTTAGAGGTATTAGGATTTTTTTCTCCCTTTTTGGATTTCTCCATACGGGAATTGGATTTAGGAATTTTCTTCTTACTGTTAACAGCAGTCATTAGTTTTTTTGCTTCCTGTTCTAACTGCTTAGTTTTTTGTTTAGCTTTAGATATATCAATTGATCGTTTATGTTTAGGAGGTAAAGGAAAAGGCGTCTTGGCGCGTCGGTTATCATCAGTATTTCCTCCGCCATCTAAATTAGCTTGTGCTAGCGAATTTGCTTTGTGAGGTTCAGACTTAGATTTACTGTTTACTAGAACTACTTCTAATGGTGTAGCCTTATTATTAAACTCTGCACTTGGAAGTTTAAAGGTAATTCCAAATACTACAACCGTATGAAAAATAAAGGATATAAGTATAGCTACATCTAGGCGTGAAGATGGGTCAAGTATCCAGCTGCGTAATGCGGCTAGACTAAATTCTGGCATATTTACTGTGGTAGTCAATGTTCTAAGGAGTGTAGAGAGTTTAAACTGGAAATTTGCTAAATCTCACTTATTGTAAGCAACAATGGTGCACTTGTCACACTGTAGAATCTATTTTAGGGCTCTAATTTTCTAATAAATCTTGTGTTTACAGTTAATTCTAGTAAATCAATCTGTAATATTTCCAATTCGACATATACCTCGGGAAATATCTCTGGCAAAGACGGTACTCTTATCACAAGTGGTAGGCAATCTAGTTTTACATAATTCTCCTTAATTACGATAGCCCTAGTAGTTTTGATTTTTTTCTGTAATAACCAGCACAAACACCAGTATTTTTCCATTTTACGTTGGAACTCATTATAGGCCTCATAAGCTTCTTCAAAATTTCTAATAGATACCAGAAGACTATTACATTCTTCAGTATGAGGTGGTTTTTCTCCACGTAGAAATGCAATTAATTGCCTCTGATTTATAAGGTCAACATAGCGACGCATTGGTGAACTGCACCAAGCATATTGTGAGACACCTAAACCTTGGTGAGGTGCAGGTGACGTGCTCATCCTAACTTTTCCACCACTCTGGTTACGATATATTCCAGTAACTCTGCCATTTGCTAACTGCTTACCCCATTCAGTATTAACAAAAATCATCAACTCAGAAACTAATTTATCTATAGGCGAATCACGCCGTCTCTCTTTAATATCGACATTTCCATCCATAACGCTAAAACTATAGTCAATTCTTTCATTGTTACTATCATTTAATTTGCCTCGGTAGAGTTCCATCTTGCAGGCAAAACTCCATAGCAATTTTAATTCTTTTCCAAAGTCACAAATAATATTATTTCTCGCTAATGTATTCTCATTAAAGTCCTTTTCCAGCGTATCACGTCGTAGGTTTGCCACAACTCTTATTTGTTCAATACGGCTACTTATAGAGGTTACTGTAAAGTCATCTGCTACCTCTAGATACATTGATACAGCAGGACATAGTTGTTCTTCTCCAAGAGTGTATTGGTATATTACGCTCTCTGGCAGCATGGTAATTTTGTTGCCTGGAAAATAAACCGTAGAAAGTCGTTGCGCAGCAACTATATCAAGCGGTGATCCTGCAATAATTCCTAAAGAAGGAGCGGCAATGTGTATACCAATACGAAAACTACCTAGAGATAAAGGTGTAACCGAGAAAGCATCATCAATTTCAGTGGTGTCCATATCATCTATACTAAAAGCAGCTACGTCACTAATAGGAAGATCAGATACATTACTTAGTTTTATATCATTTGGTATGTTGAACTTTACGCCATTTGGAAAGTAATTCATCTGGAACCGATGTAGATGGTAATCGTGTGAGGATGGTATCGCTCCACACTTATCTAGTAGATTTGGCAAGCTTAGTTTGGTTACAGTACAAGCAGCATCCAGCGCTTTCCATTCAACTGAATTTTTGTCAGGACTATATAGAAGCTCTGGTAATAGTGGCTTAAATTCTTCTGGTAGAATAAATGTTTCTAGATGTTGAGCATAGCGCGCTTGTTGTTCTGCTTGATATTGTTTCTTTTTTTGGCTAACAAGAGCAGCTTTGAGAGCATGAGGAGGTGCAGATTTATAGCAGCCTTTACCTTTCTTGTAAAAATACATTGGCGCACTATGAAGCTTAAATAGAACCGCAGCAGATTCTACTGAACTAGGCGAGTGACCAAAATATTCAGTAGCCAAAGAATTACTATTAAACTCTATATCGCAATTGCAACATTCCCAAAGAAAATTAATATCTATATCATCTGCTAATTTTTTTGCACAATCTATAAATACTGATACAAGAGGTGTATCAAATCGCAGTAGAACCGAAGCAACTTTGATTTTTGAACGTTTGCCATGGGGAGCTTCAATTTGTAATGAGGTCATGTTACTGGAAAGGATCACGCCTACCTTGAAGGTGCCTTTCTCTTCATAAAATACATTCATAGCTTTGTTAAGGATGCGATAATAGAGTGAGACTGGAATCGATAGTATGAGAATTAATTATTATTTAGTAAATATGATTATAACTCTAAAAGTAATAACACTTACGAACTTGATGTTTGTCAGCAATACTTTGACAGAGGGCCAAGTAGATATTCTTAAAGAAGAAAAGCATTTGCTAATTTTATTTATTAGCAATAGATCTCAATATTCCCATTCATTTTAGGTAATTATGTATGTAGTCTGTAATACAATGACGAGATTTTAAGTGGTTGAGAATCAGAAAATTCTCAATTAGATGATTTATATTTATTGCTTTAGAATACTTTTATGACCTCTGAGCTAATAACACTATTGTTGTCAACCGTTGCAATTAGTTGCTTGCATACGGCAACTGGTCCTGATCATTATTTACCATTTATTGTATTATCACGCTCACAAAAATGGTCAATTACAAAAACAGTAACTATTACAGTTGCTTGTGGTTTTGGACATATCTTTAGTTCAGTAGCTGTTGGCATGATTGGGGTGGTTCTAGGGTGGCAACTTTCCAATTTGGACTGGTTTGAGGGACATAGAGGAAATATTGCCGCATGGTGTTTACTTGGGTTTGGAGTTATTTATTTATTGTATGGATTGTGGAAGGCAGGAAAAAACAAGCCACATAAACACTTTGATGTAATGGATGAAGATGTATATGTGTACGAGCATAGCCATGAAGATAATGTTGCACCCAAAAGTCGAGTAAAAGTTACACCATTAGTTTTATTTGCAATATTCGTAATGGGACCAACTGAACCCCTGCTTCCATTATTATTCTATTCAGGTACACAGCGATCTTATTTGGAAATCATAGTGTTAATCACCGTTTTCGCACTATGTACGGTATTAACAATGTTAACGATGGTGCTATTAGGCTTATATGGTTATTCGTTTTATGATACTGAAAGATTGGAAAGATATGTCCATGCTATCGGGGGTTTGGTTATATCCACATGTGGTGTCGGAATGCTATTTCTAGATTGGTAGATATAGGTTTATCTGCTTTTTTCTATAAGTAGAGCTTTAGCTTGTCATTTTATTCTGTTCAATTAGTGCATAGGCTGAATGATTATGTATAGATTCAAAATTTTCTGATTCCACCGTATACGCATCAATTCTTGTATCTTTATTTAATTCAACTGCAACATCACGTACTAGATCTTCAACGAACTTTGGATTATCGTAAGCTTTCTCAGTCACATATTTTTCATCAGGGCGTTTAAGTAATCCATAGAGCTCACATGATGCCTTGTCTTCAGCAATTCGTACAATATCTTCTATCCAGACAAAGCTATTTGTGCGTACGGAGATAGACATATGAGAACGTTGATTATGTGCACCATAGTCAGAAATCTTTTTGGAGCACGGACATAAACTAGCTACTGGAACCACTACCTTCATAGTAAATTCGTAGCGTCCATTTTCTATCTCTCCAATAAAAGTAACCTCATAATCTAAGAGGCTCTTAACTTTAGAAATTGGGGCGGACTTATTAATAAAGTAAGGAAATGTCATTTCAATATGGCCTGAGTCTGTTTCCAGTTTTTCTACCATAGTACGTAATATTTTTTCAAACGACTCAACAGAAATCTCACGTTCATGGCCATTAAGTATTTCCACAAAACGTGACATGTGGGTACCCTTAAAATTATGGGGTAAATTAACATACATATTGAATACTGCAACAGTGTGTTGAGCGCCACCATCTTTGTCTGCTACTTTTATTGGATGACGAATAGCTTTTATGCCTACCCTGTCTATCGCAATATGTCTTGTATCAGGTGTGCTTTGCACATCAGCAATGGGAAAATCAACTTGCTTATTCATGTGTCTACCTCCATGAGGACAGAATTAGCTGAGAAGAGTCAAAATTCTGTATAGTAATTTTGTAAATTACTCAGATAGTTTCTTTCTGATCGCTTTGATAATTCCAGTTTTATCTCGTCCACAGTCAACTAACATCTGAACAGGATCACCTTGATCTATAAAAGTGTCTGGTAGTCCTAGTTGTAGTACTCTGGCAGTAACATTCTTACTTTCTAGAGATTCAAGTACGGCACTGCCTGCTCCACCCATAATGGTATTTTCTTCAACAGTTACGAGAAGACTGTGGTTTGCAGCCAAAGATAATACGAGTTCGTCATCCAAAGGTTTTACAAATCTCATATTTGCAACGGTAGCATTAAGTTCTTCTGCCGCTTCTAGGGAAGGTTTGAGCATGCTTCCAAATGCTAAGATGGCAATCTTTTCTCCTTTACGGCATATTTCACCAAGTCCAATTTGTAATGCTTTCATCTCTTTTATTGGAGCAACTCCAGTTCCGGCTCCACGCGGATAACGTACTGCCGATGGACTATCCATTTGGAACGCAGTGTATAGCATTTGCCGGCATTCATTTTCATTGGAAGGGGTCATTACCGTGATATTGGGTATACAGCGCAAATAGGTCAAATCAAAACTTCCAGCGTGAGTAGGCCCATCTGCTCCTACAAGTCCCGCTCTATCAATAGCAAACACTACCGGTAGATTTTGGATAGCCACATCATGTATCAATTGGTCGTAAGCACGTTGCAAGAAAGTTGAGTAGATTGCTACTACTGGTTTCATACCATCACATGCCAGGCCTGCAGCAAAAGTAACCGCATGTTGTTCTGCAATGCCCACATCAAAGTAGCGATCAGGATACTCCTGAGAAAACTTGACTAACCCTGATCCTTCACGCATGGCAGGTGTGATTCCAACTAAGCGATGGTCAAGAGCAGCCATATCACATAACCAGTCACCAAAAATCTTTGTATAGGCAGGTTTGCCTGGGGCCTTAGAAACGATACCTGCATCTGGGTTAAACTTAGTTACACCATGATAAAGGATAGGATCATCTTCTGCTGCCTTATAACCTTCACCTTTTCGAGTGATTATATGTAGGAATTGTGGTCCACTTAGGTTTTTGATCCCATTAAGTGTTGTGACTAGCTTGTCAAGATCATGTCCATTAATTGGACCAATGTAGTTGAAACCAAACTCTTCAAACAAAGTACTGGGTGATAGCATACCTTTTACATGCTCTTGGGTACGATTTGCAAGCTCAAGAACAGATGGAACTACACCAAGCACTTTCTCACCAGCTCGTCTTGCTGTGGCATACATTTTTCCAGTTAGAAGGCTAGTGAGATAATTGTTAAGCGCCCCTACTGGAGGAGAGATTGACATATCATTATCGTTTAAGATTACTAAAAGATTTGTGTCCATTGCGCCAGCATTATTTAGGGCTTCAAATGCCATACCTGCACTCATAGCGCCATCACCAATTATGGCTGCTATGCGTCTGTCTTTATCCTCTAACTCCGCTGCAACCGCCATACCTAACGCGGCACTAATAGAGGTGCTGGAATGAGCTGTTCCAAATGCGTCATATTCACTTTCATCGCGGCGAGGAAATCCAGCTACCCCACCTTGCATGCGTAACTTTTCCATACCTTCACGCCGACCTGTCAAAATTTTGTGAGCGTATGTCTGGTGACCAACATCCCATACTAAACGGTCGTGTGGTGTGTTGAATACGTAGTGCAGAGCAATTGTTAGCTCGATCGTACCTAAATTAGAGGATAGATGACCACCAGTTTTAGATACTGATTCAACTAGAAACTTGCGTAATTCATTGGCAAGTTGGGGCAGTTTATTACGTTCCAGTTCACGTAACTGAGAAGGGTAGTTAATGGTATCAAGCAGAGGATACATTCAAATCCTAGAAATTGAGAAAATTTTATTTATTAATTGAAGAAGCATTAGCTTAAAACTCCCGCCGAATAATATAGTCTGTTAATTGCCTTAACCGTGCTGCGCCAGTACCAAAAATTTCAAGTGCCTGATATGCATCTATACGCAATTGTTCGGCTAGCTCACGAGCTTGCTTAACCCCTAAAATACTTACATATGTTGGTTTATTATTATCCGCATCTTTTCCAGCAGTTTTGCCTAAAGTGGCCGTAGTAGCTTCAGTGTCAAGTACATCATCCACTACCTGGAATGCAAGGCCAATATATTTCGCGAAATGATCAAGACTTTTCAACTGCGCATCACTCATGTTATCTCCACAACAAGCGCCTATCATAACAGCAGCACGGATTAATGCTCCAGTCTTGTGTATATGCATAAATTCTAGTTCTGGTAGGTTTAATGTTTTTCCAACGCTATCTAGATCAACTGCTTGTCCGCCAGCCATACCGCGTGAACCTGCTGCTTGTGCCAGACGTTTAATCATATCCAATTGTATTTGCGGAGTATCAGCTAAACGATATTCCGCTAATAGTTGAAAGGCTAAACTTTGCAAGCTATCGCCAACTAGCAAAGCAATAGCTTCATTGTATTCTATATGGCAGGTAGGCTTGCCTCGTCGTAGTATGTCATCATCCATACAAGGTAGGTCGTCATGTACTAACGAATACGCATGAATCAACTCTACTGCAACGGCAGCAATGGTTACACGTTCTTCATCTGCTGCACTGAGCTCCCCTGCAGCAAAAGCAAGAAGTGGACGTATTCTCTTTCCTCCCCCCAGTACGGAAAAACGCATAGCATCATGTAGCCGTTCTGGTGAAAATTTCGCAGTGGGAAGAAGAGTTTCAAGGGAGGTTTCAATACTTGTTTGATGGGCTCTTGCCCATCCTTGGAAATCATCTTTCATCGATACTAGTTGGCGAGAAATTTTTGAGTGTATTGGTCTCAAGAAGGCGTACTTGTTGCTGCGCGTTTTGTAGCGTAGCTTGACAGTATTGAAGTAATTCTACGCCACGTTTATGTGCTAAGAGCGAAACTTCTAGAGACATTTGTCCTGCTTCCATTGAAGTCACAATACTTTCTAATTCAGCCAACCCTGCTTCAAAATCTTTTGGTGGGGACGATTTGACGGGTTTAGTGGATTTTGCCATGATAAGTTTATTGTGCGAATGGTGTGCAAGTGATTCCATGGAAAGTAGTAAAAGTAACGCAATTGACTGGGTTAGGTCAATTAAATTAAGAAAAATTTCTTTTAAGATTTTAGTTTTTCGCGTTTGATTATACGCATATCAGGAATGTCCCTTTAGATTGATAGAGATTTAATCTGCTAGGCAAGATGCAAAACTTTATATATAAGAAAAGTAAATTTCCGGTATTTTTATATTCAAAGAGATGTAAAATGCCAACATGCATACTCTTGCTGACGTTACACAACTGACCCATACGTCAGTACAACTGCCAGTTAGCTGGTATCTTGATACACATATACTAAAATTAGAGAAAAATTGTTTGTTTGATCAGGGCCCTGGTTATGTTGGGCATGAGAATATGTTGCCAAATCTTGGCGACTATTATGTACTTGATTGGATGGACAGTGCCAAAGTACTAATTAATAATGAAAATGGCATTCAGTTGCTTTCTAATATTTGTCGCCATCGACAGTCCCTCTTGCTCAAAGGTAATGGAAATACTAAAAATATTATTTGCCCGGTGCATCGCTGGACTTATGATATTGATGGCAAGCTTATAGGCGCACCTCATTTCTCTAATACTCCTTGTCTCAGTCTTGGGGATACCCCGCTACAAAATTGGAATGGTATGCTTTTTGCCGGTAAAAGAAATATTTTCTGCGATATGGTCAATCTAAGTGTACTGAGTTATTTCGATTTTTCTGGTTATTTGCTGGAACGAATACAGATAAAAGAATACCCTTGTAACTGGAAAACGTTTATTGAAGTATATTTGGAAGACTACCATGTTGAGTCATACCATCCGGGCTTAAACAACTTTGTTAATACAGATGAGCTTAAATGGGAGTTTGGTGATTGGTATAGCGTTCAGACTGTAGGTGTTAATCATGCTTTTACTAACCCGGGTACACCAGTTTATGCTAAGTGGCATGAGCAGGTATTACGTCAAAATTCAAACAAGGTAGTTTCACCTTACGGAGCAATCTGGGTTCTTTATTACCCTAATATCATGTTGGAGTGGTATCCACATGTACTTATTATTAGCACCTTGCTGCCTTCAGGAGCGGAGAGTTGTAAGAACGTGGTTGAATTTTATTATCCTGAAGAAATTGTTTTGTTTGAGCCAGAATTTGTAAAAGCAGAACAAGCAGCATATAACGAAACCGCAGAGGAAGATAATACTATTTGTAAGTTAATTACTTCAGGACGTCGTGCATTAAATACTCAAGGGATCAATGAGAGCGGACCTTATCTGCCTAAAATGGAAGATGGTATGGCAAATTTCCATAAATTTATACGGCAAAAGATTGATCCATATATTTCTAAATCTTAAATTTGGGATATTGTGTAAGGGCACGATAAACAATGTACTTTTGTATTTGTTTCTTCTCCCTACATAACATATTCCTAGAATATTAATGCGCTCTCTCTGGATGCTTGTCGCTGGTTTCCTTTTTAGTTGTATGGGTGCACTGGTTAAACTTAGCTCGACATATTTCTCAAGTACCGAACTTGTGTTCTATCGTTCGATAATAGGTTTCTTAATTATTTGCGCTATAGTTGGAATTAAGCGCCTACCTATTTCAACGTTGCACTGGAGAAATCATTGCTGGCGTGGACTATCAGGGCTTAGTTCATTGCTGATGTTCTTCTATTGTATTACAAAGTTGCCGCTAGCTACAGCTGTAACTCTTAGTTACACATCGCCACTCTTTCTAACATTGTTTACTACCATAATGCTAAAAGAACACTTCCATTGGTTGCTTGCAGTTGCAGTTATTGTTGGATTTTCTGGTGTCGTTTTACTATTACATCCCTCTATACAAGAAGACCAGTGGATTGGTGGATTAATTGGCCTAGCTTCGGGTTTCTTTGCGGCTGTTGCTTATCTGAATATAAAACTTCTTGGTAATTTAGGAGAGCCTGACTGGCGAGTAGTATTTTATTTCACATTAATTAGTACAATTGTAACTAGTATCTGGATGATGTTTGACACGTTTCATCCTATTACACCATTTAATTTCCTATTGCTTATGGGTATTGGCATCACAGCGACATTAGCACAGCTAGCTTTGACACGTGCATATCACACAGGGAAAGTGCTGGTAGTAGGTGCGTTGGCATACAGTACAGTTTTATTTGCATGTGTCTGGGGTATTTTGATCTGGGGTGAAATATTATCTTTGCTTTCATTGATTGGTATAGGATGTATTGTTGCGGGTGGGCTATTAAGTTTGAAAGGTTCAATCAAGCCTGTTAATAGCAAACAATAAACAGTAATTGCAGTATTATGACTATTATCAATGATCTGATCTGCTAATATTTTGTATGGGACAAATTCATGATTACAATTCAAAAAACTGGAAACTTGGTTAGTGTTGCCATTTTTGGTGAGTTTACTTTGGCCGACTATAAAGAATTTGAAGATCAAGTACTTTTTAAATATCACTTTGACGGTAAGGGAAGTCTATTATTTGATTGGCGAGAAATGCTGAGCTATACAATAGATGTTGCATGGGAGGAAGTAAAATTTATTCGTGAACATGCCAGTGAATTTAGCAAAGTTGCAGTTATCACTGACAATCAATGGCAAGGGTGGAGCGCTTGGGTTTCAAATCTTTTTATTGATGCTGACATCAGAGTATTCACGGATTTAGCTGAAGCTAATATTTGGTTAGAAAATTAAGATAGTACTTCAGAAATCTATATACTCTTGGATAATTATAATAAGTAGAAAAATAATACAAGTTGTTATTTATCAGTGTATTATATCAGTGTATTATCAGTTATAGAGGATAAGCAACACTTAGGATTTCAGGTAATCTTTTGGCTGTATTGCATTTGTTGCCCAATCAAAATGCAAAATATACTGTTGTAAAAAAGCAACATATTTCTTTTGAATTCCTTTAAATAGCTTTCTATCAAGGCAAAACTCGTACAGAATACACCTATTGGGGATTCTTACGAGTGATGTGGTATCTTTACAACTTGTATTTAAGCATCCAACATATTGGTCGTTAGTCTTATATGCGCCGAATAAAAGTATAAGGTGTAATAAAGACTTGGAAGTTAAAAACGACTAAATAGTAGTGTACTAGACATGGTTCATGTTTCTTTACTTTTAGAAAATGACAGATGCCATTAATTTGGAGACGAAGCCCTTGAGTTCAACAATAGCAAATTTAAATGTTTCGCTAACGCAAGCGTTGGATTCCAAATCGTCTGACAAACAGGCAATGACAATAGAGCCAACACCAACATACAATTCGCAGACTCAGAGATTAGCAGATTTTGATACTCTTACCGAAGCTTTGGAGTTTGCTGCGAGTGGAACGACTGGATACAATTTTTATGATGCAAAGGGAAATTTACGTTCAGTTCTTTCTTATAGAGAATTAAGAGAAAAAGCCCGTGTTTCAGCGAAAAGACTATTAGGTCTTGGATTGACAAGCGGCGAACGCGTTGCGATTGTTGCTGATACAACACCAGAATTTGTCGAATTATTTTTTGCATGTCGTTATGCAGGATTAATTCCTTTTGCAATGCCGCTACCGGTTAACCTTGGTAGTCACGCGGTGTACGTTCAGCAGCTTCGTGGCATTCTTGAGGGTAGTCAGGCAAGTGCTGCGCTGGCCAATGAAGACTACATTAATTTTCTAGGAGAGGCTGCAGAGGGTCTGCAAGCATTGCGATGGGTTGGAACACCGGAACAATTGACAAAGCTACCTGCTCCAGATAAAACACTACAGCGAAATCACCCAAGTGAAACGGCCTATTTGCAATACACCTCAGGTAGTACACGTGCTCCGCGTGGGGTGATTATTACAGAACGTGCATTAATGAGTAATCTTAAGGGTATAGTTCGTACCGGACTGGAAATAAATCCTGCTGATCGTGCGGCATCTTGGTTACCTTTTTATCACGATATGGGTTTGGTGGGCATGTTAATGGCACCAATGGTCGCACAGGTTTCTGTAGACTATTTGGCTACCAGAGATTTTGCAATACGACCGCTGCAGTGGTTAAAATTAATAAGTCGCAATCGTTGTACTGTGGCATTTAGTCAGCCTTTTGGTCTTAAGCTTTGTACCCTAAGGGTTCGTAAGGCAGACTTGGAAAATCTTGATCTTAGCTGCTGGCGAGCGGCAGGTGTAGGGGCTGAGATGATACGGCCTGATATCCTAAGAAATTTTGCAGAAAAATTTGCACCGGCAGGATTTAGCATAAATTCTTTCTTGCCATGCTATGGCCTTGCAGAATCAACCTTAGCGGTAACATTTTCTCGTACTGGTCAAGGTTTCCAAAGTATTAAGGTTGATGCAGGCACGCTAATAGATAAAAAGATTGTAGTAAGGCTGCAAGCAGATGGCAGAAAATACAACGAGTTTGTAAATTGTGGTAGTCCATTGCCAGGCCATACAGTTAAAGTAATAGATGATTCTGAACAAGAGTTACCTGATTTAAGAGTCGGTAGTGTATTAATGCACGGACCAAGTATTATGACCGGTTACTTTAATAGTCCAGAAGACACTGAAAATACTTTAAGATCAGGTGATTGGCTAGATACAGGAGATCTCGGGTTTCTCTTCGAAGGTAACCTATACATTACGGGTCGTCGTACAGATGTCATTATAGTAAATGGACGTAACATTCGCGCTCAGGATGTGGAAGAGCTTGCAGAGCAACAACCAGAAATAAGAGCGCGAGAGGCGTCTGCATTTAGTATAACTGATGATAATGATATAACATCAATTGTGCTAGTTATTGAATGTCGTTTAACTTCAACAGAAGATCGACAATCTCTTACAAGTCGCTTGCAGCGATTGGTATATATGGCGTTTGGTGTCAACTGCCTAGTAGAGTTAGTTTCTCCCCACACCTTGCCGCGTACTTCATCTGGCAAACTATCACGTTTTGCAGCACGCAAAGGTTTTATACAACGAGCAGACCTGGCAGACCGGTTATCAGTCGAGTCTAGAGACAGATAGTCTATATATGTCAGGATCATCAGTAGCGGTGACTGGTGCTACTGGCTTCATTGGTCAATTGCTTGTACGGGCACTTATCAAAGATGGGTGGAAAGTTAGGGCATTGACAAGGACCCCTCGTATTAGTGATGAATTTACGCAATGGATAACTGGGGATCTAGATGACTCGATTGCATTGCAGCATCTTGTAAAAGACGTATCTGCTGTTATTCATTGTGCGGGTGTGGTTCGTGGCAGCTCCCTTAAGGAATTTACGCATACCAATGTAGAAGGTACATCCAATCTTGTGCGTGCCTCTGTGCAACAAAATCCACCACCTAGGTTCCTTCTTATTTCTTCATTAGCTGCTAGAGAGCCAAATCTTTCATGGTACGCAAATAGCAAACATATCGCAGAACAGATAGTAGTTGATAATTCTGGTGGCATGCCGTGGACTGTTTTCCGACCAACCGCAGTCTATGGTCCGGGTGATAAGGAGATGAGTCCACTTTTCAGGGCAACTCGATACGGAATATTGCCTATGGTTGGAAGCAAAATTTCACGATATAGCCTTATACATGTCAGTGATTTAGTTTCGGCAATTTTGTGCTGGCTTGTTACAAATTCACAAGTACAGGGTATATATGAGCTTGATGACGGGGTACAGGGAGGATATGATTGTAATTCCATAGCCTCAATAGCACAGGATGTTTGGAGGCGGCCAGTACGTTGCTTGTTCATACCAGTGTCATTAGTTTTATTATTTGCAAATATTAATCTATGCCTAGCTCGTATATTACGGTATGCGCCAATGTTAACTCCTGGAAAGGTGCGTGAGATTAGGCACCCAGACTGGGTATGTGATATTTCACCGTTGATTCAAGTGCTACCTAGTTGGCAACCTTGTGTACGTTTACGTGATGCCTTGCTCAAAGCTATTTAATCTTCAGATACACTAACTTTATTTTTAAGAGTTTGAATTATGGAATATGATCACAATAGTATCTTGCAGAAGCTTAGCCAACATCTTGGGCATTTTGCTAGTCCTGATATAGAGATTACACCTGATACTGATCTTATTAATGAGTTAGCAATTGATTCTGTCAAATTATTAAATTTGATTATGGAGATTGAAGATGAGTTTGATATTTCAGTGCCAATAAACGTTCTTGCAGATGTTAATACTGTACATGATTTGGCAGATCTAATTTTCAAAATTAAGTCGGCATCAGAATGAGTCTGTTAGATAAATTAGATGCGGTTGCTGCTACTAGAAAGGCGCTGTTGCCAGAGGGTCTTGATGTATTTGGTACGCCTATAGAAGAAGTATATTCAACAACTGAGGCAAGTGTCAGTGGCCGTCGTATATTATTTTTTGGTACGAATAACTATTTAGGGCTTACTTTTGCTCCTGAATGTTTGCAAGCAGCGCATAAAGCGATAGATAGCGAAGGTACAGGCACAACTGGGTCACGTATGGCAAATGGTAGTTATAGCGGGCATCGTGCTCTTGAGCAGGAATTTTCAGATTTTTATCATTGTCTATCAAGTATAGTTTTTACAACTGGGTATCAGGCAAATCTTGCAATGATTTCTGGCTTGGCTGGTGCAAATGATGTAATTCTCATTGATGGAGACTCTCATGCCAGTATTTATGATGGATGCCGTTTGAGTGGAGCTGAGATAATTAGATTCCGGCACAATGATATGGTAGACATGGAAAAGCGTCTTAAGCGCTTGGGAGAAAGAACAAGTTCTACTTTAATTATAATTGAAGGTATTTACAGTATGCTGGGTGATCGTGCGCCTCTTGCAGATGTTGTTGAAATAAAGAATTCATACGGTAGTATTCTACTTCTTGATGAGGCGCACTCAATAGGAGTATTGGGTAAAACTGGGCAGGGTCTTGTGGAAGAAACAGGTCTTATAAATGAAGTTGATTTCATCACAGGTACTTTTAGCAAAAGCCTCGGAAGTATAGGAGGCTACTGCGTTAGTAATCATATGCAGCTTGATCAGCTGAGATATGTTAGCCGGCCATATATTTTTACAGCATCACCTTCACCAGCTACTATCGCATCAACAAGAGCCGCGCTAAAACTATTGAGAGACGGTACTGAACTACGCAATAAACTCTGGAAGAATGCACGTAAGCTATATTCTTGCTTAAATAATCAGGGTTATCAGCTTGGTCCAGATCCCAGTCCAATAATTGCAACAATATTAGATAACCCTCAACAGGCAATGATGCTTTGGAAAGCCCTGTTTGATCAGGGTGTCTATGTCAATTTGATATTGCCACCAGCTGCTCCTGAAGGTAAATCATTAGTGCGGTGTAGTGTAAGTGCAGCTCATACTGAAGAACAGATAGATTATGTTGTAAATGTTTTTGCTGAGTTGCGCAAAAGTATTTTCTGATCTACTTCAGCATAGTATTTCATTTTATCCTCCTAAAGAACATTTAAAACTATGTTGGTCTTAGCTCATCGTGGTAATCATGCTGAAAATAATGAAAATACTCTAGCTGCATTTGAATCTGCAGTAAAGCTAGATGTTGATGGGATTGAGACGGATGTGCGCGTTAGTAGTGATAGTCATTTAGTATTAATACATGATCGTATTATATCGGGGAGAGAAGTATGTGCTCTGACACGTAAAGAAATTGAACATGAGAGTGGATACAATGTTTCTACCCTTGATGAGGCACTTGATCGTTTTCCTGGAATCATTTGGAACGTAGAGATTAAGACTAAGGAAGGGTTAGAGCTAATAATTCAAGTGCTGGAAGAATATCAAACTGATCGGACTATCCTTGTAACTTCGTTTCGTCACGATGTGATAGCAATTTGTGCATCATCTCTTAATGTGGATTGTGGCCTATTGATAGCACATCGTCCTCTATCGCTGGACTCTTTGTTAGTTGGCAGTAACGATATTACCAAAATCAATCATATTGTGTGGGACTACAATATATTAGATAGTTCTTTACTAAAGGAATCAGTAGCAGCTGGGTACAACAATTTTGTTTATGGCTTAGAAACAAAGTCAGAATTCAAAAATTGTAAAAGGCTTGGTGTGGACGGTGTAATTATTGACTCACCATTATTGGAAGAATATAAATGTATTCTTCTTTAGGAACTATTAAGCTAATTGTCGTTTGTAGCTTAATGAAGGGAATCTTCTAGTCGTCGTTTAAGAAATATTTTTTCTTAAGGCACGGATTTTTTTCTACTTTATTGCCATATTTTTTTCTAAATTTCTCAACTCGTCCAGCCGTGTCAACAATTTTTTGTTTTCCGGTATAGAATGGATGACAGACAGAGCATACTTCAATCTGTAGTGGTTTATCCAGTGTGGAACGTGTTTGGAACGTATTGCCACAACTGCAAGTTACTTTAATTTCTTGGTAGTTTGGATGAATTTCAGCTTTCATTCTTTGTGTCCTTATTTTGCATCGTAACCTCGTAAACAGCTAGACGAGAAGGCGCATATTATCCTTTAATACGAAGTGGGTTGCAACTATAGGTTAGATGCTATTTGGTTGTCTTTTTGTGGGTAATAGTCATATCTTTATAGGGGAGAAGTATATCGATTAGACGGAAGAAAGTTGTACTATATTTAATAGTGATCTGTTTAGTATGATTTTTACACTCTTTTCATCGAATCAAAGAAATCACTATTATTTTTTGTAGCTTTTATTTTATCTAGTAGAAATTCCATTGCTTCAACGTCATCCATTGGGTAGAGTAATTTACGCAATACCCAAATTTTTTGTAAATCATCAGGTTTGATAAGTAACTCTTCTTTACGTGTGCCTGAACGGTTAACATTTATAGCGGGGTAAGTACGTTTTTCTGCCATGCGTCGGTCAAGATGGATTTCCATATTGCCAGTACCTTTGAATTCTTCATATATAACATCATCCATGCGTGAACCAGTATCAACTAATGCAGTTGCAATGATGGTCAGGGAGCCTCCTTCTTCTATATTGCGAGCAGCTCCAAAGAATCGTTTCGGACGTTGCAGAGCATTTGCATCGACACCACCAGTTAGGACCTTACCTGAAGCAGGTATTACAGTATTGTAAGCGCGTGCTAAGCGTGTAATTGAATCTAATAATATCACCACATCTTTTTTGTGCTCTACTAGACGTTTAGCTTTTTCAATAACCATATCAGCTACTTGTACGTGACGTACCGCTGGCTCATCAAATGTTGATGAAACAACCTCTCCTCTAACTGAACGGATCATTTCAGTTACTTCTTCGGGCCGTTCATCAATTAGTAGAACCATTAGAATTACATCAGGATAATTTGAAGCTATCGCATGGGCAATATGTTGAAGCATGACAGTCTTTCCAGACTTGGGGCTTGAAACTAGTAAGGCTCTTTGACCCATTCCAATAGGTGCTATAAGGTCAATAATACGGCTAGTAACATTCTCTTCAGCTTTAATATCCCGTTCTAGGAGGAGTCGCCGCGTAGGAAATAGTGGGGTAAGGTTTTCAAACAGAATCTTGTGTTTAGAGTTTTCTGGTGGTTCATTATTGACCTTATCAACTTTTACCAAAGCGAAATAGCGCTCACCATCCTTTGGTGTACGGATTTCACCATCTATTGAATCTCCAGTATGTAAATTAAATCGTCTTATTTGGCTGGGAGAAACGTATATATCATCGGGACCAGCTAAATAAGATGTATCAGGCGATCGTAGAAAACCGAAACCGTCTTGCAGAACTTCTAAAGTACCCTCACCAAAAATACTCTCTCCCTTACGCGCTTGATTTTTTAGTAGGGCAAAGATCAAATCTTGTTTACGAAGCCGATTAGCACCATCGATTTGATTAGTAATAGCCATCTCTATCAGTTCAGTTACGTGGAGATTCTTAAGGTCGGATAAATGCATTCGCTGGTACTCGGAAAGTAAAGAAAACGTAGGTGTAAAGCGTTAGTAGGGCATGTAGTACTTTTGTTGGAAGTATTTGGACGATGGTGGGATTTAATGGTAGTACAAGAATTAAAAGTGTATTGGCTAGCTAAATCCAGCTTCAGAAAGACACTTGCCCATTAGGTTATCGGATTTAGATATGGCTGTCAATAAATGCGGTCAATTGCGCTTTAGATAACGCGCCAACTTTAGTTGCTTCAATATTTCCATTTTTAAAAAGCATTAATGTCGGTATACCCCTAATTCCATATTTAGGTGGTGTGGATTGGTTTTCGTCGACATTAAGTTTAGTTACTTTTAGGCGGCCGTTATATTCTCCAGCAACCTCGTTCAAAATAGGTGCGATCATTTTACATGGTCCACACCATTCTGCCCAGTAATCGACTAATACAGGTACGTCTGATTGTAATACTTCTGACTCAAATGTTTCATCTGAGACGTGATGAATTTGCTGACTCATGGGAAATTAAGATTTAGTGTTTAAGAAAAATAATCAAGGGTAGTCTGAGCTATTTATGCAATATAGTATCTAAAAATTGTTAGAAAGGGAAGTACTACTATTAAACAGACTCTGCTAGGATTGATATTATTATACTATGAATTTTCACTTTGTGAATCTACCAGTTTGATAAATTCATTTAATCGAAGTGGATATTCGAAGTGGATATAATCCAATTTACCAGTACTTTAGAATGAAGTAGAAAATAAATATTTTGATACCCTTATTTAAGGTACTGAATATAAAGGTATAATATGTATGGCCAAATAGTTGATTTCAATTTATTAGGCTTTATTTTGGTATTCTATCTAACCCACGTTTCATAATTTCTAGATTAACTTTTTTTATAAAAGGATAATTTGTAAGGGTTGTAAGTTTTTATAAAATAATTAATGGCAAATCTATATATTAAAACAGGTTTTAAGGAAGGAAAATCGTACCTAATGGATAGTTATGTTAGTGTGCCTTTTCGAATTACAAATGTTGGACAAGTTAAAGACGATGGTTGTCTATACATGATGCTTGGAAGCTCATCCCCTGGTTTATTAGATTCAGATAATCATGAGATAGATATTAATATAGAGGAAAATAGTCAATTTCAGTTACAGACACAATCTTACCAGCGTCTGTATAACATGAAGAAAGGTTCTTCGCAGATAACGAAAGTAAGACTAGCTCCTAATAGTGTTTTTTGTTATGTTCCACACCCAGTTGTTCCACAGGAGAGTTCAATATTTAGAAACCATACCGCTATTCATCTTGATAAGAATTGTGAGTTGATTCTAAGTGAGATTATAACTTGTGGTAGAAAAGATTCTGAATATATTTACCCTGGCAAAGAAATCTCTGGCGAGATATTCAGATTTACATCTTTTCAGAATGTGACAGAGGTATATTTTAATGATCTTCTGGTGCTAAAAGACAAAATTAGACTAGAACCTCATATATGCCCGGTAAATACTGTTATTCAGCTAGAAGAATATACTCACCAAGCTACTTTTATATATATAAATACTAATAACAACCAAAGTGTTTGCGATCTAGTAGAAAAAACTATAGAAATTATTAAAGATGAAGAAAATATTTCTTTTGGGATCTCCGAAATGGCTGCAAATGGTTTTGTATTGAGAGTGTTAGGAAATGGGGGTGAACAACTATTTAATTGTTTTCAACAAATAAAGGATTCTTTATGGAATAAGAAAGAAGGCTCTACTTTTAGCCATAAAGAAAAATCTTGTACTATTTAAAATAAATATCTAGAGATAAGTGTAATATAAATTTTAATATTAGTTCTAATTTTTGTATGCTTCCACTTCTATAGTAAGTTTTATGTCATCGCCCACTCCTGGTAATGCATAGTTCATACCAAAGTCTGATCGCTTCATATTTGCAATAGCATCAATTCCACACATCTCTTTAAGATTCATAGGGTTTTTACCACACTTAAATGCTCTAATAGTAAGTATTATCTTTTTTGTGATACCTAGAAGTGTGAGATTTCCTTCAACTTTAGTAGGAGTATCACCACTAAACTTAACTGCGGTAGATCTATAGGTTATCTTTGGAAATTCAACAGTATTAAAGAAATCTGGAGATCGAAGATGCGCATCTCTTTTTTTCATACCGGTACTTAATGAAGCCGCTTCAATATTTATATCAACCGATCCGTTTTTTTTAATACGGTTGAGTGTAAGTGTTCCACTGGTTTTATCAAATCGGCCATGCATTGTTGAGTAGCCTAAGTGACTAACAGCAAAATGAGGGTAAGTATGCGTTGGATCAATAGTATAAATTTCTGTTTTGGCAAATACGCTATTACTAAAGAATAAAAACATTGAGGTAATCAAAGTAGTAGTTATATGAGGCATCGTTCTTCCTTTTTATGTTGATAAGGGGTGGCTTTTATTAATAAGAGTTACATGTTCATTCTAGGTTTTTAAATCTTATTGGAATTGCATCAGCGTAATAGAAATAGTTAATGTAGCAATAATTAATGTCAGTATTGACAATACAATAATTTGTTTCCGTGAAGACCAAACTTTAGGTAAGGGAACGTGTGCAGCTAGTGGAATAGCAGCTACTATAGGTAAGCAGTACCACGGTGTCTGAGAAAGTATAATTGCAGCGGGCATAATTAATCCACATAGCATAGATAAAGGTAAAGTAAGCGTCCTTCCACAAGGATAGGTCTTTCCACTTATTGCTTGAGCTAGAAGATAAGCGCTGCATGCTACACCAATACTTAACCCTAATTGCCCTAATACTGCTGATGAGCTCAATGATGCTGATACACCGATACCAATGCCTAGACTCATTCCAGCTGAGCCAGCACGTGCTGGTTTAGTGGCAAGATTGTCAACGAGTATAGTTACCCACATTATGTAAATAACTATACCAATACCATATACTGTTGCTTCTAGTACTTCCTTTTGCTGCAATATGGGCCACGCCATCCATAGCCCCACAATACTGCAGGCTATAGCAAATAGGTAGCATATAGATTTCCGATTACTTGATACTAAATCGAAAAGTAATCCAATAAGTGCAGCAATTAGTCCTGACAAAATAATTTTTCTTATAGAAGAGAGGGATTCAAAATTAAAGTCTGCGATGAGATAGACAGTTGAACAGAATCCTGCAATTACAGCTAATCCTGATAGTCGCAGATGGTTGAGCAACTTAGCGGTAATCAACGCTGCGACAAATGGGGCAACAATACTTTGCGTTATAGGATGACTTACCCAATCATTCAAATTTAGTCTCCAGTATGAAATAAAACTTGTTGTGATTAGACAGTATGTTGTTCTGGTTGTTTAGATACTTAGATTTAGGCATGTAACTGTTGAAAATAGCAGGGCAATGGTATGATTCAATAATAAAATGGTATATTAATTCATTGCCAGTTTGTAAGTTTGGTTGGTAGTATTGATGCTAAATGTATTAGTTTAATAAATTATCATACCAAATTTATAGTTTTAAGTTTATGGAGCGTTCTCTAGAGATTCTATTGTGGTTTAAAAAAAGAAAGCCCCGACTCATAACGAATCGGGGCTTTCTTTTTTAAGGTGCCTGGCGGTGACCTACTTTCACATGCGTAGTGCACACTATCATCGGCGCAACTCCGTTTCACGGTCCTGTTCGGGATGGGAAGGGGTGGGTCCAAAGCGCTATTGCCGCCAAGCGTAACTGTAATCATGAAACTATTAAATGCAAAATTAAAACTTGTGCTCACTGACTTCTAAACTAACATGCAATAAATTTCAAAGAAGTAAATTGGTAATTGGTTAGATTGTATTTAGTTCAAACAACCTGTTAACGTATCAGAAAATATTAAGAATTAATTAATCCTCATTTTTCACGTTAACTCAAGGTTATAGGATCAAGCCTCACGGTCAATTAGTATCGGTTAGCTTAACACATTACTGCGCTTCCACACCCGACCTATCAACGTCGTGGTCTTCGACGAACCTTTAGGGGGGTTTAACCCCCGGGAAGTCTTATCTTGAGGTGAGTTTCCCGCTTAGATGCTTTCAGCGGTTATCTCTTCCACACTTAGCTACCCGGCAATACGACTGGCGTCATAACCGGTACACCAGAGGTGCGTCCACTCCGGTCCTCTCGTACTAGGAGCAGGTCCTCTCAAACTTCCAGCGCCCACGGCAGATAGGGACCAAACTGTCTCACGACGTTTTAAACCCAGCTCACGTACCACTTTAAATGGCGAACAGCCATACCCTTGGGACCGGCTACAGCCCCAGGATGTGATGAGCCGACATCGAGGTGCCAAACTCCCCCGTCGATATGAACTCTTGGGAGGAATTAGCCTGTTATCCCCGGCGTACCTTTTATCCGTTGAGCGATGGCCCTTCCATACAGAACCACCGGATCACTATGACCTGCTTTCGCATCTGCTCGACTTGTCAGTCTCGCAGTCAAGCACGCTTTTGCCATTGCACTATCAGCACGATTTCCGACCGTACCTAGCGTACCTTCGTACTCCTCCGTTACACTTTGGGAGGAGACCGCCCCAGTCAAACTGCCTACCATACACGGTCCCCGATCCAGATAATGGACCTAGGTTAGAACCTCAACAACATCAGGGTGGTATTTCAACGATGGCTCCATGAACTCTAGCGAGCTCACTTCAAAGCCTCCCACCTATCCTACACAAATATTCTCAAAGCCCAATGTAAAGCTACAGTAAAGGTGCACGGGGTCTTTCCGTCTAGCCGCGGGGAGATTGCATCTTCACAACCATTTCAACTTCGCTGAGTCCCAGGAGGAGACAGTGTGGCCATCGTTACGCCATTCGTGCAGGTCGGAACTTACCCGACAAGGAATTTCGCTACCTTAGGACCGTTATAGTTACGGCCGCCGTTTACCGGGGCTTCAATCAAGAGCTTGCACCCCATCATTTAACCTTCCGGCACCGGGCAGGCGTCACACTCTATACGTCCACTTGCGTGTTTGCAGAGTGCTGTGTTTTTATTAAACAGTCGCAGCCACCATTTCTTTGCAACCCTCATCCGCTTCACGCGCGAAGCGCTACACGTACCGAGGGTACACCTTATCCCGAAGTTACGGTGTTAATTTGCCGAGTTCCTTCTCCTGAGTTCTCTCAAGCGCCTTAGAATTTTCATCCCGCCCACCTGTGTCGGTTTGCGGTACGGTCTTTATTCAACTGAAGCTTAGTGGCTTTTCCTGGAAGCAGGGTATCACTCACTTGGCGCCCCGAAGGGCGTTGCGTTATCGCGTCTCAACTAAGCTACCCGGATTTGCCTAAGCAGCACGTCTACTCGCTTGAACCGGGATATCCAACACCCGGCTGAGCTAACCTTCTCCGTCCCCACATCGCATTGAATAAAGGTACTGGAATATTAACCAGTTTCCCATCAGCTACGCATTTCTGCCTCACCTTAGGGGCCGACTCACCCTGCGCCGATGAACGTTGCACAGGAAACCTTGGGCTTTCGGCGAGGGAGCCTTTCACTCCCTTTATCGCTACTCATGTCAGCATTCGCACTTCCGATACCTCCAGCAGCCTTCACAAGCCACCTTCGCAGGCCTACGGAACGCTCTCCTACCATTTACACTTACGTGTAAATCCCTAGCTTCGGTGTACAGTTTGAGCCCCGTTACATCTTCCGCGCAGGACGACTCGATCAGTGAGCTATTACGCTTTCTTTAAAAGATGGCTGCTTCTAAGCCAACTTCCTGACTGTTTTCGCCTTCCCACCTCGTTTACCACTTAACTGTACTTTGGGACCTTAGCTGAGGGTCTGGGTTGTTTCCCTTTTGACACCGGACGTTAGCACCCGATGTCTGTCTCCCACGCTTACACTCTTCGGTATTCGGAGTTTGCCATGGTTTGGTAAGCCTAAGCGGCCCCCTAGCCATAACAGTGCTCTACCCCCAAAGGTGATACGTGAGGCACTACCTAAATAGTTTTCGGAGAGAACCAGCTATTTCCAGATTTGTTTAGCCTTTCACCCCTACCCACAGCTCATCCCCTAATTTTTCAACATTAGTGGGTTCGGACCTCCACGAGGTGTTACCCCCGCTTCATCCTGGCCATGAGTAGATCATCTGGTTTCGGGTCTACACCCAGCAACTAAACGCCCTATTAAGACTCGCTTTCGCTACGCTTCCCCTATTTGGTTAAGCTTGCTACTGAATGTAAGTCGCTGACCCATTATACAAAAGGTACGCAGTCACCCCTGCTCAAAAAGTCCTCTGATTTTATAAAAAGGCTCTTTGAGCAGAGGCTCCTACTGTTTGTATGCATGCGGTTTCAGGATCTATTTCACTCCCCTCCCGGGGTTCTTTTCGCCTTTCCCTCACGGTACTGGTTCACTATCGGTCGATTACGAGTATTTAGCCTTGGAGGATGGTCCCCCCATATTCAAACAGGATTTCTCGTGTCCCGCCCTACTTGTTCTAACCTTAGTTCCACACTCAAACTTTCACCTACGGGGCTATCACCCACTATGGCCCGACTTTCCAGACGGCTTGGCTAGTTTAAATGCTAAAAGTTAGAGGCTCCTCCCATTTCGCTCGCCGCTACTTTGGGAATCTCGGTTGATTTCTGTTCCTCTGGTTACTTAGATGTTTCAGTTCACCAGGTTCGCCACGCTTGACCTATGTATTCAGCCAAGGTTGACCCTTGCGGGCCGGGTTTCCCCATTCGGACATCTCCGGATCAAAGCTTGTTTGCCAGCTCCCCGGAGCTTTTCGCAGGCTTCCACGCCCTTCATCGCCTGTAATCGCCAAGGCATCCACCACATGCACTTATTCGCTTGATCCTATAACCTTAAGGGCTTTTAGAGTAAGGGTATAAAGCTAATTGAAATAAGACAACTTTATAAAATAATCCCATTATCCAAAACCAATTGGTTACAGGTTGTTTGCACATTGCATCCGACAAAAATACAATGCGTAGATACAATCTAACCCAATACTTTATATTCCAAAAAAGAAATTCAATCGTAAAGATCAAAGTTCCTCAGAACACAAAATATTTTACTTCTTCCAAATTTTTAAAGAACATCAGGAAATAGATATTATAAGCATCAGGTCAAAAATAAGACCAGTAGGTTATATTTACTACTATTTCCCTAAAATACAGCCGTTGGTTAAAAACCAGAAGTAAGCGCAAACACGCTTACTTCTATTCTTTAAAACCATTAAATCTGACTATCTAAACTGGTGGAGGTGAACGGGATCGAACCGATGACCCCCTGCTTGCAAAGCAGGTGCTCTCCCATCTGAGCTACACCCCCTCAATGTTGGTAGGTCTGGGTGGATTTGAACCACCGACCCCACGCTTATCAAGCGTGTGCTCTAACCAACTGAGCTACAGACCCGAATTTAAGGGTCCATGACAATGCCGCACGTTAATTTCTCAAGTGCTCAGCTTAGTCACCTAGCCCCTGCCTCTTAAACAACCGATAGGTTGTGGACACTTCAACCGGGATCTTCTCTTGAAAGGAGGTGATCCAGCCGCAGGTTCCCCTACGGCTACCTTGTTACGACTTCACCCCAGTCATGAATCTCACCGTGGCAAGCGCCCTCCTTGCGGTTAGACTACCTGCTTCTGGTGGAACCCACTCCCATGGTGTGACGGGCGGTGTGTACAAGACCCGGGAACGTATTCACCGCGACATGCTGATCCGCGATTACTAGCGATTCCGACTTCACGGAGTCGAGTTGCAGACTCCGATCCGGACTACGACGCGCTTTCTGAGATTAGCTCCCCCTCGCGGGTTGGCAACCCTCTGTACGCGCCATTGTATTACGTGTGAAGCCCTACCCATAAGGGCCATGAGGACTTGACGTCATCCCCACCTTCCTCCGGTTTGTCACCGGCAGTCTCATTAAAGTGCCCAACTAAATGATGGCAATTAATGACAAGGGTTGCGCTCGTTGCGGGACTTAACCCAACATCTCACGACACGAGCTGACGACAGCCATGCAGCACCTGTGTTATCGTTCCCTTTCGGGCACACTCACTTCTCTGCGAGCTTCGATACATGTCAAGGGTAGGTAAGGTTTTTCGCGTTGCATCGAATTAATCCACATAATCCACCGCTTGTGCGGGTCCCCGTCAATTCCTTTGAGTTTTAATCTTGCGATCGTACTCCCCAGGCGGTCAACTTCACGCGTTAGCTACGTTACCAAGCCCGTTAAGGCCCGACAACTAGTTGACATCGTTTAGGGCATGGACTACCAGGGTATCTAATCCTGTTTGCTCCCCATGCTTTCGTGCCTGAGCGTCAGTGTTGACCCAGGGGGCTGCCTTCGCCATCGGTGTTCCTCCACATCTCTACGCATTTCACTGCTACACGCGGAATTCCACCCCCCTCTGCCACACTCTAGCCTTGTAGTTTCAAACGCAGTTCCCAGGTTAAGCCCGGGGATTTCACATCTGACTTACAAAACCACCTGCGCACGCTTTACGCCCAGTAATTCCGATTAACGCTCGCACCCTACGTATTACCGCGGCTGCTGGCACGTAGTTAGCCGGTGCTTCTTCTTCCGGTACCGTCAGTAGTCACGGGTATTAACCGTAACCGTTTCGTTCCGGCTGAAAGAGCTTTACAACCCGAAGGCCTTCTTCACTCACGCGGCATGGCTGGATCAGGGTTTCCCCCATTGTCCAAAATTCCCCACTGCTGCCTCCCGTAGGAGTCTGGGCCGTGTCTCAGTCCCAGTGTGGCTGGTCGTCCTCTCAGACCAGCTACTGATCGAAGCCTTGGTAAGCTTTTACCTCACCAACAAGCTAATCAGACATCGGCCGCTCCAAAAGCGCAAGGTCTTGCGATCCCCTGCTTTTCTCCTCAGAGATTATGCGGTATTAGCACACCTTTCGATGCGTTATCCCCCACTTGAAGACACGTTCCGATGTATTCCTCACCCGTTCGCCACTCGCCACCAGGGTTGCCCCAGTGCTGCCGTTCGACTTGCATGTGTAAAGCATGCCGCCAGCGTTCAATCTGAGCCAGGATCAAACTCTTCAGTTCAATACTGTTTAAAACTCTCGCTTGACTTGTTACTTTGTTACATCGTGCGAGCACATCTACTCTTAAGTTGTCCAAAAATTCTATCTAAATAAAAGACAGAATACCTGGACTCCCAGCAAAGTGCCCACACCTATCGGCTGTAAATTTTTAAAGAACAAATTTGTCCAGAAAACTTTCTGAACAGTGAACCGATGAATTATACAGACACCGAATACGGGTATCAAGATGTTTCTTATAATTCTAAATGTATAATCTGAAAAAATTAAAGGATTGTTACTTTAGAGAATTTCCGTTTTCCTACTTGAAAAACTGCAGTTGTTCCACGTTTTATCTTTAGATTTTTGTCGCTTACTTTTTCACCATTTAATTTTACGCCTTTCTGCTCTATCATACGGAGCGCTTCCGTTGTACTTTTTGTAAGTCCAGTTTGCTTAAGAATTTTTGTTATAGGTAATTCTTCATTTTCACCATGTAGACATATCTCTGGTATATTTTCCGGTAGTGCGCCATGTTTAAAACGCGCCTCAAAATTAGTGACCGCTGTTTCTGCATCTTGTTTATTGTGAAAACGTGTCACTATTTCCTTAGCAAACATTACTTTTACATCACGTGGATTACGGCCTTGTTCTACTTCCTGTTTCCATTTTCTGATAGTAATTAAAGATTCAAAGGATAGTAATTCTAGATAACGCCACATCAATTCGTCAGAAGTTGACATTATTTTGCCGAATATTTCTTCAGCATTTTCATCTATACCAATATAATTGTTCAAAGATTTAGACATTTTATTTACGCCATCAAGTCCTTCTAGGAGTGGCATAGTCAGAATACATTGAGGCGGCTGGCCGAAATGTTTTTGTAATTCACGTCCTACTAGTAAATTAAATTTCTGGTCTGTACCACCTAATTCAATATCTGAATTGAGCATGACTGAGTCGTAGGCTTGAATCAGTGGATACAATAACTCATGAATAGCAATAGGCTGATTATTTTGGTACCTTTTGCCAAAATCATCCCGCTCTAGCATACGAGCAACAGTATGAGTTGAGGCTAGTTTAATCAGATCAGCCGAATCTAACTGGCTCATCCATTTTGAGTTAAATACCACCTCAGTTTGATCAGGATGTAGTATTTTGAATACTTGGTTAGTATAGGTTCTTGCGTTTTCTGTGACTTGTTCCTGGGTTAGAGGGGGGCGGGTAGTATTCTTACCACTTGGATCGCCTATCATACCCGTGAAATCTCCGATTAAAAACAGAATATGGTGACCTAAATCCTGCAACTGGCGCATTTTATTGAGCAGAACTGTATGACCCAAATGTAGATCGGGGGCAGTTGGGTCGAAACCAGCCTTAACTCTTAGCGGAAGATCTGTAGAGAGTCTTTGTTTGAGTTCTTCTTCAACCAGAAGCTCGTCACATCCACGCTTGATAGTTCCTAGCTGTTCTTCTATATCTTTGGGCACAGTTATAATAAGAAAATATTATCCAAGATTATCTTCAGCAAAACCCCAGTTGATCAACTTTTCAATAACAGCATTTACATAGTCAACTCTGCGGTTTTGATAATCAAGATAATAAGCATGCTCCCATACGTCAATAACTAGCAATGGTTTTATCCCATTGGTTAAAGGGGACTCTGCATTAGATGTTTTAGAAACCTCAAGTTTGTCACCATTCATTACAAGCCATGCCCAGCCACTTCCAAATTGAGTCATTGCTGCGGTAGCTAGTTCTTTCTTGCATGAGTTCAAATCACCAAAAGAGCTCTCAATTTTCTGTTTCAAAATTAAAGGAGGTTCTCCTCCCCCTGCCTTAGATAAACTATTCCAGTAAAAAGTATGATTCCAGATTTGGGCTGCATTGTTGAAAATGCCAGCTTTATTAGCTTGACCGGATGTTGCAGACATAATCTCTTGTAAAGTCAAACCTGCAAACTCTGTATCAGTTATTAATTTATTTAGGTTATCAACATAAGTTTTATGATGTTTTCCATAGTGGATACCTAATGTACGTGCTGAGATCACAGGATCAAGTGCGTTTTCTGCGTAGGGCAGGGGCGGTAATGTATGTGATGCGTTGCTCATTATTTTAACTCCTATGTAATGACAGAATGACTTATCGTTTTCTCAAATTGAATGAACAGTCGGATTCCTCAAAAGAATATGAGGCACTAACAATTGATAAAATTCCAATAAATTGAATATTACGTTTAAGCTTGTTAAGTAGGATACTACTAAATTTCTTAGACAGAAAAGAATAAGTAGTATATTTTTTCTCTTAAGGCTAAGTATATATGAAATGCTTGTGTTTATTGAACTGATTCTAGGTTAGATAAGTTAAATTGTTGTCTTTACTTCTTACTAAATAACAAACATTCAGAAATTTCATAGAAAAATAATTATGAATAGTTTAAATAAGAATTATATAGTTGTGATGAAGATCGCGACAATTGGCATTGTAATTGGTCAATTGTACGGATAAAGAGCTAAGAAAATTATAGATCCTGCAGAGCTAATAATGGCTTATCAGGATAGTGTTGCATTTGATATGCTACCCACAATCTACTTGCAATTCGATAAGCAAGCATATTTGCATGTAATTGCAACTCCTGATTGCCAAGTTCTTGTGTTGTTTGTTTAAAGAGTTTTAACCATTGTTCAAAAAGCTCAGGGCGAAGATTTGGTATAGCTAAGTGTTTGGGCATAGGCGCCCCACGAAAACGGTTGGTACCCAGTAAATTACCTGACCAGAAATCAGTCATTTGTACAAAATGTGCTTCCCAATCAGTAACGTGGGACTCAAAGATCGGGCCTAAAGAGGAATCTTTACGAGCTTTTGCATAAAAAGAATGGACCAATTGGCTAATCTCTTCTTCAGTATACGCGGGGGAGGTCGATGTAGAGGCTATTGACTGTGACATGGGCGATTAATTTACTATTAGTTAATCAAAGTACCGTTTCTGAAGATATTTCTGGCAGATGTTTAAGTGGATCTACTGGCTTTCCATTTTTCCGGATTTCAAAGTGAAGCCTTACCAGCTTACTGTCAGTATTCCCCATCTCTGCTATTTTTTGTCCTCTAGAAACTGTTTGCCCTTCCTTCACTAGAAGTTTACTGTTATGAGCGTAAGCGCTAAGGTAGGTACTGTTATGTTTTATAATAATGAGTTGACCGTAGCCCCGTAATCCAGTTCCACTGTATACCACTTTACCTGCAGCTGATGCCAGGACAGGTTGCCCCGTCTTGCCTGAAATATCCATACCTTTGGTGCTTTCAGAAAAATGGCTTGACACTCTTCCTTCCGTAGGCCAGATCCATACAATACCGCCATTATCACGGGTAGTCTCAGTAGAAGTGATAGTTACAGTTGTATTATCATGTTCAGAGAATTTTTCATTCTTCGTATTTGCAATAGCAGTTGGAAGTATATTTTCAGACTCTTGTAACTGCGATATAGCTTGTTCCGAATATGGAAGTTTCAATGCTTTGGGTTCAATCTTCAATATGGTATCAGTAGATGTAGGTTCTTCATTTGATATTGAAGTAGTTTCAGGAGTTGACTGCTGTATTATTGACGATGGTTCCGGGTCAGGAAGCGCAAATACAGATGGTTTAGTCATTTGATTAGGCGAGGATAGCATAAGCTGTTGACCAACATTTATTGCGCCAGGGTCTTCTATACTATTCCATTTTGCTAAGTCTTTGTGATCAACTCCATAGATTTGCGAAATACTATAAAGAGTATCTCCTTTTTGTACAGTATGATATTTTGTATTTTCTGTAGATTGATTTGTTGTAGGAGTGCTCTTGATTGCTGGAGCATGTCGACTGGATACGCACCCGACTAGTAAAAGGCAAACAAGAGACTGCAACAGTAAAAGACTGAGAATAGGCTTTCTATCGCAAAGGGTATGCTTGCAGTATTTAAAAACCTTTGTAGAAAATAATACCTTGTTAACCAGGTTTTCCAGTTTCATCTTACCTTTCCTCATTCGCCGTCTCTTGTCAATATAGTTTAATTTTTTACGATACCAGACAGTATTGGCACGAATCTTACCTCGTCCAGAATTGTTTCGACATAACCCTGAGAGGTGCGTTCAATTACACATAGATATTGTTCTTGGCTACCTTTTGGATAAACCATTCTACCACCGATTGCTAATTGTGCCAGTAAAGTAGAAGGAACATGCGTGGTTGCGCCTGTCATAATAATGCCATCAAATGGTGCAACTTCTGGTAGCCCATGGAGGCCATCAGCGTGCTTCAACCGTACATTATTAAGACGGAATTCTCGTAGACGGGAACGGGTCCGATTTAGTAAGGGCCCAATACGTTCAATTGAGTAAACTTCATGTGCAAGTTGAGCCAGAATGGTTGTTTGATAACCACAGCCTGTACCAATTTCAAGAACTTTATCAAGACTTGAATCTGCACGTAGTAACTCACTCATTCGCGCTACAATAAATGGGCTTGAAATAGTCTGTCCAAAATTAATGGGTAGCGCAACATCGTCGTAGGCACGGCTTGCAAGAGCTTCTTCAACAAATAAATGGCGTGGAACAGAGTTCATTGCCGCTAACACTACTTCGTCCACTATATTTTGATTACGTAGACGATCAATCATTCGTACACGTGTACGCTGAGAAGTCATGCCAATGCCTGAATGATATAAACTCAAACTCAATATCTCGCTTTAAATGTTGAACTTCAATGTACTAAATATTACCTAATCACGCATCTTATTTTAACCATTGTTTAACTGTCTCTAGTTGCCCATATTGAGTCAGGTCAATTTGTAGTGGTGTAAGTGATACTCTATTTTGTTGAATTGCATAAAAATCTGTATTTTCACTTGCATCCTGAACTGCACCTGCAGCACCTACCCAATATACTGTTTCACCACGTGGATTTTCTGATTTGACTACTGGTTCAGCTTTATGTCGTCGCCCAAGCCTTGTGACTTCAATACCCTGCAGATTATCATACGGAATATCTGGTACATTTATATTAAGTAGTATTGGTTCATGAAAATTGTTTTTTCTAAATCGTTGCACAATATCAACTGTAACAAGTGCTGCAGTAGAAAAATTTTCATCAGAAACATTTGCAAGAGATACTGCAAGGGAAGGTATCCCTAATAAAAATCCCTCGGTAGCAGCGGCGACTGTTCCAGAGTAAACAGTATCGTCACCCATGTTGGCTCCATCATTTATACCTGATATCACCATATCAGGTAATTTATCTAGCATACCAGTGACCGCTAAGTGTACACAGTCTGTTGGCGTGCCATTTACATAGTAATAACCATTGTGAGATTTATGTAAACTGAGGGGGCGATCTAGTGTAAGGGAGTTACTTGCGCCACTACGGTCACGTTCTGGTGCAACAACCACTATGTCTGCAATAGGGGAGAGCGCTCCAGCAAGCGATGCCAAACCTGGTGCGAAATACCCGTCATCGTTACTGAGTAATATACGCATTTGCAAAGGGCCAATTTATTCTAAGATTATTTAGGAAATGGAGTAAACAGTTCAATTAATTCTAAACTTAATTTATATATAACAATTGATTAATCAATCCATTTAAGTGGTCGGGGCGAGAGGATTCGAACCTCCGACCACTTGCACCCCATGCAAGTACGCTACCAGGCTGCGCTACGCCCCGAAAATGCGGATTATAGCAACAAGCCCTGATGTTAGGAATGGCTTTTAGTGTCTCAATTATACAGAATGAGAAAAACAGGAAAATTTAATCATGACCTAAGCAGAGACACAACATTTTTAATCTCTCCTTGTAACATTGCCAAATTGATTGGAGTAAGATTCTCGGCAGCAGAAGGGTGGCTTGTAGAGCTAGATGTTGGTTCAGGGTGATTGTTTTGTTCTAGCTGTCCACGTGCTCCATTAATGGTAAAGCCTTGTTCGTATAGTAACTCTCTAATATGGCGGACTAATAATACTTCATGGTGTTGATAGTATCGACGGTTACCACGCCGCTTAATTGGCTTAAGTTGGGAAAATTCTTGTTCCCAGTAACGTAGTACATGCGGTTTGACGCAACATAACTCGCTGACTTCACCTATTGTGAAATAACGCTTTGCCGGAATAGGCGGCAAAGCATTGCTAGGTGATATGTTTCCCATTGTGGGTTTTTTCCACCATTGCTTTCAATTTTTGACTAGCGTGAAAAGTTACCACGCGTCTTGCCGTTATTTGTACTTCCTTCCCTGTTTTGGGATTACGACCAGGGCGTTGTGGCTTGTCACGTAACTGGAAATTTCCAAATCCTGATAACTTGACTCCATCACCATTCTGTAGTGCGCTGCGAACTTCTTCATAAAAAGAGTCAACCATATCTTTGGCTTCACGCTTATTTAAGCCAACTTTCTCAAATAATAAATCTGCTAATTCAGCCTTTGTTAAGGTCATGCTTATCCTCTCCTTGCTTATTTATTCTTGAACTAAATTTGTCTATTTATATTTAATTACGGAGTTTTGTACTAAATATTTATAAATTTTTATCTTATACTGAGTGTATATATTTAATTACGGAGCTTTGCCCCAAATTTATCCTCTAGGATCTTGATCAATTTCTTAGTAATCAAATCTGCTTCTTCATCAGTCAGAGTTTTTTTAGTATCTTGTAATAACACACGGAATGCAAGACTTTTTTTGCCGTTATCTACCCCCTTGCCACGATAAACGTCAAACAGGGCAATTTCTGCGATTATTGTCGAATTAAGAGCATTCATGCTATTGATTAGCGATTGAGCGCAGATATCATCTGCTACTATCACAGCAATATCACGTCGTACAGACGGGTATTTTGGGATTTCCCCTGCTTTTGGTAGAGTTCTTTGTGTCAAAATATCTAGATCGAGTTCAAATAGGATAACAGGCTTTGGCAGTGCTAATTTTTGTTGTAGATGAGGATGAAGCTCTCCTAACCACCCAGCAATTCTTTTTCCTTTGAGGATTTGTGAGGACTTTCCAGGGTGTAATGTTGGATGGGTTGCTATTTCAAATTTTATAATTTCTGGCCAAAACAATGCTTCAACATCAGACTTGGCGTCATAAAAGTCCGTATTACGCTCGGGTGAGTCCCACTGCTCTTTCACTATATCTCCATAGCATAGCCCTGCTAATTTTTCAGATTGCGTGTAGCGCCCTTCTTTTTTTAAAAAACAAGAGCCAATTTCAAATATTCGTACTCTGGCTTGTTTGCGATTAAGGTTGAATTGTAGATTTGAAATAAGTCCCCCAATTAAGTTGCTACGCATTGCACTCAATTGGCTAGAAATAGGGTTCTTCAACATTATTGGAGAAGTATTATTCGAAAAATTTTTCTCCCATTTAGCATCTACAAACGCATAATTAGTTACTTCCTGATAATCACGCGCTACGCAGACTCTTCGTAGTTGCATCGGAGTGTGTATTGCTTCTGGATCGGACAGTATACTTAAGCTTGTATTTGGCGAGTTGGCTGGAATATTATGGTAGCCATAAATGCGTGCAATCTCTTCGATTAAGTCTTCTTCAATAGCCAAATCAAATCGGTATGTTGGGGGTGTTACATGAAATACTGCTTTCTTAACTGAAAAATCAAATTGTAAGCGTTTTAATATTTCAGCTATCTTAGCTTTTTCGAGATCGATACCTAATATGCGTCGTACACGTTCTTCACGTAGGATAATAGACGTACGCTGCGGTAGTTTACCTTTTACTTCAGTAATCAGCCCAGGACAGCCACCACAGATATCAATTATTAAGCCTGTAGCTCTTTCCATGGTAATGCGTGTGGCAGCAAAATCCACACCACGTTCGAAGCGATGAGCAGAGTCAGAACTGATTCCAAGTTGAATATGTTTTCCAGCTATTACTTTAGGTATAAAGAATGCGCTTTCAAGAAACAGGTCGGTGGTTCCATGCTCCACTTTACTGTCATTTCCTCCCATGATGCCAGCTAAAGCTAGAGGTTTAATTCCATCAGTAATTAGCAACATATCAGGATGTAGTACTATTTCTTCACCATTTAATAACTGTAGTCTTTCACCTTTATTTGCATAGCGTATGCGAATAATTCCCGAAAATTCGTCAGTAATTTTTGCTAGGTTGAAGGCATGCATAGGTTGTCCAGTTTCTAACATCACATAATTAGTTACGTCTACCACTGCATTGATCGGACGAATTCCACTCCGCTCCAGACGACGAGCTATCCATGTGGGGGTGGGTGTATCCAGGTTGATATCTCGGATTATCCTGCCACAATAAAGCGGACAGGCATCTGGCTCATCTATACATATAGTTAGGGCGTCACTATTTTTATTTTTAACTGGACTAATATTAGGTAGGATAGGTTTTGCAGAGAAGATTGCCGCCACTTCACGTGCTATTCCTGACAATCCCAAACAATCGGCACGGTTAGGGGTTAATTTTAGCGTAAAGAGCTTATCGTCAAGATCATAGTAATTGCGAAAATCTTTTCCCGTTGGGGCATCATTGGGAAGTAATAACAATCCTTCAGCTTCTTCAGATATTCCTAACTCTTTAGCTGAACATAGCATGCCAAATGATTCTACTCCACGTACTTTAGCCTTTTTAATTACTAAATGAGGGAGGTGTGCACCAATCAACGCACATGGTACTTTAGCCCCAACACAAATGTTGTCAGCACCACATACAATCTGTAGGGGTTCTTTATTCGTAGATTTGCTTATATTTACTTGGCATATATTTAAGCGATCTGCATCAGGATGTTTATTTACTGATAGTACTTCAGCTACAACTACTTTATTAAAGTCTGGTGCCGCAGGCTCAATGGTTTCAACCTCCAAGCCAGCCATGGTAAGCGAATGAGCTAGTTCGCTACTCGATATTGGTGGGTTAACTAAAGTACGAAGCCAGCTCTCAGGAAATTTCATAGTGATCTATTATTGCAGGATATGCAGTTATAATTTCAATTAAACTGCTTCAAGAAGCGCAAGTCATTTTCAAAAAACATTCGTATGTCGTTTACTCCGTACCTTAACATTGCTAGTCGCTCTACACCCATACCAAAAGCAAAACCAACGTATTTTTCGCTATCTATATTGACATGTTTTAGAACTTCAGGATGTACCATGCCACAGCCTAGTATTTCAAGCCAGCCAGTGTAACCACATACTCTGCATCCCTTGTTATTACACATAACACAGCTAATATCCATTTCAGCTGAAGGTTCAGTAAATGGAAAGAAAGAGGGACGGAATCGTGTTAATAGTTCTTTTTGTTCTGAAAATTGTTTAATAAAATCTATTAAAATTCCTTTTAGAGCGGTGAAATTTACATTTTTATCTATCCATAGACCTTCTACTTGATGAAACATTGGTGTATGGGTTATGTCGGAGTCACAGCGGTAAACTCGTCCTGGCGCTATCACCCTTATGGGTGGAGTTTTGTTTTGCATGTAACGGATTTGAACTGGTGATGTATGGGTGCGCAATAAATGTTTATTTTCTTTTTCAGAGATATAGAATGTATCGTGCATTGCGCGTGCAGGATGGTCTTCTGGAATATTAAGCGCAGTAAAATTAAAGAAATCAGTTTCAATCTCAGGGCCAGAGGCCACAGCAAAACCAATTGATTTGAATAAAGATTCGATTCTTTCTAAAGTTCTTGTTATTGGATGTAAGCCAGCTACCCCTAGGCCACGTCCGGGCAGGGTTACATCAAGTGCCTCCCCAGCCAATTGTGCTTCCATTCTTTTGGATAAAATTAATTCACGACGGTCATTTATTTTTGTTTCCAATAGCTCTTTCAACTTGTTAATCTGACCACCCATGATTGGTCGTTCTTCAGGAGAAAGTTTTTTCAGTCCCTTTAGCATTTCAGTTAACACACCATTTTTGCCAAGATAGCGTACTTTTGCTTGTTCAAGATCATTAGCGCTATCTATGTTATCTAACAGGCTTGTTGCTTCATTAAGTAGGTTTTCTAGGTTGTTCATGAGAACACAAGTGTAGGATAGGCAGCTTATTGTATATACAAAAGAAAAAAGGCCAAGGTATTTTCCCCTAGCCTCCTGATTATTGTTTAGGTATGGCTAGGATTATGTAGCAAGGCCAGATTTTGCTTGCTCAACTAATTTTAAGAAGGCTCGCTTGTCAAAGACGGCGATATCAGCCAACATTTTTCTATCCACTTCGATTGAGGCCTTCTTCAGCCCATTCATGAAGACGCTGTAGGGTAGGCCACATTCACGTGTAGCGGCATTGATACGAGCTATCCAGAGGGCGCGAAACTGACGTTTTTTCTGTCGCCGGTCGCGGTAAGCATATTCTCCAGCTTTCATCACGGCTTCTTTTGCAATTCGATAAACATTCTTGCGCCGCCCACGGTAGCCTTTTGCTTGATTCAGTACTTTTTTATGGCGTGCATGAGCAGTTACACCACGTTTTACTCTTGGCATGACAATTCTCCTTAGGCGTAGGGCAACATAGCATGCACAGCTGCTACATTGCTAAAATGAACTTCAGAAGTTCCTCTCAACTGGCGTTTAAGCTTGGTAGTTTTTTTTGTCAGAATGTGGCGTTTAAAAGCATGTGAACGCTTGACACTACCGCCAGCCCTAACTTTAAAACGCTTAGCGGCACCCCGCTTAGTTTTCATTTTGGGCATAACGAAGCTCCTATTTTTTAATATGACGTTAGGTGTCCCCTAGCTGGAGTACTTTTATAACCTAGACATCACTTGTTTTTTTAATATTTAATTTAGTTCTTATTTAGTTTGAAATCTCCATGAGATTATTATTCCAGTACTAAAGTTTTTCAGCTGTTGTCTTAGTTCCTTCTTTTAAATTTGGCTCTAAACTAATAGTACTTTGTTTTGTGTTTCCGACTCCTTCAGTTGTTTTTTGGTTACTTTCTTTACTCTTAATTTCTTTAGCCTTCGGTACTATTGCTTCTTTCTTTTTAGGTGATAGAACCATTACCATCTGTCGTCCTTCCATCCTTGGAAACTGCTCTACCATTGCGTATGCTTCCAAGTCATCTCTTACTCGTTCCAACAAACGCACACCAAATTCTTGATGAGCCATTTCACGTCCACGAAATCGGAGTGTTACCTTAGCTTTGTCACCTTCAGCCAGAAAATTAATCAAGTTACGAAGCTTGATATTGTAGTCACCGTCATCAGTATTTGGGCGGAACTTTACTTCCTTGATTTGGACTTGTTTTTGCTTAAGCTTAGCCTCGTGTCTTTTTTTGCTTTCTTGATAACGGAATTTACCATAATCCATTAAACGGCATACCGGAGGTTGAGCAGTTGGTGCGATTTCTACTAGATCTATCTCAGCTTCATCCGCTAAAGATATAGCAACTTCCAGAGTGACAATACCTATCTGTTCTCCTTCCACACCTATTAACCGCACCTCTGGTGCGTTAATTTCATGATTGATTCGTGCCGCTTTTTCCTGAGCTATAGTAATTCCCCGAATTTGTTATATAAATTAAGCTGAGCCTACCTTTGTAGATATCTCTAGTTTAAGTCGATCAATCAGTTCCTGAAGAGACATTTGACCAAGATCAGAGCCAGATCGGGTGCGTACTGAAACCATTTCCGTTGCAACCTCCTTCGAGCCCACAATGATCTGGTAGGGCAACTTTTGTAAACTATGTTCCCTTATTTTATAGGGTATCTTTTCATTTCTCAAGTCTGCATGTGCTCGGATACCACTACACTTAAGTTCCTCAGTAATTTTTTTAGCGTAATTTGCTTGTTTTTCAGAGATATTAAGAACGACCACTTGCTTAGGTGAAAGCCATAAAGGGAGGGCTCCGGCATAGTTCTCTATGAGAATGCCAATAAAGCGTTCTAATGATCCTAAAATTGCTCGGTGCAGCATAACTGGAACTTTGCGAGAGTTATCTTCAGCAACAAATTCTGCCCCCAATCTTTCTGGCATTGAGAAGTCAAGTTGTAAAGTACCGCATTGCCATAATCTCCCAATACTATCTTTTAGAGAGAAATCAATTTTTGGGCCATAAAAAGCACCTTCACCTGCTTGCAGTTCCCAGTTAAGTTGTTTGTATTTTAGTGCCAATTCAAGAGCGTTCTCTGCCTCATCCCATTGCTCCTCTGTACCAACGCGCATTTGTGGACGTGTTGATAGTTTTACCAGAATTTCATTAAACCCAAAGTCAGTATAAACTTTCTGTAATAGACTAATAAAGTTTACTACTTCATCTTGAATTTGGGTGACGGTACAGAAAATGTGCGCGTCATCTTGAGTGAATGCCCGTACTCGCATGAGGCCATGTAAGGCGCCTGAAGGCTCGTTTCGGTGACATGATCCAAATTCTGCCAGTCGTAATGGCAAATCACGATAGCTTTTTAATCCTTGGCTAAATACTTGAACATGACCTGGGCAATTCATAGGTTTAATCGCAAAATTACGTTCTTCTGAATGTGTAATGAACATATTTTCACGAAAATTCTCCCAATGTCCAGAACGTTCCCATAAGGCCCTATCAAGTACTTGAGGCGTCCGAATTTCTTGATAAAAGTTTTCTTTAAGTATTTTTCGTATATATTGCTCTACCTGCTGCCAAATGTTCCAGCCATTTGGATGCCAAAACACCATACCAGGAGCCTCTTCCTGAATATGGAATAAGTCTAGTTGCTTACCAAGCTTACGATGGTCCCTTTTCTCAGCTTCCTCCAGACGGAGAAGATAGGCATCCTGGTCTTCTTTTTTAGTCCAGGCTGTACCGTAAATTCTTTGTAGCATTTCATTGTGAGAATCTCCACGCCAATAGGCACCTGCTACCTTCATCAACTTAAAAATCTTAAGTCTAGAGGTTACTGGGACATGTGGGCCACGGCATAGATCGGTAAAACTTCCCTGAGAATAAAGCGACACTTCTTCATCACCAGGAATAGCTTCAATGATTTGCGCTTTATAGTGCTCATTTTGATTTTTAAAAAACTTAATTGCCTCAGATCGTTCCCATATTTTACGTTCTATTTTTAAATTACTTTTACTGATTTCAGACATACGTTTTTCAATTGCTTGCAAGTCATCTAGTGTGAAGGGGCGCTTATAAGAAAAATCATAATAGAATCCATTTTCAATTACCGGTCCGATTGTGACTTGAGCATCTGGAAATAATTCTTTTACTGCATGTGCAAGTAAATGAGCACTAGAATGACGAATAATCTCTAATCCTTCTGCGTCTTTTTCAGTCACAATAGATAGATCACTATCAGCTTTAATGAGATCAGATGTATCTACTAATTTACCATTTATTTTACCTGCTATTGCTGCACGCGCTAGTCCAGTACCGATTGACTTTGCAACTTCCATTACTGTCACAGGCTGATTAAAATCACGCTCCGAACCATCTGGCAGGCGAACTACTGGCACAGTCTATTCCTTAGATAAAGAGATAGAGAAAATTATACCAGTGAATGTAATTCAAGATGCAGATCTTGGAGAAATTGCTTAATATTAATTAAAAGTAATTTTCTAGAATAAGTGTGCGCTACTATGAGAAAGTACTAAAATCAGTTTTATAGATTTACTTCTTTTCGTAGAGTATTAGAAATATATTTAGCCCAGTACTTGACCTTCTGTTTCGATTCACCCTCTACCATTACTCGTACAAGTGGTTCGGTACCAGATGCTCTAAGTAGTACACGGCCTTGACTGCCGAGGTCACGTTCAGCCTTTGTCTGAGCAGCTTTAATTGATTTAATAGGGAGAAAATCAAACCCTTTTGTTACTTTCACATTAATAAGTTGCTGTGGATAGAGTGAAACACCACGTGAAAGTTCTGCCAGCGTCTTTCCAGAATCTTTTATTGCATGCAATACTTGTAATGCAGAAATAATTCCATCACCTGTAGTATGTTTGTCTAGACAAATTATGTGGCCAGATCCTTCTCCTCCAAGCTCCCACCCCTTTTTTTGCAGTAGTTCCAACACATGTCTATCGCCAACTTTAGCACGGGCAAATGGAATATTTAGTTTCTTAAAGTAGTTTTCTATAGCGAGATTAGTCATCAAAGTACCTACCACTCCGCCTTTGAGTAAGTTCTTTTTTTGGCGGTGTTTAGCCATTATGTAAATTAACTGATCACCGTCATAGAGCATTCCTTTCTTATCAGTCATGATCATACGATCACCGTCTCCGTCAAGAGCAATACCGATATCAGCTTTATATTGTTTGACAGCTTTTTGTATTGTTGTGGTATGTGTGGCACCATATTCTTGATTAATGTTTAGTCCATCAGGTTGTGCTCCAACAATAACTACGTCTGCACCTAGTTCATGTAGTACGTGACCAGCAATGTGGTAGGTTGCTCCATGTGCACAATCAATCACGATACGCATACCATGTAAATCAAGATGATATGGAAAGGTGCTTTTACAAAATTCTATATAGCGTCCAGATGCATCATTAACTCTTCTTGCTTTACCTAGCTGAGCAGAGGGCATAGATATTAATGGTGCATTTAAGCCCATCTCAATTTCGTTTTCTATTTTATCGGATAGTTTATTTCCTGAAGCAGAAAAAAACTTGATACCATTATCTTCAAATGGATTGTGTGATGCTGAGATTACAATTCCTGCTTGTAATCTTAGCGCACAGGTTAGATAGGCAACACCCGGAGTAGGCATAGGACCGGTTAATAGTACATCTACTCCAGCTGCAGAAAGGCCCGCTTGTAAAGCTGACTCTAACATATAGCCTGATATACGCGTATCCTTCCCTATTAATACTGCTGGACGTTCATCTTTAGACAAGTATCTGTCAGTTGAGGCAAGTACTTTACCTGCAGAATAGCCTAGGTGCATGATAAATTCTGGCGTGATAGGGGTATTTCCTACCCGTCCACGTATACCATCAGTACCGAAAAATTTTTTGGTCAATATAGTTATCCATTAAAAGTTAGAATTATGATGCTAAACAAGCAGACTCCACTCTATCATTTTTACACCTTGTTAGTTACGGCATTATAAATTGCTAGCGCATCTTTTGTTGCTTTTACATCATGTACTCGTAGAATTTTAGCGCCATTAATTGCAGCTAGTAAAGCTGCTGAAATACTGGAGTAAGTCTGCTCTTTTTCTTTGCTCCCAGTGATCTCTCTTAACATAGACTTGCGCGATAATCCTACCAGAATAGGTATACCCATATCTGTGAATTGATCAAGACATCGTAGTAACTTAAGATTATGTTCTAGAGTTTTACCAAATCCGAATCCGGGGTCTATTGTTATTCGCTCTCGCTGTATTCCCGCAGCTTGTGCTGCATCTATGCGTTGCTGTAAAAAATCTTTTATTTCTGTTATTACATCTTCATATTGGGGATTTAGCTGCATATATTGTGGTTTTCCTTGCATGTGTACTATGCATACTGTTGCTTCCTCATCTGCTACAGCTTCAAGTGCTCCAGGAGATTGTAGAGCATTGATGTCATTAATCATTGTTGCACCAGCTTTTATTGTTGCACGCATTATTTCTGGTTTGGATGTGTCAACAGAAATTGGAGTATTCTTGTTAGCTAGGGCTTGTACTACAGGGAGAACACGATGTAACTCTTCTTCAACGCAAACAGGGGAGCTCCCAGGACGAGTTGACTCACCACCAATATCCAATATGTCAGCACCTTCTTCAATTAAC
Source organism: Nitrosomonadaceae bacterium (assembly GCA_965205785.1). Classification (GTDB taxonomy): domain Bacteria; phylum Pseudomonadota; class Gammaproteobacteria; order Burkholderiales; family Nitrosomonadaceae; genus BJGV01. The sequence goes on from OZ242188.1 coordinate 1,127,796, forward strand.
TTTTCAGCATGAGATACAGCATCATTGCAGGATGCGTACAACCCACCGTCAGAAAAAGAATCTGGCGTTACGTTTATAATTCCCATTACAAGAGGGGAGCTATAGGAAGAGAGTGCTAGAGTTTTTTGCAATGAAAGAACTAAGAAGAAACTCGGGAAGAGTCTTAGATTGTTGTATTCTATCGGCTACCCGAGGCTTATCTTATAGTTGTAGATGAAGGCACATAAAAACACAGTTTCCTTTTTTATGCCTCCTGTGCAGGAGTCGCAGTAGTTGCGGGTGAGCCAGGAGGTGTCGGATCATCTTTTGGAGGAACCGGTGGAGATTGTGTAGGTTTTGGTGGGCGCGGGTCACGACCCTCCATTATGTCATTAATTTGTTCGGAATCAATAGTCTCCCATTCCAGTAAGGCTGTTGCCATAGCCTCTATCTTATCTCTGTTTTCTTCAATCAGTTTACGAGCAAGAGTGTACTGCTGATCAATTATGCGGCGAATTTCTTCATCCACATTTTTCATTGTAGCTTCACTCATATTCTTGTGAGTAGTGACAGAACGACCAAGAAAAACTTCACCTTCAGTTTCTCCATACACCATAGGGCCAAGTGACTCGGACATACCCCATTGAGTAACCATATTTCTAGCCATCTGTGTAGCTCGCTCAAAATCGTTAGATGCACCAGTTGTCATTTGTTTCATAAATACTTCTTCAGCAATACGCCCACCAAATAGTACAGCAATGGTTTGAAGTATCTCCTCGCGATCCATACTGAATCGGTCTTCAACAGGTAATTGCATTGTTACACCCAATGCACGTCCTCGTGGAATAATAGTAACTTTATGTACCGGATCAGTCTTAGGCAAAAGCTGTGCAACTACAGCATGCCCAGATTCATGATAGGCAGTATTGCGTCTTTCATGCTCGGGCATTACTACCGAGCGTCGTTCCGCACCCATAAATATTTTGTCTTTAGCAGACTCAAAATCATCCATATCTACAAGTCTTTTATTAGCTCGTGCTGCAAAGAGCGCTGCTTCATTTACCAGATTTGCTAAATCAGCACCAGACATACCAGGAGTACCTCGCGCAATAATGTCTGCACGCACATCAGGAGAAATTGGCACTTTTCTCATATGGACATGGAGAATCTGTTCGCGTCCACGTATATCAGGCAATGGTACTGTTACTTGCCGATCAAATCGACCAGGACGTAGCAATGCTGGGTCAAGAACATCAGGTCGGTTGGTTGCTGCAACTACAATTACACCAGCTGTTCCCTCAAAACCATCCATCTCAACCAACAATTGATTCAGAGTTTGTTCTCGTTCATCATTGCCGCCACCCAAGCCTGCGCCGCGCTGTCGACCAACAGCATCGATTTCATCAATAAAGATAATGCAGGGAGCATTCTTTTTGGCTTGTTCAAACATATCACGTACTCGTGCAGCACCTACACCAACAAACATTTCAACAAAGTCTGATCCAGAAATAGTAAAGAAAGGGACCTTTGCTTCACCTGCAACTGCACGTGCTAGCAAGGTTTTGCCTGTACCAGGGTTGCCAACCATTAATACACCACGTGGAATATGGCCACCAAGTTTCTGAAATTTACTTGGGTCACGTAGAAATTCAACTAATTCTGATACTTCTTCTTTGGCTTCCTCGCAACCTGCTACATCGGCAAACGTTACTTCGTTGGTAGACTCATCCAACATGCGGGCTTTGCTCTTACCAAATGAAAAGGCACCACCACCACGTCCTCCACCCTGCATTTGACGCATGAAGAAAATCCAAACAGCTATTAGTAACAACATTGGGAACCACGATACAAAGATATTCATCAGTAGCGACGGCTCTTCTTCAGGCTTAGCATCTATTACTACGCCTGCTTTAAGTAAGTCACTTACCATCCAGGGGTCAGAGGGAGAATACGTGATAAATCTTCTGCCATCTGCCTTAGTACCTTTTAGTGTACGTCCTTCTATAGTTACCTTAGCTATTCTGCCTTGTTTCACCTCATCGATGAACTGAGAATACTCCATTGGTGCCTGTGTAGATTGACGCGTACTGAACTGATTAAACACCGTCATTAATACCAGTGCAATCACTAGCCAAATAACCATGTTTTTAATGAGATTGTTCAAGATAGCTCCTTGGTTTACCCCGTAAAAATTCCTAATATCCTATTTTAAACCCATTTAAGGATTTATAACAGATAGCGTGCTTCGGACTGAAACGTAATTCACCTTATTGTTGCGAATAAATATCATGCTAGAGAAAGTAAATATTCTTTATTTTCTTAGGCTAATAATATATTTATGGCTACGGTACTTTCCCATGTTTCTTTAATCCTAGCAAATAAATTTCGTTACTACGATCACGTGATGCCTTAGGTTTCCGTGTCACTACCTGTTGAAATGACAAACGCATAGTATTCATAAATTGCTCAAAACCAGAACCTTGGAACACTTTGACTAAGAAATTGCCGCCAGAGTTCAATTGTGCCATTGAAAATCTCAAGGCTAATTCGGCTAAATACATACAACGCGCCTGATCACTCATCACTATACCGCTTATATTGGGTGACATATCAGAAATAACAAGGTCAACAGGCCTTCCTTCAAGTTTTTCTCTTAGTTCAGTTAGGGTGGATTCTTCCTCGAAATCACCCTGTATAAAAGTGACACCAGGTAGAGTTTTCATTTCTAGAATATCAAGCGAGAATATTTTTCCATTCAAACCTATTTTATTCGCCGCTACCTGAGACCATCCGCCTGGCGAGGCACCCAGATCTACTATGGTCATTCCTGGCTTTAGTAAGTTGTCACGTTTAGAGATTTCTATCAGCTTGTATGCGGCACGTGAACGGTAGCCTTCTTTATTCGCTTGTTTTACGAAGAAATCATTTATGTGTCCTCTAATCCAGGCTTTGCGGGATCTGGCATTCTTCATCAAAAGTATCTAGATTTTTTGAGGGAGCTCATTTTAATCTTCACGGTTTATCTTTTTTGGTAAATATTTTCCATATCAATATAGTAAAGATTTTGGTTTTTTTTATCGTGCAAAATAGATAAGATCTTTATGGCTTTAAATGTATTTCACATTTAGAATCTCGTATTCTCTTGTTCCACCTGGGGCAATAACTTCTGCTACATCACCTTGGTGTTTTCCAATTAAAGCACGAGAAATGGGTGAGCTGATAGAAATTTTACCTTGTTTGATATCAGCTTCATCGTCACCAACTATTTGGTAAGTAACTATTGTGTCATTCGTTACATCTTCAAGATCAATTGTGGCGCCAAATACACAAGCACCATCGGCATCAAGTTGTGCTGGATTAATAATCTGTGCATTAGAAAGTTTGCCTTCCAGCTCTGAAATTCGTCCCTCAATAAACCCTTGTTTTTCTTTTGCAGCATCGTATTCAGCATTTTCTGAAAGATCTCCATGTGAGCGGGCTTCGGCAATAGCATCAATTACTGCTGGGCGTTGTATTGTCTTCAGTTCGTGCAGTTCGGTGCGTAACTTTTCCGCGCCAATCTCTGTTAATGGAATAGTACTCATGGAATCCACTCTCTTTAGTTATTTTTTAGATTTTGGTTGCTGTTCTTCATTTATACATAGGGACAAATTAGAATAAGGCAACTTAGATTTACTTCGCTATATGCAATGTTTGTAAGTCATAAGCTTGTAATTCTCCCATATTAGTCATACTAATGCATGCAGCACGCGCACCTGCTAATGTGGTGAAGTAAGTTACTCTTGCTTGTAGTACTGCATGGCGGATCGAGTATGAATCTTGAATTGCACTTCGTTTATCTTCTACTGTATTAATAATTAGATTTATTTCTCCATTCTTGATCATATCAACAATGTGGGGACGTCCTTCTGCTACCTTATTTACCGGGATAACCTCCAGCCCTGCTTTGGTTAATTCAGCTGCAGTACCACGTGTAGCATAAAGGGTGAACCCTAGTTCTGCAAGTTTACGGGCAGTTTCTACAGCAGGATGCCTATCTGATTTACGTACACTGATAAAAATATTTCCTGCTGTAGGTAATTTTACTCCGGCTGCTAACTGAGATTTTACAAACGCTTCTGCAAAAGTGTTCCCCACTCCCATTACCTCGCCGGTAGATTTCATTTCTGGTCCAAGTATGGTGTCTACACCAGGAAATTTAATGAATGGGAAAACGGCCTCTTTAACAGAAAAATAGGAGGGAATTACTTCATCGTCTAGGCCTTGCTGATGGAGTGTTATTCCTACCATACAGCGAGCAGAAATTTTTGCTAATTGTAATCCCGTAGCTTTGGATACAAAAGGTACAGTACGTGATGCTCTTGGGTTCACCTCAAGCACATATACGATATCATCCTGAATAGCGAATTGTACGTTCATTAGACCTACTACCTGAAGAGCTTTTGCCATTGCTGTAGTCTGTCTATTTAATTCATTTCTCATATCGGATGATAGACTGAATGGAGGTAGTGAGCAGGCCGAATCACCTGAGTGGACACCTGCTTGTTCAATGTGTTCCATGACGCCACCTATTAGTACCGTTTCACCGTCACAGATTGCATCCACATCTACTTCAATTGCATCGTTTAGGAAATGATCCAATAAGACTGGTGAATCGTATGATACTTTTACTGCTTCGCGCATATATCGTTCAAGCTCTTTTTGTTCATGGACGATTTCCATAGCACGCCCACCAAGTACATAACTTGGACGTACTACCAATGGATAACCAATTTCATCAGCGGCAGCCAAGGCAGAGGAGTAGTCACGTGCTGTGCGGTTTATAGGTTGCTTTAAACCAAGCTGGCGTAGCATCTTTTGGAAGCGTTCGCGGTCTTCTGCGCAATCTATCATATCTGGGCTAGTACCAATGATTGGAACCCCGTTTGCCTCAAGATCACGTGCTAATTTTAATGGCGTTTGTCCACCATATTGAACAATTACTCCAAAAGGCTTCTCTAGCTCGACAATTTCAAGCACATCTTCCAAAGTTAGTGGTTCAAAATATAGTCGATCAGAAGTATCGTAGTCAGTTGAGACTGTTTCTGGATTACAATTTACCATTATTGTCTCAAAGCCATCTTCGCGTAGAGCCAGTGCAGCATGGACACAACAGTAATCAAACTCAATACCTTGCCCTATTCGGTTTGGCCCACCACCTAACACTATAATTTTCTTTCTATCAGTGGGTAGTGCTTCACATTCTTCTTCATAAGTTGAGTACATATAAGCAGTGGAAGTAGCAAATTCAGCCGCACATGTATCTACTCGTTTGTATACGGGACGTATATTGTGATGGTGTCGTATAGTACGAATCGCAGTTTGTTCAGTATTCAATAATTTTGCTAGCCGTTTATCAGAAAAACCGCTACGTTTTAGCTTGAGTAATGTGTCCTGATTAAGTTCATCTAGTGTTTTATTAGTAAGTAATTGTTCTTGTTTAACCAGATCTTCTATTTGTATCAGGAACCAAGGATCAATTCGTGTCAGAGTATGAATTTCACTGAGACCCATTCCACAACGGAATGCGTCAGCAATATACCAAATACGTTCTGGACCAGGGTCACCTAATTCGGTTTCAATAGTTTCAATCTCACTTGTCTTTTCCCTTAATCCATCGGAGCCAGTTTCTAATCCACGAAGAGCTTTCTGGAGAGATTCCTGAAAAGTACGTCCTATTGCCATAACCTCTCCAACTGATTTCATTTGTGTTGTTAGGCGGTCATTTGCTTGAGGGAACTTTTCGAAAGCAAAGCGTGGAATTTTGGTAACGACATAATCAATAGTTGGTTCAAATGAGACAGGTGTTATTTTGTTAGTAATATCGTTTCTAAGTTCATCTAATGTATAACCAATAGCAAGTTTAGATGCTACTTTGGCAATGGGGAATCCGGTTGCCTTTGACGCTAAGGCAGAGGAGCGCGAAACTCGTGGATTCATTTCAATTACTAGCAAACGACCATCTTGTGGATTAACTGCAAACTGCACATTTGAGCCTCCGGTCTCTACACCAATCTCACGTAACACTGCGATTGAAGCATTACGCATGATTTGATATTCTTTATCAGTTAACGTTTGTGCTGGGGCAACTGTGATGGAGTCACCGGTATGGATACCCATTGGATCAAGATTCTCGATAGTACAAACGATGATACAGTTATCCAACTTGTCCCGTACTACTTCCATTTCAAACTCTTTCCAGCCAATTACTGATTCCTCGATCAGTAACTCTTCGGTTGGAGAAGCTTCCAACCCATGTTCACAAATGCTAAGAAATTCTTCCCGGTTGTAGGCTATACCCCCCCCGCTACCACCCATGGTAAAAGAAGGGCGGACTATAGTTGGGTAGCCAACCATTGCCTGTACTTGTAATGCTTCTTCAAGGCTATGGGCGATGGCAGAACGTGCCGAACTTAAATTAATATTTTTCATGGCCTGCTTAAATTTCTCACGATCTTCTGCCTTATCAATGGCTTCACGTGATGCGCCAATCAACTCCACATTATAGTTATCTAGTACACCATGTTTGGCTAAATCTAGGGCACAGTTCAATGCAGTTTGTCCACCCATAGTAGGTAGTAATGCATCAGGTTGCTCGATAGCAATTATTTTTTCTACCATCTGCCACGTAATTGGTTCGATATACGTGGAGTCTGCCATCTCTGGATCAGTCATTATCGTGGCAGGATTGGAATTTACTAAGATTACTCGATAGCCTTCCTCACGAAGGGCTTTGCATGCCTGTGCACCAGAATAATCAAATTCACATGCCTGGCCAATAATAATAGGCCCTGCTCCAATGATAAGAATAGACTTAATGTCTGTGCGTTTAGGCATTTTTTTCCAGCAACGTTACTTGCAAAAATATAAAGAATTACAATAAATAGTTTTTACACCCACAAAATATCATTATTAAATTTAGGTTTTTTGGTTCTCGATCATTCTGATAAAGTGATCAAATAAATAATCAACATCGTGAGGACCAGGGCTTGCTTCTGGGTGTCCTTGAAAGGAGAATGCCAAGCGGTCAGTTAATTCTATCCCTTGCAGACTACCGTCAAACAATGATATATGCGTAACTTTTACATTTTTTGGTAGAGTTTCTGCATCTACTGCAAAACCATGATTTTGGCTAGAGATCATAACTTTTTTGTTGTCTAGACTCTGAACCGGATGGTTTGCACCATGATGACCAAATTTCATTTTTATTGTTTTGGCACCGTTTGCCAGTCCTAGTAGTTGGTGTCCCAGGCAGATGCCAAAAATTGGTATCTTTTTTTCAAGCAACTTCTTGATTGTTAAAATTGCGTAATCACAAGGTTCTGGATCTCCTGGCCCATTAGAAAGAAATACACCATCGGGTTGTAAAGCGAGAATTTCATCAACTGATGTTTGAGCAGGAACAACGGTAACTTTACAGTTTCTCTGCGCTAGCTTTCTCAAAATATTTTGCTTGATGCCGAAATCTAATGCGGCAACATGAAAACGAAAGCTATTCTTTGTTTGATAATTATGTCCTAGTTCTTTTTCGCCTTCTGTCCATTCATAAGATTTGCTGCAGCTTACTACTTTGGCAAGATCCATTCCAGCCAAGCCTGGGAATTCATTTGCCTGTTTTAAGGCCTCTGACTCATTGATATTTCCCGCCATAAGGCAACCAGGTTGAGCACCTTTTTCACGTAGAATGCGTGTGAGTTTACGCGTATCTATTTCTGCAATAGCTACTACACCATGTTCTTTAAGATATTCTGGTAATGTTTGAGTTTTACGCCAATTACTAGCAATGAATGACAGATCGCGAATTACTAATCCTGCGGCATGAATTTTATTAGTTTTTCCGGATTCAACGTCGTCCAAGTTGACGCCTGTGTTACCTATATGCGGGTAAGTAAGTGTAACAATCTGTTTGCAGTATGACGGGTCAGTGAGAATCTCCTGATATCCAGTCATTGCAGTATTAAAAACTACTTCACCTGTACTAATACCCTCCGCTCCAATTGATATTCCGCGAAGAATGGTGCCGTCAGCGAGTACGAGAACGGCAGGCAAGCGTTGTAGCACTGGAAACTCCTTGAATACTAACCGGACGTGGAAAGCGGGACAAGCTAACACTCGTCCCGCTTCATTAATTTATTGTAATTGTACGTGAAAAATGACCCTTTTTCAATGAAGATGCAGATACTCTGTAATAGAGAAAAGGTATCTTTTTTACTCATCAGGTGGTTACAATATTTTGTATGCCCTAGGTGGTACTATAGTCATATGCTTAAGAGAGAATCTACATTATTCCCCCCCTGAAATTTTATAGTACAGGAATTTTATGTAGGATTATTTAATCAAATGATTAGTAATCGCCACAAATTGTGAAACAGATAAATTCTCAGCTCTTAATTTTGGTTCAATTTGTAATATATCGAAGTCTTTTGGTTTCAGGTAATTTTGTAATGTATTACGAAGAGTTTTACGTCGTTGTGAGAATGAAGCGGCAACAATAGATGCAAATAAGTTTTCTTTATTTGCATCTACCATTTGTTTTTTAAGTGGGATCATTCGTACAAGAGCAGATTGAACTTTTGGTGTGGGATGGAAGGCTTCTGGTGGAATGGTAAATAGGAGTTCCATTTCAAAGCGGCTCTGTAACATAACAGAAAGTCGTCCATAGTTTGATGTAGAGGGTAAAGCAACCATTCGCTCAACAACTTCTTTCTGTAGCATAAAGTGCATATCATAAATATTCTTTGTGAATTTGCTCAAATGAAACAAGATAGGTGTTGAAATATTGTATGGAAGATTACCTACTATTCGGAGACTCTTTCCCAGAGTAAAAAAATCAAATTTTAATGCGTCGGATAGGTGCGTTGTCAATTTATTTTCCTGATTTTCTCTTTGTAGGCGTGCAACAATATCGCGATCAATTTCTATCACATGTAAATGATTAAGTGAACTCAATAGTGGCTTTGTCAAGGCACCTAATCCTGGTCCAATCTCAACTAAAAGATTTTTTTTGGATGGAAGAATAGCTCGTACAATATTATGTATGACCTGTGAATCAACTAGAAAATTCTGACTAAATCGTTTACGAGGAACGTGATGCATAATTCTGAGAAATATTAAAGATGGTATTTGGCATGAATTAATTATTCATTGGTTAGAGTTTTCTATTTTCAATTAGAGTTATGGCCATTTCAATAGCCGCCAATAAGCTTCCAGAATCAGCTTGACCTGTAGCAGCTAAGTCCAGGGCAGTACCATGGTCCACTGAAGTACGGATTATGGGTAACCCTAGAGTAATGTTTACACCTTTACCGAAGCTCGCATGTTTTAGAACTGGCAGCCCTTGGTCATGATACATAGCAAATATACAATCATAATTTTTTAAATATAAGGGATTAAAGAGAGTATCGGCTGGAAGAGGACCTATCAAATTTACTCCTTCAGCACGTAATTTTTTTAATACTGGAATAATGATTTCTATTTCTTCGCTACCAAGATGGCCAGACTCGCCGGCATGAGGGTTTAGGCCTGCAACTACAATACGAGGTGAGGGAATCGAAAAACGAGTAATCAAATCGTGATTAATAAGACGTAGTTTTTGTTCTAATCTTGTAGGCGTAATGGCAGCAGCAACATCCTTTAAAGGTAGATGAGTTGTGGCAAGTGTTACTCGCATGTTGCCTCCAACTAGCATCATTACAACCTGAGATTCTGTGAGTTGAGATAAATATTCAGTATGACCAGTAAAAGTGATGCCGGCATCATTGATTACACCTTTATGTACTGGCGCAGTTACAATTCCATCAAATTCTCCGGTGCAGCAACCTTCAACTGCTCTCTCTAAAGTTTTCAGAACATATCTAGAATTAGCTAAATCAGGTTTTCCTGGGATAGAAGGTTTGTCCAAAGGTACGTGCAATACTACTAAGCTGCCAGCTTTATGGTTACCTACGGAAGATGGAGAATAGTCTAACAGTTCAAGTGGAGACTGTATTATTTGTGCTCGATCTTGTAGCAGGTTTTTGTCTGTGATTACAACTAGTTTACACGGCAGATCCTTCTGTGCAATTTGCGCACAGATATCTGGCCCAATGCCAGCTGGTTCACCAGTAGTAAGGATTAAAGTTGGATTGGTAGGAGTAACAGAAGTCACTGTATTTAATGAATGAAGCTTAAATTTCCTCAGACCGGTATTCAACGTAAGCCCGGTCACGCAATTGCTGTAGCCATTCTTGATAAGCAGAGTCGGACTTACGAGCGCGTATTGTTTTACTTGCTTCTTGACGTTGTCGTTCGTTACTCACATCCTTGGTGCGACGTTCCAGTACTTGGATTATATGCCAACCAAATGTCGATTGTACCGGGTCACTGAAACCTCCTGGTTGGAGTCTGTCCATAGCTTGCTCAAATTCAGGTACAGTGTCACCTGGCGAGACCCAATCCAGATCACCGCCTGAAGAAGCACTAGGATCTTCAGAATGGAGCTTAGCTAATGCTTCGAAATCTGCACCATTATCTAAACGTTCTTTAAGACGAATTATACGATTTCTGGCATCATCTTCAGATGTAAGTTCACTGACCTTTATGAGGATATGGCGTACATGGGTTTGGTCTATTATCACCACTTTGTTTCCTTCTCCTCCTCGTCTATCGTGGAGCTTAAGAATATGGAAACCACTTGAACTTTGAATTATTTGTGTCAATTCTCCTTGGCGCATAGGTTTTAATGTTTCAGAGAATTTTGTTGGCAACTGTGTTGCTGGACGCCAGCCAAGTTTTCCTCCTTCTAAAGCATCCGCAGCATCAGAAAACTCAGCAGCTACTTGAGCGAAATCATCACCATTTTTTAGTTTGGCTAATGCTTCTCCTGCCCGTTGCCGCCTACCTTCAATTTTTTCTGGGGTGGCTCGATCTGGAATTCTTATCATAATGTGAGAAAGTTGATATTCGTCAGCGTTTCCAGATGAATGCTCTTGGTTATATAGGAAATTATCCACTTCTCCATCAGAAACTTTAATTTTTTTGATTACTTCACGATCTTTTAAACGAACTAAGAGCATTTCATTTCGAATTTCTTCTCGAAATTTATCGTAACTAATTCCTTCCTGATTAAGAAGCACATAAAATTCCTCTTTAGTCATTTTATTTGCATTTGCAATACGATTAAGTGCTTGCTCAAGTTCTGTGTCACCTATAGTCATACCAATCTCATTTGCGAGTTGAAGCTGTACACGAGTGAGAATTTCTCTTTCAAGTATTTGGCCTTCAAGAATTTCTTTTGAAGGTGCTTCTATCCCTTGTTTCTGTAATTGTTTTATACTGAGCTTAAGTACCTCATCGAGTTCTTGTCGCGTTATACACTCTCCGTTTACGACTGCAACTATATGATCAATAGGCTTAGCAGCTCCTATATCATCAGATTGTGCAACTACCTTATTTGTTGTAAACAAAACAAAAAAAGTTAGCAGAAAGATTAAATTTTTAGTCCTCATCGTAATTCTAAATCATTGTATTGATTCTCTTGTCCGTCAATATTCGTGTATCCTGGAATGCTACGCTGCAAAATTCGGAGTGGGTTTGAACCGATTTGCAATAGACCACCAAGCTCAAGTTGTAAATAAAAAGTAGTATTTGTCCTTGTAGTAGAGGTACGAAGACGTTGTACTACAAAGCGTGCTGTCCAGCAGCAAGCATTATATTCAATTCCTGCAAGCCCTTCCAGCATTCTACTGTCTCTGATTGAGTAATTTAAGCGTCCAACACCTTGCCACCTCTTTGCTATAGACCATTGTCCTGAAATGTCAGTTTGTTCTAATACGCCACGGGTAAAACGGTAGCCAAGATTAACTACTTTACCTAGTTCTGGTTGATAACTAACACTTGAACGAATTACTTCAGTACGTGCTTTACTTTGATCAAACTGCATAGTTGTATTGGTACTTAAAGTTGGCGTAATTTTTCCGGATAATGCAACAATAAAATCTGGATTATTTATCTTGGTTTGTTGTGGTAGAGTAAGTCTAACTCGACGTTTCCTTAAATGCAGTTGTTGTCCAACAGCTATACGAAACCGCTCAATACCTGTATCTGATTCAATTAGGCGTGATGTGAGTGCCATAGTAACTCGATTTGCATCATTGATTCGATCGCTACCACTAAAACGATTTTCAGTAAACAATCTAGCAAAACTAAAATCCATTTGAGCTGAATCAAAGTTAGGTAGAAGATCTTGATTGTCAAAAGGAATATAAACGTAGTAAAGCCGTGGTTCAATGGTTTGGGTAAATTGTTCCCCTATTAATTTAGTTTCACGATCAAACGTAACACCGCTATCCAGACTCATGATTGGTAGAGTACGGCTTAGGTTCTTTTTTGATGTTGTAGTAGTTGAGGAGTTTAGGTTGTATCCGGTATGGTGTACGCCAACTTTAGGTTTAATAAAGCCAAACGAGTTTTGCAGAGGCACACTAACATTAGGAAAAAATGTGTAACGTTTTCCATCAACCAGGGTAGGGTGGTCAAAATCTGTCCAGCTACCACTGAAACTAAGATCAGCTCCAAACACATTGTGTTGAGTTGCATTCAGTAGAACCTGTGGAAGACGTCTGTATGGCGTGATAATAGTGACAACAGGATCCTGAATAGTTTGGAATTTCTGAACCTGAGTACTAAATGATACGGTCCCATTCTTTCCCAGGGAGCTGTTATATGCTACTAGGCCTTGCTGCAACAAGTTGGTTCTGGATGTTACTTTAAGACCTTTGCCAAGATCGCGAAAGAAAGCGTCATCTGAGACTCTATTAAAATCAAGTCGGGTACGCCAGCCCTTACCTAGTTTCTGATCATGCATGAATTGCACCCGATGACGGGTCTGATCTGTTTTAAGATCATCCGGCAAAATATCAAATATTAAGTTTCCCTTTATATCTTTCGTTAAATAACGAAATTCATTGTTTGCCATTATCCCGCGTTTAGACATAGCTCGAGCTTTGAATGTCGCATCAAAATTAGGAGCAATATTCCAATAAAATGGTATAGAAACATCAAGACCAGTTCTGCCATTTGTGCTATAGATGGGGGCAAGTAGCCCAGTCTTACGTTTTCCACTATATGAGAAGTTGCCCCAAGGCGTATAACCTATCGGGAGACCTAAAAATTTTAGTTTAGCGCTACGAGCAGTCCCAGTTTTATCATTGTCATCCATTTCCAAGTCGTTAGCTTCAACCACCCAGTCCTCATTTCCTTCTGGGCAGGTAGTATATCGAGCTTGTCGAAACCGATATAATCCTTCCCCTTCAATAAGAACTGTTTTAGCACCTCCTCGGCTACTGCCATCTTTTAATTGGTAACTTGGGTTGTCCATTTGTCCTGTTTTACTTTCAAGATTCATCTTAAGGCGTGAGCCTTCTATTACGTCTCCTTGTTGTTCAACACGTACGTCTCCTTCAACTTCGATATCATCAGTTTCTTGAAAATATTTCATTCGGTCAGCAGTAATAATTTGGTCGTCGCTACGTAGCTCAGCATTACCAATACCTTCAACTTCAAGTTCATTGTGACCTTGTATGAGATCAGCTTCGATAAATACAGGCCTTTCATTGTTTTCTGTTTTTGCAATGGGCGCTACTATTTCGCGGCCAATTTTTTGTTTCGGTGATAGTGGTTTCATCAATGCAATTTGCTCACCATTGCGTAGTCCTGATCCTGCTATAGATTCAAGTTCCTGGATATTCTTATTTTGTATGTGCTTGGACTTAGCAAACGCAGATTGGTTCTTTTGGTTCTCATTCTTAATGGAGTTTAATGCCAGATTTTGTTTAGGTAACGCGGCATCAGCAAATGCTGTGTGTTTACTACTACGCAGTTCTTTCTTGCCTCTAGATTCAGCTTCTAGTTCACTATGGTTTTGTAAGCTTTTAGTAAGAGTCAATATAGGTTTGCTTTTGATATTTCTCTTCGCGCTTGGTGATATTGCAACTTCACTATCAATTATCTGCACAGATGATCGTTCATCGGCAGGTGCATTGAAAGAGATACAAAGTAAAAAAATAGACCAACAAGTAGAATGGTAAAGTTGCAGTCTCATTTTTTAGATATCTGACCTGAAAAAAACATATGTTTACGGGTTTATCATTGTTTTCAGGTTTGCAAGTATCGGATAACCAATATTGAAGCGTAAAAGCACAAAATTTTCTGCAGCCACCCTGCAAAAAAGGAGAAGCAAAGCCGAGTTAATCGTTAAGCTTGCTTGACCATGATTTATTTGAGAAATGTTGTAAGTGTAACAAAAAACTGCAGACAAGCCACATACATGCTCTTATGATATAGATAGTAGAAATATTTACTATTCTAAATTAAGTGATAAGTTAATTGCGCCGAGTATTACATCTGAGTGATGAAGAAAGGGTGTAGGGTCGTATTGAATTGAAAAACAAATAAAAGAAATTGTATTCATTTTAATTGGTTTTAATATGGGCCTTAAGTATTAGTACTTAGGGCAATCTTGTGCCAGAGATATATTGCTGGCGTATTGAAGCGTATATTTTTGATTGGAGAATCAAGCTATGCATATCCATATTCTTGGTATTTGTGGCACCTTTATGGGCGGCATAGCAGTCATTGCGCGGCAAGCTGGACATGAGGTGACGGGTTGCGATTCTAGTGTTTATCCGCCTATGAGTACCCAGCTTGAGTCTCAGGGGATTAAATTGATTGAGGGGTATGATCCTGGACAGATTGATCTGAATCCGGATGTATTTGTCGTTGGTAACGTTGTTTCAAGAGGTAACCCATTAATGGAGGAAATATTAAATCGTAATCTACGATATATTTCTGCCCCTCAATGGCTCTCAGAGAATGTGCTTAGGGATAAATGGGTATTGGCGGTTTCTGGTACTCATGGTAAGACTACAACGAGTTCAATGTTGGCGTGGATATTGGAATACGCTGGAATGAAGTCGGGGTTTCTTATTGGTGGGATACCTGAAAATTTTAGTGTTTCAGCTAGATTAAGTAGTGATTCCCCTTTCTTTGTCATTGAAGCTGATGAGTACGATACAGCATTTTTTGATAAACGCTCCAAATTTGTTCATTTACGGCCTAGAACAGCAATCCTCAATAATTTGGAGTTCGATCATGCCGATATCTTCGTCGATCTTGCATCTATAATGCAACAATTTCATCATTTCGTACGTATAATTCCTGGTAATGGCTTGATAGTTACTAATGGCAGAGAAGAGAATTTAGTTCAGGTTCTTGCCAAAGGATGTTGGACGCCGGTAGAGAAAATAGGGGTGGGCGATGGTTGGCAAGCTGAGACTTTGACCAATGACAGTATTGATATTTCGTTCAAGGGAAAATCCCAAGGTAGCCTACATTGGGAATTGATGGGCGAACATAACCGTATGAATGCGTTGGCTGCATTAGCTGCTGCTCATCATGCTGGTGTAACAATCAAAGCAGGGATTACAGCATTGACACAATTTAAAAACGTCAAACGTCGCATGGAGCTATGTGGTGTAGTGAATGAAATTACAGTATATGACGATTTTGCACATCATCCTACGGCAATTCAGACAACTATTGAAGGTTTAAGAAATAAAGTAAATAATGCGCGAATTATTGCAGTACTGGAACCTCGTTCTAATACCATGAAAATGGGTACATGGAAGGATAGTCTTGCTGAAAGTATTAATACTGCAGATCTAGTATTTTGTTATACATCAGATTTGGGATGGGACGTGCAGGACGCGTTAAAGTCTTTGGGCTCAAAAGTTGTGAACAGTGATAATTTGGAGCAATTAATCGAGGCAATTACCGCTGCTGCTCGCCCGGGTGATTATGTGTTGATCATGAGTAATGGTGGGTTTGGTGGTATCCACCAAAAAATACTTAAATCGTTGAATGCAAGTTATCAATCATAAATAGAGATGTCATTTAGGAAAATATGAGGTTGTATGTATAGGAAAAATAGATAGAAATTTGGTTAAAGGAGTCAAAAATGATGCCGATACTTGATTGTATCGGCATTTTTTATTTTTGAGTCTTGGTATTCTTTGTTTTTGTGATTTTTTAGACATAAATTAGGTGAATTATTCCCTTGATAAATAAGAAAAAATTAGTATTCTATTTTGTGCTACCTGTATTTTATTTTGAACATGATGAATAAGAAATTAGTGTCGTTATTGAAACAGAGTAAAACCAAATTTATTCAAAGAGACAGGCAGATATAATGAATAAAACATTCAAATCAGTATGGAATGAAAGTTTGGGCACATATGTTGCAGCTTCGGAAGATACTGCTAGTGGCCGTAAAACCTCATCAACTAAAGCTTCGTCAACACGTGCGGGTAGGAGAGTGCCTAGGAGAGGAGGGGCTCAACGTTTAGTACTTGAACCACGTATTGTATTTGATGGTGCGTTACCCGTTGCTGCTGCAGATGCAGTTGAAACTAAAGCTGATAATGTCACAAAAGAAGCATCAGTAGCTCCACCAACAACTAATGCACCACCTTCAGAAAGTAATCTACAGCCTGCACATAGCGCTCAACAAGAAAGGGCACTCATTGATGGTACCCTGGCTTTAGACGGTCAAACCAGCAATGAAATTGTTTTTATTGATTCAGCAGTAGAGGGTCTTGAGAATTTTCTGTTGGATCATCCACAAGCTGATGTTGTGTTACTTGATGGAGGTAGCGATGGTATGGAACAGATTGCTGCCACTCTGGAAGGTCGTACTGACATAGAGGCTATCCACATTCTGAGCCATGGTAGTTCAGGGCAACTCAATTTAGGTGATGCCACTTTTAATTTGCAAAGTATTAACGGTGAACACGCCGATGAACTTGCAACGATTAAAAGTGCACTGTCAGCTGAGGCGGATATTCTTATTTATGGTTGTGATGTGGGTGCACAAGAAAGTGGGCAAGCTTTTATCTCAGCACTAAGTGAGGCTACCGGTGCAGATATTGCAGCGTCAACAGATCTTACTGGTGCAGCTGAACTCGGAGGTGACTGGGACCTTGAAAGTAAGACCGGTACACTTGAGACAGATTCTTTTGTTTTCGATTCCTATAATGATGTTCTTTTAGATCCAATCGTGGATCTGAACTCAGATCCAACCGTTACGGTAACCGGTCCGGTCGTAACCGTGACAACAGCTACGACAAACCTTGCCACCAGTGGTGATTTCGGTACAACAGCTGGTCAAGTTCCACCAGCTCCATGGTTAGAAGCGTTCACTCCCAACAATGGTCAGGTCGTACTCGACGGGGCAGGTGACGGACGTTATGATTTTACTGATCCATTTGTAGCGGTCTACCAAAACGTAACAGTTCCTACCGATACGTCGAACACTACAGTGACATCCAGTAGTACAGCAACTACCACAACAGATGTCTCGACTACGGTTACCACTACGAATGAGATTACTTCCGTTACGTTTGATATGGCCTGGCAGAATTCGGATGTTACGGGGGCAGATAATAATTCGTTTCATGTTGCCTATAATGGGATATTTTACGCACGATTCGATACTATAAGTGGAGGTGGCCTGAATCAAGCAGGACTTACAGGAACCTGGACATATAGCAATGGGGCTACAGGGCCCGCCACGACAACTTCTGTGACTAATGAAGTTACCGGTGCACTTGCCAATGTTACTATCAATCTTCCGACCGGGGTTAATGGATCTAGTTTACTTGTTTTTTATCATTGGACCGGGACAGCAACAGGAGCGGGTACAGGTTCCGATGATCTTGCTTTTGACAATGTATCACTTAATAACACTGAAACCACCACCACCTCAGTAACTACAACAGTAACTACAGCTGATACAGCAGACAATGATTGGACAGCAACATTCACAGAAAACGGACCGGCTGTTTCGATTGCAGATATTGACAGTTCTATTTTTGATGATGATAGCACCAATATGCAAAGTGCAGCGATTACGCTCACTAATCAGGCTACCGGGGACCGATTATTAGTCAATGGATCTTCTGCTGCCAGTGGTACTTTGGCAAGTGGTATAGCCTGGACACGCACTGATACATCTGTAAGTCTTTCAGGTTCATTTACCAAAGCGCAATATGCCGATGCAATCGAACTGGTTCAGTTTGAAAATACAACGGATAACCCGTCTACCACAGCACGCATCATTAACGTTACTGCTAATGATGGTGTAGCTGATTCAAATACAGCTGTTGCAACGATCAATGTTACTCCGGTTGATGATGTACCGGTGAACACAGTTCCAGCTGGTCCGCTTGCAGCAACCGAAGATACGTCTCTTTCAATTGCGGGAATCAGTGTACTTGATTTGGATGCGGGTAACCCGACGGAAGTGGCTTCGACCGTCCTATCGGTAGACATGGGCGGTACCTTGATGGTGACCGCAGCTGGTGGTGCAGTGATCACTAATAATGGAACGAATAGCGTAACGATCACGGGCAATGCGGCAGCGATTAATGCAACGTTATTGAACAATGTTAATTATCAGGGCGCTTCAAACTTCAGCGGTACCGAGACTTTAAATGTGCTCACGACGGACACGGGTGGTGTCAATTCCGATAGCGATAATATTACAATTAATGTCGCTGAAGTTTATGATCCGATCGTTGATTTGAATTCAGGTCCAACTGTTACTGTAACCGGTCCGGTCGTAACTGTGACTACACCAACGATTGATCTTGTCACTAGTGGTGACTTCGGTACAACTGCTGGTCAGGTTCCACCAGCTCCATGGGTAGAATCCGGCACAGTTGGCCGAGGTAGGGTCGTAGACGATGGAACAGGAGATATGCGCTATCGTTTTACCAGAAGTACAGTACAACTATCACAACCTATAACGGTTCCTACAGATACGACAAACACTACGGTAACATCCAGTAGTACGGAAACCACCACAACAGATGTCTCAACAACCGTTACGACTGCTAATGAGGTCGGGTCTATTACGTTTGATATGGCCTGGCAGAATGCAGATGTTAACGGGGCAGATGTTAATCAGCTTGAGATTTCCTACAATGGAGTACTTTATGCCACATTCGTTACTGTAGGAGGCAATGCTGGCAACCAGAATCAGGCAGGACTGGTAGGAAACTGGACATACTCAAATGGTGCTTCAGGACCCGCCACAACACTTTCGGTAGCTAATGAAACTACCGGTGCATTAACATCTATCACCATCAATCTTCCGACCGGGGTCACTGCGTCCGGCTCACTTGATTTTCTTTATGCAAACGGACCCGCAGGGAATGCTCGTGATGATGTAGCTATCGATAACGTAGTAGTCAATAACACTACAACCACCACCACCTCAGTAACCACAACAGTAACTACAGCTGATACAGCAGACAATGATTGGACAGCAACATTCACAGAAAACGGACCGGCTGTTTCGATTGCAGATATTGACAGTTCTATTTTTGATGGTGATAGCACCAATATGCAAAGTGCAGCGATTACGCTCACTAATCAGGCTACCGGGGACCGATTATTAGTCAATGGATCTTCTGCTGCCAGTGGTACTTTGGCAAGTGGTATAGCCTGGACACGCACTGATACATCTGTAAGTCTTTCAGGTTCATTTACCAAAGCGCAATATGCCGATGCAATCGAGCTGGTTCAGTTCGAGAATACAACGGATAACCCATCTGCTACAGCACGCATCATCAACGTTACAGTTAATGATGGAAGTCAGGATTCAAATGTAGCTGTCGCAACGATCAACGTCACTCAAGTCGACGATGCACCGGTGAACAATGTTCCGGATGCACAAAATGCGACCGAAGATGTGACCCATAATATTACAGGTATCAGCGTAACGGATTTCGATGTGGGTGGTGCGACGGAAGTTGCGTCGACCGTCTTATCGGTGGGTAGCGGCACCTTGAATCTGACCGCAGCCGGTGGTGCGACGCTGACAAATAACGGAACGGGTAGCGTAACGATCACGGGCAATGCGGCAGCGATTAATGCCACATTACTGAACAACGTTGACTACCTGGGCAATGCGAACTTTAACGGTACGGATACCTTAACGGTGGTCACGACTGACGCGGGTGGTGTCAATTCCGATACGGATCCGGTCACGATTAACGTTGGCGCAGTCGACGATAATGTACCGATCGAAGATAGATTGCCTATTGAGCCGGAGTGGTTTCTTAATACTGATTCAGTTAACAAGGAAATATTTAAATGGCAAATAGCAAACGATCCGACTTCACCGGTTTTATCTACTATTGATAATATTCGTAGAGAAGCTGTTCTAAATTCTGGACAGGGAGTATTTCAAACAGATAGTGCTACTAAAGCAGAATTGACCGCCGGGTCTGATTCAGATGATTCTGCTCCAACGTATGTACAAAACTCTGTAAGACATTTAGATTTAGGAAACTCTTCAGCACCCATAGAACGAACGGTTAAAACATCACAGTTAGAATCAGCGGCAAAAGATATACGTGCGGCTTCCGTTGATAATACTGCAATTCCAGTAGTATCAAATATAGTTGATCCATTTGCTGAAAAAATATTTAAACAATCAAATACTGAGGAAGATATCGATGCTAATTCAAGTTTAAAATCAATCCTTCCTGAGAAACAGCTAGATAAGGAAAATGAAGAAAATAAAAAATCTCAGTTGAATACTAAGGACTCAGAGATAAAGAGAGGTTATACTGTCGACTCTGATCTAAATACTAAGTTGGATCAAGAAGATGGAACTGGGAGTAAAGATAGCTCGGAAACTAATATAACTAAGGAAAAAACTGCAAAGAGCTTTAGTGGTCAATTGCAGCATATGGCCACAAATACGCGTGCTCCTTCAAATGGGGATACAAAGCAATAAATAGTAAGAAGATGCCTGGCGTCAGGCTAATCTGAGTTTTCATAGAGATGACGTATTGAATGATTTAGCTGCTAAAGGGGATACTAAACTGATTTCTTTTGGAATCGGTCTGGTAATGATTCCACTATTATTCTTAACGGGATGTGCCCTTTCACCAAAACCTTTTACGCAGGAGGAAGTAAAGAAACGAGTTGCTGAAGATACTGCAGGCATGTATCTAAATCAAGAACCTATTAATGGGCCAATTTCAGTTGAAGAAGCTATAGCTCGTACCCTTAAATATAACCTGGACTATCGACTGAAACGGATGGAATCGGCACTTCAACTAGGACTTACAGGGCAAGCTGCATATGATATGTTGCCAAGGCTTCTAACTTCTGCTGGTTATCGTACACGTCAAAACTCTCCGGGTGGAAGATCTATTGGTATTCTGGACAATCAGGAATCATTGCGTCCATCTACTGCTGAACAACGGAATCATGCACAGGGAGCTGCAGAGTTTTCCTGGAACCTACTGGATTTTGGTGTTTCTTATTTTAGGGCACGTCAACAAGCAGATAAATTTTTAATAGCTGAAGAGCGTCGTCGTAAAGTCATTCAAAATATGGTGCAGGATGTACGTACTTCTTTTTGGCGTGCATTGGGTGCACAGCGACTTGCAAAGGAAGCTAAAGAAATTCTTGAACAGGCTAATCTTGCTCTGGCTCGTTCACGAGAGGCAGAGGCACAAAGGCTTATTCCACCAGCGCTTGCATTAAACTATCAACGGGCTTTACTAGATGCAATTTCATTACTAAATTTACGTCGTCAAGACTTAGAAATTGCAAAGCGTGAGTTAGCTGCTTTAATGAATGTAGAACCAGGAGTTGATTTTACTCTTCAAGAAGCAGAAGAATCTCGACTACCTGCATCGCCAACTAACATTCGTAAATTGGAAGAACTGGCGTTACTTCAACGTCCTGAGCTACGTGAAGAAGATTCTAAAAAACGTATAACCGCTAATGAGACGCGTAAACAGCTGGTCAGTATGTTTCCAGCTATAAGCTTAGACTATGGGTTTAATTATGATTCCAATAATCTTCTTTTTCACAATAGCTGGTTCCAGGGCGGTGTTAGAGTATCGTGGAATATAATGCGCCTTGCAGCTTTACCTGTACTTCTTAAAAATCAAGAAGGGCAGATTGAAGTTGATCGTTCAAGAAGAATGGCTCTATCAATGGCAATTATGACTCAACTGCGTGTAAGTGTAGAGCGATATCGATTGGCGCTAATAGACTTTAAACTTGCAGATATTGGTTCTCAAGTTGATCAGCGTTTAGCTACTAATATGCGTGCTTCTGTTACAGCCAGATTAAATAGTGAGTTAGAAGTGATCAGAACTAATGCGCGCGCGGTATTGGGCTCATACCAGCGGGCTAATGCATATGCCAATGCACAAATTGCCTTCGGACGTCTCTACAATACACTTGGTTTTGATCCGTTACCCGATAATTTTGAAGACAATAATCTTGAAGAACTAACAGTACGTATTCGTGAGCACCTTCAAGAAACCGAGAAAGATACACTAAGAATGACATCTAATTTATTTGGACATTTACCGAAAGTTTCAATTTTGTTTTCAGGAATAGAAAGCCCTGTCATGCAAGTTCGTATGAAAGCTCAAGTAGCTGTATTACTGGCACGCCACTAGATTGAACTAGATGAAAAAGATGGTTTTCCCTTGGTATTTACTTTACGAAGCATCTCTAATGAAGAGAAAGAGACAATTTCCTGGATGTTAGAGCTTGAGGGTTACAATGGCATAAATAAGAGATCAGCAAAATTTGTAACTACAATACCAAATAACTCTCGCGATACAGCCTATGAGAATGCACTAATAGCAGCTGTAACTTCCACGCTTCCTGAGCTCCACTCTTGGTTAGTTGAGTTAGAAAAGGGGGATAAATGATATATTGGCTTAGTGGTAGTCTGGTTATCTTAGTTTTAGTGACTGTGTTACTTACACCAGAATCAAATGATTCACCTACACCAGATACAGTAGCATCTGTGGTAGATGAAAAAACTGTAACTGCAGATGCTACTAGTAGTTCAGTTCAACCAGCTTATTCAGTTCCGGAAGAGAGTTCTACTGAAGGAGATGATCAAACTACAAACAATGGTATTAAAAATGCAGGGGCCATTGTTAAGCCTGAGTTTGCCAGTAATGATATTTCTGAGAATCAAGGGGAAGAAACAAAAATTGGTGGAACTGAGACGGTACGAGTATTACTTATACCTGATAAAGAAACAACAGTTTCTCGGTCAGGCTCCAGTTTAGCAGCTGCACGGATTAATAAATTAAATGTGGCTTTGGGTAGCAGGTTTAAGACTGGCAATATACTTGTTACCTTTAATTGTATTGAGCCACGTGCACGATTGGCAATGGCTAAAGCAGAGCTGTCAGGTGCTGTAGAAACACATACAGCAAAATTAAGGATGCAGGGGTTAGAACAAGCGAGTGATGTTGAAGTTGCTCTGGCAGCTAGTGATGTAGCTAAAGCTCGTGCGACTGTTAAATTAAGTGTGTTACAAATAAGATATTGTTCAATCAAAGCACCTTGGGATGGGCGTATCGCAAAAGTTTACGTACGGAATCACATGACAGTAACACCTGGTCAGCCTATGCTTGATTTAGTAAAGTCTGGTCCGTTAAGACTGAAGGTTAATGTTCCATCAAGATTACTGAGTAAGCTTAAAGTGAACTCAAAATTTGAAGTAAAAATTGATGAAACTAGGAAAACGTACCAAGCAACTGTGGCAGCCATAAATAGTCGTGTTGATTCTGTAAGTCAGACAGTTGAGATTGAAGGGTTGATGGCTCAAGAATTTCCTGAGCTTCTTGCAGGAATGAGTGGTACTGCAATTATGCCTAAATAATGTGATTAGATAGATACTCCAATTGACTTCATAGTGATGTTTATACTACACAATGAGTGATATCAACGAAGCCACTGAGAAGTCTCAGTTTGACGCAGTTCATAACTTAGCTTTACGTTCTGTAAAGTCTGTCAGTCCAGCTGACCTTGTTTTTATTATAGTAAATGAAACAATATCTTTGGCGTCGTACAGGCAAGCAGCATTTTTTTCTGTAACTCCTGTTGGATCATTTGAGCTTTCGGCAGCATCAGGTCTGGTGAGTGTAGCAGAAGATTCTCCATATGCAATATGGCTTAGCGGTTTCGTTAAACATCTCTCCAAAATTTATACGAAAGAGGCTGGTTGCCATAAGCTTGATTTTTCAGAAGCATCAGAAGAGTTTAAAGATGGTTGGGAAGAATGGTTGCCTGAGCATTTGGTTATAGCGCAGTTGTTTGATCAGAAAGGAGTTCTTCAAGGGATGGTGATGTACGCTAGAGAAGAACAATGGCCATCCAATGAGCTTGAGAAGTTAGAACACATACATCAGATTTATGGTTCCTGTCTTGGCTTCTTAAGTGAAGTAAAGATTGATTTTATTACAAGAATACGTGGATGGATGAGTAAAGCAGTTAGCTATTGGGCGGTAATTGCTATATTTGTAGGATTATCTATCCCCATTAGATTGTCTGTTTTAGCTCCTGGTGAGATTGTCGCATTAAATGCATTTGCTGTAGCTGCTCCTCAAAAGGGTGTAATCAGTAAAGTTCATGTGCAGCCGAACTCAGTAGTTAAGGCCGGAGATTTACTGTTTTCATTAGATGATACTACTATTACTAGTCAGCTTGATGTGGCTGCAAAAGGACTATCAATTGCACGTGCAAATGCATTAAATGCGCAACAGCGTGCATTTAATGATCTTAAAAGTAAAGGGGAGATCGCTTCGGCGATAGGTCGTGTTCGAGAGAAAGAGGCCGAGTTAGCATCATTAAAATCATTAATGGCAAGAGTGGAAGTGCGAGCTGAACGTGACGGCATAGTAGTTTATGGAGATCCAAACGATTGGATAGGAAGGCCGGTACAAACGGGAGAGCGAGTGATGCAATTGGCGAATCAGGATGATGCAGGCTTGTTGGTATGGTTGCCAGTTCACGAAGCATTAAACCTAGAAGTTGGTGCACCAATGCGTTTGTTTTTGCATATTGACCCACTAAATCCATTATCTGCATCATTATTACAGACTAGTTTTCAGCCTACGATGAGCCCGGAAGGTGTGTCTGCATATCGAATAAAAGGAAAATTTGTAAATGATACGGAGAAGCCACGTATCGGTTTACGAGGTACTGTTCGTATATCTGGTAAGTGGGCTACTTTGGGATACTATTTTTTCCGAAGACCTATAACTGCAGTACGTGAGTGGACTGGCCTATGAGTTCATTTGTGCATCAAGAGCCGAATGGACAGATTTTTCTTCCTCCCTTACGTGAGGAACTTAAATTACTTCCAGCGGCACCAAATAGTGATGGATCATCAGCCTGGATGGTGCAGGATCCAATTAGTAATAGTTTTTTTCGTATTGGGTGGCTTGATTTTGAGATGCTGCTACGTTGAGCATATGGTTCACCAGAGAAAATTGTAAGTTCAGTTAATAACGAGACAACATTAGATATTGAGGTTACAGATGTAAATGATTTAAAAAAATTCTTGGAACAAAATAGGCTACTTCAGGCAAATAACCAGGCAGCTGTTGACCAATTGAGGAAAAGTGCTAAAGAACAGAATAAAGGCTTAATCAACTGGGTTCTTCATCATTATCTTTTTTTTCGTATTCCTCTTTTTCGTCCTCAAGTTTGGCTTGCAAAATTGATACCTTGGCTTAGTTGGATATTTACTCGTACTACTGCTTTTGTTGTTACTTTACTCAGCTTGCTGGGAGTATTTTTGGTCACACGACAATGGGAAACATTCTCCAGTACATTCGTTGATCAACTTACCTGGTCTGGTTTATTAGGATATTCAGTAGCGCTAGTTTTTGCAAAAGCCTTGCATGAAATGGGGCATGCACTCACAGCAACCCGATATGGCGTACGTGTTGCACATATGGGGGTGGCATTATTGGTAATGTTCCCAATGTTATATACCGATACCAGTGAAAGTTGGAAACTCAGTAATCCGCGGCAGCGTTTAGCAATCGCAGGTGCAGGTATTATTACAGAATTAGCTTTAGCAGGATTAGCTACATTAGCATGGAGCCTGTCTCCAGATGGGGCAGTTAAAAGCGCATTATTTTTTCTGGCTACGACGAGTTGGTTGCTAACTTTATTAGTTAACGTAAGTCCATTTTTACGCTTTGATGGTTATTTTATACTGAGTGACGCAATAGATTACCCAAATCTGCATCAGAGATCTGGTGAATTTGCACGAGTTTGGCTCCGACAAGTTTTACTTGGTTTTAATGACGATTGGCCTGAAGATGTCCAGAATAATAATAGAGTATTTCTAATTTTATTTGCATTTATGACGTGGCTGTATCGACTAGTAGTATTTCTTGGTCTTGCGGTACTTGTGTATTATTTTTTCTTTAAGGTTTTAGGGATTCTTCTTATGGCAGTCGAGTTAGTTTGGTTCATTTGGAGACCTTTATGGTCAGAATTAAGTATTTGGCATGAAAGAAAATCAGAAATTAAAACTAATCGTATGTGGGCGGCATATGCGATTCTTGGAATTATTTTATTATTATTACTTTTACCATGGCAGACGGGGATTAAAGGATCAGGATGGGTGCATCCAGAACGATCGCATGTACTGTATTCGCCTTTACCTGGTCGGTTAGTTAGCCTACCAAAGTCTGATAACGTTGTTAGTGGACAACCATTATTTATTCTGGAATCTCCTGACCTTCAACTATCAGCAGAGCGGGCAAGGGGGCTTGCTAAGGCGCGTACAAATGAATTAATTGGTTTAATTGGACTTCCAGATGGTGAAGCTCGTAGAGAGCAAGTGCGAGCACAGAAAGAGAAGTACATTGCTGAAGAGAAATTATTTCAGGAAGAGCAGGCACGGCTAGAAATATCAGCACCATTTTCTGGGGTAATCGTTGATTTAGATTCTGACCTTGCACCTGGTGTGTGGATTCAACCCAGCCAGCCTTTAGCTACTTTAGTTGATTATTCAAAATGGGTGGTTGATACATACATTCATGAAGAAGACGTTCATCGAATAAAACCCGGCGACAGAGCACAGGTATACAGGCCACTAAGACTTGGAGTATTATAAGGACAAGTTATAAAGGTTGATGCTACTCGTACGACTGTACTTCCACATTTCAGCTTAAATGCAAAGTCAGGAGGTGATATTGTTACTTTAGAAAATGAGGAGAATATTCCTAGAGATGCAATATACCGTGTTAGGGTTAAGTTGGATACACCTCCACCAGAGAGCCGCCAAATGAAAACGGGGAATGTAGTAATTAGTGGGGAAGCAAAAGCATGGTTGCCAACTATTCTTAAACGTATTGGTGCTGTAGCTGTGCGTGAGAGTGGGTTTTAGTTTTTTTCTGTAATAATGTTAAGTGCTAGCGTTTAATAAAACATATTTATTATGCTTAATAAGAGTTTTTCAATAGAATTCTACACTGAGAAAATTCTGATTATGTTTAGTCATATTTCATGTTAGTACACCATTTGCTATGAAGAGGGGAAGCTTCTATCTTTGCCAAGTAAGTTTTTGTAAGTTCAAAAAAATTATGATAAGCATACAATGAGATCACTAGTTACTGGTGCAAACGGTTTTGTTGGTTCAGCGGTTACTCGTTGTTTACTAACTGCTGGACATGAGGTGCGGTGTTTGATCAGACCTGGAAGTGACCAGAGTAACCTGGAGGGGCTACCCGTTGAAATATCAGAAGGTGATTTGCGTGATATTGCTTCATTAAAACGTGCAATTACTAATTGTGAGAATTTGTTTCATGTGGCTGCAGATTACCGTTTATGGGTGCCGGATCCTGAGACCATGTATGACATTAATGTCAAAGGGACACAGGAGCTGATACTTGCATCAATTGAATCTGATATTAGTCGTATAATTTATACTAGTAGTGTAGCTACTCTGGGAATTAATTTTGATGGTAGTGCAGCAGATGAAGAAACTCCCTCTAGCCTTATCGAAATGACCGGGCATTATAAACGTTCAAAATTTCTTGCTGAGCAGGTAGTACAACACTTGACCAACAAATATAAATTACCTTTAGTTATTGTAAATCCTTCTACTCCAATAGGGCCTCGTGATATAAGGCCAACACCGACCGGGCGGATTGTACTGGATACACTTTGTGGCAGGATGCCAGCTTACATGGATACTGGTCTCAATATTGCGCATGTTGACGATATTGCACAGGGTCATTTGTTAGCATATATGCATGGAAAGTTTGGAGAGCGTTATATATTAGGTGGTGAAAATATGAATTTAGTTCAAATTTTGCAGATAATAGATGAGATTTGTAGTAAAAAGGTAAAACGAATAAATATCCCAATGTCACTAATTCTTCCTGTAGCCTGGATAATGGAGAAGATTGCAATTGTTACAAATACTCAACCACGTGCATCAATAGACAGTATTCGGATGGCAAATAAGAAGATGTTTTTCTCAAGTGAAAAAGCAACTCGTGAATTAGGCTATCAATATCGACCGTCCGCAGAAGCGATAAAAGATGCGGTAACTTGGTTTCAAAACAAAGGATATTGTAGTAGTGGGAATATTCATTCTCATACCAGAAAGAAATTTCCGATATAGATGGTATCAATGCAGCAATAGTTATTTTAAAAGACTCTGTATATATTCATCGTGCAAACTTTCGTAACACTACCATTAATTCATCAATTGCCACCTTACCTTTGCCAGATTTGATCGCACTTTGCATGCAGCCATGAGTATGATTTTCAAGTAGTCTCATAGAAAAAGCATCAAGGGCAGACTGTAGTGCAGATACTTGGGTTAGAACATCAACACAATAACGATCTTCCGCTATCATTTTAGTAACACCACGTACTTGGCCTTCAATACGGTTGAGACGTTTTATCAGCGCATTTTTATCTGGTTGTATCACAGCTTTAGACTTAGATGTTGACTTCAAAACCTGCCTCCACAATAGTCTTTTTAAACTGATTTATATTTGCTTTTTCAGGGTTATATTGAATTTTAACCTGATTGCTTTCTAGGGAAACATCTACATCATTTACCCCAGAAATTTTTTCTACAACGTTCTTTATGCTATTGACGCAGCCCATGCAGGTCATGCCGTTGATATTCAGAATGGTCGTTTGCATTTTATATGTTCCATTTTTATCAAAGTTTATATATTAAGAGCTAGGTTGCCATCTTTTTAACAACAAAGAGTTTCCAACTACTGACACAGAGCTCATTGCCATTGCAGTGGCAGCAATTACAGGATTGAGTAGCCCTAATGCCGCGAGTGGTATGCCTAAGGCATTGTATATGAAGGCAAAGAATAGATTCTGACGAATTTTGCCTAGCGTTTTATTAGATAAAGAAATAGCATCAGCTATACTCAATAGATCATTGCGTATTAAAGTAATGTCAGCAGCTTCAATTGCTATATCGGAGCCCGCACCTATAGCGAAACTTACGTTGGCTGCAGCTAATGCTGGAGCATCGTTTATTCCATCTCCCACCATAGCGGTAAATTTACCTTTATTTTTTATACTTTCTACTTCAATAGCTTTATCTTGTGGTAATACTTCAGCGTGGTAGCAAGTGATGCCTACTTGCTCGGCAACAGCAGCGGCAGTAGTAGGGCTGTCACCTGTTAGCATTATCACTTCGATTCCCATTGATTGCAGTTGTTTCACTGCTTGTACAGAAGTGCTCCTCAGTTGATCACCGATTTCAAGATATCCAAGGATTTTAGAAGTGTTGCCGAGCTTCTTGGCAGCAGCAATGATAGTCTTACCTTTTGCCTGAAGTGTTGCCATATAATCGGTATCAATTTCTGCACCATGATCAATTAAAAATTTTACCGTGCCAAGTATGTAATCTATATCATCGATACGAGCAGTAATCCCTCTGCCAGTAACAGCAGTAAACTCACTGACTGTATGTAGTTTAATATTCATGCTTTTCGCGCATTCTAAAATTGCTTTGGCAAGAGGATGTTCTGATCCTTGTTCTAACGTAGCAGAAATCTGTATTAAATCATGCTTAGTAGTTTTTCCTGAAGGAATAATATTGGTCACTACAGGTTTACCTTCTGTCAAGGTGCCAGTTTTATCTAAAATTAGTGTTTGAATTTTTTCCGCTTGCTCTAGTGCGGCAGCATTCTTAACCAGTACTCCAACTTGCGCGCCGCGTCCGGTTCCAACCATGATTGCTGTTGGTGTGGCTAGTCCAAGTGCGCAAGGGCAAGAAATTACCAGCACAGTTACAGCATTGATGAGCGCTAAAACAAAGTCATCGACAAGCCACCAAGTTAGTAACAGAGTTAGTGCACTAATAAATACTACTATAGGGACAAATATACCGGAAATCGTATCTGCCATTCTCTGAATTGGTGCTTTGGAACCTTGAGCCTCTTCCACCAATCGAATAATAGCTGCAAGTTGTGTGTGGCTGCCAATACTAGTAGCACGGCACTTAAGTAATCCTTGTTGGTTCATTGTTGCAGCATAGACTTTTGCGCCGTAATTTTTTGAAACTGGTAGGCTCTCGCCAGTTAACATTGATTCATCAACACTAGATGATCCCTCTGTGACAATACCGTCTACCGGCAGATTTTCGCCTGGACGTACGATAAAAGTATCATTTATCTTAATAGTATTTGCATCAATTTCAACAATTTGACCATCACGTTCTACTCGTGCAGTTTTAGGTTGTAATTCTATAAGCTCTTCAATAGCCGCTGAAGTTTTATTTTTGGCACGAGCCTCCATTAGTTTGCCTAACAAAACAAGCGTAATGATTGCTGCGCTTGACTCAAAATAAATATGTTGATTCAGCGCTAACAACGTAACAACCGCACTAAAGAAATATGCCATACTTGTGCCAAGCGCAACTAAAACATCCATATTTGCACTACCCCCACGAAGTGCATACCATGCACCTTTATAGAAACGCATACCTATCCAAAATTGTACGGGTGTGGCCAGTAGCCATTGCAACCAGCGTGGCAATAGCTCAGTAGTTGTTCCTGAAAAAATTGTACCCATATGTAACATTAATGGAAGAGTAAGAGCGGCTGAGATCCAAAACATGCGAAGCTCTTTATTGTAGGAAGCCATTTGCCGTGTTTTTTCTTCTGCACGATTAGTCGCGTTGATTTCGGTTGCGTTATAGCCTTCCTTAACAATAGCAGTAATTAGGTTATTTACTGTTACAGAGCCAGGTTTGAAATTAACATGGGCTTTCTCAGTAGCTGGATTAATGGTAGCAGTTACTCCTGGAAATTTATTTAATACTTTTTTAATGCGCTCGCTACAATCAGCACAAGTCATCCCACTGATTTGTAGTTGTACCGATTGGGGGGCGACATGAAATCCTGCATTTTCGATAGAATCAATTAATCTATCGGGTATAGTCTGAGCTTCATCGAATTTAATTTGTGCTTTTTCATTGGCCAGGTTAACTATCGCATGCACGCTAGGTAGCCTATTTAGACTTTTCTCTATGCGTGTTGCACAGGCTACGCAGGTCATCCCTTCTATAGGTATTTCGATTTGTCTCAGATTAGGAAGATTCAAAGTAATTCCTAGGTATTAATTGAACCAACATATACCCCATAGGGGTATATGTCAACTTACTTTAAAAGGAATTATTGAAATAGGGCTAGGAACGGAAATTTTAGAAATATATGAAACTATATTTACGTAAGAAACTAGTCTTCTCGACGTAAATGGGGAAATAAAATTACGTCCCGAATACTGGGGCTATCAGTAAGTAACATGACTAATCGATCTATACCTATACCTTCACCAGCGGTGGGGGGTAGGCCATACTCTAATGCACGGATATAATCTTCGTCATAGTGCATAGCTTCTTTATCACCTGACTCTTTAGCACGTACTTGTTCCTGGAAGCGCGCTGCTTGATCTTCAGGATCATTTAACTCTGAGAAACCATTAGCCATTTCACGTCCAGTTATATACAGCTCAAAGCGGTCAGTTATTTCAGGGTTTTTGTCATTCCGGCGAGCTAACGGGGAGACATCTGATGGATAATCAACTATAAATGTTGGATCAATTAGTAAATGTTCAGTTGTTTCATCAAATAAGGAAAGCTGTAATCCACCAATTCCATCTTCAGGTTTATAGCTAACATTGAGTGTTTCTAATTTACTTATTAGGAAAGTACGGTCATTTAGTTGCAGGTCAGTATATTCCGGGTGAAATTTCTTAATTGCTTGGGTGATAGATAATCGCAAGAATGGATTCGCAAGATTAATTTTATGCCCTTGATAAGTGATTTCGGTAGTACCTAAGACCTCTGTTGCTATATCGCGGATTAGTGTTTCAGTAAGATCCATAAGATATATATGGTCCTGGTAGGCTTCGTAAAACTCCAGCATGGTGAACTCAGGGTTATGGCGAATGGAGATACCTTCGTTTCTAAAACTGCGGTTTATTTCAAAGACCTTTTCCATTCCGCTCACTACTAAACGCTTTAAGTATAGTTCTGGTGCTATGCGTAAATATAGGTCCATGTCCAAGGTATTATGATGTGTGACAAAAGGGCGGGCTGCCGCACCACCTGGAATAGGGTGCATCATTGGTGTTTCTACTTCTAAGTAGCCTCTTTTTACAAAAAAATCACGAACAGATTGAATAATTTTAGATCGGGTTAAAAATACTCTGCGTGTATCCTCATTTGAGATCAGATCAAGATAACGCTGACGATATTTTTGTTCCTGATCAGTTAGACCATGGAATTTTTCTGGTAAGGGACGCAATGATTTAGTCAATAGGTACAAGCCTTTTACACGTACTGTCAGTTCACCAGATTTAGTTATAAAGAGTGTTCCATGTGCACCTAAAATATCGCCTAGATCAAAATGCTTAAATGCAGCATGTACAGATTCACCCGTAATATCGTTGGTAATATATAGTTGAATATGTCCACTCATGTCTTGAATAGTAGCGAAGCTAGCCTTACCCATTACACGTTTTAGAATCATACGCCCAGCTACCTCAACAGATATGGGGTCATTATCCAGAGTATCATTTGATTGGTTACCATGTTTTTTGTGAAGATCTGATGCAAGATTATTACGGCGAAAATCATTTGGAAAAGCAATGCCTGCCTCACGCAAAGCAGCTAATTTAGCACGACGCTCCTCAATAATCTGATTAGTATCTTGTGGTAGCTTGTGTTCTTGTTCACTCATTTATTGACCTCAAAAAAAGCATGTTAGTCCTTTGACATATGTGGCGGCAATTATAGCGTTGTGTATCACTATGCGCTATCATCTTGCTTAATCAGGCGCACAGTATATTTTCCTAAGCAATAATATTTATATGCCTATTGTTAATAGTAAATATTGAATTGTTAGAATATTGTATAGGCGGAATACAGAAGAATAACAGTACTATGTCCATTTTATGGAAAATTTAGAAAATTTAAATCTAGCTGAGTTGAAGCATAAGTTGTCAGAAGAGCAATTTATGGTTACACAGAAGAATGGTACGGAGCAGCCCTTCAAAAATACATTCTGGAATAATTATAAGCCAGGTATTTACGTAGATGTTGTATCGGGCGAGCTACTATTTAGTTCATTGGATAAATATGATTCAGGTACTGGCTGGCCAAGTTTTACGCGTCCAGTCGAGAATAGCGGGATTGTTGAGAAGCAGGATAACAAATATGGTATGGCGCGAATTGAAGTACGTTCAAGGTATGCCGATTCGCATCTTGGGCACGTTTTTACTGACGGCCCATATCCGACAGGGAAGCGCTACTGTATCAATTCAGCATCTTTACGATTTATCCCAGTTGAGAATATGAGCGAAGAAGGATATGGGGCTTATATTGATACTTTTATACAAGCAGATTTGGTCAGTAAAAGTGGTAATAATTTAAAGAATAAGTCAGGATAGTGAGTAGAATATTCCGGGCTTCATTATCTATAGATTTTGATAGATGAGAAAAGAAAGTGATATGAATTAGCGCTAATTTTTTCACTAAGGACTAGGCTCCCTGTTTCAAGCTTGCCTGGATAAATTCGTCTAGTCCACCGTCAAGTACCCCCTGAGTATTACCTATCTCCAGACCCGTTCTTAAATCTTTGATACGTGATTGATCAAGAACATAAGAGCGTATCTGATGTCCCCAACCTATGTCAGTTTTAGAATCCTCCATAGCTTGTTTCTCATCAGTCTGTTTACGTAATTCAACTTCATGAAGGCGTGATTTCAACATTGCCATTGCTTCTGCACGATTACGGTGTTGGGATCTGTCATTTTGACAACTTACAACAATGCCTGACGGATTATGAGTAATGCGGATAGCTGAATCGGTTTTGTTGATGTGCTGACCACCCGCACCGGAAGCACGATATGTATCTATGCGTAAATCTGCAGGATTAATTTCAATTTCAATAGTATCGTCTACCTCTGGGTAAATAAATACACTGGCAAACGAGGTATGACGGCGATTACCGGAGTCAAACGGAGATTTTCGAACTAAACGGTGAACTCCACTTTCAGTACGTAGGTAGCCATACGCATACTCACCAGATATTTTGAGCGAAGCACTTTTGATGCCTGCCACTTCACCAGAGGACTCCTCAAGTACTTCAACTTTATAATTACGTCTTTCACAATAGCGTAGATACATACGTTCAAGCATTGCTGCCCAATCTTGTGCTTCCGTACCTCCTGAACCAGATTGAATTTCTAAGAAGCAATTGTTTGGATCCATTGGATTGGAAAACATACGGCAAAATTCCATATCTGCAACATTTGTTTCTAACTTTGCTGCATCGCTACAGATACTTTCTAGTATTGCAATATCATTTTCCTCTTTTGCCATCTGGAACAAGTCAATTGAGTCTTGTAATTGATGCCCAATTGTTTCTAGTGTTAAGACAACATTTTCCAAAAGTTTCTTTTCACGTCCTAATTCCTGGGCACGTTTACTATCACTCCAAATTACAGGGTCTTCTTCTAGCTGGGAAATTTTATCCAGGCGCTTTTGCTTAGCTTCGAAGTCAAAGATACCTCCGGAGTTCTGTTGATCGGCTGTTAAGATCAGAAAGTTGACTGGCGATAGCGTTGATTTGTTCCGCTTCCATATATGTATAATCCGAAAGTTTTGAAATTTGGCATTATACAGTATGCTAAATGGGATATTTATTGGCCTATTACGTTATATCTTAAGACATGGAAAAGAGGTTGTTTAAATGCCATGCTGAGAAAAAAATTCATTTTTTCGTTACAATTGCATGATGTCAAAGTTCTTTGCATTAATTCCAGCGGCAGGTTCCGGCTCACGTATGGAAAATAACCTGCCTAAACAATATTTATCACTTGCGGGTAAACCGATGATTTACCATGCTGTGCGTACTTTCTGCCTTACTCCTGAGATTACTAGTGTATTTGTTGTTCTTGATTCTGAGGATAGTGAGTGGTCAAAGTATAACTGGTCAGAATTTTCTAGTAAATTAGTTGTACTTCATTGTGGCGGGGAAACTCGTGCTATGAGTATCTTAAATGGTCTCAAAGCTGTATCGGAAGCATCGTTTATAGGTGATGATGACTGGGTACTGGTACATGATGCAGCAAGGCCCTGTTTGAGTGAAGAGCTACTTAAAAAATTGTTGAATGAGCTAGCTGATGATGCAGTTGGTGGGTTATTGGCAGTTCCACTTTCAGATACTCTAAAAAGAAGTGATGCTAATGATCGGGTTCAGAAAACTGAATCCAGGAAAGATTTATGGCAAGCTCAGACGCCACAAATGTTTCGTTATAAGCTACTAATGGATGCCTTGTGCAGGCCTGACAGTATAACTATGACTGATGATGCAGGTGCAGTTGAAGCATTGGGTTCGCATCCTAAGCTGGTTCTTGGAGACGTTCGTAATTTAAAAATAACCTATCCGCAGGACCTGACTTTAGCAGAACTTATACTACGAGCACAGCAAAGGGAGAATTATGACAAGTGAGATTAGAATTGGACAAGGTACTGATGTACATCAGTTAGTCGAAGGGAGGCAGCTAATCATTGGTGGAGTAGTCATCCCTTTTGATAAAGGTTTGTTAGGGCACTCTGACTCCGATGTGTTATTACATGCAATTTGTGACGCATTGTTGGGTGCAGCCGCATTAGGAGATATTGGAAAACATTTTTCAGATACTAATCCACGCTACAAAAATATTGATAGTCGAATTTTATTGCAAGAAGTTTGTCGTTTATTGGGAGAGAGTCATTACAGAATAATTAATATTGATGCGACTATCATTGCACAGGCACCAAAAATGTTGCCACATATTCCAGCCATGATTTCTAACATTTCGCAAGATCTTGGAATACAGGAAAGAAATATTAATATTAAAGCAAAGACCGCTGAACATCTTGGCCCGATAGGCAGAGGAGAGGGTATTGAGGCGGAGGCGGTATGCTTGATTTCCAAGATAGATATGGAATATCAAAATAGATAAGGTGCTTTGCTGATACAAGAATTAACATCTGAAAAGAGTGTTCGAGTTTTCTTTGCAATATGGCCAGAAGAGACGATAAGAAAACAACTATGTAGTCTGTCCGAGATGCTGGAAGTTACTTGTAGTGGAAGAAGGATGAGAGCAGAAAACATTCATCTTACGTTGGTCTTTCTTGGCGAAATAAGAGCTAGCCAGCTCGATATACTTCGTTCTGCAGCTAATACAGTTAGGGAGCAAAGTTTTGATTTTATTGTTAACCGTGCTGGCTATTGGAAGTATAGCCGCTTGGTTTATGCAACAGCGGGGGAAGTGCCACAGAGACTTATTAGATTAGTAGATTTGTTAAAGGCTCACATGCTTGTTAATGGGCTCTCATTTGAAAACAGAACTTTCAAGCCACATATAACTCTGGTCAGAAAGGTTAGTCTTAATTATTTACCTAACTCACTGCACTACCTAGATAAACCAATTATCTGGCCCGTAAATGATTGGGTTTTAGTAAAATCGGAACAGGCCAGCGACAGAACTGTTTATACACCTATCGGACGCTGGGCCTTAATATCTACTCAAAGATAAATACAGCTTTCCAAGTGTCTTGTGAGCTGTCTTTTACTTGACTTGGTGTAGTCCTTTTCAAAACTATCACTTACTAAGGTTTTTACATGGCTGTCTAAATTACCGTTAATAAGTCCCATAAAGGGTGCAGAGGCAACCAGGATAAGGCGCTGGTAACTATTTGCTGTACGTCCATGATCAAGCTCTTTAGCAAGTTTCAGAGCAAAGTGTCTGGCTTCATTTTGTTTTGGATCAGACGCTGGCATGAAGGAGCCGTGACCATTACCATGACCATGACCATTGTAGTGTCCAGGACGATCTGAAGCTAAGTCAGAGCCCTTATCCCTGCTAGCGGTGTGCTCAAATTCTTTTAATTTCTGAAGTCCTTTTTTTGGGCCATGGTTTGCATAGAGATGTGCTGCACTTGCATTTGCGACAAGAATCCACGTAATGCTCATATTAAGCCCTCCATGAAATGATTAAGTGCTGGTTAAGGGTAGAGAAAATACCCTTATTACCAGCATATCACTGCTACAATTAAGTGGACAGTTAATTCCGCACAAAAATTCATTGGAAATTGGATGTCATTGAATTTATTAATTTTCTTCATTTAACAAACTTATCACCTTGAAAATAATAGCTTTTGATACCTCTTCCAATTACTGTTCAGCAGCACTTTGGATAGATGGCGAGATTTTGAGCCAAAGTATTCTTGCTGAACAGCGGCACTCTGAACTACTTTTACCGATTTTGCAGGAACTATTGGCAAAAAAAAGGTTGGCATTGGCACAATTGGATGGAATAGCGTTTGGTGCTGGTCCAGGATCATTTACTGGGTTACGTATTGCTTGTGGTGTTGCTCAAGGTCTGGCTTTTGGTTCAAGTTTACCCGTAATAGGTATTTCAACGTTAGAGGCGTTAGCACAGCAAGCTGGAAGTAATAGTGTGATTACAGCAATTGACGCTCATATGGGCGAAATTTATCATGCAGCATATGTCAAATCATTTGATAGCTGGGAAACCGCAAGTATTCCAACACTTTGCTTGCCACGATATGCACCATTAATTTCAGGAAACAATTGGGTTGGATGTGGCAGTGCTTTCGACAAATATTATGATGAATTGAAGAGTCATTATGGCAGTAGTATTAGTCATTT
Source organism: Nitrosomonadaceae bacterium (assembly GCA_965205785.1). Classification (GTDB taxonomy): domain Bacteria; phylum Pseudomonadota; class Gammaproteobacteria; order Burkholderiales; family Nitrosomonadaceae; genus BJGV01. Next base: position 1,165,925 of record OZ242188.1, read on the forward strand.
TGAGAGCGGTTTTGTTCCTCACGCGCGTGAGATAGTTCAATTAGCTGAAAAAGGTTTTAGAAAGGGGCTTGGAGTTGATCCAGCAAATGTTACTCCAATTTATATTCGCAATAAAATAGCGTTAAAGGAAAGTGAAAGATGAGTGCCCAATTAGAAGAAATACCGAAAATCAGGAAAATGCTCGTGAAAGATCTAGATGAAGTTATACTAATTGAGCAAGAGGTTTTCCTTTTTCCTTGGACGCGAGGTAATTTTGGCGATTCAATAAGCTCTGGATATCAGTGTTATGTACTAGAGGTGAATAGTCATATTCTTGGTTATGGTGTAATGACAACTGGTTTAGGTGAAGCTCACATACTAACACTGAGTATTGCATCAGAATGTCAAAGAGAAGGATTAGGAGAGAAATTATTGCAGTATTTTATTTCACTCGCTAAAGAGTATCAGGCACAATCTATATTTTTAGAAGTACGTAAATCAAATCTTGGTGCTGCAAAATTGTATGAGCGGATAGGTTTTAGACAAGTTGCAACTCGTGCAGGATATTACCCTGCAATGGGTGGACGCGAGGATGCAATTGTTATGGAGTTGATTATATGAGTGCCAGGCGCCAAGAAATACTTAAAGAGCTAGGATTAATTCCACTGTGGCGTCATAGAGAAAATGGACAAATCAGTAGTAAAGTAAAGGCATCCAATTTATCTGTTGCAGAAAAAGATGATAGACGTTTTAGAATTTTACATTCGGACTGGGCTCAACTCAAAGTAAATGTAGCTAGCTGCACTAGTTGTTCATTGTGTCAGGATCGTACCAAAACTGTATTTGGTGTAGGAGATGAGAATGCTAATTGGATGTGTGTAGGTGAAGCACCAGGTCTAGAAGAGGATATTCGGGGGGAGCCTTTTATCGGCCCAGCAGGGAAATTGTTAGATAACATGCTAGAAGCCATTAGCCTGAAACGTGGTAAGAATATTTATATTGCAAACATTGTCAAATGTAGGCCACCTGGTAATAGAAACCCAGACTATAGTGAAGCGCAGCAGTGTGAACCCTTTCTTACAAGACAAATTGAGCTAATCAAACCTAAATTAATTATAGCTTTGGGGAAAGTTGCGGCACAGAATCTTCTGAATACGAATGGTACTATTGCTAGTTTGCGTGGTAAGTTACATAAATACTCTGGCATTCCATTAATTGTTACCTATCATCCAGCCTATCTGTTACGGATACAGCCGGACAAGGCAAAGGTATGGGAAGATTTATGTTTTGCAAAAAATATAATGCAAAAATTAGAAAAGAATTTTTAAAGCTTCTTGTGAGCACCAATTAGGTGTAAAGAGTCTTCTTTACTTTGGTTCAATTTGTGCCAACGACGTATCAGAGTCATAGTTATGGCCACAAATGAGCCAAACATAATAATTACAGAGTAAACATGTACTTCAAAACTGACCAGTAAAGCATACATTGTTAACATGACGAGGATACTCAAGTTTTCATTAAAGTTTTGTACTGCAATAGAATGACCTGCTCCCATCAGAATATGCCCACGATGTTGTAGTAGTGCATTCATTGGAACTACAAAGAATCCAGCCAAGCCACCAATTAGCATTAGTAAAACGATCGCAATCCATAGTTGGTGAACTATTGTCATGGCCATTACAACTATACCCATAGCTATACCAAGCGGTATTACTCTGACCGATTGTTTTAGAGATATTAGCCGTGCAGCCAATACTGCCCCAATAGCAATTCCTACGGCTACTACACCTTGTAATTGTGCTGCTTTATTTAAAGGATAGTCGAGAGCAATTTCAGCCCATTTCAATACAATAAATTGTAGTGTAGCACCTGCGCCCCAGAATAAGGTTGTGACAGCGAGTGAGATTTGTCCAAGCTTATCAGTCCAGAGTAACTTGATACAATGCCAAAATTCATGTACCAAAAAGAATGGGTTTTTATTGATAATACGGTGATCAACTCCTGTATCCGGTATGTATAGATTGAAAATGGCAGCAATGCTATAGAACACAGCAATAAATAAAATAGAGGCTTCTGGAATTGTATCTATACCAATATCGATGTAAGGAAAATCAAATTCTAAAAATACTGCTGCAACTGTTGGTGTAATTAATACACCACCTAAAACTGTTCCAAGGATAATAGAAGCTACAGTTAATCCTTCAATCCAACCATTAGCAATTACTAATTTTTCTGGAGGTAGCAACTCAGTAAGAATTCCATATTTGGCTGGAGAGTATGCGGCAGCACCTAGTCCTACAACAGCATATGCTGCAAGAGCAAAATATTGATGAGAAGCCAAGAAAAGTAAGCCACAACCAGTAATCTTGATGGCATTACTTATAAACATTACTTTTCCCTTAGCCATGGAATCAGCAAATGCTGCTACAAAAGGTGCAAGAATTACATAGAACAATACAAAGACAAACTTAAGCATAGGGGTGAGATATGCTGGGGCATGAAGATCTATCAGTAGTGCAATAGCAATAACCAACAATGCATTGTCAGCCAACGATGAGAAGAACTGTGCTGCCATGATAGTATAAAACCCACGTTTCAAGTTATTCTCTCCAGATTGTCGTTAGGTATGTTTTGAAAGTTTCCACAGATATTCACATCTTTCTAGGCTGCAGATTTATAACACGAATCAGCTCCATCGACCAATGCAATCATTATAAGCTACTGCCTACCTGTAAGATTCTTAGTAAGCACTACCCTATATACAAAATTTGTGATTGAATGATGTGTAAGACCCTCAGTATGTATTTTACTTGTATGTTTACTAGATAAGCGATAAATATTTTTAAATAATAAGCAAATGCCACGTCCTATTCATGCCTTGATTGATCACTCCGCACTTGAACACAATCTTTCTGTTGTTCGTCGCTATGCTTCACGCTCAAAAGTAATGGCGGTGATAAAAGCAGATGCATACGGACATGGATTATTACGTGCAGCTGAAGCTTTTAAGAGTGCAGATGGCTTTGCAATTTTGGAATTAGATGCAGCCATACGCTTACGAGAAGCCGGTTATCGAAATACTATATTATTAATTGAAGGATACTTTTCTAGGTCGGAATTGGAGTTGTTTGAACGCTATCAGTTTTGTACTGTAATACATAATAGTGAGCAGTTGGAGATGCTATCTGCTTATAAACGCCCCAAGGGGCTAGATGTTTTTCTGAAGCTAAACACAGGTATGAACCGCTTAGGATTTACTCCTCAGCAGTTTCCTGCAGCTATAGAATTACTGAAATCTAGTCCTGTTGTTGGTCAAATAACATTGATGACACATTTTGCTTGTGCAGATGAACACAAGGAAAAGAATGGGGTTACAGATCAACTGCAATGCTTTAATACTATTACTGCAAATTTGAATTTGCCACGCTCACTAGCTAACTCTGCAGCTATTTTGCGTTATCCTGAAACCCATGCTAACTGGGTGCGCCCTGGAATAATGCTATATGGTGCGTCACCGTTTTCTGATACATCTGCAAGTAAATTAGATTTACGTCCGGCTATGACACTAAGTAGTAAAGTTATTGCAGTGCAGTACCTCCATTCTGGAGATAAGGTTGGATATGGACAAACTTTTTGTGCAGACCGTTCCATGCGTGTGGGTATTGTTGCAGGTGGGTACGCAGACGGATACCCGCGGCATGCACCTATTGGCACACCAGTAATAGTTAACGGGACACGCACTCGTATTATTGGACGAGTGTCTATGGATATGTTGCATGTAGATTTGAGTGAGATAGAAAATGCGGGAGTTGGGAGCCCTGTTATACTTTGGGGGAAAGGAATTTCTGTAGACGAAGTAGCACAGTCAGCTGGTACAATTAGTTATGAATTATTATGTTCATTAGCCCAGCGAGTAAAGATAGAAACGTAAATTAAATATAATTTCAAAGAAAAATCTGGTCAGAGACCTCTTTCTCTTTGAAATTATTAAATACTATTACTATTCAATTTTAGCCTTACCACGTAATTCTTCAAGATAAGCTTGAAATTTTCGTTGTAGTACACGTTGCTGGACTTTCTGTTTGACTTCAGCAAATGGTGGTATTTTTAGAGGACGCATGCCATCAAGTCTAATTACATGCCAACCAAAAGAAGTTTTTACAGGGTTTTGTGTTATTTCACCATTTTTTAACTTGACCAGAGCTTCTGCGAACGGCTGAGTATAGCTTCTGGCAGAAGACCAACCTAGTTCACCACCCTTGTTCTTAGATCCATCATCTGTTGATTTGTCCTTGGCAATTTGTTCAAATTTACCCCCTTTCTTGAGCTTTGCAATGATATCTTTTGCTTCAGCCTCAGTACTAACCAGAATGTGACGTGGATTATATTCTTGATCACCCATAGATGCCGCGCTTACTGCTTGATATTCATCACGAAGCTCTTTCTCAGCTGGATTATTATTTTTTATAAAATCAGCTTGAAGTGCCCTGATCAAGACAGACTGACGAGTAATCATAATTTGTGTTGAGATGTCAGGATCTTTATCAAGTTTTTTTCTTATGGCTTCCTGAGCAAGCACCTCCTGTTTTATAAGGTCATCTCGTATAGCCTTTCTGGTTTCAGGAGTATCTTTCTGACCTTGAGAAGTAAGACCCTTCATTACTAATTCTAGGCGTGACATTGGAATGGCAACTCCATTTACCTTAGCTAAGGGTGCCGCATGAGTCGTAGTGACAACTAAAAAGCTAGAAACACAAAGTACTATTAATTGCAAAAATTTAATCAGTTGCATTAGAGTTCCTTCTTAGTAAATTAAATCAAAACTAAATTTCTTCGGGAGTATACGCCTTTATACTTAGTGCGTGAATATCTCTTTCCATCATTTCTCCTAGAGCAGCATATATCATTCTATGCCTTTCCATAGTAGATTTTTCATAAAAATTACCTGAAACAATGGTAAGAAGAAAATGGCCGCCACTATTTTTCGCCCCTTCGTGGCCTATATGTTTGCTACTTTCATCAAGGATTTCAATCTTTTCCGGTCTGAGGATAGTAAGCTTCTGTTTAATAATTGTGATTGTGTTCATTCTGGTAAAACTTTCTTAAATGGACTGACCGTAACCTTTGCATATACCCCTGAAATTAGATATGGGTCACTCTCTGCCCAGATTTGAGCTGCTTCTAGTGATATAAACTCTGCTACAATCAGGCTTCCAGTAAAGCCAGCTGGGCCAGGGTCTGAACTATCAATTGCAGGGTATGGCCCAGCCAAAATCAGGCGACCTTCATTTTGTAATTCCTTAATACGTTTTAGATGGGCAGGTCTTGAGGACATACGTTTTTTTAGACTATTTGGAGCGTCTTCGCCATTTATGACGTAAAGCATCACGTGTTACTGTCCTCATTTTCAGTTATAAACCTTCCTAGCATAAGCCCTTGCAGTACAACAAATACTAGCATTAGTCCCGTTGATCCAAATAGCTTGAAATTTACCCAAGTATCAGTAGGGTAGTTAAAAGCAACATAAAGATTAATCACACCCATCAATGCGAAGAATATTGCCCAACTAAGATTAAGATTACCCCATACTTTTTCGGGTAATGATATTTTACTTCCTAACATAGCTCGAATCAGATTTTTCTTAAATGCAGCATGTGAAATTAGTAGTGCACTAGTGAATACCCAATATAATACGGTTGGTTTCCATTTAATAAAAGTTTCATCTTTTAATATTAGCGTTGCACTACCGAAAATAACAATAATTATTAGGCTTATCCATTGCATGTTCTCTACTTTGTGATGACGAAACCAAGTCCATGCAATTTGTATAAAAGTTGCAACAATAGCTACAGCAGTTGCTGCATAAATGCCATAAAGTTTAAATGCTATAAAGAATAATATGACCGGAAAAAGGTCAAAAAGAAATTTCATAAATTTAAAATGCTGGAGTTAACCAATAATAGAGCAACGAGATTATGGTGGCTATGTTTGGAAAAATCCATAGAATTTCTAGAAAAAAGTGGTTTAAATGAATTAATGAAACTACAGAGATACGTATCTACTAGATTGTATTTTCATAGTGAAGCTTATATTTCTGAAATGTATAAAGCAATTACTTAAGCTTCAAATCTATATGAAGCCTAATATTGAGTAGACCTGTTTTTGTAGGACCACATCTTATCAGTGCAATTGCACTTGTATTTTATCACCATCTTCAGGAAATTCGGCATGTACGACTTCACCTTCCAAGTTTGGGAACAAAGGTGCGCCACACTCTTCACAGTATTCTAAAGGGAAACGATTATCTAGAGTTGTTATGAGAGTGATACCACATTCCTGCAGTGTAGTTTCTATCTGCGTAATCGTATCACTGTTTTCATCTTCCTCTCCAACTAGTGCCCAAACAATACCATATAACACTTCATTTCGATCTATAAAGGTAAAGCTGACACGGTATTCCTCCAATAGTTGATCATGAAACGGTGCGATTACAGCACGAAGGTCACTTACTGGGATATTTAAAGTGGATTGTAAGAAATTAACCGTTGCATGCATGGAATAGGGGCGTGCAAGGCGATCTGCCATACGCCATGCTGAAAAAAAGCCATCAGGTAATAATAAGTCTAATGCACAACCTTGAAACAGTGATCGTAGTGTTTTGCCACACTCTGTCTTCCATTTAAGAAGTATGCTTTGTTTTGAAGATTTAACGCCAGATACTCCATTATTTATTTGGCTCGTAATAGTAGTCTCCTGCCAGCGGAATATAGGGTGCCCCTGTTGGACTACTACTGCCCCCAAAATATAACGAGTATCCGATAGAAAATTTGCTGTTTCAGAAAATTGTCGTGGATTCATATGTAAGTTTTGCCCACCTATAGCAGCGGCCCATAGTTTTTCGGCTAGTTCATGTGTAAGACGATATCCACGTGGTAATTGATCAGGACTAAAAAGGTAGTTTGCTAATGAGAACTTTGTGTTTTCAAACAACACATGAGTCTGAAACTGCTCTCTAAGATTATTTAAGATAGTTTCTGGTATTGGACCTGAAGGAATTGAGAATCGAGACCATGTTAGTACTGGCGCAGCAAATAATAGTACGTCATAGGTACAATCTTCGTGTGTTAATGTATTACACTCAATTGCGGACTCAATAGCATAAATAAATTCTCCATAGCCAGCTGGGTCAGTATCATATAGTAGTTCTAATGCTTCTTCTAAATTTTGATCATTCCCAGTACGTAATTGCGCATTTATTTTAATTCCAAGCTGACTTTCCCAAAAAACATCTTCTTTATAACTACCAGAAGCTGCAAGTCCTGCAGCTAAGCGAGCTAGTTCCAGCACAGTACGCGGAGATTTAGTGCGGCGGGGAGTGCGGGATCTTTTCATGATAAAAATCGCATAGTAATCATAGGGCCATTTTATCCTAATTTTGGCAACCGGTATGGATCAGGTTGCTATATGTAAGATAAGAATATGTTATTTTTCTAGCATAGAAAATATACATAGCAATTATAAATAGCTATGTAGGACACATAATTCCTTACAAGTTTATACTGCGCCCACCATCTACTGCTAAAATTTGTCCAGTAATATAAGGTGCATCAGAAATCAAGAACGATACTGCTTTGGCTATATCAATTGGTTCGCCTATTCTTTTAAGAAGAGTTTTGCTGATGATGCCCTGACGCGTTATTTGATCTGACCATTCCCCATTCTCTGGCCAGAGAATGGGGCCTGGAGAAATACCATTTACCCGAATTTCAGGAGCTAGCTCTAATGCTAGAGATTTGGTTAATGTAGCTAATCCACCTTTAGCAGAACTGTAAACTATATATTTCTTTAGTGGCCACTCAGAATGGATATCGACAATGTTAATAATGCAGCCGTGGTGTTTTTTTAGATGTGGTGCTACTGCTTGAGATAAAAAGAGAGGAGCTTTAAAATTACATCCAATAAGTTCATCCCATGATTTCTCTGTTATCTTTTCAATAGGTGAAGAGTAGAAACTGGAAGCATTATTAACAAGTGAATCAATTCTGCCAAAATGTTTTATTGTTTCATTAACTATAACTGGTAATTGGGTTATATCAAGTAAATCAGCTTGAACTAATGCAACTGATCCAGAGCGTATTTGGTTAAGTTCAGTTTGAAGTAAATTCGCTTCAGCTTTAGAGGATCGGAAATGTACCATCAGGTTCATACCCTCAGAGTGTAATTTCCGACAGATAGCCTCACCAATACGTCTGGTACCTCCAGTAATTAGTATAGTTTTATTTTGCATCGTAGTCCTCTATTGGGCAATTCTGAACATCGGTATCAGTAAACAGAAGTTATATGTATTAATAATTTACCTTGTAATGCCACAGTATTTTTTAGTAATCAATCTCTATTTTAAGAATTAGATAATTTACCATAAAGACACTCTTGCGCCGATGCCGTTACTACCAACACCAAATGAGCCTGCTCTCCAGCATAGTTGTGCTGTGAAAAACATGATTCGTTCAGAGATTAGCATGGCGGGAGGGTGGATTTCATTTGCGCGTTATATGGAGCTCGCAGTCTATTCACCTGGAATGGGATATTACAGTTCTGGTGCGACAAAATTCGGCTGTGCAGGAGATTTTGTAACTGCACCAGAAATTTCTTCATTATTTGGTAGGACTATTGCTCAGCAAGCCACACAAATAATTGAAGGTATTGGGGAAGATAGTGGTGATATTTTAGAATTTGGTGCTGGTACTGGTAAACTCGCGCTTGATCTATTACTTGAGTTAGAAGATCTTAACGGGCTGCCTCAAAATTACTTTATTCTAGAAGTAAGCGGAGAACTGCAGGAGCAACAGAAAGAATTATTTGAGAAATTTGCGCCACATCTTTTGTCCCGGATTCATTGGTTAGAGAATCTTCCAGCTAAATTTAAAGGTTTGATACTTGCTAACGAAGTACTTGACGCTATGCCAGTTAATTTAGTTGCATTGCATGATAATTGTTTATTTGAGCGTGGTGTGGTGTGGAGTGGCAAGGAGTTCGAGTGGAGCGACCGTTTACTGGTTGAAGGGGAGCTATTTACGATTGCAAAAGAAATAATCCCACGTGCTAATTTCAATACTAATAGTCTTGACACATATATAAGTGAAATCAATCTTACGGCACGAGGATTTATTAGAAGTCTTGCAAATGTTTTACAGCAAGGTGCAGTAATAATCATCGATTATGGTTTTGGGCGTGACGAATACTATCATGACCAGCGTAAACTTGGCACACTGATGTGCCATTATCGACATCATGCTCATGATGATCCATTTTATTTTCCAGGCCTGCAGGATATAACTAGCCATGTAGACTTTACTGCCATTACAGATGAAGCAACAGGGGAGGGGCTTGAATTATTAGGCTATACTTCTCAGGCACAATTTCTTATCAATTGTGGTATCACTGAGATTCTTGCACAAATTCCAGCAGAAAATACAGTTGACTACTTACCCATGGCAAATCAATTACAGAAATTAGTAAGTCCCGCTGAGATGGGGGAATTATTCAAAGTGATTGCTTTGGGAAAAGATATTCAACAGTCTCTTGTTGGATTTTCAAATGGGGATAAAAGTTATTTAATAAAAAAAAAGGTGTGATTTTATTTCCAGATATTATCTAGATAATACGCAGAACAAAAAGAAAAAAATGATTGTATACTTCAGATAAAATAAGTTCCAATATTTTATACCTAAGAATATATATATGAGTGCTGGTTGAATAAGATAGATTATTTCTTAGGCATATAAAGATCAGTTATTGATTCTTCTGCTATTTCAGCAGCAAAGAAAATAGTTTCTGATAGTGTTGGGTGTGGATGGACAGTTAAGATGATGTCTTCCATATCTGTACCCATTTCTAGTGCAAGGATTGTTTCAGAGATCAATTCTCCTGCATTAATCCCAACTATACCTGCACCAAGTAAGCGACGCGTATTTCTATCAAATAGTAACTTCGTTATACCCTCATCACGTCCTATAGAAATCGCACGGCCACTAGCTGCCCATGGGAAGCTAGCTTTTTCATAATCAATCCCCTGCTTTTTTGCTTCAGTTTCAGTTAAACCCATCCAAGCAATTTCTGGGTCTGTATATGCAACTGAAGGAATAGTGCGAGCATCAAAGGCAGCTTTTTGTCCTGCTATTATTTCTGCAGCAAGTTTCCCTTCATGTGTTGCTTTGTGAGCTAGCATTGGTTCTCCTACTATATCGCCGATACCAAAAATATGTGGAACATTGGTTCGTAACTGGTTATCAACCGGAATGAATCCTTGTTTAGTAACTTTGATCCCCGCCTTTTCTGCTTCGATAGCATGTCCATTAGGACGACGCCCTACTGCAATTAGAATACGGTCATAAATTTGAGTACCGGGAGACTCTTTTCCTTCAAAGGTAGCACTTAATCCTTCCTTTTGTGGCTTTATTTCAGAAACTTTAGTATTGAGATAAATTGCTTCATAACGTTTCTGTATGCGTCTGTATAATGGCTTAATAAGATCTGCATCAGCACCTGGAATTAACTGATCCATCATTTCTACTATGGTTATTTTGCATCCTAGTGCATCATAAACTGTTGCCATTTCTAGGCCAATTATCCCACCGCCAACGATCAGCATACGCTTGGGGATATCTTCAAGTTTTAATGCACCTGTTGAATCAATAATTCGAGGGTCATCTTGGATAATGCCAGGAGGATGGGCTACGCTTGACCCTGCAGCGACTATACAGTATTCGAATGAAATAGTTTTCTGACCATTTGGAGTATCCACTAAAATCATGTTGGGGGCAGTGAACTTCCCGTTTCCTTGTATAACCTCTATTTTTCTTTCTTTTGCTAATGCAGTTAATCCCTTAGTAAGTTTTAGAATTATTGATTCTTTCCATTCTCGTAACTTGTCTAATTCAATTTTGGGTTTATTGAAGTTAACACCTGCATGAGTAGCTTCTTCTGTATCAGTGACAACTTTTGCCATGTGTAGTAGTGCTTTCGAAGGAATACAGCCGACATTTAGGCAGACTCCCCCGAGTACTGGATAGCGTTCAATTAGTACTACTTTTTTACCGAGATCAGCAGCTCTAAAAGCCGCAGTATAGCCACCTGGTCCGGCTCCTAATACTGCTACATCTGCATGAATGTCACCATGAGAGGTATTGGTAGATTGAATTGAAGTAGGATTAGTTATAGGTGGAACATCTTTTGTTTCAATATTTTTTTCGGAGATAGAATGTGAATCTGTTAGCTTGGTTGTTGATTTTAATGTGAGTATTACTGATCCTTCCGAAACTTTGTCACCGATTTTTACTTTAATTTCATTTATTGTGCCCTTCTGAGGTGCAGGGACTTCCATTGTGGCTTTATCAGTTTCTAGTGTGATCAGGGGCGTTTCTTTTTCTACATCATCTCCCGGATGAACTAGTATCTCAATAACAGGAATATTTTTGAAATCACCAACATCAGGGACTTTGATTTCGATAAGATGAGTCATAGGTATGCTGTTAAGATTATGTAGTTTATTTCCGAACCTGACCATCACCTAATACAATAAATTTCTGGCTGGTTAATCCTTCCAGTCCCACTGGGCCACGGGCATGTATTTTGTCAGTAGAAATACCGATTTCAGCACCCAATCCATACTCAAAGCCGTCGGCAAATCGGGTAGAAGTATTTACCATTACTGAGCTAGAGTCTGCCTCTCGCAGAAACCTCCTGGCACGAGAGTAATCCTCTGTAACTATGGAATCAGTATGTTGTGAGCCATATAAATTGATGTGTTCCAGGGCTTGATCCAGACTACTTACTATTCGTATACTTAAAATCGGAGCTAGATATTCAGTTCTCCAATCATCTTCTGTTGCCTGGGTCATTTTTTCTACAATAGCGCACGAAAATTTATCACCTCGAAGCTCTACTCCTTTATCAAGATAAATTTTACACAGAGGCGGTAGTATTTTTTGTGCAATTTTCTCGTGTACTAATAAGGTCTCCATAGTATTGCAGGTCCCATAGCGTTGAGTTTTTGCGTTGTCAGCAATACTGATAGATTTATCCAAATCAGCTCCTTCATCTATATACACATGACATACACCGTGAAGATGTTTGATAACCGGTATACATGCTTCATCAGAAATACGCTTAATCAGACCTTTGCCTCCACGTGGAACAATTACATCTACAAATTCTTTCATCGTAATTAGCTCACCTACAGCTGCTCGATCAGTGGTATTAATCACTTGTATTGCTGTTTCTGGCAGATTAGCTATTTTCAAGCCTTCTTTTACACATGCAGCAATAGCCTGATTACAATTATATGCCTCGGAACCGCCACGTAATATTGCTGTATTACCTGACTTGATACACAATCCAGCAGCATCAGCTGTAACATTAGGGCGTGCTTCATAAATAATACCAACCACACCTAGAGGTACCCGCATTTTCCCCACTTGGATTCCAGAAGGACGATAATTTAGGTCACTTATTTCTCCAATAGGATCGGCAAGTGCAGTTATTTGCAACAGGCCTTCTACCATATTCGTAACACCTTTTGGGTTAAGCGTCAGACGATCTATCAAGGCTGAATCAAGACCTTGGACCTTTGCTGCTTCCAAATCAGCTCTATTAGCAGCTAGTAGTTTCTTTTCATTTTTTCTGATTGATGTAGCTATTTCAGTAAGTGCCTTATTTTTGGAGGCAGATTCGATCTTTGCCATCGTATGAGATGCAGTACGAGCTTCACGACCCACCATTTGCATGTAGTTCTTAATGTCTACATTATCCATTTTGTAGTCCCAAAGTTTTCAGTAAATATATAAATATTGATACAGTATAGCAAGTTAGGCCACCCACATTATTTCTATAATGTAATAATAGAGATATAGTATGCAAGGGGGAGTACACAACATTAAATATTGGGGTTTAAAGATAAACCTAATTTATATTATGCAAGTCACAAATAGACAGTCTTATCAATCTATATACGATAATTAGTATATTGATGAAACGATTTTATTTATTCTATAAGCATTAATTTTTCTGGTATTTTTTAAACATAAAACTCTGTCCCAATTGTACAAGTTCATCCCAAGCATCCCCTTTTGTAACACCTTTACTTATTTTATCAATTTTTGCGGCATGTAATAATGCTTGTACTAGCAATTTTAATCTAACTCGTTTGGCTGCATTCCCCATTATTTTTTGACGATCTCCCCATACTTTTGCTTCTTTCATTAATTGTGTATGAGGTTTACCAGAATCTAATCCCTTGCGAATAATGATCAATGATCGAATCTGTGCTGTAAGTATTGTTAAAATAAATGGTACAGTTGCGCCTTCTCCCCTTAGCCCTTTCAACACAAGGATAAAGCGGGCTATTTCCCCTGTCACCATCGCATCTGATAATTTAAAAATGTCGTATCTTGCCACTTCAAGTACAGCATCTTTTACTTGAGTAAAAGACAATGTACCTGGCGGGTATAGCAGCGCAAGTTTCTTAATCTCCTGATTGGCTGCTAGAAGATTCCCTTCTACTTTTTCAGCAAAGAACTGTAAAGTGTTTGGATCAGTTTTCTGATTCTGTATACTTAGACGTTGGCTAATCCAGCTTGGAAGTTGGTTAAATTCCACCAATGAGGCTGGGATCATTGGTCCCATATTTTCAAGGGATTTGAACCATTTAGTTATTTTCCCTTGTTTGTCTATTTTAGGTAATGTAACCAGAGTTAGAGTATCTGGCGGTAGTGAGCAACAGTAATCCTCAATCGCTTTTCCGCCTTCTTTCCCAGGTTTTCCTGATGGAATACGTATATCAATTAATCTTTGTTCGCCAAACAGAGATAAGCTGTTTCCTCTTAATAATAAGTCTGATTTTTTAAACTGACTGTCTATTGTAAATATTTCTCTCTCAATATAGCCATTCATGCGGGCCTTTGTACGAATCAAATCAGCGGCCTCAATAGCTAACAGAGATTCTTCTCCATAAACGGTATAAAATGTTAAGAGTTGCTTTTGGAGGTGTTGGGAAAGATTGGCTAGATGGATATGCATTACTTATGATTTGATATGAGAAATTTTCAATATAACCTATAAAAATCACTAGTGTTGTAATGTAGATAATCGCCGAATGATTTGTTGAGCAGCATCTCTATACATTTCTCTTGCAAGCATTTTTTCCTCTGCTTGTTTTGCCAATACTTGCGCATCTGCAAAGGGCAGAATACGACTTAAGTTAACTACACTAGGTGGAACAAGTTCTACTCCCTTTGAGTCAGTCAAACGATATGAAAGCCGATAACGTAACTGGAACTCACGCACTCTACCGCTTCCAGAAATAGACCAGATATGTTTAGTGTATTTTGCACTGATAACATGTAATGTCGCCTCAGCATCCAGTGGCTTATCTAGCACTAGCGTTTTACCACTACTTTGAATAGAATGCTTAAGCTCCCTAATTATAGCTTGCCTATCAAAAGCAGAAATGTATATTGTTTCAAATGGAATTGAAGCTGATCCTGTGCCACGGACCTGAAAACCACAACTCAATAAAAAAGTACTAAGTATAATAATTAATATTTTTTTCATAGATGAACCACAGAAATAACTCAACTTCATATAACAATATTTACTAGTCGCTTGGGAACTACCACTATCTTTTTTATAGTATGTCCTGCAACAAATTTTTGTACCTGTTCATTGTCTAGAGCAATTTTCTCAATAGCTCCTCGTCCAGCCTCTTTAACAACTCGTATCTGGCCTCGTAACTTACCATTCACCTGTACTACCATTTCAATTTCGTCTTGTACTAATACCTTTTCATCTGCTTCTGGCCATGGTTGATCAAGCAATTCAGTTTCTGGTCTGAGCTCCCGCCACAATGTATGGCAGATGTGAGGAACAATAGGTGAAAGAAGAAGCACTATATTCTCCAGTACTTCCTGTATCACGCTACGTGATACTTCATCAGAGCCATGAATCTTGGTAAGAGTATTCATTAATTCCATTACTGCAGCAATTGCTGTGTTAAAAGTGTGGCGTCTCTCGATATCATCGCCAACTTTAGCAATAGTATGATGTAATTGAAAACGAAGGTTCTTAAGTTCAGCAGACAGATTGCTATTAATTCCGGACTCAACTATGCTTAGTTGTAGATGTTTGTAGACTTGGTTCCAGAGTCGATTTAGGAATCGGAATGCACCATCTACTCCTGTATCTGCCCATTCAAGTGTCTGTTCGGGTGGACTTGCGAACATTATAAATAACCGTGCAGTATCTGCTCCGTACGCATCAACTATTTTTTGTGGGTCGACACCATTATTTTTAGATTTTGACATGGTGCCAACGCCACCAGATTCTACTGGCTGGTTATCTTCACGTAAAATGGCGCTATTACATTTTCCTTGGTCATCTGTTTGAATATCAACATCAACTGGATTGAAGTAAGTGATTCGTCCAGCTTTTTCTTTTCGATAGAAAATTTCATTTAATACCATACCCTGTGTAAGTAAATCTGAGAAAGGTTCATCAAACTCAATCAATCCTAGTTTGTGCATCACCTTAATCCAAAAACGTGAGTACAGTAGGTGTAGAATCGCATGTTCAATCCCACCAATATACTGGTCTACTGGCAACCAATAGTTTGTACGTGAATCAGTTATAGTTTTATTCTGGTCAGCACATGTATAGCGAATGAAATACCAGGATGAATCAACAAAAGTATCCATCGTGTCTGTTTCGCGTCGTGCAGATTTACCACATTGCGGACAGTTGCAGGTATAAAAAGATGATTCTTTTGCTAGTGGATTACAAGAACCATCTGGAACCAGATTTTCTGGTAATACTACTGGAAGTTGTTCGTCTGGAACAGGTACAACTCCACATGCACTGCAGTGTATGAGTGGAATTGGACAACCCCAATAACGTTGACGTGAAATACCCCAGTCACGTATACGAAATCGGGTTTTCTTATTTCCTAAATCTAATGTAGCTAGATCTGAAGCGATAGCATCAACCGCTATTTGGAAGTTCATGCCATCGTATTTACCAGAATTGACACACACTCCTTTCTTAGAGCTATACCACTCTTTCCATTGGTCGATACTGAATTCTGATTCAGATCCAAATTCTGCTGGCGGTGAAATAACCTGTTTGATAGGCATGTTATATTTTTTTGCAAACTCAAAATCACGTTCGTCATGTGCAGGTACGGCCATAACTGCACCTTCGCCATAACTCATCAATACATAATTAGCTATCCATATTGGTAGTTTTGAGCCGGTCAATGGATGAATCACAAACAATCCTGTAGATATACCTTTCTTTTCCTGTTCGGCAAGATCTGCCTCCATTGTGATGTTGTTCCTACATTCTGCGATAAAGTCAGAAATCTTTGGATCGTTTTTTGCCGCATGGAGTGCTATCGGGTGTTCAGCTGCTACTGCCACGTAAGTTGTACCCATTAAAGTATCTGCGCGGGTTGTGAAGACTTTTAATGCCTGTGAGGTGTTAGTTGAGGTATCTGCAGGAAAAGTAATATTCACACCAAAACTTTTACCTATCCAATTGGCCTGCATCGTTTTTACGCGGTCTGGCCAACCTGATAATTTATCAAGATCACTGAGTAGATCATCCGCATATTGCGTTATACCAAGGTAATAACCAGGAATTTCACGTTTCTCAATCAATGCTCCTGTACGCCAACCGCGTCCATCTATTACCTGTTCGTTAGCCAAAACAGTTTGGTCTACTGGGTCCCAGTTAACTACCTGAGTCTTTTTGTAGGCGATCCCTTTTTTCAACATTCGTAGGAAAAGCCACTGGTTCCAGTGATAATAGTTCTGATTACAGGTAGCTAATTCCCTATCCCAATCTATGGCTAATCCCAAGCTCTTCAACTGCTTGCGCATATAGTCGATGTTGTCATAAGTCCACTTTGCTGGGGACATTTTATTTTGTATGGCAGCATTTTCTGCCGGTAGGCCAAAAGCATCCCAGCCCATAGGCTGTAGCACGTTATAACCTCGCATATGGTGATAGCGTGATAGTAAATCTCCGATTGTGTAATTACGAACGTGCCCCATGTGAAGCTTTCCAGACGGATAAGGGAACATAGATAGGCAATAATATTTTTTCTTGCCTTGAACTTCGGTTGCCTTGAAAGCTCCTGTTTTATCCCAGTAACGCTGGGCATCTAGTTCAATTTTTTGTGGGTTATATTTTTCGTACATAAATTCTTTTATCATTAAGCAGATAATTATAACGTGAAGAATGCTTGATTGCCGTTAATTACATGTATTTTTAATGCTTTAATATCAAATGTATAAAATTATTCTTTGGCTTAATAGTTGCTCAATACCTGTAAAATAGATTTCAAATTATAAGATTTAATCTGTTATGTTTGATTTTCTTGCTCATCTATTAATAAAAGCCGTATCATAACGAAATAGAAATCCGATTATTCTACTATTTGTAATTTTGTTAAGGTTAAAAAGGTTACGGGCAATTCTTTATCCGTACTATTGTTATTACTGTTTCAGGAGAAATCTTGTATGTCAAAAAAACATCCTGTAATCGCTGTCACTGGGTCGTCTGGTGCTGGCACATCAACGGTCAAAAATAGTTTTGAGCATATCTTTCGGCGCGAGAAAATTAATGTAGCTGTAGTAGAGGGCGACAGTTTTCATCGTTATGATCGTGACGCGATGAAGAAAGCTGTGGCTAAATCAGAGAAAGATCATGGTCGCCCTATCAGTCATTTCGGCCCTGAAGCCAACGAATTTAAGAAGCTGGAAACACTTTTTAAGGAATATAGTAAAAGTGGTAGTGGGAAGACACGTCTTTATTTACATAACGATGAAGAAGCTGCGCCTTATAAACAAAAGGCAGGCACATTCACTCCTTGGTCATCAATTGCCCGCGGTTCTGATATGCTTTTTTATGAAGGTCTACATGGTGGCGTAAAGGATGATTCTGCTGATGTAGCTAAATATGTAGACTTACTTGTAGGAGTTGTTCCCACAGTTAATCTGGAGTGGATTCAAAAGATTCACCGAGATACAAATGCTCGTGGTTATTCGGTTGAAGCAGTAACTCATACTATCCTACGGCGTATGCACGATTACGTGCATTATATTACGCCACAATTTTCACGTACTCATATAAATTTTCAGAGGGTACCAACCGTTGACACATCTAACCCGTTTATCGCAAGAGAAATTCCAGCATTGGATAAGAGTTTTTTTGTAATACGTTTCCGGGATTCTAAGAATGTAGATTTTCCCTACCTTCTTTCTATGATTCATGATTCCTTTATGTCACGCCCAAATACTATAGTTATTCCTGGTGGAAAAATGGGGTTGTCGATAGAACTAATATTGACACCATTGATTCTAGATCTGGTAGCCAAAAGAAAAAAGAAATAAGTAGCTACATTGATTTTCATAATAGAAGCTGTTTTAGCAAATTTTTTCTTCAGTGTTCAATGAACTGACGGAGGCTGTATAATCTTGGTTTAGAATTTACTCCGGAAACAGCCTTTACAAATGTCTCTTCTACTTTCCGGTCTCAATAGTGAGCAGCTCCAAGCGGTTACTTTGCAACATCAGTCAGCTCTGGTGCTGGCAGGTGCAGGTAGTGGCAAAACAAGAGTACTTACTACCCGCATTGCGTATCTAATCCAATCTAATCAGGTTAGTCCTCACAGTATACTAGCTGTCACTTTTACTAATAAGGCAGCTAAGGAAATGCTCACACGTATTTCCAGTATGTTGCCAATTAATACCCAAGGTATGTGGGTAGGCACATTTCACGGATTATGTAATCGTATGTTGCGTGCACATTATCAGGATGCAGGGTTGTCTCATGCTTTTCAGATCCTTGACTCAGCAGACCAATTAGCTGTTATTAAGCGAGTTTTAAAAGATATCAATGCAGATGATGAAAAATATCCGCCACGACAGGTTCAGTGGTTCATTAACAACGCAAAAGATGAGGGGTTAAGAGGATCTCAGGTTGAGGCATACGATGATTTTACGCGTAAGATGGTTGAATTCTATTCAGTGTACGAACAGCAGTGTAACAAGGAGGGCGTTGTAGATTTTGCTGAACTTTTGTTGCGTAGTTACGAATTACTTACTCGTAATGAGATTTTGCGGCGACATTATAGCGGTCGGTTCGGTCATATATTAGTAGATGAGTTTCAAGATACTAGTCAATTACAGTACAAGTGGCTCAGGTTGCTTGCCGGTGCTGAAGCGTCGGTATTTGTAGTAGGCGATGATGACCAAAGTATTTATGCGTTTCGTGGCGCCAATACCGGTAACATGAAAGATTTCGAACGCGATTTTCATATTTCAGAAATTATAAAATTAGAACAAAACTATCGTTCACATGGCAATATACTGGATGCAGCTAATACATTAATACGTAATAACAGCGGGCGTTTAGATAAAAATCTATGGACCTCTGAAGGCCATGGGGAACCACTGAGAGTATACAATGCGCCAACCGATTTTGATGAGGCTGCTTTTATTGTAGAAGAGGCGAAATCGTTACATGCAGAGGGAGTAGAGCTATCACAAATTGGTTTATTATATCGTTCTAACGCACAATCACGTGTGTTAGAGCATGCTTTGTTTAATGCATCTCTGGCTTATCGAGTATATGGTGGCTTACGTTTCTTTGAGCGACAGGAAATCAAGCATGCGCTGGCATACTTACGGATGATCGCTAACCAAAATGATGATAATGCATTATTACGGATTATCAATTTTCCTGCACGTGGAATTGGCGTACGTAGTTTAGAGCAGTTACAAGGCAGTGCCAAAGAGAAAGGTTGGAGCCTATGGCAGGCGGCACTAGAAAAGAATAAAAGTGGCGTTACTCTGAATCGGGGATTGGAAGATAAAGCTTCGGTCTCGCACATTGAGAATAAAAATACTGATATTCCAAAAAAGGGGCTTAACAGTTTTGTATATTTAATTGACTCAATGCAGCAAGGTTGCTTGGAGTTAACGTTACCAGAAATAGTTGATCATATGCTAGAGCATAGTGGGCTAATAACTTACTATAGTAATCAGCGTGAAGGTGCTAATAGGCTAGAGAATCTGAATGAGTTGATAAATGCTGCTACCAGTTACATTCAAGAAGCTGAAGACAGTAGTCTCGCAGCTTTTCTTGCGCATGCATCATTAGAGGCTGGCGAGCATCAGAGTGGTAATAATCAGGATGCACTTCAACTAATGACTGTGCATTCTGCTAAGGGGCTAGAATTTAATAGTGTTTTTCTCAGCGGACTGGAAGAAGGTTTGTTCCCTCATGAGAACAGTCGTAACGAAGCTGGCGGGTTAGAGGAAGAACGTCGTCTTATGTATGTAGCTTTGACTCGTGCACAGCGGAGAATGTATCTAAGTTTTACACAGAGCCGAATGCTGCATGGTCAAACTCGTTACAATACCCCTTCACGTTTTCTAAAGGAAATTCCTGAAAATTTATTAAGGTGGTTGAATCCTGTACAAGAAGAAGGAGTAATTAGGCAGCAAAAATCTGGACTCAGGGTGCAAGATCGTACATCAGGTGTTCTGGACTCAGAGTCTTCAAGATGGTGTATAGATCAGAACGTAATTCATGCAAAATTTGGTGCAGGTATAATCGTAAATTGTGAAGGTGGTGGCTCAGATGCTCGTGTTCAGGTTAAATTCAGCAAATACGGAACAAAATGGCTGTCATTGGAGTATGCCAAACTTGTTCCTGCTTGATTGAAGTAATTTAGTAAAAGCTGGCTGAATTATTAAGCCTCAGGTGTATCAACAAATATTGCTTTGTAGCTCGAATAAACTGAGGCAAAATAAGTTGGTATTAGTATGAAAAATCCTAGTCCATAGGGAATTGAAGAAATTATTGCTAGAATTACTAGTGATATTCCATAAATTTGAAGAGGGATGAAATTTGAAAGGCAGCCTAAGAAACTCAGTCGTATAGCCTCATAAGGTGAGAGGTGGTCAAACATTATTAATAAAGGAGCAAACCAAGTGGCCATCATCAGTAGGGCATACAATACTAAAGCCACTAGGGTAGAAGATAGCATGTTACTAGAAACAGTTTTTAATTCATTTTCATTAACCCTTCTTCCTTCTAAGAGCAACTCCATCAAAGTTTCACCTGCCATTAGAGAGAATAAACTAAAAGTTAATATTGCTCCCACTAAAGAGATTCCTCCCAATGTTATAAGCGGAACAGTATTTTCTTTGAATCCTCTAAACAAGTGACTAATTTCTAAATTTTTATCTTGCTCAAGTGCCCTACATCCAGTCATTAGGCCAGCAAGGAAAACCGGTGAAAGTATTGTAAAAACAGCTTGTCCTATATTAAAAGGTAAATTTGCTACTGGAGTGAATTGGAATAGGTTGGAAAGTAAGACTGCAAAACTTAGCCAAGAACCGCATAATATGATCCAAAGTACCGGACTGCAACGAAAAAGGTAGAAGCCATTAATTATCCACTGCAGTCCTTGTTTAGTACCATTTTGTTTTGCTTTCATCTCCTGGCGTTCCCTATTAAGCTAGAGTGAGGAATTGTTCTTTGGTCTTGATCCATTAATCTCTGCTCAGACCCAGATTTCAGCCAGCCTGGACTGAGATAACAAATGCCAATGTAATATTTGCCTAAAATGGTCAGGATTTTTAGCATGAGTAAGTTCTCCCTCCCGCGGAAAATGGTAATCATACAGCCTTGATATCCAAAAGCGTAATGCTCCAGTACGTAACATGACTGGCCAGACATGGTGCTCTTTAGAAGTGAGTGGACGCGTGTAATGATACGCTCGGAGCAGGGATAATAAATTGGCTTCATTAAGTCTCCCATCTTCAGTTATACACCAGTCATTTGCAGTTATAGCAAGATCGTACAGTAGTACATCGTTACAGGCGAAGTAAAAATCTATTACACCGCCAATAGTTTTGTTATTGAATAGTATGTTGTCACGAAACAAATCTGCATGAATTACACCTTTTGGGAGATCGCCAAATTGATAAAGTGACTGGAAACGTAGTTCTTCCTGAAGAAGAATTATCTCTTCTGTTGGTAGCAGAGGTATTAGTGTGGATACTATAGTTTTCCGCCATGTTTTGCCACGTGGATTATTCATTTTTTCTGGAAAAGATAGGCTGGATAAATGCATGTTTGCTAGTAGTGTTCCTACGTGTGCACATTGTTCTGGGCTAGGATGTTCAAGTGGACTGCCAGGCAAATAAGTAACAAGGCTTGCTGGTTTGCTATTTAAATTTCCAAGAAATTTATTGTCAAGGTTCATAATCGGGCTGGGACAAGGAACGCCATGATTCGACAGATGTACCATAAGATTAAGATAGTAGGGCAGTTCAGACGAGGTAAGTTTCTCAAAAAGTGTCAGAATATATTTACCATGTGAAGTTGTGACAAGATAGTTTGTATTTTCAATGCCTGAAGATATACCATGCAACTCAATTAGTGTGCCTATAGAATAGCCTTTAAGCCAAGTAGAAAGCTGATCTTTAGTAACGGTAGTGAAAACGGACATGAGCAGGAAGTGATAAAGGTACTGAAGTTAAGTGATACGCTATTCTTTCTTCATGTTTATGAAATTTAAAACTCAAATATTAACCACATTGGTGGGCGTACTCCATCGTCAAGTACACCATCATTGCTATATGAGGCATCTCCAGTATCATCATATAAATAATATGGAAAACCAATACGAGGAGTAACTTTGATCACTTGAGTTCTTCCATCTATGCGGTACTCTTCAATCTTTTCTTCTCCACGTTTTCTAATGATAACAATTGGTTCTTCAAAAAAAGGATCTTCTGTTTCAGGCGGCTCAATTTGTAATTCTGGCAGCTCAGGTGGGGGTGGTAACTCCTGTTCCTGTGCAGTTGCAGGTGTTGCAAAGGTTAATAGCAACATAAGAAAAATTAGATGCATGGTGGTCCATAGATGGATTGGTCTATACATTCTATCGACACGTAATATTATAGATTGAGTTGAACTTCCAGTTCCGCCGCAGAAGGTTCGAAGCCACGGGTTTCATAATACTTGAAGATTGCATTAACTACTTGACTTGGTTCATCTATTATTTGTATCAGATCCATGTCTTCCGCAGAGATCATGTTCTCGGCTATTAGCGAACTCCGGAACCATTTAACTATCCCGTTCCAGAAATCAGAACAAACCAGAATTATCGGCATTTTCCTGGTTTTTCCAGTTTGTACCAGTGTAAGTGCCTCCATCAGTTCGTCAAGTGTCCCAAATCCACCTGGCATAACTACATAAGCAGTAGCAAATCTTACAAACATATATTTACGCGCAAAAAAATGGCGAAAAGTCTGGCTAATATCCTGATAGGTATTACTATGTTGTTCATGTGGAAGTTGGATATTCAGACCGATACTAGGTGATTTACCCGAATATGCTCCTTTATTTGCTGCTTCCATGATACCAGGACCGCCACCTGAGATTACTGAAAAACCTGCATCAGACAATTGCAGCGCAATTTGTTCTGCTAGTTTATAGTATGGATGGTCAACATGAGTGCGTGCACTACCAAAAATACTAACTGCAGGTTTAATGGAATTTAGGCGTTCTGTTCCTTCAACAAACTCTGCCATAATTTCAAAAACACGCCACGATTCCCGTGCAGACCAGTTATTATCTAAGTGCTCAATTGTCACGTTACCAGGTGGTTTACTTTGTTGTTTCATGGATAACCTTTAGAAGAATTTTATGAAAACTCTGTTATTAGTTGATGGCTCATCATACCTGTATCGCGCTTTTCATGCTTTACCTGATTTACGAAATCGCCAAAACGAACCAACTGGAGCTGTCAAAGGTGTTATCAATATGTTACGTCGTTTACATAATGCTTACAAAGCAGATTATAGCGCGTGTATATTTGATGCAAAAGGTAAGACTTTTCGTGATGATCTTTATCCGGAGTACAAAGCGCATCGTCCGCCCATGCCAGAGAATCTTGTGGAACAGATTGCGCCACTTCATGAATGTATACATGCCTTGGGCTGGCCAATGCTAATAATAGAAGGAGTAGAGGCAGATGATGTGATTGGTACGCTAGCAAAGCAAGCTGAGCAAGAAAAAATACGATGTATTATTTCTACTGGCGATAAAGATATTGCGCAATTAGTAAATAAACAGACAACATTGATAAATACCATGACTAACGAGCTTCTTGATGAAGCTGGCGTACTTGCCAAGTTTGGTGTTGAACCTGAGAGAATGCTTGATTATCTAACGTTGGTAGGCGACAAAGCGGATAACGTTCCGGGTGTGGAGAAAGTGGGGCCAAAGACAGCAGTAAAATGGCTTAAGCAATACGGTACACTGGACAGTCTTATAGTACATGCAAAAGATATTAATGGTGTAGTTGGAGAAAATTTACGTAGTTCAGTCGAATGGCTGAAAAAATCACGTGAGTTATTGACTATTAAATGTGATGTGGTTCTACCAGTTCGTTTGAAAGATCTTGGATTGCAATCTCAGGACACATCAAAATTATTTAAACTTTATGAAAGGCTAGAGTTCAGGACTTGGCTACGTGAATTACAACAAGAACCTAATTTGGATTCAAAAAACTTCAGTTCATCGGGAGTAAGTCACAAGCAATTTACAAGTGAGAATCATGAGACAGACCTAAATCAGGAAATTCTTGTTAAAGATATCAGTGCAAAATATCAAACTATACTATCAAAGCCTCAGTTGGAGGAATGGATTGATCTTATCAAGAAAGCATCCCTAGTTTCTATTGATACAGAAACTACCGGGCTAGAGCCCATGAGAGCAAGTCTTGTTGGCATATCATTATCAGTCAAATCACATCATGCAGCTTATTTACCGTTATCTCATTGTTATACTGGAACCCCTGTGCAGATGGAGATTGGATATGTGTTAGAAAAACTTAGGTTTTGGTTAGAAGACCCTAACAGGCCCAAGCTTGGACAGAATCTAAAATATGATAAACACATTTTTGCAAATCATGGTATTACCTTGAGGGGTATCAAACATGATACGTTGTTACAGTCTTATGTTCTGGAATCGCATCGTCCACATAACATGGATAATCTTGCATTACGTCATCTTGATATAAAAACTATCAGTTACGATGAGGTTGCTGGAAAGGGTGCTAGCAGAATCAGTTTTGATCAAGTAGAAATAGAAACTGCCACGAAATATGCAGCGGAGGATGCTGATATCACTCTACAATTGCATCAGCATCTACATTCACAAATTATGTCTAATTCTAAGTTAGAAAGTATTTATCGTGTGCTAGAAATACCAGTATTAGATGTTTTATTCGAAATGGAAAGAAACGGTGTATTACTGGATACAAATATGTTAGAGATCCAGAGTCGGGAACTTGGTGAAAAGATGATGGCACTTGAGGAAAAAGCATTTGTAATTTCTGGGCAGCCATTTAATCTAAATTCCCCTAAACAAATCCAGGAAATTTTATTTACCCAACTTAAACTTCCTATAGTAAAAAAGACTCCAAGTGGGGCTCCTTCCACAAATGAGGATGTACTACAACAACTAGCACTTGATTATCCTTTACCGAAAATTTTACTTGAGTATCGAAGTCTCGCCAAACTTAAATCAACTTACACAGATAAACTTCCACGTATGGTAAATACTGATACAGGCAGGGTACATACTAATTATTCTCAAGCGGTGGCCGTGACTGGACGGTTGTCTAGTAACGAGCCTAATTTGCAAAATATTCCAATACGTACTGCCGAGGGACGTCGTATTCGAGAAGCATTTATTGCACCACAAGGGCATTATATTATTTCTGCTGACTATTCGCAGATTGAGCTGCGTATTATGGCTCACATCTCAAAAGACAAAGGCTTACTTAAAGCTTTTACTCAGGGCGAAGATATTCATTGCGCAACTGCTGCAGAAATATTTGGTGCGTCACTCGATGCTGTAGATAGTGAACAACGTCGTTATGCCAAGATTATTAATTTCGGTTTGATATATGGGATGTCTGAATTCGGCCTTGCTTCACAGATGGGCATTGAAAGGGCTGCTGCTCGTGCCTTTATGGATCGCTATTTTGCTCGTTATCCAAGTGTAGCAGACTATATGAAATGTACACGAGAAGAAGCTAAGAGAACTGGTTATGTAGAAACCGTGTTTGGACGCAGATTATGGCTACCTGAAATTAACAGTCCCAATGGTAATCGTAGACAGGCTGCGGAGCGTGCAGCAATTAATGCACCAATGCAAGGTACAGCGGCAGATATTATCAAATTTGCGATGATTGCGGTACGTGAATGGTTGTTACGAGACAAACTGAATTCAAAACTTATTATGCAGGTTCATGACGAATTAGTACTAGAGGTTCCTTACAGAGAAGTTGAGATAATAAAAAAAGTATTGCCTTCACTTATGGGAAGTGCTACCAAACTGGATGTTCCACTTATTGTGGAGCTTGGAATTGGAGCAAATTGGGAGCGCGCGCACTAAATAATAGAGGTTTAGTTATATATAAGTATTGTCCTGGAATTTATATCCTCCCTTTTTTCTTGCCATGAAGAGGTTTTTACTTGCTTAAATATGGAAAATTGCCGTAAAATCACACACTTTTCTATTTAAGTTTCTTATAGGCAGTTCAAACATGGTCATAATTAGACTGGCGCGAGGCGGCGCCAAGAAACGTCCGTTTTTTAATATGGTGGTAGCAGACTCACGTAATGCCCGAGATGGGAAATTTATTGAGCGCATTGGTTTTTATAATCCCAATGCATCGAAAGACGAAGAGGGGTTGCGTGTAAAGCTTGACCGCATTACTTATTGGCAGTCACAGGGTGCCCAGCTATCTGATACTGTAACAAGGCTTGTCAAGCAATTTGGTGCAAAGCAAAAAATCGCAGCAAACAGCTAGCAAGGAAAGTAACGCAGCTGAATCCATGGTTGTAATGGGTCGGATTGTTGGTTCCTTTGGAGTATATGGGTGGGTTAAGGTTTTTCCATTTACTGAGTCTGTAGATGGATTGCTTAGTTATCCTGTTTGGTGGATTGGAGAAGGGGACAGTAAATGGTGTGAGATGAAGGTTACCAAGTGTAATGTTCATGCTAAATTATTAGTTTCTTTGTTAGAGCACTGTACTGATCGCACTGCTGCTATGAAACTGAAAAACATGTTGGTCGCAGTTCCACGTAGTCAGTTGCCAGCATTATCAAATAGTGGTGTAGACGGTTATTACTGGGAAGATCTTATTGGTTTAAAAGTGGTTAATCTGCAGAGTGAAGAGCTTGGAAACGTAGTTGGAATAATAGCTTCATCGTCCAATGATATTCTACAAATTCAGGAATTAAAAGAAGGTGAGGGTGAAAGACTGATTCCCTTTATCAAAAAAGTAATTGTGAATGTAGATTTAAGTGTTCGCCAGATTATTGTAGATTGGAAATTGGATTTTTAGTAGGTTAATGGACAATGACATTTGAATTTGACGTCATTACCTTATTTCCAGGAATGTTTGATTCCATAACAAAATATGGTGTAACTAGTCGGGCAGCAGAGAATAAGCTTTACAATTTACATACGTGGAATCCGCGTGATTTTACTGAAAATATTCACCGTTCAGTAGATGATCGTCCGTATGGAGGCGGTCCGGGTATGGTTATGTTAGCAGATCCATTGGAAAAAGCTGTTACAGCAGCTAAAGCAAGGCAAACAGAATGTGGGATTAGTGGGATGAAGGTGATTTATCTCTCCCCCCAAGGTAGAACCCTTGATCATATATTAGTGAAGGAGCTGGGGAAGTTATCTGGGTTAGTGCTAATCTCCGGTCGTTATGAAGGTGTAGACGATCGCTTGATAAAACAGCAGGTGGAAGATGAAATTTCAATCGGTGATTATGTGCTTTCTGGAGGAGAGCTGCCGGCAATGGTATTAATTGACTGTATGGTTCGACAAATGCCGGGCGTGTTAGGTGATCCTGAATCAGCAGTTCAAGACTCATTCGTGGATGGATTGTTGGATTTTCCGCACTATACACGTCCTGAAATTTATCAGGGGAATATTGTGCCGGAGACATTAATGTCAGGAGATCATGATAAAATCAGGCGTTGGCGATTACAGCAGGCACTTGGTAAGACATGGCTCAGACGCCCAGATTTGTTAGCATTAAAAATTGAGCAAGGTATAACCTCTGAGGAAAAGAAATTATTGGAAGAATTTAAGACAGCGTATGCAGCTAATAAGAGTAAAGTGAATCAAAGCAAGGAGTAGAAATGAACCTGATTGAACAATTTGAAGCAGAAGAAATTAAACGTTTAAATAAGGATATACCGGATTTTTCTCCTGGTGATACTGTGATCGTCAATGTAAAAGTTGTTGAAGGAGAACGTAGCCGAGTTCAGGCCTATGAAGGAGTGGTAATAGCCAAACGGAATCGAGGTATTAACTCAGCTTTTACTGTGAGAAAAATATCTAGTGGCGAAGGAGTAGAGCGTACTTTCCAAACATACTCACCATTAATCAGCGGTATAGAAATAAAACGTCGTGGAGATGTGCGTCGTGCAAAACTTTATTATCTCCGAGATCGTTCAGGAAAATCTGCTCGAATAAAGGAAAAACTTCCTGCACGGTCAGCTGCTAAAAAAGAAGTAAAGAAAAAAGAAGTAAAGAAAGAAGAAGCATCGAAAAAAGAGTAGATCTAGAATTTAGAAGAAAGTTTAAATTGATTGGTACAGTTATGGCTGTACCAATCTGGTGATAAAAAATTTATTAGAGCTGCAGGTTGTATTGGTTCCTAGTCTAATTTGTGTTCTTTCTTTTCTTGATTCTTTCGTTCTATTTCCTTGTACCAAATATCATATACTTCAGCTGGCCAAATTGATGTAATCCAGACTATTACATCATCAATTTCTTCATCGGTTAATTTATCACCCCATCCAGGCATGTTCCCGATTTCTGGCGGACTACCTTCTCGAATTGTTTTTGTCAGCGTATCTGTTGAATGGTGCCAGGTGTGAGCACTACCATTTAGAGGCGGTGGAGGATATCTGCCATCTGTCCCTTGTTTGCGCCAGTCAGGTCTGGATTCACCATTCTGACCATGACAGTTTGCGCAGTTTGTCTGATAGACAATTTTTCCACGCTGAACTTTTTCAGAATCTAATTCACGTATTACCATGTCCTTTAATTTCTGTTTTGGTTTGTCCTCAGGTTTCGATAGCACTGGTTCGGGTGTGGCTGATGAAGATGCAGGTGCAGATGTGGCTAGTGAAGTTTTAGGTATGGGTGGTGGTAATGGTTCACTGCAACCCACAACGAAGACAGCTACCATGCCTAGCAAGATAGGGTGATAATAAATACGAGATAAGATGAGAGATTCTTCAATTTTCATTTTAACCTCATTACCGATGAATTTTTATCAGATGGGAGGTGTCGGCTATATACACTTACATTTCCTTCTTTATTAATTAAAAGTACGTTATAGGGGTTAGGGCGAGAACTTTCCATGCCGGGGGATCCTTTAGGCATTCCAGGAGCAGCAAGCCCGATAGCATTTGGGCGCTCATTAAGAAACCGTTTGATGTCATTTGCAGGTACATGACCTTCAATAGCATAACCTTCAACAAGAGATGTATGGCAAGATCCAAGTGATGAGGAGATACCTGCACGTTTTCTTACCTCCTTATTTCCTACATTCCTGGTCTCTACAGTAAAACCATTAGCACGCATATGGTCAACCCATTTTGCGCAGCATTTACAGGTTGGACTTTTATAGATTTCAATTTTTGTTGCAGCAGCGTAAGTAATCATTCCACATAAGGAAATGCCAAGCATAAGTTTTAATAATAATTTATGAATTAATGTTTTCATTTGGTTGCTTTTTCCTTTATTTATTCTGGTTTCTCAGGAGAATAATTTATTAAAATAAAGTGGATTGAAAGGCAGATACTGTTTTCTTCATAATATCTTTTAATTAGTAGCGTGGCTGTAATTTGATATATTCATGTATTTGGCTTGGTTATGCCAATATGTCCGGTACCAGTTGTTCATTAAGTTTAGTAATCACATCTTTGAGTTTTAGCCTTCTTTTCTTTAGACGTTTTAATTGTAATTGATCGGGATAAGGTTTTTCCAATAGCTTTGTTATGACAACATCTAAGTCGTGATGTTCGACCTGCATAGCTGTAATTTTGTATTTGATTGCCTCAATTTCTTGATTCATGACTATTTCCAAGTATCAATATATCAAAAGACATCAAAATTACCCAATCCGATTTAGTAATAGCGCTGATAAAATATAGGCAATAATTGTGTGAATAGTACACATATTTTTGTTTAATTAATAATGCGTTAGCATACTCCTAATCTGACAATAAAAGGGAAGCCAAAATATATAATTATTTATACTACGGAAAATCAAAATAATTGATAAATTTCTTGCTGCAAACCTGTTGTAATCATTAGTAATAACTGAATGAATATTAGAACAAATAGTGGCGACAAATCAATGTTACCGATAGGTGGTATTCGTTCGCTAAAAATTCTTAGAAATGGTCTAGTGAAGCTGTTAAGCAAAGGGGCCATAGGGTTATGTGGACTAAACCATGATAGTACAGCTTGTACTATTATTGCTACCATAACAATATGAAAAGTTGTTTTAATAATTTCTATAAATGCTAGCAACATAAATACCATAGTTGTGGTATTTATATCTGAACTTAAATTGTGTCCCTGTAGTTTGTACATTCCTGCCAATAGAAGAAACTGAGTAAGCCATGCTAAGAAAAGTGCAGATAGATTGATACCTTTTAAGCTGGGAATCAATTTGCTAGTGGGGCGGACAATAAAGTCAGTAAGGGCTACAAGGAAATGTGATACTGGATTATGGTAGGGCATACGTATCAACTGCATATAAAATCGTAGTAATAGTGCAAGAGAAAATAACCCTAGCACTGTATTGAGTATAAATATAAGAATCTGATCAAACACGTATTTTCCTAGTAATTAAGATTCAATTTTAGAAGTTTACTTATTACTAAACTCATTTCCAAGTTCTCTGGAACGCTCATATGCTACATGAATCGCATTTTCTATTTTTTTATTAATTTCATCATGTTCCATTGCTTTTATCGCGTATTCGGTTGTTCCATTCTTTGAAGTTACTTTAGATCGTAATGTGGCTATATCTTTTTTACTAATATGTGCTAATTTGGCTGCACCAAGAAAAGTTTCCAGACTTAGTTGATAGGACTGAGTGTCGTCTAATCCCAGTTCTATACCTGCTTTTTGCATTGCTTCCATGAAATAGAAGACATAAGCTGGTCCACTTCCTGATATAGCAGTGACAGCGTCTAAAAGTTTTTCGTGTTTAACCCATAACACTGAACCTACTGCTTTTAGTATGGTTTCAGCGCTATATTTTTCATTTTTATTTATTTTTGGTAGTGCAAAGACTCCTGTGACTGCTGTACGGACTGATGCGGGCGTGTTTGGCATGGCTCTTATTACTTGTGTGTAACCGTGTAGCCAGCGACAGATCTCCTTGGTCCGTATACCGGCAACGATAGAAATGACTAGATGGTTTTTTAGAAGTGGTGCAAGTTCCTGTGCTACGGATGAAAGCTGCTGAGGCTTTACAGCGAGTAGAATAATATCACTATCAGCTACTCCGTCAGTAAGACTTTCAGTTACCATTACATTATATTCAGCCTTTATTTTCTTCCGGGCTTTGGCATTAATATCAACTACATATATTTGTGTGGCTGAATAACCTTGTTGTAGCAGTCCATCAATCAAAGCGGCAGCCATATTGCCCCCCCCAATGAAGGTTACATTCATATATATCCTTTAAAAGTGTTAATTCCTAAGTTCAAATCGTATCCTAAGCTAGGATACTTTATAGAATTGATCATTAAAAGTGTTTATCGGGGAATTTAAGTATCTTTGTATTTTCATTAGCCGATTGACTATTTTTGACAACTTGGGCAATAAAAACTTGAGCGTTGCCCTAGTTTAATTTGCCTGATGATATTTCCACATTTTTGACACGGTTTGCCGGTGTGTTTATACACCCAATACTGTTGTTGGAAATACCCAGGGTTATTATCACTATTGACAAAATCACGTATGCTGCTACCACCCGCATTGATAGCAATTTTAAGTGTCTTTTTTATAACAATAACTAGCTTTTCATATCGGTTTAGACCTATTTTACATGCTGCAACTCTTGGGTTAATGCCGGCCTGGAATAAAGCTTCATTCGCATAAATGTTACCTACACCGACTACGACACGGTTATTCATTAGAGTTTCTTTTATACTGGCGTTCCGACTACGTGTATTTTTATATAGGAAGGCTCCATTAAAAGTACTCTTAAGCGGTTCGGGCCCAAGATGAGTCAAAAGTGGGTGACATTTGACATCATTCGTTGTCCACAGCACTGCACCAAAACGTCTAGGATCTCTTAAGCGCAGGATCATGCTATTATCAAGAGTCAAGTCAAAATGATCATGCTTTTGAGGCGGCGTCTTAATTTGTTGAACTAGCAAGCTCCCCGACATTCCTAAATGTAAAATTAGAGTACCTTTGCCACAATCAATAAGAAGATATTTTCCGCGCCGTGTTACTGCACTGATTCTAAGTCCAGGTAATATTCTTTTAAGATTATTGGGTATCGGCCAGCGTAGACATGGATTACGTACGGTTACATTAGTAATATATTGTTTTACAAGATGGGGCTTAATACCTCGGCAGGTTACTTCAACTTCAGGTAATTCTGGCATCCTCATTCCTATAAAGAAGAATCTATCATGACAGATAGGTATTAAAACAATCTTTGGCTATACATACTAATTTTCTTTGTATATATAACTTACAAGAATTAGTATTGAAACAGAGCTATTTTCTTCTTCTTTTTCGTCGCCACCATACAGTTAAACCTCCTGCAAAAAAGAATATAGGAAGAACAATAAGAAAGCTGGTAGCAATTAGAGTTAAAGCAGATTTATTTAAAGACAGGTTACTGTCAAGAGTGGCTTGGGGTTGGATTGTGATTAGATTTTCATCGTTTACAAGCCAGTTGATAAGGTTGATTCCAAAGCTTAAATTACTGCCATTACCTAGATAAGTATTAGAAAGAAAATGTCCGCTACCAATGATAACAATATGTTGTTCTCGGTCTTGCAGGGTACGACTAAGTGCAGCGGCAATACTAATTGGGCCGGCCACATCATACATTTTATCAAAACTAATATTGTCTTCTAATTTGCCTGTTTCTACCCATCCATTTTGAGCGACTTCTATTAAAGAAACATTTTTCCACTCGTCTCTTTCATTGAAACTTATCTGGCGAGCAAAGGGGAAAACTGTAATATTACTGAAGTTACGTGTTATTGGGTGTTGTCCATAATTTGCACCTAAGGCAAATGTAATAGGTGCTTTTAATTGTTGTGCCTGAGGGTCTACAACTACCCCCGGCGTAAGTATTAATCCAAGTCTTTCTGCTAATGGTTGCAACCCGTGCAACGATTCCTGGTCGATTAACCACAATAGGTTGCCTCCACGATCAATATAAGTAAGTATTTTGTCGATTTCACCTTTTAGCAGATCAACTTGAGGAGAGGCAATAACCAGTATATTTGCGTTGGTTGGCACATCTTGAGCAATCGCCAGATTAAGTGAACCAAATTTTAAACCTTTTGTAGTCAGCTGCTTTCCAAACTCGCCCAAATCATGATTAGCACGGCCATCGAGTTTTCGTTCACCATGACCACTAAGATTCATTATCAGTTTTTCACCAGAGCGAAGAAGTCGTATCAGTAAGTTGGTGAACACTTGCTCATTGACTATAGTTAAATGTTCACTTCGCCCATTAAAAGCTACTACCATTTCACCATTAACACTGATTCCTGCTTTTTGGGAGGTATCCGGAAACTCTGTAGGATCAATAAATGTAAATACTAAATTAGGCTTAATTCGTTGATAGAGAATAAGGAAGTCACTAATGATTTTTCGAATATCGCCTAACCGTACATCTTGAGATTTGGCATAAATTGTGACAGTAATCGGACCTTTCATCTTTTGAAGCACTTCTACACTTGCCTGGCTCAATGTATTGCGTCCATTCTGGCTAATATCCCATTGAATACGGTGCTCTCGTCCTGGGTATCCTAGTAAAAAAATTAATACTAATAGTAGTAGTATAAAAATACTGTTTTGTATTAATAGGCGAACACGTAATTTTTTATTAGCCGTAATCATTTAATTTTAATCGTCCGTTTCTTAACCACGAAGGCGTTCTCCATCTAATCTACGGATAGATAGAACTAAAAAGGTGAATGTAAACAGTACAAAATATAAAAGATCAAATGTGTCGATTATGCCCCGATTAAAGTTCTCATAATGTTTAAGAATGGAAAAATCTTGTGCGATACTATTTGAGTTATTAATGGTGACATCTAATGCCCATAGACTAAGTAATGCTCCGAGTGTTCCAGCAGCTGCAACTGCTGGTTGTACGGTGAGACAGGAGATATATAGCCCCAGAGAGGCAAAACAAGTAGTTATAAGAAATAATCCGACTACGTTACTTAACAATAAGCCAAAGTCTAATGTGCCACCTGCTAAGAGTGAGATTGATAACGTTATAACCAGAGCAATTACTGCTGAGAAGAAAACCATTATTCCTAGAAATTTACCCATCACAATATCTGTCATGGAAATTGGTGCTGAAATGAGAAAAGTCATGGTGTGATTATGGCGTTCTTCTGCTATTAGTCGCATGGTAAAGAGTGGAGTAACCATTAGTAATACCATTGCAGCCGTGCCAAATAAAGGTGTAATAATAATTTCAGTAACTCCTGGCGGATTGGCAAGTTGTATTAATTGTGGTTGTATTTTAAGGAAGGCGTCTAGACCACCAAGAAAAATCCACGCTAGAACTAATTGAACCAGAGCGAGTAAAATCCATGCTAGTGACGAGGTGAACAGGCTTTTTAATTCTTTATGAGCTATGGTAAGTATCATAAGACTATATTTCTTCAGAAGATTTATTATTTAGAGTAAGCTGCGAAAATATTTCATCCAAACCAATTCCCTTTTCTTTTAGTCCAGATAGTGAGTCGTTAAGTACCATTTGTCCCTGGTGCATAATTTGGACTCGATCACATACGTTTGTGACTTCAGACAGTATATGAGTAGAAAGAATCACGCTTCTATTTGTACCTAGATTACGGATTAGAGAAAGAATCTCTCTCATCTGATTAGGGTCAAGACCTACAGTGGGCTCATCAAGAATAATTACATCAGGATTATGAATTATGGCTTGAGCAATTCCTACTCGTTGCTTATAGCCCTTTGATAGAGTGCTAATTAAAGAGTTTCCTATATCTTCTATTCCACATTGTAGCTTTACTTCATCCAATGCAGAACTTATGTTAGTGTTGTTGACCCGATGTAGTTTTGCGGCAAGTAGGAGGTACTCATTGACAGTTAATTCGTGGTACAGAGGTGGTGTTTCGGGAAGATACCCGATGTGTAATTTGGCAGCACCTGGTTTGTTCAGTAGATCTATACCACAAATTTCGATACTACCGCTGCTTGGAGCAAGGTTACCAGTAAGCATGCGCATAGTAGTAGTTTTACCGGCACCATTGGGACCAAGAAATCCCAGTACTTCGCCATGCTTTAATTCTAGGTTGATTCCTTTGACAGCGGGATAGGAGCCAAAGTCTCTACTTAGATTACGGGCAGAGATGGTTTGCATGAGAATGTTATCAGTCATTAGCGTATATTTCTCTAAGAAATAATTTATGAAAATACATTATGTTGCATATTTGTAACCTATAGTGTCTTATTATTTAAGTATTAGATAAGTTAATTTAGATTTTTAGGCTTGTAGTAATAGCAGAAAAAAGAGGAAAATTGTAATGAAACCTTCAAACCTACCTGGAGTCTACTTGTTATGAAGGTAAAATATACCTAATATATGGGTTGCATTAAAGTCTGCCTATGTAACTTAATAATGATTATTGCTGGATTTATACATGAATTCTAGATTTTTTGGTTTACTGTTGCCCTTTTGCCTTGTTGCTTGTGTACAGCTTCCAGAGAAGGCTGTGGTTGGGGTAGATAAGCAGAAAGAACATAAAAGTGAAACCACACAGTTAGAACAAAAAAATGAGATTGGACAGTTAGAGTTACCTAAGCAAGATTTAACTGCTCCCATGTTGTTTGATTTTTTAATGGGAGAGACAGCCTTACAACGAGGAGATCGTGATGTCGCATCAGAAAGTTATCTCAGATTGGCAAAGACTACCCGAGATCCGCGTGTGGCACAGCGTGCAACTGAGGTAGCACTTCTTGCACGAAAGCCTGCACAGGCCTTGAACGCAGCAAAGCTTTGGGTAGAGCTTGATTCAAACTCAGTAATTGCACACCAGACTATAGCAGCACTATTAGTAAGTAACGACAGGTTAGATGAAGCTCAGATTCATCTGGATAGGCTGTTAGGTTTGGAAGATAATCCTGGTAAATTTTTCATGCAGTTGAACAATTTGTTAGTACGTCATGCTGACAAGACTGAAACGCTTCAACTTGTGCAGCAATTTGCTGAATCCTATCCTGAAATACCCGAAGCTCATTTTGCTATAGCACAAGCAGCATCACTAGCGGGTCAATTTGAGACAGCGAAGCAACAGATGAAGTTAGTACTAGCTTTGCGTCCGGACTGGGAGATGGCTGCAATTTATAATGGGCGAATATTGCATCGGATTTCAAGTACAAGTGCGATAGAATTTTATGAGAATTATCTTAAGACTTATCCCAAGGCCAATAAAACACGTATTACATTTGCTCGGATGCTAGTTGCAGAAAAAAAATATATCTTGGCTCGAGGTCAGTTCCAACAGCTTCTGGCGCATAGCCCGAGAAACGCAAATGTTGCTCTGGCTGTAGGATTACTTTCTATGGAGCTGCGCGATTTTGACGCCGCTGAGGAGAGTTTTAAGAAAGCACTAGAATTTGGTTACAAAGATTTAAATACAATACGTTTTTATCTGGCCAGTATATATGAGAAAACCAATCGTTTTGATAAGGCCATAGAATCATTTCGTTCAGTGGTTAGAGGCAATCAGTTTCTTCCCGCACAGATTAGATATGCTTATTTGCTTTATAAGCAAGGAGAGCTGAATAAAGCTCGTAAGCATTTACAACAGTTGCCAGTAAAGAACGATCAACAACGGGCCCATCTGATAGTCACCGAAGCAGAATTTCTACGTGAAGCAGGTGCTCACCAAAAGGTATTTGACTTACTCAGTAATGGTCTTAAGAAGCTGCCCGATTATCCAGAATTACTATACGATCGTGCTATGGCGGCAGAAAAAATTGGCAAGCCAGATATTCTGGAAAAAGATTTACGTAAATTAATTCAATTAAAACCAGATCATGCTCATGCACACAATGCGCTTGGCTATAGTTTTGCGGAACATGGAAATCGTTTGCCTGAGGCGCTGGAACTGATTGAGAAAGCTATTAAACTATCTCCAGAGGATCCATACATTATAGACAGTTTAGGTTGGGTGCATTATCGCATGGGTAATCTCAATAAGGGTGTAAGCTATATTAAGCAGGCTTTCGTGATTAAACCTGACCCAGAAATTGCTGCTCATTTAGGCGAGGTTCTATGGATGCAGGGAACGAAAGAAGAGGCAAAAGAGGTTTGGCGTTCCACTATTAAAAGCCATCCAGACAATGAAGTGTTACTCAATACTATGAAGAGATTCATGCATTAGAGTATAACGTCTGTAGAATGATAAACAATATTGTCGGGATGTATTCTCTATATACGGTACAACTACAAGTGTCTGGAAGAAGGAAATCATATTTTCTTCTATATCCATTGGTTCTTTTTATATCTTCTTTGCTTGTCGGTTGCGCATCATTTGTCTTTAAACCCCCTGTAGTAGAAACAAGCATAATTAAGCCAGGAGAAGTTACATCATCTGTAAATTTTGAACTTATGGGTAGAGTTTCAGCAAAAGGTGGGGATCAGGGTTTTTCTGGTGGGGTGCGCTGGAGCCATACTAGTACTGATGATAACATTCATCTTCTCTCCCCATTCGGGCAAATAGTGGCGCAGATAAATAGTAATAAAGATATAGTTGTACTTACAACTTCAAAACATAAGATTTATCGTGCTGCAAATGTAGAGAATCTAACTAAGAAGGTATTAGGGTGGCGGTTACCTCTTTTAGGTCTGCAATATTGGGTGCAAGGCGTGAACTCACCAATAACGAGATCAGAGGTAGATAGAGATACAGATGGACGTATCATAGGTATCCGGCAGGATGGATGGGCAATTACATATACAGGTTACTTTCCTTCACAAATAACCCAAACAGCACGTCCCAGAGTACTAGTATTAAATCGAAGTAACCTTAAAATTAAATTAGTGATAGATAACTGGGAGACTAAATAGCTGTTAAATTCGATGAACAAATTTATTTATTCTGCTCCTGCAAAGCTTAACTTGTTCCTACACGTAGTAGGCCGTAGAAGTGATGGGTATCATTTATTACAAACAGTTTTTCGTTTTCTTGATTTTTCGGATCAGGTAAAGCTCGTTGTGCGGGATGATGGTAATATCAAATTAAATACTCCTATTTCTGGGGTGCCAGCAGAGAAAAATCTGTGTATACAGGCAGCTCAATTGTTACAGAAGGAAAGTGGAGCTTCTCTTGGAGTAGAGATATCTCTGGAAAAATTTATTCCAATGGGAGGAGGGCTAGGTGGGGGTAGCTCAGATGCTGCAACTACACTTTTAGCACTTAATCATTTATGGAACCTAAATTGGAGCAGGGAAAAGCTAATGGATTTAGGCCTGGATCTTGGGGCAGATGTGCCAGTATTCATATTTGGCGAAAATGCCTTCGCTGAGGGGATAGGTGAAAAACTCAAGGCCATCTCATTGTTACCTGCCTGGTATCTGATTTTGACACCACCTGTACACGTGCCTACAGCAGAGATCTTTGCCAGTAAAAAATTGACACGAAACACAATTCCAGTCAAAATACCGCCCTTTTCTGTTGGTCTCGGACATAATGATTTAGAGTCAGTGGTATGCTTAGCATATCCTGAAGTAGCGCGCCATTTAGAATGGCTCAGGCAACTTGATAGTACTACGATGGTAGCAATGACCGGTTCTGGTGCTTGTGTGTTTGCTGAGTTTGTAACAGAGTCGGCGGCACGAAAGGCTCTTACTAATGTTCCTATCGATATGAATGGTTTTGTAGTGCAGGGGCTAGACCGGCATCCCATGCAGGATTTTGCAAGATAGTAATTTTAAATTATGGGGAGTCGCCAAGTGGTAAGGCACTGGGTTTTGATCTCAGCATTCGTAGGTTCGATCCCTACCTCCCCAGCCATATTAACAGGAGTTAATTGAGAATTTTTGAGGTAGGGACTGGACAGGCGTTCCGTAAAGACTTTGCGAGAAAGTAATTCGTAATTTATGGGGAGTCGCCAAGTGGTAAGGCACTGGATTCTGATTCCAGCATTCGTAGGTTCGATCCCTACCTCCCCAGCCATATGTTAATTAAGAAAATTATGTCCAAGTTACTTTTCAATAAGAAATTGTATAGAGATACTTTTTATTCCACAGCATCAAATTTATAATTATGTCTTACGATAGCTTAATGGTTTTCACTGGTACCGCCAATCCTAAACTGGCTCAGGATGTAGTTAGGCATCTTAATATCCATTTGGGACGTGCAACAGTTGGCCGTTTTAGTGATAGTGAGGTAATGGTTGAGATCCTTGAGAATGTGCGTGGCAAGGACGTCTTTGTATTGCAGTCAACATGCATGCCTTCAAATGATAGTTTAATGGAAGTTTTAGTAATGGTGGATGCATTAAAGCGCGCCTCTGCTGGACGTATTACGGCAGCAATTCCTTATTTTGGTTATGCACGTCAGGACAGAAGACCCCGTTCAGTAAGAGTACCAATTACAGCAAAAGTTGTAGCAAACATGCTCACTACTGTTGGAATCGACAGACTGCTTACAATGGATTTACATTCAGACCAGATTCAAGGTTTCTTTGATATATCTGTGGATAATATTTATGGTATGCCAATTCTGCTTGGAGATGTATGGACTTGCGATTACCAGAATTTAATTGTAGTTTCACCCGATGTGGGAGGGGTGATTCGGGCAAGGGAGATGGCAAAACGCTTAGAATGTGATCTTGCGATTATAGATAAGCGAAGGCCTAAGCCCAATGTTGCTAAAGTAATGAATATTATTGGTGAAGTTAAAGGGCGCACTTGCGTTATTATGGATGATATGGTTGATACCGCTAACACTTTGTGTGAAGCGGCTAGGGCATTGAAAGAAGAAGGTGCGCAGAGTGTGGTAGCTTATTGTACTCATCCGGTACTTTCAGGTGACGCTGTTAAGCGTATTGAGGGTTCTGCACTAGACAAATTGGTAGTTACAGACACAATCCCTCTACGTGATGATGCTAAAGCTTGTGAGCGTATCCAACAGTTGAGTGTAGCCAGTTTATTGGCAGAAACGATGCTAAGAATTAGTAATGAAGATTCAGTAAGTTCACTGT
This sequence comes from Nitrosomonadaceae bacterium, assembly GCA_965205785.1. Taxonomy (GTDB): domain Bacteria; phylum Pseudomonadota; class Gammaproteobacteria; order Burkholderiales; family Nitrosomonadaceae; genus BJGV01. The sequence continues at coordinate 1,206,555 of OZ242188.1, forward strand.
TTATGGAGTAAAAGTTTAGAGATTCATTTTTCTTGGATTATCTGGTCGCGGATAATCCCATATTGGAGAAGTATAATGCAGATTGAAATTAGTGCTAATAAGCGAATGTTACAGGGTAAGGGTGCGAGCCGCCGCCTGCGTGGTTGTGGGAAGGTTCCGGGAATCATATATGGCGGTAAAAATCAAGCGCAAGCTATTGAGCTTGATCACAATAATTTATATCATAAATTAAAACTTGAAGCTTTTCATGCCTCTATTTTATCTATTGATTTAGGAGGAAAAAAAGAGCAAGTTTTATTACGTGACTTGCAGATGCATCCGTTTAAATTACAGGTACTGCATGTTGATTTCCAACGTGTTGATCAGAATAAGAAAATACATATGAAGGTGCCATTGCACTTTATCAATGCTGAGGTTTCACCTGGAGTAAAATTATCTGGAGGCATAGTAAGCCATGTATTCACTGAACTAGATATATCTTGCTTACCAAAAGATTTGCCCGAATTTATAGAAGTGGATTTGATAGATTTGGCTGCTAATAACTCAGTACATTTGAAAGACTTAAAGATGCCTGCCGGAGTTGAAATACCTGCACTGACAAAAGGAGGAAACCCTGCTGTAGCAACAATCGTAATTCCTCGTGCTGTCGTTTCTGAGGAATCAGCTGTTGAAGAAACAGTGGATGCATCAGAAATTCCTACTTCTGTTCAGAAACAAGAGGAAGATGAAAAGGAAACTGAGAATAAAGATGCCGGGAAACAGAAGTAATCTTTACTTGAAGCTTATCTACCCGCTGGAGCTAGTCTAGTTCAGCGGGTTTTTAATGGATGTTTAATATAGAGTGCTTCCAATGAGACTTATTGTAGGACTAGGGAACCCGGGAAAACAGTACGTCTCTACACGTCATAATGCAGGGTTTCAGTGGGTATATAAACTAGCTGATAAATTGCAGATAACACTTAAAAGAGAGGTAAAGTTTCATGGTCTTTGTGCCCGTATTGTTCAGGGAGACAATGAATTATGGTTACTTTGTCCTCAGACATACATGAATGTAAGTGGGAAAGCTGTATCAATGCTATGCCGTTTTTACAAAATTAATCCCGATCAAATTCTTGTCGTTCATGACGAGTTAGATTTGCCTCCGGGAGTATCGAAACTAAAGATGGGTGGTGGATTAGGTGGACATAACGGGTTGAAGGATATTTCAGCGTGCCTTGCTACTAGAAATTTCTGGAGATTACGAATTGGAATCGGTCATCCCGGAGACAAGGCTTCTGTGACAAATTATGTATTACGGTCACCATGTAAAGAAGAAGCAGAAAAAATTGATGAAGCTATTATTCGTAGCCTGGAGATATGGCCACTGATTGTTCAGGGAGATTATCAGGCAGCAATGTTAAGGTTACATACTAAGAGTAGTGAAACGTGATATATATATAAATCATGAAGAAAACTATAAACATCGCTTAGTATCGTATTTTTTCGTTATTCATACATAAATAAATTTATGAGTTTGCAATGTGGAATCGTTGGCTTGCCTAATGTAGGAAAGTCTACTCTGTTTAATGCGTTAACTCAGGGGGAAATTGCTGCAGAGAATTATCCCTTTTGTACCATTGAACCAAATGTTGGCATAGTCAAAGTGCCTGACCCACGGTTACCCGGAATCTGTGAGATTGTTAAGCCTCGGAAGGTTCAGCCTGCTATTGTTGAGTTTGTAGATATTGCAGGGCTTGTTACAGGTGCATCTAAAGGGGAGGGGCTGGGCAACAAGTTTCTTGCAAATATTCGTGAGACTGACGGCATCATCAATCTGGTGCGTTGTTTTACCAATGACAATGTTGTTCATGTTTCTGGTAAGGTGGATCCTCTTTCAGATATAGAGACTATACAGACTGAGTTGGCTCTTGCTGATCTAGCTACGATTGATAAAGTATTAAAACGTGAAACAAAACTGGCAAAATCTAGCAGTGATAAAGATGCAACTAAATTAATTACATTATTAGAACAGACTAAAGCGCACCTTGATCAAGGAAAGCCGATTAGAAGTATAGAGCTAGACAAAGAACAGATGCAGTTGCTAAAGCCTTTATGTTTACTTACTGCTAAGCCTATTATCTATGTAGCTAATGTAGATGAGAAAGGGTTTATTAATAATCCATTATTACAACAAGTAGAAGAATATGCTGTAAAAGAGGGATCACCGGTAGTAGTAATCTGTGCAGCACTTGAAGCTGAGATTGCTGAATTATCAGATGAAGAGAAGAGTATTTTTTTAGCTGACACTAGTCTTGAAGAGCCAGGCTTAAACCGACTGATCAGAGCTGCTTATGAATTGCTTGGACTGCAAACATATTTTACTGCTGGTGTTAAGGAGGTACGTGCATGGACCATACACAAAGGTGATACTGCACCAAAAGCTGCAGGGGTGATTCATTCTGATTTTGAAAAAGGGTTTATTCGAGCTGAAGTTATTAATTATGAGGACTTTATCACCTATGATGGTGATCAAGGTTCAAAGGAAGCAGGAAAGATGAGGTTAGAAGGAAAAGAATATGTAGTAAAAGATGGTGATGTGATGAATTTTCGCTTTAATGTCTAAGTAGATCGAAATAAATTATATGGAATTTATGTTATTTTCTTTTAGTCAAGAATTTCTCTTACAATAACCTGTGTTAGTAAAAATTGAACATAAAAAGCATTAAACTTGTCGTATAAATAAGTATATTGCATTATTACGAAGTAAGAAGTTGCAAATTATAATGTTTTATATCAAATATAATATGGTGAATATATCTGTATTACACAAAATGAAAAGATTCTCATAACCATATATATATGTATGTTTCTTTCAAGTTAGGTTAGTTTAATTTTTAAGGAGTTAAATTGCTAATGAAAACGAAGGTCAAATCAATGCTGGTAGCATCAATATTATTCTTTTTCTTACCGAATACTGCTATGGCCCATGAATATCCTACTAAAATAGGTGAGAAGTTAGGAAACGGTGTTGCTAATATCGTTACAGGCTTTGTGGAGATTCCCAAGACTATGATTGTTACCAGTCATAATGATGGAATGGCTTATGGTATGACAAATGGATTCTTTGTTGGAATTGTACATGCAGTTGGACGTACGCTAAGTGGAGCCTTTGATGTGGCTACATTCGTGGTTCCTACTACACCACTTGTTCGAGCTGACTATATTTGGAATGATTTCGATAAAGAAACTACCTATGCCGCTCCTCAAATGCGCTGAATTGATTTCAAGTTAATTTTGATCTAATTAGTTCTAAGTCTTCTGAATAGTTTTAGTAGATTGATGGAAATAGATTATTGGCTGGAGCGCTGGAGACAGAAGGAAATTGGTTTTCACCAAAGTGATATTAATCCTTATTTGTGTCAGTATTGGCAGGAACTAGATCTTAGTAAGGGGAGTAAAGTATTTGTGCCCCTATGTGGAAAAAGCCAAGATATATTGTGGCTATATAGGCAGGGTCATAATGTACTGGGTGTTGAGTTGAGTGAGCTTGCAGTAGAGGATTTCTTTAAAGAAAACAAACTTTCCCCTAATTATTCTGTATGCAAAAGATTCACCCGTTATGAAACAAATAGTATTTGTATTCTTAGGGGTGATTTTTTCGATTTAAATAGGAAAGATTTAATCAAAGTTAGCGCAGTATACGATCGTGCATCTTTGGTTGCATTACCTCAGGATAAGCGAGACAGTTATGTACATCATCTTCTTGGAATCTTGTCACCAGGCACACAGATTCTGCTTGTTACTCTTGAATATCCACAGTTGGAAATGCTGGGGCCACCATTTTCAGTTTCAGTAAGCGAAGCAGAGAAGTTATTCGGTACACATTCAACTATATGCTTGTTAGCACGACTTGATGTACTAGACCGATGTCCACGTTTTTATGAAAAGGGGGTAAGTAAATTATATGAAAATATTTTCTTGCTGACCCTGAACAAGAAGTAATGTGTGGTCAGAAGAAAAGTGTCCTGTTGGAATTGATCTCCAGAACAAGCACTTTGTTCACAATATGACTTACTACAGAAATTAGTAGTATGGATATTTAATAAATATCTAATTTTCTGAGTGGTCCAGGCTCTCCATTATATTGAGAGGGATATCAAACTTCTTTCTTCCAACCAATGCATAATAGAACAGGGGGCGCCCATCAATGGAAATACGGTGCCTATATCTTTCTAAATGATGAACCTCAAGTGCATCACTCACAAGTAGTGATTTAATTAAACGCGAGAATCCTGAGGTATCACTTTCAAGTAGGAATGACTCTTTAATATTAAAGGCAACCCAGCCTGACGCAGCAACTAAGTTGAATGCATTTGCAAAAGCTTTTGCGGGGATATCACCAAATCCAAGTGCGGCAACACAAGATAGACAGTCAAATTGCCAGGCAGCCAGTTTTTTTTGTGTTATCGAATCAAGCTCTCGGAAATCACGTACATAATACGCATCATATACACCTGGCCTGTCACGTTCACAAGCTATATAAGCTTGTTCACATATGTCGACACCTATGACACGGGCTACACCCACAGCATGTAATTGTTCTCCAAACATCCCGTTTCCTGCCCCTAAATCAAGTACGCGTAATTCTGTCATTTCAACACGGTTATCCCGTAGGACCTTATTTAAGGTATCACTAACTTTCTTAGGGGAATTGCACTTAAGGCGTTGATAAAAAAGCTGTTCGTATAGGCCCGGATGTTTGTATAGTTCACCGTAGTCATGAAAACGTAATTTAATTTCTTGCTCATTTTCATTTAGGCTGAAAAAAGCATTGTCCTGTTCTAGCTGATGTGGCTTTGTAACAGGAAACTTAATATTGTATTGCTGATGTTCCATTTTAACCTCCATTGAAACAAAACCCTAACGGGGTGGGGAAGAGCTTCTGAGCATCTTCTCGTCCATGCCCCCGTGTACGCGGGACATACATGTGGCTACTCAAAAAGTAAATTCTTACTCCGCTGCATGAACAGCGTTACCCTGTTCAGTTAAAAATCTGGGCTGATACAGCCAGTGTGAACTCAGGGGATCGACAGCTGATACTTTTAAGTACCATATAGCGGTAAGATATACAGCAGAACAACATTATAACACGATTTTGATGGAGAAAGGACGCGTGAGCTCATCCTGACTAACAACCATGACAGGTACAAAAAAATAAGAAAAGTAAGGAATTTGTGTTTAATTTATTAATAACATAAGCTTACAAAGCATATGTTGTATTGCGATATGTCGTTCAGACACAAATTATTCAATTTTATACCTGATAAATCAGGGATTAAGTTGTAGATGGTATCTTACTTTAGATGACCAACATATATATCAACTAATCCCTTGATTTAATATGGATATTTTAAGAATATCCCTTTGTACGCATACAGGAAGAATAAGCTTCCTGGTATCGAGCATCTTGTGTCCGATTTTCATTAAGTCCATAGAGAGTTCCACCCACTCCACCTCCTATAGCTCCAATTCCAGCTCCTTTCGCAGCGCCTTTTCCACCGCCTGCAATCGCGCCAACTGCCGCACCTAACGCTGCACCGCCAAGAGCCCCAATTCCCGCATCTTTGACCACTTCCATAGTTTTACTATCCACTTGTTCTGCGGCATATTTATTACATGCTTGTATTATAGACTGAGGAGGATGCGTTGGCTGAGGAGGATTATAGACAGGTTTAGGTGCAGGAGCAGACTTTGGTGGGGGAGGTGCAGCTGCTACTTTTACAGCTGCTTTAGGCTCAGGCGCTGGTTCTTTTTCTGCGATTTTAGTTTCAGTTTCCTGATTTTGTACTATTTCTTCAGGCGGCACCACTTTAGTATCACGTCCTATTACAAGTGACATGATTAAGACAGTTGCACCTACAATTAGCAACCCAATCGTCGCCATTTTCCATTGGTTGGGGGACACATCAGCCATTGACTTTCTCCTATATTTTAAGACACAAATCTCATTAAGGATACATGTTCTTCTGGCTTTCAATTCTAAGAACATGGGCAATTTAATAAGCTAATTATTCATATCACTGTGACAACATTTACTATTGATACAGTGTAATATGATCAATAATTTTCAGTTACTATACAATTAGTTACCAGCCATAATAATAGGGTGAGTAATACGGAACTCCATAACCTATTCCTGGGCCATAGCGATAATACCCACCAAAGCCGCGACCATAAAATCTTTGATTATAGAAACCTCTTCCACTACCTCTAAACCCACGCCCCCCTCTATACCAGCGACTACCGCCTCTGAATCCACGACCACCTCTAAACCCCCGGCCCCCTCTTCTAGCAATTTGTACTCCGCTGACATAGGGTTGTCCTCCGCTGAATTGTGATCCTCCAGCAAGCTGGTTCCCTGTAGCAAGATGATCACTTCCATTGGTATGCCCAACCCCGCTGCGCGCTGCTGCCCATACTGATCCACTCATAACCGATCCAAGTAGGATGATGATAAAGCTCAATAATTTTATCTTTTTCATATCAACCTCCCCTGAAGGTTTAAACAAGGTGGGTCTAGTTTCCTGGCCACTCTGTCTAGTCAGCACAAGTTATCGTACAGGTTTTTGTTTTCATCTGAGTTATAAGGCTATTTCCTGATAAAAGTGGCCGATAGTGACATAACGCGTACAGGCCAACTTGGTTGTCATTTAGCAGAGCATTTTTCAATAACTAATCTTTGTTCTCAAAGTTATTATCTCAATTCAGGTAGTTAGACTAACAAAAGAAAAAAGAATTATTGAGGTCATAGCGCTATCTAAGGTAGTTTTTTTCTTAGGAATAAACAGTACACTTTTTTCAAGAAGATGCAAGTAGACCTATGCGTTCTCAATATGATGGAAATTGCCTAGATGGGTGGTTAGGATGGAGATAATGAAATCAATAGTGGAATTTTAATTTCTGTATTTATCTTGCGTTTATAGATACGAACAAAACTGATTCTTATAAGTTCCTGTTTATCAGATAATTATTTTGAAATATTTTTGGAAGTTGTCAAGCTGAAATAGTTACTATAAGATATGTCTAACTGAAAAAGGGCAAACCCATTGCGAAGTGGGGACGCAAAGCTTACGGTCTTGCAAAAAGACAGCGGAGCTGCCAGAAAATCAGGATATATATGTCTTGATGCTTCTTGTACCTTAATCAGAACTTAATTAATGTGCAGGAGCTAATTATGACGTATCCGTATCTATCTTCTACTCGGTTTTCTAAAAATCCTCATTGCTGCTTCGCGGGAACTGCGCCCGATTTTTCATGTCTATTTATTATCTGTACTAATTTGGTTAGACGTGTGAGTGTTATTTATATTGCGCATCTTCAGATTATCTTTATTGAGCTTTTTCCTTTCAGAAACGGAATAGAGTCAGCTCATGAGTGAATTAACTATTTTTGCTGATTTTGAGGCTACCAGTCGAGCAACCTTATCATTTTTGTATAAGCGTCTTGGATTTGATCTTTGGATGATGACAAGGGTAGAGGGTTCTGATTGTCTGGTACTGCAGGCTGAGAATCACGGTTACAATGTAGAAGAGGGAACAGTATTTTGCTGGGGCGACTCATTTTGTTCACAGATGGTTCTAGGGCATGGTTCCCGTGTTGTTCCGCATGCCCAGAATGTACCTCTGTTTGCAACATCACCAGTGGCGCAACAATTTCCAATTGGCGCATATATTGGTGTGCCGTTGGCAAGTACAGATGGCTCATTGTTTGGAACATTGTGTGCTATCGATCCAAAACCAAAGGATGAATCAATAAGAGATGAACTTCCCTTGATTGAGTTTCTAGCGAGGCTGCTTGGGACTGTTCTTGTTGCTGATCTTAAGGCCGCTAAACAAGCTAGACTTTTGGAACGCAGTCAACAAGCAGCCCGGACTGACGTATTAACGGGTTTATTGAATCGTCATGGTTGGGAACAGAGCGTAGCTACAGAAGAAACCCGAGCAAAGCGTTATGGTAGTCCTGCATGTGTATTAATAGTCGATTTAGATGGGCTAAAACAAATTAACGATACCAAAGGGCATGTGCATGGTGATGCTCTTATTCGTAGCGCTTCTAATAGCATTAGAAGTGCTTTGAGAGAGAATGATATTGTTGCAAGAATTGGTGGAGATGAATTTGCTATATTGGGCATTGAATGTGATGCAGAAGGTTGTGAAGCAATTTTTAAGAATGTTACTAATGCGTTGCTATCCAATGGAATTAGCGCATCTGTTGGCAAAGCTTTACGAGATCATAGACTGGGGTTGTTTGAGGCAATTGCAGCAGCAGATCGCGATATGTATGTTGCAAAGGCTAAAAGAAGAATGAAATGTTCTAGAAAGAATTAATGACATTTCATATTTAAATTCAAATAAAGCTATGATGGTGGAGACGAGGAGGATCGAACTCCCGACCTTCGCATTGCGAACGCGACGCTCTCCCAACTGAGCTACGCCCCCCATGGGTATTCATTTTATATCAAAATAAGCAGCTTAAAATTGACATTACCTTAGAGGCTGCGGATAATCTTTCGGGTTGGTTTATAACTATTGTTGCTAAGACATGTTTTGTTTAGTAAGCATTATTACCAGCTTGAAAATTTAAATGTGAGATACGGTCAGCAGAACCACCAAGATGTGGGGAGTACTATTTATTCCTCATCTACTGTTTCAAATCCTATTTGTGAAAAATAAATCCTGAGCATATAAGGAGTAAGCATGAACAAAGACTCCCAGATCAATGACGCATTCTCAAAGTTGGCCGATGTTTCTGAATCGATCATCTTTTATAGCATTGACCTTGGTCTTGCAAATACGGCAGGTGATCCAATTAAAGTACCTTTGATCCTACTGTGGCTTGCTGCAGCTTCAGTATTTTTTACATTCTATTTTGGTTTTATCAATATTCGCTGCTTTAAACATTCTGTTGCAGTGGCTTTTAACCGTCATCCTGAGCCGGACGCAGATGGACAAATTAGTTCTTTTCAAGCTCTTGCAGCATCACTTTCAGGAACGGTTGGCCTTGGCAATATTGCAGGCGTGGCTGTGGCGATTACAGTCGGTGGGCCAGGCGCGGCCCTGTGGATGGCAATTATGGGCATGTTTAGTATGTCAACTAAGTTTATTGAAGTGACCCTTGGTGTGAAATACCGTCATCACCCCGATCCTGAGAATAGAAAAAACATTTCAGGTGGGCCAATGTATTATCTCCGAGATGCGTTGAGTAACCGAGGAGTGCCTTATTTAGGAAAAATTTTGGCAACTTTATTTGCAATAGCATGTATTGGTGGAGCTATAGGTGGCGGCAACATGTTTCAGGCCAATCAATCCTTTGCACAGGTTCTAAATGTTACTGGTGGTGAGGCAAGCTGGTTTTATGGCAAGGGCTGGATCTTTGGTCTAATAATGGCTGTTATGGTAGCAGTAGTGATTATCGGTGGAATTAAGTCAATTGCTTCTGCAGCATCCAGAATTGTACCTTTCATGGCAGGAGTATATCTACTGGCAGGATTTATCGTTATTGCAATAAATTTGTCTGCTTTGCCAGAAGCACTTACTATTATTGTAACTTCTGCTTTCTCATTACAGGCGGGTGTTGGTGGTTTTATTGGAGCTTTGTTGGCTGGGGTACAAAGAGCAACGTTTTCCAATGAGGCTGGTCTTGGTTCATCAGCTATCGTTCATGCGACAGCACAGACAAATATACCAGCGAAACAAGGTATTGCTGGGATGATGGGGTCTTTTGTCGATACTGTTGTTATTTGTATGATGACGGCACTGATTATCGTAATTTCTGGTGTGTATAAAACAACAGATGGTATGGCTGGAGTTGAGCTAACCTCAGCAGCAATGGGAAGCGCTGTCTCATGGTTTCCTTATGTATTAGCTTTTTGTGTTGTGTTATTTGCTTATTCAACGCTTATTACTTGGTATTATTATGGTGAGAAATGCCTCGCTTTTCTGTTCGGGGAAAAGCGGTATGTTACTCTGACTTTTAAGCTTATATTCTGCTCTTTTGTTGTTATCGGAGCAGCAGCAGAGCTGGGAAATGTTATTCGTTTCTCTGATGCTATGATTCTTTCACTAGGTATTCCAAATATTATTGGGCTTTATATCCTAGCACCAGAGATTAAACAGGATCTTAAGGAATATTTGCAAACACTCAAGAACTAAATATGGTATTTAGTTTTTGCTAATTTCTACTTACTATCTGTTGCTCTTCGGCCTGATTTACGTCGATCTTCTTTACGTCGTTCTACATGTCTTGTGGTAAGAACAGCACAAGGAGCATGCCTAACGATATACTCTGCAACACTTCCGATAGTAAATCGCTTCCATCCACTATATCCATGAGTTCCAAGGACGATAAGGTCCGCTTTTATTTCTTTTGCAACTCGAACCGTTTCTTCTCCAGCACGGCCTTCCGTAAATACGGTATCTACTTTTATATCAAATTCTTCTTCTAATTTACGGAGAGTCTCTTTTCCTTGTTGCTTGCTATCCTCTACACCTTCAACTATTCCATCGAATCCTGGTTTTAAGTAATACTGTGAAGGAACGTTCCATACAGCGATATCAAATACATGCAGGGGTATGAGCTCTGCTTTTAGAGTTTTGGCTAACCACAGGGCATATAAGCTTGCATCTTTAGCAGTTTCTGAAAAATCAGTGGCTAAGATGATCTTTTTAATGGGGGCCTGCATTAGTCTCTCCTTAATAGTGAATTTGATAGATGTGAATTTACACTATGTCTCTACCATGTGTAAATGTATTTGGTTTTGTGATACCTAACTGGCTATAGGCAAACTGCCATAAGATTGAGGTGATATTTATAGGATACTAGTTACAAAATATTACAATTCGCTCTGGTATGATATTTATTTTATTTCAATAATTACCAAATAAAGTGGCAATATAGCCATCTAAATTTTGGAGGAGAGTATGAAGACTACTTTAATCACAGGTGCAAATCGTGGGATTGGGCTTGAGTTTTCAAAACAACTTGCCGATGATGGCTGGTGTGTTCTAGCTTGTTGTCGTAATCCTGAGAAATCAGATGTATTGAATAAGCTTGCGGCAGAATATCCCGATCAAATAACATTGTGTGTACTTGATGTTGCAGACCATGAGCAAATTAAAAGGTTATCACAAACTTTGGCCAATAAATCCATAGACTTGCTTATTAATAATGCTGGAGTCTATCCAGGTACAAATGGTAGTAGTTTTGGTCACACAGACTATGAAGCGTGGGGGCATGCTTTCTTAGTAAATACTATGGCACCGTTAAGGATGGCAGAAGAATTTATTACTCAGATTACGCGGAGTAGTAGAAAAATTATTGTGACTATAACTAGTAAGATGGGTAGTGTTGCCGATAACAGTCGTGGTGGCAGCTATATATATAGATCAAGTAAATCAGCCGTAAACATGGTTGTAAAGAGTCTTGCCATTGACCTAAGATCAAATGACATCATTTCAGTTTTATTGCACCCTGGATGGGTGAGAACTGATATGGGTGGTCAAAATGGGTTAATTTCTGCAGAGCAGAGTGTATCTGGTATGTTAAGCGTTATAAGAGGGGTTACACTTGCTGACTCAGGAAAATTTGTTGCCTATGATGGGCAGATAGTCCCATGGTAGATCATCTGTATGTATCTGGAAAATAATAGTTTGTAGCAAGAGAATTTATAAAATTTCTGAAGGCTTATATATAATTCTTTTCATAAAAGCTAAAGAAATTCTAACATGTCATCGAAACTATCTTATATACGTTTAATATTGAGAGTGATTAGGAGAGGAGAAATGGGTAAAAATTTATTTACCAAGAGATCGGCTATACGGATCCAAAAATCATTTTCTCGGGTTGATTCTCAGAGCTGGGGAAATAAGGGGGGGGTATCTTCCCCTGACATGGTTTTTAGCTGATTTTATAAATACTAATTCTGGTGAAGGCCGTAAATTACTTAGAAAAATGTATGTTGTCTTAGCAGTTTGTTGTTTGGTGTTAGTTGGTACTAAAGTGCTAGTCCCTGCTGCTATGGCTGAGTCTATTTACAAGTCTGTAATGCCAGACGGGCGAGTTATGTATGGAGAGAAACCACAGCCAGGAGCGCGTTCAGTTAAGAAATCTACAGTCAACATTAATAATACTGGAGTAAAGCCTGCTTCAAAAACAGAGATAGATAGTATAAACCGCCGTGCACAGAAACGATCACAGTTATTGGATAAAACATTAAATATTGTTAAGACAGCTAAAGATGACTTACGTAAGGCAGAGATTGATCGTGAGGCTGGAGTTGAGCCCCTTCCTGGTGAACGACTTGGAATCGTAGGTCGAGGCACTAGACTTTCAGAAGCGTATTGGCGTCGGCAGCAGATCTTGGAAGAACGTGTCGTTACAGCTCGCCAACTATTAAAAAAAGCTCGTCAAGGTTATAATGAAGCACGCTGAAACTATTTCTATGCTGTAGTTCAATATGTATTTCAACTAAGGGTAAATGTACAGGATTTTTGATGATTATTTTGATTTATACCTATTTAGGTAAAATCTGCATAGAGGACATTGCTATTAAACGTTTTGGTATTATTTCACCACATGTTGTAATTTCTCCTAATCCTAGTAACCGTTTCTTTTTATCATATAGTCGGACTTCTTCTCTTTCCTGAAATTTATTTGCCAGAGTTGGGTCGGTTACAATCTGCCCATGTAGTAAACGTTTAGAGTCTATGTCGTTCATAATTACGGTTGGTAAGTTTTGTAAGAGAATATCTGTCGGATGTAGGCAAGCATCACATTGTGAGGATGGCATTTTTTTAAGAATATCCAAGGGATAGGCATCAGACAGTTTGAGATTACCTATGGCGCTTCGACTCAAAGAAGTTACATATGCCCCCCCACAGCCTAAAATTTTACCAAGATCTTCTGCCAAAGTTCGAATATAAGTGCCTGTGCTACATTTGACTATGATGTCCATCTGATTTTCTTCAAGTGCTACTACCTGTAAATCATATATTGTTATTTCGCGTGGCTTCCTTTCAATTTCTATACCTTTTCTTGCGTAGCTATACAAAGGTTTTCCTCTGTGCTTCAGAGCACTATGCATAGGTGGGGTTTGCATAATTCTCCCGATCAAACTTTGTAACGCTAATTTAACCTGCTTTAATGTAAGACTAACATCACCTACAACAGAAATTTCACCATCAGCATCACCAGTTGAACTTATATATCCAAGTTTAAGAGTAGCTTTATACGTTTTGTCCGCGCCCAATAAAGTAGAAGAGAACTTGGTGGCTTCACCGAAACATACCGGCAATAAACCAGTCGCCATCGGATCCAGTGTACCGGTATGTCCAGCCTTGGACGCATTAAATATATGCTTGGTAATTTGTAGTGCCTGATGGGAAGTGATCCCAATGGGCTTGTTCAGTAACAGAATGCCACTGATATTTCGTTTAGTTGGTTTAGTTAGCAAAGTCTATAGATTTAACAGAGGGAAAAATCAAGAGTTAATTCGTAATATTAAGAAGGATTTTCTCCTTGCTCATCTTGTTTTACAGCCTTATCTATTAATTGTGAAAGATGTATTCCCTGTTCGATTGATTTGTCATAAATAAAATGTAGTATTGGAACAATGCGAAGCCTTAGTCGATGTGACAATTGACTGCGTAAAAATACAGATGCATGTTGTAAGCCCTTATCAGTCAGAAAATTATCTTCGGCGCTTCCTAATGTAGTGTAATAGACTTTAGCATGACCATAATCTTGGCTTACCTCAACCCCTGTCAGTGTAATCATGCCAACACGCTGGTCTTTAAGCTCGTTACGAATCAATTCTGCAAGTTCACGTTGAATTTGATCTGCAATCCGCAAAGCGCGGGAATAATCTTTTGGCATGATGTTCCTATATTACAGGCTTCTCGCAATTTCAATGATTTCATATACTTCAAGTTGATCACCTGCTTGGATATCATTAAAGTTTTTTAATGATAAGCCACACTCAAAACTTGATCTTACTTCTTTTGCATCGTCTTTAAAGCGCTTCAAGGAATCTAGTTCCCCAGTATGGATCAACTCATTATCTCGCTTTAATCGCACAAGCGAACCGCGTTTGATAATGCCTTCAAGCACATAACAACCTGCTACCACACCGATTTTGGAAATACGGAATACTTCACGAACTTCAACAAGACCTACAACATTTTCTTTTCGGTCTGGGGTCATCATTCCTGATAGTGCTGTTTTAATTTCATCTACTGCTTCGTAGATAATACTGTAATAACGTACATCAACTCCTGTTGATCCGATTAGTTTTCGTGCAATCGCATCTGCTCTACTATTAAAGCCAATAACTACAGCCTTAGAAGCAAGTGCTAAATTGATGTCTGACTCTGTTATTGAACCTACGCCACTGTGAATAATATTAACTCTAACTTCATCCGTTGAAAGTTTTTCTAACGCATGTGTCAATGCTTCAAAGGAGCCTTGCACATCTGCTTTGATGATCAGTGCAAGTATTTTAATTTCACCTTTTTGCTCGAAAACATTCTCTAATTTAGCAGCTTGTAATTTAGCAAGTTTAACATCGCGGAATTTACCCTGCCGGAAAAGCGCTATTTCACGAGCTTTGCGTTCATCAGCTAGTGTCATTACTACTTCTCCAGCTTTTGGTACTTCTGACAGTCCTTGGATTTCCACGGGAATGGAAGGCCCTGCTTCTTCTACAGGCTTCCCATTTTCGTTTAACATTGCTCTAATCCGACCAAAAACTGCTCCTGCAAGCAGATTGTCACCTCGTCTCAGTGTTCCGGACTGGACTAAAATTGTTGCTACTGGGCCACGTCCCTTATCAATACGTGATTCAATAACAATACCCTTGGCAGGACCATCTTTTGCAGCCTTGAGTTCAAGAACTTCGGCCTGAAGCAACATACTTTCAAGTAATGTATCAATACCCTGACCAGTTTTAGCTGAGACTTCAATGAACATAGTGTCACCACCCCAGTCTTCAGGTAATACCTCTTGTGCTATTAGTTCTTGTCTTATACGTTCAGAATTTGCTTCTGGTTTATCTATCTTGTTGATAGCTACTATCATTGGTACCTTAGCAGCTTTGGCGTGATGTATAGCTTCTATAGTTTGAGGCATGACGCCATCATCTGCAGCGACCACAAGAACAACTAGATCAGTAACCTTAGATCCACGAGCACGCATTGCAGTAAATGCCTCGTGACCAGGTGTATCAAGAAAAGTAATCATACCTTTCTCTGTTTCGACATGATAAGCACCGATATGCTGTGTAATACCACCTGTTTCACCACTTGCAACACGTGTACGGCGCACATGGTCAAGTAAAGAAGTTTTGCCATGATCAACATGGCCCATAACTGTAACTACTGGCGCACGCGGTTCTATTTTAAAATTTTCGGTAGGGTCTTCATTATCTGATAGAAATGCTTCAGGGCTATCCAAAGCAGCATACTTTGCAGTATGGCCCATTTCTTCTACAACAATCATTGCTGTTTCTTGATCCAACATTTGGTTAATGGTAACCATGCTACCCATTTTCATCAGAGTTTTGATTACTTCAGCAGCTTTTACTGTCATCTTCTGAGCAAGCGCTCCGACAGAAATAGTTTCAGGTACCATTACTTCATGTACAACGGGCTCTGTTGGAGCTGAGAAAGCATGAGCTGCCTGGTCTTCGCTAGGGGTGGCGGGTTTAACGTGTCTATCTCTTCGAGTACGCCAACCTTTTCCTCCGGATAGATCATTACGTCCCTTGTGCCCACGTTTTCCAGCATTATCATCTTTCCAGACAACTTGTTTAGTCTGTTTCTTTTTCTTTTCAGCTTTTGCTGCCTTGTCTTCTGGTTTAACTATAGGCTTATGTAAAGTACCCTCTGTCGGAGTAAGCGGAGATACTCCTTTTTCAGCTGTATTTGGTGTTTCAATAGGAGTTGGTTCAATCTCTTTATCATCGGTTGCAGCCGATTTCTTATTACGTTGCTTCTTTTCCTTAACTTCTGCAGTTTGGCGTGCAATCAGTTCAGCTTGTTTTTTTGCTTCTTCTTGACGTAATGCTTGCTGTTCGGCGTCTACTGAGGCAGCAGCTGCCTGTTTTTTAGATACTGGAGGGGTAGGAGGTGGTGAAGTAGTAGTCTTATTAGAATCGTCCTTATTTTTTACTTTCTCTGGTGTCTCACGTTTAACAAATACACGTTTTTTACGTACTTCTACCTGGATAGTATGAGCTTTTCCAGTACTATCTGATTTTCTGATCTCAGAGGTTTGTCGACGAGTCAGAGTAATCTTACTTTTTTCGCCCTTAGTCCCATGAGCCTTCCGAAGATAATCAAGTAGCTGAGCCTTGTCTTCCTCAGTCAAGCTGTCTTTAGCTAATTGCTTGCTCACACCAGCTGCTTTGAGCTGCTCCAGTAATGCTGCTGGTAGCAGTCCCAATTCATTAGCAAATTGTTCTACTTTAGTTTGAGCCATTAAATGATAGAGCCTTTAATTTGTATACTATTCAAATGCCATTAAGTAAACCAGGGTGCTCGCGCAGTCATAATTAATTCCTTAGCCCGCTCAGTATCAATTTCGATCATTTCTACCAGATCGTCAACAGCCAAATCAGCAAGATTCTCTTGGGTTTTAATTCCTCTTGCTGCCAATTCACGTGCTGTGTCATTGTCCATACCCTCTAGTGAACGAAGATCCTCGGCCATATTTTCTACATTTTCCTCACAAACGATAGCCTCTGTTAAGAGCATATTACGTGCCCGGTTCCGTAATTCATTGACAGTTTTTTCATCAAGTGATTCAATTTCTAGCATTTCACTTAGAGGCACATAAGCTACTTCTTCCAAGGTAGTAAAACTCTCTTGTGCAAGGATATCTGCTACTTCTTCATCTACATCCAGTTTTTCCATAAAGAGTTTTCTTATTACTGAAAGTTCTTCCTCATTTTTAGCTACTGATTCTTCCATGGACATGATATTAAGCTCCCAGCCTGTCAATTCAGATGCAAGTCGCACATTTTGACCACCACGACCAATTGCTTGAGCCAGATTCTCTTCGTCCACTACAATATCCATACAATGCTTTTCTTCATCGACTACGATACTGCTGATTTCAGCTGGTGCTAGCGCGTTAATTACAAATGTGGCTGGGTCATCCGACCACAAAATTATATCTACTCGTTCTCCTGCCAATTCACTTGTTACAGCTTGTACCCTTGAACCACGCATCCCAACACAGGTACCAATCGGGTCCACTCTTTGATCATTAGACCTTACTGCAATCTTTGCTCGTGAACCGGGGTCTCTAGCGGCAGATTTAACTTCCAACAATCCTTCTTCAATCTCTGGTACTTCTAATTCAAATAGCTTCATAAGAAAATCTGGAGCTATCCGCGACAATATCAGTTGTGGTCCTCTGGCTGTACGATCAACTTTCGACAAATAAGCTCGAACACGGTCACCTACCCGTAGATTTTCTTTTGGAATCATTTGGTCACGTGGCAGAGCTGCCTCAACTTTACCAGATTCAATAATGGCGTTACCACGTTCCATACGTTTTATGGTACCGGTTACCATATATTCTTTACGTTCTAGAAAATCGTTTAGGATTTGTTCCCGTTCAGCATCACGTATTTTTTGAAATATTACTTGTTTTGCTGCCTGTGCTCCGATACGGCCAAACTCTATGGGCTCTAGTGGCTCTTCTATAAATTCTTCCAACTGGATCTTGTCATCACGTTTCTGTGCCTCAGTTATGGAGATTTGACGTGCGGGATCTTCAACACTATCGTCTTCTACCACCTGCCAGCGACGGAAAGACTGATAATTACCAGTCTCGTGATCAATAGCTACACGTACACCGGCATCTTCACGAAATCGCTTTTTTGTGGCTGACCCTAATGCCAGTTCCAAGGCAGCAAAGACTACGTCTTTTTCAACATTTTTTTCGCGCGCTAGCGCATCTACCAATAGTAAAACTTCGCGGCTCATGTTACCTCCAGCCAAATTCTCAGTTATTTATAATTTTGGGACCAGGCGGACCTTTTCAAGGTTGTTTAACTCAAGAGCAAACATTTTTCCGTCTACTTCCAGCTGTAATACTTCATCACTTACTTCACGTAAAATACCAACAAAATTTCTTTGTCCCTTCAATGACAAGCGTAATTTTAGCTTGACCATTTCTCCTGTAAAACGGATGAAATCAGACTTTTTACATAATAGTCTGTCCAGTCCAGGTGAGGAGATCTCTAGTCGATCATAAATAATATTTTCGACAGTAAACAATCTACTCAAATGATGACTTACCGCAGCACAGTCATCAACATTAATGCCACCAGGTTTATCTATGAATATCCTCAATAATCGCCCACGAGAGGATCTTTCCACATCAACCAGCTCATAGCCCAAGCTGGTTAGGGTCGGCTCTAAAATTTCATACAGCTCCATAGCATCGCCAGAAACAAAAAATGGGCTAAAGAGCCCACAAAAATTATCGCTATATAATAGCAAAAAAATATAATAAATGAAAGAGGAAAGAGATACTTGGCACCTTAAAATTGTAGTTAGCAGTATATCTTTTAGGTAGCTTTTATTCTCATGGATTGCACATAGGCAGAATTATTCGTAACTCATTATTTTGGTAGTGCAAACTTATTATTCAGTTTTTACGCTTAATTTAAGCATGGGGTTGATTCAGTAAATGCAGATGATACAATTTCCCAGACATCAGCAATATCTTAAAGAAGAATAGTCTCCGGAGGTATTCAGTGGCAACAATTGAATCAGTTTTACATGAGAACCGTCTTTTTACCCCTGATGATGCTTTTGCTAATCAAGCTAACTTATCAAGTGAAGAGGCCTATTATGCACTCTGCAAAGAAGCAGAAGAAGATTATGAAGGCTTTTGGGGTAGGTTGGCACGAGAATACATTCAGTGGCATAAGCCTTTCACTCGCGTATTGGATGAGAAAAACTATACTTTTTTTAAATGGTTTGATGATGGCGAGTTAAATATTTCTTATAACTGCCTTGATCGGAATCTCGAGGCTAATTCAGACAAAATTGCAATTATTTTCGAGTCGGATGAAGGTAGCATAACTAGAATTACATATCGTGACCTTCATCTACAGGTATGTCAATTTGCCAACGGACTTAGATCGCTAAATATTAAAAAAGGCGATCGAGTGATTATTTATATGCCTATGAGCATTGAGGCAGTAGTTGCAATGCAGGCTTGTGCCAGAATCGGGGCAATTCATTCTGTGGTGTTTGGCGGTTTCTCAGCAAAAAGCCTACACGAACGTATTGTTGATACCGCTGCCGTAGCTGTAGTTACAGCAGATGAGCAGATGCGCGGAGGTAAAGGGATTCTTTTGAAACCGGTAGTAGATAAAGCACTTGCTATGAGTGAAACAGAATCTGTCAGATCAGTAGTTGTATACCAACGCACTGGCAAAGATATAGAGTGGCATAACTCACGTGATATCTGGTGGCATGAGTTGATTCTCGATAAACCGATTTACTGCGAACCTGAGTGGGTCAGTGCTGAGCATCCTTTATTCATTCTTTATACATCTGGTTCTACTGGAAAACCCAAAGGTATACAGCATTCTTCCGCAGGTTATTTATTGGGTGCGATGGTGAGCATGATGTGGATTTTTGATTATAAGCCAACGGATATTTTCTGGTGTACTGCCGATGTGGGTTGGATTACAGGTCATAGTTATGTTGCTTATGGTCCACTGGCAATGGGGGCTACGCAAATCGTGTTTGAGGGTGTACCCACCTTTCCTGATGCAGGGCGTTTCTGGAAAATAATTCAGGACCATAAAGTTACCGTTTTTTATACTGCACCTACTGCAATTCGTTCACTAATTAAATTGGGACCTGAACTACCCGAGAATTATGATCTCTCCTCACTACGCTTGTTGGGTTCTGTAGGTGAGCCAATTAATCCAGAGGCCTGGATTTGGTACCACAAAGTGGTTGGTCAGTCTCGCTGTCCAATTGTAGATACCTGGTGGCAGACTGAAACAGGCTGCCATATGATTGCTCCAGTACCAGGTGCGGTTCCGCTCAAGCCTGGTTCCTGTACATTTCCATTACCAGGAATTATGGCGACCATAGTGGATGAGGCTGGCCAAGAGGTAGAAAATGGTGAAGGAGGACTTCTGGTTATTAAGCGCCCATTCCCTTCATTGGCACGCACTATCTGGGGTAATCCAGATCGTTTCAAAAACACCTATTTTCCTGATGATATTGGAAGTAAATATTATCTGGCTGGTGATTCTGCACACCGTGATTTGGATGGCTATTTTTGGATAATGGGGCGTGTTGACGATGTATTAAATATTTCTGGTCACCGTTTAGGTACTATGGAGATTGAATCAGCACTCGTGGCTAACTCGTTAGTTGCAGAAGCTGCAGTGGTAGGGAAGCCTCATGAGGTCAAAGGTGAGGTGGTTGTTGCATTTGTAGTACTTAAAGGACTATGTCCCAAGGGAGACGATGCCAAGAAAATAGCCACTGAGTTACGAAACTGGGTATCAAAAGAAATAGGCCCAATTGCAAAGCCTGAAGAAATACGTTTTGGGGATAATCTACCAAAAACTCGTTCAGGAAAAATTATGCGACGTTTGTTACGTGCTATAGGAAGAGGGGAGCAAATAACTCAAGATGTTTCTACCTTAGAGAATCCGGCAATACTTGAACAATTGAAGCAATCGGCATCATAAGCAAATAGCAAACATGGCACTATACTTAGAAATAGATATTACTACTTTTATTGAGTAGTACTCATGACTTTACCCAATATTATTGATTACGATCATGGCATTAGTGCTATTGATGCGGAGTATTATCGTCCGGGACTTGCTGCAATTCATTTGATAGTTGAGGGCAGCACAGTAGCATTGGTAGATACAGGGACCTTTTTTTCTGTTCCGGGAGTAATAGAAATATTACATCAAAGAAATATTTCTCTTGAGAGTATTTCCTATTTATTTCTTACGCATATCCATCTTGATCATGCGGGTGGTGCGGGGGAATTTATGCGCTGTTTTCCTAATGCAAAGCTGGTTGCACACCCGCGCGCTGTTCGCCATATGATAGATCCCTCTAGGCTAATTAAAAGTACCATGGCAGTTTATGGCGAGGAAAAATTTAGGCGTATGTATGGTGAAATTCGTCCAGTAGATGCAAGTCGTATAATCGAGGCGACTGATAAATTTTCTCTTAAAATGAATGGCCGAACACTGTTGTTTCTTGATACACCAGGCCATGCTCGTCACCACTATTGTATTTTTGACGCAACAAGCCGATCATTTTTTACGGGCGATACTTTTGGTGTGTCTTACCGGGAATTTGATGTAAACGGCATAGAGTTTGTTTTTCCAACCACGACCCCAGTACAATTTGATCCTCTTGCGGCGCATCATTCTTTAGATCGGATCATGAGTTATGATCCACAATACGCTTTTCTTACCCATTATTCTCGTATTGGAAATTTAACTCATCACGCCAAAGTGATGCATGAACTGATTGACGCCTATGTAACAATAGCTAGTAACATTTATATTCAGAGATCTGATGGACATATTTCTTTAGTGAAAAGGCTTGGTGAACTACTTATGCAACGAATAAAGGCTCATGGATGTACTTTGTCACAGGATGAAATCTATGATCTGTTAAGCATGGATGTTAATCTTAACGCTGAAGGTCTTAAATGTTGGCTCGAGTTAAATAAGTAGATAGAATTTAGAAAGTTGGTAGGATTGATGATTAAGGAGAGATGGCCGAGTGGTTTAAGGTACACGCTTGGAAAGCGTGCGTACGGTTTTAGCCGTACCGCGGGTTCGAATCCCGCTCTCTCCGCCACCATCTAACCTGTTGATATCAAAAGATAAAGCGTCACAAGCAGCAGAGCAGTTTCTGCCGGTATTCCGGGGTCTTACGCGGGAATCACCCTGAATGAGCGCCCGGGCAGAGACCCTGCACTCCGGCAGCATCCCGGTAATCCGGCAGATATCTCATTCGCCCTTTACGCAGGTACGACCCGTGCGTATTTCCCCTGGTATAGTACGGCAGGGATGAGGAGGACTGCCGGCAGGGGAAGAGAGGCGGGATACAAACGGAAAGCGGTCAGGTCCAGGCAAAGAGGGACTTTTGTTCGTCCCATGACACGGGGATCACTGAGCAGGATTTCAGCCGGCGGGCAGTCAGTTGTACCGGCTGCCTGCCGGCTAAGATCGCCCTGGTGAAGTCGGGGGCAAGAAAGCTCAGACGCAGGATCCGCGTAAAATAGGAACTGCTGACACCTGCTTCGCCTGCCATCCCGGCAATTGATTGCCCGCCACGCAGGAAGATGGCCCGGAACACATGAGCTTTGCCGATGAGTCGTTGCAGATGCGGGTCCGGATGCCTGCCGGCAAGAGCATGATCTCCCTCTATAGCAAACTTCATTTCCAGACCGGCCCGTTTCAGCTTTGCCGGTATACGGATCGTGAGGAGATCAGATGGTTCACTACAAGGAACAGGCGTATGCTCTGCACCCAGGATGACGGGTAATTGCTGTGGCCGTATCTGAAGGGCAACGGAGCCGGGTCCGATATCCATCCGGGCGATGAGACGCCGCAGGATCCTACGTTTTACCGCACTACCTGAGCGGGGCCACCCGGCTGCTAATTGTGAGGCGGCAACCATCAGCGATTTGCGCTCCGGAAGAGTACGGACGTAGGGTTCTGTCATCTGGTACAGTGTTTCAGGTTCTCTGAGCAGTTGCAGGAGATAGCGCACGGGGAGTCCTTCAATGTCACCGGCAGGGAGACGCCTGCCCTTTTTGCCGGCACCGGTAAGCAATGTCCCGGAGACGTAATATCGGTAGGCCCTGCCTTTTTTCCGGGTATGGACCGGGGTCATCCGTTCCCCGTCTTCATCAAACAGTAATCCGGCCAGCAGGGCCGGGTTTCCCGCAGGGATGCGGCTCCTGCGTTTTACCCGGTTAGTGGTGAGAAGGGTTTGCACGTCGTGCCACAGATCAGCGCAGAGGATCGGCTCATGGCGCCCGGGATAGCATTGGTTCTTGTGCACGATCTTACCCTGATAAAGCGGGTTGGACAGCATCAGATAGAGTGCACCGCGTGCAAATGGCCTGCCACCTGATTTCCGGCCATGTTGGGTAACGCGTAGTTTACTCACCAGGCCATCACGGGTCAGGTCTTCCTTCAGCAGGCGGACAGAGCCCAGTTGAAGATAACGCCGGTAAATATGGCAGACAGTGTCTGCCTCTGCCGGATTGATCACCAGTTTACGATCCCGGACATCATAGCCCAGCGGGGGCAGACCCCCCATCCACATCCCCTTCTTCTTGGAAGCGGCAATCTTATCCCGGATCCGCTCGCCGGTGACCTCCCGTTCAAACTGGGCAAAGGAGAGCAGCATGTTCAGGGTCAGTCGGCCCATGGAAGTGGTGGTATTAAACTGCTGCGTTACCGAGACAAATGACACCTTTCCGGTATCAAAGATCTCAATCATTCTGACGAAATCAGATAAGGACCGGGAGAGCCGGTCGACCTTGTAGACGATGACAGAATCAATCTTGTCTGCTGTGATATCTGCAAGCAGGCGTTTCAGAGCCGGACGCTCCATGGTGGCACCGGACAGACCCCCGTCGTCATACCTTTCACTCACGATCATCCAGCCCTCGTGCTTCTGGCTGGTGATATACGCTTCACAGGCTTCCCGTTGCGCATCCAGCGAATTAAAATCCTGTTCCAGCCCCTCTTCAGAAGATTTACGGGTATACACAGCACATCTGATCGGGTTTTTTCTGTTCCCCTGATTACGCATTGGGTTTCCCGGTGGCCCGGCTGAAATGATCCGGTTTCGGTCTGAGTCCGAAGAAGCGCGGACCGGACCAGTGTGCGCCGGTGATCTGTCCGGCAATATCCGATAAGGACCGGTAGTGCTGATGGTTCCATTCGAAGCCGGTTTCGAGCACGATGATCTCGTGGATTTCTCCGTGCCATTCACGAATCAGCCTGGTACCGGGTTTGAGGCGAACGGAGGAACCCATCGCTCCGGTACCCCGTTTACCATTACCCGCAGCAGCAGCACGGAGCTTACGCTTTGCCACTGCGTCAAGAGCGCCCAGTGTCCGGGCCTGCATTTTCCAGCCAACCGCCAGTAGCAACAGGTTGCGGGTCATCCGTGCCGGTGGCTGTGTGTGATAAAGCCGGCACCAATGTTTTTTTAAGTCGGGGGTTGGCAGTTGTACCAGTGCATTGAGCTGTTCTGTCAGGGCAGGGACCGGTTGTGCCGGAACGGGTACTACTCTGCATGCACCGGTAGTGACGGGTTGCTTATCATTATGTGGGCATATCGGGTATTCCGGCATAACGGATCTCTCCTGTAGTGAGTCGGCAGGACAGAAAAGCTGATCCTGTCCTGCGACCAGTACCGCTTGCCTGCCGGTAAAAGTCAAGTCAACACCCCTTGTTTCGTGTTATAGGCCGGATAAGGGTTATTGCAGGGTTTTGTGCAAAGTATTGACCAGGGTTTCCTGCCATACACCAGATAATGGATTGACTGATCTATACTTCTGTTCATCCCCTCGTTACTCTCTCCGGATGAGAAGGTAGTTGCCGCGCAGATGGGCTCTGCCGGATGGGCAGAAGAGACAGAAGTCCGTAATTTGCTCTGGGGAATTGTTACAAATAAGCCTGCAAGATTTACCAATCCTTTATTAGAACAACTTGGCTTAAGTTCCCGTCCGGCCTGTGTAATCAGCGGAGGGGATACCGTTAACTATAAGCCGCATCCTGAACCACTTCTGGCAGCAATCAATATATTGGATGTTGCTCCTCACGCATGTATTTATTTAGGTGATGATATACGGGATGTTGAAGCGAGCTTGGCAGCTGGAATAGAACCCGTTGTGGCAAAGTATGGTTATTTGGGTAATGGAAATGAATCTCCCGAAACCTGGGGTGCTAAGCATCTTATTGAACACCCACAAGAATTACTCAATCACCTCTAGAATCTGTTAAAATACAGACTGTTTACGGTTGAACTATTCCTGAATAAAAATATCAAACAACCGTAATACAGAAGTAACACAGAATCCGGGGGCGACCTGGCTTCGACGTGGGTTTCAAAGCAGAGCAGGGCATACCGAGGACCAGTCACCTCGTAAATCCATCTGGAAACGTAATAATTGCAAACGAAGATAGTTACGCTCTAGCCGCTTAAATCCGGTTAGACTCCGCACCGGTGGGCCTCAACGCCGGGTCTGGCAACAGACAGTGGAGCCATTAACGAGGATCGCATTTTGCAGGGTCACTTTGCATAGTGCTAAATAATAGGTGACTCGCCTGATTTCAGTTCGCCTGTTGACGGTTATCTGGTTAAATTAATATCAGGGCTAAGTATGTAGATCTGACTGTAGAGGATTTGCGGACGCGGGTTCGATTCCCGCCGCCTCCACCATTAATACTAACCAGCAACAT
The DNA here is from genome assembly GCA_965205785.1 of Nitrosomonadaceae bacterium. Lineage (GTDB taxonomy): Bacteria > Pseudomonadota > Gammaproteobacteria > Burkholderiales > Nitrosomonadaceae > BJGV01. Next base: position 1,232,095 of record OZ242188.1, read on the forward strand.
CTAACGCCGTATAATAGACGGCATTTTTCTTTTTATATACATATATAGTTTAGTGTCTATTTAAATCTAGCGCAAAATATTTATATCCAGAGATAATGGGGGTATCATTGGAGGTATATCAGGAAGGCTTACTGATAGGGCTATCAGAGCCTTTATAGCTAAAGAAGGCTGCGGTGCAAGGGTTTCAGACGGAGGGAGTCTTTATCTTTTTATCACTTCTCCTGGCAATGCATCCTGGCGAATCAAGTACCGAATTAGTGGTAAGGAAAAAGTTTATTCCATTGGTCCCTATCCAGCTATTTCTCTGGCAGTAGCACGGGTTGAGTTGTCTGAAGTCAAAGCTCTTTTACGGGAAAGTAAAGATCCGATTACGCAACGACGAATCAACCGCTCAGAATCCAATGCGGCAAGTGACAACACATTTCAGTTAATTGCAATGGAATGGTTAGAAATGAAAAAGCCTCAATGGAGCACTATGCATTATGCCAAGTCATCTCGGGCCTTTAAGCGTGACATCTACCCAGTTATTGGCAAACTACCCATTACAAATATTACTCCTGCCATTGTTGCTAAGACCATCGAGATATTCATAAGCGAGGTGTTCTTGAAACAGCTACCCGCATTCTCCAACACTTAAATGGTGTTTTTCGTTATGCCAAGCTAAGGGGCTATGTAGAGATAATCCAGCTTTTTCCGCACGCGAGATATTGCCTCAGAAAACAGGTGTCGGGCGTATGCCAGCTTTATTAGACTTTGCATCATTGGGAGATATTTTACGTCGTGCAAATATGGCAAATATCTCACCGTCCGTACGGGTGGCACATCGCTTGTGCGCATTTACTGCGGCCCGTATTGGAAATATTATCGATGCAGAATGGAAGGAATTTGATCTTAAGAGTGCCCAGCCATCCTGGAATATTCCACGTGTAAAAATGAAAGTTAAATCACGGTTTAGTGATCATCGAATTCCATTATGTTCTGAGGTTACGGAAGAGCTGCACCAGTGGAAAAGTATTTATGGAGGCAAAGGGTATGTGTTTTCTTCTCCTACAGGGAATAAGCATATAGGACGCGAATCTATTGAAAAAGTATATCGTGTTACTTTAGGACTTGAAGGTAAACATTCACCTCATGGTTGGCGTAGCTCATTTTCTACGTTAGCTCGTGACCATGGCTTTAGTCGGAACGCAGTGGAGCTGGCACTTGATCATATTCATGACAATGAAGTTGCAAGGGCATATGACCGTGGAGAGCGGTTTAAGGAAAGAGTTAAGCTATTTAAATGGTGGGGAATGAAACTAGATGCCGCGCAAAAAGGTAAAAAGTAAATCCATTCAGGCTAAATATCGTCAAAAATTGAATGTAGAAAATACTGATGATATTCATATTTTAGAAGGCCTCGAAGAGTATGACCATGTTGTGGAATTATTGGAAGATGCTGCTGGTTTTCCTTCTGCACATTTTAATGTCCGTATTTCCAGTATTAAATACACATTTTCTAAACGGATGCAAAAACTGATTAATGCATTGATAAGTATTGAAGAAAAGCATGGAATTACACCAGGATCAATATATCAGTCAGAGATACTTTCAAATTTGTATTCTGATTTAATGGGTTGTAATTCAGCCGCATAGTTAAAAGTTGCTTTATCAAACCTAAAAGCTGATCTTCTTAAGTCCATGATAATAAGCTTAGAACTGAGTCTGATAAACTAAGGTTGCTTGCAGGTACTCGTTTTGGGTTACGAGGTATGGATGCTCTGGGTGTCTTGCTTTATAAAATTCTTAAAAGGATAGGCAAAAGTAAATCTTCCGCAGATGTATTGAAAGAGCTGCAAGAAATGTCAATTTCAAGTGTGCCAGGGGATGTTATGCAAGAAATTGACGAGGAAGGAACTGTTTTTTGGTTTAGTAATGGTAAAGAAAAAATCACAAAATTTAGGAGCATAGAAAACAGATTAACAAAAATTCGGAAAAAAATTAGATTTTAATTTTCACGGTTTCCGACAAACCGTGAATTTAGTCTGCTTTACTGGTGATTGTATTGTGCTCAGGTGAGTATGAGCATATCCTAAAAGGAGACTATGCGATGGCTATGCAGCTTCCAGAAACCGGATTTGTCCGGTTACCTCAAATCTTATTTTATATTCCTGTCAGTCGTTCCTCTTGGTGGGCTGGTGTTAAATCGGGGAAATATCCCCAATCTGTTAAATTGGGTGAGAGGACTACGGCGTGGCGTGCTGAAGACATACACGCATTAATTAAAAGTACAGGGGGATAAACTATGTATTCGCAAGGCAAAGCCTCCTGGATGAACCTACAAGCAATTAAGAAAACTAGTTCAGAATTAATGGATAGTCCTGGTTGGATAGAAAATATCTAAGTGTGCTCTTGGCACGTTTCCCTCAGTATGAAGTAGAAGCTGACCTTGCCGAGTTATCAATAACAGAATTGTGGGGCGTTTATTGCTTTCTTTCACGTATCTAGGATAGTTAGGTTATGCGTACTAAAAAGCAAAAACGTCCTCTAGAGGCAGTTAATGGTCTTTATGGTGCTCTACCGCACATGGTACTTGATTGTGCTGCTTTTAAAGGATCAAGCTACTCCGCTAGAGCCCTACTATTAGAATTGATACGGCAGCATAACGGAGTCAATAATGGGCAACTGCATCTATCGTTTTCATGGTTAAAAAAACGTGGCTGGAATTCACGTGACGTAATACAGAGGGCAAAATCTGACCTTATAGAACGCAATCTGATTATTCAGACAAGGCAAGGTGGGTTAAATGCTGGGCCTTCACGCTTTGCGCTGACTTGGCTGCACATCTCAAACATTGTGGGGCTTGATATTCAGCGGAAAAATTATCACTCTGGCGCCTGGGGATTATTGGACAAAGCTCCGATTAATATGAAGATCGCAAATACTGTTCCTTCAACCGGAAGAGATAATACCTGCAGCTGGTAAAGAGCAAACCTATATACAGGTACTGATGGAAGAATTACTGTACCGTGAGCGGGCATGAAATTGATATTTCTTTGGTAGTCTTACCGTACCGCTATTCGGTAACAATGAATGTATTACCACTAGGGTAGGGGGGCAAAAATTAAATTAACTAAAGAAAGGAAATCGTAGTGATAGGTATATTTTTTCATGCGGAAGTTTTTAGGGTGGGGGGGGTGAAAGATTTAGGAATTATCTATGTATATTACTAAATTAAGTCTATCGTACCTAATAAAAGAGAGGGGGTTCTCAGAGGAACCGGCGTTAAACCGAAGGGTATGCACTGGGAGACATTTGTACAGTTATCCGTTTTGCATAGTAAGTATGCGTATTTGGTACTATGTAGTCTGAAAAAACAGATTGGTATGAAGTAAACAAAGTATTGAATTATTTCTTTACAATTCATCCGGACATAATGAAGCCAAAGATCCACAGTAAGCATGCTGCAGCATCCATTGCCCTGATGGCTTTATTATTGCTAACAGGAATATTTTCATTTTCATCCGCAACTGCTGAGCCGATAGACCTCAATGGTTCGATACCACTAGGTGCTGGATCGATTTCGGGTGCCTTACATGGTGATCTGGCAAAAAATATCCTGACGCTTAACAGCCCTTCATCCGGTAGTAAAATTTCTGTTAACACAGCGGCATCCGGCCCTTTACCACCCGGCATTCTTCAGGAATCATTTACGTATACAAAAAGTTACTCATTTGGTGACTCCCTTAGTTACAACGTAGAATTTATTATTACACCTCATCTTAGTGCGAATCTGATAGTTCCTATATGGAATTTCAGTATCGGAGGCAGCGCCAACCTTAAAACCGGAACAGTCAGGCTCACAGCTGCACCTCAGTTACCTTCAACTATTGGAACAATTAACGCGATTTCCATGCCTACTTTTACTGGAAAGATTACATCGGGTCTTGATCCGGTTGCAGCTGCCCTTGCACAAGCCGCGCTTGACTTAACTTTAGTAGAATTAAACTCTTCCGGTGCAAAACTTAAACTGAACCTGACTGGCAAATGGGAGAAACTCTCCATCGGATCGGCTACTATGGCGCTTATCCAAACGCAACCGGATATCAGGATTAATCTGGATTTAGCCTCAGCTATTCTTTCAGGAAAGTTTGATTATAAAGTTGATCTGAGTTTCGTTTCATCATCAGAAGATTTTATTGGTAATGTATTTGAAGAAGAGATAGAAAGCCACATAGAAGATGAGCTGATGAGCCGGCTATTAAGTTATGTAGATAGTGAATTCGACAGAGAGGGTAATGGTAAATTTGGAAAATACAGGCAGGATTGTAGTAGTCAACAACTAGGGCCTACCCGTATCAGTGCTTCCTGTAACGTTAATGCACAGTTTATTTTAGGTCGCGGTTTACTACACCAGATATAATCAGGAGAGATTTATTATGAAAACTTACATACTTCTACCATTGCTAACAATCGTATTACTGAGTGCTGTCCGCAAGTCTATGCGGACACGAATTCAGATGATAAAACAACGATGGAAGAGATAAAACAAGAGGCAGCTGAGACTACCAACGTTATTAAAGATTATACGGTTGAGAAGCGTGACGAAGCAGCAAGAAATGTAGAGGCCAGGCTCAATTCTCTGGATACCCACATCCAGGCTTTGGAGGCGAGAATTGATAAGAATTGGGGCAATATGGATAAAGCAGCACGGGCACGAAGCACTCTGACAACTTTATGCGAAAAACGGATTCGGGCGGCTGAATGGTACGGCAGTATGAAAAACAGTTCTACGGAAGCATGGGGGCATATGAAAAAAGGATTCTCAGATGCTTGCAGCTCACTTAGAAATTCCTGGGAAAAGGCAGAGAAGGAATATTAAAGTGGCTTCACGAATATTATTAACTGAAAAATTCATTCCTTTCTGAAAGTGTTCAGCACAGAGAATGCTCCGGGAGGAAAAAATGGATAGTGTAACCGGAATGATTAATCGACAATTCATTTCTATACCAGCGAAGCAGATAATTTTACTACTTGGCTTGCTGGCTTTCATAAGCCTCACAGGATGCGCTAACCTTGCAACCGGACGGTATCTTCAGGTGTGGATATTTAAGCAGCTTAATAAGTTCTATGTTGAGAAATTCAAGCCGGATAACCATGGAATCAATCTTCTGATCAGGGACGAGCTTCAGACGATGGGTTATGAGGCGAAAACTGGCCCGGAAAACAAGGTGCCCGAGGATACGGAGGTGATTGTGACCTATCTGGATAACTGGATGTGGGACATTACTATGTATATGATCAAGCTAAGAGTATTTATGCATGAACCTGAAACAAAAAATTATTAGCTTCAGGTAAGTCATATCATACTTCACTATCAAGGAAGTCTCCTGAAGAAATGGTGACGGAGGTTTTATCAAATATTTTTCATAAGTCAGGGAATATTAAGAGCGAGGACTCTATGGATGGTGTGCTCATTACCATACCTGCATATCAGTCTGATATTACAGAGAAAAAAACATACTCCGGTTCACATGCAAAAATTCGTGTGATGCCATTAAAAGATGTTAGGAATGACGTTATTGGTGATATTATAGGAGAGAGAACATCATTCAATGCTTCATTGGGGGATATACGGATTGACCCTGTTCCTGGGGAGATGCTCGGACAATTACTTACATCAGAATTAAATACTCTGGGAAATAAAGTCGGTAATTCAGATGAAGAGTTCAGGGTTGACGGGCAGATTAATAAATTTAAAGTTGTCACTCCTAATACGCTGACATATTGGGATATTAATGGTGAGATTGATCTTGCTCTGTCTGTTGTGAATCAAATTGGGAAAGTGCATAATCTGAGCTATGTAGTGACTTGTACTGATCGTACCTATGTGTGGCCAGGTGAAGAAATTATTAAGGGGGTTGTTACTGGGTGCCTTGGTAAAATTGCAGAAAGTCTGCAAGATGACGCCTCATTATTAGGTTTTTTAGCAGGAAAATAGTAAATTGAAAATGCTCATTATTGATCGAAGGATTACAGGGAGATAGCTCATGAAAAACAGATTGCGGTTAATTGCCATTTCATTTTCAGTCTTATTTATTACAGGATGTGTTTCGATTATCCCGTTAAAAAATATAGATAACCAGGCCATAAGAAGCGAACTCTCAGAGCAACAGGTAAAGGATGCGATTCATAGCGGGGTAGAAGCAGCTGGCTGGATGATAGAGAAAGAAGGTTCCGGTAAAATTCTAGCTACTTATATGGTCCGTAGCCATACCGTTGCGGTTAATATCAGGTATACGAGGCAGGATTATAGTATTAATTATGCCTATAGTAATAATATGAAAGTTCATTGTACTGAACAGGAAAAAGCAAAAGGAGCAATGATCACAAACTGGCCTGAAGAGACTTGTGGTGGTGCCCGTCCACAACTGATTCATAAGGCATATAACAAGTGGGTTGAAGAGTTGAGATCAGAAATTGATGCAGCGCTTTCATCAACCTGATATCTGATCTTTGCTGACGAAGTCTGTTAAAAATTGCGGCATTCAGAAGACAGATACTGTATGCCACAGAGATAAAGTTGTCGCGTAGTTTTTACTACGCCTGATTATTCAGGTTTGAATGCGACCAGATTAACCATGGTCTCTTCACGATTTTCCCAGCTCTCAGGCATATGAAGAAGTTCAAGAAGTCCGAGATCCTCCCGGCTCCACCAGAGGAAAGGTCGAGAGATATTTTGCTCTTTCAGCTCAAAACCGGCTGTCCGGATTAGTTCGATATATTCCAGATCGGTTTTTTGTACTTCCATCGGATGGCGGAATAAGAGTCGTATCAGAAATGAGTGAATATAACGACGACACGATTCAGCAAAAAGAAGTACACCTCCTGGCTTTAATATACGAAAAAATTCCTGTATAGCCTGTTCCTGTTCAGCAATGTGATGAAACGACTGATGACAAAACAGCATATCAACGGAGTCATTCTCCAAACCAATATCTGAAGCGTTGGTATTTTGTATCTGAACTTCACAAGTACATAATGCGATGTTCTGCTGTGCGCGTGATCGGGTCATAGGATCTACATCCAACCCGATTATTTTTTTCGGGTTAAATCTCTTTTCAAGCATTGTAAAAGAGGGCCCATGACCACAGCCGGCATCTAAAATTACCGGATAATCCTGCCTGCGGTTACTAATCATCGGTTCAAGGTCATCCAGTGCTTTTATCAGCACGTATTTGACCCATGTTTCCGTGCCTGTAAACCACACACCAAAAGCAGATTCTTTTACCCAGGATCCGTTTTTTATCTCAGTTGTACTCGTCATTTTGTTTCAGATATCAAATTAAACTGTTACCTGGTAAAGTAATAAAAAGTCTTACAATAAAATTCTGAATATATTATTACGCCGGTATTTTAAGTACTGAATTATTTTATTCAGCAGTACTTATCTCCCGGTTAGCTAGCTTTTGCAAAGATTAATGAAGTATTAATACCGCCGAATGCAAAGTTATTGCTCATTACATACTTAGTTTCTATTTCCCGTCCTTCACCGGTCAGGTAATCAAGTTTTGCACACTGAGGGTCTACATTATCCAAGTTTGCAGTACCGTGAAACCAGCCCTGGTTCATCATCTGTATGGCAACCATCGATTCAAGTGCACCACAGGCACCCATCGTGTGCCCGGTAAAGCTTTTGAATGCGCTGACCGGAACATAGCTTCCCAGTAACCGATGAGTTGCCTGACTCTCGGCTATATCTCCACGCTCAGTAGCAGTTCCATGAGCGCTTACATAACCGATATCCTCTATGTTTAGTTCAGACAGTTTTAATGCTGAAGACATGGCCTGATACATTGTCTCTGCCTGAGGCTGGGTTACATGAGCACCATCGGAGTTGGTGCTGAATCCGATGATCTCGGCATAGATTGTCGCCCCTCTTTTAATGGCGCTTTGTCTTTCTTCCAGTATTAAGGTTGCTGCCCCTTCACCGACAACCAGTCCGTCGCGGTCTTTATCAAATGGTCGTGGTGTGGATTCCGGTGTATCACTTCGGGTGCTGGTTGCATAAAGTGCTTCAAATACGGCAGCCTCGGTGGGGCACAGCTCTTCCCCTCCACCAGCAACCATCAGATCCTGATAACCATGCTTGATAGCCTCATACGCATAACCAATTCCCTGGCTACCGGACGTGCAGGCACTGGATGTTGGAATTACTCGACCCTTGAGTTCAAAAAATACTCCTATATTTACAGCTGTGGTATGGCTCATCATTTTCAGGTAAGAGTTGGCATTGATTCCTCTGCCGGGGATAGGACAATCCAGCATCATACTGCTGATATCGACGAGCGCATCTGTGCTGCCGGTTGATGATCCGTAACTAACACCCATTTTGCCGTCAGTAATATCGGTATCACCGGTTAGTCCCGCATCTGCCAGCGCCCGTTCGGTAGCAACGGTTGCCATCAGGGCAACCCTGCCCATACTTCGAATCAGCTTTCGGGAATAGTGTTCCGGTTTTTCAAAATCTGTAACGGGTGCGCCCAGTCGTGTTTCCAATTCTTTATAGGGTTCCCAGTTCTCCATGTATCGGATGCCGGTTTTACCATTTCTTAAATTCTCAGATATAGTCTGCCAGTCATTTCCAATGGGGGAGAATCCAGCCATACCTGTAATTACAACCCGCCTCATCAGCACATTCCCCCGTTTATTGAGATCACCTGTCTTGTTATGTAGGACGATTCAGGTGAAATTAAAAAATTAACTAATGCAGCGACTTCTTCTGCATTTCCAGCGCGCCGGAAAGGAATCAATTTTAACGCTTCCTCAACTGGAATTTCTTCTGTCATCTCGGTATCAATGAATCCCGGGGCAACACAATTGACAGAAATTTCCCGTTTTGCCAGTTCCAGAGCTAGTGACTTGGTTGCCGCAATTATTCCGGCTTTAGCCGCACTGTAATTTACCTGGCCACGGTTTCCAATCAACCCGGATACAGAGGCAAGGGTTACGATACGACCCGGTTTGCGCCGCCGTACCATTGGCATCGTGACAGGATTTAGTACATTATAGAAGCTATCGAGATTGGTATGAATGACATTATCCCACTGCTCACCAGTCATAGCAGGAAAGGCTGCATCGCTGGTGATACCGGCATTACATACAACGCCATAGTAGGGCCCATGTCGGCTGATATCTTCATCTAATACGGAGCGTGTCTGATCACGGTCAGTTACATCAAATTGTAGTACTCTGGCTTTTCCACCCAGTGCGTTGATCTGTTCCTGAACAGCTGCCGCCTCTTCCTGCCGGACCCGATAGTGGATGACAACCTGGTAGCCGCTCTTAGCTAATCGCAACGCAATTGCTTTCCCAATACCACGGCTCGATCCGGTAACTAAAACCACGTCTTTCATTTAAGAATTTCCATAAAAATCTTCTAAATTTTCAGGGAGAAACACGTTTAGATTCGCCTGTATCTCAATATTTTTTCCTGAGATCCTACAAGTAAAAACCTGTAACCCTATGGTGTTGTCGGCAACCTGATTTACGCTAACAGACAGTATGGTTCCTGCAGGGAAGTGACTACAGGCAGGCTCATAGCGACGGGTGCTGACCAGAAAACCGATTTTTACCGGCTGATTTGCAATCCGTGCTCTGACTCCCGCATAAGCTGCAACTGCTTGTCCCATGTATTCCAAACCGACCCATGCAGGCACACCATCAGTTTCACAAAACATACTATCTTTTCTTATCGTCACATTTGCAACCAAACTTTTGTCAGAATATTTTTCAATATTATCCAGTAGTGACATTTGCGCGCCATGGGGAACAACATCAAGTATATTGTAATCTGTTTTCATTATTCTCTTACCAGAATAAGGGAGGCATTATTTCCTCCAAAAGCAAAGGAATTGCTCATTGCTGTGGTTAACTTATCCCCGAGTTTTGTTGTCATTATTCCAGCTAAAACAGGTAGCTCTGGATCGGCCAGTCCGTCCCAACGGTGGGGAGGAAGTCTACCATCCGATCGTTGCAACGCCAGCCAGCAGAATACTGCCTCGATTGCACCAGCTGCTGCGAGGGTATGCCCGGTTAATGGCTTGGTTGAACTACATGCAATATCAGATCCAAACACGCGTTGAACAGCTCGTGCTTCCATTTTGTCATTTTGTTCTGTTCCTGTCCCATGTAAATTCAAATACTGGATTTCCTCCGGTTTCATCCCTGCTTGCTGCAGAGCTTGCCGCATAGCATTTTCTGCCCCTTTTCCCTTAGGGTGAGGAGATGAAATATGGTATGCATCAGAAGTCTCACCGATTCCTGCCAGACGAACCGGACCCGGCTCCCGGGTCAGCAAAAATAAACCCGCCCCTTCGCCAATATTTATACCATCCCGGTTGATGCTAAAAGGATTACAGATTGAATTAGTTGTAACTAATAACGAAGAAAATCCTTGAACTGTCATATTACAAAGCGTATCCACGCCACCGGCAATTACGGCATCACAAACATCTAGTTGTAATAGTCTTGCTGCCGATGCTAATGCTTTTGCTCCGGATGTACAGGCACTGGATACTGAAAAAGACGGACCACGCAATCCAAGCCATTTCGCAATAAAACGTGACGGAGAGGAAAGCTCTTGCATGCGATAGTGGTAATTAGAGGGAAACTTATTTTGCTTTTTATGGTAGCGCATAGCTTCCTCTCCATCAGAAATCCCAGATGTGCTGGTACCAATTACAGTTGCAATACGCTGTGGACCAAAGCGTTCTTTTAATAATTGAACTTCACTTAATAAAGGCTCTGATGCTGTAGTCAGCATACGGTTGTTACGGGTATTCTCTTCCGGGATCGGAACAGGTGTTAAAGGATCATCTACCGTACCAAGCAGAAGATCTTTTTCTGTTGAATACCTAGGGGAGTGTTTTAAATAAATGATCTTTTTATTAGCGCTAAACAAATGATCCTTTATATTTTCTATCCCGGATCCAAGTGAACAGATCACTCCTGCTGAATTTAGAAAGATAGGTTGAGTACAGCTTTTTTTGCTCATAAAGTAGTTCTGGATAAGGTTGTTATATTAACTCTGAGCTTAAGGTCAGGGTATTCAAGCCGAGACGTCAGGTTTTCCTGGAGAGAATGATTAAGTATATCTCTTTGTGCTACAGCTTCAGTCAGGATAACTTTTGCTATTTTATCTTGTTCAAGCACAACATAATTATGCTCACGTTTAATACTCCAGTTTGAATTCTCAAATAGCCATCCACTATCTGGCATTTTACGTAGATATATTCCAACCAGGAGCCACTTAATCGGAAATTCTTCTTGAATTGCAGCAGATTTTTCAATCTGAATCTTCTTTCCCTGCTGAATGACAGTAAAAACTCTCCGACCCAGAGGATCAAGGATTACTACAGTCAGGTTTTTGTTATGAACAGCAATTACTGATGACATAGATAATTTTTTATCCTGAAATTCAATTTCAAGTTGTTCCAGCGACTGCCAGCAGCAAGGGAGATTTTCTGTGTCCGGTAGTAATGGGTCAGTATTCCTTGGATAGTTGGCAAGTTGTGCACAACCAGAAAGAATTATCAAAGAGAGAATTATTAAACAGCGGCACATAGCTTAGCCAGTGTTTTTAGTCGTTTCTCGGGTTCCTGAACGAACGGATTCTGTGTATCCCATGCGTATCCGGCAAAGACAGAGCAAACCATTTCACGGGTAGCGGGAGAGTGATTGTCAGCAAAGATAATCTGTTTCAAAGAGCCATCATACCAATTATTGACATAGGCTCGGAAGGTATCGATTCCTGTCCTGAGTAACTGTGAATATTCAGCTTCCCACTCTACATGCCCACCCTTAAGCTGGCGGCTAACTAGGGGTGCAGCAAGTGTTGCTGATTTCATCGCAATAGTCACGCCAGAAGAAAATATGGGATCAAGAAACTCCCCGGCATTTCCCAGAAGCGCAAAGCCTTTCCCCCAGAGAGATTTTACGTTGCTGGAATATCCTTTGATCATTTGTACTTTTGTATCGAAACAGGAATGTGAAAGTAACGTGGAGAGATTAGGAGAATCTGCAACCATTTCACGAATTATTTCTTTATTGCTTTTGCCAGTAAAGCGATCGAAGAAGGTAGTTGCTGAGACAACACCAAGGGAACATCGGCCATTACTAAATGGTATGAGCCAATACCAGACATCATGGTATTCAGGGTGGATGACAATAAGAATTTTATTCCGATCGAAAGGACTATCACAAATCTTATCCTCGATATGGGTAAAAACAGACTGACGGACAGGGAAATCTGATGGTAACTCCAGATCAAGTAACCGGGGCAATACTCGACCAAAACCAGAAGCATCGAGCAAATATTTTGAAGTCAGAGTTGATTTTTTTCCACTCTCATTCTCAATTGTTAACCGGGAAGAACCTTTGTTATCAAAGGATACAGCCGTTATCTTTTCTCCAAAACGTATATCAACGCCTTGTTTCACAGCACTATCTGCTAACACTTGATCAAAACGAGATCGTAATACTTGAAATGTCGTGCCGGGTCCGGGTGTATATTTTTCTGTGAAATCAAAACTTCCATATTTATCACCGCAGGCGAAAGCTGCTCCATTCTTAAGCTGAAATTTCTCTGCACATACCACCTCGGACATGCCTGCCGATTCAATAAATTCCATGCATTGGGGTAATAGGCTTTCGCCTATAGAAAATCGGGGAAAACGATATTTTTCAAGCACAATAACCTGATGTCCCATATTTTGTAAGAGGGTGGCAGCAATTGAACCAGATGGGCCAGCACCGATCACTACAACTTCAGCTTGCCTAGTCATTTAATCAACCCTGATAACTCTTTAGGTTTTTCAAAGTGTTCTACCAAATAATAAATTAATGGAGCAATTAACCAGGCACAAATCAAACCAATAAAAACGACAGATCCAAACTGTTTTAAAAATGGGATCTGACTGAGTGACAATAAGCCAAATGCAATTACAGATGTAAAGCATGCTAATGTCGAAGCCATCCAGGTTTCCTGATCCAAGCCTGGTGTAATAAAGAATACAGCGGTATCCACTGATATACCTATAACCAGCAATAAGGCCAAAACATGAAATAAAGTAATGCCTGTTCCAGCTGAAACTGATAACGCGATAATACTTGAAAAAGTTGCCGTGATAATTACTATAATTCCTTTCCTGGAAAAAATAAACAGGCTGAAAACAACCAGGAAGGCAAAGAAAGCGCCTAACAGCCAGCTTACCTGTAGGCGATAGTTTTTCAAAATTGATGTTAGGTTTTCTACCTGATCGATATAAGTAACACCAGGTACCTGCAGGTCTGTTATTGTAGCTTTACTATCTAATGGTGTACCACGCAGAAATACCACTGCCGTATTATTTTTTAGCAAATCTACGGAGGGAGAGAGTGAGGCTAATAAGCGGGGAACGTTGTCAGGAGACAGTTCAGGATTAAATACAGATTGTGGGTTTGCCCATTTGCAGTCACTCTGGAGTGCTTTACATAGCATTGCCATTGCACCTTTTTCAGAAAAAATCTTGTTTTGAATTAATCGATAATCTGATTTCTGTTGCTGTAGAGAAGGAACTACTGAAGTAGGTGAAACAAGAACTTGTTTAGCTTTATCCTGATTTTTGTCGCCAATGTATTTTTCTAATAATTCTACACGCTCTAATACCTGTTGCGATGACTGACCTTCAACAAGAAAATAACGTTGTCCGCTAAACCGTCCCAGTAGTTCTTGAACTTTCTGCTCAGATTTGATCAGTTGGCTACCAGAAGTGTTCAGAAGTCGCACATCATCTACCACTCCTTGTCGGTACAGATTCAGGATGGCTAATAAAGTAATTACTAAAACAGTAGCCATAATCCAGATTCCCATACTTCCAACCCTGCGATATACCGGTTCAACGAGTACTCCATATACTCTTGCGGCCTGAATGGTTGTTGGAGAGGATGGTTTATAGAGAACACCAAAGATCAGTACTGTTATACAGCCTGCCATTAGCCCAGATGCAACAAAAATAGCAAATTGTTGCAATCCAGGAAACGGTGAGAATAGCTGAAGCAAATAGGCTGCCACACTCGATAGGCAACTTAGAATAAGGCCCTTAAACAGTATTTCACGTGCTCGTAGAGAACTTCCGGTTGATCTCATTTTAACCAGGAAGTGAAAACTATAATCAGCAGCAAGCCCTAACAAAGTAGAACCAAAAGCTATGGTTACTAGGTGTACCTTATCAAAAAATAGCCACGTTACAGAAATTGCAAATAGTGAGCTACTAGCCAGGATAAAAAGAACAAAGAAAAAGTTTTTTATTGAACGAAATATAATTAATACCAGTGCAACTACTGCAAGTAGCGAACCAAGTCCAACTGTTGAGATTTCTGATTGTGCGACTCTCGCAGCATGTGCTGCATGAAAAACCAGACCAGAGGTCAGCATCTCTAATCTTTGGCTGTCACGTTGATTCCTAAAATCATCCAGTAAACTTAGCAGATGTTTTTGTAGTTCCATTTCAAAGGGGCTTTTTTGTATTTCCCCATAAATTAAATACCAGGGCTCCTTATCTTCTACGACTGAGGGAATTTCTGTGGCAATAAATCTGCTGTCAAAACTGACTATTGATTGAATCCAGCTTCCCCCAAGATTAAATGGGTCATCTCCAAGTTGATAGGGGGAATAGGACTTGATCGGGCTATACAATTCCTGCAATCTGTTATTTGCTATTTGCTTTGGACTAAGTGTCAGCAACTGGTTACGTATTTCCTGGGATAATAGTTGGTGGCGAAACGGGAAATAGAAATCCTTGATAATTTTTCCTCGCTGGGAATCTGGAGCCGAGATCATTACGCCCGGTACCGTTTGTATCTGCTCTTTAAGAGTTTTTGCCAGTTTTAATCCTTCTGTGCTATTTTCTCCTTTTAAGAGAATAATAAAACGCCGCTCTACCTGTTTTTTAAGTTGATCACTGACTTTCTTATTTTCTACAGGAATTAGCTTATCCGGGAGCAGGCCAAGGACATTACTTTCAAAGCTGTTCCCGGATGTGATTTTAAGATAAGTATAAATAATACATACAAAGATCAATATTCCCCAAAAGATGGCAGGAAATAATGTATTACGACTTTTCATGTCTGATACTGACACCTGGCCCTGTTTGTTCTTCACTTTTCAAAGAACTTTATACTATGGGTTTTGAAAATTAAATTTGAACTGTCGCCATTTGCATCTGCAATAGATACTAACTCGGTTGTTTCCTTGCCGTGAATATCAATTGATGCGATCTCTGCTGCTAATAAATCATTTTTCGGTTTAAGTTGTAATCGCCAGTCGGAGATACTTCCATTGGCTTCTATATTAAATTGCTCTGATAAGGATGCCGGTTTCCCTGAAAACAATCCCAGTAAAGCTTTTGCGACTTGCGGAGAGCCCACAGTCTTACGTACAGACCCTGTATTTTCCGTCTGGATGCCCAAGCTAGAAATAATGATTGTAGATTGAACAGGGTGTAGCGTGGTCCAAATTAGACCGGTCTTGTGGTGGTAAGTGAATTTACCATTTGAGATTAATGAAAGAGGCAATACAACTATCTTTCGATGCTGAGTAAATGTACCACTGAAACTTTCAATATTTTTTGCTTTGTCGGAGAGGCTGCCAAGTAAGCTATCATTAGCTAGCGCTGGCATACAAAACATTATCAGTAGTGAGATAGCGAGTCTCATCATAGGTTTTTAGAAATTTAGTCCTGGTTACAGAACTTATGGTTTTGGAACCCCTAGCTTATAGTACAAAATATCAGGGGATGCTAATAACATTTCATTGCTTTTTATGTCAACTGCAACCTGGATACTATGTCCTTTGGTTAACCGTTTATGAGTTTCTGCATCGGTGATCAGATAATTTATTTTCAATCTGTTTTCCCACTCTACTATACTAGCTTTCACATTTATGAGTTGCATAAACCTTGCCGGGTGAGCATAGCGCAGGCGAATATCAATAATTGGCCAAAAATATCCGGAAGTTTTCATCTGCGGATAATTGTAGTCAAATTTTTCAAGTAGTTTACACCTCGCGATTTCAAAGTATTTGACATAATGCCCATGCCATGCGATTTCAGCTGAGTCTATATCATGAAATGGAATTTCAATAATAGTTTCTGTGCTCAGGTCTCTGCTTATTGTAGTCATTGTTAATCCATATCAAATTACTAACTTTTAGTTGTAAGTAATTCTGAGCAAATCAGTTATCAGTATTCTTTAGCTATCCATTGTAGGAGGGGTTTATCTTTTATACCAGAAGTTGTAGAAGTTAAACCATTGAAGTGGCTCTTTACACGTATAGTATTCAAGTCTCTGCGCATAAGTTTGGGCAGTATGAGAAATAATATTTTCACGTTCAGAGCGTGCCACTTTGTTGCCTTCCGATAGTATTTCAAAATACATGTGGTATACCCCTTGTTGTTTGATACAAACTAGCAAAAATATAGGTACTGCTAATATACTTGCCAGTACGAATGGCCCACGGGGAAAATTTGCCTGTTCTCCTAGAAATTCACAGAGTATTGTCGCTCCAGGATTGCTGACTGGTACTCTGTCCGCAGCGATTGCAATAAACTCACCCTGCTCGATTTCTTCACTCAGTTTCATGGCGAGAGCGGCATCCATGTCTGTTACCTGTACTATCTTTACAGTACTGCTATTCGTGTACTGGTTGAGTATACGGTTAAATTTTTCTGCATGTTTGGTGTGGACTAACATTGTTAATTTGAGACCAGGTTGTTTCTGGGTTAGCGCATGACATATTTCTAGGTTTCCAAGGTGGGAAACGGCAAAGATACCTCCTCGTTTGTTTTGAATTAGTTGTTCAGCTAATTCAATATTATGTAGAACAACTTTATCGATAGGTATTTTTCCAGTCCAAATAGCAAATTTGTCAATCTGCGCCAGGCCAAATTGCCAGAAGTGTCTAAAACTTAGGGACCATGTTACCGAAGGTGGCTGAGCAGCTTTCTTCTGAATTCTTTTCAAATATTCATTTGAAGCTTGCCTGGAATCATCTCTGAAAAGAAAATAGAAACAAATTACTGGAAACAGGCAAACCCTGGATAGTATTGGTCCACCAATGCGATAGATGAAGAGTAGTATACGAATCCCGATAACGGTTGTAGTCTCAGTAATGTCTGCCCAATGCTTTGAAGAACTCATAGGCCTTTCCGTCTATTTTTTAGGAGTTTTGGCAGACGCAGTAGCATGCCAAAAAATAGTCGGGCATGCATATAGAAAATTAGGCAGTTATCATAAACTAATCGAAAGTGGGATAATCCGTGCTCTGGGTAGATTACCCTTGTTGGTATTTGTACCAATGGCTGTCCGGTCCAGTACCAGCGCACAATAAATTCGATGTCATACTCCATTCGGTTCCCGAGCTTCTCTTTATTAATCAGTCCCAAGCTTTGTGGCACTGGATAGATTCTAAATCCACACATAGAATCCTTAATCGACATTGAAAGGGTGTTAATCCATACCCAGATATGAGTTGCGTAGCGTCCGAAATAGCGGTATCTAGGTATTGTTTCATCATAGAGTGGGTAGCCTGCTATTAGTGCGTCGGGATGTTTCTTCATTATTTCAATAAAACGAGGGATATCATTTAGATCGTGCTGAGCATCTGCATCAATTTGTAGTGCATGACTGAACCCTGCTTTTTGTGCCATATTAATACCTGTTTTTATTGCAGCACCCTTGCCTTGATTTGTTAAGTGAGTTTGAATCTTCATGTTGGCATTTTCTTGTTCAAGTTGTTTCAGAGTTTGGCAACATCTTGTATCACTGCCATCATTAACCATAATTATTGAAAGATTTAACTTACTTAAATTTTCAGTCAGATAATCCAATTTCTCAGGATGGTTATAAACTGGAATGATTGCACATAGGTTAATATTTTCTGTAGGCAAGTTAGTTAGCTCCCGTAAATACTACACGGCCACTTGAGAGTGAGCGATCTTTTTCTGTGTAACGAAAGGTTGCAACATTTTTTTCTTTATCCCACCTGATAGCCAAATAAATTTTTTCTCCAGGTAGAATGATTTTCTGGAACTTAAGTACCTCAAGTCGGAGAAATCTTTTGCCGGAAATACCAAATAGTTCATTACAAAAATGCATGACCCATTGAATTTGTACTACACCCGGCAAAATCGGTTTTCCCGGAAAATGGCCTTCAAGGTAGTGCAAGTTATCCGGTACGAATAATTGAAGAGTATATTCTCCAGATTCATTATCTGTTGAAATGTCTAGGATCTTCGGCAGGAGTGAGCGGGGTTTATCGTCAAACAGCGTTTCTAATTCCTGATTCGTAGTTTTGCCTTGCTGAGTAACCGGAAATTTTGATACAAAACGCCAGTATCTTGGCCAGGCAACTTTCTCTATATTTTTTTCAAATAAGGGCATGAATTCCTGAATCATGGCAGGTTTGCCTTGATCTACCAGATGTTCATTTCCGTTACTAGTTAGCCGGATAACAACTCCCACTCTTTTTTTGTGTTTATTTAGTTGTAAAGCCTGTACTTTTGCTATCCAAGGATGTTTCTTGAGACATGATTCAATGGCATTAATTGAGATGCGCTTTTCTCCTACCTTTATAATTTTATCCGCGCGACCTAAGAGTGAGAATTGACTATCACTATATATTTCACATAAATCCTCGGTCACGTACCAGTCATTCTTTACAGCGGCCGGCGAGTTAACCGCAAGCTTGTTATTATTCTTTTGTACTCTAACACCATTTAGGGGAGTCCAGTACTCTGTAATATTCTGGTTTCTGTGGGCCACCGCTCCGGTTTCTGTACTGCCATACACCTCCGTTACTATTGCCCCAGATTTTTTTCGAACATCTTTTGCAACCAAACCAGATAATGGCGCACCTGCTGAAAAAATTATTTTTATAGTTTTTTGTAAATCAGGAATTTCAGGAATATTTTCAAGTAATGTGGGACTGGAAATAAGCGTTATATTAAATTGGCGTATTGAATGAAGCTGCTCAAAATGAACTAAATTAAGATTAAAAAAAGCCCGTCCAGTTGTTAAAGGCCAAAGCAAAAGAAAGGGTAATCCATACATGTGGTTATGGGATACTGTCCCAACCGTCATAGTATTTTTTAAGTCTGCTCCCCATTGATCTTCCAGTATTCTGATTTCTGCATTTATCTGATCAAATGTTTTATAAACAGCTTTAGGTGCGCCAGACGATCCTGAGGTAAACATAATTAAAGCTAACGGTTGATAATTATTTCTAATCTTATCAACGTTAGTGTCCTGTTTAGATAAATCACGAGGAGGAGGGTAATCCTTCCCAGAAAGTTCTCCGATAAAATAATCCGTTTCCATCTCTACCGATCGTAATGTGGAATCAAGGGTATTTACCGGGATAACAGGTGTCTTACCCATACTCCATAGCGTTAAAATAAGACATAGAAACTCAATTTTGTCACTATGGTAAACGGTAACTTTTATCCTATCTATCCTACGTAATTCATTGTGTAGGGCTTCTAGCCGTAATTGAATTTTTTTCCAGGTAATGGGTTTGCCGTTCATCAGATATGCGATGATATGGTCATCAGAAAATTCTTTGGTGCTAAAGGGCAAGGGAAGGGGCTTAATCATTTCCTCTACCTATAATCTTAATACGAATGAAATATTCTCCTGCAAGCATCAGACCAATCAGAATATAAGTAATAAACCCGTTGTATAGTACCCACCACTCTTCAGAGTAAGAGATACTCATTACGGATACTCCGCCATTTATAAGAAAAAAAAGACACCAGACCTGAGTTACTCTTCGTGTATAGACAATAGCTTTTACCGGCATATCAGAACGATGACGACGAGCTATCCTTTCAATAATAGTAGGCGGATGGAATAGGCTGATTGAAAAAAAAATGAAAAATATAAGATTTACCAGTGGAGGATAGAAATAAAGACCGAATTTTAAATCTGTCACAAAAGTGAATATAGTGATCAGGACTGCGGCAGCAATCAAGTACAGTGACATTCCTAATACACTTTCTTTTTTTTCTCCATATTTGTTTGCAATTAAGCGTAGGATGGCGACAATAAGAAGTAGAAAGGCAATCATTCTGGGTTGGAATTCGTTCAGACCTAAGTAGATTAAGAACGGATAGAGTAGAAAGATTAACCCTGTACCAACTCTCAATAATGATGTTCTAGTCATGCGTTAACAGTTCAGAGACCTTATTAATAATGTCTCCAACAGTTCTTATTGATTTAAACTCTTCTGGTGGAACTTTTTTTCCGGTATAGGATTTCAACTCAATAATAAGATCAATTGCATCAATACTGTCAATGTCCAGATCGTCATATAAGAGAG
The DNA here is from genome assembly GCA_965205785.1 of Nitrosomonadaceae bacterium. Classification (GTDB taxonomy): domain Bacteria; phylum Pseudomonadota; class Gammaproteobacteria; order Burkholderiales; family Nitrosomonadaceae; genus BJGV01. Next base: position 1,252,490 of record OZ242188.1, read on the forward strand.
CATCTTCAGAAACAGAGTTTGGATCAATTTCAAACAGATCTACTAAGATCGTAGTAACTTTCTGATAAATTTCGTCTCTGGATTTCATGCTTTAATTTCTGTCCTGGATCTGACTCTCAACAAATAAGGCTAGGTTGCTGACACTGGAGAAATGTCGTTTTGTCTCCTCTGCTTCCGCATTTAGTTTAATACCGTAACGTTTTTGAAGTGCAACTCCCAGCTCCAGTGCATCGATAGAGTCAAGGCAGAGTCCATCATTGAACAAGGGCTCTGAACTGACAATATCATCCACGGCAATATCCTCAAGTTCGAGGGCATTAATAATAAGTTGTTTTAACTCGGTTTCAAGTGATTTCATGTTTATTGATCTGTAGTTTTGTTGCAAAGAAATTTTCAAGATAGCGGGTCAGGTGCCTTGCTCCCAAACTGGGATTTGTTGCCATAAAATTATCAATGTTAATATCATTAAGTACTTTAAACGTGAGGTGAAATTTACGTTCCGGGATATGGTACCACTTGTGTTGCTTACTTAAAGTTAAAGGCGTGCATTCTATAATCACAGGCGTAGGAGCAGATTCTGACCGGATAATGATATTAGCTGCTCCTCTTTGGAATATGATGTCCTGGCCGGGCCTGGTACGGGTTCCCTCTGGAAAAATAATTAGTGTGCTACCTTGTTCCAATGAAGTTTTAGCATTATCGATCAATGTGTCCGCACTATCATTAGTGATATATCCGGTAAGAGTGACGAAACCGCGCATAGCCGGGTTTTTCATCAGACGACTTTTTACAATACAGTCTGCATTGGGAATAAAAGCAATAAGAAACACAACATCAAGTAAGGTGGGATGATTGGCAAGTACCAATATACCCGGTCGCTGTAATTTATCTAAACCAGTTATCTTCCACGATAATATTCCTAGTAAACGCATCATTTGTATAAAAATCTGAAAAGTCCGGTGAACCAGCTTGCGTGTTCGTATTTGTCTTTCAGCTAATCCTCCCGGTAACAGATAAAAAATGGGTAATGCTATGAGTGGTATGAATACTCCACCAATGCCAAATAGTGAAAAAGCAATAGCGGTAGCAAAAAGTCTCCAGTAATAATTAAGTGTTTGCATGACTACCCACAATTAATTCCTGGCTAATTTCCAGGTGGCCTCATTGTGATTGATCAGCAATTTAGCCTTGTCTGATGAAAGGAATTCAATAAGACGGATTGGTAACTGCTCAATATTATGTTTATCCGGGTGCTGTGGTAACTGCGTAAGTGTAAGAGGAACACCTTCTGATTTAGAAACTATAAAACTAATGGCGTAGGGAATCTTTGGTAAACTCCATTCATCCTGATAGACTTCCGGCAAGGTTACGTCACAAATTACACAAAGTACCTTTTTAGCTCCAGATAACATAATTCCGTTAGCCTCGAGTAACACTGGCACTAATCCTTCCTGGCCTGCTGCAATAGTGCTTATGTTAGAAGCCAGGCCGGTCTGTATGGACAAAATACCACAAATTGCATTGTGTACAGCCAGGCTAAAATGCATCGGTGAAACTGGCTGATCATCTGCCAACTCATTGAGCACTTTGGTTGTTCTCTCTATATCCCCATGTTGCGAACAATATACAATTGGCATATTTTTGTTATTCGTCAGATGCTTGAGTATTTCGCTTCCACAGGCTCTTCCAAGCAAATTAAGTCGCCGACGTAACATAACGGGAATCTTAGTAACATCAGGTGTTTCAGATATTGTTAAAGCTTCTAATTTGTCAGTATGGCTACCAGAAGTAGCAGCCTGCCAGCCAGACCATTCAGAAATTACGAATGAAATTGCCATTTGTTTGTCCTGATGCGCTGTTGTAGTTAAAATTAGTTAGTTATTGTATGAAACAGGTAAATATTAGTTAATTTTAACAGTATTGTTGGGGTTTATGGTAATGAAGAGTTTTCTGTTTTTTTTTGATGTCATCGTTCATTTTTTGTGCAGAATTACAGGCAGAAGATACCAAACATTCTTTTTTTATCCAGGAAGCTTTGAATTCAAAAGCATTTGAAGGGCGCCTGAGCAAAGGAATTAGTTTTTATTTTGGCAGCAACAAACCAAATCAGGAAATAATCAGTAACCTCGGTAATTTTTCTGCTCAGAGAAGAACCAATTCATTTAGACATATGTCTGACCGTGATACATGTGAATGGGCGTTTTTATCGGCGTTATTATCTTTGCAGAAACGTGTGGTGGCTAAGGGAGGGAATGCAGTAATCAATATCCGAAGTTTTTACAAAAAAGATGAGATGAGTAGTGAAACAAAATTTGAATGTCGAGTTGGTCTATTAAGGACTAGCGTTGCACTCGAGGGTACAGTTGTCTCACTTGATTGATAAAGATTTTGCATCTATTTATGTGCTGGAAGATAGTGCGGAATTTCCTGTTTTAGCAATTAATCAATGTTTAAACCTGCTCAGTAAATCTGAAATAGAGCGTCATAAAAAAATAAAGAATCCAAAGAGACTCCGCCAGTTTGTAATATCCCGGTTCTTGTTATCAGAAGCTATATATCGACAATTAGGAGTAAGAATAACAATAAATTCATCCCTCTCTGGACAACCCTTTATTGTTGAGCAACCTATATTCTGCAGTATTTCATATAGTAATTATTCTATTGCAGTTGGTTATAGCACTTACGGTGCAATTGGTGTAGATATAGAAAGACATAAGCAGAGGAATATGAATAAATTGGTACGTTATTGTTTTCATACAGATGAGATCAACTATTTTAATACCTTGGTTGAGAGCGAGCAGATAAAATGGTTTTATCAGAAATGGACACTCAAAGAAGCAGCAGCAAAGGCGGATGGAGATGGCATTAGCTTACGTACTCTTGGCACAATGATTAATGAAAATGATACAAACAAGGTTACCTCAATCCATGCGAATCACAATTATTCGCTAGCTTGCGTACATCACAGCGATCAACAGATCCAGCTGGCACATGTTAAAATCAGGAACAGCTCACCGTGGATAGATTTTTCCTTAAAATATTCCTCAAATTGAAATTTTGATGATAGGTTTGTTACTAAATATTTAATAAAGAGTTTATATGAAAAAGATAATTTTAGTTTTTATTTGCATATTTATTGCTGGTTGTGCTTCAGATCCAGAAAAACGAAGACAAGTTGCCGTCGCTGAGTCTAGTTTAATGAGGCCTACAATTAAGTCTCTAGAATCATTTGATAATTTCAAATTAACTGATATGATTTTGGCTTCCTCTGTTGAAGCAAAGCCAGAGAAGGTGGAAGTTGCAAAGATTCTTGAAATGAAGCTTAAGGCTAAATTAGATCCATTAATTAGCGGTTGGAATGCCAAATCTGGTCAAGTAGAAAATGGACGGACAGTAGAGATTCAGCCAAAGGTCATTTCACTGAGAGTGATTAGTGGTACTACAAGATTTTTTGCCGGAGCATTTGCAGGGCAGTCAGAGATTCGTATGGATCTTGTGCTGGTTGATAGAGATTGGAAGAACACGTATTCAGAGAAGCGCTGATTCTTTTGCAGGAGCCTGGTCAATTGGCATGACAGATAAAAGCCTTCTTGATTATATTGTAGATATTGCCTACCAATATCTGGTTGATAATTACAAAGAGGCAAAATAGATTTGAATTAATACAATAGAGTACGTTATGCAGCTGCATCTTATTAGTTTTAAGTCTGAAGAGTTGATACTAAATGTCCGCTTTGTACCAAAAATGAATACTTAAGAAATGAGATCATTATTTTATTAATTGGGTGCAAACTTGTCATACTGGGGAGCAAGGGCTCGTTTCTTCACTGCAAGAATCATTCTGGGAAGAATCCTAACAATAGCCCGGTTAATTATCCAGGCTGGTAGCCAGCCTCCAGAATTAGCCTTATGGTAATACCTTACTAAGGTACCTGTACTATTTTTTATAGGCCGTAATTCCCAATACCCTGAATTTACAGGCACCGATATTCCTCGTCCTTTTCTAATAAAAGATTCTACGTTTTCCAAGGCCCAGTTAATTCGATATGATCCCTTACCAAATTGATCAGGTACTGTGCTTAATCGAATAGTGTAATAACGATCTGTAATTGGAATAGGAAAGAAATCTAACTGCTGAAATACTGACACTTTAGTTGGTTCATCTCTCAGAACAACTGTTTCAGTGATATAGGGCATAAACTCAGGGTGATGTTTGTAGTCTGCTAGTACAGCATTTATACGCCAGGGGGCGCTGAAATCTCTGTAGTTACAAACACCTCATGAATATCAGAATTATGTTTTTTTTGGATATATACATCTATACCATCATTATTGTTTACGAGACTCCATCCTGCTGTGGGCGTTGTATTCCCAGATATTGTTGTTAATGAGTAAAGATTCTCGCCTCTTATTGGAAGACATGTCAGAGAGAGATAAACAAGTAAGGTAAAACGTGTAAACAAGATGCTCATAAAATGGGCGATAAAACAAATAGTTTTTACTATAAAAAGCTTCTAGCTTATATACAGGCGCCTAATAAATAAAGCCACAATAATAATTATTAGCATTGCTTCTTGTAAGATAACTGTCCAAATGTCAATTTGGAATTAATTATGGACGATTACATTTAGCTTCCAATAAGATCCGGTAACAGCCAGTGATTTCGGGGGTAGGGATGGGGGTATCTCAAGAAAATATAGGCGGCTAATTTCTATCCAACAACATGATTAATCAGATATTAATGGGCTTGGGTTCGATTCCTGCCGCCCAAGGTTCCCAGAAACTGTTGGCAATCAACTATAGCCAAGCCATTTTATCGGTTTGACTGTTTTAGTGGTAAGCGGCGCATTTGTCCTGAAATCGACTGGAAAATTGTGGTATAAACAGACACGAATAAAAAAATCATACCGGTAACAAATGACAGGCAACCGGATCAAAAAAGAAACCAGGGGATGATCGTATAAATCAGAAGTAAGATAAAAATGGTTAGAGGGCGATTATAGCTCTTTATTTCCCTTTTTTCCTGCTATGCATGTAGTAAGTCTGAAGGCAGCCAGTCTGGTTATTACTGTACTACAACTGAAGAGAGCTGCTAAGAGCAATAGTATTAAAATAAAAAGTAATAACGATTACTTTCCGGATTGAAATATATCGTATGCCCAGTAAAGATAAAATTCATACCGCCCTTTATGGATCTCATGAAAGGAAAGCATCCTGTAAGCTACAGATGGCAATTGCCACAGTAATCATTCTGAATATTTTTGCTCTTGTGCTTGAAACCGAAGAACAAATCGGAGTAATTTATAAAAAAGCATTTAATATTTTTGAATTATTCTCCGTTCTGGTTTTTAGCATTGAATATCTTGTAAGGTTTTGGGTTTCAGACTTGACCCCCAAACCCCAAACCCCAAACCCCAAACTCCAAACCCCAAAAGGTGGACGTATTCACTTTTTTCTTTCGCCGATGGGGCTGATTGACCTTCTGGCTATTGCACCATTCTTTTTATCAATGGCAGGAATTGATCTCCGTATTTTACGGATAGTCCGTCTGATGAGGGTTTTAAAATTTACCCGCTATACAAATGCAATGGATGTTTTAGCTGATGCTATCAGGTCCCGTAAGGATGAACTGGTTTTAACACTTATAACTATGGTATTTCTGCTATTGCTCTGCGGGAGTTTGATCTACTTTGCTGAACATGAAGCTCAACCGAATATTTTCTCCAGCATTCCGGCATCTCTTTGGTGGGCTGTGGTGACTTTAACAACAATTGGATATGGGGATGTTTATCCCATTACAATGGCCGGAAAAGTTATCGCCGGAGTATCAGCCATTTTTGGGATAGGAATGATTGCCTTGCCCGGAGGTATTATCGCAAGTGGGATAATAGAAAATGCAAAAAATAAGGTTCCTGTAGTTTGCCCTCACTGTGGAAAGGAATCCTGATGTAGCTCAATTCAGGGATTTAGTATGGAAGATAATTAGTATTATTTTTATAAAGATGAAGTCCACTGGTCTTCATGAACAATAAGGATTGGTAGTCCATTACGTTTATATTCCATGGCTTTTTCGATCTTTCCGCCAAAACTTCCATGTTTCCACTCTTTGCTTCCAAGACCACCGATGACTAAATAACGAAGTTTTTTTGTAATGTTATTTATAACAATTCCGCCACGCTTCTCAATTGCGTCGATACATACACCACGTGTTGCATAGACAAAATCTCCGGTAAGACAAAATCGAAACTCTGGGAATTCCACATGAGCTGACTTATCGAATGCAAGTCCTGTTACATGTGTTGAATCTGCTATTTCATCAAGTGACCCACCAAGTAGCTGTTGAAGCGTCTCTGTTAGATGGTCTCGTTCAGGTTCGGTAACGATACCATCAGCAAGGACTGAGCGGATTCGTGCATGTATCACATCCCCGGGCCAACTAGCTGCAATGGCATCGTTGTTGTTAAGCCATTCATTCAGAAAAATAATTTCATTATTACTGAGGTGCCCATCACAAATGAGTCCCTGTGCAATACCTAATAATGCGCCAAGAGAACGTTTCATCTCATTATTATAGGCACCGCTTTGTCGGGCAAAAAAATTAGTCATATTTTCATTAGATTTTTGGGTAATAAGTATATAATTTCCCTTTTTCTGATACACTTACCCAATACAGTTGCTTCTCATCACGCATTAGAAAATTATATGTCTATTCCCCGCACCGGCGGGAACCGCTTCGGCGTAAGCCGTTTATATATTCTCGATACGGTCTATTCCCCGCACCTGCGGGAACCGCCATATTATCATAACATTTAAGCTGCGACTCAAAGCCGGTTCCCCGCACCGGCGGGGATGAACTGTTTCCCCCATACAAATGACTTCAACCCGTCCGGGTTTATGTATCCGGTGTTGTGGCTTTACAACGATTCGAACATCACGGCCCGAACTATTCAGACATTGATCATTTTTGTCGGACTAGTTCCGCGAAACTGACCTCTCAGCATCAAAAGGATCGTTTCTTCAATCATTTTTGAGGGGTAAGCAGGTTAGAACCGGGTTAGTACGGAAGCGTTTTTTCCGGAGGAGAGGACAGGAGCTGAGGGGATGAGAACTTTCCCTGTAATTAATGACTTGTTTTATAGAGAGGATTTCTTTACAATCCTGAGGGAACAAGGGAACAAGGGAACAAGGGAATAAGGGAATAAGGGGGCTTGATTTAGGGAGCTTGATTGCTTCATAATCAGGCGGACTTCATGGATGATCAGGCAGACAGATACACAGAAGTAATACACAGAAGTAATACACAGACAGATCAACCATCATTTTATGCGGGTACTGTGCGAACATAATAAGATAAGTAGTATAGATGCTGTGATGATAGTAACTGGTATAAAATACTAATATTCCAAAAGGAGCGGGTCAGTATGAAACATCAGGGAGTGAAAAAGAGTCCAAGACTACAGACTACAGACTACAGACTACAGACTACAGACTACAGACTACAGACTACAGACTCCAGACTCCAGACTCCAGACTCCAGACTCCAGACTCCAGACTCCAGACTCCAGACTCCAGACTCCAGACTCCAGACTCCAGACTCCGGGACGCAGGATGCAGATAATACGTCCGGGTATTCTGACGGCATTAATTCTGTGGTTACTCCTGCCGGGGTTTGCCTTTACGCAACAAGTAACAGTTAATAATAACCCGTTTGCCAACACAGGGACGATTAGCACGACCGGAGATGATGAAGACGCTATTGTCTCCACCGGCAGCGGGAATGTTACTAATACGGGCAGTGGCACGATTACCACGAGCGGATCGGACTCAGCAGGTATTTCCTCCACCGGCACGGGGGATATTTCCAACGAGGGGGAAATTGAAGCGAGCGGAACGGACGCAGCAGGTATTGCCTCCAGCGGCACGGGGGATATTACGAACGAGGGGGAGATTACTTCCTCCGGGCAGGGAATTCGCTCCGAAGGGGCTGCCACGATCATCACCAATGCTGCCGGTGGCGTGATCACCACGAGTGGAAATAACGCACACGGTATTTCCTCCACCGGCACGGGGGATATTACCAACGATGGCACGATCACTACGACCGGAAGTGGTGCGGAAGGGATTCGCTCCGAAGGCGATACCGATACGATCAGCAACACCGGTATGATCAATTCAGCCGGGCATGGGATTAACTCCGAAGGCGATACCGATATGATCAGCAATACCGGTACGATCAATTCGGGCAGAGTCGGCATTCGCTCAACGGGCGCTGCCACGATCATTACTAATGCTGCCGGTGGCACGATTAACACCACCACGAGGAGAGGATCTTTCGTAGACGGTATTTCCTCCACCGGCACAGGGGATATTAGAAATGGTGGCGAGATCACCTCATCCGGGCAGGGGATTCGCTCCGAAGGCGATGATGTTCAGATCAGCAATAGTGGTACGATTAATGCGGCCGGAAACGGTATTTTTTCAGATGGGACTGGCACAACGATCACCAATTCCAGTAGGATCATCACCTCGCGCAGCAGCGGTATTTTCTCAACCGGTACAGACACGGTCATCACTAATTCTGCCGGTGGTACAATCACCACGACCGGAGACAGTGCACATGGTATTGTCTCGACCGGCACAGGCACCATCACCAACGCTGCCAATGGCACGATCAGCACGACCGGAGACACTGCACACGGTATTACCATGACCGGGGGTGGTACGGGTGCGATCATCAATGCCGGTACGATTATTACGAACGGAGACAGGTCTGCTGGTATTTTTTCGTCCAGTACGGGCGATATCACGAACAATGGAATGATTACCGCGGAAGGATTCAGGTCTGCTGGTATTTCCTCAGGGGGCGGCACGATCAGAAACACGGGTACAATCAGGATGAACGGGATGAGCGCGCACGGTATTCGCTCTACGGGTGATGGTGCTATCACTAACGAAGGCACGATTAACGCGACTTCCGGCGGGATTAACACTTCGGGTGATGGTGCTATCACCAATACTGAAGAGGGCAGGATCACCACGAGCGAGGATAATGCCCATGCTATTTTCTCAAGTGGTGCGGGAGCGATCATCAATGCTGCCGGTGGTATGATTACTACGGGTGGAGTTGGCGCTGCCGGTATTGCCTCCACTGGCACGGGGGATATCAGCAATATGGGCACCATCACTACGGGCGCGCGCAACGGCTACGGTATTTTCTCGACCGGTGCAGCGATCACCAACACTGCCAATGGCATGATCACCACAAGCGGTGAGGGTGCTGTCGGTATTTTCTCCACCGGCACAGGGGATATCAGCAATATGGGCACCATTACCACGACCGGAGACACTGCACATGGTATTTTCTCGACCGGGGCGAATGCAATGATCACCAATGCGGCCGATGGTATGATCACCACGATCGGAGCCGGTGCACACGGTATTGCCTCAACCGGGGCGAATGCAACAATCCGTAATGACGGGATGATCACGACCACCGGGGATAACGCACATGGTATTGTCGCAACGGGTAACAGTGAGATCACGGTCAACGGCAAGGTATCTGCCACAGGAGAAGGCTCCTACGTGATAAGAGGCTCTGATGAGGAGAATCAGACCCTGATCCTGGGGGCACAAGCGATCATTGACGGATATTCCGATCTGGGAGAGAGCGAAGGAGATAATGATATTTTTGATATTGTAGCCAAGACACAGGGGCGCGGGCCGTCCCGGACTTTTGCCATCCGGGGGGTGGATACGGTCCGGTCCGGACGGGTTCCGGTTCTGTACAACAGCAATGCAGTAGCGGTGGTGGATCCGACCGCACAGTCTGCGACCCGCATCACGCTGGGTGCGATGACCGGGCAGATCCGGCGGCAGGTATTTCAGCGCCTGGACAGCAGTCGCCTGCCCCGCGGGACGGCGACCCGGCAGGGTGTCTGGGGTGGTTTGTTCGGTACGGTCTCCGAGCGCGATGACGATGAACTGGCCTTAGCCTGGGATCACAGGCTGTATGGTGCCGGGCGGGGTGGATGTGCGCTTGGATAACGGCCGGCGGGCAGGTCTGTTTGCCGGAGTAGGTCAGGATCTGATCCGGACCAAGGTGACCTCAGTCAGAGATTCGGCCACACATGGTTTTGTCGGGGCGTACGGACAACAGTCGATCGGGGAGTTTAACCTGGACGGTGCGGTCATTTTCGGTTATGCCCATCATGACAGTGCGCGTACGGTGCAGGACACGGCAAGAGGGCAGGAAGTGGCGAACGGGAAATACGATAACTTTTATGTGAGCCCGTCTCTGTCGCTGAAGTGGTTTAAAGAACTGGGTAACGGGATGGAATTTCGCCCGAGGGCACAGATTGCCTACACGTATGGTCATTTTGGCAGTCATACGGAAAGTGGGACGACCCATTCCAATATCAGCTTCAGCGGTCGGAGCGTGAATATTATTGACGGGCGGATGGAGCTGGCCCTGGCGAGGACTTTTGATGATGACCAGGGAGAGGTGGAGGTGCGGGGCGGAGCAACGTTCACGCATTTTGGCAGAGACAGTGTCAGAGCCCGTTTGGGCGGAGGGCCTTCGGTTTCATACCGGATTAGCGGAGAGGATACGATTCCGGGTGGTTTCGGCGGAATCAGAATGCGCTACCAGATCACAGACGTGATGGCAATGAACGGAGATCTGGAATATGCCAGGAGATCCGGCAATGCCCAGGCCATCGGAGGACATATGTGGCTGGATATGCGCTTTTAATGCCGGAACAGAAGCGGTGGCTACATCGGGTTCCGGGGATGAGAGTAGATTAAAAGGATTGCTGTAATAAGTTTATACTTAAAATGTATTCACTTCTGTAAGACCATACGGGAGCTTTGTTTGATACCAGATTTGGTTGGATACAGCCGGACTGCTACATTGTCACCCTTGAAACCTCCTCTAATACTCCGGGGTTTCTCCGGGCAACCTTAATGAGAGTTACCGCAGCACTGTCAGGCTGCTTACGTCCTTGCTCCCAGTCTCTGATTGTACCCACAGGAACGCCCAATAATTTGGAAAAAGATGGCTGAGATTTTTTTAGCTGTTTCCGAACAGAAATTACCAGCAACTTTTCCGGCGTCCAAACTTTAGTTGAAGCGCCAGCTTTGATAGCCAGCACCTCATCAAGCAGCGTTTGTCCAGCTTTACTCATTTTTTTAGCCATTGATAATAGCCTCCTTAATTTTCTTCAATTCATGAGCCGGAATATTCTCACGCTCATTTTTTGTATACATGGTAAGAAGCCAGGTTTTTTGGTCAGAACTGTTAAAATAAACAATCCGTACACCACCTTGTTTCCCTACACCTTCTTTGCCCCAGCGAATTTTCCTTATCCCACCAGAACCAGGAACAACTCCGCCTGCGTCAGGGGCTCTGGCTATATACACAATAAAATCTTCATACTGTTTGGGCGTCCAGACTTTAGCTGTCTTTGCGCTGAAGCTCCTTGTCTCGATGACTGTATTCATGTTTCATGGTATGCGGCTATGCCGTATTATGTCAAGCTTAATTCAGCTCCTGTTTATCGCTTTATCGGTATTTGTAGGGATGACTCACCTGAAGAGACACTCGCATGGCGAGAGCGCCTTCAGCATATCTTGATAGAAAAAATGAGTTCTGATGCATTTGAACGACTGACTCAACGTATGTTGCGAGAATCAGGTTTTGTGCCTGTTGAAGTTACCGGCCGAACCGGTGATGGTGGCATTGACGGTAAAGGCATTGCTCGTATCAACGGTTTAATGAGCTTTCACAAGTGGGACGACCCATTCCAATATCAGCTTCAGCGGTCGGAGCGTGAATATTATTGACGGGCGGATGGAGCTGGCCCTGGCGAGGACTTTTGATGATGACCAGGGAGAGGTGGAGGTGCGGGGCGGGGCAACGTTCACGCATTTTGGCAGAGACAGTGTTAGAGCCCGTCTGGGCGGAGGGCCTTCGGTTTCATACCGGATTAGTGGAGAGGATACGATTCCGGGTGGTTTCGGCGGAATCAGAATGCGCTACCAGATCACAGACGTGATGGCAATGAACGGAGATCTGGAATATGCCAGGAGATCCGGCAATGCCCAGGCCATCGGAGGACATATGTGGCTGGATGTACGCTTTTAATACCGGGAATCAGGTTAAGGAACGTACTGACAACCGTAGCGCATTTGTGTGGGTCGGGTGATGACAGACAGGCCTGATCCGGTCCGTGATCAGGCCAACAACTGAAACAAAACCTAATCGGCTTATACATCCCGGGGTTTCAAACTGACCGGAGAAGGCTTATACTAACCCCATGAAGCAGACAGCGGTTGTTTATGATACCCATGCGGCGGTACGCTGGCTGACAGAAGCGGGGATTTCGGAGTTGCAGGCTTGAGGCCATGGTGCGGGAACAGACGCTGCTGCTGGAGCATAATCTTGCTACCAAAACCGATATCGAAGTCCTGCGTCAGGAAACCAAAGCCGGTATCGAAACCCTGCGTCAGGAGACCAGGGCAGAGATCGCAGCAGCAAAGAACGGCATTATCGTCTGGGTGGTCGGGCTGAACATGGGCATGGTTGGCCTACTGATCGCCGGCAGCAAACTGCTCTGATCGGTATACTGCGCTCCATCCAAAATCTGCTGTGGCGGTTACAGTTATATACTTTGCCCCGCCTGCTAAGGCTCTCCCCGATGTAGAGAACTGCCCTGGTCTGCGTTAGCAAAACAAAAGAATCTGTACAATTACACTGCAGAGGCATCTCTGCCATGGTGGCTTTTTTACGCCCATAGCATTGCAACCATCACTTTGCAGACAGTATAAACGGACTGCATTTATGACTTGTCGATTATTTCTGAAACTCAATGGAACGGATTTATCTGCCTCAGATGCTGAAAGATATCAGATCTTCATCAAGCCGGTATCCGGGGGAATCTGACCGAAGAAAAACTTGCAGATCGGATACGAGAAAATTCGTCAGCAGAAAAAAATAGATACTGCAAACCTTTAGTATTCGACAATTGCAGTATTTTTGGCTATTATCAGAATCTTAATTGATAGCGGTGCAGGCACTACTGATCTGTTGTCAAAGAATTCAAACGAGCTACCATAGTTTTACTGTGTTTTTTTCTTGTCCATTGTATCTGCACGCTTTCCATCCCATCCGGAACCGGCTAAGGTCTGTCTGCAATCCACCAACTCAACAGCAGCAGGATGTGATAAACAGGATTCTGGCAGCATAATCAGGTAATGGAATACACTTTAACTCGCTGCCAAACTGTTTAAAAAAGTAGACCACCTCAGTCTCATGGTGCATAAACCGAACAATGTAACTTGTTATTGATATTGGGATTACGTTTTGGTTGGCGAGACGTACTGATTTGCAGTACGCTTAGTCAGGATTAAGAGTTTTGCTGACAAACGGACTGCCGCCATTTTCTCCGGATATGCCGTGAAGAGTCTGCCTCTGAAAATCCAAAAGCGAGCCCGGTCTAAACTGATGGTAGTCGATGCAGCAACTCAGCTCGATGATTTTCGTATCCCGCCTGGCAATCAATTGGAGGCATTGCGCGGTGATAGGAAAGGCCAGTATAGTATTCGCATCAATGATCAATGGCGTGTTTGTTTTGTTTGGCGTGACGACGATGCCTGGAACGCTGAGATTGTTGATTACCATTAAGGAAAAAGCCAATGACCATTAAGCGCGAAGATTTAGATAATCACCAAGTGGACTTCTCCTCTGATGTCGTTTCCGGAAAGCGTCTTTTGCCCGTTCATCCCGGTGAAATCCTGCATGATGATTTTTTAGAGCCACTGGGACTCAGTGTTTATGAATTTGCCAACGCCATTCATGTGCCGCGCTCCCGGGCCAATGACATTGTGCGTGGTTGTCGTACCATCACCATAGATACGGCTCTTCGGCTGGCACGTTATTTTGGAACGACGGCAGAGTTCTGGATCAACCTACAAGCTCGCTACGATCTGGATGTCGCGAACCGGAGTTTGCGTAAACAAATTGAAAAAGAGATTGAGCCACGAGCTGCGTAAACTATGTCGCACGTGTTTCTCGCGAGTACGGTCTGAATTTAACCCAATTCCGGTTTCCTTCAGCATTTGGCTAAAAGCAAAGGAAGCGAGGAGAGCAGGCAATGCCCAGGCCATCGGAGGGTATATGTGGCTGGATGTACGCTTTTAATGCCGGGACAGAAACGGTGGCTACATCGGGTTCAGGGCATAAGGAGTAGTCTCAGGTCAGCTAAAATCAAACATCACAGGGTTTCAAACTGCCCGGAGAAGGTTTATACTACTCCCATGAGCCAGACAACGGTTGTTTATGATACCCATGCGGCGGTACGCCGGTTGACAGAAGCGGGGCTTCCGGAGTCGCAGGCGGAAGCCATGGTTCGGGAACAGACGCTGCTGCTGGAACATAATCTCGCCACCAAAACCGATATCGAAGTCCTGCGTCAGGAGACTAAGGGTAATATAGCGGCTGTTCAGGCGAACGTCGAAACCCTGCGTCAGGAGACCAAAGCCGATATTGAAACCCTGCGCCAGGAGACCAAAACTAATATCGAAACCCTGCGTCAGGAGACCAAGTCCGGTATCGAAACCCTGCGTCAGGAGACCAGAGCAGAGATTGCGACCGTCCGGGCCGATGTAGAGAAGTTGGGTCTTAAGACTGCCGGCGATATCGCAACTGCAAAGAACAGCATTATCGTCTGGGTGGTCGGGTTGAACATGGCCATGGTCGGACTGATGATCGCCGGCAGCAAACTGCTCTGACCGGTACACACACTACACCACCTGCCGTCGGGTGTAATGCCCGGGCGGGAATCTCTTCATTTGCTAACCGATGAGCTGTCTTCCTTGTTTAGCCAAACACTTTCCCTGTTTGGCTAACCGGATTTCCCTGCTACATACAATCATTTTCCCTGTTAACACGGAGCAGGGAAATGACCTTAGTTCCCTGCTATGGTCTGGTACATCCGGATGCCGGTAACCGAATCCACCCCTAAAATGAGTGATATTCCCTGTTAATTCCCTGTAAATCACCGGATCCGGCAGAGACGGGTTCGCTTCAGACTGCCCCCACCGCCATATATCTAATTCAGATTATTGATTATAAGTTGTTTATTATATAAAGCATTACTGTTGTTCTTATCTGTGTTCTTACCGCTAGTCTTTGCTTAGTCAAGTCAACTGGAAATTCCGGTATCACAGGCGCGCCATAAAAAAATATAAATTTATTACATTGCAAATCCAGTAAATAGGGGTTTAATGAACTTTGTGAGCTAATAAAGATCTATTTATCAGTTCCTACATAGTAAACAAAGAAGAACTGGTATATTCTTTAAGAAAAGATTCGAATATTGAAAAAAAGAAATTGTTTCTTCTTTTGATAAGGATTTTTTCTTTGAAAATAAGTATTACCATTTTAGATTTACGTCATAATTCAGAAATAACCGGTGCAATTCATTGCCTTAGAGAAACATGAACAGACCAAAACAATTTAATCGTGAAGAAGTACTTTCAAAGGCTACAGATTTATTCTGGGAAAGGGGTTTTGAAGAAACTTCTGTGAGTGACATCGTGGCCAGAACGAAAGTTAATAAGTTTAGTCTCTACAGTGAGTTTGGTGATAAAGAGAGATTATATCTTGCCTGCATAGATTATTATAATAAAGATTCCAAAAAGCGTATAGAACATGTACTCACAAGAAAACCTTTAGGATTGAGTAATATCGAATCTTTTTTAGAAGAAAGAATATGTTATACGGTTTCCAATAATATTAAAGGATGTCTGATTTTTAATTCTATAATTGAAGAAAAAGTACTAACTGAAGAGATTAATAAAAAAATCGATTCACGTGTTAGAAAAATGAAATCCCTTCTTATAAATTGTTTAAACGCAGCGCAGGAACGAAAAGAGATTAGTGTAAATAAGGATTGCAAGTGTTTAGCTGATTTCCTGATTTGCTTTATCTTTGGAATGATAAATATCGGTATGAAAGATACAACAGAAGAGGAATTAAGGGGTATTACACACGATGTTTTGTCAGTAATAAGAGACTAGATTCTTCTCTAGTTCTGGAACAATTATTAAGTAACCAATAAATAGATGATGTTTCTTATAGAAGGCTGCAACATAGAATCGGGTTGGCCTGTGTTTACCCAGAACAATGTCTCTGATAATTAGTAGCATTCATTTGTCACCGAGTAAATCCAGCATGTTGGAATAGAGTAAGATGATCTCGTTATAGTAATTTGTTATTCATTCTGTACAGGGGGCAATGTATGGAAGCATGAGTACTAGTACTACTAGTATGGCAATAAATAAATAAAAAGTCCTATCAATTACCTTAGCCCGTGAAGCTGTGCCATTTTTACCAGAGCTATGAGCTGAAGAAGTGCCCCAGATATACTGATGCGAAATAAACAGACTAATTAGGGTTACAATGATAAGAAACGGACGAGCCCAGTCGGCCATGGTCACTATGTATACAATTCTAGTCTCGCTGAGCCCGAGAGTGCTTAGTAGAAATGAAATATGATGACAGGTTGAAGCGAGAATAGCTGTTATCCCACCAACGTATAAAGTCTCATGCCCTATTTTTGAAGACGATTTATCCATTCCAGATGTAACTATCATGACTTCGTTCCTACAAAGTTGACAGATAAAATCTTCTGAAATCTATAAAACTAAATTTTTATGGTCATCGTATCTGTGAGGCAGTTTCTTTACAATTCTACTAAATGATCGTTTAGATAATTTGTAGAAAGAAAATGCATTCTCTACCATTAATTGAGATATGCCAAAATACTTCTTGTGTTAGTAATAACGTCGTTCGTTCAGTTATTACAATCAATTTAGTAAGATTATTAAGATGCTGTATGTATACCGGCTTCCGACTCAAAATAACCTCAAGGCTCTATTAGGTTGGCCGTAACTATCTTTATTACATGTGTTTAAAAAAAACTAAAGGATCGCATCTACTAATGAAAATCACACCTTCAATATTGGCAAAATTATTCTCAATATTGTTTCTATTGTTTACTGTGCTTGGGTTCGTATCTGATCTAATGCCTATAGGCAGTGCTTTATTGAAAACCAATACAATCCTTATTATGGCTCATATGTCACTAACCCTTGCTTTCTTCTTTGTAGCCTACCGCTTTACAAATATATCAATTCAATCCTTACAAATGATTGGAATAACCTACATTTTAGTTAGTGGAGTGGGGTTTGTTGGGTTAAGCATACAAATAAACGGTGAGTGGCCACATGTTATCTACCTGAATTTGCTAAGCTATTTCCAATTTAGTTTAGGTGTTGCTCTTTGTGCCTCAGGTTCTATTTTGAAGAAACATCAAAGCAAAATTATTGCATAGTGAAATTGTTCATGACTAAGCAGCTATAACTATCAAGGCATATAAAAATGTACGAAATCATATTAACTTGTTGTAATGAAAGCTAATCGAAAAGACAAAGAAAAAACAGGACGCCAATATTAATGAATGACCGTACCGAAGTGCTAAATGCTCTCATAAATCTCAGAAAACCACTTACGGTAATCTCAAAAGCTCTCATTCAATTTCCCTGGGATAGTGAGGAATTAGTAATTCTTGATACTAATCAAGTTAAACAGATACTGGAACAATATTTGTCTGGTGAGATTAGTGAAGCCTTTGTAGAGGATTGGGCTAATTTAATAGAATGTCGGAATGATATTGGTTTTGATAAAAAAGATGCCCATCTTATAAAGGAATTAATGCATGTGTTAGCTAATCCACATTTAACAGGAAGATTAACTCACAATCGGGCAAAATTTTTAATCCGGGATATTGATGAGGAAAATATTAACTAAAACAGTATATTGGTATAAAAGTCTGCTTTTGGCACAAAACAGACTTTTAGAGTCTATTTGTAGTCATATTTTTATGCTTCTCTAATCTTTTTACTAACCTGCTGATCATCTGTGTAGTTGATGAGTCTGTATCTATCCGCTGCTTAGTAGAAGTCACTAAGTTCTTCTTCGCCTGAGCCATTTCTAATTTCTTCTTTGCTTGAGTCGTTTCTAATATCTCTTTCAAACAACTCCTGTACTCTTTAATTAATTGCGTATGCTCTTCAAACTCAATCTCTAAAATTCTCGATTTATTTTGTAGCCTAAGAATCGCGAGTTCACCCTTTTTGAGAGAATTACGTATTGACTCAACGTTTTTGGTCTCTTGGGCAATAATCCGATTTAGAAGTTCTGTTATATCTTTCATGTTAAAAAAATGGTACCACTAAAATACAATCGTTCACAATTCAAATTTTTCCATAAACTCAAATTTTTTACAAAATGTTCGTACACTTCATTTTACGAAAGCCAATTAAAACATAGTGTTGAAGGATAATTTGATTGATTGAGAAAAGATTAAAAGTTTTTTATGATTTTTTTCTAGACAACAGTAACCTCTCTCTACCTTTACCTTGATTGAAGTCATGAAGTCGTGCTCTGGTTCGTCTGTTGGTACAGTAGCGAGCCCATACACTCATTAGTTCTCTTCGCCATTCAAATAAATCACTTCGTTGGTAAGCTTCCTCTATTTTGTTTTTGTTGACATGTGCTAGTGCGAGTTCCAGAACAGCACTGGAGAATGATGTGGTTTCAGCTCCCCACTGCCGAAATGAAGATCTGAATCCGTGAACTGTTATTTCTGATGCGACTGTATGAAGGGTTTTATTCACGGCTACATCAGATAACAATCCACCTCGAACACCCGGAAATACATATTCATTATTATCCAACCGCCATTGTTGCATCTTAGTGAGTATCTCCATTGCTTCCTTACTTAGCGGTACTATATGCTCTCGTCCTGCCTTCATACGATTGACAGGTATGATCCAAATTCTTTCATTCATATCAATCTCATTCCACAGCGCACCCCTTGCTTCACCTGATCTGGTCGCTGTTAAGATAGTAAATCGCAGGCAATAAGCAGACAGAGAATCCTTTTCACGTAAGACCGACATTATTTTAGGGACATCAGTATAAGTTGCAGCTGCGTGGGGGATTCTCTTTGTAATCTTCCGTGCTGCTGGTAAAACCGTATCTAAAACACCTTTCCATCTAGCAGGGTTGCTCCTATTTTGTTCATCGTCATTAACAGCCGCGTAGTCAAGTACTGCTTCTATTCTTTGACGAAGACGAGCCGCAGTTTCTGTTTTAATTAGCCACATAGGTAGTAGGATCGCCTTAACATCAGCTAGTGAAACATCAGCAGGTAGTTTATTGCCAATAAAAGGATAAGCGTATTGTTTTAAGGTGTTTTCCCATTGCTGAGAGTGTTTGGCGTTGCGCCAGCCAATACGCTTTACATTGATTAACTCAATAGCGCATTCCTGAAATGTTTTTGCAGTAGAGTTACGCTTTACTCTTACCAGAGTGGCAGGATTTTTACCGTTTGCTAATTCTGTGCGCATTTTACTCGACAGATCTCGTGCTTGGGCTAATGTGCGTTCATTTATTGATCCAATACCTAACTCAGTCACTTTGCCACTTAACTTATATCTAAAGACCCAGCTTCTTGCTCCTGTTTCCTTCACTCGTAAGTACAGGTTTCCACCATCAGGGTGGTTTCCCATTTTAAAAGTATCCACTTGTTGGGCTGTTAATCGGTTGAGTTTTTTCACCATAATATGTGCTTACAGTTCTTACCATAGTTCTTACCCTAATATACAGATAATGGCGGACGAAAATGGGCTTGTCAAGCAATCAAATAGCTATAAAAATATTTGTGCCGGATACGAAAAAACTAAAATTTGGCGGAAGACTTCTCCGCCATTATAGTGAGGTAAAATAAAACTATAATATTTAATGGTTTTAATTATTCAAATTCTCTAGTCTTGCCGACAGTCTTACCTTGTCTTCACCAAAAAACTTTAAGGACTGTTTATCTAGACTTCTCTTTAAATCTTAGTTTAGAAATATTTTATGTAATATTTATTGCATAGTAATTTTTTTGGCTTGGCTCATGTGCCTATTCAGATGCGCAAACCTCTGTCGGTAAATTTTACAATCTGGAACTACGTATTTTTCTAATTATTTTATCTTCCTGATAAATATATTTATTTATTCTTTGGCCTGATTCTTGCTTACGCTTTATAACTCTTAATTGAGATAGTGGTGGCGGTGTTTTTATTTGTCATTAAATCAAATTTTGAAAATTAAAACATGTGACATTTATCACAGAGTAATCGGACACATTGTGAAAAGATTACAAAAAATATTTGTTCTTTATTAAAAATAAATTTTTTAACAATAAGGGAGAAGATAACTCATGAAGATTTATAATTGGTTGTCTACTAAACGCCGCTTGAGTGTAACCGCGGCAATCTTTTCGTTGCCTTTTTTTCTGACTATGTCAGGTGGGGCTATGGCGGTCCTTGAACCAACGGAAGAAGATTACGCGCTCAAGCTTTTAGGTAAGTATCTGTTTTTTGATAAGATATCCTCTCCGAGGCGCCAGGCATGTGCCAGTTGTCACGCGCCGGAAGCGGGCTGGACCAACGGAGTTTCTAGAGTCAACAAGACACAAGTAGCGGTGAATGGCGCGATGCGTCATACCGTCGGCACTTTGAAACCTCCTACCGCCTCCTATGCAACCTTAATTCCGGATTTTGTTGAAGCAGGCTCACTACCTAATAATCTCCCTCCATTTACAACAGGAGGAAATTTTTGGAATGGCCGTGCTAAGGGAGACGAAGTACGTAACTTGGGTATATTGGGAGGTGATCTGGACAAATATGAGAAATATTTTGGCGGTGCCACTGATCAGGCGCATGCGTCCCCATTTATCAATCCTGTTGAGCAAGGACTGCCAAACATTACCGCTGTTTGTAGGATTGTTAAAAAAGCCAAGTACGCTCCACTATACAAGATTGCCTACGGTGAAAAGATCCGCTGTGGCATGAATCACGTGGAAGTTACGTTTGGACGAATCGCATTAGCGATTGGAGCCTACGAGTCCTCCGGTGATGTAAATATGTTTGCTTCCAAGCTGGACTATGCGCTAGCGAATGACGATGATGGTGATTTTCCTTTGGTTGGTTTCACAGACCAAGAAAATCGGGGACATGATTTGTTTTATGGTATAGCTAGTGATTTAAATCCTCGCGACCCAATTTCAAATCAACCTAAGAACGCAGGCTGTGGCGCTTTTTGTCACCGAAGTGGGAATCCACAAGGTACGGACCCGAAAGAGAGATACACTGGTGATGGATACTTCAACATCGGTACACCTCGTAATGTTGAGATACCGGGGAATCCAGAACCAAATATCGGCCTAGAAGCAACTATAGGGGATGAGGCGGAGAGAGGATTTCAAAAGGCTCCTACCTTGCGCAACGTTGATAAGCGGAAAAGAAAAAAATTCGTGAAGGCGTACACGCATAATGGTTGGTTCAAGAGTCTCGAGAGCATCGTGCATTTCTACAACACGTCAAATGTAGCTGGGGCCACGGCAATAAGAGATGGTGTGACGCGCTGCCCAGATGATGTTGTGAAAGAGAAAGATGCGCTAGCCCAGAATTGCTGGCCCAAACCGGCGTTTGAAGACGGTATCCTTACATTTCTCATCGGAGACCGGGGTTTAACTCATGAGGAAGAAGCTGCAGTCGTGGCATACATGAAAACGTTGACCGATATTCCGACAGCTAAGAAACCGAGGCCTTTTAATCTTAAGAAATTTAAGAAAGGATATAAATTTTAAATAGAAAATAGATGGGTTTGAGTCAGTGGCGGCCGTGTAATTGCACGACCGCCACTGTCTTTTTTTGTCCAGAAATACAGTAGCTCATTGACTATTGTTGTAGTATTTAGCGTACACGGTTCACACAAAACGACGAGGCATACGCATGCCCCAATTCTTATTGATCTGGTGTACATACCCTGAAACTTGTTTTAATTATCTAAGATGTGAATCCTCCTCATAGCTTTTGAAGTTATGGGGAGTTTTTTTACATTAGTATATCTAAGGTAGCAAGATATAGTCTTGTTTAAGTAGAATACTTAATTTTATCGTAACGAATCTTACCCCTATTGTGACTTTTAAAAGAATAGATAACATGCAAAAACCATTATTGGCCTTAATACTATTTGTTATGAGTAGTAATGCGGCAGCAGAGTGGCTTGAGGTTGATACTAGCAGCCGTGTTGGACTTACTGCCTATGCTGACCCTGCTACTATTAGTAAATCTGGAAGCAAGGCGGAAATGTGGGTTTTGTATGACTATAAGACGGTCCAGACAAATGCCAGAAAGCCATATATGTCGATCAGAGGCCAATGGAGGTATGATTGCAAAGAAAAAAAAGAACAGCCTATTTATGAAATTTTGTTGTCAGATAATATGGGTAGAGGTGAGGTGATCGGTAAATCTATTTATGATGCATCTATCAAATGGATGTCCGTCGCACCTGAAAGCGTTGGCATGGCTTTTTGGAAACTAGCCTGTAAGAAATAAAATAAGCTCCGTGATAGGAAGTGGTTTTTTTACATTGACACAAAGAATATTAGCTATGAAATCATGGGGAATTGCCAAGATTTCAGGTTATAAATTAAAATATACTATTACTTAATATGTCTGCTCAAGATATCAATCAAGCCGGAGATTTACCAATTTTTGAAACATCAATTTCTGCTGCAACTGTCGATGCTTACCTTGCAACTGACTACAAGGTAAATACTACTGATCCGTTTGTTTTGAATGTTGGCAAACCAAGTACTGAGCTTACCGAGTGGTTTCAATCTAATGATGAGAATCAGGCGGCCTATATCACGGCATGGAACCCATTTGGAAAAAAAACCTCTGATGATGCAAATCATATAGCTGAGCAGAAGCTAATTACAGAGATAGAGTCTCGTGATCTTTCTTATTTGAAGGGAGAAAGTATTGATCCATCAGGACTATGGCCCAATGAGCCAAGTTTGCTGGTTCTAGGGATCTCCCTGGAGTCTGCGAAAGCATTGGTGAAAAGATTTGATCAAGATGGATTTATTTATATAGGTGATGATATAACGCCACAATTAATATTGCTGCGATAAAAGATTAAGAAAAGTTCTCCTGTTGGGAGTAATTTTATGGAAAGTTATACCGGCTTTCTGGGTTTTTGATTTGACGCAGGGTATTCTTCATTATGCTCGGACGATAGCCTATCTTTTTTCTCCTAATAATCTCATCTCTGATTTCTTCGAATTGTTCTCTTGCTTCGTCTTCAATAAAGACGTGTCCTATATATTTAAGTATCCAGATATCAGGAATAATATTTGCATGATAGATAATACGTGTTTGATTGCCTTCTGGAACTATTCGTGTAGTTTCCTCCATTTCGCGCATATTTCCGCTAATCATGCGTTCTTCAATTTTTTGAAACGGGGTTAAATTGACTTCTCGTACCGATTCAAAATTAAATGTAGCAACGCTAAATCTTATTATTGAATTCTGAGTAACGTGCAAAGTGTTTCCTGTTCTATTTATAATTTCACTAGACTCTACGCTTGAAACAAAGCTGGGGATATTATCAAAATCTGTCAATGTCTCCCATACCAATTGGGAGTTAACCGGAACAGTAAAGTATGCGTCAACAACAATGTGTTTGCCGTCATTCTGTATGGAAATGTATATATCCTTACGGTGTTTATTAACAGACTGATAATTTAAATTTGATAGTTTGGTTTCTTCTGCAGGAGCATTCCTAACTACCTCGTTTGTTAACGTTACTTCATCAGTTTCGTTACTAAACGATACTGATGGTAAAAGTAGGAAGCAAAAAATTATAAGCTGTTTGCTATGCATAACTATACCTGTACTTATTTAACCCAGCAGTTACGTGGTTTCACGTTTCTAATTAATTGGCGGAAGCGGTGTCCACCATATATATAATTCATAACGTATCATAATGTATCTAATACTAATATTCTTAGCTATTTCATAGCATTTTTTTGTATCTCATCATATCATTCTATTTTATAAAATTTCACTACTTTTTGTAGAGTAATTTGTATATCTATATTTCCAAAGATAAATGGGATAGGCATATAAACTTTCAGCATTAAAAGTGTCAAAACTTAGTGAGCCAGACGTTTATGGTGATGGTGCAGGTTTATGGTTTCGGGTTACTAAAAATGGCTCAAAGTACTGGATATTCCGTTTCATGCTTAATAAGAAAGCTCATTGGATGGGACTTGGCCCTTATCCAGATGTGAGTCTTGAAGAAGCTAGGGAACAAGCTTTAGAAGCAAGAAAAAAGAAATATCATTACTTGATAAAATTGTTAATAACTGGAAATAGCATCTTATATTTAGTGCAAATTTAATATTTGTGAATGTCCGCTTTTGGCACAAAGCAGACATTCAAATTCCCTTCCTCAGCATTCCCTTCCTATTATCCGTTATGGAGTTATTACTCTAATTGTTATAAGAAAGAACGTGATTCATGAATTCATTAAAAAGTATTTCCCTAAACTAAAATGCCCTTATTGTCATTTTGAGTTTTCAATTTTATCCAGTACGGCATGTGATCCAGATTTGGGCTTTCCATGTGGACAATGTGAGTCAGATCTAATTTCTAAATCTGCGAATTCTAAATCAGGAATTAGGAACTATATATTAAGGTTCCTGAGGACAATAATGGGAGTAATTGGAGGGATTATCGTAGGCCCCAATATTGTTGGCATAATATATAACAGCAATATTTACAATTGGTTATATTTTCTTATTGGTACTGCAATTATTTTAATGGTAATAAGTACTGAGCTACGATCTAAAAAATTAATTATAGCGAGTTATTCTAGATAATAATAATTATTGTTTGATAATGTCTGCTTTTGGCACAAAGCGGACATCCAAAGTCAGTGTTAACGCCTAGTTGTGCTTTAACGCGTCCTTCTTTCTTTATTTGTTAAGCCAGCCGAAATTATATACTCTGCGAGTCGCCTTCATTAATGGCTTTTCTACTATTTTGTAGCTAATTAAGCCAGACGCTATTACACAAATAATAAGGATGAAAATCATAGCTGTGTTACCAATAAGGAAATCTGCAGAAAGAGAATAAAATACTCTACCCACCGCACTCAATACCAGCACGTGTGCTAAGTATATAGAATAGGATGCGTCACCTAGTCTCACTAAATATCTATTTAGAACAATTCTTTCTCTTTCTGCCACAACAAAGCAGTAAAGGATCGCGGCAGCTGGAGCACCATATATCCCGACTCTCCACCAACCACGTGGAAGTTCAGTTTCATTAAGCCCTGTTAAAACTGAACAAATTATCACGGCACCTGCTAACAAAATGATTAAATTTTTCCACCCATAATCTTTACGGAAAAGAATGGCTAAAAAGCACCCAGTAATAAATTCGAGTGTCAGCGGATGAAAGACTAAGTTGAAAAAAGGATTACTTGCAGTAACACAAGAGTTAATAACAATAACAGCTATACCCCATAGCGCGAGAGCCAAACCAAGTTTCTTCTCAGGAAGAAAAACTAATAAAATAGAATATACAATGTAAAAGTACATTTCATGTATGAGTGTCCATCCTACATTAACTAGTGGGAGTGTACTTTCTGGCAACAATAAGAAGGATGATAAAATGTTGACATAATTATCTTGAGAAGTATTAACCCATGCCGGCTTTATCAAAAAAACAGCCAGCACTACGGCACTATAAAACCAGTATGTTGGATATATCCTGGATACTCTGTGGTACAAAAAACCCAAGGCATTTGGTGTGCTTTGGAACTGATTTTTTGTGATGGTAGCCATTATGAATCCGCTTATCACAAAAAACAAATCGGCACCAAACATGCCGAATTTGAAAAAGTTAGGAAGGATAGAGTTCCCAGTCCCATACTTAGCTTCTATCGGAACTAAGTGAAAAGCGACCACTGCGAGAGCAGCAATTCCACGAAGTGCTTGAATATTTAAAATCTTTTGCAACTGTTCGATCTCGAATCTAAATTATTGCTGTGGACTTAACTAATTGATAACCGGACCCCTTTGGCTCGGTTACCTCATTCTTGTATATATTATTAACAGGACTGAGCGTCTGCTTCTGGCACAAAGCAGACGTTCAGCAAATACATATAAAACATGTAAACATTCATTTTTCTAAATCAGAAATATTTCTTGAAAGCTTCTTGCCTCTTGATATTCCAGTAATCTTTACAAAAGAATTTCTTAGAAAATTGTCTATTGCTCCATAGCATCTTTTTAATTTTTGTTCTGGTCTACCAGTAAAACTGGTTACATGATAATAATCATAATCTTCTGGTGAATTGTTGGAGAAAAAATAGCTACTAACGCAGCATCTTTTTATGTTTCCAACAATAGGATCGACGGAATGCCATGTATTTTTACCTGTCTCCATAACTACCAATCTATTGAATTTTGCTGGGATTTTTAGTGGTTTTTTAACATCTTTGTCCCATAATTCCAAATTTCCCCCATCAGTTGCATCAATATTAGGAGTTACATAAAACAATAAATTTAATCTTCTATATCTTTTTCTGCTTCCATCATGAGAGTTATCTATATGGGGGTTTAAGAAATGGCCGGAATCCATTCTGGAGATTCCTCCGGCATACAAAGCTGGATCAGCTTCAAGCCCATTAATTTTAGAAATTTTTGCAACTAAATTTACAACATTTTTCATTTGAAACGAATCAGTTATATCTTCAACAATTGAATTAGACAATGTATTTAATTTTGCAAAAGTATATTTCTTTTCTCTAAAGGTATCTCTAAAGAAATAGTTCTCAGCAGATGATGGAAAATTATTATAAATCTCAGTTGTTATTTCTTCTGGCAAGAGGTCATCTAAAATAAAACACTTTGTAGACGTATGTTTATTGTTTAAACAAAACTGTCTGGAAAGGTCTTCAAAGTTATTTTCTAATTTTGAACTAATTATTTCACTTAGATTCATAATATTTTAGCTATCTCAGTTAATTGGACTATTGATTTAACTATATTTGCATAGATCTGATATAAAATAAATATCTATATCAATAGTCTAAGGGATGTGTCATAGAGAGGATCTCAAAGTTATTATAGTGAGGACTGAGAAGATTTTGACTGTCCGCTTTTGGCACAAAGCAGACATTCAGTCTTTCCAATTTATAGCAGAGTTGTTGTAGATCAATTTGTATACTACAGCCACATAGCGCTGTACAAAGCAACTATTAATGGTGTTTGGTAAATATAATTGGCGGAAGCGGTGAGATTCGAACTCACGGAAGAGTTTCCCCTTCGCTAGTTTTCAAGACTAGTGCCTTAAACCACTCGGCCACGCTTCCTGATAGGGTTGGTCAAGATAATACCTTTTTGAAGCTGGCATTACTAGCAAGGACTGCTACAAATTATTTTGTTTAACCTAGTCTCATGTACTTTACTCTGGATTTAAATTAAACCTGCTATAAAAGAAAATCTTAATCAGGAAAATTGGCCAATTCGCTTGTATAGAGCTATTCTTACAAGGATAAGGTTTATTTTCCCATATCTATTATGCTAAAATATTATGGTTTTTCTCCACTTTTAGCTGGCTTCCTGCCTAGGAAGATAGAAACAGAGATATATGGAAGATATTGATCAAAAGAAAGAAATGAGTGGAAGAAGACGATTCCTGATTACTGCAACGTCAGTAGCAGGGGGTTTTGCGACCGCTGCCTGGGCTACTCCTTTTATTCTGAGCATGATGCCTAGTGAACGCGCCAAGGCCGCAGGAGCCCCAGTTGAAGTTGACATCAGTAAACTTGAGCCTGGTATGCGGATACTGGTGGAATGGCGTGGGAAAGTAGTATGGGTTCTAAACCGTACTCCTGAAATGTTGGCTAGTCTTGCAAAACTAGAAGACAAATTATCTGATCCTAATTCAGAGAAGGATCAGCAGCCTGAATATGCTCAAAACCAAACTCGTTCAATTCGGCCAGAGATTCTGGTGACTTTAGGCGTTTGTACACATTTAGGATGTTCTCCAGTTTTACGTAAAGAAATTGCTCCAGCCGATCTTGGTCCTGACTGGCTAGGTGGTTTTTTCTGCCCCTGTCATGGTTCCAAATTTGATATGGCAGGTCGTGTCTACAAAGATGTTCCTGCACCTACCAACTTGGTTGTACCAAAGCACACTTTTTTGAGTGAGAATATATTACTAATTGGTGCGGAAAGTAAGGAAACATAAATGGGTAAACGATTAACGTCATTTGTAGCATGGATAGATAAGCGTTTTCCTTTAACTTCTAATTGGAAGGCGCATCTTACCGAATACTACGCACCAAAAAACTTTAATTTTTGGTACTACTTTGGGTCTCTTGCAATGTTAGTGATGGTAAACCAGCTTCTTACTGGTATTTTCCTCACTATGAATTATAAGCCGGATGCTGGTATGGCATTTGCTTCTGTAGAATATATCATGCGTGATGTAGATTTCGGATGGTTGATACGTTACATGCATTCAACTGGCGCATCTATGTTTTTTGTAGTGGTGTATTTACACATGTTTCGCGGAATGATGTATGGGTCATATCGCAAGCCGAGAGAATTATTGTGGCTTATTGGCTCATTGATATTCTTTGTTTTAATGATGTTGGCATTTACTGGCTATATTTTGCCATGGGGACAGATGTCTTACTGGGGTGCTATGGTAATTGTTAGCATGATTGGAGCAATCCCGGTAATCGGTGAGCCACTGTCCCAACTCCTTCTAGGTGATTTTACGCTATCTGATGCAGCACTTAATCGTTTCTTTGCTTACCACGTTGTAACGTTACCTGTTTTATTGGTAACGCTGGTAGTAGTCCATGTAATAGCTCTGCATGAAGTCGGTTCAAACAATCCTGACGGTATTGAGATTAAAGAAAATCGTGATCCTGAGACAAATATTCCAGTAGATGGAATACCGTTTCATCCTTATTACACAGTAAAGGATATCTTTGGAGTAGTAGTGTTCCTGATATTATTCTGTGGAATTATATTTTTCGCACCAGAAATGGGTGGCTATTTCTTAGAATACAATAATTTTATTCCGGCTAATACGTTACAGACACCTGATCATATAGCGCCAGTATGGTATTTCACTCCCTATTATTCAATGTTGCGGGCCGCTACGGTCAACTTTTTATGGATAGATGCAAAAATCTGGGGAATAATACTTATGGGTGGTTCTGTTGCAATCATTTGTCTGTTGCCGTGGCTGGATCGAAGCCCGGTGAAATCAATTCGCTATAAAGGGCCATATTTCAAGACAGCTCTTACTCTTTTTGTAATTAGCGTCTTTGTTCTTGGCTGGTTAGGAACAAAGACTCCAACTCCTTTATTTACTACGCTTGCACAGATATTTACGGTTGTCTACTTTGCTTTTTTCCTTCTGATGCCTTGGTACAGCAAAATAGATAAATGCAAGCAAGAACCGAAGAGAGTGACTTGATGAAAAGAATAAGAATTTTATTATTCTTTTTTTGTCTGTTTCCATTACCTGTATATGCGGGTGGAGCAGCAGTGACATTAGACCATGCGCCAATTAAAACAACAGACATACCTTCGCTGCAGCGTGGTGCAAAAGCCTTCGTAAATTATTGTTTGACTTGTCATAGTGCTAATTTTATGCGCTATAACAGACTAAGAGACTTGGGGCTAAGTGAAGCACAAATTAAAGATAATCTTATTTTCACAGGGCAAAAGTCAGGAGATCTAATGACAGTTGCTATGAAAGCGAAGGAAGCTAAGGAATGGTTTGGAGTGCCTCCTCCGGACTTGTCAGTAATTGCACGTTCACGTGGTGCAGATTGGTTATATACTTATTTGCGCCAGTTCTATCGAGATGATTCTACTGCTACAGGCTGGAATAATCTGTTGTTTGACAAAGCAGCAATGCCTCATGTGTTATATCAATTGCAGGGAGAGCAATCACTTAGGATAGAGAAGGTTGACGATGGTCATGGAAATACACATGACGTAAAAAAATTAGAGTTAAGTAAACCTGGCACGCTCACTAAAATTGAATATGACATGTATGTTGCTGATTTGGTAAATTACTTGGTTTATCTAGGAGAGCCTGCTGCAGCCCGTCGTATACAGTTAGGAATAGTTGTTATGCTTTTCCTTTTTGGAATGTTGGGGTTAACTTATGCATTGAAGCATGATTTCTGGAGGGAGGTCCATTGAAAATTTCTTATCAGCAAATTGAGTTCAGTACAATTTTACTAGTGAAGATTAAGTCATGATGACATTGTATTCAGCTACTACATGTCCTTTCAGCCATCGCTGCCGGATAGTATTATTTGAAAAAGGTATGGACTTTCAGATTATTGATGTGGATCTAGATAATAATCCTGAGGACTTGGCAGTAATGAGTCCCTATGGGCGTGTACCAGTCTTAGTTGAGCGTGAACTTATTTTATACGAATCTAACATCATTAACGAGTATGTAGACGATCGTTTCCCTCATCCACAATTGATGCCTGCAGATCCGGTTATGCGTGCTCGTGCAAGATTATTCTTGCATCGTTTTGAACAGGAACTCTTTTGCCATATTGACACGGTAGAGAACGGAACTCCAAAAGTAGCAGAAAAAGCACGGGCAGCAATATGTGATAATCTGACAGTGATTGCGCCAGTATTTGCTAAACAGAAATATATGTTAGGTGATGAATTCTCGATGCTTGATGTAGCAATTGCACCACTCTTGTGGAGGCTTGATTACTATGGAATTCAATTGCCTAAGCAAGCTGCGCCGTTATTAAAGTTTGCGGAACGCCTGTTCAGTAGACCCCCATTTATTGAGGCGTTGACAGCTTCTGAGAAAGCAATGCGGAGATAAAAAGACTCGGAAAGAGTGTTTTTATCTATAAAGAATTCCTTTTTATAATACCTTCCAGTTTTGTCCTTATATCTATAGAAACTATAATTATGTTTGTGCCGGCATAGCTCAGTTGGTAGAGCAGCTGATTTGTAATCAGAAGGTCCCGAGTTCGACTCTTGGTGTCGGCACCATTAAATCAAATGGTTAGGTAGAAATACCTGGCCATTTCTATTTGTGGGGTTACGCAGGGGGTTACATTAGACTAGATATATAGCCTTCGCTGAGCGTCCGCTTTTGGCACAAAGAAGACATTCAAATGGCTATATTAATATGATCACTAGGTGCCTATAGTTCCACCATCATCCTTGGTAATTACAACTACAGAAGAGCGGGGTATTGACTGGTCACCATCAGGAAAATGTGAAGCCTGCTTATATTCACCAGGATGCTGGATACCAACGAACATGCTTTTCCCATCACTGGTAAATGCTGTTCCTGTTATTTCACAGGCAACCGGTCCAACTAAAAATCTTCTAATTTCTCCCGTTTTGGTATCAGCACATAACATCTGATTATTACCCATTCCAGCATAATCACTCTCATTACTATATTTCCCGTCAGTTTGAATCCACATACGGCCAGAGGTATCAAACGACAAACCGTCCGGTGAATTAAACATATTTTTCGTATTAATATTTTCTGAACCTTGATATAAACCATCCTTATTCATAGGGTGTCCTGCGAGTACAAATAAGTTCCATGAAAAATATTCATCTGTATGATCACAATTATTCGGTACCCAACGGAGGATTTGTCCATAATTATTTTTTTTTCGCGGGTTTGGCCCATTAATATTTTGTTCAACACCGCCTTTATTATTTTTTTTACCACGTTCATTGTTATTGGTTAAACAGCAAAATACTGATGAATTTTCCGGATGAGCTGCAACCCATTCTGGGCGATCCATAGTAGTTGCACCAACAAAAGTAGCTGCATTTCGAGCAAATATTTGTACGTCAGCTTGAGTCTTAAAACCATTTTTCTCTGTTAAGCCATTCAGGCCATATGTCAAGGCAATCCAACGTCCGTTCCCAGACAAACGATTATCAGCTTCACCAAATTTAGCAACATATAACGTACCAGTATTAAGTAAATTGATGTTGTTTACATGATCATGAGGTTTGTATTTTCTATCTGTTACAAATTTATATAAATACTCTCCCTTTTCGTCATCACCCATATAAACAACAACATATCCATTCTTATTTACAACACATTCCGCATTCTCATGCTTAAAGCGTCCAAGACTTGTCAGCTTTCTAGGTATTGATTTCGGGTCTAGCGGGTCGATTTCTACAACATATCCAACACGATTCGGCTCATTTGGCTCTTTTGAAAGATCAAATCTGTCATCCAGCTTATACCAACCATATCCGGAATCCTTTTTGCCTATACCGTATCTCTTGTATTCTTCCGTAAGTATCATAGACTCATCAGTACTCGCAAAATATTCGTGGAAATCCTCCTCACATGTAAGATATGTCCCCCACGGAGTCTTGCCTGATCCACAATTATTCCATGTACCCTTTGATCTTGTACCATCAGAATCCTCAGACGTTTTCATAAAGTCACTCCCTCTGGCATAACCAACTATTTGCATATCACTGTCGGGAGTAATGCGTCGATTATATTTACTATCAAGAACAATCTTCCATATACCTTCTTCTTTCCGTATCTCAAAAATACTAATGCCATGTGCATTTTTTGTTTTCATTGCATCTTCTATGCTTTTTACTTTTCCTGATGGAAGTATCCATTCAAGATTAGTATATTCATTATTCACTGCAATAATTGCACTGTTATTATTAAACTGAAATATTTCCATCCCATCATTATTGTCACCAAATGCCAGTGCTTGAGATTTGGAGTTTCCCCGTGTTACATGATCAAAGGGTGCTGCTTTAGAAAATAAAGGGTCGCCCCATGATATTAAGACTTCATAGGAATAACCTTTTGGTAGAGTCAGAGTATCATCAGAGTTTGCCTTAACGGGCATAAAACCCAATAAATTCTCTGTAGAAATAATTTCATTTCCAAATACTAAAGGCACAGATTCTGTCAAAGAAGCAAAGCTTCCCATACCAAATACTAATGCTCCGCTTTTAATAAAATCTCTTCTGGAGACAATTTTCTTTATGATGTCTGAAAACATGCTATCTTGGCTTTCTCATGAACCATGGTTAAATGATATGTTTTACAACTTTATCCGATAATTCTAGACGGTATTGAATCACAACATTGTTACTGTTTCATCACAACTTAATTACTATATTGTGACATTTTTTTGGAAGAACCTACTTAATTTTATAAAGTTCCGTAGATAGAAGCTAAGTTAGTTATCAATATTTTTAACCCTTTTTACCTAAATGTCCGTTTTTGGCACAAAGCAGATATTCGGGTATTATCAATTTTATTATATTTGATGGATCTGGCCGGAATCGGACTAGTAAACAAATACATGTTTCACATCGTACTTTACCAACCTCAGATTCCGCCAAATACAGGTAATATAATCAGGTTGATGGCTAACAATGGTTTTAGCTTACATCTCATAGAACCCCTAGGATTTAACCTGGAAGAAAAGCAATTGAGAAGAGCGGGTCTAGACTATCACAACCTTGCAAGTGTATCCAGATACTCAAGCTATGAGAATTTTTTAAAAACAATACAACCAGATAGAGTCTTTGCCATTACAACTAAAGGATCGCGGCTTTACGATCAAGTCAAGTATATTCCTGGCGATGTTCTACTCTTTGGATCAGAGACATCTGGAATACCGCCAGAGTTACGTCAGAATTTAGCCAACGAAAATTGTATTAAAATTCCGATGCATCCTACTTCCCGAAGTTTAAATCTTTCGAATGCCGTTGCAATTGTGAGTTACGAAGCGTGGCGACAACAAAATTTTACCATTTAAAAAAGTCAGACGGAAAACCATATTTTAATGAAAGTCCGCTTTTGGCACAAAGCAGACGTTCAAATATTTATATTCCCTGCATCAGTATATCAATCCTCATGATATCCAAAGATTTTGTCGTTAATTACTATTAAATTAATAAATCTACACCTCTTAGTGATCATTTCTAATCATCCGATATAGACGTATGGGTTTGTTTCTTTTGTACATATTTTTCATTGTAATCTTAACTGTGGCAATTGACTCTCCTTATAAAGGCCGTTATGAAATTAGATAAAGCTGTTTTATGGGCTGGTGCTAATGAAATTCTAAATACTATCAGCGATCCAAACTTGTTGAATAAACTGATTGCGGTGAAAACACTTCCGCAAGAAAAACGAATTAACGCAGCAAAACAGCATCTAACACCATTGGTTTTTGAGAATGCCAAGATCAGAATGCCTGAGGGAGTTCGTATTAGTAGTCAATACTATGAAGAACAAGCGGAGTTATATTTTCTGTTAGGTAACAATGAAAATAAGAGCATTGCTCCTACTACAAGAAAAACAGAGCCCGCATCTATTGGTAAACTGAAAGAAAAAAATCCTATACTATTTGAACAGATAATAGTGCATTTACGATCTGTTGGAGGTGAAGTGAGCTATTCGATGTGCTCATATTCCGGTAAGGGAGCTTATCTTGGTATTGGAAGTGGTAGAGTAGGCAGCAAATTAAATAACAAGCCATCAAGCGCTGATATTACTAGGTTACATGATGAAAGTAAGCAGGGATATGACGAAATAATACAATTTGTTACTACACCAGAATTTAATTCTGTATATAAAGAACTTATGAGCCTAGTACTCAATGACCGGCCTGAATTTGTGGTAAATGTCCTTCTCAATGATATTGAACTTCAGAATAGAGGAATAAACAGACCACAGGATTTATTCATTATGAGAACTGCATTTGGAGATAAAAGATCTACTTTATTTTGCGTTAAGAAATGGCTGTCCAGAGATCTCAACATTGTTTGGGAAAACGTTAATATTATTTTCGATGCTAATTCCAAAGCAGAAGTTTCAAATGAAGCAGATATCTTCCGGTCGCCGGTTCCTGTTGCAATCCAACATGAATATTTATCTGGGAGACTGAAAAAGGATGAGATTGATGAAGTTGTTAATGCATTAGATTTTATGGTTGATCTGGTTTTCTAAGAATTAAAGCCAGTAAAACAATGAGTAGAGCTTTCTCTCTCCCACTCTAAGTCATTATCTTCTTGCAATGAAGTATAGCCCAAATATAGGAATACGATTGAATGTTCACTTTTGGCACAAAGCAGACATTCAGAATAGAGGCAATATTATGCCGTTATTCAATAATTGATTTGTTGACCCTTCTCCGTATAGTGCATTAAGCACTTTCTATTTAATGTGGGATTTTCTGATAATTTCTTTTATTTTTTAAGAGAATTAAGATGAATAATATTTCAGTAAGGTGGCGTGGATATTTGCTGCAATATTTATGTGGATAGCTTTTATAGAGTTCAGCTCAAACTTTTTTAATGTAGAAAAGGAATTCTTTGAGACGAATTTAACCTTGAAGCTAATCCATATCATTACAGCAATATTCTTCATTGCCATCACCTGGCTAGATGAAGAAATGAGAATCCAATCCATACAAGTATTTGGTATAACTTACATGATCGTCAGTGGAATTGGGTTTATGGGGATGAACATGCGAATTGCTTCACAATGGGAAAGTGCTATCTATTTAAATTTACTTATTTATGTACAGTTTGGATTGGGAATTGTTCTCTCTACTATTGGAATGATGTTGAAGAAACGCCAATATCTGATTGGCAACATGGAAGCTTCTTAGCAAATAGTGGCTGCTACATCAACATTTCTTAGTTACCCCACAATCTGTTTTTTGCACAAAGCAGACGTTAGAAAAAGATCTGTAAGCTCTTACTTACAGTCGTAAGCATTGCCAATAATTGTTGAGCTTGCTGTGCCTGATATTCTGTACCTTCCTGAGGAGTTATTAATATTCTGTATGTGTGCTGTATTTCCGCCCAATTTATAGGTGGCGTTTCTTATGTCATTTCTAGCACCCACCATCAAATTTTGATCAGACGTATACCCTCCAGTTAACCAGTTTCCTTGAGAACCAGAAACCTCTCCAAGAAATTTACAACGATCAAGATTAGGTTTTTCCGTCACTATATAAACTGACTTAGCTCCAGGTTTAGCGGGAATGGCAGAGCATCCATTCAGAATTAGAATGCAAAAAATAATAGCGCCGAATATTTCATAACTGAATAATTTTTTCATTTGTATCTCATATTCGTAAATTTACTTCGTAGACTCAACTCTTTGCTGCTTGAAGTGTATCAGGAGACGCTGACCAGAAATGTTAAATATTCACTATTAAGTTGCTACTGCCGAATGTCCGCTTCTGGCACAAAGCAGACGTTCAGACTATTCATTATCTGTTATTAATTGTTTCCTCAGAATAATCCATTGCTCCTTCGATTCTATAATAATGCTCTATCCACTCTTGCGGATTAAGTGGCACGCCTGTCTTCCCTTCAAAGGGCTCATTTGATATAACCCAATCCTTTCTTAACAAATCCTTCCAATAGTGCTTTGCTATTTCATGTTCTGTATTTCTATCGTAATTAATTTCCATTACATTCTCCTAATCTACATAGAACACTCACAAAATTACTACAAAGAATTTGTTTTTCAAACTCACTCATATTATATTTCTTATTTATAGGTATATTAGTGATAAGCAAATAAACTATCACGTTCGGAATCTATAGGTATGTGACTTATTACCCTTCTACTCGAATAATTTGCTAGTAGGCAACAGCGCAACACTTCACTTTGCTCAACAGGTATATATTGGATCTCCGTAACTAAATCTTGATAAAAAATCTTCAAAAAGGAAATATATCAATATCTGTTTTTGGCACAAAGCGGACACTCAACATGATATGTATTATTTATCTATAGAAAATAAGATAATATTTAGTATTAATAGAAAGAGGCTATAAATATGAATAAGAATGAGAAGCTACTTGGCACTATTAATACTGCCAGCGCTCAGTGGAAAGTAGCATTTAATTCTGGTGATGCTATTGGTTGTGCAAAGCAGTATGAAAGCACGGCAATTATGCATGCAAAGCCACTTGGTACTTATAAAGGCATAATAGAAATCCAGAATTTCTGGCAGAAATTAATTGATGATGGTTATTCTGCTGTTGTATATATCGATACTAAAATAAATATTGTTAATGAAACGAGTGCCATCCTTACTGCTAAATGGGAAATGAATAAAGTTAAAGGTGTAATCCATAAAGAGTTATGGATATTACAAGATGATGGGACTGCAAAATTACGTGAAGATGATTTTGAAGTAAAAAGTTAGCTACTCTCAATATCTACTTTTGGCACATAGCGGACATTCACATCTGACGAATTCAACTATAAATACAATTTTCTGATTTACGTGTTGTATAAATTCATTTCTGCATTACGTCTTCTAGTTAGACCTGCCAGTGGTCTCCCCTTAAATTTGTTCCAACGAAGAAATTCTAGCGGCGTTTGGTTTATCCTTCTGACAAGCGTTGATCTACTGAAAGCAGTAATTCCGACATTAAAAGCTAACGACACACAAGCATCGAATTCATTCTGTGTGACCGGAATTTTTATCGCACGGTTTACAGCAGAAACGGTCGGCGCAATATCCTGTGCCAAGAATTTTTCTGCCTGGGATTTTGTTATTTTATCTCCCATTTTTACACCCTTTGTATGTCCCCAGCCAATTGTTGGAACATCTCCTTTCACAGGAATATATGCTTTAAGTCGAAGGCTCTCAAATTCTTTGATTAGATCTAGTCCGGCTTTTCCAATCTTCATTCTTACCTCATTTTTATTTCTTCTGAGATCTGCCCTAAACTTGCAGCTAAGAGTGACTCATACAATACGACAATTTTTTCTATTAGTTATTCAATTTTTCTACTGATATGAATGTCCGCTTTTGGCACAAAACGGACATTCAAAATTTGATGCTCTATAACATAAACTACAACTTATCTGGTTAATACAATAAATTGCTGAGCATCTCCAATACGGGCAAGTAATAGCACTTGTTCATCGCTACTCTTTTTAACTGCACTTTTAAATTCTGCTGTAGTATTTACAGGCTTTTGATTTACCTGCAGGATAATCATCCCAGTCCTGATACCTTTTTTAGCAGCAATGGAGCCGGGTTGCACCGAGGTTACAACCACTCCTTCTCCCGGCTTGGCGTTAAACTGTTTAGCAAGCTGTGGGGTTAATGTCTGCACACTTAATCCCATTTTTTCCGTACTTTGCTGTGACTCTATGGACGCATACTTATCTTTACCGGGTTGTTTACCAATGGTGAGATTCAATACCTTTCGTTTTCCGTTTCGCAGGATAACTAATTTTTCATGACTATCAGGTGAAATAAGTGCTACCTGATTTCGGAAGCGTCCAACTTCTTCTACAGGTTTTCCACGAAATTCTAAAATTACATCACCTTGTTGCAAGCCAGCTTTCGCAGCAGGAGATCCATCATTTACCTGAGAGACAATAATCCCTTGTCCCGGTTTAACATTGAACGACTTAGCAAGATCCTGAGTAACTTGCTGAATCATAATGCCCAGGAAGCCGCGTGTTACTTCTCCGTTCTTAACTAACTGAGTAGCAATTTCACTGGCTAAATTACTCGGTATTGCGAAACTAACGCCCATATAACCGCCACTTCGACTAAATATAGCTGTGTTGATGCCGACTACTTTGCCGTCCAGATCAACCAGTGGGCCACCAGAGTTACCTGGATTGACTGCCGCATCAGTTTGAACAAAATCTTCATAGTCATTCATGCCAATATTGGTACGACCTTTTGCACTGACCACACCAACAGTTAATGTGTTACTAAGGCCAAAGGGATTTCCAATAGCTACAACCCATTCACCAACTTTTAACACAGATGAATCAGAGAAAGAAAGTGCAGGAAATCCGCTTTCTTCTATTTCAAGAACTGCTACATCTGATTGAGGATCTAGCCCCGTAATTTTAGCTTCAAACTCTTGTCCATCCTTAAACCTTACAGTGATATTTTCAGCATTTTCGACTACGTGATTATTAGTAAGAATATATGTTTTTCCAGATGAAATGCTATTTTTTGTTGAAAAGACAAAGCCAGAACCCTGTCCAATTGATGGTTGATTATTTTGGGGAGGTTGAGAGCCATGAGGATCATTAGGAAATTGATCACCAAAGAATCGTTTTAGAAACTCATCCCCATAAGGGCTCCCATGGCTAAATGGTTGATTGCCAGTATTTGAGGATGCTACTTTACTTTCAACCTGGATGAATACAACTGAAGGAGAAACCTCCTGCTCTACTGATGCAAAGGCATTACTCGTCCTGCGTAGACTTTCTATATCACGATCAATTGCAGCTGAGGCAGGGACAGAAATAGACCATACTAAAATAAGAAACGAAACTATTAGATTTCTTTTCATTTTATGCTCCTTGTTATTTTATTGCACATGTTTGCGTTTTATCTACTACTCGGGTTTATATGTAGTCTCTAAAATAAGAAACTTCCCGAAAACGATTAATAGATATTTAGATAAAGAGAAAAGTTCACAATTTTAAAATAAATATTTATGCCGGAACTTATGACAGTTGATCAGAGTCAAAACAACCGAAGTTCTTGTTTCAAATCTCTTGCCAAGATTTTGTTTTGTTAAATATATGAGTGTTTTAAAATTGAATGTCCGCTTTTGGCACAAAGCAGACACTCAATCTCTCCTCAGTACTCCTCATAGAAATCCGATATATAGAGTTATTATGGCGAGAACTAAATTTCGTAATCCGCACTGGTTAATTATTCTTTACTTATCGGTTGGAATAATTTGCAGTTTTGTCGTATTCAAATGGATTCGCTGGGACACATCACCTTGGCTATTTGTAAGTTTAATTGTTTTCTCTGCGATTGGCTTCTTAGCAATGATAGAAACTCTAACTTCTTATTTGAAACTAAATAATAGCGCCTTAGAGTTTAGGTCTTGGTTCAGACATAAGGTTATTGCAAAAGATAAGATTGAATCTGCAACATGGGCGAGTGGATGTCCTGTGTCTATTAAATTAAAAGATGGAAAATATGTATCTTTGCCTGAATCATTAATGTTGAACAGTCAAGGTACAGTAAACTCTATACGTGCTTGGTTAAATCGAAATAGCTAAACACCCGCTTCTGGTACAAAGCGGACATTCACCTCCTTCCTCAGTATTTCTCTGAATTGTCCGTTATGTAAGTATTAACTATATGCTTATGCAGCAACCTCTGATATGGAAAAAACATACATTATTTATTCAAGCGCTAGTTACGAAGTTCTACCAATCGTAAATACTAAGTGTTTAATCTCAAATAATACTGGAGAAAATAATGATATTACGTAATAAATCTAATATTTGGATAATATTAGGACTTTTGTGGGTTTCTTCTCTCGCTGGGTGTCAATCAGCTGCGTCACATAGAGCTGATGTACAAGATGATTCTGCTGACCGATTGACAGTAGGCAGCGTTCAAAGAGAAATACGTGTCGGTATGAGTGGAGCTGATGTTGCTCAGGTACTTGGCTCACCTAATATTGTTTCAAGTGATGAAGAACGTAGAGAAGTATGGATATACGATAAAATTGCAACTGACCAAGCATATTCTACTAGTGGTGGCGGTGCCAGTATTCTAATTATTGGGGCTGCTCAATCGGATGGAGCTGCATCTACAAGTCAGCGTACTCTCACTGTTATCATTAAATTTGATAAAGCAGGAAAAGTTAGAGACTTTGCTTATCACACATCAAGATTCTAGAATGAAGAAATTATCGATTCTTCTCATAACATTTCTTATGGTAGGCTGTGTAACGGTACCAAAAGATCTGTTTGTTGCTACACCACATCTCCTAAAACAAAGGCAGATGGAGACTAGGCGCTATGATGGTATCGTTGAAATGGAAATGATTGTCGCATGTGCTAATGTTCTACAAGATCTCGGGTTTAGTTTAGAAAATTCAGAAACTAAACTTGGGGTTGTCACTGCAAGCAAAGAACGGGATGCTACTCATGGCGGTGAGATTGCAGCTGCAATTGCATTAAGCGTCTTATCAGGGGTTGCAGTTCCATTTAGCAAAGATCAGACTATTCGTGTGTCTCTTGTTGTTAGGCCAGTTATTGATAGTAAAGACAAGCCAATTGCTGAAAGCCATTTTGTAAGAATTACTTTCCAACGTATTGTACGGAAATCAGATAATAGTGTTCATTACGAAACTCTTACTGACCCTGTATTATTCAAAGATTTCTTTGAGAAAGTTTCTAAGTCTGTTTTTCTTGAGGCACAAAAAATATGAAACTCTTACTGTCAGTTTTTCTTATATCCGCTTTACTACTAAGTGGATGTGCTACTACAAATCAGCGTGTACTTGATACAGGCGACGAGACACAGCTTCAGAAAAGAAATTATCAGTCTCGTATATTTGATACAGATGATAAAGAGAAAGTATTAAGAACAGTCATTTCTACACTTCAAGACCTTGGTTTTATAATTGAGCGTGCGGACTTGACATTAGGGTCAGTAAGTGGAACCAAATTAGATAAACTGAATAGAGCTAGAATAACAGTTTCAGTCAGAAAAAAAGGAACAGACCGTATGTTGGTACGAGCAAATGCTCAATTCAACGTACAACCAATCACAGACCCAGAGCAATATCAGAAATTTTTTTCTTCACTAGGAAAGGCATTATTTCTTACCGCACACGCTGGAGAATAGTAGCTCCCATTTAATGCTCTCGAAGTCTTGCCCGCACATAAAAACTTATTTGTATACAAAGTATTTTATTATTTTTCTAAAGCAGCTGCTTCTATTCTGATCCTCTCTTGGATTCAGTCGACATAGAATTAAATTAGAGCCGAAGTATTTGTGAGAATATGAACGTCCGCTTTTGGCACAAAGCAGACGTTCGTCTAGTTAATATTTTTTGTTAATTGTGTTTCAATATTTGTATATTTATTAGAGTAAATGGAATAAATGAGGTAAATACCTAACTGTTTTTTTTCACGGGATGCTTAAATTAAATATTCAGGGGGAAAGATGAAACCATTGTTATTTCTTATTTTTGTTATCCCTCTGTTACTTGTTCCGATAACATTACAAGCAAATAATACAACAACTACCGGAACCTGCGATAGTGGAATGAGTGGTATAGAATGTCGCAAAATTGTTATCGTGACAAATTATCAGGATGATAATAATCGCGAATGGAAGAGGGTACGTGTATCTTTTCAGTTTCGTAGTGCAAATGGTAAATCATGCACAGTACACGGCAAATTAAGCAAAGCAGAAAATATGAGAATGGTTTATAACACGTCTTATCTCAATAATCCTGGCGAATGGGCCAAACCGGGATTAGTCATAGAGCAAATAAGTAAGGGAATATGGCCACATTCAATCAATTGGAGAATCAGTTGCAAGACTTTGAGCTTTGAGAATTAATTAAAGCTATCAAAATAATCAATAAATCTTAATCAGACACAATAAAATTTAAATATTTATACAGTCCTGATTATTTTTAGTAGTCGTTTGGAAACTTAGAATCTTAGTGAAGATGTTCTATAAGAGCACTCCAGTTATATTCATTATTAATCTAATTTGAAAAATTTATTTTGAATGCGGCGTGTGATGTACCAAACAGAAAAAACTACAAATGGTATCAGTACCCCGGTAACCAATTCAGGATGGATTGGTAAACCTGCTTCTTTGCCCGCTTTGGATACGTACAACAATAGACTAGCAACATAATACGAGATAGCTGCAATCGATAAACCTTCCACTGTACGTTGAAGTCTCAACTGTAGTTCTTGACCACGTGTGAGCTTCTCAAGTAATTGTTGATTTTGTGTTTCGGTAAGGATATCAACCTGTGTGCGTAACAGAGCACTAGTTTGCGAGATACGTTCAGAAAGAGAAACCAAACGCTGCTTAGTATATTCTACTTTTGCTATAGTCGGTGAAAGACGATGCGACATAAATTCACCAATGATTTGCGTACCAGGTATAGGTTTCTCTCTTAATGCATTAATATTTTGAGTTACTAAATTATCGTATGCATGTGTAGCAGTAAAGCGGTACATATATTTAATATTAGCGCGCTCAATACGTACTGCCAGTGAAATTAGTCTATCCAGCAATTCTTGTTCAGAAGCTGATTTATTTTCAAGCTGGGCCGTAATGCTGCCTAATTGTTGCTCAGCACTAGCCAATTTTGGATCAAGTTGTTTAGCCACTGGCAGGCCTCGCAACGCCATGAGACGGTAAGTTTCAATTCCTAGCAAGCGATGAGTAATGCGTCCTGCTCGAGACCCAGATGTTTCGGTTGGTGCAATTACTAGCATGCGTTCAAAGCCGCTGTCACGTAGCATGAAGTCCGTCACCACAATTGAGTGACTATTTCTGCCGACAAGGGACGCAACAACGGGGCGTTCGCCAAACCAGTTACGTGCTGATGTCAGCATTTCTTCTGGATGTTTCAGATCTCCATGGACCATAACTAGTTTGATAGCAGCAATAGTTTGACCGGGGATTGCAGCTAACCATCCCTCTGGTAAAGCTAAGGATGTAAGCAGGTCAGGATCGGATGCGCCCAGTTGTGCGCTCT
This sequence comes from Nitrosomonadaceae bacterium, assembly GCA_965205785.1. Taxonomy (GTDB): domain Bacteria; phylum Pseudomonadota; class Gammaproteobacteria; order Burkholderiales; family Nitrosomonadaceae; genus BJGV01. The sequence goes on from OZ242188.1 coordinate 1,296,052, forward strand.
CTGGTAAAGATTGTACAAGTGAATAGCTTGTAAATTCTGTGTGGCGTTCCCATCTAAGGGTATATCCTTGTAGTCGCAAGCGAAGAAAATTATCTTGTAAGTGTTCAATGTTGATTTTCTCTTTGCTGGGTAGACGACTCAGGTGCTCACACTCCTGTTCAAGTGTGACGTTGTCATTGATTACTGCAACATGAACAACCAACGCAGGCATGTGGATGCGCTGACTTGGTCGAGTGTGTACTTCATTATGTAACAAAAAGCGTTGAGGATCAGTAGGGGGTAACCAGTCGCACTGAATTGAATCAGTATTCTGAGTCATGTGTGTAGTATAGAAGAATAATTTGAGAGCTCATGATTTTAATCTATATTATATTCATCAGGCATCAAATTTTCTTAAATTTAATATGATTTTTATGGGATATAACAATAACATTACCTGGCAAAAAAATCCCCCAGTAACCAAAGAAGTTACGGGGGATTAAATACAATCTATAAATTACTAGTCAAGACGATCAAATGTCTCCATACATCCATCAATAATATAACTACCGTCGCCTGCAACTGCTTTTACGGTATATGTTCCGGGAGAAGCGAACTGTGCGGTACCTAAGTTATAGATCCATTTGCCGCCCGAAAACCGGAAGATATTGTCATTATTAGATCCTCCAGTAGGTAGGAGATCTTCTCCATCTGGAGGCACTTCACCATAGACTTGCCCACCAAACACTACATTGACTACTGGTAGAGCACTTAAGTCAGCATCAGTAATTTCAATACCCTCAGAGTTGACAAGGGTCATCTTCAACGGAATCACTCGTTTTGAATTCTTCTTCAAGGATAACGGAGCGTCAAAAGGAGGATCAAAACAGATACCGGTTAGCACCGTAGTAGTGACAGGTGGAGTGCCATCAAAAATTAATACCCGGAAATTTGCTCTGTCAGCAACATAAATGTTGCCGTCAGTATCTATCGCTACACCTTCAGGATTTGCCATGTTACTAGCAGTTGTAGCAAAAACATTTGAAGTAAAGTCTGCTTGACCTAATACCACGTCAGCCATCGTATCTGTAGTTAAAGGAGTGTGATACTCCAAAACTCTATTATTAGCAGCATCACCTATGTAAACGTTCCCGAGCGCATCTATTGTCATTCTAGAAGGGCCCGCCAAGCTGATGGCACTCACTCCGCCATTGTTAGGAGTATTTGAAATAAAATTTGGTTGACCAAATACAGTATCAGCAACTACATCTGTAGTATTTATAAGATTAGAATATTCCAACACTCTGTTGTTTTGAGTATCAACTACAAAGACATTACCAGCTGCATCCACTTTTACATCAGTTGGGAGAAATAGACTACTGGCGGTTACACCACCATTGTTAGGAGTACTCGAAATAAAATTTGGTTGTCCAATCACCATATCAGCTACCGTGTCACCATTTAATGGATCAAGATATACCGTCACACGGCTATTATTGGTATCAGCAATCAAAACATTTCCGCTATTATCAACGGTCACATCTAATGGTGTAAATAGAGTGCTTGCGGTTGGGTTAAATCCGCCATTATTAAATTGAATCGAAGTGAAATCTGGTTGACCAATTACCACGTCGGCTACTTGATCATTTAGCGGATCTAGATATACCAGTACACGGCTGTTTTGCCAGTCTGCTACATAGAGGTTGCCGGCAGCATCTAGCGCCAATCCTTGAGGATCGCACAAAGTACTGGCACTCGGACTGGCAGTATCAAAATTACATAGGTTCGATACAAAATCGGTTTGGCCCAATACAATATCAGCCACTTGGTCAGTATTTTTTGGATCAAGATATATTAGTACACGGTTGTTGCGAGCATCTGCCACATAGGCGTTACCAGCAGCATCTACTGTTACATCAGTAGCGTTAAATAGGCTGCTTGCACTTAGCCCTCCATTGTTCACAACAGCAGAAGTAAAATTTGGTTGACCAAGTACAGTATCAGCTACTCCATCAACTGGATCAGCAGAAGCTATTGGCCCCCATAACAAAGCTAGTGCCAGAAAGCTATTACACAGAATTTTATTTATCTTTTCATCTCTTAAAACAATAGTTAATAAACTCATTGGATTTTTCCCCTTATTGTATTTAACTTCAGAAAATGATTTTTATTGTTATATGAGAAGAAAAGTCTAGCATTTCATTAGAACTATTTTATGTTCGGTACCGAACATAACAAAAATTTTAATATGAACTAAATTAGCTTTAATTAAAGTTAGGCAAAATCAGGCCATAAATCAGAGCTACTATCGATTAGAGAGTTAAAAGAAATTGATTTCAGACTGAATGTCTGCTTTGTGCCAATAGCGGACGTTCAGAAACACAACACAGAAACAACATAGATCTTCAAGTTGGGATTAATAGCTGCCGTATATATACGTAGATAACCTAGCGTTATGTATATGGGCAAACAAAAACCACACATAATACGTAGTATCTTCTTCTCAGGAATCCTGGGGCTGAGTTTAGTTTTCTCTCCTAACACTTCTTACGCAAGTAGTGGCGATGACTTGGTAAAAGCTGCTAGCGCTGGGAATCTCTCTAAAGTTCGAGCCCTTCTTGAGAAAGGAGCTGACGTTAACCATCAGAATAGAAAAGGGGTCACTCCCTTGATAGCGTCTTCAAAGAAGGGACATACAAAGATTGTGCAGACGCTACTTGCTAAGGGCGCAGAGATGGATCACCAGAGTAAAAGAAATGAAACTGCGATGAATATAGCGTCTCGGTATGGACACGTGACAATCATAGAGACGTTACTTGCTAAAGGTGCAAATATTGATCATCAAAACGAACAGGGCGGGACGGCTCTGATGATAGCTTCTATGTATGGGCGTGAAAAAGTTGTACGGGTCTTGTTGGCAAATGGCGCCAATGTGAACCTGAAAGAAACTCGTGGTGGAACAGCTTTGATGTATGTTAGAACGAAGCAAATTGAGAAACTACTAATAGAGGCCGGTGCAGAGGGTGCGTCAGTACGAAGAAAATTAGGAGACTTCCGATAGTGGCTAGGAAAAGTTATGTGTTAGTTAACAGGGTTTAGTCGCAATTTAACTTATGGAATAACCATGCTAATACGTAGTATCTTCTTCTCAGGAATCCTGGGATTGAGTTTAGTTATTTCTCTTACTGCTTCTCACGCAAGTAGTGGCGATGACTTGGTACAAGCTGCTAGTGCCGGAAATCTTCCTAAAGTACGTACCTTGTTGAACAAGGGCGCAAAGATTAATCATCAAAATGAGTATGGTACAACAGCTCTGATGGCAGCATCCCGGACAGGACGTGTTGAGACAGCGCAGACATTGTTGGCCAAGGGTGCGGAGATCAATTACCAAGATAATTATAGTACAACAGCCCTGATGAGAGCATCCCGGAATGGGCATGAGGAAATTGTTCAAGCATTGTTGTCTAAGGGCGCGGAGATAAATTACCAAAATAAAACTGGTGAAACAGCTCTGATGAAAGCGTCTCGGTATGGGCATGTGGTAATAGTACAGGCCCTGCTGGCAAGGGGTGCAATGATTGATCACCAAAATAAATATGGTGATACAGCCTTGATAAAAGCCGCTTGGCAGGGGCATGTAGAGACTGTACAGGTACTGCTAGCGAAGAGTGCTAATGTGAGCCTTAAAAATAAACGTAAAAAAACAGCTTTGATGGATGCCAAGACTTTGCAAATCGAAAAACTACTGAAAGCGGCTGGTGCAATAGAATAGATTTCAATTGGAGAGTTCTACGAATGATTATTCAGGGCCATGAAAACCGAAAAACAACAGTTATATCCGCAGATAGATTTCTTATAAACCAGAAGAATAGTAGGCTGTTTCCATTCACATGGGTGATTCTGGCCTTGGGTTTAATTATCTTTCCAATCACTTCACATGCAGATGATGGCGATGATCTGGTAAAAGCTGCCAGTACTGGAAATCTTTCCAGAGTTCTTGCTTTGATTGAGGAAGGAGTCGATGTTGATCTTAAAAATAATAATGGAACAACTGCCTTGATTGCATCTATAGATGAGGGACACGAGGAAATCGTGCATGCTTTGTTGGATAAGGGCGCAAATGTCGATCAAGCAAAAAATGGGGTAACAGCTCTGATAATGGCATCTTCACTAGGACAAGAAACGATCGTGCAGGCTCTATTAACCAAGGGTGCTCAAGTCAACCTTAAAGATGATTTTGGTGGAACAGCTTTGAAGTATGCCAGGACGCTGAAAATCAAGAAGCTACTGAAAACGGCTGGTGGAAAGGAAAATGCGAGAATACCGGATGATGAGGCCAAAAGATGTAGATATGGTGTTGATCACATGATTCAATTTGCGAAGCAATCACTTTCCGAGCCAACAAGTCGGCCTGAGCGAATTGAGAAGCGTCGAAAACTGGTCGAAGACTGGTCTTCTCGCTTGGAGCAAGGCGAAAACCCATGCTCTGTGTATATGGATATTCAAAAAGCAGCAACAACATTTTAAAGGAAACTCACATGTTGAATGTCTGCTTTGTGCCAAAAGCGAACGTTCAGGCTTCTTTATTCAAAATTCAGTATTTCTCCTAGCCCCATGGGGCTTCATTTATTAATAGTAACAAACCGAATAATGCCAAGATAAGTACAACATAGTATAGGAGGTCAGCCTTCCGATATTTTTTAATATTTGGAATATCCTCTGTATCTACCTTGGACTCCCATCCCGAACTAAACGAGAACAAGTACTCAATGACGATACTACGTGGATATTTCTTGTTGATGTTGTCAAGTAGATGTTCTGACCTATTCGTAAAGATACCTGCTCCTAATGCATAACTAATCACAAGAACGCAAAAGAAATAAATGTAAAAAAGATTAGATGACATTTTTTCCTCCCAACAATTATTTGTTTATACCTATATAACGGATAATTTAGAGAGGATGCTGAGGAATTGAAGGAGTTTCTGAACGTCTACTTTGTGCCAAAAGTGGACATTCATAAGTATGCGCTATGATAGTTTAGTGTAAACTTATGTTTAATATTAATTTTATTAGTATTTTGAGAAACTCTAGAGCTCAAAGGCGGAGTATTAATGTGAACACTTTAAACTATAATCCAATTTAAATGGTGGTTAAATGGTATGGGCTGTAACATTTGTTGTAATAGTTTTACTATTTATTTTTCCAAAGCAGACGGGAACTATATTAGCTGTCCTTATAGTTGGTATTGGCATAGCTGCGTTAATTAGTTATATAAATTTACACTATAGAGAGAAGGAACAAGAGTCAGTTGCCGTACTTGTTTCATATGCCTCAGATTCCTGCGATAAAGATATTCCATTATCTTTCAAAGTTACAAATAGAAGTAAAAAAGTAGTTAATAAAGTTAGTTGGAGTATTATAGCCACAGAGAAAGATTCCAGTACTAATGTTGTTGACTATAAGTCCTTTCCTGTCTATCAAGGAGAGTATTCTACAAGCTATCATAGCAAGGACTCTACTCCCTATTCAACAGATCAAATACTCAAACCAGGGGAGTCTTTTTCAGTATGTTATAAGGCACCTCTAGTTAGGGAAAAATTATCTCCCCAGAATCTTATCTGGAAAGTTAGCAACAAGTATTCGGAATTTCAATAACTAATAGATACAAAAAAAAGAGTCTGCTGAAGTGGAAAAAAATAGTTACAGTAATTTTATGTAATCTCTGAATGTCCATTTTGTACCATATTCTGATATTCAGATATCCATACCTATATATAAAATACCCTTTGTTTTTACAGACAATTCTAAATGGTGTTTATCTATATAAATATTTGTTGGTAAAATAGAAATATATTTGTTTATTTAAACGTAATTTAATAAAGGAAATGATCGCTATGATAAAAGGTATAGTAATCACTCTACTGATGATGGAGCTACTTACTGAGACAGCAGTAGAATCTAAAATACCTTCTATGCCTCATAATGGACAAGGACAGTGTCTTACTGAAAATATGAAAGTAATAGAGTGTTAATAATGGTATGCAAGATCACGAGAAGATAGATTATGTAGAATTTTCATCAAAAGATATTGAACTAACCAAAGCATTTTTTCTAAGGCTTTTTGGTATAAATATTAATTGTGCTCATTTTTTTCTTCGTTAGAAATAAAGTCTAAAAGTTCACATATTGGCCAATGAAAACACTCTTCTACAATTGATACACCGTATATTCTTTTAATTCTATGCATCACTTTCTTTTTATCTCCAATTGTTATGTCATATAGTGAAGCTTTGTCAGGAACAAAATATGGGCGCCCACCCTCGTCAAATACAGAATTTATAAATCTTTCTAGTACATCGTTTTGCTTTCTCCTTTCTAAAGAGTCTGCAAGTGTAAGAATTTTGGCAGTCATAATTAGAAATCCAATTCAAATAAGTTAAAACATATATATCGGATTACTGAATGTGAATATTTAGGGAGGGAGAGAAGAAATTTTGAGTGTTTGCTTTGTGCCAAAGGTAAACGTTTTACCATCCGAAGTTTTTACAATTTTTTTATGAACTTAACCCCCGATTTATTGTTGTGTACGCAGTGGCGAATGTTGGACTAGCACGATCGTAAGCAGAGGTACTAGTAAGGCAATCAACGAGGCTGTAATCAACAGCCAACCAAGTTCACTGTAATCCGCCGCGGTCTTGATAACATCGGTGGCGCGGTCATGGATCTCCCGGGTAACTAGATAAAATTCATTTAAATATTTGGTCCCAAGACTCGCGGCCGATAATGCCAAATTAGTGAAGGATGCCATTACTGCAAAAAACGTGGCCTTCAAATGCGGAGGTGCATTTTTCGCAATCCAGGTTAGCATTGGAATCATAGCAATCTGGCCGAGCGGTGATTCGATAGTAGTATCGATGATTGCTATAAATCGCGCATCGACGATGCCCTCGGTGCGTGCAGCAGTCCACTCATGCAGCCCATAATAAAGCCCGATGTTGGGTAGTGAGAGGATACCTGCAGCAATGGTTAGGATCATGACCACGAAAGCGATAGAGCGTGTTGCCATCATCGGCCGCAGCAGTACCATGCCAAAAAGTGCGAGGACTGAACCTATTAAGGACAATACCGAAAGGAAGCGTTGATCGAATCCGAGTACATCGATTTCGAACCAACTTGCACTCGGACCAGGTAAAGGGACCGCGCGAAATACAAAGATAATTATTGCTGTCCCTACCAGCATTTTTCGTACATCAGGCTCAAGTTCGAGTAGTAACCGGTACATCAGGAATAGAATAATACCTGCTGAACCTAGAAAAATGATTTCTTGCGCCATTGGTATTTGGCTGATACCCATTGCCAGCGTGAATACAGTAAAAATGAGACTGCCACCTAGTATCCACCAGTTCGGATGTGTTTTTCCAGCGGGTGCAAACAGCAATTTATCGATACTTTTATGATCGTGGCCTTGCTCATGCAGTTTGCGGGCACGACGTTTTAATAAAAAGGTGCCAAGAATGACTCCAGTGATCGAGATGAGCGGTATGATCAGCGCCAACATGTATATGTCTGCGTAAATACTGACTTTCATTTCCTCGGACATATTCTCGACGTCCTCAAACAGAGTGATATTCAAAACGGCAACTGCAATAAGGCCGCCGATAATTGCGGTGCGTCCGAGGGTCTGCATCGTGGTGTGCATCACCTTGATTTCTTTATCTGGGAAGGGATTTCCATGCTCGTCTATTGTTGGTACCGCCTCTACTGTCATCGCATCCGCGACTACGTCCTGAACGACGTAGCCGGTTGGTGCGAGCAGGGTAGCAATCACAAACCAGACTTCGATTTTCATGATCTCTGCCATTATTTCAGTGTGGGCAATGATAGCGTACATGATCCCGATACTGAGGGCTATCAGACTTGCACCGATATAGACAAGGACTGCTTTCTGGCGCCAAATCAGGTCGACAAGGTGTCCTAGAGGCATTTTCAACGTCCATGGGATGCCTGCCCAGAACGCTAGGCCAGCAAGGAAGGCAGCAGAAAGATCGAGATATTCCTTAATGAAAAAAGTGCCGACGATACTGGTCAGTCCGGATACGCCCGCTGCAAGATACACCATCAATGGGGGTAGGTAGGTCAAACGGAACTGTCGCCCGAGATCAAGAAAGGTATCATCGATCCAGCGATAAACGGAATTATTGGTCATGCACTTACCCTTATCATAAGTGCCCATTATATGGATGAATTTTTCTGATTAGTTTTCTAAGCGCACAATGCCCATGTGAGAAAGGTGAAATTCAGTAAACTGACCATAACTATTCTCATGATTTAGCTTGATTTCACCGGTGGCTTTTGTGCTGGCACTTCCCATTTCAGCAATTTCATACTCGAATCCATGAGGTAAATCAATACGGGCGCGATGAATTTCTCCAGTTACAGCATTACGAATGGGTTCACCTTTAGTTTCGAATACGCCCGGTATACTAATGTGCCCTATGCGATTCTCGACATCGATTGCAAGACTAATAGGTTTAAAGAGTGTTTCAAGTCTATTAGGACTCATCGCAGAATAGACGGCCCAAACTGTTGCCATTGGTTCCGTATCTTCTCCCTGCATTATCCTAATCAAGGCATTCCGCTGTTTTTCATCAGCTTCTTCATCAATGATAAGCTGCATTTTTCCGTTTCCTTCATGTACCGGGCCAGGCCAGGAATAAATACCAGCAGCTTTTAGCCCATCTAGATTAACATCGCCAAAAACCCCCTTATTTATTATATATCCTGCTGCAGCTTCACAGTTACCATGTGTAGGCAGTGCGTTGAACTGGCAGGGGCACCCATAATCACAATTACAGTTTGCAAATCCTTGTCCTTTAATTCGCCATTTGACCATAAGCTATTCTCCAGATCTAATTTTTTGTAGTTATTCTGAAATTGAATTAGCAGTAGGTACACTACTTTTCAAGGCTAGTTTAATGTAGCAGAAGAGAAGTAACTTTAAACTGAAAATCTGCTTTGTGCCAGAAGCGGACGTTCAGCTTTCTGAGTAGCTCATATTGATATATTACATAACCGTATCCAAAAACTATTGAACGGAGCTAAATACCTTCTTCATCAGATCACTGCCACTTGCCAGTGGATTGGCGCGAATGCGTTTTTCTTCCGCAGCAATCATCTTGAATAGGCCGTCAATAGCTTTATTGGTTACATAACCATCTACGTCAGTCATATCGTTGCCGCCAAGCATTGATACCATAGGGCCAGCTTGTCCGACCATTCGTTTATAAGCTGTTGTCACACCTGCAGCATCTGTGGCTTGTCTAACCATAGGCCTAAATTTTTCAGCTAGTTTCGCACCACTCGTTTTGCGAAAATACTGTGTTGCCGAATCATCCCCACCACTGAGAATCTTTTCTGCATCCTGAACAGACATTTCGCGAATTGAATCTGAAAAAATAGCTGCTGCTTCCGGTACTGCTTTTTCAGCGGCACGGTTCATTGTAGTGACAAATTCATCTACATATCTTTTACCACCAAGTTTACTTGCCAGATCAGCAACTTTTTCTACTTTTCCCGGGAGAGGTATTTTTACCAGGTTATTCCCTAAGAAACCGTCTGTTTTACTAAGACTGTTAATTGCTGATTCAACACCCTGTGCTAGTGCTTCCTTGAGGCCACCAGCCATTTCAGTTTGGCTTAAAGCTGAAACAGCAACACTACTACTATCTCCACCACCTAGCACACTACCTAATCCACCTAGCCCACCTTGCAACGAATCTTGCCAGCCAGCTTGTACCAACCCACTTATGGATATGATTGAAACAAAGAATATAATTCTATTATTCATTTTTATTTCCTTATATTTAGAAGGTTGGGTACATTACTTCTTTAAACTGTGTACCGGAAAATTTGATATAAATTTACTTTGATTCGTTTATCCTAAAGTATTTTTTATATTTTCATATTTTTCCGTAATAGCGTGGACATTAGTGTAGCCCATTTCCTGTAGTGTTAAGGCTGCAAGTGATGCACGACCACCGCCTGCACAGTGAAGTAGTATCAACGTATCTGGTTCAGGACAAAGATTTGGCATTTTCATTTCAATTAAACCACGAGGAATATTTATTGAATCCTTAAGCTTGGAATTAGCTGCACTTTCAGGTTCCCGTACATCAATAATAACGGCATTTCCAGAATCTTTGCATAAAGTTTTGGCGGATGATGCATCAAGGCAATTTATCCTTGTTTGAGCTTCAGCTATCAGTTCACTAGCGACTTTTATCATAATAATTCCTCTGTCATAATTTTTATGTCTTAAACGTCATGTTTATTCCGTGCGGTCTAGTCTACTACTTTGGGCTAAAAATAGGGATTATCATTATGACTAATTTCTTAATTTTATGGAGTACTTATAAAAGGCAACACTCTACAATAATCAGTGCCGATTAAGATTTCTCTGGACGATATATTTTCTTTCTTAAGAATCTATTCGTTTACTTGATAGGTTATGAACCAGCTTTAAGTAGTCGTTTGGGTGCTTAAGTTTGGCAATTTCATATAGATGGATTAGTTCTTCTTCAAGGTTATTGCTTGGCATCTCAGTGCCAATATAGGCATACCAATATTTAGCATTATTAATATTACCTTCTACCCGATGTAAATATGCATGTATAAGACAAGACAGCTCATCAGAAAATTGCTGTACTAATTTATGGGCTTCTTCCCATTTTCCGCTACGAGCAAGGTCTAATATATTTATATGGTTACACTTATTATTAGGTTCTTGTTGCATTAATTTTTAGTTTCGTTAAGTAATATCTTATTTAAGATGGTTCCACCAGAACTAATAAGTAGTCCCAGAGAAAAATGAATATAGTTTTGGAAGTTGGTTTGTATGTACATTTTCTCATTCCCTTGTGGACTAATTTCCATAAATCCAATAAAACTAACTAATAAATAAGCTATACCAAAAGTTTGTATAAACAGAACAGATGATTTTTCATCCATTAAAGATACTATTACAAACCATATTGCGGTACCCAAATGGAGTAGATCATATGCTGTATTTGATATAAAAATTGTATCTCTTCCTAAAAAAGAATCAGAGTTAAATCCAAGAATTGCTAATACCAGAAATACAATAGAAATAAGTATCGATGCCAGTGTTGAATGCTTGGTCATCCTATTTTCCTTTAGATAGGCCTAAGAAAGAAAAAATAAACCTAGGCAAATTTTTGATTTTATTTATGAGAATTAAATAATCAGACAATTATATTTGTGTACTACGGTACGGAATCAACCTATCTACATCATTATAAGTATCCTTCACTTCCTTTTTTCTGTACTAAGGTACGGATGTTATTACGTGGCATGTCAACCTAAAGGATTAAAGAGCGTTACAATTATTTAACTATTTATCTAAGAAAGAATAATTACTAACAGAAAAATATTAGATAAATAATTCACTTCTTTTCTTTTGAGGAATTATTGGGGAGCTTGTGTTGACGACATAAGTCTGATCACTTGAACAATGAACTTAAAAACTTAACAATTGGCGCACTCGCGAGAGCTGCCAGAGTTAGTGTAGAAACTGTACGGTTTTACCAGAGAAGAGGCTTATTATCAAAGCCACAAAAGTCTGGTAGCGGAATTAATCGCTATAACAATGAGTCTTTGTCGCGTCTAAAATTTGTGAAGTCTGCGCAGAAACTAGATTTTAGTCTAAAAGAAATAGCTGAGTTAATAGCACTGGAGAAGCATGACAACTGTCATAGAGTCTGTGAGCCTGCCATAAACAAATTAAAGAATGTACAAAAGAAACTATCAAAGTTAAACAATATTGAAGCTACACTAATGCTTATTATTAAACATTGTAGATCAAATCAAAATATTACAACTCGGTTATCTAATAATAAATATTCAAGTAAATTTAAAATTGGTGAGCTTGCAAAAATGGCCAATGTGAGTGTTGAGACGGTTCGGTTTTATCAGCGAAAGGGATTGCTGCCGATACCAGATAAACCGCACGGTAGCATTAATCGTTATAGCACTGAGTCCTTGATGCGTTTAAAATTTATAAAGTCTGCTAAGCAATTAGATTTTAGTTTAAATGAGATAGCTGAACTATTAGTCCTAGAAAACGATGAGAGCTCTAATGGAACTTGTGTGCTTGCAGAAAGAAAATTAAAGGATGTGCGTGGCAAACATACCAATCTTCATAGCGTAGAAGCTAGTTTAATGCAGATAATTAAACATTGTCCTGCGAATGGAGATTGTAATATTGGCCCCTTATTTATCAAAAATTCTAAATGGATTAGTGGGTCTTTTTGATATCAGTAATAAGCTTTATCTCTAATTTGACTATTTATTTCACTTTATGGGTGAGCTGCGTGGGAAGGTGAGAGCCTTGCCTAATAATGTAGCAGAAACTGTACCTGCGCAGCTCCACCCTCCTTTGGCTCATAGAAGGCACGGAAAAACATAAGTTTTGCAGATTATGATCTGGTTTTACTGATCAATACAGCTCCACTTTTCATTTGCGGACTAAAAAACTTTAGTGCATTGATTTATAAGTTATTTACATGTACTGATCCTGTCCGTGCCGCCATCTGGTATTTTAAGTTACTATATGCAGGTCTATTTAGCTTATATATAAAAGTTTATGAGGATCTTTCTATCCATGGTGATCTCATGAAGATTGATAAATAGTTAAGCTCCTGAATATATGAAAAATAATGTGATGCAAGCATATAAGATCTTTAATCGCGATGTAGAAATTGCGATTAGGGTGTTCTTTTTATGGAAGGGAATGTACGACATTGTAAGTAAGAATAATGAGACGCTCAGTGCGTTAGAAAAAAATACTCTTTCATGGAATACTATTCTTCATTCGTTACAGTGTACTTTTTTTATTTCCCTTGGCCGGTTATTTGAAGGTGATGAGGCCGTTTCTGCAGATAAATTTTTACGTACTTGTATTGATAACATAGATGAGTTCAGCAAAAATTCATTACGGAACCGTAAAATTACTCAATATGGAGGAAAACAGGAGTGGCTTAACCTTTATATGAACAATATATATGAGCCAAGAGTTAAAGACTTTGATGAGTTAATAGATAAGCTTACGATAAGAAAGGCATTATATATAAAAACTTATAGGCCTATTCGGCATAAGATAATTACACATCTAAATATTACTACTATTGATAATTTTAGTTCATTATTTGGGAAAGCAGAAATAGATGAAATACAGGATTTTCTTTTGGTAATGTATCAAATAGATAGAGTAATTTTTCATTTATTCTTTAATGGGAAACTATATCCAATTGATAGTTTTATTCTAGAAGAACAGAACCCTGTCTTTAAGGATATAGAGGCGCTACTAGAAAAGATATAAACAAGTAGATTTAGCGATAGGTTCTTTTATTAGCCTAAATTTTCAAATAAGTTATATCTTTCTACTCTTATAGGGTCTTCGATAAAGTAGACATTTGCTGCAGTTGGTTCCCCTAGTTGTAGCGTACTAAGCGGTACTGTAAACGTCGGACAAAATGGACATAGTTTCTTTGCGTATTTAATTATTGTTTCGTCTGAATCATTAGCCCAGAGCATATTTATTCTCCATGGTTGGATTGTAATAGCCTACGTACTAACAGCTTATATCATTATCAGAGAAACACTTAAAGCAGTAATTAGAATATTTCTATATATTTTTCTTTGGCTTGAGGAAACTTGTAAGAGTTCTTGGGGTCTCATCAATTTTAAGCCATTAAATCTATTACAGTGAATTACTCCAAAATTATTGTTATCTGCATATTTATCGCTTTATTTTCAGGGGCAGCCGTTGTTTTAGCATTTCACCTTAATCAGCTTGTCAATGAATTTATATTCGATGAATTTATACTATCAGTAGCTAACTTAGCTCAAAATCCTTTCTATCTTATTTATCTGATAACAGCTATTTCATTTGCTTTTCTTATTCTATTTAGTGAGAGGGCATTAGTTCAGTTTATGCTCTCAATTGGTAAGGTCTATATATTTGCTAGCTTAGTTGGGTTTGTAATATTTGGTCCACAGACAACTGGTTTATTTATATCAATTATGAATCTGGGCTTGGGTGTGTCGAGCGTTACAGTTGGCAAGTTGTTACAGGAATACAGGCAATTATTGCTAGTAGCGCGGATAATTGCTAAACGAAGAGAGACAAGTTGTACTGTAACAACTTTAATTAGGAATGGTGGTTTCAACGAGGCAATCAAGTTTCAGATGGAACAAATACCTGCAAGTTGAAATCCTTAATAGGCTTTACAGCTTACAAATATTAGTTTTGTATCGGAAGTGTGTCTTAGTTAATAGATTGAATGGATTTTCTCTCCAACGCAGCAATTGTCCATTTGGCATATTCCAGAAAACTCTTATCTTCTTCTAATACTACAGAATCTGCATTTGTTCTTTTCATCAGCTTCTCTAATCTGGCTACATGCTTTAAATCACTCTCAGTAGCCCTACCCTCTGACTTTTTTAACAGTAGCTTAATTCTGTGTTCAGCAATATTAGTCAAATTCATTCTAAGTTCCATAAAATAAAACAGTGTATATATGGAGCTTAGTTTCTTTTATCAAGAATTTCAGTGAAAAAGCTCACATTATTAAATAAATACAGAAAATAACTTCTAATATGTTAGAGGGAGAGATGACGTTTGCCAATTTTTGCATTTTGTTAGAACTCAATATTCATATTTAGCAATAAAACTAGCAGCGTTTCTTATAAAAATAGAGTGATAATAATGTGTTAGGCCAAAAGATAGTTAAAGTAATTTTCATACAGACCGATAATTTAGTATGTACCGTTATGACTTCAATGATTGGGTGGCGTTTTACCATAGAAATACTAGTAACTAAAAAAGTATTATATAAAACAGAGCTATATAAATGGGATCTACAAGTGAAATTCTAGTCGGAAACGCCCAATTGCTTAAATCCAAAGCAAGCAAGCTTTCCATTATTGGCATTGTGATATCGATCTGTGCAATTGTTATTGCATCCATTCTCACTGCTTATCTTCACACCGGTGAGATTAGTTTTGATAGTGTATCTGATGCTCAGAGGAATAATGCGTCACTCTGGCTGCTTGATACAATGCCTTTTGTATTCGCATTTTGGGGGCAATATGTAAGTTCGATGATGGCCTTTGAGGCAAGTGCTATGGTATTTGACCAAACTAGTAATTTACGTGCCCAAGCAACAGCATTTGAAAGGCAAGCCATGCGTGGTTCTACTCACGATACTCTTACTGAATTACCTAATAGAATATTGCTAATAGACCGATTGGAACAATCAATCAGTGCTTCATCCATTAAGAAAAGTATGGTCGCAATTATGATCTTGGATATAGACCGGTTCAAAGAAATTAATGACACACTTGGTCATAATACAGGTGATCGCGTGATCAAACAGATTGCTTACAGTTTGCGTAAAATCATTCCGGAACCTAATACCGTAGCACGACTAGATGGAAACGAGTTTGCAATTGTCCTTGAGAAATTTGGTACGAAAGAAGATGCAAGAAAGGCAGTACATAAGATTAAAGAGGCTTTGCATGCTCCTATGAAACTGGAGGGTGTACGGTTAAATATTGAGGCATCTTTTGGCCTCACTTTTTATCCAGACCATGGAAAAAATGCACAAACTTTAATACAGCGTGCTGAAGTTGCTATGTATCAGGCTAAGAAGAAGAATAGTGGGATTATCGAATATACCACTGCGTTAGAAAGGTGTAATACACGTCGCCTAACACTTATGGGCGAACTACGTAAGGCAATTATAAATAATGATTTGATAGTATATTATCAACCCAAGATTGATATTAAGACCGGCATAATTAATGAAGTGGAGGCTCTAGTTCGATGGAAACATAAAGTTCATGGCTTAATACCACCTGATGATTTCATTCCAATGGCGGAGCAAACAGGAGTTATTAAACAACTTACTTTATGGATGCTACATGAAAGCCTAATGCAATGTGCGAAATGGAAGAGTGAGGGGATCAATTTAAGGGTTGCAGTGAATCTATCAGCTAGTGACTTACTTGATATAGGATTTTCTGACACAGTTACCAGGATATTGAAATCCCATCATATGTCACCTGAAAATTTACAATTGGAAATTACAGAAAGCGCGGTCATGATTGATGCTGAACGGTCACTGGAAGTTCTTACTCGTTTGTCAACCTTAGGAATAAGGCTTTCAGTAGATGACTTTGGAACTGGCTATTCTTCTTTATCTTACCTTAGTATAAGCTACCCGTAAATGAACTGAAGATTGATAAGTCCTTTGTGATGGGCATGGAGAGTAACAGTAACAATACAATAATAGTACAGACTACGATTGATCTGGGACATAACCTTGGACTTGAAGTAGTTGCTGAAGGTACTGAAAGTGCCTCAGACATATTAAAACTACAGCGATTAGGCTGTGATAAAGCGCAAGGATACTACTTTTCTAAACCACTTGATGCTAAAGAATTTAAGAATTGGCGTGAAAAGAATTTTGCAGATGGACATATGCATAACAAAATGGGGTTACTATTTATAACAATTCCACAAAGTGGACCCTCATTAAAGCAAGCAAGCTAAATTCAGTACAGAAAATTTAGATAATCCGCCCATGGAGTCATTCTTTCTTACAGTAATAGCTAAAATTTCTTTTCGTAGTGGAACTTCAGTATTCTCCATAAGTCTAGCCTAATTTGGCAGTAAAGTATTTCAATGCGATAAAGTGGAATCGTTCTTTCCTGTATGAGTGCGAATAATGCTAGAAAATAATGAAGAGATTTCGTGCCCTTTTATTAATTTATTTACATAAGCACGGTTTTTAAGTTCAGCAAACGGTAATTGTTGGTCTAGCCAGCCAGTTTCATAAAGATACTCAGGGACATAGCCACTCAATAAGATTTTCCAGGAAAATGGGATATGCCCAGGATTTACCATCTTATTCTGTAGCCAAATCAAGGTAGTACAATTTGATAGTAACGAGTTATAAAAAGCAGGTTTTTTATATAATGAATTTATACGATCAATATAGCTCATAAACAGACGCTCAATATTTTCTTTTGGCGCTTTTATCCGGTAACGATAAACATGTTCAGAAGGATTGTTCCGGTAATTAGTTCGTAAGCCAATTACATCGCGCTCATCAGCAACTATATATATCAGCTCATATTGTCTAAAAAACCCTTTAATATTTGAATGGCCTATTCCTTTCCTCTTGCGTGCTTCAATAGATATTGCTAGGTGATTATGTTCTCCAAAATCAAAGCTCATAATGACATGGGCAACTGCTGTTCCCATCCAATACACTGCGAATAAATCAACTCCTTCAAGTTTATTTAAATCAAAAGTTTTATTGTAATAGTCTGGAAGAAATTCAAATTCACTGCGATAACTGAAATTACGTATATCGTATATAGTTACCATATTTCTCTCAACACTGGCGTAAGCAAGTTTGTTTACATCAGTTTGCCAGTTACCATTATTAGTGGGTCTAATATTGAACCACCATATCAACACCAATAATAAAATAACACCATGAATCAATAACAGACAATTGCTTATAGATGAGGTGAATAGCAGGCTGATAACTGCTGATAAGCCAATGAGTGCTAGAAAACTAGAAGATATTAGCTGAATCTTCTCACTATGTGAATCACCAAAATATACAGCTAGTGTGGCCCAGGTAGTTGTGGATATTAACCACAATATAATTAAAAATGACATAAGAATTGACAAGTTTATTTGTGCATGAAGCAAGCATTAAATAGTTCACCTATCAATATTGAATGCTTCATTAGTTTTCATTATGAGATTACAGAAAGAGAGCGATATGCTACTTCAATACAATCTATTTTGTGTCAAGAACGAATATAGGAAAGTATTCCACTTTCTCTCACGCGCCTTGAAAGATACACACTTTATTAAGTAATGTGTATTTTCTCACAATGTGCGTTACTTCACTGAAGATATTTTAGAAAAGAGTTATCTTTATGCCATAAAATATTTTTAGAGAGTAAAAAATGAAATATGAAGATGGAAAACAGGTATTGATAGGAGATAAAGTTCAACTTGATTGCGGGATAACCGGCACAGTCATGTGTTCGATCGATGATGGAATATACACATCAGAATATCTTGAATCCCAGTGGGAGCATTTAAAGAAAGGTGTGATGGTCTTCTCAGAACAAGCGGGGCTAATTCATTATGCGGAATGGAATGAAGATTGTATGCTTATTGAACGTTCAAATAGATAGAGTGTCATAGTTTAGATTTTATTCTTATTGGATTGTGGCCATACCATTAATTCAATACCATTTCTAAGATGTAAGACATAAAATGGAAAATAGAAAAAGCGGCCAATGTGCTTGCGGAAATATTAACTATAGCTATAAAGGCGATCCAATAAATATTGTTTTTTGCTACTGTAAAGAATGCCAAATACAAACTGGGTCCGATAAATTCTTTGCTTTGTGGGTACCAAGGAATAATTTCCAGGTAGAGAAAGGAAAGGCATCAGTTTATACCCGTCTGGGTGATTCAGGAAAACAGATACACCGCCATTTTTGTAAAAATTGTGGCGTAACAGTTTATATAGATGTAGAAGTTGTAGATATGGTATCTATTGCAGCAGTAACTTTAAATGATAGTGAGAATTTATCGCCTAAAATGGCAATTTATATTGCCTCAGCACCTAATTGGGCTACCTTACCTGAAAACATTCATCATTTTGAGAAGTGTTGCCTTCTTGGCTAACCTGAGTATCGAATATCCTTTTACAGAAACTAGAATCTCATAATTTAGCACTCTGGTTCACCGTAGTACTACTATTTGCAATCAATTTCATAGTAATAAATATGTGAATTAGAGAGCCAGAGTGGTGCTATCGGAGATTGAGACACTTTGTAGGATAGAACGAAGAAAGTACCTCAATCATCCGTAGCGAAACTAATAATACAGAGGTACCAGCTTATTCGAAAGTGACAAATTGTCACACGTTTTAAATCTTTATTTATACGATGATATGATCGATTTTTAGAATATCTACGTTGCTCTAAGAGCATAAATTTAGATTTTACCGTATAGTTATCTGTGAAATTCAAAGTAGGGATAATTATGCGAGTTTTAATTGTTGGAGCAGGACCAACTGGGCTAACTGCAGGTGTTGAGCTGGCACGAAAGGGAGTCCATGTTGAGATCATTGATCAAAAACCAGAACCTTCAAGATTCTCCCGTGCAGTTGGCATTTTGCCAAGTAGTCTCAGTGTCCTTGCTCCATCCGGAGTTACCGATAACTTGTTAGAAGAAGGAATCAGAATACAAGAAGTACGAGTATTTAGTTGAACATGTAAAATATTATCTCTTTCTTTAAAAGGAGGGCATTCTGGCCGGGACTATGTAATTGCTCTGGCTCAGAATAGAACTGAAAATATACTAAGGAATGCATTTATCAAATATGGTGGCTCAGTGACTTATGGGAAGAAATTTGTAAGTTTAGTTGAGCATACGGAACGAGTAGTTATTGGGACAAGTGATGGCCGCGAGAATGAATATGACATCGTTATTGGAGCGGATGGAATAAAAAGTAGAACTCGAGAGTGTCTAGGCATTGAATACCAGGGGTTTGATCTCCTGGAGACTTGGTCGATAGCAGATGTAGATGTACACAATTGGTTAAATAAAGGTGTATTCACAATTTCTTTACTAAATGGTGGTCGTGTAGTGGTTGTTGTTCCTTTGGAGGAAAATAGATTTCGTGTAATATCGAATACTGAGGATGCTCTTGCCACATTACCTTTACCTATGAATGTCATAAATAAGCATAGAGAAGGGAAATTTAACATTTCTATTCGGCAGGCTTCTTACTATGGTATGGGTCGAGTTTTTCTTGCTGGCGATGCTGCGCATTGTCATTCACCTGTTGGTGGTCGTGGTATGAACCTAGGAATTTCTGATGCAGCAGAATTAGCATCATGTATCACAACAAACCAACTGAATAGGTACAGAGTTTCTCGACACCTAGTGGGGAGTAATACAATAGCTGCTAGTGAAAGGGCGCGTAGAATATTAACATCAGATAGTTATTTAACACGTGGAATGATAATAACTGCATGTCATTCTATTAATTTATTCCAATTTTTACAGAGGCCTTTTGCACGAGCAATTTTAGATGGGTAATATAAAATTCCATCATTTACTTTTACACTTCAATGCTTCTGGATATTTCTCACAATAGTTTATATATCCTTGCATTTGCTGCGACATGTTTGAGTATCGTTCCTTTACTTTGCTCCAACTCATATTTTTGTAGTTAGGAACTTCTCCATATACAAATTGCGCATATTTTTTGTTATTTAGTTGTGCGATTCCATATCCAGCAGAGCCCGTCTTATTTAATGCTGAGATTACTACGTCGCCTTGTGGCCCATGATCACATTTAAGCCCACCTACTGCAGGCTTTGATGCGCCCTCGGCAAACTCATATATTCCATTACAGATAAAACCAGAGTTTGAAGTAATCTTAAATTGACCGCTCCCCCATAGATAGCCTTTGGCAGTTCCGCTGATCACTTCATTTTCGTTTTGTGTTATTCCTTTAATATGTTTAGTTACTGAGAATGCAGATAAAAGGATAACTGCCAGCATAATTGATAAAAATCTAAACATCATATTTTCCTATTAAGAAAAACTACAATACCAGAAAAATATTCGAGAATAATGTGAAGAAATCATTATCTGGGTAAGTTTCTTCATTAGTTTTATATAGTTACTATATATTACCGCATATAGCATAAAAAGTTTATAGTTATACGGTTATAAAGTATATTGAAACTAATGTCCACTTTGGAGCGGAATTTGTTCCTCAGAAAAACTCTGGTGACAACTTTCATTGTTGACCCCATACATAAAGTTTCTCGAACTCATATTTGAAGTCATGTAACCATTCTAAAGTATGTTTCTCTGAGGCTTCTCCATTGGTAGCTTCATCAATAAACCACTCATACCAGCATTCAAATTTATTGCCAAATGATTCTCCAGTTCTTGATGCAAGTAGTTTATATATAGATTCTGTATCGATTGGCTCTTCGTCTATAAGAGACTCAACCATTCGACTTTTTCCGTCATACATTAGCTCTATCAGCAACTCAAGGTTTGATGCTTTCTCAATATTAGTCATATGCTGTACCTATATACGATTCTATATTTTTATAAAAATTGTTTATAACCTTATAACGGATTACTAATAAAAATATTTAGGATAGAGAATGCCTTAAATATTTACTGTTTGTCGGTGGGCGTTCTTAAACAGATCAGCAGCAATAAATTGAGAAAATATATTTAAATTTTAGGTACTATTTAACAGGCAATTCTTATACCAGGATTTACCATATAAGCGGAATAGGATGTTTGTATCTTAACTTCGTTTTACCAAGAGTTAGTGAATATCTACATTGAATATAGATAATATTAATTAATAGGTATTTATATAAAAGGAATACAAAATTAGTATCCTGGGAAAAGAGGTTTCTTAAAGGCAAATAAATATAATTACTGGAAAAAGATTCCAGTCTATCTAAATCAAATCATAATAAATAAACAGACTAAATTAATTGGGATGCCATGAAAGATTTTACCGAATTATTAATGTATGTCATTGCTCAAGAGACTAAATACATTGAGACAATGCGCCATTCACTTAAAGAAGATGAGCTTACAATTCTTCGGCTAAGAAATAAATCAAAGGCTATTGAAAAGGAAATTGATGAGCGTAAGAAGTTAATTGAAGAGTACAGAGGTTATTTAAAACATATATCAGATCAGGCAAAAGTAAAAATGAAGCTGGTATTGCCGACAGCGCAGCAAGTTGATACTGATTTATCAGCAACTAATATTCAGTTTGAGAAATGCATTGAGAAGCAAGCGTGACCTGTTTAATAAAAGGCAATGTCATTTAAAGAATTAGAAGGAAAGAAGAAATAGCTAGTACATGGTAAAACCAGATGGCATATGTGTTGCTATCGGAGATTAAGCTACTAACGGAGGGATTGAGAGGAGGCAAGTGACTCAATCATCCGAAGCCTCACGTGGGAGATTCTCTGCCAGTAGGAATATTACTTTGTCAGTGATTTTTCCGAAAGTGACAAATTGTCGCATCTTAGAATTTTCTAATAAAACTATAGAGGTTTTGACAGGTATCAATAGTCCATCCTGGGTTGGCAATATTTGACCGGACATGTTTCCTCTAAAACGATGTAAACTAGTTGATAGAAATTTGGGCTATTTGAAGGAGTACGACATGGCTGAACCTAATCGCGGCTATGAACGAGTTGTAAGTGAGATATTGACTAGAGGTAAAATAAAGCGACAACTGGCAAAAGAATTAATCGAGGAGCTGAAAACCATAATACCTTTGAAAATCAATCCATATTCTCCTTCTGGTAAATTTAACTCGAGCCGACTCTTACTGTATATAACCGGGATGTTGCTAATTGGAATGTTTTTTGTACCAGTATTAGATTTCTATATTGGATATATCCAGAAGTATGTAGAAAGTCAGGGTATGTTTCAGGGTGCAGATTATGCTTTTGCAGTAGGAACAACTTTTTATCTCATTGGTGCTATTCTTGCCGCGCATATTTATTTCTCATATTTTGGTTCTAAATTTCTAGGGCATTTTTCCCAATGTCGAAATACAAGAATTGTAGCTGCAGCTACAATTCTGCCCACGATAGTTATCATTGTTTATTTACAAACAATAGCTATTTCATCGTTTAGTAACACTTCGCAATTCAATAATAATAGTAATGATGGTTACTTATTATTCATAATGTTGCAATCCATATTGTTCGGTTTATCCGGTTTGTTTACAGCCTTAACAACGGGATCATTGTATACAGAGGAAAATATGTACGATGAACAAACGGGTACATTCTTTGATACAGTAGAATCACCAAAATATAATATTGCAAGGGTTAATGATTTTTGGAATGCATTTCAGGAAAATGATAAGCAAGAAATTCTGAGAATTATCAGAGAGGCAGAGATAGATCCTAGGAAAAAGGACTTCTATAATGATGGGTATAATTATTTCCAAATAATATTAAAGAAACTACCTTATCATTGTGAATATCTATATGGATATATTCAGGGTTGTATTGTAATTAGAGTTAATGTGGAAGGAAATAATACGGTGTGTGATAGTTGGGATTTTTTGTTTGATAAAGCTGATAAATCACTTATTGACAGCTTATCCTGGGCAATAAAAAAATATGTATAGATATAATGACCGAAGGCTATGAAGCAAGCAGATCTGACATCACACCATATTGAGGGGATTTCTTTCCATGGAGACGTGCCATTTGAAGTTCCACTGTTTTCCCATATCGAGGGTAATTTATGGATGGGGGGGTGCCCAGTTAAATCAGTTCCGGAAGAATTTAAATATATAGTGAGCTTATATCCATGGGAGACTTACACACTTACAGAATTTCAAGTAAGAACAGAGGCACGGCTGCAAGATATATTAACCATCCCTAATGAAGAGCAACTGTATGCTTTAGCCAGATGTGTAAATGTATATAAGCAGCAAGGGGTAACTTTAGTACACTGTCAGGCGGGACTAAACAGGTCCGGATTAATCTCTGCTCTTGCATTAATTGAAGAGGGAATGAAAGCTGCAGATGCTATTTCCTTGCTAAGAGCCAAGAGGTCGCCAGCTGTTTTATGTAATCAAATTTTTGAGGAATGGTTGCTTACAAGAGGTAAATGATTATATAAAAATAAGAAATGTATTTACTGCTTTTAAGAACTATTTTCAGCACACTTTTTCAGACTTTTTAGAGCTTCTTTGCTTTCAAGTTTAACGCCTGTTAGTTTTATTCTTGAAATTAATGGAGTAATCTTGTTGAGCTCCAAAGTAAATGCATTGTATGGACCAAAAAGATTAACTCCACTAGCAATAACCTGAGATTTCATTCTATTTGGGTCCGCCTTGATTTTATATTTTAGGCTATTAACTTGCCATTTCTTATTTGTTTCCATAGTATCAATTACACATCTTGCTAAATCAAAATGATCTCCCTGAATTTCCCCTGAGTATGCATAATTAGTATGTTTCTTCATCTCTTCGAGGCTTGTACAACTTGATAGAATAATTACTACTAACATCACATTCAGTATCTTCATGTGGTAATCCTATTTGGTAGCATGTATGGACTCTTAACGGATAACTTTGGGTTGTTTTAAAATACCTGACTTGAGACAAAAATAGTATTAGTAATTGTGAGCTTCTCTATAATATTGTAAAGAAGCGTTAAAAAATCTTTGAAAGTCATCAGGAGTATCAAAAGAACGTTTGGGAATTATATAAAAGAGATAATAGGTAACTTGTAAGTATATATATGAATTAGTCTTTCTTACAGATGTGATTCCCTCCCATTTCTGAATCCCTTCATTAGCGATCGTTTTCACGTGCAGCCATTCTGGAGTAATCTCATATTGACGTTGACCAAGAATCCCGTTCTTTTCTTTTGATGTAATCAATATATTGATTATACAAATTAAAGTGTATGCCAGAAATCCTCCTATACCACTTAATAAAGCCGAAATAATAATTGTAGTCAAGTTATCAGTTTGGTCAGGAAGGCCATTTCCCCATAGGATATACAGAAACACGCTAACTGAAAGAAGGAGTATCGTTATATAGGTAGACTTAAGTTTTAACCATAAAGAGTAATTAGAGAAAATTAAATCTGTTCTATTGATATTAGCACTGACTTTCATTTTTTTGTATCAAGATGGACAGTGATGTTCATTTTAATAGATTTGTATGCTTTATAGGTTAAAAAAAGCCGATGTATTCGATTAACACGTAATCGTAAGTACATCGACTAATCAGGTTTCTTTTCATGTTTAGCTTTTTGTTATTTTTCATATATTCTGTATTCCCTTAATTGAATTCAGATTTATAGAGTGAAATAAGAGAAAAAGATTCAATATGAAAACTAATTTTTCTAAAATATGAAGATTTTTAAATATAATTAACTCGTTAAATTCTGTAATCGTGATCATCCAATTAAATTTTCTACATACTGGAATGGGAACTCTGCTCATATAACCTTGTCCTATAGTAGCTAGTGTGCAATACGCAAGAGCAATTAGAGGTATGTAGATAGAGTAGTGCAAGAGAATATATGAGAGAGGCTAGTTTGTTGGCTAAATTTTCTTAGTTTGCTATCACGTATTGTAGTATATTGATCAGAGCTGATATGTAATCAGAAAGTCATAGGTTCCTCTTGGTGTCAGCATCATTATAAAAAAATTTAAAAAATCTATGCTTATTAGTGATACCTGAAATCAGGTTTTGCTAATATCAGTAGTACTTAATAAAACTCAGTAATTGAATACAATATTTATAAAGAAGAAAGGCCCATGTTTATGGTACTGCCAGTAAGACTTATATGCTTAGTATGTTTATCCTGCCTGATTACCATTTTTATCTGGGTTCCTGTTTTAGCTCAGGAATCCTTATCTGATAGATCTGAAATTGAAGTTCTTGAAGATTCAGAACCTAAGATACGAGCAATTCCACTGGAAGCAATATCGGATCATGCAGCAAAGACTGGTGTTGAGATTAGTACTCTTCTCCCCACTGATGAGTCCCGTCAGATGCTTAAACGCATCGACCTGAAGGTTAATTTTGTTCTTCCAGAAGTAGAATCACTATTGTCAGAAATTCGCAAAGCACTGACTGGCAAGCCTAATATCCGTACTTTACAAGAACTGGAAAGTAAGAAAAGCAAAATTCTTAAAGAGCGGATACAGCCATGGATTAAAGAGCTTGATGAGCAGCTTACTGGGATACAAACAGCTCTTCAGAAAATAGATAAAATCGTAGCAATCTGGGCAGAAACTTCAGCTGAAATTAACCGACAGGATAGTGTGGCTGAGACTACTATGAAACGAATAGTAGCAGTACGTAGCGATATCGATAGGGTGCGTTCAAAGATTGTAGAACATCGAAACCAGATACTTGCAGTGCGTGACAAATTAGTTATACCCAGCAGCACTCTTGAAACTGGTTTTAAGCAACTACAAAAAACAAATGGTGTAAAAATAAAAAGTATCTTCGGGGCTAACCGTCCACCATTGTGGAGCCCGCTGATACGTGAGTCTCTTTATAAAGAGTGGATTGAGTTTGAGCCAAAGCAATTCTTCCATAAGCTACAAAAAGACACTAATGAGCAGTCGTCTTTACTTGGCTTTCAACTTCTATTATTTGTGACTTTGGCTTTTATATTTTTCTGGCTCCGTTCTTGTGTCCGGACAACGCAGGCTGAGAGTAACTACGATTTACAAAACGCCAGGGAAGTTTTTGAAGTACCGTTAGCAATGGCGTTATTGATAACTGCAAGTTTTACTACTCCTTTACAATGGCTAGGAACCAACAATGTGAGTTTCATTGTTGTCGTACTTTGTGGCGTAGCTATTCTATCAATTATCAGGCGTTTTCTGATACCAGCTATTTCCCCT
Source organism: Nitrosomonadaceae bacterium (assembly GCA_965205785.1). GTDB lineage: Bacteria > Pseudomonadota > Gammaproteobacteria > Burkholderiales > Nitrosomonadaceae > BJGV01. The sequence continues at coordinate 1,322,611 of OZ242188.1, forward strand.
CTAGTATGGGGTCTCATGATCATTGCCATATTTGATCGGGTAGCTCTTGATTTATTAGGCTCTTCCCCCACTCTCGAACACATTGTCTTCCTAATAGAGATGATTGGCGCACTTGGTTTCTTGTACTGGTATTTGCGATCACAACGACAAACTGAGACTCTATCAACTGCACCATTAGCTTCCTTTCTCCCTTTCCTGAATTCTGCAATGCGATTAGCTGCCGTTGTTCTAGCAGTTGCAATTTTCTCCGATTTGATTGGATGGGATGATTTGGCCAGAGTACTTCGTACTGGTATTCTAGGAGGTGGTTATGCAAGTATCGGAGTTTATGTCCTGCTTCTCGTATTTCAAAGCCTAGTAACTTTTGCTCTGCTTTTTTGGCCGCTTAGTCTCCTACGTATAGTTTCAAGAAACAGGAAACTCATTCGTCAGCGGATTGAACGAGCACTAAAAATGCTTGCTATTGGTTTGTGGGTAGTGCTTGTGCTCCGACCGCTCGGTTTACTTGATCTCATGTTAGACAGTATATCCAGGGTGCTTACTTAGTGCTACTACTTCAGTCGGCGCTCTCTCCGTCTCATTGGGAGATATCATGGCATTTGTTCTTATTACTTGGTTCTCCTTTCTACTCGCACGTTTTGTTAATTTTATACTTCGAGAAGATGTATTTACGAGAGTACGTACAGGTAGAGGCGTCCCTCAAGCTATTGCAGGCTTAGTACGATATTCTTTGATTTTTATTGGATTTTTTATCGCTCTAGCTGCTGCAGGAATTGAGCTTACAAAGCTAAGTATCATAGCAGGTGGCCTTGGTGTTGGTATTGGGTTTGGTCTTCAGAATGTAGTAAATAATTTTGTGTCGGGTTTAATTCTACTTTTTGAGCGTCCAATTGGAGTAGGCGATATTATTGAATTACCTGATATTTGGGGAGAAATGAAACGAATCGGAATACGTGCAAGTGTAATCCGGAAATTTGATGGATCAGAAGTTATTGTTCCAAACAGTATGCTAGTCTCTGATAAAGTTCTGAACTGGACTTTATCAGATAAACTTCGTCGGCTTGAATTAGATGTCGGTGTAGAGTATGGAACACCGGCCCAACAAGTGATTGACCTTCTCCTCGAAGTGGCAAAGTCTAGCCAGAGAGTATTTTCTGAGCCACAACCCCGTGCTTTTTTCATTAATTTTGGTGATAGTGCTCTTGAATTCAGGCTCTGGGCTTGGGTTGATGTAAATGACGGTTTCTCAATTCGTAGTGATTTAACTGTTGCTGTCCAAGATGCACTCAAAAAGGCAGGCATCAATGTACCCTTTCCACAGCGTGATTTGCACTTAGTGAGCGTAAATAAGAATGAAATTTCTGATCCAAATAAAGGTGTTTTTCTGTCACCAGACCTAACTCCCAACTTGGGCTCTGATAAATAGAGATTTATCTCACTCTCTTTTCTGAAAATATTGATCGGGTTCAGATTTTGGTTTTTGCAGAATCACTGCATCTTGGAAATTACGCAAAACCCTCTCTGATCTATAGCCAAAGTCTAAAACATGTGCAAATGAATAGATATCGTAATTTACAAGCGAAGATAGATCGCGAATGTTCTGTGTAGCTAATTTCCAACCTGTTATATGATAATACGATATGTAGTCTAGGCTTTGATAAATATAAGAAGTAGAAACAGTTTTTTTAGTAATGTTAATATTAGTCTAGGCTAAAAAATATAATATGGTTTGTATTAGTAATTATTAAGAAGGATATTAGATAATGAGTCCCCAGCTTTCTATAAAAAAAATTGATGATAAGGATCATCCATTACGTGAAGACATACGCATGTTGGGTCGTATGTTGGGGGATACTTTACGTGAACAAGAGGGTGTTGCCACTTTTGATCTAATTGAAAATATTCGTCAGACTGCTGTTAGTTTTCATCGGGAACAGAACCCGGAAGTGCGTCATGGACTCGATAAGCTACTTATTCAACTTGGCAATAGGGACACAGTTCTGGTGGTAAGGGCATTCAGTTATTTGTCCCAGCTTTCTAATATTGCTGAAGATATACATCATAATCGCCGCCGCCGAGCCCACCTCTTCGCAGGATCGCCACATCAGGAGGGCAGTATTGCGCTGGCACTAGAAAGAATATTTGCGGATGGAACAAGTAGTACTACATTAACTGAATTTTTTAAAGATACAGTAATGTCACCGGTGTTAACTGCTCACCCTACAGAGGTGCAACGAAAAAGTATACTTGATTGCCAGTTAACTATTGCTAGTTTACTGAACGCAAGGGACCGTTTGCAGCTTACCCCAGATGAAATAAAAAATAATGATGAGGGATTACGGCGTGCTATTTTGACACTTTGGCAAACTCGTATGCTACGTTCTGAGCGGTTAACAGTGGACGATGAAATAAAAAATGGTCTAGCCTATTATCAATATACTTTTCTTACCGAAGTACCACATCTTTATGCAGAAATCGAAGATATACTTGAACGGAGCATGGGCGCCGATGCTCCACACATTCCACCTTTTCTGCGTATTGGTAGTTGGATAGGAGGAGACCGGGATGGTAATCCATTCGTAAGTGATCAGACAATGTTGAGTGCAGTTGAACGTCAGTCTGCACTAGCGCTGGATTTTTATATGGGAGAAACACACGAAATTGGTCGTACTTTGAGTTTGACTAATCGTTTGGTAGAAGTGAGTGATGAGTTAGAAGAGTTAGTTGCATTATCACCTGATCGTGCTGCTAGTCGTAAAGATGAACCCTATCGGCGTGCCTTAATTGGTATCTATGCGCGTCTTGTTGCAACTAGTCAACAGCTTGGCCTTGGCCACACAGTTACACATCGTCGTCCTGTCGGCCCTGCCGAACCGTATAAAAGATGCGCAGAATTTATTCACGATCTTGATATTTTAATTAAGTCACTTAAGCAGCATCACTCAGATTGCTTGACTAGGGGACCATTACGAAATTTGAGGAGAGCAGCTGAGGTATTTGGTTTTCATCTAACATCGTTAGATATACGTCAACATAGTAATGTGCATGAACAAGTAATAGCAGAATTGTTAAAACACAGTACTGGTATTTGTTATTCCGAGATGACTAGCGCTGAGCGTACCCAATGTTTACTTGCTGAAATTAGTAATCCGCGCCCACTACTTTCGCCCTATCTGGAATACTCCGAAACTAGCAAGAGTGAACTTCGTATTTTGCAAATGATAGCTGAAATTCATCATCGATTTGGCCATGAAACTTTACCAAATTATATTATCTCTAAAACTGAAAATGCCTCTGATATTCTGGAAACAGCATTGTTATTAAAAGAAGTGGGGTTGTTGAAAACCGGAGAGGTTCCTCATTTATATCTTAATATAATTCCACTGTTTGAAACTATTGAAGATTTACGAAATTGTAGTGCCATTATGAATGAATTATTCTCGCTGCCCTATTATCGAAAATTACTTGATTCGCGTGGTAACGTGCAGGAGATAATGTTGGGATATTCTGATAGTAACAAGGATGGCGGGTTTTTAACTGCAAATTGGGAGCTTTACAAGGCCGAAACGGAGTTGACAAAGGTTTTTTCTAAACATAAGATTAAATTACGTTTGTTTCATGGGCGAGGAGGTACGGTCGGACGTGGAGGAGGGCCAAGTTACCAAGCAATATTAGCCCAGCCACCGGGCTCTGTTAATGGTCAAATACGTGTTACAGAACAGGGGGAAGTTATAAGCAGTAAATATGCTGATCCTGAAATAGGGCGGCATAATCTTGAAATACTTGTGGCAGCGACCGTCGAAGCTTCGTTATTAAATCATGATGCATCAGATACACATACAGAAAGTTATTTTCAGGCCATCGAGTCTTTATCACAAAGTGCATTTGCTGCTTATCGTAGTTTGGTATATGAAACTCCTGGATTTGTGCGTTATTTCCAGGAATCTACGCCAATTAGAGAAATTACAGAGTTATTTATTGGTAGTCGTCCGTCATCACGTAAGCAGTCTGCTCTTATTGAAGATTTACGTGCAATTCCATGGGTATTCAGTTGGAGTTTAAATCGTGCCACAATTCCCGGCTGGTTCGGTTTCGGTTCCGCTGTGGAAGAATTTGTTCTGCGTGAAGGTCATGGTGAGAATGGACTAGGTTTACTACAGAAAATGTATCAAACTTGGCCATTTATGCAAACGTTATTATCCAATATGGATATGGTGATGGCAAAAACTGATATGGGTATTGCATCACGTTATTCTGAGTTAGTAACAGATAGTAAATTACGTGAAGAAATATTTACTTGTATTCAGGAAGAGTGGGATCGTAGTATAAAATGGTTGTTTGCTATTACAAATCGAAATGAATTGCTCACAGATAATCCAACCCTTGCACGTAGTATTCGTAATCGTACTCCCTATATAGATCCACTAAATCATTTACAAGTGGAATTACTTCGTCGTTATCGAGCAGGTGATACAGACGATGCAATAAAACTTGCAATTCATCTAACTATCAATGGTGTGTCTGGTTGGCTAAGGAATAGTGGTTAGATAGTTAGCCTAACTGAGACTATCACGTAAATTTGTAATTAAACAGATTATGAGAGGGAGGTATAAAGTTGAGAGTATTTATCCCGATTATTATGGTTCTATTTATGCTTCAGTCATGTGGTAGTAATACTAATCCTGAAGAAGAAAATGATCTTGTGGATGTCAATCCTGTTGTAGAAGATGATGATGAGCAGGCTGCTTATGATCCTCAGGATCTTGGTTATAACGATGGTCGCGATGTTGAAGAGGAATTTGAAAATGAGCAAGACCAGAATGCTGATGATGGTATTGAAATAGGGTTAGACTATGAAATTGGTGAAGACGATGGCCCTCGATATGGATATGAATAACTCTAATAGACTTGTAAAACAGAATGAAATAAAAAAAAGATGTATTGTCATGATAAGTAATTGGCCTAGCCTGCAGAGAATGAGAATTTTATGATGAGATTGTAATGTTAAAAGATCATTACAGAGTATTAGGTGTTATTCAGGATGCGGAGGATATTGTCATTAAGGCAGCATACCGTGCATTAGCTCAGAGGTATCATCCGGATAAGTGGGCAGGCTCTCCGGACAAGGCAACAATACGTATGTCCGAAATCAACAAGGCTTTTACAGTATTATCCGATCAGATCAGAAGAAAGCAATACGACAGAGACTTGTCATCAAACGAATATAATGAACCTGAAGAAGGTTTCGAAAATTCTGTAGATGAAGATGACCTGGGCACCTCACTTGGTGATAATTGGAGTGCTGTGGTTAATTATTTTCCGGATTTAGAGGACATATTTAATGATTTATCGAAGATTTCAAGGCTATTAGCACAAACTTATAAAGTGTACATGCTGGAAAATAAAGAATTTGATAAACGAAAAGTAATAGCAGATAAATTTGAAAGGGAATTTCTAGAAAAATATTTTGGAAAAAATGAAGAAATAATTAAGTTTTCAAGATTTTTGATAGGATGGGGCGTTAAAAGTGCGGCAAAGGAACTAAATCAGGCGATTAATTTGTTGGGAAATGATATTCAATCCAAATCCATTATTAATAAAATCCTTGAGGACTATCCACATTTAGTTAGGCCATATTATTTATCACAAAAATAACGCTTGAAATGTAAGAACGGATGGTTCGTTATCAACGCATGCGGTCTAGTTTCACTCAAGGTGGCTATGATTGATTATTTTCTTTACATTTACGATCAGGTTTATGCTTTTGACAAATCTCCAATCGAAATAATACCAAGTATCTGATCATTCTTTAGAACTGGTAAATGCCTTACATGATTATCGGTAACCAGTTCCATACAATGCTCGATGGTATCATCTGGGCTTACATGTACCACATGGCTGCTCATAATTTCTTTTACAAGAACATCCTGTATAGGTTTGTGCAGAGCTTTTGCTTTGCCGGGATAATCTCTTTCAGAGATGATGCCAACCATTTTTCCATTCTCTTCTACTAGAAGTGCGCCTATTTTCTTGTCTGCCATTAATTGCATTGCATCGTGAGCAGTTTCGTTTGGTTCGACATATGCGACTTCCTGGATCTTGTCTTGTAATAGTTCACTTACAGTATTCATGGCATATCCTCCTGTTGTTAACCTTGAATTTCAAATATTTATTTATCAATCAATAGATATATATCGGCAGAGAACCGCTGATCATTAATAGATATTTTGAATTAAACAAATAAAAATGGGTATTTAGGAAATCAATTTACTGACACGTCATTTATAAATTTAGTTCCTGGTTTCTAACGATTTATTTCAGAGGTAGAAAAATATATGTTAGCTATTGTTTTATTGTATTTGTACGCCATGTATATAAATAGTTACTCATAAATGGAAATAGACACTTGGGCCATATTGTATATATGTTTTGATAGCATAATAGGAGGTTATGATGTCACGAAAATCTAATATATCGAGTAGAAATAAATCAACTGATCTAGCTGATGCTATTGGTAGCAATACAGTTAGAAAAGTCAGAAGGGTTTCATCTAAAAACTTAAAAAATATTGATAGGACAGAAGATCGTAAGGAAAGAATCTCTGTTGCAGCATATTATAAAGCTGAAAAACGTGGGTTTAAGAATGGTGATGAAACTCAGGACTGGCTGGAGGCTGAGGCAACTATAGATAGGCATCATAATATTACTAATAAATAAGATGCCGAGTATTATATAAGTTTATATTTTCAATATATTTGCCATACTATTTATCAGTTTCTGATATTAAGGAGGACAATATGCGGGCGTCCATCAAAAAGATTATTTTAGCTACTGATTTTTCAGACACATCTAAAGATGCTGGTTATCATGCGCTATTATTGGCACAAACTCATAAGGCAGAATTAAAAGCACTTCATGTATTTGATACGAGTGCATGGAATATTCCTTCAAATTATTACTTAGCACCGGCTGGCCCAGGAGGCTTCTCTGGCTTTGTTGAGGGTGTCGAGGAGGCTCGGAAACGAGGAAAAAATACTCTTATTGAACTGGCAAAATCATTTGATTTGGAAGTTGAAACTATCTTTGCTGAAGGAGACCCTGGTCATGAGATTGTTCGTGTCGCAGAGGAAATTAATGCTGATTTAATTGTACTTGGAACACATGGTTATAGCGGATGGAAACGATTTGCTATAGGGAGTGTTACTGAGCTAGTTGTAAGGCATGCACCTTGTGCAGTTCTTACAATTAAATCAAAAAAGAAATAGTGGTAGAGTCTGTAACTAATAATACGGATAAATCTTATATCTAATGTAGATTATTGGGTTAGAAAACGATACTTTGTCTGTTATTGCTTGTACCAAGCAGAATAATATATAAGTGAGGATACCTGTTGGATGCCCTTAGGGGGTATGTGGGTGTGTAAATATCAGTAAAATTAAGGTCATGTAATGAAAATTAATATTTTTGAAGCTGCAAGGCGTATTTCAAGAGTAGTAGCTGCAGTTTGGATTATTGGTTGGATTATCAAAGCGCTAAATAGCAATATGCAAGGTAATCCCATTTTCTTTGCTAGTGTGGCATTTGGCGGTCTCGTTTTTATTCTGGTGATTACTTCGATAATTGGCTGGATTGTACGTAGATTTATGGGTATTCCAGGGGGGCAGGATAAAAAATAATAGGTTGGAAAAATTTTTAACATAACGTTTCTATGGATGCTTAAAAGGATTGCCCTAAAGATAGAAAAAGATGAGACAAGTGAGTTTATTAATTCTGATGACATTATGTGGATGTGTGTCAACGCCCTACAATGGAAAATATACACTAAATGGTGAGAGTGTCGATTATAGTATTGAAAAAAAACAGTGCCAGATAGAGGCAACTAAGATAGCAGTTGAGAATTTAAATGGAAGTGAATTAGGCCCGGCTTGGATGCGTATCAGGAGAAAGAGTATGTTGACATGTATGAAAAAGAAAGGATTCGAATGGGATCAAGAATAAATAGACCATTTCAGATTTGCACAGGTATTGGATTACTTAACACTAAGACCCTATAATTATTTCTTTAAGAGCCGTAGGTTACAGATAGGTTCTTACTTTGCACATAACAGATCCTATTTTTATCATTAGAAATCTTTATTAAAGCAGCTTCATAGTTACGAAACAGTGGAAGTAGTTACTTATGTTTTGTTTCTAGAGGAGCAGTTTTGGTGAACTATCATTCTTATCATTTCAGAGAATTGGGAATTAGAGCAGTATCAGATGAATAATATAGAATCCAAAAATATGGGTTGGACAATCCAAACGTTGGAAGGAGGCCTTGGCATATATAAAAATGCTTGGGATGAGCTTAATGCCGAATTGTATGCATCAAACCCTTATTTTGATAGCAGCTTTATTGAACCATTGTTGACCTATTTTGCTACTGGAAAAGAACGACTATGTATCCATCGTGGTGAAGCTGACATTGATGGTTTAGTGATTGTAAGTCCTGACCACTTGGCTAAGTGGTCGTTATTTGTATTAGATCAAGTGCAAATTACTCCGATATTGCTACGTTATCCTGAGAATTTGGAAAGTCTTTTATATTCTCTGCATGGTTTTCCACTAGCTTTAGATCTTCCTTGCCAGGATCCTATACATAGTCCATTACAAAATGAACTACAGAGGTTACTCTGGAAGCCTATTCCTCATGCACATACTATTAGTGTGAGTCTTGAGGGTGGTTTTGAAAATTACGTTACATCGCGATCAAAAGGGTTTCGATACAATATAAAACGACGTTTTAAGAAAGTTAAAGAAGCTGGATTTGTGATTCGTATTGAACGGGTAACAGACCCGGAAGAAATGCAGGCAGCAGTTTCTAGATTTGGTGACATAGAAAGTATGGGGTGGAAAGGAGCTAGTGGAACTGCGGTCCATATAGATAATGTGCAGGGACAATTCTATACCAGCGTACTGAAGAATTTTGCACAATATGGGAAAGCATGCGTTTATGAACTCTATTTTGATGATATCTTGGTAGCAATGGAATTATGTATAGCCTCTTCAGATATGCTGATTCTACTTAAAACCACACATGATGAAAGCCAATCTTCTTTTGCACCGGGGCGTTTATTGCTTTATTCGTTATTAAAAGACCAGTTTCTAACAAAACAATTGAAAAAAGTTGAGTTTTATACAAATGCTGATATTAATGAGTTGGGGTGGGCTACACATGATCGGTGGATAAGCCACTATTTATTATTTCGGAACAGACTTGTACGACTAATATATAAAGAAATAAAACAGTTTTTTTAAATTATTTAATATTCTCATGATTTAACATAGTCATCCGAATATACAGGTGGATTCGAGAAACGGAGCTGGAAAGTAGAATTGCTACCCGTTGCCTCCATTATTATAGGCTTTTATTTTACCACTAGGTCTCGTTTAATCAGAAGAACAGACTCTCGATGAGAGATAAAATATTATGTGTGGTTTATGTATCAAGTGGATCATTAAGTGTAAGATGGATGTAAGTTCTTACCAAGTGCAGATTACTAATAATGAAAGTGTAGTAGTTTTTCTATCATTGGTTTAGACTAGCCAAAGGCTGTAGATACTAGTGAGGATTTTTCAGTTTAGACCGAGCATTTATTTCCTATATCTTATTGAGAAATATAACAATTTATTGATACTAATATTTTTACTTGTGATTGTAATTAGTGCCCATATATTGGTAAAATGAAAAAATTACTTTCTTCTTCCCCCGCAATAAAGAAGCGTGTTCTCGTTCTAACTGAAGGTGCTGATGGCGCCGTTGATTGGATAGATGCTGCTGAATTAGCAGAATCAGTTGGAATAACGTTTGAGCAGTATCCAGCATGGCTAAATTCTATGCATGAGTTGGGAGCGGTGGCTGTATCAGATAGTATGGCACACTAAATTCTGTGTCCCTTTGGCTATAGTTTATTAGTAATATATGGTCTATAAGGGTATGAACCTAAGGTTAGGTGAAAACTATGTATGGATATTAGTTTTTCTGACAAGGTTCTTGATTCACTATTCTTCGGAAATTAAGTTCTCTTTTTTGCTTGTCTGATTTTAGATAGTAAATTTCCTTCTCAGAGAGTATCAATTAGTACATCTGATATTATCTTATAGATAATTTATGTTTTTAGGAGCTGCCATCAAAACTATTCATCATATATTCTTGCTTTTATTTTTTTTGTTGCTTACTTCGTGTGCAAATAAAACGTATATGGCGAAGAGCAATAAGTCCGCCAGTTATCCAACTGTTGAGCATCCTGTTGTTGATTGTATGCCGAATGAGCGTGCATTTGATTGTGACCGCCGCGCTATTCTCTCCATGATTGGTGAGTATCAAGTAGCTTTCAATTTTTATGAGACTGCAGTACTTAAATCCGGATATGAAAGAAAGGACCCAAAGCATTCCGGAGGATTTGAAGTGGTAGTGCTAGTGGATGATAGTAAATCAAGTATATCAATGCAACACATTCTAGTTGGAGCCAGTGGTATGACAATTAAGCACTGGCGACAAGAATGGGTATACGAACTATCTTCACATTGGGTTTACGAGGGCAACCAGAATTTTAAGATTCATAATCGCAAGCAAGCTTCCGTACCGGGAACCTGGACGCAGCTGGTTTATGAGGTGAATGATGGGCCTCGTTATGCGGGTAGTGGTCGTTGGAATCACCGTTACGGGGTGTCAACTTGGACTTCTGAGCGTACCTGGCGCCCATTGCCAAGACGTGAATACTCAAAGCGAAACGATTATCAGCTATTAAATGTTGAGAATCGACACACAATTATTCCACAGGGCTGGACGCATGAGCAGGATAATACAAAAGTTATACGTGAAAATGACAAAGATATTATTTTGGTCCGTGAGTTTGGTTTTAATGACTACCGGCGTATTACTGGTTTTAACTTTAGTCCGGGACTCGCTTATTGGAAAGCTACTGAGCCGTTCTGGTCGTTGGTTCGTAAACGTTGGAGTAGGGAGTTGAATGCAGGAGGTGGAACTACACTTTCATTTAAAACTGGTGATGAAGAGTTTAGTGACATAGTGTTGTCACTTGCTGATGCTTATCGTGCTAATCCGAGTATGGATGATCACCTGCCTGCATTAGAATCTGCATTCAAGAAATTTGTAAACTCTGATACTTCCAAGATGCATTGAATGTTTAATTCAATTTTTTTATTTGACAGTGAATACGTTATAACTGCGCCTATATTTAAACTATCTGCATGCATATCTCCATAGGTCTTCAGGTATGCTACCAGGTATAACCGGTACCCACTCGTTGTTAGGTATATCGTTTACATAGATTACTTTGCCTTCAGTAAATCTTCCAGAATGTTTAGAAAGATAAAGTAAACGCGTTTGTGATTTATTACAGTCGTATTCTTCATGTTTCTTTATTGACATAATCTTATCGCCCGATTCTATTTTGGCTTTCCTGTAGTCAAATAGAACCCACATCTTTGTGCGGTTTCCTAATTTTTGTATGGTAGTTGGATCTGCATAGATAGAAGAACCATTGCCATTTGTAGAAATATTAATCCACTCTGCTATTGCATGGTTGCTTATAGTAACCAGGAATAAAATCAAAATGGCGCTAGAAAAAAAATGTCCTGAACTATACATATATAGAAAATATTAACTTTAGACTAATTGTTGCCATGGTAGGCCTCTCTCCTAATAATTAAAGTACAGGAACAACTTATAAAGTTGTTATCTATAAAGGTCAAGCACCATTTTTTTATTTTTACACGAAGTTTACTTTGCAATATATTATGATAGAGTAATGGTTGCTTTGCTCATTCAAGATCAGGCACCTATTCTGTGACTGTATAAAAGAAGACTTGAAAAAGTAATATTTAATAGCATTAAAATTCCAGTCTGGATGATTGCCAGAATATTTAACCTGCTTAAACTAATAGATTATTAATAGTAATGCATATAGAATAATATTTTAAATTTGGGTAGAACCAAATTTTTTGGTCAAGATTGGTATCAATTTCAAGAGAAATTGCTTTGTTAAATTCTTATACACAGCAAAATTCTAATTCTTACAGAAACAAGATCAGCTGTTTTTCTTGTGGTTTGAGGGAGATGTGTTGGCCAGTAGGGCTGAATGAAGATGAAATCAATGCTATTGATTATTTAATTAATCGATGGAGTAAGATTCGGCGTGGAGGTTATCTGTACAGGGCTGGCACAAGCTTCCAATCTCTTTATATTGTCCGTAGTGGATTCTTTAAGACTTATATACTACATGAAGATGGTCGGGAGCAAGTTACCGGTTTTTATATGCCAGGAGAGATGCTAGGGTTGGAGGCTATCAGTACAGATATACATACTTGTCATGCAAAGGCTCTTGAAGATAGTGAAACATGTGAAATTCCCTTTGCAAGATTAGAAGAGATTGGCCGTATAGTTCCTTCCATGATGCATCATTTTCATAAAGTTATGAGTAGTGAAATTGTTCATAACCATGAGACAATTTCAACATTAAGTGGTATGAATGCAGGAGATAGATTAATCACTCTATTACTTAATTTATCAGATCGTTTCGCTAAACTAGGTTATTCTGCCTCAAACTTTAGTTTGTGCATGACAAGAGAGGAAATTGGTAGTTATTTAGGACTAAAACTAGAAACTGTTAGCCGTGCTTTTTCCAAATTACAGAAAGAAGGACTTATTAAGATTAATAGCAAGAATGTCCAGCTAAATAATATCTCTTGGCTAAAACAAAGAAACCGAGAGAGCTGTCGCGTGCCTGAGTAGACCATTAAGGAAGTGGGGTTGTAGCAACCTTTAGGAATTATCCAAATTATATTTCGCAGTCTGATATAATTTCATACTGAGATTTATGAAAAATACTAAGAACAATTTATTGATCCATTTCAGCGCCCGTAGCTCAGTTGGATAGAGTACTTGGCTACGAACCAAGGGGTCGGGCGTTCGAATCGCTCCGGGTGCGCCAATAAACAAGGGGGATTATCTGCTAAGCTAATCCCCCTTTTCTTTTTGGGGACACACTGGGGACACTATTGGTGAAAACGGGGTCGGTAAAATCCATTATCGAAGTGAGTGAGTTGGAAGTAGGGCAGAGTAAATTTTATACTTCACTTTAGACCTGAGAAGGTAAAAGAGATATATTTTTATTTTACTGAAAGAGGGATAGACTCTATTCTGGACAGCATTAAATAAGAAGTCTACGATTCCTATCGACGGTATAACGAAGTAGGAAAGGGGAGCATTATATGCATACTAGTTCAACTGTAGCTATAGTACTATCAATAATTGCTATCTTAGTTGGACTGCCAGGTGCAACATATTATTATGAATTAACCTTTAAAGAAGACGACTCTGATATTGCACTCTCATACATTGAGAGAGAAGATACAATCGTACCAATTATTGCTTCAAATAAAGGATCACGTCCTGGCGTGATACATGGCAAAGCAACTTTAACTATTAATTATACAAACGCTAAAGATCAGCTAACACATAATTATTTTTATCTTGCTGCAACTAAGAATACAAGAGAAAATCTTTTAATACCTGAAAATACCAGCAAGCAATTTTTTTACAAAGCGGCAATAAACAAAGGTTTGCTAAATCATGGTTTAAATAGTTCAGTTAAAGGTCCGAAAGATATTACTAAGATTACAAATTGTACTGTCAAAATTGGACACCAAACCTTTAGTGGTAAGCAAAAAATAAAGGAAATCATAATCTATGAGAGAAAAACTAAACTACAAGGTGACTCATGGCCAATTGCAGCAGAGTGGGTGAAGGAAAATCTAAAAGGGTTACTAGAATGTACTGCAAAAATACCTGAAGAAGAGAGGCAAAAGTTTGAATTTTTTTCAAATGATGGAAGTATGATCTTTGGCCCACGTGTGGATAATCCAGAAAGATAGATTTTCAAGACAAAACTAACCACCATTCCTGTGTTAACGCTGGAGAACTTTACACAAAGGGTTTAGTAAAAAATACACGTACAATTTAAATCGATAAATTGTATATTTATTGGAGCACTTTTATTAAAGAAAGGTTTTTTATCTCAGATTCTTAAAGAACTAATTTCAGAAATAAAACTATTTTGAATGATAAGTACTAAAGAATAGAAGCCTTATGATAATTTTATGCATATAAAGAGGGGAATCAAAATATGGATTTACCATCAAATTGGCTCATTGCTGCAGGTGCAGTAACAGCTTCTTTAATCGCTGGTTTATTTTCTTTTCTTAGCCTTATACTCTCAAAAGAACAAAAAATATCAGAATTTAGGCAAAATTGGATTGATAATGTTCAAGAAGATTTATCAACATATATATCCTCTCTTTATTCAATCGAATACATAACTAAAGTTTATAATTATGAACATAAAGAGAAAATTTCGCATGTTGACCTAGAAAAAAACTACGCATGAGCCATACTCAAAAATGAATATTTCATTGAGCCTTTTATTACTTCGACTTGGCTCTAAAGAAGGGAATCCAAATAATTCGGTGTTGAATCTTATAAAAGAACTAAAAAAATCAAAGGAACTTTTTGCTTCTAGAGATTATGATAGTGCTACTAAATGTGTTCCGGTAATTCGAGAAAAAGCAGAGGTCGTGCTTAAAGCGGAATGGATCAGTGTAAAGAAAGGTGAAAAAACATTTAGGTTTACTAAGGGCATAGCTTTATTAGTACTTATAAGTACAATTTTGTTTGGTGGATATTTAATCTATGAACTCCAAAGCCAATCGGAGAATGGTGAGATAGGAAATGAACCTCCAATTATGAAGTCAGAACAACGAAATAACCTACCATACAATCAAAAATTTATACCAAAGGTATGAAGATAAATTTAAGCCATTAAATTCTTTAACAGGAAACAAGTGTCTGTAGTCAAAACCGTACAACTTAGACACTTATTAAGGCTTTCTGTAGCTGGTTTATACTGTTATTAAGTGTAGCGAACACTGGTAAGATGTTGATTAATATAAATATGATTATTATCTTTCAATCCTACGAACCAAGAGGTCGGGCGTTCGAATCGCTCCGGGCGCGCCATATAAGCAAAGAGTTAGTATAATAGCTAACTCTTTTTTAATTTCCATTGCTACCTTAGGAGTAAACCTAAGGCATTAGTCTTTATATACTGAGATCCTGAAAGAAGGGGCACTAGTAATATGAATGGTACCCCCCTATATTGAAGGAACTACATTCAGTTTATTTTTTTGCACAAAAAATTTTTAAAATGGAATCTTTGAATGTCTGCTTTTAGTGCAAAGCGGACATTCAAAGAGTTTTCCTCCCCCTTAGTATTCAAAGCCAGCTGTACCAATTACCTTTGTCTTAGAATTATAAAAAGCTTTCTTTTTGCTATTCAGTATAGTTGCAACTACCATAAATTCTTGGAATGTATCTATGTTTACTTTATTGAATCTACTGCCACCTTTCTTCTTAATTGAGAATCCTCCATTATTTTTTTGAAAATTCCATCCTATTCTATAGTCTTCAATAAGTTCTTTTGCCATATTGTTCCCCCTATATTTTATTATTTAATGTGATCAAACATCACTAAATAATATTAGGCTTTTAGCATGGAATTGGCAAACATCTATTTGTTACTAAGACTGTACTGAATGCCTGCTTTTGGCACAAAGCAGACATTCAGAAGTTTATATTATAGGAATAGTTATTTTGGAGTAGAAAATTTATTACGCTCACGCTCGTATTCATCGTAACTTAGTGATGACCCACCTGACTCTTCAGGTGGCATTGATTTGACTGTCTTGTTCCTATCTTCAATTCCTTCATAGAAGTTTCTTGATATTTCCTGTGTAGTACATCCACAAAGAAAAACTGATAGTAGAATTAAATATAGAGTTACTTTCACAGTATAGTTATAATAATTTAATTATTTATTACAGTCACTTTCCAGGTGAGCAAGATTGTATGTAATGGCAGAAATCATTGCGCCTTGCGGATCCTGAATGACACAGAATCGGCCTACATCCGGTATGTCTTGTGGAGGCATACAGATTGTTGCGCCAAGTTGTTCTGCAGTCTTTGCAACCTCATCAACATTATCTACAGTAACGTATGTACCCCATTTCGGAGGCATGCTTTCAGCTTCCTTTGGTATCATCATCATTCCGCCAACATCTTTGTCTCCTGCTTTGACCATTGTATAGGTCATTCCTTCCATTGGTAAATCTCTGGTCTCCCAACCGAATAGCTTCGAGTAGAAAATCTTTGCCGCCTCAACATCAGTTGTCATTAATTCACACCAACTAAATGCTCCGTGATGTTTATATTGTTCGTCCATTGTTTTTCCTCCTATGTGTCGTACAACTATAGTCCTTTTGGTTCAGTTGTTACAATAGTGATATTAATCATATGACAGCTTTTCTCCTATAGTGAACGGAGGCGCCATCATGTACAAAACATTCATAGATATATAGTAATTCCTAGAGGATCTCAGTATGTATCCGCTTCTCGCACAAAGCAAACATTCAGCAAAGTATAAAAACCTCCAAATTTAATTTTATGCTATTGTTATATCTTTATATTTATACGTAAAAACAATGATTTTGATCCCATTAGGTCACTCTCTTGTATGTTAACGATCTAGTAAAACAAATATAAAGTTGATTTGAGTAGCATGATTAAACAAATTTTCTATGTCGTGGCATTTGGTCTAATATTGCCAATAATCATTTTTTATTGGCGACATGGATTTTATAAGGCATTTACTTGTTTAAATAATATATGCCTAATCGGTTATTTGAACTTCTTATCTGCAAATATAAAATCCGTATTATTTTTTAAATTATTATCCTTTAGTACTTATTCAGATTACGGTTTGGAATAATAGAAATACGAAACTATTTTTGGTTATTAATTAATGCAAACCCAAAATCTGGGATTGCTTTGTGATTTTAATCACAGAATTAATTTGTTAGCTAGAATAAGGTTAGCGAGTAAGGGATTTCCATGCTCATATATTTCTGATATGTAAGTGATAATGCGTGGTTGTAATAATAACGATTCTAAGAACCTAAAATGGAATATACGGGAAGTTATCTCAGGTAGGGGTTTTATGTTGTACAAAAAGAAAAATGATCCAAAAGTATTAGCAGCAATTGTATGGCGGTCTAGAGGTGAGTTGGACCCCCTAGAATGGCCTAGGCCAAATTGGATGATTTGGAGGCAAAGGAATAAAATTGAATTGTGGGAAGCAGCTTTTCTTTGTTTCGATATTGATCCACACAAACGTAATTATAAAGATATAGATCATTTTGATTTACACACCATAGAGATTGGTGTTTGTTTATCGCAACTTAAAAAAGATCTTTTCCTGAAAGAATTCTTCAGCACTCCTTATACTCATGCTCAAGGGATAGTTTCTACATTCGATTTAGTGAAAGTATCAGAATTAGCGGTATGGGCTATTGATCGTGGTTATGGTATTCCAAGAGAATTAGCAGAACTTGTTAAGAAACAAGATTCAGACACTGCAATTTATTGTAAAGAGCAAGTTATAAATTCAAGTCCAAATAGGACGAAGATGAAAGCTTCCATAAATCGTACATTTCTGAATGACTGTATTGCTAATGGCATATCTCCGAATATTGACTCTATATGGAAATATATTATTGAAAATGCAGGTAAGCAAAATTTCTTATTTGTATCTGCTAATAAGAAATATGCGATAACTGTATATGAACAGAAAGTACAAAGAAAAAATCTGGCGCGCCAATTAAAGCGGATAATAAATAAACTTAAACTTAAAATGATGGCTCAGAGAATAATAGATAATTCACAATTTCTAATTTAAATATTCTGTATTTTAAATCCCTTCTCTAGTAATTTCTTCTGCAGTATCTGTAGTTAGCTTAATTTTCCCATACGATATATAGGCATTTCTTCTCCTAAAACAAGTGGAAAGGGAATCACTAACTAAATCATTAAAAATATATTGACATTCTTTATATTCAACGCGTATTATTCATTAAAAGGACATTAGTATCGTTTTATCTTTAATGTTTATCTTTTCTATATAGAAGAGTAAGTTATGAACAAATTAAAGTTTAGTATTTTTCTTGTTATGGCAATTTTTTCTATAAATGTCATGGTAGAAGCAAATTATTTAAAAGAAATTCTTTCGGACCCTGAGAATAGGTGGATGGTTCGTCTCCGGGCAGTGTATCTGCAGATGGATCAAAGATCATACCCAATTCCTAATTTGGGAGTTCCACGTGATGCTATCGAAATTAAAGATATATTTATTTCAGAGCTAGACATCAGTTTCTTTTTTACCAAGTATATTGCTGCTGAAATATTTATTGTTAACTATAGGAGAAACATACCATGAATACTGTAAATGAATTATTACAAGATAGAATCCAGGAAGTTGCATATGTTGAACCGGATGTGACTGCTCATGATGCCATGCAGTTGATGGCGGATAAAAAAATAGGCGCACTTCTGGTTGAAGAAGAGGGAGAAATGGTTGGCATCATCTCTGAAAGAGACTATCCGGGTAAAGCAAAAGCTCTGAATAAACCCTTACAGGAAGTTCTTGTAAAAGAGATTATGAGCAGCAATGTGGTACACGTAAGCCCTGATGACACCATCGAGCATTGCATGAAACTGGTTACTAGTAATCATGTACGTCATTTGCCGGTTCTAAAAGATGGTCAGATACTCGGTATTATTTCGATTGGAGATTTGTCAAAAACATAGTTTAAGAGCTGGGGATTACTATTGATTAGCCTCATATTGCAAATATTTAGAGATTCTATTTGTTATAGCGAGTCTAAACTATCATTTTAATTAAATATTGATTGCCTTAATGAGGAGGATAAATTTAATATAGAATGTATAGGTACTGTCTACATGCATATACATAATTATATATAACGATTATTATTTAAAATGATTCTATCCCGGACTTCACAGTATGCTATTCAAGCACTTATTTATATGGCCACACAGCCTTCAGGTGTGGCTATTCTCAATCGCACGATTGCTGAGAAATTAGGTGTGTCACCTACCTATCTGGCAAAAATATTACAGAATCTATGTAGATTTAATTTACTCTATTCTTTCCGGGGAAATCAAGGTGGCTTTTGTTTGCGAGAAGAAGGTGAAAAAATTAATTTATTACAGATCGTTCTTGTTACTGAAGGCTCAGGGATAAAAGAAGAATGCGTCTTGGGTTTTAAGGTGTGTAGTGATAAGAAACCTTGTCTAATGCATACGCAATGGTCTCCTATAAGGAATGAAATCGTAAAGTTATTACAAAATCAGAGTTTAGAGTTTTTAGCTGCTGAAGTACTAAGTGGCAAATATCAGTTATCTGATTTACCCGCACTTGCATTGGACAAGAAAAAGCTACGAGCAAGGGCTTAGATTCTGTGAAACGGATATAGCCGGTAACCATTGCTTACTCAATTTTGGTACTTTGAAATTAGTTTCTTTAGTCCGCAAATGCTATGTTTCTGAATTCATCTGAAACGTAGCCTTCTACTTTCGATAGGTGCCATTTTCTTTGCTGCTCTCTAAAGGCATGCCTGCTCTTAATTATTTGATTTCTTTGGATATTTGATGGAACTTCCGAACTGTCACTATTAATATTCTTGTTTACACCCCAAAGAGAATCGGACTTATCCTCACTTGGTGTATAGAGCTTATTTGACACATCTCCTCCTTTAATTCTGATTCCAGAAACATAATTGTTATTAAGCTAATGTTTCATCCATGTGAAACATCAGTCTACTAATGTGAGTGTATAAAGTATAGAAAGTTCATATTGAAACTATTTATTCATCAAACTTGAATAATACTTAAATCACATCAGGATTGAAATCTAATGTGTATATAGTGTGTTACCTAAGATTAAATACAACAATAATAAGGTTATTTAGCTCGCAAACAAAAGTTAGATAATTTTATAACCTAGGAGGAAATTTTATTAGTTGAAGCAGAAAGTTGAAACAGAATATAGATTGTTAGAACTGGTTCTATTCTGTTTTGGGAAGGATATGTATTTAATCGTCTTCTCGATCAAGGACTATTGGTGCATTGGTGGCATATGGATTATTCGGGCTGTCATTACTTTGGGAATTTCCATATTTTCCATGCGGGTTGTTGATACTATCTTCAGAGTCTTTTGATCCATAACGTCCATGTGGGTTACTAACCGAGTCAGGATCATTCTGGTTTGTACTTAGATTGCCAAGATACTTGCCTGTTTTTTGGTCTATGAGTATTGGTGGCGCTGCATTCGCTACAGCAGCCATAACTAGAGAAATAAGCATTATCATTTTTTTCATACTATCCCTCCAAAAATTGAAAAAGGAAAATATCTCATTGCTTACAATCATAAATCGAATATTTTTATAGTCAACATTTTATACCCTTAATAACAGTATTATTCTTTAATGTAAATAATTCTCATCTAAAATTGACTATTTAATTTATCGAAGTATCTTGTAGTTTTATCTATTTATTCTTTATATATTTATAGTTATACTATCCAAAAGTTACTTTGCAAAACGAACTGAGAATAAGTCTCATCTAAATTAGACTAATTTTTAATCTATAAATTAACTCTCGATTTTGTTTAATGAACTCTCTGGTAGACAGGCTATTTTCATTTATTTCTTTATTAGTCTTCTACATATTGATTCTATTTTCAGTACAGATACAAGCAGGTGGCATACCAACTCTTGATCCGGTTGAGATAACTGCTAGATCCGATAATCTTATCGGTACTGCAACCAGTTCAAGTGAGGGGGCTGTTACAAAGATACAGCTTGACACTAGACCAATATTTCGTCCTGGTGAAGTACTTGAATTTGTTCCTGGTTTAATAGTTACTCAACACTCTTCAAATGGAAAAGCAAATCAGTTTTTTCTGCGTGGATTTAATCTAGATCATGGCACTGATTTCTTGACAACAGTCGGGGGTATGCAGGTTAACCAACGCAGTCATGTACATGGTCAAGGATATACTGATTTAAATTTTCTAATACCAGAACTGCTAGGAAATGTACGCTACAAGAAAGGCCCCTATTCTGCTGAAGAAGGTGATTTTTCCTCAGCAGGTGCAGCATATTTAGACTATGTTCGTATATTACCCAAAACCATAGCTGAATATACTATAGGGCGATTTGGTTACCACAGTGTTCTTCTTGCAGGCTCAACAAAAATTAGCAATGGAAACCTTTTGTTTGGTCTAAAACTCAAAAAATATGATGGGCCGTGGGACGTAAAACAGAATTTTCGTAATTTTAGTCTTGTTACTCGTTATAGTAAGGGGGTGCCTGACAATGGTTTTGAGGTTACTGTTATGGCATATAAAGCTGATGGTCATGCAACAAACCAGGTTGCCCAACGAGCTATAGATAGTGGGGCTATTGGGCGTTTTGGTTCGCTAAACTCAAGTGATAGTATAAGCACGTCACGTTATAGCCTATCGAGTCAATGGGCACGTAAGAGTGAATTAAGTGTAACTCGTGCAAATGCTTACTATGTCCGTTCTGAGCTTGAATTAAACTCTGATTTTACCTATTTTCTTGATTTTCCTACGTCAGGCGATCAAATTCAGCAAAAGGAAGATAGGAATACATGGGGTTTTAATAGTAGCCACTCATGGTTTGGAAATTTTAGTAATCATGAGATGGAAAATACAATGGGTCTTCAAATGCGTTACGATAACGTTAATCCAATAGGACTTTTTCGTACACTAGGAGGTGTTCCTACAGCCAAGATTGATTCTAGCGGCAGTCTTCAGCCAGGTATTGTGCGGCGCGATATGTTGAATGAGTATAACGTTTCATTCTATGCCGAGAATCGTATTCAATGGTTACCTTGGTTTCGGTCTGTTATTGGAGTACGCAATGATTTTTATCATTTTGATGTAGAGAGCAGCCTTAAGGCTAATTCTGGAAAGAAGAGCGACAACATGGTAAGTCCAAAACTTGCATTTGTTTTTGGGCCATGGGCTAAAACTGAGTTTTATCTAAATGGAGGAGGAGGATTTCATAGTAACGATGCGCGAGGCATAACAACACGAGTTGATCCTAGTGACCCTACTATCGCAACTCAGAGAGTAACACCGTTAGTTCGTACCTGGGGTTATGAGGTTGGTTTTCGTACAGGCATTGTTCCGGGCTTGCAGACAACAGTATCCATCTGGCAGCTACATGTTGATTCTGAACTGCTATTTGTTGGTGATGTCGGTAGTACGATGGCAAGTCGTCCAAGCTTGCGAAGAGGCATTGAGTTCACCAATTATTGGAGGCCTGTTAGCTGGATCGTCATCGATGCTGATCTTTCCTTATCTCGTGCCAGGTTCCGCGGCAATGATCCTATGGGTAATCATATTCCGGGTTCAATGCAACGTGTTGCATCAGTTGGTATTTCTGTCGATCGTAATAATTGGTTTGGTGGTATACGCATACGCCATTTTGGACCCAGGCCATTAATAAAAGATAATTCTCAGGTCGGGTCTAGCTCGACACTAGTAAACTTGCGAGCTGGCTACCGATTTGCAAAATACTTTCAGGTTTCGATGGATATATTTAATCTAATTGGTAGTAAACCTAATGATATTGAGTATTTCTATGAATCTCAATTACGTGGAGAATCGGCACCTGTTGCGGACAAACATATTCATCCAGCTGAGCCTCGTAGTTTCCGTTTTACAGTACGTGTAAGATTCTGACTATTAAAATAACACAAGATTAGTCTAAAATATGGGACGATTCGGAAGATGTTATCTGAGATTTATACGTCGAAGTATGAGTAATCTATGCTCAACTAGTGGTTTGACCTATTTTATTTATAAGATTCAGGAGGGATAAGGAAAAATGTGGCAATTTTTAAAGTGGATGTTGTTAAGTCATCTACTTGTATTTGTGTTGTCTTCTCAGGCAATGGCCGATATTTTGTCCGATGCAAAGCTACTGGATGCCAAACGCACTTATTTTACGGGAGATTTTGAGAAAACTGAGAAAATAATCCGTCATATGGTGGAGCAAGGAAATGCAGCGGCTCAAAATATTCTTGGAGTCATGTATTTTAATGGCCAGGGTGTTGAGCAGGATTTTCAGGAGGCTGCAAGGTTATATCTTTTGTCTGCAACACAAGGGAATGCAATTGCACAAAATAACCTTGGATTATTATATGAGGACGGTCAGGGTGTTATCCAGGACTATCGGGAAGCAGCAAAATGGTACCAATTAGCTGCAGAACAGGGACATGCATTTGCACAAAATAATCTTGGTTTATTATACAAACGAGGTAAGGGTGTAGAGCAAGACTACCAGGAGGCTTTAAAATTATATCAACTAGCTGCAGAGCAGAGTAATGCCAATGCTCAGTATAACCTTGGGTTACAGTACAGCCGGGGACAAGGCGTAAGTCAAGATTATTCACAAGCTGCTAAATGGTACCGTTTGTCTGCAGAACAAGGGAATGTTTTTGCACAAAATAATCTCGGTTTACTAAATGCAAATGGCCAAGGTGTAATTCAAAATTATCAGGAAGCTGTCAGATGGTATCGTTTAGCCGCTGAACAAGGATATGCGCTTGCGCAGAATAATCTGAGCATAATGTATTGGCGCGGTAAAGGTGTAACCCAAGACTATGAGGCGGCAGCAAAGTGGTTTCAGTTAGCTTCTAAACAGGGGAATGCAGACGCACAGTATAACCTTGGTGTGCTATACAGGTTAGGACAAGGTGTAACTCAAGACCATCAGGAAACTGCAAGGTTATATCGCCTTGCAGCAACACAAGGGAAAGTAATCGCACAAAATAATCTTGGTCTGCTATATGAAGATGGTCAGGGTGTTATCCAGGACTATCAGGAAGCAGCAAAATGGTATCAATTAGCTGCAGAGAAGGGATACGCATTTGCACAAAATAACCTTGGGTTACTATACAGGCGTGGTAAAGGTGTGGAGCAAGACTATCAAGAGGCAGAAAAATTATATCGACTAGCTGCAAATCAGAATAATGCTCATGCTCAATACAATCTTGGTTTACTGTACAGGCATGGACAGGGTGTAAATCAAGATTTCTCAGAGGCTGCTAAATGGTATCGTTTGTCTGCGGAAAAGGGATATGCTCTTGCACAAAACAATCTTGGCTTACTTAGTGCTAATGGACAAGGAGTGGCTCAGGATTATCAAGAGGCAGCAAAATGGTATCAAATGGCAGTAGATCAAGGAAATGCACTTGCTCAATATAACCTTGGTTTAATGTCTTTTGATGGCAAAGGGGTAACTCAAGATCATGAAGAAGCAGCAAGATTATATCGACTTGCAGCAGAGCAAGGTTTGGCATCAGCACAATATGCGCTTGGTTGGATGTATGCAAATGGTAGAGGGGTAGAACAGGACCACGTACGGGCACATATGCGATTTAATCTGGCAGCAAACAAGGGGAATAGTAATGCAGAAAAATGGAGAAATTCAATCTCAAAAAAGATGACACCTGAACAAGTTACACAAGCACAAAAGATGGCAAAGGAATGTGAAGAGCAAAACTACAAGAACTGTGATTAATATTTTTTTAAAATGGTGGTATCTTATTTCTAATAAATTTTCTATTTATTACTATATTAGATAGTTATAGCATCACATGTGGCTGATTGAGTGACTAAAAATTACTATCGATAATAAATTACTGTTAAATTTTCCTCCTCCAGTATTGGCAGCAATAGCTGCTGCAATTCTATTTGGAGCCAGTACACCTTTTGCTAAGCAGTATGTAAGTAGTATGCCGGCTATATTATTGGCAGGTATTCTCTATTTAGGTAGTGGTGTAGGGTTATCAGTATTACGTTTGTTTCGTGATCGTGGTTGGCATAATCCGGGTCTTACAGCTAACGAATGGCCGTGGCTATTAGGTGCAATTGCTTTTGGTGGAATTATAGGTCCTGTTTTATTGATGTTAGGACTGATGTATATGCCTGCAGCATCGGCTTCTTTGCTTCTTAATTTTGAGGGTGTATTTACTGCAATTCTCGCATGGGTTGTGTTCAAAGAGAACGCTGACCAGAAAATAGTAATTGGAATGTTGTGTGTTGTAGCAGGCGGAATACTCCTGTCATTTGCACAACAGAATGATAGTTTAGGGACAAATATATTTGGTTCATTATATATACTAGCTGCTTGTTTCTGTTGGGCCATTGACAATAACCTAATGCGAAAGGTTTCTGTATCAGACACGCTCTTTACTGCAGGTTTCAGAGGTATAGTTGCAGCGGTGTTCAATATTGGATGGGCAATATTACTGGGACATATGATACCAATTTGGTCTATAACTGGAAAAGTTATGATTATAGGGTTCCTTGGATATGGAGTAAGTTTGGTTTTGTTTTTATTGGCTTTACGTGGCCTTGGGGCAGCACGTACAGGAGCATATTTTGGTGTGGCTCCGTTCTTTGGCGCTGCCATTGCAGTTTTATTTTTTCAGGAAAGCACGTCGGTTTGGTTTTGGAGTGCGGGGTTAATAATGGCTATTGGCTTGTATTTGCACTTAACAGAACAACACGAGCATATTCATCGGCACACTGCATTACTTCACACGCATCTCCATGTTCATGATGAACATCATCAGCATACGCATGAGTCATATGATGGTAATCAGCCACATGATCATATTCATGAACATGCAATGCTAGAGCATAGCCATAGACATGTACCAGATATACATCATAGACATACTCACGCTGAAAAAGAGGCTTTAGAGAAAGATGGAAATGAAAAGAATCATTCAAATAGTAAGAACCAGACAGAATAAATTTTGTTTGGGAATAATCACTGTTTATTTTAGTAGTATTGGTTTTAAACTTTAGCTAGTTGTTATCTTTATACCGATACTCAGCTGACATCGCGTGTGCTTGTAAACCTTCTCCGTTGGCTAGTATAGAAGCAATTGCTCCGAGTTTAGCTGCACCTTGCTTAGATACTTGGATGAGGTTACTGCGTTTCTGGAAATCGTATACACCTAAAGACGATGAGAAACGTGCAGTTCTTGAAGTAGGTAATACATGATTGGGGCCAGCGCAGTAATCACCAAGGGCTTCTGATGTATATCTTCCAAGAAAAATCGAGCCGGCATGCTTGATTTTATCAGCCCATTTTTCTGGATGATCGACTGATAACTCTAAATGCTCAGGTGCGATATGATTTGCAATATCACAAGCTTCATTTAAGTCGCGTACCTGAATTAAAGCACCACGGTTCACCAGAGAGGAGCGTATTATATTTTTGCGAGACATCTTGTCAAGATGGCTGGTTATTTTTTCTTCTACTGATTTGATAAATTCAATATCAGGTGACAATAGGATTGCCTGTGCTAATTCATCGTGCTCAGCTTGTGAGAATAAGTCCATCGTGATCCAGTCAGGATTTGTCATACCATCACATATAACCAAAATTTCTGATGGCCCAGCTACCATATCTATACCCACCACACCAAAGACTTGTCTTTTAGCAGAAGTTACATATGCATTGCCAGGCCCGACTAATTTATCTACTTTTGGAATGATATCGGTTCCATAGGCAAGAGCTCCTATAGCTTGAGCGCCACCAATAGTGAAGACACGATCTACCTCACAAATCATTGCTGCAGCTAATACTAAGTTATTGCTTTTGTTTTTTGGTGTTGGTACAACCATGATTAATTCATCGACTCCTGCTACCTTGGCAGGTATTGCATTCATTAGAACAGTAGAGGGGTAAGATGCTTTGCCACCAGGAACATACAGACCTACACGATCCATGGGAGTTACTTTCTGGCCAAGTAACGTACCATCAGGTTCAGTATAGCTCCATGACTGGGCTAGCTGTTTCTCATGGAAATCTCGGATTCGTTCTGCGGCTTGTTCAAGGGCTTCTCTCTGTATGGTGGGTAAGCTTTGTAGAGCCTTTAGTAATTCTTTCTTAGATAATTCAAGCTTAGAAACAGAGGTTGTATTAAGACCATCAAAACGGCATGTATATTCTAGTAAAGCCACATCACCTCGTTCTTTTACATCCGCTAAGATTTCAGAAACTGTTGAGTTTATCGCTGTATTTTGTTCGCCTTCAAAGGATATTATTCTTTCTAATGCTTCAGCAAACCCTGAATCGGTCGAAGAGAGTTTCTTAATTTGATCCATAAGAAGATATTCCATTGCTATGAATTTGTTTCTGATTTGGCATACCGACTTACCTGGTAGCCTTAGAGAATGCTGCTAGCATTGGTTGAATTGTTTCTCTTTTAACTTTTAAGGCTGCTTGGTTAATTATTAGCCTTGCTGAAACAGGCATAATTTCTTCAACTGCTTTCAAATTATTTGCTTTTAGTGTGTTGCCACTTGAAACTAGATCTACAATTACATCTGCCAGTCCTACCAGTGGAGCAAGCTCCATAGATCCATATAATTTAATAAGGTCAACATGCATACTTTTTTCAGCAAAGTGTTCCTGAGCTGTACGTAGATATTTAGTTGCAACTCGTAAGCGTGCTCCCTGACGAACAGCAGCTTCATAATCAAAATCATTCCTCACTGCTACCATCATACGACAGCGGGCAATATTTAAATCTAATGGTTGATAAAGCCCTGCTCCATCATGCTCAAGTAACACATCTTTTCCTGCTATACCTATGTCTGCCGCACCATATTGCACATAAGTTGGCACATCAGAAGCACGTACAATAATAAGCGACACATTAGAGTTATTCGTTTTAAGTATTAGTTTGCGGGATTTTTCAGGGTTATCAAGTGAGATAACACCGGCAGCCTTCAAAAGTGGGGCTGTTTCATCAAAAATACGGCCCTTTGAAAGGGCAATAGTTATAGCTGTCATAATATAGCCTGTTAAAAGCATATTTTACCGCATAGAGAGAATATCTTCTGTAATAAATAATCTTAATTTATACGATTGATTTTTACTCCTAGGCGCGACAACTTCTCTTCGATTCTCTCATAACCTCGATCAAGATGGTAAATACGGTCAATAATAGTTTCGCCTTGCGCAATTAGGCCAGCTAGAACTAAGCTGGCAGAAGCACGTAGGTCAGTTGCCATTACAGTTGCACCTTCAAGATTAGTTACACCACGTACCACAGCAGTATTGCCCTCTACTTCAATACAGGCCCCCATTCGTTTTAATTCAAGTACGTGCATAAAACGATTCTCAAAAATAGTTTCGGTGATTATTGCGGTACCCTCAGCTACACTATTTAAAACCATAAATTGTGCTTGCATATCTGTGGGAAAAGCAGGGTAGGGTGAGGTACGTAGGTTTACAGACTTTAATTTCTTATTCATTTTTAAATGAATCCAGTCTTCTCCTGATTCAATCTCAGCTCCTGATTCAATTAACTTATCAAGCACTGCATCAAGTATATCTGCTCGTGTCTTCTGAAGATGAATTTCACCACCACTAGCAGCAGCGGCTACCAGGAAAGTGCCTGTTTCAATTCGATCAGCCATAACTTGATAGGTTGCGTCATGCAAAGATTTTACTCCCTCAATTGTAATGACGTCACTTCCAGCACCATGAATTTTCGCTCCCATTGAGATAAGGCAGTTTGCAAGATCAATAACCTCTGGTTCGCGCGCTGCATTTTCTAATACTGTTATCCCATTAGCTAGAGTTGCTGCCATCATTAGATTCTCAGTACCGGTAACTGTTACTATATCCATTACTATATGGGCGCCAATGAGCTGATTTGCTTTTGCATGGATGTAGCCATGTTCAATACCAATCTCTGCACCCATTGCTTGTAGTCCCTTAATATGTTGGTCTACTGGACGCAGACCTATTGCACAACCACCAGGTAAGAAAACCTTGGCTTCGCCAGCTCGTGCTAACATTGGGCCTAATACTAATATAGCCGCACGCATTGTTTTTACCATTTTGTATGGTGCAACCAGACTGGAAAGATGTGCGGCTGTTAATGAGACTTCGCACTCTTGATCCATTGAAACATTTACTCCCATCTGCTCAAGCAGACTTAGCATCGTAGCTATATCATTGAGATACGGTACGTTTCTAATCTTAAGGGTTTCACGTGTTAGAAGTGAAGTACAGAGGATAGGCAATGCAGCATTTTTTGCTCCTGAGATTTGTACTTCTCCTGAAATAGGAGTGCCACCTTGGATAATTAATTTCTGCATGTATTAGGAATATTATATTTAAAAATTTATATCAATCATTCCGAGTATATAGGTAGTGATAAATAATATCGGCATTAATTTTATTGGTTGAAATGTATCAAGGTTACCTTCATCATATCGCAATGGGTAATAGTATAAATATATGTTTTTAGGATTCTGCTTTGTGTATATAGTACAGTGGCATGCAGGTATCCGTACACCTTAGGAGATGAAATGAAGAAACAAATTATTCAGACCGACGATGCACCTCAAGCTATAGGAACTTATTCTCAGGCAGTTCGTGTTGGTACAGGGGATACGGTTTACATATCAGGTCAGATTGGGCTAGATCCAAGTACCATGCAGATGGTAAGTGGGATTGAGGCTCAAATCCAGCAGGTATTTTTGAATTTGAAGGCAGTAACAGCGGCTAGTGGTGGCACCTTTGGAGACATTGTTAAGTTAAATATTTTTCTGACTGACCTTGATGACTTTGCCATGGTAAACAAAATTATGGCAAGCTATTTTGATAAACCATATCCAGCGCGGGCAGCAATCGGAGTGGTGGCACTCCCACGAGGAGCATTAGTGGAGATGGATGCGGTAATGGTATTGTAGGTGTGAAGGGTAACGCCAAAAATAATTCTGTTATCCCTGATACTGGATGTTTTACAAGTAAGGTTGTACAGGAAAAATTTGCCAAACTTGGGGTACATAATGAAATTGGTTTAATATTACATTTACCTCTTCGCTATGAAGATGAGACACATCTTTGTCAGATTAGTGAGTTATCTGAGGGAGAGAAAGTACAAGTCGAAGGTCTTATTATTTCTAGTGAAGTTATGTATCGACCAAGACGTCAGTTAGTTTTTCAGGTAGAGGATAGCAGTGGCATTCTCTTCATACGCCTTCTTAACTTTTATAGTAGCCAGTTAAAAACGTATTCAGTAGGTGCAAGAGTGCGTTTGCTAGGCGAACCTCGGCTTGGTTTCTTTGGTACCGAAATGGTACACCCAAAATGTCATATTGTGCGTGAAGGCGCACCATTACCAGACGCTTTAACGCCAGTTTATCCAACTACAGCGGGACTATCACAGGTAATGATTCGTAAGCTAGTTAAACAAGTGCTAACTGATGAATCTAAAGTCAGTAATCTGTCAGAAACTATTCCTATTCAAACTTTGAAGGATTATCGGTTAGATGGTTTTAGGGATAGTATTATGTTTTTACATCAACCGACATCAATGGTGTCATCTCATTTATTAGAAGAGCGTATTCATCCTGCTTGGTCGAGAATTAAGTTTGATGAGCTATTAGCTCAGCAATTATCCATGCGTTTACATTATAAGCAACGACATAGTCACCTTGCTCCCATGTTGCTGGATAAAAAAGAACTGACAGGAAAACTGCGTAAATTACTTTCTTTTAACCTTACTAGTGCACAAGAAAGAACTTTTTCAGAAATTAGCCTAGATCTTTCCAAAGCCTATCCTATGCAACGTCTATTGCAGGGAGATGTAGGAAGTGGAAAAACAGTAGTTGCAGCACTAGCAGCATTACAGGCTATAGAGAATGGCTTTCAGGTAGCTATCATGGCACCAACTGAAATATTGGCTGAACAGCATTACCAGAAACTCTCAAATTGGTTTAAACCAATATTTAATTCTTTAGGAATATCAATTGCTTGGCTCTCTGGTAGCCAAAAAAAAATTCAGCGTAAGGAATCACTTTCTACAATTGCTACAGGTAACGCTATGCTTGCAATTGGGACACATGCACTATTTCAGGAGCAGGTGGAATTTAACAAATTAGGGCTTGCAATTATAGATGAGCAACATCGTTTTGGTGTACACCAGCGACTGGCACTACGTATGAAATGTACTAAAGAAGGTATGGTACCTCATCAATTAATGATGAGTGCAACGCCTATCCCGCGTACTCTTTCAATGAGTTACTATGCAGATCTTGATGTGTCAGTATTAAATGAACTGCCACCAGGAAGAATTCATATAGTAACTAAATTATTTACTGATACTCGTCGTAAAGAAGTAGTTGTACGTATCAAAGAGGCATGTCGTGCAGGGAAACAGGCTTACTGGGTATGCCCTCTTATAGAAGAGTCAGAAGCTTTGCAGCTAAAGACTGCGTTAGAGACTTATGAAAAATTAAGTCAAATTTTTCCAGATCTGCAAGTTGGTCTGTTGCATGGAAGGCTTCCTCCGGATGAGAAATTATCAGTAATGGAGTTATTCAAGCAGGGTGAAATTCAGTTATTAGTTGCAACTACAGTAATTGAGGTGGGCGTTGATGTTACTAATGCTTCATTAATGGTAATCGAGCATGCTGAGCGCATGGGGTTGTCACAGTTGCACCAGCTTCGAGGGCGTATAGGACGTGGTGCAGATGCTAGTGTATGTATCCTACTCTATCAGGAACCATTATCTGAAATTGCTCGTAAAAGGCTTCGAATAATTTTTGAAAATACCGATGGTTTTGAAATTTCCCGTCAAGATTTACTTTTACGTGGGCCTGGTGAATTCTTTGGTATACGCCAGAGTGGTGTTCCTATGTTGCGTTTTGCAGATCCTGTGCGAGATGAGAGCTTACTTAAAGATGCGCGTGATGTTGCTGAAGAAATGTTGAGTGGTCATCCTAAATTAGCTCAACGTCATCTTCAGCGATGGCTGGGAAAGAAAAGTGATTATATTAAGGTATAAATATGAAAGATTCACGGGTTATTAGGTTGAAGGAATTTTTAAATCTATTTTAGATGAGCTTGATTAGAAAGTTCTGAGTATTCCCGTATCAGATATACTGCCAGGTGTATAATCTACGACTTAGTGTTTCCAATATTTAGTAATGATCCATAAATCTTTACACCGAATTTTTAGCCAAGATTCCTCTACTTTTTCTTCAGAATCTATAACTACTGAGCTACGAATTATTCCACGTAAGCAACATGGTCTCATTCGCAATAGTATAAGTTCTTGTGCAACTAAAATTACCTTAGATTTACAGAGAGCAGGATATTTTGCTTTTATAGTGGGAGGCGCAGTACGTGACTTACTGTTGGGGCTAAAGCCAAAAGATTTTGACATTGCTACAAATGCCAAACCTGATGAAATACGTGTTCTTTTTCGTCGTTCACGCATTATTGGGCGCCGTTTTCGTTTAGTACATGTTATGTGTGGATCCGAGACTGTAGAGGTATCTACATTTCGTGGTGATTCATTTACTAATAAGAATAATGAGCTCATGCCACACCTTCAGGCTGACGAGCATGGAAGAATCTTGAGAGATAACGTATTTGGTAGTCAAGAAGAAGATGTAAAGCGCCGTGATTTTACTGTTAACGCATTATTCTATGATCCAAATAAAGAAGAAATCTGGGATTATCTAAGTGGATACAGTGATATTAAGTCAAGGCAGTTACGTATTATTGGTATGCCACTACAGCGTTACCGTGAGGATCCGGTACGTATGTTGCGGGCAGTGCGGCTTGCAGCTAAGCTTGACATGAAAATAGATACTGCTACTGCTAAGCCCATAGGCGATCTTGCTCCATTATTGCAAAATGTACCACCATCAAGACTATTTGATGAAATTTTAAAGATATTATTATGTGGCCATGCTCAAACTTGTGTGGCAGATTTACAGACACGTGGGTTGTATCATGGTTTGTTGCCAGTATTAGATGTGGTGCTTACTGAATCGGTAGATGAGCGTTTCATTTCACTTGTATTAAAGAATACTGATAAGCGTGTATACGAGGAGAAATCTGTATCTCCTGGTTTCCTATTTGCCGCATTAATGTGGCACGAGGTATTGGCAATATGGAATAAACGTAAGGCAGATGGAGAGAAATCTATCTCTGCTCTGTACATGGCAATAAAAGATGTGATGGCAAGTCAAGACAAGAAACTAATAATCCCACGTAGATATGATGCAATTATGCAAGAGATCTGGGTAATGCAACCACGTTTCCTTGGCAGAGCTGGACGTAAGCCATTCCGTTTGCTGGAGCATCCACGCTTCAGGGCAGCCTATGATTTTATGTTGTTACGTTGTGAGAGTGGTGAGATAGATATGGAGTTGGGAAATTGGTGGGAAACATTTCAGCATGCTAAAGCCAGTGATCGAGAAGATATGCTATTTAGAAATGAAGCTCCAAAAAAACGAAGAAGAAGGCGAAAGAAAAATGAAACTGTGACTGAAAGTACACAAAGTATAAATTCAGTTTCAGGATCTGCAAAATAATTAATATTAGGTGCTATATTGGGTCCTATTTTCCAAGTATTCATTGCTTTAGGTAGTAATTTGGAGGATCCAGTATTTCAGGTTCGGAAAGCACTTGATGAAATTGCAATACTTCCTGAAAGTAATTTGTTAGCTTGTTCCTCTCTTTATCGGAGTGCACCAATTAGGAAGTGTGATCAGCCTGATTTTATTAATGCTGTAGTACAGATTGAAACTACTCTTTCTCCACATAACTTACTCAAAGCACTTCTACAAATTGAGCAAAATCATGGTCGTGTACGAAGGTTGCCAAATGATCCTCGTACACTGGATCTGGATATACTGATGTATGATAAATTAGAATGTAATATGCACAACCTGATTCTTCCACATCCGAGAATGCATCAACGCGCTTTCGTATTAATGCCTCTAATGGAAATTTCGAAAGATTGTTTTATTCCTGGCCGTGGTACTGTAGCTGAATTACTGTCAGCCTGTGCTGAACAACGACTTGAGAGAGAGCAAAATTAGTGAAGCTGGAAAAATATCGTTATATTGTGATTGAGGGACCAATAGGTGTAGGTAAGACCAGTCTAGCCAGACGTATTGCGGATTACCTAGGCAGCGCATTATTATTGGAAGAGCCAGCAGAAAATCCATTTCTTGAAAAATTTTATAGTGATATATCTAGGTACGCTTTACCAACACAATTATTTTTTCTTTTTCAGCGCAATAATCAAGTACAAAGTCTGGCACAAATGGATATGTTTACTCGAGTGATAGTAAGTGATTTTTTACTTGAGAAAGATCAATTATTTGCTAAGCTTACATTAAGTGATGCTGAGCATAATCTCTATCAGAGTATCTACAGTCATTTGCAGCCCAAGGCTATACTGCCTGACTTAGTGATTTACTTACAGGCATCGCCTAGTACGCTTATTGATAGAGTAAAGCAGCGTGGTAGCGCTTTTGAGAGAAATATTTCTGAAGATTATCTATGGCGATTATCTGAGGCCTATACACGATTCTTTTATCAATATGAAGGTGCTCCAGTCATGATTGTAAATAGCGAGAATTTAAATTTTGTTGAGAACCAGCCGGATTTTGATTTATTACTACAAAGGTTAGAACAAATGC
Organism: Nitrosomonadaceae bacterium; assembly: GCA_965205785.1. Taxonomy (GTDB): domain Bacteria; phylum Pseudomonadota; class Gammaproteobacteria; order Burkholderiales; family Nitrosomonadaceae; genus BJGV01. The sequence goes on from OZ242188.1 coordinate 1,357,164, forward strand.
GTGGCCCACGCGAATATTTTAACTGGGGAAGATAGGACTTAAACATGCGCACTACACAAAAGACTTTACAAAAAATGTGTGATAGTGGGGAAAAGATTGCCGCACTTACATGTTATGACGCAAGTTTTGCTTCGTTATTAGAAGATTCAGGTGTTGATATTCTATTGGTGGGAGACTCATTAGGTAATGTATTACAAGGAGAGAAGACAACATTATCTGTGAAACTGGATGATATGGTTTATCACACACGATGTGTAGCTCGAGGTTCAAGTAAGTCATTTATCATGACTGATATGCCCTTTGGTACATCTCAGGTATCGCCGGAGAATACGTTTGAAAATGCAGCTAAACTAATGTCTGCAGGTGCAAGCATGGTAAAAATTGAGGGAGGGAGTGTGATGGCTGAGACTATTAGATTCTTGTCTCATCGTGGCATACCAGTATGTGCGCATATTGGCCTAATGCCTCAATCTATACATGTGTTAGGAGGGTATAAAGTACAAGGTAAATCTAAAAATCAAGCAAATCAACTGTTGGAGGATGCAGTTATCCTGGAAGAGGCCGGTGCAGGTATGCTACTAATGGAAGCTGTTCCAGCTACTCTAGCAAAGAAAATAACTAAGAAGCTAAATATACCCACGATAGGTATTGGTGCAGGAGTTGATTGTGATGCACAAGTGCTGGTGTTGTATGACATACTCGGGATTTATTCTGGAAAAAAATCAAGATTCATTAAAAATTTTATGGATGATGTAGGTAATGTCAATGAAGCAGTGGAGAATTACGTTAAAGAAGTTAAATCTAAAAAATTCCCTAAGTTAGAACATGGATTCTAGTATATAAATTAGTGTGGAGATAATTACTGATATTTCATCCCTGCGCTTGCGACTTAAGTCCGAGCATTATGTTGTATTTGTTCCGACTATGGGTAACTTGCATGAAGGCCATTTATCATTATTACAAATTGCGAAACAAAAGTCTGGTTGTTTAGTAGCCAGTATTTTTGTAAATCGTTTGCAATTTGGACGGACTAGTGATTTTGATCGATACCCACGCACTCCAATAGATGATTTCAAATTATTAGAGAATTATGGAGTTGATGTAGTATTTTCTCCCACAGAGAAGGATATTTATCCAGTGCAGCAGGAGTTCCTTATAGAGCCTCCGCCTCTGGCAAATATTTTAGAAGGAAAATTTAGGCCCGGATTTTTTTGTGGCGTAGCTACGTTAGTCTTAAAACTTTTTAATCTTGTACAGCCACAACTAGCCATTTTTGGAAAAAAAGACTACCAACAGTTATGTATTTTACGTGCAATGGTGCAACAGCTGAATCTATCTATTGAAATTGATGCAGGCGAAACTATACGTACATCTGATGGGCTAGCTCTGAGTTCCCGTAACCGTTATCTCAATAGTGAAGAACGTACGGAGGCCGCACGTCTGTTTCAAGTTTTATCTAAAATAAAACAGGAAATAGAAGCTGGAAATAGAAACTTCAAGAAGTTACAAGATATCGCAAAAGAAACACTCGTAAATTATGGCTGGAAAGTTGATTACATAGCATTACGACAAAGTGACACCCTTGCTCCGGTTCAGATAAGTGACCGTGGTTTAATAGTGCTAGGGGCGGCAAAATTAGGTTCAACTCGATTAATAGATAACCTTGAGATATCTACAGAAATTTAGACTACTTTATTGGATTGTTTCTGCTGTTTTTAAAAACTACTGATTCACCTGACCCTGCTCTCCGATGAGAGCAGGGGGGTGTAGTAGGAGGACAGTTAAAGATTAGAGCCGGTTGTTTAGAATGACCTTGCTTTGGTTATTCCAGATCACATCTGTCAGATTGGAGTAGCGCGTGATGATTTGTGCTGCAACTCCGCCAGCAAACAGGCCAGACCAACCCAGAATCACGAATCCCCAATGCAATGGAGCACTGAAGAGTTCTTCCATGAACCAGAAGGCATGTCCCCATTCGTTAAGACCAACGTTTGGCAGAATCATCAGCGGACCGGCAATCGCAAATACCAAAGGAAACGATGTGCCTCTGCTGTATTGCGGCAAACGGGTCATAGCATACAGATAACTGGCAATCCCGCAGACAATGTACATTGGGAAGGAACCATAGAATACGACGACATGACTAGGAGTAAAACTAGTGTCGCGTATGATCACCTGGTGCCATGAAGCATCTTGCTCGGTGAAGAAGCTGCCACCCCAGTACACACCAAAGAGGTAAACGCCCAGCCACATCATCCAGTAGAAATAACGCTTGATTTCCAGCTTCGGATCCAGGTTATCCAGTTGTTCTTTAGTATCCCGTGTTTTCCAGAGCCAGCCCCAGGTCACTAATGCAAATGTTGGCCATACAACCATGTGTACACGCCACAGACCCATCCAGACTTTCTCGAATTCTGGTTCCATTGAGTCCATTCCATGTGAGTAGGCAAAGGTACGCTGATACCAAATCCAGAATATTGCCACTGCCAGCATGAGTGCCATGCCAAATTTATAGTACTTTGAGTCATACCACTGTGACTGATCCCAGGAGCCCGAAGACGCTGTGGCTGCCGTTCCAGTCGTTCCGTATGTTGTTGCCATGTTGTTTCTCCTATTCAAATAAATATAAAAAACTATTTACACCATTAACTATCTGTATTGATAAATAGCTCTCGATGATCTAATTAACGGAGGCTTTGACTCTTTTATTGAGGCTTTTACTCTTCTCGCAGATGATCAGCTCGTTCAGATTAGCCGACAGAAGTGCCTCAAGTCAAGCAATTTGTTACATAAATTGAGTAATATATCTGTTCTGAAGAGAACGAAATAAGTAGTCTTTTTGAGGGTAAATTTATATATTTTCTACTGGAAGGATAATCAATCTTAGAATTTCATGGATAATGTATTTAAATCCATATAAAAGAATTGTTTTGAGAATAAAATTTTAGTATGCCTATTATTCGTGTCGCCCTTGATGTTCCAGTAAATACTTTATTTGACTATATTGCACCAAGTGCAACAACTCAACATATTGGGGTTCGGGTACAAGTTCCATTTGGGAAGAAAATGTTAATCGGAGTCATTATTGAGGTGACCAATAGCTCATCTTTTTCAAAGGGGAAACTTAGATCTGCCAAATATATTTTTAACGATATGCCTCCCTTACCGAGAGCATTATTGGATCTTTTTAAATTTTGTAGTGAATACTATCATTATCCTCTCGGAGAGGTAGTGATGAGTGGGATGCCCACTAGATTACGGAGTTCTAGGCCATTTGTAGATAAGCCGCAGGTTAAATCTCAGTTTCATATTACAAAGAAAGGGAAACTAGCTGATACAGCTTTGATCTCTAAGAGAAGTACTCTTAAACGTCGTCTCTTGGCTTTATTTAGAGAGTCTAAGGTTGTTAATTTAGTCGAAATAAAACAACTCTCACCAGGGGCAGTTAAAGTATTAAAAGAACTGATTGAACTAGGATGGGTAGAAGAAGCTGCTTCTTTATTTAAACAAAAAAATTCTATAGAGCCCATTTTAAATAAAGAGCAGATGAATGTTGTCAAAAATATTGCTGCTGAAACTAATCAATTCAACGTATGGTTGTTGCATGGCATTACGGGTAGTGGAAAAACTGAAGTTTATTTGCGATTAGTCGCATTACAATTGCTTCAAGGGCGACAAACATTGGTGTTAATACCAGAGATTAGCCTGACTCCTCAGTTGGAGACAGTTTTTCGTACTCGCTTCCCAACTACTTCAATCATTAGTCTTCATAGTGGTTTAAATGCTTCAGAGCGTGCAAAGGGATGGTTGCAAGCTCTTAATGGCACAGCCCAAATAATACTGGGAACACGCCTTTCGGTATTTACACCAATTTCAAATCTAGGACTGATAATCGTAGATGAGGAACAGGATAGCTCATTCAAGCAGCAAAGTGGGTTGTGCTATTCAGCACGTGATATCGCTATCTTCCGCGCTAAATATATGAATATACCAATAATACTGGGTTCTGCGACACCATCACTGGAAAGTTATTACAATGCAATTAATCATCGGTACCGTATGTTACGTTTATCTTCACGAGCTGCCGATAACTCTTCTCTTCCAAGTGTTCGATGTATTGATATCAGAGTAGTAAAGTCTAGAGAAGGTTTATCTGAACCACTAATTACAGCTCTGAGAAAAAAAATTGAATTAAAGCAGCAGAGTTTAATATTCATTAATCGACGTGGTTTTGCGCCAGTATTAATGTGTAAATCTTGTACATGGATAGCTACTTGTTCTCGTTGTACGAGTCGTTTGGTAGTGCATTTGCAAGATAAAAATTTACGTTGTCATTATTGTGGGTATAAAGAGCGTATTCTATCTTCTTGTCCAGAGTGTGGTGACCAGGATATTGCACCATTTGGTCATGGTACACAGAGAGTAGAAGCTGCGCTAAAAGAGCAATTTCCTAATGCGAGAATATTACGAATAGATCGGGATAGTATACGCCGTAAAGAAGCGTGGGAGAAAATACTAGAAGAGATTCATGGACAGCGTGTAGATATTCTTGTTGGCACACAGATTCTCGCAAAAGGGCATAATTTTGTAAATCTAGGGTTGGTTGGAGTTTTAAATCCAGATGCTTCACTTTACAGTACTGACTTTCGTGCAGCAGAGCATCTATTCTCACAACTTATGCAGGTCGCGGGACGAGCAGGGCGTGCCAGCACTACTGGACAAGTGTTGATTCAAACTAAATTTCCTAATCATCCATTATATCATGCTTTGCAAAAACACAATTACGAGGAAATTGCAAAGATGCTGTTGACTGAAAGAAAGGTAGCAAGTTTCCCTCCATATGTTTATCAGGCATTATTGCGGGCAGAAGCGCCCAAGCTTTCTACTGCGTTAGATTTTCTTTCACATGTAATATCAATAGTATATCCGGGCAAAGAAGTAGAAGTGTTTGATCCTGTTCCTGCACAAATGGCAAAGCTTAAAGGTATGGAGCGGGCACACTTACTAGTGCAGTCTAGCTCACGTAAAGAACTACAAAAGTTTCTTACTGCATGGCGAGTAAAATTAGATAAGATTTCTGCTCGTAAGATACGTTGGACGCTTGATGTAGATCCAATCGAATTTTAAAAAGAATAATATTTCATCAACTAGTTTTTCTAAGGACAGACTACATATGAAACTTTTTAGCAAAATTTGTTTTTCAGTAGTCGTAAATTGATTTTTACTGGCTTATGGTTAGCCTAGTGAATTTCAGTAAGCAGTTTCTCCAACATGTGCTCTGCCTGATGAAGATAGCTTCCTCCAAATAGATTTAGGTGGTTGAGAATGTGGTAAAGATTATAGAGTGTCTTGCGAGTTTTGTAGCAGGGGTCAAGTGGGTAAGCTTCGCTGTAAGCTGCATAGAAGGTTGTGGAAAAACCACCAAAAAGTTCAGTCATAGCAATATCTGTTTCACGATCACCATAATACACAGCTGGATCATACAATACAGGATATCCCGCAAGATCATAACTGTAGTTTCCACTCCATAGATCTCCATGTAATAAAGATGCAGCCTGTGGTGTTTCTGGAAAGAAAGTATCTAGTTCTTCCATTAAAAGGTTACCTAGACTCAGTAGTTTTCCTGTATACCCGTTGGTTTCAGCAAGCTGCAATTGATATCCAAGGCGGTATTTGCGCCAGAACTGTGTCCAATCAAGGGAGAATTTATTAATTTGTGGCGTAGAACCAATAGTATTGTTCCGAACCCAACCAAATTTTTTAATAGATATTCGGTGCATTTCTGCTAGTCCTATTCCTAGGGCCGCACTCCCGCTCTTGGAGGTATTATCCATTTCAATGTACTCTAGTACGAGCCATGCATTATTCTCATTATTTCCCCAACAAACTGGAGTAGGAACTTGCAGAGTATGTGAATCTTTAATTTCTTGTAAACCTGTAGCCTCTGCTTCAAACATTTGTAAGTTTTTCATTTCATTTAGCTTGACAAAAAAGCTATGTTTCTTGTCTTTAATACAATAAGTTTGGTTAATGCATCCTCCGTTAATTGAAGAGATTTTATCTGCACTAAAGGAGGTATTGATAGAAGTTGAGATTTGTGCAGCAATATCTAGCCAAGGAGACATAATTTAATAAGTCTTCAAACTAAGCTTGACTATGATAGCTCTTTTCTAGCTGATTTAATTGCTTTACGTACTTGAGATGGTGCTGTGCCACCAGTATGGTTTCGGCTCTTTACTGAACCATCCAAGGTTAATATGCTGAAGATATCTTTTTCAACTAACTGGGAGAATTTTTGTAACTCAGATAGAGTGAGTTCACTCAAATCGCAGTTTTTCTTCTCAGCAGCTCGCACAGCCTTTGCTACCGCTTCATGCGCGTCACGAAACGGGACTCCCTTTTTTGTAAGATAGTCCGCAAAGTCAGTTGCTGTTGAGTAGCCACTCATTGCAGTACTACGCATAGTATTTTTATCCACCTGAACTCCTTTAAGCATATCAGCGTAAATACGTAGTGATTCGCTTAGTGTATCTACCGTATCAAAAAGAGGCTCTTTGTCTTCCTGGTTATCTTTATTATAAGCCAGTGGTTGTGCTTTCATCAGTGTTAGTAAGGCGATAAGATGACCATTTACACGTCCTGTCTTTCCCCGAACTAATTCGGGAACGTCTGGGTTCTTTTTTTGCGGCATAATAGACGATCCAGTACAAAAACGGTCATTTAGTTGGATAAATCCAAATGATGGACTCATCCATAAAATTAATTCTTCAGATAATCGTGATAAATGAGTCATGATCAGTGCCGCACAGGAGCAGAACTCTATAGCAAAGTCTCGGTCAGAAACTGCATCAAGCGAATTTTTACAAATACCTTCAAAACCTAATTTCTTCGCCACCATGTCTCGGTTGATAGGATAGCTGGTTCCTGCTAGTGCCGCCGCTCCTAATGGGAGGTTATTTACTCGTTTTCTACAGTCAGATAATCGGTCCTTATCACGTCTTAGCATCTCAAAATATGCCATGAGATGATGGCCAAAAGAGATAGGCTGGGCTATCTGTAAATGTGTTAAGCCAGGCATTAAAGTATCTGTATGCTCTTCAGCAAGATCCAATATTGCAAGTTGCATTTTTTTGATAAGCTTAATTATGTCGTCGATAGAAGCACGTATATATAGTCGTATATCAGTTGCTATCTGATCATTACGTGAACGTGCCGTATGAAGTCGTTTGCCGGCATCACCAACTAATGTAGTGAGACGGTTTTCAATATTGAGATGTACATCTTCTAATTCAAGTTGCCAATCAAATGTACCGTTATAAATTTCATCGCGAATTTGATGCAACCCCTTCCCGATCGCGACTAGATCTTTTGTGCTGATGATTCCTGAAGCAGCGAGCATTTGGGCATGAGCGAATGAACCTTGGATATCATATTCTGCTAGTCGTTGATCAAATTCTACTGATGCAGTGTAACGCTGCACGAGTTTAGAAACAGGCTCTTCAAATCGACCTGACCAGATTCTTCTATTTTTTTTAGTTAATTGAGTCTTCTTTTTTGGAGTTCTCATAATACCTTGTCAAAAATGAAAGTATGTGCAACCCTTTCTTAACCTTTGTTTATTATTTAAACTTTTAAAGTGGCAAGTATAAATCAAAAATCATATCCAGACTCACTACCAGATTTTCGTAACCTTGGAGTGATACTACGTATTTTGATTATTGTAAACGTTATTGGCTTTATGGCAGCGTTACTTAGGGCTCCCAATTGGTCAGGGGTTATACCAGAATTTACAGAGATCGCAGTTGTTATCCAGCCAATATTGTTGATGAATTTGCTACTATTGTACGGCTTATACAAACCACTTTCACGTTTATCATACACTGCTGGGGTTTGTATGGTGTTAGCAGTGGAACTTATCTTGGCAACAGCAATGTATTGGTTTGGCGGAATGATGTTAGAGGCCCCGGAAGTGGGAGAAATCTTTCGTTACTGGGTATTATGTCTTGCTGTTACAGGAGTATTGTTGGCATATTTTAATTTACGTAGTCGTGCGCTATCTCCTGCCTTTACTGAGGCTCGTTTACAAGCATTACAGTCACGTATTCGGCCTCATTTTTTATTCAACTGTATTAATGCTGTTTTGTCATTAATTCGTGCTGATCCTAAACGTGCTGAGCATGCATTGGAAGATATGGCTGATTTGTTTCGCGTATTGATGGCTGATAATCGTCAATTGTCCCCTTTACAGCGGGAAATTGAATTATGTCAGCAGTATTTACAATTAGAACAGTTACGTTTGGGAGAGCGACTTAAAGTAGAGTGGCATATTGATAATCTACCATCTGATGCGTTAATTCCACCACTGGTATTACAGCCATTACTTGAAAATGCCGTTTATCATGGTATTGAACCTATAGCTGATACCGGCATTATAAATATTAATATCTATAAAAGTCGCAATGAGGTTCATATGGTTTTACGTAATCCTTATCAGACAGAAGGTAAACACCATAGTGGCAATAAAATGGCACTAAATAACATTCGTGAGCGACTGGCATTACACTTTGATGCTGAAAGCAGGCTAGAAAGTAAGGTTAACGACAATGTCTATCAAGTTCACATTATCATCCCATTCGTAACTAAGGTATAAACTACTTGGGAACAATATGAAATGAGTACTCTTCCGTTAAGCGTTATGGTGGTAGATGACGAAGCCCCGGCTCGTAATCGGCTCATAGATTTATTACATGACAGCGCGGAGAAAATTCCAGTGCAATTAGTGGGAGAAGCATCAAACGGATTAGAGGCGTTGGAACTATTGCAGGCCGGACACGCAGACGTAGTTTTGCTTGATATTCGTATGCCTGAAATGGATGGGATCGAGCTTGCACAGCATTTATTTAAATTAACTGTGCCACCCGCTCTTATTTTTACTACTGCCTATGATGTTTATGCTATCAAGGCGTTCGAACTACATGCAGTAGATTATTTACTTAAGCCAATACGTCTAACACGATTACAGGAAGCACTAATGCGTGTTGGTACAGCAAAGCCTATTCAACAGGAAGTGCTGAAGAAGATTCGACCCAAGCCAAGGACACATCTTAGTGTACATGAGCGCGACAAAATTCATTTAGTTCCTTTAAGTGATGTGGTGTATTTCCGTGCGGAGCTGAAATACGTGACAATTCGTACTTGTGGGAAAGAGTATTTGTTGGAAGAGTCGCTGACTCGTCTGGAAGATGAATTTCAAGAATATTTTGTACGTATTCACCGTAATTGTCTTGTATCTAAAGACTATATTGCAGGATTTGAGAAAACTGAGGGGATAAGTGGAGAACCATCTTGGATGTTATTACTAAGAGGTTTGGAAGAGAAGCTTTCGGTAAGTCGCCGACAACAACATATCATGCGGGAATTAGGATAAGTATACCGGAGTTGTTTTTATTTGTTGTGTAGCAGTTTCTTCATTCTTATACTGCTACAACTTGAATATCAGTTTCAATTGATCTAAGTAGATTCTCAATACCTCGAAGTGTACCCGAGATCGAGCTCGGGCAGGTTCCACATGCGCCCTGATAATGTACGCTGAGTACATTATCTTTAAGTCCGACTACGTAGAGGTCTCCACCATCGCCTTGCAGGTAAGGCCGTATTTCCTCGTCTAATAAGTTATTGATTCTATCAAGGCGCAGTTGGTCTTTAGAACTTAAATCTGAGATAGTATTAGTTGCTGTTGCTAAGGTGTCTGTGGATTGTGCATCTGCTGCAGGGGCTGCACGGATCGGGTCAGCAACCTCTCGTGCTAGATCCGGCCAGTTTGCGTTCCCATCCTGTGTGACAGTGATCCAGCGATCCACATAAAATACATTAGTCACATGATCAATTTCAAATAACTCAGTGGCAAGAGGATCATCTTTTGCCTGCTCAGCATTGTCATATGAGCGCGTAATCCCCCAAGTTAATGGTTCCTTTAGGACAAATTTAAGTGCATTTGGATTAGGTGTACCCTCAATTTCGGAAATTTTTGGCATATTAATATCCTTCAAGCATTACCGATAGAGACATGCATTGGGTCATCATCGGCTTCGGTCGAGATCGTGGCGACAGAGTTTAGTGCTGCCTGTAGTGTATGCCATGGGAGAATTGCACATTTCACTCGTGTAGGTAGGTCGCGTACTCCAACAAATACGGTTAAGCGTCCAAGATGGTGATTGTCGTCATTAGGCTCAAGTTTACCAATAGTCATTTCTCTGAATTCCCTAATCATTGTTTCTGCATCAGCTTGTGTTTTTCCCTTAACATTAGCAGTCATCATTGAAGCTGATGCTTTACAAATTGCACATGACTCACCTTGAAACGTAATGTCATTAATAATAAGATTTTCATTAAGATTAATTTTAATATTCAGATGATCACCACATAGTGGATTATGTCCTTCAGCTGACCGATTTGCATTATCGAGTGAGCCATAATTTCGGGGGTTTCTATTGTGATCAAGAATTACTTCTTGATAGAGTGATTTTGTATTCATTATAAAAAAACCTTCTGAACTTTCTGAATACCTAGGATTAAAGAATCGATCTCATCTACACTATTGTAAAAAGCAAAAGAGGCGCGCGTAGTTGCCGGCACTTTAAAGTGTTGCATTACTGGTTGTGCGCAATGATGGCCAGTACGAACCGCGATTCCTTCCTGATTTAAGAGTGTACCTATGTCGTGTGGGTGCACTCCATCAACAGAGAAAGAGAGGACTGCAACTTTTTCTGCGGCAGAACCAATTATGCGTATTCCCGGTATATTGCTAATCTGTACAGTTGCGTAGTTTATTAAGTTTTGTTCGTATGCCTCAATCATAGATAAATCGACAGAAGACAGATAGTCTATTGCAGCACCAAATCCAATCGCAGCAGCAATTGGTGGTGTGCCAGCTTCAAACTTATGTGGGATTGTATTATAGGTGGTCTTTTCAAATGTAACAGAAGCTATCATGTCCCCTCCACCTTTGAATGGTTTCATTCGCTTTAGCTGAGTAGCTTTGCCATAGAGAATGCCAATTCCTGTCGGGCCACATAATTTGTGAGCTGAGAATGTATAAAAATCACAATCAAGCTCCTGCATATCAATTTTCATGTGTGGAGCAGCTTGCGCCCCATCCACTAGTACTGGTACATCATGAGCATGTGCAAAATCTATCATCTGTTTAATCGGATTTATAGTACCAAGCGCATTTGATACGTGCGTTACACCGACAAATTTCGTATGCTTGTTAAAGAGTTTCTTATACTCATCGATCAAGAGTTCTCCCGCATCGTTGATTGGCACAACACGGATCTTTGCCCCACTTTCTTCTGCTAGCATTTGCCATGGTACGATATTCGAATGGTGCTCAAGGACAGTAAGGATAATTTCATCTCCTGAGCCAATAAATTTACGACCATAGCCATGAGCTACTAAATTTATTGAATCAGTTGTCCCACTGGTAAAGATTACCTCCTGGTCTTCATTTGCGTTTATAAAGTTCTTTAGTTTATGACGTGATTTTTCATATTCTGCAGTAGCTGTTTCTGATAAATAATGGACTGCACGATTAATGTTGGCGTGCTCCATAGTCTGATATCTGAGCAGACGGTCCATCACTACTTTTGGCATCTGGCTAGAAGCAGCATTATCAAAATAGACTAACTGTTTATCATCAATCTTAAGTTTAAGAATAGGAAAATCAGCGCGGATCTGTTCGACATTGAACATTGAAGTGCCGGATGCTCTCAAAGAAGATTCAACGGGTGTCATAGTCTAGTCTCTTTGAGTCTGTTCAAGCACTGCTTGTTCCAGCCGAAATTTGAGCGACGCTATAGGTATACGTTCAATAACTTCAGCACCAAATGCGTATGTCAGCAGGTTACGAGCTGTAATATCCGATAGTCCACGGCTTTTAAGATAAAAAATCTCTTCATTATCTAATTGACCAACAGTTGCCCCATGAGCACATTTCACATCGTCTGCAAAAATTTCAAGTTGTGGCTTAGTATCAATTCGAGCTTTGGAAGTTAGCAGAAGATTACGGTTAGACTGAGTAGAATTTGTAAGCTGTGCATCCGGTCTTACGATAATCTTGCCATTAAATACTGCATGTGCAGCATCATCGATAATACACTTGTGTAGTTGGTGGCTTATGCAGTGTGGTTTTATATGATCAATACAGGTATGCGTATCAGCAAGTTGACGATTAGATATCAGTGCAAGTCCATCAGCTGTACATTCTGCACCCTCATCTTTTAGCAACACATTGAGGTTATAACGTGAAATGCGCGCACCAAATGCAACGTTAACTGACTGGTAGCGGCTTTCTCGTGCAAGTGACACAGAACAATTTGCTATATGGAACGCCTCCTTATTATCACGCTGTATCCGTATATGGTTAACATGTGCGTTATCGGCAACTACAAATTCTGCTACTGTATTGGTAATATAAGTTTCTTCCTGCAATGTGACATAGTCCTCAATAACTGTCACAGTACTACTTGGTTTAGCAATCAATAGGCACCGTGGGTGGTTTGATACCTCTTTCTGAGTAGCAATGAACAAAAGGTGTATTGGTAATTCAGCTGAGGTATTCCGTGGCACGATGATAAGTGCTCCCTCATGAAGAAAGGCAGTATTAAGTGCTGCAAAAATATCGTCCTGAAACTCCGCGTGATGACCCAGATGAGATTCTATAGCTGCCAGATCTTCAGGGGATGCTGCTGCCAAACTTGAAATTACTACGCCAGAATTTTTAGATGTTTCTGTTATCTCTGTAGATAAATAAGGTGTATATATACCGTCAATAAATACGAGTCGAGTTACCGCTTCCGTAAGATAAAAATGTTCTATATCTGAACTTTGTAATGTAGGTGCCACGCGTGCTGGCTGGAAAGATATCTTTGTTAACGGAGAAATATCAGTAAAGCGCCATTCTTCGTCATTTTTAGTTGGGAATTTCAGCGTATTTACTTGGTTAACTGCATTGGATCGCAATTGATTAAGTCTCTTAAACGGACTTGCTGTTAGTTGTGACTGTCCCTTTAGCAGATTATTAAGATATCTGTCATCTGCAGCTACACTCATATTTATGTCCCTACTACAGCAGTTTTTTCGGTATTGACCCAGTCGTAGCCATGTTTTTCAAGGTTTAGTGCTAGCTCCTTGCCGCCAGTCTTAACTATACGTCCCGATTCCATTACATGTACATAATCCGGTACGATATAGTTCAGCATGCGTTGGTAATGCGTAACCAATATAGTTGCATTATCTTTGTTTGCGAGTTGGTTAACACCGTTAGATACGATCCTCAGTGCATCAATGTCGAGACCGGAATCTGTTTCATCAAGAATTGCTATCTTGGGATCAAGTAGTGACATTTGTAGTATTTCATTACGTTTCTTTTCTCCACCGGAGAAATTTTCATTAACGCTACGATCCAGAAAATCTGGGTTCATTTCAAGTAGCTTCATTTTTTCCCTGACGAGATCATCAAATTCAAGCGGGTCAAGCTCATCTTTATTTTGTTGAACTTGTGCTGTGTTATATGCAAGGCGTAAAAATTGATTATTAGCCACACCTGGAATTTCTATAGGGTATTGGAAGCCAAGAAAAATTCCAGCTCTTGCACGTTCTTCTGGCGCTAACTCAAGCAGATTTTTGTCTTCAAAGTCTACAGTACCATCCGTGATTTCATAATCAGTATGACCGGCAAGTACTTTAGCTAAGGTACTTTTGCCAGAACCATTTGTTCCCATGATTGCGTGTATTTCACCACTTTTGACGGTAAGATTTATTCCTTTCAGGATCTCGTTATTATTAACGGTTGCACACAAACTACTTATCTTAAGTAAAATTTTGCTGTCTTGGTAAATCATCCGACACTTCCTTCAAGTTTCAGACCTAGAAGGTTAGTCGCTTCAACTGCAAATTCCATCGGTAATTGTTGGAAAACATCTTTGCAAAACCCGTTGATAATCATTGATACTGCTTCCTCACTACCTATACCTCGTTGAGCAAAGTAGAACAATTGGTCTTCACCGATTTTTGACGTTGATGCTTCATGTTCAACTTTCGCGCTATTATTACGTGTCTGAATGTAAGGAAAAGTACTTGCACTAGACATATCACCTATTAGCATCGAATCACACTGTGAAAAATTACGGGCACCTGTAGCAGTTGGTGCCACCCGAACTAATCCACGATAACTGTTATTGGAGTGTCCAGCCGATATACCTTTGCTAACAATAGTGCTACGTGTATTTTTACCAATGTGTACCATCTTTGTGCCGGTGTCCGCCTGTTGATAATTATTGGTGACAGCTACTGAATAAAATTCACCAACTGAGTTATCGCCCTGTAACACACATGAAGGATATTTCCAGGTAATTGCGGAACCAGTCTCAACTTGAGTCCAGGAAATACGAGAGTTCTTGCCTTTAGCTAGGCCGCGCTTAGTTACAAAATTATAAATACCACCGATACCTTTCTCATCACCTGCGTACCAATTTTGGACAGTAGAATATTTGATATCCGCGTTATCCATTGCAACCAACTCAACTACAGCTGCGTGTAACTGATTAGTATCGAATCTGGGTGCTGTGCAACCTTCAAGATAGGAGACAGTGCCTCCTTCCTCAGCAATAATAAGTGTACGTTCGAACTGCCCAGATTCTTCAGTATTGATACGGAAATAGGTTGATAAATCCATCGGGCATTTGACTCCTTTCGGGATATAGCAAAATGAACCATCGGTAAATACTGCTGAGTTCAGTGCGGCATAGTAGTTATCGCCAACCGGGACTACAGAACCGAGATATTTCTTTATAAGCTCAGGATGCGAATGAACGGCTTCAGAAATGGAGCCGAAAATGATGCCGACCTCAGCAAGTTTCTCTTTATAGGTAGTCGCTACCGACACACTGTCGAAAATTACGTCAACTGCAACACCAGCAAGTGCTGCACGCTCGTGCATTGGTACACCAAGTTTTTCGAATGTACGTAGCAGTTCGGGATCAACTTCATCCATACTGGCTAATTTTTTCTTGGGCTTTGGCGCAGAAAAATAACTGATTGCCTGGAAATCAATCTTTGGGTACTTAACATTTGACCACTTCGGTTCTTCCATTTTGAGCCATTGCTGATAGGCTTTGAGGCGAAACTCTAGTAACCATTCAGGTTCATTTTTCTTGGTAGAAATTAACCGTATGGTGTCTTCATTTAGTCCTTTTGGTGCAATATCAGACTCAATTTCTGTGACGAAACCATGTTTATAGGGTTTATTGACAACATTTTGTAACACTGCACTCATTCTATTAACTCCAATATCATTTTTGTATGTTTCTCAGCTAGGCTTTAATTGGTTCTTTCAGGCTGAAGCTTTCACCACAGCCACACGTGTTATCTACGTTGGGGTTGTCAAATTTAAAAGTATCGTTGAGTCCCTCCCGGACGAAATCAACGCACGAGCCATCCAGAAACTGCAGACTACTGGCATCAGCCACTACATTAGCGTTATGCGACTCGAACAATTGGTCATCAGCATGTATTTCGTCAGCGTAGTCAAATGTGTAAGCGAAACCGGAACAGCCAACTTTTTTTACACCAACACGCAAGGCTACTCCCTTTCCCCTTTGTGCAAGTTTTTTCAGAATTTGTTTTGCTGCATTTTCAGTTAATGTAATAGCCATTGCTATCCCTATCTATTCTCAAAATTGTAAAAAAGAAAAATAGCCCGTTTTCACTGTAGAATTAATTAAGCTGAGGACACAGCGTGTTTTTGATCAGAAGTAAGTTCACGCATATCCACCATTTCTATAACACTGTCCTTGTTTATTTGTTGTTCATCAACTAATTGTTTCAGACTTACTGACCCTAAATGGTCAAATATAAGTTCATTAAGTTTTTTCCATAGATCGTGTGTCATACATTTCTTATCATTGTGACAATTTTCTTTTCCGCCACATTGTGTCGAATCAATGGGTTCATCAACAGCAAGGATGATATCGGCTACTGAGACATGTTCCATTTTTTTGGCAAGGCAATATCCGCCACCTGGGCCGCGCACACTATCAACTAGTTTCCTTTGGCGGAGTTTGGTGAATAATTGTTCAAGATAAGATAATGAGATCTGCTGCCTTTTACTTATTTCAGCAAGTTTTACTGGCTCACTGGTACGTTGCATTGCAAGATCTAAGAGTGCGGTAACTGCAAATCTTCCTTTGGTTGTTAGCCTCATAAAATTGCCTCTTAATTTAGATTAAGCTATATGTAACTAATGTTGCTAATACACGATTAATTTAGTCAACTATAAAATACTTGATTGATTTAGTCAACTATATATTATATTTTTTATTAAGCTGAATGGATATCTATCAAATAATTGAAATATATAAGAATTATATAGTTAATAGGAATATTAGGGGTATGAATCAGGTTAATCGTTTAGAAGAGGACGATTTTTAACGAATGAGGAGATTCATGTGAGCTTTAATTAGCTTAATTGCTCTATTTCGGAAATGATTGCCATCTGAATCTTTTACCCACATATGTAGCAAGCCAATAAAAAATAACTGTGTATCAATAGCTAATTGGGCTGGTTCATGTGAAGGGTGTAATAACCCTTGTTCCCCTGCTTTCTCATAAGTAAGACGTAATTTCTCTTCTATACCAGAACATGTTTGCAGGATTTCCTGTAAAACCACAGAAAATTCATTCACATATTCACATTTAATCATCATGATTTCGTAAATCTGTCTGGTTTCGACGCTATTACTGAGGAGCTGGATTGTTCCACATAAAAAATTTTCGATTCGTACTAGAGGATTAATATTACTTTCAACTAGTAGTGTATCGTCCATGCGATCTATTAGAGGTAGAAATACTTGTTCACGCATAGCCTGAAATACTTCAGTCTTATTTTTGAAATGCCAGTAGATTGCTCCGCGTGTGACCCCGGCCTGTGTCGCTATATGCTCCATGGTTGTACGGCTAACCCCGCGAGCTAAAAATACTTCACGCGCTGCGATAATGATGCTTTTTCGCGTCTATTCGGCATCTTCTTTAGTTTTTCTAGCCATATTTTCAGATATTTGTTTACATACGAGGATGTTTGTATATAACTACATACATACATACATACATACATGAATGTAAGCAAGTTATTTTGGTAAGTATCCCTTCGCAACAAGTGAAAGATAATGGATAATAATACCAACCTTGGCAAGGTAACGCCAATCGCACTTAGACGGATGGCAAAATCAATTGCATCAAATTATGGTGATGATGGAGCAATAATAATTACGGTAGGGAAAGAAGGCGCCCGTGTAGGTGTTGAAGGTTTAACGCCTCAACAAATTCAGGATGCCCTCTGTGTTGCTATTAACTACAACTTCTATTTCTCAGAACAAGAGTCTACTTCTTAACTTTGTCTGATTTTTCTCGGTTCTCTTCCCAGTGTAATGGTTGGAGGTTACTTGGATTATCAGAACCACCTTTAGACTCTGGATGCTTATGGTCTATTTCCCATCCATATTCACCCGTAGTCCCATAAGATGGCTTCCTAATCTTATTGTCCTCGCCATCTTTTCACCATACATCTGGGTTTTTACCTCTAATGGGCTTAGCCTTATCCCATACTTGCTCTATTGTTTTCTTGCTTGCCATGTTAAAAATACTCCATAAAACACGCTTTATTCAAACTTGACATACTATATATATGTATGCTCAACTATAAAGCGAAGTTGAAAGAAATGGAGCGGAAGGGAATTGAACCCTCGGCATGAAGTTTAGGAGACCACAGTCGTACCTAACCCGCCCCAATGTTTATTAGTGCCTCACCACCCGTATTAAGTTTGTCCGACAAGACTGAGACTTAATACGGGTTTTTCTATTTGGGTCGCGAGCAACGAAGGCATAGTACGCTCGGCCTCTGCTTTAGAGCCTCATAATTCACCTTCCTCTTGTGATTGGTTAGAATCTTCATCGTCATTCTCTGTGCTATCAGTTTGACTAATGGGAGTGGTTGTGTAAACGCTTCTTTTGTTTGGTTCCTTGTAAATTTGCTCATTCTGAACCATGCGATATAGCTTAGCCGTTAGTAACGGACGCTTTACAATTTCCTTGGTTTTATAATAAATTCCTATCAAAATTCTATCTAAAGAAAGCTTGCCACCAGCAGCGTCTATCAACTCGGTTATTAAAATTTCTTGTGGGTCTTTATTTTTGATACTTAACTGTTCAATTACTTCCTTTGGTAAGCCAGCTAGTTCTTTTTGAAACAATATTCCGGCTGGATCAACATCATGTGACGGCAGATTTTTGTCTCTGTCTATCCAGGTTTTTTCAAGGAATGTGAGTAGGGAGCGAAAGTGTTCTGCACTTTCACAATGGAAATTTAATTTTTTCGGATTACTACGTGTAGCGGTTGCTCTACGGTCTTGATACTCTATTTGGGACTTTACAAAGTCGATGTGATCTGCTATATTGTTCATTGCTAACTGTCCTCTTTTCTGTCGATGGTTTAAGCTCTAAACTTGGTTTCCCTCAATAGAGGGGTAAAAACCCCAAGATTTGATTCAGAAAGCCGAGGTCTAACCACCTCGGCTTTTTCACGTTCTTCCATATTAACATAAGATGCTGAAAATAGCAACGCTATTCCACAATAAACATGATAAGTTACGGATGCTTTAGCCGTGAGTTAACCCCATAAATAAACGTGAGAAAATTATACTATATATTTCAATAAGATATAATTTCTTAAAATAGTGTTGTTAAATTCATGAGGAAATAATGGCTATAAAAACGACAAACAAACAGACTAAATATTCTATATCATTATCACCAAAGGATAAAGAAAGACATAGGGATAACAAACGCGTTGAGACAACCAGCGGTAATAGAGGCCGCTTTAATCGTCTTCTTGATGATGCCGTTCTAGGTGTTAAGAAGAAATAGTAGGTTTGCTGATCTGTGCTAGCATCCTATGAAACATACCAGCTGGTGCTTCACGGTTGTTATATCTGAATGCAAACTCATTTACATATTTCTGTAAATGCTTACGTGATACTGAGGCATGGGTACTTCGGATACCGCGTTTTAGGTGTGACCAAAAACCTTCAATTGTATTTGTGTAGTAGATACCGTTTACCCACTCATCAATATTGTGATTAACCTTACCATGGGTATATCCCATATTTTTTAGTGATGTATAGGAACGGTGTGTATCAGTTGAAATTGTAGTTCCGGCTTCGATATTATTTTGTACGATTGGTAGTAATGTAGCCCTTTTCTCATTGGGTACAACCTTACCTCGAAGCGATCCATTACGTTGCACCATTCCAAACACTGTACTCTTATTTTTGAGATATTCTCCTTTACCTTGCTTTTTAACTTTTACCTTGCCACCAATATAGGTTTCGTCCATTTCAACATGACCGGACAAAGAGCTAGGGTTGTTAGCTTTATCCCTTGCAGCCATGAGTTCACGCAATTGGTGTCCGATGCGCCACGCACATTTATAGGTTACTCCTAGCTGACGTTGTAGTTCCTTGGCTGATACACCATTACGGGTTGCGGTCATAAGATACATCGCATAAAACCAATCTGTTAATGGTGTACAGGATTTCTCAAAAACTGTTCCCGAGCAAGGGTAAATATGACAACCTTCCTGACAGGCAAAAGCACGCCGACCTTCTATCCGAGTTAACTTACCAACTACACCACAGCTCGGGCATGAATCAATGTTACCATAACGCCTTTGAAGGACAGCTTGTAGGCACGTTTCATCATCAGGGTATTGGGCTTGAAACTGTTTACGGGTATATTTTTCGGTCATATTTGTATCTCCAATGACTAAACTATACATTATGCTCTACTTGTTGTCAAGGGATATTTACCGTTATTTTAGTAAAAATATGGGATTAATTTATGTTGTTATCTAATTTTAGCGGGTACTGTCATTGTAATTTGCAGTTTGTAGCCCGCTTAAAGATAGTTGTTGTGTTTGTTACAGTCGTCATTCTGACGGCATGCAGTAATAACAATCAGGAAGCTCCCGGTAACATTTCTTCACAAATGGCTATGCCAGTCAGCGTGATGTCGGTTGATCCTACAAGCGTGCCAATTAGTGCTGAGGCAGTAGCGCAAACTGAAGGTGCTAAGGAAGTTGAAATACGCCCCCGTGTGGGAGGTATTTTGCTGAAACGCTTATATGATGAGGGTGCTGCTGTTGAGGAAGGTCAGCCAATGTTTTTAATTGATCCGGTTCCCTATCAAAATGCTCTGGCACAGGCCAAAGCCCAACTCACTGAACAAAAAGCTCGAATTGAGCAAACTCGACGTGAAGAAAATCGTCTACAAGAGTTACTCTCCACGAAGTCAATTAGCCAACGTGAATACGATAATGCAGTATCTGAGAACGCGATTACAAATGCTGCCTTGCAGCAAGCTGAAGTTCGTGTACGGGATGCAAAACTTAATCTTTCATATACAACTGTAACTGCTCCTGTAAAAGGGATATCAGGTCGGCGCCAACTTTCTGAAGGAGTGTTAGTACAAGCTAACACAAGTTTACTGACAACGATCATTCAATTATCACCAATTTGGGTTCGTTTTAGCTTATCTGATAATGAATTGACAAAACTCGGAGGATACCTGAGTGAGCAAAATGTAATAAATGTAACGTTAATATTGCCAGATGGTACTGAATATAATCAAAGCGGAAAATTAAATTTTGCCGCCAGAGAAATCGATCCTACCTTGGGCACACAACAGTTACGCGCAACATTTGATAACTCGGATCAGCAATTGTTACCTGGACAATTTGTTCGTGTTCGAGTTACAACCGGTGAACAAAAAGGGATTTTTCTTGTTCCTCAGACAGCTGTTTTGACATCCGATCTTGGTAAGGCAGTTTATGTAGTTAATGAAAAGAATGAAGCTGTTATGCGGCCGGTTGTAACCGGAAACTGGGTTGGAAAAGATTGGGTGATTCTTGAGGGACTTAAAGCGGGTGACAAGGTAATTGTTGATAATCTTATCAAGCTTCGTCCAGGTACTCCGGTATCACCACATTCTAAAGATATGGGTCATGCGGAATCAGTAAAACAAACTGACTCTGGTGGTTGAAAATAACTGTAATTATCATGACAAGATTCTTCATCACACGACCAATTTTTGCATCTGTATTATCCATTATCATTGTTCTGGCAGGGTTGGCCTCAGCAATGCAGCTTCCTATCGCTCAATATCCACAAATTGCACCGCCTACCGTATTAGTAACCGCTACTTTCCCTGGGGCAAGTGCAGAAACCCTGGCAAAAACAGTTGCTGCACCGATTGAAGAAGAGCTAAGTGGCATTGAGAATTTATTATATTTTAGTTCTAGTGCTGATTCCAGCGGCACATTAACAATTACTGCAACGTTTGAAGTCGGGACTGATATTGATCAGGCGACATTTAATGTAAGCAATCGCGTGAACATAGCTTTGCCACGTTTACCAGATGATGTGCGTCGAACTGGTCTTGTAGTACAGAAGCGATCAAATGACATTCTGATAGTTGTTATGCTAATTTCAGACAAGGTTAAGCATGACACGTTGTATTTAAGTAATTATGCAACACTTAATGTACTGGATGAATTAAAACGTATTAAAGGTGTTGGTGATGCAACTGTTTTCGGTGGTCAGGATTATTCCATGCGTATCTGGTTACGCCCCGATCGCATGGCGCAACTTGGAGTAACTACATCAGATATTGCCAGCGCAATTCGGTCACAGAATGCGCAATATGCTTCTGGAAAGATCGGACAAGAACCTGCTCCTGCAGATCAACAGCTAGCATATACCGTTGTTGCCAAAGGCCGTCTGTTGGAACCGGAACAATTTGGCAATATAGTTATTCGTGCCAGTGGTCCGCGAGGTGTTCTCTACCTTAAAGATGTTGCCCGTATTGAATTAGGTGCGCAAAGTTACAACGTACGCACCACACTTAATGGTCAACCTGGAACAGGCATTCCTATTTTTTTACAGAATGGTGCTAATGCTCTCGATACGGCAAACGCTATTAAGGTCAAAATGGATGAGCTTAAGCAACGTTTTCCTGAGGGGATGGATTATGTGGTGCCATACGATACCAGTTTGTTTGTTAAGGCATCAATTTGGGAGGTAATTAAAACGCTAGGGGAAGCAATGGTGCTGATTTTGCTCGTTGTATTCCTATTTCTGCAAAGTTGGCGCGCTACACTGATTCCAATGATCGCGGTACCTATTTCTTTGGTGGGTACTTTTGCCGGTTTGTGGATGTTCGGGTTTTCAATAAATACGTTAACACTTTTTGCTATGGTGCTATCCATAGGTACTGTGGTGGACGATGCAATTATAGTATTGGAAAACATTGAGCGTTTAATGGAGGAAGAAAAATTATCCCCAATTAAAGCGGCTATTAAAGCGATGGAACAAGTATCAGGCGCAGTCGTTGCAATTGTACTGGTGCTATGTGCAGTATTTGTACCTGTTGCTTTTCTTGGAGGTATTGCTGGTGAGTTATATCGCCAGTTTGCTGTTACCGTAGCTGTTGCTGTGGTTATATCTGGTGTAGTGGCGCTAACCTTAACACCTGCGTTATGTGCCATTTTACTGAAGAAAACACACGGAGAATCTGCATTTTTCAAAGCATTCAACCGTGGATTCCGTAAGTTTACTGAATTCTATACTCGTACAGTTGACCTTACGATACGCCACAAAATTACTGGTACATTCGTATTTATAGGATTCATCGCAATTGCGATTTATTTACTTAAATTAGTGCCGGGTAGTTTTGTCCCACCTGAAGACCAGGGGTATGTAGTAACTGCAACAATATTACCCGATGGAGCAACACTTTCACGAACAACTAAAACAGCTGAAGCAGTACGAGCTGCTATTGCAGATGATCCGGCAGTATCACATCAATTCGTTGTAAACGGATTTGATCTTATTGGTGGTGGTAATAAAACCAGCTCAGCAACTATGTTTGTTGCATTCAAAGACTGGTCTGAACGTTCAGCCTCAGCTGAAGATATTGTTAAAAAATTAACTGGTATTGGCATGATGCAACCTGATGGTCTGGCAATTGCATTTAACCCACCTGCAATTCGTGGTCTAGGAAACTCAGGAGGATTTGAAGTCTATGTGCAAAGTCGAGGTGATTCAAACCCCTTGCGCTTATCCGGTGTGGTTAACAATTTTATTGGAGAGTTAAAAAAAGAGTCTCGTCTGACCGGTATCAATACTTTTTTTCGCCCTACTGTGCCGCAGTTTTTTGTTGAAGTTGATGAAGCCAAGGCAATCTCTCAGGATGTTCCGATTACTGATATTTATGCAACTTTACAAAGTACCATGGGTTCACTCTATGTTAACGATTTTAATCGGTCCGGACGTACTTATCGTGTACAGATGCAGGCAGAACCACAATATCGTATGAAGCCAGAGGATCTAGGGAGAGTGTATGTGCGGTCACAATCCGGCGCGATGGTACCTTTATCAGCTTTGAGTAAAGTAAGTGATTTAGTTGGTGCAGAACAGCTAGAGCGATATAACGGTTTGCTATCGGCAAAAATACTTGGGAGTGGGGCACCTGGTGTCAGTTCGGGTGATGCTATTCAGTTAGTGGAAGAGATTGCTGCAAGAAATTTACCAGATAACTACCAGATATCCTGGACTGGTAAAGCCTATCAGGAGAAACGAACTGGTTCAGCAGCAATCTTTGCTTTTAGTTTTGCAATTATTATGGTGTTTCTGATTTTAGCAGCACAGTTTGAGACTTGGGCTTTACCACTAGCCGTGATTATGGCCGTACCTTTTGCACTGACCGGCGCATTACTTGCTGTGTTTTTACGAGGGATGCCTAATGATATTTATTTTCAGGTAGGTCTGATTGCCTTGATCGGACTGGCAGCAAAAAATGCAATTCTGATCGTGGAATTTGCAAGCCAGAAAATGGAGGAAGGCGTGCCTGTTGCACAAGCAGCTATTGAAGCTGCACGTATGCGTTTCCGTCCAATTGTTATGACATCAATGACCTTTGTGCTTGGGATTGTTCCGCTAGTAATTGCCACTGGTGCAGGCTCAGCTGCACGCCAATCAATGGGGACCGGTGTATTTGGCGGCATGATAGTGGCTACTTTTATTGCTACAGTATTTATTCCATTGTTTTTTGTTTGGCTGTCACGAAAAAATACAAAGAAAGATGGTGAAGAATCAGTGGGAGAAGCAGAGTGAAATTTCGCTTTAGATTATTTTACTTGCTAATTGGAATGAGCTTGTTAATTCAGGGCTGTATATCAGTTGGTCCAGATTATAAGCGTCCTGAAAGTAGTGATATTGTGCCAACTGAGTTCTCAGTTGGCAGTAATGTCATAGAGGATCATGATCAAATTGCTACTCCAATTTCAAGTACCTGGTGGGAACTCTATCAGGATCCAGTTTTAAATGATCTGGTGGCTAAAGCGTTGGAAAATAACACGGATATTAAGCTCGCTATAGCACGAGTTGAAGAGGCTGATGCATACTTACAAGAGGTGGGCGCTGCACTCTTTCCAACAATCGATTTTAAATCAAATGCAACACGCTCACGTATCTCAAGAGTAAGCGTAATTCCAGTTTTTCCTGGATTAAATCCAGTACGCCAGATTTATAGTATCTCTCTTGGTACAGCATTTGAATTAGATTTCTGGGGGAAAGTACGACGTGCCAGGGAAGCTGCATCGGCTCAGGCGATAGGCACATATTATGCCAGGGATACTGTGTATTTATCCCTTTCTGGTTTGATTGTGACTAATTATTTATTGCTACGCAGCCTTGATGCACAGCTTTCTGTATCAAGGGATAATTTGCGTAACCGTGAAGAAAGCTTGGAAATTACCAGACGACGTTTAGAGCAGGGTTTTACCTCAGCGTTAGATGTTTACCAAGCCGAAACTGCTCATTCTAATCTAGTGGCACAAATTACCGATCTTTCACGTCAACGCGCAATTAGCGAACATCAATTAGCCGTACTTACCGGGGTGCTTGATCTGAAACTGAAAGAAGGCAACATCAAAACTTTACCTACGCCACCTACACCGCCAGCTGGCTTGCCTTCCAGTCTGCTTGAATCCCGACCTGACGTGCGTCAGGCTGAAGAGCAAGTGATAGCTGCAACTGCTAACATTGGTGTTGCTAAAGCGTCTCTCTTTCCAAGTATTATGCTTACAACCAGTTTTGGTAGAGAAAGTATAACTTTAGGTAATTTGGTTAAATCGGCAGCAAACATATGGACAGCCGGTGTAAACCTAAATTTGCCATTTTTTGATGCGGGTAGACTACTTGCACGTTTAGACCAAGCCAGTGCGCAACAAAAACAGGCATTAATTTCATATGAGGGTTCTATTCGAACCGCATTCAGAGAAGTGAATGATGCGTTAATTACTGTACGCAAAAATACAGAGCAGGAGATTGCTTTGCAAACTAGTGAGGCTTCAGCAAAAAAAGCCTTACAAATTTCTGAGAATCGCTATGCATCAGGATATTCAGCTTACCTTGAAGTATTGGATTCACAAAGAATCCACAATGATGCAGCATTGGCAGTTATACAAAGTCGTCAGAATCGATTGATTGCAACAGTTGATTTATTTAAAGCGCTTGGTGGTGGCTGGGAGCCTGAATCATTGAGGCGTTCACCTTTAGGGTTTCTTGAGTTTTTAGAGAATTGAATTTGATTCTTTGTTACATGAAGTTATCGAATAGGTGCAAATTTTTGTATTGATTTATCTATATTTGTAGCAATGACAAGTTAATCCTAGTTCTGGAAATTAATTAATGCGTCCCACACGTTTAGAAAAACCATCAGTCAATCGCAATGATTGGAAGACGATTCGTTCATTATTACCTTACTTATGGGAATTTAAAGGCAGAGTATCACTTGCATTATTGCTATTGATAATGGCTAAACTCGCCAGTGTTTCGGTTCCGTTAGTTTTGAAAGAAATCGTTGACGCGCTTGATCAGCCACCTGACATACTAGTGTTACCAGTATTGTTGGTTGTGAGCTACGGGGTGTTACGTTTTTGTAGCACTTTGTTTGGTGAAATACGTGATGCTATTTTTGCAAAGGTAACACAGCGGGCAATCCGGCGTGTTGCGATCAAAGTTTTTGAGCATTTGCATGCGTTATCGCTACGCTTTCACTTAGAACGCCAAACTGGTGGCGTATCGCGTGATATTGAGCGGGGTTCACGTGGGATATCATTTTTGCTCAATTTTATGTTATTCAATATTCTCCCAACTCTTTTGGAAATTGGCTTAGTAGCAGTGATCCTTCTTTCAAATTATGATATTTGGTTTTCTGTAATTATATTTACAACGTTAGTAGCTTATATTGCGCTTACGTTAATTATTACAGAATGGCGCATGATTTTCCGCCGCACCATGAATGATATGGACTCAAAAGCTAACACGCGTGCTATAGACAGCTTGCTAAATTATGAAACTGTGAAATATTTTGGTAACGAATCATGGGAAGCACAACGTTACGATGAGCATTTGCAGAAGTGGGAAACTGCAGCAGTACGTAACCAGACCTCACTTGCGGCACTCAATGCTGGACAAAGTGCCATTATTGCACTAGGGGTGACAATGTTAATGTTATTGGCATCTGACGGAGTGGTTACGGGGTCTATGTCATTAGGGGATTTGGTGTTAGTCAATGCTTTTATGCTGCAGCTTTATATGCCGTTACATTTTCTTGGGTTTGTTTATCGTGAAATTAAGCATTCACTGGCAGATATGGAAAAGATGTTTACATTGCTGACGGAAAGTGAAGAGATAAAGGATAAATCAGGTGCTTCTGATCTCGTGAAGGGAGACGCTTCAGTTCGGTTTGAGAACGTAAATTTTTACTATGAGCCTAATCGTCAGATTTTATTTGATATGACCTTTGATATTCCTGCTGGCCATAATATTGCAGTAGTTGGACACAGTGGATCAGGAAAATCTACAATTTCACGTTTATTATTTCGTTTCTACGAAGTGACCAGTGGTAGTATTTTAGTTAATGGTCAGGATATTCGTAGTATTACTCAGAAGAGCTTGCGGGAAGCTATAGGCATTGTTCCGCAGGATACAGTTCTGTTTAATGAAAGTATCTATTACAACATCGCCTATGGGCGTCCTGAAGCAAGTCGTGAAGAGGTCTATGAGGCAGCAAAATCAGCTCACATTCATAATTTTATTGAAAACCTTCCGGATAAATATGAGACAACAGTAGGAGAGAGAGGATTAAAACTCTCGGGCGGAGAAAAACAGCGTGTTGCAATTGCCCGAGCGATTTTAAAGGAACCAGAGATTCTTATTTTTGATGAGGCTACTTCAGCACTGGATTCAAAATCTGAAAAGGCTATACAGGAAGAATTGAAGCGAATAGCTGCAAATCGTACCACGCTTACAATTGCTCATCGGCTCTCTACGATTGCTGATGCAGATCAGATTCTGGTAATGGACAAAGGTAGAATTATAGAACGTGGTAACCACCAAGAGTTACTTGTAGCAAAAGGATTCTATGCTCATATGTGGGAGTTGCAGCAACAAGAAGAGCAGAATAAAATACATCTGGTAGACAATATCTAGGCTAATTCGAGCGTTATCCCTATATTTAGATAATAACTCATTGATTTATAATGGTTGTAAAGTATAGATTTTTTACAAGAATTAGTATACAGTTTACGGTCGAAATTCCGATATATATTAGGTTAGTTAAAATAGCTTCAAAATCGAAAAAAACCAATATTTTTTCGGTAGAAGCAAGAAAAATGAAAAAAATAATCCTGACATTATCCATAACCATAGCAATACTTTTCAGCGGCGTTGCTGTTGCAAAATCAGGTGATTTGCGTCTGAGGTCGGAATCCGCAATTGTTCTGGATGCCAAACATGGGAATGTTATTTATGGTAAGAATGCAGATAAAATTAGACCGATTGCTTCAATTACAAAGCTGATGACGGCAATGGTAGTGCTTGATGCAAAGTTACCATTAAATGAAAAAATTACTATTAGATCGGCTGATGTTGACCGTATCAAAAGAACTCGTTCACGGTTGTCATTAGGAGCTAAGCTTACTCGTGAAGAGTTGATTTTGCTAGCACTGATGTCATCAGATAATCGTGCAGCTGCAGCATTAGGACGTACTTATCCTGGTGGTAAGAAAGTATTTGTTAAAGCAATGAACAACAAGGCGTTTGAGCTGGGTATGGGGAACAGTTTCTTTGTTGAAGCTACCGGACTTAGTAGTAGAAATGTTTCTACTGCCCGTGATTTAGCTAAACTGGTTGAAGCTGCGCACAACTACAAGCTTATTCGTAAATGTACTACTACTGCAGTACATTCAATAAAACTGCCACATAGGAAACATAGTTTACTGTACAAAAATTCCAATAGTCTTGTACGTCGTGGTGCATGGGATATTAATGTTTCAAAAACTGGTTTTCTAAAGGCGGCTGGACGTTGTTTAGTTATGCACGCACAAATACTTGGTAAACCAGTAATAATAGTATTACTTGATTCCTGGGGAAAGAATACCCGTATTGGCGATTCTAACCGTATTAAAAAATGGATGGAGAGAAGCAATCGGTTTAAAACACATAATGGCTGAATACATCCTAAGTTATTTCCAATAGCCAATCTATAAGTAAGTACCCTTATCGTTGTTTTATATTTTTTACTATCCTTCAGTACTAAGGATAGCCTTTAGCTATTATCTACAATTTAAAAGTATCCTTTAACTCAGAGTAGTTGAAACGCCAGGATGGCTACAAATGTAGGTGGTAATGCAGCTAATAATAGCCCCAAAGGATGTATTGCATCGTCTTCAAACGATTCTTTGAGTATGGCAAAACCTGCAGGATTAGGGGCATTGGCGATGACTGTTAGACCACCCCCTGTGACCGCTCCGGCAACAAGAGAGTATTGGAATTCAGCGGTTGTTCCTTCCAGTAAAGAACCAAGATATGTAAGTGCAGCATTATCAGTAAATGCTGTAAGAAATGTAGCGCCATAAAAGAGAATAGTATTATCCATACCTACTAACATTGGTTGTAACCACCATTTTTGTTGTCCTCCTAGAACAACAAGGCCGGCAAGAAAGAAAGCAACCAACAAACCTTCACGTAAAATCAACCGATCCTGATAACGTTCATAAGCATGAGCAAAGCCAATAAAGAACAGGAGTAATCCCATGAAAACTTCAGGATGATGAGCAAAGACTACTACACCTACTAAAAAGAACAGGTGTATAAACAGAACAGGTACTGGAACTTTTTTTTCTTGAGTTTCTTCATCATAATGCATTTCTGAGAGTTCTCGTCGAAAAATAAAGGTAGCCACCAAAGTATTTACCAGTACAGCGATCATAGCTTTCCAGCCAAAATTAGTGAACATAAATGTGAAGTCCCATCCCCACTTACTTGCTACCATGAGTACTGGTGGAGCAGCAAATGTCGTCATGGTTCCACCAATTGAAATGTTTACAAATAAAACACCAAGAGTGGCATATTTTAGTCTAGTCGTAATACCTCTTGAGTAATAACGTTCAAGAAGCATAAGTCCGGCGAGTGTCATGGCCGCAGGTTCTGTAATGAATGAGCCTAGTAGTGGTACAAATGATAAAGCGACAAAATAAAATGCTCTTCCGTCTGACCATGGAATAATTTTTGCAATTTTCTTCACGCAGAGCATTGAAAACTGGAGAATAGGACGACTACCTGCAATCACCATAATAGCGAATACAAACATTGGTTCAGTAAAACTTTGTTGTTCAAGGTAGGTTGTGGCAGCTTGTTTGCCATTAATGGTTAATAGTGCCACAGTTAAAACCAATGCCCAGAGGCCGAATACAACCTCAACTTCACCAAGAAAGTGCCAAATACCAGAGTGAGCTGGACGTGTATGGGCTAAATGCTCGAAGAATTTAGTTGAAAAAGTGTGAATTATTGCGACGGCAAATAATATTGCACCGATTAATTCAATTGTAGTTGGATTCATTTATTGCTGGTAGTTAGGTTTATTATGGATATTCTGGTTATTCCATAAGTTAGTATTCATACATAATAATTAGAAGTGCTCATTGTGTAATTATATGCTTAAACACTTCAATAGTTTGGTCAGCTTGGGTTTTGTATTTAAATTGTATTCTAATAATAATAATAAGTAAGTAGCTTGTATTCTACATCAAGGTATTGTCCAGTTCATATCAGTAAAATGAATTTCAGGAAATGTCGTAAGCCATGTAAATACATTTATTTATTTGCGATTTGTCCCTAGTTAATCCTCTCAAAGGGGTGTATTCATGTTAGTTATTTATTGGATTTATAGGAAAGGATGGCCCATGTATGTCAGGTATAATACTTAAGTCCTATGTAGCTCTTATAGGAAGCTATCTTATAGTGTCTTCATATTATATGTAATTGGTTGAAGAATACTAGAACAGAATATTGTTCCGAATTATAATCAAGCGTTTTTAATTTTTTCTCTGAGGTAATTATGACCAAAGCAAAAGCAATACTTAATTTGAGTGTAATAATTTTTAGTATATTGTTACTGCCACAGCATGCGTTTTCTAATACTACAAAAGTAACAGAACTTATAAAAACTGATACCAAAATAGGAACTGGTGAAGAGGCAACTGGGGGTCATACAGTAAAGGTCCATTACACAGGTTGGCTTTATAAGGCGAATTTACCTCAGAATAAGGGAGCTAAATTTGATAGTTCAATTGATCGGGGCAAACCATTTGTTTTTCCACTAGGTTCTGGGCGTGTCATTAAAGGTTGGGATCAGGGAATTGTAGGGATGAAAATCGGAGGGAAAAGAACGCTAATTATTCCTGCCCATCTTGGGTACGGCGCGCGTGGGGCTGGTGATTCCATTCCACCTAATGCAGTTTTAATTTTTGATGTTGAATTACTTGATTTACGTTAAATAATTGAGACTATAAATACAGGTGTATCTATTACACGTCACTTCTACTGAATAAATATTGTCATGGCAGGCTTAAGCGCAGACACCCCTAGACCTAATGAAATAAAATTGCATCAGCAATCTAGGTTAATGGAGATTTCTTTTGTAGATGGAAAGATATTTAAATTTACTTGCGAATTTTTGCGTGTCCATTCACCTTCAGCTGAAGTACGAGGACATAGTCCCGAGCAGGAAATATTACAAACTGGTAAACAGGATGTAAATATAGATCATATTGAGCCAGTGGGTAGTTATGCAGTCCAACTAAATTTTTCAGATGGTCATAATTCAGGTTTATATTCGTGGGACCTTCTTTATAAATTTGGTTTAAATCAGGATAAAATGTGGCAACATTATCTACAAAGAATGGATGAGGCAGGTGCAAGTAGGAAATTGTCTGTAGAATCACCTGTACACAGATAGAATCAATACTATATGACAGTAAATAGTGTTAATTGGTAAATTTTTCTCAGAAACTATACTTATGATTCTTCATTGAAAATTAGTTATGACTAAAACTACACATTTCGGTTTTGACTCAGTTCCTGAAACTGATAAAGCACGTAAGGTAGCAGGAGTATTTGACTCTGTAGCAGAACGCTATAACTTGATGAATGATCTCATGTCGGCCGGGATGCATAGGCTGTGGAAGCGTTTTGCTGTAGAGACAAGTGGAGTTAAGGAAGGGGATCGAGTTCTCGACATTGCTGGTGGTACAGCAGACCTAAGCACATTGTTTATTGAGCATACAGGAGAAAATGGAGAAGTATGGCTTACTGATATAAATAATCCTATGCTTTCCATAGGCCGTGACCGAATTTTAGATTGTGGCCTAAGCGTATCAGTAGCACAGTGTGATGCTGAAAAATTACCTTTTCCTGATAATTATTTTAATTGTGTAAGTGTTGCATTTGGATTAAGGAATATGACACATAAGGACGTGGCTTTGAAAGAAATGTTGCGAGTACTATGCCCTGGTGGACGCCTAGTTATTCTTGAATTTTCGAAAGTCTGGGAGCCATTGCAACCGATATATGATAAATACTCGTTTAATGTGTTACCTGTTATAGGTAAATATATTGCTAATGACGAAAATAGTTATCGTTACCTAGCTGAATCTATTCGTGTTCATCCTGATCAGGAAGAATTAAAAGAACTGATGCAGCAGGCAGGTTTTGAGAGAATTGAGTATTTCAATCTTACTGCAGGAGTAGTTGCGTTGCACCGTGGTAATAAATTCTAGGTTCTTGCGAACAACAGTATAATGTACATAGATCGACTGGATTTCAGGCTTGTTTGGTTTCTGTTTAAACTTTAAAAGATATTCTGAGATTTCAAAATTATCATGTTGTCTTCTGTAGCTTTAGTTCCATTTAATTATTTTCTTCTTAGTGAAACCTGGGCTAAGAGACGGCTCCAGTCCCATATTGGCAAGACAGTACAGCTTTGTATCCCTCCATTCTTGAGTACTGCATTAACTGTACAAGAGAACGGTGAATTATCAGCAGCAGATAATAGCGCCAATATTGATACTATTGCTACTTTTACACTCGGTTTGTTATCACGTTTGCTTGCTCATGATGAAGGTGCTTATAGTGAAATTAGTATATCTGGTGACGACGTATTTGCTGAAGAACTTATTTATATAAGTAAGAATCTGCAATGGGATGTGGAACAGGATCTGAGCCGGATTACGGGTGATATTTTTGCACGCCGGATAGTACAGACTAGTAAAGACATAAAATATTGGCACAGTGAGACTATTCGGAATTTATCAGAAGCATTAGCAGAATATTGGTTAGAGGAGCAGCCGCTATTGGCTAAATCTTGTCATACTATAGAGTTTATTGATGAAGTGAATGCATTAAATAAGGAAGTGGAGCAGCTAGAAATTCGAATAGAAAATATTAGTAGGAGAGGTCCATAAGATCATTATGAAGATATTTAATAATAAATGAATAATTGCTTAAAAAATAAATGCGTTTTCTTCGTCTCTTAAAAATTAATTCTGTAGCATTTCGTTTTGGCCTTGAGGAATTTTTCCCAAGCCATGGGTGGATACGTGTACTTAAAATACCAATTTGGTTAATAACATTCTGGCGTAGAAAATTAAAGAGGCCACGTGCGGAACGTTTGCGCATGGCCTTGGATGCTTTGGGACCTATTTTTATAAAATTTGGCCAAATGTTATCTACTCGTCGTGATCTATTGCCACAAGATATTGCAGATGAGCTGGCTAAACTTCAAGATCAGGTTCCACCTTTTTCCTCTGATATTGTTCTAACAACATTAGAGAAAATATATGAAAAACCAGTTGATGAAGTATTCTCAAGGTTTGATCGTGAGCCGATAGCCAGTGCTTCAGTTGCTCAAGTACATTTTGCAGTATTACATGATGGTACCAAAGTTGCTGTAAAAGTTTTACGTCCCGGAATTGGTAAAATTATTGCACATGATGTTGCTTTGATGGAAACTGGTGCATGGTTGGCTGAGGCTTTGTGGCCAGATGGCAAACGACTAAAGCCACGAGAAGTAGTATTGGAATTCGCTCGACATCTTGATGATGAACTTGATCTTTTGCGTGAAGCTTCTAATTGCAGCCAATTGAGACGTAATTTTCTTGATTCGCCGTTGTTATTTGTACCAGAAGTATATTGGGAATATTGTCATTCAGGGGTCATGGTAATGGGCCGTGTTCATGGAACACCTATTAGTCATGTAGCCACATTGCGTGAGCAGGGCATAGATATCCCAAAGCTTGCTCGTATGGGAGTAGAAATTTTTTTCACCCAAGTATTTCGAGATGGATATTTTCATGCAGATATGCATCCTGGTAATATTTTTGTTGGTGATGACGGGCGTTATATTGCTGTTGATTTCGGCATCATGGGTACACTTACAGATGAAGATAAGAATTATTTAGCACAAAATTTCCTGGCTTTTTTTGGTCGGGATTATAGGCGAGTTGCAGAAGCGCATGTTGAGGCAGGTTGGGCCCCGAAGGATACAAGGGTTGATGATTTTGAAAATGCAATCCGTGCTGTATGTGAGCCGATTTTTGATAGACCTTTAAAGGAGATTTCTTTTGGTCGTGTGCTATTACGTTTATTTCAAACATCACGTCAGTTCCATGTAGAGATTCAACCACAATTGGTTATGCTACAAAAAACATTATTAAATATTGAGGGACTTGGTCGAGATCTGGACCCGGACCTTGACCTGTGGTCAACAGCTAAACCATATCTTGGGGATTGGATGTCTGAGCAAATCGGTTGGCGTGGGATGCTTCGTCGCGTACATAAGGAAGGACCGAGCTGGGCTGTTATGATGCCACAATTTCCTCGCCTGATGTACCAAGCTTTGAGTAGGGATCCTGCAGAAGGGCTTGAAAAAAGAATGGCTGAATTACTAAAAGAAGAAAAGCGACAGAGCCGTTTGTTATATGTTTTGTCAATTCTGTTAACAGCAATAATATTTTGGCAGATATGGCAATAGTGTATTTTAAAGAGGTACCTTGTAAATTCATCATTATTTTTTGATGGAATCGTTGGTTTTTTAAGTAGCAGGCTATGGCATTACTTGAAATATGTGACGTGACAAAATCCTTTGGTGATTTTACCGCAGTAAATAACGTCAACCTTGCTATCGAAACGGGCGAATTTTTTACCCTGTTAGGGCCGTCTGGTTGTGGAAAGACAACACTATTACGCATGATTGCAGGTTTCGACCTGCCCGATTCTGGTCAAATACTACTAGACGGTATAAATATTCTCAATATACCGCCAGAGAAACGTCCTATTCATACGGTATTCCAAAACTACGCACTGTTTCCACACATGACAGTAGCGGAGAATGTTGCTTTTCCGCTTAAGATGGCTGGAGAAATACCGAGTGAGACTAATTCCAGAGTAAAAGAATTCTTAGATAAAGTGCATCTCCCCGGATTTGCTAATCGCTTTCCTAATGAACTATCAGGTGGGCAGAAGCAGCGAGTAGCATTTGCTAGAGGGCTCATAAACCATCCGCGTTTATTGTTACTAGATGAACCATTGGGTGCACTGGATGCAAAGTTACGTGAGGAGATGCAGAGTGAGCTTGTTGATTTACAAAAAGAGGCAGGAGTTACCTTTGTATTTGTTACTCATTCCCAGAACGAAGCATTGGCGCTTTCGCACCGCATAGCAGTAATGAATCACGGTAATGTAGAGCAGATAGATCAACCGTCCAAGATCTATGGATTTCCTAAAAATAAATTTGTTGCAGGTTTTATTGGAAAGACAAATATGATAGATGCGCAGGTACTTGAATCTGCCTCCTCTCATCTGAAACTAGTTTTATCAGGACTAGGTGAAATGACTGTTCCTGGTAAGGAAGGAGTCCATACTGGTGATAAAGGTGCTATAGCAATACGTCCCGAACAGGTGCAAATTCTACCTTACTCAGAAGAAGGAGAGGTTGAAAATTATTTTCGCGGCAAGGTTCATGATTATCTTTATTCGGGGGATGTCACATCTTATATTGTGAAGTTAGTTAACGGTACTCGCATTGAAGCTTTACTTCCAAATTCTACACCAGGACAAGCCAAATCTTTTGAAGTGGGTGATTCGGTAATAGTAGCCTGGAAATACGAGGCAGGTATTTTTCTCAATGAATAATGAGAATGTTATAGGAGATCGTATTAAAAAATGGCTAATCGTTGGGCCTCCATTATTTTTTTTACTAATATTCTTTGTTGTACCCAGTCTGATTATGTTTGTGACTTCTCTTCGTTTTCCCGGAGAGTTTGGCGGCCTGGCGCCCCTTGTTGCCCCAGTAGGAGAGGTTGCTGGGGGGTATGGCCTGACTTTAGAAGCGTATAATTTTTTTTTAAGTAATACTCTCTATGCAGAAGTTTTTCTTAAATCTTTTGGTGTTGCTGCAGTTACTACTTTAATTTGCCTTATGTTGGCTTATCCACTTGCATTATTAATTTCGCGTAGCAAAAAACGTTTTCAAAATTTGATGGTGTTGCTAGTAGTACTTCCATTTGCGAGTAATTTTTTAATTCGGATTTATGCCTGGATGATTATTCTTGGTCCTGAATCTGCTATCAGCCATTTAATGAATACTATTCTAGGAGTCTTGGGAATTGCTCCGGTAACCTTGTTGTTCTCTCCGTTTGCAGTGCTAGTGGGTATGGTTTATGTACATCTTCCATTTATGATTTTGCCTCTATACACAAACTTAGAGAAGCATGATTCTGTACTTTTAGATGCGGCACAGGATCTAGGTGCCAGTAGCTGGCAGCGATTCTGGAAAATAACCTGGCCAATGTCGTTACCTGGTGCATTGGCTGGTTCTGCGCTGGTATTTATTCCTGTATTAGGTATGTTTGCAATTCCCGAGATGCTTGGAGGTACAGGGGACATACTTATTGGAAATTTGATTAAGGACCAGTTTCTTGGGAGCAGAGATTGGCCCTTCGGATCGACACTGTCAATCATGCTAACGTTGGCAGTATTAGCTATCGCCGGATTGACAGCATGGATCACTCGTCGGATAGGAGGGATGAAATATGCAGAATAGCAATTTCAGGTTATGGATCATGGCAATTCTGGTTTACGCTTTTCTCTATATTCCACTTATCATCGTTGTAGTGTATTCATTCAATGATTCAAAGTTAAATACAGAGTGGGTAGGCTTTACTTTATACTGGTATGAAGCTCTTTTTAATAATAAAGAGATGCTTACTGCCGCAAGCAATTCACTAATTATAGCTTTTAGTGCAAGCTTCTTAGCTACAATACTTGGAACAATGGCAGGTCTTGCGATACATCGTTACAAATTAAAAGTATTACCAGTTATTGTATTTGCACCAGTAGCGATGCCTGAGATACTACTAGGCGTATCATTATTGTTATTTTTTTTACAGATACTCAACCTGACGCTTGGCATGGTATCAATTATTATTGCACATACCACATTTTGTATTGGCTTTGTCGCTATCATCGTGCGGTCTCGGTTACAAGGTATGGACTGGAGTATTCTTGAAGCAGCTCGGGACCTGGGAGCATCTCCTATGCAATGTTTTCGACTTATTACGTTGCCGCTTATTATGCCAGCAGTAATTGCAGGTGCGCTGATGTCGTTTACCTTATCCATAGATGATTTTGTTATTACTTTTTTTACAAAAGGTGTGGGTGAACCAATTCTTCCGGTTCAAATTTATACTATGATTAAGGTTGCAGTTACTCCAGAGGTTAATGCCATTTCAACACTGTTAATGCTGCTTACACTTGTAATGATTATAATTGCTACTAGGCTTGATTCCAGTGTGCTACGTAATGGAGGAGTGAATGATCGCTAACAGTTGTTATTTAATAATGTTTAAAGTCATGTTGATTTTTTTGACATTATTTTTAGCAAGTTGTACTGATCAAGGAGGAAAATTAGGTTCTACTATTGGAGAAGAGAATATCCTATATTTGTTTAACTGGAACAATTACATTGCACCTAAAACAGTAAAACGATTCGAACAATCCTGTAACTGTAAACTTTCTCAGAACTACTATTCCGATAATGAAGAGATGTTAGCAAAGCTTGCAGCTGGTGCGGCAGGCTATGACCTTATTGTACCTACTGGTAACGCAATGGATTCGCTTATTCGCCAAGGTGTATTAAAACCTTTAAACAAATCATTACTGCCAAATTTCAAGAATATTCATTCCGTACACTTAAATACTAAATTTGATCCGGGTAACATATATTCTGTTCCATATGCATATACTCTGACTTTACTTGGTTTTAATCAGGAGAAAATCCATGATTTAGGTCTACCAGTTAATACTTGGGCAATAATTTTTGAACCAAAGTATCTTAAAAAAATAAAGGGGAGAGTTACTGTACTTGATAGTCAACGTGAATTGATGGCTGCTGCACTCAAATATTTAGGTTATTCAGTCAATGATACAAACGAAGAGCACTGGAATCAGGCAAAAGAAATGATTATACGCGCTAAACCTTATTGGGCTGCCTTCAGTAATACTAGTTACATTAGAGAGCTTGCATCAGGCAATCTGTGGGTGGCACATGGATATTCTAATGATATGTATCAGGCGGAGCTTGATGCTCAAAAATCAGGTAGAGAATTCACTATTAATTATTCAACACCAAATGAGGGTGGAGTGTTGTCACTTGATAGTATGGTGTTGCATCAAAGTGGAGTGCGTGCTGATCTAGCTCATCAGTTCATAAATTTTATGCTGGATGGAGAGAACTCTGCTGAGCTTACTAATTTGATAGGGTCAGGTAATCCTAATATAAATGCATTAAAATTTATTGAGCCTAACATTATAAATAATAAAGCAGTATTTCCTGACCAAAACTTATTCGCTCGGCTTGAGATGTTACAAGATTTTGATCAGAATCAGCGTCGTTTATTAAATCGAATATGGACTGAAATTAAATTAAGATAATTATAGTCTGCAGAGGTTAAATTTAGTATTGTCATATACGCCAGTTTCAGGATTCGTGTCCATATGTGCATAGAATCAAAGATAACCTTACCATTCCGGTATAATTTAGTATTGAATATTTTTTAGAAATTAAGATGAGCTATTATCGACAACATGTATTTTTCTGTGTAAATCAGAGGGAAGCTGGGGCATTATGCTGTAATGACCATAATGCTCAAGAAATACGTGACTATGCTAAAGATCGTATTAAGAGGTTAAAGTTAGATCGTAAAAGGAAGATTAGAATAAACATGGCTGGCTGCCTTGATCGATGTAATGAGGGCCCGGTTATTGTGGTTTATCCTGAAGAAGTTTGGTATACCTATATAGATAAAGAAGATATAGATGAGATTATCGAGGAGCATCTTATAAATGGTCGTGTGGTTGATCGGCTGAGAATTTAATCTCAATTACCTTGTCAAATTCCAATATTTCACAAAAGTTTTTTATTGATGGCCCAGTTGGTAAACTGGAGACGGTTCTAGCTGAGCCAGATTCCGAGTTTATACATGGGATAGCTGTTATTGCTCATCCTCATCCATTATACGGTGGCACGATGGATAATAAGGTAATACATACTCTTTTTAAGGCTTTATTTGAATTAGGATTCATTACAGTTAAATTTAATTATAGGGGCGTGGGCAAGAGTGAGGGTGGTTATGGTGATGGTCAGGGAGAAACAGAAGATGTCATTGCTGTAGTTAAAGCAATCCAGAGTCGGTTTGATACTCGATCTGATAATCTATCTTTATTACTGGCTGGCTTCTCTTTTGGTGGTGCAGTCCAGGCACATGCTGCAAAGATTCTTAGTCCACATGGTCTAATTATGGTGGCTCCTTCAGTAGGTCACTTTCAGGCACCCTCAATTTCTAACCATGTTGAGAGAATATTGCTCATTCAGGGTGATCAGGATGAAATAGTACCACTTAAAATAATTTTACATTGGGCAGCTCAACAGGACATGCCGGTAGTAGTAATTCCTGGCGCTGAACATTTTTTTCACGGCAAACTACATATTCTTAAACGCACAGTACTTGATTGGTATTGATTTTAGTTATTAGAGAATAAAGAAAAAGATCGAGGCATTCACACATAGCAATTATTTTAGAATCTACTTAAGAAAACATGCAGATCTTTTATATAATTTTAGGTTTAGTATGCATACTTGGTAGTACACCATCTTTTAGCCAAACGTTATCTGTTTGCTATCAAGCTAATTGCTTAAAAAAAACAAGCTTCATAGTTTCGCCAGATACCCGTAGCCAGATTGGGATATTTTTCTCATCTATAACATCGGCAGCTGAAGAACGTGAAGCAATACGTCATGCAGTGCGTAGGTTATATTTTGAGGCAGCTAAATATAGTCCTATCGCATCTGATCGTGGTGGTAATTTTAATGATACTTCTATACAGGGGCGTATGGATTGCGTTGATCATAGTAAAAATGACACTACCTTTATTACCTACATACAACAGCAAGGTTGGCTGAGCTATCATCAAATAGGGGAAATTGCTTGGCGTAATCCACTACTAATAAATTTACATTATGCTAGCCAGATTATTGATAACAATACCGGAAACTCATGGGTAGTTGATACCTGGTTCCTTGATTTTGGAGAGCTAGCAACAGTAATACCATATAAGCAATGGAAAGACGGCTACTCTCCATAATCAAAATTAGAAACTTAGCATAAGGAGATTTGACAGCTTATATGTATAAACTAAGTTTTAAGAATATTGTTTTATAAGGATAGGAACAATTGGAATTTTATGAGTCTATGTTGTTTTGGTTTTTTAAAGAGCTTCTAAAAGCTATTTTAGGTTTGGGTTTTATATTAGGCTGTATCGTATTCTTACGATGGATTAAGGATGATGACTAAAATTTATACTAGTAGTAGCTGTAGTCTGTTCGGAAAATGGAAGGTATCTAGAATTGAGATAGCTTGGAAATATAAGACTGTATGGTAAAAATGTAACTCTAGAGCCGCTCAATAAAATCATATTAAGCCATTAGAGCATGCTGTCTTGAATGGAAAATTTTTGGAATTCTAGTTTGCAAATGTTCCTTCACCAGATCAAATGGAAAACTATGTAATTATTGCTATTAAAGATATGGGAAGGGGAATATTGCTTTTGCTGACAAATTTATGTTAATAAGTTATGGTTTAGATGTAGTGGTATTTGTATGATTTCTGGTAGAATTAGACGCTTTAGAGCAGTTCTACGTGTAAGGGAGAGGAAGGATTACCATGACTTATGTTGTAACTGAGAGTTGTATCAAGTGTAAATATACCGACTGCGTAGATGTCTGCCCGGTAGATTGTTTTCGAGAAGGTCCAAATTTTCTGGTAATTGATCCAGAAGAATGTATTGACTGCACCTTGTGTGTGGCTGAATGTCCGGTAGAAGCAATTTATGCCGAAGATGATGTGCCGGATGGGCAGCAGCATTTTACAGCACTCAATGCTGAATTATCAAAATCTTGGGAGTCCATCATTGAGAAAAAAGATGCTCCGCCAGATGCGGATGACTGGGTAGATGTTACCAGTAAGTTAGATTTGTTAGAGCGTTAAACTTATAGCGGTAGGTAGTTTCACCGCATGTCTTCTATACAAGAATTTCCACAAGTCACCCTTACTGATGTTTATGATCAATTTTCCATTGGTCTAAACTCCAGTGTTATTGTTACACCTAATCGAAGACTCGCAATGGTGCTGCAGCGAGAATTCAATAATTATCAGATAACTCAAGGGCGTATAGCCTGGAGTACTCCAGATATTCTTCCGATAACTGCATTCATTGAACGTGCATACGAAGAGATACTCTATTCCAAACAAGCAGATAAGCTACCTGTTCTGCTATCTACTGCTCAGGAGCAGGTATTGTGGGAAGATGTTATCTCTGATTCAGATCAGATTCCAATTTTATTTTCTGTTCCTGTTTCTGAAGCGGCAAAACTAGCACGTGAAGCCTGGAAGATTAGTCACGAATGGCAATTTACTTCTAAACTCAGAAGTTTTCCTTTAAATGATGATTGTAAGGCGTACAGGGGTTGGTCAAAAAATTATAAAAGTTTAACCAGAGGTAAGAATCAAATCGACAAAGTACGTGTTTGTGATTTGATAATTGAATTATGGAAACATACAAAGATTAAAAAACCTGGTCGATTGATCTGTCATGGCTTTGATATTTTCACACCACAGCAGAGAGCTTTTCTGAACAAACTTTCAGAAGATGGGTGTGAGGTAATGATGACGCGGTCGCAGTCGCAACTTCGATTACGAACTGAAAACGTGCAACAAGTTAGCTGTACTGATAATCGTGATGAAATTCACCGTGCTGCAGTGTGGGCACGGGCACGGGTTGAGATTGACAATACTGCACGTATTGGTGTTGTTGTTCAAGAGCTTGCCAAGTATCGGAGTGAGATCATACGTATCTTCAGCTCTGTGATGGAGCCCGATGTGCAACAGGCGCTACCGGGGTCTACCCGTCGTATAATTCCCTTTAATATCTCCCTTGGATTGTCTTTAGTCTCGTATCCACTTGTGAGCACAGCGTTCTTAGTGCTCGGATTAGCCGGAAAGGATATTGAATTTGAGTTTGTGAGCAGCATGCTTCGGTCGCCTTTTCTTGTTGGTGGAGATACCGAAATGTCAAATCGTGCGTTGCTCGACGAACAACTACGAAAGAGAGTTGAGTCAAGAATTACACTCGAACATTTACTTATGTTAATCGAAAGTAACCAAAGTAATGCAAATTGTCCAATTCTTATACAGCAGATATCTACACTTGCAAAATTCCGTAAAGAAAATTTGTTCGGCATGCAGGCGCCATCTGTTTTAGCCAGAGCTATCTCCGGCGTGCTTCAAATTTTCGGTTTCCCAGGTGAGCGTGCTCTTGATTCATCGGAATATCAGACCTTAAGAAAATGGCACGAAATCGTTGCTGAATTTGCAGCACTTGATCGTGTTGTTCCTAGAATCGGATATATCGAAGGGATATTACGCCTCCATCGTATGGCAGCAGAAACACTTTTTCAGCCAGAAACACCTGATGTTCCCATTCAGATCCTAGGTGTATTCGAGGCTTATGGTATGGAGTTTGATCATCTATGGGTGATGGGGTTATCAGATACAGAGTGGCCATTGTGTCCACGTACAAATTCGTTTCTGCCAATAGAGTTACAACGTTCAGCAAAAATACCGCGTGGCTCAGCCACTGAATCTCTTGAGCTTGCCCGTCGTTTTACTAGCGAATGGAGTCACAGCTCGGATGAAGTTATCTTCAGTTATCCGAGACATGGCGATGAACGCGACGACTGCCAACTTACTCCCAGTCCATTAATTGTAAACATTCCACAGAGGGACCTGACTCTACCAACTTATAAGAGTCATTGTGATCTGATTCATCAAGCGCGGTGGATTGAGTATAGTGAAGATAATAAAGCACCGGAGCTTGATCAAACTGCAATAGAAAATTGTGTAAGTAGTGGTATTTCGGTGATAAAGGATCAAGCAGCCTGTCCGTTCCGAGCATTTGCCTTGCACCGTCTGAGTGCAAGAGGATTAGAGTCTCTACATACTGGACTGGATGCAATGGAACGTGGGAGGTTGGTGCATAGTGTATTGGAACAAGCATGGAGGCAGCTCGAAGCCAAAAGTGTACTTGATGCGATCAGTGATGACGATCTTAAGGTGATTCTGTCAAATTCAGCCAAAGAGGCGATCGAACTTATTCAAAAAGATTGTCCGGCAAAACTTTCAATGCGTTTTACAAAGATTGAACATCAGCGCTTGGTTCGATTGACACTTGAATGGTTACATGAAGAAAAAAAACGTAGCGACTTCAGGG
Source organism: Nitrosomonadaceae bacterium (assembly GCA_965205785.1). Classification (GTDB taxonomy): domain Bacteria; phylum Pseudomonadota; class Gammaproteobacteria; order Burkholderiales; family Nitrosomonadaceae; genus BJGV01. Next base: position 1,400,561 of record OZ242188.1, read on the forward strand.
TCATTGCAATTGAAGATAAACGTAGCATTAAAATCGGTGGACTCGTATTAACAACCCGTCTAGACCGCGTTGATAAGCTTAATGATGAGCAGCTTATTATTATCGATTATAAGACAGGGGATTCATCAGTTAATTCCATGCGTGACGAACGCCCGGATGAGCCACAACTGCCTCTGTATCTTGTAGCCTCTCAGCCAGATGCTACAGCAGTTGTATTCGCACAGGTGAAAACGGGAAAAATGAAATTCAAAGCATTAGCGCGTGATAGCGATCTCTTGCCTGGTGTAAAAGCTGATCCTGACTGGGAACAACTAGTTGTCTCCTGGCGTATCGATCTTACTCGAATAGCAGAAAGTTTTTCCGAAGGCGATGCCGAAGTTAACCCCAAGAAATATCCTGACACATGTCGCAACTGTGACCTGCAATCTTTTTGTCGCATTTATGAAAGAATTGAGAGTACGTATGCAGAGCCGAAGGATGGCGCATGAACAGCGCTACACATATTTCAGATTCTGCTGAGCGTAAACGTGCGCTTGATCCTACACATTCGTTCATCGTTCAGGCTCCGGCAGGGTCAGGCAAGACCGGACTTCTAATTCAGCGATATCTTAAGCTGCTTGCACATGCTGAAGCTCCTGAAGAGATAGTAGTGATTACGTTCACAAAGAAGGCTGTGGTAGAAATACGAGAACGAGTACTTGCAGCACTTGCTCAGCCCAATAAGACTCCTGAAACTGAACACGAGAAATTACTCTGTACGCTAGCTGGAGAGGTACTGCAGCGCGATGCTCAGGCAGGTTGGCAGATTGCTAATAATCCGACGCGTCTGCGTATCCAGACTATTGACTCACTGTGTGCATTATTTGTGCGTCAGATGCCGATACTATCTGAATTCTGTTTTCAACTAAAGAGCACAGAGGATGCATCTGATCTTTATCTTGAGGCGGCTCGTGCGACCATTGATTTAGTCAAAAAAAATAATGTAGTAGTGCAGGATGCTGAACGGGTACAGGATGTTGAACGGTTATTAGAACATCTTGACAATGATGTGAGTCGCACTGAAAAACTACTCTCCGAAATACTGGAGAAGCGCGATCACTGGCTGCGTCATATTTATGAAGGTAAAGGTCGCGGAGAGTTAGAGGCAGCACTACGGAATGTGCGGCATGAAACACTTAAGCGCGTACTTAACTTATTTCCAGAATCGTTGCTGGATGAAATGATCAAGCTTGCACAATATGCCGCCATAAATCTTAAAGAAATCAGTAGGAATTCACCGCTCACTATTTGTGAGGAGCTCAGTACTTTACCTGGCAGTGAGGAACATGACGTTCCCCTCTGGCTTGGCATAGCCGAGTTGCTTACAACAAAAGATGGTGGTTGGCGAGCAAAGCATACCATTAGCAATGGTTTTCCTCCAGGTAAAACTAAGGATGAGAAAGAAAAAGCAAGATTATGGAAAGATCGTGCGCTCACATTGATAGACAAGCTCAAGGAAAATGACACATTACTAAAATGGTTACATAATATACGCGAACTTCCGCGACCTACTTACACTCATATTCAGTGGGAAGCACTTGGTTCCATTACTCGTTTATTACCGTATACCGTCGCACAGCTCAAGCTTGTGTTTCAAGCACGGGGCAGGGCGGACTTTACTGAAGTCGCGCAGGGCGCTTTACAAGCACTTGGAGAGCTCGACGCGCCAACTGATCTTGCGCTTGCCCTCGATTACCGTATTCAGCACTTGCTGATGGACGAGTTTCAGGATACATCGATCAGTCAGTATGAGTTAATTACTAAACTTACTGCCGGATGGGAAACGGGTGATGGGCGCACCTTGTTTGTAGTTGGTGATCCCATGCAGTCAATCTATCGCTTTCGTGAGGCTGAGGTAGGATTATTTTTACGTGCCCGTGCTAAAGGCATTGGTAAAATTGAACTGAAATCGATTGTGTTGCGTACCAATTTCCGCTCACATAGCGGTATTGTGGATTGGGTCAATGACACCTTTGCACAGATAATGCCGGTAAGAGAAGAAGATATTTCTGCTGGTGCGGTATCCTACACAGCATCAGTTGCAATACATCCGGCTCTAATTGGCGAGGCAGTCAGCATTCATCCATTTTTTAATGGAGATCATGCAGCAGAAGCTAAAAAGTTAGTGGAGATTATTGAACAGACGCGTCGTGATGATCCGTCTGCTACCATCGCTGTTCTTGGGCGCACCCGTGCTTCATTTCATAAAATCGTACCGCAATTAAGAGAAGCCGGACTGCGATTTCGCGCAATTGGAATTGAAGAGCTAGGCTGCCGACCAGTAGTACAGGATTTATTGGTACTAACACGTGCATTGGCACATTTAGCAGACAGATTGGCGTGGCTTGCAGTACTGCGTGCACCATGGTGTGGCTTAACACTCAGTGATTTCAATGTACTTATCTCAACACAAACTACAAATGATTCTGATATTGAAAATATCGGAGAAAATAGTTTTAGAGAAAGTCGCCATACAGTGTGGGAATTACTCAATGATGAGGCGCGCTTATCGGCAGTCTCTGCTGATGGTGTTACTCGATTACTATATATGAGAGAAGTATTAGGAAACTGTATAAACAATCGTAATCGACAGTCTCTACGCGCAACTGTTGAGGCAGCATGGATGGCATTAGGGGGCGCAGCTTGTGTTAATAGAGAGACTGATCTCGAAGATGCAAAAATTTACCTTAATTATCTTGAAACACATGAAAAAATGGGAAGTATCTATGAGCTGACAGCATTTGAAGAAGGGCTTACCAAGCTTTATGCGTTACCCGATACGGAGGCTGATGACACGTTGCAACTTATGACAATTCATAAAGCTAAGGGACTTGAGTTCGATTACGTGATCGTGCCCGGTCTTGGGCGTTCGGCGCGTAAAAACAAAAAAAAGTTGTTTATGTGGATGGAGCGACCATATATTTCGGATGATGTAATGGGCAAGCATAATGATTTGTTACTTGCACCGATTCAGGAAACGGGTACAACCAGCGATCTCATTTACCCTTGGCTGGAGAAACTTGACCAAGAGAAAGAGTCTTTTGAAGACGAACGTCTTCTTTATGTTGCAGCAACACGTGCGAAAAAATTTTTACATCTGTTGGGTAACACAGCCCTTTCTTTAGATATTGATGGTGCGATCGAATTAAAGAAACCTTCAAAAAAGTCACTATTGAATAAATTATGGCCAGTGGTTAAACCAATTTTTACCAAAGTTGCTACACGGGAAAAGTCTCCGAATGGTGGTAACGAAATTAAGGAAGAGGAAGAGTACTCAATTGACCAATCACTTCGTCGTCTTGCATCTGATTGGATATTTCCTTCTTCACCACCAGGTGTGAAGTGGAGGCAATTACAGGAAAAGGTAAGCAAGCAAGAAATAGAATTTTCATGGGCCGGAGAAACTGCTCGCCATATTGGGAGTGTCGTACATCGGTGGTTACAACGTATTGCTGAAGATGGAGTGGAGAAGTGGGGCAAGCATCGAATTGAAAGTTTACACAATATATTTAAACAGAATTTAATTGTATGTGGAATGAGTGGTAATAATGATGAAATAGAATCTGCAGCTATACGTATAAAATCTGCGCTTATCCATACAGTATATGATAAACGCGGTCGGTGGTTACTTGGCCCACAGAAGAATGCTCAGAATGAGCTACATATGACAACAGTAATTGACGGGGACCCAGTGGGTCAGATAATTGATCGTACTTTTATTGGCATGGATGACTCGCGTTGGATTATAGATTATAAAACTAGTAGCCATGTAGGTACAGATGTAGAGTTTTTTCTTGATCGTGAGCGAGAACGATATCGTATCCAACTAAATCGCTATGCTGTAATGATGCGCGGGGTTGATACCCGGTCGATCAAATTAGGGCTATATTTTCCGTTGCTAAAAGGATGGAGAGAATGGGTGTATGAAGGGTAGATAATAATTTATTCAAGAATGAATAAACCGAGCTAGAGTATCAGATATTATATTGAGAGATCGCAACATGGAATAATCTCAGAGAGTAACCATTATTTATACAATAGAATTAATCATTTATCATACTTTCGTGTAATCAATTTTTCGCTTTCTCCTTATGTTATGATGTGCCTCTTCTTTTGTAATAATAATTTGTTTCATGCTTAACATTGATCTGCATTGCCACTCCACAGTTTCTGACGGCTTACTAACACCCACACAGTTGGTTGAGCGTGCTGCCACACGTGGGGTAAACATGTTGGCGCTGACTGATCATGATGATGTAGGTGGGCTGGATGAAGCCCGTCGTGCTGCAAATGAAAAGAATATCATTTTCATTAATGGCGTAGAAATATCGGTTACTTGGCGGAACAGAACTCTTCACATTGTCGGCCTCGATGTAGATCCAAACTATTTTCCATTGGTACAAGGTTTAGAAATCATTCGTAGTGGGAGGGTGTCACGTGCAAGTAATATCGCTGTGCAACTTGATAAAGTTGGCATTCAGGGTAGTTTAGAGGGCGCCTATTACTATGCAGGGGAAGGAGGCTTGATTGGACGTACCCATTTTGCTCGTTTTTTAGCTGAACAGGGATATGCTAAGAATGTTAAATCTGTTTTCAAGAAATTTTTGGTTAAAGGAAAACCTGGATACGTATCACATAAATGGGCCCCATTAAGTGACGCGGTGGATTGGATATGTGGTAGTGGCGGCAGGGCTGTAATTGCTCATCCAGCACGTTATAAATTAGGCAAGGAATTACTGGATGACCTGCTATTTGAATTTCGTGCACTTGGTGGATCTGCCATAGAGGTCATTACTGCTAGCCATACTCCTGAACAGGCTTTATTATTTGCGCATCATGCAAAACGAATGGGTTTACTTGCTTCACGTGGATCAGATTTTCATGGGCCTGGGGAGAGCTATTTCGATATAGGTCGGATGCCAGAATTTCCAGTAGACTGTACGCCCGTTTGGCATGATTGGGATAGAAAAATATAGTATGGTCAAGATACTTATAATTCAATGTTGATACAATAGACATATACTACCGTGGCTCAATTCTTTTCTATTCATCCTGACGATCCTCAATCACGTTTATTGCGTCAAGCAGTATCAATTGTGCGTGCTGGTGGCGTAATTGTTTATCCAACTGACTCTTGTTATGCTTTTGGGTGCCAGTTAGGTAATAAGAATGCTATGACTCGTATTCGTAGCATGCGACATGTGAGTAAGCAACATCACTTTTCACTAGTATGTCGCAATCTTGCCGAAATATCTCACTATGCTAAAGTTAGTAACAGTCAGTATAGGTTACTTAAGAAAGCTACACCGGGTAGTTATACATTTATACTTGAAGCTACCCGAGAAGTTCCTCGTCGTTTACAGCATCCCAAGCGCAGCACTATTGGGCTTAGAATCCCTGACCATCCGGTGGTTCAGGCACTGTTAGAAGAGCTGGATGAGCCGTTACTGAATTCTACTTTGGTTTTGCCCGGGGATGATTTTCCTATCAATGATCCAGAGGAAATCCGAGATCGGCTTGAACATCAAGTAGAGCTAATATTAGATAGTGGTTCCTGTAGTTTGGAAATGACAACTGTAATTGATTTAACCGGGGACGAGCCAGAATTAGTACGTAGTGGCAGAGGTAGTTTAGATCCATTCGGGATAGTGTATGGATAGTATTATTCGAGACATTGCTATTATGGCGCTTCCAGTAATTTTTGCCATTACTTTGCATGAAGCTGCTCATGGTTATGTGGCTAAGTATTACGGCGATCTTACAGCTTATGCGCAAGGACGAATTAGTCTTAATCCCTTACGTCATATTGATCTGATGGGTACAATTATCGTACCAGTAGCGTTATATGCCTTATCAGGGTTCTTATTTGGTTGGGCAAAGCCAGTGCCAGTAAATTTTAGTAATCTTCGTAACCCTAAAAATGACATGTTTTGGGTAGCACTTGCCGGGCCGGGAGCAAATCTTTTGATGGCAGTATTATGGGCTTATATAATAAAACTTGGCATAACTATACCGGAAAGTGATTTTTCGAAGCCAATGATCATAATGGGCCAATTTGGTGTATTAATAAATGCAATACTTTTAGTTCTTAATTTGTTACCTTTACCTCCTTTGGATGGGGGGCGCATAGCAGTGAGTTTGTTACCTCAGCGTATTGCATATCGTTTTGCACAGATAGAACCTTATGGTTTTCCAATTTTAATAATTTTGATTTTTACTGGTGTACTTGGTGCTGTCATATTACCTTTACGTGATCTTACGATAAAATTAGTAGCAATATTTGTCGGGTTATAAGGTTAAAAATAATTTAGGATAAAGTAGAATGTTTACTGATCGAGTTTTATCTGGAATGCGTCCTACTGGTAGTTTACATTTAGGGCACTATCATGGTGTACTGAAGAATTGGGTGGAATTACAGCAAGAATTTGAATGTTTGTTCTTTATTGCTGATTGGCATGCTCTTACTACTCATTATGATGCGCCAGAGATAATCGAACAAAATGTATGGGACATGGTGGTGGACTGGCTTTCTGCTGGTGTGGATCCAGCCCAGGCAACACTGTTTATCCAGTCACGCATTCCTGCACATGCCGAATTGCATGTATTACTTTCAATGATTACGCCGCTAGGCTGGTTGGAGAGGGTTCCTACCTACAAAGATCAGCAAGAAAATTTAACTGATAAAGAACTTGGTACTTATGGATTTCTTGGCTATCCTTTATTGCAGAGTGCAGATATTCTTATTTACCGTGCTAACCGAGTTCCGGTTGGCGAAGATCAAACACCACATATAGAGTTTACCCGTGAGATCTCACGTCGTTTTAACCATATTTATGGTAAGGAAGTTGGATTTAGGGAGAAGGCTGAGGCGGCGATAAAGAAACTTGGATCTAAAAAATCTAAAATTTATAGAGAATTGCGTAATCGTTACCAGGAGCAGGGAGATAATGAGGCTTTGGAAACAGCAAAGTCATTGCTCGAGGAACAGCAGAATTTGAATATGGGAGATCGAGAACGATTATTTGGTTATCTTGAAGGGGGCGGTAAAATGATTCTTTCAGAACCTGAGGCAATGCTTACCAATGCATCAAAAATGCCAGGTTTAGACAGTCAAAAAATGTCTAAGTCCTATAATAATACTATTGGTTTGAGAGAGGGTCCTGATAGCGTCAAAAATAAAATTCGAACAATGCGGACGGATCCAGCACGCATCCGGCGTGGTGATCCAGGTGATCCAGCCAAATGTCCGGTTTGGCAATTTCATTTGGTTTATTCAAATGATACGGTCAGAGATTGGGTGCAACAAGGGTGTAAAAGTGCAGGTATTGGTTGTCTAGAGTGTAAGCAGCCAGTAATTGATGCAGTGTTAGCAGAACAGCAACCTATGCAGGAACGTGCAAAAATGTACGAAGAAGACCCTACTTTGGTACGTAATATAATTGCTGATGGTTGTGAAAAAGCTGATAAATTAGCACAGGAAACCATGCGTGATGTAAGAGAGGCAATGGGGCTAAATTATTCTTAGTCTTATATTTTTATTAGTAACATTATCTATAAATCTGGTGCGGTATAATTAGATCAGACAAGTAGTTTTTATTTAAGCGTGAGCCAACTTTTTAACCCTATAAAAACGAATCCTATTGCAAGTATCCGCGGCGAGCCAATGTTGGAAGTGCCGCGGGATTTGTTTATTCCTCCAGATGCATTGGAAGTGTTTCTTGATACATTCCAAGGGCCATTGGACTTGTTACTTTATCTTATTCGTAAGCATAACCTAGAAGTACTAGATATTCCTATGGCAGAACTGACACGTCAATATATGGCTTATGTTGAGCTCATGCGTACTAATCAACTCGAGTTAGCGGCAGAATATTTATTGATGACGGCTCTTCTTATTGAAATTAAGTCGCGCATGTTATTGCCCCGGCCTACAATTAGTACTAGCGAAGATGACATAGATCCTCGTGCTGAATTAGTGCGCCGATTGCTAGAATATGAACAAATGAAACTAGCTGCACAACGGTTAAATGACATACCTCAGGCCGAGCGTGATTTTTCACTGGTTCAAGTATTAATTGAACAGACAGTAGTTAAGCACCTTCCAGAAGTTAATGTTAATGATCTACGTAACGCATGGATTATGCTTGTAGTACGTGCTCAGACCAGGCGCCATCATCGCGTTACTCGGGCTGAGCTTTCAGTAAGATCGCATATGAGTCGTATTATGCGGGATTTACGTGGACGTGAATTTATTGAGTTCAATGAATTGTTCGGCCCCACTGCAGGAGTGGCCGAAATAGTAGTAACTTTTCTTGCATTGCTTGAACTCGTAAAGGAAAGCCTGGTAGAAATTACGCAATCTCAACCTATTGGAACCATTTATGTCAAATCAGTCGACTTCCTTGCTTCCGTTTAATTTATCTGATCAAAGAGACTCTGATCAAGTCAAACGCATACTGGAAGCAGCTTTACTTACTACTCAAGATCCATTGCCATTATCAGAACTAAAAAAATTATTTGACGGCGAATTAAGTACAGAAATTCTTCGTAAATTACTTGAGGAGATACGTGAGAAATGGGAAGAAGAGGGCGTAGAGTTAGTTTGTGTTGCCAGTGGCTGGAGATTTCATACAAAATTAGAGGTTCAGGAGTTTCTCCGTAAACTGAATCCACAAAAGCCTCCCCGATATTCTCGAGCAGTATTAGAAACACTTGCCATCATAGCTTATCGGCAGCCTGTGACACGTGGTGATATTGAAGAAATTCGTGGTGTATCAGTATCTGGTCCAGTTCTTAAGGCTCTGGAGGCGCGTGGTTGGATAGAAGCTATTGGACATCGTGATGTTCCTGGAAGACCAGTTTTATTTGCTACTACTAAGGATTTTCTTAATGATCTTAACTTACGCTCTTTAGAAGAATTGCCTCCATTGGAGGAGCCTGGTTTGCTTGTTGAAGAGAAAGGAAGTATGGAGATGTTATCTGTTTCAGAGCTAATTCCTAATTCTGAAACTCCTGAAAAATTTACACCTTTGCAGGAAGGATTAAAGCAAGAATCTGAGTAAAATTTTCAAATTAGTATTTTCCACATATGAAGAAAAGTAGTTGATTCTATTTATTTTGGATGAAATATACGTGTTGGGGGGAGTTTATGCGTACAATTTTAATTGCGAATCCTAAGGGGGGATCAGGTAAAACCACATTGGCAACTAACTTGGCTGGGTATCTGGCTAAACAGAACCAGAGAGTAGTAATGTGGGATCTTGATCAGCAGAAATCATCACTAAACTGGCTTGCATTACGAGCTCCTGAGTTACCATCTATTTCTAGGTTAGGTTTGGAGCGGAATGTATCCAAAGGAAACATAAAAAACAATGATTGGCTTGTGTTGGACTCTCCTGCTGGAATTCAAGGGAAAAATCTTTCTCACGCTTTAAAAATTGCACATAAAATAATTGTTCCTGTGCAGCCATCGGTATTTGACATGGTCGCTACACGTGATTTCATAAATAGGTTGACAGAAGAAAAGACTATACAAAGAAAAAAATCTTTTATTGGTATAGTTGCAATGAGAGTGGATCCACGTACTCGCGCAGCATCTACCCTAGAACAATTTCTTATGCAGTATGATCTGCCAATTCTTACTTATTTACGCGATACCATGGTGTATGTTAATGCTGCTTTTAATGGCAAGAGCATCTTTGATTTGCCTTTTTACCAAGCTGAGCAGGAGTTGGCACAGTGGCAACCACTTACTAAGTGGGTTCAATCCTAACTTCAGTTAAAATCTCTTTTTCTACTGCAAAAAAAACCGATCCACCATCCCGTCATATGACGGGAGGCGGATCGGTGTCATGCCTGCCTTGCCTTATAGCTTGGTAAAGACCGGAATAACAGGACCATGTATGCTGTTGATGTTGCGATCACCTGAATCAGTCCAGGTCATCAGCAATCCACCAAAACGACTTTCAGGATCACCCATAAGGGCCATTAGTCGTTGTACTTCCCACAATGCGTCCTTCGCTTCCATTTTTACCTCGCGGGTCTCACCAGGTTCAATTGGCGTAGTATTTGCCAATGATAATCCGGTTGCCACAAGCTCTCTCGGATAGAAACGATCGAGATACTTCAGACCTACCTTGTTGATGAATCTGACACCTGCTGTAGTGAATTCACCGATTCTAACGGCTTCATCTCCACTATTGGTGATCATCATGGTCACGCGAAGTGCGCGTCCTGGTACATCATAGTTCGCATTTGTTACTTTAATTGCGATCGGATTAGGTTTCACCGGAAGAGGATCGATCTTTGTTTCACCAGCTTGGATAGGTACCGTATAGGGATGTTTGTTTTCCGTATAACGGTAGCCGCCCCACACGAGAGCAGCAGTCAGGATCAGGAAGATCCATCCCATTTTGGTATCCATCGGATCAATCATGGGTTCATCCCCGTATGCCAGAAGAACACGGCTACGTGGCAAGAACATCGGCCGGGCAACAAACCAACCAATCCAGAAACAACCGAGGGCCATCCATATGGAATGCCACATAACGCCATTGGCATGATTCCAGGTCTCTGAATCAATGGTTTCCCCTGTTAGTAACTTGATCGGGTTTCTAAAGTCAGCCCAGTCGCCTGAGATACTCATCCAGGAGCCTGGCCCAGCAATTGGTCCCGCATCCTTTACGTTTACCATCGCGTGTATATGGTGACGTCCAGGTATCCGCGCTTTCAGTCTGGCTTCAAACGCGTAGTCCCGGCCAATTACCAACGGTCCTGCAATAAATGCAGGCTCACCGTTTAGTTTCACGCTCAAACGGACAAACACCGGACTTGGGCTACCTATGTTGAAGAATGCACGGTTTGGTTTACCAACTGCAGCCGGCCAATCTTCTGCCAGGTGAAACTTTCCTCGCATAATAGCCACATCGTTGACTTTAGTTGCCTTACCACCCTTTTTCTCTTCTCCCCACTCCATGTCGTACCATTGTATGGTACGCATCCGCAGGAATGGCTCCTGAGAACGTTCACCATGTGCGGCAACGGGGGTAACATCAACTACCAGAGCAAGGGCAAGTGTCGCCATTCCGGCGAGACTAAGGACGAATCCTTTAAATAATTTATTCGTATTCATTATTTTATCCCCTCTGGAAAGCCTTCTTCGCCAAAAGCGGTAACATCCATCTTCTCTGTTATCCGTCCTCTAGGGCCTTTGACGTAGTAGAACGCGGTGCAGTAGAACCTTCCTAGGTACCACCAAACAACGAACATTAACATGGACACAAAAGCTGCAAAGAATGCAGCAATCACCGTAGTATGACCACCGAAGGTACGTAGCGATCCTTGTTCAATCAACCGAACATACTCAGGTGTACCGGTACGTACATATAGGAACCCGGTATAGTCAGCCACTGAGAGTAACACCCCTTCTACTACTAATGGGAGGTGAGTTGGCCCAAATATTGGCCAGTTACCCGGATAAAAGAACAGTCCAAAACATCCGCCGCCAAGCAACGCTGTAATCATCCAGTTACGGGTCAACAATAGTATCGTATCCATCATCAATGCCCCAGGAATCATCGTGGAGGGCAATACAAAGTTAATCGGATAATGGGACCACCAGTAGAAACCCCAGTAACGGGTTAACCATTCACCAACAAGCAAGCATACAACACATAGCGTTGCTCCAAATGGCTGCCGGTAATTTACCCAGAGGTAGTACATAATAGTAGAGCAGTAAGTGATTCCTACAATAGGAGTAACCACCGGCCACCATTGACGGTCTTTCCAGTCAAGCCAGAAATCCCAGTCTCCTGCAAGTAGCATAAAATGCATGTGATAAGTGCCGACTAGAAGTATGCATAAAATCGGAAAGTAAATCAGATCTATATGCCTAGACATGCTCACCGCTTCCGGTGGCATCTTCGCCAGCTTTATAATCTCGTCTGTTTTAAAAATTGCCATTGTTTCCCCCTTCAGGTATGTCGTATGGGCTTAAACATAAAAATAATCCGGCCTCTTTTCTTCTTTCTATCTACCTCGCCTGTGTAGCGAACTCCCGGCAGATATTGCAACTGTTTCCCTACTGTGATTCACCTGGCCCTGCTCTCCGATGAGAGCAGGGGGGTGTAGTAGGAGGACAGTTAAAGATTAGAGCCGGTTGTTTAGAATGACCTTGCTTTGGTTATTCCAGATCACATCTGTCAGATTGGAGTAGCGCGTGATGATTTGTGCTGCAACTCCGCCAGCAAACAGGCCAGACCAACCCAGAATCACGAATCCCCAATGCAATGGAGCACTGAAGAGTTCTTCCATGAACCAGAAGGCATGTCCCCATTCGTTAAGACCAACGTTTGGCAGAATCATCAGCGGACCGGCAATCGCAAATACCAAAGGAAACGATGTGCCTCTGCTGTATTGCGGCAAACGGGTCATAGCATACAGATAACTGGCAATCCCGCAGACAATGTACATTGGGAAGGAACCATAGAATACGACGACATGACTAGGAGTAAAACTAGTGTCGCGTATGATCACCTGGTGCCATGAAGCATCTTGCTCGGTGAAGAAGCTGCCACCCCAGTACACACCAAAGAGGTAAACGCCCAGCCACATCATCCAGTAGAAATAACGCTTGATTTCCAGCTTCGGATCCAGGTTATCCAGTTGTTCTTTAGTATCCCGTGTTTTCCAGAGCCAGCCCCAGGTCACTAATGCAAATGTTGGCCATACAACCATGTGTACACGCCACAGACCCATCCAGACTTTCTCGAATTCTGGTTCCATTGAGTCCATTCCATGTGAGTAGGCAAAGGTACGCTGATACCAAATCCAGAATATTGCCACTGCCAGCATGAGTGCCATGCCAAATTTATAGTACTTTGAGTCATACCACTGTGACATGTCCCAGTTACGAGACTCTGTAGTTACTGTTCCAGTTGTTCCGTATGTTGTTGCCATGTTGTTTCCCTCCTATACCATTTCAAATATGTACTACGACTTTCAAAACCTTTGTGACGACCAATAGCTCTCGATACTCAGATTAGCCGACTATCAACCCCCTCAGATTAGCCGACAAAAGTGCCTCAAGTCAAGCAATTTGTCAGGCAATGTGAAGACTAAAAAATCACTTGTGAAAAACTACCAATTTTCTTAAATTCTCGGAAAAATTAGGATTAAGAATAGAGTGGCGAGTTAAATAATGTTAACCCACTGTTATGTAGTTAGAATAATAGTATTATGGCTGCTCAAGAGTTATAAATACTAAATTTTGAATTGTGTAAATCGATTTATTTTAAACACTGAGCTACTATGGAGTAGTTCTAGTTCTAATAAAATTTTCATGCTAAGTCTTGAACCTTATTTTGCTGCTAACGGCTCACTCGCTAGGTTTGTACCTGGATATCGTGCACGTGCTCAGCAGAGGGAGATGGCTGAGATGATAGCCGAAACTATTTCAAATAATCATATTCTTATTGCAGAAGCGGGCACAGGAACTGGTAAAACTTTTGCTTATTTAGTTCCCGCACTTCTAGCTGGTGGAAAAGTAATTATTTCAACAGGAACCAAAACTCAGCAAGATCAACTTTTTAATAGGGATATTAATACTGTACGTGCGGCACTTGATGTGCCTGTAAATGTTGTTTTATTAAAAGGGCGTACTAATTATGTGTGCCGCTATTATCTAGACCGCACTTTACAAGAAGATTTTACTAGTCTTAATGATAGAGAATATTTGAAATTAATTGAACGCTACGCAGTTTCCAGCAGAAATGGTGACAAAAGTGGTTTAAGTGGGGTACCTGAGAACGCAACAATTTGGCAGCGTGTCACTTCGACTAGAGAAAACTGTCTTGGTTCGGAATGTTCCTACTTTAAGGAGTGTTTTGTTATGGAAGCACGAAAACAAGCACTCTCGGCAGACGTGATAGTAGTAAATCATCATCTGTTTTTTGCTGATGTATTGCTACGCGATGAAGGGCTATCAGAACTGCTTCCTGCTTGTAATACTGTAATATTTGATGAAGCACATCAGTTGCCTGAAACAGCGAGTTTGTTTTTTGGAGAGTCAGTAAGTACTGGTCAGTTACTGGAGCTGGCACAAGAAATTAATATTGAAGGATTACAAAGTGCTAAGGACTTCATTGCATTACCTGATGCTGTGTTAGCCGTAGAAAAAGCTGCGCGTGATTTGCGGCTTACTATTGGGAGTGAGCGCGCTCGTTTGCCTAGATCTACAATAATACGAAATACTGAATTTAAAGAAAAACTAGATGGGTTACTTGAGAAGCTTACAGCATTAAGCTCAATGTTGGAGAGCCAAGCAGAACGTTCGGAAGGATTAGAAAATTGTTGGCAACGAGCACGGGAAATTATTGCCAAAATTACTCGTTGGGATAGTCAGGCAGAAATGGAAGGGTTCGTCTGTTGGATAGAAACATTCAAATATGTACTACAACTCAATGCGACTCCTCTATCTATTGCAGAAGCATTTAACAAACAAATGAATGCTTCTTCACGTGCATGGATATTTACCTCTGCAACACTTTCAGTAAAAGGTGATTTTTCGCATTACAACGGCGTAATGGGTTTAAACCTGGAATTAAGTTCAGTAAAAGCAGTTAGCTGGGAGAGCCCATTTAATTTTGCTAATCAGGCTTTACTTTACGTACCAACTGGTTTACCAGAGCCAAATGATCATGGATATACGGAAAAAATGGTTAATGCAGTGCTTCCAGTGATAAAGATGAGCTGTGGTCGTGCATTCATTTTGTGCACCAGTATACGAGCAATGCAGCAGGCATATACTACACTATTGGAGCTATTTGAACGTGAGCAGATTGACTACCCCTTGTTGTTGCAAGGTCAGGGCTCACGATCTGAAATGCTAGACCGGTTTCGTAAAATGGGCAATGCTGTACTTATTGGCAGTCAGTCTTTTTGGGAGGGAGTAGATGTTCGTGGCGAAGCTCTATCACTGGTTATAATAGATAAATTGCCTTTTACACCACCTGACGATCCCGTCCTCTCAGCGCGGATTGAAAAAATCAACAATGAGGGTCGTAATGCATTCATGGAATATCAGATTCCACATACCGTTATCAACTTAAGGCAGGGTGTAGGACGATTAATCCGTGATGAAATTGATCGTGGTGTATTGATGATTTGTGACCACCGTATTATTACAAAATCTTACGGTAAACGAATTTGGCAGAGTCTTCCACCAATGAAACGTACACGTAATCTAGATGACGTACATAAATTTTTCATTCGAAATATAAAATAACAGGGGTGCACAGTAAATAGTCAAATATTTAGGATATGAAATGGGTAGGCTTCTTTCTGAGCATAGAGTGTGAATTGAATAAGATTACTAAAATATAACTAATTATTTTAGTAAATAGGGTAACGGCATAATTTTTAGTATTGGCCCTTTAAGGGTTTTCCAAAAAACATTTCCGTTTTTGACACTATCTATTTGTATCACTGCTAGTACATCATATCCGCCTTCAGGTGAGGGCGCAGCGTTAACTATCATTCCACATGCTTGTTTGTTATTGTTGTACAGTTCATCTCCAGCAGCAATAGGTTCTTTGGTGCTAATATTTGCAAGATACATGCGGCGTTTAATCTTACCCAAATATTGAGTACGTGAAACGATTTCTTGACCTGGATAACAACCTTTCTGAAAACTTATGCCACCAATAGCTTCCAAATTTGTCATTTGAGGTACAAATTGTTCTTGAGTGGCAGGTGTGATAATCGGAATACCCGCTTTTATTTCTAGCCAGTCCCAGCAGAATCTACCAACTGGCGTAGCATATTTTTTCAAATGCTCCCAATGCCTTGGTGCATGCTCTGGTGTAGTGATAATTTCAAAACGGTTTTGAGCAAGGCAAAGAATGCTCCCCTGCGTATTATTAATAACACTAAGAAATTGATCTGGGGTTGTTCCAAATATTTTTTTTATTGCTTCTGTAGCATGATCTCCGGCAACACCAATACGCACATGTGTGTCACTCTCATTATTTAATCTCACTTTGGAACGTAGAACATACATAGATAATCGTTTCTCTAGTGTTACGAGTAGTGAAACTGGTATTTGCATTAAGTATCCAGTTGGATTTTGCCATATTAGAGGACTGGCAAGCATTCGCCCTTTTGGAGTGCAATAGCTGCCATACTGTGCTGTACAGAAATCTATCTTTCCGACATCACAACTCAATTGTCCTTGCAAGAATGATGTGGCATCTTCGCCATAGAAACGAATCAATCCAAAATGTGAAAGGTCAGATATTATTGTATTAAGGCAGGTACTTTTAAGTTCTGCGGGAGGGTTGCCATAGTGACTCACACAATTATTTTCTATAACTGCATTATGATCTTGTAGAAAAGAATGCCAGACTGAATTCATTCAGAAAAAATTAACAAATATAGTTGCATAAATTTAAATCACTAAAGATTGATAGAAGCAGGAACTATGTTTTTAATATAGTATCTATTGCTTTTAGCTGTGTATTAGGATAGTCCATACTAAAATGTAGGCCACGACTTTCATGACGCAACATAGCACTTTGTACAATCAAATCTGCAGTGTCTACTAGATTGCGAAGTTCTAACAGATCACTAGTCACACGAAAGTTTGCGTAATACTCACTTATTTCTTCATGTAGTAATTTGATTCGGTGTTGAGCACGCTGCAGGCGTTTATTAGTTCTAACTATACCAACGTAGTTCCACATAAAACGTCGTAATTCATCCCAGTTATGAGAGATAATAACTTCTTCATCTGCGTGACTAACTCTACTTTCGTCCCACTGTGGCAGTTTTACATCAGGAATAGACGATTGGTTGAGGATATCTTTGGCAGTTGCTTGACCAAATATGAGACATTCCAATAGTGAGTTACTTGCAAGACGATTGGCACCATGGAGACCAGTATGTGCAGTTTCTCCTATCGCGTATAAATTATCTAGGTTTGTTTTTCCATTTATATTTGTAACTATACCGCCACAGGTGTAATGAGCAGCAGGTACAACTGGGATAGGTTGCTGAGTAATATCTATACCTAGTTCAAGGCAACGAGTATAAATAAATGGGAAGTGCTTTTTTAAGAAAATAGCTGGTTTGTGTGAAATGTCTAGATAAACACAATCTAGTCCACGTTTTTTCATTTCGAAGTCGATAGCGCGGGCGACAATATCTCGAGGTGCCAATTCAGCACGTTCATCGTGCAATGGCATGAAGCGCTTCCCACCCGGAAGTTTCAGAATGCCTCCCTCTCCACGTACTGCTTCAGTTATTAAAAACGATTTAGCATGCGGGTGGTAAAGACAAGTAGGATGGAACTGGATAAATTCCATATTAGCTATATGGCACCCTGCACGCCAGCCCATGGCGATACCGTCACCAGTAGCCGTATCAGGATTGGTAGTATAAAGATAAACTTTACCAGCTCCACCAGTTGCTAATACGGTATTTTGTGCAGAGATAGTGCTTACCTTGCCTGACTGATTATTAAGGGCATAAGCACCATAACAACAATTGCTGTTTGAATCAGTATGGCCCAATTTTTTGCTTGTTATGATGTCAATAGCGATATGGTATTCAAGTACGAATATATTTTTATGGTTGAGAACTTTTTCGCCTAAGGTTTCTTGTACTGCTTGGCCTGTAGTATCTGCCGCATGGATTATTCTACGTACACTATGGCCTCCTTCTCTCGTAAGGTGATACCCAGTATTATTTTCTTGATCACGGGTGAATGGAACTCCTTGTTCGATTAGCCATTGGATTGCTTGTGGCCCACTTTCTAGTACACTACGAGTAATTTCTTCATTGCACAATCCGGCGCCAGCATTTAGTGTGTCGCGTATATGTGCCTCCGGGGAGTCATCTTCTGATAGCGCTGCAGCAATACCGCCTTGAGCCCATCCGCTAGCGCCATCAAGTAATGCTTGTTTGGTTATAATAGCTACTTTTTTGCTTTGTGCTAAATTAAGTGCAAGTGTCAGGCCGGCAAGACCACTGCCAATAATGAGTGTATCAAAATAGGTATTAGACATAGGTGGTGCAACTCTGGTTATAGCTATTGTTAAATTTGCGGTTAAATTACACAAAAATCATAACAGACTTCAGGCTAGGATATACAATATCCCGGACATTCTTAGAATAACCCTGTTTGAATATGAACTAATATAGGATGTATATTGTCTCTTAATACAGGCAATACATGGAATGTAAGAGATAGAATTTTAGCAACGGAACTCGGTTTTCGATTGAAGCCCTGAAAGAGTAAATGGCTATCATGCCATGATGTAGTAGTGATCACTGGTATAATTCATTAAATTCAGGGAACGTGCGGCATATGAGTGACCGAGAAATTGATCAGCAGTTGGTAGAACGTGCTCAGCGTGGAGATAAGCAGGCGTTCGAGTTATTGGTGATCAAATATCAACGGAAGCTAGCTAGATTATTATCACAGTTTATTCGTGATTCGGCTGAAGTTGAGGACGTTGCGCAGGAAACTTTTATAAAGGCATATAGGTCTTTATCATCTTTCCGTGGCGATAGTGCCTTTTATACTTGGTTGTATCGCATTGGTATTAATGCAGCAAAGAATTTTTTAGTTGCTCAGAAGCGAAGAGCATCTACTACTTCTAACGGATTTGATATAGAGGATGCAGAAAATTTTGAGGAAGGTGGCCAATTGCGGGAGTTAGATACCCCTGAAAGTGAATTAATGAGTAAGCAAATTGCTCAAACAGTACATCGGACTTTGCATGAGCTACCTGAAGAACTACGTACAGCAATTACACTAAGAGAAATAGAGGGTCTAAGCTATGAAGAAATTGCGAACATAATGAGTTGTCCGACCGGGACAGTGCGGTCTCGAATATTTCGTGCTCGTGAAGCAATTTCAGATAAATTACAATCTGTTATGGAAACAAGTAAAGACAAAAGGTGGTAGTATGAAAGATAAAATCTCTGCATTGATGGATGGTGAGCTGGACAGTATAGAGGCACCAGACATAATCAACCATGTTAAAAAAACTGATAACCTGCGCAAAGAATGGTCAAAATATCATTTAATTGGAGATGCATTACGTCAGCCAGAGATGCCGGCATTTGACATTGCATCAGGCATAAGAAAAAAATTGGCTTTAGAGCCCACTGTATTGGCCCCAGAATCTCCTAAAGAACATAAAGGCAAGGTTTTTGCATTTGCGGTTGCTGCATCAATGGTAACAGCTGTAGCAGCAGTAGCATGGATGGGCGGGCAGACAATAGACAAGCCTCTTAATCCCGTTTCTAACAAAGCAGCTCTTCAGGCGTCTGTACAGACTGAATCAACTGAACCTACTGTAGTACCTGTTCCTGTTCTGACTCAAAAGGAGGCGCCCATAACAGATAAGTCAGTTCTTCAGGCAGCTGTTCAGGTAGACTCTGCTGTAATTCAAATTCCTGCACCAATTCAACTTAACGACTATTTATTTGCTCACGAAGAATTTTCTCCTCGTACCATGATTCGTGGCGTGTCGCCCTATATGCGCACAGTTTCTGATCCATATAAGAGACCTATCAACAGATGATAAAAAGTTTTGCGATAGTTACTCTCATATTATCTCTTTCTGGCTTTGTATTCTCTTCATTTGCAGAGGACGCTCTTCATATATCAACAGAAGCCCAAGGCAGGTTACAAAGTGTTGTGGATGCTAGTGCATCAAAAGAAGCACAGGTTTGGTTACAAAACATTGTTGATGCACCCCGCAAACATAATTACACCGGTATTTTCGTATATTCGTCTGGTGGTCATATGGAGACGTCACGTGTCGTACATATGGTGAATAGTGAAGGGGAATTTGAGAGAATAGAGGTACTTGATGGTTCGCCTCGTGAGATAGTTCGTAGTAACGACGAGGTTAAATGTTATTTTCCAGACAGAAAGACTGTAGTGACCGGAAAAAGAGGATTGCAGAAGTTTTTCCCAGCATTGTTGCCTGAACCATTGAGTAAGATTAATAACAACTATATTGTAAAGAAAGGTGGAAAGGAGCGGATTAGCGATTATGAATGTCAGGTAATCCTGTTGGAGTCTAAGGATAGCATGCGATATAGCCAGAAATTGTGGGTAGATACTGCCACAGGCTTGTTACTTAAAGCAGCAGTAATGGACCAAGATCAGGTTGTTGAACAGTTTGTTTTTACTCAACTTGAAATTGATGGCAAGATAAATAAAGAGTTGTTGAAACCAAGGTATGTTACAGAAATTACTGAGATACATGATACTAATCCAGTTTCTTCCGAAATGGCGAAAGGTGAGTTAGGTTGGCAGGTGGAGAACTTACCCCCAGGTTTTTCAAAAATTAATGAGGTAAAGCGTAATTTTTCTGGGAAATCGATACCTGTTGGACATATTACGCTTTCGGATGGCATTGCTGCAGTTTCAGTATTTATTAAGCCAGTTACAAAAAATGACCCTATGGAGCCCCGTGATTCTTACCCACGACAAGGCGCTATTAATATTTATACCCGAACGGTGGGAGACAATGTGGTGACGACGATAGGTGAGGTACCATCGGCGACAGTGATGCAAATTGGTAACTCTGTTAAAAATTACAAAGTTAATTGGACAGAATAAAAAGAGCCATAAATTTATGGTTGTTAAGTAACGCGAATAGTATTGATGGTTAGGTTGCTTCTAGTATCTCCCACTTTGATTTAGATTACTTGGCGTCACAGACATAATTTCAGGTAGAAAGTTTATCTAAATTTTGGTCAGGTTCCGGTTCTATCTTTTTATTTTTTAAGCAGGAAATAATGCATAAATTTATTCTAATTATATTATTTTTGTTTTCTCTTCCTATTTCTGCACAGAATAGAGAATTACCTGATTTTACTGATCTGATTGATATGCATGGAGCTGCAGTGGTAAATATTAGTACTGTACAAACCCATAATAGATCAAGAAATCAGATGATTCCTGGGATGCCGAATATTCCAGAGAATAGCCCATTTTATGAATTTTTTCGTCGCCACTCACCACCACATGGTTCTATTCCTAGAGAGTTATTTCCTCGTGGTTCTCCAAGAGAGTTTGAATCAAAATCACTAGGTTCTGGTTTTATCATTAGCGCAGATGGTTATATATTAACAAATGCACATGTAGTGAACTCAGCAGATGAGATAACGGTAAAGCTAAACGATAAACGAGAGTTTAGGGCTGAAGTAATTGGTGCTGATCGTAAGACAGACATTGCTCTTCTGAAGATTGAGGCCAGTAATTTACCTAAGGTGACCCAAGGTGATCCCAGTAAATTAAGAGTAGGTGAATGGGTTGTGGCTATTGGATCTCCATTTGGCTTCGAGAGTAGCGTGACTGCTGGTATCGTCAGCGCTAAGGGGCGATCATTAGCACAGGAAAACTATGTTCCCTTTATTCAAACTGACGTGGCTATAAATCCAGGGAATTCTGGGGGGCCACTATTCAATATGAAAGGTGAGGTGGTTGGCATTAATTCACAAATATGTAGTCGAACCGGTGGTTATATGGGCCTATCGTTTGCTATTCCTATTGATGTTGCCACAGATATTTCTAATCAATTGAAGGCTACCGGAAAAGTAAGTCGTGGAAGAATCGGCGTGATGATACAAGAAGTAACCAAAGAATTAGCTGAATCATTTGGATTAGATAAGGCAAGTGGTGCACTAGTAACTTTAGTCCAAAAGGGTGGTCCTGCAGAGAAGGCCGGCCTCAAGACGAAAGACGTAATCACTGAATTTGATGGTAAAATTGTCACTACTTCTAGTGACTTGCCTCGTATTGTCGGCGCAACGAAACCGGGATCAGAGGTATCGATTAAAGTATGGAGAAATGGCTCGACAAAGAAATTGATGGTACAGGTTGATGAGTTCCCATCAGATGAAAAAATTGCCAGTCTAGAAAGAAAAAGAAGCAATAAATCTGATGTATCTAATAGCATGGGGCTTGCGTTGAGAGAACTTTCTGACAATGAGAAAAAACAACTTGAAATTGATGATGGTTTGCTAGTAGAAGACATGCAACAGGGTATTGCTAGTCGTAGTGGAATGCGCCCTGGAGATATAATTCTGGGAATCAATAACCAAGATGTAACAACAGTTGGGCGGTTCAATCAATTACTTAGCAGAATAAAGAAAGGACGTAATATAGCCTTACTAGTAAGGCGTGGGAACACAACTTCTTTTATTACCATGAAGCTCAATGGAAGAGATGGCAAATAATGCCAGAAATAGTTGAGCTGATTATATATGTACGAAAAGATTGCCATCTCTGTTTAGATATGATTTCTGAGTTGAAAAAATTGCAAGCGAAGCTTTGTTTTAATATTGAGTTGGTAGATGTAGACAGCAATGCAGGCTTATTAGAAAAATATGGAGAGTTCGTTCCTGTGCTTATTGGGGATAATGCGGAAATTTGTCATTTTTATTTGGATGCTAAAGCTCTAGATGCTTATTTTGCCAAAATTCGCTAGAATGTATACTTCTTGAATAAACCTGAGTGGTCAACGCGGGATAAGTTGTTGGAATAGAGCCATAAATTTTGAGGGCACAGTATGTGCCCTTTTTAGTTGCTCTGTTACTGAACTTTGACCATTACTCCCCTGATTATCGGACTTCTATTTCAAATGCAGCACATTCGCAATTTTTCTATCATTGCACATATTGATCATGGTAAGTCTACTTTGGCTGATCGTATTATTCATTTATGCGGTGGTTTATCAGACCGTGAAATGGAAGCACAAGTATTAGATTCGATGGATCTGGAACGTGAACGTGGCATTACTATAAAAGCGCAAACAGTTGCACTTGAATATATTTCAACTGATGGTAAATCTTACCTTCTGAATTTGATTGATACTCCAGGACATGTAGATTTTTCTTACGAAGTGTCGAGGTCTATTGCTGCTTGCGAAGGAGCCTTGCTGGTAGTAGATGCGTCGCAAGGCGTTGAGGCTCAAACTGTAGCAAACTGTTATGCTGCAATTGAACAAGATATTGAGGTGTTACCTGTATTAAATAAAATTGATTTACCTGCTGCAGAACCTGAAAGGGTTATTGGGGAGATTGAGGATATCATTGGTATTGATGCCAAGGATGCTTTGCAAGTTAGTGCCAAGACAGGAGAAGGCGTAAAAGACATTTTAGAAGAAATAATTAAGCAGGTTCCTTCGCCAGAAGGTGATCCTACAGCTCCGTTGAAAGCCCTTATTATTGATTCATGGTTCGATAACTATGTCGGAGTTGTTATGCTGGTGCGAGTTGTGGATGGAATTCTTAAACCTAAAGATAGAATTTTACTCATGGCAAGTAAAACTGATTATTTATGTGAAGAAGTTGGTGTATTCACACCAAAATCGGAAAATCGAGTATCTTTAAGTGCGGGAGAAGTTGGCTTTATTATTTCTGGCATTAAAGAACTAAAGTCTGCAAAGGTTGGGGATACTGTTACTCTTGCAAAACATCCTGCTGATAATCCGTTACACGGTTTTAAAGAGATTAAACCACAGGTATTTGCTGGGCTCTATCCGATCGAGTCTAATCAATACGATTCTTTACGAGACGCACTTGAGAAATTAAAACTCAATGACTCTTCATTGCAGTATGATCCCGAAACATCACAAGCTCTAGGCTTTGGTTTTCGTTGTGGATTTCTCGGACTTTTACATTTGGATATTGTGCAGGAGAGATTAGAACGAGAATACAACATAGACCTTATTACAACAGCTCCTACAGTAGTTTGTGAGGTGGTTATGCGTGATGGTACAGTAGTAGAAATTGATAACCCATCTAGAATGCCCGATTCTTCAAAGATTGAGGAAATACGGGAACCTATAATTGTTGCAACCATTCTAGTTCCTCAGGAATATGTCGGTGCTATTATTACTTTGTGTATAGGTAAGCGTGGAGTACAGAAAGATATGCAATATATGGGTAGGCAGGTGATGCTTACTTTTGAGTTGCCATTAAATGAAGTAGTTATGGATTTTTTTGATAAGCTTAAGTCTACTAGCAGGGGATACGCTTCGCTGGACTATGAGTTTAAAGAATTTCGTGCTGCCGATTTAGTTAAGCTCGATATACTTATTAATGGAGAAAAAGTAGACGCGTTATCACTAATAGTACACCGTATGAATAGTAACCATCGAGGACGGGATCTGGTACAAAGGATGCGTGGTTTGATTCCTCGTCAAATGTTTGATATTGCGGTACAGGCTGCGATTGGTGCACACATTATTGCTAGAGAGACTATCAAGGCGTTACGTAAGAATGTTCTTGCTAAATGTTATGGTGGTGATATCAGTAGGAAACGTAAATTATTAGAAAAACAAAAAGCTGGAAAGAAAAGAATGAAGAATGTTGGTAATGTACAGATTCCACAAGAGGCATTTCTGGCAATATTGCAGGTAAGTGATAAATAGTAGAAGGAAATATTAGAGATTAACTACATAAATAATTGTGTAGCATCTTGTTTAGTAGACTTACAAGGATTACTTAATAGGGCACTGAATGAATTTTCCTCTAATTATGTTGATTTTGTTGGCAGTTACCGGTGGTATCTGGCTTCTTGATTTTTTTGTATTACGGCATAGCCGTTCAAAAGAGGATAATGAGCCGTGGTGGGTAGAATATCCAAAAAGTTTTTTTCCAGTAATCCTTATTGTATTTTGTCTAAGGTCTTTCTTGGTAGAGCCTTTTAAAATTCCATCGGGTTCAATGATTCCAACCTTACTGGTAGGAGATTTTATTCTAGTCAATAAATATACTTACGGTATCCGGTTGCCAGTTATTAACCTTAAGGTATCCGATATGAATAAACCTAAGCGGGGGGAAGTAATGGTGTTCCGCTACCCTGAAGATCCATCAATGGACTACATTAAACGTATAGTAGGCCTTCCTGGAGACTTAATAACTTACCGTAATAAGAAGCTGATGATTAATGGTACCCCAGTGCAAATGAAGCCTACAGGCGAATATACCTATGTTGAGTCTGGTATAAATTATGTGTATAGCAGGGGTTATGTAGAATCAATAAATGGGCATAATCACACCATAATAATTAATCCGGTAATGCCTAGCGTACAGATTTCTGGTGTGCGTCAGTTTCCATCATATGAGAATTGTGACTACAATCATTCTGGTTTTACTTGTAAGGTGCCTGCTGGAAACTATTTCACAATGGGAGATAACCGTGATAGTAGTAGTGATAGCCGTTACTGGGGGTTTGTTCCTGAAAGTAATATAGTTGGTAAGGCATTTTTGGTTTGGTGGAATTTCAATGATCTAAGTCGGATTGGAGTATCAATCAAATAGTTGAATATAATGTTTAAATCTTAGGAGAATATTATGCAGCGCGACATAAGGTATAAACAAAAAGGTGAGGGTTTATTGGTCTTAATCTTATGGGCATTAATAGCGATCTTTGTTGTTATGTTAGTGCTTAAATTGCTTCCTGTATACAGAGAAAATATGGCTATAAAATCAGCTCTCGTGGCTATGGCCAGTGATCCTGTTCTACAAAATGGTACAAAAGGAGAAGTTAGAAGTTCATTTAATAAGCGTGCCCAAATAGATGACATAAGTGTTGTTAATGGAAGTGATCTTGAAATTGATAAGGAGGACGGACAAATGGTAGTAGGCATTACTTACTCAGTTAAAACACCTTTATTCGCAAATATCTCTTTGTTCATAGATTTCAACGAGAGTAGTGGAAAGTAATTAGTAGAATAATTAATATAGACTACATACAAGCCTATCAGGAGATGAACAGTAACGAATTCTGCCGAAAAATTGGTTATAGTTTCAGTAAACCTGAGCTTTTGTATCAGGCACTGACTCATCGCAGTCATAGTCATCCACATAACGAGCGACTTGAATTTCTTGGGGATAGTGTTCTTAACTGTGCAGTGGCAGGATTGGTGTTCAGACATTTTTCTGATCTTACAGAAGGCAATCTAACGCGACTGCGAGCAAACTTAGTTAATCAGGAGGCATTGTTTAAGGTAGCAAAAACGCTTGATCTGGGAAATCATATTAAACTTGGGGAGGGAGAACTTAAAAGTGGTGGATATAATCGTCCCTCAATTCTTGCAGACGCACTAGAAGCTGTCCTGGGCGCGGTCTACCTTGATGGAGGCTTCGTAAAAGCTGAAGAAGTTATTATTACTCTTTTTACCCCGCTACTTCCCAAATTTGACTCACAAAATTCAGGTAAAGACCCCAAGACTCTTTTACAGGAGTATTTGCAAAGTCATAAGCTGGTGTTACCAAAATATTCCGTTATTATTACTAGTGGGGAAGCGCATCAGCAACAATTCCGTGTGGAGTGTGCAATTCCTAAACTTAGTATTTGTACTGTTGGAGAAGGCTCCAGTCGTCGTAGTGCAGAGCAGGAAGCGGCAAAAACAGCCTATGAACAAATACACCTACAAATTAGAGCCAAGAAAAATGAGTCAAAATTATTTTGATTCTTTAGGGGCCGATCTTTATTCTTAGTTAAGTATATTTAGAGATGATGGCAATTCAAAATTTTCATACCGGATATGTTGCCATTGTTGGACGACCCAATGTTGGCAAATCAACATTATTAAATCGTTTGGTTGGGCAGAATGTCAGTATTACCTCAAAAAAAGCACAGACTACAAGACATCGCATTAATGGAATTTTAACTGAAGAGCAATCACAATTTATTTTTGTCGACACACCTGGGTTTCAGACGCAATACACGAATAGGTTAAATAGTGTGATGAACCGTACGGTCACAAAAAGTATGTGTGGTGTAGACGTAGTGGTATTTGTAATTGAGGCGATATATTTTGATGAGCGAGATGAGCAAATTTTAAAACTTTTACCTTCTGATAAGCCAGTGATTCTTGCTATTAATAAAGTTGATCGTATATCAGATAAATCAAGGCTTCTCCCATTTCTTGAAAAACTCTCTAAAGAATTTTCTTTTTCGGCTATGATTCCTGTAAGTGCCGAATGTGGAACACAAATTCAAGAACTAATACATACAATTCGTCCTTATTTACCAGAATGCCCGCCATTATTTAGCAAAGATGAGGTTACAGATCGCAGTGAAAGATTTATTGCATCTGAGTTGATACGTGAAAAATTATTTCGTTTGATATGGGATGAAATACCTTATTCTACTAGCGTTGCTATAGATCAATTTACAAACGAAAGTGGAATACGAAAAATTTATGCTTCTATTATTGTGGACAGAGCAAACCAAAAGGCTATGATCATTGGTAAGAATGGTGAGGAGCTCAAGTTGGTTGCAACTCAGGCTCGTAAAGATATGGAGAGGCTTTTTGGTAGCAAGGTATATCTTAAAGTATGGGTAAAGGTAAAAAGTGGATGGGCTGATGATTTACGAGCATTAAAGACTTTAGGTTATGATTCATAAAGATAATTAATATAAGCTAATCTTAGAAACGAAATTGATGACAGATAATAAAATGCAGCAAGATGTACAACCGGCTTTTGTACTGCATACATATCCCTATCTGGAGACTAGTCTCTTAGTAGAGACGTTTACAAGAAATTTTGGAAGAGTTCCATTGGTGGCAAAGGGAGCCAAGCGCCCTAAATCTGCGCTCAGAGGGTTATTGATAGCATTTCAACCTCTACATCTTACTTGGACAGGAAAATCGGAATTAAGAACACTGCATAAGGCTGAATGGCAAGGTGGGCAGAAACCTTTGCATGGGATGGCTTTGATCTGTGGTTTTTATTTGAATGAACTATTAATACGGCTACTGCAACGTGATGATCCACACGATCAGTTATTTGATTATTATCAAGAAGCTTTGTCTGCCTTGAATACACAAAAAGATTACATTCCTATCCTGCGTCATTTTGAGAGACGGATGTTGATAGAATTAGGTTATGCTTTGACGCTTAACGAGGATGTTGTATCTGGTAAACCACTGCACCCAGATGAAGAATATTTTTATGAAGTCGAGCGAGGACCAATTGAGGTAAATGGGAGTGGCAATAACTCCTGCCCACAGCTACGTGGAAAAACTTTGTTAGATATGGATAAAGGTGATTATTCTGATACTGTTACTCGAAAACAAAGTAAAGTACTTATGCGCTATATACTCAGACATTATCTTGGTGAGCAACCATTACATAGTAGGAAATTATTAGGGGCCACACAGACATAATGATTAAATTGGGCGTTAATATTGATCATGTTGCTACCTTACGGCAGACTCGAGGAACAATTTATCCTTGCCCACTTGACGTGGCACTAATTGCAGAATCTGCCGGAGCAGACGCAATTACATTACATTTACGGGAAGATAGACGTCATATCCAAGACTATGATGTGAAGGCTTTACGTAGTCGGATTAAGACCAGAATGAATCTAGAAAGTGCAGTGACGAATGAGATGATAGATTTTGCTTTAAAAATAAAACCAGAGGATGTTTGTTTAGTACCAGAGCGACGGGAAGAATTGACTACTGAAGGCGGATTAGATGTGGTGGAACATTTCGAACAGGTAAAAAGGGCTTGCAGGCAGCTAACCGAAGCAGGTATTCGAGCTTCACTATTTGTTGATGCAGATTTTGCTCAGATTGACGCGGCAGTTAGATCAAAGGCCCCGATAATTGAGATCCATACAGGGCATTATTCTGACGCAGCGACTACAGGTGAACAACTGGAGAAGCTAGAGAAAATTAGGTCTGCAGTATTACATGGAGTTGAACAGGGTTTGCAGGTCAATGCGGGGCATGGACTACATTATAATAATGTACAATCCATCGCTGCAATTTCTAACATATCTGAGTTAAATATTGGACACTCTATTGTTGCCAGAGCTTTATTTGTTGGTTTCAGGCAGGCAGTACAAGAGATGAAGAAATTAATTCTGGAAGAACAAGAATGATATATGGAATTGGGACAGATCTTGTTGAGCCATCACGCATAGCACGTATATTGGACAGGTATGGTAAGCGTTTTGCTAGGCGAATACTAACAAATGGTGAGTGGCCTGAATTTATGAATAGCGGAAAACCAGAAATGTTTTTAGCGAAGCATTTTGCTGCAAAAGAGGCATTTTCTAAAGCAATGGGAACCGGATTGCGTCACCCTGTTAGTTTAAGTCATATTGGGGTTACACATGACGGTCTGGGTAAGCCCTACTATGATTTTCATCCTGAGCTAGATATATTAATTAAAAATGAGGGTATCACTAGTTATCATCTTTCTATGAGTGACGAGATGAATCTGGCCTGTGCCTTTGTAATCTTGGAGAAATAATGTCACTTGGTCCGATCATGCTTGATATTGCAGGCACAGAACTTACGATAGATGACAAGAGAAGGCTCCAACATACTATGATTGGTGGTGTGATTTTATTCACACGTAACTACTCTTCACTAAAACAGTTAACAAATTTAATTGCTGAGATTCATGCCTTAAGAACTCCTTCTTTACTGATTGCGGTTGACCATGAGGGAGGAAGGGTTCAGCGTTTTCAAAATGACTTTACACGGCTTCCTGCTATGCGTGAGCTAGGAAAAATCTGGGATGAGCACCCTATTAGAGCACGAAATCTGGCGCAACTAACAGGATATGTACTAGCAGCTGAATTACGTGCTTGTGGCGTAGATATAAGTTTTACACCGGTACTTGACATAGACTATGGACAAAGTTGCATAATAGGAAATCGTGCATTTCATCGCAAACCACAGGCTATAGGAGAACTAGCTCACAGTTTAATGCAGGGATTAAAACTAGGTGGTATGGAAGCGATCGGCAAGCACTTCCCTGGTCATGGCTATATTCAGGAAGATTCTCATATTGAAATGCCAGTTGATAGGCGCAGTTATACAGATATCGAAATGGATGATCTGATTCCGTTCCGACAAATGATTAATTATGGTCTTGCCGGTATTATGCCAACGCATGTTATATATCCTAAGATTGATTCACAACCTGCTGGGTTTTCAACAGTATGGCTACAAGAAATATTACGCAGTGAACTCGAATTTGATGGCTGTATTTTTAGCGATGACTTGAGCATGGAAGGTGCCACAGTTGCTGGTGACATAGTGCAACGTGCTAAAGTTGCGTTCAATGCGGGCTGCGATATGGTGCTGGTATGTAATGATCCACATGCATCAGATAAATTATTAGCAGAGTTACAATGGGATATGCCGGCAACTAGCCTTGCCCGTCTAGCTCGTATGCGTGGACGGTCTAATCCTGACTCAGTAGCTAAATTACATGAGAATGCTAAATTTATTAAGGCGGTGCAGGAGGTTGGAAATATAGGAATTAGTAATGGAGAGTTACCACTAGCATAATTGAGTGATCCTAGTATATGAATTATTTACTTGGGATTTATACTATTTGTTATTTCTAACTTAGATGTTTTTAAATATTGTTCCTATAATTTTAATTTATTATTAGAACCAAAGAGTTCTAGAACATTGATTTACCTTTTTTTTATATAAAATATAAACTCTTTATTAGTCTCTGAAAGAGAGAGTAGAATATTGCCAGTTTGGTCAGAAAAGACTTGAAAATCAATGGCAGAGCCTGGGTCAGTAGCTAGTACTTTAAGTACTTGTCCTGAAGTCATATCAGCCAAATATTTTTTTGAACGCAAAATAGGAAGTGGGCAGTTAAGACCGCGCACATCAAGTTCTTTGTCAAAATCCATAATCTATTTTCTCAAAAGACTATTATTAATAATTGGATGATTATAAAACTATCGCCTGTAAAGAATCTAGTAGATATAGAAAAGTATAAAGATGAAATACAATTGAATCATTAAAAGAAAAAATATTTGGGTTTGATTATTATGTCAGCTAATTCGTCATTCAAATCACTTGGGCAATTATCACCAATAAAAGGCGTCTCTCTTGGTGTCGCTGAGGCAGGAATCAAGCAGTCTAACCATAAAGATTTACTGCTAATCGTATTAGATAAGGGCACTAGAGTTTCTGGAGTATTTACGCAAAATCGATTTTGTGCTGCACCGGTAATAGTGGCTAAAGAACATATCTCAAGAATGAATCCAGAGTCCTCTATTCGTGCTTTAATAATAAATACTGGGAATGCTAATGCCGGTACCGGTGAAGAAGGAATCCTATATTCTCGATCAGTTTGTGCAGAATTAGCTAGAAAACTGAGTTGTGATGTAAGCCAAGTGCTACCGTTTTCTACTGGAGTGATTATGGAACCATTACCAGTAGAAAAAATTATTTCAAGTTTGCCAATAGTAATAGCAAATCTTAAACCGGACAATTGGCATGCTGCTGCAGAGACAATTCTGACTACAGATATAGTACCCAAAGCAGTATCTAAGAAAATTTTACTTGGTGGTTCAACAGTAACTATTACTGGTATTGCCAAAGGTTCAGGCATGATTCGTCCAAATATGGCCACTATGTTGAGTTATTTGGCTACTGATGCAGCAATAAGTCAGCCATTATTACAGGAGATGATACGCAATGTAGCAGATAACTCATTTAATCGGATTACTGTGGATGGTGATACTTCAACTAACGATGCTTTTGTTCTAATTGCAACAGGCCATGCTGGTAATGTAGAAATACTAAATCAAAAAAGCTCTGAGTACGAAGAGCTAAAGGATGCAGTAACAGAAGTAGCAGTGTATCTAGCAAAAGCAATCGTACAAGATGGTGAAGGAGCAACAAAATTTATTTCGGTGAGAATTGAGAGTGGAAGAGACATAGATGAATGTACCAAAGTTGCATATGCTGTTGCTAACTCTCCATTAGTTAAAACTGCATTTTTTGCATCTGATCCAAATCTGGGACGAATAATCGCTGCTATTGGTTACTCTGGGATAGAAGATCTTGATATAAATACCTTACAACTCTATCTTGACGATGTATTGGTGTTTGAAAATGGTGGAAGGGCAGATAGCTATAGTGAGCAAGAAGGAATACGAGTAATGAGCCAATCCGAAATTACTGTGCGAGCCGTACTTAACAGGGGGGATAGTTCTACCATGGTATGGACTTGTGATTTTTCTTATGATTACGTAAAAATCAATTCAGACTATCGAAGTTGATTTTTACGTACATAATAAAAAATTAGTAAAATATACATGTGTCAATAAATTTATTTTTCTGTTTATCTATGGTATGTCTATCCCCGTTATTGAAGTAGTCGTTGCAGTTATAACTAAATCTGATGGAAGTTTTCTTTTAGCTCGTAGACCTAAAAGTAAGCCCTATGAGGGTTACTGGGAATTTCCAGGTGGGAAAATAGAGCCTGGCGAGTCTCATTTATATGCTCTCAATCGAGAATTGATAGAAGAATTGGGCATTCATATCGAGCTTTCATATCCGTGGATTACCCGCGTTTATACATATTCCCATGCGACTGTCCGACTTTTCTTTTATAAAATAGTAAAGTGGCATGGAGAACCATATGCAAATGAGAATCAAGAATTAAGTTGGCAGTTTGCAGCCAATACTAAGGTTGTTCCTATATTGCCAGCTAACGTACCAGTATTAAGAGCGCTCAGCTTACCTCCTGTCTATCAAATTACTAATGCATCTGAACAGGGTGTACAAGAAGTGTTAATTAAACTTAAGAATTCATTCCAGCAAGGTACAAGATTAGTACAGATACGTGAGCCAGCAATGACAAAAGATAAGCTACGTTTATTTGCACATGAAGTGATTCAGTTGGCCCATTATTATGGTGTGAAAGTTTTAATGAACGGAGATACTGAGTTATCTAGAGAAATTGGAATAGATGGTGTGCATCTTTCTTCATTACAATTAATGGCTGCTACCAGTCGTCCAGAGACTGACTTGTGTGGGGCATCATGTCACAATATTGAGGAGCTTTTTCAAGCTGAACGTTTATGTATGGATTTTGTTGTGTTGGGGCCAGTGTTATCGACGCTAAGTCATCCAGGAGCTACTCCATTAGGTTGGAGAAAATTTGCTGTATTAATACGTGGTTTCTCACTTCCAGTCTATTCTCTTGGAGGCATGCAGTTTGAAGACCTGACTACGGCCTGGGAGCATGGTGCCCATGGCATTGCTATGATGAGAGGATCGGTATAAAGTAATTTCTACTAACTCGTATTAAACTGGCCCAAACAATACATATTCATATGTGATTTTTTTGGGAAGAGGATCTGTTTATTGATTACAACGTACAAAAAGATAGTTCAAATTCTACGTCATTTTCATATACCTTAGTTTTTTGTCCTAAGCCAGCGGTAACAAATCGAATGGTAAGGGCGTATTTATTTGCACTAATCTCCGGAACGCATGGTAATTTTTCGTTTACTTTTAGACATAGCATGTGTGCAGCACATCCCTGCCCCATCTGTTGGAACATTCCACGATGAGCTATATGCTGGAAAGTTTTTCCACTATTTCGTAAGAGATGGAGGATGATTCTAAAGCCGTCACGAATGGGTAGCAAGGGTGTGATCCACTCATTAATATTGTCGCGGCATAGAGCGGGATCTAGATGTAACCAATAGTGGTAGGAAGGCAGATCAAATTCACATGCACCACCAGGGATTCCCACGCGCTGTTTGATAGCCATTAGCCACTCATTGTCACGTAAGTGCTCACCAACCTTCCCAGCCATATTAAGCATTCCCTGGGAAGCAATCTGAATGTCACTTAGTACTTGGTTGAGAGCCTCTTCAGAAACCTCTGGATTTTTACGCAAAGATTCTAAAGCTTGTCTCTGTCGTTCTAATTCTTGTAGTAAATCTGATTTAATATCAGCACGACTTGTAACATCAAGAATTTCAAATAATGTAACAATAGCCGAGTGATGTTCAGCTGCATCTTCTTTATCTGCAAAAAATGCAACTTTACCAAACAAGTCTTCAAGTCGCAGCAAGGTGCGAACGCGTTCATTTAAGGGATGTTCGTAGCAAATCACAGTGAAATAATCCAAATCTTGCAAGTAAGCATGCTAATTTTGCCCTTTAGAACATAATTTTACAAATTAAAATTAACTCTAAATTAGTATTATTGTATTTAATTCTCGTTTAATAAACTTAGGTATTCATTGTGTTGTATTTTTACTTGTCTTTGCAAATGAGGCATATCTGCATTGTTAACTATGACATCATTTGCTTGATTAAGGCGTTTCTGCCGTGATATTTGTGTCGCCATTATCGCACGTACTTCTTGTTCGCTTAACTCACCACGTGAAACAGTACGAGTAATTTGACATTCTTCATTACAATCAATCACAAGTATGCGTGTGACTGCTTCACTATAACTACCAGTTTCAAGAAGAAGCGGTACGACAATTATTATGTAGGGAGAAGAAACAACCTCAATGCGACTCATTACTTCATTTTGAATAAGCGGATGTAGAATTTCTTCAAGTTGTTTCTTGGAATCAAAGTCTGAAAATATCAGGTTTCGCATTTTCTTTCTATCTAATTTACCATCCGCAGTAATAAAATCGTTACCAAAAGATTTTTGTATGCTTGGAATAGCGATGCCTTGAGGTTCTGTAAACTCATGTGCGATGACATCTGTGTCAATAACAGCAATGTCCTCAGCAGTAAAAAATCTCGTGGCGCTAGTTTTTCCACTTCCTATTCCTCCAGTTAGTCCTATTATCAATGGCATAAGCTAAAATAAATCAAGATACGTACGGTTAAGCTGGTTTCCCCAAAATAATGCAATCAGACCACCACCAACTAGGTATGGCCCGAATGGAATAGGGACATCACGTTTATGTTTGGCTACAATAATAAGTCCAATCCCGATCACAGCACCTACCAAGGAAGAAAGTAAAATTACTAGTGGAAGCATTTTCCAGCCAAACCAAGCACCAATTACAGCAAGTAGTTTGAAATCACCATAACCCATTCCCTCCTTGCCTGTGGTAATTTTAAA
Source organism: Nitrosomonadaceae bacterium (assembly GCA_965205785.1). Classification (GTDB taxonomy): domain Bacteria; phylum Pseudomonadota; class Gammaproteobacteria; order Burkholderiales; family Nitrosomonadaceae; genus BJGV01. Next base: position 1,435,519 of record OZ242188.1, read on the forward strand.
ACACCAATAAATCAACCATAGGACAAAATAACCTGAAGCAGCGCCGATGACCGCAGAGCTTATATCTATAAAGACATTATCTAAATTGATTAATAATCCAATCCATAGTAATGGAAGCGTTATATCATCAGGGAGCAACAGAGTGTCGAGATCAATGAATGCTAGGGCAATCATCGACCAGACGAAGATCATTGCTGCAAATGCAGTAAACCCAAATCCAAAATACCAGGCAACAAAACCACTAATAATCCCTGTTAGTGCTTCAATAATAGGGTAGCGCAGGGAAATGGAGGCATTACATTGTGAGCAATGTCCTCTTAAAACTAAATAGCTTATGATAGGGATATTTTCAAATGCCGTTATTTTATGCCTGCAATGAGGGCATTTAGAACGAGGCTTTGCTAAATTTAACGGTGGTAAAGCTTCTATAGTTTCACCACGTAGCTCGGCACATTGTTGATTCCATTCTCTTTCCATCATTTTAGGAAGGCGGAAGATAACCACATTCAAGAAACTACCAACCATTAAACCAATAATGGCACACAGTGAAACGAAAAATAGTGGGCTGGTTTGTAGCAGCGTAATGAATGACATAGGAACTCTGAGTTTCAGTAATACAAGGAGATCTTAGGAGGATACAGTATATCCCCCTATTTCCTCTTGGTTTATCCGACAGCTTGTCCCATTTTAAAGATAGGTAGATACATTGCAACTACCATGCTGCCGATAAGAGTACCCAGTACCACCATAATTACTGGTTCCATCAAACTGGATATTGCGGCGACTGCATCATCTACTTCTGCCTCATAGAAATCAGCTACTTTGCTGAGCATGGAGTCTAGCGCTCCTGATTCTTCGCCAATAGCAACCATCTGAATCACCATGCTAGGAAATACATTCGCATTCTCCATTGAATTTGCCAATGCGTTTCCTGTAGTTACTTCTAGCTGAATCTTTTTAGTGGCCTCAAAATAAACATAGTTTCCTGCTGCACCGGCAACCGAATCAAGTGCTTCTACTAATGGAACACCAGCAGCAAACATAGTAGAAAGAGTTCGGGTCCAACGTGCAATTGTTGCTTTACGGATTACATCACCAAAAACTGGTGTCTTTAGCAATAGTCGATCCATAACGCGCTGCATAGGAATAGAGCGTTTCCATGCAAAGAAAAAACCGTAAATGCTTCCCCCTATTGTTCCAAAAATTGCCCACCAATATTCCACAAAGAAATCAGAAATCTTCATTACTATAAGTGTTGGGGTAGGAAGGGTTGCTCCAAATCCAGAAAATAGCTCCTTAAAAGCAGGAATAACAAAAATCATAATTACTGCAGTAATAACAAAGGCAACTACGATAATTGAAATAGGATAAAAGAGAGCCGATTTGATCTTACTCTTGATAGCCTGAATTTTTTCTTTGTAGGTTGCCAGACGGTCTAATAGACCATCTAAGATGCCAGCTGCTTCACCTGCGCCTACCAGATTGCAGAATAAAGCATCGAAATATAGAGGATATTTCCTGAAAGCACTAGCTAAACTACTACCTGTTTCAACGTCAGTTTTAATATCCATCAATAATTTACCAACCGCACGGTTAGAGTGTCCTTTTCCTACTATATCAAAAGCTTGGAGTAGCGGGACACCTGATTTCATCATTGTTGCAAGCTGACGGGTAAATAATGTTATATCTTTCTCTGAGACAGAACCATCAGTTCGGACTCTTTTTATTTTCGTGACATTGATACCCTGGCGTCGGAGCATCGAACTGACGACTACTGTACCAGCGGCACGCATTTCACCCTTTACTATTTTTCCAGTTTTGTCTTTACCTTCCCAAGAGAAGCTTACTTCTTTAGGTTTTTTATTTGCCGTTGCTGTTGCAGCTACCATAATGACTCCTTGGAATGATTCTTTCTATGCAACATTAATGAATTTCATGCTAGTATCCTAAAATTTATTTTTTCTCTTCTTTGGTGCCTATATGAGAGCTTATTAAGTGTACTCTTTAGAATGTAACCGTAATAACGGTATTAACGGCATAATTACAGAAAAAATTTAGAGTAAATTTAATAATATTAAACATACTATAACTTACTGTAATTCAAGTGTTTTAGTTGCTATTTTAAGATTGTTGAAACAGAATAAATCTGAACTACTTTGACCACCCGATTATGAGTTTGGATAATTTCCATTGGGTATCCGGCTATTTTAAGGCCTGTACCAGCTTCAGGGATATCCTGAAAATGCTCTAAAATCAATCCATTTAGAGTTTTTGGCCCATCCAATGGAAGTTTTAGCCCTAATTTTCGATTAAGATCACGCAATAGGCTACTTCCTTCAACTATTACACTCCCATCCTTTTGTTTTAAAAAAGCACCTGATTGTACTGGAGAGTGGGTGGTAAAATCACCGATAATTTCTTCAATAATATCTTCTAGAGTTACAAGCCCCATCCATTCGCCGTATTCGTCCACTACTAGTCCGACACGCTCATGATTCTCTTGGAATAATTGTAGTTGTGAAAATAGGGGTGTACCAGAAGGAATGAAATATGGTTCACGTATAATCTTTCCAAGTGACAAAGCAGTAATCTCACCACCACTCATCTGGTTTAAAACTTTACGGGCTGAAATTATTCCAGTCACATCGTCCAAAGTTCCTCTATATACTGGTATACGGGTATGATGGCAGGTAAGTAATTGGTTTTGAATTGTTTCACTTCCAGCATCTAAATCTATTGCTTCAATTTGGCTGCGAGGAACCATTACATCATCAACTGTAGTTGACTCTAAGTCAAACAAATTAAGCAACACGCTCTGGTGCTTCTTTCTAATAAAATAGCCCTCTTCCAAGACAAGAGTTTTAAGCTCTTCTAAGCCAAGTTTGTGTGTGGCATTGTTTTCTTTAGGTTTAATACGAAGAATAAATAGTATAGCCTGAACAAACAGATTAACGAACCATACTACTGGATAAAAGATCTTTAATAATGGAGTTAATACGTAGCTCGAAATTAATGCAATACGTTCGGGATATGTAGCAGCAATTACTTTCGGTGTAATTTCACTAAATACCAGGATGGCAAATGTTACACATATTGTGCCGATGAAAAGAGCAAGATCATTGTGGCCAAAGAAAGTAGAAATAATTACTGCAACTAGTGTTGCAACTGCCGCATTTAGAAGGTTATTACCAAGAAGAATCACTCCTAACAACCGATCAGTATTTGCTAACAGTTTGGTAGTTAGGCTGGCTCCACGATGCCCTTGCTTAACAAGAAATTTCAACCGGTATCGGTTGATCGCCATCATGCTGGTTTCAGAAAGGGAAAAAAACGCAGACAGAATCAACAAAATAACTACTGCAATTAGTAGTACATATAACGGCAAGTCTTCCAAAAAGTTTTTTTATCTTAAAAGAAAAGAATTCAGTATCGAAGGGGGAAGAAGTTTTGTCAAGGATTCAAAAGCAGAGATATTTGGATTAACGTACTAGTATCAGCTCAATTTACTGTAGTTCTAGGTTTTAGCGTTGCAGGATTACTTCCAATACAAATTTGCTACCAATATAGGCAAGCAATAAGATAACAAATCCTATAAGTGTCCAGCGAATAGCAATACGTCCCCGCCAACCATACAACTGTCTACCTGTTAGCAGGGCAGCGAAAACACCCCAAGAAATGAAGCCGAATAAAGTTTTGTGAGTAAATTTGACTGGTTGACCGAAGACTTCTTCTGAAAATACTATGCCACTGATAAGAGTTAATGTTAGTAGTATAAAACCTGCCCAAATAATACGGAACAGTAGTTTTTCCATCGTCAGGAGGGGAGGCAGATTTGTCAATACCGAAGGCATGGTTGGATGGTGCAAACGTCGCTCCACAACCGTCATAAGTAAGGCGTGTAGAGCAGCAATAGTTAGTAGACTGTAGGCTAGCATGGCAACTAGAATGTGTGCTTTGAATGCGGGGAGTTCAGTATTGGTTAAAGGGTGTGATGATGGAAATATAAGCGGTAATAGCACTGCTACCGCCGCTACTGGCGCAACAAGTGCTTGCATAACTTCAAGGCGGTAGAAGAAGAAGCTTGAGAGCCAATAGATCAGGGCAGTGAGCCACACAATAGAGGAAACCGCGTTACCAATACCAAAACTTAGTCCAGTACCAGCAAATATGGACTGATATAGTATATAGCCGTGTAAAATAAGTGGTATGAGAATTGCATGGATTTCTCGGCTAGCGACAGTTACAGGAGTATCGTCTGAGGATTGGACCGGCGTATTCCATTTGGTGCGCCAGAAATACCAGCCAATTAGTCCATAAAGTAGGAAGGCAACGAGATAAGCTAAAATACCAGACATTATTTAATAGGCTAAAACGGAAATGACCGGATAGTCTACACCAATTTTTCATGAGAGGCATTTTGCATGTTCAATAATCTTACTAATCGGCTTTCTAGCGTCATAAAATCTATACGAGGTGAAGCGAGATTAACCGAGGAGAATATTCAGGTAATGTTACGAGAAGTACGGATGGCATTGCTAGAGGCTGATGTTGCACTACCTATAGTCAAGGACTTCATATCACGCGTTAAAGAAAAAGCTGTTGGTCAAGAAGTAATATCTAGTCTTTCTCCCGGACAGGCTCTGATAGGTGTAGTGCACCAGGAACTTGTCTCAATAATGGGAGGGGAGAATAGCGAGATAAATCTTACTACCGTACCTCCTGCTGTAATTCTTATGGCGGGATTACAGGGTGCTGGTAAAACAACTAGTAGTGCTAAGTTAGCAAAATGGTTGATAGAGCAGAGAAAGAAAAAGGTGTTACTTGTTTCTTGTGATATATACCGCCCAGCTGCAGCCCATCAGCTGGAGTTATTAGCCAATCAAGTTAAGGCAGATTTTTTTCCAATACAAGTAGGGCAACAACCAAGAGAAATTGCTGCTGCTTCATTGGAGCATGCACGTAGGCATCATCATGATGTGATGATTATGGATACTGCAGGTCGTTTAGCTATAGATGAGCCCATGATGGCTGAAATCAGAGAATTAGAAGTTCTGCTTAAACCTATTGAGACTTTATTTGTGGTAGATGCTATGCAAGGTCAGGATGCAGTAAACATTGCCAAGACATTTGCAGATGTATTGCCTCTGACAGGGGTAATTTTAACTAAGCTAGACGGAGATTCTCGTGGAGGAGCAGCGTTATCAGTACGACATACCACCGGGAAGCCAATTAAATTTGCTGGTATAGCTGAGAAATTGACAGGGCTCGAAGCTTTTCATCCTGATCGTATGGCATCGCGTATTCTTGGTATGGGGGATGTATTAGGGCTTATTGAGGAAGCTCAACGTGGCATAGACCAGGATAAAGCAGAGAAATTAGCTAAAAAAATAAAATCAGGAAAGAAATTTGACCTTGATGATTTCAAAATGCAGTTTCAGCAGATGAAGAATATGGGTGGTATGAGTGCATTGGCAGATAAACTACCTGCACAATTAGGGCATGCTGTACAAAATATACAAATGGACGACAAGGTTATAGGGCGTACTGAAGCTATTATTAATTCAATGACACTTCAAGAGCGTACTAAGCCAGAAATACTTAAAGCATCTCGTAAGCGTCGTATTGCTTCTGGAGCAGGTGTTTCTGTACAGGAAGTCAATCGTCTATTAGCTCAATTTGAGCAGACTCAAAAAATGATGAAAAAGATGAATAAAGGTGGGATGGCTAAAATGATGCGAGGGCTCAAGGGGATACTTCCTGGAATGTAATTGTATCTGTACGGGAGAGAAGAAAACGTCAATTATTCTGCATTAGGAGCTTTTTCTAGTCCTATGACCATCTGTCCTGTATTAATATTTTTTGCACTGAACCAGCCATGGTTCATTTCAAGGGCATATTTAGCTTTACTAGCTGCAGTATGCTTTGTTCTTGTATGAGGTGACATATTAATAATATTAAGAATTATGCCATTTTTATCAAGAAATGCGATACTCAATGGAATATAGGTATTAACCATCCACATGCTATGACGAGCAGTCTTAGGAAACACAAACAGCATCCCACTATTTTTAGCTATAAAACTGCGGTGCATCAGTCCTCTAATACGGGATTCTTTTTTGTAAGCAACTTCAGCAGAAAGAGTGTAGCCAGAAACTTTTAGTTGGACAGTTGGAATCTCTGCACTGGCTGATATCGATAGAAAAATAAGCAGAATAAATGTAAATAGACGCATAGTAATTTATTGTGTACCGGTACTTCCAAATCCTTTTTCACCCCTACTGCTTTTCTTAAACTCATTTACTACACTAAAATTAACTCGTACAACTGGTACCACTACAAGTTGTGCTATTCGCTCAAGTGGACTGAGCTTGAAAGGTATTTGACCCCGGTTCCAGCAGGATACCATTATCTGTCCTTGATAATCAGAATCGATAAGTCCAACTAAATTTCCAAGTACAATTCCATGCTTATGGCCAAGGCCGGAACGTGGCAGAATCATGGCTGCAAGATTTGGGTCTACAAGATGAATAGCAATACCAGTTGGAATAAGATTTACTTCTCCTGGTTCTACAGTTATTGAGTTATCAATACAAGCTCGTAAGTCTAATCCAGCTGAACCAGAGGTTTCATAGGTCGGGTGCTGATCCTGTAAGCGTGTATCAATAATCTTTATTTCAATTCTTTCCATAAAATTAGGGTTTCCATTCTTTATATAGTTGTGAGACATGTTTAATTAAGCGCCTTGCTTGTTCTTTTTTTGGTGCTTTAGTAAGTGAATGCTTACCTTTATTATCAAGTAGGATAAGCGTACTTTCATTGACACTAATAGCATCTGGGACCGAGTTAGCAGCAAGAAGCGGTATTCTCTTCTTACGCCTTTTAGCCTCCGCATTTTTTTCCAGATTCTCTGTTTCTGCTGCAAAACCTACACAAAACGGTGGTTTGGTTAGCTTTGCTACAAATTCAAGAATATCAGGATTAGGGGCAAGAGTTAGTGATATGTTATCACTAGACTTCTTAATTTTCTGTTTACTCGTTTTGGCTGGATGAAAGTCTGCAACCGCTGCAGCACTTATAAAAATATCTGCATCTTGAACTTTACTTTTTACTGCTGTAAACATCTCCTGTGTACTTATTACATTAATTAAAGAAGCTCCAGAAGGGGCCTCTAGGCATGTTGGGCCGGAGATGAGAGTGACTCTTGCTCCTGCTTCAAGTGAAGCATTGGCAACTGCGTAACCCATTTTACCGGAACTTAAATTAGTGATGCCTCTGACTGCATCAATAGCTTCATATGTTGGCCCAGCAGTAATAAGAACATGTTTTTTTTGTAATAACTTTGGTTGAAAGAAAGTTATTACTTCTTTAACCAGACTCTGAGCTTCAAGCATGCGCCCCATGCCTGTTTCTCCACATGCCTGAGTACCATTTGCTGGCCCAAGGATTATCACTCCATCACGTTGTAAAGTGACCAAATTGCGTTGTGTGGCAGAGTTCTCCCACATTTGGCAGTTCATGGCGGGAGCAATAAATAAAGGACAGTTACGCGCTAAACATAATGTTGATAGGAGATCATCTGCGAGACCGTTTGCAAGCTTAGCTATAAAATTTGCACTGGCAGGGGCGACAAGGATAGCGTTTACGTCACGAGAGACATTTATATGTGCCATATTATTTTTAATATGGTTATCCCATAAATCCGTTAATACTGTTTTACCAGTTAGTGCTTGTAATGTAGTTGGACCAATAAATCGACAGGCTGATTCAGTCATTACTGTCTGTACATCTATACTTTGCTTTACCAGAATACGTGCGACTTCTGCAGCCTTGTACGCGGCAATGCCGCCAGTGATCCCTAGAAGCAGGCTTTTAGTGTGAAGTATTGACGATTGGACCATAAATATTTATTTAAGATATTTTTCTAGGGAACAGGAGTTTAACCTAAAAATAAACTTAATTTTAGGAAGTAGAGTAACATTCTGATTTAACCATATTTTTAGGGGTTAAACATTAGTTTTACGGTTCAAAAGTTATGTTGAGCATCAATTTTCGGTATGCATCCATTTGTAACAGTTGATAATCCTTGGATAATAATACCAACTTTGGCAAGAAATCAGTATATAATGCGTCCTTTTAAGAATTCTGGAGTATGTTGTTATGTCACGAATATGTGAAGTCACTGGCAAGAAGCCTATGTCTGGTCACCATGTTTCCCATGCCAACAACAAAACGAAGCGTCGTTTTCTTCCCAATTTACAGCATCGAAAATTCTGGGTTGAGAGTGAGAAACGTTGGATTAATTTACGTTTATCCAATGCCGCATTACGAACTATTGATAAAAATGGGATCGATGCAGTTCTGGCAAAAATGCGTACTCGTGGTAATAGTGTATAGGATAGGTACTAAGTTTAATACTTAAACAATTAGGAATTACATCATGCGTGAGAAAATAAAACTTGAATCTTCTGCTGGAACTGGGCACTTCTATACTACTACCAAAAATAAAAGAGTTACTCCAGAAAAGATAGAAATTTCAAAATTTGATCCAGTAGCACGTAAGCATGTAAAATATAAAGAAACTAAGCTTAAATAATATTTTTTACTTTTAAATGCATTCTGTCAGATTATTTGTCATGCATAGCAGCGCAGTCTACGGGAGAAGTTTTCTAGTACTTCAATACCGCTTTCCTCTGCACGGTGGCACCAATCCTCCAGTTGTTTTACTAACTCATCTTTGGTTGCTGTTGAGTGTTGCCACACTGATACAAGTTCTTCACGCATGGTATAGACTTTATCCAGTGTATCCAGTGTTCTGGTTTTACTTAAGACTAAGCTAAGTTTGGTACGTTCATGTTCTTGTAATGTTTTAGAATCAGCTAAAACCCATCGCTTAAGAGTGATATTGTCCACACCATGATGTGTAGCAGCTTCTTTCAAATGATCTATTTCCTTGGCAAAAGTTTGCTTCAGAGAATGAGCATACTTTGCTAATACTTCATAACGATGGGAAATAACTGCCTGCAGCGTGTCAGAATCACACTTAGTCTTTGCCGTATCAAGACGTAATTTAGGGGCTGTTTTCCTGACTTCTGCCAATCCCATTGCTTTTAATATACATATATACATCCAGCCAATATCGAATTCATACCATTTATTGGATAGGCGTGCAGAAGTTGCATACGCATGGTGATTGTTATGTAATTCTTCGCCACCAATAAGAATACCCCATGGGATAACATTGCGGCTTGCATCTTCTGCTTGGAAGTTGCGATAACCCCAATAATGTCCGACACCATTAATAATCCCAGCAGCCAAGAAAGGCGACCAGGCCATTTGAATTGCCCATATGGTTAGTCCAATTGGTCCAAATAGAACAAGATCAATGATGAGCATCAAAGAGACACCTTTAACACTATGTTTCGAGTAAATATTACGCTCTATCCAGTCGTCAGGAGTTCCGTGGCCGTATCTTTCCAACGTTTCCAAGTTTTTAGCTTCTTTACGGTAGAGTTCTGAGCCTTCTTTTACTACTTTTCCTATACTAAGAATTTGAGGGCTATGAGGATCATCGATGGTTTCACATTTAGCATGATGTTTGCGATGAATCGCCGTCCATTCTTTGGTAACCATACCTGTAGTAAGCCACAACCAGAAACGAAAGAAATGGCTGGGTATTGCATGTAATTCTAGAGCCCGATGGGCCTGATGACGGTGTAAAAATATAGTGATACTAGCAATCGTGATATGGGTAACAACCAAGGTAAAGACAACATAGCCCCACCAAGGCAATTCAATAAGTCCCGATATCATATGGGTAAAGTCCATTTGCATAAGTTTCCAGTAAGTAGAGATGTTGCAATCTAAAGTGAAATGGGCATTTAGTCAAGAAATTATACGGCATATTTGTGAGGATCTTTAGGAAAAATACTATATTTTTAATATGTTATGAGAAATAAATCTTCTTGATTTTTATTGCCATCAATGCCGCTTTTTATTGATGATAATGGTTACCGTATGGCTGAACCGCAAAAAAGAAACAATAACCTGAGCGACATAATTATAAAAGGTAAAGTTACGTGATTCAGTCGCGCTTTTTCATTAGAAGTACATATTTAATATTTATGCTCAAGTTATAATATAAATATTAGACAATAGAGACTATCGAATTAATATAGAAGTGTAGGGATGAGATATTACAACATAAAATATAAACAGATATATATTAATAGTAATGTGGCTGTCGATTATCGTCTTATCAGTTTGGCTAATACATTGGTAAATATCCCTTGACAACAAGTAGAGCATAATGTATAGTTTAGTCATTGGAGATACAAATATGACCGAAAAATATACCCGTAAACAGTTTCAAGCCCAATACCCTGATGATGAAACGTGCCTACAAGCTGTCCTTCAAAGGCGTTATGGTAACATTGATTCATGCCCGAGCTGTGGTGTAGTTGGTAAGTTAACTCGGATAGAAGGTCGGCGTGCTTTTGCCTGTCAGGAAGGTTGTCATATTTACCCTTGCTCGGGAACAGTTTTTGAGAAATCCTGTACACCATTAACAGATTGGTTTTATGCGATGTATCTTATGACCGCAACCCGTAATGGTGTATCAGCCAAGGAACTACAACGTCAGCTAGGAGTAACCTATAAATGTGCGTGGCGCATCGGACACCAATTGCGTGAACTCATGGCTGCAAGGGATAAAGCTAACAACCCTAGCTCTTTGTCCGGTCATGTTGAAATGGACGAAACCTATATTGGTGGCAAGGTAAAAGTTAAAAAGCAAGGTAAAGGAGAATATCTCAAAAATAAGAGTACAGTGTTTGGAATGGTGCAACGTAATGGATCGCTTCGAGGTAAGGTTGTACCCAATGAGAAAAGGGCTACATTACTACCAATCGTACAAAATAATATCGAAGCCGGAACTACAATTTCAACTGATACACACCGTTCCTATACATCACTAAAAAATATGGGATATACCCATGGTAAGGTTAATCACAATATTGATGAGTGGGTAAACGGTATCTACTACACAAATACAATTGAAGGTTTTTGGTCACACCTAAAACGCGGTATCCGAAGTACCCATGCCTCAGTATCACGTAAGCATTTACAGAAATATGTAAATGAGTTTGCATTCAGATATAACAACCGTGAAGCACCAGCTGGTATGTTTCATAGGATGCTAGCACAGATCAGCAAACCTACTATTTCTTCTTAACACCTAGAACGGCATCATCAAGAAGACGATTAAAGCGGCCTCTATTACCGCTGGTTGTCTCAACGCGTTTGTTATCCCTATGTCTTTCTTTATCCTTTGGTGATAATGATATAGAATATTTAGTCTGTTTGTTTGTCGTTTTTATAGCCATTATTTCCTCATGAATTTAACAACACTATTTTAAGAAATTATATCTTATTGAAATATATAGTATAATTTTCTCACGTTTATTTATGGGGTTAACTCACGGCTAAAGCATCCGTAACTTATCATGTTTATTGTGGAATAGCGTTGCTATTTTCAGCATCTTATGTTAATATGGAAGAACGTGAAAAAGCCGAGGTGGTTAGACCTCGGCTTTCTGAATCAAATCTTGGGGTTTTTACCCCTCTATTGAGGGAAACCAAGTTTAGAGCTTAAACCATCGACAGAAAAGAGGACAGTTAGCAATGAACAATATAGCAGATCACATCGACTTTGTAAAGTCCCAAATAGAGTATCAAGACCGTAGAGCAACCGCTACACGTAGTAATCCGAAAAAATTAAATTTCCATTGTGAAAGTGCAGAACACTTTCGCTCCCTACTCACATTCCTTGAAAAAACCTGGATAGACAGAGACAAAAATCTGCCGTCACATGATGTTGATCCAGCCGGAATATTGTTTCAAAAAGAACTAGCTGGCTTACCAAAGGAAGTAATTGAACAGTTAAGTATCAAAAATAAAGACCCACAAGAAATTTTAATAACCGAGTTGATAGACGCTGCTGGTGGCAAGCTTTCTTTAGATAGAATTTTGATAGGAATTTATTATAAAACCAAGGAAATTGTAAAGCGTCCGTTACTAACGGCTAAGCTATATCGCATGGTTCAGAATGAGCAAATTTACAAGGAACCAAACAAAAGAAGCGTTTACACAACCACTCCCATTAGTCAAACTGATAGCACAGAGAATGACGATGAAGATTCTAACCAATCACAAGAGGAAGGTGAATTATGAGGCTCTAAAGCAGAGGCCGAGCGTACTATGCCTTCGTTGCTCGCGACCCAAATAGAAAAACCCGTATTAAGTCTCAGTCTTGTCGGACAAACTTAATACGGGTGGTGAGGCACTAATAAACATTGGGGCGGGTTAGGTACGACTGTGGTCTCCTAAACTTCATGCCGAGGGTTCAATTCCCTTCCGCTCCATTTCTTTCAACTTCGCTTTATAGTTGAGCATACATATATATAGTATGTCAAGTTTGAATAAAGCGTGTTTTATGGAGTATTTTTAACATGGCAAGCAAGAAAACAATAGAGCAAGTATGGGATAAGGCTAAGCCCATTAGAGGTAAAAACCCAGATGTATGGTGAAAAGATGGCGAGGACAATAAGATTAGGAAGCCATCTTATGGGACTACGGGTGAATATGGATGGGAAATAGACCATAAGCATCCAGAGTCTAAAGGTGGTTCTGATAATCCAAGTAACCTCCAACCATTACACTGGGAAGAGAACCGAGAAAAATCAGACAAAGTTAAGAAGTAGACTCTTGTTCTGAGAAATAGAAGTTGTAGTTAATAGCAACACAGAGGGCATCCTGAATTTGTTGAGGCGTTAAACCTTCAACACCTACACGGGCGCCTTCTTTCCCTACCGTAATTATTATTGCTCCATCATCACCATAATTTGATGCAATTGATTTTGCCATCCGTCTAAGTGCGATTGGCGTTACCTTGCCAAGGTTGGTATTATTATCCATTATCTTTCACTTGTTGCGAAGGGATACTTACCAATACATTACCTGATTCAAATAACAGTCCAGTAATCTGGAATTAACCTAGTATTTTTATGTATAAGTTTCTTAGATTTCTTACATTTTGTTTATTTGGTTTTATACTTACGTTATTTGTTATTTTACTGGTAGTTTTTGAAGAAGAGCCTCTAGTAGACCGCCAAGTAATCCTTGCACCTGATCATGTGGAACGTGCAAAAAAGATTATTGACGTACATCGCTATCAAGTGCGGCCAGGCATGACTGCAGCTGTTACAGTGAGATCTGAAGATGTTGATCTTGCAGCTAATTACTTGGCAGATCGTTTTGTAAAAGGAAGCGCACGGGTAGCACTTGCCAACCAAAACGCTCATGTTCTTCTGAGTATTCCGACGTTCTGGAGCCCAATGGGCGATTACCTTAATGTAGAAGCAACACTGGTTGAAACAGAAGGAATTCCTCAGCCTCAATCTGTACGTTTCGGAAGTTTAGTGGTGCCAGATTTACTTACCAATATATTGGTGCCTCTAGCTATTTACGGGTTAAAACAAATTCCAAGGTATCAAATAGGTTTGGATGCACTTCGGAAGGTTAAGATATCACAAAACGAATTGAATGTTGTCTACCACTGGGAAGGTGGGTTTACCCAAAAAATGCGAGCATCGATTGTTAGTGAACAGGAGCATAAACAGTTATTTCTTTATCACTCCTTATTAACTAATAATAGTCTTCTCCATGGCACGGAAACTACGATATCTCTTTCTGAAATTTTGCCGCCATTATTAAATCTTGCTGCTAAGCGCTCAGAAACTGGTAATGCTTTAGAAGAAAATCGTGCTGCAATCTTAGTTGTAACATTTTATACTCTTGGTAAATCCCTGAAGTCGATTTCTCCAGAAGCAGCTACTTGGCCTAAGCCAATAAAGAAAGTTGTTACTGTTAGTGGTCGTGATGACTTTGCGAAGCATTTTATGGTTTCAGCTACAATAGCGGCTTATGCTGATACAGCATTATCTGATGTAGTTGGTTTGTACAAAGAGATTGAAGACTCCCGAACAGGAAGTGGTTTTTCATTTAATGATATTGCTGCTGATCGTGCTGGTACTAAATTTGGTGAAAAAGCAGTAGCTAGCAAAGATTTAGCAAAACAGCTTCAAAAGCGTGTAGCTTCCGGATTAATAGACTCGGATTTAATGCCGCACTGGTCAGATTTGCCAGAATTTATGCCCGAAGTTGAATTTAAACGGCGGTTTGGTGGTGTTGGTGCACCTGCATACAAACGTATGATGAAGAAGATAGAACAGCGGGTTTCCATCCTGGGGGTTTTGAACTAAGAATTAATAGGCAATTAAATTTTAACAATAATTTATATATCTTAATTTGACATAATCATTTTATGTAAGACTTTCCATACATTATTAAGGATTATTTCTTGGGCAATTTTGTTAGGATGCATTCTGTCTGCTTGAAAATATTCGGGCTTGTCACCGAAGCCTTCTAGCAGGAATGGGACTAACCTAAGCTTGTGATGATTTGCAATTTGCCGGTAAATAGCTGAGAAGTTTTGTGTGTATGTTGCTCCATAATTTGGAGGTAGACGCATACCTACTAATAATACTGATGCTTTATTCTGTTTACATGCTTTTACAATAGCTTCCAGATTATCGCGGATGGATTTAATAGGCATACCGCGTAGTCCGTCATTTGCTCCAAGTTCAACAATAACAATGTTAGGGTGAAAACGCTTAAGTACTTGTTCAATTCGATTGAGACCTCCGAGTGCTGTTTCGCCACTGATACTGGCATTGATTACTTGGTAGGTTGGTTGGTGTATTTTTAGTTGTTTCTTTAGCAAACTTACCCATCCGGTTTTTTGTGGTAAGCCATAGCCTGCTGACAAACTGTCTCCATATATCATAATGGTGGTGGCTTCTGTAGAAGAAGAATTGGGATCTGTACTGCTATAAGCAATATTAGACGTAGTACTTAACAATAAAATACTTAAAGTAATTAGAAAGGTTTTCATGATAGATAATTTAATTTCAAAGCCTATTGTACAAGCAATTTCCCTTACTAAACATGTCAGAAGTAGTGATACTCAACTTACTATCTTGCAGGATATTAACTTGGAAGTGAGTATTGGTGAAGCTGTTTCAATTGTGGGTGCTTCTGGATCAGGAAAATCCACATTGTTGGGGCTGCTTGCAGGACTTGATATTCCTTCTAGTGGAAAGGTGTATCTTAATGGGGAAGACATTTTCTCATTGAGCGAGGATGATCGAGCTGAACTGCGAAGTCGAGTACTTGGTTTTGTATTCCAATCATTTCAGTTGTTACCCGTACTGACAGCAATTGAGAATGTAATGTTGCCATTAGAACTATCAGGTGTAAGTAACGCACGTAAAGTTGCACTTGAATTACTTGGTCGAGTTGGGTTAGAGGCACGTCTAAATCATTATCCAAAGCAACTTTCGGGTGGCGAACAGCAACGTGTGGCTATTGCACGGGCATATGTTACACATCCAATACTGCTACTAGCTGATGAGCCAACCGGAAATTTAGATTCATCTACCGGCACTCAAATCATAGAGCTTATGTTTGAGCTTAATCGTGAGAAGAATACTACATTGATTCTGGTAACCCATGACGAAGCTATCTCTAGTCGTTGTACACGACAGGTTAAGTTAGTTGGAGGGAAGATTAGCAATTAATCATATATATCTCTTAATCTTAATATGGTGAAATATCTATTATGAATTTTATTAAGCTCTCCTTGCGTATGCTACATCGTGACTTACGTGCAGGCGAACTGCATGTGCTGATATTTGCACTTGTAATTGCAGTTGGTGGGATGACCACAGTAGGGTTCTTTACTGACCGGGTACAGTTGGCTCTTTCTCGTCAGGGAAACCAATTGCTTGGTGCAGATCTAGTCATTGTTTCTGATCGTCCTCTTCCACAGCGTTATACAGAAGAGGCAATCAAACTTGGACTGAATACTTCGACAGCACTTAAATTTCCCAGTATGGTAGTCAAAGGAAATAAAAATATTCTGGTTGGGATAAAGGCAGTAACCCCTGGTTATCCTTTGCGTGGTGAATTGCGTATTACAGATGACATTGGTAAGACTTCTACATACAAAAATGATCATGTTGCAAATGGAATTCCACCACCAGGATCAGTGTGGGTGGGGGAGAAACTGGCTGCTCGTTTAGAGCTAAAAAAAGGAGACACGATCGAGCTGGGAGAAGCAAGGCTAATCGTAGCTTCAGAAATTACTCAGGAACCAGATTATTCAATTGGCTTCATAAATCTTGGACCTCGGGTATTGATCAATGCGATTGACCTGCCTGCAACTGGTTTAATACAACAAGGTAGTCGTATTTCATATCGTTTGTTGATTGGGGGTAACGCAGGTTTTGTAGAGAATCTGCGGAACTGGGTGCAACCTAATTTGGCACTAGGAGAAAGAATTGAAGGTATTCGTGATGCTCGTCCAGAAATTAAAGCAGCACTTGAGCGGGCAGAAAAATTTTTAAGTCTTGCTGCTATGGCAAGTGTAGTTTTGGCAGCAGCAGCAGTAGCGCTTACAGCACGAAGATTTATCACGCGCCATTTGGATGGCTGTGCGGTTATGCGTTGTCTGGGTGCAAGACAAAATGAAGTGTTGTATCTATACCTGTATCATTTCATCATTCTTGGCTTAATTGCAAGCATTATGGGATGTTTACTAGGACTTGTTGCCCAAGAAGCACTGGTTTATTGGCTCTCTACAATGATAGAGGTTGAATTACCCTGGCCTAGTTTATTTCCTTTTTTGCAGGGTATATTAGTTGGGGTAGTGTTATTGCTAGGCTTTGCTTTGCCTCCTTTACTCAATTTACGCAGTGTACCTGCATTGCGTGTATTACGACGTGATATTGGAAACTCCAATGCTCATAGTTTGACAGGCTACGCATTGGGACTTGCTGTATTATCAGTATTGTTTTTGTGGAAGGCTGGCGATGTTCGTTTGGGATTTTCAGCCATGGCTGGATTTATTGCCGCAATAGCAATTTTTGGTTTACTTGGATTTTTTTTGGTAAAAACCATTTCAAGTGTGCGTAGTAAAACAGGAGGGACATGGAAATATGGGTTAGCTAGTATATGGAGACGTGCTAACACCAGTGTGATACAAGCTGTGGCTCTTGGACTAGGATTGATGGCTTTACTTACATTGACACTGATTCGCAGTGATTTGTTACAAAACTGGCAGACCAGTCTTCCATCCGATACGCCCAACCGTTTTTTAGTAAATATTCAGGAGGATCAGTTACAGCCACTACAAGCATTTTTTAGGCAGCATGATGTGCTACAACCTTCTGTATACCCAATGGTACGAGGTCGACTGACTTCTATTAATGGTAGATTAGTATTACCTGATAGCTATTCCAGTGCACGAGCAAAAAGATTAGTAAAACGGGAATTTAATCTGTCGTGGGCAAACGAAATGCGCAGTGATAACCAGATTATAGAGGGAAAATGGTGGCAAAGTGGTGATGCGGGGAAGGCAGTTTTGTCTATGGAAGAAGGTGTTGCAAAAGCAATAGGCGTGAAGTTGGGAGATAGGTTAGATTTCGATGTTGCAGGCAGTAATTTTTCTGCTGTGGTGAATAGTATACGTAAAGTAGATTGGGATTCATTCCGTGTAAATTTTTTTGCAGTAACGCCGCCAGGCGTACTGGAAAAATATCCAACAAGCTATATTACTAGCTTCTATTTACCACAGAGTCAGATGGATATGATGAACCAATTAGTAATAGCTTTTCCAAACTTCCTAGTGATAGATGTAGCAACTATTATTACTCAAGTACAAAAAGTTATTGAGCAAGTGACTAAAGCGATTGAATTTGTTTTCTTGTTTACACTCTTAGCTGGAATAATAGTATTGTATGCGGCAGTTATCTCTACTCAAGATGAACGTATTTATGAGGCAGCTATATTTCGCACTTTAGGCGCAAAAAGTAGCCAATTAATTAGTGCCTGGACAGTTGAATTCGTAATACTAGGTGGTTTATCTGGATTATTTGCTTCAATGGGGGCAAGTGCATTGGGCTATGTTATCGGAAAATACACATTAAATCTGTCTTATACCTTTAATGTATGGATTTGGCTGATAGGTTTATTTGCCGGGATTTTAGGCGTGATGGTAGCGGGAATGATGGGCACACGAAGTGCACTGATAAGCCCACCAATTATAGTACTTAGGCGGATTGGGTAATAATTAGGTTGTAGTTTCTAGTAAAACATTAAAATGGTATATCATCGTCCATATCTCCAAACCCGTTATTAGCAGCGCTTGCAGAGCTATCTTTAGCAGGTGTAGTTTTATCATTTTTGTTTTCTATTTCAAAACTGCTGCCTCCAGGTTTACTACCCAGCATTTTCATATCATTTGCGATTATTTCAGTTGTATATCGGTCAGTACCTGCTTTATCTGTCCATTTACGAGTTTCCAATCTGCCTTCAACATATACTGATCGACCTTTTTTCAGATATTCACCCGCAATCTCAGCAAGTCTTCTATAAAACGTTATACGATGCCATTCAGTTTTTTCTTGTTTCTCACCTGTTTTATCTTTCCAGGTTTCGGTAGTTGCTAATGTGATGTTGGTGACTGCGTCACCATTAGGCATGTAACGAACCTCTGGGTCTTTACCAAGATTTCCAATAAGTATGACTTTGTTTATTGATGCCATTTATACTTCTCCCTCTAGTATTTGAACAACTCTTGCTTCATCAAAACCCTTCATATCTACTTTTAGGTAAGCGACTCCTTCATTTGCTAGTACCAGAGCCTCATGAACACCATTTAAAGATGCCAGTTCTCGTGATAAGCCATTTGCTTCATCTGTTTTCATTTCCTTCACATGGTACATTTTTGTACGCACTGCTGCAGGAGCTTTCATAGTAATAGCAAGTACTAGCCATAATGCCAGTAGAATGCTACAAAATGCAAATAATGCTGGGCCTCCTTGATGCTCATATAGATAACCTCCTACCGTTGCTCCAACAAATGCTCCTAGAAATTGGATACTACTATATACACCAATAGCCGTTCCTTTCGCGCCTACTGGAGAAATTTTTGAAATAAGAGATGGTAAGCTGGCTTCAAGAAGATTGAATGCTGTAAAGAATACCAGCAACGCAACTGTCATTCCTAGTACAGAATCAAGTGTAAGTGCTAATAGAGCCTGGCTTACAAGTAATATAAATACTGCAATTGAAAATACTGGTTTAAGCTTAACTTTTTTTTCAGAATAGATGATGACTGGAATGATGAGCAACATGGAAACAAGTAATACTGGCAAATATATCTGCCAATGGTCATCTGCTTCTAATCCAGCTCCTCGCAGTGATAGTGGAATCACAAGCCAAAGTGCCATAAGTGTAGCATGTAAGGCAAATACACCGAAATTCAGGCGTAACAATTCAGGATTCTGTAGTACATTGATGAAGCGTCCGGGAGCTGCCTCAGTATCTGAATGGAAGCGGCAAATTAGCGGATTAGGAATAATCTTGTAAACCACTATGATAGCTAGTGATGCAAGTATTCCTGTCATGATAAAGATCCCCGGCACTCCTATCAGGCGATTTAATCCGGGCGCAATGATAAGTGAAAGAGCAAAGACAGTACCAATAGTCATCCCAATCGCAGCCATAGCTTTGGTACGATGTTCTTCACGAGTAAGATCAGCAGCCAGTGCCATTACTGCAGCAGAGATTGCACCTGAACCTTGGACAACACGACCAAGGATTACCCAATAAATATTATCA
This sequence comes from Nitrosomonadaceae bacterium, assembly GCA_965205785.1. GTDB lineage: Bacteria > Pseudomonadota > Gammaproteobacteria > Burkholderiales > Nitrosomonadaceae > BJGV01. The sequence continues at coordinate 1,455,319 of OZ242188.1, forward strand.
GCAGAAGCTGCTATAAAACTTCCTAGAGTAAATAATATCAAACCAATATAAATAACTGGCTTTCGCCCGATACGATCAGACAGCCAGCCAAAAGGGATTTGAAGTATTGCTTGCGTGAGTCCGTAGGCACCAAGTGCAATACCGACTAGCGTGTAATTGTCTCCACCGGGTAAGTGCTCCGCATAAAACGCAAATACTGGGAGAATAATGAACATTCCAAGCATGCGTAACCCATAGATCGTTGCTAAGCCAGCAGTAGCTCGGATCTCAATTGGGGACATTTTTTCAGGAGATGAAGAGACAGACATTAATCAGATTAGGAAAACACTGGAAAGTTGGGTATATTAGCAGGTTGATCAGTGCTTAGGTAGAAGATGGAACTTATCAAAATTCGCGGTGCACGTACACACAATCTGAAAAACGTCAGTATTGATCTGCCACGTAATAAATTAATTGTAATTACTGGATTATCAGGATCAGGTAAATCTTCACTTGCCTTTGACACGCTTTATGCGGAAGGTCAGCGGCGCTATGTGGAGTCTCTTTCGGCGTACGCCCGGCAATTCCTTCAATTAATGGAAAAGCCAGATGTAGATTTGATTGAGGGACTTTCTCCTGCAATAGCTATAGAACAGAAAGCAACCTCTCATAATCCTCGCTCTACTGTTGGGACTGTAACTGAAATTCATGATTACATGCGTTTATTATTTGCACGTATAGGTGATCCACAATGTCCAGAGCATCAGATTACTCTTGCAGCCCAAAGTGTTTCACAAATGGTAGATCATGTATTAAAGCTTCCTCAAGATACTAAATTAATGATTCTTTCTCCTATTGTAGTGGGGCGGAAAGGGGAGCAGGCAGATCTTTTTGATGAGTTATGTGCGCAAGGTTTTGTACGTTTACGGATCAATGGAAAGATTTATGAAATTGATGATCTTCCAAAATTACAAAAGACTAAGAAGCACACAGTAGAAATAGTAGTGGACCGACTAAAAGTTTCGTCTGATTGCAAACAACGTCTTGCGGAGTCATTTGAGACAGCACTACGTCATGCTGATGGGCGAGCATTAGCTGTAGAAATGGATTCTGGTCGTGAGCATCTTTTTTCCGCTAAGTTTAGTTGTCCCATGTGTGATTATTCTCTATCAGAATTAGAGCCAAGATTGTTCTCCTTTAACAATCCAATGGGTGCATGCACAGAATGCGATGGTCTTGGGCAAATTACATTTTTTGATCCTAAACGTGTTGTTGCTTTCCCCCATCTATCATTAGCCTCTGGCGCAATTAAGGGCTGGGATCGGCGCAATCAATTTTATTTTCAGATTTTAGAAGGACTTTCAAAGCACTATGGTTTTGACTTGGAAAAACCGTTTGAACAGCTTTGTTCAAATATACAAGATACCATCCTGGATGGGTCAGGCAAGGAGAAGATTTTATTTTCTTATCTAACTGGGAATGGTTCTAGGAGTAAGCGAGAGCACGTTTTTGAAGGTGTTATTCCAAGCTTGAAGCGCCGCTATAAAGAGACAGATTCATTAGCGGTTCGAGAAGAGCTAGCAAAATATCTTAATTCTCAAATTTGCCCCAAGTGTGATGGTACTCGTCTTTGTCGTGAAGCTCGTCACGTTAAGGTTGGGGGGCAAGCTATTTATGAAATTAATTCACTGCCACTCAAGCAAGCTAGAAATTTTTTCAATCAAATAAAACTTACTGGGCACAAGCGTTCCATTGCTGAACGAATTGTTAAAGAAATATCTAGTCGCTTACAGTTTCTAAATAATGTCGGGCTTGATTATCTATCATTGGACCGATCTGCTGATACATTATCAGGTGGTGAATCACAACGTATTCGATTGGCGAGTCAGATTGGATCAGGGTTGACAGGTGTAATGTACGTTCTAGATGAGCCTTCCATTGGATTGCATCAGCGTGATAATGGACGCCTCTTAGACACTCTCAAGAATTTACGCGACCTTGGTAATAGTGTGATTGTTGTAGAGCATGATCGAGATGCCATACTTTCTGCTAATTATGTGATAGATATGGGTCCTGGCGCAGGCGAGCATGGTGGGTTTATCGTTGCTCAGGGAAAACCACAAGCTATTCACAAAAGTAAAGAGTCGCTTACTGGGAAGTATATTTCTGGTGAGCTAGATATCGAGATACCTAAAAAGCGAGTTAAGCCAACAGATGATCGTTGGCTGACGATCAAAGGAGCTTCAGGCAACAATCTGAAGAATGTTAACTTTAATCTGCCCGTAGGAATGTTTGTTTGTGTTACAGGAGTATCTGGTTCCGGTAAGTCTACACTTGTCAATAATACTCTTTACTATGCTATGGCACGACATTTGTATGGTAGTAATGTAGAGCCTGCACCTCATCAATCTATTGAAGGCATAGCTTTTTTTGATAAAGTTATTAATATGGATCAGAGCCCAATTGGACGCACTCCACGTTCTAATCCAGCAACGTATACTGGATTATTTACATCTATCCGAGAATTATTTTCAGGCGTCCCTCAAGCGCGAGAACGTGGTTATAGCCCTGGTCGATTTTCTTTTAATGTTAGAGGTGGTCGTTGCGAAGCTTGTCAAGGAGATGGCCTGATTAAAGTAGAAATGCATTTCTTGCCAGATATATACGTATCCTGTGATGTTTGCCATGGTAAACGTTATAACCGTGAGACACTTGAAATTCAGTATAAGAGCAAAAACATTATAGAGATTCTACAAATGACAGTTGAGCAAGCATATGAATTTTTTGCTCAAGTGCCCGTTGTGGCACGCAAACTGAGAACTTTAATAGATGTGGGATTAGGTTACATTACACTAGGACAATCTGCGACTACACTTTCAGGAGGCGAAGCGCAGCGTGTAAAGTTATCATTGGAACTTTCAAAACGTGATACAGGGCGAACCTTGTACATACTTGATGAGCCAACCACCGGATTACATTTCCAAGATATAGATATGTTGTTAAAAGTGTTACATCGATTACGAAACCATGGAAACACTGTGGTAGTTATTGAGCATAATCTTGATGTAATTAAAACTGCAGATTGGGTTATTGATCTTGGTCCTGAGGGTGGTAATGCTGGTGGTCAGGTTATTGTTGAAGGGCCGCCAGAGGAAGTTGCAAAACACAAGATGAGTTTTACAGGACACTATCTCAGAACTGTACTAAATATACGGGCTAAATAGGTATAAAATGAATTCCCACAAATTTCATCTTGATAGTTTTAATTATTACCATTGTTGCTGATCCATTAATCATAGTACTTCAATATTTTAAGACTTAGATTTGTATTTTTTTATGTCATTGTAGTATTAAAATAGTACTTCTGAATTATTAAAGGAAAGTATAAATGGCAGCAACTATACTAGTTGTAGAAGATGAGCCAGCAATACAGGAACTGATTTCGTATGGTTTGCGACAAGCTGGGCATGAAACCTTCTGTGCAGGGGATGCAGAACAGGCTATGAAAATTGTGAATGATGTATTGCCTGATTTAGTATTACTTGACTGGATGTTGCCAGGAATGAGTGGTATTGAATTTGCAAAAATGTTGCGGCAAGTTCCTAGAACAAAGAATATTCCTATTATTATGCTTACTGCACGCACAGAGGAGAGTGATAAAGTATCAGGGTTAGAGGTCGGCGCAGATGACTATATTACTAAGCCTTTTTCACCACGTGAGTTGGTTGCACGGATTAAGGCAGTTTTACGACGACGTTCACCAGAGGCTGCTGATGATATTGTTGAAATCAGCGGATTAAGACTTGATCCGGTTACACATCGTGTGACTGTAAGTGACCATGAAGTGATATTAGGCCCTACAGAGTTTCGGCTATTGTATTTCTTGATGACTCATTCAGAGCGAGTACATTCACGCTCACAATTACTTGATGGAGTATGGGGAGATCATGTTTTTGTTGAAGATCGTACAGTTGATGTTCATATAAGAAGATTACGTAAGATACTGGAACCTGTTGGCAAGGATGGGTTAGTGCAAACTGTAAGAGGATCAGGTTACCGACTGTCTGTTGGAAGGGCATAGGGTATGGGATAATATTGAAATGATGATTCAACTTTATTCTTTGGCTTTGGAATAAATGACGTGTCCCATTTTCCAAGAAATTTATTTATTATCATTTTACTAACTGCTGTAACAGGTAGCTTGTGGATAATTTTTGATATTGTTATCGCGTTATTATTCTATAGCGTGACATTATTGTTACTCGTTATTTATCACTTACATTATTTAACAGCTCTAGATAGATGGTTGCAAATTTCTGATCCTACAACTGTTTCTTTGCCTGATGGGTCTGGTGCTTGGGGTGACGTGTTTGCGCGATTAGCTCGCCTTATGCGAAATCAGAGCCAAAGTCACCAACAGTTAAGTTTGGCACTTGAACGTCTTCGGCGGGCCACTTCAGCAATGCCTGAAGGCGTGGTAATTCTGGATGAAGCAGATCGCATCGAATGGTGTAATCCAGTTGCTGAACAACATTTCGGTATAGATTTTAAGCGAGATGCTGATCAACAAATTACTTTTCTGGTACGTCAGCCTCAGTTTGCTGAGTATTTGTCAACTCATAATTATAGTGAACCTCTGGTAGTCAAACAAGCGAGGCATCAAGAAATGATTCTTTCTCTACAGTTGGTGCCATATGGAGATAAACAGAAGTTACTAATAAGTAGAGATATTACAAGTCTTGAAGGTGTGGAGACTATGAGGAGAGATTTTGTTGCCAATGTTTCACATGAACTGCGCACACCACTAACAGTGATTGGTGGGTTTTTTGAAACTGCTTCAGAAGAAAAATGGATTTCTTCTGATATGGGTAAACGAACTCTTGTTCTCATGACTGATCAGACCAAGCGTATGGAACGTCTGGTAGAAGATTTGCTTACACTGTCACGGCTTGAGAATACACAGAATCAGGTGCGCGAAGAAGATGTCAATGTGACTGAGATACTGCATGAGTTGTATCATGAAGCAGAATCTTTAAGTACTGGGCGTCATCATATTAATCTTACTCTTGATACTGATATAAAGTTACAGGGGAGCCCAGATGAATTACGAAGTGCATTTAGTAATCTTGTTAGTAATGCCATACGCTATACTTCTGAGGGAGGAAAAGTTGATTTGAAGTGGGAATATCAAGATGGGAAGGGTATTTTTACAGTACAGGATAGTGGTATTGGCATTGATCAGGAGCATATTCCGCGTTTAGCTGAACGTTTTTACCGAGTGGATCTTAGTCGTTCACGAGGAACTGGTGGTACGGGTTTGGGACTTGCGATTGTTAAACATATTCTTAGTCGTCACCAGGCGCACTTGGAGATTATTAGTAAGCCAGGGAAGGGAAGTTCTTTCAGTGCGTGGTTCCCAGAAAAACGTTCAATAGTTCAAGAGGAATAGATTTTATTTTTTTGAAAAGATACTAAAGATACAATATTCATAATGTTCAATGCTATTGAAAATTTTGTTGGGAATACACCTTTGGTAAGGCTCAAACGCTTGCCCGGTAAAACTAGTAATATTCTTCTTGCTAAACTGGAAGGGAATAATCCTGCAGGCTCTGTAAAAGATCGTCCGGCTTTGTCAATGGTTTTAAATGCACAGAAGCGTGGGGAAATTAAACCAGGGGATACTTTGATTGAAGCAACTAGTGGTAATACTGGCATAGCTTTAGCGATGGTTGCTGCAATGTTAGATTATCGAATGATACTAGTAATGCCAGAGCATCTTAGTGTGGAGCGACGTCAGTCCATGAGTGCATATGGCGCAGAGATTGTGCTGACTTCAAAAGAGGGTGGAATGGAGGAAGCAAGAGATGTAGCTGAAAATATGAATAAATCAGGGCGTGGGATTATTCTTAATCAATTTTCTAATTCTGATAATCCACTAGCACATTACAAAACTACAGCACCTGAAATCTGGAATGACACTAAAGGTAAAGTTACTCACTTTGTAAGTAGTATGGGAACTACAGGTACAATCATGGGTTGCTCCAGATATTTCAAGGAAAAAAATCCGGTAATTAAAATTATTGGCGTGCAACCTAAGGAAGGCGCTCAGATTCCCGGAATTAGAAAATGGCCCGAAGCGTATCTACCAAGGATTTATGATGCGAAACAAGTAGACCAAGTCATGTTGGTTTCTCAGGATGAGGCGGAAGAAACTACCAGACGTTTAGCAAGAGAAGAGGGCATATTTGCAGGAGTTTCCTCTGGTGGTGCTCTTGCTGCAGCTCTTAAGGTTTCTTCTAGTGTAGAAAATTCGGTAATTGTTTTTATAATATGTGATCGTGGTGACCGGTATCTTTCAACTGGTATTTTCTCTGATAAATGATGTATGGGTATATACGATAGAAGACAGGCTACTTTAAGCCAAAAATTTATATAGAGAGGGGGTATGTTTGGCACCAACTCTTGTTTTTGATATTGAAACGGTACCTGATATAGAAGGACTGCGTAAGCTCCATGAGCTAGGCCCTGAGCTATCGACTTCCGATATAGCTGAGATGGCATTCCAGTCTCGGCGGCAGGCAACCGGAAATGATTTTTTACAGCTTCATCTACATAAAATTATTGCTATTTCATGCGCATTACGCGATAGAAATGATTTTCGTGTATGGTCATTGGGTAGTACGGAAGATACTGAAACAGAACTTATCAGACGTTTCTTTGAAGGTATAGATAAATATACCCCTCAGTTGGTTTCGTGGAACGGAAACAGTTTTGACTTGCCGGTACTACATTACCGTAGCATGATTCATGGTATTCCAGCACATCGTTATTGGGAAACAGGTGAGAATGACCGAGACTTTAAATGGAACAATTATCTCAGTCGTTATCATAGTCGACACTTGGATTTAATGGATTTGCTGGCATTGCATCAACCACGTGCCAATGTTGCACTTAACGATCTGGCACAACTGATAGGTTTTCCGGGAAAACTTGGAATGGATGGCTCTCAAGTATGGAACGCATTTCAGGACGGGAAGAGTGTTGCAATCCGAAATTATTGTGAAACTGATGTAGTAAATACTTATCTTATGTTTCTTCGTTTCCAATTTCTGCGCGGTATTTTAGACGAAGAACAATATCTTTATGAGATTGAGCTGGTTCGTACTAACTTGAGAAAATCAGTTGAACCACACTGGGAAGAATTTCTGGGTCAGTGGAAGACCCAATAGAAAGTTACAAAATCGTATATTTATGTTTCTGGTTGAATTTAACGCTCGGGGTGCGGCCACCCTGAGCGGATAAAAGTGTTTCGCTTAGTCTCTTCCTCCTGCAAATGCCATCAATAGATGTAACAAGTGTACAAAGAGATTAAAAATATTTAGGTACATACCAAGTGCTGCCATCACATAGTTTGTTTCACCGCCATTTACAATGCGACTTACGTCATACAGAATAAAGCCAGAAAACAACAATACTGCAATTGCTGAGATGGCTAGAGATGCTGCTGGTATAGCAAGGAATATATTTGCAACCATTGCGATTAACAATAAAATGATCCCTGCAAATAGGAAATTTCCCATAAACCCAAAGTTTTTACGCGTCACTGTAGCGTATCCTGCCAAAGCAAAGAGTATAGTAGCAGTACCTCCGGCAGCTAGGCCTATTAATTGCGGGCCATTGCTGAACTGTAGTGCGGCATTAAGTAGTGGTCCAAGGAAACAACCAAGACAAAAAGTGAATCCAAACAGTAAGATAATTCCCCATATACTATTTCGGGTAGCTCTTATTGCAAATATGAATCCAAACATTACTGCCAACATCACTACCAAGCCCATGACCGGGGACTGAGCAAAGAAAGATAAATTTGTATTCATTCCAACCATTGCACCAATTATTGTTGGAATCATGGTCAGGCCAAGCATCCAGAAGGTATTACGAAGAACCTTATTACGGACAACAGCAAGTTGGCTCGGCTGTGCTTGGTTCGAATATTGTAGTTCGGGTTGCATATGTTCTCCTTAGTTATTAGCCTACACTAAATTTCTAATACGTAAGACTACTCATATTCATGAAAAGTTGCAATATTTTGTGAAGATTGTAAATCCCTTAAAAGGGATAATTAACTCATCAAGGTTAAAATATGGGGGTAAATAGGAGCTTTACTAGTAAATACCAGATTAAAAATACCTATAATGTAAGCAAGTATTTGTTTGAGTTCGTTTTAGTGCCATTCTGGGCTGATACCTTATGTTTTTCAACCTTGATTCCGGAAATCTATATCATGGAACCTTAAAAGGTTCATATTTTTTATTTTATGGGGGAAAAGTATGGATGTTTCAACTGCCATTAATTCAAGACGCGCAATCAAGCATTTTGATTCTAGCCATCGTATGAGTGAAGCTGAGATCAATCAGCTAATGTCACTTGCGTTACTCTCTCCGACTTCTTTCAATATTCAAAACTGGCGTTTTTTATTGGTAAAAAATCCTGATCTTAGAGGCCAGTTAAGAACTGTAGCCTGGGATCAGGCACAAGTTACGGATGCATCGATACTGGTTGTTATGACTGCGGATTTGAAGTCGTGGGCCAAGGAACCTGTACGTTATTGGAAAAATGCTCCACAACCAGTTCAGGAATTTATGCTTCCTGCAATTGAGCAATACTATAGTGGACATGAACAGGTACAACGGGATGAGGCGATGCGCTCCTGTGGTATTGCAGCAATGACTCTTATGCTAGCTGCCCAAGAAATGGGGTATGCCTCATGTCCAATGGTTGGCTTCGATTTTGAAAAGGTGGGTAAGATTATTAATCTACCGGCAGATCACGTTATCGCAATGTTTGTAGCCATTGGAAAAGGTACTAAAGATGCATGGACTAGAAGTGGGAGCTTAGCTATGAATGAAGTAGTAATTATTGACAGATTCTAATTTCAAAGGAAAAATTCAGAAAAGAACAGTTTTGGCTAAATTTCTGCCGATTACAAAACTCGTAGCTATTTCACTGTTTTGAGGTTAGCCTGCGCATCAACATTTCCCTGTGCTGCCGATTTTGCATACCACTTCTTAGCTTCTGCATTATCTTGTTTTATACCTTCACCCATATGATACATAGCACCAAGGTTATTTTGTGCATCAGCATTTCCCTGAAGAGCAGATTTTCGAAAGAAATCAACTGCTTTAACAGAATCTTGAGTTAGGCCACCTTGTCCTGTTGCATACATCAGGCCTAAATTAAATTGCGCATCAGCATTTCCCTGTTGGGCGGCCCTATGGAACCACGCTGCAGCTTTAGCAGCATCAGTGCTCAATACTTTACCTGATTCATCTTTAGATATAGCCTCGCCAGTAAAGTACATCACACCAAGAGTAGTCTGTGCCTTTGCATCTCCAGCTTTGGCATCTTTTCTCAGTTTCTGGAATTTTTCTTCTGGAGTTAACTCGTCTGATGAGGTGCTTGGTAGTATTTCTTCAGCAAGCTTAGATTTCTCTTCCGGGGATAAACCTTCTGTTAATGATGATGGTAATTGACCTTCAAGTGTTATTTCGCTACCTAAAGCAACTGACTCTTTCATTTTATCTTTATTATTAGTTGCTTCATTACTGCAACCAACAATAGCTAATAAAATAACAGTAGTTAATGAAGTAGTAAAAATATTCATTAATTATTTTCCTTTATTGAATCGATTAAACCATGAAGAGAGAATATTTTGTCTGCAGAATTTTATAGAAGAAATATAAAAACTGAGAATTTATTGTTACTTGATTGCGAGGCAGTAAGTAATTATATATTTGTTAATATAAGAAAAATTATAAGCTGTAGTACATATCAAATTCAATCGGATGGGTCGCCATACGGGAGCGAATGATTTCTTCCATTTTTAATTCGATATAAGCATTTAGCATATCATTGGAAAATACATCTCCACGGGTAAGAAAATCACGATCACTGTCAAGATTATCAAGAGCTTCTTCCAGAGAAATACAAGAGTTTGGAACTTTAGCTGCTTCTTCTGGCGGGAGATCATAGAGATTCTTATCCATGGGGTCACCCGGGTGGATTTTATTTTGTATACCATCTAATCCAGCCATCATTAAAGCAGTGAAAGAAAGATAAGGATTGGCGGTAGGGTCAGGGAAGCGTGCTTCGACACGACGCGCTTTCGAATCATTAGTATGAGGTATACGTACTGCAGCAGAGCGGTTGCTTACTGAATAGGCAAGATTGCTGGGAGCCTCAAAACCTGGAATTAAGCGCCGATAGGAATTTGTACTCGGATTAGTGATAGCGTTTAAGGCTTTGGCGTGCTTGATTATGCCACCAATATAAAAAAGTGCAATTTCAGACAAGCCAGCGTAGCCGTTTCCAGAAAATAGATTTTTACCATTCTTCCATAGAGATTGGTGTACATGCATTCCTGATCCGTTGTCACCTACAATTGGTTTGGGCATAAAAGTTGCTGTTTTTCCATAGGAATGAGCAACGTTGTGTACAACATATTTGAGAATCTGAGTCCAGTCCGCACGTTTTACTAAACTACTAAATTTTGTACCTATTTCACATTGACCTGCCGTTGCAACTTCATGATGGTGGACTTCCACTTCCACTCCCATTTCTTCAAGTGCAAGGCACATTGCTGAACGGATATCCTGGAAAGAATCAACTGGGGGAACTGGAAAGTATCCACTTTTAACCATGGGGCGGTGACCAATATTCCCACTCTCATACTTTTCCAGAGAACTCCAGGCAGCTTCACCAGATTCAATTTTTACCGAGCAGCCTGACAGATCTGTATGCCACATCACAGAATCAAAGATAAAAAATTCAGGTTCAGGACCAAAATAGGCAATGTCGCCAATGCCAGTTGATTTAAGATAAGCTTCACCACGTTTTGCTAAAGACCGTGGATCGCGGCTATAACCTTGACCATCAGAAGGCTCAACCACATCACAGGAAAGTAGCAGAGTGGATTCATCCATGAACGGATCTAAGTTAGCTGTTTCATGGTCTGGCATTAACAGCATATCGGAAGCTTGGATGCCTTTCCATCCAGCAATTGATGAGCCATCAAACGAGTGGCCGTCCTCAAATTTATCAATACCAAAGGCATGCGCTGGAATAGTTACGTGATGTTCCTTACCCCTAGTGTCAGTAAATCGCAAGTCAACGAATTTTACTTCGTTATCTTTTATCATTTTTAAAACATCAGTTGCTGCCATTTTTTCTCTCCAAACTAGATATACAAATTAACATAGTATAATAAATGAGCAAAACACCAATTTAGAATTATATCAGGACGAGCAAGGTTATCCTTGAAACAAGTTAAATAGTATGGTGAAAGGGCTATTTTTATGATTTAGAAATGGAGTGGCAATATATCGTGCTATTTCCATAGCTATTGCAGAATAATATTTCTATCAGTATTCTTAAACACTAGTAATAAAATAACATTACATTCTTTAATCTTTAAACTATCGACGCATATATGGGATCAATTACAGAAATACTAAACAGAGCTAAACTACGAGCTGAAGATATGAATTTGTCATATGAAGGGGCGCTTCTTCCTACAGAAGCACTTACTTTATTACAAGAAAATCCTGACGCTAGGCTGGTTGATGTACGGTCGCAAGCAGAGTGGTCTTGGGTAGGGCGAATTCCAGGTGCTGTTGAAATAGAGTGGCAATCTTTTCCTGGTATGCAGGCAAATCCTAATTTTCTTGAGCAGCTTTCACGTAAGGTACCCAAAGAATCACCTGTGATGTTTATATGTCGCAGTGGTATTCGGTCAAATCAAGCTGCCATAGCTGCATCAGAATCGGGTTACTCAAATTGTTTCAATATTCTTGAAGGTTTTGAAGGAGAGAAAGATTCAAGTGGTCATCGTGGTATTCGGGGGGGGTGGAAGGTAGCCGGGTTGCCATGGGTACAAAGTTAAGTTCTGGTGGGGGTAGTTAAACTGCTGCAGTTAATTAGTAGACCATTCTATAATTCCAGAATATGCCGTAAATAGAATAATTAGGCCAAACACAATACGATACCAGGCAAAAGCTGTGAAATCATGATTGCTGATAAAGCGTAACAATCCACGAACTGCAAGAAGCGCGCTAATGAATGAGGCAACAAAGCCAATGCTGAACATACCAACATCATCGAAGTGTAGAAATTCACGATGTTTGAAAACATCGTAGAAAGTAGCAGCGAACATAATAGGGATTGCCAGGAAGAATGAAAATTCTGTTGCTGCCTTGCGGGACAAACCAAAAAATAATCCGCCAATAATAGTGGCTCCAGAGCGGGAAGTTCCCGGGATTAAAGCAAGACATTGCATTAATCCCACTTTTAAAGCATGTTTCCAGTCCATATCTTCCACACAATCCACATCTACTACATGCTTTCTTCGTTCAGCCCATAGAATTACGAATCCCCCTACAATTAAAGCAATGGCGACTGGTATTGGATGAAATAGATACTGTTTGATGATTTTGATGAATAGGAGGCCTAGAATTGCAGCAGGTAAAAATGCGATAAACAGGTTTAAAATAAAGCGGTTTGAATCCTCATTGGAACCAATACCAACTAGTACATTACTAATTTTGACACGATATTCCCAACAGACAGCTAATATGGCTCCTAGCTGAATTACTATTGCAAAAACCTTACCTTTTTCATCATTAAAGTTAAGTAAATCACCTACCAATATAAGATGGCCGGTAGAAGAGATTGGTAGGAACTCGGTAAGACCCTCAACGATGCCGAGGATCAGTGCCTTGATCAGTAGAAGTAGGTCCATGAATTATTGTTGAGAAAAATTATTACTGCGGATATACATAAGTGAAACCAAATAGGTCTAAGTCTTGTAGGGAAAGGTAAGGTTTAGCCAGTTTGAAGATTTTATTGCAAATCCATAAATTTCTTTTTTATAAACAGATACATTATTCCATACTAATTTTTAAATTTAAAAACTAAAATAGTTATGGAAACATTATCTCTTGTTATAAATCTCAGCCCCTTTGTTTACAAATTCAGTAGATTTTTCTTTCATACCATTTCTTAATGCTTCATCCTCACTCATGCCAATACTATCGGCATAATCTCGGACATCTTGGGTGATTTTCATCGAACAAAAATGTGGTCCACACATCGAGCAGAAATGAGCAAGTTTAGCACCATCTTGTGGAAGGGTCTCATCATGGAATTGCCTTGCCTTATCTGGGTCAAGACTAAGGTTAAACTGGTCATCCCAACGAAATTCAAACCGAGCTTTGGATAGTGCATTATCACGGATCTGTGCGCCTGGGTGACCCTTTGCTAGATCTGCTGCATGTGCGGCAATTTTGTAGGTAATGATTCCATCTTTTACATCATTTTTATCTGGTAGACCAAGATGCTCTTTTGGTGTGACATAACATAGCATTGCCGTACCATACCAGCCAATCATAGCAGCACCAATAGCAGAAGTAATATGGTCATAGCCGGGTGCTATATCTGTTGTAAGTGGCCCCAGTGTGTAGAACGGAGCCTCATTACAATGTTTCAACTGTAGATCCATGTTCTCTTTAATAAGATGCATCGGAACATGCCCAGGTCCTTCTATCATCACTTGTACTTCATGTTTCCATGCAATTTTAGTTAGTTCACCAAGTGTTTTTAGTTCTGCAAATTGCGCTTCGTCATTAGCATCATAAATTGAGCCAGGACGCAGACCATCGCCCAACGAAAAACTTACATCGTAAGTTTTCATAATTTCGCAGATTTCCTCAAACCTTGTATAAAGGAAACTCTCATTATGATGAGCAAGACACCATTTGGCCATAATTGAGCCACCCCTTGAAACAATACCTGTCATACGTTTAGCAGTCATGGGCACATAGGATAATCTTACTCCCGCATGAATAGTAAAATAGTCAACACCTTGTTCTGCTTGCTCAATTAATGTGTCACGAAAGATTTCCCAGGTTAAGTCTTCAGCTTTACCATTTACTTTTTCTAGTGCTTGATAAATTGGCACGGTGCCAATTGGAACAGGACTGTTGCGAATTATCCACTCGCGAGTTTCATGAATATTTTTTCCAGTGGATAAGTCCATTACTGTATCTCCACCCCAGCGAATAGCCCATGTCATTTTCTCTATTTCTTCCTGGATACTAGATCCAAGCGTTGAATTACCAATGTTAGCGTTAATTTTTACGAGAAAATTACGTCCTATAATCATTGGTTCAGACTCAGGGTGATTAATGTTTGCAGGAATAATCGCGCGACCTTGAGCTACTTCATCACGTACAAACTCCGGTGTGATGATTCCGGATGATGGCATTTCAAAATTATTTCCTGAATGTTGGTGAGTAAGTATATTTTGATGTTGTGAAGCGAGTTCTTCACAACGTTGATTTTCACGTATTGCTATGTATTCCATCTCAGGCGTAATGATACCAAGACGAGCATAGTGCATTTGTGTCACATTTGCTGCGCTTTTTCCGCAACGAGGACGACGCTTTAGATCAAAACGCATTTCCTTAAGTTTTGGATCAGCAAGACGTTCTTTAGCATAAACGGAGGCAGGGTTAGCAAGGATTTCACTATCACCACGTTCATCTATCCATTTTTCGCGTACCATAGGCAAACCTGAGCGAATGTCAATTTTCTTTTCAGGGTCGGTATAAGGGCCAGAAGTATCGTAAACGTATATTTTTGGGTTTTTCTCTGCACCTGACTTAGAAGGAGTGTCAGATTGACTAATTTCGCGCATTGGTACTTGTATATCGGGCCGAGAACCCTGCACATATACTTTTCGGGAATTAGGTAAAGGTTTTATTGCTGCATCATCTACTTGAGCAGTTTGACTCGAAAAATTTGTGGGGTTTAAAACTACGGAATTCATAGTACGCTCCTTGAAATGCCCTAAGGAGCAAGGGAGGGTGTCCCTAGCTTCCCTACGGCGGCATTACCCGTATCAGGTATTAAGGGACTCTCTCACCGACTTTCTATGTTTCTAGAAGCGGACCCCCAGCTTATGCTGTGAAACTAAAGGAAATATGGAATAATTGCAAGCTTGAGATAAGAATTTTTTAGGAACAAATATGAACTTAGAACAGACTCGTTTTAATATGGTCGAACAACAAATCCGTCCATGGGATGTACTGGATCCAGAGGTTATCAAATTACTTTTTGAGCTACGGCGTGAGGAGTTTGTCCCTGCAGCTTATAGTTCTTTGGCATTTGTAGATATGGAAATTCCATTAGGGCATGGTGAGGTAATGCTTTCTCCCAAGATGGAAGCTCGCATCTTACAGGAGTTACAGGTTAGAAAGACTGACAGAATATTAGAAGTTGGTAGTGGTAGCGGATATCTGACTTCGTTGCTAGCTAAGAAAGGCGGGCATGTTTACAGTATTGAAATTTTACCAGAATTAAAAATGATTGCAGAGCAGAATCTCCAAGCTCATGGTATAGCAAACGTAACTTTGGAAGTGGGTGATGCTTCTCATGGTTGGCTTGAACACGGACCATATGACGTTATCGTATTGACTGGCTCCACGCCGGTTTTACCTGAAGAATACAAGGAAAATCTGATGATTGGTGGGCGACTATTCGTAGTAGAAGGTGAGGCACCAGTCATGAACGCTGTACTAATTACATGTGTGGAGAAAGATATCTATAGTAAAGTGGGTCTCTTTGAAACCTGCATCCCTGAATTGAGGAATGCCCAGAAAATAAAACAATTTGTTTTCTAATTAACTAACTTCACAAGTCATTCTTTTAACAGTTCAACTACCTAAACTATCTGTTAACTAATAAGAGCTACTTTTTCCAAAAGTAAGAATTAATCAAAAATTAAGGTGAATATTTCGCGAAACGTTTATACATTATTAATTTTTGGGGTCAGTTTTCTGCATACTCCACTAAATGCTGCTGATCTGATGGACATCTACCAAGAAGCGCTAGAACAGGATGCACAGTATGCTGCAGCACGTGCCGAGCATAAGGCAGCTCAGGAAAAAATTCCTCAGGGTAGAGCAGGCCTGCTTCCTACTCTTACACTTACAGGTGTAAAGCAAAGACAGCTAATAGATTCAAGCATAGGGCCAGAAAGAACTATTAATAGAGCCGGCGTAGTTGTTCAGGCTACCCAGCCACTATTTCGCATGGAAAATTTCGTAGCTTATGAGCAATCGAAAATCCAGGTTATGCAGGCAGATTCGCAATTCATTATAGCTGCTCAGAATCTAATCTTACGTGTGGCACAGGCATATTTTGATGTGTTAGCTGCTCAAGTTGATTTAGAAGCAGTTATGGCTCAACAAAAAGCTATTCACAAGCAATTAGAACAGGCCAAACGTAATTTTGAGGTTGGTACTTCAACAGTAATTGATACTAATGAAGCTCAGGCTCGTTTTGACTTAATAATTTCTGAAGAGATAGCCGCTAGGAACGTACTTGAAATCAGTAAACGGGCGTTGCAGCAGATTACTGGTAGATATCCAGATAACATCTCACGGCTTCATAAGAACGATAATCCTAGTTTATTTGCACTAAAATATGCCAGCATGGATGATTGGCTCGCAGTAGCTGAACAGAATAGCCTTACCATCAGGGTCCAGAAATCAGTTCTTGAAATTGCGAAACAAGAAGTGGAGCGAGCTAAGGCAGGACATTATCCTACCCTTGATTTAGTCGCACTTTATAGTAATCAAAAAGGTGTAGGCGGGACCTTTACAGGACGTGGTATAGACCTTACCTCAAAGGAAATTGGTCTTCAACTAAATGTACCAATATTTAGTGGTTTTGCGGTGCAGTCGAGAGTACGTGAGGCGCTGGCAAATCAGGAAAGAGTGCTTCAAGATTTGAATAATACTCATCGAAATACCGAGCTTAAAGTGAGTCAGGAGTATCTTAATTTTACAAATGGTATCGCACAGGTGAGAGCGCTTAGACAGGCTATGGTATCGAGCTTAAGTCAACTGGAATCAACTAAACTTGGCCAGGAAGTAGGTGTAAGAATTGAAGTCGATGTGTTAAATGCACAACAATTATATTATTCAGCACAAAGAGATCTTACCCGCGCACGTTTTAATCTTCTTATGTCGAGACTCAGGCTCGAAGCTGAGTCTGGTGAACTTGATGAGGAAGATTTGAGGCATATAAATGATGCGCTACAGCTTTAATAACTGAGGGTTCCATTTTAAAAAGTAGCCTTGGTTTTTTTTGCTGTATATTGTGATATTTAGATATGATTTAACCGTGTAATAAGCCGTGTGTTTTATAACTGTTGAAAATAGGACTTGTAGTAATGCAAAAAGAAAAGAGTGCTTTGATTACTGGTATTACCGGGCAGGACGGCGCTTATCTTGCTGAGTTTTTGCTAGAAAAGGGTTATATTGTACATGGGTTAAAACGTCGGACTTCTCTATTTAATACTGATCGGATTGACCATTTATACGAGGAGCCTCATGAGCAAGACCGACATTTATTTCTTTACCATGGTGATATGACTGATTCAAGTAGTTTAGTACATATTATTCAGCAGGCGCAGCCAGATGAAATTTACAATTTAGCTGCGCAAAGTCATGTTGCAGTATCATTTGAGGAGCCGGAATATACTGCTGATTCAGATGCACTAGGAGCGTTACGTATACTTGAAGCAATTCGTGTGCTGGGTTTAGAAAGTAAAACTCGTTTCTACCAGGCTTCAACTTCAGAACTATATGGACTGGTACAGGAAACACCGCAAAAAGAAACAACTCCATTTTATCCTCGTTCTCCATATGCAGTGGCTAAGCTCTATGCCTACTGGATTACTGTAAATTATCGTGAGGCTTATGGAATGTATGCTTGCAATGGCATAATGTTTAATCATGAGAGCCCCGTACGTGGGGAGACATTTGTTACGCGCAAAATCACTCGTGCTCTTGCGCGTATCAAGCTTGGCTTACAGGACTGTCTCTACATTGGTAATCTGGATGCAAAGCGTGACTGGGGTCATGCCAAAGATTACGTTGAAATGATGTGGTTAATGTTACAGCAAAAACAAGCAGAAGATTTTGTTGTAGCTTCCGGAGTGCAATATAGTGTGAGAGATTTTATTAATGCTGCAGCTGTGGAACTTGGTATAAAAATACGCTGGGAAGGTGCTGGAATAGATGAAATTGGTTATCTGGAATCAGGTTCTTCGGATATTAAGTCACACGCTATAGTACGCGTAGATCCTAAATACTTTCGTTTAACGGAAGTTGAGACTCTTTTAGGTGATGCGTCCAAAGCAAGGAAGAACATTGGGTGGAGGCCTAAAATTAGTTTTAGTCAACTGGTCGCAGAAATGGTCAAGGAAGATCTCAAATCTGCTGAGCGTGATGAAATAGTAAAAAAGCATGGTTTCTCACCTTATGATCAAAAAATAGTAAGGTAAAGCGAGCACTTTACTGATAAGGAAATAGAGTAATGAAAGCAGTCATACTTGCAGGTGGTCTTGGTACTCGTATTTCGGAAGAAACTTATCTTAAACCTAAGCCTATGATAGAGATTGGTGGTAAGCCAATTCTCTGGCATATTATGAAGATTTATTCATCTCATGGCATCAATAATTTTATTATTTGCTGTGGTTACAAGGGCTATGTAATTAAGGAGTATTTTGCCAACTATTTTCTGCACATGTCGGATGTTACATTTGATATGGCCTTAAATAAAATGGATGTGCGCCATCGGAATGCTGAACCTTGGAGAGTAACTCTCATTGATACTGGCGATGAGACTATGACGGGAGGTAGGCTAAAGAGGACAAAAGAATTTGTTAAAGATGAAGACGCATTTTGTTTTACATATGGTGATGGCGTAGCAGACATCGATATTTCGACACTTATTAAATTCCATAAACAACATGGGAAACAAGCTACTGTTACTGCAGTACAGCCACCTGGACGTTATGGTACATTAAATATGGAGGGTGAGAAAGTTGTAAGCTTTATTGAAAAACCAAAGGGTGACGGAGGCAAAATTAATGGAGGTTTCTTTGTATTGTCACCAGAGTGTTTGGATTACATAGATGGAGATGCTACTTCTTGGGAGTCAGAGCCTCTAGTTAGGTTAGCTTCAAATGGCGAGTTGATTGCATTTGAGCATAAGGGTTATTGGCAACCGATGGATACACTACGTGATAAGAATCAGCTTGAGGAATTATGGCTTAGTGGTAGTGCGCCGTGGAAATTATGGGAATAAATTGTAATTTTTGGCAAGGGAAACGTGTTTTTCTTACTGGGCATACAGGTTTTAAAGGGGGTTGGCTGTCACTTTGGTTACAGGATATGGGCGCAGAGGTTTACGGTTATTCATTAAATCCACCTACTGAGCAAAATTTCTTTACAGCAGCTGAAGTTGGTAAAGGAATGAAGAATAGCACCATTGCTGATATTCGTGACGCTTCTACCCTAATACGGGAAATGCAGGCTGCACGTCCTGAGATAGTATTTCATCTTGCGGCCCAATCTTTGGTCCGCTATTCCTATGCTGAACCAACAAAGACTTATGCTATTAATGTGATGGGAACAGTAAATTTACTTGAGGCAGTTCGAATGTCTCCTACTGTGCAAGTAATAGTAAATATTACAACTGATAAATGCTATGAAAATCGTGAGTGGACGCGGCCTTATAGTGAAGATAATCCAATGGGAGGTTATGATCCATATTCCAGTAGTAAGGGTTGTTCCGAATTAATAACTTCTGCATATAGAAGATCATTTCTTAAGCAACAGGGTATCTCTGTTGCGAGTGCTAGGGCGGGAAATGTTATAGGTGGTGGTGACTGGGCGCCAGATCGATTAATTCCAGATTTCCTGCGGGCTATAGATGCCGGACAGTCACTTATTATTCGGTCACCAAAAGCTATTCGTCCCTGGCAGCATGTTTTAGAGCCACTGTCAGGTTATCTGATGTTGGCTGAGAGACTATTTATTGAGGGGGCGAGTTTTGCAGAAGCGTGGAATTTCGGTCCGTCTGATGAAGATACTCGTACAGTTGAATGGATTGTAGAACAACTGATAGCTTCCATTCCGGGGACTTCATGGCAGCTGGATACAAATGTTCAACTTCATGAAGCTAGTTATCTGAAATTAGATAGTAGTAAGGCAAAAAGAAAGCTAGGATGGGAGGCACGCTGGAGACTACAGACAGCGTTGAAAAAAACTATAGAGTGGCATTCAGGCTGGCATAACAGAAAAAACCTGAATGACCTCTCGCTTATGCAGATTTCTGATTATCAATCAGTAAAAAAGGCTGTTTAACTTGGTACATCTGGATTTTATAGGTACACCACTTACAGGACTTATGGTTATTCAGCGTAATCCTATTGAGGACGCACGTGGTTTTCTAAGCCGGCTCTATAGTAATGAGGAGTTTAGTTATGCCGGAGTAAGCGATCCTATTATTCAAATTAATCATAGTTATACCCGTATGAAGGGAGCCGTAAGAGGATTGCATTACCAGACGCCACCATTTTCTGAGGCTAAAATAGTGAACTGTATTAAGGGAGAAATATTTGATGTCGCGGTAGATTTGCGCAGAGATTCATCCACTTTTTTACACTGGTATGGAGAGAGATTGAGCGCATCTAATAATCGTAGTTTATTGATACCAGAAGGGTTCGCTCATGGATTCCAGGCATTATCTGAAAATTGCGAACTAATTTATTTTCATACTGCTCCATATGTACAAGATGCAGAGGCTGGATTAAATGTTGCAGATACCGTGCTAGGAATCAATTGGCCCCTGCCCATTACAGAAATATCAGATAAAGATCATTCATATCCAATGATTGATTCTGATTTTGAGGGAGTAATTACTTGAATTGTCGTCATTGTAATACGCAATTAGAGTTAACATTAATTGATCTCGGTAATGCACCACCATCAAATGCCTACCTGACGGAAACAACCCTGCAACATACTGAGAAATGGTTGCCATTAAGAGTGCTGGTTTGTAAACAATGTTGGCTTGTCCAAACAGAGGACTATGCGGGAGCAGAAGAACTTTTTGATGCTGAATATGCTTACTTCAGCTCTTTTTCTGATACCTGGTTACAGCATGCTGAGATTTATGTAACAGAGATGGTCAGACGGTTTGAGTTAAATACAAGCTCAAGTGTAATTGAAATTGCCGCTAATGATGGGTATTTGTTGCAGTATGTAAAAGAGAGAGGTATTCAATGTTTTGGTGTGGAGCCTACGGCCAGTACTGCAGCAGCTGCACGTGCAAAAGGTATTACGATTATCGAGGAATTTTTTGGGCCACAACTCACTGATAAATTGGTGGCTGATGGAAAACAGGCAGATTTAATAGTTGCAAATAATGTGTTGGCACATGTGCCAGATATTAATAGTTTTGTAGCGGGATTCGCTCCATTACTTAAGTCACAAGGTGTTGCCACATTTGAATTTCCGCATCTTATAAGTCTCATGGAACATACTCAATTCGATACAATTTATCATGAGCATTTCTCATATCTATCACTGACTGCTGTGAAAAGTGTATTCGATTCCAACGGACTCCAAATATTCGATGTTCAGGAAATTCCTACGCATGGGGGAAGCCTGCGGGTATTTACTCAGAGAAAAGATGTGGGAAGGTATAAAATCACTGCTGCTGTTGACATACTTATGACAAATGAAGCTAATGCTGGTGTAAAGACAGAGCAGTATTACACTAGCTTTCAGAAGCGCGCTAACGATATCAAACAGAGTCTAATTAAGTTTCTTATAGAATCAAAACGAGAAGGGAAAAGTGTTGTGGCGTATGGTGCAGCCGCAAAGGGAAATACGTTGCTTAATTTTGCCGGTATAAGTTTGGACTTGCTTTCTTTCGTAGTTGATCGTAATCCATCTAAACAAGGTAAATTTTTGCCTGGTAGCCATATTCCAATTGTTAGCGAAAAGTATTTACAGAATGAGCGCCCTAGCTATGTAATTATATTGCCCTGGAATCTGAAGGATGAAATCACGAAACAGTTGGACTATATCCGTAAATGGGATGGAAAATTCATAACATTTATTCCTGCGCAATGTGTGGACTGATGCTCAAATGAAGATTGCTGTTACAGGTTCTAATGGATTTATTGGGCGACATGTTTTAACAGAATTACTAAAACATGAAATTGAGATTATTGCTATAACTCGTAATTCGAGTCGTCCTGTTTGGTTGAATGAGGCTATTCATAATGTAGAAATAGATATATCCAGATTTTCACAGGACTGCTTTCAGCAAATAGGTTGCCCAGAAATCATGATACATCTTGCCTGGGATGGCTTGCCTAACTACAAATCATCATATCACCTTAAAACCGAGTTACCAAGACAGTTCAATTTTCTTAAGGCGATGATTAAATCAGGTCTGCCTTCACTTCTTGTGACAGGGACATGTTTTGAATATGGAATACAATCTGGCTCCCTTTCAGAAGAAATGCAAGTCAAACCAAATAATCCATATGGGCAAGCAAAGAATGAATTAAGACAACAGCTGGAAACTTTGAGACTTGATAATCCTTTTAGCCTGACTTGGGCAAGACTTTTTTATATGTATGGTCAGGGTCAAGCTGATGCTTCACTTTATACTAAGTTAAAAGAAGCAGTAATGCGTGGTGATAAAGTATTTAATATGTCTGGCGGGGAACAAATACGAGATTATTTGCCAGTCGAAGAGGTTGCCAGACAGATTGTTAAACTGGCAATGATGAAACGTGATTTAGGGATTGTAAATATTTGCTCAGGAAAGCCGATCTCAGTACGTATGTTAGTCGAGCGATGGTTATATGAAAACAACTGGAGTATAGAACTTAATCTTGGCTATTATCCTTATCCTGATTATGAGCCGATGGAGTTTTGGGGAGATCCATCAAGAGTTGATAGTATTAGCGTATAAGAGTTATGAATTAATGCTTAGTGGAGATTTGTAGTGTGTCAGAAATATGCGTCGTTCATTTGGTAAGAAAAAAGAATGGTATTAATCCTTTCCAGAATTTTCTGGATTCATACTTAGAGCATGCTGCAGGAACAGATCACGAACTATTAATTCTTTATAAGGGATTCTTAAGTGAGTCTGACGTTATTCCATATGAAGAGTTACTTAAAAATGTTCCACATACTTTCCTGATAATTTCAGATTTCGGTTTTGATCTGAGATCTTATTTTATTGCTGCTGAAAAATGTAACAGTAGGTATTGCTGTTTTTTAAATTCTTTTAGTGTCATTTTAGATAAAGACTGGTTACTAAAACTTTATCAGTACATTAGTCAGCCTGGTGTAGGGTTGGTAGGGGCAACTGGTTCGTGGGGGAGCTTCTTTCCAAGCCGGAAACTAAATAAAAGAATGATGCCTTACTGGAAGCAATTATTGTGGCCTCTGGTTCAGCCAATATTGAGAGTGCTATTTCGCTTGTACTTTGATAATTTTCCAAATTATCACATAAGAACCAATGGTTTCATGATTGCACGTGACATCATGCTAAAAATTCATCGGGGGTTAATTTTTACAAAAGTACAGGCGTTTTATCTTGAGAGTGGGAAACAAAGCATTACTAATCAAGTGCGGCAGATGGGCCTAAAACCATTAGTTGTTGGCAAGGATGGAAAGGGATATGAGAAGCATGAATGGAATGTTAGTAATACATTCTGGTGTGGTTCACAAGGAAATTTGTTGATTTCAGACAACCAAACAAGAATGTACGACAGAGAAATTCCAGATTGGAGGCAAGAATGGGAATTATTTGCTTGGGGAGAAGCGGTAAAGGAGTCTCTGGATCAATAGAAATATATACATGAAGTCAATGCCACAGGTAACACTGAATAGTTCATAATTATAACGTTGACGAAAGTATAATCACATACACTGTTTATGCTCATATAAATATCTATAATAATATTATTTCTTAAATTCTTTAGTACACTTGTATTCTTACTTTTATCTCTGCCTGATTCTCCTGCTACTTAAATAAATATTTCTTGAAAATAGAGAACTAAGAGAGCCATATGAGTTTTAGGATTGTTTCAAGCTATGTACATCGCCTACCATACAAAGATTCTATATCAATTACATAATCGTGATAATAATCATTGATGCTTACAATTGTAACAAAGAATAAGCTCTTCCCATTTAAAGTACTTATCTTTGCCACTTTTTTTGTATTTATGCTTTTCACGTGGCAGGGTAACAAGACGTTCAACCTATGGGATGAGGGATTCCTTTGGTATGGAGCCCAGCGTGTGATGCAAGGTGAGGTTCCCATTCGTGATTTTATGTCCTACGATCCCGGGCGATACTACTGGTCTGCTGCATTCATGAGTTTGTGGGGAAACAACGGCATTATGGCCCTACGTGGTGCCCTGGCCGTTTTTCAGATAGTAGGTTTATTTACTGGTTTATTGTTGATCGCTAGTGCTGCAAAAAAACAAAATCTATTTTACTTGCTGCTAGCGGCCATCACGTTGGTAGCATGGATGTTCCCGCAATTCAGGTTATTTGATATTTCGCTGTCTATTCTTTTAATCGGTGTATTGACTTTCCTTGTCCAGAATCCATCAATTAGGCGTTACTTTTTTACTGGATTGTGTGTAGGTTTAGTAGCGGTTTTTGGGCGTAATCACGGAGTCTATGGAATCGTGGGCAGCATTGGGGTCATAGTTTGGCTAAATATTAAGCCAGCGCAGGGCCCGGGGCTAATCAAAGGGTTTATGCTTTGGTCAGCTGGGGTTACAGCTGGTTTTATGCCTGTACTTTTCATGATCTTGCTGATACCTGGTTTCGCCGTAGCATTTTGGGAAAGCATTTACTTTCTTTTATTCGGGATTAAAGCCACAAACCTTTCTCTTCCAGTTCCTTGGCCATGGCGAGTTGACTTTGACACATCGGACACACTGTCACTCATCAAAGCGATTCGAGGAGTTTTGGTTGGTTTGTTTTTTATCGCTATAGTTGTTTTTGGTATACTTTCTGTTATCTGGGTAGTTTTGCAAAGACTTCAGAATAAGCACGTTTCTTCTGCGCTAGTTGCAGCGTCATTTTTAGCTCTACCTTATGTACACTTTTCATATTCTAGGGCTGCCCTAGCACAGTTATCGCTGGGGATTTTTCCGCTGTTGGTTGGCTGTTTAGTTATTCTATCTACACAGCCTGCTAAAATTAAATGGACTCTAGCATCCATATTATTTGCACTAAGTATTCCTACGACTCTCATGGAGTTTCCAGCTTGGCACTGTCGTGCTAGTAAACTATGTGTAAATATTGAAATTTCTGGTAATAATCTAATTGTTAAGCAAGACACAGCTAGTAATGTTAGATTACTCCGTAAATTAGCAAACCAATATGCTCACAGGATGGTCGAAGTTTTATCGCTACACCTTTTTGGCCAGGCGCTTATCCTCTGTTAAAACGTAAGTCTCCTTTATGGGAAATTTATGCGTTATTCCCTCGTTCTCAGTCCTTCGAGCAAAATGAGATAGAGCGAATTAAGGAGTCAGACCCAGGTTTCATTTTGGTTTTTGATTATCCACTTGATGGGCGGGATGACTTACGGTACAAAAACACACATCCGTTAATACATCAATATATTTTGGATAACTTTGAGAGAATTCCCGATTCACCAAGTCCTGCTTATCAGATTTACAGGGTAAAAGAGAGCATGCAATGAAGAAAATTGCGATTCTTCAATTAGACTATATTCTCTAAAGGGTATTTTGACTTGATCGCTACTGTAGATGAGTTTATTCTTTATGACGATGTTCAATTTACTAAGAGAGATTGGCGGAGTCGTAACAAAATTATGACGCCACAAGGGGTTCAGTGGCTAGCTGAGCGAGTTTGTCAAAACATAAACAGACGTATTCGAACTGTTAAATTACCAAGCTATAGGTGGCAAAAATAGCATCACCAAAAAAGACTAGAGAATGGGTCTTCAGCCACTCGTTGTAGGAAGAAATGGAAAAGGCTATGTAAAGGATGAGTGGAATATTGAAGATAATATCTGTGTTAGGTGAAAATGGGTGCATTTTTGAAATCTTGTACAAAGTAACTCTTAACAGGATTACATGAAAACATTCTGCCCCCTTTGTAAACATGAGTCTTCTCTCTATTTTCAGAGTAAGGATTACAATCGGAATATAACTCAAGATACATTTAATCATTATCGCTGTCCTCTGTGTAAGCTTATTTTTATTGCACCTATCCCTTTCTGTCTAGGTGATTATTATCCAGAGGCTTATCACTCCATCCCAACTGATATTGAATGTCTAGAACTGGCTTCTATTAATGAGCAATATAAAATTGAAATAGTCAAACGCTATATCAACAATGGTAGGCTATTAGAAATTGGGCCATCATATGGCAGTTTTACCTATCTGGCTAAAAAAAATGGCTTCGAGGTTGAAGCCATTGAAATGAGCGCTTCATGTTGCAAATTTTTAAACGAGGTTGTCGGTATAAGAGCTATTAACAGTATCGACCCGGTTCATACCATGCAATATCTTGGATCTTATGACGTGATTACTCTTTGGCATGTAATCGAGCATTTACCCAGCGCTTGGATAGTACTCGAAACTATTTGTAAAAAGATCAAGCCTGATGGTATTTTAATTATTGCTTCTGTAAATCCAGAATCTTTTCAATTTCGCATTCTTGGACGTCATTGGCTTCATTTGGATGCACCCCGACATGTGATGCTTATCCCGATGACGCTTCTGACCAATAAAATAGAGTCATTGGGATTAAAGCTAGAGATGTTAACAATGACTGATAAGGGATCGCTAACTTGTAATGAAGCCGGTTGGAAGATTTTTTCTCGCAAGCTTGCCAATCGAGTCTCCAATAAGGTATTACGATCTATGTCATGCTTCCTGATGAAGCTAATTGAAAACATAGTTATCTTCTTAGTTGCTCCAATTGAGAGAAAAGGTACGAGGGGGAGTGCATACACTATGGTATTTCGTAAGGTCAATGAATCTGACTCCACTTCTTTCGAGAACATGCGGTAGCCTGAGTTTGTAAGAAATGGTTAAGGGTGCTTGATAATAGAGTTATGATCGATATCTCCAAATTTGTGCAGCCTATTTATTGGTTTTGTATGGAAAAAAATATTCCTAAAGCAGTTATATATGGTTTAAGAAGCAAGATGACTATGTTGGAGCAACTGATTTATGGTATGCCAATGTTATGTCTGGTAGCTATAACTATGACTTTACTCAAGAGACTTTATTCCTTGAGAACAAGATTGATAATGCGATTCACTCGTGCTATCCCGAGAAACTTCTTCTCAAAGACATCTGACGTTATTAAAGGAAAATTTACTACGATTCTTGATGTTTTAGGGGAGATTGGTCCAGAGGTAGGCGTTGCTAATGAACAGGTGAATTAGATGGCCGGATTTAATAAACCAAAGGTAAGTATATGTATACCTACATTTAATAGTGAAAATTATTTATGTCAGGCTATGGAGTCAGCTCTTAGGCAAAAAGGCCAAGATTTTGAAATTGTAGTTGTAGATAATTGTTCTACAGATCATACAGCCACATTAATAGAAGATTTTCAGAAGAGAAGTGATCAGAATATTCATTTTTACAAAAATGACAGAAATATTGGATTTGTAGGAAATCTTAATAAATGTCTTGAGTACGCACAAGGAGAATATATCAAATTCTTGTGTTCAGATGACTTGTTATTGCCAGAATGTATTGAGTATATGGCGTCAATACTAGATTCTCACCAGTCGGTGTCACTAGTTTGTTGTGGAAGAATAATTCTTAATGAGCATGGTGAAAAACTAGGGCTTAATAAATATTTGTCTGAAGAAACTATTACTCGAGGTAGTAGTGCTACCTCAAGATGTCTCGTGGGAAGAAATTACATTGGGGAACCTACCGCTGTTATGTTTCGTAAGGGAGACATAAATCATCATCGCTTTCGAGAGGACTTACCACAGTTAACAGATTTGGAAATGTGGTTTCAGTTATTAGAGAAAGGTGATCTTCTGAGTATTGGGAAACCATTATGTGCAATTCGTTTGCATTCGGGACAGATGACCCATAACAATATAAAATCTGGAAAACTAATTGATGATAATTTGAAACTTTTTGAAGAATATTCACTTAAATCGTATATGAAGATTACCCCTATATTAGTGATGAAACGTAGAATATTAATGACCTATAGAGTATGGTTATCAAGAAATTTTATTACTGATAGTAGAAAGAGAATGATTTTAGATCAATATTCGTATAAATTTATATATATGTTAATGCCATTGATTGAATTTGCAGTATATACAGAGAAATGGGTTGCTCATAGAATGAAAAATTTTAATTTGTAACAATTTTTAGCTGTTGGAATAGATTCTGTATCTAATACAGCTGCTAGGGATAGGAAAGGAAAAAGTGTTAAGACACTTGTAATAGTAGATTGTCCCCAACCATGCTATCTTCTATTAAAGATTAGCTGCTTAGGGACAGCATAAGTAAATAACATTATCAACCTTGTACCAATAGTGAAATCTATTGGGTAAAGTCCAAGTTCTGGTCGCCAGACATGGCGTTGATGGCAATAAGCTTGTATTTCTTAACAGGTATTTCGTTTCTTAGGTTTTATATAGCTGGTATAGTACAAAGTAGCGGGAGAAAATAGAAGCTTTGAATTTACTGCATCATAAAAGTTAGAGTATATCCGGTATATATACTGAGAGAGATATTTTGGATTCTAAAGGGTAAGATAAGTAGGATAGGGGGTGAAATGTCTGATGCTGCACGTCGACCTTCGGTAGCAATATCGATAGTCAGTCATAACCAGCTATATTTAGTAATAGATTTGTTAAGAGATATTGAAAAGACATTAATTGTACAATCTTATGATGAAATAATTCTGACTATAAATAGTAATGAAGACTTATCTGGATTAGATATCTTTACTAGCCTACCAGTAAGAGTTATAAAAAATCTCCGTCAACGTGGTTTTGGTCAAAATCACAATACAGCATTTTCAACTTCTAACTCTGATCTTTTTTTAGTATTAAACCCAGATGTTCGTAATCCTGTGTTAGACGATAAGGTTTTTCGGAGCTTGATAGATAAAAAATCGATTGGGATTTGGGCACCTAAGGTTGTTTCACCAAATGGTTTAGTTGAGGAAAGTGCGCGATTATATCCTACCCCTTACAGAATAATAGCTAAAGCATTTAGGTTGTTCTTATGTAGGGAAGAGAAAGATATGGAGCTAAATAATATACAAGTTGAATGGGTCACAGGAGTGTATATGTTAATGCGTCGTGATGTTTTTGAAAGTGTTGGTGGATTTGATGAACGATATTACATGTATGTTGAGGATGCAGATTTTTGTAGAAGGGCGGCATCTATAGACTACCATATAGTGTATGATCCAAAGTATCAGATAGTTCATGCTGCTCAACGAAAAAGTCGAAGATCTTTACGTTACTTTTTCTGGCATGTATTAAGTTACATGAGATTCTGGGTAAAATTTTATTTTAAGAATTAGTTGATTTTGCTTCCATAAACTTTCTAGTTATCTTAGGAGAATTAATAAATGAGCAATATTTTCGCAGATGATTTTTTTATTATAAATATATAAAGTATAGTAGTTTCTAATCAGAAAAATAAGAAGGTATAAATTTAGAGAGTAAGATTCGAAATAAGGGGCCATCATCGTTGTTGTTTATTTCTTCTTGAATTATTTTAACCAAAACTTTTTAAGACGCCTGAGATTTATTAATATCCATCGGATGAAACGGGATTGATCGCTACTTTGGAATCTCATAAAGTACTAGTTACCGGTGCTTCAGGGTTTGTTGGCAGTGCTC
The DNA here is from genome assembly GCA_965205785.1 of Nitrosomonadaceae bacterium. Taxonomy (GTDB): domain Bacteria; phylum Pseudomonadota; class Gammaproteobacteria; order Burkholderiales; family Nitrosomonadaceae; genus BJGV01. The sequence continues at coordinate 1,485,130 of OZ242188.1, forward strand.
TGTGTAGCTACCTTATAAAGTGCGGCCATAATGTCATAGGTACGGTGAGGAAGTTACCAGTTTTACCTGTATCCGGATTAGACTACCAAGTTGTTGGTGACTTAGGTACAGATACGGCTTGGAGTGATGGTATTTTTGTTGGGGTAGAAACTATTGTTCATTGTGCTGCTCGCGTACATGTAATGAATGAATATGTGCAGGATCCTTTAAAAGAATTTCGACGGATTAATACGCAAGGTACAGAAACGTTAGCAAGGTTGGCAGCTAGTACTGGGGTCAAGCGATTCATTTATTTGAGTTCTGTAAAAGTAAATGGTGAAGGTTCTTTGTTGTCTTCACCAATAGATGAAATGTCTCCTACAATTCCTAAAGACTATTATGGAATTTCAAAATTAGAGGCAGAGAGGTCTCTTCTCCACATTGCAAGGGAAACAGGTTTGGAGATAGTTATACTTCGTCTCCCATTAGTATATGGTCCCGGAGTTAAAGGAAACTTTCTAAGACTTCTAAAGATGGTAGATAGAGGCATACCATTGCCATTTTCTTTGATAAATAATCTACGAAGCTTTATAAATCTTAATAATCTTACAGATATAGTTAGGGTTTGTTTGACAGACCCTAGAGTTGGTGGAGAAACTTATATGGTAAGCGATAACAAAGATATTTCTACAGTACAACTGATAATTAAGATAGCGCATGCTTTAGAAAGGCCGGTACGATTATGGCCTTGCCCTTTACGTTTGGTTGAGCTGGCAGGTATGTTGGCAGGAAAGTCAGATGAAGTTTCAAGACTGATTGGATCATTTCGTATCAATACCGAGAAGATTCATAGTGATCTTGGTTGGGTACCACCCTATACATTAGCTCAAGGGTTGTCACAAATCTCAGCTTGGTATCATCGAAAAAATTAATCATGTAAATATGAATGATGTTTCTCCATTTTTGCTTATTTCATTGCCATTGCTCTCATTCGTAGTGACGTTTAGTATTATCTTCTGGCTAATTAAGTACAGTAATATAAAGATACTTGATCATCCCAACCATCGTTCTCTTCATACAGAATCTGTTCATAGAACTGGTGGAGTTGGTTTAATCTCAGGAATTCTTGTTACTGGGATTATGGCTCCTACAATACTTCCTTGGTCAGTGTGGGTAGGCGTTCTCATACTGTCCCTAGTTTCAATTATCGATGACATATATAGTTTACCTATTTGGTCTAGGTTGCTTGTACACTGTGTGACAGCAATATTCGTTTCTGTTGCTATGTTATTTGAAGCTCATGGCTGGTTAATTGTCTCCATAGCAGCATTCTTAATTCTATGGATGACCAATCTTTATAACTTTATGGATGGATCAGATGGACTTGCGGGAGGTATGGCCCTGTTCGGTTTTGGTTTTTATGGTTTAGCTGCTTTGTTTGGTGAGAGTGAGATATTTGCTATGATTAATTTTTCTATTTCTGCAGCAGCTATAGCTTTTTTATTTTTCAACTTTTATCCTGCACGTGTATTTATGGGAGATACCGGTTCCATTCCATTAGGATTTCTTGCTGCTGTATTAGGCATATTAGGTTGGATTGATGGTTTATGGCCAAATTGGTTTCCAGTTTTAGTGTTTTCACCCTTCATTGTGGATGCTTCAATAACACTTGTAAAAAGAGGTATACACCGTAAGAGAATATGGCAGGCTCATCGTGAGCATTACTATCAGCAACTTGTAAAGGGTGGTTTTGGACATCGTAGTACAGCATTACTTTGGTATGCTTTAATGTTTTGTGTAGGTACCAGTGCAGTATGGGCAGTACAACAAGAAGTTATCGTCCAGTTTGGTACAGGCATAGTGTGGAGTATAGTTTATCTGATCTTGATAGTTGTATGTGAACAGCATTGGAAGCAGTGTAAAAGGGACAGTTCAGAATACTGACATCAAATTTATAGTATGCGCACATTATTAAAATTTATTAACGATATAATGGCTGTCATCCTGGCATGGTGGCTTGCTTATCTGTTTCGTTTTAATTTTGAAATTCCTGGCTTATATCTTGTTTCACTTGAAGAGACTTTGCCATGGGTAATTCCAATTCAAGCCGCATCATTTTTCTGTTTTGGTCTTTATCGTGAAGTCTGGAGATATGTGAGTTTACATGACTTGCGGCGCATAATTTATGCTGTTCTTGCAGCAGCGACAATAGTGCCACTGGTACTATTCATGTTGCAGATATTAGTAGGAGTTCCGCGATCTGTACTGTTACTAGACCCAATATTATTATTATTTATGATGGGGGGAAGTCGTATTACCTTCCGATTGTGGACAGAGAGACGGCTATTTGGAAGGAATAATCTACAGGGAAAACCTGTTCTCGTTTTGGGCGCAGGTGGTGCTGCAGTTAGATTATTGAAAGAATTCTCTCAAAGCGTTGAATGGAGGGTAGTGGGGTTATTTGATGATAATGCTACAAAGCGTAGTAAGATTCTAGATGGCGTTCAAGTATTAGGAAAGATTTCAGATTTGCCAATTTTTGCTGAGAAATTAGGTGTTTCCCATGCAATTATAGCAATGCCATCTGCTACTCATAGTGAGCGCCGTAGGGCCCTAGATGCATGCTCCTTAGCTGGGGTTAAGGCGTTGACTGTTCCTTCATATGACGATCTGGTTAGTGGCAAAATTACCGTATCACAAATTCGTAATGTTGAGCTTGACGATTTGTTGGGACGTAACCCAGTAGCGCTTGATAGTGAAGGGTTATACAGGCTACTGGAAGGTAAAACTATTCTTGTTTCGGGAGCAGGAGGTTCGATTGGGTCTGAATTATGCCGACAAATCACAAAATTTAAACCAGCTCATCTTGTATTCTTTGAATTGAATGAGTTTGCACTCTATACCATTGAGCAAGAGTTTCAATCTAAGTTTTCAAAAATGAAAATGGCATTTATTATTGGCGATGTTAAAGATCAAGCTCGTCTTGATCAAACTTTTTCCCAATTTAATCCTGCAGTAGTTTTTCATGCTGCTGCTTATAAACACGTTCCGTTAATGGAACAAGAAAATGCCTGGCAGGCAGTATTAAATAATGTATTGGGAACTCGGGTAATTGCGCAAACTTCGATAAAATTTAATGTAGAAAAATTTGTGCTAATTTCAACTGATAAGGCAGTTAACCCTACTAATGTTATGGGTGCAAGTAAGCGGCTTGCAGAAATGGTATGCCAAGCAATGCAGTATCCATTCCTCTCTGACTCTGTAACAGATAAATCAGTAGCAAATAAAACAGGGATGAATACGCATTTTGTAATAGTTCGTTTTGGTAATGTACTTGGGAGTGCAGGTAGTGTTATACCAAAATTTCGTGAGCAGATAGCTATGGGTGGGCCTGTTACTGTTACATATCCAGAGATTACTCGTTATTTCATGTCGATGCCTGAAGCAACGCAGCTAGTACTACAGGCAGGATTGATGGGAGGTGTAAAGAGTGACAGAGAAATTTTTGTATTAGATATGGGGGAGCCAGTTAAGATTTCTGATCTTGCAAGAGACCTGATTCGATTATCTGGATTTAGCGAAGATGATATAAAAATAGTCTATAGTGGTTTACGTTCTGGTGAAAAGCTGTATGAAGAGCTGTTATCTGATGATGAGAGTACCTTGCCTACTCCTCATAATAAATTGCGTGTTGCTCAGGCTTGCCAGGTAGATGAGAAGTGGTTAGCAGAATTGATGGAATGGTTAAATAAACATTCTGTACTATGTGATGATGAAGTTAAAGAGGGTCTTGTGAATTTTGTTCCAGAATACTCAATTACAAATTCAAAGGAATAATTATTACCTGTATAGATGCATTAATTAACTTTATCATCTAAAAGAATTGTATTTAAAGTTTAATGGTAGAGTGAGTAAAGCTTCATATAGAGCTCTCCTGCTGAGAGTAGTTCCTTATGACTGCCAATTTCTTTAATACAATTCTGATCTATTACAATAATACGGTCTACCTTTTCTAAGGTTATTTTACGGCGTGCAATAATTATGGTGGTTCGATTTTGCATTAAATTATCTAGTGCTGATCGCATAAGATTTTCTGACTCAGGGTTAAGCGCTGTAGCTATTTCATCTATAATAAGGATAGGTGGATTTTTTAGGAGTATTCGGGCAATAGCAATATGCCGGCATTGTTCACTGGAAAGTTTTGTTCCATGATCACCTATGAGTGTTTGCATTCCTTGTGGCATTCTTCGAATAAACTCTATTGCATGAGCAGCCTGTGCTGCTGAAATTATTTCACCTTCAGTTGAGTACCCCATTTCTCCATAAGCAATATTAGCTGCAATTGAATCATTAGATAATGGGGTCTCTTGTGATAACAATCCAATTTTAGAGCGTAGGCTAGATAATTTAATGTCTACTAACTCATAAGTATCGAGTAATATTTTTCCATCTGTGGGATGGATAAATCGTGGCACTAAATTGATGAGAGTATTTTTTGTGTTATCTGAAGCGCCAACTAGGGCAACTCTTTCTCCTGATCTGATAGTAAGTGAGAAATCTTTTAGGTCTTTGAAGAAACTAACATGTTTAAATTTTAGGCCCCCCTGTACATGATTAAGGATAACCTTACCATTATCTAATTCAGTTTCTAGATCAAGGAAAGAGAAGAGGTTTTTTGCCACAGCCAAACTATTTTTTAGTGGCTTATTTACTTTGGTAAGTTGTTTTAGTGATAAAAATAAGATTAAAACAGAAATGATAAATGAAACGAAACTACCTATTGTTGTTCCATCAATAAAAGTTTGCTGAATAGCAAGATAAAATATTGTGGACAAGGCAATAGCTATAATTATATGTATTAATGGCACCCTAAGAATATTAGTATTTTTTATATCGAGTCGCTGTATCTGGTTTGCTTCATTTTGGAAGCGGTGAAATACGTGCTGTTGACCCCCATTTAATATTACTGCTTTGTAATTTTCTGTTGTTTCTTTTATTATTTGAGTAAACTTTTCTGTTGTTTGATATGTCTCTTCATCGATGCCCTGTGGTTGGCCATAGATTAATTGTGCACTTAGTAAGACTATTGGGGTTATCATAAGGATTAATAATGATAACTCCCAGTTTAGATAAAACATCCATATTAATAATCCTGTGATAGTAAGTATATTTTTTACAAAAGTTATTATTGCTCTTGTTCCATCTTGAGTAACTTGGGTTAGATCAAAAGTGAGTCTTGAGACTAAGCTCTCGTTTGTTTGGTCCTCGTAGAAATGGGTAGGTAGCATTAAGAGCTTGTTAAAAATTTCTGTTTGTAAATCTACTGTAAAATTCCTACCTATCCAATCGATTCCATAGCTACTGATATAACCGGATAGGCTACGCATTAAAAATAACACGATGAGAATTAGTGGGATTAATTGTATGGAGCCATAGGTTTTACTGACAAAAATACTATCCAGCATTGGTTTAATAAATACTGGTATTACTGAATCAGTGACTGCCATTAAAGTCGTCCCTAATAAGACCAATATAAATTTTAGTCGGTAGGGGGCAAGATGACCCATTAAGCGTAGACATAACTGATAATTAGTTATATTTAGAGTATTTTGCATGAGCGCACAATATCAGAAATAAGAGAAATTGAGTAATTGAAGTTCCATGCTTCAAATGGTAGGGAGAGTGGCTAGAAGCATCGGATTGATTTGATATTTAATAGTATATAGAAATTATGCTCGCGAGCATGTAGTGCGGGAGACTATTTGCCCGTGCCGTTTTAGTTACTAGATTAATTGTGAAACAACATTTGGAGTACTCTGTTACCGGTTGACTTGGAAGGGATTTTCAAATTATAGTACTCTGATGGAAGCAGAACTTAAATCTCTAGAAGAAAAGATTAATCAATTTGTACAATTGTGCCACCGTCAGCGTACGGAAAATATTCAACTGCGCCAGCAATTAGCAGGAGCTACTAGTGAAAATAAGCATTTATCAGAAAAAATAAACGCGGCAACTAATCGTTTGGAAGCCCTACTAACTCAACTTCCTGGTAACAAATAATGTCTAACAAAGCTGTGGATGTTGCCATTATGGGACGAGAATTTAGAGTTACTTGCCCTGATGAGGAGCGTGAGGAATTACTTCAGGCAGTGACATATCTGGATAAAAAGATGTGTGAGATAAGGGATAACGGAAAGGTGGTGGGATCTGAACGTATTGCAATTATGGCGGGCCTTAATATTGCCCACGAGCTTCTTGCTACAAAAGTAAAGGGAGGTTTTGACATGGGAGAATTTAAGCGTAGAATTGATCACATGCAGACGTTGCTTGATACAGCCACACCTGAGCAAGACAAATTGTTTTAATTAGAGATTGTGACAAATAAGAGTTGTCCCCTGTGATGTTAGCTTAGGTGTATATTCTTTGAGCCAATATTTAATAACTGGTTGTTAACTAATGTGATGCTGTTGTGTGTATCTTATATGGAAATGCCTGATGCATCCGGAAAACGACCGCTTTGAACCTTATGGTTCAAGTTGATCGCCTGGCGGCATTTACGGGGGGCTTTAGTACTTAATAAAAAAAGCGGCATTGCCGCTTTTTTTATCAGTGAAAAATAATTATAGTTAATATTATTTTCTAAATATGCGTTATTGGTTAATGAAATCTGAGCCTTCAGATGTAAGTATTGATGATCTTGGAAAAAGACCCAACAAAACCATAGCTTGGTATGGTGTACGTAACTATCAAGCGCGGAACTTTATGCGTGATCAGATGAGAATTGGTGATCAAATCTTTTTCTATCATTCGAGTTGTAAAGAGCCTGGCATAGTAGGAATTGCTGTGGTTTGTAAACTGGCATACCCAGATGCAACTCAGTTTGACTCCAATAGTAAGTATTTTGATCCGAAAGCTACTTCAGGATGCCCGCGCTGGTTTAATGTAGATGTAAAGCTTGTCAGTAAATCTCGGTTAATTAGTATTAAGGAACTGAGAAGTATTCCAGCTCTTGTAAATATGCGTATTCTACAAAAGGGTAATCGTTTGTCAATCACACCTGTGGATCCTGCAGAGTGGAAATATATTATTGGGATCATGTAATAGTAGTTTCATGGTGGGGTCCTTATAAACAAGCCAGATAAAAATGCTGGAACTAAATATCAATCTAAGCAGAATATAAAGTGGAATGGTGGTTGGGTTATCTGTGCTTAGGCGCAGTTGTAGGATTTTTCGCCGGATTACTTGGTATTGGCGGCGGATTGATTATGGTGCCAGTATTAAGTTTTTTCTTTAGTACACAAAATTTCCCCCCTGATCGTATTATGCATCTGGCTCTTGGCACTTCCATAGCAGCGATAATTTTTACTTCTATTTCTAGTTTACGTGTTCATCATATAAAAGGAGCAGTAAACTGGAACATAGTAAAACTTGTTACACCAGGTGTCATCTTTGGTACATTCTGTGGTGTAACTCTGGCAAATAGTCTTTCCAGCAGATACCTGAGTATATTCGTTATCATATTTATTTATTATGCTGCAACCCAGATGTTGATTAATACCATTCCCAAGCCTAGTCGGCAGCTTCCAGGTAAAATTGGAATGTTTACGATGGGGAGTTTTATTGGTGGAGTTTCAAGTTTAGTAGCTATTGGTGGAGGGATATTAACTGTACCCTTTCTTTCTGCGTGCAATATAAAATTACAGCATGCAATTGGCACCGCTGCTGCAATTGGCTTTCCAATTGCAATTGCAGGGACAATTGGCTATATTGCAAATGGTATTATTCAATCTAAAATTCTTCCAGAATATAGTCTAGGTTATGTTTATTTGCCAGCCCTTGCAGGGATTGTAATTTTCAGTGTGATCTCTGCTTCTATAGGCGCAAAAGTTACTCATATTACACAGACCAAAACTATTAGAAAAATTTTTGTAATGTTGTTGTATGTGTTGGGGACTAAAATGTTAGTGGGACTTTTCTAAATAATTTATGTTTATATCAATAGTTTTAATACCTCCTGATATTTTTCTGAAGTCTTAGTAAGAATATCTTCAGGTAGGGCGGGAGCAGGTGCTTTTTTGTTCCAATTCTGAGTTTCCAGCCAGTCTCTAACAAACTGTTTATCGTAACTTGGCGGATTTTTCCCTGGAATATATTGATCAGCTGGCCAGAATCGGGAAGAATCTGGAGTGAGTGCTTCGTCAATAAGATAAAGCTTGCCTGTATTATCTTGACCAAATTCAAATTTAGTATCAGCAATAATAATACCTTTAGTTACAGCATAATCTGCCGCCTCAGTGTAAAGAGCAATTGCTTTGTCACGCACTTGTACTGCTAATGTGTTACCTATAAGTTTTTCTGCCTCTAAAAATGAAATGTTCTCATCATGAGCACCCAATTCCGCTTTAGTTGATGGTGTAAAGATTGCACCATTAGGTAATCTAGAAGCTTCCTGCAACCCAGTAGGAAGTGTGATACCGCAAATCGCAGTAGTTTTTTTATAGTCTTTCCAGCCAGATCCTACAACGTAACCTCGAACGATAGCCTCAATTGGAAGTGGTTTTAGTCTTTTTACTACAAACGCACGTCCCAAAACCTGGTCTAGCTCGTCATTAGATACCAGTGATTCAGGCTGAATATCAATCAGATGATTGGGTATAATGTGTCCTAGTTTATTAAACCAGAAACTAGACATAGCAGTAAGTACTTTGCCTTTGCTGGGAACTGGTGTTGGCAATATTACGTCAAAAGCAGATAATCGGTCAGTTTGAATGATTAATAATTTATCTTCATCAACGGCATAGATATCTCTTACTTTTCCCCGGTGTAAAAATTTAAGGCTAGTAAGACTAGATTCAAATAAGGCTTTTTCAGGTAAGGTCATTTTAGTTTACTCAAGCTTAGGAAGTAGTGTCATTGCATTTATCTTATCTGCTAGTGCCCCTGCAAGGGAGCTGCTCCACCTGTACTTGTAATTATACAACGCAGGCAACGATCAATTGCTGATTTAGCATATTCATGTGGATTATCTGGGGTCCGGTGAGCAGAAATAGGATGATTTGATGCTAAAAAAGCTGTATTCCAAAAAAAATTGTATAACCATCAAGCATAGTGTGATTAAATCGTATTTTTAAAGGCGCCCTCATGTTGTCTTTTGGACTCAGGATTAAATAGCACATTTTTTGAAAAAGCTTACACAATTATCACATAGACTTATAAGATTAGGACTTACTGCAAATATTGTCACACTCTATTTTTCAACAACTATTCTAATTTCAAAATGATTAATCCACCGGTATATATTGTTATGGGTAGTGATAGCGACTGGAATGTGATGCAACATGCTGTTGCTATATTAGAAGATTTTAATATAGCGTATGGAGTCAAAATAATTTCTGCGCATCGAACACCTGATTTATTATTTCAATTTGCTGAAGAATCCAGAGGATTAGGTATTCAATGTATCATCGCTGGTGCTGGTGGTGCAGCCCACCTGCCTGGCATGATTGCAGCAAAAACCACTGTGCCAGTTCTAGGCGTACCTGTGAATTCAAAGTATTTGCAAGGCATTGATTCCTTGCTTTCTATTGTGCAGATGCCTAAGGGAGTACCGGTCGCCTCTTTTGCAATTGGTGATGCGGGCGCGGCTAATGCTGGTTTGTTTGCTGTTGCTTTGCTGGCGGTTAACGATAGTGAGTTAGGTGAGCGATTGATTGCTTTCCGGCAAGAGCAAACGGAAAAAGTGTTAGCCATGAAGTTACCAAAATAATGTTTGTTATGCCTGGGGCAATGTTGGGTTTGCTGGGTGGTGGCCAGCTTGGCCGCTTGTTTACAAAGGCGGCGCAATGCTTAGGATATCAAGTCACTGTGCTGGACCCAGCACCAGAAAATCCTGCCGGTCGAGTGGCAGATCATTTTATTTGTGCCGATTATGCTGATCACCATGCCTTACTGGAACTAAGTACTCATTGTGTGGCCATTACTACAGAATTTGAAAATATCCCTGCTGGATCACTCAGAAAGCTAGCTGAAACTTGCGTAGTAAGCCCTGACGCACATAGTGTATCCATTGCGCAAAATAGAATCTATGAGAAAGAATTCCTTGTAGAAAATGATTTTTCAGTAGCACCGTTTGCAATTATTGAAAATACAGATGGGAGCGTAAAAGCTCATTACGCTGATCTTTTCCCTGGTATCTTGAAAGTCAGTCAGTTTGGGTATGATGGCAAAGGACAAAGACGCGTAAGTAGTGAAGCAGAATTAAAAGCGGCTATTGATGATTTGAACAGTGAAACTTGTGTGCTGGAACAGTTAATGCCACTAAGCTGCGAAATCTCTGTCATTGTTGCACGTGGTAGAGATGGGAAATTAACAAGTTTTCCTGTTTCTGAGAACCAGCATGTTAATGGCATATTGAACATTAGCATTGTTCCTGCGAGAGTTACCGGTGAATTAGCTCAGCAGGCACAAGACATAGCAACTAAAGTAGCTGAGAAACTCAATTATCAAGGCGTATTATGTGTGGAGTTTTTTGTACTGGAAGATGGCCAGCTGTTGATTAATGAGATCGCACCTCGTCCTCATAACAGCGGGCATTATTCTATTGATGCTTGCTTTACATCACAGTTTGAGCAGCAGGTAAGGGTATTGTGCGGTCTGCCGCTTGGTAATACAGCCATGCATAGTGCCGCTGTGATGGTTAATCTCTTTGGTGATTTGTGGCAGAAAGTTGAGCCTGATTGGAGTCATGTATTGCAGCAGTCATCTACTAAACTATATTTGTACGGTAAAACAGAAGCACGTCCTGGTCGTAAAATGGGGCACTTTACTGTATTGGGTGAAACGAATGATATAGCATTATCAAAAGCGATAGAAATTAAATGCCATCTCGAACAACATTTGAAGACATAATAACTCCTACTAATAGTTTCTTCATTTAATTCCTTATTGGTTCTGATTACTGAGTTTTATACTCTTGCTAAATGTTTAGTTTAATTGAGTACTAATATTATTTAACATCTCTACATCTACCAATTTACTTCCATAAGACTCTCCTGACAAGACAGTGAAGGGCCTTGATGGTTCACCTAAATCAGACAGTACTACAGAAGCACCAGAAAAGTTCTGATTCTCTGTATAGTTACTAACTGTAACAACTGTGTCAAGACCTGCAGCAAGAGAAGATTTAAGTCCGCATTCAGAGTCTTCTACTGCTATACATTGTTGTGCTTGTATATCTAGATGTTCAAGCGCCCATAGATAAATATCTGGTGCTGGCTTTTTTTTAGGGACAATATCGCCTGCTGCAATAATATTAAACCAGGAGAGAGAATCTTTACCTAATGTAGACTTGAGAAGTGTGGTTACATTTTCTGGTGTGGTAGTTGTTGCAATAGCAATCTTTATCTTGGCAGCACGTAGTTCTTGGATTAGCCGATCAACGCCTGGGCGTAGTGGGATTAGACCACTATTAAGCAATGCTACAAAATGCTTTGTTTTGGTATTGTGTAAATCAGCAATCCAGGTTTCTAATTCGTTTATCTTCAATTTGTCCGAGGCATATTTCTCAAGGTAATAGCGGATACGTTCTTTTCCCCCTGTAACACTAAGTAATTCTCCGTAAAGTGGAACATTCCAGTCCCAATTAAGGCCAAAATCATTAAATGCGGCGTTAAAAGCAAGGCGGTGACCATCACGTTCGGTATCAGCCATTGTGCCGTCAACATCAAATAACACCGCAGAGATTTTATTATTTTTAATCGTTTTCATTAGGAAGAAACTGATTGGGAATATTTTATTTCAGTAATTAAACTATTATGTTTTGATAAAGGGCACACAACTTGCTCTTTGTAAACGATCTAAAACTGCCAGCCAATCTGGATCATTAGGCGGCACTTCTAATAATAGGCGGTCATATTGTCCATTATCGAATCGGCGCAAGGTTGCATATAGTTGGCTACCATAGGCTATTGGTTCGTTAGGCATTGGGAAGTACTTGGAGTTTTTATTCTTACATTTAGTATGAAATTTTGTTGACCATCCCAATAACATTGGATACAAACCCTGTGCCTCTAGTTCTGCAGAACGTTTCCATAATGATGTATTAGGCCAGACCTCAAGAGGTGTCAATGGAGCATAATGGGAATTTAGAGAACCTGATACACGTATATCAGACTGTTCATCTACTGCAAGTAATATCTCTTCATCCAGTACCTCAACTAATTTTGTTATTGGAATTCCACCAGGTCGTAAGACAATTGTGGAGTTATCTTTAAAACTAACAATCGTACTTTCAAGACCTATTTTACAAGGGCCACCATCCAGAATCATATCTATATTATCGCCAAGCTCGTCAAAGACGTGTGCTGCAGTTGTAGGACTGATCCGTCCAAAGCGATTAGCTGATGGTGCAGCAAGCGCTCTCTCGGGACCCATGGCATCTAATAGAGCAAGTGCAGTAGGGTGGCCTGGTATTCTTAGGCCTACCATATCTTGACCACCTGTTACATTTAAAGATACGTGGTGGGTTCGTGGCAGAATTATCGTGAGCGGTCCAGGCCAAAAATGTTTAGCCAGTTTACGGGCAGCCTTTGGTATTTCCTGTGCCCAGTATTCAAGTTGAGATATTTGGGAGAAATGAATTATTAGCGGATGGTTTGCAGGCCTTTCTTTAACTTCATATATACGGTTAACTGCGGATGGAATCGAAATATCTGCTCCTAAGCCATATACAGTCTCTGTCGGGAAGGCGACTATCTTACCCGCTTTTAGTTTAGTAGCAGCGGAAGAAATTTGACTAGATAATTCTGGCATCACAATATTAGTAATACAAATGTTGTAGAAAGTTTTTTCTGTATATCTGTATTTTTAGGAAATAGTAAATAAAATTTAATATTTTCTAAATTCAGGAGTGTTATTTTTTCGGTTATAGCCTATTATGCCTCGCAAAAAACGGACTATATAGTAGCTTAACCAGCAAATTGTACGACTAATTAATCGTTGGTTTTTCCATGTTTCTTGTAGCACTCGAATTGATTCTTCAGCTATAGCATTTTCTAGACTAAGCTTTAGTTGCATAGCAAAAACCTTATTATCAATTACTACATTTGCCTCTCTGGCTAGTAATAAACTGAAAGGGTCAATATTGGATGAGCCCACTGTAGACCAATGTTGATCAATCACGGCAACTTTTGCATGTAAAAAACTTTTGTGATATTCATAAATTTCAATACCAGCATCCAGTAAACTTCCATAAAGGGCTTGTGTAGCATAATGTTGCAAGTGGTATTCTATTTTACCTTGCAACAGCAATACCACACGTAAACCACGTTTAGTAGCGTCACTAAGAGCATGGCGGAGATTGATGCCAGGTAGAAAATAGGCATTGGAAATAATAATTTCACTGGAAGCATTCTTTATGGCATGGAGATATACATCTTCGATATCATGCCTATGGCGAAAATTATCACGAATTATCAGTGCTCCGCGTTGATCATTACTTAGTTGGATAATAGAACTAGTCATCTCACAGTTTTTTATCCAACTTCTTTTAAGACGTGATAATGCAACTATCATCCATAAGTGCTGAGCCGCTAAGAAAATATTTCTTTGTAAGGGGCCTTCGATTGAGATTGCATAGTCAAAACGTGGAGGTAGTGGCTCAGGATGATTAAGATCGTCAATTATATTAATTCCACCAACAAAAGCGATACTTGAATCAATTGTTGCCAATTTTCGATGCATTCGACGTAATCGGTTGCGTCGAAGTCTAAATAGTGAAATTTCTTTTCTAAAGATGAGTACTTGAACACCTGCTTTTAGCATATTCTGTATTTCATCTTGAGGTAAATCCTGAGAACCGAATCCATCCAATAAAAGGCGTACTATTACATTGCGTCTTGCAGCTCTCTTCAATGCCTCTGAAATTCGAATACCAGTTGCATCGTATTCAAAAATATAAGTCTCAAGATGAACTATAATTTGTGCTTTGTCGATAGCAGCCTCAAGTGCAGGAAAATATTCTGATCCATTATGTAAAAGAGTGATACGGTTTCCTCTGACAAATTCAGGGGTAGTCACTTGCAGATCATCCTTGCAGATAGTACAGCATGGTCTGAAATCTTTGACCATGGACGGCCCCGATGGACCTGAGCATGTTCTATGCAAAAACCTCGTATGTAGATTCGATCAAGTCGTAATATTGGTAGCCATGAAGGATAGCTGCGTGCTGCTCTTCCTCTGGTCAGCTCAAAAACTTCAGTTAAGCCTAATTGTTGAATCAGAGTGTGATTTGCCATTTCTCGCCAGTCATTAAAGTCGCCTGCAATGATTAGTGGTGCCTGCGGTGGCACTAGTTTTTCTATACGACGATTTAGTGCTAATAATTGCTTTCTTCTTCCTGGTGTAAACAATCCAAGGTGGATACAAACACAATGTAGATTTTCCCTCCATTCTGGGATATTGATTTCACAGTGGAGCATCCCGCGATTCTCATAGCGATGCATTGAGATATCTTCGTTGTCCCACAGCACTATGGGAAAGCGGCTAAGAATTGCATTTCCATGGTGACCTTCGTTATAAACTGCATTTTTTCCATAAGCAAAATCAGTCCATGTTGAATCTGCTAGAAACTCATATTGAGGGCTATTTGGCCAATTTTTGTAGCGAGTAGAGTGTCCCTTATGGTGACCTATGACCTCTTGTAAGAAAATTACATCAGCATTTAAAGCACGTAAACGGTCACGTAGCTCGTGTATCATCATGCGCCGGTTAAAATTTGAAAATCCTTTATGAATATTATATGTGGCTATATGTAGCTTATCTGGCATGTGATAAACAATAGAATTAATACAAGTTATAAGATCTGGTGATAGGTGAAACAAGGCTTCATAATTTAAGTGCTCACTATGCTACGAAACTTCTAACATCCGTTGCAGTGCAAGTTTCGCTAACTTTGTTTCTTCTTCTGGTACGCTAATCTGATTTACTATTTTTCCTGCTACCAAATTCTCTAGCGTCCAAGCAAGATGCTGGGGATCAATACGAGCCATAGTTGAACACATACATACTGTTGGAGACATGAACTGTATAATCTTTTTTTCAGGCTTAAATTCTTCAGCAATGCGACTAACGAGATTTAACTCTGTTCCTACTAACCAGCGAGTATCTCTTTTTGCTTTTTTTATTGTACTAATAATAAATTCAGTAGAGCCTACATAATCAGAATTATTGCAGACTTCAAAACTACATTCAGGATGTGAAATAACCAGCCCATCAGGATATTGATTTCGGAAACGAAGAATATGCTGTGGCTGGAACATTTGGTGAACTGAGCAATGTCCTTTCCACAGTAGAATTTTGGCTTTTTTAATTTGCTCTCTGGTAAGTCCACCCATAGGTTCGTCAAAGTCCCAGACAGGCATTTCATCCTGGGAAATTCCAAGTTTGTGCCCACTCCAACGTCCAAGATGCTGATCAGGAAAAAATAATACCTTTTCACGACGTGAAAAAGACCATTTAAGAATTTCAAGAGCGTTACTAGATGTGCAGACAATACCACCATGCTTTCCACAAAACGATTTCAGGTCTGCTGCTGAGTTGATATAAGTTGCTGGTGTGATAGCTTCATCTGGATCAAATATTTCCGATAGTTCATGCCACACTCTTTCAACTTTCGAACGGTTTGCCATATCAGCCATTGAGCAGCCTGCAGAGAGATCAGGCAAAATAGAAATTTGATCAGGTTTGGATAGGATATCGGCTACTTCAGCCATAAAATGTACACCACAAAATACTAGATATTTTGCTTCAGCTTGGCTTGCAAGACGTGAAAGCCCCAGCGAATCTCCGGTAAGATCTGCATGTTTATAAACATCTGCTCTCTGATAGTGATGTGAAAGTATTATTGCACGTTTTCCTAGTGCAGCTTTTGCCGCAATAATACGTTTCTCACAAGCATCATCTTGTAATGTGTCAAATTGTTCAAACTCAATGGCATCTACTTGCATAGTTACTCCAAAGCCTAAAAGAGAAGGTGAATTATACTAATAAGACATGAATACTAAGAATGTGTTCTCATAGATTTTTAAATCATACTATTTTCTTATGTTCTCTTACTGAGGGAAGTAATTTACATATTGCTTCGGCATTACTACATGAGAAAACCTTTTTAATAGCTTCTTGTTGAGGAAGCCATGTATAACGTAGATGTTCTCTTGGAGACACTGTAATTGAAGTAGGCTTCGGTAAAAGTAAGCTAAAGGTATGTTCAGTATTATGTGTTACACCTGGAGCATAGCGCCATCTCCATTCCTGAAAAATTTCGTATTTATTTAGTAGGTTCAAGTCGGTTAATAAAAAATTAGCAGTATCCAGTCCTGTTTCCTCAGCAGTTTCTCGTGCTGCTGTTTGTAGTAATGTCTCACCTTGGAGCTGGCTACCAGTAACTGACTGCCAATATCCCGGATGGTCAGCTCGTTCTAATAACAAGACCTGCAGATCGGGAGTGTAGATCACTACTAAAACAGAAACAGGAGTTTTATATTTCTCCATAACATCAGGTAGAAACATTTGGTAGAACAGTAGTTTAACTTTACATTAAATCAGTATAAATGCTTCAAGTTTTTTTTGTTTCAGTACGTCTTAGCCGTATATGTAATTCTTGTAGCTGTTTTTCATCTACTAAACTGGGTGCTTGAGTCAATAAGCATTGAGTACGCTGTGTTTTGGGGAAAGCAATAACATCGCGTATTGATTCTTCTCCCGCCATTATAGTGACAACACGATCAAGACCAAATGCGATACCACCATGAGGTGGTGCGCCATATTGCAAGGCTTCTAATAAAAAGCCAAACTTTTCTTGAGCTTCATTTGTTTCTATATTTAGAGCACGGAATACTTTCATCTGTATATCTTGGCGATGAATACGAACTGATCCTCCTCCAATCTCAGAGCCATTTAATATCATATCGAATGCCTTCGATAACGCTTGGCCAGGGTCAGCCTCCAGCAAATCTTCATGGCCATCAGCAGGAGACGTAAACGGGTGATGGAGTGCCTGCCACCGATTTTCATCCTCATCTCGTTCAAACATTGGAAAATCTACTACCCATAAAGGTTTCCAACCTGGTTCAATAAAACCTAAATCCTGACCAATTTTTACACGTAGTGCACCTAGTGATTCATTAACTATTTTTGATTTATCTGCACCAAAGAATATCAGATCCCCATCATTCGCAGCTGTGCGTTCAAGGATGATTTTTACTACAGTTTCTGGTAAGAACTTCAATATTGGAGACTGTAGTCCTTCAAGTCCCTTTTCAATGGCATTAACTTTGATATAAGCAAGCCCTTTTGCACCATAGATTCCAACAAAACTAGTGTAGTCATCAATCTCTTTACGAGATAGTTCGCCACCTTGAGGTACGCATAATGCTGCTACTCGGTTACCTGATTTTTGAGTGGCTTCACGGAACACCTTGAATTCTACTTCTTCCATTACATCGGTAAGTTCAGTAAGTACTAATGGTATCCGTAAGTCAGGCTTATCAGAACCATATTTCAACACTGCCTCAGAGTATGTCATACGTGGGAGAGGGGATTGCAACTTAACTTGTAATACACTATTGAATAAATTACAGATCATATCTTCCATTAGGATCATAATTTCCTCTTCTTTGAGGAAAGATGTCTCAATATCAATCTGTGTAAATTCTGGTTGACGATCAGCACGTAGATCTTCATCACGAAAACACTTTGTGATTTGGTAGTATCGATCGAAGCCTGAAACCATAAGTAATTGTTTAAATAATTGTGGCGATTGTGGAAGCGCAAAAAAATGTCCGGTATTGATACGTGATGGCACTAGATAGTCACGCGCTCCTTCTGGTGTCGATTTAGTTAGTACTGGTGTTTCCACATCAATAAAACCTTGTTGATCCAGGTATTTACGAACTTCCATTGTAACTTTGTGGCGTAACCGTAAGTTTTTCTGCATCTGTGGCCGTCTAAGATCAAGATAGCGATACTCCAGGCGTACAGTTTCACTAAGACTCTCATCATCAATCATGAAGGGTGGTGTTTGTGAGGTATTGAGGATTTCAATTGATTGTGTCAGTACTTCAATTTCTCCGCTTGTAAGGTTTGTATTGACAGTTCCTTCTGGACGATGGCGAACTAACCCGATGATCTTGAGCACGAACTCATTTCTAATTTTTTCTGCACTCTGAAATGCAACAACGTTGTCCGGATCACACACAATCTGTACTAGACCTTCACGATCGCGCATATCAATAAATATTACTCCTCCATGGTCTCTGCGGCGATGTACCCAACCAAATAGTGTTACAGTCTGGTTAAGATATTGAGTGTCAATTAGACCACAGTAATTGGTACGCATAATATCTCTTGTATTATCTTTTATTGATCAAGGTTTTTATTGCCACCATTGGGTGCGACAACACCCATGGAAATAATATATTTAAGTGCCGCATCTACACTCATATCAAGTTCAATTACGTCACTTTTTGGCATCATTAGAAAGAATCCTGATGTGGGGTTAGGGGTAGTTGGAACATAGACGCTTATGTATTCTCCTTCTAGGTGATTGACGACATCGCCACCCGGTTGCCCTGTCATGAATGCAATTGTCCATGCGCCCTTTCGTGGATACTGTACCAGTAGTGCTTTGCGGAAGGCCTCTCCCTGGCTTGAGAATATAGTGTCACTTACTTGCTTAATACCCCAGTAAATTGATTTAACTACAGGGATACGCCACAATACTCCTTCCCAAAACGAAACCAGTTTTTGGCCTATAATATTTGCGGTTAGGAGACCGGTTATGAACACAACAAGTAATGTAAGAACTGTACCAATTCCAGGAATGTTCATCCCCAGTAGCTTTTCAGGTTGTAGGTTCTCAGGTAGTAGGAGCAAAGATTGATCCATGGTGCCAATCAAGAATTTAAGAACCCAGGCAGTTAGACCTAGAGGTACCCAGATAAGAAGTCCGGTAATAAAATAGCGTTTCATATTGAAAAATTATCCGTGCTAGACATTTATTTGGTAGTTGAAGGTGCGCTGGTTTTTGGCGCAGTGTCAGATTTAGTTTTGGGCTTGGCTTCAGGCATAGATTTATTTTTTACTTTCGTTTCGGTTTTTGGTTGAGATCCATTTTTGAAATCAGTAGCGTACCAACCACTACCTTTTAACTGAAAACCGGCAGCAGAAATAAGTTTCGTATATGTATTACTACCACATGCAGGGCAGACTAGGATAGGATCAGCACTTAATTTTTGCAGATGTTCTTTCTTAGAGCCACAAGATCCGCACTGGTATTCGTAAATAGGCATGTAATTCTCAAAAATACATAACTCAGAATAGTTAGATTATACCTCAACCACTTAGTTTAATTGTGGGGACATGAAGAGTTTTGGAATATTTTAGGCTACAATTTTTCTTCTCATAGTTTTAATCTGTCCGTGCCGCGTCTTGTTATCAAGGCGTTTTTGGTCAGAGCTTTTTGTAGGTCTTGTTGCTCTACGTTTTCTGGGGATGCTTGTTACACTTTTAATTAGTTCAAATAACCTTTTTAAAGCTTCTTCTCGATTTTTCTCTTTACTACGGTATTGCTGCGCTTTGATTACTATAACTCCTTCAGAACTAATGCGCTGATCATTTAATTGTAATAAACGTTCTTTGAAAAGATCAGGTAGGGATGAGGAATTAATGTCAAAACGTAGATGAATTGCGTTAGAAACTTTATTTACATTCTGTCCACCTGCCCCCTGCGCCCTAATTGCACTAATTCTTATCTCTTTGTTTGCGATCGTTACTTTATTAGATATAGAGTAGAAGTATTTATGCATTTTAAATAAAGAAACACTAAGCGGGGTTAAGCCTTAGCTTTATAGATAATATAACATATTGATATATATTCATTTTTATTTTTTTTAAATTTTTTTAGGGGGATTTTTTAAGAGCTTGCATTCGGAATAAAAGTGTTTATAATACGAATCGTTATCATTAGCAATTGCAAAGGAATAGTAAATTGGCTGTAACAGTAAATTCAACAATGAAAAATCCTCAATTAGCTCCTGAAGCTATCGTGGATAAAGAGAAAAATCACTTTGATATATCTAATCAAAGTAGGCCTATCTATAGTGAAACACTATTTTCACATGGAGATGAAGTCTGTATTCAGCATAGAGGCGAACAGTACCGCTTGCGTCGTACACGAAGTGGCAAGTTGATATTAACTAAATAGTGGACTTAATACGTTTATCATGTATATTTGTATTTGCAAAGGTGTAACAGATACCGCAATCCGTGAAGCTGTTTGTCAGGGTGCTGACCGGATGAGAGACTTGAAAGCTTGCCTTGGAGTGAGTGAGCAATGTGGTATATGTGCTGCTCATGCACAAGATATATTAGAGCAGGCGCTGATGCAGAGAACTCTGGCTAGACAATTTATACCTAAACCCACTCGTACATGCGAGACACCCGCCTGAGGAGGCAGATATGAAAGGTAATGCAGAGATTATCCGCTTATTAAACCGTCAGTTACAGAACGAACTGACGGCAGTAAACCAGTATTTTTTACACGCACGTATGTATAAAAACTGGGGATTTAACAGCCTTGGTAAACACGAGTACGATGAGTCTATTGAGGAGATGAAACATGCTGATCTGCTGATTGAGCGGATTCTGTTCCTGGAGGGGCTACCAAATCTGCAAGAGCTCGGGAAACTTCTAGTTGGTGAAAAAGCTGAGGAATGTGTGGCATGTGATCTCAAGTTAGAATTAGCTTCACGTAAAAACCTAACAAGTGCTGTTACCGCATGCGAAACTGCTAAGGACTATGTTTCAAGAGAGTTATTTGAGCATATTCTGGAAGATACCGAAGAACATATCGACTGGTTGGAAACACAGTTGGATGTAATGCGTAAAGTTGGTGCTCATAATTGGCTCCAAAGTCAGATGTAGTTTTTCTGTTTTACCTTGCTTGCTAAGATTGTTACGAAGTTATCTACAGGTTGATCGAGTAGAAGCACTTGTTAGTATTTCTACGCCCTTACAAAAAGTAGGTAGATCAGATCGCTCCAGAAATGCACATGGCTTGCCTGATTTTTTACAGTAGAATTTCACTGCAAAATAGGTTTCATGGTGTACACAGTCAACTGGACATATAATTAGATCAGCGTAAGTCAGTAAATCAGGTAAGCGATCTGAGTCGCCTTTTTGGTTGCCACGATAAATCAATAAATTTCCTCCTAATGATTCGACCAGACAGCGATATTCTGGATATAACTTACCACGTCCACCTATACACAAAATATATTTCTCTGATAGGTTTGAACTATTAATATTACTGCTAGTTAGAATTTTGTCACGAGTATGATGGTTTAATTTGCATACTATGGACGATGCTACAGAAATAGGTGAATTAGTAACTTTTATAAGGGGTGTCCAGTTTGTTTCTGATGGACTGAAAATTTTAGCAATATTAAATTCTGGTCTATGACGGAAGTATGAAAACAGAAAATTTTCGGTGTGATCCAGAATCTGAATCAGGGTGGAAAAAGTAGAAGCTAAAAAATTTTTTTGTAGTTGATGCACAGTTTGAAACTCCTTAGAAATAGCTGATAAAAAAGCTGGCTTGTCCTGGAGTTGGACTGGCTTGCCAGAATATTGCTGGAGTAGGGTAGTTACTCAGTAGCAATAGAAACTCTACGATAAATATTTGAGTAAACTGAGAGTTGTGTTTCAAAAGCTCAAAGTTAAAAATTGATACTTCCTTATAAAGTTAATAAGAATGATAATCATTATCAATGATAAACTAATTTTTCTAAATTGCAAGTACTCTATTAAAAATTAATTATTATCAACTAGTTAGAATTTAAATTTATAGATTAAAATGGAAGGAGGTACATAAAGCTTGCAAATATAAGATATCCAATTATAATAGCGAATCATTCTCATTTAGAATAACAAAATTAGATATAACTTTTCCGTAGCCACTAGGATCTCCTAGCCTAGTGGAATTTGGCAAGCCAACTCACCTCCCTTGAGCCAGCCAGCCTTTTTTTTGGCTGTCATTAATAAAGGCTATGGCTTGTGATTTCTCTGCAAATACATCTTTCAAAAATTGCTTTCTTTTATTTAGTCTTCTTTGGATTAGCTGCAACAACACTATCCAACAATACTTTTGCGGCAGACACTATTGTTGATGTAGTGTCAAATATTGTTGATGATGTCAAGAACCCTACATATGAGATTCCTGCTGGCTCACTCAATAAAGCACTAGATCATTATTCGAAGCAGACAGGGATTAGTCTATCTTATGATGTTACAAAAATTGAAGGTATTAAGACAAAGGGGGTAAAGGGAAAATTTTCTACACAGAAGGGACTCGATCTTTTATTAGAAGGAACTGGATTACAAGCTGTGAAACAGGATGATGGGTACATTGTAAAGAAGGCTCTAGAACCTACACTTGGATCTAAATCTACGGAAGGCGCAACGATATTACCCATGGTAAATATATCCGCAGAGGTTGACCACGGCTATGCTGTTCCAAGCAGTACCACTGCTACAAAGACGAACACGTTGATACGTGATGTTCCACAACAAATAACAGTCATATCAAAGAAACAGCTCTCAGATCTGGCGCCAATTAGTGTAACCGAGTCTGTACGTTATGTGCCAGGTGTAGGCATATCATCAGGCGAAGGGAATCGTGATGCATTAGTTTTTCGTGGAAATCGTTCAACTGGCGACTTTTATATTGATGGAGTACGTGATGATGTTCAGCATTTCCGTGATTTTTACAATATTGAACGGCTTGAGGTTTTAAAAGGTCCGAATGGATTGATTTTTGGTCGTGGTGGTTCGGGAGGTATTTTTAACCGGGTTCGTAAGGAGGCAAACTGGAATCCTGTACAAGAGATAAGATTTTCAGGCGGTTCATATAACCATAAGCGAGTTTCTGTAGATGCAGGGCATGTTATAAATGACATGATTGCTGTCCGGCTAAATGGCTTATATGAGCATTCAGAAAGTTTTCGTCAAGGTTTTGAGCTTCAGCGCTATGGTGTGGCTCCAACCGTTACAATTAAGCCCACTAATCGTACCAAGATCGTTATCCAGGCAGAGTTGTTTAAAGACGATCGAATTGCTGATCGAGGGATTCCATCATTTGCAGGCATGCCATTTAATACGAAACGAAAGCAATTTTTTGGGGACCCTAATCGGAGCCCGACAGATACAAATAAGAAAGCAATTAGCATGCACATTGACCATAAGTTCAATAGCACAGTAGCTATTCGCAATCGTACACACTACGCTATTTTCGACAAACGTTATCAGAATGTATTCGCAAATGGTGCTGTAAACGGAGCAGGAATGGTGACGCTTGGTGCGTACAGTGATGAAACAGATCGGGAAAATTTCTTTAACCAAACAGATCTTCTACTTAATTTTGACACAGGGCCTTTTAAGCATAAGATGGTCACCGGTGTAGAAGTATCACGACAAGTTACAGACCAAGTGCGACTAAGAGGACATTTTAATGGCATCTCTACTACAGAGTTAGTATCTGCGTTCAATCCAATTACCACGACTCCGATTGTATTTTTTAACAGAGGACTCCAAGATAACAACACCCATATTTCCACAAGTCTAGTTGGGGTCTTTATACAAGACCAGATTGAAATTTTGCCACAGTTACACGCAGTAGCCGGGGTTCGTTACGATAGATTTGAGACTGATTCTACAAGGAAAGATGGTCTTACTCCGAAATTACAATCCAGAGATGATAATATTTCACCACGATTCGGTTTGATATTTAAACCAATAGAACGAGTGTCCATATACGGCAGCTACAGTTTGACACATCAACCACGAGCAGGAGATCAACTTAACTCTATAAGAATAACTAATGCTACGTTAGAGCCAGAAAAATTTATTAATATTGAGGGTGGTGTAAAAGTAGACGTACTTCCTAATTTGGCTTTTACCACTGCTTTTTACCAGTTAGATCGTACTAATGTTATCCTTCCGACTTCTACTCCGGGCATGACCTTTCTGGGTAGAGGCACGCGGGTTAGGGGCGTAGAAGTAGGTTTAAATGGTCGAGTTACAGATGCCTGGAGTGTTCTTGGAGCCTACACATATCAGGAGGGCACACTTAAGACGATAGGTACGGTGTTAGGCGAATTGCCTAAACATACATACTCAGTATGGAATCGATACGATTTTACCCCATGGTTTGGTGCCGGGTTTGGGGTAATTGGGAGAAGCGCCATGTTTACTACAACTTCAAATGCAGTTACTTTACCCGCATATGCAAGAGTGGATGCAGCACTGTATGGAAGAATTAATAAGTACTTACGTGCTCAGGTAAATATTCAAAATCTGTTTGATGTGAATTATTTTGAAGCCTCCCATAATGATAATAATATTCTTCCGGGTTCACCTATCACGGCACGTGTGACCCTCATAGCAACTTATTAGTTAGCATTAATAAACGGTTCTTCAGAGAGCAGAGACTTTGTTTATTCCCACTCAATAGTTGCAGGTGGTTTACCAGAGATGTCATAAACTACCCGGTTAATTCCGCGTACTTCGTTGATGATACGATTTGAGATCTTGCCTAATAACGTATAAGGAAGTTCTGCCCATTCTGCAGTCATAAAGTCCTGTGTCTTAACTGCTCTCAGCGCTATAACATATTCGTATGTACGTCCGTCTCCCATCACTCCAACCGATTTGACAGGTAAAAAAACAGCAAATGCCTGTGAGGTTTTCTCATACCAGCCTTCAGTACGTAATTCTTCGATAAAAATTGCATCAGCTTTACGCAATAATTCAGCATACTCATATTTTACTTCACCAAGAATTCGTACTCCTAAACCAGGCCCAGGAAATGGATGTCGAAAAACTATGTCATGTGCCAAGCCTAGCGCTAATCCAAGTTCACGTACTTCATCTTTAAACAGTTCACGTAATGGTTCAAGTAATTTTAAATGTAAGGTATCAGGCAGCCCACCTACATTATGATGAGATTTAATAGTCTGACCCTTCTTATTTTTGTTGCCTGCAGATTCAATTACATCAGGATAAATTGTTCCCTGTGCTAGCCATTTTGCATTATTTATTTTGGATGACTCATGTTGAAATACTTCAACAAATTCACGTCCGATAATACGTCGTTTTTTCTCTGGGTCAGTGACACCATTCAAGTGTTTTAGAAACGTTTTGCTTGCATCTACATGGATAACTTTTACGCCAATATTATTTGAGAAGGTATTCATCACTTGTTCTGCTTCATTTTGACGTAACAAGCCATTGTCTACGAATACACAAGTGAGTTGTTTACCAATAGCACGATGAATGAGAGCTGCTGCAACGGATGAGTCTACACCGCCAGATAGTCCAAGAATTACTTCCTCTGTTCCTACTTCAGAACGGATTTTATCGATTGCTTCTGACACATAGTCTGGCATATTCCAGTCGTAACCCAGATTACAGCTATCATGGACAAAACGGTCGATAATTTTCTTTCCCTGAGGGGTATGTGTAACTTCCGGGTGGAATTGTAGGCCGTAGAATTTCTGTGTTTCATTTGCTATTGCAGCGATTGGAGCTGCATCATTGCTAGCCATAATCATAAAGCCGGTAGGTGGTTTAGTGACCTTGTCACCATGACTCATCCACACATCCAGGAATTCGTGACCATTGTCATCTATATGATCATAATTATGGTTCAGTAGAGTTGTTTGTTCATTTACGCGAATCTTTGCATACCCAAATTCCCTTATATTTGACGCCTCAACTGTTCCGCCGAGCTGTGCTGCCATAGCTTGCATTCCGTAACAAATACCTAATATCGGAATGCCTAGCTCGAATATCATTTGTGGAGCTCGAGGAGTTTTGTTGCTAGTAGTAGAAGCTGGACCACCAGATAGAATAATCCCATTAGGAGAGAATTCATTGATGAATTGGCTTGTTACATCAAAGGGGTGAATCTCACAGTAAACATTAGTTTCTCGTACCCGTCGAGCAATTAGCTGGGAATATTGAGAGCCAAAATCTAGGATCAGAATTTTCTGGCGCATTTAGGGGCTAGCCCCTATTCAACATGGTAATTTGGAGCCTCCTTGGTGATCTGCACGTTATGGACGTGAGATTCACGAATACCGGCTGAGGTAATTTCAACAAATTCAGCTTTTTTATGCATTTCATTAATAGTTTCACAACCCAGATAACCCATTCCTGAACGTACTCCGCCAATAAGCTGATGAATTACTGCTATCACACTACCCTTGAAAGGAACGCGACCTTCTACGCCTTCAGGAACCAGCTTATCAGCATTTTTTTCATTATCTTGAAAGTAGCGATCACTAGAACCCTGCTGCATAGCTGATAGTGATCCCATGCCGCGGTAAGTTTTGTAGGATCGTCCTTGGAACAATTCAATATCACCGGGCGCTTCTTCTGTGCCTGCTAATAAACCACCTAACATCACCGAATTAGCACCTGCCGCAATCGCTTTTGCAATGTCACCTGAATAGCGAATTCCTCCATCTGCAATCATTGGTATACCGGTTCCATTTAGTGCAGAAGATACATTTTCTATTGCTGTAATTTGTGGTACACCAACCCCGGCAACAATACGTGTTGTACAAATAGAACCAGGGCCGATTCCAACTTTTACACCATCAACCCCATGGTCTGCTAACGCCTTAGCAGCATCCGCAGTAGCTATATTACCTCCAATAACTTGGATATTTGGAAGATGTTTTTTAATCCACAGTATCTGGTCGAGTACGCCTTGAGTATGACCATGTGCAGTATCTACTACGATTACATCTACGCCTGCATCAGCTAATTTCTCTGCTCTTTCATCACCACCTTCACCTACACCGATTGCGGCACCAACACGTAATCGGCCTTGCTCATCCTTGCATGCATCTGGATGTTCAGACGTTTTGGTAATATCCTTGACAGTTATTAGGCCACGCAACTCAAAATCATCATTTACTACTAGTACTCGTTCTAATCGATGTTTATGCAATAGCGCCATTGCTTCTTCTCTAGTAGTACCTTCCTTTACAGTTACTAGCCGGTCTTTTGGAACCATAATATTTTTTATGGGCTGGTCCAAATTAGTTTCAAAACGTAAGTCTCGATTAGTGACAATACCCACTACCGTAGGTCCTTCAACTACTGGCAAACCTGATATCTTATGCTTACGAGTAAGACTGAGAACCTCTCGTACAGTCATTTTAGGGGGGATTGTTATAGGGTCTTTTACTATTCCACTTTCAAACCGTTTAACTTTAGCCACATGAGATGCTTGTAGCTCAGCAGGCATATTTTTGTGAATAATGCCAATACCGCCTTCTTGAGCAAGGGTAATAGCAAGCTTTGCTTCTGTAACTGTATCCATCGCAGCAGAAACTAACGGTACATTAAGAGAGATCGTACGGGTAAGTTGGGTGGAAAGATTTACGTTACGAGGTAAAACCACAGAATGAGCAGGTAGTAGCAAAACATCATCAAATGTTAATGCCTTCTGAGCCAGTTGCATGATAATGATCCTTTACAAAGAGGCATTATAGCTAAACCATGTGGCTAAGGGCAAATTTGCCCGTTGAATAAAGCCAGAATTAGCCTCCTTTATTTCATTGACCAGAGTAATAAATATCGTTATTTTCAGGATGCTAGGAGACATTCTATTCAGATTATACCTGAAGTATTTGCTAGGTTAGGCCGATAGATAATCTTATCAGTGGTTAGCACATCTTATGCTAACAACAGGAGAAAGCCATGTTACGTATCATTTTTACAGTCTTATTATTTTTTTTCAGTATGGTTGCCAATGGGGAACTGTATAAATGGGTAGACCATAATGGCAAAACTCGATATACAGATCAGCCGCCACCAGCCGGTGCTGCTAAAACTGAAAAAAAGCTGGAAATTAAATTAGCACCAGTGAGGCCTGCTCAACCTGATAACGATAAAGCTAAGGAGTCACATAAGAACCTGAGCGACAGGGAATTAGATTTCAAGAAACGTCTTGCCGCAAGAGAACAGGAAAAAGCAAAACAGCAAAAGGAAATAAAAGAAAACAAAACAAAACAAGGAGAAGTGTACCTACGCCCGAAGCAAATTGAAACTATATCAGGAAGCACCAAAATTAACTGTAGCTGATGGCAAAGGAGGAATTGTTCGTGCTGATGATGCTGCTCGTCAGAAAGGTATAAAAGAAGCACAAAAAGAAATTAAATCTTATTGTAGATAATAGTTCGCTAGTTTTTTTTGTTACTTGCTATAGTTTTTTCCACACGTTTTCTACGTTTTTCTTTTGGATCAACAGTTATGTGTCTGTAGATTTCTACACGATCATGATTTTGTAAGATTGTTTCAGGCTTAACTAGCTTGCCAAACACACCCAAGTTTTTATTATCTAGTTGAATTTCTGGAAATTTATTACAGATTCCTGAGAGCTGTATGGCCTGTGCTACAGTTGTTCCACAAGGTGCTTTCAGACACTCTAGAATTTGGTTATCAGGAAGTGCGTAAGCTACTTCGATTTCTATTAGTT
This sequence comes from Nitrosomonadaceae bacterium, assembly GCA_965205785.1. Taxonomy (GTDB): domain Bacteria; phylum Pseudomonadota; class Gammaproteobacteria; order Burkholderiales; family Nitrosomonadaceae; genus BJGV01. The sequence continues at coordinate 1,513,712 of OZ242188.1, forward strand.
CGTTCACTAGTGTCCGTAGACATCGTCTGCACGCTTAATGAATGCATCTACAAAGTTATTGGCAATTATGTAAAAGACTGGCCCAACCAAGCGCTCCAACAATTTATGTGAGAATGTATAATGTAATCGAAACTCTATTTTACAAGCATTTTCTTCCAGAGGAATAAACCGCCAATGTCCATCTAGGTGCTGAAACGGGCCATCAAGTAGCGTCATTTCAATTAATTCAGGAGGTTTACGGGTATTTTCAGTAGTAAAGCTGTGTTTGACATGATGATAATCAATCTTAATGGTTGCATGAGTGACATCATTTTCTTGCATAGTAACGGATGATCCACCACACCAAGGCAGGAAATTAGGATAGTCCTCAACTGTATCAACCAGTGTGAACATTCGGCTTGCCGAGTGATTTACAATAACTGATTTTTCGATTTCGGCCATGAGTGAAGCTGTCATCTCAATGAGAGACAGTAATGAAAAGCTGTTAAAATACACCAAACCTACACGAAACTCACTCGTTTTCGTCCTTCACATGAGTATTATTCAGAATAAAAAGGCTTTTCACGATTATTTTATCGAGGAAAAATATGAGGCTGGTGTAGCTTTTGAGGGATGGGAAGTTAAATCGATTCGGGCTGGGCGAGTTCAGTTGAAAGAAGCCTATGTGATCGTCCGTAAAACTGAGATATACCTCATAGGTTGTAATATTAGTCCTCTATCGACTGCGTCGACTCATATAAATCCCGATCCAATTCGTACACGTAAGCTCTTATTGCATGCTGAAGAGATCAAACGACTTATTGGTAAAGTAGAGCGAGCTGGATATACCCTGGTACCATTAGATATGCACTACAAGGCTGGTAAAATTAAGCTTGAGATTGGCTTGGGTAAAGGAAAGAAACAGCACGATAAACGTGAATCTGAAAAACAGAAAGAATGGGCTCGTGATCGACAACGCCTGCTACGAATGAAGTAATCATTAAACCTAAATGCAAAAACCCGTCGCTATTTGGTTATTAACTTGCTGTGCTTTGGTATTTGCCATGGTTGTTGTTGGTGGCGTTACGCGACTTACAGACTCTGGTCTTTCTATGGTCGAGTGGAAGCCCATTGTAGGCACTATTCCTCCTCTTACTGAGAGTGACTGGGAAGAAGTTTTTAAGAAATATCATGACACGCCTCAGTATAAAAAAATCAACCAGGGTATGAGCGCGGATGAATTTAAAGGTATATTTTGGTGGGAATATTTTCATCGATTACTTGGGCGTGTTATTGGATTGGTGTTTTTTATCCCGTTTTTATTTTTTCTTATACGCAAGAAGATTGATCGACCATTAGGTTTGAAGCTTGCTGCTATTTTTCTACTAGGTGGATTACAAGGATTAATGGGTTGGTATATGGTGAAAAGTGGATTAGTAGATAATCCCCATGTTAGTCAATATCGTTTAACAGCCCATTTAAGTTTGGCATTTATTATTTATGCTGCAATGTTTCATGTAGCTTTGGGTCTGCTTACCCCAGATAGTAGTTTAGATGGAAGTAAAAGGCTTCAAAATTTGCAATGTTTTATTCAGGTTCTTATCTGTATAATTTTCCTTATGGTTTTATCAGGAGGTTTTGTAGCAGGCATTCGTGCAGGTTTAGCCTATAACACTTTTCCTTTAATGAATGGGCATTTTATACCGCCAGAAATATTTATACTGGAACCCTGGTATCGAAATTTTTTTGAAAATATGGCGACGGTTCAGTTTGACCATCGGATGATTGCATGGGTATTGGCAATACTGGTTCCAGTTTTTTGGTATAAATCTAGACAAATTGTACTGCCTAGATCATCACGTTTGGCTTGTAATTTACTTCTAGTTATGTTGGTAATACAGATATGCTTGGGAATTGCTACTTTATTAATGATTGTACCTATACCATTAGCTGCATCCCATCAAGCCGGTGCAATGTTGTTGTTCACAGCTGCTATTTGGGTTAACCACAAGTTGCGTTAAGTACATAATTTGTTATAAACATATTTTATGTGGACATAAAATAGAAATCATGCGTAATTCACTAGATCAAGTGATCCGTCCAGAAATTCTCGAACTCTCAGCTTATCATGTGCCACCGTCATCCGGCATGATAAAACTAGATGCGATGGAGAATCCTTATTCTCTGCCTGAAACTCTGTGTGAAGAAATTGCTCAACTTGTCGCAACTATTTCTGCTAATCGTTATCCTGATTCAAATTCTGTTTCACTAAAAGCCTCTTTACGTGAGGTGATGGAGATTCCTAGGGGGATGGATATATTGTTGGGAAACGGTTCGGATGAGATTATACAGATTGTAGCACTCTCACTAGCTAAACCGGATGCTGTTTTGATGAGTGTTGAGCCTGCATTTGCAATGTTTCGTATGATAGCCACATATACTAATATGGAATATATCGGTATTCCACTTAATGCTGATTTCTCACTAGACTTAGATCTAATGCTAAACGCTATTACTAGATATCAACCAGCGGTAATCTTCATTGCCTATCCTAATAACCCAACAGGTAACTTATTTGATACAGAAGCTATCTCACGTATTATTGAGTCCGCACCAGGTGTGGTTGTAGTAGATGAAGCTTATCATGCGTTTGCCAATTCAAGCTTTATGGGCAAGCTAACAAAATATCCCAATTTGCTATTGATGCGTACACTCTCTAAACTTGGACTTGCAGGATTAAGGCTGGGGTTGCTTACAGGTAGATCGGAATGGTTAATGCAATTAGAAAAACTTCGATTACCGTATAATATAGGTGTCCTAACGCAGGAAGTAGTAAGAAAAATATTACAGCATCCTGATATTCTGCAGCAACAAGCAGATGCAATTAAGGCTGAACGAATAGTGATGAGTAAGTATTTAAATTTACTAGATGGAGTTAAGGTCTTTCCATCAGATGCAAATTTTATTTTATTTCGTATTAATAAAGCGAGCCAAGTTTTTTTAGAACTCAAGAAACGTAATATATTAATCAAAAATCTTGATGGTTCGCATGCTTTGCTAAAAAACTGTTTACGCGTAACAATAGGGACACCTGAAGAAAATAAACAGTTTTTAGGGGCATTACGGGAATGTATCATAAAGTTAGTTAATTAAATTTTTTCAATTTCTAAATATTTAAACGCTCATGCGCCAATCACAAGTTGTTCGTAATACATTGGAAACCAAGATCAGTGTTGATCTTGATCTCGATGGAACTGGAAAAGCCCAGTTAGATACTGGAGTGCCATTTTTAGACCATATGTTGGATCAAGTGGCGCGCCATGGAATGATAGATCTAAAGATTATTGCCAAAGGTGATTTACACATAGATGCACATCATACAGTTGAAGATATTGGAATCACTATGGGGCAGGCATTTGCCAAGGCAGTTGATGATAAGAAAGGGTTGCGACGTTATGGACATGCATATGTACCTTTGGATGAGGCTTTGTCACGGGTAGTTATAGACCTTTCTGGGCGCCCCGGCATGAAATTTAATATCAAATTCGTGCGTGCCCGAATTGGTGAATTCGATGTAGATTTAGTCAACGAGTTTTTTCAAGGGTTTGTTAATCATGCGTTGGTAACCTTACATATTGATAATTTAGCTGGGGACAATGCTCATCATCAGGCAGAGACCGTATTTAAAGCATTTGGTCGGGCATTACGTATCGCACTAGAACTTGATCCTCGTGCAGTTGATGTGATTCCGTCAACCAAAGGTTCATTGTAAATTTTCTCATTTCTTTTTGTAGTATGGCTGATATTGCAATTGTTGATTATGGTATGGGCAACTTACACTCGGTGTCTAAGGCTTTAGAGTTTGTGGCACCTGCTGCCTCAGTTATTGTTACAAGTGATTCGAATGAGGTCCGAAAAGCTACGCGTGTAGTATTTCCTGGACAAGGTGCAATGCCAAATTGTATGAAGGAGATGGATGCGCGTGGTTTGCGAGCTGCTGTTGTGGAAGCAGCTGCAAATAAACCCTTTCTGGGAATTTGTATTGGTTTACAGATGTTGTTTGAGGAGAGTGAAGAGGGTGAGGTAAAGGGTTTAGGCATTTTACCCGGTAAAGTAAAACGATTCTCAAACGTATCCATGATTGATACGGAAGGTCAGAAATTGAAAGTTCCTCACATGGGCTGGAATCAGGTTTATCAATCAAATAATCATCCGATGTGGGAAGGTATTGCAAAAGATGAACGTTTTTATTTTGTACATAGTTACTTTGTAGAAACGGCTGATCAGAAGCCAGTAGCTGCTCAAAGTATTTATTCATTTCCATTTACTTGTGCAGTGGCAAAGGATAATATTTTTGCTGTACAGTTTCATCCCGAGAAAAGTGATGCAGCTGGACTGACATTATTGAGTAATTTTACACAATGGCAACCAATTTTTCCTTGCTAGGACATGTTCTCAGATTGCCCTGGCCAGATTATGATTTAAATTTTCCTATTATTACTCCAGACTTAAAATGTTGATCATACCTGCTATAGACCTGAAGGATGGGCAGTGTGTAAGGCTTCAGCAAGGCGAGATGAAAAGTGCCACAGTATTTTCACAGAATCCTGGTGCTATGGCTGAGTATTGGTTGGAACAAGGTGCTCGGCGCTTACATTTAGTCGATCTAAATGGTGCATTTGTTGGCAAACCAAAAAATGAGTCTGCAATTCGTGACATTGTGGATGCTATTGATGGAAAAATTCCGATTCAGTTAGGTGGTGGTATCCGCGATCTTGAAACTATAGAACGCTATTTAGAAGATGGTATCTCTTATGTAATTGTTGGAACTGCAGCTGTGAAGAGGCCTGGGTTTTTGCATGAGGCTTGTGATGCGTTTCCCAGTCACATTATGGTGGGATTAGATGCTAAAGATGGCAAGATTGCAGTAGAGGGTTGGTCTAAAGTTACCGGTCATGATGTAATTGATTTAGCAAAAAAATTTGAGGGCTATGGTGTTGAAGCTATTATCTATACTGATATTAGTCGAGACGGTATGTTAAACGGTATCAATATTAAAGCAACGATGGAGCTAGCTAGAGAGCTTACTATTCCAGTTATCGCTAGTGGAGGGGTTGCTAATCTTGAAGACGTTAGGTCACTATGTGAAATTGAGACTGAAGGTATCATGGGTGTCATCACGGGACGTGCAATTTATGAGGGTACATTAGATTTCAAAAAGGCACAGATATTTGCTGATGAGCTAGATATTAAAATATAAGAGTTAGATGCATTATTTTTCTTGATAGGGTTCTTTGACTCATTCAAGAAGTTGTCACAAAATTTAGAAAATGGTTTTATTTTTTAATATTTTTGTGTTTCCATGTAGTAGTTTTCTTATCGGTAAAAGGTTTTTAGCCCCATGGGCCTAGCCAAACGTATTATTCCCTGTCTAGATGTGACCAATGGAAGAGTAGTCAAAGGTGTGAACTTTGTCGCACTTCAGGACGCAGGTAATCCTGTGGAAATATCACGTCGATATAATGAAGAGGGAGCTGATGAGCTTACTTTCCTGGATATTACAGCTAGTTCAGATAATCGTGACTTAATTTTACAAGTAATTGAAGAAGTTGCAGCTCAAGTATTTATTCCACTGACCGTTGGAGGAGGTATACGCCATGTTGATGATGTACGTAGGTTGTTAAACGCGGGCGCTGATAAGGTAAGTATCAATACCTCTGCAGTAATAAACCCTCAACTGGTGGCTGATGCTGCGGATCGTTACGGTGCACAATGTATTGTTGTGGCTATAGATGCTAAGCAGGTTTGTGGTACGAATTCAGAATTAAAGAAATGGGAAGTGTTTACCCATGGTGGACGTAAAGCTACCGGTTTAGATGCTATTGAATGGGCAAAAAAAATGCAGTTACTTGGTGCAGGTGAAATACTGCTTACCAGTATGGACAGAGATGGGACCAGAAAAGGTTTTAATCTTTCATTAACTCGTGCTGTGTCAGATGCGTTAGACATTCCAGTAATTGCCAGTGGTGGAGTAGGTGATCTGAACCATCTAGCAGAAGGTATCCTTCAAGGGCATGCTGATGCGGTACTAGCAGCAAGTATTTTTCATTACGGCGAATATACTGTGCGTCAAGCTAAAGAATATATGAACCAGCAGGGTATCGAAGTTAGGTTGTAATGGTAGAATGAATTTAGGAAAAACTGAAACTGAGCTATAAAGTTATGCCTGAAGATTGGCTAAAAAAAGTAAACTGGTCCGAAGAAGGGTTGGTTCCAGTTGTAACCCAAGAAGTTTCTAGCAACGTTGTGTTGATGGTTGCTTGGATGGATCGCGATGCGTTAAAACTTACCGTAGAAACGGGTAGAGCAGTTTATTGGTCACGTTCACGTAAGAGGCTTTGGTATAAAGGCGAAGAATCTGGACACGCTCAAATAGTAAAAGAAATTTATCTGGACTGTGATAAAGATGTTCTGTTATTGACAGTGGAACAAGTTGGGGGAATTGCCTGTCATACAGGCAGGCATAATTGTTTCTTCAATAAACTCAAAAACGAACAGTGGGTAGTAGTGGCGCCTGAGATTAAAGATCCCAAAGAAATATACAAGAAATGAAAGATTTGACTATTATTCATCGTCTGGCAGAAACCATCGAAACGCGTAAGAATTCTGATTCAGAGCATTCTTATGTTGCTAAGCTGTTATCTGGCGGGAACGATGAGTTGCTAAAGAAAATTGCAGAAGAAGCGAGTGAAGTGTTATTAGCTTCTAAAGATGGCGATAAAGAGCATATTACGCATGAGGTAGCAGACCTGTGGTTTCACTGTTTAATATTGCTAGCCCATCATGATCTTAGGCCAGAAGACGTGCTAGTTGAGTTGGAGCGACGTGAAGGGGTATCAGGGATAGAGGAGAAAACGTCAAGGAAATTAGGATAAAAATGGAAAATTGTATTTTTTGTAAAATTATAAAGGGTGAGATCCCAAGTAAAAAAGTCTATGAAGATGATGATGTTTTTTCGTTTCATGACATTCATCCAGCAGCGCCAGTTCATTTTATGCTGATACCCAAATTACATATTGCATCATTGGATGATGTTGAAGAGAAGCATCGAAGTTTACTTGGCAAGATTATTTTACTGGCTCCCAAGTTGGCAAAGGAGCAGGGTTGTGCAGATGGCTTTCGAACTATTATTAATACTGGCCGTATAGGTGGGCAGGAGGTTTATCATCTTCATGCACACATTATTGGCGGTGGTACGGAACGATTGCCAGTTATGATTCCAAACCCAAGTTAAAGGAGTATATGATGGGTTCATTTAGTATTTGGCACTGGTTGGTTGTCTTGGTAATTGTTGTCCTTGTTTTTGGTACAAAAAAGCTTCGTAATTTAGGTGGAGATATAGGCGGAGCTGTAAAAGGATTTAAGGAAGGGATGAAAGGTGTAGATGAAGAAGAGTCATCTTCTTCATCGCAGAAAGTTAGTGGTCAGACTATTGAAGGTGAAGTTAAGGACAAGACACAAACAAAACCATGATAGATAATTACTTTAGAGAAGAATCAGTAACATTAATGGCTGATTTGAAACATGGTAATTATTTGATTTCTTTTTAATCACTAATTTCATAGATCATGTTTGATATTAGTTTTACAGAGATTATGGTAATTGCTGTTGTGGCATTAATAGTAGTTGGTCCGGAGCGATTACCCAAAGTGGCGCGTACACTTGGTCATCTTTTAGGGCGTGTACGCCGCTATGTTAGTAATGTTAAAAAAGACATTCAGCAAGAGATGGAGGTAGAAGAGCTGAATGAACTACATACGTCGATGCAAAACGCAGCTAATTCAATGAAAAATTCAGTACGAGACGGGGTAAGTGAATTGGAAGCAGCAGGAAGTGTTGATACAGCAACTACCGAAACATCTACGTTACAGCCCGAAGTTACTGGAGAAGAAACACCTTCGACAGAATCCTTCTCATCTCGGTCAAGTAGCCGCTCAACCAAGTAACCGTCCTATGTCAGGCCATATTAAATTTGGATAATGTGTAGATAGGAAAGGAGCATAGTGTCATATAGATGGAGTATAAATAAAGATTCATTCTATCAACTTACTTTATAGCTTACATCTGATTAGTAGATATAGTTCACTTCATGAGTATCAATAATACATTCATTTCACATTTAACTGAACTTCGCGTTAGATTAATGCGTATTTTCGGTGTGTTATTACTTGGCTTTATTCCTTGCGCCTTCTACGCAAGAGAATTATATACAATGCTGGCACAACCACTTTTAGAGAATCTTCCTCAAGGTGGACAGATGATTGCTACGGAAGTTGCTACACCATTCTTTATACCGATGAAGGTTGCCATGATGACAGCTTTTCTCATTACCTTGCCACATACTCTTTATCAAATATGGGCATTTGTTGCGCCGGGACTGTACTCGAACGAGAGGCGTTTAGTATTCCCTTTGGTGTTTGTTAGTAGTGCATTATTTTTCTTAGGTATGATGTTTTCTTTTTTTGGTGCATTGCCACTGGTGTTCGAGTTTATAACTCATTTTGCACCACAGGGTGTCGCAGTAATGACTGATATTAGTAAATATCTAGACTTTGTTCTAACTATGTTCATTGCTTTTGGTATCTCTTTTGAGGCACCGGTATTCGTAGTGGTTCTTGTAAAAATTGGTGTGGTCTCAGTTAACAAGTTAAAGAATATTCGTAGTTATGTTCTTGTAGGTGCATTTGTAATAAGTGCAGTAGTAACTCCACCCGATATAGTTTCTCAATTCATGTTAGCGGTACCACTGTATCTTCTTTTTGAAGTAGGAATACTTGCAGCAGGTTTCTTAAGTAAACCAGCATTGATCTCAGACCATCAACAGCCTGCGAGCAGCGATAAAATGGAGTAGATATTCTCCAAAGTTCAGGAAGCGTAAATATTCAAGAGTTTTCTAAACATTAATTACGTTTTATTTGTTTTGGACGCTTGCTTATACTGATTTTAAAGGATCTTTCCTCTTGGTTTCGCAATACCTTAAAAGTAGCAGTTTGTCCCGGAGATAGAACTGCAATTAGGTTAAGCATGTCTGATGAGCTAGTGACAGGTTTACCTGCTACTGCTATTAGTATGTCTCCTGGTTTTATTCCAGCACTGTCGGCAGGGCCGTCTTTAAGTACACCAGCAATTAATGCGCCCTCAGTACTAGTAAGTTTGAATGACTCTGCTAGTTCTTTTGTCAAATCTTGTACTTCTACACCAATATAACCCCTGGTTACATTACCAGTTTGAATTATTTGTTTCATAATTTGCTTAGCAACAACTGTCGGGATAGATAAACCGATACCAAGTGATCCGCCAGATTGTGAAAATATAGCGGTATTAATTCCGATCAGATTTCCTTTTACATCAATCAAGGCGCCTCCTGAGTTTCCTGGGTTGATCGCAGCATCTGTTTGGATAAAATTTTCATATGTATTAATACCTAGTTGAGTTCTTCCTAGCGCGCTAATTATGCCCATGGTTACTGTTTGACCCAGACCAAAAGGGTTGCCAATAGCAAGTACTATATCTCCTACCTTTGCTTGATCAGAACGCCCAAATGTAATTGCCGGCAGGCCTTTCATATTTATTTTTATGACAGCAAGATCGGTCTCAGGGTCAGAGCCTATTATGCTTGCTTTAGCTTTTCTTCCATCTGCTAGCGCGATTTCTATTTCATCTGCAGCTTCAACTACATGATGGTTAGTAAGAATATAGCCTTCTGGGCTTACAATTACACCAGAGCCCAAACTTGATTTACGTTGAGTTTGCCCTTCAAAGCGGTCACCAAAGAAGCGGCGAAAAGCAGGATCATTCAGAAGTGGATGAGAGGGTACTTTGACATCCTTAGCAGTAAAAACATTAACTACTGATGGCATTGCAATTTTGGCGGCGTCACTATAGCTATTTAGGTTTGCTGCGTTACTAAGTGTGGTGTTTTTAACAGGCGAAGCTTCTTTAAGTGTTACAACGCTGCTATGAATGTTCCATGGTAATAATTCAGGGCGCATAGTGGAAATAACAAATAACATAGCAAGGCATATAGTTGCTGTTTGTGCGAAAATTAACCAGAGTTTATGCATATCAGGATATTAAAATATTAAATGTTAACCATTAAGTTTTTTCCAGAAGGAAAGTTACAATGCTATTAAAACAACTTGAATCATACTTGGATCTGCTACTAAATGTCTCACATTTTAGTGATTATTGTCCAAATGGGCTTCAAGTAGAAGGCCGTAGTGAAATTAAGAAAATAGTTAGTGGTGTAACAGCTTCTTTTGAGCTCTTACAAGCAGCTATTGATGAGAAAGCAGATGCAATACTAGTTCACCATGGGTACTTTTGGCGCGGTGAGAATGAATGTCTAATAGGTATGAAGCGACGTCGTATTGCGCTTTTATTAGCAAATGATGTAAGTTTATTTGCTTACCATCTTCCTTTAGATGCGCATTCTGAGGTAGGAAATAATGTCCAGTTAGGAAATAGACTTGGTTTTGTTGAAACCGGCCGTTTTGGGGGACAAAATATTGCGGCATATGGAAATTTATCACATGCAATAAGGCTTAGAGAGTTAGGGGTAAATCTTGAGAGAATTCTGTCACGTAAACCATTAATAATTGGCAATGAAGCTAAGCTTATAAGGCGTATCGCCTGGTGTACTGGGGCGGCTCAGGATTGCTTTGATGAAGCTATTCGCTTGGAAGTAGATGTATTTATTACTGGCGAGATCTCTGAAAGAATCGTACATGCTGCACGTGAGTCTGGTGTCGCTTTTATTTCGGCAGGGCATCATGCTACAGAACGTTACGGTATACAGGAGCTAGGTGAGCATGTTGCAAAGAAATTTGGTGTTGCACACCAGTTTATTGATATTGATAATCCCGTCTAATAAATAGAGATACTAACTAGATCTGTAATTTCTCAATTTACTATAATAAGATCAGCGGTATTAAAGTTGCATCAATATTATTCCGTTATACTGAAAAATAGAGCTGTTAAGACCGCAATTTTCTTGACAGGTAGTGCATGTCGAGGTAGTCTACGAGACTGTGAAAGCAGATGATCTGGGTCGTTCGGGGAGTCTGTTAACTACGAAATAAAAACAACAACTACGGAACAACAGGGGAGGTATCAAATGGTTGTAAAGCTTTGGTTGAGAATGGTTTTGTTTGCTTGCAGCGCATTATTTGTAGGAATGGCTCATGCAACTTTTCCAAGTGTTCCTAGTGAAACTTACAAAGCACTTAATATTGATAAATCAGCCTCACCTAAGGAATTGCATGAGGCGTTGACAAAGCGCTATCTTGATCCAGCGCAGGGTGCTGGAAAAGGATCTCATGCTCAGTATTGGGAACCGATTCCGATGAGCATGTACTTTGATCCCACTACCTTCTACAAATCACAGACTTCACCAGACGAAATAGCAGGGCGTAACGATTGTGTCGAGTGTCATACGGATGAGTCGCCTGTCTGGGTTAGTGCCTGGAAGAAGAGTACCCATGCTAATTTAAGCAAGATTCGTAAACTTTCACCTAAAGATCCAAAATTCTACAAAAAAGCGAAGCTTGAAGCTGTAGAGAAGAATCTGCGCTCAATGGGTAGGCTTGGTGCAAATGAGAAACTGAAAGAAGTAGGTTGTATCGACTGTCACGTTGATATCAACACCAAGAAGAAAGCTGATCATAAGGCTGATATGCGGATGCCTACTGCTGAAGTTTGTGGTACTTGCCATCTGCAAGAATTCGCCGAACGGGAATCCGAGCGGGACACTCTTAACTGGCCGGAAGGAATTGGATGGCCTAAAGGACGTCCTTCACATGCGCTGGACTACAAGGCTAACGTTGAGGTATCAGTCTATGCTGGGATGCCACAGCGTGAAATTGCTGAGGGTTGTACCATGTGTCACGTCAACCAGAACACTTGTGACCACTGTCATACCCGACATGAATTCTCGGTAGCAGAATCCCGCAAGCCGGAAGCTTGTGCTACCTGTCATAGTGGTGTTGATCACAATAACTGGGAAGCCTATTCGATGTCCAAGCATGGCAAGATAGTTTCAATGATGGGCGATGAATGGAATTGGGATGTACAGCTTAAAGATGCATACAGTAAAGGCGGGCAGACTGCGCCTACCTGTGCAGGTTGCCACTTTGAGTATGACGGTAAATACTCTCATAACGTAGTACGTAAAGTACGTTGGGCGAATTATCCAGTAGTTCCTGGCATTGCAGCCAATATCACCAGTGATTGGTCTGAGGGTCGTTTAGATTCATGGGTAACGACTTGTACCAATTGTCATAGTGAGCGTTTTGCCCGTTCTTATCTAGAATTTATGGATAAAGGTACGCTTCATTTACTTGCAAAATATCAGGAAGTGAACCGTATAGTTAAGGGACTTTACGATGATAAATTGCTCACCGGACAGAAGACCAATCGTCCAGATCCGCCACCGCCAATGAAGGCAGGATACTCTCAGTTCTTCCAGCTGTATTGGTCGAAGAATAACAATCCATCATCACTTGAACTTAAAGTGTTGGAAATGGGTGAGAACGACTTACCGAAGGGACATGTGGGATTAGCTCATGTAAACCCAGGTGGGTGGACTTACACAGATGGCTGGGGACCGTTGAACCGGGCATATGTAGAAATTATGGATGAGAATTCGAAGTTGCGCCATGAAATGGAATTGCAGAATCGAATAGCCAAACTTGAGAAAAAACGTTCCGGTTTATTTGGCGGTCTGTTGGACGCAGATAGTACGGAAGAAAAGATCTCACTAGGCGGCTTAGGTGGCGGTATGTTGTTAGCTGGCACCATTGCACTTGCTGGTTGGCGTAGACGCGAAAAAAGAGAAAGTTGATCTCTACTTCATCCCGGAGCGCCACACCGGCGCGGCCAGGAGCTAAATTCCTCCCGTTACTGGGTATCTTCTTGGTAACGGGAGGTTTTCTTTTACTCGGCTGGCTTGCTTATGTGTCACTTAGTCCAGGGTCAGCACCTTATCAGTATAAGTTAGTTGAAGAGGGTGGGGTCGATAAGTTTGATAAACTTGGATTGGAGGCTTGGCCGGACCTTGCCGTAAGTAAGTATGAAGTACATGTGCAGGAAGTAGACAAACCCATTGCTGTGGCACATCTTGCAAAGCGTGGTGAGGAAGCACCTGTATTGATCGATTGGGAAAGTCTTACCAGTGAATTACTTACTTCTGTCGATAGCAAATCATCCGAACTAATCACGTTAGTGGCAGCGATTAGTAAGTATGCACCGGAAGATGCGGTCATACTCGCCTGGTGGGATACTTCCCGTCAAATACAATTACTTACTGGGCGGGATACGTTATTTACTTCTCATCATGGTGAACCGGTAATTATTCCTTCACACTGGCGTGAGCGTAGTGACGCCATCAAAAATTATGAGCAGGAATTCTGGGGCGCCCCAGCACCAGCCGAAGAGCGTCGGAAACTTCAGCGTTTTGCTGATGCACTGGTAGCAGATGTAGATAAAGGTGCCGGAATATTACGTGAGCTAGCTGGTTCACGGGAAGCTTATGTGGTGGTTCATATTACGGATCTTTATAGGCTGGGACTGATGCGTCCCGATTTACTTGATCTGGCCTATAAAAATTTCCCTATGAATAGTGCAAACATGCATGGCTTGGTTAATACTGTGAAGAGATGGAAAGTAGACAATAACTATAAGACTTATACACTACAGTCGCTTTCTGACCGTGCAGTACGCGCCTATTTTTTACGTAATGGCCAGGATACTTTACTGGCACAGATGTTGCCCTTTACAGAGACCAGGCCGATTGATCTGAAAGCGGTGCAGTTAATTTACCAGCATGGAGGTTATTGGGTGTATAAAATTCCATCTACAGAGCCGCCCACTAGTTGATTTATTTGGCAATTCGAGCGATACTCGCGATACTAGAAATGGCGGTATAACTGGTTTGGTAAGTTTATGTAAACTGGAGACAGAGTTAAAGCGTTAAATGAACTATAACTACCAGTTTTAGTCTTATTGTTTAAATTTAATTATTACGGATATTTTCTTTTAGAGGGAGCACTATGAGACATCCTGTGACATACGCACTTGCTGCTGCTGCACTATTTACATTCCTTGCTGGAAATGCTGTTGCTGATCCAAAGTTTGAAGGTCGGAAGAAATGTAGTTCGTGCCACAAAAGTCAGGCTAAGTCATGGAAAAAGACTGCTCACGCTAAAGCGATGAATTCACTCAAGCCAAATAAAAAAGCCAAGGCTAAAAAGAGAGCTAAGCTTGATCCCGCTAAGGACTACACCAAGGACAAAGATTGTGTAGGCTGTCATGTAGACGGGTTTGGTGAAGAAGGTGGTTACACTGTTGAAGATCCAAGCAAATGGACCAAAGGCGTAGGTTGCGAATCTTGTCATGGACCAGGATCTAAGTATCGTGGGATTCACCGTAAGGCAGGTGCAAAATTTGAGAAAAAGCAAAAGACTACGCCACGCAAGGTTCTTGCGGATGCCGGAGAAGACTTTGACTTTGTTGAGCGTTGTAGTGCTTGCCACTTGAATTATGAAGGATCAGGGTGGAAAGGCGCGAAAAAACCGTACACTCCTTTTACTCCCGAAGTACACAAAAAATACACATTCAAATTTGATGAATATGTAGCTGATGTCAAAGCAATGCATGAACATTACAAACTTGACGGTACATTCACGGGTGAACCCAAGTTCAAGATGCATGATGAGTTCCAATCCAAAGCCAAAAAAGGCAAAAAATAAGGAAAAGTGATGGAACGCGGAACAGGCATATTCGGAAGTAGTCTGCTTATTGGTGCGGTACTTGGCGTCATCATGACTGCTGTGGTATTAGCTGGTGAAGCTGCCGTTTCTACCAATGAGTTTTGTACCAGTTGTCATTCCATGTCATACCCGGCAAAAGAATTAAAAGATTCTTCCCATTATGGTGCATTGGGCGCTAATCCTGGATGTAAAGACTGCCACATTCCCCAAGGTCTCGAGAATTTCCACTTGGCGATAGCAACGCATATTGTTGATGGTGCAAGAGAACTGTACCTGGAATTCGCTAATGATTATTCTACCCTAGAGAAATTCAATGAGCGTCGGCTAATAATGGCACATGATGCACGCATGAATTTGAAAAAATGGGACAGTATTACTTGTCGGGAGTGCCATAGGAATCCACAGCCACCAGGAGATGATGCAAAAGCTGCACACAAAAAGATGGAAACAGAGGGTGCGACCTGCATCGACTGTCATCAGAACCTTGTGCATAAGGAAGTGGATGAGACCGATCTCAATGCTAGCAAATCACAAGGTAAAATGGTTGTAAGAGTGGAAGAAGAAGAAGAGGAAGAAGAGGAAGAAGAGGAAGAAGAGGAAGAAGAGGAAGAAGAGTAAAGTAAGTCCAAATTATCTATAGGGGATTACTACGAGCATATAAAAATATTTATAGCGTTATGTGGTTACTTAATTCATAAGCATAAGCTATTTTAATTCGTGAAACAAAGACTCTTGTTAGGTAAAACGGTGCAGGAATACCGCATTTGTTGAATGCCGCCTTCTCGGTTAAAAGTATATTCTGCTCTTAGTGTTTTATATTGATTTTTAGTGAAAGATACTGCTTTAGGAATATAGCGTTCTTCATTCCAGAATCTAATTCTGCAGAAATCGCGCTCAGATCTACAAATCTTTATACGTGCAGCTCCGTAAACTGCTATATCAGTATCCCGATTCAGATCTACTAATACCATATGAACATATTTTCCGGTTTTCCCAAGCTCGACAGACCGAACTACACGCCAGCCATCACCACTATATAACTTTGGCGAATATTCTGTTGTTGAGCCAGAAACTGTATTGAATGAAATAAATAAGAAAAATATAGCTAATATAGTTTTATTAAGCATGATTGCCTTTAGTTAGATTTTTAACATACAAGCTTGAGAATAAAATCAGGTAGCTATTATATGTCGTCATGTAAGTCTTCGCACAAACTTAATAACGATAATAAAATTACTCTAATTTAAATGTTTTAATAAGAGTGGGTCTGTGAATGACAAATTGATAATGATCTGTAATTCTGTTGATAATAGTATGTATTTCTACATAATATGAGCACACGGCTGTCTCTGTCAATTGCACTTACTACTTACAATGGCGAGCAATATATTCGAGAACAGCTAGATAGTATTGTGCGTCAGACCAGGCAACCAGATGAGCTGGTAATATCAGATGATGCTTCTGTTGATTCAACTTTAGACATAATAAAAGATTTCGAACATAGTGCACCTTTCCCTGTAAAGTTACAAATAAATCAGGAACGTTTAGGTTCAACGAGAAATTTTGAGTCGGCAATACGTACGTGTAGCGGAGATATTATATTCTTGTGTGATCAGGATGATATTTGGTATCCGGACAAGATCGCACGCATAGAAGAATGTTTCGTGAATAACCCAAAAGCTGGTGCTGTGTTCACCGATGCAGATATAGTTGACCAGAATTTGCAGCCATATGGGCCGAAACTATGGAAAAAAAGTAGATTCAGTTCACGTGAACAGGAACTGGTTAATGAGGGCGATGCTTTTACAGTTTTGCTTAAACACTCAGTAGTTACTGGCGCAACCATGGCTTTTCGTTCTAGTTATTGTGATTTTCTGATACCTATTCCGAGTATATGGGTACACGATGCCTGGATTGCGTTTCTAATTAGTGCATCATCAAGTTTAATTGCAATCCCGTCGCCATTAATTGCTTATCGTCAACACAGCTCAAACCAGATTGGTTTAGCAGGAGGGAAACATCTTGATAAAACTTGTGCTGAGTATCATGGGCTACGTGTCCTTTGCTATGAGTTGATGCGGGCACGAATGATTAAATTCATAGACCGTTTTCCAGATGCAATGTATAAAATTCATTGTTTGGACAGGAAACTTGATTTCCTCCGTGCGCGTACCGCATTACCTGATCCACGTTTGCGCCGTGTTCCAGGAGCTCTTCTAGAGCTTGTTACATTGCACTATTATCGTTATACAAAAGCGGGAGTAGGAAGCTTCTTCAATGATCTGTTACGTGGAGGGTAGCACAATATAATTCTTATCTGGACAAGCTTCCCAATTATAATCTCATTTTTGGAACTTAGGATAATTGTGCTAAATATGCTTCAAAAAAATCTAGTAGATCCCTGATAAGTACATATTTATATAACGCATATGTTTAAAAAAATTAGAAATTTCATACCAGATGCAAGTGGGCGGCAACGGATTGCCATTGCTCTTAGTAAAGGTGGTGCAATGATGCACGCAAGAAAAATTGATTTGACCGAGCCTTCAACTTGGGAATTTTCTGGATTCAGTCAGAATGGTGAAGATGGAATCATTGATGTTTTACGAAATCAGCTAATAGATTGTAATCGATATTTTATTGAAATTGGTTCTTCAGATGGACTTGAAAACAATACTTCTTGGCTTGCTGTGGCAGAGAAATATAATGGAATTATGATAGATGGAAATCCAAAATTAGTAAAGCGTGCGCGTAGGATGTTCCCTCGGTATAGCATTGGTCTTGAGTGTTTAAATATGTTTATAACAAGAAATAGTATTCAAGATTTGAAGTCTGTAGCTTTTCATAATGATCCTGATCTGTTTTCATTAGATATTGATGGAAATGATTTTTATATTGCAAAAGCTATTCTAGATGAAGGGTTTCGTCCGAGAATATTTGTAGTTGAATATAATTCTGTTTATGGTCCAGACCGAAGTTTGACAGTAGAGTATCGAAATGATTTTGTTTTTACTACTGCGCATTCTACACAGCTTTATTATGGCGTATCTATTACAGGTTGGCGGAAATTTTTTGAGTCGTATAACTATAAATTCATAACTGTTGATAGGAATGGAGTAAATGCTTTTTTCGTTGATCCGGAATTTTTCAATTTAGATTTTCTGAGTAGTATTAGGCAATTAGAATTTGCTGAGAATCGCTACCAGTTTACAAAATTTCGCATGCCAAGTGATGGTCAATTTTCATTAATAGATGACCAGAAATTTGTTTCAATTTGATAATGTAAGTGATACTTAAGAATTTAATAAAAATAAAAATATTGAATTTATTAAAAAAGAATTAATTAGGAGCAAAAAATAAATTTCATTATCTTATAGTTAATGATGAGTGATTAGTATTCAGAAATACTTAAGTTAGCAATTTGTATTGATGCATACAACAGAGGCAAATTAATTGCTAAAACAATTGATTCTATTTTCAACTAAGAATAAGCCAAGATCATTATATAATTTGCTAAGTAGCCTACGTTCAGGCCTATTAAGTAATTTCCAAGTAAAAACTTTCAGTTAAAATAATACTGTATGTTAACAGTTCTTATTACTGGCATTACTGGCCAAGACGGATCCTATATGGCAGAACTATTGTTGTCTAAAGGGTACCGTGTAGTAGGAGTGGTACGAAATGTAAAAGATTCTAAAATACTATTTTCGCCAGAGTTGGTAAATAATATTGAGTTAGTTTCATGGGATATGTTTGATCAGCATCCCTTGGTTGAGATGATAAAAGGATATCGCCCAAATGAAATTTATAATTTTGCTGGTTATTCATCAGGTTCTGGAATGTTTGATGATGCCATTAATATGGGAGAAATAAATGGGCTGGCAGTTTCACGTATTCTAGAAGCAATACGCAGAGTAGATAGTAATGTACGGTTTTGCCAGGCTTCCAGTAGTGAAATGTTTGGCAATACATATAGTAGCCCACAATCTGAAGACACACCGTTTCGACCTCGTACTCCCTATGGTGCCGCAAAACTATATGCACATTCAATGATCAGTATTTATCGCCAACACTATGGCTTATTCGGATGCTCTGCAATTCTTTTTAATCATGAGAGCCCACGTCGGGGCTTAAATTTTGTCACGAGAAAAATAACACATGAGGCGGCAAAGATAAAATTAGGTTTATCAAATACGCTTTATCTCGGCAATCTTGATGCATGTCGTGACTGGGGGTTTGCTGGTGATTATGTGCGGGCCATGTGGCTAATGTTGCAACATACAACTGCAGATGATTATATAGTATCTGTTGGCAAGACTTATTCAGTACGTAACTTATGTGAAATAGCGTTTAGTCATTTAGGGTTAAATTATAATGACTATGTGCAAATTAACAAGGAAATATATCGTCCTAATGAAAAAATTCAGTTGGTTGGTGATTCAACAAAAATACTGAAAACACTAAACTGGTTACCTGAAATAGGATTTGAAGAGATGGTAAAATTAATGGTAGATGCTGATTTAGAATTACTCAGAAAAAATTGATATTGTTTAGTTAAAAAGAGAAATAATGTACCGAAAAGTCCTCAAATGTAGAATTTGTGGGAATACAAATCTAAAGCGTGTGTTGGATTTGGGTAAGCAGATGCTTACAGGTATTTTCCCATGTGATAAAGACTTGGATATAACAACAGGCCCTCTTTGTCTGGTGAAATGTATTGGTGGCAATGAGGCTTGCGGCCTTTTACAGCTTGAGCACTCTTACAATTTAAAAGAGATGTATGGTGAGAATTACGGTTATCGATCCGGACTAAATGCAAGCATGGTGTCTCATCTTGGTGGTAAGGTTAATAGAATCCTGGATAAGGTTGAGTTGAGTAAGGGGGACCTTATTATTGATATAGGTAGTAATGACAGTACAACGTTACAAGCATATCCATCAAGTGAAATAATTTTGGTAGGAATAGATCCAACCGGTGTTAAATTCAGTAAATATTATCCATCGCACATACAGCTAATTCCTGATTTTTTTTCCTCTTCCTTAGTAAAGGAGCACTTCCCTGAAAAAAAAGCAAAAATAATTACTTCATTCTCTATGTTTTATGATTTGGAAGATCCAGTTGACTTTATGCGACAAGTATATGATGTTCTTGATGATGAAGGGGTTTGGGTGTTTGAGCAAAGTTACATGCCAACTATGCTGGAAACTAATTCATATGATACAGTTTGCCATGAGCACTTAGAATTTTATACTTTACACCAAATAAAATGGATGACAGATCGGGTAGGATTTAAGATTGTTGATGTAGAATTTAATAGTATTAATGGAGGTAGTTTCTCAGTTACAGCATTGAAAACAAGTAAGGAAGTAAAATTATCGTCACAGATCCAGAAAATTCTAGATGATGAAAACGATAAGGGGTTAGATACACTGATTCCCTACAAAGAGTTTGCGCATCGTGTAGCCCAGGCAAAGCATAATTTACTAACTTTTATTGCAGATTCTCATGCTGCAGCGAAAACTGTTGCTGCCCTAGGGGCATCTACTAAAGGAAATGTATTGTTGCAATACTGTGGTTTAACAGCAAAAGATGTAGAGTGCGTGGGTGAGGTCAACGCTGAGAAATTTGGTTGTTACACACCAGGCACATGGATACCAATCATTCCAGAGAAAGAGTTACTTGCAAAAGAAGTAGACTATCTGATAGTTTTGCCATGGCACTTTAAAGAATTTTTTACGAAGAGTAAGAAATTCCAGAATACCAAACTAGTTTTTCCTTTGCCACAAATAGAGATTATATAAATTAGCAAATAAATTTTACTAATTAGTTTATATTGAATTTAATTGAAAGAGTGTCTTCTTAATCCATGCTCTCATGAATATTTCTAATGCAAAAGAAAATTTAATATTCTATATGGTCATAAGTACAGTTTGCCAGCTGTTATTTGTTTCATATAATATGCTGTATCTGCTTCAACATTCACATCAATTCTAATAACTGGGTATTTTAAGTGTCTCCTTTCATAAAAGATACCAATAAATTTTCAGATCAATAGGTCAAGTTGTACATGAAATCAGCATCATCGGTGCGACACAATATTACTGCCAACTTTGCCGGTAAGGCGTGGAGAGGTATCTTCAGTCTGGCGTTTGTTCCAATCTATATCCAACTTATGGGGGTTGAGGTATACGGACTCATTGGTATTTTTATGTCTTTAACTGCATTACTTGCTCTATTAGACATGGGCCTTAGTGCAACTTTAAATCGTGAATTATCTAGATTATCAGTAGCGGAAGACTCTGCACAAGAATCACGTAATTTAGTGCGAACCTTTGAAGTAATTTATTGGGGGATTGGTGTTCTGATCGGTATAGTTGTAGTGGTATTAGCACCAATCATTGCTAAATACTGGATTACTTCAACTACCGTCAGTAATGAAATAATTGAACAGG
Source organism: Nitrosomonadaceae bacterium (assembly GCA_965205785.1). Lineage (GTDB taxonomy): Bacteria > Pseudomonadota > Gammaproteobacteria > Burkholderiales > Nitrosomonadaceae > BJGV01. The sequence continues at coordinate 1,534,972 of OZ242188.1, forward strand.
CACTACTTATCATGGGGATGCTTCTTGCATTCCAGTGGCCGGGAACAATTTATACCGGTGGATTAAGAGGGCTCCAAAGGCAGGTTTTACTTAACGTAATTCAGGGTGTTTCGATAATGATACGGCATTTCGGGGCTGTACTCGTATTATTATTTATCTCCCCTTCAATAGTATTATTCTTTTTTTGGCAAGCTTTAGTTGCGTTATTCTCAACAATTATACTGGCGGTCTGGCTTTGGAAATCACTTCCCAGGACAGGGAAGAAGAGTATATTTGATAAAAGGCTGTTAGTTAAGAATTGGAAATTTACGTCAGGAATGATAGGAATCTCACTAGTTACTATCATTCTTACCCAGCTCGACAAGATAATTCTCAGTAAAATGCTTACGCTGGAGATGTTTGGCTGCTATATGCTGGCATTCAGTGTAGCAAGTGTTCTTGCCAGTCTTGTGAATCCTGTACATTCTGCTTTATTTCCACGACTTTCGCAGCTTATTGCAAGAGGAAGTGAGGCTGAAATTTCAGAGTTATATCATAAAGGGTGTCAGTTAGTTTCCATTATTATTTTGCCAATTGCAGTAACTTTGGTTTTTTTCGCGGAGGAGATTCTTATCCTCTGGGTCGGAGACCCAGTAATTGTAAGGAATACCCATATGATACTAAGTTTGTTAGTTATCGGGACAGTGATTAACGGCCTCATGACATTACCTTATACGTTACAGCTTGCATATGGATGGACCAAACTGACACTATATAAAAATATTATTGCTGTGATTCTTCTGGTTCCATTAATGGTATGGATGGTACAAATGTACCATGGCATAGGAGCGGCCATAGTATGGATCGTTCTCAACGTAGGACTATTAATTTTTGAGATTCCAATAATGCATCAACGGTTACTTAAGAATGAGATGGGGAAATGGTACAAGAGAGATATAATCTTGCCAGTCTTAATAGTTACTATCATAGGATTCATTGCTCAAGAAATTCTACCTGCAGATTCATCCAAGCCGGTTATGCTGTTAGTAATGCTTAGTACATGTGCACTTACTTTTGCTGCTTCCACCTGGGCAACGGGTAATCTGAATAGTAAATCTTTAAGCATTCTACGAAGTAAAAATAGGGCAATTAAAGTGCAGGCAGAAAGTATTACTTCAGAAGAATATAAACCAAAATAATATGATAATAAACTCTTATGACCTCATTTTCTTTGCATAAAATTTTAGAGTAGGTAAATGTGCAATTAAATACGACTAGGCATGTGATTCATATTGAAGTTTGACAGTAGAATAATTTTTTAAAAAATACATTTTACTGAAATTAATTAGATTATTTTTGCGGTAAAATAAATTAAGGTTTTTGGGTTGAGTAATTATCATTCTGATGCAGTTTTGGTTTTACGCAGTTAGTAAGGTTCATAATGAAACTTATTCGAAATAAAAGAATAAAGAGAAAAATGAAGTGGCAGCTTCATTTGCTTAAAGATTGGTGGGGCACAAAAGTATGGACTAAAACTAGCGAGGTAATGACACCTTTAGGGTTTAAACTTGTGTCCGGATTTCATCCTGCTTATAAATTGATGCGTGAGGGAAGATTCGAAATAGAAGAGACATCAATAATAGTTCGATTTCTAGATCAAATTGATATATTTGTAGATATAGGCGCAAATTTGGGTTATTACACCTGTCTGGCATCTCAGCATGGCAAAGAAGTTATTGCATTTGAGCCACAACAGCAGAACTTGAAGTGCCTAATGCGTAATTTAATAGTGAATGGATATCAAGATCAGGTAGAAGTGTTTCCCTTGGCATTAAGTGGCAAACCCGGATTACTGACACTATACGGAGCGAGTGGCCCATCAGCTTCGCTGATAAAGGGGTGGGCCGGATATTCATCAATTTATAGTCAACAGATTCCTGTTTCAACTTTAGACAATATTTTAGGAACACGTTTTGCTGATAAGCAGTTATTTGTAAAGATTGATGTGGAGGGTGCTGAATATCAGGTTCTTGAAGGTTCACTAATAACATTAGGCCGCACCAAAAAACCTATTTGGTTGTTAGAAGTTTGTTTACAGGAATTTCACCCTCAAGGTGAGAACCCAGATTATAAAGCAATATTTGAGTTATTTTGGAAAAATGGATACCAAGCTTATACTGCAACTGATCCGCCCAAAATTGTTGAACGTTGCAATATTGATGCTTGGTTGGAAAGAAAATCTAGTACCTATAAGACTTTTAATTATACTTTTACCAGTATAGACAAAGTACCTTTAGTTTGTAAGTGAAAACGTACAGTGTGTACTGTAAACCTATTATCTACTTGGGATAATTGCTCGATAAACGAATAACATATATCCTACTACTGCTTAATAAAACTTGAGTAGCCGCTATTGGCACAATGCTGACGTTTTTCTTTCTACAAATGACTTATATGTAGATACTCAAACCCTAATAAATGAATTATTGGTATAAAGCATATTAGATAGACAATTTTGTTAAAAAATAAACTTAAATTTTATTTAAACCCTTCTGAATAAAGAAAGATAATTCATTTTCTGGAAATTAATTAAAATAACTGTTGTACTTTTAATTACATGATGCCTGCAAGTATTGTGAGAAATAAATTCTCTCCCCTTCTGATATTCTCTTTTTCCGCTTTTGTTGTACTCATACTCTTCATATGGCAGAGTAATATGAGATTCAATCTATGGGACGAGGGTTTCCTCTGGTATGGTGCTCAGCGTGTGATGCAAGGTGAAATTCCCATACGAGATTTTAATGCCTACGATCCCGGGCGATACTACTGGTCGGCTGCATTCATGAGTTTGTGGGGTGATAACGGCATAGTAGCCCTTCGGGGTTCTCTGGCAATTTTTCAGATAATAGGATTGTTTGTTAGCTTGCTGCTAGTTTCTCGAACTATTAAGAAACAGAATCTCTTTTTTTTGTTGTTAGCAGCTATTATATTAACAACATGGATGTTCCCGCGTTTCAGGATGTTTGATATTTCACTATCAATTTTATTGATTAGTATATTAGCTTTCCTGGTCGAGAATCCTACATATAGACGTTACTTTTTTACAGGATTTTGCGTTGGTTTAGTAGCGGTTTTTGGGCGTAATCACGGAGTCTACGGAATTGTAGGCAGTGTTGGGGTTATGATCTGGCTGAACATTAAGAGTGTGGAAGGTCCTGGACTGATCAAAGGGTTTATACTTTGGTCAGCTGGGGTTATAACTGGTTTTATGCCAATACTTTTCATGGTCTTACTGATACCTGGTTTCGCCATAGCATTTTGGGAAAGCATTTACTTTCTTTTGTTCGAGATTAAAGGTACAAATCTTCCTCTTCCAGTTCCTTGGCCTTGGCTAGTTGACTTTGCCGCATTATCAGTTAATCGATCAATTCAAGGAGTTTTCGTTGGTTTGCTTTTCATTGCTATAATTATCTTTGGAGTGTTATCTATATCTTGGGTAGTCTTACAAAAAGTTTCAAATAAACAAGTTCCACCCACATTAGTTGCAGCATCGTTCTTAGCACTACCTTATGCGCAATATTCGTATTCTCGTGCAGCTCTCGACCAGCTCACTCTAGGTATCTTTCCGATGTTGGTCGGTTGCTTGGTTATTCTTTCCACGCAGAAAACTAAGGTTAAACTGTCTCTGGCACTAATACTATGTATCGTAAGCATTCATGTAACATATAAGAGCTACCCGAGTTGGCATTGTCGTGCTGGTAAAGCATGTGTAAATATCGAAATTTCTGGTAGTGATATAAGGGTTAGAGGAGAGACAGCACGTGACATTAAATTACTTCGCAAGTTAACTAATCAGTATGCTAGAGATGGACGAAGTTTTATAGCTACACCTCTTTGGCCAGGCGCTTATTCTCTGCTAGAACGCAAATCACCGATGTGGGATATCTACGCCTTATTTCCTCGTTCTCAATCCTTCGAGAAAGCTGAGATCGAGCGAATTAAAGTGGCAGACCCTGGCTTTGCTTTGATTTTTGATTTTCCTCTTGATGGCCGAGATGAATTACGATTTAAAAACACGCATCCGTTAATACATCAATATATCTTGGACAACTTTGAGAGAATTCCCGATTCACCAAATCCTGCCTATCAGATTTACAGGGCAAAAAAAAGACATTTAATGAAAAAAGTTGCTATTCCTCAATCCAACAACATACCCTGGAAAGGATATCTTGACTTGATCGCTGTCGCAGATGAACTTATCCTTTATGATGACATGTAGTATATGCGACGAGACGGGCGCAACTGTAACAAGATTGAAATGCCACATGGATTGCAGTGGTTAACGGTTCAGGTGCTTATAAAGGGAAAGAATTATCAAAAGATCAAGAATACTAAAATTGATGGTAGAAAGTAAATTTATGGAGGCAAGAATATCGGACTTGGCTTCTTGAAAAATCGCATTTATACTTTATATATACTTGAAAGGCTCCAACCTTATTATAGCTAGTGAAAAAACATAGTGTTTCCAATCAAATATAATTATAACGAATATAAGTATACAGTTAGTTCTAGGAATTTTGGAAATGTCCTTACTATTCTAGATGCGGTTGCTAATAATACTGATTCTTATCCTTGCGGAATAGTAGAGTCAGCTTATTACGATAGTTATTCTATGTATAGTTTGACACAATGCAGGGATGGTAGCGCAAGGAAAATTAAATTCCGAATAAGAAGATATAATGATAATTCATTCGGTCAAGCCCAGGTTAAAAGTAAAAATATATATGGGGTTGGCAAGATTAAATGCAACCTACCATTATGGAATATTTATTCTGACTGGCATCAAGTACTTGAGCATGTTGACACAGGTGAGGTTGATAGAATTAAGATAATATCGAGCAGCTATCCTCCACTCTGTCCAGTAATTAATGTGCGTTACACACGTCGTCGATACCAATTTCTAGGATGTCGAATCACCCTTGATTCTCAAATAGAAGGATTCCCATACAAAGGGCTTAGAGCACAGAAAAGCTTTGCTTTATCACCTTATAGCGTTCTTGAAATTAAGTCTAAATCTTCAACGCCATTTCTTCCTGATATTTTAAAGGGGCAGGTTAGATATGGTTCCTTCTCAAAATATGCATATTTAGTACGTATGTTACTTGGTGAAAATCAGCTTTAACAAGAATACATGAATTACAAGGATGAAAAATGAATAGTGTAAATGATGCATTTCAAGGAATTTCAAATCAATTTGATATAACTGCACAGATGCATGTTGGAAAGATATTTATTGCTTTGATTGTTGCAATGATTATGGGGTTTATCCTGTCAAAAATATATAAACTTTATTTTGGATCTAGCGAGCCAACTGACTATGGAATCGGAAACTCTTTTCTCTTGATGATGCCTGCAGTTACTTCAATATTTATCTTGATTCAATTTAGTCTGCCATTGTCTCTAGGTTTACTAGGCGCACTTTCCTTTGTAAGGTTTAGAACACCAGTAAAACGTGCAGAAGATATATCTTTTATTTTGTTAGCCATTTCAATTTCATTAAGCTGTGCAGTTCAATACTATCATGTAGCAATGTTTCTAATGTTAATAGTAGCGGTCTATGCAACTGTTCGAACACGTATTTCAATGTTTAATTTATTTGATAATGGAGCAACTTTAATTACAATCCGTGATAAGAATCTAATAAATTTTTCTGATGTTATTAATGGGCTACCAAAAAAATTTGGTAAAGCAAGCATTGTTAATTCACAAAATTCAGATAACTATTGTTCGATTGTTTTTACAATAAAAGGACATAATACAAGTGAACATTCCGAATTGACCAATTCATTGAGAAATTGTTTAGATGATAGTGTGAGTATAGATATTTTTTATCCCGGTAATGAAGTTACTGCTTAATACTGATCTGCATCTTAACTAAACGATGGTTCCAATATTCAGCTAAAGCTTTAGTTTATGTGTTATGCGTGGAGAAACGGTTTTATAGCGTCTCGATCATAAAATATTTTCCAAAAATTTGTTCCTAGAAGCAGTAACGGACCTATCTTAATTTCAGAGTTAATAGGCAGTATAAATTATTGAGGTTGTCTTCATAAGTATGAGACTTACTAACTTTAAACGCGAGTTCTTATATATTACTGCAGGTTTTTTTTCCTTATTATTAATTTGGGTGGCAGTATCATCTACTGGAGCGATAACTAACCCTCAAACTTCTGAATTACGCACCAAAATACCTGGTGGGAGACTAGAAATGGCTAATGAATCATTTCTTCAAACTCCTTATGTAGTAGACACAATCTTAGAAAAGAATGTTGAGCTTTTATTTTATCAAAGACCCTTGGGACAGATTTCTGGCTTAGCAGAACAGACTTGGAGAGTATATGCTCATGGTGAAAGTAAAATCACTCTCAATTTTTCATACGTTAATTCCGCAACGAGTACGCCAAGAGTTTGGCTTTATGATGAACGTGGACAATTAATTCAAAGTGGAGCATATAAAGGATACGGATTTAAAAATGGAGAATTTCTTCTAACTATTCCTTCACATGGAATGTATAAGGTAAAACTAAGATTTCTGTATGAAAATGTATCCGAAATTAGAATTTCAGGAAAAAATAAGAAAGATGATTTATCTTATAAAGATTATATTAAAGAAAATATAAAAAGTATAGATCTGGAAATTATAAGTAGTGAATTAAAAAAATTACAGCGATTAGTACGGAAATCTAGAAGAATTTGGACTGAACTGCCACCTAATGATGTTTTGTGGCCTCAATATCCTGGCATTAAAGGGAAAATAATTGGTACATTAAAGACGAAATCAGGTGATAAAGTTCGAGTTTCTATTGGTTTGTCTGGAAAAAGCAATGTTCATCTTCCTACAGATGATTCACCCTTACCTTCGTTAGATATAAAAGTTCTATCTGGGTCACTTCCTTACGGTTTACGGCGTTTCAAACTATATACTGCACATGGTAAATACTTAAGTGAGATTATTCACACGTCAATATTAAATGATCATGGACTAATAGTTCCACGACATGACTATATTGATGTTGTATTGAATGGTAGATCTGTTGGAAAAATGCTGTTAATGGAAAGCGTAGATGCCTCATTTTTCGAGGCAGCACAACGGATCGAAGGACCTATATTTGGCTATGACCCAGATGACACCTCAGCAAAGTTTTATGATAATACATTTAGGGTGAAAAATTTTTCAGGAAAAAAGAAAGCAAGCAATATCCAATACCCAGACCTTACGAGTCCATTATTCACAAAGAAAATTAATACGCTACAAATTCTTTTGGCGCAGTCATATGGATTAACATATGCCGCTTATCATGGTTTAGGTCAGGGGGATCTCCGTTATCATTGGAACTCTCGATCAGAAACATTTGATCCTATTATTAAGGATCTTGATGCTGGTGTTCTTGCTCCTACTCCTGGCATCTTTGTAAATTCCTGGAATTATTTTCATCCATTTGCGCCCCTTTGGAGACCTAATGCGGTCACTTTAGGGTCTTACTACATAAAATATTCTGCTAAGGGAAGAGATACTGATATATATGATCGGAAAGGAGGAGGTCTCTTCTTATGGCATACCCCTCCATCTACGTTAAATCTTCTAGAAAATTGGAAGAATCTAAAGATAATTGGTGCATTAAATCATATGTGGGCTAGCCAATGGAGCCGTCTCAAGATTAAGAATCGTTTGAATAATTTAAACTTGGCGCTTGAAGAAAATGTTGGTCGGTCTTCAGTTAAGATAACCCAGGATCTATTATCGGAATCTCTCTGGGATCCAACACAACATACTCCGACAAATGATATTCTAAGAATAGGTAGATTGATTAGTGATTTAACAAAAAATCGCGTGAATCCAACGATTGAGTCTTTAACAGTATTAGATTGGAGGAATATTGCTATACGACAAATTTATGGTGAACAAAAGAGTAATGATATAGATTTAGCCCCTTCACAGATCTTGACCTTTCTTTATCGTTTTGAAGAGAATGATTTGTCCAATATTATATTGGTTGAGAGAGGCCCTAATATTGATGAGATTCAAGTGCACTTAAAAAGTACTGAAGGAATTGTATTTGAACCTGAAGCTATTCGTTTCTATAACGGCAGAAAAGCACAAGGAAATATTAGGGAGATTGAATTATCTGATATTAGAGAAAATGAAGCTGTTAGGCTCTATTGGTTTAAGATCAAACGCAATGAAACATATCAATACTTATTCCCTGTCATTCAAGGAGAGGGGTTAGCTTTAACCGCGCGTGAAATGGTAATTGGACCAAAGTATAAAAAAATAGAGCGATTAACAAAAGATAACCTTGCTAAATATTTTGAGAAAAAAGGAGCATTGTTAATGTTCAAAAAACAACTTTTGTCAATAGGTGAAGAGGTAATTATTCCTTCAGGAGCTTCTTTGCTTATTGAATCAAATATGACAGTTAAATTTAAAAAAAGTGGGTGCCTTAAAGTTTATGGAGATTTAAAGATTCCTAATGGATCAAGTCTTACTCTTGTGCCAGAGGTAAAAGAAGAAGGTTGGTCCGGCATACACTTTTATAATGGGAATGATAGAGTAATAAATAATTTGTATGTCGAAGGAGTAGGATATGATGAATATGATGTAACCTGTGGAAAATCAATATTCAGTGGAGGTGTTTCCTTTTTCAATACGAAAGCTGTAATAACTAACACTGATATTAAAGATTCACGAGCTGAAGATTCTCTGCATGTCCTTAATTCTGAGATTGACGCAAGGAATCTGACGATTCAGAACACAAAGTCAGATTGTTTGGATTCTGATTATTCTGTATTACAAATCTCAAATTCGAAATTTAAAAATTGTGGCGGAGATGGACTAGATTTTTCTGGTTCATTATTTTTCTTGAACAATATCAGGGCAATCGATAATACGGATAAGGGAATTTCTGTGGGTGAAAACTCACGAGGGCATGTAAAAGAAACAAACATTCAGGGATCGGATATAGGCATTGCTTCAAAAGATGCATCTACAGTCTTCATTTCGGGAGGCATCATAGAAAAAAATCGGATAGGAATTTCCGTGTATTCTAAAAAGCCATATTTTCCAGAATCTAGAGTTGAGTTTGATAAGAGTGTGACTTTTGTTGATAATGGAATAAAAGTATCTGCAGTAGGTAACCAATCAAGTGCAGTCAACAGAAGCATAAAATAAACAGGACTTTGCTTTAATTCTTGGTTTTCTTGCTCGAAGGGCTAAATGACTTGCAGTTAAGTCAATTTATCTATTCATAAATCTATATCTTTGAACCATTTTGAACAAATCATGCGTTGGCAAAGTTTTCTTAATGTATTTACTAAGTAAAAGGAAGTACTAAATGAAGAAAGTGGCTATTCTTCAATCTAACTATATACCTTGGAAAGGATATTTTGACTTAATCGCTGCCGTAGATGAGTTTATTCTCTATGATGATATGCAATACACGCGGCGAGACTGGCGTAATCGCAATCAGATTAAGACTCCACAGGGGTTGCAGTGGTTAACGGTTCCGGTGTTAGTGAAGGGAAAGTATCATCAAAAAATTAGGGATACCGAGATTGATGGCTTAGACTGGGGGTTTATTCATTGGAAAACGTTGGTGCAGAACTATCGACGTGCACCACATTTTGACGAAATTGCAGAATGGCTTCAGCCACTGTATCTCAATGAGTCTTACACACATCTTTCCCAACTAAACTACTGTTTTATCAAGATGGTTTGTGATTACCTGAGGATCAATACCATTATCAGAAATTCATGGGACTATATCCTGCTCGATGACAAAACAAAGAGGCTAGCTGATCTTTGTGTTCAGGCAGACGGTACAGAATACATCTCAGGCCCTTCGGCCAGAAACTATATTGAAGAACATGTATTTGCTGAACTGGGCATCACGTTGACCTGGTTTCATTATTCTGGATACCAGGAGTATCCACAATTATGGGGTGAGTTTATACATGAGGTTAGCATACTTGATTTGTTGTTTAACTGTGGTAAAGAAGCGCCGCGTTACTTGAGGTATGCGCGCTCTTAATAAATGCAGTCAATAGAGGTATAAAATAACCGATCTTTTGCTAATAATTTACATATCAATTATTATTGATATGTAAATTATTGGGCTCAGTTCCACATAAGCTTAAAGCGTACGTTTCCATGGATAGCTTAATGCCTGTTTTTAGAAGATAGTGGTTATTTGCCGTTTCTTTTTCTTTTTTTTGCTGAAACTTGTAGGATAAAGATTTGCGGACTAGATTATAAAGATGAAAATTACGATGATAGGCCATGCTGGAGTTCTGGTCGAAACAAGTATTGGAGGGATACTAATAGATCCTTGGTTATTAGGATCAGCGTTTAATGATTCATGGGATCTATTAGAACCAAGCCACATTCCAAATGATCTCTGGAGTCGCGTTGATTGGGTATGGTTTTCTCACGAACACCCTGACCATTTCCATCCAGCAAGTATCAAAAGTATTCCAGTGCAAAGACGGAATATCATTAAAGTGTTATTTCAGAATACGTTTGACAAGAAGGTGCGAAACTGGTTAACCAATCAAGGATTTGTGGTTGATGAAATTAATCATGGTTCTTTTCTGGAGCTAGGAGCTGGTTGTAGAATTTATTTGGAGACAACCGGGGTCTATGATTCATGGATTATGATTGAAGATGAAGGTGAGCATTTTATCGATCTTAATGACTGCTCGATTGGGTCCTACGACTTGGCGAGGATATCTAGAATATTTCCTAAGGTTGACGTATTGATGTCACAATTTAGTTTTGCAGGATGGATCGGCAATTCTCAGGATACGGTTATCACCAAAGTGGCAGAGACATATCTGAAGAAACTTTATGAACAAATTGTTACAATCAAACCTGTAAATGTAATTCCTGCTGCTAGTTTTATTAGATTCAGTCATGTCGATAATTTTTGGATGAATCAACATAAGGCAAAAGTGATACAGGCTGTTGACAGAATTAATTCAGCTGGTGCGCTGCCAATAGTTCTTGCTCCAGGGGATAATTGGACATTGGGACATGATCACAACAATCAGGGAGCTATACGACATTATATGGAACTTGAGGCCATAACAGATTTTCACCTTCACAGCTACAACTCGGTTGATATCTCTGAAATACAGGCAAGTGCATCAGCTTTTAGTAAGCGGCTATTGTCAAACAATAACATCATACTACTATGGCTTATAAAATCTTTTTTTGGTTTCCTGAGGCCCATCAACTTTTGGGTAAAAGATATTTCTCTAAAAGTAAAAGTTGATCCTTTATCAGGAAGACTGACGCCAATTGCCTCTGACTCAGAAAATATATCAATATTAATACACTCATTTGCATTGAATAAACTTCTCGCGCAACCATCTGGTATTGATACTTTAGTTGTGTCAGGTTTATTTGAAACTACTGATGGGCGCATTGATTCATTGCATAACAGCTTTAATATTAACTCCTTAAATAATGCGGGCATAAGCTTAAGGTTGCGAACTCTCTTATCTTGGGAAATGGTTAAATCACTTTTACGTATAGCCAAAACATGGCTTCGCTGGAAAAAACAGAATATTGCCACAGGAAAAGTTAGATGAAAACTGAATCTGGTTACTGGAGTTAGCTGATAATGAAAAAATTCCGAAATGGAAGTCGCAATGGTAGTTCAGCATGGAAGCAATTCATTTGGCTCTTTGTTGCAAAACAATTAGCAAAGACAAATTTTTCGAGATTGATGACGCGAAACCTTGGTTTATCCGCAGAGTTTGCTCAGTGGCAATTAGACAATTTCCCTAACAGGATACCTACTTGTGTTATTCGCGAACAAGTATGGAAAAAAATGCTTGATGCTGTTGATAAAAAAAATCGGTAGTTGTCTGGGAATTTGGTGTCGCTTGGGGGTATAGTTCACAGTGGTGGCTCGAAAGGATTACGCAAGAAAATTTGTGTTGGCATGGTTTTGACCGGTTTACTGGTCTACCTCGATCTTGGCGTCACTATGAGGCTGGTGCATTCGATGCCGGAGGAATTCCTCCGGCTATTTTAGACAAGAGAATAACGTGGCATGTTGGAGATGTTGAAACAACTCTGCCACTCATGAATATTGAAAGGGACAATGATGTGCAATGGGTTATCCTTTTTGATTTGGACATTTATGAGCCAACAAAATATGTTTATAACTATTTAAAGGAATTTCTGCAACCTGGGGATCTCTTGTATTTTGATGAAGCAGTTGATGATGATGAGCGGAGAGTATTAAATGAGGATATCGTTAACGATTCTGAAATTAAGTTTTCATTACATGCATGTAATCCGATATCTTTGGCTCTGAGAGTTGAGAGTTGAGAGTTGAGAGTTGAGGTGCTTTTGTTGCTTGTTTTATGCTAAATCTGAAAGCCGATACATACCTAGTACTAGTATTTGTAGAATTCACACTGCTGTAGCGTGCCTTAAGTAAACATCAGTATTTCTATCACCAAACTCCTGTTCCTTAAATATTCCAATAATCTTCTCTTCTAAGAACCGTGATCGTCTAATTGTTCACTAGCTTCGTTGTGATGTACTCTATCAAATATGTGGAGTTATAGGGGACTAGGGCACTACTATTTCTTGAAAAGCATCCACATAGCACTGGCTTTTCCCGACTTAAGGAGAAGGCAGCGCTCTAAAACCGAAAAAAATCCGAGAATTAGAAATGCATACATACCACCGTAAAATATTTGAATTGGTGGAAACAAATAGTCGGCAATTTTCTTTCCAACAAGCTTCATCGTGATAGCGTGGGCTGTCCAACTCCAAAATGGAGGAGCACAATATGGTTTACATTCAATTTTTGAAAGACCAAACTTTCCTCCGAGTGTACACAGATTGTTGCTGTCGAATAAATACCAGTGCCTAGGTGCGTGATAACCGCCCCAAAGCCCTCCTTTAAACCACTGGAACTCAAGGCAATCTGTAGCCGGTGTTTCAATCAAAACGTATCCATCATCTTTGACTACTTCTGAGCATTTTCGTAGGAATATAGCTGGGTTTTCGACATGTTCAATTACGTGAATTGAAATAACAAGATCAAAATAATTTTTTGGTAGATTAGCATCCTCAAACTTTTCACAATAGGCAGTATGCCCTCGTTGTTGAGCCTTTTCCTGGGCTAGTCTACTTGGCTCTACTCCATATGTCTCTGCACAGGGAAATAATTCTAAAAGCATATCAAGTTGGTTCCCAACACCACAGCCCACGTCCAGAATTTTTATTGTTTCACCTCGTTTTTCAACAAGTGGTGCTAATTTCATTCGTAATGATGAGACACTTTTTCGATAAAAATAGTCGAGCAGGAAATTATTTTTTATTCTGCCACCATTTCCCTGATCAATCATCACAAAATGATTTGCATAATAATCCTTGGGATATATTATTCCAAGATCATCATTCGTTGGTCTTGGATAGAGCATTACTAATCCACAACTTTTGCAGCGGTGTACTGGAAAAAGGTAATTGGTCGTATTTTCGTATTCATATTCATTGACTGTGCCTATACGTTCGCCAGGTAGTGGATCTGAACAAACAATACAAGTATCATCGTAATGTAATGACAATCCGTCAGATGTTTTTTTTGCTCTTTGGTCCATGTCTATATTTTCTCTAATGAAGTGCAGCCTCTAATAAAATATTTCCAAAAAACAGGTAGATAGCCGCTTCGTCTTAATTCAACCGCTTGCAACTCTGATGAAAAATTCTTTGCCAACTGAGCTAACTTAAAATGTGGAATTGTAGGATTTGCATGATGAATTGCATGGAGATTGAAAGACATTGGTGCGAAGAAAAAGCGTTCGACCAGGTTGGGATATATCATCACTTGTTCGGGAGATTTTTCGGGCTGATCACCATTATAATGCTCAACCCATGTTCTGATATTCGCGAGCAACGGGCTAATAAAAATTAAGCCAATGTAATACAATACAGCCCATTCAGAGAAATTATAAAATAGAGAAACCACGAGAAGAAGTTGAACAAAAATCATTTTCATGATTTCTCCAATTACATGGTCAGATTTCAAAGTCTCATCCCTTCGGCCTGGAGTGCTAATCTCCTTCATTGACCAGCCTAATTTGCTAAGAACCTTTTTGATTAGCCCGAAATAAGGAAAGATCAATTTTATAAAAGTTTTATAATCCTGAATATGACTGACTCTTTCAGGATCATCCTTGGTTGCAGTTTTCGAATGGTGCATGATGTGTCGTTTTCTGGCACTGTGATATGTAGATAGTGAAGGAAAACTAGCCAAGTAGGTAGCTGCAATTTCATTTAACTTTCGGTTCGAGAAGAGTCTTCCGTGAAAGGCTTCATGATAAATTGTAAAAAAACGATGTTGTACTGCACCCAAAAGGATTGCAATTAAGATGGCCAGCGACAAACTCTCACTCAGTTTAGCAAGGTATAGCAAGCAAATGATCAGGCCCCAAGTGAGCGTAATATGATATATTGAAATCAAACCTTGTATCATAGGATTAGCATCCGCTAACTTTGGCTGTGAGAAAATAGCTAAGGCCTCATTTCTCATTTCCTATTTCTTATAGCTGCCGTATTTGAGAGCGCTATGAACCTATGTGTTCCTATCATCATTTAATTATAGACCGAAAACACTGCCAAGGGTAAATTCGTAAGTTATAATCTGCTCTGATATATAAGCGTAATTCTGAGGGTATTTTATACTCGGAGTATTTAACATTGACTTACTTTCAAACACTGGTAAATTTGCAGTAGGGCATATGATTTACAATATTTAATGCTAGATAGCTAACCAAATAATAATTTTCTGAGAATATATTTATGGATGCTTCCAGTCTTATATCTGAAATTTCAAATCAGACTCTTAATTTAACACCTGATACGAGACTTGATTCAATTCAAGGACTTGATTCATTAGGAATTGTTAATTTAGTTATTAGGCTTGAAGCATTAATTGGTAGGCAGCTCTTAGAGCATGAGATGGGAGAGCTAACAACTGTAAAAAGCGTTGATGAACTACTAAAAAAATAGAGTATGTCTACAAATCATAAAAACTGGGTCATTGTGACAGGAGGTAGCGGGGCTATTGGCAGCGGGTTAGTAGCACATTTTGCGGCTCTCCACAGACCAGTTTTGTCGCTTGATCAGAAGTCATATGATGGCATTAACGCAGAAAATGTTACAGATAGAACTGTAGATCTCACAGTGGCAAATGAAATTGATAAAGTTCTTAATGAGTGTATCACTCAAACAGATAAAATTGGACTACTGATCAATGCTGTTGGTCAAATATGGAATGAACCAACGATATCTTTAAAGGGTGCAGCTATACGTCCCCACAATCCTGAAAGCTGGCGAAAGACAATTGAGTTAAATCTTACTGCTCCTTTCTTTGTTGCTTCTCGTGTTGCAGCACAAATGGTTCGGAAAGGAGGTGGAGTAATTATAAATATTAGCTCAATCAGTAGCCAAGGTAATGTCGGGCAACCAGCCTACAGTGCTGCTAAGGCTGGAGTTGAAGGATTGACACGTTCTATGGCTGTTGAACTGGGCCCTCTTGGAATCAAAGTGAATGCTATTGCTCCCGGATTCATTGATGTGCCATCAACACATGTTGCACTCTCTGAGGAACAGCTATCAGGAATTACAGCTTCTACACCCGTTCGTAAGTTAGGTAATCTATCTGATATCTTAAAGGCAGTTGAGTTTCTTGTAGAATCGCCCTTTATAACAGGAACTGTTATTGATGTTAATGGAGGGTTTAGGCTTTGAGTAGTGCTCATGAAGCTGTAAGTTTATGGGATGCCTTTGAGCAAGTTGTTGCACAGAGGAAAGATTCGATTGCTCTGATATTGGGGAATGATGCAATATCATTTTCAGAACTTCATCAATCAGTACTTTGTTGTGCTGGATGGTTGGACAGACAGGGGATTAAAAAATATAGTGTTGTAGTATTACAGTTACCAAAGCGACGGGAAACTTACGTACTTTGGCTTTCATGCCTTCGTCAAGGAGCAATTTATGTGTTTCTTGATCCACAAAACCCTATTGAGCGTACTCAGCATACTCTTGAGCGTATTAGACCAGATCTTTTGGTTACTATGGGAGAGGAACAGAATCCCTTTGGTGTAACAAAACATATGGGAGAAATAAAGGATTCTTTCTGGTACTCGGAACAAGTCAAATCATTAAGCATACCAGATGCGGAGCAGACACATGGTCTTTCTCCAGCCTACATCATGTTCACATCTGGTTCAACTGGTGAACCTAAAGGCGCTGTTATTACCCATCAAGGAGTACTAAGCCTTATGAGATGGGCGCGTAATTTGATTTCACAGCCATATCAACAGCGGTTTTCGAACCTCAATCCACTTCATTTTGATAATTCAGTTTTTGATCTTTATGGGGGATTATTAAATGGTGCCACCTTAGTAGTTGTTGAAACAGGACAGTTACATAATCCTTCGGCGTGGGTAAGACAGCTACGTGATAATGAAGTGACTGTTATTTTTGCCGTACCAACATTATTTTTAACGCTTGATCGCTTACGTTTACTTACTCCAAATTCTTTACCAGAAGCACAGACTTTTATCTTCGGTGGAGAGGGATTTCCTATTAGTGAATTAAAGCGTTTTTACAGTACATTTAGCCATAAGGCTCGTCTTGTTAATGTTTATGGGCCAACTGAAACTAGTTGTATTTGTTCCAGCTTAGAGGTTAATTCAGCAGAGTTAGAAGCTGCTGGCAGTGGGTTTGTCTCACTTGGTCGAATGCATCATGATTTTGAATATAAGATACTAGATGAGAATGATCAGCCTTGTCAGCCAGGTAAGCAAGGAGAATTGTTGATCGGGGGTGCTAACGTTGGTCTTGGATATTATGCTAATCCGAAAGAAACAAATCGATGTTTTGTCCAAGAACCGCATCAATTAAACTACCGTTCAATTTGGTATCGCTCGGGTGACATTGTACGTGAAGATTCTTCCGGGCTACTCTGGTTTCTTGGGCGTGTTGACAATCAAGTAAAGGTACGAGGGCATCGCATCGAACTCGAGGAAATTGACTTGGCACTGGAAACAATTCCAGAGATTACACGTGCAGTTGCTGTAACCGTAGAAGGAGAAAGTGGTCCTGAAATTCAAATAGTTTTTTCCGCATATGTTGTGCTTGAGAGTGATGTTATGAAATCACACTGTCAGTTATATTTACCAAAGTACATGCAGCCAACTCGATTTGTTCAGGTGGAATCATTGCTCCAGAATGCAAATGGTAAAGTAGACCGCCATGCGACTAGTATATTTCTGGAGTCGATGACTAATAGCAATGACAAGATCCCTATAAATTCACGGTAAAATTGATAAAAACCAAAAGACCTTATGATTTCTCCAATCGAAGAAAATAATATTCTGCTTGAAAAGACCGAACCATTAAATAGTGATGATAAAGCTTCATTCGCCTACTTTGGTGTGAACGCAAAAATTCTACCACCATTAAGAATCTTAAACCCGCAAAATATGGTCATTGGTGATTACACAGCAATTCGAGAGGGTTGTCACTTAAATGCTTTTCGTGATCTCTCTTTTTTACGTAAATATATTGACCCTAAATATCGAGAGGTATTCTCTTCTCAAGATTATATGTACGATGGTCACATAACGATTGATCGTGAGTGTCAAATTGGCCGATTCTCATTTATGTCTTGCACCAGTTTAATACATATCGAGCAAAATGTAGTAATTTCAGAGCGAGTGTTCATTGGAGATAATAACCATTTTTTTAAACATCCAGAAATACCCATTATGCAGCAACCAAATAAGCCAGGGAAGAAAGTAATAATTGGACATGGAAGCTGGGTGGGTGTCAACGTAGCTATTCTTCCCGGTGTCCAATTGGGACAAAATACAGTAGTTGGCGCAAATAGTGCTGTCCACGATGGTACATATCCGTCACATGTAGTTATTGCACCTCCTCCAGCTGTAGTAATTTCGCGAATGCGTGATAATGATGAGTGAGATAGAGTCCGCATATTCTACCTTGTACCAGATGAAGGATCCGTTACATGTTTATCCGGTAGAATTTGTCATACGAGCATTTTTAGGTCGTTATCCTCGACTTGACCGCGAGGTACCCTCTTATCGGGGAATGCGTGTATTGGATCTAGGTTTTGGTGATGGCCGAAATATGCCGCTACTGGCAAACCTTGGTATGGATATTCATGGAGTTGAGATCTCGGAATCAATCTGTTCACTGACTATCGAGCGAATGAAGAGATTAAATATTAGTATAGATGCATGTGTCGGAAAAAATAACTCTATTCCGTATCCTAAGCAGTATTTTGATCAAGTATTAGCCTGTCATTCCTGCTATTACGTAGAGCCAGGCACAAGTTTTATAGATAATATTCGTGAAATCGCACGCGTGATTCGACCTGGGGGAGGGTTCGTGTTTTCTGTTCCTGTTGGTACAAGTTATATTATGAACGGTGCGATCGATTTAGGAGATGGTCACATGGAGATAAAGAATGATCCATATGGCGTACGCAATGGGTATTTGTTGAAGAAATTTGATTCTGAAGATGAGATTTCATATATGTTAACACCAGATTTCAAGGATCTTAGTATTGGTATATGTAGGAACGATTTTTGGGGTATTGAAGAACATGTTTGGGTCGTTTCTTGTAAACGTGTGGGATAAAAAGATTATATATCGTTTCAATTTCAACAGGATTTATTATGAAAACTTCAAGTATTACCCATTATCGCTGTCCAATTGAAAGATCAGAATTACATGCTGAATCATCTTCTTCAACGAGTTTGATTGAAGAAAATAATCTAGTATCTATTTCTGGGCGACGTTATCCGGTAGTCCGTGGCATACCTTACTTGCTAGATTCAGAAGCACTTTCAAGCATTGAGCAACAAACAAAGAATGAATATGATCGTGTTGCTGACGAAATTTATGATGTCGCTGTAGATTGGCAATTTGCTTCATTCCGTGAAGATGAAAATAGTATTCGTGAGTCAATGGTTGATCAGTTAAAGATTAATGAAAATGACCGAGTGCTTGAGGTAGGCTGTGGGACAGGCCGAGATTCTTTTCGCTTGGCGCGTCATCTAGGTAAAGATGGCGAATTATTTATGCAGGATCTTTCGCCCGGAATGGTTCATGTATGTGAAAAAAATATGAACCGTTACCATAAAGATATGAACTTTCAATGCGAACTTGAATATTCTGTTTCAAGTGCGACTAAATTGCCTTTTCCTGATGAGTATTTTGATGCGGTCTTTCATTTTGGCGGATTCAATCAATTCGGTAATTTGCCTGGAAGTGCTGCTGAACTCGCACGTGTTACTCGAACAGATGGACGCGTACTAATTGGTGACGAGGCAGTAGGACCTTGGTTGAAAGGCACGGAATTTGAGGGGATTGTCACTACTAATAATGCGCTGTTTAAGGCTGAAGTGCCGCTGACCGCACTACCAATCTGCGCGCGAGATGTAAGCGTAAAGTGGATTATAGGAAATTGTTTTTATGTAATAGTCTTTAGTAAAGGTGATGGCCCTCCTTCTCTTAATTTAGATCTCCCTCATAAAGGTTGGCGTGGTGGGAGCATGCGTACGAGATATTTCGGTCAGCTTGAAGGAGTTACCCTAGAAGCCAAAGATCTAGTACGAAAAGCTGCTGCTGCTGCTGGTCTTAGCGAACATGAGTGGCTAGATACTCTGGTTAAGGGCGCGGCGTGTGATATTTTACAAAATTCAAAGAATTCTTCTTCATGAGCAATATAGTTTTATACGGGACCGGGCGTGGGGCCTCAGTAGCGCATCGCTTTCTTACTAGTGATTCTCATCACAATATTGTTGGATTTACGGTCGATTCACAATATATGACTACTTCGATATATCGAAATTTGCCTGTTGTTGCTTTCGAAGAAGTTGAACAACATTATCCACCGGAATCGTTTCGTATGATGATTCTGCTGGGTTATCAAGATATGAACGAACTTCGTGCACGGAAGTACCAAGAAGCTAAGGTGAAGGGATACACCTTGGAAAGCTATGTGGCTTCAAACATTTTTCAAGCTGAGCCCATTAATATTGGTGAGAACTGCTTCATTCTTGATAATCAATCAATTTCACTAGATGTGGCTATAGGAAATAACGTAGTTATGTGGTCTTCTAATCATATCGGAGATATGACGGTAATTCGTGATCATGCCTGGTTAACTTCCCACGTTACGATAGCTGCAAGTGTAGAAATCGGTGAGCGTGCTTTCCTTGGAATTGGAGCAGCGGTTTCAAATAAGATAAAAATCGGAAACAAGGGTCTGGTAGGTGCTTGTGCCTTAGTTACTGATAATGTTCCCGATGGTATGGTGAGCTTGGATGGTAAACTCACCATACAGAACATGTCATCAAGTGTTTTCATGCGAGTTATGATGGCAAAAGGAAAGTTATGAAATGGTGTAAGCTTGGGCGTGTTTATATTCCTGATGGCTCTATACCTTGGATGTATGGATTTGCAGCGAATCCTACTGCCGAGCATCTAACTGGTGATATTTTCCGGATTTATTTTTCATCCCGTGATAGAGAGAATCGTTCGTCGATTTCATTTGTGGATATTGACTTAAATGATCCATTAACAGTACTTACGATAGCTGAAGAACCTATACTTTCTCCAGGTAGCCCAGGGATGTTTGACGACTCCGGTTGTTCTATTGGATGCATTCTAAAAATTGGGAAGCGTCGATTTTTATACTATATGGGTTGGCATCTTACAGTTCGTGTTCCATGGCAAAATACAATTGGGCTAGCAATTAGTGAAAGTCCGGGGTTACCTTTTAATCGTGTGTCAAGGTTTCCAATCATGCCGCTAGATGATATTGATCCCTATACAATCTCGTATCCCTGGGTTCTGCGCGAGAATGGACTCTTTAGGATGTGGTATGGGTCAAATATTGAATGGGGACCAGTTAAAGAAGATATGCGGCACCATATACGGTATGCTGAATCAAAAGATGGTATTAATTGGCAGAAAAATGGTGTGGTTGCAGTGGATTTTAATTCACTGGATGAGTATGCGATGTGTAGGCCATGTGTTATTAAATCTAAAGGTAACTATGAGATGTGGTTTTGCTCTCGAGGTGATTTATACCGAATTCGTTACGCTCGTTCTACAAACGGTGTCACATGGTCTCGGCATGATGAAGAAGTAGGAATTGACGTATCGTCAGATAAATGGGACTCTAACATGATCGAGTATCCATTTGTTTTTGAACATGAAGGTAATCGTTATATGCTATATTCTGGGAACGATTACGGAAAGTCAGGTTTTGGAATTGCAATATTAGAGCGTAGCTAATTATAACATGCCTAATAATACTCATGTGCATTTATCAGTAGTAAGTACGTTATTCAATAATGAGAAAAGTATTGGAGAATTCCTCAATAAAATTATTTCTCAGGCGTCAGCGGTTTCTGAGAGTTATGAAATTATTTTAGTAGATGATGGATCAAGTGATGATACTCTGTCGCTTACACGGAGTCTTTTACAAAAATATAAGAATATAAAATTACTAGAACTTTCAAGAAATTTCGGTCATCATCGTGCGATGATGTCTGGATTAATGAGGGCTAGAGGCGACTATGTTTTTCTCATCGATAGCGATCTAGATGAGCCCCCTGAGTTGCTAAGCGAGTTTTATGAATTAATCCAGGAAAAGGAAGTGGATGTTGTATATGGGTGCCAGCATGAGAGAAAAGGTAAATTTATTGAGCGCATTGGGGGAAGAATTGCGTGGAACTTAATTGATCTACTGTCCGAGATTAGAATTCCCCGAGATCAGAGCACCGTAAGGTTGATGAGTAGTAAATATGTACAATCACTAGTTCAGCATCTTGAACAGAAAACGGCAATTGGTGGCTTATGGGCGCTAACAGGGTTTCAGCAAATTGGGGTTCAATTTAAAAAGAATCTTGGTAATGAATCGAATTACTCGTTTACGAAGAGGCTCAGTGCTTTACTAGATTCAATAACCTCATTTAGTGAGAAGCCTCTATATTTCGTTTTTTTTCTGGGTGTATTTATCCTTATTTTTTCAGCTATGGTTGCGTTGAGTTTAATACTCTGGCGGCTAACTGGAACATTACTTGAAGGCTGGGTTTCTATTCTGGTTTCGGTTTGGTTGCTTGGTGGTATTTTGCTGCTTTGCATAGGCATTATAGGTCTTTATATATCGAGAATATTTATTGAAACGAAAAAACGACCTTATGCAATAATTAGAAATGAATACAATAGCGATTAGGTCTCTGAGAAATGCATTCAGCTAGAAAACAATTTATTAGAGGTATGCTATTGTTGGATTATCTACTAATATCGCTGGTTTTTTGGTCTATATCTTGGTTACCTCTCTTGGGATTAACCCAATACTTTCAATCAGTATTTTTTACCTAATTTATATTTGTTTAACTTTTTATTTTAATAAAACATGGTCATTTGATCATCATGGGCAGAAAACTACTACAGCTATGAAGTATTTAACTGTATATTGTATCTCTTATGTTCTCAATGTAATTTTGTTGGCTTATTTTAATAACTACTTAGGTTTCTCCCATATAGTTGTACAGGCTGGAGCAATAGTTCCTATTGCGGCATTAATCTTTTTAATGCAAAAGTACTGGGTTTTTCGCACACATTCAACTGTCTCGGTAGTCGAGCGTTCTTTGTGAAACTCTGCATTAGTTGTGGTTTTGAGTTTAGTGCGCCGAATTGGAGGTGCCTAAATTGTCAATGGCAGCCACCTATTAAGAATGGCATACCATCTTTTGTTTCGGATCCTCCTGATTACGGTACAGGAATGCATACTTCTTCCTTCTCATTATTAGCAGATCTGGAGGCTAACAATTTTTGGTTCCGGGCAAGAAATAAACTGTTGATCTGGACACTTAAGAACTATAGTTCCAATGTTAACAAGTTTATGGAAGTAGGATGTGGTACTGGTTTTGTACTCAGAGGTATTGCTCTTGCTTTTCCCTCAATCCAACTTAGCGGTAGCGAAATCTTTGCTGAGGGGCTTGCATTTGCCTCAGAAAGAATAGATGGAGGTGCGAAATTCTTACAGATGGATGCAAGGCAGATTCCTTATGTTGTAGAATTTGATGCCATTGGTGCCTTTGATGTGATTGAGCACATCCAGGAAGACGAAGTTGTATTACAACAGATGTATCAAGCATTAAAACCTCACGGTCTTCTCATGCTTACAGTTCCACAACATCCGTCGCTTTGGAGTTCGGTTGATGAATATTCATGTCATGTACGACGTTATACTGCGCGTGATCTGCATGAAAAAGTTAGAAATGCTGGTTTTGAGATAATACGTAGCACCTCGTTTGTAACAACATTGTTACCCCTGATGTTTCTTTCCAGGGTGTTGCGACGTGGTAAAGACATGAGAGATCGTGATGCAGACTCAGAATTAAAAATTAACCCGATCTTAAATTGTATTCTTGAATATTGTCTAAACTTCGAGGTGTTTTTAATCCAATTCGGCGTGACATTACCTGTTGGTGGATCTAGGTTAGTAATTGCAAGAAAAATTTAATTACTATAATTAGTTAAGAGTTTTTCTGATAAATTATATTTAAAACTATGAATCACAATAGCCAACGGGCGAGTCTAAATCTTATAAGCCAATCTGGATAAGGTTTGACAGAGAAACCGAATTCCGGGAGGAAAAGCGTTGATCAAATGAAAGAAAAAATTATTCCATTTAACTGGCCATACATGACAGGTAAAGAGCTACAGTATATTTCTGAGGCTCATTCAAATGGGCACTTGGCTGGTGATGGCTCATTTACAAATTCTTGCCATAAGTGGTTAGAAGACAACACAGGTTGTGCCAAGGCTTTGCTGACACATTCGTGTACGGCAGCTCTTGAAATGACGGCCTTGTTGCTGGACATTCAACCGGGTGACGAGATAATTATGCCTTCATACACATTTGTATCAACTGCAAATGCATTTGTTCTGAGAGGTGGTGTTCCAGTATTTGTTGATGTCAGAGAAGATACACTGAACTTGGATGAAAACTTGATCGAGTCCGCAATCACATCCCGCACCCGAGTGATTGTTCCTGTTCACTACGCTGGTGTGGCATGTGAAATGGATCAGATCATGTCAATTGCTAAGAAATATAATTTGATAGTGGTGGAGGATAGCGCACAAGGTGTAATGGCGAGTTATAAGGGGCGCGCATTGGGTAGCATCGGTCAGATGGGTGTTTGTAGTTTTCATGAGACAAAGAATGTGATTTCAGGCGAAGGTGGGGCTTTGTTGGTCAATGACAAGGGCTTGGCCTTGCGAGCTGAGATAATCCGGGAAAAAGGCACTGATCGCAGTCGTTTTAACCGGGGGGAGGTGAACAAATATACATGGCAGGAAATAGGTTCTTCGTTTTTGCCTGGAGAGCTGATGGCTGCTTTCCTTTGTGCTCAGCTTCAAGAGGCTGATTACATTACACAGAAGCGTCTGTCTATCTGGCAACGTTACCATGAGTTTCTTGAACCTTTGGAATCGAAGGGTGTTATTTGTCGTCCCTATGTGCCAGATGGTTGTCAGCACAATGCGCACATGTACTATGTTCTGCTTGCTCTTGAGATTGATCGGGAAAAAGTGCTTAACTTATTCAAACACTATGATATATGGCCTGTTTCCCACTATGTGCCATTACATTCATCGCCAGCTGGTCAACGTTATGGAAGAGCGCATGGCTCTCTTACCAAGACAAATAATCAATCTGGCAAACTGATTCGTTTGCCTCTTTGGGTGGATATGACGGAGATGCAACAGGACAGAGTGATTGCTGTTCTCAAGAAAGCGGTTAATTTCCAAAATTAAGATACTAAATAACTGTTATTGTTAATTAAGTCTCTTGCGGCTATATCTTTTCTATAGCAGCAGCCAATAATCTTAAAAAGATTTTTTCTATTTGAGAATTAGGAGAAGACCTATAAAGGGAAAGTATTGTACTGCTATGTAGAATAATAAGTAGCGTGGTTTCTTTAGGTGCCTATTTGGTAATCATTTGTTCCATGTGGGGCTATTAGGTTTAACTGCCCTGCAAAACGCTTAATCCAGTCAGGAGGAAACAAGCTTGCAAACAGTTTATATCTCATCCCATAACTTCCCGACGCATCAAAATGTTTCAACAACATATAACTTCCTAAGCGTTCACAACAGAATGACAAAGCGCGTACTTGGAAATAAGTATGTGTTTTTGAATTATTCCGTATGCATTCACGAATCACGTTCTCCATAGCAGTGATGCCGTTAATCCAAAACTCAGTGGGAAATACACCCAACTCAATTCCTCCAGGTATGAAGATTACTTCTCGAAAAAAGAACTCGACCTCAAATTTGTCGATTATTCCAAGTTCGGCGGCTATAGACGTGAACCGTAATAAATCCTTAATATTATGTGCTTTACTGAATTGTTCAAAGTAATCTTTCTTTTTTTTCCAAAACAAAGAAAATAATAAAGGATGGCTTATTAGAAACTCCTCATTATTTGGAAGCATGATTTTTTTCAGGATGTCCTGCTGCAGTATATCTTTATTAACTATATCCATGGATCGATAACTTGGTGCTTCAATTCTGCTAATTCGAGTGTGCGACACAAATTTTCGATATTGACAGATGCCAACTGTACTTGTATTAGGAAAATTCTGCTCAATATAGTTTTTGAGTGCAAAATTACCGACAATACCACCTAGAGTGGAGTGATATGGTTCCCATTCAGGTGCTAGGTCACGAAGATTAAGCTTCCCTTTTTCCTGAGCTTGACCCATGTATATTGGTTCTACAAATGGCGGGTAGTTCACCCATAGAGGAACATGTGTTAAGCAGGCAAATACAAGCCCTGGTTTGATATGACAATCCATGGCAACACCAATGATAAGAATAAATTCTAACAGACTTTAATAGTAAGCAATTTGTTTTTT
Organism: Nitrosomonadaceae bacterium; assembly: GCA_965205785.1. Taxonomy (GTDB): domain Bacteria; phylum Pseudomonadota; class Gammaproteobacteria; order Burkholderiales; family Nitrosomonadaceae; genus BJGV01. Next base: position 1,561,009 of record OZ242188.1, read on the forward strand.
TGACGCAATAATATATTACGATCCTGATATGGATCTTGATCTGATCTCTTTACACTGATGACAAAATGTTATTTGTTGATGTTCGAAGTAGAACATAGCCGGAAGAAATTTATATCGAATTATTATACTAGAGCTGGAACTACTACTCACTTTCAATAGTATCTATGGTGCAACGTTTGAAATTAGGAAAGTAATAATATTCTATGGATATCTTTAAGTTTTTTATATGATTACTGTTTACATTAGCTGCAAGTTATTCATTTAAGGTGTTTATCTACTACTATAATTTATATATATTTGTGTATTAGAATGAAAAAATCCAAGCGTGATTAGTTGCTAATGTCTTTGTGAAATAAATATCCGTCTGGTGCAGTGGTAATCATCAATTTGTTCTGGATATTTTTGTCAATTTCAAATTCTGGATGAGTCTTAATATACTCTCGCACTGCTGTTTTCGGGTTATCACCAAGACTCCATGGGCGATCAGGAAATGTTTCCTTTGGCATATCTTCAATCACTGTATCAAATACTACACAATAACTTCCCTTGCTAACAAGTGGGGCGTACGACTGTAGCTCAGCCAGTACATGATCATGGGTATGGTTGCTGTCTAGGCAGACCAGAACTCGTGAGTAATTTTCCGCAATAGTGTGGACTTGTTTTACTATCTCGTGCGCAATACTGGAACCCTGAATCATCTTAATGCGTGATGCCATAGGGTGTGCTTCGATAGTAGTATAATTATGGGCGCGAATGTCGATGTCAATTCCTAGAACTTTACGGAGAGAGTTTTTTGGATCAAGTGTTTTGCCTGCTTCAATAGCATCGCACATGTCTAGTAGAGCTAGTATAGATGCAGTGAATATAATTGATCCTCCATGCGCAATACCAGTTTCAATAACGAGATCGGGTTTGATTGACCAGATTAATTCCTGCAACGCTACCATATCTTGTGGATACTGGATGATGGGGCGACCTTGCCACTCAAAGTGATATGAATATTTACGAGTGTTTGCTATATTGAACCATTGTTGTGATAGTGAATTAAACTCTTTATCTCTACCCATTACATCAATTTCTGCACAACATTCTTGTTTAAATTTGGTATAAGAATTCATTAATAAATCCATAAAATTCAATTATTTTGATTATCTTCGTTTTTTTGAAGTCCGTAGAATAACAAATTTGAAGAAATTGTTGACTATCTTTTGTTTCAATCTTAGTTAAGTCATGTATACAAATCTATAAGGTAATTAAATAAATACATAAAGTGTTAATAAGTCTACTTAAAACCCAGTTATTAGAATTGATGTGAATGTTGAAAGAAGTATAGCGCATTATATCAATCGATTAAGCAGTATCAAGCCGGTTTCTATCAAGTTATCAAGGATCAGACGAATATCTACTTTGTGTCAGAAGAAAATATTTGGGAACAGAACTTAGACTATAATTTTAAAAGCATACTGCGCTAGAATAGTATTGGTTAAGACCTAATTGAGGCTAGCTTTGAGAATAGAGGCCACTGTAAATAATCGTTGTATGCTATTTGATAGCATAACTATCATGCATCATAATCTTTTTTCTAAGGTTCAATCTCTAATTTTTTCAACAGAAAGAAATTATGATAAATCGTGAATCTTTTTTTTGGTCCGTTAAGCCGATCTATACAATATATCAGATTTGTAAATATCTTATATTCCCGTTACGAATTGTAGTAACAGACTTTCGCGACAGGAAAGATCGTCAAAGTACTATTATAGCTCTCCCACCAGCCAAATTGCGCCACCGTGTACATGGAAATTTAAATAAGGTACATTATTTAAAGGTTGGAGAGAATATTGCAAAGAACATTATTGATCTGTGTGCTAGTGTAGACCGTGATATTTACTCATTCGGACACATACTGGATTTTGGTTGTGGTACTGGAAGAGTGATACGCAACTTCCACGACGCCCCTGAATCATGTCATCTTTATGGTACAGATATCGATGAGGATATTATTAACTGGTGTAAAGAATATCCGGCAACTAATATTCAGTGGAGTTTGAATGGTCACCAGCCTCCATTATCTTTCCCAGACAATACTTTTGATTTGATATATGCAATTTCAGTATTTACTCACCTAAACGAAGAATTTCAACATTTATGGCTTAGTGAGTTGCAGCGTATCGCTAAGTCTGGCGCAATAATAATTCTAACTGTACATGGTGGTCCAAACATTATTAATAAGTTGTCATCCTCACAGCAAAGAAAAATGCATTCGCATGGATTCTTATTTTTAACTGGTGTTACGGGAAAATTCAGACTCAATAAATTACCAGTCTGCTTATCATACAAAAGAATACATTTATCGGGAATGGTCCGCTTATTTCGACGTAGTTCATTATGTAGGGCGCGGAATTAATAACCACCAAGATGCGGTAATTTTACGAAAATATTAATTTTCTGAATGTTTGTTTTGTGCAAAAGAAGACATTCATGGGTGATGAAAGATTACTGACGCATGCAGGAGAGTAGAAACATTGATATTATTATTTATTCATTGTTTGCAGGTGACATACAGCAGTTTTAGTACCAAGTTAACAAAGAGTGCCCGCTTTTGGCACAAAGCAGACATTCGTTACAACGTATCTAACCTATCCAATTACCCACTACCATTAACCTACCTGAATTACTATCACCACTTTCGTAGACTGTATCTATATCAATAGGTTATAAATAGTATTCCCCTCACTGTGTTAATATCCGGTTATGAACCATACATCCATCTTTCACAAGTTTAAAGATGCGCTGAGACATGCCCTTATCCATTACGAGGATAAGAATGTTAAGAAAGGTCAGGAGCATTGCGTTACATTGCTAATAGTCTCATCCATGTTGCTATCAACGGGTCAGAACGTGACAGAATGTCTGCAATTAAAGAGCTGGCAGACAGACTGGAGGGCAAATCAGCTCAAGTAGTCACAAGCCCTGAGGGAGAACCGATAACAGTTGTTAAGAGAGCTATGATTGTTCATCAGACGGTAGAAAGTGAAGATGATAGCACTCATTGATAGGGGGGGCGACAGAACTAAGGTTATTAACTGAGACCTTGTGCCTTCTCATTAAGTAATTAGGTATAAAAAGTATCAGAGGGGTACCCCAGGAGCCGATTGATCCGATATATATTGTGCAATAGCAAGTAATTTTTTTGGCAATTTAATTGACATTTAAATTGCACGGAGATGTGTCCAAAATATAGAATTGTTTTTTTATAATTTATATATTATTTTCCTCTTGAACGATGAAAAATCTTTCAATTAATTTAACTTATTATGAATAGTGTCACAATTAAAAAACATCAAAAAGAAATTCATATAATTTTATTATGGAGTGAAGCGTTAAGAATTCATGATTTACAATTTTTTCGAAAAGATATAAGAAGTAAATTTAGAATACTAGAAATATATAAAATAAAATGGGATAAGTCTATTTTTGTACAGAATATATCAAGATTATATGGAGTTAAATTAGATGATGCATCTGGAAAAATGTCTCATTGTGGAAGCAGTGAGTTTGTTATGTTCACGGTGTTAGACGATAACCCAATCTATGAATTTATAGAAACATCTAGAGGAACTGAATATGTAAATAAGAATCTTTTTAACGTTAAAACTCGATATAGAGAATATACAAATGGAGGACATAAGGTACATACAACAAATAATACAAAAGAAACAAATCATGATTTATCGCTTTTATTAGGCATAAATTACAATGACTATATGTTAAGTCATCAAAAAAATACCTTTAAAGATAATAAAATTATAAATATTGAAAGAAACTTAAGCGGTGCAAATGGATGGAAAAACTTACAAGAATTTTTTTATATCATAAATGCATGCATAGATTATGTAGTATTAAGAAATTTTGATGATTTACCTGAGAAACATGATAATAAAATTAATGGAGATATTGATTTACTAGTTGATAACTTTAAAGAAACATGTTTAATTACAAATAGTAGAAAAGTATTTAAGGAATTGCACAGAGTACACTGCGTTACAAAGATTAATAATGAAGATGTTTTTTTTGACTTTCGATACTTAGGTGATAAATATTATCACTATAAATGGCAAAAAGATATTTTAAGTCATAGGGTGTTAAACGAAAAAAATATCTATACGCCAAGTGAAGAGCATCATTATTATAGTTTTTTATATCATGTACTATTACATAAGGTAGTAATTCATGAAAAAAACAATCCTAATTTGATTAACTTTTACGGTAAACTTTTTAACACGGCAAGACAAAAGATGGATCTTGATCTCTATTATCAAAAATTAATAGAATTTATGAATAATAATAATTATTCTTTTGAAAAACCAATAGATATTTCTGTGCACTTTGATCAAAGATACATAGAAGATTTTATTATTCCTATAAAAATGGAATTGAAAAAATATTTTATTAGCAATGTTGAACCTTATTTAGTAGGGAAATGGAAAAATGGTTCTGGGTTTATTTATTTCTCGGGTACTGATTTGAATAATAATAAGCTATTCATAAAATATGTTTATGATCATAATATTGTAATCGCAGAACGTGAATTTAGATCAGCATGTATACTTTACAATCATAATAGTAAAAATTTTTTAAAACCATATTATTACAACAATAACTTTGTTGCCTATTTATTTCTGGAAGATTCTACTTCTCTAGAAAAATGTGATTCATTAAAATTAAAGAACGACAGATCTAATCTAATAGAGCAATTGTTCAGTATACTAAATTCATTACATAGTAATGGATTGATACATCGTGATATCAAACCATCCAATTTTATTTTATATAAAGAGCGACTAATATTAATTGATTATCAATGGATTTTGTCGAAACAGAGCATGAAAAGTTTTTACAAAGAATCCTCTTTTATACAAAATAACCAACAATTTATTCAATCACTCGGAGAAGAGTTTAGTGCAGGAAAGTTCTATTGGGATGATGCGGTTTCAATATTAAAAGTTATTAACTTTATTGATGTTGATTTTCAATCAAATGATCCAGAATTATTTTCTAAAATTAATAGCAAAATTAATTTTTTAACTTATCGACACAATATTAGCATTAAACATAAGCTTAAATCTAGAGTCAAAAATATTCTTAAAAAATTTAAAGTTATAAGAAAAATCAAGAATTATTTGAAAGGGCTTCAAATAAAATCAATCTAACAAAGAAGGAAAGTGAGTAAGAATCTAACCATTTCTATCGCCTTAGCTACATACAATGGCGAGCAATATATTAGTGAGCAATTAGATAGTATTGCGCGACAAATCCGCTTACCAGATGAGTTGGTAATATCAGATGACGCCTCAAATGATACAACGACTGATATTATAAAAAACTTCACTCAAAATTCGTCTTTTCCAGTAAGACTAAGTATAAATCAAGAACGTTTAGGCTCTACAAGAAACTTCGAGAAAGCTATACGTGTCTGCAATAGTGATATCATTTTTTTATGCGACCAGGATGATGTTTGGTATCCAAATAAGATTGAGCTTATTGAAGAGTGTTTTATAAATAATACAGAGGCTGGAGCCATTTTTACAGATGCTGACATAGTAAATCAGAATTTACATAGATTCGGACCCAGTTTATGGAAGAAAGTTAGATTTAGTAAACGTGAGCGGAAACAGGTTGAGATTCAAGGTGCATATAAAGTCTTGCTGAAACATTTTATAGTGACAGGTGCCACTATGGCTTTTCGATCCAAATATTGTGACCTTGTATTGCCAATACCAGAAAAATGGGTGCATGATGCCTGGATTGCGCTACTAATTAGTGCTGCATCTCATTTGATAGCATTGCCAACACCCCTTGTTGCTTATCGTCAGCACGCACTAAATCAATTGGGAGCACAACGCAAAAGAGGCCATAATAGGGGTAAAAGTTGTGCCGAAGTTTTCATTCCACAAATTGAGCTTTATGAGTTTGCGCGGAATTGCCTGCAGGAATTCTCTGACTGTATCCCAAATGCTGAATATAAAATTCTTTGCCTCAATGAGAAGATTGCTTTTTTACGTATGCGCGCCACATTACCAGTTGCACGCTTGCGTCGCCTGCCTAAAGTATTTCATGAGCTTGTAAATTTGCGATACCACCGTTTTGGTAGGGGTATAGGTGCATTTATAAATGATATCTTACGATAATAGTATTATATAGATGCCTGTATTGCTACTTTCATATTTCTGGTAGGATTGTAGCATAGATAAACTCTTACTAAAAAGTGTAGAGACACTAATACTAAGATTTCTAGCTACAAAAAAAGCTGGCCGAGTAAAAACTTTGTTAACAGTTATGATGATCATTTTGCTTCGCCATTGGATAATCTAACAACATAGTCTGCGGCATCAGCTAAAGCAGGTTGATGGGATACTGCAATAATAGTAAGGGTCTGTGATAAAGTTTGTAGTGTTTTACAAATATTCTGCTCACTCGTCATATCCAGAGCACTGGTTGGTTCATCAAGAAGCAAAAGCTTTGGTTGATGAGCAAGTGCTCTTGCTATGGCTACACGCTGGCGTTGCCCACCTGATAGAAGTCCCCCGCGTTCTCCAACAATTGTATGTACACCTTCGGGTAGTGTAGTGACAAACTCCCAGGCGCCAGCTTGATGTAAAGCTGTTTCAGCATCAGTTTGTGTTAGATCTGGTGCGCCTACAAGGACGTTACTTAGAATGGTATCATGTAACAAAATCGCTTCTTGGGACACGTACCCTATCAAATGTCTCCATTCTTGAATATTGATCTCTCGCAGGGATATTCCATCAATAAATATATCCCCGGATTTAGGCTCTGCCAGCCCACAAAGAAGATCAATAAATGTACTTTTTCCTACACCAGACTCCCCTATAATTGTGGTGAATGAGTTTACTTGGATTTCAATGTTCAGATTTCTAAATATAACTTTCTTGTCGTAATTAAAATCGACATGTTGCAAATTAATTCCCTGTTTAAGAGTTGGATGCAATGTGCCTGTTTTTGTTTCAGCAGAAGAACGTGCCAATTCAGTTGTTTTTCTTATCGACCAATAAGCACTTTGTAGTGCCATAAGGTTTTGGTAGCGTCGTTGCATTTTACTCGACAGAGATATTGTCCGAAGAATTAATATAACCATTATTGTTATTGCCGGGAGGGGGAGCTCCCATATTACTAGAACGAGATATAAACCCCCTGTCGTGAAAGCGGCGAGTAAAGGTTCTTGTACGGCCTTTAAACCTTCTCTGCTTATTATCTCACGGCGGATAGCCTTTTCTAACTGCGTAGTTTGGGAACGCAAGACAGCATCTGCAACTTTGTCTCGTGCCATGGCTTTTAGTGATTTTACCGAGTTGAGCACATCAGCTAAGTATGTTAATAAACTTTTAAATAAAGCAGTCTGCTTCGCACCTGCTTTACGTGTTACGCTGATTATTTGATACATCGATGACAAAAGGATGGCACCTACTATTAAAGAGATTAAGGCTGCCTTCCATGAAACAAATATAGCAATAGTAATATATACGGCTACCTGTATTGATAAAGAAAGTACAGCAGCTGCTTGTTCAAAACCATTCGCCGCGCGGTTGGCTTCTGTAGCAATTGAGTTAGCAAGTGAGCCTGCAGGTTGACGTAGGAAGTATTGCCAATTACTGGCAAGTAATGCTTCAAGAAGTTCTAAACGTAATAACGTCGCTATATGGGCTACTGTGTAACCGATTTGTCTATTTGCTATCAGTAGTATCAGATTTTTAGTAACAATTCCACAAAAAATAATGAACAGCATTGCACCAATCGTGGGGCTAACATCCACCTTATTAAGGAGTTCTACTATATATTTACCGATGCTTGAATCGACCGGATCACCGACAGCAATCGACAGAAAAGGAATAATGGCGGTTAGGCTGATCGCTTCTGCAATACCCGCCGCCAGAAATGCAATCAGCACGAATAGGCTACGTCGAGGAAAGACTGTAAAGTAAGTTATTAAAGTGCGCATAGTCTAGTCTGCGAATTATATAGATAAATTTTTGTTATGCCAAAATATACTGTGCGACCTAGCCCTAATTCAAATAAGCGATTTTTAGATTTTGTTGATTCTAAATGAATGCGAACTTAAAGATGGTGGGACATCAACAGGGACAGGTTTCTATTATAGTACTAACTGTAATGAGACTGGACATGCTCAGGTAATCATTACTAATAAGCATGTTATAGAAGATGAAACAGGAATTATTTTTGGCGAGACAGGATCATATAAAATTTATAGCTATTGATTTAAGTTTACATATCGTACATGGACTACCTTGGTGTAGGAGTAATACTAAACAAGGTTCTGTATTTTACATTGCAGGAGAAGGTGGGGCAGGTTTATATCACAGAATTGAAGCTTGGTATAAATTTCACTGTTGTTTGTTCAAAGTGCAGAGATGGCTAAATGAATGCCTGCTTTTGGCACAAAGCAGACATTCGTTACAACGTATCTAACCTATCCAATTACCCACTACCATTAACCTACCTGAATTACTATCACCACTTTCGTAGACTGTATCTATATCAATAGGTTATAAATAGTATTCCCCTCACTGTGTTAATATCCGGTTATGAACCATACATCCATCTTTCACAAGTTTAAAGATGCCCTGAGGGCGAACCGATAACAATTATTGAGAGAGTAATAGTTCAGCGCGTGGTAAAAAGTGAAGATGATAGTACATGTCGTATTGAGGACGATAGAACTAAGGTTATTAACTGAGACCATACGACTTTTGAGTCAAAACTCTAAATTTTGGAAATCAAAAGTAAATGCGTAATTATTAAATTAAGCTCGTACATCAATCCGTACATAGCCTGAGATAAATATGGTCTATATTGTTATATATCAGCAGGATACCATTGAATGATGGCGGTGGGGGCAGTCTGAAGCGAACCCGTCTCTGCCGGATCTGGTGATTTACAGGGAATTAACAGGGAATATCACTCATTTTAGGGGTGGATTCGGTTACCGGCATCCGGATGTACCAGACCATAGCAGGGAACTAAGGTCATTTCCCTGCTCCGTGTTAACAGGGAAACTGATTTTATGTAGCAGGGAAATCTTCTGACTGAACAGGGAAATGCCGTAACTCAGGGAATATTGGCAGGTTTGCCTTGGAGCGCCCTGGCTTTTTGATTCGGTTCAGAACCCAAACGTGCGTCTGCCCCTCATCGAAGCGAACCGTACCCGTATCTTTGCCAAGGGCAGCTTTGCCTTCTCTCACTTACAGGGAAAAACGGCACTCAAACGCGCTGTCGAAACGGTCCTTCATCAGCCTGATGATGCTGAGACGCTCCACGCTTTCGCTCTGAAAGGCGAAATTTGCCGCGTCCATGAAACTCAGGTTGTCGATATGGGTGCGCTCGCTGATATTCCCGCAATCGGCCGGTTCGATTTGATTGAGGTATTTAATAGCTATGGAGTCCTCTTTGAGGATTGCTCAAAAACCCGGGAGGAGAATAGCGATTGCAGAGGAAGAGCCGAAGAGACCAAAGAAAGGAGGGAAAAGAGGAATTGATTTTATCAGAAAAACAAGTTATATCTCTAATAAAATATGAACCATAAAGGTGTATGAAATGACTGGTATAGCTGATAAAATCATTCGCCGCGTAAGATCTATGGGTCGCGGAAAGTGGGTATGTGCCGCAAAGGATTTCCTGGACATCGGCAGCCGATCAGCTGTTGATCAGTCTTTGTCTCGCCTAGTAAAAAAGGGTGATTTACGCCGTGTTGGCTGCGGTCTTTACGATCTGCCACGTATCAGCGGCATCTTAAAGCGCCCCCGGCACCCGTGAATATTGATTCTGCCGTCGCTGCTCTTGCCCGGCGGGACAGCATCCGAATCATGAACGATGGAATGTCCTCCGCCAACCAGTTAGGACTGACGAATGCTGTTCCGGCGAAAACAATCTATATAACGGACGGAGCCACGCGTAACGTCAAAATTGGCGGCCGTACAATCCGCCTGCGTCATGCGAGCCCAAGCGTTATGTCCTGGACCGGGAAGATCTCAGCTCCTGTCGCCCAGGCTTTACGCTGGCTCGGCCCCCAAGCTGCGATGGATGATCGCATCACTATGATGCTGAAACAAAAATTGCCTGATAACGTCAAAAAAGACCTTATTCGAAATAGTGTACATCTGCCTGGTTGGGCCGCATCTATCGTCCATGATGTTGCGGATCAGCATGTAGAGACCGTATGAGTACCGATTTCGATCGATTCCTGTCATTACCAGAGCAAGACCGAAAAGATGTGTGTCGAGGCGGTTGCTGATCGCCTCGACACACTGCCCGGCTATGTAGAAAAAGACTTCTGGGTCTGCCTTGTCCTGGACAAACTTTTCAACAAACTCCCAGCCAGGCATCCCAGGTTACTATTCAAGGGTGGGACATCCCTTTCAAAAGCCTTCAACCTCATTCAACGCTTCTCCGAGGACATTGACCTTGTGATCTATCGCAAGGACCTGAACTTCAGCGTGGATCGGGATCCAACAGCTCCCGGCCTTTCAAACAAGAAAAGCAAGGTACTCTTGGAAGAGTTAAAAAAGTCTTGTGGCACTTACATTCGCCAGGATCTGGCCGATGCCCTTACTGCCCTCATCAGAGAACAATGCCACATTACCCCTGATGAACAGGACCCCGATCAACAAACCCTGCTGATCAAATATCCGACGCTATATCCAAGCGCCGACACCCTCTACGTTCTGCCACGGGTAAAACTGGAGGCCGGGGCACGCTCTGCCCTGGATCCAAACACCACTGCCACTGTTGAAGCCTATATTTCGGAAGAGCTCAGCAACGGTTGGTCCTTTACGGTTCCCAATATCCACGTCATAGAACCGTCGCGAACCTATCTGGAGAAGCTTCTGATTTTGCACGGAGCGCACTGCGGCTATCGAGACGAAGGTCGCGTGCCGACGGACAAAGATCGAATATCACGGCATTACTACGATGCCGCCATGATCACCGGAACCGACACTGGCAAAGCGGCTCTGGCAGATGAAGCATTACTGGCCGCTGTTCGTGAACACAATCTGATTGCCTTCAAACAGGCCTGGAAAAAATTTGACGAAGCCGTTCCCGGATCCATTTACATCTCTCCACAAGATGCGTTGCTTTCTATCCTTGAGAAAGACTATGATGCCATGCAGGGAATGATGCCCGGCGATGCACCGGAATTTAAATGGGTCATGGAACAGCTTCGGATCGCCGAAGACACTATCAATCGGCGTTAGTCCGCTGCACCTCAGGCAGTTCCTCAACCTTCAGACAGTACCTCCCATTTTTGGCTTCGATCAAATCTTTCAATCAAGAAAATATTCAGACGAACCCGGGGCTTGCATTAGCTGCTTTAACGATATGTCCTCTTATTCTTCAGAACAAGGAAAAACTGGTTTTAAAAGTGAGTAGCACTATCACGCCAGAAGCTAGCATAGCAGACTAGTTTAGCGGGCGACTGTCGTGGCGGATTTTAGTAGGAGTAGGTTTATCTTCGATCAGAGTAGTTTGATACCAGCGATCAGCAGGCCGACCATGGCCATGTTCAGCCCGACCACCCAGACGATAATGCCGTTCTTTGCTGCTGCGATCTCTGCCCTGGTCTCCTGACGCAGGGTTTCGATACCGGCTGAAGTCTTGAGACTCAGCTTCTCAATATCCGCTCTGGTCTCCTGGCGCAGAGCCTCAACGTTTGCCTGAACAGCCGCTATATTACCCTTAGTCTCCTGACGCAGGACTTCGATATCGGTTTTGGTAGCAAGATTATGCTCCAGCAGCAGCGTCTGTTCCCGCACCATAGCTTCCGCCTGCGACTCCGAAATCCCCGCTTCTGTCAGCCGGCGTACCGCCGCATGGGTATCATAAACAACCGCTGTCTGCTTCATGGGGATAGTATAAGCCTTCTCCGGTCAGTTTGAAACCCCGGGATGTATAAGCCGATTAGGTTTTGTTTCAGTTGTTGGCCTGATCACGGACCGGATCAGGCCTGTCTGTCATCACCCGACCCACACAAATGCGCTACGGTTGTCAGTACGTTCCTTAACCTGATCCCGGCATTAAAAGCGCATATCCAGCCACATATGTCCTCCGATGGCCTGGGCATTGCCGGATCTCCTGGCATATTCCAGATCTCCGTTCATTGCAATCACGTCTGTGATCTGGTAGCGCATTCTGATCCCGCCGAAACCACCCGGAATCGTATCCTCTCCACTAATCCGGTATGAAACCGAAGGCCCTCCGCCCAGACGGGCTCTAACACTGTCTCTGCCAAAATGCGTGAACGTTGCTCCGCCCCGCACCTCCACCTCTCCCTGGTCATCATCAAAAGTCCTCGCCAGGGCCAGCTCCATCCGCCCGTCAATAATATTCACGCTCCGACCGCTGAAGCTGATATTGGAATGGGTCGTCCCACTTTCCGTATGACTGCCAAAATGACCATACGTGTAGGCAATCTGTGCCCTCGGGCGAAATTCCATCCCGTTACCCAGTTCCTTAAACCACTTCAGCGACAGAGACGGGCTCACATAAAAGTTATCGTATTTCCCGTTCGCCACTTCCTGCCCTCTTGCCGTGTCCTGCACCGTACGCGCACTGTCATGATGGGCATAACCGAAAATGACCGCACCGTCCAGGTTAAACTCCCCGATCGACTGTTGTCCGTACGCCCCGACAAAACCATGTGTGGCCGAATCTCTGACTGAGGTCACCTGGGTCCGGATCAGATCCTGACCTACTCCGGCAAACAGACCTGCCCGCCGGCCATTATCCAAGCGCACATCCACCCCGCCCGAAGCACCATACAATCTGTGATCCCAGGCTAAGGCCAGTTCATCGTCATCGCGCTCGGAGACCGTACCGAACAAACCACCCCAGACACCCTGCCGGGTCGCCGTCCCGCGGGGCAGGCGACTGCTGTCCAGGCGCTGAAATACCTGCCGCCGGATCTGCCCGGTCATCGCACCCAGCGTGATGCGGGTCGCAGACTGTGCGGTCGGATCCACCACCGCTACTGCATTGCTGTTGTACAGAACCGGAACCCGTCCGGACCGGACCGTATCCACCCCCCGGATGGCAAAAGTCCGGGACGGCCCGCGCCCCTGTGTCTTGGCTACAATATCAAAAATATCATTATCTCCTTCGCTCTCTCCCAGATCGGAATATCCGTCAATGATCGCGTGCCCCCAGGATCAGGGTCTGATTCTCCTCATCAGAGCCTTTTACCACGTAGGAGCCTTCTCCTGTGGCAGATATCTTACCGTTGACCGTGATCTCACTGTTACCCGTTGCGACAATACCATGTGCGTTATCTCCGGTGGTGCTGATCATCCCGTCGTTACGGATCGTTGCATTCGGCCCGGAGGAGAAAATGCCATCCGCGAAATTTCCGCTCGTGCTGATCATACCTTCCTCACCAACCGTGATCGTAGCTCCCGCCCCGGTTGAGAAAATCCCGTCTGCCAGATTCCCGGTGGTCGTGATCATGCCTTCTTCGTTGCTGATCGTTGCGTTATCGCCGGAGGAAGAAATCCCGTGCGAGTTGATTCCGTCCGTGCGGATCGTACCCGCATTGGTGATTGCTGTGCCACCCCCTTCAGAATGAATCCCTTCTCCGGCCGAGTTGATTGTCCCGCTATTGGTGATTCTATCGTTATTGCCGGTGGAGCGAATCCCTTCCGCACTACTTCCGGTTGTTTCAATTGTGCCTTCGTTGGTGATATCGCCTGTGCCGGTGGAAGAAATACCGTGTGCAGTACTTCCGGTCGTAGTGATCGTGCCACTGCTAGCATTCGTGATCGTACCTGCGCCCGTTGAGAAAATACCCTGCGCACCGGTTCCATTCGTGGTGATCGCGCCGTCATTACGGATCGTTGCGTTCGCTCCGATGGAGAAAATACCGATGCCACCGGCGTCAGTCGTGGTGATCACGCCACCGGCAGCATTGGTGATCGTCGTGGCCCTGATTGAGGAAATACCGGTTCCGGCTGAATTGATCGTACCGGTATTGGTGATCGTATCGGTATTGCCGATGGAGGAAATACCGGTTCCGGCTGAATTGATCGTACCGGTATTGGTGATCGTATCGGTATCGGTATCGCCTTCGGAGTGAATCCCTTCCGCAAAACTTCCGTTTGCGGTGATCATACATTGTTCGTGATCGTTGCGTTCGCCCCGGTTGAGTTAATACCGTGCGCACCGAGTCCATTCGTGGTGATCTCACCCTCATTCGTAATATCACCTGTACCCGTTGAAGAAATACCGTATGCGATGACTCCGCTCGTGGTGATCACGCTACCGCTAGCATTGGTAATCGTCGTGGCAGCACCTTGGGAGTGAATCCCTGTGCCGGCTGAATTGATCGTTCCGCTATTGGTGATTCTATCAATATCGCCGGTGGAGCGAATTCCCTGCCCGGAGGAAGTGATTTCCCCTTCGTTCGTGATCGTACCCGCGCCGGTGGAGAAAATACCATGTGCATTGGGTCCGGTCGTGCTGATCGTACCCCTATTGGTGATCTCTGCAGTAGCGCCCGTTGTGACAATACCGTAAGCTCTGTCTCCTTGCGTGCTAAGCTCACCACCGGCAGCATTGGTGATCGTATCACCACTGCCTGTCGAAAAGATAGCCGAAGATCTGTCGCCGGTCGTAGTGATCGTACCGGCGTTACTGATCTCTGTTGCAGTACCATTATTCGATGATGTGACAATACCGTAAGATATATCTCCGGTCGTCCTGAGCACGCCACCGGCAGCATTAATGATCGTATCACCACCACCTGTCGAGGAAATAGCGGCATGTCCGTCGCCGGTCGTAGTGATCGTACCGGTATTGGTAACCGTTGCAGCAGCACCCTGTGTGATAATACCGTACGATGCATTTCCACTCACGCGGATCGTGCCATTGTTGGTGATATCAGCACTCGTGCCGCTTGAGACAATACCGTTCGAATCGTCTCCTCCGGTCATAGTAATCATACTACCGGCAGAATTAGTGATTACCGCGTCAGCGCCCGTTGAGAAGAGACCGGCAATACCTGTTGAGTTAATCGTATTGGTATTGGTAATTGTAACTCCATCGCCCTCTGAGGAAATACCGGTTTCGGCTGAATTAATCATACCGCTATTGGTAATCCGATCGGTATCGCCTTCGGAGCGAATCCCCTGCCCGGAGGAAGTAATCTCACCCTCGTTGGTGATATCCCCCGTGCCGCTGGAGGCAATACCTGCTGAGTCCGTTCCGCTCGCTTCAATTTCCCCCTCGTTGGAAATATCCCCCGTGCCGGTGGAGGAAATACCTGCTGTGTCCGCTCCGCTCACGGTAATCGTGCCACTGCCCGTATTAGTAACATTCCCGCTGCCAGTGGAGACAATAGCGTCTTCATCATCTTCGGTCGTGCTAATCGTCCCTGTGTTGGCAAACGGGTTATTATTAACTGTTACTTGTTGCGTAAAGGCAAACCCCGGCAGGAGTAACCACAGAATCAATGCCGTCAGAATACCCGGACGTATTATCTGCATCCTGCGTCCTGTAGTCTGGAGTCTGGAGTCTTGGACTCTTTTTCACTCCCTGATGTTTCATACTGACCCGCTCCTTTTGGAATATTAGTATTTTATACCAGTTACTATCATCACAGCATCTATACTACTTATCTTATTATGTTCGCACAGTACCCGCTTAAAATGATGGTTGATCTATCTGTGTATTACTTCTGTTTATCTGTCTGCCTGATCATCTATGAAGTTCGCCTGATTATGAAGATTACTTATAAGAGATATGGACGCTACGTCAACATCCATGAAGTCCGCCTGATTATGAAGAAATCAAGCTCCCTTATTCCCTTATTCCCTCCGGATTGTAAAGAAATCCTCTCTATAAAACAAGTGATTAATTACAGGGAAAGTTCTCATCCCCTCAGCTCCTGTCCTCTCCTCCGGAAAAAACGCTTCCGTACTAACCCGGTTCTGGCCTGCTTACCCCTCAAAAATGATTGAAGCAACGATCCTTTTGATGCTGAGAGGTCAGTTTCGCAGAACTAGTCCGGCAAAAATGGTGCAATGACTGAATAGTCCGGGCTGTGATGTTCAGATCGTTGTAAAACCACAACACCGGATACATAAACCCGGACGGGTTGAAGTCATTTGTATGGGGTAAACAATTATTCATCCCCGCCGGGGCGGGGAACGCGTCATGTGGTTTAACCTCCGGCATATTTTCGCTCCTCTCTGATGTTTGCCTTGTTAATCCCCCGTAAGTGCGCATTTGCCTGTTAGGTTCTACGGTCTTGAATATGTAGTACATATGTGTTTCATTGAGCACTATGAGCAAAACCGCATATAATTAACACCAGAGACGAGCCTGAACTGAAGAAAAATGCTGAGAGCGTTTTTTCGCAGCTGGGGCTGTTGATGAGCGATGTAGTAGCGTTGTTTCTAAGCCAGTCGGTACTACATAAGGGTCTCCCCTTTCCTGTCAGAATTCCCAATGCGAAACCATCAAAGCGATCAATGAGCCGCGTGAGGAGCTGAAGCGCTATACCTCTGGCCAGGGAATGCTTGACGACATTCTAAACGACGAAGAGTAACCCAGGCGCTTATATGTATGCCCTCGAACCGAAGACAAAATATAGGCACGACGTTACACGCGCTCATCGTAGGAATCAGGATTTATCCCTTTTGATGCAGGCAACTGATTTTCTCATTGCCGACGGGAAATTGCCGCAGGAGTATAGCCCGCATCATCCACTGAACGGAGAGTACAAAGGCTGCACGGATGCCCATATGAAACCGGACCCGGGTGCTTATCTACGAAACTGATGCGGAGGAGAAGGTAGTCATTCTCCACCGGACCGGCACACACCAGGACGTTTTTGCAAGTTATTGAAAACTAACCAAACAAAAAATGAAAGATGCACTGCTTTATCCCCGGATTTTGATTGGAACAGAATGAAGCAGCAAGGCTAAAATGAGTCTGATTAAATCAAAAAAACGGGTCACAGATCATAGAGAGGTGTTCACGTCCGGAGGCAAAGTGAATGCCATGCCTGACCTTATGGAACATCAAACGCAACGCATCAACTCACGATTTCCGGAACCGGCTCTTGTGGGCATGGAAATTCCCGGCCTCTGTTTTTTGGTTCGGAAGCTTGCTGTGGCCGAACGGCAATGCATTAAGATCAAAGCCAGTCGCACAAGCGGGCCCAATCAAAAACGACTGGCTGCAACTGCTATCTGTTGCCGGCGTATATTGGTGAGTATCGTAACCCGGACGTTCCTTAGTGGTAATAATGTCCCGCACTGTATAGGAAGATTCTCCGTAACTGCCCTCACTACCAACAAACTCTATGAGTTTGCTGCCAACGGGAATATTGGACGGGGCAATAAATCGCCTGCTGATTTTGCCTTCGCTGTCTGCAACAGGTTGCACCATGTGATCATTCCTCCTTTTGGGAATGGGATTATGGTGTTCTTCAGGCACCCAAAAGCCGCAATGTGGGTCTGTTTCCATGTCAGAATACTATGTGCACGCTTATTAGCTTAAGCGTTTGGTTCGTTCTTCAATGATTGTAATGATCTCATCAAACGCATCGGAGGCAAGTCCGTCAGCTTCCAGCTTTGCTTGTAAGCGGGGGGCTGCATCCATAATCTTGCTGATCATTGTCTTGATCTGCCGGTTCATCGCTGATTGCGCGGCTTTGGTATCAGCAACAAGCCTGTGAAAATGGCGTAAATACACATCTTTTGGTTTGTATTTGCCTCCGATCTTCATCGCTGTTTTCTCTGATAAATCAGGATAAATCGCAGTACTCAACAAATCATAAGCCGGTGCTAACTCCGGTTTATCACCCTTATAAAGTAAAGAGAAGTTCTTGCCATGAGCATCCGCATTCCCGATCAGATAATTGAAGAGTATGATATTCAACAATTTAATCTGATCCGCTGCCGGGCGCGCCGCATGTCTGGCAATGACCTCCTGACAGGCAGCAATATCCGGTCCTCCTTCGCGTTCATATTTAATCTCAGGTGCAATGCCCAAAGCCTGACAAAAATCTTCCTGATGGATACGGCCTACCACACCACCTTTGTCAACATGGCGGTCATAACGCTCGACAAGATAGTATGGTCTGTCATCCACAAAATGTAATGACGCCTCCGGCACATCAAGCCCCGACATTTTAGCCAGCTTCATACAAAACAACTCATTATGAGCGCTGTCTTTCACATGCTCAATAATAGGTTTCAGAATATGCGTTGTGGGCGTACCGCCTTTGATTAACTGCACTTGCCCATCGCAAAACCCCACAGCCAGTTTGTCCTGCGCTCCTGCCAAAGATAAGCGATAGCCATCATCCCCTGCCAGCATGGGGCGATGCCTGATCAGGTCCAGTATTTCCTTCAGCCGGGCATTATCCAATACTTCAACCTCATCTAAAGTCCCGGATGGCTTGTCTCCATGGGGATATAGTGCCAAAGCACCTGCACAATCACCACCTACCGCTTCCAGCAAGGCAAAGGAATTTTTTTCAGATAACCCCAAATACCCCGCTAAACGTTCACGTACGCTTTCTTCAGGCAACAAACCGGAAAAAAACGCCTTGACCTTTGCGCCTTTAAACGACCCGGGCTGCAGCGGAAGTGACAGCGATATGCCATATGAA
Source organism: Nitrosomonadaceae bacterium (assembly GCA_965205785.1). Taxonomy (GTDB): domain Bacteria; phylum Pseudomonadota; class Gammaproteobacteria; order Burkholderiales; family Nitrosomonadaceae; genus BJGV01. The sequence goes on from OZ242188.1 coordinate 1,579,712, forward strand.
GCCGTGTTTAAATAACCAATATCATAGGCAAATGTCAGCGTACCACTATCTGTCTGTTCAAGACAGCCCGCCCGGTTTTCCTGCAGATAAACATCTAAAATCCGGCTCATAGCTTCTCACCATTGACAAACACATCAATCCCCAGCATGGACACCACGGTCAGCACCTTACCGATATGGCAGGACTTTTTACCTTGCTCAAGCTCACGTATAAAACGCACGCCAACACTTGTTGTTGCCGCTAGTTGTTCTTGCGTTAAGCCTTGCTCTTTACGAGCCTGCTTCACAATCGTACCCAGTTTTTTAATTTTGTTATCAGCCATAAATCAACCCTTTCGGGATGATTTTAGCATATCTAAGGTTAAAATCAAACAAATCAACCAGATCGGGGCTGTTTACATACTTTGATCAGGCTTTATTGTTTCATAATCCCGATCCGGATGCTTTATTGTCTGTTCCCCTATCGAAGAGTTCTGGTTCGATCCCGTCAAACAGTATCGTTTCCAGCTCTCCACCGTGTTTAAAGCCCTCAATCTCAAAGAGCCGCGTAATCTGCTGCATCAGGCTGGGTGCGTGATAATGGATTTGGTTTACCAGAAAAAGTATAGATTCCTTCATACTTTTTACACATGTTTTTCGTTCCCGGTGGCAATTACACCCCTGGCTCGAAAATAGGACGGAACAACCGGAACCGCCGGCGAAAACTTACTAAAACAGGCCGGATCGTGCATAATCAGTGCTCTGCCATCACCCGACCCACACAAATGCTCTATGCTTGTGAGTACGTTCCTTACCTTGTCCCGGCATTAAAAGCGTACATCCAGCCACATATGTCCTCCGATAGCCTGGGCATTCCCGGATCTCCTGGCATATTCCAGATCTCCGTTCATTGCAATCACGTCTGTGATCTGGTAGCGCATTCTGATTCCGCCTCGTAACCTGTGTTTCTAAGCTGCCTGTGCGGCAGTGAATTAAAATGTTTTGTGCCATTCCCCGGACAACGGTTTCTAAGCTGCCTGTGCGGCAGTGAATTAAAATGTTTTGTGCCATTCCCCGGACAACGGTTTCTAAGCTGCCTGTGCGGCAGTGAACTTGCATACCAATTTGGATAGTAAGCGGGGTAGTTTCTAAGCTGCCTGTGGAAACACCCCCATTCACGTGGGGAAGACGAGAGGTGGTTGCGGAATGGTGTTATCAAAATAGAAACACCCCCACTCACGTGGGGAAGACCCGCCCATTTTACAAACGGAAATGCTTTAGTTGGAAACACCCCCACTCACGTGGGGAAGACGGTTCAGCCCTCAAGGTGAACACTGCTAAAATAGAAACACCCCCACTCACGTGGGGAAGACGTGGAAGAAAGATATACAGCGCACTTCGCTTTGGAAACACCCCCACTCACGTGGGGAAGACCCAGTACGAAAGTATCCGTTTTTCCAGACATGGTTCTGTTTAATCTACTTAATGTTTGAACGCACTGTAATCCACCAAATTTCTTATCTACATACATGGTGTGTAACATTGGTTCATCATATCCAGTCTGGAACTTATTATTCGCAATCAGAATACGAAATTTTGGGTCTTTAAGACCTTCCTCTGTCTTTGATTCAGAAAATCCATTCATGGATGATTCAGTATATTCCTGATGTGAATCCTCGTCATAAACCTTCCCACTGAATCCAACTAATGCGCCGTAGGGCAATCCCATTTCTTTCATCTGTTTATCAAACTCAAGTTTGTATTTAACACAGTGAAGACGAGAACGAGTCACCAACATTCCACGACTTTTACCACTCATTTTGTTAGAAGTGTGATTAGTAAAGTGTTCGAGAATTATTTTTGTCTTTTCCCGTATCGTATGGGAATGAAGGTCTACCCATTTAACCAACATAGATTTCACACGACTTTTGGGTAATTCCTTATCTTCAACCCATTTTTTATTGAGTTTGAAATATCGTTTGTATGGCGTGTAATTTTGAAGAATATCCAAGGTAAATCCTTCAGCAATACTCTGTTTCATAGAATACAGGTTGTATGATACAAAATGACCTTCAGAATTCTTTCTTCCAAATATCTCCAGTGTTTTGTTCTTTGGCGTTCCACTAAATCCAAAATAAGAAATATGTGGTTGTTTGCCTCTTTGATTGATCTCGTCAAGAATCAATTTATCTACTTCTGTTAGATCATCTGTATCCTCACCTTCCTGATATTCATCTAAGACAGAGTCGGATAATGATTTCTTGAGATGTTTTGATGTTTCGCCACTTTGGGATGAATGGACTTCATCAATCACAACTGCAAATTTTCTTCCTTTCATTGATGCAATTGATTCAGAAATTACAGGGAACTTTTGAATGGTTGTGATGATGATGGATTTCCCAGACTCGATATATTCCTTTAACTGTTTTGAATCTACGTCAACAGGATTTACCACTCCTTTGGTTTGTTCTAGTTGTTTAATAGTGTTTCTTATCTGTTTATCTAATACTCGTCTATCTGTCACAACAATAACAGTATCAAATAATCGATTGGTGTCAGTTGGATTTTGGTAAAGTGAAGATAATAAGTGAGACAACCATCCGATAGATAACGACTTACCACTTCCTGTAGTATGTTGAATTAGATAGTTATGGCCTGACCCTTCATCAATAACCGCCTGTCTTAAACGTCTTATGACATTGAGTTGATGGAATCGAGGGAATATCATCAGTTCCTTCTTTTTATCTATCACTCTATCAAGTTTAGGATCATATTCTTTCTCGGTTTCAACCCGAACATGAACAAAATTCTCAATTAAATCCATGACACTATTGGGCTGAAGAATCTTATCCCAGAGATAATGAGTTTTGTGTCCTGTGGGATTGACTGGGTTCTCAATATCTTTGTTAAAGGGGAGAAATCTTGTTTTGGAAGCACTCAAACGAGTAGTCATATATACCTTCTCATTTCCTATTGAGAAATAGACTAGGTTTCGTTTGAATCGGAACAGAGGTTCTTTAGGGTCACGATCATATTTCCATTGTTTAATTCCATTAGTGTGATCCTGACCTGTGAGAGAGTTCTTTAATTCCAATAACATGATAGGTATTCCATTAATGAATACTCCCATGTCAATGGAATTTTCATTTTGTTTGGAATATTTCAATTGTCGGATAGTAATGAATCTATTCTTTTTGTAGAGTTCCTGATGGTCAGGGTTCAGTCCACTCTTGGGTTGGAAGTAGACGAGATGAAAATGACACCCCTTATCCTTGACTCCCTTTCGCAGAACATCAATCACTCCCCGTAACTCAGTCTCAGAAGAGATTCGTTTAGAAAGCTTGTTCTCTGTTTCAGAACCATATTGAAACTCCAGTCTCTTGAGCGTATTGGGTTGCGTCTCTTGGATAAATTCTATGACTTGAGAGGGTATGAGGCAGAGAGTTTTGTCATAGTCAGTTGGGAATGAAGACTTGTATCCACTTTTATGGAGTTGTTCCTCTATGTGTTCCTCGAAATCAATTTCAAGATAGTTATTTGGACTCATACAACTACCTCGTTACTGATATCGACTTTTCCTGTCACCACCTCTGAAATGAGAGACTGACGGTATTCTTTTAATAGATTGATCCGTTGATTTTCTTTTACTATCAATGTGTCAATCTTGGAGGTTTCTTGATCAAGGTAGTCTACGATTTGTTGTTGAGTGTAGACTACAAACAAAAATATACTATATCTCAATAATTTAAAAATAATAAATAGTTTAAAAACCCTTATCTGACATCAATTCTGTCACCTTTTTGCAAATCTCTTCTAATCCCTAATGAATGTCTGCTTTGTGCCAAAAGTGGACGTTTATTAATCAAATTATGTATGGTTTATTGGGTTCTAAAGTTGTGATGCTAGAATTGACAATATTGCCACTCAAGGAAATATCCTCATTAATTTAAATGGATAATCTGATACAGCTTAATAAACTTGATACAGCACGTCGTCAATTATCTGTTGCGATTCGACTGCTATTAGACAATGACGATCCAGTTGCAGTACATACATTAGTTGGAGCAGCTTCCACAATTATTTCAGATTTAGTTGAACAGCAGTATCCTGATGAGTCGTGGGATAAAGCCGCACAAGAAGCAAACAATATTCCACCGAGTAAGTATTTTAGGACGATGCGCAATCCATAGAATTTCATGAAACATGCAAAATTTGACGCATCTGCAATACTAAGCTTTAACCCAAAACATTCAGAAGACCAAGCTTTTTTTCAATAATGAATCTCTCAGTCTTAGCTAAACTTTCACACGAGGAGTCAGCTTTTCAACTATGGTATTTGGCTAGTAGCACAGCGTTAGATGATGACCCATCAGCTGAGCCATTTAGAAAAGCACGTGAGGTATTTGGTGACCTAAGAAATGTAACTCGTGAGGAGCGTTTAGCCAAAGGCAAAAGAAAATTAGCAGATCTACTTACTGAACTCAGTAAACAGAGCTCATAAGAAAGAACTTCAGATACAAGAAAGATACGAAAAACAAACTACGATATGCCACTTGATCACTATGTATCGCAAGTTCATCTGAGGAATTTCTATTCCCCTAATCTTAAAAGCCAGATGTATGCGATCCGGAAGTATGACCTGAAGTCATTCACAACTTCTGCGCAATCTGTTTGTAGAATTGAGCATGGAAGTACGAACAAGTATCTACGGGAAATGAGAGTAATAGAAGAATTCCTGAAAGATATTGAACCTAAATACAACTCAGCTATTGCAAGATTTTTGGAAAATAACATTGATCAAGACAGTGTCTATGTAATTGCCGGATTTGTCGCATATATTCTCACCTGCTCTCCAGCAGGTATGCGCATTCACTCAGCTTCACTAAGGGCTTCGGTTGAGGAGAGTGCCAGAATGCTAGATATTACAGAGTCAATTCCACCACCTCCACAAGTCCTTGGTGGCAAGAATTTAACTGATCTTCTAGATAGTGGAAAGGTACATGTAGAAGTTGACCCTAGGTATCCACAAGCTCTTGGCATTGACTCTATCTATTCCCACATAAATATTTTTGGAAACTCTAGCTGGGATATTATGATTAATCTGAACAAGGACAGTCCTTTTTTTACAAGTGATTTTCCTGTCGTAATCGAAAAGTCAAAAGACCCTCGGGTTTTTAATAGAATTATTCCGCTTAGTCCTAATCTGGCAATTAGAATCTGTCCTGATCTTTTAATTGATAGAGAGAAAAATGACTTTTCCTTCTCAAAATTCCGCAACACGATTCGAAAGATAAATCACCAAGAATCTAGATACATAAATAGCCTTATCGTACGTGGTGCAGAAACCATAGTTTTCTTTTGTGATGATTATAATTGGATACCAGGTTTTGTGAAGAAACACGCAGAGTATCGTATAGAGCCCTGGACACAAAGAATACCTTGTGGAAATAGAACACTTCTCTGGTCAACCCAGGGAATCATTAAGACTACGAATAATAAAAATCTGGATACAAGTAATTGCTAAACTAGGTCGGTAGTGTTGATGTAACAACTCGCATTTGAATGTCTGCTTTGTGCCAAAAGCAGACATTCACTAAAAAGCAAGTTAGTTTCATTTTTCAGGAAATGTGCATAAGTATGCTTTAGAACCATAATCGTATTCCTGCAACAAAACGAACCTGGCTGGTATTACCACCTTCTTGCCTTACGCGATCAGCAGTACCAAAGAAACTTCTATCGTATGAAATCCCAATATAAGGAGCAATCTCACGCATAATCTCATACCGTAAGCGTAACCCAAGTTCAATATTATTTAGCCCTCTTCCAATAGAGAACTTTTCTACTTTTTGAATTGCAGCATGAGTTTCAATACGTGGTTGTAATATTAACCGTTGCGTTAATAGGAAATCCTTTGATCCGACAAATCGTGCCGATACATCACCATGTTGGCTTATAAATAAAGCGAACTCAACTTCATGGCTGTAGGGGACAAGACCCTGTATACCAATAACAGCATGTGCGCGTGTAACATTTTTTCCTTGAAATGACTGTGTTTCTCCACGTACACCAATCTGGAAATCATAGTATTTTTTAATAAACCGCCCATAAAGTAACTGAGCATCAATATCATAATCGGCTTTAAGTGCCGTATTTCTTTCACCCTCACTTTTTACCCAAAGACGATTGTAGTCGCCTCCATACCATCCCTGGACATCCCATCTAAAGTCGCTGTCTTTATCGTTTTGTCTGAATTCCAATATATCAGCCAATAAGAAATAATTTAGGTGTTCGTCAGCAACAGGGCTGGGCCAGTCTTTTGGTAGTGACAAAATATTAGTGTCTATTGATTTCTTTCTGTTTGAATTACTCTGAGGTATGTGAGATTCAGCCAGCATATACGCATCAGAAACAAAGAAGAGATTGGGTTCAGATTGTGCAGAAACATCTGTCACAGAGATACCTATACTCAATGGAATAATAATTCCCATTTTTACAGAATATCGGGTGAGAATTTTAATAAAGGAATTACTCACTAGGAGACCTTTACTACACGGAACATGCCCGCTTTCATGTGTAGAAGTAAGTGACAGTGGAAAGCCCAGTGTCCTGGTGCGTCGGCAGTAATAGCTACTGATATGCGTTCAGCAGGTTTAACAAGAACCGTGTGTTTTCTTGGTAAGTACTTACCAGCCCCGTTTTCCAGATGCATCCACATTCCGTGCAGATGCATTGTATGTTCCATCATTGTGTCATTTACAAATATCCAGCGAAGGCGTTCTCCATAGTTAAAAAGAACCGGTTTTTTTGCATCAGAATATTTTTTTCCATCAAATGACCACATGTAACGTTCCATGTTTCCTGTAAGATGGATTTCGATTTCTTGTTCCGGTTTTCGCTGATCCGGGTATGGAAACAGGCTCTTTAAATCTGTATAGAGCAAAACTCGTCTTCCGTCGTTACCAAGTCCGATGCCGGGTTCTCCCATACGACTACGTGTAAAATCTGGAATCATCTGATTTCCGGGACCATGATTATCAGGTCCATGCTTGACAGAGGCAGCACCAGGAATATTGAAATGATTAATGTGTTCTGACATTTCCTCCATATTGTTTATTTGCTTTTTTCTATGCTCAGTATGAGGGCTCATATCTTCCACTCTCATACTGGACATATCCATACCCATATCTTTCATAGTACGAAGAGGACGCGATCTTCGTTTGGGAATTTCAGCTCTCATTCCCATGCGTGGTGCCAGAGTGCCGCGGGCATAACCACTACGATCCATTGTTTCTGCAAAAATTGTATAGGCACGGTTTTCCTTGGGTTTTACAATTACGTCATAAGTTTCTGCCGGACCAATACGAAACTCGTCTATTTCAACAGGCTGCACATTTTGTCCGTCGGCTTGTACTACTGTCATTGTTAGCCCTGGAATCCGAATATCCTGAAAAGTCATTGCTCCTGCCTGTATAAATCGTAGACGTATACGCTCGCCGGGATTAAAAATTCCTGTCCAGTTTGCATCAGGGGAAAATCCGTTCATAAGAAAAGTATAGGCATGGCTTGTAACATCTGCCATATCTGTCGGATCCATCCGCATCCTTGACCAGGTGATGTAGTTGTCAAGTGTTGCAGCCCAGCCCTTCTGTTTCAGATCCTGATAAAACTCAGCTAAGGTTCGTTTTTGATAGTTGTAATAATCCGATTGCTTCTTTAATTTGGAAAGCATTTGTACAGCTGATGCAAAACTCCAGTCTGAAAGCATTACTACATATTCACGATCATATTGGACAGGATCTGGCTCAATCGGATCAATAATTATCGGAGCATAAACCCCGGATTGTTCCTGGCCTCCCGAATGGCTGTGATACCAATAGGTACCGCTCTGTTTAACAGGGAACTGATATACGAATGTTGTACCCGGCTCAATACCTGCAAAACTAACTCCTGGTACTCCATCCATACCAGCTGGTAAAAGTATTCCGTGCCAATGAATTGAAGAAGATTCTTTTAAGTGATTCGTTACATTCAAGGTAACGTTTTGGCCTTCCTTCAAGCGAATTAATGGTCCAGGAATTGAGCCATTAACTGTTGTTGCAGTTGTATTCAGGCCATTAACAGTGAATGGTGATTCTGCAATAGTAAGGTTAATTACATTACCCCTTAATCCAGATCTTTGAATTGACGTATTTGCCTGTACATAGGAAGGGAGAAAATTTTCTAGGCCTTTCAGCACAACAAAAGCACCCATTCCTTTTAATAAAGAACGTCTGGAAATAAAATTTGATTTCATCATATTTTCTTATCCTTAATGGATTTTGTATGGCACTTACACAACACGTATAGGAAAATTCCAACATTAAAAATTACTGACTAATGAATTAGTCAGCATATTGGATTTAAATCTTAGGAACTATTTGTTTAGATACGCAAACGTCGCGTAATAAGGTAGGTATTGGAGCTGGATTGACTTGAAAAGTCTGAAAAAGATAATACTAAAAAAGCTGAGACCAATCTCTTCTGTGAAATAGAGTTAAATGATGTGCTCGTTACCTGAGGCGGATCAATATCTGACTCAACTATTAAACTGAGCATGGGAATATTTTGTTGCAAGTCTTGATTGATGCTAATTACAGAAGATTCTTCACAACATAAGCCCTGACTTGAGTCAAAAGCAATATTGCAATCTATATTTATACATTCTTCATGGCCATTACACAGGTTCGTACTGTGCGTATCCATATCATTTATATCATGCACAGTCCCAACAGTTTTCTCAATTTCTGTACATGCATACGTAATCTGTGCCTGTAAAGGGCCAGCTACCAGAATAAACAGCAGTAGAAATATGGATGAGAAAGGTCTGTTTTGTTGGGGCATATCGGCTCAGTATATTTATGTTACTAAGCTATGACAACATAACTAATTTAATCGTTCATACATAAACGTTAATTTTGGTCAGGGCTAAAATTGCTAATTTTTGAACGTATTATCAGTTGATTTTAGTCCCTCGATTGCAGACAAGGTTGCTTGTAGCACAAGCCACGCATACAATCGAAGAAATTGCAGTAGAGATCGCAGAGCTTATAGTATCAAAAACATAGTAAGGTAGTAGTTCTGAATTTTAACGTCTGCTAATTTTCATACCGTCTGTTATCACATTTAAGTTTTTAGCTCTTAGGTTCTCATGTGGACAAATGGCAAATAGGGCTTCACATCTATGATGACTTTTAGTAGCATAGTGCATCATGACCTTTATGAAACCACTTTCCATTCAGCCCATCCCTTATCAAGGTAGTAAACGCTCGCTTGCTCCGCATATTTGCCAACTAATTCCACCAGATGTTGAAACACTTTATGAGCCTTTTGCCGGTTCGGCAGCTATCACACTTTATGCTGCTTCGCATAATCTTGCTGAGAATTTTGTGATCGGTGATAGTTTCGATGTTCTAATTGATCTTTGGAAATTAATAATAAATCATCCAACTGAGCTATCAGAGGAATACAGTCAGATTTGGCATGAACAGTTTGAAGTTGGAGAACATCACTTTAATAATATTCGGGCATCTTATAATAAAGATGCAAACCCAGTGCAATTGTTATATTTGATTGCACGCTGTGTAAAAAACGCTGTTCGCTTCAACAAGCAGGGTCAATTTACCCAGTCAGCCGACAAACGCCGGACGGGAATGAAGCCGGACAGAATGACACGGACAGTTCATGCTGTAAGTTATCTTTTGAAAGGTAGAACTCAGCTGTTTAAAGGCGATTTTGCAGATTGTATTGATAATGCAGCTCAAGATACCGATTTTGTTTACATGGACCCACCTTATCAGGGCACGACATACGGACCAGACAAACGCTACGCTTCACAATTATGCAGAAATAAACTGGTTGAAGTTTTGCACGACCTTGACCATCGTGAAGTACCTTACGTGTTGTCTTATGATGGACGTATGGGCGAAAAAACATACGGGGAACCGTTGCCAGACAGTGTTCGAGCACACTTGCTGGAAATATGTGCCGGTAGATCTTCACAAGCAACATTGAGTGGCCGTAATGACATTACAGTTGAAAGCCTCTATGTCTCGCACGGCCTAGGCTTGACCAATAGAGACATTAAAAAACTGGACTTTAAACAGGAACTATTCGCCTAACTTTTTCTTTATCAGTGTCGAAATCTCGATAGAAAGCTTTCTTGATTCTGCTCTTAGGCGATCATACTGTTTTGTTTCATCACCAGTCCAGATAATTTCAGCGCGACGCGATGGTATCTCGGCGATATGGTCATAGTCTTCTGGAGAAGCCCAGAAACAACGTTTGCAAATATCCTGTTTGTATTTGGTTTGAAGGTTATCACAGTTTTCACATGACCAGTTTTTTGCACGATTAGAGGAGGCATCTATTAACATAAACTCTTTAGGATCAAGTGTTACAGCATGATCATTGTCATCACCAGAAACTTCATAGGGTACGCGGTGATCTATCTGTAAATACCGTTCATGCATTTGCTCACCCGTAAACGCATCTTTTTCCCCATATATCTCTATCAATTCTTGTTTAAATTGCTTTGAAAAAGCCTTGCGTCCACCAATACGGCCACGCTTGATTCTTGACACATCATCGAAGGTATAAGCCCCCATGCGACGGCCAGTTTTTGGACTGGTAACATTGTGCGTGATAAGAGGAATTCTGTTTTCTCGAACATCACGAATTGCGCGTGGCGGATGATCATAGCCGTATAAGTCGCTTAATTCTTCATTAGTGATAATTCCATACTTTAAAATATGGTCTATCACAGTACGAGCGCGTTTTGCTTCTACACTTTGACAAAGTGTAAGCAACACGGGGTCAAGCGCACTTTTAGGTGTTCGCTTAATTTTGTTGAGGTCAGCCATCTTTCCTCAACAATTCAGCCGCATCGACTTCTAGCGTAACTGCAAGGGCTTCGAGTGTTGATACCGTAATGTTACGCTCACATCGTTCTATAGAGCCAATATAGGTTCGGTGATACCCGCAAAGATCTGCGAATTCTTCTTGAGACAGACCCATTTGTAAGCGCCGTTTCTTGACGTTTGCAGAGATCACGCCTTGCAAATGAGAAATATCTTTGTACGAAGTATTCATCCAAACATATAACTCGAAAAGAACACTTTAAGTCTACAGACTATTGATAGAGTGAAGCGTGTATTTTTGTGCAATCTGTCATAATTTTTTCATTCAGTGTATTACCCAATGAAGATCTTTGTAAAAAAACATCCATCAATCTCCATACAGTCCATTACCATATTTTTGATGAAATGTTACAGTGGCGAAGATAACTATATTTACCTAACTTTCTATATGGGCTAGAACGCGACTAAAACAAGGTGAAAACTCTTTAATGTATTGGTATACATATACTCATGATCAAAATGCTCATAGATACATGCGTCTGGCTAGATCTTGCAAAAGATTACCGGCAACAACCCGTGATCGGAGCGATAGAGGATCTTGCTAAAGCTCACGAGATTGAACTAGTTGTGCCGCAAATCGTTATTGATGAATTTGAGCACAATAAGGTACGTGTCATCAAAGATACCCAACGGGGTCTTCAATCTCATTTCAAACTGGTACGAGAAGCTATACGCCAGTTTGGTGAGGATAAATATAAAGACAATATTCTGGATGCATTGAACGAGGTTGACCACAAAATAGTTAACAAAGGTGAAGTAGTAAATGATTCTATCGAGCGGATTAACACACTTTTAAAGTCAGTTAAGCCGTTTGATGTAACCAATGACATTAAACAACGAGTTACAGAAAGGGCTATATCAGGCAAAGCTCCATATCACAGAGGTAAAAATAGTGTTGGCGATGCAATCCTGATTGAAATTTAGGGAATTATATACTTATTGCCTTGGTAGCTTATATTAAGCTAGCCAGTCACTAGCCTTGTCCTTGGCCTTGTCCTTGGCCTTGTCCTTGGCCTTGTCCATATCCTCACTCAGCGCCTTCATATCAAGAAAACTCGCATGGTGACACCCCAAAAAGGTGACCAGGTCGATGGTGCGCAGAGAATCTGATTGTTCCCGTATGGCTGCATGAGCCTGTCTTTACAATTTGATTTCCCCGATCACTTACTTGATTATTCATACATTCTCCGCTATTTTCAATTCATATCTCCCGGGAAGGGCAGTACAGCCATGCCCGATGATGATATTAGGATTGGTAAAGAGCTGAGCGGGTATCGTAAGATTGCAGAGAAAATGGCCTGTCGATTTGCCTCTGAGGGCAAAGTGCCGGGTTGCAAGATCGGTAGCACGTGGCGATTTCGGAAGAGTAAAATGGATCGCTGGAGTAAAGAACAAGAGCAGAAATAAAGAGGATAACGCATGACAGGAAACCAACAACGCGCTGCACTACAACGCCAAATCTGGCAGATTGCCAATGATGTTCGAGGCGCGGTCGATGGCTGGGATTTCAAGCAATATGTTCTTGGCACGCTGTTTTACCGTTTTATCAGTGAAAACTTTGCCCGCTACATCGAAGCCGATGATGGCAGCATCAATTATGCTCAGCTATCTGACGATGTAATCACGCCGGAGAACAAAGATGATGCCATCAAAACTAAGGGGTACTTCATCTACCCCAGCCAGCTGTTCGTGAATGTTGCTAAAAACGCAAATACCAATGAAAGCCTGAATACCGACTTAGCCGAAATATTCGCCGGGATTGAGGCCTCTGCCAGCGGCTACCCTTCTGAAGGCGATATCAAAGGACTGTTTGCTGATTTTGATACGACCAGCAATCGCCTGGGTAATACAGTAACAGCGAAGAATGCACGCCTTGCCGCCGTACTCAAAGGTGTGGCAGGGTTAGCGTTTGGTGACTTTCATGGCAGCCAGATTGATTTGTTCGGTGACGCCTATGAATTCCTCATATCCAACTATGCCGCTAATGCCGGAAAATCCGGCGGTGAATTCTTTACGCCGCAGCATGTCTCCAAACTCATTGCCCGGCTTGCCATGCATAAGCAAGCCAGCGTGAATAAAATTTATGACCCCGCCTGCGGTTCTGGCTCGTTGCTGCTACAAGCCAAAAAGCATTTTGATGCCCATATTGTTGAAGAAGGATTTTTCGGTCAGGAGCTCAACCACACTACGTACAACCTGGCGCGGATGAACATGTTTTTGCACAATATCAATTACGATAAATTCAATATGCAGCTAGGCGATACGCTCATCAATCCACACTTTGGTGAGGACAAACCCTTTGATGCCATTGTTTCCAACCCGCCCTATTCGGTGAAATGGATTGGCTCGGACGATCCGACACTGATCAACGATGACCGTTTTGCGCCTGCAGGTGTGCTGGCCCCCAAATCCAAGGCCGACTTTGCCTTTGTTCTGCATGCATTGAGCTATCTCTCCGGCAAAGGACGTGCGGCGATTGTTTGCTTTCCCGGTATTTTTTACCGTGGTGGTGCAGAACAAAAAATCCGTAAATATCTGGTTGATCAGAACTATGTGGATGCGGTGATTTCCCTCGCACCCAACCTGTTTTACGGCACCACCATTGCCGTGACGATTTTGGTGCTGGCCAAAAATAAACCTGACATGAACCTACAGTTCATTGATGCCAGTGGTGAAGAATTCTTCAAAAAAGAAACCAACAATAACGTGATGGTTGATGAGCATATTCAAAAGATTATGGATATGTTCGACAGTAAGGAGAAAGTGGATCACGTGGCGGAAGTCGTGCCGTATGAAAAGATTGTGGCCAATGATTACAACCTGTCGGTCAGCTCTTACGTGGAGGCCAGAGACACTCGCGAGGTAATCAATATTGCCGAATTCAATGCCGGGATTGAGGAAATTGTCGCCCGTCAAAGTGAACTCCGCATACAAATTGATGCCATCGTTGCGGAGATTGAGGGAGAAGCCGCATGATGCTGGAAAACAAATTAAACATCACCAAACAAGTCGAGCTGGCTAAAGCAGAAGAAAAAATCAGCAAGCAAAAAGCTAAGCAGCTTTTTGACTCCGGTGATATTGCCAGGGGGAAAGTCGGCACATTCGCCGGGCTTTCTTTCATCCATGCTTATTTGTTTGAAGATATCTATGACTTTGCAGGCAAAATCCGCGAGGTGAATATTGCTAAGGGCAATTTCCGTTTTGCGCCACTGATGTATCTGCAAACCTCACTGGAACATATCGATGCTATGCCGCAAAGCGGTTTTGATCAGATCATCGAAAAATATGTAGAGATGAACATTGCCCACCCGTTCCGCGAAGGCAACGGACGTGCCATGCGCATCTGGCTGGACCTGATTCTTAAAACGGAAAGGGAACTATATGCTTGGCGCTCCCCCAGCTAAAGCAGGAGGGGCTCCTGAAAGAACGGAGTTTCTCGCGGAGATTTAGATGAATCAGCGAAAGAATTAGCTAGGAAATTAGGATAGATTGGAATGGAAATTCCATTCTGCCAGCTATTCTGAATTTCTGTATTTTTATTAAAGAAATATTAGCAAGTGACGATTGTCGATATATAATAGTGCTCATGATAGCAAGCATAAAACATAAGGGACTAAAAAGATTTTTTGAAAAAGACGATGCAAAAGGTTTAATACCAGAAATGGTAAATAGAATCAAATCCATTTTAGCTCGTCTACATCAGGCAGAAACAATAGAAGATATGAATGTACATTCATATCAATTGCACCGGTTAGGTGGTAACCGTAAAGGTACATGGTCTGTAACAGTCAGAGGAAACTGGAGGATTACCTTTAAATTTGAAGGAAATAAACAAAAAGTATTTGATGTAAATTTTGAAGATTACCATTAAGCAGGAGGATACTATGAACAGATTAAAAATGAAGAACCCACCTCATCCGGGGCTGGCAGTTCGTGTTGATTGTCTGGAGCCAGCCAAACTGAGTGTAACTAAAGCAGCAAAGATACTTGGTGTATCGCGGCAAAGACTGAATAATCTGGTAAATGGTAAATCTGATCTGTCCTGGGAGATGTCTATTCGTTTAGCAAAGGCATTTGGCAGCACTCCTGAAGGGTGGATGCGGTTACAGTTTCAATATGATGCAAGCAAAATAAAAGATCGTGCAAAGAAAATCACAGTATATCCGGTATCAGAAGATGTACACAAGTTAGTCGCCTGAAAATTTGAATCAGTTACTCGTGTACTATCACAGCACAGCCGGAAAGCTGGCGAAGAAGTTGGGGTGAAGCAGAGCCCTTTGTATTTAGTTTTTGGGGTATATTCCCAAGATTTAATTGCTAATCTGAATACATTTTTATAGATTTTACTTGATAATCACTTGACAATGTTAGTGTATTTGCTAACATATCCTTATAAAACTGAAGAAAAGACCTGTATCCTGGATCAAGGCCGCACAAAAGGATTTTATTAAATTTCCACAAGATACATGCAAAACAATTCTTACTGCGCTGACTATTGCAGCAGAGGGCGGAAAAGCAGATATAGCCAAGCCCTTCAAGTTGGCAAGGATAAGTGCCATGGAAATTGCACTTCCTTACAAAAGTGATGCTTATCGTGTCATATATGTTTTAAATCTGAATGAGGATATTTGGGTAATTCACGCGTTTAAAAAGAAATCGCCGAAAGGAATTAAAACCGCTCAAAAAGATGTTGATCTTATCAGGTATCGCATTAAAAAATTACAGGAACAACTAAGATGAGTAATGAAATTGAAATTGTAAAAGGTAGTTTCAATGTATTCAGGGACTGTGGATATGTTGATGCTGAACTGCTTCAGTTTAAAGCAGAGCTTGCCGCTGAAATCATACGTGTACTGGATAAAAAAGGGCTATCAGTACGTAAAGCAGAAAAAGAAACAGGTTTTGCCTATACCGATTTTTCACGGATACGCAATGCTGATTTGGGTAGATTTACTGCCGACAAAATGATTAAAATTCTGGGTCGTTTAAATCGAAAAGTAGAACTAAAGAAATTTACAGCACTCCGTCAAAGCCTTCATACTGCACCAGTCTAACTGGTTGGTCGAAATTTCGACCGCACCTAAAAAGCTGACTTTTTTTGAAGTATGTCTCTAAATTAGATGAGGTCAATGATTGGGGTTAGTTACTGATGTACTACCATACCACAGCCGGAGAGCTGGCGAAGAAGTTGGAGTAAAAGTAGGGTAAGATTATAGCTAGTGAAGTATGATATGAATAAGACTGTTTTTATTGTATTGTTGGTATTTCTTATTTCAGGATGCGCCACAACTGAGTAGAGACATCCTGTACGTAATCCTGCAAGTGCGTATGTAGGTGAAATTTTTTGCAGAAGAGATATCAAACAATACGCCAGAGAATCAGGCCACCAATACAATACCTACGTCATTGAGGATAAGACGAATATCTGTATGACTGAAAAATTTACCTGATGAACAAAATTGATGAATTGATTGCCAGGCATTGCCCGGATGGGGTGGAGGTTAGGAAGTTAGGGGATACAGTTCGCACAATTACTACTGGTAAGCTTAACGCAAATTCGATGGTAGAAAATGGCATATATCCATTTTTTACCTGCAATGCCAATCCATTTCAAATAGACACTTATGCATTTGACACAGCTATTATTGTCTCTGGTAATGGTAGTCAAGTTGGACACATTAACTACTACAAAGGTAAATTTAACGCTTATCAAAGAACCTATGTTGTTAGCGATTGCGATGAAAATAATAGATAGCTGTTTTGCTGTTAACGCCAATTAAAGAAGCCGTGCAGCGAGCCGTCGTGCCTGCCACAAAATGCTCAACCAATCGAGCCTGCTTCGCTTGGCTTATGCTGCTCTGCCTCATCCTTACCCCTATAACACAAATTAGGCATTATCTGGGACAGCCCCTAATTTTAAACAGACTGGCGAACAGAAATAATGATTGAGCAGACAAAACCTATTGCGGAATCAAACCACTTTATCATACTTGATAAATACACCAGGGAATGGAACGCGGCAGAAAGCTACCAAAGCGAGGGTGAATGAGGCTCGAAATGCAATAAAACAACGGATTGATGCAGAACAAGTAGAGTTGAGTGCGATGGAAAATGCAATTTCCTCCATTGCGGTACTTTACACCATAAAAAGGTAATCCCCATAAGTAAACACTTTAATGATAAAATTATAAACCGCTCTGTCAAAGCCTTACTGAATGCAGGTAAGCTAGCAGAACATAAGAGAACTGTGCCAACGAAAAAAGACTTAGAACGTAAATTTGTGATGCGACTTGACAGAACTGATAAGCCGACTATGAAGGAAATTAAATAACCAGCTTGTCAAGTTAAATACATAATTCCCTATAAAAAAGAGCCGCATATAGCGACTCCTGCATTTGGTGCATCTTTCAGCTTGTTAGCGTCCAGAGCACAAATCCCAATCTCCTAGTGAGATCCATCTTAAGGCGGAAATGTTATATAGTCAAGACAATAATATTAAAATCGTAGGCTCATACAGAGGAGAAAGTAATGCTACATAAAATGCGCTATCGCTTAGGGATTGATTTAGGTTCAACCTCACTCGGCTGGGCGATGATACGACTCAATGCAAACGACCAACCCTGCGCCGTGATTAAGGCTGGAGTACGTATTTTCTCAAATGGACGCAATCCTAAAAATGGATCTTCTCTTTCTGTAACCCGCCGTGAAGCACGTGCTGCGCGTCGTCGTCGTGACCGATTTCTTAAACGTAAAGCGCGCATGATACGCACGCTTATTGAGTACGGCTTTTTTCCTGCTGAGGAAACTCAGCGCAAAGCACTGGAAACCATGGACCCGTTTACTATCCGTGCTAAAGGGCTGGATAAAGCACTCGCCCCTGCCGAATTTGGCCGCGCATTGTTTCATATCAATCAACGTCGCGGCTTTAAAAGTAATCGAAAGACAGATACAAAAGATAATGATGCTGGTGCGCTAAAAACCGCTATCAACAAATTGCGCGAAAAGCTTGATATGGAAAACTGCCGCACCGTGGGTGAGTGGCTCAACAAACGCAATGTGGCGGGGCAAACAGTCCGTGCCCGCTATCGCAAAAAAAAAATCATTAATAGAGGACGGTAAAACAAAAATTGATAAGAGCTACGACTTGTATATTGATCGTGCCATGATAGAGCATGAGTTTGACGTGCTGTGGGCCAAACAGGCTGAATTGAATTCAGCACAATTCACCGAAACCGCACGCGCCGACCTGAAAAACGTTTTACTGTATCAACGACAACTGAAGCCAGTCACTCCGGGTCGATGCACTCTTTTGCCTGATGAGGAACGCGCGCCTTTAGCTTTACCCAGCACTCAGCGTTTTCGCTTGTATCAAGAGATAAACAATTTACGCATCTTACGTGAAGGTTTAAAGGAAGAGCCGCTGACATTGAAACAGCGCGATGATCTCATTGTTGCGTTAGAAGGGAATAGCAAACGTAGTTTTATACAAATAAAAAAATTACTTAATGTGGTTGGTGCAGTCCAATTCAACTTTGAAGATGACAAACGACGAGAACTCAAAGGCAATGTTACTAGTGCTGTCTTGAGTAAAGAAAAACACTTTGGTTCAGCATGGTTTGAGTTTGATGAAATGAAACAAGACGCCATTGTTCTGCAATTAGTTAAGGAGGAAAATGAAGCTAAGATTGTTCGCTGGCTGCAAGATGAAACAGGTATTGATGAGAAACGAGCCGGAGTCATAGCTAATGTTGGTCTGCCAAAAGGGTATGGGTCTATATGCATGTTGGCACTAACACGCATTCTGCCAGAACTACGCCGTGATGTAGTGACCTATGACAAGGCAGTACAAGCCGCAGGTTTTGATCACCACAGCCATCTCAGTCCATCGTCCACAGGAGAAATTCTGCCTGATCTGCCTTATTACGGTCAGCCTTTGCAGCGTCACGTAGGTTTTGGTAGCAACGATCCGGAAGACATTGATGAGAAACGTTATGGCCGAATTGCTAATCCTACCGTACATATCGGGCTAAACCAAGTACGTCTTGTCGTGAATACGTTGCTCAAACGTTACGGTCATCCCATTGAGGTAATTGTTGAAGTGGCACGCGATCTTAAGCAAAACAAAGAGCAGCGCAAAGAAGAAAATAAACGGCAGGCAAAAAATCAAGAACGTAATGCTCAGCTTCGTACCTGCATTGCAGGTATTCTGAAGATAAGTGAAGAACGAGTTAGTCACAATGACCTTAAGAAAATGATTCTTTGGGAAGAGCTCAGTTTTGACCCTTCCGATCGTCGCTGCCCATATTCTGGTGTACAAATCAGCAGAAGCATGCTGTTAAGTGACGAAGTAGAAATTGAACATATTTTGCCATTTTCACAAACACTTGACGATAGTCTCAATAATAAAACGGTAGCGCTTCGCGAAGCCAACCAAATTAAGGGAAATCGCACGCCTTGGGACGCGTTCGGCGCGCAAAGTATTGCAGGTTATGACTACACTGACATTCTTGTCAGAGCCAAACAGATGCCCAAAGCAAAACGCTACCGCTTTGGTGAAGACGGCTACCAATACTGGCTGAAAAATGATGCTGATTTTTTACCTCGCGCACTTAACGACACACGCTACTTGAGCAAGGTGGCACGCGAGTACATGAGCCTAATTTGTCCAAACACCCGTGTCATTCCCGGACGTATGACCGCTATGCTACGTGCAAAATTTGGCCTTAACAAAGTACTCGGCTTGAACGGTAAAAAGAACCGTAACGACCATCGCCACCATGCGGTGGATGCGTGTGTAATTGCCGTGACAGACCAGAGTTTACTGCAACGTTTTGCTAAAGCCAGTGCGAGCGCCCGCAAGAAGCAACTTAATCGCCTTGTGGAAAATATGCCACTGCCATGGAAAACCTATCGAGACCATGTACAACGTGCCATTAAATCTGTTTGGGTTAGTCACAAACCTGATCACAGTCATGAAGGTGCAATGCATAACGACACTGCTTATGGTTTGCGAGATGATGACGAAGTCAGCTCTCACAAAATGGTGGAAGGGAAACGTAAACACTTTAAGGAAAAGCTCACGGTTATTAAATTAATAAATCTTAAAACTACAAGTCGGCATGGAGTACTACCTAACGGAGAACCAAAGCCATATAAGGGTTACAAAGGTGATAGCAACTACTGCATTGAGATCGTGCGCAATAAGAATGACAAGTGGGAAGGGGAGGTTATTTCCACATTTGATGCTTACCAACATGTCCGCAAACATGGCGTGGCACGACTGCGTCATCCGATATTGAGTATAAGCGGGAATCCTTTGGTAATGCGCTTGATGATTGGTGACGTAATTCGTTTTAATGACAATGGAAAACCTCGCACTATGCGGGTAGCAACATTAAATAATCGAGGATCAGTATTCATGGCTGACATAAACGAAGCAAATGTCGATGAAAGAAATCGAAACAAAAAGGAAGATTTTTCCTATGTCTCCAGGTCAGCGAGTACTTTTCAATCAGCCCGGACACGCCGCATAACAATCTCCCCCATTGGCGAACTTCGCGACCCTGGTTTTAAGGAGTAAAAAGTGATCGGCCGCATCATCGAAGTCGCAGATGACCGTAGACACTTATTCCTTTCGCGCGGTTTTCTAGTGGTGCAAGACACAGTAGGCGAACACAAAGAGTTGGGGCGGGTACCGCTGGATAATGTGGCCGCCGTTATCGCCAATGCGCACGGATTGAGTTATACCAACAACCTATTGGTGGCGCTAGCTGAACGTTGTGCCCCCTTTGTGCTATGTGCCGCTAATCACAACGCAGTAGGTATGATATTGACGACAGATGGTAACTATCAGCAGGCAAAACGTTTTGATGCACAGCTTGCTGCCAGGCAACCGATGACAAAACGCCTATGGGCAGAAATCGTCAAATCTAAACTTAAGCAACAAGCTGCCTCACTTGAGGCTACCGGCGCACCAGTTGTACCATTATCAGCATTAGTCAGTAAAGTGCGCTCAGGTGACCCGGATAACATTGAAGCTCAAGGGGCGCGACGGTATTGGAGATTGTTATTTGGTGATGACTTCCGACGTGATCAACAAGCTGATAGCCTCAATGCCATGCTCAACTATGGTTACACTGTATTACGAGCGGCCACCGCACGTGCAGTAGTCGCTGCAGGACTTCACCCTACAATAGGATTGCATCACAGTAACGAAGGTAATGCCATGCGACTAGTAGACGACTTGATGGAACCCTTCCGTCCCATAATAGACTTAAAAGTATGGCAACTACATAAACAAGGTGAAGACCAGGTTACGCCAGAGAGCAAGCATGCGTTAGTAATGACATTATACGACGACATGCAAACTAGCGAGGGTGTCACTCCTATGATGGTCTGCACTCAAAGACTGGCTACTTCATTAGTGCAAATTTTTATAGGCGAAAAAAATAAACTCGACCTACCCTTGCCAGGATTACCGCTTAATATGGCTACAGTTACATAGTACAACTAATCTACCATGCTTTCTGGATACCGATTCATGTGGATTATGGTAATGTTTGATTTACCAGTTGTCGAAAAAATTGAGCGTAAGGCTGCTACCGATTTCCGTAATGCCTTGCTTGATATGGGTTTTGAGATGTCCCAGTTCTCAGTTTATATGCGTTTTTGTAGTAGCCCGGGTAAGGTAGACTCTTTCTGCGCACAAGTAGAAAGAAATTTACCTACTGGAGGTAAAGTCAACATCCTACAGTTCACTGATAAGCAGTATGAACGCATCATTACTTTTCGTGGAAGAGCTAAGCAACCACGCAATAAATCACCAGACCAATACAGTCTTTTTTGATGAAACCTTTAATTTTTCCTGTTGGGATAGACATTAACTGCCTTAATCATCAGGCAGTTAATGTTCATCAAAGTATAGCAGATTGGGATTTGTACTCTGACCGGAACCTGCAAGGCTGCTCTGATAAATAACTCGTTAGTATAGCAGATTGGGATTTGTACTCTGACCGGAACACATATATTTATTAGATGGACGTCAGGTCAAGTATAGCAGATTGGGATTTGTACTCTGACCGGAACCCATTTCAGTATTTCTATTAATTCCAGATCAGTATAGCAGATTGGGATTTGTACTCTGACCGGAACGAATTTCTCAATATATACCAATTACTGAAGAGTATAGCAGATTGGGATTTGTACTCTGACCGGAACTGTTAATCCCGCTTGAGTGAATGGTGTGTTAGTATAGCAGATTGGGATTTGTACTCTGACCGGAACAGCTCATACTCTACGCTCAATCCCGTGATCAGTATAGCAGATTGGGATTTGTACTCTGACCGGAACTTGGGCAATGCCCTGCCGTACCTCGTGCATAGTATAGCAGATTGGGATTTGTACTCTGACCGGAACTTGATGCGGACGATGATAACGATTTAATTCAGTATAGCAGATTGGGATTTGTACTCTGACCGGAACTTGGGTAATGCCCTGCCGTACCTCGTGCATAGTATAGCAGATTGGGATTTGTACTCTGACCGGAACCAACACTCTTGAATTACTTCTCCTTTTTTAAGTATAGCAGATTGGGATTTGTACTCTGACCGGAACCTATATTCTTATCTGCGAACAAAAGCAGAAAGTATAGCAGATTGGGATTTGTACTCTGACCGGAACAATCTGCACGGAGCTAATCTGCGCGGTGCTAGTATAGCAGATTGGGATTTGTACTCTGACCGGAACACATCTCCGGATGATTCGTTGTGCCTGATAAGTATAGCAGATTGGGATTTGTACTCTGACCGGAACCAACATTCTTGAATTACTTCTCCTTTTTTAAGTATAGCAGATTGGGATTTGTACTCTGACCGGAACCCCTCCAACGTGTCGACATCAGGACGTACCAGTATAGCAGATTGGGATTTGTACTCTGACCGGAACTCATCCTTCTACATACTTGAATCAGGGAAGAGTATAGCAGATTGGGATTTGTACTCTGACCGGAACTACAACGTTAATCACTAAATCAAAAGCCATAGTATAGCAGATTGGGATTTGTACTCTGACCGGAACCGGTACCTGATTGCAGCGGATTAATCAGAAAGTATAGCAGATTGGGATTTGTACTCTGACCGGAACATGAGATGAAGTTTCATTGTCGTAAGTCACAGTATAGCAGATTGGGATTTGTACTCTGACCGGAACACCCACCTTATCATCAATCATTCAACAGTTAGTATAGCAGATTGGGATTTGTACTCTGACCGGAACTCAGAAAATGGAATTAGAAAATATTATGATAGTATAGCAGATTGGGATTTGTACTCTGACCGGAACTTGGGCAATGCCCTGCCGTACCTCGTGCATAGTATAGCAGATTGGGATTTGTACTCTGACCGGAACTTGATGCGGACGATGATAACGATTTAATTCAGTATAGCAGATTGGGATTTGTACTCTGACCGGAACCCATTTCAGTATTTCTATTAATTCCAGATCAGTATAGCAGATTGGGATTTGTACTCTGACCGGAACGAATTTCTCAATATATACCAATTACTGAAGAGTATAGCAGATTGGGATTTGTACTCTGACCGGAACTGTTAATCCCGCTTGAGTGAATGGTGTGTTAGTATAGCAGATTGGGATTTGTACTCTGACCGGAACAGCTCATACTCTACGCTCAATCCCGTGATCAGTATAGCAGATTGGGATTTGTACTCTGACCGGAACTTGGGCAATGCCCTGCCGTACCTCGTGCATAGTATAGCAGATTGGGATTTGTACTCTGACCGGAACTTGATGCGGACGATGATAACGATTTAATTCAGTATAGCAGATTGGGATTTGTACTCTGACCGGAACTTGGGTAATGCCCTGCCGTACCTCGTGCATAGTATAGCAGATTGGGATTTGTACTCTGACCGGAACGGCCAGTCTGCGAGTTTAAGATTGTCCATATTCAACACCACGCCATTGCCTTTCACACAGTGCAGAACATCTTGTTCAGCCGGGATGATGATCCAGATACCCATATGAATGGGACGGCGGGATTGACGCATTAAAACGACATCGACCTGTTCAGGGACGTCTGTGATCTGCCAGCATTTGCGCTCCGTATGATCACGGAAGGTTAAAGCCAGACCCTTTAAATCACCTCGGCAACCGGAATGCCCGGCAGGATCCGGGCAAAGTGACGTTTTTACACCCAGATGACGAGGCTCCGGCAATCAAAAACATCAGAACCTTTCGCTCCGGACTGCCATGGCAAGCCAATATACGGGCAAGCCCAGTGCGGATAGTGTGTTTTCATTTGTTTTCTTTCTTGACATGTAGTCCTTTTGCGACCACAGTGTAACTAGTTCATTTATTCAGGAGATTACTCATGTCCACCGTTGATACCTATGTTCGCGCCCGTATTGATAAGGCGACCAAACAGCGTGCCAGCGAAGCGCTTGACGCGATGGGATTATCCGTATCCGATGCCATTCGTCTGCTCATGCTGCGCATTGCTGATGAGCATCGTCTGCCGTTTGAAATCAAGGTGCCAAACAAAGAAACCAGAGCGGCAATAGCTGAGCTTGAAGCCGGGAAAGGTGAAACCTTCGATTCCGTTGACGCGTTAATGGCTGATCTGAATGCGGGCGATTAAGCAGTCTAGCGCCTTCAAGAAAGATTTCAGGCGAGTTAAGGCGAATCCCAGATACACAAAAATAGTAGATGAACGTCTCAAGACGGCACTTGAAGTGCTTTGCAATGATCAGCCATTACCAAAATCCTTCAGGGATCACGATCTCATTGGTAACTGGCGCAACTTTCGAGAATGCCATCTTACACCTGATTTACTGCTCATCTACTGTCAGACAAGCGATGGACTCAAGTTACAGTTGGCACGTATCGGATCACATGGCGAGCTGTTCGGATAGATCAACGCATCAGCCCGGGAAAGCGCGTGGCAGTATAGGTTTCTGACGGGAAGCTTTTATTGCCGGTATCGAGCATACGGGCACGTCCGACCACACGACTCATATCCGCCTCGACCTTACTCAGAATCAGTGTGATTGGCGGGTCCATCTGTGGCTCGGACAGGTCATTACTCAAATACGGGCGACAGGTGATCTCAATCTTTTCTGCGCTTTCCACGACGGCATCCGGATGTTTGATCAGCTCACAACTGACATGATTACTGGTAACCGTAATCTCGGGCACAGGTGAGGTGTCAACTGGAGGCAGCTCAAGATCAAACCCTATGGCAATAAAGATAACTTCATCTTTGAAGTCCGGGTGGCGCAGCTCCAACGTATGGAGAAAATGACAATATCACCGGGCAAGAAGCATGGGCTTCGACAATAGCTGCATTTAATGTGGGATCAGGCATTGTCGAAGCCCATGCCTGATGTAATCCACCGTAATCCCTTCCAGGAAAGAGATCTCAATGGCATCTGAGCGCGGCCGTAATCGTAAAATTTCGCTCAGAAGCACCTGTGCTTTTAGCAGAGTTTCCTGCTCTTCATTATCGCCCTCTCACACGGGGAGCTTAGATCGAAACGAGGGTATGAGAGCCCATCTGCGCGGCAACTACCTTCTCATCCGGAGAGAGTAACGAGGGGATGAACAGAAGTATAGATCAGTCAATCCATTATCTGGTGTATGGCAGGAAACCCTGGTCAACGCTTTGCACAAAACCCTGCAATGAACCTTATCTGGCCTATAACAGGAAACAAGGGGTGTTGACTTGACTTTTACCGGCAGGCAAGCGGTACTGGTCGCAGGACAAGGATCAGTTTTTCTGTCCTGCCGACTCACTACAGGAGGGATCCGTTATGCCGGAATACCCGATATGCCCACATAATAATGAGCAACCCGTCACTACCGGTGCAGGCAGAGTAGTACCCGCTCCGGCACAACCGGTCCCTGCCCTGACAGAACAGCTCAATGCACTGGTACAACGGCCGGCCGGTGGGAGTAGACCTGACGGGACACCCGATGTCAGTGCCCGGATTGCCGCACTGACTGATCTCCCTCTCCCGGATCTGCGAAAACACTGGTTGCGTAGGTTTCATTGCCCCGCACCCAAAAGACTGAGCCGGGATCTGCTACTCCGGGGCATTGCCTGTACCATGCAGGAACAGGTGTACGGTGGGCTGAAGGGTCCGGTCAGGCGGAAACTCCGATCGTTACTCAAAACGACTCTATCCGGAAAGCAAGCCGGTACCGGACCCGCCGCCTTGCTGCCCGGCATGCGGTTAGTCCGGGAATGGCACGGGCAAAGACATGATGTGCTAGTACTGGAGACCGGATTTTCATTCCGGGGGCGAATTTATCCCTCCCTCACTGCCATTGCTAAAGAGATTACCGGCACGCACTGGTCCGGTCCGCGCTTCTTCGGACTGAACCGATCTTCCCCCCGCATCCCGGAACCCGCCCTATGCGCTGTAACCGGAGCCCCGTCATGACCGGAAGAAAGATGATGCCCGTGCGTTGTGCCATCTATACCCGTAAATCTTCCGAAGAGGGGCTGGAACAGGATTTTAATTCATTGGATGCGCAACGGGAAGCCTGTGAAGCCTATATCACCAGTCAGAAGCACGAGGGCTGGTGTGTCCTGCCACAACACTATGAGGATGGCGGCAAATCAGGCGCGGGCATGAACCGCCCGGCTCTGCAGCAACTGCTTGCAGCTATCCGCTCCCGAAAGGTGGATACCATCGTGGTGTACAAGATTGACCGCCTGACCCGTTCCCTGGCCGACTTTGCCCGGATGGTGGAATTGTTCGACGACAGAGGGATCACTTTTGTCTCGGTCACCCAGCAGTTCAATACCACCACCTCCATGGGGCGTCTGACGTTGAATGTGCTGTTATCCTTTGCCCAGTTTGAACGGGAGGTCACCGGTGAACGGATCCGGGATAAGATTGCCGCTTCCAAGAAGAAGGGCATGTGGATGGGAGGCAATCTCCCTCTGGGCTATGATACAAAAGACCGGAAACTGATCATCAACGGAGAAGAGGCCGACCAGGTTCGTCACATATTCAGACGGTACCGGGAGGTGGGATCCGTCTTCCGTTTAAGCGAGGTACTGGCATCAGAGGGGATCCTCAGCAAAGTCAGGATCAGTGCGAAGGGTCGCAGGAGCGGTGGGGTTCCGTTCCACCGGGGGGCACTGTACCACCTGCTGCAAAACCGGATCTATCTCGGGGAGATCACTCATAAAGGCCATTGTTATCCGGGCCGGCAGGAGCCCATCGTCGGACCGGAACTCTGGGATCAGGTGCAGGCACGTCTTGCGGAGAACCGGGTCGGGCATCACTCCGGTGAAAGAATCAAAGATCCGGCTCTGCTGGCCGGGCTCCTGTTTGACGGGGAGGGCAATCGTATGACGCCGGGTTATGCGGTGAAAAATGGCAAGCGCTATCGCTATTACCTCTCCCGATCCCTTACAACCGGGCCCCGCAGGAGTAGCCCGGCCGGCCTGCGCATCCCTGCCCGGGAGATCGAACAACTGCTCTCTCACCGGTTACAGACTCTCTTTACCAGTACCGGTGAGCTGGTGGATGTGCTTTCCTCCCATATCACCGGAGCCGGGGCGTTACAACAGGTGATCAAAGAGGCGGCAAAACTGGCAGAGGAATGGCCCGCAAAAACCCCTTCTGAAAAACGATCCGTATGCATCGCACTCATCCAGCGCATTACTATCCGGGATCAGAACATCATCCTCCGCCTGCCGGTCCGTCATCTTTGCAGGTGGTTACAAAAAGAAAAACTCACCGCCGCAGCGCAGGCTTCCCCGACGGAGCCCGCACTCACCCTGAAGATTGATTTTGATCTCAGGCGCTGTGGGTATGGTCTGCGGATGCTGATCAATGGTATGCCTGCCGGAGGCAGAACTGAACCGGACAGGAAGCTCATCCGGCTGATCGTTACCGCGCATCGTATCCGGCAAAAACTCACGGAACCTCCCGGACGGAGCCTGGCCGACATTGCAGCAGAAGAAGGGTATGGAAGTTCCTATGCTACCCGCCTGCTCAGGCTTGCCTTCCTGTCCCCGAAGATTACCACTGCCATCCTGAACGGAAGACAACCGGCAGAGTTGACACCGGTCACTCTCATGCGCAATACAAAATATCCTCTCGACTGGCAGCAACAGCTACCGGTTTTCCGGATCATTTAGTTCCCTCTGCATCGCTGCCCTGCCAGCTGCCAGCTGCCAGCTGGCATCGGACTGACTAGATTGCTTCCCCCGATCCCTCCCGCAAATCCACACGCTTTATTGCCCCGCATCACAGGATCGCAGCAGGGGCAATCCGTACGGTTCATTTCGCGAACAGAAATATCGGGAGTATGATGGTCAGGACAGGCGACTCAAAGTGTCTCTCCGGAGCACACACCCTACCGGAAGCCGGCTAAGCCCCCGACAGGCCGGGAGTTTAGCCGGTAACAGAAATAGAAATACATATATAATATCAACAGGTTATGTGGTGGCGGAGAGGGTGGGATTCGAACCCACGTGTCAGGTTGCCCTGGCCATCTGATTTCGAGTCAGCGCCGTTATGACCTCTTCGGTACCCCTCCATTCTCACTATGAAGAGTGTTTTACCAGCTAAATTTACCATTATTTATAATGAGAATGAAGCAGAATAATTTAATATCCGGCATATGTTATTAATGCGTATTTTAGCTATAATTTTTCTGATTATTGTTAGTAGTTTTATTACTTCTTCCTGTGATTTTTTAGATAAATCATCAACGCTAACCGATAAAACCGATAAAACTGATGAATTAATAGTTATTGTAGTGAATAGTAACGATACTTTTCATCAAAATTATAAAGGGGAATATGTTGGTCTAGAGTTTGATCTTGCTTCAGAATTTGCTAAAGAAATAGATAAAAAAATAAAGTTTATTGCTGTATCTGATGTAGAGGCAGCTCTATTATCTCTAAAGAAGAAACAAGGGCATATGGTTGTTGGAACTAACGTTACAGACTTGAATCAGAAGCATATAAGTTTTGGTCCTGTATATCAAAAAGTACAGCCACAAATAGCCTACAATACGAATTTTTCCAAACCAAAAAAAATAAGTGATCTAGTTGGGAAAAATATTGAGATTGTAAGAGGAACTGTTCATATCCATCAGCTGAATAAAGAAAAACTAAAAGTTCCGGGTCTGAAATGGACTGAAATAAATGCATCGGCTGATGATCTTCTAGCTAGATTATCTAAAGGTGAGAGTGATTATGTAGTTGCAGATTCAACCCAAATTAGTATCCAAAAGAATTTTTATACAAACCTGGGAGTGGCTATAAATTTAGGTAAGAAAAGTAGTAAAGCATGGGCCTTTTCATCATATACAGAACCAGAGCTCAAGATAAAAGCAAATAAGTTTTTTAAGAAGATTAATAGGGATGGGAACTTTAATCGTTTGTTTGACAGATATTACGGACATATTCAGAGATTAGGTCAAGATGATGTAAAAAAGTTTTTAAAGAATACTCGTAAATTATTGCCGGATTTACGTAGTTATTTTTATGAAGCAGAGGAAGAAACTAATATAGATTGGCGTTTGATAGCTGCTCTGGCTTATCAAGAATCTCATTGGGATCGGATGGCCACTTCATCCACAAATGTAAGAGGCATAATGATGCTGACTGAAGATACTGCTCAGCGTATGGAGGTCACTGATCGCCTTGATGCACGACAAAGTATACTTGCCGGCGCACGGTATTTATTGATTTTAAAAGACACATTGCCATCACGTATTGTTGAACCAGATCGTACATGGATAGCGTTAGCAGCTTATAATCAAGGTTATGGTCATATAGAAGATGCACGTATCTTGGCACAGAGGATGAAATTGAGTCCAGATTTATGGGTGGATCTCAAGAAGTCACTACCCTTATTAAGTGATAGTAAGCATTTTGAAAATTTAAAATATGGTTATGCCCGAGGTGGCGAGGCTGTATATCTAACTGAGTCTGTCCGAGCTTACTACGATATCTTAATGAAGTATGAGGCTCCCTACAAATAAGGCGCCTTAGTTTTAAATAGCATTAAGAGTGATTCGTAGATGGAAAGTTTGTTGAGGCCAGTTTATTAATTGTTATAGAATTTTATAAATGGCTCTGGCAGGATGTTAATTATTGAATATCTTTAGTCTCTAAAGTTCTGAAATTGTAAGGGAAACTCAGTAATAGATTTTCTAATTAGAGCTATTGTTTCCTGTAATACGTCCCTTTTTGTACCTGAGATACGCACAGTATTTCCCTGGATACTGGCCTGGACTTTAAGTTTACTATCTTTGACAATTCTTACAATTTTTTTTGCAAGTTCTGTTTCTACCCCAATTTTTATTGTAATTGACTGTTTAACTTTATTTCCTGTAATTTTTTCTATCTCGCCTTTGTCCATACAGCGTACATCTACGCCACGCTTAGTAGCTTTGCTCATGAGAATATCTAAAATTTGTCCTATTTTAAACGAATCATCTGCGTAAATAGTAAGTTTGTAGTCTTCTTGTTCGACTCGTGCATCAGATCCTTTAAAATCAAAACGGGTTCGGACCTCTTTATTAACTTGGTCTGTTGCATTTCTAATTTCTTGTTTATCAACTTCTGAAACTATATCGAATGAAGGCATGTAGTTTCTCCTTATAAACTCATATAGCTTAATAAATAATTAGTAAACTATGTATCTACTTTGAATCTAGCTATAATTAAAATTAACAGAATACTTTAGAGTTAATTATTTCTTTCCTAACTTTGAGGCTATTCTCATCCGCATAGCATTTAACTTAATGAATCCCTCAGCATCTGATTGATCATATGCGCCTTTATCATCTTCAAATGTTGCAATATCAGAATCAAATAATGAGTTTGTTTTAGAATCCCGTCCAACTACAATCACATTACCTTTATAGAGTTTTATCCTAACCCATCCATTCACATAAATTTGTGAAGCGTCAATCATGGTTTGTAGCATTTTGCGTTCAGCACTCCACCAATATCCATTGTAAATCAATGTAGCGTAACGTGGCATTAATTCATCCTTCAAATGTGCAACTTCCCGGTCAAGGGTAATAGATTCGATTGCACGATGTGCGCGTAACATGATGGATCCACCAGGCGTCTCATAACAGCCTCTAGATTTCATCCCTACATAACGGTTTTCAACTAAATCAAGTCGACCTATACCATGCTTGCCCCCTATCCTATTGAGCTCAGTTAGTATTTCTGCAGGAGAAAGATTTTCTCCGTTTAATGCAATAATGTCACCTTGATTAAACTCGATGTCGATATATTCAGCTTTGTTAGGCGCCGCTTCAGGAGACACTGTCCAGCGCCACATAGATTCATTTGGTTCTATTGCAGGGTCTTCAAGTATGCGGCCTTCATAGGATATATGTAATAGATTTGCATCCATACTATATGGTGAGCCACTTTTCTTTTTCATCTCCACTGGGATGTTATTTTGCTTGGCATATTGTAAGAGCTTTTCCCGTGATGTGAGATCCCATTCACGCCATGGAGCTATTACATGTATATCAGGTTGAAGAGCGTAATAACCAAGCTCAAAACGCACCTGGTCATTACCTTTTCCGGTCGCTCCATGTGAGACTGCATCAGCTTTAGTTAGCTGAGAAATTTCAATTTGTCGTTTCGCTATAAGTGGTCTTGCAATACTAGTACCTAGTAGATACTCTCCTTCATAAATGGCATTAGCTCTAAACATTGGAAAAACGAAATCACGTACAAATTCTTCACGTAAATCCTCAACAAATATTTCTCTTATACCTAGTTGTTCTGCTTTGGTACGTGCAGGCTCTACTTCTTCACCCTGACCAATATCTGCAGTAAAAGTAACTACTTCGCACTGATATGTATCCTGTAGCCACTTAAGAATTGCTGATGTATCCAAACCACCAGAGAAAGCTAACACTACTTTATTAATTTTGCTAAGTTTCTTCATATTTGACTCACAATGGAATTAATTTCTCTCTTATATTTTTCTTATACAGTAGAATTTATTTTAACTTCCCCTAGCAACATATATTCCATAAGCGCTTTTTGAGTGTGTAGTCGGTTTTCTGCTTCCTCCCAGACAACTGATTGTGGTCCCTCAATTACCTCTGAAGTCACCTCTTCACCACGATGGGCAGGCAAACAGTGCATAAATAGAGCCTCTTTTTTTGCATAAGACATCATTTTCTTGTCTACAAGGAAGTTAGCAAAATCTTTCTTCCGTTCTTCAGTTTCAGCTTCAAATCCCATGCTTGTCCAGACATCAGTAGTTACAAGGTCGGCATTTTTAACTGCATCATGTGGGTCAGGAAATTCGGCATAGTTATTTGTGCTTTTAATTCCTGCCTGTTCCGGTTTAATTTCATATCCAGGTGGGGTAGAAACATGTACGTTAAAATTAAATATTTCAGCTGCTTGCAGCCAAGTGTTACATACATTATTTGAGTCGCCTATCCATGCTACTGTCTTGCCAGAGATATCCCCTCTCTGTTCAATGAAGGTAAAAATATCCCCCATTATCTGACAGGGATGATATTCGTCTGTAAGTCCATTTATTACAGGGACCCTTGAATGCTCAGTAAATCGCTTAATTATGTCATGTTCATAAGTACGGATCATTACTATATCTACCATACGAGAGATCACCCGTGCAGCATCCTCTACCGGTTCACCTCGTCCAAGCTGGGTATCTCTTGTAGAAAGATAAATTGCTTTCCCACCCATTTGGTGCATTCCAGCTTCAAATGATAGTCTCGTGCGAGTTGAATTCTTGTCAAAAATCATTGCAAGAGTACGGTCTTCCAATGGCCAATAACGGTGATAATGTTTAAACTCATTTTTAATCCATCGTGTTCGCTCAAAGAGATATTCAAACTCTTCACGGGAAAAGTCATTAAATTGTAGAAAATGTTTAAGTTGCATAATTTTTTAGATTGTTAATGATCAGCATATTTTTTATATGATTCGATACATCCTTAAAAATTTTTTATTAAAGTAGATACCATATCTACTATTTTTTTTGCTTCATTCTGCTTTATTATTAAAGGCGGCAGTAGGCGTACTACTTTGTCTGAAGTCACGTTCAATAATAGTCCTTGTTTTAGTGCATCTATTACTAATTTCCCGCATGATTTTGTCAGTTCTATACCAATCATTAGTCCCTGTCCACGTATTTGAGCTACATTGCCTGAATTACCTAGTTGTTCTTGGAAATTATTAAGCATAAGGTCGCCTTGTTTCAATGCATTGAACATTAAGTTTTCTTCCTCAATTATATCTAGTGTAGTAATTGCTGCAGTACAGGCAAGTGGATTGCCACCAAAAGTAGATGCATGGCTACCTGGTTTAAATATTTCTCCCGCAATATTTCCTGCTAGACATGCGCCAATGGGGACACCTGAGCCGAGACCTTTGGCAAGTGTAATTACATCTGGGACTGCCGCACTATTTTGAAAAGCAAACCATTTGCCGCTCCGACCAATTCCACATTGCACTTCGTCTAGCATTAGCATCCAGCCATTTTCATCACAAATCTGGCGTAATCCCTCTAAATAGCCTGCTTGTGGAACATTGATGCCTCCTTCACCTTGATATGGTTCAACTAGTATGGCCACTATATTTTTGTTGTGCGCTGATACTTGTGTTATCGCTTCAAGATCATTGAAAGGTACACGGGCAAATCCTGTTAGAAGTGGTTCAAAACCAGCTTGAACTTTGCGGTTGCCACTCGCAGTCAGAGTAGCCATGGTGCGGCCATGAAACGAGTTCTCCATTACTATTACGGTAGGTAAATCAATTCCTTTGTTATGGCCATATAATCTTGCTAATTTAATTGCAGCCTCATTTGCTTCCGCTCCTGAGTTGCAAAAGAAGGATTTATGTAGCCCAGATAGCATAGCTAGTTTCTCAGCCAGTTTTTCTTGTTTATCTATATGATATAAATTTGAAGTGTGGATTAGTATTTTGGCTTGCTCAGAGATTGCTTCTACTAGTTTAGGGTGACAATGACCTATGCCGCATACGGCAATACCAGCCAGAGCGTCAAGATATTTCTTCCCTTGGTTATCCCATAGCCATATTCCTTCTCCTTTTACAAAGGTAACAGGAAGTCGCGAATAGGTATTCATCAGATTTTCCATATAGACGTTCATTTTTTAGCAATAGAATGCATTACGGCGGCAGAAGCCACCGTACGCTACAAAATTATCTATAGCGTTTAATTATCTTTACCCATTTAGTAAAATTTTTCAAGATTTTTTCGATAGTTAAATGATCTTAAATAAAATAGTCGAGTAAAATAAGATAGCATACAGTTTTCTTGCAACTACAAACGTTTTATGCTTAACAGATATCTGGTTTATTAGTGCTTTGACTGGTTGGCTCTGCTTTAGCTAGATACTCAATAGTAAAGCATAATAGCGTTGTTTCTGCATAGCGATGGGTGGTATTAAATAAGATAGGTTGTAGCAATGAATTACTACAAATAAAAAGTCTAAACTCTGAAGGATTTTATTGATGAGAAATGGATTTAGGCCATTGATTTAATAGCTGCAGACAGGCGGCTTTTATGTCTTGCAGCCTTATTTTTGTGAATTATCCTTTTATCAGCAATTGAATCCACTGTAGCACAGGATGTTTTGAATGCAGCCTGAGCAGCAGACTTATCACCAGCTTTAATAGCTTTGACTACAAGTTTAATCGCGGTGCGTAATTTGGAACGAAGGCTATGATTGTGAGCACTTTGTTTTACATTTTGTCTTGCGCGTTTTCTAGTTTGTGCAGTATTAGCCATTAGAAGGTCCAAGCCCAGCATTTGAATAATAATCGACTATTCTAAAACTATTTCTACCATATTACAAGAAGATATAGGGGTAAACGAGGTACTTGTAATGCAACTAGGGTAATGATTGTAAAATTGATTATTCATAAATTTAAACTTAATGTAAATGCTTAGTTACGAGTTTGCTATTTACCTAAAGGATATCGTATAACTGGCATAAGATAGTTATAAAATCAGGTTAATATATATTTCCATGAATTTGCTCAGAGCTTTCGCTGCGGTAAGCAGCATGACCTTTATATCCCGTATTTTAGGGTTTGTAAGAGATATGTTGATTGCTCGGATTTTTGGAGCAGGCATGGCAACGGATGCTTTTTTTGTTGCATTCCGTATTCCTAATCTTTTGCGACGTTTATTTGCTGAAGGTGCTTTTTCACTAGCATTTGTCCCGATTCTTTCGGAATATAAGAATATTCGTTCGTTTGATGAAACGCGTGATTTAATAGACCATGTAACTGCATTGATGGGTATAGCACTATTCATCGTAACGTTCATTGGTGTGGTTGCAGCGCCATACATCATTTATGTAAGCGCACCTGGATTCTCTGCTGATCCGCAAAAATTTTCATTAACAGTTGAGCTCTTACAGATTACATTTCCTTATATTCTATTTATTTCCTTAGTTTCTTTGGCAGGCGGAATACTTAATACATTTGGAAAATTTTCCGTTCCTGCATTTACTCCCGCACTTTTAAATTTATCTTTTATTGGTTGTGCTTTGTGGCTTGCGCCTCTCCTTGAGCCACCTGTATTAGCTCTAGCATGGGCAGTATTCATTGGTGGTGCTTTACAACTAGCTTTTCAGCTACCGTTTCTTATACGAGTGAAATTACTGCCACGCCCACGTCTCATTTCTAAAGATACAGGAGCCTGGCGTGTAGTGAAGCAAATGGGGCCAGCAGTGTTTGGAGCATCTGTTGGTCAGATTAGCTTACTAATAAGTACTATTTTTGCTTCATTTCTTATTACCGGTAGTGTTTCGTGGCTATATTACGCTGATCGACTGATGGAATTTCCTGCAGGTTTATTAGGTGTGGCACTAGGGACGATATTATTGCCATCTCTTTCTCGTCATTACACTAGTAACAGTACTGAAAAATATTCTCATTTGCTGGATTGGGGCTTGCGATTTACCGTAATGATGACTCTTCCTGCCGCTGCAGCACTGGCACTACTTGCTACTCCATTAATCACTACACTATTTCATCATGGAGAATTCTCTGTTAACGATGTGCTGATGACTCGTAACGCATTAATTGCCTATAGCGCAGGTTTATTAGCATTAATTTTGATTAAAGTGCTGGCACCCGGATTTTATGCTCGTCAGAATATCAAAACTCCGGTAAAAATTGCAGCTGTTACGCTTGTTGTTACACAGATCCTGAATTTTGTTCTCATTGGTTCTTTACAGCATGTTGGATTAGCCCTGGCAATCAGCTTGGGAGCATGTTTCAATGCAAGTCTCCTATACTACAAGTTACGAAGTCATAAAATCTATCAGCCGCAACCAGGATGGCTAATCTTTGTTGCCAGAGTATTACTAGCATTATTTGTAATGTCAGCAGTACTCTGGTTTACTATGGGAGACACAATATTATGGCTGGAGAGTACCACGATGGAGCGTGTCATCAGATTAGCATGGGTTGTTGTTCTTGGAGCTACAAGCTACTTTGTATCTTTATGGATATTTGGTATACGTTTTAAGGATTTTTCTAAGCGCAGCATGGAGTAGAATGCCGGTTAAAAGTTAATAATTACTTTAGAAAAATAAGTTATCCTCATGAAAAATGATACAAATATGCTTATAGCGTAAATTTAAAAACAATTTGTCGTCATTAATAAAGTAAATTACCAAAAAAGTTATGCTACAAGGTTGAACCTGTTATCTATTTATGGCAGACTCCATCAGTCCGATGAATGGGATTAATATGAATACCACAAATCTAAATTTTTCCAGATCTTCAATACTATTAGCACTTGGAATTTTCCTTACCGGTTGTGCTGCGCCTCAAAATAGCAAAGATCCTTATGAATCGATGAATCGTTCTATCTTTTCATTTAATGAGAAAGCAGATAAGTATGCTTTGAAGCCTGCTGCAGAGGGGTATAAGACAGTCACACCGGAACCTGTCCAAATAATGGCAGGAAATTTCTATTCTAATCTAGACGATTTTGTTGTGGTGATTAACGATCTCTTACAGTTAAAGTTTGATAATGCAAGATCTGATGGATCACGTCTTCTAATTAATACAGTTTTGGGGATGGGTGGTTTAATTAATTATGGAGAAGACTATGGCTTTCCAAAACGGCATGAGGACTTTGGTCAGACGTTAGCTCACTACGGTGTATCTAGCGGGCCTTATATTGTGTTGCCGATTTTAGGTGGTAGTACATTTAGAGATGCAGGTGCAGGTGTCGTTGATATGGCTACCAATCCGCTTTTCTCCGGGGGGTTTTTTATGGCTCCTTTTGCAGCTCCATTGATTGGAGCGGGTAGGGCAGTTGATGCACGTGCACAATTGCTGGATAAGGAAGAAATTGTAGATGAGGCAGCACTGGATAAATATGAGTTTCTGCGTGATGCATACCTACAACGTAGGAGAAGCCTGATATATGATGGTGATCCTCCACGTTCAATAGATGATGATATAGAAGGTCCTGTTGAGGACGTATCTGTTCCAGCTGATAAAAAACGTTCTATTGTAGTCGAATATATAGATCCGGAAGATTCTGAGAATCAAGATGAATCCAAAAACGATAGTTCTGCAGAACAAGAAACGCCATAGAAGTTCTTTAGTCTGAATCAGAATGAGTAGGACCGACTCATTTCTTTCTTGTATACAAATTACTTTTATTTAGTTTTGATAGCGATTGGTGGATAAAATATAAACCGCAATCATAAAAAAAAGTATAAAAAAAATAGCTGACCAATCTGGGATGGTGAGAGACATAAACTCCCATTTTACATCTGCGCAGTCCCCATTAGCTTCAAACATAGTAGGCCACCAATTAGATATTGGTAGAGTATTCAGAAATTTTTCCTCTGCACTAATTCCACATTCAAACGTTTCTGGATATCGAACTAACCAAGAATGTCTTAATGCAAGTATCGCACCGATTAGTGAAAAAATTGCTATTAGGCTATAGTATATTTGTTGGCTTAAACCCCTCGAATTGTGGATAAAAGCAAAAAGAGCTATTAACCCCACCAACCAATAGGCTAATCGTTGTGCTATACAAAGTGGACAAGGTAGAAGGTTAATTACTAATTGGAGATATAAGGCGTATCCGATTACGCTTGCGCATATAAGGAATATCAGCAATAAAATTAGTCTTTTCCCTGATTTCATTTACGGGCTCTTGTTGACTATGGGGGCTGAGTCAAGTTTCTGTGTGACATTAGTTGTTTTTACCTTTCTCATTCCTCCCGCTACTATTTTATATTCCAGCAATCGACACTCAATGGCACCATTAAATAAGGGCATTCGACGTGAAGTAGCTAGGCGTATTAATTTTGGCAGAAGAGTGTCACCAGTAAGGAAGTAAGCATTCCATCCGACATATTTCTTTTTTAGTACGTCTCCTAACTTTGGATATAGGTCTGCCAGTTCTTTCTGGTTGCCTACACGTTTCCCATAAGGTGGGTTGGTAATAAGTATACCGGTTGAGGCCGGTGCAGGAATTTCTAAAATATTTCCTTGTTTCAGTACTACTAGATCTGAGTATCCCGCCATATCAAGATTTGTATGAGCATCAACTAATACATCACCATATAAATCACTGCCATATATTGGTTGCTGTAATTTTTTCTTTTGTTGGTTAATAGATTCTTCTTTTATCCTGTTCCAAAGTATACTGTCAAATTTATTGAATTTCTCAAAAGCAAAGTTACGTTTTATCCCTGGCGCAATATTCAATGCTATTTGTACGGCTTCAAGTAAAAGTGTGCCGCTTCCACACATTGGATCAAGAAGTGGTATGCCTGGTTCCCAGCCAGAAAGCATCAGAATACCAGCAGCTAGATTTTCTCTGAGTGGCGCCTCTCCCGTAGTATTTCGCAAACTTCTTTTAAACAAAGCATCACCTGATGTATCTAGATACAGAGTGAATTCATGTGTATTGAGAAACCCATGTATGCGGATATCCGGGTTCACTGTATTTACACTAGGGCGCTTATTAGTTAACTCGCGAAATTTATCAAAAATTGCATCTTTAATTTTTAAAGTAACAAATTCAAGACTGCGGAGTGGGCATTTTCTTGCTGCTACGTTGACACGAATTGTGTGTGTTGATGAAATCCATCTATTCCATGGAAATGCATAAGAAATTTTATAGATATCAGTTTCATTTACATAGGGTTGTTTTGTAACTTGCCAAAGAACACGACTGGCAATTCGACTTTCAAGATTAGCGCGGTAGCATGTATACCAATTTCCCCGAAATTTCACGCCACCATCATGAGCCTGTACTGAAGATGCGCCGAGCTTCTTAAGTTCATCTGCAAGTACTAACTCTAATCCACGTGGACAAGGAGAAAAAAAATGGCAGGATTCCATGTCGACCATGTTATATCAGCACTGGCATAGTAACAGATGAGTTATTTAGTTGTTTTTACGCCATAAGCAAGTAACAACCACGCGCTTAGAAATGCTATGCCACCAAATGGGGTAATTGCACCCAAGGCACGAATTTCAGTAAGACTTAATGCGTAGAGACTTGTTGAAAATAATACAATTCCTATAAGCATTAACCAACCAGATAGTAGTATATGCCTAGATTTAGGAAAGTGTAGTAATGTCAGACCGACTACAATTAGGCCGAGAGAATGGTAGAAATGGTATTGTACACCTGTCTGATATACCGCGAGCATATCTACAGAGAGCTTTTGTTTTAAACCATGTGCGCCAAAAGCACCAAAGGCTACACAAAGAAACGCATTTATAGCGCCAAGCATGAGGAAGATTCTTGGCATTTGAGATTATTCCTTAATTGAAAGATCAGTAGTTTTTATTATATAACTAGCTAGATAATAGAATCGTCAGGGTTATTACTACTTGTTACCTAAGTTCAAGCCTATAGGCAATAACTATATAGTAATTTTAGCATATTAGCTTTAAGCAACAAGAATGTTTGACTAAGTACTTTAATGATCTTGAATATGTATAAATTTATTGAGTTTCTGCTCTAAACATATTAATTTTCTAATATAAATTGTTATGGTTTACTGAGACGACCTTAAGATAGGTCTACTTGTTTGAAATAACGAGAGATTTTAAATATTGTTCAAATTCTGCTACGTTTGTTTTCCAAGTAAAGCGCTCGCTTACCAGTTTTTTCCCTTCATTTGATAATTCTGCCCAGTCATAGCCATTAAGGAGGCTAACAATTCTCAAAGCAAATTTATGTGGTTTATCTTCCACCCAAAGATGAACACCAGATTCTCCACCTATACCACTGTTGCCAGCACTTGTTGTTACTACAGGGGTTCCCAGAGACAGTGCTTCTAGCAATTTAGTTTGGACACCTATTTTTAGTCTAACAGGGCAGATACTAACGGTTGCACTTTTTATATATACAGTTATGTCTTCTACTGTTCCAGTAATAACGACTTGTTTTCCATATTTTGCTGCTGCTTTATGAATTCTGTTATCTGGATTTGATCCAACAATCCATAATACTGCTAGTGGGTGTTCTTTCAAAACTAAAGGGAAAATATCTTTTAAGAAGTATAGTGCTCCATCTACATTTGGTGGGTGATACATATTCCCAGAAAAAACAATTGTTTTTTCTCGCTCCCTGTAATCAATACTTTCTGAAGAGTTTTTGAGTTCAACTCCATATGGCATGTAGGTAAGATTCCTAAATGTTTTTACGTTACACATATCACGCATATCAGACTCTGATAGCAAAATAACCTTTGCCAGTTTATGAAGAAATTTTTGTTCATAACGTTCAGTTAATTTTGCATTTACAGTTATTTTTGTTTTTTGCCATAAAGACCATATAGGAAGTTCCCGCAAACGGTTTAGTTTTATTGATTGAGGGTCTTCAATATTAACGATTAATTTATGAAAACAGGAAGGTGGGCAGTACTGAATTGTACCTAGTTCAAACGCTAGAATAGCATCAAAATTCCCATCCTCAATCAATCCTCTTACTTTATCTTCCATTTGTCTAGAAGAGTGTGCGCTGATTAATGGAGAATCACCCTTAAGTAAATAAAATAATAGAGAGCGTGCCCATTTTATAGTAGGAGATAACATTCTTATGGGCAATAATTCCAGATGCTCAACAAATTTTGTTGGTGCAACTTTATGATTTTTATTTCTTTTACTTTTAAAGTTTTGCAGGCATACAAGACTAATTAGATGTTTTTTGGAAAGGTGCTTAATATAGTTGTAAGCAACTATTTGGCTGCCTGTCCGGGGGGGGAAGGGGTAAGACTTCATTACAACTAACATTCGCATTATTTTTTATTTAAGCTTGTTGCTTTATATTTTTCAGAATTAGTTTATTTCTAATTAATTTTTATTTACTTTTTTCTAATACTTTGGCTTTACTCCATCCTTTTGCAAAGGATATCTGAATGGTATCACCAATGTTAATCTGATTATCTTCTCGCAGCACATTATTATCTTTGTCGAAAGCAATACTATAGCCACGTTCTAATACAGACTTAGGATTAAGGAGATCAAGACGCGCTTGCTGTCGTTGTAGTGAAGATATGAATACATCAAAATGATGAGATACTGCTCGGCACAAACGCTGATCTAATTCGTATAGTTGTTTGCTTAGACGAGTGATATCTAGTTTTGAGATAGTAATACATTGATTTAGTTCACGTAAAGACCTAAATTGATTTTCGAAATATCGTAGCCAAGCACCTGCAAGCCGTTCATTTAGATGTTGAAGACGTATAATCTGAATGTGAATTCGCTCATCTGGGTGTGTTAAGCGGTGTGAAAGCATATCCATGTGTTGCATATGGTTTTCAAGAAAACCTTGTATTATTCTTTGAAGACTGCTATTTAGAGTTTTAATATGTTGTGTTAATTCTCCACTATCAGGGCACACAAGATGTGCTGCACCAGTAGGAGTTGGCGCACGAACATCTGCAACAAAATCTGCAATAGTAAAATCAGTTTCATGACCAATACCGCATATGATAGGGATATGACAAAAATCTATTGCTCTAGCTATTATTTCTTCATTAAATGCCCATAAATCTTCAATAGTGCCACCACCCCGACAAAGGATTAATACATCACATTCATTTCTGCTTACTGCAGTTTGAATAGTTTTTACTATTTTTGCTGGCGCATCATTGCCTTGTACTTGTGTAGGGTAAATAACTATAGGTATTGAAGGCATTCGATGTCGTAATGTTGATAGTACGTCACGAAGGGCGGCACCTGATGAGGAAGTTACAATTCCTATTTGTTTTGGGAAAGCTGGAAGAGGTTTTTTACGAATGGATTCAAAAAGCCCTTCTTTCTCTAGCTTAATTTTGAGTTGCTCAAATGCTTTAAATAAATCTCCTTTTCCTGCCAGACGGATCGTGTCTACATTTAGCTGAAAGTCACCACGTATTTTGTAAAGTGTAACTAATGCACGTACTTCAACCTGCATACCATCTTCAGGTTTCCAATTTAGTACCCTGTTTTTGTGGCTGAATATTACGCAACGTACTTGCGCATTAGAATCTTTAAGGGAAAAATACCAATGTCCTGAATCGTATCGCCTAAGATTAGAAATTTCACCACAAATCCATACTAACGGAAATGTATGTTCAAGTAGGTCTTTAGCGCTATGGTTTAATTCACTTACAGTTAAGATTGTATGGAAATTCCCTGATTCTGGAAGGAGATTCATCTTGGTATTCTACAATAATCCACAATTGTAATAAAATTTAGCATTGAATAGGGCAAGGCAGCATAAATTCTGTTAAAATATATAACCTTTTGATACTAAAGAATATATTAATGCTTATGGATTTGCCTGGTTAATAAACGCTATTGCAAGCTGGTGTTTTAATTATTTATAAACAGATTCTCCACATACTTATACACAGTAATTACAGAAAATAGAGACTTTATAATTTTAATTTAAAATATGCTTTTTACCTTGCTGAAAATACGAAGGCAAGATACATTACAACACTGATTTTATCTGGTTTATCTAGGAGAATATTACTTGTATTCATTGATTCAAGCCGCTGGCTGGCCAATCTGGCTGATTATTGTAGCTTCTGTTATAGCTGTTGCTATTATTGGCGAACGAGTACTAGCTCTACGAATAAGTACTGTTACTCCAAAAGGATTATTGGCAAAAGTTATTAGGGAGTATCAAGAACGAGGTGTGAACACGGATATGCTTGTACGTTTACACTCACATTCACCATTAGGGCAAGTATTTGCAGCAGGATTAAAGAATATTAAAAGTACACGCGAAGTTATGAAAGAATCTATAGAAGAAGCTGGCCGAGCTGTTTCACATGATCTTGATCGATATTTAACTACTCTTGGCACTATCGCTTCAATGAGCCCATTATTGGGGTTATTTGGTACGGTAGTTGGTATGATCGAAATCTTTGGTTCCAATTCTCCTACAGGTGGCAGCAATCCTGCACAGCTCGCACATGGAATTTCTGTAGCACTTTATAATACTGCGTTTGGTATTTTAGTGGCGATACCAAGTATGATTTTTTACCGTTACTTCCGAGCTAAAGTAGACTCTCTTGTGGTAGGGATGGAATTACAAGCATTAAAACTAGTAGAGACTGTCCACGGTGAGCGTAAAGCTTAATTAGTAGGTTTTACTGCTAATTTTTTAGTAAATAGTTAAATTATCCAATGAATTTCCAACGAGGAAGACAAAAAGAAGAGCCAGAGATTAATTTAATCCCGATGATTGATGTATTGTTGGTGATTCTCATATTTCTGATGATTACAACTACATATTCAAAGTTTTCCGAACTGGAGATTAGTTTGCCACAAGCTACAGCGGAAAAACCGTCTGAGCATCCAAGTACTATTAACGTAGCTGTTAGCCCTGTTGGTAGTTATGTGATTAATCGCATACCTGTCAAATATAGTAGTGTAGAAGGACTCAGTGATGAACTGAGGGCAGCTGCAGGTAATCAAAAAGATCCGGTGATTGTTATTAATGCCGACGCTAATACCACGCATCAGTCTGTTATTTCTGTAATGGAGGCCGCTCATCTTGCAGGGTACTATCACATCACTTTTATGACTGAATCACGAAGTAAGAAGTAGTACAATTATCTAGAACAAGGTGGTGGTTTTAAGGTGCATCTGCGAGAATGCAGAAGAGATCCATGTAATTATTTGAGTTCATTGGCAATTAATGTGCACATAAATCTTGAACATAATTACATACCTATCTTGTATCAGTATCAAAAATATTGAGGATATAATTTATGGATACAAAATTATTAGACATTTT
This sequence comes from Nitrosomonadaceae bacterium, assembly GCA_965205785.1. Classification (GTDB taxonomy): domain Bacteria; phylum Pseudomonadota; class Gammaproteobacteria; order Burkholderiales; family Nitrosomonadaceae; genus BJGV01. The sequence continues at coordinate 1,623,968 of OZ242188.1, forward strand.
AGTGTGTCCATTGTGCAAAGGCCCATTGTTGTATAGAAAGGCTGAAGGCGAACTGATTTGTAAGGTAGATAGGCTAGCTTATGGTATTAAAGACGGTATTCCAGTGATGCTGGAAGATGAAGCTCGTAAACTACCTGCTGATGAAAATGTTTAACCAAGAAAGAAGGAATCTCGTCGGAGAAATAAATTGCTAGGAAAATTCTTGTAGTGTATTACTCGGTAATTTTTATATTAGAAAAAGTTACTATATGAACTCAAATATTGCTACTGTTCTTGGTGCACTCATAGGTGATTCTGCTACGCTCGGATTACACTGGATTTATGATCCAAAGCGTATTTCTGAAATTGAGAAGTTAAAAGGGCTCGTTTTTTTACAGCCCGATGCTAAACATTATGATGATGTAAAAGGTTATTTTGCACATGGCGGAAGGGTTGCTGGAGAGTCGACAAGTTATGGTGAAGCATGTTTGTTGCTGCTTCAGCATCTGGCAAAACATGGTAGTTTTATTCGTACTGCATATCAAACAGAATACCGAGATCATTTTGGTCCAGGTGGTGCGTATACAGGATATATAGATTCACCTACTCGCCATACTATACAAACACTATTATTACTTGATCCAGAGGCGTTTCCAGCATCATCAGGTGCAGATGACGACCAGTTTCTATCGTTGGCGGCGATCCCTGCGATGGTTGTAACCAATACTGATACACTTGAAGTATTGATGCAACGAATTGAAGAAATGGTACGCGTGACAAACAACAATGACTTAGCAGTGGCAGCCGCAAAATGCTCGGCAGCGGCACTATTTGAGATACTTAATGGTAAATCAATGGAATCAGCGCTGGCCAGTTCTTTACAATTTTCGGGAGATAAGTTAAGACCATTGCTTGAGCAGGCGCTCGCTATACAGTCACTAGATAATATTAATGTTGCAGAACGGTTTGGTTCTGCTTGTCATGTGGCACAAGGCTTGCCTGTAGTTTTTCATATAGCAAAGTGCGTTCCAGACTATCAAACTGCAATAGAGACCAATATTCGTACTGGAGGGGATAATTGTGGTCGTGCAATCATGCTTGGTGCCTTTACTGCTGCTCATATGATAAAGCAGGGAAATACTTTTCCTATTCCGCTTGAGTGGCTTGTTAGGTATAGAAAGGTTATTGCTGCTGTTGATGCGTGTGCGAAGTTATAGTCATATTAAAATTCATTTATTTTGGGTTTAAGGTAGGTTCATTAGCTTATATCAGATTTATATAAATAGAGCATCCATATGTCTCTATACGAAAATTATAGGATCAAATATGGCAACAGTATCAGGCAAGCTATTTATTCTTAGTGCTCCTTCTGGAACTGGAAAAACTAGTTTGACTAAAGCCCTGCTCAAGGCAAATATTAATTTATGGCTATCAGTCTCATATACTTCAAGAGCAAAACGTCCTGGAGAGAAAGAAGGGATTGATTATTATTTTGTAGAACGTAAAATTTTCAGGCAGATGTTGGAGTGTGGAGAATTTATAGAAAGCGCTGAAGTATATGGGAACCTCTATGGTACCTCTCAAAAATGGATTAATGAATCCATAGAGTCTGGAAAAGATGTTTTACTTGAGATTGATAGTCAAGGTGCACAGCAGGTACGTAAGATTTTTTCTAATGTAGTGAGTATCTTTGTATTGCCACCTTCACTAGAAGAACTAGAAAATCGTTTAAGAAACCGTAACCAGGATAGCGAGAAAGTTATTGCTAAACGGATGGATGCAGCAAGAGAAGAAATCAGACATGTTAGTGAATATGATTATGTTATTATCAATGATAATATGGATATAGCGTTAAGAGACTTGATCTGTGTTGTGCAGTCTGAACGTCTGAGAATGTCAACACAGCTTGTGCATTATCATGATTTAGTAACGCAACTTGGATAGATATATTTTTTTAAATCCTATATCAGGAGAAATTACGTGGCTCGGATTACAGTAGAAGATTGTTTAAAAAAAATTCCTAATCGTTTTGACATGACCTTGGCAGCTACGATTAGGGCAAGACAAATTTCAATCGGAAGTCCTCCTATGGTAGAGTCAGCAAGAGATAAGCCTACAGTAATTGCGTTACGTGAGTTAGCTCAGGGAGAAATAGGGCTAGAAATTCTAAATATGGGGTCAGTTTGATTTTACGCCATGCAGAGTGCTAAGAAAAATTACTTTGACCTGTTATTAAGCCAAATATATTATCTCAATCTATAGAGGCGTTTTAAATTATTCTTCGTCTCACTAGTTTACATTATGAATCAATTAGAGAGGCAGAAAACCAAGAAGGATTCAACACAGGCAGAAAGCCTTTTAGATTCTTCTATTTCAATTTCTGGGGCTGAGTTTTTATTCCATGAATTGGCTGGTTATTTAAAGCCGGAAGATGTTTCTCAACTTCAAAATGCCTATCTTTTTAGTCAAAGTGCACATTCCGGACAATATCGTGAGTCCGGTGAGCCTTATATATCTCATCCCCTAGCGGTAACTAGCATACTTGGTAAGTTGCACTTAGATGTCCAGACATTAACCGCAGCGTTACTTCATGATGTAGTGGAAGATACTCACGTTTCTAAATCAGAGATTAGTAATAGATTCGGGAAACCAGTAGCTGATCTAGTGGACGGTGTTTCTAAGCTTGATAAGATTGAGTTTCAGACTCATGCAGAAGCTCAGGCAGAAAATTTTCGTAAGATGCTACTTGCAATGGCACGTGATGTGCGAGTCATACTAATCAAATTAGCAGATCGGCTTCATAATATGCGAACGTTGGATGCTGTGAGAGCAGAGAAGAGACGTCGTACAGCACGTGAAACGATGGAAATTTATGCGCCCATCGCAAACCGGCTAGGTTTGAATAATATATATCAGGAATTACAAGAACTTAGTTTTCATAACCTTTTTCCAACACGCTACAGGGTTTTGACTAATGCAACTAAGGCGATTCGTGGTAATAGGCGAGAAGTATTAAAGAAGATTCTTGATGCAATCCGAAGATGTCTACACGAAGCAGGACTCAATACAAAAGTAAGCGGACGAGAAAAACAGCTCTACAGTATTTACAAGAAAATGGTAGAGAAGCATTTAACATTTTCTGAGATCTTTGATATTTATGGTTTTCGTGTTGTTGTAAAAGATATACCTTCATGCTATGTCGCACTTGGTTCCCTGCATAGTTTATACAATCCAATTCCCGGAAAATTTAAAGATTATATTGCAATTCCTAAGGCAAACGGTTATCAGTCATTACACAGTACCCTGTTAGGACCTTATGGCACACCAATTGAAGTACAGATTCGTACAGCTGAGATGCACCGGATAGCTGAGGCAGGTGTTGCTTCACACTGGTTATATAAGAGTTCCGATTCGGATTTAAATGATATACATCTGAGAACGCACCAGTGGTTACAAAGCTTGCTGGAAACACTTAGTGATTCCGATGATTCATTAGAATTTTTAGAACATCTTAAAGTCGATCTATTTCCAGGTGAGGTTTACGTATGTACGCCTCAAGGAAAAATCTTGACGTTACCAAAAGATTCTACTGCTGTAGATTTTGCATATGCCGTTCATACCGATATTGGTAATTGCTGCGTGGCTGTAAAGATTAATGGAGAAAATGCGTCTCTGCGGACAAAACTAAGGAGTGGGGATCGTGTTGAAATAGTTACATCTTCGCATGCAGAACCTAACCCTGCATGGCTTACTTACGTGGTAACTGGTAAAGCACGTTCGCATATCCGACATTTCTTAAAGACTATGCAGTACGAAGAGTCTGCTGAATTTGGAAAACGGTTATTAAATCAAGCATTATTATCATTTAATGTTGATCCACAAACTATAAGTGCTGATCAGTGGGAGAAATTAGCAAAGGAAAGTGGAGCCAAATCAAAAAAAGAACTATTAACAGATATGGGGTTAGGAAAACATTTGCCAGCCGTAGTTGCTAAGCGTTTGGTAAAACCAGGAGAAGGTATTTCTAAACCAAGAGGAGAGAATGACGCTGTTGTTATTCTTGGAACAGAAGGTATGGCAGTACAATTTGCCAAATGTTGTCATCCAATTCCAGGAGACCCAATTGTTGGGTTTATAAAGAAAAGTCAGGGATTAGTAATTCATATATATGATTGTCCATTAATTGCTAAAAATCGAAATAATTCCAATAGCTTATTAGATGTAACATGGAGTCAGGATATCGCCAAACTTTTCGAGGCTAGTATCAAAATGGTGGTTGCAAACCAGCGAGGTGTATTAGCTAGGGTAGCTGCAGGTATTGCTGAAGCCGATTCAAATATTGATAATATTTCTATGGAAGGCGATGGTGCTCATACAACTATACACTTTACCTTGCAAGTTAGTAATCGCCAGCATCTTGCCCAGTTAATGCGTAGTCTAAGACATATTCGTGAAGTGGCAAGAATTACTAGAGTGAAAGGATAATCCATAATTAAGTATTTCTTATTCTTTATGTATTAGGTGGTACTTTATTAAGAGTGATACAAATCAATCAAAATATCTGTCATAATCATAAATATTATGGATGATACAGAAATTTCAACTCTTGATTTCACAACAACAGAAGGCGCTTCTTCTGACTCTGAGGAATTAATTGATTATGAGGAATTGCCTTCTAATATAAGAGATTTACTTAGTAAGGCTGTTACTGATATTGAGGCGGCGATTCTGAGTCTTGAACAGGCTTTAGAATCTGACCTAGTCAAAGAACCTAGCTGGCAGATGTTGGCCTATTTGTATTTAGGTACTAACCGGTTAGATAATTTTAACAGTCTGAATAAGCGTCATGAGGAAGCTTTTGGTACATCTATTTCTATTAATTCTCCTGTATTGGAGATGAAAATAGACTCTGACCGTGTTGTTTTTGAAATGCCACAAAAAATTGTTTGTGATTCCTTGCCGGATATTGCTTTAGTTGAAGAGGCATGTGCCTCCTCTAAGGGTGCTATGCTTGATTTTACAAATGTACATGGCGCTGATACTGGTGGGCTTAAGGAGCTTGTTGAATTTTTTGCTAAATTACCTCATGATCAGACGAAGCCAGAAATATCAGGAATTAATCGTTTTATTTCAAGTCTGGGAAAGGCCGCTAACGACAGTTCGGGTACTCAGGAAATGTGGAATCTATTGTTTGAGTATAGTCGTTTTTGTGACGATATAGACACTTTTGATGAGCTTGCTATTAAATTTGCTATACGCTTTAGCATATCACCACCATCTTGGTAGCTATAAGTGAAGAAAATTATAAGACCAGAATGCACTAACAATACGTTATTGCTGGGTCCAGTAAATTCTAAATAATAAAGCCTATCTTTTCCTGGCTTTAATAGTTCATGTCAACCTTCGTTAATGATGGCCATTTTAAGTTGAATCATGTCACGCATGGTATAACCAATGCCGCCAACGCCATAACCAGATGTTCGACGCCCAGCAAATGGCATCCAATCAACTCGGAACGCTGTGTGGTCATTTACCATAATTGCTGTAGCATCAAGCCGTTTTATACAATCATTGGCTACATTTAAATCACTCGTATAGACAGCTGCCTGGAAAGCCACATTTAAGCTATTAGCGCTTTCTATTGCCATCGAACGATCTGTGTAAGGATACAAACACACAACTGGACCAAATACTTCCATAGTAGATACTTTTGTTTCTACAGGTGGATTTAGGATAATTGTTGGAGCATAAGTTGTTTTACTAAGCTTCTTGCCACCAGTTAATAGTTTTGCGCCTTTACTTACTGCCTCCTGTACCCAATTATCTACCCGATCTACTTCACGAGGTAAAATTAATGGTCCAACCTCGGTACTTTCTTCAGTTGCGCTGCCTACTTTCAGTTTTGATGCGCCTTCTGAAAGACGTTTTGCAACGTTATCTATAATAGACGAATGAACAAATATACGCTGTACAGAAACACATACTTGTCCAGCATGATAAAAACCACCTTTAAGTAGTGACGGGATTGCTTTATTCAAGTCAGCTGTTTCATCTACGATCACTGGTGCAACGCCACCGTGTTCTAAAGCACAACGCACTCCAGGAGCTAATCGGCTTTTTAATTTCCATCCTATCTTCGCAGAACCAATAAAGGAGAAAAAATTAATTTTCTCACTTGTAACCAGTATCTCTGCCACACTGTTATCACACACACAAACTTGACACCAATCTTTTTGTAATCCGGCCTCATGGACTAATTCCACTAAACGAATACAGTTTAGTGGTGTAGTTGATGCAGGCTTTACTATAACTGGACAACCTACTGCAATTGCAGGAATTATTTGATGAATAATCAGGTTTAATGGATGATTAAAGGCACTTACTGCTACTACAACTCCAATCGGTTCATAGGTTGAATAAGCTTTTCTACAGATAGACGCAGCTGTATGTCCCATTGGTATTTCTTCACCACGCATAATATGTAGGAGATCTTTTACTGCAAGATAAATGCTGTCGATTGCTCGGGTTACTTCTACTCGTGCATCTCTCAGTGGCTTTCCTCCTTCCTTTGCAATCAATAAGGCGAAGTCTTCTGCCTCTTCTTTTACTAGTAGAGCTAGTTTATTCAAGATAGCTATTCGTTCATGGTTTTCTTTCCAAACTTCACGGTTTTTAAATAATAGAGCTGCTTTTTCTAACATTGTTTCTGCATTCTCAGCTGTTTGCATCTGAATTGTTTTAATAAGTGAGCCATCAAACGGTGAATTAACATTCAATGACAAGGTATCTTCTTTCTCAATTATTTTTTTCATATTACACAAATCTTTTCTTTTAACTCATCAATGAGTACTTTAGTATTTTCTGAGTAGTCAACAGGCAGATCGATTAGATGCACACCACCTTCCTTAAAACACTGATTGATAAGTGATACAAAGTCTTCAGTGTTTGCAACTCGATGACCTTTTGCACCATAGGAATTTGCATACATAACAAAATCTGGATTTTTGAACTTTAACCCAAAATCCTTATAACCCATAGCATATTGTTTCCAACGAATCATTCCGTACGAATTGTCATTCAGGATAAGTACAATCATATTAAGTTTTAGACGAACAGCAGTCTCTAGTTCTTGACTATTCATCATAAAGCCACCATCTCCACAAATTGCCATTACTCTACGTTCAGAATATAAGCGTGCGGCTTCCATCGCTGAAGGTAGGCCGCCCCCCATAGTGGCAAGAGCATTATCAAGTAATACTGTGTTTGACTCAGCAGCAAGATAATTACGTGCAAACCACACTTTAAACACTCCATTATCTAATGCAATAATTCCGTTTGATGGCATGGCTTTACGTACATCTGCTACAAAACGTTGTGGTTTCACCGGGAAGCTATCATATTGCGCACGTTTGTTCATACGAGTATAAAGTTCTTTTTTTACACGTGCAAAATAAGAATAGTCTCGTTTCAAATAGCCCAATTCAGAAGTTAAGCGCTCTATGGAAGATGCTATGTCACCTACAATTTCCAATTGAGGAAAATAAACATTATCTACAATCGCGGAGCTAAAATTAATGTGAATTACTGTTTTCCCGCCATGTTCCATAAAGAAAGGGGGCTTCTCAACCACATCATGACCCACGTTTATAATTAAATCAGATCGATCGATTGCACAGTGAATATAATCGTTCTCTGAGAGGGCGGCGGTTCCTATGAATTCAGGTAAATTTTCATCCACACAACCTTTACCCATTTGTGTATTAAAGAAATAAATACCGGTTCCTTTTACAAAACTACAAAGGGCGCTGCGCACTTCTTTACGATTTGCTCCTGAGGCTATAAGTAAAAAAGGGTATTTAGCAGCCTTTATCATTTTTACTGCTTCTTTAATGATGCAATCATCGGCTGTTGGAATATGTACATGGCCTTTATTAAAAATAAAGTTAGCACTTATATCTGCAGGTTCACATGCAATATCTTCTGGTAGTTCCAGATGGACCGCACCTGGTCGCTCTTCCTCTGCCTGACGAAATGCCTCACGGACAGTGCTAGGTATCATATTTACACTTGCAATTTGTTTCGAATATTTAGTAAGTGGTTTCATCATGCTAACTACATCAATGATTTGAAATTGCCCTTGCTTACTATGCTTGATAGGTTTTTGACCAGTAATCATCAAAAGTGGAAAGCCACCAAGCTGAGCATAAGCAGCTGGTGTCACAAAGTTTGTTGCACCAGGGCCAAGAGTAGAAATACAAACACCAGTTCTGCCTGTTAGCCTTCCATAGGTCGCAGCCATAAATGCTGCGCCTTGTTCATGGCGTGTAAGAATTAGTTTGATACTTGATTTACGTAGGGATTCTAAAAAATCTAGATTTTCTTCTCCAGGAATCCCATAAATTGTCTCTACTCCCTCGCTTTCAAGTGCCTGAATAAAAAGATCTGAAGCATTCATTTTTATCTTTGACATTGTGAATTCCCTTTATGGAGATGCCAGTGTTACATGCATATAAAAATTAATAATTTCAATCAGGAAGAATTTTTTTGAAAGTTAGTTGTAGCTAGAGTAGATTGATAGTATGAGCGTAGTCGAATCACTAGCTATCGTTCATAGGATAGAATAGGAGCAAGCCATTTTTCTGCTTGTTCCAATGTCCAGCCCTTTCGTTTTGCATAGTCTTCTATTTGATCTTTACCTACTTTTCCAACAGCAAAATAGCTGGCTTTTGGGTGTGAAAAATAAAATCCTGATACTGCTGCTGTAGGAACCATTGCATAGGATTCTGTTACGATAATGCCGGCATTTTCTGGAGCCCTCAATAATTCAAATAATGGGCCTTTCTCTGTATGATCAGGACAAGCCGGGTATCCAGGAGCAGGACGGATGCCACGGTATTTCTCAGAAATTAGCTCTTCATTATTTAAGGCTTCATTTTTGGCGTAGCCCCAGAATTCACGGCGTATCCGTGAATGCATATGTTCAGCAAAGGCTTCAGCTAAGCGATCAGCAAGTGCTTTTAGTATGATGCCATTATAGTCATCATGTGCATCTTCATAACTTTTTACTCGTTCATCGATACCAAATCCTGCAGATACTGCAAATGTCCCAATATAATCATTGATACCGGTATCCTTTGGAGCAATAAAATCTGCAAGAGCTAAGTTAGGCCGTCCTGATGGCTTTTTAGTCTGTTGTCTAAGCGTATGATATTTCATTGCAATTTTGGTCTTTGTTTCATCTGTATATATTTCAATATCGTCGTTATTTACAGAGTTGGCTGGAAACAAACCATACACAGCATTTGCAGATAACCATTTTTGTTCGACAATTTTCTTTAGCATGGTCTGCGCATCACGAAATAAGTTACTAGCAGTTTCACCTACTACACTGTCTTGTAAAATAGCAGGGTAACGTCCTGATAACTCCCAGGCTTGAAAAAATGGGGTCCAGTCAATATAAGGTACGATTTTTTCAAGTGGATAATTTTTTAAGGATCGTACTCCAATGAAACCTGGCTCCGATGGAGAGTAATTTTCCCAGTCAGTTTTAAATGAATTCTCTCGGGCTTCAATTACCGTCAACATTGGAGCCTGACCCTTTTTATTTTTATGCTGAGTTCTGACTTTCTCATACTCAGCTTTGATGTCATGAATATATTTTTCCTTTAAATCTTGTGAGAGTAAATTGCTGCATACACCTACAGCTCTGCTAGCATCTGGCACCCATACAGTCACTCCATCGTAATGAGGCTCTATTTTTACTGCTGTATGTACACGAGAAGTAGTTGCTCCACCGATCAACAAAGGAATCGTAAATCCTTCTCGTTGCATCTCTTTAGATACATACGCCATTTCTTCTAGTGAGGGGGTAATCAACCCTGATAACCCTATCATATCAGCTTGTTCACGTCGTGCCGTTTCTAGAATTTGTGCGCAAGGAACCATCACGCCCATGTTTACTACCTCGTAGTTATTGCATTGGAGTACCACTGTAACAATATTTTTACCTATATCATGTACATCACCTTTAACCGTGGCAATAACGATCTTACCTTTCGGCCTTGAGTCACCTGATTCTTTCTTTTGTTTCTCAATAAATGGTAAAAGATGTGCTACGGCTTGTTTCATTACACGTGCAGATTTTACTACTTGTGGTAGAAACATTTTTCCAGATCCAAATAAATCACCAACGACGTTCATTCCATTCATAAGCGGCCCTTCAATAACTTGAATTGGCCGCCCACCTTGTTCATTTATTTCAAGCCTTGCTGCTTCAGTATCTTCTACAATATAGTTGGTAATACCTTTTACCAGAGCATGTGTAAGTCGTTGCTGGACTGGTTCGTTGCGCCAACTTAGATCCTCAATATTCTCCTTACTTTTGCCTTTAAAATTCTCAGCAAAATCAACCAGTCTCTCAGTGGCATCTGGATGTCTATTAAGCAATACATCTTCAACATGTTCTAGCAAATCATTTGGTATGTCAGAATAAACACCCAACTGTCCTGCATTAACAATACCCATAGTCATTCCTGCACGGACAGCATGATATAAGAAAGCTGTATGAATTGCTTCACGTATTGCCTCTTGACCACGAAATGAGAATGAAACATTGGATACCCCTCCGCTTACTTTGGCGTAAGGCAGAGTTTGTTTAATGGCTCGTGTAGCCTCGATAAAATCGACACCATAATTGTTGTGCTCTTCAATACCTGTCGCAACCGCAAAGATATTAGGGTCAAAAATAATATCTTCTGGAGGGAAATGTATCTGATCAACCAAAATTTGGTAGCATCGAGAACATATTTCTATTTTTCGCTCCTGTGTATCTGCTTGGCCTGATTCGTCAAAGGCCATTACAATCACCGCTGCGCCATATCGACGGGCAAGTCTGGCGTGCTTAATAAATTCTTCCACACCTTCCTTCATACTAATAGAATTGATTACAGCTTTTCCTTGTATTCTCCTTAAACCAGCTTCAATAACAGACCACTTACTTGAATCAATCATTATTGGTACACGACTGATATCTGGTTCAACTGCGATAAGATTAAGGAATGTCACCATAGCTTTTTCTGAATCAAGCATGGCTTCATCCATATTGATATCAATAATCTGTGCACCATTTTCTACCTGATTACGGGCAACATTTAGTGCTTCCGTATAATCATTATTTAATATCAAACGTGAGAAGGCCTTTGAACCTGTGACGTTCGTTCTTTCACCTACATTTACAAATAATGAATTGTCGTTAATGCTAAGGGGTTCTAGACCAGAGAGCCTTAATTCTCTTGGGATATCAGGAATAGCACGCGGGGTTACTTTCTTTACTGCTTCTGAAATAGCTTTAATGTGTGCAGGTGTAGTGCCACAGCAACCACCTACAATATTAACGAAACCAGATTTTGCAAAGTCTTTGATTAGCTTGGCAGTGTATTCGGGTGACTCATCATAACCTGTTTCTGCAAGCGGATTTGGTAAGCCAGCGTTAGGATGTGCACTGACATATACTCCGGCAACTTTAGAAAGTTCCTCTATATATGGCCTCATTAATTCGGCCCCTAGCGCACAATTAAGTCCTACTGATAAAGGCTGAACATGACTTACTGAGTTCCAAAATGCTTCTGGCGTTTGACCGGACAGAGTCCGACCAGAAGCATCTGTTATAGTTGCTGAAATCATGACAGGAATACGAGTATTAGAAGTTTCAAAGTATTGATCTATCGCGAACAAGGCAGCTTTTGCGTTTAGCGTATCAAAAATAGTCTCTACTAATAAAATGTTTGCGCCACCATCAACTAGACCTCTAATAGATTCTGAATAATCAGCTACTAATTTATCAAAAGTAATATTTCGAAATCCAGGGTCGTTTACGTCTGGTGAAATAGAACTAGTCTTTGTAGTTGGACCTAATACACCCGCGACAAAACGTGGCTTATTAGGAGTATTCGCTTCCATTGCTTGTGCAGCTTCATGTGCCAATTTTGCACTTGAAAAATTTAGTTCATACACCAGATCCTGCATATGGTAGTCTGCCATTGAAGCAGAATTAGAATTAAAAGTGTTTGTTTCAATGATGTCAGCACCAGCTTCTAGATAACCGGTATGAATTTCATGAATAATTTGTGGCTGAGTAAGCGTTAGGAGGTCATTGTTTCCTTTGAGATCGTGAGAATAATCTTTAAAACGTGTACCACGATAATCTGCCTCGTTGAGTTTATAGCTCTGGATCATGGTACCCATGGCACCATCAAGCAATAAAATTCTATGAGTAAGTAGATTATTTAATAGTTCGGTACGTTGTTGATTATTCATGTTTGAGCTGCATCTTGAAAAAAAGAATTTTATCATGCCTCACTAAGTTGACGTGGCAACTTAGTGGAAATAAATATTTGTTTAGATAGTATATAGATATGATAATTTTCTTATTTTTATTTTAGGGTGCTTAATTCTTATAATTTAAGGGTTGGTGAACTACAAGGCTTTTTGGTAGAACTTTTTTGGATTACTCAAGCTTTTTTTCTAGGAAGGAGTTGTAAATATTGATAGGTTTAAATAATCTGATAATAGATTATGGAAATTTTTTTCATTCAAGTTATTTTATTTTGCTCTTTTATTTCAACCAATTTAAACGAGTCAGTCTAGACTTGGTGGTCAGTCAAACTAGACCAAGAATCAATAATAAAGATAATTAATAAGGCGCTTAAGTTATACTTTGTAGAGATTAAGTTATTTTAGTTTTTCTGGCTTTATTCACTTTCGGTTTGCCTTCTAGTTTCGTAACTTTTGCTTCCAGTTCAGTTAACTTTTCACGTGTACGCATTAACATTTCTTGCTGTACATTAAACTCATCTCGTGTAACTAAATCTAGCCGAGTAAACACTCCTGCTAACAAAACCCGTAGATTTTTCTCTACATCTTTTACAGGGCTCTGTGCTACCAGATCATTTACTTTTGTGCTAATTTCATCCAACAGTTTTTGGTTTAACATAGTTCCTCCATTGTTTTTCGTTGTCAATTTGGATGATAGGCTCTACTTGCATGATAAAATCTCATACTTTGATGAATTAGGCAATCAGTAGATCAATCATGAATCAACTGCAACGTTACCAGCTTCTAGAGAATTGGGTTAAGAATCAATTCCCAACAAGATATTTTTCGCTGTCACCGGCCTCTTCCGATGCGAGCTTCCGCCGCTATTTTCGAATAAAATTTAGTGATAAGTCTGCTCCAAAGACAATGATTGTTATGGATGCTCCTCCACAGCATGAGGACTGTAGTTCATTTCTGCATGTAGCTAATATTTTTTCTGTAGCAAATGTTCATGTGCCAGAAATTTTGGCAAAGGATCTAGAACAAGGGTTTTTGCTGCTCTCTGATCTTGAAAGTACTACATATTTTGAAGCTATAGGAGCTAATTCTTCGGTTAGTAACGATTTATATAATGATGCGATAGATGCACTTATTAGAATTCAGTTGGTAAGTTGTTCAGGAAAACTACCAGATTATGATGAAACACTTCTTCTTAATGAATTAAATTTGTTTCCAGATTGGTACTTGGAAAGGCATTCAAAGGTAGTGCTAAATATAAATCAAAAAGAAGAACTCAATAGTTGTTTTACAAAGATTACAAAAAATAATCTTGCTCAGCCAAGAGTATATGTACACCGTGATTTTCATTCACGAAATCTTATGGTGACCAGCCCTAATCCCGGCATTATTGATTTCCAGGATGCTGTATATGGCCCTATTACTTATGATTTAGTGTCCCTTTTTAAGGATGCATATATTTATTTGGATGAGGAGGAAATACTTGATTGGGTAATACGATATTGGGAGAAGGCTAGGAAAACAGGACTTCCTGTAGCCGAGGATTTCTCTGATTTCTACCGTGATTTTGAGTGGATGGGGGTACAGCGACATATCAAGATACTCGGCATATTTGCTCGTCTATGCTATCGCGATGGTAAGAATAACTACATAAAAGATATGTCCATGGTAATAAATTATTTACAAAAGACCTGTGAGCGTTATCGTGAACTCAATTCTTTACTGGAGTTTTTAGATGAGTTAGAAAACAAAACACAGGAAACAAAAACTGGACATGAATCATAAGAAAGAACGGTTTAAAGCAATGATTTTAGCTGCTGGACGTGGGATACGTATGCGTCCTCTGACTGACAATTTGCCAAAGCCATTACTACGTGTCGGAAATAAAGCATTAATCGAATATCATATTGAGAGTCTTGCGCGTGCTGGTTTTGTGGATATTGTAATTAATCATGCTTACTTGGGGGAAATGATTGAGACAGCTTTAGGAGATGGAAGTCGCTATGGCATCAATATTTATTATTCCCCTGAAACTATAGCGTTAGAAACAGCAGGCGGTATTGTTAAAGCATTGCCGTTGCTGGAAAGCAAAAACGGGAATGAATTAGTCGAACAGCCTTTCCTAATAGTTAATGCGGATATATATTGTGAAATTGATTTTTCTACATTATTACCAATTTTAAATCAGATAAAAAGGGGCGCTGATACAGCGCATCTTGTAATGGTAAATAACCAGAATCATAATTCAGAAGGCGATTTTTTTCTTGATTCTGGCAGACTGGTGCCAGCAGGTAAGGAAAAGCTCACTTTTAGCGGGATTAGTATTTATAAGCCATCTTTTTTTAATGACATTAAACCTGGAGTAGTATCGAAACTTGCGCCAAAATTATTCCATGCAATTACAGCAGGGAAAGTTAGTGGTGAACATTATAAAGGTGTATGGGTGGATGTTGGCACACCAGAACGCTTACATAAACTTGATATGCAACTCAGAAAAGAGTAAGAAAAATTCAGACTTATTTTGCTTTATTCTATAAATCCTGCAATAGTCTCATCTATGATCCCGATTAAATTTTATAGTGAACGCCGCCAACAACTAGCATCACTGATGCAAAAAGGGATAGCTATTATCCCGACTTCTCCAGAGAGGATACGAAGTCGTGATGGCCATTATCCCTATCGATTCGATAGTTATTTTTATTATTTGACAGGTTTTAGTGAACCAGAAGCGATGCTGATCATGATAGTTGGAAATGAAATAAGTGAGACTAGGAATATACTATTCTGTCAGGACAAAGATATAGAACGTGAGATTTGGAGTGGTTTCCGACATGGTCCTGAGTCTGCAAAAGAAGTTTTTAATATTGATGAAGCATATCCTATTTCAAGTGTGAATGAGATGTTACCTAA
Source organism: Nitrosomonadaceae bacterium (assembly GCA_965205785.1). Classification (GTDB taxonomy): domain Bacteria; phylum Pseudomonadota; class Gammaproteobacteria; order Burkholderiales; family Nitrosomonadaceae; genus BJGV01. Next base: position 1,639,187 of record OZ242188.1, read on the forward strand.
ATTACTTATTGACCAACCTAAAATATATTTTGCATTAGGGCAAGATGCTGGATGGGACTTGCGGCTGACTGGTTGGCTTAATCAAGTGCGTGAGCAGTCTCGAAGCGGTCTTTCCACACCAACAGAGATCTGTGATAGTCGAATGCTGATAGATGAGATGCGCTTATTCAAAAGTACAGAAGAGCTTCGGCTCATGCGTTATGCAGCAGAAATTTCTGGTAGTGCTCATTGTCGTGCGATGAAAGTAACTCGTCCTGGCATGAAAGAATATGAAATTGAGGCAGAATTTTTGTACGAATTCCGGAATCATGGTGCAGAAGCGCCTGCTTATACTCCAATTGTTGCGGGTGGTGCAAATGCATGCGTGTTGCATTATGTTAAGAACAATATGGAATTAATATCAGGCGATTTACTATTAGTTGATGCTGGTTGCGAGCTGCATGGGTACGCTGCAGATATTACTCGTACATTTCCTGTAAATGGCAAATTTAATTCAGTACAAAAAGATATATATCAGTTAGTTCTGTCTGCACAGTCTGCAGCAATTAGTGCTGTGCAGCCAGGAAATTCTTGGGATAAGCCACATACGGCAGCACTGAAGGTATTAGTACAGGGATTTGTTGATTTGGGTCTATGTCACGGAAGTATAGATTCCGTTATTGAGTCTGAAGACTATAGACGTTTTTACATGCATCGAACTGGCCATTGGTTAGGACTGGATGTACATGATGTAGGAGAATATAAGAGAGATGGAAAATGGCGTTTATTCGAACCAGGAATGACTTTAACCGTAGAGCCGGGTTGTTACATTCGTCCGGCAGAAAATGTACCTGATCATTTTTGGAATATTGGTGTTCGTATTGAAGATGATGTAGTCGTAACGAGTTCTGGTTGCGAGATATTATCAGCATCTGCACCAAAGTCTATTGATGAAATTGAAGAGTTAATGCGATGAATGAAAATTGGAAAATAATAGTTAAAAAAGCTTCTGGGTTTGAGGAAAGAAATTCTCAAGAAGAGATGAATACTTCGCCTACAACTAAACGATGGATGACATATCTAGTACTGATCCCGATATTAATTCTGTTGGCAATTCTTGGCATTTTCTTTTTTGCTGCATTTTTAGCATTATTTGCTATAGCTGCTGTTGGTTTTGGTATTCGGTTTTGGTGGTTAAAACGTGAATTAGCTAAATCTGTAGGTTCAGAGAGTCCGGTAGATACAGTAGAAAAAGAGACGGTTGAAGGGGAATATGTTGTGGTAGATGAGAGTGATCAGGCTACTGAAGCAAAAATGAGAAGAGACAGGGCAGACAATTAAATCTGACAATAAATCAAATCTGAGTAAGGAAACTGTGGTATCCGGCAACCATTACGATCTTGTCATAATAGGCGGTGGTCCAATAGGGATGTCTTTGGCCATTGCGTTACGTAATAGTGGTTTGTCTATCCTGTTGCTAGAAGCTCGTAAGGCACCGGAAAAAAATGAAGACCCACGCCCATTAGCTTTCTCTCATGGCAGCCGGTTAATTTTGCAGCGCCTGAGTGTATGGGAATCCTTACCAGAAATTTCTCCCATTACAACTATACATATTTCTAATCGCGGTGGTTTTGGGCGTACTGTACTAACTGCTAGCGAAATTGATGTGCCAGCTTTAGGCTATGTAATACTCCATCATGATGTATTTAGAGTAATGCACAAGAAATTGCAAGATTGTGGAGTTGACTATCTTACAGAGGCTCAGGTAACACAATTAAAGTCTAATACAACAGAGGGACAGGTTGAGTTTCAACATAATGGGAAATTAAGACAGGTAACAGCAAATTTATTAGTACTAGCAGATGGCGGTCGTCTTACTGGGCAAGTTGAAGGAGTCACTCAGCATGTGCAGGACTATGAGCAGTGGGCGATTGTGGCAAGAATTGGAACTTCAATTCCCCAGTGTGGAACAGCTTATGAACGGTTCACTTCTGATGGGCCTGTTGCTTTTTTACCTCTTGGTAAGCATTTTTCCTTAGTATGGACTGTTTCTCCATCAGCAGCACAAGAGATTCTCAAGTTAGATGATGTTACATTTTTAGCACAGCTACATAGCCATTTTGGTGATCGTCTTGGACAGCTTACCTGTGCTGGCAAACGTGCTGGTTTTCCACTAGCACTAAAATATGCAACACCTGTGTCAGCACGTCGAATTGTATTGATTGGAAATGCAGCACAAACTTTACACCCTGTTGCAGGACAAGGCTTTAATTTAGGGTTACGTGATGCTTGGGAACTATCAGGAGAAATCATTGCAATGCCTTCTGGTGTCGGTTCTCCTGTTATGCTTTCAAGATATCAGGCCAAACGGCAGGCTGACAGTGGAGGGGGAAGATTTTTTACAGATTCCTTGGTTAAACTCTTTTCCAATGATAATATTTTGTTACAGGGAATCCGTGGAATTGGGTTAAGTGCCCTTGATTGCTTACCACCAGCTAAGCGTTTTGTAGCTAAACGTATGATGTTTGGTTCAAGAGGATAATTAGTGTTAAACAATTTTTTTTGATTTTTATTAATAATTTCTTTCCCTGAAATTGTCATAGGTTTAGAATTACAGTCTGTACAAAATTATTTCTCCGTATTTTCTTTCTCATCATTTAATAAGAGTTATGCAGATCGGTCCTTATATTCTCAAAAATAATTTGATGGTAGCGCCTATGGCAGGAGTAACTGACCGTCCATTTCGACAATTGTGTAAGAAAATGGGTGCAGGAATGGCAATATCGGAAATGGTGTCTTGTAACTCACTATTATGGGGGTCTGAGAAGACTAAACGCCGTGCTAATCATGAAGGAGAAGTAGATCCAATTTCAGTGCAGATTGCTGGGGCTGATCCAACAATGATGGCGCAAGCTGCTTCCTATAATGTAGAGCAGGGAGCACAAATTATAGATATTAATATGGGTTGTCCAGCTAAAAAGATTTGTAATACGATGGCTGGTTCTGCATTGTTACAGAATGAGAAATTGGTAGGAAAAATACTTGATTCTGTAGTTAGTGCTGTAGATGTACCTGTTACACTAAAAATTCGTACCGGCTGGGATAAAGAGCACAAGAATGCACGTGCTATAGCACGTATAGCAGAGAATGCGGGGATACAAGCTCTTGCTATTCATGGTAGAACAAGAGCCTGTGCCTATAAGGGAAAAGCAGAGTATGAGACAATCGCTGCTGTAAAAAGCTACGTGAAGATACCTATTATTGCAAATGGTGATATTGATACACCAGAAAAAGCCAAGAGTGTACTTGAGCATACTGCAGCAGATGCTGTAATGATTGGACGTGCTGCTCAGGGGAGGCCTTGGATATTCCGAGAAATTAGTTATTATCTGACTACAGGGAGTCATCTTCCATTACCTGAGGTCAATGAAATTCATTATGTGCTAGTTAATCATTTGCATGATCTTTATGATTTTTATGGAGAATATTCTGGAGTACGTATTGCGCGCAAACATATCTCTTGGTATACAAAGGGCTTGATTGGTTCTGCAGTGTTTCGCCATACTATGAATCAATTGCAAACTACTGACCAGCAATTATCTGCTGTCAATGAATTTTTTAGAGATTTATCTGGTTATGGAGAGCGATTGACTTATATTGGACGCGAGGAATTAGCTGCATGACTATAATTAATGAGAATGAAATTGCGCGATGTGTACGTAAATCTGTGGAGGGTTACCTTAAAGACTTGGATGGAGAAAAACCACATCCAATATATGGAATGGTAATACGTAGTGTTGAGAAGCCATTAGTTGAACTAGTAATGAAATATGCTGAAGGGAATCAGACTCGTACTGCTGAATTACTTGGTATCAATCGAAATACTCTTCGAAATAAAATAAGACAATATCGAATCAAATAAAGTGTAGCTGTATAAGGGCAAGTAGTATTTGCAATTTATGACATTAATTAACGCTCTGTATTTGTGTGCCGGAATATGACGATCAAACAAGCTTTAATTAGTGTTTCAGATAAAACAGGCATTGTTGAGTTTGCACAGGCGTTAAGTCAGTGCGGCGTGACTATCCTTTCAACTGGTGGTACTGCCAAAGAGTTGAAAAATGCTGGTGTAGATGTAATCGAGGTAAGCCACTATACCGGTTTTCCAGAAATGCTTGATGGTCGGGTCAAAACCCTTCATCCAAAAATCCATGCTGGCATCCTAGCTCAAAGAGATTTACCTGCTCATATGGAGATTATGGAAGAAATGTCTCTTCCAACTATTGAGCTGGTAGTGGTAAATCTTTATCCATTTAGTGAGACAATTGCTAAAGATAATTCCAGCCTAGAAGAGGCAATAGAGAATATTGATATTGGTGGTCCGACTATGGTTCGTGCTGCAGCAAAGAATTATAAGAATGTGACGGTAGTAACAGACCCTGAAGATTATGACTTCGTACTTGATGAAATAAGATCAAATGATTGTATAGTTTCACAGGAAAGTTGTTTTCAACTTGCTTGTAAGGCGTTCTCTCATACTGCTGCTTACGATAGTGCAATCAGTAATTACCTCACTGGAATTAGTTCAGAAGGACAACATAAAAGTTTCCCTACAAATCTTAATCTTAATTTTACGATAGCTCAGGACCTGCGTTATGGAGAGAACCCGCACCAGGGAGCTGCACTCTACAGGGATCTTTCATCTGCTGCTCCTGGAAGTCTTGCTAACTATACTCAACTACAAGGGAAAGAGCTTTCATATAACAATATTGCAGATGCAGACGCAGCGTGGGAGTGTGTAAAAACCTTTGATTCGCCAGCCTGTGTCATCATCAAGCATGCCAATCCATGTGGGGTTGCAGTATCTAATAATCCGCTTATGGCATACAAATCTGCATTTGCAACTGATCCAACATCTGCTTTTGGTGGCATCATTGCCTTCAATCGAGAATTAGACGATGTTACTGCTGAAGCTATAATTAAACAGTTTGTTGAAGTGATAATTGTCCCGAGTATCACCAATGAAGCCAAAAATCTTCTTGCCCAGAAGAAAAATGTACGTGTACTTATCCTACATTTGGGAGAAGGAAATAACACTCTTGACTTTAAACGTGTGGGCGGTGGCTTGCTAGTACAAGCGCCAGATAATCTGAATATTGATACTAGTCATCTTAAAGTTGTGACTAAGATACAACCAACGCAGCAAGAAATGAAAGATTTATTATTTGCATGGCGTGTAGCTAAATTTGTTAAGTCTAATGCAATTGTATTTTGCTTGAATGGACAAACACTTGGTATAGGTGCGGGACAGATGAGTAGAGTTGATAGCGCACGTATTGCTTCGATCAAAGCGCAGAATTCGGGACTCACATTAGCTGGTTCAGTCGTTTCTTCTGATGCTTTCTTTCCTTTTCGTGACGGGTTAGATGTAGTGGTTCAAGCAGGTGCAAAAGCAATTATTCAGCCTGGTGGCAGCATGCGTGATGAGGAGGTTATTGCTGCTGCAGATGAGCATGATGTGACAATGGTTTTTACTAACACAAGACATTTTCGGCATTAACTTTTTTTATCAGAGATTTATGCATAAAAATTTAGCTCGATTCTTTCATTGTGTAGTAGTTTCTTCAGTAAATTTATTCTGGGTATGAAAGTACTGGTTATAGGTAGCGGAGGAAGAGAACATGCTTTAGCATGGAAATTAAAACAATCGCTGCGTGTAAATAAAGTTTTTGTTGCCCCGGGTAATGCTGGTACAGCTCTTGAAAAGGGGTTACAAAATATTCCGATATCTACTATTTCTGACCTTGTTGAGTTTGCAAAAAATGAACATATCGAAATTACTATAGTAGGCCCTGAAGCATTACTTGCAGAAGGTATAGTAGATGCTTTTCGTTTAGCTGGGCTAAAAATATTTGGCCCGACTAAGCAAGCTGTACAATTAGAAGCATCCAAAGATTATTCAAAGGCTTTTATGCAGCGCCATAGTATTCCCACTGCAGCGTATGCTACTTTTTGTGATCCTGTAAAAGCCCATAAATACATAGATAAGATAGGTGCTCCAATTGTTATCAAAGCTGATGGGCTGGCTGCCGGTAAAGGTGTGAAAGTTGCAGTGACGTTGCTTGAGGCACATAAAGCAGTTGATGCAATGCTGGTTTCTAATAGTATGGGTGGAGCAGGAGAGAAGATTCTGATCGAGGAATTTTTAGAGGGAGAAGAGGTAAGTTTTATAGTTATGGCCGATGGTAACCATATACTACCTTTTGCAACAAGCCGGGATTATAAGCGCCTGGAAGATAATAATCAGGGCCCCAATACTGGAGGTATGGGCGCATATTCCCCGGCACCAATAGTGACTCCTGAATTACATACAAAAATAATTAATGAAGTGATTGATCCAGTTATAAGAGGTATGGCAAAAGAAGGTCAGCTCTATACTGGTTTTCTGTATGCTGGCTTGATGATTGGCAAGGGTGGGAGTATCAATGTATTAGAATATAATTGTCGTATGGGTGACCCTGAGACACAACCTATCATGTTGCGACTAAAAAGTGATTTATCTGTTTTAGTTGAAAGTGCAATAGATGGTAGGCTTAATAATGTAGATGTAAAGTGGGATCATCGTGCAGCATTAGGAGTTGTTATGGCTACTCACGGTTATCCTGAAATGCCTCGTAAAGGGGATAAAATTTATGGTTTGTCAGAACTTATTTCTAATAATAAATTAGGGAAAGATTTTCATGTATTCCAGGCTGGCACTAAGATTGATGGAAAGGATAACAAAGAAATAGTAACTGCTGGTGGTCGTGTGTTATGTGTTACAGCTCTGGGAGAAAACATAAAAGATGCTCGGCATCGCGCTTACAAGAAATCTGAAGAAATTGATTTTGATGGTCGTCAGATGCGATTAGATATTGGTTTGCAGTGATTAATCCTTAGCTGTGAGTGCTATTAATTATAGATCTTATTTTGTAGATAAGACTAATTGTAATATTGATTCAGAATCTAATTAGTTATGAATACAACTCAAGTCAAAGAATACCTTAGTACGCTGCAGGGCCAAATTATAAAGCGGCTTGAGCAGGTAGATGGTAAATGCTTTAAACGTGAAAAGTGGGAACGTACGGAAGGTGGTGGTGGTATGAGTTGTGTAATTGAGCAAGGTAATGTGTTTGAACGAGGTGGAGTAAATTATTCACATGTATTTGGTTTAGGTTTGCCCGCATCAGCAACTGCTGCAAGGCCTGAGTTATCTGGACGTTCGTTTGAAGCAATGGGTGTATCAATAGTGTTACACCCATATAATCCTTATGCGCCAACCGTTCACTTAAATGTACGTTTCTTAGAGGCGTGTAAGGAAGGTGCTGAATCAGTATGGTGGTTTGGAGGTGGAATGGATTTGACGCCGTATTATGGTTTTGAGGAAGATGCTAAGCATTTCCATCAGACTTGTAAGGATTCTCTTCAGTCTTTTGACAATGGTTATCATGACCATTTCAAGAAATGGTGTGATAAATACTTTTATCTAAAGCATCGTAATGAGCCACGTGGTATAGGAGGAATTTTCTTTGATGATCTTAGCCAACCAGACTTCGATACCTGTTTCAATATAACAAAAAGTGTAGGAGACCATTTTTTACCTGCCTATATACCTATTTTAGAAAGGCGGAAGGATATATCTTATGGTGAACGTGAACGTGATTTTCAGGCTTATCGTCGTGGTCGATACGTAGAATTTAATCTGGTTTGGGATCGTGGAACTCTTTTTGGCCTACAGTCTGGTGGCCGTACCGAATCTATACTTATGTCTTTGCCACCAATAGTCAAATGGCGCTACGACTGGGAGCCGGTACAGGGTAGTGCAGAATCAGAGCTTTATACTAATTTTCTTATTATTAAGGACTGGGTGTAATCAAGGCGATTAAGTTCATATGTAACAATAGGTAAAACATAGTATTTCATACTAGAAACTTAGTATTAAAAGTCGTTACTTTAGTGAGGCCTGAAATATTTATAATGCTGCTTCGTGTTTTACGTAATTACTATTGACATTAAGATACTGACACCGGAGAATAAAATACAGATGATTTTTTCTTGGAAAGAGCGTTTATCAAGATAATTTATATTCTAGAAATTAATATAGTGAGGATAAAATGACTAATGACCAAATGGAAAATTGTGTTTATGCTCGAGTAGAAAAGTCAGGTGTAAACCTGGTTTCAAAGAAAGTTTATAGCACTATTGCAGCATTAATTATTTTATGTATCTATGTAATTATGACCGTGCCTGCTGTACATGCGGAGGATGCTTCTGGCGATTCTGGTGGCGCTGATTTTACTGTATCTGATACCGGTATGGAGGCGGCATCAGGTTTAGCTACAATCGTATATTTTCCACTTAAAGCTGTTTTTGCTCTTGGTGGTGGAATAGTAGGTGGTCTTACCTATGCATTCACAGGTGGGGATGAAGAAGCTACTAATAAAGTATGGCACACTAGTATGGAAGGGGACTATATGGTTAAACCTGAAAATTTGACTGGGGAGAAGCCTCTTAATTTTATAGGCTCAGATGAATAATGATATTTTTTGCTCCATTTCCTGGAAATAAATAGATTCTTTAGGCCTGAAAAAAACTCTTCAATTGCCAGTGCTGCCATCATGCTAACTTTATAATTTTTAATTTGCATCATTGCCCCATGCGACAAAACTCTTTATCGCGCTCCGGATTTGATACTCTAAGCAATAAACTTGTACGATCAGTGATTAGTTGGTGGCAGATTATCCATTTTGGTGCTGTTGCCTTAGTTCTTGTCTTGTCTCCATCTAGTTATGATAAGGCAAATCGTTCTGCGATTGCCAAACATATTTACATGAGTACCTGGCAAGTATTACTCTGGTTTACGACGTTGTGCGCACTTATCAGCCTGGTACTGGTGCGTATTATTGTTGTAACTGCTCTGAGTTATGGTTTGTCTCAATATGCACTGGAAGTAGTTGTACGGGTACTGGTTCTTGAGTTAATTCCACTTGGAGCAGCGCTCTTTGTGGTGTTGCGGTCGAATATGGAAATTAGTCCGGCAATGGCTGAAGATTCTATGCGTACCGAGGTTGTTCCACGTGTGATTGCAATTGCCTTTTCAGTGATAACGTTAGCTGCAGTGAGTAGTTTGGTTGCGCTAGTAATTGCATATATAGTTGTTTATGGCTTCTCCCCATGGGGACTCGCAGAATATACACGTATGGTCGGACGAGTGTTTGATCCAGGAATTGCTGTGGCTTTTATTTTAAAAACAGTACTGTTTAGTTTGGCAGTTTCGATCATTCCAATCGCTACCGCAATGCAAACTAGACATCAATACATTGGGGTTACGAATTCTGTCCCGAAAGGTACAGTACGATTATTTCTAGCTTTGGTACTTATTGAAGGTGCCTCTTTGTCGATTAAATTTATTTAAAGCTGATAAACTAAAAGTATGCAATCCGAATCTGAATCTCAGTCAGTGTCCCAGCAGCCTTCGGTCCCGCCTCCAAATATTGAATTTAAGGCCTTAGCTTTAGTCATTCTTATGGTAGTAATAGTATCTGCTTCACTTGCATATGTGATGTATGCACGTGGGGTGTTTGAAAGTACGCAGCAGGTAGTATTAATTGCAGATGATTCTGAAGGTGTTATTGTTGGGATGGATCTGACATTCTCAGGTTTTCCAATTGGGCGTGTTCGGCGCATTGAGCTTTCCGATGAAGGAAAAGCTCGTATTGTGGTTGACGTGGCACGAAAAGATGCCAAGTGGATCCGTACCAGTAGTGTGTTTACTATGGAACGCGGTATGGTAGGTGATACTCGTTTGCGTGTATTTTCAGGTGTATTGACTGACCCACCACTACCTGATGGTGCTATTCGAACCGTTCTGTTAGGTGATGCTACATCAGAAATCCCACATCTAGTAGACACTATGCGTTCATTGCTTGAAAACTTAGAAAATATGACAAAGTCAGGTTCCAGTTTGAGAGCAAGTTTGGATAATATGCAGGCTGTTACACAAAACCTAAAGGGGCCATATGGAGGACTTGGGGTTGTATTAGGTGGTGATGATAATGCGCAAAAAATTATTACAGCACTAGATCACATTAACACTTTGTTAGCTAAAACTGATTCACGAGTTTTTGGTGCTGATGGAGTGATGGATGAATCACAGGCTGCAATATCTCAGGTAAATGAGCTATTAAGTGATGTGCGTACAAGTCTTAAAAGTGTAGATGTTGTACTTGCCCAAGCACAAGTTATTGGTTCCAATGCAGAGGTAGCTTCTACTGATCTTGTGGTGTTAAGAGAACAAGTTGAGGCGAGTTTGCGAAAGGTTGAACATTTAGTGAACGAAATAAACCGTAAATGGCCTTTATCTCGTGATACAGAACTAAAACTACCATGAAAGTCTTATTTGCTATATTAATGTTTGGACTCGTTGGGTGTGCTAGCAAAGATATGCCACCCCCTAACTGGCAACTAAACGCACACAGTTCACTTAATAGCTCAGTTACAGCTTACCTAGTAGGAAACACTAAGATTGCTAATTTGGAGTTTGCCAGGGTGCGTGCAGAGATAGCCAGCACTGGACGTACTGACATACTAGCACGGGTTGAACTGGTGCGTTGTGCAGCATATGTAGCAAGCTTAGAGTCTAAAGACTGTGTAGCCTTCCAGAAGCTTTTAAATGATGCTGCTGATTCAGAAAGAGTTTATGCTGATTATTTGGCAGGGCACTGGATAGATTTGAATACTGCTTTGCTACCTACACAACACCGTGGAGTCGTTGCTGGTAAAGACGAAGTACTTAGTTCTATTGAAGATCCGTTATCACGTCTTGTCGCAGCTGGTGTGTTATTTAAGTTAGGACGAACAACACCTGACCTAGTCATACTTGCCATAAAGACTGCTTCAGAGCAAGGTTGGCGCCGTCCTCTTCTTGCATGGTTAGGTGTTGCAATTAGGAGAGCAGAAGAATTGGGGAATAATGAAGAAGTTCTACGTATTCAGAGACGAATTGATCTAGTCATGGAGAGTACTGAGAAGCGTAATCATTAGTTTCATTTGTTTTTTTAAATAATTCTTATAGAAGCTTTATTGTTTACTAATAAAATTAATAATAGTGTGATTCAGCTGATAAGTTGGATTATAGATAAGGAAAAATTTAGCTTGACTTTTTGTAGTAAGTTTGCCTTTATTTCACCTAGTAATCCACATTTGTTGTTTTAACCGTATAAACATATAGCGGAAACCCGCATGGGCCTTGATTATAAAGGTAACTATATGTTTTACAAGAATAAATTCTGAGTTTAAAATTTAATCTAATTAAGAAATATCCTTATGAAAGGGTACCTTAACAACTGTAAACGCAAATAATCCACAAACTTATCCACAGCAACTGTGGACAAGGAAATAAAGCAAAAAAATTATATTTTTGCTTAGGTAAGAATTAACTTTACTATCTGTAGTAAAAATTATTCTATGTCATTATTAAACGAAGCTTCTTAGGTATAAATGATTGGTAATGTTTGGAAAGGAAGTACTTTAGCTAAATTAAGTATTACTTTTTTTATTTGGTGGTATTTAATTAAAGTAAGCAGTAATGTAGACCATCTCTGTTGCATTACATTATTAATAATGATTCAAAAAATACAACCATTTAATAATTCGTACGAGTTCGTACGAGTTCAAAAGTGCAGGTATTGTGGTTGGTTAGCAAAATAGTAAGGTGAGAGAACTTTTAGAGATTAAAAATTCGAGAATTTAACTAGTTTGCGTTATAATTCATAGGCGTTACAGAAATAAATGCTATTTGTTCCCCAGCTGTTACAGTGGGGAATTTTATTTAGAAGTGGAGAATAATCATACGAATCATTTTATTAGGCGGACCTGGTGCGGGAAAAGGTACGCAAGCAAATTACTTAAAGGAGCGATTTGAAATTCCACAGATTTCAACCGGTGACATGTTACGTGCCGCGGTTAATAGGGGTACTGAGTTAGGACTTGCTGCAAAGAAAATTATGGATACGGGAGAGTTGGTGCCTGATGACATTATCATTAATTTGGTAAAAGAGCGTATTTTACAAGCTGATTGTAAAAATGGTTTTTTATTCGATGGTTTTCCTCGTACCATCCCACAGGCAGATGCAATGAAAGCTGCTGGTGTACTGGTAGACTATGTAATCGAAATCAATGTGGCTGATTCAGAAATTGTTAAGCGTATGACGGGTCGTAGAGTACATCCAGCATCGGGTCGTACTTATCATGTTATATTCAATATGCCGAAGTCTGAAGGGAAAGATGATGTTACAGGAGAGCCATTAATACAGCGTGATGATGATAGCGAAGAGACTGTAAAGAAAAGGCTTGAGGTTTATCATAAACAGACTAAACCATTAGTAGAATATTATTCCAGATGGTCAGTTAGTGACGAGAAAGGTGCTCCTGAGTATGTAAGAATAGATGGAATTGGATCTGTTGAAAACATTCGTAGCCGAATTTTTTCAGTACTTAGTTAACTAGTATAGTATGTGAAGATAGGTATTAGCAGGAGTTTGGGTAATACAGTATGGGTTTTAACAAATAGGGGAAAACATGGCAGTAAAAAATGCATTTTATGCTCAGTCTGGTGGTGTAACTGCTGTTATCAATGCGTCTGCTGCTGGTGTTATCGAAACCGCGCGGAAAAATAAAGGAAAAATTGGAAAGATCTATGCTGGAAGAAACGGGATTATTGGTGCCCTGACTGAAGATTTGATTGATACCGGTAAAGATAGTAATGCGGCTATCAGGGCGTTATGTGATACACCATCTGGTGCATTTGGTTCTTGCAGATACAAACTAAAAAGTCTTGATCAAAATAGACGTGAATATGAGCGCCTGATTGAAGTTTTCAAAGCGCATAATATTGGCTATTTCTTTTATAATGGCGGTGGTGATTCTGCTGATACTTGTTTGAAGGTATCGCAAATAGCTAAAAAATTGGGTTATCCAGTACAGGCAATTCATGTTCCAAAGACTGTGGATAATGATTTACCAATTACTGATTGTTGTCCTGGTTTTGGTTCAGTAGCAAAATATATTGCTGTATCTACGCGGGAAGCAAGTTTTGATGTGGCTAGTATGTCAAAAACATCAACAAAGGTTTTTGTATTGGAAGTAATGGGGCGGCATGCGGGATGGATTGCAGCAGCAGGTGGTCTTGCATCTGATAAAGACTGTGAGATCCCCATTGTTATTTTGTTTCCAGAAGTTACTTTTAACAAGAAGAGATTTCTTGCAAAGGTAAAAAAATGTGTTAATGAATTTGGTTATTGCTCTGTAGTAGTTTCAGAGGGAGTCAAGGATGCAAAAGGAAACTTTCTCTCTGACCAAGGATTACGTGATGCCTTTGGTCATGCACAACTGGGAGGTGTAGCACCGGTAGTTGCAAATATTATTAAAGATGGATTAGGATTTAAATATCATTGGGGTGTGGCAGATTATTTACAGCGTGCGGCTCGCCACATTGCATCTAAAACTGATGTAGATCAGGCATATGCAATGGGTAAGGCTGCAGTAGAATTTGCTATCAAGGGACATAATGCAGTGATGCCAACGATTAATCGTTTATCTAATAAGCCTTATAAATGGAAGATAGGAATGGCGCAGCTTTCTAAGGTGGCAAACGTAGAAAAAATGATGCCAGCTAATTTTATTACGAAGGACGGATTTGGTATCACGGAAAGATGTCGCACATATCTGGTGCCACTGATTAAGGGTGAAGATTATCCTCCTTATAAGGATGGTTTGCCTAAGTATGTACGACTTAAAAATATTGGTGTTAAGAGAAAATTAGGTAATTTTAAGATTTAAATTAAGTAGTAATTCAGATAGTGTTGAAATTATTTTTTTGAGAAATGGAAAACTATTCCTAATGTGGGATTACTAGACCGATATCCTTCATATATTTACAGATGGTCTGACTTTAATTGGAGATTCAAATGGTTCTTGGTTTAATCATTGCTATTGGTTGCGCGATAGCCGCTTGTATATATGGAGCGTCATCGATCAAATGGATTTTAGCCTTGCCAAGCGGAAATGAGCGCATGCGTGAGATTGCTACGGCAATTGAACAAGGTGCTTCTGCTTATCTGAATCGGCAATACAGAACAATTGGCATTGTAGGTGTAGTTTTGCTGGTAGTTATTTTTGCCACCTTAGGTTGGGAGACTGCTATAGGTTTTGCTATCGGTGCATTTTTATCAGGTCTTGCTGGCTTTATCGGAATGAATGTATCTGTTAAGGCTAATTCACGAACTGCAGAAGCTGCAAAAGGAGGAATCAGTCCAGCACTAGATGTGGCTTTTAGGGGAGGAGCAATTACCGGAATGCTGGTTGTCGGCCTGGGTCTTCTAGGGGTAGCTGGGTATTTTGCATTTCTTACTGCAATAGGTGTTGCCTCATCAGATGCTATACACGCACTAGTGGGACTAGCTTTTGGTAGTTCACTAATTTCTATTTTTGCCCGTCTTGGTGGTGGCATATTTACCAAGGGTGCCGATGTAGGTGCTGACTTAGTGGGTAAAGTTGAGGCTGGTATTCCTGAAGATGATCCTAGAAACCCTGCAGTTATTGCAGATAATGTAGGGGATAATGTAGGTGATTGTGCTGGGATGGCCGCTGATTTGTTTGAAACCTATGCTGTGACTATTATCGCAACCATGCTACTAGGCGGACTTTTGATTGAGAATGCTGGTACGAGTGCCATACTCTATCCGCTGGTTCTGGGTGGCTTCTCAATAATTGCCTCAATAATAGGTTGTTATTTTGTTAAAGCACGTGAAGGTGGAAAGATTATGAACGCGTTGTACCGTGGGCTAGGTGTTGCAGGTGGCTTGGCGGCAGTTCTCTATTTACCTATTACGGCTGTGATGATGAGTGGTGGAATTATTATTGGAGGTGAAGAGACTTCATGGTTCAGTGTATACCTTGCTGGGCTGGTTGGTCTTGTGTTGACTGCAGCAATGGTTTGGATTACCGAATATTACACATCAACAGAATTTAAACCAGTTCAGCATATCGCTGAAGCATCTAGTACTGGCCACGGAACTAACGTAATTGCAGGCTTGGGTGTTTCTATGAGATCTACAGCTTGGCCGGTAATAGTTGTGTGTCTTGCTATCTGGTGTGCATATGGGCTAGCTGGATTATATGGCATAGCAATTGCTGCAACATCAATGTTATCTATGGCTGGTATTATTGTAGCGCTTGATGCTTACGGACCGATTACTGATAACGCCGGCGGTATAGCTGAAATGGCTGGCTTGCCAAAAGAGATACGTGATATTACTGATCCGCTTGATGCAGTTGGCAATACTACAAAAGCTGTGACAAAAGGTTATGCTATAGGTTCTGCAGGTTTAGCTGCATTAGTTCTATTTGCTGATTACACCAATGCACTTTCTGTCGGAGGTAAACTTGTTACCTTTGATCTGTCCAATCACATGGTTATCATTGGTTTATTTATTGGAGGTATGGTGCCATATCTGTTTGGTGCAATGGCAATGGAAGCCGTTGGTCGGGCTGCCGGGTCAGTAGTTATAGAAGTACGCCGTCAGTTTAAGGAAATACCAGGAATCATGGAAGGCACTGGTAAGCCAGATTATTCCAGGGCCGTAGATATGGTAACCAGAGCAGCTATAAAAGAGATGATTGTTCCTTCTCTCTTACCAGTAGCAATACCGCTGATTGTTGGTGTTTTGCTTGGACCCGTGGCTTTGGGCGGTGTATTGATTGGGGCCATTATTACCGGAATTTTTGTAGCGATTTCGATGACTGCTGGCGGTGGCGCCTGGGACAATGCCAAGAAATATATTGAGGATGGGAATTTTGGCGGCAAAGGTTCTGAGGCACATAAGGCTGCTGTGACAGGTGATACGGTTGGAGATCCTTATAAAGATACTGCCGGCCCTGCTATTAACCCTCTAATTAAAATCATGAATATTGTTGCACTTTTAATTGTTCCATTGCTATAAATATTTATAATCATTTTAAAAAGCACACCTGGTAAATCTGGGTGTGCTTTTTTTTTGAGTTTAAATATTGATCACCAATTTTATTACTTGCTTTTCATTTGGTAGTCGCTTTCTAATGTTATTTTATAGAGTTTAGTTGATTATCAGTTGGCATAGGCTTGCCGTCACTAAGCGCAATCCAGCCACGAATGATACGGTAAGATACCCATATGCCAGCACCAGTTGTAATGATCCAGGAGAGCGGAATGCCAAACACTGTCATGATTAAGATCACAGCGATTATCACCCACAACAATGCAAACCAAAAGGTACGTATCTGCCAGCTAAAATGAGAGTCAAGATGTGTGTATCGTACAGCATCTCGCTTTACGTAGTTGATGATAATAGCAATGATTGAGGGCCAGCTAGTCAGGAAAGCCGTAATAACAAACGCTGATCCAATTAGACCCATAATGACACTTAGAGCGTGGAGCGCATAAATTATATGCGTTAGTAGAATTAAATTATCTTGAGGAATGGTTGGTACTAGACGCTCTGACATGATTTACCTCTATGGCCCTGAGAAATTGCAAAGATAGGATATTTAGATAAATCAAATATTAACAATTTTCATTTTATGTTTTTATTTTGTTATGTATAAATAAATTAGTATTAAACTTTTTAAACTATAGTAATTTATTCTGTATTATTTGTATCGGTCAGTTCAGTTGATTGCTCAAGATCATCGCCAGACTGTGATTTCGATTTGTCCAGTTTGCGTTGTCTTTTCTCTTCTTGTTTTTTCTTTTTTGCCAGATCTCGTTGACGTTTTTCGTATTGAAAATTAGGTCGTGCCAATTTGTTACTCCTTAAGATATATTTTAAAGAAATAGAAGAAAGTTTGTTCTTTGCTTTATATTATTTTACGCGGAAATAAGAAAATTATCTAAACATACATACAGATTTTCCGCTATTATTAATATAATCATAAAGTTTATATAAGTATATTAGGTATAGTTATTACTATTTGGAGAATATAAATTGAGTTAAAACGGGAGGATAAAGATGTGGTTTTTTGTATACGCGCTCATCTCAGTCATCATCATCATCCTACATTATGTCGGTGTGTTAGCTAGGAATAATCTACAATGGTTAGTTTATATATTAGTTGCAACTATTATTCCTGCTATTATCTGGTTATAGGGAAAGGTAGAAAGGGAAATTTTTAATAATTTTAGAACCGAAATAGATTTTATTTTTTCAAAATACTCCAGCTTTAAACTATTACTGAGCTTATCCGCTTCAACTCTTTGACAATAGTTGTTAATGCTTTAAGGAACTCATTGACTTGTTCAAGTGTGTTGTTACTGCCTAAACTTATTCGTACCGCACAACGCGCTAATGTTGGTTCGACTCCCATAGCATCCAGTACATGACTCTCACCAGGAGTCGCACTTGAGCAGGCGGCGCCACTTGCGACCGCAAACCCCGCTCTTTCTAAACTAGTTACCAAGGTCTCACCCTCAATATTTTGAAGTGCAAAATAACAAGTATTTGGTAAACGGTTTGCATGCATACCAAAGATTATGGCGTCCATTTCAACCAATCTTTTCTCTAGGTGTGTACGCAATTTTAAAATATGTGTAGTGTTTTTTTCTATTCGTATTTTAGATAACTCACAAGCTTTACCAAAGCCAACTATGGCTGGTACATTTTCTGTTCCTGAGCGCAATCCATTTTCATGGCCACCACCAAATATTTGGGGTTTAAGTATAAGCTCTTTATCCATAATCAGCGCTGCAGCGCCTTTCGGCCCATATATCTTATGAGAAGAAATTGTCATAGCATGTACATTGAGAGAAGCAAAACAAACTGGTATTTTTCCAAAGGCTTGAATCGCATCAGTATGTATCAAGGCCTTTAGTTTCTTAGCTTTTTCCGCAATAGTTGCTACCTCCTGAATTACTCCAGTTTCATTATTAGCTAACATAACAGATACTATACTTGGAGATTTCTCTGACAGGGCTTTATCAACATCACTCATGATTACACTCCCGAACTCATCAACCATAAGTTGTCGTAAATCTAATTTTTCATTAGTATTTTGTGTCAACTCCTTAGCAGGATATAAAACACAGGGATGTTCAATAGCGCTAACAATAATCTGTAAAGTTTTTAGGTTTCCTGTTGCTCCCTGAATAAATAGATTATTAGCTTCTGATCCACTACTGGTAAAAACTACTTGTGAAGGCTGTACTCCGATTGAATCTGCTACCTGTTTTCGTGCTTGATTAATTGCCTGTCTGCCGGCTATCCCGAGAGCATGGCCACTAGAAGGATTGCCAAATTTATTCTGAAAGAATGGCATCATTGCATCTAATACTTCATCGTCTACTCTGGTGGTAGCATTATGATCAAAATAAACTTTTTCCATTTTATTCATATGTAGTAGGTGTCTTTGACGCTTTTTTGGTCAGAATATTAATTTATTTTCCTAATCAAAGCTATAGTCTTTATGTTAGAGGACCATTGACCTATTAATGACGTTTATCTTGTAGCTTAATAATAATTTCAATACAGTATTGATAGAAGGCTCATAACGTATATTTTTCTTATTTTTGGTTTTTAAAGGAGTTAAGCATTCCACGTAATATACTAATTTCTTTTTTTTCTAAACTTGTACGAGAGTACAAACGGCGAATTCTTTGCATTAAATGCTTTGGGCTACTAGGATCAAGAAATCCGCTATTAATCATAGTAATTTCAAAATGTTGGTAAAAAGACTCAATCTCATCGTGACTGGCTAGCGCACCTAATGTTGATGAATGTTCTTCAATATTTGGGAGTGCCATACGTAATTCATAAGTTATTACTTGTACAGCACTGGCAAGATTAAGAGAAGAATATGCTGGGTTGGCTGGAATATGCAATATAAATTGACACTTACTTACCTCTTCTGAGGTAAGCCCAGACATCTCTGTTCCAAAGACTAATGCGACTGGAGATTTCCTGGCTTGACCGAGAATTTTTTTTGCACCCTGATGCGCGTCAAATATATCAAGTGAGATATTTCGCTTACGGGCTGTAACAGCAGCTGCGAGAGTGGTGCCATTTAAAGCCTCATTAAGATTTGTACAGACTTTTGTACTATTAAGTATATTCCAAGCACCAGCAGATCGTCTTTCTGCTTCTTTATCCGGAAAAGATTTAGGATTTACCAGATAGAGTGACTCCAACCCCATTGTTTTCATAGCTCTTGCTACTGCGCCTATGTTTCCGGGATGACTTGGGCGGCTCAATATCACACGTACGTTGTCAAGCGGACACGGAGGAATCATATTAGAATGCCATCTTCATGAATAATTTAGACTCGTTTCAGGACTAATATGCATCCGATGCTTAATACTGCAGTTAAGGCGGCACGTCGTGCCGGTGGAATAATTAATCGCGCCGCGCAGAATCTTGATTTATTACACGTTTCACGCAAAGCGCATAGTGATTTTGTCAGTGAGGTAGATAGTAAAGCGGAAGATACCATTATAAATATTCTTTTAGAAGCTTATCCTAGGCACTCTATTTTAGCAGAAGAAAGTGGTGCGACAGGTGATCAGAATAAATCTGAATATAAATGGATTATTGACCCACTTGATGGTACTACTAATTTCCTCCATGGTTTTCCTCAGTATTCAATTTCTATTGCATTACAACATAGAGGCGTCTTAACACAGGCTGTAGTTTATGACCCTGTTGGAGATGAGCTATTTACTGCTAGTCGTGGACGTGGTGCCTTTCTCAATGATCATAGATTACGCGTGAGTAAACGTAATCAACTCTCTGAGTGTTTGATAGGAACAGGTCTTCCATTTAGAGAGCTTACCCATATGAACACCTATCTTGCTATGCTTAAGGACATAATACCTAGAGTTGCAGGTATTCGTCGTCCCGGATCTGCTGCATTAGACTTAGCCTATGTTGCAGCTGGGCGATATGATGGTTTTTGGGAGCTACAGTTGTCACCATGGGATATGGCAGCCGGTTGTTTGCTTATTACAGAGGCAGGAGGGCTTGTAGGTGATCTAGAAGGTAATGATACTTATATGGAGAGTGGGCACATTATTGCCGGGAATCCAAAAATATTTGGACAACTTTTACAAGTAATTGCGCCACATTTAACTCAGGAATTAATAGTTTGAAGCAAGCAATATTGCAGGGCTAAGATTGTGTAATTTAGTCACAATAGTATTTCTTAAATATTATCTTTTTTATGTCTAAAAAGCATACTCCAATGATGCAGCAATATTTGCGTCTTAAGTCGCAACACCCTGAAACTTTAATGTTTTATCGAATGGGTGATTTCTATGAGTTATTTTTTGATGATGCAGAAATGGCTGCAAAATTATTAGATATTACTTTGACTAAGCGTGGCATATCAGCCGGAATACCCGTAAAGATGGCAGGCGTCCCGTATCATGCAGTTGAGCAGTATCTGGCTAAGCTTGTAAGGCTCGGCTTATCAGTAGCAATCTGTGAGCAGGTTGGTAATCCTAATACCACTAGTAAAGGACTAGTAGAGCGTGAAGTAACACGTGTCATTACACCAGGCACATTGACTGACACGGCGTTGCTGGAAGAAAAGCAGGATTGTATTTTACTTGCTCTGGACCTACACGATGGAGTCTTAGGCTTGGCATGGTTAAATTTGGCAGCAGGTGATTTTCGTGTAATGGAGACATTGTCCCATAACTTACCAAATGAGCTGGAAAGAATAAGACCTGCAGAGATACTTTTGTCTGAATCATTTGATGCCTCATATCTGACTAATGGAATAGGTGTTTTGAAACGTCTGCCTTCATGGCAGTTTGATACAGAAGTTGCAATTCGGAAGCTTGCTGAGCAGTTTCAAACTCATGACCTTTCTGGTTTTGGCTGTGATGGACTATATCCATCATTGAGTGCAGCAGGTGCATTACTTGATTATGTTTTTCTTACACAGAGTGCAAATGTAGTTCATGTCAAATCTCTACGAGTTGAACGAGCCAGCACCTATGTACAAATGGACGCTGTTACTCGGCATAATCTAGAAATATCAGAGACTATAAGAGGAGAGAGATCGCCTACATTACTATCATTGCTGGATACTTGTTCAACCAATATGGGTAGTCGTTTGTTGAGACATTGGTTGCATCATCCATTGCGTGATCAGATCAAGATACAACGACGACTTGAAAACGTATCTACACTGATCGGGAAACCAGAATCAGAGTCATATCTGATAGTAAGAGAGTGCTTAAAGAAGATAGTCGATATTGAACGCATATCCACCCGTATTGCTGTTAAATCAGTTCGCCCAAGAGATTTATCAGGCTTACGCGATAGCCTCAGAGGATTACCCGAGATTGTTTCTTTACTTTATGAGTATTCTAGTAAGCATATGGCCACGTTAGCACAAGCCATGACTCCTGAAATAGAGCTTCTTAGTTTATTGGAGAATGCACTATATGATGAGCCTAATACAATGTTGCGCGATGGTAACGTAATAGCAGATGGCTATGATAAAGAGTTAGATGAATTGCGTTCTATACAAAATAATTGTGGCGAATTTTTATTAGAGCTTGAATTAAGAGAAAAAGCCCGTACTAATATTTCGAGTCTCAAAGTTGAATATAATCGAGTACACGGATTTTATATCGAAGTAACTAATGCACACAAAGAGAAAATCCCAGAAGATTATAGTAGGCGCCAGACTTTAAAAAACGCAGAACGTTATGTCACTTCTGAACTGAAAACATTTGAAGATAGGGCGCTGTCGGCAAAAGACCGTTCTCTGACACGTGAGAAATTATTATTTAATAATCTAATAGACACTCTACTGTCATATGTTAGCCATTTACAACGAGTTGCATTAAGTGTTTCTGAATTAGATGTGCTTGCGACATTTGCTGAGCGCGCATTAACACTTAATTACACTATTCCAGAATTTACTAGTGAAACTACTATAAAAATTAAGGAGGGTCGGCATCCTGTTGTAGAAAACCAAGTAGATAATTTTGTTGCAAATGACGTGGAGCTCAATGATGAGCGTAAGATGCTCGTTGTAACTGGTCCTAATATGGGTGGGAAATCAACATATATGAGGCAAGTTGCACTGATTACATTGCTTGCACATTGTGGTAGCTTTGTTCCTGCTAAAAGTTTATCTATTGGCCCACTTGATCAGATTTTTACACGAATTGGTGCGTCTGATGATCTTGCAAGTGGTCGTTCTACATTCATGGTAGAAATGACTGAAGCTGCAAATATTCTGCACAATGCTACTTCACAAAGTTTAGTTCTAATGGATGAAATAGGGCGTGGTACCTCAACTCTCGATGGATTAGCATTGGCCTTTGCAATCGCGCAATGTTTGTTAGAAAAAAATCGTAGTTATAGCCTCTTTGCCACCCATTATTCAGAGCTATCAAGGCTAGTCGAAAAATTCAGCCAGGCTGCCAATATCCATTTTGATGCTGTAGAGTATAAAAAACGGATTACATTTCTTTACGCAGTAAATGAAGGGTCAGTTAGTCAGAGTTATGGTCTTCAGGTTGCAGCATTAGCTGGAATACCGGAGTCAGTGATTCTAGCTGCAAAGGAATATCTGGCCAAATTCAAAATAGAAAGTTTAAATGGGGATTTATTTACTGCAGAAATGTTTGATTCTGCCAAAGAGGAGAATACCGAGGAGCATCAGGTTCTTTCATTACTATCTGAGATAGTGCCAGATGAATTAAGCCCAAAGGAAGCGTTAGAAAAGCTTTATATTTTAAAAAAATGTTTGAAAAAGATTGAGTAATTTAAAGGTAAATGGCTTTCTCAATTCAATTCCTGCATTTTAGATATAAGATAGTAAGCATTATTCATGGACATGCCCATGAGAGATCTCTTCTTCAGTAGCAGGTCGGACACCAGTAACGGTACAATCAAAATGTAAGTTCATACCAGCTAGAGGGTGATTTCCATCAACAATTACCTTGTCCTCAGTAATATCAGTAATAGTATAGATAAGCGTAATTTTAGAACTTTCTTCTTCTCCTTCAAATTGCATTCCAACCTTTATGTTATCAGGGAATGCGTCACGAGATTCTATCCGAACTAAATCACCTTCATACTCACCAAAATGATTTTTAGGTGACATCATAATGCTACAAGAGTGACCTACTTCTTTATTTTGTAGTTCCTCTTCAACAATAGGGAAGATTTCATCATAACCACCGTGCAGGTAACTAACCGGGGATTCCGTTTTCTCCATAGTTTTACCCACAGAGTCTAGTAATACATAATCAATCGATACAACCATATTTTTTTCTATTTTCATATCATTAAAACTATAAAATTTAACTATAGGATATCAGCCTACGGATAGGAGAGAAACTTCGTCTATGTACTATTGATACCCCATGAATATGTAATGCTTCTAAATGTTTTTTTGTTGGGTATCCTTTGTGTTGTTCAAAACCATAATTTGGGAAAGTATTGTGTAGGCAGTACATTTCAGCATCACGCGCTGTTTTGGCAAGAATAGATGCTGCAGAAATTTCTTGTACCAAACAATCACCCTTAATAATAGTTTGTACTTGAAGGTTTAGTTTAGGGCTATGTATTCCATCTACCAATACTTTACTAGGTAGAAAAGGTAAACTTTCAACAGCCCGCTTCATTGCCAGTAAGCTTGCTTGTAGAATATTCAATCTATCGATTTCTTCTACGGATGCTGAAGCAACTGCCCATGCCATTGATTTCTTTTTAATTAAATATGCTAGTTTATTTCGTTTCTTTTCGTTAAGTTTTTTGGAATCAGAGATCCCTTCTATTTTGTTATCTGGATTGAGTATTACGCAAGCAGCAAATACTGGTCCTGCTAATGGACCTCTTCCGGCTTCATCCACACCGCCTATCAAATTATATAGTGAGTTTGATGATTCTTGACTCAAATTTTTGCCCAATATGAAAATTTTAATATAAATAAATTTATATTATTCTTTTAGTAAAAGTACGATTTATATACCTTTCATTGTGCACATTAATTTAGCTTCGGTAGCAACTTGACCATCTACTTCTGCTTTAGCTGCATATTTTAATACGCCTTTAATTTGTCTTTCTATGCTTACTTTTAATATTAGCTGATCTCCCGCATAGACAGGTTTCTTAAAACGTGCTTGATCTATACCAACAAAATAATATACAGAGTCATTATCAACTTTTAGATCTAAAGTTTTCAACGTAAGTAGTGCTGCAGCCTGTGCAAGAGCTTCTATGATTAATACTCCAGGCATAATTGGATGATGGGGAAAATGGCCTGAAAAAAATGGCTCATTAATAGTAACATTCTTTAGCGCAACAATTTCTTTACCAGGCTCACATGATAGTACTCGATCCACTAGAAGAAGTGGATATCGATGAGGGAGGTATTTCAGTATTTCATGTATGTCCATAGCTATTCCTTAATAATCGATTATTCTGTAATTTTACGATAGTTTGGGTAATATGTTTTCTTTCTTTTGGCTTTAAAATTGTTGACCGAAAAGAAACTGGAATGGTTGTAATCTGTCCCCTTGCTTTTTATTGATTGCTTTCGCCAAACTCACTTTAAGTGGCCCCATTGGAGAGATCCAGGAAACAGAAATTCCAGCAGAATATCGTAACCCCTCGTTCTTTGGAAAAATGCCGTTTGGACCAAATACCGTGCCTGCATCAAGGAATGTTCCTAGCCGTATGGATCTGTCATTTGTTAGGCCAGGCATTGGGAATAAAATTTCTGCACTTCCTACTACAAGTTTATTTCCGCCTAACGCTCTAAAGGAGTCATCGCGTGGACCCAGTGAACTTATTCTGTAACCACGAACTGTACGATTTCCTCCAGCAAAAAAGTTTTTAAAGAAGGGTAGGTCTCTTCCATCATAACCGTCCCCATATCCCAATTTTGTATTTAGTAGTAAGGTGAAATTTTTGGAAATAGGATGGTAGTATTTAGCTTCATAGTTTATTTTGTAGTATTTAAGATCTCCTATTGGTACACTTACTTCTCCAAATACCCTATGTAGTATTCCCTCAGTTGGCCAGATTGCGCTATCTCTCGCATCACGCTGCCATCTTATAGTTGCTGGAAAATTGGTAGTAGGGTTTCCAAATACTGCTATAAAATTTCTGTTACGTGTGGGGCTTAAAGGGGATAAATCAAGATCTGATACTTCAGCTCCTATTCCGACAAAGACTGAGTCTGTTTCATTAACTGGGAGGCCAAAACGGAGTCCCGCACCTGTAGTAGTTGATTTAATATTTGCTACAGCATTTAGGTTACTAGTATTCAGACTGCGACGGTAAAGATCAAATCCTGCAGTTATTCCATCAATAGTAAAATAAGGGTCAGTAAATGATAAAGAGAATTCTTTCCTAACGGCGCCTGTATTTGCTCTAAGAGAAACAAACTTCCCGGTACCAAATATATTATTCTGTGAAATATTCCCACTCAGTATTAGTCCTTCCTGTTGGGAAAAACCCAGACCAAACATTATGTTTCCGGTTGGCCTCTCTTTAACATCGACATTAACATCAATTTTATCTGTGGCATCAGCAACTGATGGAGTTTCTACATTAACAGCCGAGAAATATTTCAGTTTGTCTATACGTACTTTAGAACGATTTATTTTAGCTGTTGAATACCATCCGCCTTCAAGTTGGCGCATTTCTCTCCGTATAACTTCATCACGAGTACGATCATTACCAGATATAGTGATTCGTCTTACATAAACTCTACGACCCGGATCAATGAAGAAAGTAAAAGCTACCTCACGTTTTTCTTTATCTTGTTCTGGTGATGCATTGACATTAGCAAACCCGTATCCATCATCACCTAATCGGTCTGTAATAAGTTTAATCGATTCGGTTAGTTTCTTTCGTGAGAATACGTCGCCCGCACCAATTACTACAAGTTCACGTAATTCTTCCTCTGGGACTGGCATATCACCTGCTAGTTTGATCCCAGAAATTTTGTATTGAGGACCTTCAATTATATTTGTTGTAATATAAATATCTTGCATATCAGGTGTTACAGAAACCTGGGTTGAATCAATAGTAAACTCTAAATAACCACGATCAAGGTAATGTGAGCGCAATGTTTCTAGATCAGCAGATAGTTTTTGTTTTGAGTATTGATCGTCACTAGTAATCCAAGTCAGAAGCCCTGGAGTCCTGAGATTAAACAGACCAACTAGTTCTCTTTCTCTGAATGATTTGTTGCCAACGATATTTATCTTCCGAATCTTCGCAACTTCTCCTTCATCAATACTAAAGTTAAGGCCAACACGATTACGTTCAAGAGGGGTGATAGTAGTAGTAACTTTCACAGCATACCTACCTTTACTTATATACTGTTGTTTCAGTGTTTGTTCGGCCCTCTCCAATAACGCACGATCAAAAATACGTGAGACGGCTAGGCCTGACTGTCTTAATCCAGATTTAAGCTTATCTGGCTCAAATTCATCTACACCAACAATACTAATTTCTGCAATAGCTGGTCGTTCTTGTACTATTACTAGCAGAACTCCATTTTCAGATTCCAATCGAACGTCTTTAAAAAAACCAGTAGCATAAAGTGCCTTGATTGCATCCGCTGCTTTTTCTTTGGTTAAGGAGTCACCAACCTTTATAGGAAGATAATTAAATACAGTTCCTGCTTCCGTTCGCTGTATTCCCTCAACTCGTATATCTTCAACTATGAAAATTTTCTCTTTTGTATTTTCAACTATTGGCTGTTTTTCAGCTGTATCTCCAAAAGTTGGTGTCTCGTCAGTCAATAAATTTATTGGTTCATCATCCAATAAATCAATAGATGGCTCTTCTGCCAATAAACATGAGGAATAAAAGAAAAAAATAAGTACAACAAGGTCCCTAATTTTCATTTTTTAAATGGAGATCAGCCTATTGATATCGTTGTATATTGCAAAAGCCATCAAAGTAAACAACATCATCATTCCCATCTGTTGTCCAATTTTCATAGCCCTTTCAGAAAGCGGACTACCCTTAATGATTTCAACGACATAATACATCAAATGCCCGCCATCTAATAAGGGGATTGGAAGTAAATTTAATACTCCCAAACTAATACTTATGAGTGCAAGGAAACCTAGATAAGATGCAACCCCCATCTGTGCTGATTTACCTGCATAATCAGCAATTGTGATGGGCCCACTTACATTTTTTAATGATACTTCTCCCATCACCATTTTCCATAGCATTTGTAACGTAAATATTGATGTTTCCCAAGTTTTATTTATTGCTTTTTCCATAGCAGTGCTTGCTGGGTAGCTAACCTCAACTAATAAATCTTTAATTTTTGAGTGGTCAATCTTAGGTCCAATACCAACCTTACCAATTTGTCTGCCATTCCTAGTAGTTAGTTCTGGAATGACTCTTACACTAACTATAGTATCGTTACGTTGTATTTTCATTACTAATAGATTTCCAGGATTATTTTGTATTTGTTGTACAAGGTCCTTCCATTGCACTATTTCTTTTTCATTTACAGATAGAATTTCATCATTGATAAGCAGGCCAGCACGGTCACCTATACCGTTTGGAACTACTTGAGCAATTACTGGTTTAATTTTTGGTTGGTAAACATTTAGGCCAATTTTCTTTAGAAAATCAGCGTCAAGGTCATTAGCATTTAATTCATTAAAGTTTAATTTCCTCAATGTAACTTTATTGTCAAGGCTAAGCGTCTCCACAGTTAATGCAGGAGTTCTTTCTATTGCTTTAGACAGAAGTACCCAACGAGCATCCTGCCAGGTAGTTACGAGCTCATCTCCAATTTTTACTAAAGTTTCGCCTGCCTCAAAATTGGCTATTGCGGCTGGTGAATCTGGGGTAACTTGTCCGAGTGTTGGCTTCATGCCACTAACTCCGTACATGAATAGAAACCAATAGAGCAGGATGGCAAGTAAAAAGTTTGCAATTGGTCCTGCGGATACGATAGCAAAACGACGTGAAACTGTCATACGACTAAATGATCGTGGTAAATCTTCGGGAGCAACTTTACCTTCTCGTTCGTCCAACATCTTTACATAGCCACCAATCGGGAAAGCTGCTATTACCCATTCAGTCTTATCTCTTCCCCAATATTTTCTAATTAATGGCCGTCCAAATCCTACCGAAAATCGTAATACTTTTACATTACATAAACGTGCTACTAAATAGTGGCCAAACTCATGGAACACTATTAATAGGCCTAAGGCAAAGATGAAAGCAATTATTGTAAGAAAGATTGTCATACGGGTTCTATAATCTAGACTCGTTTAGTGTGATAAAGTTTATTAACAAAATAAATAATTTAATTTCATTCATATCATAGCCTGGATCGGCAAATTGAAGATTAGGGAAATCAATAAAATTAGGTCAAAATGTTATCCGGTAGGTTGTAATTCTAAAATTTATAGTAGTTTTGTTGATATAACTGATGCATATGTAGCATTGTGTAATAATGTTAGACAGTTGTATCTCTATAGCTTAAGAATCTATTCTTTCTGAATTAAGCAATTCATAGGCAGCTTCGCGTGCCAGACTGTCAGCTGTCAGTACATCTTCTAGTGTAAAGATATCTTTAGGGGTGATTACCTGCATTACTTGTTCAATCATTGATGGAATTGCTGTAAATGGTATTAATGATTTTAAGAATGACTCTACTGCCACTTCATTTGCTGCGTTAAGTATTGCTGGGGAGCTGCCGCCAGAGGAAAGAGCTTTATAGGCCAGTCCCAGGCAAGGAAATTTTGAGAAATCTGGTGCCTCAAAATCCAATTGTGCAACTTTAAAAATATCAAGAGGCGTTACGCCACATTCGACCCTCTCTGGATATGCTAAGGCGTGAGCAATTGGGGTGCGCATGTCTGGATTTCCTAGCTGTGCTAATACAGAGCCATCAACATATTCAACCATAGAGTGAATTACGCTTTGTGGGTGGATCACTACTTGGATCTGTTCGGGTGTAGCATCAAATAACCAACGCGCCTCAATTAGTTCTAGGCCCTTATTCATCATAGTGGCAGAATCTACAGATATTTTTTGGCCCATTACCCAATTAGGATGATTGCATGCTTGTTCTGGCGTCACATGCTTCATATCAACTAGTGATGTTTGTCGGAATGGTCCACCAGAAGCTGTTAATAAGATTCTTCGTACACCGACTTTCGTATGGTCTCCAGTAAATTCTCTAGGTAATGACTGAAAAATAGCATTGTGTTCACTATCAATTGGTAGCAAAGTAGCATGGTTTTCTTTGACTACATTCATAAATATATGTCCTGCCATTACAAGAGTTTCTTTATTAGCAAGAAGAACATACTTTCCTGAAAGGGCAGCAGCAAAAGTAGGACGTATTCCCGCAGCACCAACGATTGCTGCCATTACAATATCTACTTCGGGTAACGATGCAACTTTCTCAAGTGACTCAACTCCACATAAGACTTCAGTGCTAATTCCTGCTGTGCAAACCTCTTTTCTTAAATTTTCTGCACTGGTAGGATCTAGCATTACTGCATAACGAGGAGTGAAGACACGACATTGTTCGAGCATTTTATCAGTGCTTTTATTGGCAGTAAGTGCCATTACTTGAAATCTATTAGGGTGGCGTGCAACTACATCAAGTGTACTAACCCCGACACTTCCGGTAGAACCTAGAATGGTAATATTTCGAACAGCCATAAATTCATATGGTAAAAAGGAGGACTACAAAAATAGCTACAGGTAGTGTAGAAGTAAGTGCATCAATACGGTCAAGTATACCACCGTGTCCGGGTAGAATATTACCACTATTCTTAACTCCTGCCTGCCGTTTCATCAAAGACTCAAATAAGTCTCCTAAGATACCCAATACAACAAGTACCAATAACAAAGGAATTAATAACATAATTTGAGTTTTATCTGCTACTAAATAACTCCAATGCAATGCATAGATAAAGACAGCTGTTAATGCTCCTGCAACACCTTCCCAAGTTTTTCCTGGACTTATTGAAGGTGCGAGCTTGTGTTTGCCAAATTTTCGTCCAGTAAAATATGCTGCAGTATCCGAAATCCAAATAGCTACCATGAAGCCTAATAAAAGAAGAGGGTCTATAGCTCGAAGTTGATATAAGGCAAGGCAAGTAGGTAACAGTAGTAACCAGCCTATCAATGCAAGTAGAGCAGGATTTTTTATCGTGCAATTAAATTTTAAGAAATAAGGTACAACAAGTAACCAGAATCCTAGTGTCACAGCGTACACCCAGATAAATTGGGTGGTATAAGGATTAATTATAATAACTCTACTTAAAATAAATAATAATTCACCTCCAATTAATGCTGTAAATATAAGGTAAGAAATAGAACCAGGCAAAGAGAATTTAGATAATTTACTCCACTCCCATGAACCAATTACGGTTATTGCAAGAAGTAGCGTCATCCAGAAAACTGGAGATAAATAAAATAGTCCTACTAAAAAAAGGAGTAAAAGACCTGTAGCAGTAAGAATACGGGCTTTGAGCATGAAGATTAGGGAATCAGTGTAAAACTATACAAATTTGATGATGCAGAAAAGTTATAGTATTTTTTTAGGCCATATCTTTTTTACTTTGTTGTGATAGATTCCGATTTTTGAAGTTGCTCACTCGTTCTGCCAAAACGTCGCTCTCGTTGCTGGTAGGATTGAATTGCAAGATCAAGTGAGCTAGCATTAAAGTCTGGCCATAAAATATCAGTAAAATAAAGTTCAGTATAAGCTAGATGCCATAATAGAAAATTACTGATACGTTGCTCGCCTCCCGTACGTATGAATAGATCTGGCTCTGGTGCATAGCTCATGGCAAAATGCTGGGATAGATCTTCTTCCTTAAAGCTGCTAATTAGTTCTGGATGTTGCGCTAACATCTTATGTGTAGCCTGCATAATGTCCCAGCGACCTCCATAATTTGCTGCAATGGTAAGTGTTAAGCTAGTATTGGCAGCAGTTATTTCTTCGCCATTACGGATAAATTCAATTATCTTAGGTTCAAATTTTGTCAAATCTCCGATTACCTTGAAACGAATACCATTTTCATGCAACTTAATTATTTCTTGTTCAAGAACCGTAATGAAAAGCTGCATCAAAAATGAAATTTCTTCAGTTGGCCTACGCCAGTTCTCACTACTAAAAGCAAACAATGTCAAATACTTAATCCCGCGCTCAATACAAGCCTTAATAGCTGTACGTACGGTCTCTACCCCACGCTTGTGGCCAGCTACTCGTGGCAATAAGCGCTCCTTTGCCCAACGGCCATTACCATCCATAATAATAGCGACATGTCGGGGTGTTATGTCAGTTTCTGGAATCTCTCGAGTTGAACTGGTGGGATACATAGGCAAAATTACATTTAGATTAGCTCAATTAAACAGCCATCAATTCGACTTCTTTAGCCTGCAAGATTTTATCTATTTCAGAAATATGATAATCGGTAAGCTTCTGAATCTCATCCTGGCCATGACGCTCATCATCTTCTGCAATTTTCTTTTCTTTAAGTATATTTTTTAGATGACCATTAGCCTCACGCCGGATATTTCGCATAGATACCTTCGCATCTTCTGCTTCCTGTTTGACTACTTTTGTGAGATCACGACGACGTTCCTCTGTAAGAGCTGGCATAGGAACACGTATTATTTCACCGACAGTTACAGGATTTAAACCTAGGTCTGAATCACGAATTGTTTTTTCAATTTGATTAATTAGATTCTTTTCCCATGGTG
The DNA here is from genome assembly GCA_965205785.1 of Nitrosomonadaceae bacterium. Classification (GTDB taxonomy): domain Bacteria; phylum Pseudomonadota; class Gammaproteobacteria; order Burkholderiales; family Nitrosomonadaceae; genus BJGV01. Next base: position 1,670,974 of record OZ242188.1, read on the forward strand.
TAATACTAATTGTACGTGCATCAGCTAGATTTACATTTGCGACCTGGCTAATTGGTACAGGTGAGCCGTAATAGTCCACAGTAACATGGTCAAGAATACCTGTATGAGCACGCCCAGTTCGTATTTTACCAAAACTAACTTTTAGTGCTTCAAAACTTTTTTGCATTTTTTGTTCGGCTGATTTTTTTATATCGATGATCATAGACAATAATTTAAAATAAAGAATAATATCTACACTAATTTAGTGAAAGAAAGAATATGTTAATTCAGACTTGAATTAGTGTGCCTTCATTGTTTCCTTCTACTACTCGTTTTAGTGCTCCGGTTTTAAAAATACTGAAAACATTAAGAGGCAGTTTTTGATCGCGACACAAGGTTAATGCTGTAGCGTCCATTACCTTTAAATTTTTATTAATGGCCTCATCAAACGACAAGTTCTGATACCGCTTAGCATCAGGTACTATTTTGGGGTCGCTTGAATACACACCATCAACTTTAGTTCCCTTAAGAACTATATCTACATTCATTTCTAAGCCACGTAATGCAGCAGCAGTGTCAGTAGTAAAAAAAGGGTTGCCTGTACCAGCAGCAAAGATAACAACTTTACCTTCCTCAAGATAACGTATTGCCTTTCCACGAATATAAGGTTCTACAACCTGATCAATACGTAGTGCTGATTGCACCCGACTTTCCAACTTTTTGTGCCTCATTGCATCCTGTAGAGCCAAGGCATTCATAACCGTTGCTAGCATTCCCATATAGTCTGCAGTTGTACGGTCTATTTGGTCGCTCTCTGATGTTGTCATTCCGCGGAAAATGTTTCCACCACCAATCACAATTGCTACTTCAACATTACATTTTACAACTTCAGAAATTTCTGAAACAACATGTTCTATCACAGTACGATTGATACCGTAATTATCATCTCCCATTAGTGCTTCCCCAGAAAGCTTTAATAGGATACGTTTAAAGGCCATAATCGTTATGCATGAGTGTTAAAAATAGTTTAACTATGTTGTTGGCGAACTGTTCTCTTTTGCCTGGTTAATTTGCGACATTACTTCCGTAGCAAAGTCACAAGATTTTTTTTCTAGACCTTCACCTACTCTAAACATTGTGAAGCCGTTTACTGTAGCAGACTTAGTAATAAGCAGTTTTTCAATTGTTTGGTCAGTATCTTTGACAAAAGGTTGGCCTAATAGTGTTATTTCAGCTAGATATTTAGCTATACGCCCATCTACCATTTTAGTGACTATCTCTTTAGGTTTTTCACTTTCTGCAGCTTGTGCTATGTAGATTTGACGCTCACGCTCCAATAAATCTGCCGAGACTTGTTCCTTTGAAACACATATTGGCTTACTTGCGGCAATATGCATAGCTAAATCTTTGCCTAGTGCTTCGTCATTACTTGTGTAATCAACTATTACGCCAATTTTTCCACCATGTGAATATGAGGATAGGTGTCCCTGTGTAGTATGACGAACACAGCGCCTAATACTAATATTCTCGCCAAGTTTCATAATTAAGGCTTTACGTAATTCTTCTATATTTTTGCCATTTTGCGTATCAGCTTTTGACAGTGTTTCTACATCTGTCAAATTTTGGTTTGAAACCAATTGTGCTAAATTCTTGGCAAAATTAATAAAGTCTTCATTCTTGGCTACAAAGTCAGTCTCACAATTAACTTCAACCATAGAGCCGCTTTTTCTGTCAGGAGCAATTTCTATTCCTATTGTTCCTTCTGCTGCAATACGGTTAGCAGCTCTGTTAGCTTTTGAGCCACTTTTTATACGTAATAAATCCTCTGCTTCTTTTATATTTCCATTAGTTTCTATCAAAGCTTTTTTACATTCCATCATACCGAGCCCGGTAAGATCACGTAATTCTTTTACTATATTCGCGGTAATATCCGCCATATTTTCTCCAAAAACTGATTCGGTTAATAATTTGATATATACTTTTATATTTCTTTTGCAAGTTTTTGTTATTAATGAGTTAAAAAGGAATAGTCCTATCATCCTTTATAAATTATTTTCAGGTTATTCGGCTGGTTTCTCTGCCATCATTGCTTCATCCATTTCTACAAACTCATTTTTGACTGTTTCATGAACAATCTGGCTACGTCCTTCTAGAATTGCGTCAGCTACACCCCGTGCGTAGAGGCGTATTGCTTGGCTAGAATCATCGTTACCAGGAATAACATAACTCACTTTGTCAGGATTATGATTTGTATCCACGACGCCAACTATTGGGATGCCTAGTTTGTTAGCCTCTGTAATTGCACCTTTTTGATAGCCGACATCAATTACAAACATAGCATCTGGTATTCCTTTCATATCTTTAATTCCACCCAAACTACGGTTGAGTTTTTCTAAATCACGTTGAATATCAAGTGCCTCTTTCTTGGAAAGTTTCTCAAAAGTTCCATCTTGAGTCATTGTTTCCATATCTTGAAGACGTTTAATGGATTGCTTAATTGTCTTGAAATTCGTCAACATTCCACCCAACCAACGCTGGTCTACATATGGAGACCCACAACGGATTGCTTCCTCGCGGACAATATCTCGAGCTTGACGTTTAGTACCAACAAATAGAATGACGCCCTTATTCGTAGAAAGCTGACGCACATATTTCATTGCGTCTTGATACATAACAAGGGTTTTTTCAAGATTGATAATGTGAATCTTATTACGGTGCCCAAAAATATATTGAGCCATCTTGGGATCCCAGAAGCGGGTTTGGTGTCCAAAATGGACGCCAGCCTCTAGCATTTGTCGCATAGTTACAGCCATAAATTTCTCCTATAGGGTTGGGCCTCAACCCGCCTAGTCACTCTTTGAGGAGCACCCTTGGATTGGCGGGTATGTGTATTTAACTTGGCGATACTTTGCAATAAAGCCAACTTATATAAATATTATAGCATTTATACTGAGGTTCACTCAAGGTAGAATAAGTTGTTATTTCATTATTTTATATGAATAAATTAGTTTATAGTGAAGTAAAAAATAAGTGTTCCTATATTTTATTTTAAGAGCAAGTCTTCAGAAGGCTATATACAAAAAAATGCAAGATCTTATGAGGAAAAATGGTGGAATCCTATGACCTGGTAATCGTTGGCGGAGGTATCCATGGGGCAGGAGTAGCACAGGCGGCTTCAGCAAAAGGGATGTCGGTGATGGTGCTTGAACAAACAGGAATTGCAAGTGGAACTTCCAGTCGCTCAAGTAAGCTCATTCATGGCGGGCTAAGATATCTTGAGAGTGGAGAGTTTTCTTTAGTACGTGAATGTTTGCAAGAGAGAGCCCTACTGCTAAAACTTGCACCTCATCTGGTTAAGCTTAGACATTTTTATATTCCTGTCTATCGGAATACAACTAGGCGTCCATGGTTACTAAGTATTGGTTTAAGTTTGTATGCGCTTCAAGGCGGCTTGCATCCAGAAACACGGTTTAAACGTGTGTCACAAAAAGACTGGAATAATCTTGACGGACTTGAGACTGCTGAGCTAGAAGCAGTATTTCAGTACAATGATGCTCAGACTGATGATGCGGCATTAACTCGTGCAGTTATGCGGTCTGCGCAACAGATGGGAGCACAGGTCAAAATACCTGCAGTGTTTGTTAGTGCCCAGTTAGACCAGCCGAAAAAGTACACAAATACTATTGAGTATTGTCATAACGGGAAGACTGAGATCTGTACAGCAAAAGTAATAGTAAATGCGGCGGGTCCTTGGGTGCAGCAAATACTAAGTCGAATTTCACCAACTCCATCAAAACTTAAGATTGACTTAGTGCAAGGAACACACATAGTTGTGTCCGGCATGTTAACTAAAGGCATTTATTACGTAGAGGCACATGATAAACGGGTTGTATTTATAATGCCTTGGCAAGGTAATACCCTGGTGGGCACTACAGAAATTCCCTTTCAAGGTGACCCTGCAGATGTTAAGCCACTTTCTCATGAAAAATCCTATCTGATGGAAACACTCTTAAGATATTTTCCAAAATATAGTTTGGATCAGGAAATTTTGTCATCAATGGCAGGTTTACGTGTACTTCCTTCAGGTGAAAACCAGAATTTGAGCGGAGTAAACTCTATTAGTTCACGCTCTCGAGAGACAATTTTATATACTGGGGAGCAGGACAATTTATCTTTGCTTTCTATATATGGTGGTAAAGTGACAACTTATCGTCTTACAGCAGAGCGAGTAATGACGCGATTATCTAAGATATTGCCAGTACGTAAGGTTATCGCGGATACTCGTAATTTAAAGCTTTAAAAAATAAGTGTAGGGCTTTTAGTAAGAGCAACCAGTACTATATAGAAAAACACAATTTGAGCTAAGACCCATGAGGTAATTTTAATTCTTCGTGTTTTTCCAAACCGTAAAGCTATCATTCCAAAGAATATATAAAGTAATAAACCTCCAGTTTTCGCACTAAGCCATATATGAAACCCCGGATATTGCTGGATCATAGTAACTAATGCGATAGCACTTACCAACAGTATAGTATCAATTACGTGAGGAAGGATTTTTACCCAGCGTCGCTTCAGCAGAGGAGAGTCTCGTATCATCCATATTCCACGCAGACTAAATAGAATATAACTTGCTATTATGCTAATAATGTGAATTATTTTTATTGCAGCAAAGCTCATATTTTCAACCTTAGGAGAACATCCAACCATGGCTGCCTGCATTTGCACCAATTACAGTAATAAGGCTTAAGAGAAGTAATATCCAATGTGTTCTCTGCATCGCTAAAAAAACTGTATTTGAGTTTTGCTGCGTTTGTTTTTTAATCTTACTATGCAATATGCGTGGCTCCATAACGTATAACATAAACATAAAAAGTAACCATATTATTACCATGGAATGCATCCACCAGTAGCGAAATTCTGTAAAGCGACTCCAGGCATCAAGTATATGTACCATATAAAATCCACTTAAACCGGTAAACAAAGTTGTATAGCGTGCTTGAGCAGCAAACCGTTTTTTAAAACGTTTAAAGAATTCTGTTCTTTTTTCTTCAGACGGCATGCTCATTGTGACCGGGAGTAGTATTGTAGTAACCATGGCGAGGCCACCGATCCACAAGATCACGCACAGTACATGAATTACTCTGGCTAATACAAATTCATTCATAGCTCGCTCTTAATCAGTATTTTTTTGTCATTATAAATAGCGTATAACAGTTGATGAGATCCATGATTGAGAGGCTATCAGATATTTCATTTTTGGAATTCTTGGATATTCTAAGTTTCTATATCATTATCCAATGCTCTATTACGCTCCTGCGCCTGAGATATATTGCTGTTGGGGGGGACACTATGTGTTAGCCAAACATTCCCACCAATAGTTGAGCCTTGCCCAATAGTAATACGTCCCAGAATAGTAGCATTTGCATAAATAATTACATCATCTTCAACAATTGGGTGACGTGCAATATTTTTTACCAGAGCGCCATTCTCATCTACTGGGAATCGTTTCGCACCTAAAGTTACAGCTTGATATAACCGTACATTTTTACCTATAACAGAAGTTTCACCAATAACTACACCGGTTCCATGGTCTATAAAAAAACTAGCTCCAATTTGCGCGCCTGGATGGATTTCTATTCCTGTTGTTGAATGAGCGATTTCAGAAATCATGCGGGCAATTAATGGAGTGCCTAAGCAATGTAATTCATGAGCAAGTCGATAGTACATAATGGCAGCAATACCCGGGTAGCATACTAGTACTTCATCCACATTATGTGCAGCTGGATCACCTTCGTATGCAGCACAAATATCTTTATCTAGATAGCCCCTAATATTAGGAAGCTGTCTTGCAAAAGTATGGATAATCGTAGTTGCTTTTTTATTTGTTATGGTACTGCTGGTTTTGTGCCCAGAAGTGTAATCTAATTCACGAAGTACTTGTGTTTGTAGATCTTGTAGTGCTTCTTCCAGGATCTGTTTCACATATTGGTCTATATCTTTATCAATAAAGTTAGAAGAACCTAGGCGGTTTGGAAATAAAACAGCAGCAAGACGATCTATAATAGTTGCAAGTATCTTACTAGAAGGGAGCTTGGGAGGGCGATCAAGTCGTTGTCTGTTTTCTAGTGATGCCACACGTAAGCCACGCAAGTCAGCAACAATAGTATTTATTTCAAAATTTTCTTCCTCAAGTTTTTGAGATACATTTTTTTCTCGTTCTGACATTATATTACGAGCTCCTGAATAACAAATATTTATGCAAAAAGAACTAAAAATAAGTGGTGTATGTGGGAATAAAGTAGAAAATATTGTAACTTTGCAAACTTTCTCCATGGGCGTTACGTAGCACAACGGTTAGATGTCATCTCTAGGGCTAAGTAAACTTAAAAATATTGGTTATATTAACTCTTAACTAGTTTTGAGTGGTCAAGACGGACTCGTAAAGGTTGGTTATAATATAAAGCTTTCTGTCATATGCTCACCGTTTATCTGATTATATAACGATAAGATTATGATGTTAAAGGTTAGAACGAGAAACAATTAATTTAATTATGAAGGAATCGCATAAAATGAAATTTAGCCAGAAGTATAGAATGGCACGTTGGACATGGTTGATATTGGTACCATTCGCAATAGGCCTTGCGGCGTGTAGTGGTAATAATGAATCTTCAAGCACAGGAGGTTCTAGAGAACAATTATCGGGACCAACAACGGGAAAACTGACAGATGCTGCAATAAGTGGCGTGAATTATTCCACTTCTTCTAAGAAAGCCGGTATTACTGATGAAAATGGTAGGTACAATTATGATCATGGGGATACAGTTGAATTTACGCTTGGCAGTTTAAGCCTTGGAAAAGTGAAAGCAACGGCTATAGTGACTCCAATCAATTTAGCTGGGGATAGCCTCTCACGGTTACAAAATCTGCTTGTTTTATTGCAGTCGTTAGATTCAGACAATGAGCCAGGGAACGGCATCACTATCCCTGCAGATGCTGCTGCTGCAGTAGGTGCTGATATCAATCTAGATAGTGATCCGAGTGAATTTGCAGCATCATCTGCTCTGCAAAGTGTAAGACAGAAGGGGGGCATTGTAGGAGCAATTAAAAGTCCGGGAGAAGCTAATGCTCATTTTCTTTCTCAAGGCATTAGTTTGATGAGTACTGATATATGGGTAAAATTTGATGATACTACTGCCACTTTAATCCGCACGTCAGTTGATAATGATGGCGAATATTTATTTGGTGAGGCTGTGGCAGATGACCCTTGTGACATAAATCTTGTATGTGGAAGTAAGCCTGTCAGTACGGCTGGTGTGGAGCATGGAGCAGCGGTTCTACCTCAATTTAATTTAAGAGGATTCAAGGTTGTTGGAGAGCCAGTGATTGATACTAACCTTCAGGGAGGTTTATCACATTTACGGCCAAACTTGCGAATTTATACTGATGGTTCTGAATTAATTACAACAGACATAGTAGTGGCTCCAAGGAAAGTAGAGAAGAGTAGTATTTTTGGCGAATTGTTTCATATTGCTAAACCGCTTAAATTAAGTTCCTCTAAAGAAAAAAATAAGATGATTGTAAAGGAGGTTCGTTTTTCCAAAATGGAAAATGATGCGTCTGGAATTATCGGGGCCTGGGTAATTGATAAAACTAAAATTAATACTCAGACTTTATTATTTTTTTCTAACGGAAATTACTTTATGGTAGATCCCATAGGAGATTTGGATCGTGATTGTGGTGAACCCGGCGTAGAATTTTCATCATATACTTACGATGCAACTACCAAGAAATTAAATCTTAAGGGATTTACGTATGATACAAATGGCTGTGCAGGATTTTCCGATAATGATCCGACCACATTTAGTATTGATACAGATGGCAACATAGCAACATTAAAAACGAAGGACAATTCGTCTTATATTTTACATCGAGTATCAAGGTAGTTTCTGATAATTGCCCACACATTGAATCTCAATATAACCGGAGATTTGCTTGTGAGTATCAGTCCCAAGGTATAACGTGGAATTTCTTGATCTTCATGCTGCCAGGGCAGTGCGGGGTACTGTTAAGTTACCAGGTTCAAAGAGTATCTCTAACCGTATTTTACTTCTCGCAGCATTGGCAAATGGCGCTACTCATGTGCGCAATATACTCATCTCCGATGATACGATATGTATGCTAAATGCACTCAGGGCGCTTGGTGTATCTATCGATCAAACAAATGAAAACGATTGCCTTGTACAGGGTGTAGGTGGGAAGTTTCCTGTACGTGAAGCAGATTTATTCCTAGGAAATGCTGGAACTGCCTTTCGTCCTTTAACGGCTGTATTGTCGTTGGTACAAGGGCATTATCGACTATATGGTGTATCACGTATGTATGAACGTCCCATAGGGGATTTAGTTGATGCTCTTAAACTACTTGGTGCAGATATTACGTATCTAGGAAATGAGGGGTTCCCTCCACTAGAAATAAAGGCTGCTAAAATTCAGGTGAAGTCGTTAGCTGTGCGAGGTGATGTGTCAAGCCAATATTTGACTAGTTTGCTGATCGCCTTGCCGCTAATAGGTGGAGTGCCAACCATTAAAGTTATTGGGAAACTAATTTCACGGCCATATGTGAATTTAACCTTAGCGCTAATGTTGCGTTTTGGTGTAGAAATAGAACAAAAAGAATGGCAGCGTTTTATGTTGCATGGTGGACTACATTATATTAGTCCAGGTGAGATCTATGTTGAAGGTGATGCATCTTCAGCATCTTATTTTCTTGCTGCAGGAGCTATTGGTGGCGGACCAGTCCGGGTGGAAGGTATAGGTTGTGATAGTTTCCAGGGAGATGTGCGTTTTATTGAAGCATTGGAGAGAATGGGTGCGCATGTTTTACAAGGGGATAATTGGATTGAAGTGCGAGCACCACAAACTGGATTGCTCAGAGCAATTGATATGGATTGCAATCATATTCCTGATGCTGCAATGACTCTTGCAGTAGTAGCTTTGTTTGCTGATGGAATAACTGTGCTTAGGAATATAGCAAGCTGGAAAATAAAGGAAACAGACCGACTTGCTGCAATGGCAACTGAGTTACGTAAATTGGGTGCTAAAGTTGATGAAGGTTCGGATTTTCTACGTATTACACCGCCCATTGATAACAATCTAGTTTCACATATAGCTATCAATACTTACGAGGATCATCGAATGGCTATGTGTTTTTCATTAGTGTCATTAGGAACGTCGGTGCGTATAAATAATCCAGACTGTGTTTCTAAAACTTTCCCTAACTATTTTGAAAGGTTTGCAGAAATAGTTAAGTATTAAACTTGCATAATCTTCTAATATACAAGGAGATCATTAAAATTATTCATGAATATTAATAAAGTACCAGTAATTGCTATTGATGGGCCGTCTGCGTCTGGGAAAGGTACGGTTGCGCAACTTGTATCAGAAAGTCTAGGGTTTCATTATCTAGATAGTGGTACTCTCTATAGATTAGTAGCACTAGAGGCAATACGAACAGGAGTTGATTTAAATGATGAGAGCGCGCTTGTAAATATAGCTCGGCATCTTGACGTTTCATTTACAGATAGAAAGATAAAGCTTAGAACAGAGGATGTGACCAGCTTAATTCGCCATGAAATATATAGTAATGGCGCTTCTCAGGTTGCTGCACATTCGCAGCTAAGAGAAGCTTTGCTGGAACGCCAACGTTCATTTCGTAAAGCTCCAGGATTAGTGACTGATGGTCGTGACATGTGTTCAGTAGTATTTCCAGGCGCCACATTAAAGATTTTTCTTACTGCTAGCGCTGAAATTCGTGCGCAACGCCGTTATAAACAGTTGATAGAAAAAGGGGAAGATGTTAATATTATTACTATTTTGAAAGATATCGAGGAGCGCGATGATCGCGACAGTAGTCGTCGTGTTGCGCCTTTAAAACAGGGTATGGATTCAAGTTTTATTGACACAACCCTATTAAATATTGCTGAAGTTGTAAATGAGATACTAAAAAAGTACTCAGAAATTAGTGCAAAAGATATCTGATATAATTTCACTTTTATAAGTAACCTCTCTAGCTTGAAGATGCTAGAGGCTAACATCTGTGATCGAATATTTAGCTTAGCTAAATTACTTTATTAACTTACTAGAACCTGCAGATATTAATTTGCATGTGATTTAAAACAGGTTTTTACAATGACTGCTGCTCCCCCTGTAACTGACACCTCTCCCGTAATTGACTCATCAGAAAGTTTTGCAACATTGTTTGAAGAAAGTCTCTCGCGCCAGGAAATGCGTATAGGCGAGTTGATTACTGCTGAGGTTATTCGAGTTGACTTTAATATTGTTGTAGTAAACGCAGGTTTAAAGTCAGAAAGTTTTATTCCTGTCGAAGAATTTAAGAATGATAAGGGTGAAATTGAAGTAAAGCCTGGTGATTTTATAAGTGTTGCTATTGAAGCACTTGAGGATGGCCATGGTGAGACACGATTATCAAGAGACAAAGCTAAGCGATTAACAGCATGGCATGATTTAGAAGCGGCAATGGAGAGTGGTGCTATTGTATGCGGCATGGTGAGCGGTAAGGTTAAAGGTGGTCTTACAGCAATGATTAACGGTATTCGAGCTTTTTTACCTGGTTCATTAGTAGATATCCGCCCAGTTAAAGATACTACGCCATATGAAAATAAGGAAATGGAGTTTAAAGTAATAAAGCTTGATCGGAAACGTAACAATGTAGTTGTTTCTCGTCGTGCTGTTTTAGAAGCGAGTCAGGGCGCCGATAGGCAGACATTATTAGAAAACTTACAGGAAGGTGCTGTAGTAAAAGGGATTGTAAAGAATATTACTGATTATGGCGCATTTGTAGATCTTGGCGGCATAGATGGCCTGTTACATATTACTGACCTTGCATGGAGACGGGTAAAGCATCCTTCTGAGATGATTAGCGTAGGTGACGAAGTAACAGCTAAAGTGCTCAAGTTTGATCAGGAAAAGAATCGAGTTTCTTTAGGAATGAAGCAGTTGAATGAAGATCCATGGGTGGGGCTCTCAAGACGTTATCCACAGAGTACCCGTTTATTTGGAAAAGTAAGCAATCTAACTGATTATGGTGCATTCGTTGAGATCGAGCAGGGAATTGAAGGATTAGTACATGTTTCAGAAATGGATTGGACTAACAAGAATGTATATCCATCAAAGATGGTGCAGTTGGGTGATGAAGTAGAAATAATGATTCTTGAGATAGACGAAGAACGTCGTCGTATTTCACTGGGAATGAAACAATGCAAATCTAATCCTTGGGACGATTTTGCAGTGAATCAAAAGAAGAATGATAAAGTACGTGGGCAAATTAAATCTATAACAGATTTTGGAGTTTTTATTGGACTGCAAGGCGGTATTGATGGACTGGTTCATTTGTCAGACCTCTCTTGGAGTCAATCAGGTGAAGATGCCGTACGTAACTACAAGAAGGGCGATGAGGTGGAGGCAATGGTATTGTCAATTGATGTCGAGCGTGAGCGTATTTCACTCGGTATTAAGCAAATGGAGGGAGATCCATTTAATAGCTTTGTATCTGTGAATGACAAAAATAGTGTCGTCAAGGGTACAGTTAAATCTATCGATGCTAAAGGTGCAGTAATTGCATTGGATAATGATGTGGAAGGTTATTTGAGAGCATCTGAAATGTCTAGAGACCGTGTAGAAGATATTCGTGCTCACTTAAAAGAGGGTGATTCGGTTGAGGTGATGATCATTAATGTTGATCGTAAGAATCGCGGCATAAATCTTTCCATAAAAGCTAAAGATTTAGCAGAAGAATCCGATGCAATGCAAAAGGTTGCAACTGATGAGCCGACTAATGCCGGGACTACAAGCTTAGGTGCTTTACTCAAGGCCAAGATGGACACAAAGAATACTGAAGAATAATAAAGGATACTTATATGACTAAGTCTGAATTGATCTCTAGTCTCGCAGCCCGTTATCCGCAGTTGGTAGTTAAGGATGCTGAGCTTGCAGTTAAGATGATATTAGATGCTATGGCAGAAAGTTTGTCAAAGGGGCAGCGCATTGAAATCCGAGGATTCGGAAGCTTTGATTTAAATTATCGTCCACCGCGTATAGGACGTAACCCAAAATCTGGTGAAAAGGTGAACGTAGCTGAGAAATATGTGCCACACTTTAAAGCTGGCAAAGAAATGAGAGAGAGAGTTGACCATAAGAATTAAAGAGAAATATAGAATATTAGATAAGTTAACGGCATGATTTTATGATCATGCCGTTTTTTTTTTGGAACTTAGTATTTTTAATGGTGAAAATTAAGTTTAGTCAGGTTCTTGGCATTCCTATAAAATTAAAAAATAGATATAAGTAATCTAGAAATTTTTTCAAAATATATTAAAAATCAAAAAACACATTACAGGATTAAGGATTATGCGTTATCTGATACGATTTTTATGGACTATTTTGGTTCTATTTTTACTTACCTTTGCAGTAAAAAACACTGAGACAATCGTACTTAGATATTATTTTAATTATGAATGGCAAGCACCACTTATTTTGATATTATTATTTTTTCTCGTTATTGGTGTGGTGGTAGGTATTTCATGTTGTGTAAGTACAATCTTTAATCAGCAACGTGAAAATAGTATGCTCAGAAAAAAGTATTCGGTTTTAGATGGAGATAAATATAAAGAATCGCATGATAATGGGTCATGAGTTTTCTAATTGCAATATATATATCCATGCGGCTACTTGATTGGCAAAATTAAGTAAATAAAATTTATTATATGAAAGATCCACGTATCATAGTTGCACTTGATTTTCCAAATACAGAGTCAGCATTACTTCTTGTAAGTAAGCTGGATCCAATGTTGTGTCGAGTAAAAATAGGGAAAGAACTTTTTACAGTTGCTGGGCCGGCAATAGTAGAAAAAATTGCAAGTAAGGGCTTTGATATTTTCCTTGATTTAAAATTTCATGATATTCCAAACACAGTTGCAAATGCGTGTAAAGTAGCGGCAGATTTGGGGGTGTGGATGCTAAATGTACATGCGTTAGGTGGAAAAAAAATGCTTGTTGCAGCAAGAGAAGCATTGCCATCAGGAGGGATTAAACTTATTGCGGTAACATTACTTACAAGTATTGGACCTGAAGATCTAGAAAGTATTGGTTTAGATAATGAACCTGGGAATGTGGTGCGGAAATTAGCATCACTTACACATAGTTGCGGGTTAGACGGGGTAGTATGTTCTCCATTGGAGGCTGGTCAGCTCAGACAAGCAATGGGCACTGATTTTTGTTTAGTTACGCCGGGAATTCGTCCAATTGACACTTCGACAGACGACCAGAATCGTATAGCAACACCACAAATGGCGATACAAAATGGTGCGGATTATTTGGTTATAGGTAGACCAATTACTCAGGCAGCTGATCCGCTGTTAATGTTGCATCGTTTGAACCAAGAAATTGAAGCACAATTAACTATAGATTAATTTATAGATGCGCTACGTTTAAGTATGTAGATTATATCTATTTAGCGTGTGCTCATAAGCTTGACATAGCGCATAAAACCTCATAAAATCAGTGGTTATTTTGGTCGCGGGAATAATGCTCGGCCAACTAAAAATATACCATACCAGAAACTTCTAATGTTTTTTATATGGACGGCGATATCGCCGTTTTAGTTTTTTTAGGGAACTATAAATGCGGAACTGCAATGCCGACAATTAGTCAGTTAGTACGTAAACCTCGCTTAGCAAGACATATAAAGAGTAAGGTTCCGGCGCTAGGAAATAGCCCACAAAAAAGAGGGGTTTGTACGCGAGTCTATACAACTACGCCAAAAAAACCAAATTCGGCATTACGTAAAGTGGCTAGAGTTCGCCTAACTAATGGTTTTGAAGTTTCTAGTTACATTGGTGGAGAAGGGCATAATTTGCAGGAGCATTCGGTAGTATTAATACGCGGAGGTCGAGTTAAAGATTTGCCTGGTGTTCGTTACCATACAATACGCGGTAGTCTGGATACTGCTGGCGTGAAAGATAGAAAGCAAAGTCGCTCTAAGTACGGGGCAAAGAAACCAAAATCAGCTTGAGAGAAGTAATCTGAATTGATTGTTAGATGCTGGTTTAAAAATTTATAGATAGAAATTCAAGCTTATATCTAAACTGAGGTTAGAGAATGCCAAGAAGGAGAGAGGTTCCGAAACGTGAAATTTTGCCGGACCCAAAATACCATAATACAGAGGTATCAAAGTTCGTAAACGTTTTGATGACAGGCGGAAAGAAATCTGTTGCGGAACGGATTATTTACGGTGCTATGAGTCAGATTGAGAAAAAGACTGGTAAAGACCCGATAGAAGTATTTACGCAGGCATTATCTAATGTCCGTCCCATGGTGGAAGTAAAAAGTAGGCGTGTGGGTGGAGCTAATTATCAGGTTCCGGTTGAAGTGAGATCGATCCGGCGGAATGCCTTAGCTATGCGTTGGCTGCGCGAAGCTGCACGTAAGCGGAGTGAAAAATCAATGGGGGCGCGTCTTGCAGGGGAGTTATCTGAAGCAGCAGAAGGCCGTGGTGGAGCTGTTAAGAAAAGGGAAGAAGTACACCGTATGGCTGAGTCAAATAAGGCATTTGCACATTACAGATTTTGATAGCTAATTTTTAGAGAAAAGTATTAAGAATAAATGAATAAGAAGTTTGCGTTTGATTCATAGTGAACTTGTAAAGTTACTTAGATAGTTATTATTTTTCTTTGTTCTTTTACGCCATTTACGCATTCTTGATATTAAATGAGTTCATATTTAAGGCTAGAATACTGTGCCAAGAAAAACATCAATTGAAAAATACCGCAATATAGGGGTTATGGCACATATAGATGCCGGAAAGACCACGACTACTGAGCGTATTTTATTCTATACAGGTATATCTCACAAAATTGGTGAGGTACATGACGGCGCTGCTGTTATGGACTGGATGGAGCAAGAGCAAGAGCGTGGCATTACCATTACTTCAGCCGCTACTACATGCTTCTGGAATGGGATGAATAATGATTATCCGGATCATCGGATCAACATTATTGATACTCCGGGGCATGTTGATTTTACTATTGAGGTAGAACGGTCTTTACGTGTTTTGGATGGAGCTTGTACTGTGTTTTGTGCGGTTGGTGGAGTACAGCCTCAGACTGAAACTGTTTGGCGTCAGGCCAACAAGTATCAAGTACCGCGTCTTGCATTTGTCAATAAAATGGATCGTGCCGGTGCTAATTTCATGCGTGTTCATGAACAGATGCAGTCGCGGCTAAAAGCACATCCGGTACCTGTCCAGCTGCCCATCGGAGCAGAGGATAAATTTGAAGGTGTTATTGATTTAGTTAAGATGAAAGCTATTTATTGGGATGATGCAACTCGGGGAATGAAATTTGAGGAGCGTGATATCCCAGATAGCTTGTTGGAAGATGCAAAGACTTGGCGTGAGAAGATGCTAGAGACTGCTGCTGAGGCAAATGAAGAGTTGATGAATAAGTATCTTGAAGAAGGCGATTTGCCTATAGAAGATATAAAAAAAGGTCTACGAATTCGCACCATCAATAATGAAATAGTGCCAATGCTGTGTGGCACTGCGTTTAAAAATAAGGGCGTTCAGGCTATGTTGGATGCTGTAATTGATTATATGCCCTCACCAGTAGATATTAAGGCTGTTACCGGGGAAAAAGAGAGTGGTGAAGTAGCGGAGCGGCAGGCAGATGACAAGGAGCCGTTCGCTGGTTTAGCGTTTAAAATTGCAACTGATCCTTTTGTTGGCCAGCTGATTTTTTTTCGCGTTTACTCTGGTGTTGTTACTACTGGAGATACTATTTACAACCCAATTAAAGGAAGGAAAGAACGAATTGGACGTTTATTGCAAATGCATGCAAATAATCGTGAAGAAATTAAAGAAGTGCGTGCTGGCGATATAGCTGCTGCAGTTGGTTTGAAAGAGGCTGTTACAGGGGACACGCTATGTGATCCAAGTAAGTCTATTACGTTAGAAAAAATGGTATTTCCTGAACCTGTAATTCATGTTGCTGTAGAACCAAAAACAAAAATGGATCAAGAAAAAATGGGTCTTGCACTGAATAGGTTGGCACAGGAAGATCCTTCTTTTCGGGTACGTACCGATGAAGAGTCTGGTCAAACTATCATATCTGGAATGGGTGAGTTACATTTAGAGATTATTGTTGAGCGTATGAAACGAGAATTTAGCGTAGAAGCAAATGTAGGTGCGCCACAAGTAGCTTATCGTGAAGCAATCAAGAAAACGGTTGAAGTTGAAGGTAAATTTGTTAAGCAATCTGGCGGCCGTGGGCAGTATGGGCATGTCTGGCTCAAAATGGAGCCAAATGAAGCTGGAAAAGGGTTTGAATTTATCGATTCAATAAAAGGTGGGGCTGTTCCACGCGAGTATATTCCAGCAGTAGAGAAAGGTTTGAATGATACTCTGCCAAATGGTGTGCTGGCGGGATTCCCTGTAGTAGATGTTAAGGTTACATTATTCGATGGATCCTTCCATGATGTAGATTCAAATGAAAATGCATTTAAAATGGCTGCTTCAATGGCATTTAAGGATGGTATGAGGAAAGCCAATCCGGCTTTACTTGAGCCAATGATGTCTGTAGAAGTGGAGACTCCGGCAGATTTTATGGGTAACGTGGTAGGCGATTTATCTTCTCGTCGAGGAATGATTCAAGGTATGGAAGATCTCCCTGGTCTCAAGGTAGTAAGAGCGGAAGTTCCGCTAGCAGAAATGTTTGGATATTCTACTTCACTTCGCTCAGCAACCCAGGGACGTGCTACATACACTATGGAATTTAAACATTATGCAGAGGCGCCAAAGAGTGTGGCTGAAGCAATCATCAATAAAAAGTAGAAGTCGTTAAGAAAAGGAAGTAATCATGTCAAAAAGCAAATTTGAGCGGACGAAGCCGCATGTAAACGTAGGCACGATTGGTCATGTAGACCACGGTAAAACTACCTTGACGGCTGCAGTCACGATGGTATTAGCAAAGAAGTTTGGTGGTGAATCAAGGAGCTTTGCTCAGATTGATTCTGCGCCGGAAGAGAAGGCGCGTGGGATTACTATCAATACTTCCCATGTCGAATACGAAACTGAAACACGCCATTATGCTCATGTTGATTGTCCTGGGCATGCTGACTATGTTAAGAACATGATTACCGGTGCAGCGCAAATGGATGGCGCTATTCTGGTTGTATCTGCCGCAGATGGTCCTATGCCGCAGACACGTGAACACATTTTGTTGGCACGCCAGGTAGGTGTGCCCTACATTGTTGTCTATATGAATAAAGCTGACATGGTAGATGATACTGAGCTGCTAGAGTTGGTTGAAATGGAAATACGTGAGTTATTGACCAAATATAATTTTCCTGGTGATGATACCCCGATTGTTGTTGGTTCTGCCCTAAAGGCCCTCGAGGGAGACCAGAGTGACATTGGCGAGCCTTCTATACATAAGTTAGCAGATGCATTGGACAGCCACATTCCTGAGCCGGAACGTGCAATAGATGGTGATTTTATTATGCCGGTAGAAGATGTATTTTCTATTTCTGGACGTGGTACGGTTGTTACTGGTCGAGTCGAGCGTGGTGTTGTTAAGGTGGGTGAGGAGCTTGAGATTGTTGGTTTAAAACCCACGACCAAGACTGTTTGTACTGGTGTGGAAATGTTTAGGAAGCTACTTGATCAAGGCCAGGCGGGTGACAATGTTGGTGTGTTGTTGCGTGGAACCAAGCGTGAGGAAGTCGAGCGCGGTCAGGTATTAGCCAAGCCTGGTTCCATTACTCCACATACAAAATTTACTGCCGAGATTTATGTTTTGAGTAAAGAAGAAGGTGGGCGCCATACTCCATTTTTTCAGGGTTATCGCCCACAGTTTTACTTCCGTACTACAGATGTAACTGGTGCAGTTGAGTTACCGGCAGGAACGGAAATGATAATGCCTGGTGACAATGTGTCGGTGACGGTTAGTTTGATAGCACCGATTGCAATGGAAGAGGGTTTGCGTTTTGCTATTCGAGAGGGTGGTAGAACTGTTGGTGCAGGTGTAGTGGCAAAAATTATTGAGTAATAATAATTCAAGGAGGCAGGAGTCAGGATTAAGTGTTAAATACACATATCGTTGAATCCCGAATCTTCAATCCTGAGGTTAGAAAATGCAGAGCCAGAAAATACGTATTCGTTTGAAAGCTTTTGATTACAGGCTAATAGATAAGTCTGCGATGGAAATCGTTGATACCGCAAAACGTACCGGTGCAGTTGTAAAAGGACCGATACCGCTGCCAACGCGTATTGAACGGTTTGATGTACTGCGTTCACCACATGTAAATAAAACTTCACGTGATCAATTTGAGATTCGTACTCATTTGCGTCTAATGGATATTATGGATCCTACAGATAAAACTGTGGATGCGTTGATGAGGTTAGACTTACCTGCTGGTGTTGATGTAGAAATAAAATTATAAGCTTTGGGTATGAATTTTAATTACCCTGTTTTTGGTAAGAAAGTTTAATATACACTTAAGATTGTTGCAGAGTGTCGGTCAATTGAAATCGGCACTTTTATTATAAAGGCGATTTAAAATGAGCTTAGGATTAGTCGGCCGTAAGGTTGGCATGACCCGTATTTTTACAGATGACGGCAATAGTCAGCCGGTAACGGTGCTTGACGTGTCTAATAATCGAGTTACGCAAATCAAGACTCCTGATACTGATGGGTATACAGCAGTGCAGGTGACTTTCGGTAAGCGTCGGGCAAGTCGTGTTAATAAACCCTTGGCCGGTCACTTTGCTAAGGCTTCTGTTGAAGCGGGCCATATAATTAAAGAGTTTCATGTAACAGATGAGCAGTTGGCAAGTCTGAAAACAGGAGCTGTTGTAAATACTGAGATCTTTCAGGTTGGTCAGAGAGTAGATGTAACCGGTATAACTATTGGTAAAGGGTTTGCTGGTGTGATCAAGCGGCATCATTTTTCTTCAAATCGTGCTAGTCACGGTAATTCAAAAGCTCATAATAAGCCTGGTTCTATAGGTATGTGCCAAGATCCCGGTCGTATATTTCCTGGTAAGCGTATGTCTGGACATTTAGGTAGTGTCCGGAGGACGACTCAGAATTTAGAAGTTTTACGTATTGATTCTGAAAAAGGTTTGCTTCTTATAAAAGGTGCAATTCCCGGTTCAAAGGGTGGCGATGTAGTAGTACACCCAAGTTTTAAGATTACAAAAATAAGAACTCAGTCTACTAGAAAAGATACTAAAGATAGTAGTAAAAATAAGAGTGTACAGAAAGATAAAAAGGCGGATGCATAATGGATCTCAAGGTTATTAATAATAACGGGCAATCCACCGCAAGTATTTCTGCTTCCGATACTTTGTTTGGCCGCGAATATAACGAGGCTCTTGTTCATCAGATAATAACGGCTTATTTGGCTAACGCTCGTAGCGCTAACCGCGCACAAAAAGGGCGTGCTGATGTTAATAAATCTACACGTAAGCCATGGCGGCAGAAAGGTACGGGACGTGCTCGTGCAGGCATGGCCTCCAGTCCACTATGGCGTGGTGGTGGAAGAATATTCCCTAATAGTCCAGAAGAAAACTTTAGTCATAAAGTGAATCGTAAGATGTACCGTGCTGGAATGGGTGCTATTTTGTCTCAGCTAGTGCGAGAAAGTCGACTATCTGTCGTAGAGGAATTTGCTGTAGATAGCCCAAAAACAAAACTATTATCACAAAAACTAAAAGATATGGGTCTGGGAGAGGTAATGCTTATTACAGATAAAGTAGATGAGAATCTTTATTTGTCTTCACGTAATCTTCCACATGTAATGGTAGTAGAGGTTAGCCGTGCTGATCCTGTAAGTCTTTTGCGTTTTGAGAAAGTCCTGATGACTCAGAATGCAATAAAAAAGATTGAGGAGATGCTGGCATGAGCGTGCAAGTTTTTAGTCAAGAGCGTTTGATGCAAGTGTTATTAATGCCTCAAGTCTCAGAAAAGGCTACATATATAGTAGAAAAGAATAACCAAATAATCTTTCGTGTAGTACAAGATGCTACAAAGGCTGAGATTCGGGCTGCTGTTGAGTTGATGTGGAAGGCTCAGAAAATTGAAGTTACGGGTGTGCAAGTTGCTAATGTTAAGGGTAAAGAGAAAAGGTTTGGTCGTTTTATGGGGCGACGGACAAATTGGAAAAAGGCATATGTCAGTATTAAGGATGGTCAGGAAATTAATTTTTCTGAAATTACCCAGGTGGAGGGTAAATAATGGCACTGGTTAAAGTCAAACCAACTTCCCCCGGGCGGCGTGGGGTTGTTAAGGTTGTTAATTCCGACTTATATAAGGGAACACCTTATTCCAAATTATTGGAGAAGCAAAGTCGTTCTGCAGGCCGTAATAATAGTGGACGTATTACTACACGCCATAAGGGTGGTGGCCACAAGCAGCATTATCGTAAAATTGATTTTCGTCGTAAAAAAGACGGAATTATTGCTAGGGTTGAGCGGTTAGAATATGACCCAAACAGAAGTGCAAATCTAGCCTTGCTTTGTTATGTTGATGGTGAGCGCTGTTATATTATTGCACCTAAGGGAATTAATGTAGGAGCGCAGCTAATGAGTGGCATAGACGCGCCAATTAAAAACGGTAACACACTTCCATTACGTAATATTCCAGTTGGCAGTACAATTCATTGTGTTGAGCTATCACCAGGAAAAGGTGCACAACTTGCTCGTTCTGCTGGCACATCAATACAATTGTTGGCTCGTGAAGGGGATTACGCACAATTACGCCTTCGTTCTGGTGAAATTCGTAAAGTACATATTGATTGTCGCGCCACAATTGGAGAGGTGGGCAATTCTGAACATAATTTGCGATCCATTGGTAAAGCAGGTGCGCAAAGGTGGCGGGGTATTAGGCCAACAGTAAGAGGTGTGGTAATGAACCCAATAGATCACCCGCATGGTGGTGGCGAAGGGAAGACTGCGTCAGGGCGTCATCCAGTTAGTCCATGGGGAACTCCTGCAAAGGGTTATCGCACTCGTGCCAATAAACGTACGGACGGAATGATTGTGCGCCGTCGTTATTCGAATAAGAATAAGGGGTAATAAATCATGGCTCGTTCTATCAAAAAAGGCCCGTTTGTTGATTTACACTTGAAAGAAAAAGTAGAGGCTGCGCGTGCAAGTAATGATAGACGTCCTATCAAAACTTGGTCACGTCGTTCTACAGTTTTACCTGATTTTATTGGTCTTACTATTGCAGTTCATAATGGTAAACAGCATATTCCTGTTTTTGTTACTGAGAATATGGTAGGGCATAAGCTTGGCGAATTCTCTCATACCCGTACTTTTAAAGGGCATTCAGGGGATAAGAAGGTAGTAAAAAAATAGGAGTAATTAAGGCATGCAAACATCTGCTGTATTACGCGGAGTAAGGTTATCTGAACAAAAGGGGCGCTTGGTGGCAGACCAGGTTCGCGGGTTGCCTGTGGACCGCGCATTAAATCTTCTTGCATTTAGTCCAAAAAAGGGCGCAGTAATTATTCGTAAACTATTGGAATCGGCTATTGCTAATGCTGAACATAATGACGGAGCAGATATAGACGAATTAAAAGTATCGTCTATATATGTGGATCGTGGACCATCAATGATGAGGACAAGTGCTCGTGCAAAAGGTCGTGGCAATCGTATTATTAAGCCAACGTGCCATATTTTCTTAACTGTGGGCGATAAGGTTGGCAACCAAAAATAAGGGCTTATAAGGATATTATGGGACAAAAAATACATCCAACAGGTTTCCGTCTTTCTGTACTGAAAAACTGGTCATCAAAGTGGTACGCTAGCAGAGAAAATTTTCCAGTAATGTTACAGGAAGATATAAGGGTGAGAGAGTATCTAAAGAAGAAGCTTGCACATGCATCTGTTGGTCGTATAACTATTGAGCGCCCATCTAAGAATGCTCGCTTTACTATCTATACCTCACGTCCTGGTATTGTAATTGGTAAAAAGGGAGAAGATATTGAAGTTCTCCGTGGAGAATTACAAAAACGAATGGGTGTTCCAGTACATGTGAATATAGAAGAAATCAGGAAGCCTGAAATTGATGCACAGCTAATTGCCGATAATATTGCACAACAATTAGAGAAAAGAATCATGTTTCGTCGTGCTATGAAGCGTGCGATACAAAATGCTATGCGTTTGGGTGCACAGGGTATAAAAATAATGAGTGCAGGGCGATTAAATGGAATTGAAATCGCTCGTTCTGAATGGTACCGAGAAGGCCGTGTACCGCTTCACACTCTTCGTGCTGAAGTTGACTATGGTACTGCTGAGGCCCAGACAACTTATGGTGCTATTGGTATTAAGGTATGGGTATTTAAAGGTGAGGTAATGGGTCGTAGTGAGCAGGCAGTATCAAGTATTGCACCATCAGATCAGGCACCAGAATCAGATGTGGAACAAGATAAAAAACGCCCAGCGACTAAACCTACCTCTAAAAAACCTAAGGCTGCAGCGGATGTCAAGCCAGCCGAAAAAGTTGCACGTAAAACTTCTAAGACTAAAAGTACATCAGTAAAAAAACCAACTGATAAGGCTGAAGTTAAAGCTACAGCGAGCAAGAAGACTGATTCTAAGAAAACTACGAAAAGCCCTGCCAAGAAGGCAACTGGGAAAACCACTAAAACGACTGAAAAGAAACCAGTTAAGGCAGCTGCTAAATCCACTACTGCTAAAGCTACAAAACCAGTTGCAGACAATGCAACTACTAAGAAAACTGTAAAGAAGCCAGGAGCTAAATGATGCAGCAGCCAGCTAGAACAAAATACCGTAAGCAACAAAAAGGTCGTAATAACGGGATGGCTACTAGGGGTACAAAAGTTAGCTTTGGTGAATTTGGCCTAAAAGCAATTAGTCGAGGTCGCCTGACTGCGCGTCAAATTGAAGCTGCTCGTCGTGCTATGACTCGTCATATTAAACGTGGCGGTCAAATTAGAATCCGTATTTTTCCAGATAAGCCAATTTCTCATAAACCAGCAGAAGTGCGTATGGGTGGTGGTAAAGGTAATCCTGAATATTTTGTAGCAGAGATAAAACCCGGTAAGATGTTATACGAAATGGATGGTGTTGATGAGACATTGGCAAGGGAAGCGTTTCGTCTAGCGGCTGCTAAGTTGCCAGTCCAAACTACATTTGTTATTAGACAACTAGGCGGTTAATTATGAAAGCAAGTGAGTTGAGAGATAAAAGCCCAGTAGAGTTGCAGCAGGAACTATTGGCCATGTTAAAGGTGCAGTTCAGTCTACGAATGCAACATGCTACGCAACAATTAGGAAATACCAATCAGTTGCGTAATGTGCGTCGTGATATTGCACGAATTAAAACTATACTTTGTCAAAAAGTGAAACAATCATGAGCAAAGATAATCTGAGCCGTACCCTCACTGGTAGAGTAACAAGTGATAAAATGGATAAGACTATTACAGTGTTAGTTGAGCGGAAGGTAAAGCATCCTCTCTATGGGAAGATTATGGTTCGTTCAAAGAAATATCATGTTCATGATGAAGCAAATGAGTTTCACTTTGGCGATTTAGTAACAATTGAAGAGTCTCGACCTCTTTCTAAAACTAAGGCTTGGAGTGTTGTTAAGCCAACAAAGAAATAGAGTAAAGAGAAATTATATTAAACTGTAATAAGTCATAGGCGAGTTATTCTGCTTGTTTCTTTTGTGGTGTAACAGTATAATCTCATCCCTTTGGTTTCTAGATATCTATAAGAATGGGTATTTAGTTTTTTTAATTCAAGCTGTGCTGTAAAAAATATCATACAGCAAGCAGCATAACCCCAGACGGGTTCCAAAACTATCCGCGCATTAAAGTTAAAATGTGGGACAAGTTGGAGAGAGTGAGTAAAAATGATTCAAATGCAGTCAATCTTGCAAGTTGCAGATAATACTGGTGCGCGAGCCATTATGTGTATTAAGGTATTAGGTGGCTCCAAACGGAGGTACGCTGGTATTGGCGATATTATTAAGGTTAGCGTGAAAGACGTTACTCCAAGAGGCCGTGTAAAGAAAGGGGAGATTTATAATGCGGTGGTAGTGCGTACATCTAAAGGTATACGAAGGGCTGATGGCTCTTTGATAAAGTTTGATAAAAATGCTGCAGTATTATTAAATGCCAAATTAGAGCCTATAGGAACACGTATTTTTGGGCCAGTAACGCGTGAATTGCGTAACGCACGATTTATGAAGATTGTATCGCTTGCACCAGAAGTTTTATAAGTGTGGGGTAAGGAGCGCCAGCATGAGAAAAATTAAGAAAGGTGATGATGTAATTGTCACAACTGGTAAAGATAAAGGTAAGCGAGGGACAGTGCTGCGTGTTGCAGATAGTTCTTTGCTAGTAGTTGAAGGCGTAAATAAGGTAAAAAAACATACTAAAGCAGATCCAAACAAAGGAGCAGCTGGCGGTATAGTTGAGATGGAAAAACCAATTCAGGTTTCAAATGTTGCGATTTATAATTCAGCAACAAAAAAAGCTGATAGGGTAGGATTTAAGATTTTGGAAGATAAACGTAAAGTTCGATATTTCAAATCGAATGGTGAATTAGTCGACATTTAAACAGATAGAAAGAATATGGCTCGCTTGCAAGAATTTTATCGTGATACCGTAACCAAAAGTTTAATGGAACAATTCTCTTATAAGTCTGTTATGGAGGTTCCACGAATCAGTAAGATTGCACTCAATATGGGTGTTGGTGAAGCGGTGGCCGACAAAAAGATTTTAGATAATGCTGTTGGGGATTTACAAAAAATTGCCGGACAAAGGCCGATAGTAACCAAGGCAAGAAAGTCTATAGCAACATTTAAGGTGCGTGAAGGGTATCCAGTAGGCTGTATGGTGACGCTGCGCCGCGTACAGATGTACGAATTTTTAGATAGGCTGGTTAGTGTTGCAATTCCACGTATTCGAGATTTTCGTGGAATTTCAGGTAAAGCGTTCGATGGCCGAGGAAATTACAGTATGGGAATAAAAGAGCAAATTATTTTTCCAGAAATTGATTATGACAAAGTAGATGCATTACGTGGCATGAATATTACAATTATAACTACTGCCAAAACAGATCCTGAAGCTAAGGCATTGCTGGCAGCATTTAAATTTCCATTCAAAAACTAAGGGGAATATGTCTAAAATTGCCTTAATTAACCGTGATTTAAAGAGAAGAGAAACTGTAAAAAAATTTGCTGCGTATCGCGCTGAACTTTTTACTGTTATTAACGATACAAGTGTAAGTGACGAGGAACGATACTCTGCAAGAATAAAATTACAGATGTTGCCACGGAATGCTAGTCCGGTACGGCTGCGCAACCGTTGTATGCTGACAGGCCGCCCAAGGGGAGTGTATAGCAAGTTTGGTTTGGGCCGCAGTAAATTACGTGATATTGCTATGAGTGGTGAAATTCCAGGAATGATAAAAGCTAGTTGGTAGTAACAAAATTGGAAAAGAGTATAAATGTTGGAAAAAAATTGGATTACGAGAGGTGCCCTAAATGAGTATGAGTGACCCTATCGCTGATATGTTGACACGCATACGTAATGCACAACTCTCTGATAAAAATATTGTGACGATGCCTTCTTCAAAGTTAAAGCAGGCAATAGCTAAGGTGCTGCAGGATGAAGGCTACATTGAGAACTTTGCCGTACGAGAGGAGGATAGTAAGCCACTGCTAGATATTAGTTTAAAATATTATGCAGGTCGTCCAGTGATTGAAAAAATTGAACGTGTGAGTCGTCCAGGATTACGTATTTATAAACCTAATAAAAGTCTTCCTAATGTTATGAATGGTTTGGGTGTTGCCATAATATCAACCTCAAAAGGTGTAATGACTGAGCGTAAGGCACGTGCAAGTGGAATTGGTGGCGAGGTTTTATGTATTGTAGCTTAGGGGCGTTAATTATATGTCACGAATAGGAAATGAGCCTGTATCGGTTCCGGCGAATGTGGAAGTAAACTTATCTTCTTCTGAGGTGTCGATTAAAGGTCCGTTAGGTAGTCTACAGCATAGCATTAACTCTGACGTAACCATTGAGCGTGAAGGAGATGATTTGCTGGTAAAGGTAGCTAATGATTCTAGTCAGGCAAATGCTATGTCAGGAACAATGCGTGCGTTATTAGCAAATATGGTGCATGGGGTAACTAGTGGTTTTGAAAAAAAATTATCATTGGTTGGAGTGGGATATCGAGCACAAGCTGCTAATGAGACCCTTAATCTTACGCTTGGTTTTTCTCATCCAGTTGTTTATAAAATGCCTGAAGGTATAAAAGTGGAGACACCATCTCAAACTGAGATATTAATTAAAGGGATAGATAAACAGAAAGTTGGCCAAGTCGCTGCAGAGGTACGAGCTTTCCGTAAACCGGAACCTTATAAGGGAAAGGGAGTACGTTATGTTGATGAAGTAATAGTTATGAAAGAAGCGAAAAAGAAATAATTGAGATATATATGCAGAATTTAATACAATCCCGTCAACGTCGTGCACGCCAAACTCGTGCCAAGATAGCTGAATTGAAGATAGTACGGTTGGCAGTTCATCGTACTAACAATCATATTTATGCTCAAGTAATTGATACTACTAGTGGCAAGGTTTTAACTAGTGCTTCTACTATAGAGCCAGAAATTAGAAAAGAGTTGCCTAGCGGAGGTTCAAAAGGTGCGGCAGCAGCAATAGGTAAACGAATAGCTGAGAAAGCAAAAAAAGTAGGGGTATCTAAAGTTGGATTTGATCGTACAGGTTTTAAATATCATGGGCGTATTAGAGCATTAGCTGATGCGGCTCGCGAGCATGGTTTGGTATTTTAATTAAGGATTATTAATGGCTAAATTGCAAGGAAGAATGCAAGGAAAGAACCCACAAGGTGATGATCGTGGGGATGGACTTAAGGAAAAAATGGTAGCAATTAATCGTGTTACTAAGGTTGTTAAGGGTGGGCGCATTCTTGGCTTTGCAGTTTTGGCTGTAGTTGGAAACGGTGATGGTAGTGTTGGCATGGGGAAAGGGAAATCTCGTGAGGTGCCGGTTGCAGTTCAAAAAGCAATGGATGAAGCACGACGTAAAATGGTTAAGGTAAGTTTAAAGAATGGTACTTTGCAACATCCAGTTATAGGCAGGCATGGTGCTGCCAAAGTGTATATGCAGCCTGCCTCAGAGGGAACGGGGATTATTGCTGGTGGTCCAATGCGTGCAATTTTTGAAGTAATGGGTGTACACGATATACTTGCTAAATGTATTGGATCAACAAATCCATACAACGTTGTTCGTGCAACATTGCAAGGATTACAGGCAATGAATTCTCCAGCAGAAGTTGCTGCTAAGCGTGGTAAAAGTGTAGAAGAAATTATGGAGTTGGCTCAGTAATGAGTGAAAAAAACAAAAAAATAAAAGTGACTTTGATAAAGAGTCTAATTGGCACTAAGAAATCACATCGTGCAACAGTACGTGGACTTGGATTACGTGGAATTAACAGTAGTGTAGAGTTAGAGAATACTCCTGCTGTACAAGGTATGATTAATAAAATTTATTATCTTTTGAAGTGTGAAATATAAAATGAGACTTAATTCGATTAAGCCTGCTGATGGAGCTACCTTTTCCAGACGTCGTGTAGGACGAGGCATAGGTTCAGGATTTGGTAAAACTGCTGGCCGTGGCCACAAAGGTCAGAAATCTCGCGCTGGGGGATTTCACAAAGTAGGATTTGAAGGTGGTCAAATGCCTTTGCAGCGTCGTTTGCCTAAACGTGGGTTTGTTTCTCTAACAAATGGGAGCACTGCTGAAGTTAAGCTATCAGCATTGGATAAATTACCAGTAGATACGATAGATATAAAGGTATTAAAGCAAGCTGGGGTAATTTCAAGAACTGCTTCAGCTGCCAAAGTTATACTTTCTGGAAATGTAAGTCGTGCAATAAAATTACAAGGAGTTCTTGTTACAAAAGGTGCGAAAGCCGCAATAGAGACTTTAGGTGGTAGCATTGAATAAGGTCAAGAGGACATAAATTGGCCGCTAGAGGAATGTTAGGAGGCGGCGGCTCCGGAAAACTCGCTGATATGAAGCGTAGACTATGGTTCTTATTGCTTGCGCTTGTAGTCTACAGAATTGGTGCGCATGTTCCAGTTCCTGGAATTGACCCGGTGGTCTTGAAAGATTTATTTGATTCGCAACAGGGTGGAATTTTGGGCATGTTTAACATGTTTTCAGGAGGCGCGCTTTCCCGATTTTCAGTATTTGCATTGGGGATTATGCCTTATATCTCCGCTTCGATCATTATGCAACTGGGTACGGTAGCTTTCCCATATTTAGAGGCTTTAAAAAAAGAAGGTGAGGCTGGGCGAAGAAAAATTACTCAATACACTCGCTATTTCACGCTAGGTTTAGCATTAGTACAAGGTTATGGCATATCTATTGCACTACAGTCACAGGCTGGGCTAGTAATTGAGCCGGGACCAATGTTTTTGGCAACTACGGTAATAACGTTGGTTACTGGTACTATATTTCTGATGTGGCTTGGAGAGCAAATTACTGAGCGCGGAATAGGTAATGGTATTTCTTTAATAATTTTTGCTGGTATTGTAGCTGGGTTACCGAGTGCAATTGGTGGTACGCTTGAATTAGTAAGTACTGGTGCAATGCATTCGTTAGTAGCACTGGCTATTTTTCTTGCAGTAGCAGTAGTTACCGCTTTCGTAGTTTTTGTAGAACGAGGTCAGCGAAAAATTTTAGTTAATTATGCTAAGCGCCAGGTAGGACGCAAGGTTTATGGTGGTCAAAGTTCACATTTGCCTTTAAAACTTAATATGGCAGGTGTGATTCCGCCAATTTTTGCATCCAGCATTATTTTATTTCCTGCAACGTTAGCGGGGTGGTTTGCTAGTGGTGAGTCTATGGTCTGGCTGAAGGATGTAAGTGGAGCATTATCACCAGGGCAGCCGATTTATGTAATTATGTATGCATTAATGATTATATTTTTCTGTTTTTTTTATACTGCACTGGTATTTAATCCTAAGGAAACTGCTGATAATCTGAAGAAAAGTGGTGCTTTTATTCCGGGAATTAGACCTGGAGATCAGACTGCAAAGCATATTGAGCGGATCATGCTGAGATTAACAATGGTAGGGGCAATATATGTAACACTTGTTTGTTTATTACCGGAATTTTTAATCTTAAAATGGAACGTGCCATTTTATTTTGGTGGAACTTCTTTATTGATTATTGTGGTTGTCACGATGGATTTTATGGCGCAAGTTCAGGCTTACATAATGTCGCAGCAGTATGATAGTTTGTTAAAGAAAACTAACTTTAAAGGTGGCGGTGGTTTGTCAGCAAGATAATTAATACTACCGGAATAGATGGCTAAAGAAGAAACAATACAAATGCAGGGTGAAATACTTGAAACGTTGCCGAATGCAACGTTTCGTGTCAAGCTGGAAAATGGACATGTTGTTCTTGGCCATATTTCTGGCAAGATGCGCATGCATTACATTCGGATTTTGCCTGGAGACAAGGTGACTGTAGATTTAACGCCGTATGATTTAAGTAGGGCTCGGATTACTTTTCGTGCCAAATAGTATAGGAGTATAGATATGAAAGTATTAACTTCAGTCAGAAAAATTTGTCGACATTGTAAGGTTATTAGGCGAAATGGCGTTGTTAGAGTGATTTGTAAGGACCCAAGGCATAAGCAACGTCAAGGTTGATTGAGTAGATACAGCTTTGGCTGTTATAATTGATAATTTTATTTGTGGGAAGTTGGTATGGCAAGAATTGCCGGAGTAAATATTCCGAATCATCAGCATGCAGAAATTGCCTTGACTGCGATTTACGGCATAGGTCGTACAGGGGCGCGTCAGATTTGTGCATCTGTAGGTATTAAAGTATCTACAAAGATTAAAGATATAACTGATACACAGATGGAAAAGTTACGTGACCATGTGGCTAAATTTATGGTTGAAGGTGACTTGCGCCGGGAAGTGTCGATGAATATTAAACGGTTAACAGACCTTGGTTGCTATAGAGGGTTACGTCATCGCCGAGGCTTACCGGTTCGTGGCCAGCGTACAAAGACTAACGCTAGAACTCGTAAGGGTCCACGAAAAGCAATTCGCCCAACTGGTGGTAGACCTGCAGCAAGATAATTGTTGGTTAATAACAAATTGTAGATTAAGGGAAAAAAGATATGGTAAAAACAGCTACACGGGTACGTAAAAAAGTTAAGAAGAACGTAGCTGAAGGTATTGCGCATATTCACGCTTCATTTAACAATACTATTATTACAATTACTGACCGTCAAGGAAATGCCTTGTCGTGGGCTACATCTGGTGGGGCTGGATTTAAGGGCTCGCGTAAAAGCACTCCTTTTGCTGCCCAAGTTGCAGCTGAGAAAGCTAGTAAATATGCACAAGAGTGTGGAGTAAAAAATCTTGAGGTACGTATCAAGGGCCCTGGCCCAGGCAGAGAGTCTGCTGTACGTGCACTAAACGCGGCTGGTTTTAAAATCACCAGTATTGCTGATGTGACGCCATTTCCACATAATGGTTGTCGTGCCCCTAAAAAGCGTCGCATTTAAGGAGTAGACTATCATGGCCAGAAATCTTGATCCTAAATGTCGTCAGTGTCGTCGTGAAGGCGAGAAACTATTTCTAAAAGGAGAAAAGTGTTTTACAGACAAATGTGCAATAGAGCGTAGAAATTACCCGCCTGGACAGCATGGGCAGAAAAAAACGAGATTGTCTGATTACGGTGCACAATTAAGGGAAAAACAGAAGCTTCGTCGTATTTATGGGATTCTTGAACGACAGTTTAGAATAAATTACAAACTGGCAGACAAACAGCGTGGTATTACAGGTGAGAATCTTCTTCAGCGGTTAGAAAGCCGTCTTGATACTGTTTCTTTCCGTATGGGTTTTGGTGCGTCACGCAATGAAGCACGTCAGATTGTGCGCCACAATGGAATACTTGTAAATGGATCGCGTGTCAACATCCCATCCTATCAAGTTAGTCCGGGTGATGTAGTGGAAGTAACTAAAAAAGCTAAAGACCAGTTACGTATTAAACATTCAGTGGAAGCTGCTGAGCAACGTAGTTTTCCGGAATGGATGGAAGTAGATGTTAAAGCAATGAAAGGAACCTTTAAGGCCAAGCCAGAGCGTTCCGAATTACCAGCAACCATTCAAGAGTCGCTTGTTGTTGAATTATATTCTAAGTAACCAATTAATCTGAAAGTTTCCAGCAAAAGGATAGGCTATGCCAAGTGATACTTTTCTCACACCACGAATCATTAATGTTCAAAATATTTCTCCGTTACACGCTAAAGTAACTATGGAGCCGTTTGAGCGCGGCTATGGACACACACTAGGGAATGCAATACGGCGTGTTTTGCTTTCTTCAATGCCCGGGTTTGCGCCAACAGAAGTTCAAATAAGTGGTGTGGTACATGAATATTCTGCTCTTGATGGCGTACAGGAGGATGTTGTAGATATCTTGCTTAATCTCAAGGGTATAGTTTTAAAGCTACATAATTCTACCGAGGCTGTTTTAATTCTTAAAAAGAAGGGAGAAGGTGTAGCAACCGCTGGTGACATTGAAGTTGGGCACGATGTAGAAATTATAAATCCAGATCATGTTGTTGCACACCTTACTGCAGGCGGTAAAATAGATATGCAGATTAAGGTAGAGATGGGGCGTGGTTATGAACCAGGAACAGCCAGGCAAGTAACAAATGAAAGTCGTGCCATTGGTAGTATTTTATTGGATGCATCTTTTAGTCCGGTTCACCGAGTAAGTTATGCAGTTGAAAATGCACGTGTAGAGCAACGTACCGACTTAGATAAATTGGTGATGGATATAGAAACCAATGGTGTTGTTGATCCTGAAGAAGCGATTCGATATGCTGCGCGGGTGCTGGTAGAGCAACTATCAGTGTTTGCGGATCTTAAAGGTACACCATTACCTGTTGAGCAGCCAAAAGCACCACAGGTTGATCCAAGGTTGCTACGGCCGGTAGACGATCTTGAACTTACAGTCCGCTCCGCAAATTGTCTCAAAGCAGAGAATATATACTATATAGGAGATTTAATTCAACGGACTGAAAATGAACTTCTAAAAACCCCTAACCTAGGAAGAAAGTCACTCAATGAAATTAAGGAAGTGCTGGCTTCACGTGGACTAGCGCTTGGAATGGAATTAGAAGACTGGCCACCAGCCAAACTTGATGGTGCAAAGGAAGGCGATCATGCGACATCATAGTGGACTAAGAAAATTAAATCGTAGTAGCAGTCATCGCTTGGCAATGTTTCGTAATATGACAAATTCATTGCTACGTAATGAAGTTATCAAAACTACGTTACCTAAGGCTAAAGAGCTGCGTCGTTTAGTTGAGCCAATGATTACACTTGGAAAAAAACCGTCTCTTGCTAATCGTCGATTAGCTTTTAATCGTCTTCGTGATCGTGACATAGTTGGAAAATTATTTACTGAACTTGGCCCACGCTATCAAACACGTAATGGTGGTTATTTACGGATTCTTAAATTTGGTTTCCGGAAAGGAGATAACGCTCCAATGGCGTTGATTGAGCTATTAGATCGTCCGGAGCCAATTAGTGAGCCTGTAACTGGAAAAACTGATGATTAGTTTAAAGCTATTGGGTAAAAATATAAAAAGCCGAGTAATCTCGGCTTTTTATATTTGGGGTTAAAGGTTATAAATTTAAAAGTGTAAGCACATACATTTAATTAGAATCTTTTTATCAAAGTCATAGTTGCCCCGTCTTTCTTTACAATCATTCAATTAGGAAACTCATACCTAATAGTCCAATTTTTAATTTGTTACTTTTAGCAACAATTATTGCATCAATATTTGACAGAGCAATACTTCCAATTTGAATGTGATTTAACTTTATTTTATATGCAGTAGAGATGCCGTTAGCAGTAGCTATGGTAATAGGTTCTTTTTTATAATTGGTCGCTATATTTAGTCGTTTGGCATCTTCATAACTTAGGGTAACCATGGTTGCCCCTGTGTCAACAATCAATCTAATAGAGCTTTTATTATTAATTCTGGCAGTAACGTAAAAATGGCCTCCAGACTTTGCATGGAGAGTAATCTCTCCCTCATTAGTAGGAGGCGCAAATGATAAATTCTGACCTAGAACTAGTGATCTTTGTTCTCCAGCTATCTCTACAACTACAGAGTTTGTGTTCGTACTGATAAGCTTGACGCCAGATTTAGTAGTTTGTCCAACATTTACGGTAAGTGGTTTAGCACCGTTGATTACTAGTATGGCCTTATTTGTAGCTAGACCAACTACGTTTACATCAATAGCATAGGAAGTGTTAGAAAATATGAGTTGAGCTAGAAGAAAAATGAAGATATAAGAAATACGAATTTTAAGTTGATTTATATGCATTAAGGAGTTCCATGAAACCTATTGCAATTTTTCGTTTATATAGGATTGAAGGCCCAGGATATTTGGCTACAATTCTTGATTCTCATTCTATTCCATGGAAACTCATTAAGATAGATGCCGGTGAAAGTTTCCCATGTAGTCCTGAACAGTTTAGTGGACTAGTTTTTATGGGGGGGGCAATGAGTGCAAATGACAATTTTCCTTGGATTACTAGTGCACTGGCATTAATAAAGCAAGCTATTAGGCACGATATTCCGGTGCTGGGTCATTGCCTTGGTGGGCAATTAATGTCAAAAGCTCTGGGAGGAAAGGTAAAAAGAAGTGCTATCAAGGAAATAGGGTGGGGGAAAGTTGCCGTGGCAAATAACCCGGTTGCCAGTAAGTGGTTTGGCAGCCTAAATGATTTTGAATCGTTTCACTGGCATGGAGAATTTTTTACTTTGCCTGATGGTGCAACTCGGTTACTTTCAAGTAAATTCTGTGAAAATCAGGCTTTTGCAATAGGCTCGCACTTGGGTATGCAGTGTCACGTAGAAATGACTGAAAAAATGGTAAAAATTTGGTATGAAGCAGGCGCTGGGGAGATAGCCGACAGTGCAGGGCCAGGTGTACAGTCACTAGAAGCAGCACAAAAGAATCTAGCTAGTCGGATATCAGCATTAAATATGGTTGCAAGACATTTATACTTGAAATGGATCTCTCAGGTATCTGATTTAGGATAAGTAACTTTTCCAAAGGATATTATTATGATTAATTTAGGAATTGTTTCTCATTTTACAGTGCAATTTTCTTGACAGGTAGTGCATGTCGAGGTAGTCTACGAGACTGTGAAAGCAGATGATCTGGGTCGTTCGGGGAGTCTGTTAACTACGAAATAAAAAACAACAACTACGGAACAACAGGGGAGGTATCAAATGGTTGTAAAGCTTTGGTTGAGAATGGTTTTGTTTGCTTGCAGCGCATTATTTGTAGGAATGGCTCATGCAACTTTTCCAAGTGTTCCTAGTGAAACTTACAAAGCACTTAATATTGATAAATCAGCCTCACCTAAGGAATTGCATGAGGCGTTGACAAAGCGCTATCTTGATCCAGCGCAGGGTGCTGGAAAAGGATCTCATGCTCAGTATTGGGAACCGATTCCGATGAGCATGTACTTTGATCCCACTACCTTCTACAAATCACAGACTTCACCAGACGAAATAGCAGGGCGTAACGATTGTGTCGAGTGTCATACGGATGAGTCGCCTGTCTGGGTTAGTGCCTGGAAGAAGAGTACCCATGCTAATTTAAGCAAGATTCGTAAACTTTCACCTAAAGATCCAAAATTCTACAAAAAAGCGAAGCTTGAAGCTGTAGAGAAGAATCTGCGCTCAATGGGTAGGCTTGGTGCAAATGAGAAACTGAAAGAAGTAGGTTGTATCGACTGTCACGTTGATATCAACACCAAGAAGAAAGCTGATCATAAGGCTGATATGCGGATGCCTACTGCTGAAGTTTGTGGTACTTGCCATCTGCAAGAATTCGCCGAACGGGAATCCGAGCGGGACACTCTTAACTGGCCGGAAGGAATTGGATGGCCTAAAGGACGTCCTTCACATGCGCTGGACTACAAGGCTAACGTTGAGGTATCAGTCTATGCTGGGATGCCACAGCGTGAAATTGCTGAGGGTTGTACCATGTGTCACGTCAACCAGAACACTTGTGACCACTGTCATACCCGACATGAATTCTCGGTAGCAGAATCCCGCAAGCCGGAAGCTTGTGCTACCTGTCATAGTGGTGTTGATCACAATAACTGGGAAGCCTATTCGATGTCCAAGCATGGCAAGATAGTTTCAATGATGGGCGATGAATGGAATTGGGATGTACAGCTTAAAGATGCATACAGTAAAGGCGGGCAGACTGCGCCTACCTGTGCAGGTTGCCACTTTGAGTATGACGGTAAATACTCTCATAACGTAGTACGTAAAGTACGTTGGGCGAATTATCCAGTAGTTCCTGGCATTGCAGCCAATATCACCAGTGATTGGTCTGAGGGTCGTTTAGATTCATGGGTAACGACTTGTACCAATTGTCATAGTGAGCGTTTTGCCCGTTCTTATCTAGAATTTATGGATAAAGGTACGCTTCATTTACTTGCAAAATATCAGGAAGTGAACCGTATAGTTAAGGGACTTTACGATGATAAATTGCTCACCGGACAGAAGACCAATCGTCCAGATCCGCCACCGCCAATGAAGGCAGGATACTCTCAGTTCTTCCAGCTGTATTGGTCGAAGAATAACAATCCATCATCACTTGAACTTAAAGTGTTGGAAATGGGTGAGAACGACTTACCGAAGGGACATGTGGGATTAGCTCATGTAAACCCAGGTGGGTGGACTTACACAGATGGCTGGGGACCGTTGAACCGGGCATATGTAGAAATTATGGATGAGAATTCGAAGTTGCGCCATGAAATGGAATTGCAGAATCGAATAGCCAAACTTGAGAAAAAACGTTCCGGTTTATTTGGCGGTCTGTTGGACGCAGATAGTACGGAAGAAAAGATCTCACTAGGCGGCTTAGGTGGCGGTATGTTGTTAGCTGGCACCATTGCACTTGCTGGTTGGCGTAGACGCGAAAAAAGAGAAAGTTGATCTCTACTTCATCCCGGAGCGCCACACCGGCGCGGCCAGGAGCTAAATTCCTCCCGTTACTGGGTATCTTCTTGGTAACGGGAGGTTTTCTTTTACTCGGCTGGCTTGCTTATGTGTCACTTAGTCCAGGGTCAGCACCTTATCAGTATAAGTTAGTTGAAGAGGGTGGGGTCGATAAGTTTGATAAACTTGGATTGGAGGCTTGGCCGGACCTTGCCGTAAGTAAGTATGAAGTACATGTGCAGGAAGTAGACAAACCCATTGCTGTGGCACATCTTGCAAAGCGTGGTGAGGAAGCACCTGTATTGATCGATTGGGAAAGTCTTACCAGTGAATTACTTACTTCTGTCGATAGCAAATCATCCGAACTAATCACGTTAGTGGCAGCGATTAGTAAGTATGCACCGGAAGATGCGGTCATACTCGCCTGGTGGGATACTTCCCGTCAAATACAATTACTTACTGGGCGGGATACGTTATTTACTTCTCATCATGGTGAACCGGTAATTATTCCTTCACACTGGCGTGAGCGTAGTGACGCCATCAAAAATTATGAGCAGGAATTCTGGGGCGCCCCAGCACCAGCCGAAGAGCGTCGGAAACTTCAGCGTTTTGCTGATGCACTGGTAGCAGATGTAGATAAAGGTGCCGGAATATTACGTGAGCTAGCTGGTTCACGGGAAGCTTATGTGGTGGTTCATATTACGGATCTTTATAGGCTGGGACTGATGCGTCCCGATTTACTTGATCTGGCCTATAAAAATTTCCCTATGAATAGTGCAAACATGCATGGCTTGGTTAATACTGTGAAGAGATGGAAAGTAGACAATAACTATAAGACTTATACACTACAGTCGCTTTCTGACCGTGCAGTACGCGCCTATTTTTTACGTAATGGCCAGGATACTTTACTGGCACAGATGTTGCCCTTTACAGAGACCAGGCCGATTGATCTGAAAGCGGTGCAGTTAATTTACCAGCATGGAGGTTATTGGGTGTATAAAATTCCATCTACAGAGCCGCCCACTAGTTGATTTATTGCATTAGTTATTATTTTTCTGATTTAAGGAGCTGGTTTAGTCGTTTAATCTCTTCCTCAGCATGAACCTGCTGAGTTACATCAAGTTGGACACCTAGGTAGTATAATAGTTTTCCCTTGGAATCGAATAGTGGTGACATTTCTAGGTGATTAAAAAATAATTCTCCATTTTTTCGATAATTTTTAAATGTTATTTCAATAGGCTGTACATTTTTTATCGCTTCTTGCATTTTATAGCGTGCTTCTTGATCGCGGTCTTTACCTTGCATGAAACGACAATTTTTTCCTACTACTTCTTCCTTTGTATATCCAGTCATATCTTCGAATGCCTTGTTAACATATACAAGTGGCATATCCTCTAGGTCAGGGTCAGCTAGCGTTATTCCATTCACACTTGAATCGAGAATCTTAGATAGAATCTGAGGAATTAATCCGGGATCTTTTTCAGCTATAAAAGTCATTTTTCTCTCCAATGTTATTTGGAAGTCTAACTTTAGGACTACATAATTAAATAACCAGGGCCAACAGTCCAAAGGCTAGTTAGTTTCAGATTCAACTAATTTTTTGATATTAATTACGGTCTTTTCAGTTCCTTCCTGCACGGCTACTCTAATAAGTTTTTCAAATGGCCTCATAAAAAGCTCAAGTTTGAGTAATTCAAAAGTAAATGAGATATTGCTTTCTGATAATTGCTTATCCGAGTTAAGAACGTAATCACAACGATATGGATTTGAAATACCTTCAAAGCAGATACGTTTGCCTGGTTGGAAAACTGTAACCTCAAAAGTTGATTCAGAACGTTTTCCTTGATCTATACGAACCTGGGTACATTGAGTTCCAACTTTTACGGATCCATCAGTTAATAATTTAAGATCAACTACTTCTGGGGACCACCTTGGGTAATTTTTGACAAAATTAGCACCTACAAAAATGAAAATATCATTACTTGATCGTTTAACGAGGGTTTCAGCCTTACCAACTACCGGAGTATTTTTATCCATACCAAACATATGAAGCCCCTCCTCTGTAATCAATATTTTATACTAAATAAGTATCTACCCCAGTTAATAATAGATCATACTGAGACTCAACAAGTTCCTTTATAACTTGTGCTGGAATGCCACTGACTACATTATTCTCAAGAGCCAACCAACCAACCGCGTCTGTAGGGCCGAGACTGACAACATAGCCAAGATCATGATGTAAATATGGTTCAAATAATTTTAATTTGCCTGAGCTGCGTAAAATGTTACGCGCAGCAAGCTTTCCCTTACGTACTGAGGACTGAGCTGACATAGTATTTGTACCATATGAATTGTAATTAGAGCAGTCACCGGCTGTAAAGATATTTTGTAAGGGCTGATCGTCAATTAGAACCTGACCAAAAGTATTTGCAGATAGTCTGTTTTCCTGGTTATTACCAAGAAATAGTAAAGTCATTTTAGAAGGAAGATCAAATTTTTTACCATCCTTCTTAGTTTCTAATAAGACTTTACCATTCGATTGTTCCCGATAATATGTATTCGGGTAATGATCTATACCAAATTCTGCCATATGGGTCTCAGTATAATTAGAGAAACCGACAGGAAATTGTTTAAGCACTCTATCATTGTTGTGGACTAACCTAAGATTACAATCAATCTTCTTTCGTTGAAAATAATGAGCAATCTCAAAAAGGAATTGAATGCCGGTTGCACCCCCACCTATTACTGAAACACATGGTTTTTCTTGATTGTTCTTTATCTGAAGGGAACTTAATAGGTCGGGACCATGTTTTGTTAGGAAGCTATTTAGGTCTAAGACATTTTTATTAAGGTTAGCTCGTTCTGTAGTTGCTCCTGTTGTGATCAGGAGATAATCAAATTCTACTTTTTCATTATTGATAGTTATAAACTTCTCATTCTGCCACTGCAGCATATTATTCTTATTAACAACTAGTTCTGAACAAATATGGCGACAGCTAAAACGTTGTTCCAGAGCAGTGAATGGAACCATAAAGTCCTGTAACGGATGCCGGAAAGTTTCATGAAGGTGTGTAATTTTGACGTGTTGGGATCTAGGGTCAACAATAGTTATAATTGCATTCGGCATATAGCGTAAGAGAGTAGTCAGTGCTGCGACACCTGCATACCCGCCTCCCACAATTACAATTTTAAGTTTTTTACATAGTGGTATATAAAATGGTAGAAAGGGCACATTTTCTCCTTAGTGACATTAACAATAATTCTAACATTTAGTATTAATCAATAGTTTCTCATATGTTTCTGATAAAGCTTTGATTAGTAATTAACTATATATTAATAGTTAGTATTAAATATAGATGTCAGATATGAGTCTTATCTTTTAGCCATTTAACCCTTTATTTAATAGGGAATGGAATTGTTTTTTCTTTATGAATTCTCTCTGGATGCCAATTTTTGATAGCCCATTTCCAGAAGGATGAAACATTATTTTCAAATAATTCGATTGGTGGTTCCTGACCTAAGAAACTTACTGCTTCTATTAATTGTTTTACAGGGTTTGATACATCTATTATTGCTGCTTGGGTCTGTTTGCTAAGTTTTTTGCCCTGATTGTTTACTGCAACGGGTAAATGCATATATGTAGGGGTTGAGTAACCTAAAATTTTTTGTAGGTAAATCTGGCGAGGAGTAGAGTCTAATAAATCTGCACCACGTACCACATTGGTAATTCCCTGTGCGGCATCATCTACCACAACAGCTAATTGATAGGCGTAGATACCGTCAGACCGACGTAGTATAAAATCACCTATATCCCTTTTTAGTCTCTGGCTAATAAAATCGTACAAATAATCTTTAAATTCTATAATACTATTATCTGTTTTAATCCGAATTGCGCCCGAACGATCTTTATTTTGTATATTATATCGACATGTACCTGCATATATTTGGCCACTAATTCCTGTGATACTTGAATCGGCTATTTCTTTACGAGTACAGGTGCATAAATAAGTTAATTCACATTTGTTAAGTGTTGCAAGTGCATTTTCGTATGCATCTCTTCTATGGTTCTGATAAATCACTTCATGATCCCATTCCATACCTAAAATTTCTATGGTTCTAAGGATTTCATAGGATGCCGCAGGAATTTCACGTGGTTTATCCAGATCCTCGATTCTAATTAACCATTTGCCATTATGTGATTTTGCTTCCAGATAGCTGCCAACAGCAGCAATTAATGAGCCAAAATGTAGCTTACCAGTAGGAGACGGTGCAAAGCGTCCGCAGTAGTTTGAGCTTAGAACAGAGTGTGTGCTATTTATCAATGGAAAAAAGTTATGTATTACTTAATATTGCACTACACATGTTTATTAGTAAAGCTAGATTTGAAGGCCTGAAGTAGATCAGGCTGAATGGTATTATGACATGGTTACAGTATTTATTAAATTTACTATCGTATTATAATTTTGATGTTGTTTAGATTCTTATTTTTAAATATTTATTAATATAAATTTAAAGCGAGCGAATATGAGTCACCATGTAGTTTTTCTTGATCGGGATTCTGTTAAGACAGAAATACGAAACCTGAATTTTAAACATACATACAAAGAATATTCCAAGACTTCATTTGATCAAATCGTACCGCGCCTTCAGGATGCAACTATTGCAATTATTAACAAGGTACAGTTGAGCGAGGAGATGCTCGTTAAATTACCTAAGCTAAAAATGGTTGCTGTTGCTGCAACAGGTTATGACTGTGCTGATATAACTGCATGTCAAAATTATGGGGTTGCAGTGTCTAATATCCGGAATTATGCAACGCATACGGTACCAGAACATGTATTTATGATGATCTTGGCATTACGCAGGAATTTAATTGCATATCGTCAAGATATTGAGAATGGTATGTGGCAAAAATCAGATCAATTTTGTCTCTTCACACATGATATAGGTGATTTGTATGGTTCAACTATGGGGATTATTGGGAAAGGTGCAATTGGTCAGGGTACAGCGGCAATTGCTAAAGGATTTGGTATGCGCGTAATATTCTCGGATTACGCATCTTTAAATAGAGATAATGTAGAGTCACTGCCTTTTAAAAAAGTACTGGCAGAGTCCGATATACTTTCACTTCATTGCCCGATGACACAGGAGACACGTGATATGATCGGGATTAATGAGCTAAGAAAAATGAAGCGTAATGCATTATTAATCAATACGGCACGTGGTGGTTTGGTTAATGAGAAAGCATTACTTCAAGCGTTGGATGAAGGATTAATCGCTGGCGCTGGCTTTGATGTTTTATCTGTAGAGCCACCAGAAAATAGTCATCCATTACTCAATGTAAAACGTCCCAACTTTATTTTGACTCCGCATGTAGCGTGGACCTCAGATGGAGCTACGCAATTACTTGCAGAACAATTAATTGATAATATTGAGGCATGGGTTGCAGGGAGCCCGCAAAATTTAGTTACTTAAAACGAAATATAATGAGAATTTAAATATGAAAATTCATGAATATCAAGCCAAGAATCTTTTTCGTGAGTATGGGATCCCGGTTCTAGAAGGAATTGCGTGTTTTAATGTAGAGGAAGCAGTTGAAGCTGCCATAAAACTAGGTGGTGAAATATGGGCTGTGAAAGCACAAATTCATGCTGGTGGGAGAGGTAAAGGTGGTGGGGTAAAAATTGCCAAATCGTTAAATGAGGTAAAAAAATATGCAACAGAGATACTTGGAATGAAGTTGGTTACACATCAGACAGATAAGTATGGCCAGTCTGTTCGACGAATCTTTATCGAGCAGGGGATTGCTATACAGAAAGAATTTTATATTGGAATGCTAGTAGACCGTAGTAATCAACGAGTATGTCTAATGGTAAGCTCAGAAGGGGGCATGAATATCGAGGAAGTTGCTAATAAAAATCCAGAAAAAATTAACAAAGTGTTAATTAATCCGATAGATGGGTTGACTAGTGTAGATGCAAATAAGGTTGCTCAGATCATAAACTTTCCTGAATGTGATCTATCTGAAATTAGTACGCTGCTACAAAATTTGTATAAACTATTTAATAGTACAGATGCATTGCTAGTTGAAATTAATCCATTGGTGCTAACAACCGATAATCATTTTCTTGCGTTAGATGCAAAAATGAATTTTGATGATAATGCATTATTTCGTCATTCGGAAATCGAGGCCCTACGTGATCTTGATGAAGAAGATCCGCTAGAAACTGAGGCATCTAAGCATGATCTTTCATATGTTCCACTTGACGGTAATATTGGTTGTTTAGTTAATGGAGCAGGTCTTGCAATGGCAACTATGGACATTATCAAGCTCTATGGAGGCAATCCAGCAAATTTCCTTGATGTAGGTGGTGGTGCAACTACCGAAAAAGTAACAGAGGCATTTAAATTAATGTTATGTAATACAAATCTTAGAGCCATCTTGGTAAATATATTTGGCGGTATAATGAAATGTGATGTTATCGCTAGTGGCGTAGTAAAGGCAGCTAGAGAAGTTAAATTAAACTTACCTTTAGTCGTTCGTCTGGAAGGAACTAATGCTGATCTGGGCAAGAAAATATTAGCTGAGTCTGGATTGGAGATTATTTCAGCAAATAGTATGGATGATGCTGCACAGTATGTCGTGACAGCTGCAGCTAAAGGAGAGTAATTATGACTATTCTAATAAATAAGAATACAAGAGTCATGACCCAGGGAATTACTGGTAGAACTGGTCAGTTTCATACAAAAGCATGTATAGAATATGCAAATGGAAAAAACTGTTTTGTAGCAGGGGTACACCCAAAGAAACCAGGTGAGAGTTTTGAGAAGGTTCCAATTTTTGCTACGGTTAAAGAAGCAAAGAAAGCTACAGGAGCAACAGTTTCAGTAATATACGTACCACCACCTTTTGCTGCTTCAGCAATAGATGAGGCAGTAGATGCTGAGCTTGATTTAGTAATTTGTATTACTGAAGGCATTCCTGTTGGCGATATGCTCAGAACTCGTTACAAGATGCAAAAACATAAAACTTTACTAATTGGTCCTAATTGTCCTGGCATCATTACACCAGATGAAATTAAGATTGGAATCATGCCTGGTTATATCCATAAGAAAGGTCGTATTGGAGTAGTGTCTCGCTCTGGCACATTGACTTATGAAGCAGTTGCTCAATTAATGGAACAGGGTTTAGGTCAGTCAACCTGCATAGGTATTGGGGGCGACCCGATTAATGGATTGAAGCATCTTGATGTAATGAGAATGTTTAATGAAGATAATGAAACTGATGCAGTACTTATGGTTGGTGAAATTGGTGGTTCTGATGAGGAAGAATGTGCAGACTGGATTAAGGGTAATATGACAAAACCAGTAGTAGGATTCATTGCGGGAGTTACGGCGCCACAAGGGAAGAGAATGGGGCATGCGGGCGCTATTATCTCTGGTGGTAAGGGTACTGCTCAGGAAAAGCTTGCAAT
This sequence comes from Nitrosomonadaceae bacterium, assembly GCA_965205785.1. Classification (GTDB taxonomy): domain Bacteria; phylum Pseudomonadota; class Gammaproteobacteria; order Burkholderiales; family Nitrosomonadaceae; genus BJGV01. The sequence goes on from OZ242188.1 coordinate 1,714,569, forward strand.
GATGGAAGAATGTGGAATAAAGGTAACTCGTAACCCAGCAGAGATGGGCAAATTATTGAAGTCAGTGTTACTATAAAATTGAATTCTGTGGGACTGAGATATTTTGATACAGACATTTTTTAATAATGCTTATTCTTTTATTTGAGGATTCTTATGGTTGAGCCATTACTAATAACAAGTTCCAGTACTGATATAGCCCTGATGCCAGGCCTTGCTAATCGCCATGGGCTTATTACGGGAGCAACTGGCACAGGTAAAACTGTTACTTTACAAGTCATGGCAGAGCGGTTTTCCTCGATTGGTGTGCCAGTATTTATGGCGGATGTTAAAGGTGATCTATCAGGGCTTGCTGTGCCTGGGGCGACTTCACCAAAATTGAAGAAACGGCTTGTACAACTTAAACTAGATGAACCTAACTGGTCAGGATTCCCAGTTGTTTTCTGGGACCTATTCGGAAAATCTGGACACCCTGTACGTGCAACAGTTTCAGATATGGGACCCAGATTACTTGGACGATTGTTCAATTTAAATGATACGCAACAGGGTGTACTGACATTAGTCTTTAAAATAGCAGATGATAATGGCATGTTGTTACTTGATACGAAAGACCTACGGTCAATGTTGCAATTTGTCGGAGATAACTCGAAAAGTTTTAAAACAACGTATGGTAATGTTTCAAAAGCTTCAATTGGAGCAATTCAGCGTTCTCTCCTTGAGATGGAGCATCAGGGAAGTGTTGATTTCTTTGGTGAGCCAATGCTTGATATAAATGATTTAATACAGACTGATAGAAAAGGTCGTGGTGTAATCAATATACTAGCAGCTGATAAACTTATGAACTCACCTAAATTATATTCAATGTTCTTGCTATGGTTATTATCGGAGCTATTCGAAATTTTGCCAGAGGTCGGTGACCCAGAAAAACCGAAACTAGTATTCTTTTTTGATGAGGCACATTTGTTATTTAATGATGCACCAAAATCATTACTTGAGAAAATTGAACAGGTGGTGAGATTGATACGCTCAAAGGGTGTCGGTATTTATTTTGTAACACAGAATCCACTTGATATTCCTGATACTGTGCTTGGCCAACTTGGTAACCGGGTACAGCATGCACTTCGTGCTTTTACTCCCCGTGACCAGAAAGCTGTCAAGGCAGCTGCTCAGACTATGAGAGCAAATCCTAAGCTTGATACTGAGAAAGTGATTTCTGAACTTTCAACTGGTGAAGCCTTAATTTCAATGCTCGATAGGAAAGGTCGCCCATCAATTGTTGAACGTGCATTCATATTGCCACCAGCATCAAAAATGGGGCCAATAAATGATGAGGAGCGTAAGAAAATCATTAAATCATCTATTATTTATGGACATTATGAAGAATCTATAGATCGTAAATCAGCACATGAAATCATTAAAAAACGTATCAAATCTGAGGAGGAAAATACACAAACTTCAGATGCCGATAAAATACAACAAGATTCCGGAGGTGGTGGAGGAATGATAGATATGGTTGGTGATTTGCTACTCGACAAGACAGGGCCGCGCGGTGGAAATCGCCAGGGTATATTATCGGCTGCAGCTAAAAGTGCCGCCCGTTCTATTGGCTCACAGGTTGGTCGCGCTCTTATTAGAGGGGTTTTAGGAAATATATTAGGAGGTAAAGGTAGATGAAGCATTTAATCACACTAATTACTTTTTTAGTGATTGCAGGTTGTGCATCTACAAATACTAGTAAAAAAGGAAAACCATCAGAACCGCTGCCACCAAGTACTCGCCCTACGTATAATCTTGCCGGGTACCCGCCGGCTTTCAAGGATGGCTATATTGATGGTTGCGAAACTGCCAAGAAATCTACTTATGGTTTTAAGGATGAGCAACGTTTTACTGAGGATAATCAATATCGTAATGGCTGGAAAGATGGATATAATTTATGTCTTGGTAAACTTCAATAGACCTGATATGTTAATCTTTCTTGCTGTTTTAGTTCTATATCATGTCGTAGTGTATATATAGAAATAGTTGCAATTAGTTTGTATCATTTCTCAGAAGATTCTTCTTCATAATGTTTTCGATATATATAATAGACTGTCATAAGTATAATAATTAATTACTTTATTCAATTACAATGAAATATCTAATTTTGATTCTGTTGTTTTTTGTTTCATCGCACACATTTTCTCAACAATCTAAAAATCAACCACAATTACAGTCTAAACCCTTATCTAAGCTATCAATAGCTACTGATACCTATATCCTTATTGATTTCCAAAGTGGACAGACTCTAATCAGCAAAAATGCTTCTCAACGTGTGGAACCTGCATCACTTACAAAGATGATGACGGCTTATATTGCTTTTTCAGCTCTCAGGCAAAAGCGAATTACTCTAAAACAAAATGTACCAGTTTCAGAGAAAGCTTGGCGTGCTAAGGGCTCGCGAATGTTCATAGAGCCGGGGAAGCCGGTAACAGTAGAAGAACTAGTGAGTGGATTGATTGTACAGTCAGGAAATGATGCCAGTATAGCTTTGGCAGAGATCATTGCTGGATCAGAGGAAAGCTTTGTACAAATGATGAACAAAGAAGCTGAAAGGCTTGGAATGAAGGATACACATTTTGTAAATTCTACTGGCCTTCCGAATTCTGAACATTTTACTACTGCATATGATTTGAGTTTACTCGTAGCAGATATGATAAGTCGCTTTCCGGAACATTATCCACTTTATTCTTTGCGGAAGTATACATATAATAAAATTTCACAAACTAATCGTAATAGACTTTTATGGTTGGACCCTAATGTAGATGGTCTTAAGACCGGGCACACTAAATCTGCAGGGTACTGTCTTGTTGCTTCAGCAAAAAGAAATAATCAAAGATTGATTTCAATTGTACTAGGAGCTAAATCTGATAATGCGCGTACTATGGAGAGCCAACGTCTATTGAACTATGGTTTTTTATCTTACGACACTGTTCGTGTGTTTCGAGAGAAGGAAGAAGTAACTACTATTCAACTATGGAAAGGACAACGAGATATACTTAAAACAGGGTTTAATCATGATCTTTACTTTTCGTTACCTAAGGGTCAGGCTGCTAAATTAAAGGCTACTATGGAATATAACCAACCAATGATTGCACCGATAAAAGCAGGGCAAGAAGTTGGTATAGTTAAATTTATATTTGATGGAAAACAAATAGCAAAACATCCGTTGGTAGCCCTAGAAACTATAGATAACTCAAATTTTTTCAGTCGTACATGGGATGAGATCTTGTTATTAATTAATTAGTCCCATGCAGTAATCGACTCTACTTTCAATAATAATTATGATTTATTTAAATGGCTCCTTCATTCCTATCGAGGATGCACGAATATCAGTCCTCGATAGAGGGTTTATTTTTGGTGACGGAGTATACGAAGTTATTCCCGTGTACTCACATAGACCTTTTCGTTTAACAGAACACTTACTTCGATTACAAAAAAGCCTTGATGCCATTCAACTAAAGAACCCTTATACAGATATTGAGTGGACAAAGTTGGTAGAACAAATAATTGCGAGTAACGAAGGTGACGATCAATATCTTTACATGCAAGTCACTCGTGGCGTGGCTCCTCGTGATCATGCTTTTCCGAAGGAGGTGACACCCACAGTATTTATTATGAGCTCTCCTTTAGTAGTAGCATCAAAAGAGCTAATTGTTGCTGGTGTTTCTGCAATAACTGCTAATGATAACCGTTGGATACGATGTGACATTAAGGCGATCTCTCTGTTACCAAATGTGTTACTACGTCAGATGGCAGTAGATTCTGATGCAACCGAAACTTTGTTGTTAAGGGAGGGCTTTCTGACTGAAGGTTCGGCAAGTAACGTATTTGTTGTTAAAGATAAATTACTTTTAGCTCCTCCTAAGAGTCATTTAATGTTACCTGGAATTACATACGATGTCGTTCTCGAGCTTGCAGATAAACACCAGATACCATATGAAATCATAGAAATTTCTGAATATGATCTGCGTACTGCAGATGAGATTCTATTAACATCTTCAACCAAAGAAATTATGCCTATTACACTTCTTGATGGAAAGAAAGTTGGTAGCGGAAAGCCAGGTAACGTATTTGCACAGCTGTATCAGTACTACCAAAATTATAAGGTTACTATAATGCGAGGGGAATCATTGTAAAAAAATTATTAATGTAATTAATATGACATCTCGGCCAACATTAATTAATTTCCCTTGTGATTTTCCTATTAAGATTATGGGAAAAGACGAACAAAACTTTATTAAATCAGTATTAATAGTAGTGAATCGTCATATTCGCAATTTTGATGATGGTAGCGTCGAGACAAGAGTAAGTAAAAAGAAAAAGTATTTGAGTATTACATGTACTGTTCATGTAATTTCTCAATCTCAATTGGATGAGCTATATCACGAGCTCTGTGATCATCCAATGGTGTTAATGGTTATTTGAGTTATCTTAATTAAATATGGATATTTCATATCTAGACTCAGAAAAGAATAATTTAAGAGTCAATATAAAACTTTCTGGTATGGTTGATTATCTTTCTACTTGGCAGGAGATGAAGGACTTTACATTATCACGGACTAAAAATACATTAGATGAAATATGGCTGTTACAGCATCCACCAGTTTATACTCTTGGAGTAGCTGGAAAAAATGAACATCTACTTAAGAATAATGGAATCTCTGTAATTAGGACAGATCGAGGAGGACAAATAACTTATCATGGGCCAGGTCAGATTGTTGCATATCTGTTGCTTGATATTCGTCGGTTGAAATTAGGTGTAAGGGAGTTAGTCAGGCAAATGGAGGGTGCAGTGATAGATTTATTAGAAGAATATTCTGTTGATACAGAAATTCGCAAAGATGCACCCGGAGTATATGTAGAGAATGCAAAAATAGCAGCATTAGGATTAAAAATTAAAAATGGTTGTTGTTACCATGGAATAGCACTTAATGTTGATATGGATCTGACCCCATTTTCAGCAATTAATCCCTGTGGTTATCCTGGACTAGAAATAACACAAACTAGTGACATTGGAATAAATGATGGACTGGATATTTTAAGTAATAAACTTTCAAAAAAGTTAAAAGAGAGAATTTTTTAATAAAAGGATAGTGTGGCTATATGAAAGATGAAATTCGTCAAAAAGGTGCTGAAAAGACAGCGCGTAATCCTATCAAGATAATTCCTGATTCTGATGGCACCATACTTCGTAAACCATCGTGGATAAGAGCTCGCTCCTCCAATAGCCAAGCATTTTACGAAGTAAAGCGCATTCTTAGGGAGCAGAAATTACATACAGTTTGTGAAGAAGCATCATGCCCCAATATCGGAGAGTGCTTTGGTAAAGGTACGGCTACATTTATGATCTTGGGTGATCTTTGTACACGTCGCTGTCCATTCTGCGATGTTGCTCATGGCAGACCATTGCCACCAGATGTTGAGGAGCCGTTGCACTTGGCGCAATCAATTGCTGCCATGGGTTTAAAATATGTAGTCATTACTAGTGTTGACCGAGACGATCTGCGAGATGGAGGGGCGCAACATTTTACTGATTGTATAAAGCAGATACGGCTACACTCTCCTACTACAAAGATTGAAATATTGGTGCCAGATTTTCGAGGAAGGCTGGAAGCAGCTTTAGAAAAACTATCTGTATATCCTCCAGATGTTTTAAACCATAATCTTGAGACTGTTCCACGTTTATATAAGCAATGTCGTCCTGGAGCGGATTATGCTCACTCATTGAAATTGCTAAAGGATTTTAAGCTAGGCTCCCCTAAGGTTTCTACAAAGTCTGGGTTAATGTTAGGGTTAGGCGAAACTGATAATGAAATTTATGAAGTATTGAGTGATTTGCGGCAAAATGACGTAGAGCTACTAACTATTGGGCAATATTTACAGCCTAGTAAAGGTCATTTACCTGTAATGCGTTATGTATCCCCTGATAGTTTCAAAGAATTTGAACATATTGCAACTAAAATGGGATTTCGTAACGCTGCGTGTGGACCAATGGTACGTTCTAGTTATCATGCTGACCAGCAGGCATATGAAGCAGGAGTAGCATAGAGACTTCATTCAAGTCAGTTTGTATTCTAGGTATTTGGTTTTTCCATTGTTTTTATTAATTCTTCAGCAAGCCAGGTAATTAAATCTCTAGTTAGTTTGTCACTGGACTTTGTCAGAGCTTGCACAGCCCCTGGAGCATTAGCTGTTGGAGCTGCTTGTTTAATACTGAAACTATGTTGTGCTTTTAATAAACGAGAGTTACGGTTAATCAGACTAACCCGGAGTCTGACTATCACATGGCTTTCGTCTACGGCATCAAATATCTGAGAGAATTCTTCTAGTTCAAGACGTAATATAAAGTCTGCTTTTACACTATCACTGGTACTCAGAACTTTGTTATTGGTAGTAGTAGCAATACTGTTTCTAATATGATGTGTCAGTAATGTTGCTGGCGCAGCAGCCCAACGACTGTTGGCATATGTATATGATTGAGTTGGGTCACGGTATGCTAAACGATACTGAATAGCGTTACTATTAAGCCATACAGGAGACTTAGCTTCTGCTATCAGGAGGCTTGTTGACAGATTTTTTTGCTGGGTTACGGTGGTGTTATCTATATTGGAGATTTGTTGTAAACCAAAATCATAAACAGAAATTAGCCTTTCATTTTGTGGTGATATAGCACATCCAGTTAGCCATATACTAAAGAAAAAATAGAGTTTCTTCATTTTGAAGTTCCTTGAGGAGATATAAATCCATTTTCTCCTGGACCTGGAGGAGGTGGTACTTTACCAAATAGCAGGCTTCTTGGTTGCTCTTCTAGCTGAAGGAGAACTCGATCAACACTTTGAGTGTCTTGTTTGACACCTTCAATTGCCTCTTGAACCCTGGGAATAGTGTCAGCAAGCTCTTCAGCACTTTGTGATAAATTATCGAAGATTCCTCCTTGCTGGTTAACTTCTTCTACAACATGGTTTATATTTTTTACTAGTTGATCAGTATCCTTCACTAATTGGTCAGCGTTTCCTAATAATGAGTTTGTCTTATTGGTTAATTCTGGGAGTGATTTAAGATTCGGTTGTAATTGTTCAGTGAAACTACCAAAATCAGTAGTTACGTTTTCCATATTTTCTAGAAGATGCGAAAATCTTTCTTGGTTTTGATCATTTAACAGGCGATTCATTCTCTTAACAGTTTCATTTACACTATGTAGCAGATCTTGCCCTGTAATAACAATATCATCCAGTGTTGAGGTGCGCATTGGAATTCGTACTAAATTAACTTCATTTGTTTGCAATAATTCTGGTTGGTTTCCGTCATCGTCTAGCTGAATATAGGCAAGACCCGTGACACCTTGATACCCGAGTTGTGCAAAGACACCTTTAGTAAGTGGCACATTTTTATCAACTCCGATAAGAATACTAATGAATCTTGAGTTTTCTGGATCAAACCCTATCTTTTCTACTTTACCTATATTTACACCACGGAAACGGACTGCTGCCTGAGGATTGAGCCCTGATACAGAGCCGTCAGATATCAGAATATAATTAGCATGATCGGTAGTTTCCCCACTGAGCCATGTCGCGGTTACAGCTATTGCAGCACTCAAAAGGATTACGAATAAACCTGCTATAAGAGCATGAGACTGGTTTTCCATTTTAATTCCTCTTTAAACTATAGACTATCTATACCTGCCAATGCCCGCTTGCTGCGATCACCCCCAAAATAATTGGTAATAAATGGGTGACTACTGTGAGTCACTTCAGTTAAATTACCCAAAGCAACGATGTGTTGATCAGCAAGTACTGCTATGCGGTTAGACAGAGCAACTAATGTATCCAGATCATGCGTTGTCATAACGATTGTTAATGCCAATTCAGTTCGTAGTGTCAGAATTAATTTTACAAAGCTGTCACTAAGCACAGGATCTAACCCAGAAGTTGGTTCATCTAGAAACAGCAACTCAGGATCCAATGCCATAGCACGTGCTAAGGCAATACGCTTAATCATTCCACCAGAGAGTTCAGATGGCATCTTACTAGCATGTTTTGCTTCTATTTCCACCATTTTAAGCTTTAACATAACAAGACTGTGTATTATGTCCTCATCCAGTGTATGTAGTTCTCTTAGAGGCAGTGCAATATTGTCAAAAACTGATAATGCACTGAACAATGCGCCTTTCTGAAATAAAACCCCACTGCGGTTACGCATGTTCTGAAGTTTGCTGTGGTTACCATTATATATAGACTGCCCAAAAACCCGAATCGTTCCTTGTGCTGGTGTTTCCAAACCTAGCATATGACGTAGCAATACAGTTTTTCCACTTCCGGAACTACCAACTAACGTTAGTATTTCACCTTGGTAGACATCTAGGTCAACATTTTCTAGTACAACATGAGTGCCAAAACGGGCATGTAATCCTTTGATCTGAATAATGCTGTTTTTATCTATCATTATTTATAATATTCCCACATTGGAGAAAATAATGGCAAAGATCGCATCAACGATAATAACAGTAGTAATTGCTGTTACCACCGAAGTCGTAGTTCTTTCGCCAAGACTCTCAGTATTAGATTTAATTTTTAAACCAAAGTGACAGCTAATGAGAGCGATAATTATGCCGCATACTACTCCTTTACCCAGACCTATCCATAAATTTGCTATTGGTACAACATCTGATAATTTATTGAAAAAGAACTGATAGCCTAGCCCCAATTGAATTTCAGCAGATACCATTCCTCCTATTAATGCAATGGCGCTAGTCCATAATACTACCAAAGGCATGGCAATACTTAGCCCAATCACTTTCGGTAATATAAGACGCAAGCTGTGACGAATTCCCATGACAGCCAGTGCGTCAAGCTCTTCTGTTACCCTCATTACACCAAGTTGTGCCGTCATGGAGGAGCCCGAACGTCCCGCTACTAATATTGCTGCAAGCATTGGGCCAAGCTCACGGATAATGCTCACACCAAGAATATTGATAATAAAAATATCTGCTCCATAGGTTTGCAGTTGCTTAGAGGAAAGGTAACTTAGTACGACACCAATCAAAAATCCTACCAAAGCAGTAATACCTAACGCTTGTGCGCCAGTTCGAAAGAGGGTTGCAGAAATCTCGCGCCAGGGAATACGAGATGGATGACCTACTAAATATTTTATGTCCAGTAGTAATTGACCGGTCAACGTAATTATTCCAACTAGATGTTCCCAGGTCAGAAAGCTCACTTTCCCCAATGTTCTGATTGGATCAAGAAAGTCGCGTGGAAATGATTCTGGTACAGTCGTAGTATTTCCTATACGGCTAAATAATTTTTCTTGTTCTGGACGTAACTCTATATGTTTGGGGCGACACTTTCCCCAGGCCTTCCACAGTAGTAGTGCACCAGTATCATCCATTTGTTCAATACTGGTTAAGTCCCAATGTAGGTTTGAGTCAGAGATAAAAGGAGCAAGTTCAGCAGATAAAGATTGCAAGCGTTTTTCCAGAACGCTTAATGTAAATTTTCCAGAGAGGATCAATTGCGGTACGCCTGTATTGCTAACTGTATGGCGAATTAGTATTTGAGAATTATGATTCTGATTACCTGGCATTAGGAAAGTTCCCAATTAATATCCATCATATGGAAAGATAGATTCTTATATGGTAATTTTATTCTATAAAGTAACACTAAATCTGCTCCAGCGAAATTTTTATGATAGTACCTTATTTATATTGGTGTCTAAGAACATATCAAAATAAGATATTAGTGTGTTGATGCATCTTTCTCTCTGGATTCAAAGAACATTGTATCTTCAGATGATTAGCAGCATCTACGTATTCCATCCCATTTTCTAGATTGCTCAGCTTTAAAGAATGCCTTGCGGTCTAATGGTTGATTATTTTCGGTTACATGAAATTTATTCCAATGTAGAAGATAGCGTTCGTACGCGTCATCACCACTAACCGTTCGTATGGCACGCCAAATAATGCATATAGACTTAGTTAAAAACTTCATAAAATATCCTTTTTAGTTTCGTGCCCAACCTTCAATCTTGCGACGAGGCTCATGGGGTGCTTCAGAAAGTGGAGGGTGAGGCATACCAGTAATAACGCGGTATGAAACCCGAAGTGTATCTAGTACTAATATCCAAGTAGTGACCAAAAAGAAGCCAGTGAGTGTTGCAGCAAGATAGTCATTAAAGATTAGCTGTTGGGCGGTGTCAGCCACATTAGGAGGAAGTGTGCCAGCAGCAAGCTTTATCGATAAATCTTGGGCATGCGAGAGAAATCCTATACGTAGTTCAGAACTAAAAAGCTTTTCCCATGCAGCAGTACTTGTTATGACAATAAGCCAAGTAAGTGGTACTGCAGTTATCCATGAATAGCGAAGTTTGCCAGACTTAATAAGAATAGTTGTTGCAACACATAGTGCGATTGCAGCAAGCATCTGATTGGCAATACCAAATAGTGGCCATAAACTATTAATCCCACCCAGTGGATCAAGTGTACCAATATATAAGAAATATCCCCATGCGCTTACAAATATGCCACTGGTTAGAAATACACTGGGGTACCAACTAGTTCGACCCAGGGGCTTATATATATTACTAAGCAGATCTTGTAACATGAAGCGGCCTACGCGGGTTCCTGCATCAAGAGTAGTAAGTATGAACAGTGCTTCAAACATAATGGCAAAGTGATACCACATATCCATCAGGCTTGATCCAAAGGCACTTGAAAAAATACTAGCCATACCGACAGCAAATGAAGGCGCACCACCGGTACGTGCAAATAGACTTGCTTCACCCATATCTGCGGCAAGCTGTTGCATTTGTAACACGGTGACAGGAAAGCCCCAGCTATTTATTGTTGAAATGGCTTCTGTAGCTTCTTTTCCCACAATACCTGCCGGGCTATTGATAGCAAAAAAGACACCTGGGTCAAGTACAGTAGCAGCAATTATTGCCATAATGGCAACGAATGATTCCACCATCATTGCGCCATAACCAATGAGGCGAGAGTCTGCTTCATTAGAAAGTAATTTTGGTGTTGTACCAGAGGAAATTAGTGAATGGAATCCGGAGATAGCACCACAGGCAATTGTGATAAATACAAATGGGAATAATGCACCACCAAAGATTGGCCCACTACCGTCAATAAATTGTGTGAGTGCAGGCATTTTTATTTCGGGTCGTAAAATAATAACTGCGATGGCTAGCATAAGCATCGTGCCAATTTTCATAAAAGTAGATAAGTAATCACGAGGCGCTAGTAATAACCACACTGGTGCAGCAGCAGCAGTAAATCCGTAAGCAATAATCATCAATGCAAGTGTTGGGCCGTCATAATCAAACCATTGACGTAATTCAGGTTGTTGGTCTATCCAGCCACCAGCGACCACTGCTGATAGAAGTAGAACAACACCAATCAATGTACTTTCTAGTACACGACCAGGTCTGATATTACGCATATATAAACCAATTAATATGGCAATTGGAATGGTAGCTGCTACAGTGGATGTAGCCCATGGACTGTGCTTCATTGCATTAACTACTACCAGTCCAAGTACAGCGATAAGTATGATCATAATTACCATGACACCCGCTAACGCAGCGACACCACCAATTACACCAAGCTCATCACGTGCCATTTGACCCAATGAGCGGCCATTTCGGCGAGTAGAAAAGAACAAAGTAACAAAATCTTGCACACATCCACCTAGTACTGCGCCTACTAAGATCCATAGTGTGCCGGGTAAATAGCCAAACTGTACGGCGAGAGTAGGGCCGATTAATGGTCCTGGGCCTGCTATGGCAGCAAAGTGATGACCGAAGACGACCCATTTGTTTGTAGGAACAAAGTCTCGGTTATCGTTAAGGCGCTCTGCTGGAGTCGCACGGGTCGAATCTAACATGAGTACCTTTGTAGCAATAAAAGCACTATAGAACCGGTAACCAATTGCATAAACACATATAGCTGCTGCTATGAACCATACGCTATTAATAGTTTCACCACGATGTAGCGCAATAGCTCCTATAGCACTGGCACCTAGTATTGCTATTCCAATCCAAGTAAGGGCGCTAAGTAGCCCAGTTTTATTAGTTGATTTAGTCATTTTTTAATTGGGATTAATACAAATATTATAGAACCAGATCTTTATATCACGATGAAGAAGAACATCAGTCTAAGCAAGAGACTGTTCTAGGTCAAAAGGAAAAAAACAGAATATTAGTATCTTTTTATTTTGCTGGATTCTCTAGACGTGCACTAGAGCACCAGGTTCTCTATCTTTCAATGTCAATTTTATGTAATTTAATAAGAAGAAGTACTTCAGTACTTGTATACTGTCTAAGAGTTCAGGCGATTAATTTTAGGAAAACTAGCTATTCAAATGGTAGCTAGAATTAATGGTATAAGGTTCTAGAGCGACAGAAAGACCGTATAAATCAGATTAAGAATAAAATGTAACCATTTGAATTTATAGATTATGGTGCCCAGAAGAGGACTCGAACCTCCACAGTGTTGCCACCGCTAGGACCTGAACCTAGTGCGTCTACCAATTCCGCCATCTGGGCAATTCAGTATTCAAAATCAGGGTGGTACGCAGAGCCGCAATTTTATAGGAAATCATTGTCTTGTCAAACAATAAAGGACGTAAATCTCGTAATCTGGATCCGCATATTGAACGAGAAAAGGAACTGTACGGATATCCGTTGCCAAGCAGAGAATTTATTCTGAAAGTATTAAATGAGCAGGGGATTCCCGTAACTGAGCAAAAGTTGCATGATCTGCTCGAAATAACAGAAGAAGAAAATGAAATTTTTAGCCGACGACTTTCTGCGATGATGCGAGAAGGTCAAATAATGTGTAACCGGAAAGGAGATATATATGTCGTAGAAAAACTAGACCTCATCAAAGGTAAGATTCAGGGACACGCAGATGGTTTTGGGTTTCTCATTCCTGATGATGGTTCCACTGATTTATTCTTGAGCCCAAAAGAGATGCACAAGGTTTTGCACGGAGACATCGTGATGGTGCGTAATGTTGGAACAGATCGACGTGGTCGAAGAGAAGGAACCATTGTTGAAGTGCTAGAACGCGTTATAAAGCAGTTGGTAGGACGATTACATGTTGAATATGGGATTCTTTTTGTAGAGGCTGAGAATAAGAAAATTAATCAAGAAATTCTGGTACCAAAAGAAGAGTCTATGAACGCTGAAGCAGGACAGGTTGTAACTGTAGAGATTATTCAGCAGCCACGTAAGAATGCTCAGCCTATTGGGCGTATTGTTGAAATTTTAGGGGACTATACTGCGCCGGGCATGGAGATTGAAATTGCGCTTCGCAAGCATGACTTGCCGTATAAATTTACACGTGAAGTAGAAAAATTTTCTACTAAATTTTCTAAAGAAATACAGAAAAAAGATCTGTCTGGGCGTGAAAATATTTGTCATTTGCCACTAGTAACTATAGATGGTGAAACTGCGCGTGACTTTGATGATGCAGTGTATTGTGAGCGCGAAGGAAAGGGTTACAGGCTATATGTTGCAATTGCTGATGTTAGCCACTATGTGCGACCAAATAATTTACTTGATCAGGAGGCGCTTAATCGTGGTAACTCTGTTTATTTTCCTAGAAGAGTGATTCCAATGTTACCGGAGGTGCTATCAAATGGATTGTGCTCACTTAATCCACAAGTAGATCGTTTGTGTATGGTATGTGAGATGACCATAAATAATGATGGAGATTTTGATAATTACCGATTTTATCCGTCAGTAATGCGCTCTCATGTTCGTTTTACCTATACTCAGGTAGCAGAAATACTTAGTAATCCTAAGGGTGAAGTTGCCAAGCAACACACAAAAATAGTACATAACATTCAATTACTCTATAAATTATATAAGGTGCTACTTAAGGCAAGAAAGAGACGGGGTGCAATTGATTTTGAAACTATAGAAACACAAATGATTTTTAATGATTTAGGTAAGATTGAACAGATATTGCCAGTAAAAAGAAATGATGCCCATAGATTGATTGAAGAATGTATGTTGGTGGCAAACGTATGTGCTTCAGATTTCTTGCAAAAAAATAAACAGCCCACAGTTTATCGTATTCATGAGGGCCCCACGCCAGAAAAACTTGATGCGCTACGTAATTTCCTAAAAGAATTTGGTTTGCAGCTGGGTGGGGGATCGAGCCCTTGTGCAAAGGACTATGTTAAGACATTAAAAAAGATTAAAGATAGACCCGATGCACAATTACTTCAGACTGTAATGCTACGATCACTACGTCAAGCTGTTTATAGCCCGGATAACACAGGGCATTTCGGGCTGGCATATGAATCTTATACTCACTTTACTTCACCTATACGGCGTTACCCAGATCTTTTGGTTCATCGAGCAATCAAGGCAGTACTTAAAGGGGCAACATATTCTCCAGGTAGCTGGCATGAATTAGGAAAACATTGCTCACAGACAGAGCGTCGTGCTGATGAAGCAGGTCGAGATGTAGAGTCTTGGCTTAAATGTTTCTATATGCAAGACAGAATTGGAGAATGTTTCGGAGGGGTTATTAGTGGTGTTACTGGTTTTGGTTTATTTGTTGCATTGGATGGTGTTTATGTTGAGGGATTGGTGCATATATCTGAATTAGCCAAAGACTATTTTCATTTTGATTCTGTAAAGCATATGCTGATAGGTGAGCGTAGTGGCAGACAGTATCGTCTTGGTGATCGAATGAAGGTTAAAATTGTGCGAGTTGACCTAGAAAATAGCAAGATTGATTTTGTCCCAGCTGGTAAGAATGAATAAAGTTTTGAAAATTTTTTACAAATAAGTATTACCAAATTTCAGTTAAATTTAATGGCAGATTTTATTTTACTGAGTTACCACAGGTTTTTTATTACTTAATTTAATGTCAAACATTCGTCTTATATTTGGTTTTCATGCGATTATCAGTCGTTTACGGCAGAACCCACGCAGTGTCAAAGAAATTTTCTTAGATTCTGCCCGTCGTGACCAGCGTGCTCGGGACTTAATAAAACATACGGAAGCGCAAAAAATACACTTAATATTATGTGATGGAGCAAGGCTTAGTGCTATGTCAGGTGGCACTCGTCATCAGGGTGTTGCAGCAAATATTGATACAACATGTAATTATATTGATATTGAAGATGTACTTGAGACTCTAACAGAACCAGCATTATTTCTGATTCTAGATGGTATACAGGATCCACATAATCTGGGTGCATGTTTGCGTGTGGCAGATGCTTTTGGTGTTAATGCAGTGATTGCACCAAAAAATCGCTCAGTTGGCCTTACAGCTTCAGTATATAAGGTGGCAAGTGGCGCTGCTGACTCTATACCATATATTTCAGTTACTAATCTTGCGCGTACATTACGTAAATTAAAGGAATATGGTGTGTGGATTATTGGAACTGATGCTAGTGCGAAAAACAATCTTCAACTTGCTAAAATTGATGGTCCTGTGGCATGGGTATTAGGCGCTGAGGGTGAAGGAATGCGGAGGCTTACTCGTGAAACATGCGACCAATTAATTTCAATTCCTATGCTGGGTAGCGTTGAGAGTCTAAATGTTTCAGTTAGTGCAGGCATATGTTTATTCGAAACTTGTCGGCAAAGGATAGGTAGTGGCATATAGAGAATTCTGGAGAAATACAGTTGCTAATATATTTATAGCAATAAAAACTAAGACTCTGGCCTATTGATTGTCTTGTGACTTTACAAGCTCGATGTTGTTTCTGATTGATATTGTTTCATTAATTAGTTAAAATGCCATCCCTCTTAATCCTTATCTCACCGTATTCATAAAGCGGGAGGTTTTACCCAAAAGGAGCCTATATGCGCCATTATGAAATTGTTTTTATTGTGCACCCTGATCAGAGCGAACAAGTACCTGCAATGATTGAACGTTACCATGGAATGGTAACTGCTAAGAATGGTAAAGTTCATCGACAGGAAGACTGGGGGCGCCGTCAACTTGCATACTTGATTAATAAGGTACATAAAGCACATTATGCACTAATGAATATTGAATGTGATCAGGAGACTTTGGAAGAGCTTGATCATGCCTTTAAATTTAATGATGCAATTCTTCGTTATCTTACTATTAGGATGGATGGCCCGGTAGATACACCTTCACCAATGATGAGGGATGATAAAACACGGCCTGCCTCACGAACGGAAGAAGCTGTAGAAATTAACGTTGGAACGTAGGCTAAATAATCTGCCGAATGGTTATCTGGCAAAGAGAAAGCTATATGTCAAAAGCTTTTACAATAATTTAGTAATGTATATTTAATACAATTAAAAAATAGGAAAAAATTATGGGTCGCTTTATAACTAAGCGTAAGGATGGAAGAGACAAAGATAAGGATAAGAGCGCAAATCGCCCACTATTCAAGCGTAGGAAATTCTGTCGTTTTACTGCAGAAGGAATTAAAGCGGTAGATTACAAAGATATCGATATACTGAAAGATTTCATTAATGAGAATGGTAAGATTATTCCTGCACGTATTACCGGCACAAAGTCACATTTTCAGCGCCAGTTAGGTGGGGCTGTTGAACGAGCAAGATACCTCGCTCTGCTGCCATATACTGATTTACACTGAGGGGTAATAGCATGCAAATTATATTGATGGAAAAAATTGCTAGCCTTGGACAACTTGGTGATGTAGTAAATGTAAAAAATGGCTATGCTCGGAATTTCTTGATTCCTCAGGGTAAGGCAAAGCGAGCAACAGATATTAATATTGCAGAGTTTGAAACTAAGCGTGCTGAGCTAGAAAAGGCACAAGCAGAGATACTAGCTGATGCTCAGGCGTATGCAGCTAAATTTGATAGTTTAATGGTACAGATTACCCAAAAAACAGGAGTTGATGGGAAGTTATTTGGGTCAGTTACAAACTCTGACATTGTGGATGCTCTGAAGACTCAAGGTTTTGAGATAGATAAAACTATGGTCCGTATGCCTCAGGGGCCTTTGAAACAAGTTGGAGATCACCCATTAACTATTGTCTTACACAGTGATGTATTAGTAAATATCACTGTATCAGTATTGGGTGAAGCGGCTATCTGATTCAGAGCGCTGCTAAATTAATAAAAAAGGGCTGGAGACAGCCCTTTTTTATTTCTCCTTACAGCAGCTAGTGGTAGAATTACTTCTCATTCGACATATTAATCTGCTTAAATTTTATGGCCCAAATTTTATCAACTGTAGCCGGTGATCAGTCAGCTGAGTCATATAAGACTCCACCTCATTCGGTTGAAGCTGAGCAGTCGGTATTGGGAGGACTGCTGTTAGATAATCAGTCCTGGGATAAAGTAGCTGACATAATTAATGAGGACGACTTTTATCGATTGGATCATCGCCTCATTTATCGTCACATTTGCAAGCTGATTGAACATAACAAACCGGCAGATGTTGTTACTGTTGCTGAGTCACTTGAAACTTCAGCTGATCTGCAAAATGCTGGAGGACTTACCTACGTAGGTACGATGGCACAAAATACGCCATCAGCAGCAAACATTCGTCGCTATGCAGAGATAGTACGCGAGAGATCGGTGATGCGTAAACTTGCACAGGTTGGAGTGGATATCTCTGATTCGTCCTATAATCCAGCAGGACGTTCTGCTGCTAATTTGTTGGACGAAGCTGAATCTAAAGTATTTGAAATTGCAGAAGCAGGCGCACGTGGAAAGCAGGGTTTTAGCGATATTCAGCCACTACTTAAGCAGGTAGTTGAACGTATAGAAGTACTATACAACCAAGAGAATCCAAACGATGTAACAGGTATTGCTACCGGATTTAGTGATCTTGATCAGAAGACATCAGGTTTTCAGCCGGGGGATTTAATCATTGTAGCTGGTAGGCCATCCATGGGTAAGACAGCTTTTTCACTGAATGTTGCCGAGCATGTTGCACTTGAGTTAAAAAAACCAGTGGCTGTATTTAGTATGGAAATGGGTGGAGCGCAGTTAGCGATGCGAATGTTGGGTTCGGTTGGTCAGTTGGACCAGCACAAGGTTCGTACTGGACGTTTGTTGGATGAAGATTGGTCTAAACTTACACATGCACTTGGAAAATTAAATGATGCGCCATTATATATTGATGAAAGTGCCGCATTAAATGCTCTAGAACTAAGAGCACGAGCTCGTAGATTGCATCGTCAACACAATGACCTCGGGTTAATTGTTGTCGATTATTTGCAATTAATGTCTTCCACTAGCCAAGGCGAGAATCGTGCAACAGAAATCTCAGAGATTTCTCGTTCTTTAAAAGCGCTAGCTAAAGAACTACAGGTTCCAGTAGTAGCATTATCACAGTTGAATCGTAGTTTGGAACAACGCCCTAATCCACATAAACGTCCAGTGATGTCAGACTTACGTGAATCAGGTGCTATTGAGCAGGATGCTGATTTAATCCTGTTTATTTATCGTGACGAGGTATACAATCCTGAAACACAAGACAAAGGTATCGCTGAGATCATTATTGGAAAGCAGCGTAATGGTCCTATAGGTAAAATTGATCTTACCTTCTTAGGACAGTATACAAGATTTGAAAGTTATGCATCACCTTCACAATATTGAGAGAACTTAGTTGTTATAATATCTCAGTATCTAGTTTTCATCCCTAATTATCCAGTTATTCTGAAGTGCTATATCTCTAATCATTTCCTTTTGTATTGCATAACTAGATGTTATTGGTTACTAGGGAGATATTAATCTTTTTCACGAATCGCGTCAGCCCAGCAGTTAGGTGTTTCATACAAACGTACCCGCTCTAACCTAAGGTTGTTTTCATAACTATCTTTATAGGCGAGATCAAGTATATCAAATGCAGTTAGTGCCAGATTTTCTGCTGTAGGTGGTGTGTCCAGGATCACTGTCTTATGGTCTTTAATGGACTGTAAAAATTGTAGGACTTGTATATCTCCTGAATAAACAAGAAAAGCATGATCCCATTTATTTATTAGAACTTCTTTTGCAATACGCTTTACTTCTGAATAATCCATTACCATACCTTGATTAGCCATACCTTCATCAGTGATAATGTTGCCAGATAGGGTTATTTCAATAGCATATCGATGGCCATGTAGATGGCGACAATGGCTATTATGGGAAGGGATACGATGACCAGCATCGAATTCTAATTTACTGGAGATTAACATAAGCAAGATTGTAACATTGCAAGGGTCTTCTAAACTATTGAATGTCACTGACCACAGTCGTGATATTGTTGGGCTAACCTATGTTTACCCAGTGGTTTCACGTCGTGCTGGAGGGGTATCAGTTGGAATTAATCTTAATCCTAATAGCGCTTGCAATTGGCGCTGTATTTATTGTCAGGTTCCAGAGCTGAAACGAGGATCTGCACCAAAAATTGATCTTATTAAGCTTGAAAAAGAGCTATATGATTTTTTACAAGAAATATTGTATGGCTCATTTATGCTGGAGCAGGTAAAACCAAGTGCAAGAAGCATTATTGATATTGCTTTATCTGGAAATGGGGAACCTACCAGTGCTAGAGAATTCAAGCAGGTAATAGACATAATTGGAAAAATAAAATTAAGTATTGATCCACTTAAAGATCTTAAGGTGGTAGTGATTACAAATGGAAGTTTGATAGACAGATCAAATGTGCAGGCTGGTCTTAAGAACTTGGCAGGACTTAATGGTGAAGTTTGGTTCAAGCTGGATAGCGTTATACGCGAAAGGAGGCAACAAATTAATAATACAAGTATGAGTTCCAGGCAGGTTCGTAGCAACCTAAAGTTATCCGCTTCACTGTGCCCTACCTGGATCCAGACATGTGTATTTAAAACTGATGGGAATCCTCCTGCTAGATTAGAGATTAAAGCTTACCTGGAGTTTATTAAAAAATTATTGGAGGAAGGTACTCAGATTAGAGGGGTACTTCTATATGGATTAGCACGTTCTTCAATGCAGCCTGAGTCACCACGTCTTACAAAAGTTACTCAAAGGTGGATTGAGTCTTTTGGTAAAGAAATTAGTTCTCTTGGATTGGTTGTTAAAACTAATATGTAACTCCTTTATTTCTTAAGTAACCTATATAACAAATTTATCTTAGTAGAATTTCATACACACGCTTAGTGTTCTTTCAGGGAATAAGGTAATATCTATATATCTATAGAAGAATAATTAGGGAGAGATATTAATAATCGTGGCACTTATCGTCCAAAAATATGGAGGAACATCGGTTGGAAGCATTGAGCGTATTAAAAATGTTGCTTCTCGGATAGCTAAATTCCAGTCGTTAGGACACCAAATGGTAGTAGCAGTTTCTGCTATGAGCGGAGAAACTAATCGTCTCCTTGCTTTAGCCAAAGAGACACAGAATATACCTGAACCACGAGAGTTGGATGTTATGGTCTCTACTGGTGAACAGGTTACTATAGCTTTGTTATCAATGGCTCTGATTGAAATGGGTTACAAAGCTAAAAGCTATACCGGGGGTCAGGTACGGATTTTAACAGACGATGCTCATAACAAAGCGCGCATACTTAAGATTGATGAGAGTAAAATTCAGGCAGATTTAGATGCAGGATATATTGTGGTGGTGGCAGGGTTTCAGGGTGTGGATGAAACCGGAAATATTACTACACTAGGTCGTGGTGGATCTGATACAACTGGCGTAGCATTGGCAGCAGCGCTTAAAGCTAAGGAGTGTCAAATATATACGGATGTAGATGGTGTTTACACTACTGATCCACGTATTGTCCCTGAAGCAAGGCGGTTGAAGACTATTACTTTTGAGGAAATGATGGAATTAGCAAGTCTTGGATCTAAGGTTCTTCAAATACGTTCCGTCGAATTTGCAGGTAAATATAAGGTGAAGTTAAGAGTGCTCTCAAGTTTTGAAGAAGGAGGCGAGGGTACTCTGATTACTTTTGAGGAAGACGAAAATATGGAACAGGCGATTATTTCAGGTATTGCATTTAACCGTGATGAGGCCAAGATTACTGTTCTGGGTGTACCAGACCGTCCTGGCATTGCTTATCAGATTCTTGGCCCCGTGGCCGATGCAAATATTGACGTAGATATGATAATCCAGAATGTTGGTAATGACGGCATGACAGATTTCTCATTTACTGTACATCGTAATGAATTTGATAGAACGATGGATATGCTCAAAAATCAGGTGCAACCTCATATTGGTGCAAGAGATGTTGTCGGTGGCGATAAAATAGCAAAGGTGTCTATTGTTGGTGTGGGTATGCGTTCGTATGTTGGTATTGCCAGTAAAATGTTCCGTTCTCTGGCGGAAGAGGGGATCAATATTCAGATGATTTCTACTTCAGAGATAAAAATTTCTGTGATTGTGGATGAAAAATATATGGAACTGGCAGTACGGATACTTCACAAAGCTTTTGATCTGGATCAGGCACTCTAAAATCAGAGTAAGGCAACATATCGGTTTGACCAGGAAGTCGTAACCCGCTATTCTGTCGCCTTTTCTCAAAAGGAGAGATGGCCGAGTGGTCGAAGGCGCTCCCCTGCTAAGGGAGTATAGGCTCAAAAGCTTATCGAGGGTTCGAATCCCTCTCTCTCCGCCACAACATAACTAATTGATATTACTACGTTTATACGGATTCTGAGAATCCGGAACAGTGCCCGCATTGCCTGAGGCTCAGCCGGCTTCCGGTAGGGTGTGTGCTCCGGAGAGACACTTTGAGTCGCCTGTCCTGACCATCATACTCCCGATATTTCTGTTCGCGAAATGAACCGTACGGATTGCCCCTGCTGCGATCCTGTGATGCGGGGCAATAAAGCGTGTGGATTTGCGGGAGGGATCGGGGGAAGCAATCTAGTCAGTCCGATGCCAGCTGGCAGCTGGCAGGGCAGCGATGCAGAGGGAACTAAATGATCCGGAAAACCGGTAGCTGTTGCTGCCAGTCGAGAGGATATTTTGTATTGCGCATGAGAGTGACCGGTGTCAACTCTGCCGGTTGTCTTCCGTTCAGGATGGCAGTGGTAATCTTCGGGGACAGGAAGGCAAGCCTGAGCAGGCGGGTAGCATAGGAACTTCCATACCCTTCTTCTGCTGCAATGTCGGCCAGGCTCCGTCCGGGAGGTTCCGTGAGTTTTTGCCGGATACGATGCGCGGTAACGATCAGCCGGATGAGCTTCCTGTCCGGTTCAGTTCTGCCTCCGGCAGGCATACCATTGATCAGCATCCGCAGACCATACCCACAGCGCCTGAGATCAAAATCAATCTTCAGGGTGAGTGCGGGCTCCGTCGGGGAAGCCTGCGCTGCGGCGGTGAGTTTTTCTTTTTGTAACCACCTGCAAAGATGACGGACCGGCAGGCGGAGGATGATGTTCTGATCCCGGATAGTAATGCGCTGGATGAGTGCGATGCATACGGATCGTTTTTCAGAAGGGGTTTTTGCGGGCCATTCCTCTGCCAGTTTTGCCGCCTCTTTGATCACCTGTTGTAACGCCCCGGCTCCGGTGATATGGGAGGAAAGCACATCCACCAGCTCACCGGTACTGGTAAAGAGAGTCTGTAACCGGTGAGAGAGCAGTTGTTCGATCTCCCGGGCAGGGATGCGCAGGCCGGCCGGGCTACTCCTGCGGGGCCCGGTTGTAAGGGATCGGGAGAGGTAATAGCGATAGCGCTTGCCATTTTTCACCGCATAACCCGGCGTCATACGATTGCCCTCCCCGTCAAACAGGAGCCCGGCCAGCAGAGCCGGATCTTTGATTCTTTCACCGGAGTGATGCCCGACCCGGTTCTCCGCAAGACGTGCCTGCACCTGATCCCAGAGTTCCGGTCCGACGATGGGCTCCTGCCGGCCCGGATAACAATGGCCTTTATGAGTGATCTCCCCGAGATAGATCCGGTTTTGCAGCAGGTGGTACAGTGCCCCCCGGTGGAACGGAACCCCACCGCTCCTGCGACCCTTCGCACTGATCCTGACTTTGCTGAGGATCCCCTCTGATGCCAGTACCTCGCTTAAACGGAAGACGGATCCCACCTCCCGGTACCGTCTGAATATGTGACGAACCTGGTCGGCCTCTTCTCCGTTGATGATCAGTTTCCGGTCTTTTGTATCATAGCCCAGAGGGAGATTGCCTCCCATCCACATGCCCTTCTTCTTGGAAGCGGCAATCTTATCCCGGATCCGTTCACCGGTGACCTCCCGTTCAAACTGGGCAAAGGATAACAGCACATTCAACGTCAGACGCCCCATGGAGGTGGTGGTATTGAACTGCTGGGTGACCGAGACAAAAGTGATCCCTCTGTCGTCGAACAATTCCACCATCCGGGCAAAGTCGGCCAGGGAACGGGTCAGGCGGTCAATCTTGTACACCACGATGGTATCCACCTTTCGGGAGCGGATAGCTGCAAGCAGTTGCTGCAGAGCCGGGCGGTTCATGCCCGCGCCTGATTTGCCGCCATCCTCATAGTGTTGTGGCAGGACACACCAGCCCTCGTGCTTCTGACTGGTGATATAGGCTTCACAGGCTTCCCGTTGCGCATCCAATGAATTAAAATCCTGTTCCAGCCCCTCTTCGGAAGATTTACGGGTATAGATGGCACAACGCACGGGCATCATCTTTCTTCCGGTCATGACGGGGCTCCGGTTACAGCGCATAGGGCGGGTTCCGGGATGCGGGGGGAAGATCGGTTCAGTCCGAAGAAGCGCGGACCGGACCAGTGCGTGCCGGTAATCTCTTTAGCAATGGCAGTGAGGGAGGGATAAATTCGCCCCCGGAATGAAAATCCGGTCTCCAGTACTAGCACATCATGTCTTTGCCCGTGCCATTCCCGGACTAACCGCATGCCGGGCAGCAAGGCGGCGGGTCCGGTACCGGCTTGCTTTCCGGATAGAGTCGTTTTGAGTAACGATCGGAGTTTCCGCCTGACCGGACCCTTCAGCCCACCGTACACCTGTTCCTGCATGGTACAGGCAATGCCCCGGAGTAGCAGATCCCGGCTCAGTCTTTTGGGTGCGGGGCAATGAAACCTACGCAACCAGTGTTTTCGCAGATCCGGGAGAGGGAGATCAGTCAGTGCGGCAATCCGGGCACTGACATCGGGTGTCCCGTCAGGTCTACTCCCACCGGCCGGCCGTTGTACCAGTGCATTGAGCTGTTCTGTCAGGGCAGGGACCGGTTGTGCCGGAGCGGGTACTACTCTGCCTGCACCGGTAGTGACGGGTTGCTCATTATTATGTGGGCATATCGGGTATTCCGGCATAACGGATCCCTCCTGTAGTGAGTCGGCAGGACAGAAAAACTGATCCTTGTCCTGCGACCAGTACCGCTTGCCTGCCGGTAAAAGTCAAGTCAAAATCCGTGTTTCGTGTTATAGGCCGGATAAGGGTTATTGCAGGGTTCTGTGCAAAGCGTTGATCAGGGTTTCCTGCCATAGGCCGGAGAATGGTCTGCCGCCGGGTCTTAGTGGCAGAGTCTTCAGTTTCCGGACTTTCTGAAACTCTGGCGCGACCTATGCAGAATAGAACGGGCTATTCCGGATCGCCGGGGCGAAAGCTACAGGGTTTAATCAGGCGATGTCAGGCTGAGGCTTTGCTTTATAAGACTTAGCCGCTTTAGCCCATTCACCTTCCTAAATTTGCCCGCCGACGCCTTTAAATTTTTCGACAAACGCCGAAATCTTTCGAAATACGTTCTGTTTTTTGGTTAAATACTGCGGATTCAGCGGGCTCATCCTGGGCAGAATCGCATTTAACTCTGTCCCATTGTCACTGGCAAATTCGCGTTTGATCGAAATAGTAATATAACGTTTTGCCGCTTCGATATTCAGATTCTCCGCATTAATCAGTTCCTCTGCTTCACGTCGTTGTTCCCCTTGCGCGAAGGTGAAAAAAGCGTCAATCACGCCGGCCTTATCACCAAGGTTATCCAGATCCGTTTGATTGATGAAATCAACCAGCAATTTCTCTTTAGCACGGTTACCAATGCTAGCCCGAATCATGCGACGTACATTTTCAAGCAGTGCTGTCTTATTTTTCACTTTCTTATTGTTCGCAAAAATCTGTTCCAGAATGTAATCTAGGTTGATTTCCTGAGACTTGAGCAGATCGACTTCGAACACCACGTCATCCTAATCGGTGGTAGATTCTTCATCATCATCGGCATTCTTTTTACTTCGCAACCAATCCCGGATATCGTTGTAAGTAGATCGATAATCCTGAATCTTGCGCTCAGCCGGCACCTTCAGTGCTTTCATTGTGGCTAAATCGTCATCGCTTACATGATGTTCTGCTGTAAAAGCTTCAACGGCTTTCACATCATTCACATCAACACTTTGCAAGGCTTTCAGGCTTGCAAATTCATCGTAGTTTTGAAGCACATTTTCTATGCGTACATATTCACCAAACAATTGGACAAAGGCTTTCTTGTCAGATTCCCGGACAATCTCATCCGGGTTGGGAAAGCGCTGCGCAAGCTCCGACACCACATCTATAAAGCCACGTCGTGCCTCACCAGTCGTTGCATCGCTAAAGCCGTCCATGTACTCCTGGTAGCTTTTTTCCAACACCACGTTCTTTGTGTTTTCATCGCCAAAGAGGGTAATGGCATCGACAGTAGCCTGCTCCAAATCCCGGAAGGTAACAATATTGCCAAAAGTTTTGGTAGCATCATAAATGCGGTTGGTGCGAGAGTAGGCCTGTATCAAGCCGTGGTAACGCAGATTTTTATCCACGAACAAGGTGTTCAGTGTCGGAGCATCAAAGCCGGTAAGGAACATGCCCACCACAATCAGCAAATCTATTTCCTTAGCTTGCACCCGCTTGGCTAAATCACGATAATAGTTCTGGAAGTCATTGCTATCTACACTGAAGTTGGTTGTAAAGAAGGTGTTGTAATCATTGATAGCTACGCTCAAAAATTCTTTGGCACTGCTATTCATGGCCGAGACATCAAAACTTTCATCTGCAATCTCGCCCACGGTATCTTGCTCTTCATTGGTGGCAAACGAAAAGATGGTTGCGATCTTTAGCGGCTTCTCACTACCAGCTTGCAATCTGTTAAGCGTTTCATAATATAGCTTGGCGGCATCCACGCAACTTACGGCAAACATCGCATTAAAACCCCTATTACCTCCCTGCAGGCGGTGGGTTTTATGGCGAAAATTATTTAGAATATACTGGGATATTTCCCGGATACGCTCCGGATGTAACAGGGCTTTCTTGTTTTGAGCAGTATTGAGCTTTTTTAAATCCTGCTCGGTTTCAATGGCCTTAAATTGTGGACGTACCTCGTGATAGTCCACCTTAAATTTAAGCACCTTTTCATCACGAATGGCATCAGTGATCACATAAGAATGCAGTTCACGCCCAAATACGCTCGCGGTAGTGTCCGCACCCAGAGCATTCTGCGGAAAGATGGGCGTGCCGGTAAACCCGAACTGATAATAGCGTGTAAACTTCTTTTTGAGGTGCTTCTGCGCCTCACCAAACTGGCTGCGATGGCATTCATCAAATATAAAAACCACTTGTTGGTTATAGACAGAGAGATCGCTTTCGCTTTTCATCAGGTTATTAAGCTTCTGGATGGTGGTGACAATAATTTTATTGTCGTTTTTGTCCAGATTTTGTTTCAGTCCAGCCGTACTATCCGAGCCATTCACACTATCAGGTGAGAAGCGCTGGTACTCTTTCATGGTCTGATAGTCGAGGTCTTTTCGATCCACCACGAAAAAGACCTTGTCAATGAAATCCAGTTCGGTCGCCATGCGAGCCGCCTTAAAGCTGGTCAGCGTTTTGCCAGAGCCTGTGGTGTGCCAGATATAGCCGCCACTCTCAGGCTTGCTCCGGTTCCTGGACTCAAATGAGCTACTGATCTTCCACAAGATACGCTCAGTAGCGGCAATCTGGTAAGGACGCATCACTAATAAGGTATTGTCGGTATCGAACACCGAATAATGCAGCAGCACATTCAATAACGTGTTTTTCTGGAAGAAGGTCGCTGTAAAATCTGGTAAATCTGTAATTAAGTTATTATCGGCTTTTGCCCAATTCATGGTGAAGTCGAAACTGTTTTTATTGCGCTCTACGGTGTTGGCAAAATAACGACTATCAGTGCCGTTAGAAATCACAAATAGCTGCAGATACTTATAAAGCGAATTCTCGCTGTTGAAGCTCTCTTTACTGTAGCGATGTATCTGGTTAAAGGCTTCTCGAATAGCAACCCCCCTCTTTTTTAGCTCAATCTGCACCAGAGGCAAGCCGTTGACCAAAATGGTTACATCATAGCGATTGGCATGTGTACCGGGCTGCTCAAACTGTTTGATGACCTGCACCTTGTTACGGGCGATGTTCTTTTTATCAAGCAGATAGATGTTTTGAATGCGACCCTCATCAAACACGAAATCATGAAAATAATCATCGTGAATTTTGCGGGTTTTATCGACAAGACTATCACCGGGTTTGTCCAGGAAGGCTTCAACAAAGCGTCGCCATTCACCATCGGCAAACTGCACATGATTGAGCACTTGCAACTGCACGCGCACATTGGCCAGCATAGCTTGCGGGGTGCTCAGTTCTGGCAGAAATTCATAGCCCTGACTGACCAAATCCTGAATAAACTCACGTTCCAGGTCACCCTCGCTTTGGTAGCTTTCTGCCGCGTTCCGTTCCCTGGCGTATTTATCAAGTATGATAAAGTGGTTTGATTCCGCAATAGGTTTTGTCTGCTCAACCATTATTTCTGTTCGCCAGTCTGTTTGAAATTATATTCTTTAACCAAGTGCTTCAAAAGAAAAGCAACGGGTTGCTTTTCTGGCAGCGTTGGTTCTGCAACGGTCTCATTAGATAGCGTCCGGCCCATCCTACGCCGCCACCTCAGGTTTTGGGAAGCTCAGCAGCAGATTGCGATAATATTCATATTGCTGACGACGGGCGTTGATTTCGGCAGGCAGACCACTGGAAATATCATTCACCAGGGCATCAAATTTATCAAGGATGGAAACGATGCGGGCTTGTTCGGCGAGAGGGGGAATTGGGATGTGTATAGACTTCACAATGTCTGCATTTAAGTTTTTGACTGTTCCCGCTCCTGCACGCTGAGAAAATTCAGCCTGAATGGTGGATGATCGAAGTAGGTGGTAAAGAAAATCAGGAATAAACGTGCTGTTAAAGCCGCTTATGGCTAACCAGCCGTCGTGGATACAGCCTTCAATTTTGGAAATGTAGGGGCGTCCGAAACTCATCGAATTTGAGAGCACGAAATCGCCCGGGTAAATCCGTCTAGATTTTTTGGCGCCTATTGTTGTTATACATTCAGATGTGGCAGTGATGTATTTGCCCTCCTCCGTAACATCACCAATCTTGATCCATGGCACACCGTCCTCAGACTCGGTAAGAAAAGTGCGTATGGGACGAGGGGAGGCACCTCGGACAATGCTTGCTATTTCACCCAATCTCGTCCACCTTATGCTTGCTTGCTTGCGCCACTCATTTGCGCATCAAAAGTGAGCAGTTGGTCACGATAGTAAGCATATTGCTTGCGCCGTGCCTCCAGTTCTGCCTCCAGTTCTGCCTCCAGCTTAGTGAAGGTGTCCAGAATGTCAACAATTTCTTGCTGTACCGGAAGGGGAGGGAGGGGGATTCTGAAAGCTTTGACTTTGCCATCGGAAATCGCCGGGTACGCGGCCCCACTCTGATTTTCTTCAACGTATGACTTGAAGTCGGTTGTGCTAATCCAATGTAAAAGCCACTTAGGCAAAACCTCGGAGCGCTTAGCTCTGAGTACGCAATAACCTGTGCTGGCCACTTCGCCAGATAACTCGGGATCAATCAGACAGTATCTTTGCTGAGCGGGTCGCGTCGTGGCGAAAATCAGGTCGTCTGTTTCCACAATTTTTTGCGCTCGGCTTGGAGCCGTGTCCGCCGTAATTTCCTTTGTTTCTGTGATGCTCCCTGTCTTGATATCAACCGACGTCAAATCGATGTATCGATAAGTTTCATCGGCTCCAACCCACTTGATGTTACTTGTGGGCTGGGTTACATCCGCCAACGACTTCCATTCTACCTCCACCCCATTCGGACAGTACTTTGCTATCAAATCATCAATTTTACTCATACTACAGCTCCCCGGTTTTGAATTCGCTGTAGCCTTCATAGTAATAGCTGACATCAATGCCCTTCATAAACAGGGCGCGATCATTAACCTGATCGGTCAGTGCATCTTTTAGCAGGGCCTTGATTTCCACATCCTTCACCACGCTGCGCTGCATGGCTGAGAGATAGTCCTCCTTATTCACTCGATTCCAATCCACCACTTGTTTGATTTCCGTTTTAAGAATCAGGTCCAGCCAGATGCGCATGGCACGTCCGTTGCCTTCGCGGAACGGGTGGGCAATGTTCATCTCTACATATTTTTCGATGATCTGATCAAAACCGCTTTGCGGCATAGCATCGATATGTTCCAGTGAGGTTTGCAGATACATCAGTGGCGCAAAACGGAAATTGCCCTTAGCAATATTCACCTCGCGGATTTTGCCTGCAAAGTCATAGATATCTTCAAACAAATAAGCATGGATGAAAGAAAGCCCGGCGAATGTGCCGACTTTCCCCCTGGCAATATCACCGGAGTCAAAAAGCTGCTTAGCTTTTTGCTTGCTGATTTTTTCTTCTGCTTTAGCCAGCTCGACTTGTTTGGTGATGTTTAATTTGTTTTCCAGCATCATGCGGCTTCTCCCTCAATCTCCGCAACGATGGCATCAATTTGTATGCGGAGTTCACTTTGACGGGCGACAATTTCCTCAATCCCGGCATTGAATTCGGCAATATTGATTACCTCGCGAGTGTCTCTGGCCTCCACGTAAGAGCTGACCGACAGGTTGTAATCATTGGCCACAATCTTTTCATACGGCACGACTTCCGCCACGTGATCCACTTTCTCCTTACTGTCGAACATATCCATAATCTTTTGAATATGCTCATCAACCATCACGTTATTGTTGGTTTCTTTTTTGAAGAATTCTTCACCACTGGCATCAATGAACTGTAGGTTCATGTCAGGTTTATTTTTGGCCAGCACCAAAATCGTCACGGCAATGGTGGTGCCGTAAAACAGGTTGGGTGCGAGGGAAATCACCGCATCCACATAGTTCTGATCAACCAGATATTTACGGATTTTTTGTTCTGCACCACCACGGTAAAAAATACCGGGAAAGCAAACAATCGCCGCACGTCCTTTGCCGGAGAGATAGCTCAATGCATGCAGAACAAAGGCAAAGTCGGCCTTGGATTTGGGGGCCAGCACACCTGCAGGCGCAAAACGGTCATCGTTGATCAGTGTCGGATCGTCCGAGCCAATCCATTTCACCGAATAGGGCGGGTTGGAAACAATGGCATCAAAGGGTTTGTCCTCACCAAAGTGTGGATTGATGAGCGTATCGCCTAGCTGCATATTGAATTTATCGTAATTGATATTGTGCAAAAACATGTTCATCCGCGCCAGGTTGTACGTAGTGTGGTTGAGCTCCTGACCGAAAAATCCTTCTTCAACAATATGGGCATCAAAATGCTTTTTGGCTTGTAGCAGCAACGAGCCAGAACCGCAGGCGGGGTCATAAATTTTATTCACGCTGGCTTGCTTATGCATGGCAAGCCGGGCAATGAGTTTGGAGACATGCTGCGGCGTAAAGAATTCACCGCCGGATTTTCCGGCATTAGCGGCATAGTTGGATATGAGGAATTCATAGGCGTCACCGAACAAATCAATCTGGCTGCCATGAAAGTCACCAAACGCTAACCCTGCCACACCTTTGAGTACGGCGGCAAGGCGTGCATTCTTCGCTGTTACTGTATTACCCAGGCGATTGCTGGTCGTATCAAAATCAGCAAACAGTCCTTTGATATCGCCTTCAGAAGGGTAGCCGCTGGCAGAGGCCTCAATCCCGGCGAATATTTCGGCTAAGTCGGTATTCAGGCTTTCATTGGTATTTGCGTTTTTAGCAACATTCACGAACAGCTGGCTGGGGTAGATGAAGTACCCCTTAGTTTTGATGGCATCATCTTTGTTCTCCGGCGTGATTACATCGTCAGATAGCTGAGCATAATTGATGCTGCCATCATCGGCTTCGATGTAGCGGGCAAAGTTTTCACTGATAAAACGGTAAAACAGCGTGCCAAGAACATATTGCTTGAAATCCCAGCCATCGACCGCGCCTCGAACATCATTGGCAATCTGCCAGATTTGGCGTTGTAGTGCAGCGCGTTGTTGGTTTCCTGTCATGCGTTATCCTCTTTATTTCTGCTCTTGTTCTTTACTCCAGCGATCCATTTTACTCTTCCGAAATCGCCACGTGCTACCGATCTTGCAACCCGGCACTTTGCCCTCAGAGGCAAATCGACAGGCCATTTTCTCTGCAATCTTACGATACCCGCTCAGCTCTTTACCAATCCTAATATCATCATCGGGCATGGCTGTACTGCCCTTCCCGGGAGATATGAATTGAAAATAGCGGAGAATGTATGAATAATCAAGTAAGTGATCGGGGAAATCAAATTGTAAAGACAGGCTCATGCAGCCATACGGGAACAATCAGATTCTCTGCGCACCATCGACCTGGTCACCTTTTTGGGGTGTCACCATGCGAGTTTTCTTGATATGAAGGCGCTGAGTGAGGATATGGACAAGGCCAAGGACAAGGCCAAGGACAAGGCTAGTGACTGGCTAGCTTAATATAAGCTACCAAGGCAATAAGTATATAATTCCCATAAATTAAAAAGGGAAGCCAGCCAATAACTATCTAAAAAGTGTTAAATAAAAATACCTTAAACTAGTAAATTCCGTTCAGCGATTTCAAGTGCAAGTGCAGTCTTGCCGATCTGCCGTGGGCCAAGGATGGCTATTGCCGGATTTTGGGTCAGGCACTTGATAATTTTCCGAGTCAGCTCTCTTTTGTACATACGGGTAATATTGACATAAAATATTAGAGTTACAAGATAAATGTACGTATGCGGTGATTAAGACTGCAATAGCTATCATTTCTTATCCAAGAGTAATGATAACTATATTCTATTCTTTTTTAATAAAAACACGATCTGATTTATCATCAGATTAGATGCATTCTTGATATATACTAATATCTATTTAGAGCAAATAGATATTCATCAACTATCAGAGATACAAATTTATGCTAAGAAGCCAATTTAAAAGAAAACTGAAAAAGCTATTACTGGAGTCTTTAGAAAATAATTATACGGATAATTATGACTACCATATGCATGGAAAAGAAGATCCAGGTAGATGGTCGCGTGAATGGTATCGAAAAAATATGCCCTGCACCTATTTTTCTAAACACTGGTATATAAATAAAATTTTAAGAAAACCTAGCACACATTGTGAGTTTTTATATGAGAAGTTAAACAAAAAAGAAGATAAGGAATTACTACTTTTGTTAGTTGCCTATCGTCAACTTGGATTAAAGAGAATCAAGTTACCTGAATTTGATGATTATTTTAAGATAGTCACAGAAATTATAGGTGATTTTAATAAAATAAAAGAAGAGAAATTAGATGTTGATTATATGTTTGCGCTTAATAAAATTGATTTTACTAAGTTTGGTTTTCCTGTAACTATCTTTAGTATCCCGCTGACAGTATATTATGAAGTGATAAGAGACCAGTATCAATATATCGATGCGGGGTTTCAGATATGTCAAAATGACTACATTATTGATGCAGGCGCATGTATAGGTGATACATCGTTATTCTTTGCCCATAGAGTGGGAGAAAAAGGAAAAGTATTTGCGTTTGAAATGTTGCCGGAAAATCTTAGTATACTTTATAGAAATCTGGATATGAATAAAAATCTGGCAAAGAATATTTCTGTGATTGAAAGGCCGGTTACTGAGAGTTCTGATGAAGAATTCTATACTATTAAAGATGGTCCCGCATCTCGATTAACAACCTCTCTGACTGAAAGTGATGATGTGACTGTTATCAAGAGTGTTTCTATTGATGATTATATGGGACAGAACACAATCAGTAAAATAGATTTAATTAAAATGGATATTGAAGGTGCGGAATTATCAGCATTAAAGGGTGCAAAGAAGACTATTGTAAAATACAGGCCAAAATTAGCTGTATGTGTATACCACAAAGAATTAGATTTTGATGAAATTCCTAAATATATTGATTCTCTCGGGTTTGGCTATAAGTTTTATTTGAAACATCACGGTATTTCTCAAGGTGAGACGGTCTTATATTGCATGTAAGTTTAGAAATATCTTGCCCGTACTAATCCTATAGTAGGTACTAAATATAAGGGTCTGCCTTGTGCTAAAATCACTCATTTGCTCAAATGCTGTTACAACTTTCCGGTTTAGTTCCAATCAGGGTTTCTTAGAGCCACACGTGTGACTCTTGTTTTGACATTGATAAATAAGAACATCAACTATTAATTTATATTTTCTGGAAACACGTTTTGATGTCCTGGCATTGTTAGTACATCAAAAAGCGTTTTTAGTCGGTTATCAATGTCATCACCATGAATTAGTTGTCCATGTTGCAATAGAGCAATAGAGCGACAGACAGGCTGCTCTTGAATTTCAGTGTAAGCTGCTCTTTTTAAGGGCATGAATTTGTCTGACAGATGCAGTCATCTCGGGGACATAAAGTTCTGATATCCGGTTCTGCTACTTTCAGCCACGTTTAGCAATCTTTCCCTGGTCCGAAAATGACAAATGGTGGAATTATTTTCACCAGACTCCCTCGCAAGTACTCAGATTCTGAGTGGTCGGTTCCTTTATAATCTCCTGCGGCGTACGTCCGGAACCCTGCCACCAGCCGGATCAACCGTTTAAAATGGGGCAGCGGGACGGAGCAACTGGCGGCTAAGCTAGGGGATCTGGCAGCCCGGGTACCATTCGACTTTAATTTTCGGAGCATCGGATCGGGTACGCAAAAATTTGCGACCAGCTTAAATTAGATCACACGGCCAGCTGGTCATCTGCAACTGGCCGGAGGAGGTGCCGACATAGTCATATATGCCCGGCGGCGTTTTGATATCTGGGTGAAAGGCGGTATTTACTGGTTTAACGGTACGGGAGATTCGAAGGGAACGTTTGACATTGTTCATCTGGTGGCAGATTACCTGGTATTTCCGGAATATAAGAATCTCAGGTCATAAGGTATCACGGGGTCAGGCCCGGATAGGGTCGAACTTGTCTACCCGGTTCACGGGGGCGTACGGGATCATTTTTGAGCCCTCAGCGACGATTAATGCGATCTATATAGCCGTTCGGGCACTCGTGGGGTGAGCCTGACCAACTGGATCAGAGCTCTGAACGAGTGGCGTGCGAGGGCGAATACGGTCTGACCATGATCACCCGTCAGGGCATCCGGACATCCATCATAGGAAACTATGACGGTATCGGACAGAGTGTCTTCGAGGCCTATGGTGTGGAACTGAATGTGGGAGTGGAATTCTGACCGGCTTCCCGCATTCCGACACGGAAGTTTGTGAAATGGCACAGCAAGAGAGATCAGGAACACTGTTGTGGCGGATCAGATTAATAGGTGAGCGCTGGTAGCAGGAGTGACTCCGGATTTACTGGATTGCCTCTTAATCAGCCGGATCACAAATCAAAAAATCGATTCCTATTTGTACCAATTTATTTTTACTTCCTGTATAAATACTTTTATTATCTGCTCATCCGGTATATATTGGATCGGAGTTTTGCTCGGCTTGGTGTACTTATTGCTGCCAAGGGCAAAAATTATAACGGTATGTCATGGATCAGGAATCGACTCTTCAAATTAATTGTGATCTGGGTGAATGTTTAACACCTAATCCGGATGCAACAGTGATGCCGCTGATTGATATAGCCAATATTGCCTGTGGCGGGCATGCAGGCGATGATCGCAGTATGAGTGAAGCGATTCAACTCGCCAAACAAAACGGAGTGAAAATCGGATCGCATCCCGGTTATCGGGATCCGATCCGATTTGGTCGCGTTCCTCATTCTTTGAATGAGAAGGATTTATTTACTTTGATTAACAATCAGGTCTTGTATTTTCAGAAATTGTGCTTGTATAACAATGCAAAACCTGAGTATCTCAAGCCTCATGGTGCATTGTATCATCAGATGGTAGCAGATTCATCCGTGCTCAGGGTTATCTGTAGGGTGATCCGGGCCATTGATCCTAATCTGTTATTGATCGTGCCAGCCGGAATAAATCGTACAAAGTTACAAACCATTGCGGAAAATGAGCAGATCCGACTAATCTATGAAGTATTTGCAGACAGAGCCTATGTTGGGTTTCAAATGATCGACAGAGGAAAAAAAGATGCGGTGTTAGATAACCCGAAGGACATTGTCGAACAATACCGGCGATTTATAAACGAACCATTATTACAAATTGACACCATCTGTTTTCATAGCGATAATCCGGCTTCCGTTCAGGCATTACAATTACTTCGTGCATAAAATCGTTCCGGCAGGAGAAAACTCGATTATTATTTATTTTGGCGAGGAGATTGATGCCCGTTTACCGGAGGAAATCAGATTTTTTGCCACGAAGCTAACAAATCAATTTAGCCATGTAATAATTAATGTAATTCCATCTTATACCTCCCTTCATATTACGTATAATCTGAATTTGATTACGTATCAGGATTTTTGTAGTCAGGTTACTGACGACCTGCATACTCATGATTATATTGCTGGTACAAGCGCGGGCAAGCACATCACAATTCCTGTTTATTACAGTCCGGAGGTGGGATTAGACCTTGCGCAATTACTTATGGAAAAGCACTTAAGTCTGGACAAATTTATAACTATTCACTCTGCAAAAGAATACCTGGTGCATGCAATTGGATTCGCCCCTGGCTTTACTTTTTTGGCTGAGGTAGAGGAGCAAATCCGGGCACCAAGACTGGCCACGCCCCGTATCCACATTCCTGCCGGCAGTGTGGGCATTGCGGATAATCAGACGGGCATCTATCCTTGTGACTCTTCCGGAGGCTGGAATATCATTGGGCGTACACCGGTTGATTTATCGGTAGCCAATGCTAACAATATTGAAAAATTCAGCGTGGGCGATACAGTAAAGTTTATTCCTGTTGATAAAAATAAATACTTGTCGCTGGGGGGCAGGTTGTGAGTTTTGAAGTGGTACGGGCAGGGTTTTTATCTACGATACAGGATTATGGCCGGTTTGGGTATGCCGGATATGGCATGAGTCCGTGTGGAGTGATGGATGAGCACGCCTATTGTTGGGCAAATTATTTGCTTGATAATCATTTCAACGACAGTGTGATTGAAATTACTTTTGGCGGCGTTACGCTGCAAGCCGGAGCCAAAACCTTCATTAGTGTGACGGGTGCCGATTTAGATTTTGCAATCAATGCCAAATCAGCTCCGCTTTGGAGTGTTATCCCGGTTAAAAAAGGTGACTTGCTCACCTGGAAGCAGCCCAAGAGTGGTATTCGTACGTATTTTGCTGTAAAAAATGGGTTCGACACCGCATCGTGGTTTGGGTCCAGATCGGTTAATGTACGGGAGAACATCGGATATAAATTAATGCAGGGAGATCAGTTGCCTTGTATGGTTTGTAACGGATTGAATCGTCGTTTGATGCCGAAAAACTATATTCCTGAGTATAACCAGGACATTGTTTTGCGATTGTTACCAACCTATCAGTTCAGTGAATTGAGTTCGCGTCAGAAGCATATTTTTTTTAATCAGGTGTATACGATCAGTCATGCTCATAACCGGACAGGATGTCGTTTACACGGAATTCCCATGGCTCTTGAAAAAAAGAAGATGATTTCTGAAGGAATATCCTATGGCAGTGTTGAGATTGCCGGTGACGGGCTACCCATTATTTTATTAAAAGATGCCCCTACTATTGGTGGTTATGTAAAAATTGGTACGGTATTTTCATTAGATTTGTCAAAACTGGCACAAAAGCAGACAAACGCCAGGGTAAGATTTACGTTAATGCAAATGGAACAAGCTCAAATTGAGCGGGCAACGTTCAATCAGTTCTTTGCGATGAATTAAGTTGGACTTAGAAAACGAACAAGCTATTTGTAAAACACTGCAGAACCTAACGCAGAATCTTACTATTATAGCTGTATCTCATCAACCTGCTTTGGTAAATGCTGGGGATCATGTTATTACCCTGGCTGATAAGAACATAAAACAATCATAGTAACTCGGAATTTAGCGATTACCGAATAGTCTGTAAACATCACTTTATATTATTAAAATAATTAATAGCTTCTACAGCAAAGCTCCGGACATTCTCTGCGGAGTTTTGTTCTTGTTCTTTCATTCTATCTAATAGAAGATGTGCGGTCTTACGAGCCCACGGTAAATCCTCAAAACCATAAGCTACACCATAGCGCTCATTTTCTTCTGAGTACCATTGTTCTTTGCTTACGTTCTCATCTGGTATGACTACCGACTCGGCACCGCATAATACGGCTAGTGATGAATAGGCCGTATATGGATCATAAGAAATGAAAGTCTTTACACGTTTGAATAATGGAGCAACCCAGCTATGCGGTTTATCATCGATCAAACTAGAATAATTCAAATCGTGCACTATAGTTTTTTCCTTACCTTTTCTTATACAATAGGCGGTTCCGGAACGCTGTCCATCTGGAAGCGCGCCATTCATGTTGTAGCAGTCATGTGGAAAATGCAACACATTCAATCTTAAACTGGATTTAAATACATCAGGAAATATATAATCTCTGGCAAAATTATTAAAGTCAATATGATACTCATTCTTACCAAGATGGAAAAAACTATACATGTTATGAAACGCTGGCTTATATAGCATCCATCGGACAATATTTTTTGCTCTCAGTGGATTATCAAGTATGATCTCCGGATAGATTACTATCCAATCCGAACCAAATTTTTTAGGCGGATTCTTTAAAACTTGCGTATTAAAATTAGGGTTTAATTTATAGGGAGACCAATTTTCTTTAATCTCCTTGGCTACCTCATACAAAGGTCTAATAATGCGTCTACGAGTAACCACATAATCCTTAAACAATCTTAATAAGTAAGCTTCATATCCAAGATCATTAAGTATGGAGACCAATTTATGCATTGCTATGACACCACCGCTCGCAGGATTGTAAGGCCCTACAAATATTAAGAATTTTTTAGTTGTTTTCATCTAGTAGATTCCTTTCTAACTCCAACAACTTTCTGCTTCTGGGTTTCATCCTCTTAATAGGAGAGCCAAAATATATCCCCCATTCATCCAGTAATTTTCTAACAAGCGACAACGCCCCAACCGAACTTCCTTCGCCAATGGTTACGCCTGGCAATATAACGGTGGACGCTCCGATTATTACGTGCTTGTGCAGCACTACCGGCGCAATATTTACGCATAAATATTTCTTTGGAACGGTTGGATTGGTTAAATATTCACCTGAATAATTATCTGATCCAGAATAAATGCACACATATTGAGACAGGCCGCAAAAATCAGAGAGTGTGATTCTAGCGGCGCATCCTAGAAAACAGCCGCCACCTATGTGAATATAATTGCCAAGAGTTAATGATCCGGAATTAGCAGCAAGAACAGTTTCGCCATCGATGCGAATATTATTTCCGAGAGATATATTGTTCAGGCCAATGATGGTGCAATTCTTGGCGATCTTTACATTGTGGCCGACATGTTTGAATCCAAAATCCAATAATTCATTGGTCTCATAATATCCTGCATTAAATGGATTTGGAATTGTCATGGCCGACTGGTGATCGTTTGGTTGCCGGGTAAGGAATTTATTTGGGAATTATATACCTATTGCCCAATGATAAAATAATGGAGCTGACCCAGATAACTAACTCATATTAATCTTAACCTATTGCTTCAATTGCTTTAATTGAAGCAATGGGTCACTGTTATTAAAACGCCACTCACATTCTTTCAAAAATAGGCCAAAATGCTCCTTCGGAACACCCTTAAATTTACGCATATGGCGCTTGGCCTGATTCCAGAAGTTCTCAATACCATTGATGTGGTTATGCCTGTCTGCAAATAGCTTTGAGTGGTTGATACGAAAGTGCTTAAACTCACTGACATCCAGCACATTATATCCGCGCCAACAGTCACTATAGACAATGCCGTCAGGGATGACCTTGCGCTCAATAATGGGATATAAAGTCGAAGATGAAGCCTCTGGAATGATCTTCGTGTAGACCTTGCCACCTCGCTTCAACAAGCCGAATACCGGGACTTTACCAGCGGCACCTCGTCCACGTTTACCTTTGCGACTGCCGCCAAAATAACTTTCATCAACTTCTATCTCTCCACCAAAGGCAATATCCTCTTCCTTTTCAAGCTGAAGGGCAATGATTGTACGAAGGCGATGAAAATAATAGATAGCGGTTTTGCTGTTAACGCCAATTAAAGAAGCCGTGCAGCGAGCCGTCGTGCCTGCCACAAAATGCTCAACCAATCGAGCCTGCTTCGCTTGGCTTATGCTGCTCTGCCTCATCCTTACCCCTATAACACAAATTAGGCATTATCTGGGACAGCCCCTTTAAAAATTGTAAAGTCGGGTATGGAATTTCTATAAAAAGAACAAGTATCTTTTCTGAACCTGTAAACATTACCGAATTATTCGATTTTGCCTATCCTCCCCAAAGCTTTCGATACGTTACTATGCTTTAGATTCAGATACAATTTTTAACTGCAATTGCAGAATCAGTCATTCATTGCCTCTCCTGCCTATTCGAAAACAGCACAAGGCCTTCCTCCATGGTACCTCAGCCGGTTTCTACCTTTATTGGTATACTTAATAATCGTATGTTTTTCTTTCCCCTTTTCCTTTTTATACTCCGGCTGAGAATTATACAAACAGGGTATTATATATTATCCCGGGGTTTCAAACTGACCGGAGAAGGCTTATACTACTTCCATGAAGCAGACAGCGGTTGTTTATGATACCCATGCGGCGGTGCGCCGGCTGACAGAAGCGGGGCTTCCGGAGTTGCAGGCTGAGGCCATGGTTCGGGAACAGACGCTGCTGCTGGAGCATAATCTTGCCACCAAAGCCGATATTGAAACCCTGCGTCAGGAGACCAAGTCCGGTATTGAAACCCTGCGTCAGGAGACCAAGTCCGATATTGAAACCCTGCGTCAGGAGAGCAAAACTAATATCGAAACCCTGCGTCAGGAGACCAAAGCCGGTATTGAAACCCTGCGCCAGGAGACCAGGGCAGAGATCGCGACCGTCCGAGCCGATATTGAAGCCCTGCGTCAGGAGACTAAAATCGATATTGAAACTCTGCGTCAGGAGACCAGGGCGGAGATCGCGACTGTCCGGGCCGATGTAGAGAAGCTGGGTCTTAAGACCGCCGGCGATATTGCAGCGGCAAAGAACAGCATTATCGTCTGGGTGGTCGGGCTGAACATGGCCATGGTCGGGCTGCTGATCGCCGGCAGCAAACTGCTCTGACCGGCACACCGCGCTCCCACTAAAGGTCAGGAGAGATGGAGAATAGAATATATCTGAAATGGTTGTGGCTGATAGCCGGGATGTCCTTCCTGCTTATTCCCGTTCAGGCACTGGCCCGGGATGGCTGGTACATGGGCCTTGATGTGGGCGGGGTTCTTGAACAGGGGCTGAAAACCCGTAGCTCAGATAATGATTATCCCAGCACGTGCGATCAGTTTGTCACCGGAACTACCGATTGTTCTGGTTTTAGTGGCGGGGACAGATGGAGAAACAAGTTTGATGCAGGTATCGGAATTCTGGCGGGCTCGACGCTGGGGTATCGCTGGCGGAATTTCAGACTGGAGGGAGAATATTTCTATCGTAACGCCAACCACAATTCCCGGGAAGACCTGGATGTCAGCCTGGGCGATAAGACGATACAGGAACTGGTTACGCAGGAGGAAACAATTGGTAATGTATCCGGACACAATTTCTTTGCCAACCTGTACTATGATTTTACCTCGGACTCGAAGTGGACACCCTATCTTGGATTTGGTGTGGGCTTTGCCAGGACCTCGCTTGAATACTCTAATCGCTTCACACGGAATACTGACCCTGCCGGCATTACCACATTTGACGATTCTTATTCGAACGCTGCTGATCTTAACAGGCGCCTGGCCGGTACAAGTACGGTAGGCAGGAAAAGGCTTTCGGATACGATGTTTGGCTATCAGGCAATTGCCGGTATGGACTATCGGATCAGTGAACCGATAAC
The DNA here is from genome assembly GCA_965205785.1 of Nitrosomonadaceae bacterium. Classification (GTDB taxonomy): domain Bacteria; phylum Pseudomonadota; class Gammaproteobacteria; order Burkholderiales; family Nitrosomonadaceae; genus BJGV01. Next base: position 1,755,790 of record OZ242188.1, read on the forward strand.
CATTGGTCTGAAGTTCCGATGGGTGGATTTCGGAGCATTCGGAGCATTTAAGGGCGGGGATGAATACAGACAGCTTCGCAGCCATGATTCCACGAATTCTCCCATTCCCGGAGACCCGCGCAGTAGCCGTGTGAGGTACTCACTTGCGACGGACGACATGGCATTCTGGGCGCTGAGCCTCAACCTGAAGTATCACTTCTAGCAAGAAAAAAATGATGTAAGCTGTCAGGAATAAAAGGACGAGGTTTTGTTCAGGTTGCAGCCCCCCGGAATTATTTTGACCAGCCTTCCTCTGAAGATATAAATCAGATATCACCAGATTTGGTGATGGATAGAAAACGGCCTGTCCTGTTCGCACTTAATTACGTACACCAAATGATGTTACGAATAATAGGGTGAGTCAGATTAGTTGTAGGTTGTTGTAGGTCCGTAATTGTATGAACCCGAAATTTGCCATTTTACCTGAGGGCAGTTTTGTTACAAAAGGTCTTGAATCAAGGCTTGTCTGATTATCATGGTTTCTTATCATAGCAATGGTATCTGATAAAAGGGTTTCTACAAGGGGATGTATTATAAGAACAACACTTTGTAATAAATAGAGATGCAAAATATGGCGCATCACTTGCAGGTGTGATAGTCTTAGCGACAAAGGACAAAGGACAAAGGACAAAGGACAAAGGACAAAGGACAAAGGACAAAGGACAAAAGTAGTTCTATAACAACAAGATAAGGACAGTTTTGACAAGTACAATACTGGAATTTTGTCTATATTAAGGAGAATCATCAGTGACAGAAAAAAATAAACATATCAGATGTGGGGTATCACGGTTTAATACCTTAACTACAGTTATTGTACTAGCTTTTGTAGTGTTACTCCTGCCGGGGTTTGCATTTGCGCAGGTTGTCAACACGGAGGAGATCACTACGACCGGAGACGGTGCACACGGTATTAATGCAATCGGCGCGATCACTAATGGTACCGATGGTAGTATCACCACGACCGGAATCGGTGCACACGGTATTCGCTCAACGGGCGGAAACGCAACAGTCCGTAATGATGGCACGATCATGACAGACGGCGCATTCGTCTCGTCAGGGATTCGCTCAGAAGGCGATAATGCAGCAATCACCAACAATGGCACGATCACAACAAACACTGCCAGCGGCCACGGTATTGTCTCAAGTGGCGATAATGCAACAGTCACCAACAATGGCACGATCATGACAGGCCTTGATACCGGGGACGGTATTAACGCAAATGGCATTAATGCAACAGTCATCAACAATGGCACGATCATCACAAAGGACTTGCGCTCGCACGGTATCAGTGTGACTAGAGAAGACGCGAAGGTCACCCTGGGTGAGTCCGGAACAATCTCAACCACCGGCGATATCTCCTACGGCATTGAGGTGACCGGAGATGCAGCAACAATCGACAGCCATGGCAGGATCACGACGATCGGTGACGAGGCGCACGGGATTTGGTCGCCGGAAATTAGGCCCGGCACCATAGACTCCAACGGCCCCGACGGCGTCGTAATTACTGACGTGGAGATCACCCTGGGCGAGTCCGGAACAATCTCAACCACCGGCCGTGGATCCCACGGTATTGTGTCAGGCAGCAGGAACGGAATAATCAACCTCAACGGCAAGATATCTGCCACAGGAGAAGGATCCTACGTGATAAGAGGCTCTGATGAGGAGAATCAGACGCTGATCCTGGGGGCACAAGCGATCATTGACGGATATTCTGATCTGGGAGAGAGCGAAGGAGATAATGATATTTTTGATATTGTAGCCAAGACACAGGGGCGCGGGCCGTCCCGGACTTTTGCCATCCGGGGGGTGGATACGGTCCGGTCCGGACGGGTTCCGGTTCTGTACAACAGCAATGCAGTGGCGGTGGTGGATCCGACCGCACAGTCTGCGACCCGCATCACGCTGGGTGCGATGACCGGGCAGATCCGGCGGCAGGTATTTCAGCGCCTGGACAGCAGTCGCCTGCCCCGCGGGACGGCGACCCGGCAGGGTGTCTGGGGTGGTTTGTTCGGTACGGTCTCCGAACGCGATGACGACGGATCGGCCTTAGCCTGGGATCACAGGCTGTATGGTGCTTCGGGCGGGGTGGATGTGCGCTTAGATAATGGCCGGCGGGCAGGTCTGTTTGCCGGGGTGGGTCAGGACCTGATCCGGACCCAGGTGACCTCAGTCAGAGATTCGGCCACACATGGTTTTGTCGGGGCGTACGGACAGCAGTCGGTCGGGGAGTTTAACCTGGACGGTGCGGTCATTTTCGGTTATGCCCATCATGACAGTGCGCGTACGGTGCAGGACACGGCAAGAGGGCAGGAAGTGGCGAACGGGAAATACGATAACTTCTATGTGAGTCCGTCTTTGTCGCTGAAGTGGTTTAAAGAACTGGGTAACGGGATGGAATTTCGCCCGAGGGCACAGATTGCCTACACGTATGGTCATTTTGGCAGTCATACGGAAAGTGGGACGACCCATTCCAATATCAGCTTCAGCGGTCGGAGCGTGAATATTATTGACGGGCGGATGGAGCTGGCCCTGGCGAGGACTTTTGATGATGACCAGGGAGAGGTGGAGGTGCGGGGCGGAGCAACGTTCACGCATTTTGGCAGAGACAGTGTCAGAGCCCGTCTGGGCGGAGGACCTTCGGTTTCATACCGGATTAGCGGAGAGGATACGATTCCGGGTGGTTTCGGCGGGATCAGAATGCGCTACCAGATCACAGACGTGATTGCAATGAACGGAGATCTGGAATATGCCAGGAGATCCGGCAATGCCCAGGCCATCGGAGGACATATGTGGCTGGATATGCGCTTTTAATGCCGGGATCAGGTTAAGGAACGTACTGACAAGCATAGCGCATTTGTGTGGGTCGGGTGATGGCAGACCAGGCCTGATCCGGTCCGTGATCAGGCCAACAACTGAAACAAAACCTAATCGGCTTATACATCCCGGGGTTTCAAACTGACCGGAGAAGGCTTATACTATCCCCATGAAGCAGACAGCGGTTGTTTATGATACCCATGCGGCGGTACGCCGGCTGACAGAAGCGGGGATTTCGGAGTCGTAGGCTGAGGCCATGGTTCGGGAACAGACGCTGCTGCTGGAGCATAATCTCGCCACCAAAACTGATATCGAAACCCTGCGTCAGGAGACCAGGGCAGATATCGCAGCGGCAAAGAACGGTATTATCGTCTGGGTGGTCGGGTTGAACATGGCCATGGTCGGCCTGCTGATCGCTGGTATCAAACTACTCTGATCGAAGACAAACCTACTCCTACTAAAATCCGCCACGACAGTCGCCCGCTAAACTAGTCTGCTATGCTAGCTTCTGGCGTGATAGTGCTACTCACTTTTAAAACCAGTTTTTCCTTGTTCTGAAGAATAAGAGGACATATCGTTAAAGCAGCTAATGCAAGCCCCGGGTTCGTCTGAATATTTTCTTGATTGAAAGATTTGATCGAAGCCAAAAATGGGAGGTACTGTCTGAAGGTTGAGGAACTGCCTGAGGTGCAGCGGACTAACGCCGATTGATAGTGTCTTCGGCGATCCGAAGCTGTTCCATGACCCATTTAAATTCCGGTGCATCGCCGGGCATCATTCCCTGCATGGCATCATAGTCTTTCTCAAGGATAGAAAGCAACGCATCTTGTGGAGAGATGTAAATGGATCCGGGAACGGCTTCGTCAAATTTTTTCCAGGCCTGTTTGAAGGCAATCAGATTGTGTTCACGAACAGCGGCCAGTAATGCTTCATCTGCCAGAGCCGCTTTGCCAGTGTCGGTTCCGGTGATCATGGCGGCATCGTAGTAATGCCGTGATATTCGATCTTTGTCCGTCGGCACGCGACCTTCGTCTCGATAGCCGCAGTGCGCTCCGTGCAAAATCAGAAGCTTCTCCAGATAGGTTCGCGACGGTTCTATGACGTGGATATTGGGAACCGTAAAGGACCAACCGTTGCTGAGCTCTTCCGAAATATAGGCTTCAACAGTGGCAGTGGTGTTTGGATCCAGGGCAGAGCGTGCCCCGGCCTCCAGTTTTACCCGTGGCAGAACGTAGAGGGTGTCGGCGATGAGATGCTCATTCGTCCCACGGATAATTTTCCTAAGTTGCCTTCGCAGTCGTTTCAGATTATGCAGGTGGAAGCGTTAGCCCCGTCAGGGTAACCGACTAAGGCCTGTCTGCAAATCACAACCAATGCGCGGGGAAGAGGAATGTTTAAAGCTGTTGCAGCAGGAGCTAAACGAGCAGGGGCCGCACGGGGCTCCTTTTGCGTATACAGAACAGATTTAGTTTGCTGCAAGGTAAGCCGCGAACGTCTCGAACTGCGTAAGCAGGAACAATGATGAGCGGGCCCTGTGTAATCACCATCGATTTTGAAACCCGTGCGATTGAGGGACGTCCGAATTACCCGCCGGAGCCTGTGGGTGTGTCGATTCAATACCCCGGACGCGCACCCCCCCGGTTGTGATCGCCAGTGAATTTTATGACTAATGTTGGTAATTGGGCAAGATATTTTGCCGAACCACATATGAATTTGCAAAATATAGACAAATAGGATAAAATAGGCAAAATAGACACTATTAACAGAAAGTATTGATTATGAAGATATTTAGTGCTGGTGAAGCAAAGCAAAATTTTGGGGAATTGATGGACACCGTCCAGAGGGAACCGGTCAGCATCGAAAAGCACGGTCGTGCGGTTGCGGTCGTAATTTCAGAAGCTGAGTATGAAGAAATAAAATTGCTAAAGATTCGATCAATGGTGGAGGAATCCCGTGACCAAATAGCGCGGGGAGATTTTATTGAAATTAGCGATATTGATGAATTTTTCATGGAGCTGGAAAAAGAAGATAAGACGACGAATTAATGACTTTGAATGTAATTGTCTCGAGTCGCGCTCGCGCTCATTTAAGAAACATATCTGGCTACACAATTAAATCTTGGGGGAAAGCCCAAGAACAAAAATACGTGGAACTAATCAAAAAGGTTTTTCAGGAAATATCAAAAAACCCGGAAATAGGCTGTGAACGTCCAGAGATTGCGCAAGGTATTCGTAGCTTGGTCGCAGGAAAGCATGTTGTCGTTTATCAAATCGGTGACAATCGAATTGAAGTCCTTGGCGTTGTTCACGGTAAAATGGACTTAAAAAAAGCAACTAGAAACTAACCAGCGAGTCCGGCGAAATCGTGGAAAAGATAGCGGTTGCCAATGTACCTCATCGTTTTCCTTGATGCCCTGTGCGTTAAAATCCGCGATGTGGAAAGTTGGCAAGTCAAAAACAAAGCAGTTTCCCTGTTCCGGTGACCAGAGTTCCCTGATCTGCAAAATCATTTTCCCTGTTAACACGGAGCAGGGAAATGACCTTAGTTCCCTGCTATGGTCTGGTACATCCGGATGCCGGTAACCGAATCCACCCCTAAAATGAGTGATATTCCCTGTTAATTCCCTGTAAATCACCAGATCCGGCAGAGACGGGTTCGCTTCAGACTGCCCCCACCGCCATTAATCCATGATAGCCTGTGAATAAATAACAATATTAATTGTATTTATCTCAAGCTATGTACGGATTGATGTACGTGATTAATCTAATAATATAGATTGGGTTAACCCTCGATCACTTTTTCTAGCAGTTGGGGAAACACAGGGTCTTAAGTTAATACCTCTTTTGTTAGTGTCCTCGACTCGGGGAGTCTGGTTATCGCTCTCTGCTGTGTCCTGGGCTACATGCTAGACAATGACACGCTCCACTACTGTTATCGGTTAACTAAACCCGATCTTACTTACTATTTATCATCCTAATAAGAACTTACTTCTACGCACTCCAAAGAAGCTTTGTTTCGCCAGGCAACCAGCCCTGTATTGTTCCAGGTCTCTTCCTTAAGCTTAAGACAATCAGCCTCAGTTGCTACTGGTGTATGGATAATCTCTATATCACTGTAACCCATTCCGGTAGTTACAGAGATAATCACTATAAGCATCCATGTATTCATTTCGACTCCTGGTATGATCCTACCTCTACGCACCCCATAGTAATTTTGTTACGCCAGGTCGTTACCAGCTTCTTATTAGTCCAAATTTCTTCCTTAAGCTTATGACAATCTGCCTCAGTTGCTGCTGGTGTATGGACTATCTCTACATCACTGAAACCCATTCCGGGAGTAACAGAGATAACTGCTACAAGCATCCATGTATTCATTTTTGACTCCTACACAATACTTTAACTCTATACCCCTTCCGGGGAAATTCAAAACTTAGTCTATGGTAACAAGTGTTTTACTGAATGTCTGCTTTGTACCAAAAGCAGACGCTCATCTTTATCTAAAAAAATTCATCAAAATTTTTACTCTGGCCTCTAGGATTTTTAGAAAATACTAACTCGTAATTCTTTGATTAAATCAAAACTGTCGAAAAATTAGACATCAGCTTAAAAACCATGCTACAGGACGATTCAGAGACTAAATATTTATAAGATACCAACAAATTTTCTTACTTAAGGCTTCTAAAATTGTGATTTATTACCACAATTCTTAGCTGAGATGATAAATGTCTGCTTTGTGCCAAAAGTGGACATTTAGTACAGGCTTTGTAATGAAAAAGTGTTATGCCACTGAAACTTGTTAAAGCTAGCCAGAATAAATTCCGATAATGCTAATAACGTGAGGTCGACAACAATTTATTTTGTTGAAACACAGCAGTGTACTGAAAGTACATAACCAGAACAGCAAGTTCATCTAAGGAATAAATTCTAATAGGAATCCCTTCTATAAATACTAAAATTTAAACAACCCGAATGAAGAATAAACTTATTTATAAGCTCACATGGTTAGCTTTAGCGGTAAGTATCATATCTCTTGCTTTATTTATTGGCGTTGAAGAAACCGATGGCGATACCAGCATGGCTGTCTGGTTTATCCTTCTTTTATTACTGACATTTGTCTCAGCACCCTTGCACGTTATTGTCTTAATCGGGGCAATAGCCCTGTTGGTAAAAAGGGACGGAAATGTATATAAGTGGGTATTTCTTTATTTAATTGTTGCTATTAGCGGGCATCTTGTCATTGCAGCTAATAAGGGTGCATTTGACGATGTCCTTAGAGACGCAGCACAAATCAAACGAGCAATAGATGAACCTGCGCAGGTTAAGTTAGAACAGGCAATGAGGAGAGGACCATCATCCAACATCAAAGAAGTGAGAAGCGCGTTGGCTAATGGTGCCGATGCTAACGCAGGTATATCAGATAATCGCATACCGTTTCTGGTACTGGCAGCGTTGCGTTCAGATACGCCGGTAATTAAGGCATTGCTAGATGCTGGTGCAGATCCGAACAGGCGGGCTTCTTTCACTGAATATGGAGTAAGTTTTTATGTGTCTGTAAAAAACCCTTTGCCTTTAGATGTGGCCGTATTTTCAGAAAATAATAGTATGCTAGAAAGCGTAAAATTATTGCTTGCTGCTGGTGCTGACCCTTCACAATCCATAATAAAGCTGGGGGCTTGTCGGCAGGGCAATATGCATCTTTATGACATGGCGAAAGAACTCGGCGCAAGTGGCTTGTTGGATGCAAATAATCAAACCTGCTTACATCACGCCACAGCTACTGGTCAGGTGGAGCTTATAGAAACACTACTATTCGATCCTTCTTATGAAGCGGAGAACGTGAAGGAATCACTGACTATGAATAATCGTTTCGGGCAGTATCCGTTAGATGTTGCTATAACAGCTGAACAATTCGGAGCTGCACAACTTATCGTAAAAGCCGGAGGCATAGCAAACAAGAAATGGACTATTGAACGAGCTTTGGGAAATCAGGCAAATGATCCTTCTATGTACGAACTAAAGAAGCTTCTCCTCCGTGATCAAAAATCAGGAAGTTAGAACCTTTTGTTGAATGTCTACTTTGTGCCAAGCGGATATTCATAGAAAGATTACCCCGGAGAATGACATGCTAGAGAATTCTCATTTCAAATCAGCAACCTCCTGGCGCGTAGCTACCGAGAAACTGAATTTTAAGCCCCTCGTCCCCAGAAAAAACTTCAGGCACAATCTAAAGTCACTCCGTATCTATGTGCGGGATTACAAGATGCGAGAGTTGCCTATAGATGATCGATCACTGGAGGCATATTTTGAGTCTTTCGTGTTTACCCAAGCGCAAAAAATAGATGCTAATGAAGCCAAACGGCAGACTGTAAAGGTGCCATACGGAAGTTTCGGGCGGGAGGTGTTCATTGCAGGTCATGTAGGCCGGGCCTATGAGCTTGGCCCAGAACCGCCTGCTGACGACATAGACGGACGTAGCCCATCAGTTGTCGTCTGGCACAACGGCAACATGTTCTACCTACTGGCGAGCGATGAGATGTTTTCAAACGATCTGGTTAAAATCGCTGATTCGATCTATGGTTGATCGACAGACAGATTGAAAGGTTGTTCCTACAAAGGGGCGCTCAATTTTTGAGCTGGGTTTTACATCTATATGCTTCATGTAATACTTTTTATTTCGTTTCGCTTTATTGCCTGAATCTTAAAGCACTTGAAAGACAAAGCTGTACCAAACGCTTCCTCAAAATTAACGATGATATAAGGTGTCATAGGTTTTCCATTTGTTAAGTTGCCTCGTGCTTCATATCCTAGTGTTAATTCATATAACGCATTTTGATGGTTGAAGTCACCCATTCTCATAGATTCACAATCATAAAATCTTAATACTGCAATATATGGTTTCTCCAATGCACAAAGTTCAAATGACGCTTCTATTGCCGGCCCGATCCAAACGTTATTATCTGGGCGAACATCGCCACGCCAAATATTCAAATTATGCACCTCAGCATCATGAAAATTTGGCCAGTGACCCTGGTCAAGTACCAAATGGGCATCTTCAATATCTTCTATTGGATTAAATTTATTCATAGCGCTTTATTGCTCAGAACAAACATTTACTTGATTATCTGTTAATTTGTAGATATATAACGGATAGCTGAGATAAATACTAAGGGAATGGAGGAGCCTCTGAGTGTCTGCTTTGTGCCAAAAGCGGACGCTCGAGTTTAAATCTAAGCCTGACTTTTTATTGGTAGCTTTTTGATTGCTGCTTGTGATTTTTTTGACAATCTTGTAACACTAAGAGCGCCCGCTCTTGAAGAAGTTTGCTGCTATGCTGCTATTGATTTGCCATTTCCATTCTCATGTCTACGAATTGCAGCTAAGAAATCAGGGTCCATTCCCGCTTGATGACTAGATTGAATGCCGTATGATTCCAAAAACATACCAAATAGGTCTTTTAATGGAAAAGAATCCGGTAGCTCACCCTTCAAGAAGCCAGTGTCTGAATAGTATCCTACTCCATGATGATGTGTATTTTTTACTTGGGCAAGAGAAACAAGTTTCCCAAAATTTTCAATGATCACACCATTGCTTCTAATTTTTGTTTCATTAGGTATTAATGCGGCAACAGGTTTTAATTGCACATAAATATCTTTGCCCCGGTTTTCCGTATGAAAAATCTTCGTGCCTTTATTCATTGTACGAACCGCATTATCTGCAGTTTCAACATAGAATATTTCTTCTATATCTATAGTTTCCACATTTAAAATCGTTTGCTCTGCCTCTAAGGCAAGTTGTTCGTTTTCAAAGCAAAGCACAAAATCTTCTGTCATTAAATTATATATATCAGTGTATTTGATACCAATCTTATGTAATAAATTCTCGTGATCATCGATACGATAGTAATATGTTTCTCGTTCATGTGCATTTTGATGTAGTCCTGTAGCTAAAATAACACGTCCATTCTCAAACTTGTTTGCAAGATTCAGAATATCTTTTAACCCATCATCGTATAATTTTAATACGTCAAGCAATGGATCTTCATTTTTTGCCACATGCCAGTCAGGGTTTATCCGATCGCCTTGATAAGCTTTAGAAGAGAATAAATAGTGGTGTTGTAAGTGTGCGCCACCATTTAAGAAAACAGTTGCAAATTCTGGCTTATGTTTTTTGCACTGTGTAACAAAAGTATCGAGCAATAAACGATCGCAAATAACAGCACGAAACCATGTTTTACCTTCCATGTAAGATAATGTTTCTTTACTATAGTCGAGTATGCTTTTGTAGTTTGCGTTTTCAAGTGCACCCAACAATAAATCACAAGACGATTGTAGTGTGATTTTTTTCTTAGCATAGTCGTTAGTAACCTGGCATAGTGCATTATAAATTCTGCGTAAATCCTGTGAGCCAGTGAATTGGGTTTTCGTCCATGGATCAGGTACAAAAAACTTTGCATTCCTTGTATTGTTGCCAGCGTTAAACGGAGCCAATGCCGCTACAGAGACACCCTCTTTTTCTAATGCCTCATATATCAATTCATGTTTGTGCTTAGTGATATCGCCTAAACGAAACACCTTATGTTCAGCATAGGACATACCAGTGTGTACCGTGGGCCACTGAATCCATGGATTTGCCAGATGATGTTCTGTTTCTGAAGTTGTCTCTACATAACCGTGTTTCTCAAACAGCGCTTTGAACGTTGGCAAATAGCCTAAACGAATATATTCATCAATATAATTAAAATTTATTTCGTTTAGTTGTAGAAATAGAATATGGGGACGAGTCATTTTTAAGTCCTTTTATACTCAAATATATTTTTATATTTAGCCTATTGTATTTTCTGCCTTATGAGATTTATTACTATCTTACTTAAAAGGCTTAGATTGTTTATTGATCTAAGTCAATTTTTATGCTTATTATATGCGCTTAATATATTACCCAAGTTGATGGATTAATTCTGTAATAGCAATCACAAAATTGATTTATTTATCATTTGGTTGAGTTTATTTGAATAAATCTGAAGCAATATACATAGATAAAAATGAGTGTCTGCTTCTGGTACAAATTTGGACTATACTTTTGAGATCCCAGTAGATGGCACTTATCATTTAACCTGCTATGGTGTGATCTTCCTGCTAAACTGTAATTTTTATATCTCCTAATTTACAGTCAGGACATGAAAAAACTTACTCTTACGCTATTTGGCTTCATTATTTTTCAATCAACTGTTTATGCTCAGGAAAATCCTGAGGCATCTATTGATTGTAAAAACATACAAATAGATTATGTAGATGATCCTTCTCTGACTCGGGGTGAACGTATTCACCATATGGATCAGGCTTTTAACAAGTCCTTGAACAAGTTTGAACTCTGTCAGTCGGAAAACAAAAGGATAGAATCCAGCGGTACTAGCGGTAATCCTAATGGCGCAGGGAACTCAACGAGTAGTTCAACAAAGGGAGCTACAAGCGAGTCTGTTGCCAGTTCAAACATGTCTGGAACCGAGGCGCCGACTACTGAGGCTAATGTTAAGGATGAAGAGACAGAGATTAACCCGGAAGTGCAAACCATAAGTAAAGAAAATGATAAGTACGAAGGTAGTATTGCGGCTGCAAATGGGAAAGTTCCTGATGATATTCCGTCAGCAGATAATGACAGTGCACTTGCAGCTCAGATACGACGTGCTGCCGAGGATGAGACTGATCCCACTAAAAAAGAGCAATTATGGAATGAGTATAGAAAATATAAAGGATTAACCCAATAATAGGGAGAGAGCATGTTTCCTAAGAAATTTGATATTTGCATTATTCTGACTGTTTGTATTTTTTACGTTTTTATACTTTCTGGGTGTGCAGCAAATAATATAAAGTTATCGACAGGGGTCGGTCCCTCATTATCATCGTCCTATTCAAAGCCAAAAGAAATTAATTCGGTTGAATCACGTCAAAAGCTTGATGTCATTATTCCTGTTTTTGATCCGGGCTTGCCTGAAGATCCCGATGATTATGAGGATATCTGGCCAGAGATACGCAGGGCAGAGGCCAACCGTTTTGCTTACAAACTCAAAGAAAAGTTAGATGAAACAGGACATTTTGGTTCAGTCCGTGTAACTCCTGATGGAACAGCTACTGGAGACTTATATATACTTGGCCAGATCAAAGAATCAAATGGTGAAGAAGTTGCAATAAAAATAGAGGTAATGGATATAAGTGGCCGAAAATGGGTAGACGAATCTTTTGAGCATGAAGTCACAGATACTTTCCACAAAGATTACAGAAACAAAGGAAAGGATTCTTATGATCCTTTATTTGAAGACGTGGCAACAGAAATTGCTGAGGAACTCAATGATCATGAATCTAAAGAATTAGAAGACCTTCACTATTTAGCTGATATTCGATTTGGAGCCAGCTTTTCAGAAAGTACATTTATGCGCCATATCGAAGTCGATGGAGACCAATTCAATATGGTGAGCAGGCCTAATGATCAGGATCCAATGTTTCGGCGTGTGAAAGCTATTAGGGTACGGGATCAACTTTTTATTGACGGCTTACAAAATAACTATGCTGCTTTTTCTTCAAAAATGAATGATAGTTATTTAATGTGGCAAGAACAAAGTCTGCTGGAAAGCAAAGCAAAACGTGAAGCAAATATGAAAGCAGCAGCTCAGGCTATCGGTGGTGTGGCACTTATAGGACTTGGTGTTTTGGCTGCAGTTGCAGGTGGAAGTTCTAACTCAGTTGCAGCTCAGACTGCTGGTACTGTGGGATTACTTGCTGGTGGGATAGGCGGCGCTGCTTTAATTGCGCAAGGTTTTAGATCAAGTGAGGAAGCAAATGTACATCGTGATACGCTAAATGAACTGGGCCGATCTGTTGATATGGAAATGGCGCCAAAAGTCATTGCATTTAATAAAGCTAGTGTTGAGCTGACCGGCAATGCCAGGGAGCAATTCATGCAATGGCGTATTTTTCTGCAAAAAATATATTCTGAAGAAGAAACTCCTGATGTTCAACTATAGCAATTTAAAATAACGTGCTTGAGAAGAAACTTGGAGAGGCACGTCAACGTAGCACAAAATTAAGATGGCAAGTAATAATTAGTTTTCTTATAGTCATTGCTGCTTGTACTATTATATTCGTTAGTCTGCACTATTTTAAATTTTCTACGCAAAAGAATACGCCTATTACAGTATCTAAGATACAAGAACCATCAGAATCAAATAAAGAAAAGACTCGAGAAGAATTTAAAGAATTATTTCAACAATACAAAGATAAGTTAGAGCCTCGACTTCAGTTAGCTAATCTTGAGCACTGGAATCAGAGTGCTTTATTCGAGCTCAATGAGCTGGATAAGAATATGATGCTAGATTTTAGTAATGGGGATTACTTAAATGCATTGGATAACATTAAGTTATTAACGACTAAAGCATTATTGATTCTAGATGAATCAGAGAAAATCTTTAAAGATAATATAGAAAAAGCTACCTCATTATTTTTGGAAGATCATTATCATAGGGCAAAGTTACATATTGAAAAGGCCTTAGTAGTTGCTCCACAGTCTACAGAAGCTCAAGCACTTCAGCAAGATATTGAAAAACTTCAGTATATTCTTCCTCTTTTAAATAAGGCAAATGCAGCTCGTGCTGAGCATGACCTGCTAAATGAACATGACTTATTAGAGCAAGTTCTAAAGATTAATTCAGAACGTCCAGAAGAAACTGAGCGATTTAATTTATTGAAACAAATGATCAGGAACAATAGTTTTAATACTCATATTTCATCTGGCTTTTCTGAAATAGAAAATAATAGAGTTAAAGAAGCAAGATATCATTTCCAGAAAGCAAAGAAAGTTGATCCAAAACGTAAAGAACTTAAGGTACTTTTGAGCCAAATTTTAGCAAAAGAGAAAACAAGTCGAATAAAGCAAGCTATCAGTCAGGCAGAACACGCAACTCGTGATGATAATTGGCAACAAGCAAAGGCTAGTTATACCAAAATCATAAAAGATATGCCTGAAAATGAGGCGGCACTCATAGGGTTAAAACGTGCTAATGAGATTCTTGGTTTTCAGTCAGTTCTTAGCCAACATATCAATTCTCCTTATCGTCTTACAGATAGTGGTGTTCTCAGTGCTGCGAAAAAAGTATTAATGCAGGCAGAGATTGCTTCAAAACATAGTTCTAAAATAAAGATACAAATTGATCAATTGAATAAGTTGATTGCAACATTCAATCGGTTGATTCCTGTCACAGTCATGTCTGATAACATGACTGACGTACGCGTACGTGGTATAGGAAAGCTTGGTGTTATTCTAAAAAAAACGATACAGTTAAAACCAGGGAACTATTTTTTTGAAGGAAATCGTAAGGGTTTTAAAGCAAAATTATTGCAGGTACTAATTCCTTATGATCAGAATAATTATAGTGTCAGCATAATTTGTGATGAATCAATTTAATAACAAACTAGACAAGGCGCAAAGCCGGCAAAAAAGAACATTCCTTATTTCTAGTTTAGCGGTGATAAGTATTCTTTTACTTATAGTTATATTGCTTATTTATTCTCGTGGAACCCGGATAGAAATTATGCCATTTGAGGCCAGAGAGTCAGCGACAATCAGTGTAATAGATAGCTTTAGCTTTAGTATTGGAGATGTGGTGTATTCACTTGCTGGAGATCCTGTTATCAACGTATCTGCTACAGGCTTTAAAGATACAACTGAAACAATAGCTCCTAAATATCTAGGAAAGGTTTTTCCACTTGAGTTATTTGAGCTACCTGGACGTCTGATCATAGACATATTAGGAGATGACGAGAGCCTGTTAAAAACTACTTGGAAAATCAATGGTCATGATATTGCGCTCTCTGCTAGGCTTGATCACGAATTAGAGGCAGGAGCCTACACTATAGAGATTAATAATCCTTACTTTCGGCCCAAAGAGATGGAGGTTAAAATTCAACGGCGAAAGCAGACAAAATTGCAGGTAGACTTAGAGCCTGTCAATGGTAGGATTAATATTTCTTCTAGGCCTACTGGAGCTAATATTTTTCTTAATGAGGAGTTGATCGGAAAAACTCCTTTAGAATATAGTCAAAATGGTGGTTTGTATTCATTGCGCGTTACAGCTGAGAACTATGTTGACACAATTGAGAAATTTGAGATTACTCATTTAGAATTAAAAGTAGAACGGAATTATAAACTTTCACGTATAAAGGCAAAAATCACTCCTAAACTAACACCAAAAGGTGGAAAGCTTCTTGTAAATGGTACTTTGGCTAAGGAGCCGCTTTTCCTCAGTACAAAAATACAGCATAGATTAACTTATATGAAGCCTGGTTATTATCCAGAAACTAAAAATTTACAACTTTCCTCAGACCAAGAGAAAAAAATTTCTTTTCAGCTAAAACCAGAAATAGGGCAGGTTGAAATTTCATCTTCGCCATCTGCAACGATATTGATTAATAATAAAGACTATGGAAATGGCAATATAACTATTAGTCTTCCAGCAGTAGCTCATCAGATCATCTTCAAAAAAAAGGGGTACCGCTCAGTATCAAAAACTGTAAATCCCACAGGAAAGTTTGTTCAAAAGATATCTGCTAAATTGTTAACTGAATATCAGGCACGATTACAGGAAGCACCTCGAGAATTAACTAATCAGGCCGGAATTAAATTCAAGCTATTTATAAAACCAGGATACATAAAAATGGGAGCGCCGCGTTCTGAGAAAGGTCAGCGCGCAAATGAATTTCAGAAAAAGATCAGATTAACAAAATCATTCTATGCCAGTATTTTTGAGATAACAAATGGGCAGTATATAAAATTTAATAACAAGAAAGCCCTAGGGGCACAAAATATTCCTGTTACTTCAATTAATTGGCATGAAGCAGCATCTTTTTGTAATTGGTTGAGCAATAATGAAAAGCTCCAGCTTTTCTACAAAATTAAGAATGGAAAAGTAAATGGGTTTAATAATAATGCCGATGGCTATCGCTTGCTTAGTGAATCAGAATGGGAATGGCTATCGCGCATGACTGGAAAAACTAAACAAACTATTTTTTCTTGGGGTAACGAAATGATTATCCCACCTAATACTGCAAATATCGCAGATGAAAGCGTTAAAAGCCAAATGACATTTTATGTGCCTAATTATAATGATGGTTATGTTAGCGTTGCACCTGTAGGTAGTTTCAAAAAAGAATTGTCTGGTCTTTATGATATGGCTGGTAATGTTAGTGAATGGGTTCATGACGTGTACTCAATCATGCCACCAATGGCAAATACGACAATAGAGAATCCTCTAGGTGAGCAACGTGGGCAGTCACATGTAGTTAAGGGAGCCAATTTCCGCTCTGGATCAATTACTAAACTCCGACCTGCATTCAGAGAAGGATTGACTACTGAGCGTGACGATGTAGGATTCAGAATAGGTCGTTATCTTTATGGAGGAGAAAATGAGTAAGCTGAAAAAGTTATTAAATAAAAGAATTACTCAATGGATTGTAGTATTGGCGGCTCTTTTTGTTACTGTGGCAACCGTGTATGCTGTGGTGCCAGCTATTAGTCTAAATTCTCCTACATCTTTTCCTGTGGATATTTAATATGTCTGATGTTGTTAAAAGTTTTTTTGTCCTGATTATTTCAGTTATTTTAGTTCATCTCGCCTATATTGGTTATGTGCGCCCTGAAGCTGAAGTAATACTTGAGGCAGCCAGACAGATGGGCCAATCGGCACCCCGTGACTTTGTAATTGTTATCAAAGACTATGAGCAGGAGATTTGTATAATTCTGATGCTCTGGGGAAGTTTTCTCATTCTAAGTAAATGCCGCAAAATTTTACGCAGCAAATACCTTTATACAGTTGATATTATAGAAGAAATAAAAGGAGGGGATTTTGATGCAGAACAGGTTATTAAACGGCTTGATACGGAGCTTTCCGCTGATCATAGTTCATCGCCTCTAATTCAGACACTACGTACTACCTTATGGCGTTATGCCGGAACTAAAAATGTACAAAATTTATCGGATGCCATAGAAAGTTGTGTGGAAGCGCTTGCTATTCGTCAGGATGCTGAAAATTCGATGATTCGTTATCTGATTTGGGCCGTACCTTCTATTGGTTTTATCGGCACGGTACGTGGTATTGGTGAAGCATTGTCTCTTGCTGACAAAGCACTTGCTGGCGATATTGCAGGCATGACAAATAGTCTTGGTGTGGCGTTTAACTCCACACTTGTAGCTTTGTTGATTAGTATATTTCTCATGTTTATTTTCCACCAATTACAACGCCTTCAAGATGGCCAGATCGTTGATATCCAATCTTATTGTGATCAGTATCTACTTGCTCGTATTAAATAAAGAGTTTATCTGTGAGAAGGCGGTGTCGATCAGAAGGGTTTAATCTTGCCTTCCTTGACATAATGTCATGTGGGCTTGGTGCTATTGTGCTGGTATTTATGCTAGTCAAATACAATGTGAGTGATTCTAATGCTGAGGCTAATAACTTAATTGGAGAGGCTAAATATCTTGAAGCACAGCAGGTAGAATTACAACAGACGCTAGATCAACTGCGTAATACTTCACAGTCTGAAGCTGAGAGAATTAAAAAGCTCAAAGCAAAGCTTGCACAGATAAAACAAGAGCTTTCAAAAAAAGAGTCTAGTCTTGTAAATAAGAAGGGTCAGTTGGCTGCTCTGAAGAGTGATATTAGTACCAGTCCAATAGCTAACAAAGAAGATCTTATAGAAGATGATCAGGGCGGTGAAGAGAATTATTTGATAGGTTTAAAAGTTGAAGGCCGTCGCATCGCCGTACTAATTGATAGTAGTGCCTCGATGACCGATGAAAAATTATTAAACATTATTAAAAGAAAGAATAGTTCTGTTCAAAATAAAAAAAAGGCTCCTAAATGGCTTCGGACAAAAAAGATAGTTCGTTGGCTACTTGCTCGAGCACCTAAGTCGAGTCAGCTCAGTGTAATCGCTTTTAATGATTCTATATATTCGCTGAGCAAATCAAAATGGGTTAGCGTTAACGCCGATGCTGCCCTTAAGAATCTTTACAAAGAGTTAGATACTATTATTCCTACAGGCGCGACCAATCTGCAAAAAGGACTACAAGCTATATCCAAACTAAATGCTACTGATCTTTATATTATTACAGATGGTTTGCCAACTACAGGTGAGTCAAATTATGCTCGCCTGAATCCTTTTTCGGGATGTAGTTCTCTTCTAGGAAATTCAAAATCAATTTCTGGTGAATGTCGAGTTAAATTATTTCGAAAAACCATTCAAGCTGTTAGTCTTGATAGCGTAAAAGTTAATGTTATTTTACTGCCTATTGAAGGAGATCCTGATGCAGTAAATGAATATTGGAGTTGGATAGCGGGGACTGGTGGGCTAGTCATTAGCCCTGCGGTAAATTGGCCATGAAAATAAAGAAAAAAGATTTTGATATATTTAATTTTTCATTTTTAGATATTATCACTTGTGGATTTGGTGCTATAGTTCTATTAGTATTGATCTCCCATACTGATAAAGATTCATCACAATCTAGTGCTGATCAGGTTGAGAATCAACTAGAGCAGGTCATTACACTAAAGACTAAAATAGACAGTCTGGCACAAAAAATTGATGATCAAAAGAAGCAGAATGATATTCAGTTAGAGGAAAGTGTAAGTTTAGGTAGGGCAGCTCAAACTTTTTCACAAAGTCTGAGTACAAAGGAACGTGAGACAAAAGAATTGGCTGGTGATCTTGATGGGCTCTCTTTGGTTCAATCAACCTTGAAGAGAATATCTATTGCGCCATCTACCAGTAATACTTTTCGTGATGATGAAGTAGGTGGCATTCCGGTAGATAGTGATTATGTCGTTTTTGTAATTGATACATCTGGTAGCATGCAGGCTATCTGGGATCGTGTCACGCAAGAAATTAATAATGTTCTAACCATTCATCCTCAGGTAAAAGGATTTCAGATATTGGATGATCAGGGTAGGGCCATTCTTTCAGGCTATAGTGGTCGATGGATTCCAGATGTACCATTTCGACGTAAAAATGTGATGAAATTATTTAAAGGATGGGAAACTGCATCTAATAGCAGCCCTGTTGAAGGAATAATGACTGCTCTAAGGCAGTATAAGAAACGAGGCCATACAATTGCTATTTATGTTTTTGGTGATGACTACACTGGAAATTCATATGATAGTGTTATCTCAAACATTACAAAAATAAATTCAAGTCAGAAAAATGGAAAGCGTTTAGCCAAGATTCATGCCGTTGCTTTCCCCTCTCAATATACAACAGATCGATTTTCTATTCTAATGCGAGAGATAACTAAACAGAATGGAGGGACTTTTCTCGCGCTGCCTATCAGGTAAATAATATATGTAGTACTGCAGAAGCAGAATGGGTTTATGTAACTGAAACTGAAAAAAATATAGATATTAAAGACGCTTTTATAGCTTATGCAGATCCTGCAACAATTAGAAGAATAGGTAATATGGTAAAAATGTGGAGTATATATGACTATAAGTTGCCTCAGGAGCCAGGTGTTATATCAGTAAGACAGAAAAGTGAATACAATTGTATTGAAAAGAAACGTAGACAGCTTTTTTTGGCCACTTATTCTGGAAGAATGAATAATGGGGAAACAATGTTAGTCTTCAGTCGGCCAGAAGATGCCTGGGAGCGATCCCCGTTAGGTAGTGTACGTAAAGCTATGTTAGAGTTTGCATGTGGCTGGCATCCTAAACTTCCACCAAGAAATTTTCCTAATACTACTGTTGCAGTGGTAGCAGAATAGTTAGTTTTTTTGTATTCTATCCCGTTCACGTTTAGTACCAAGTTGGAGAACTCCACGTTCTAATCTTTCTAAACGTTCTTTATTTGCAATACTTTGTATAGTTCTATTATTCAGATTATGAGCATTGTGCCTGATTTTAGAGTCGTCATGAGTGCCACGACTGATTATTCTTGCACGCTCACGCTCGGCGCCCAGATTTGACACACTTTGCTCTAATTTTTCTAGACGTTCTGTATCGGAAATAACTCGTGTAGTTTTTTTATTCCTATAAATAATATTGTGCTTATCTTGTAATTCATCGTGATGTTCTTGCTTTATATTTCTTGCATGTTCACGCTCAGCACCTAGTTTAGCTACCCCTTTCTCCAATCTTTCTAAACGATTCTTCTCTGAGATAATAAGAAAATCTTTTGCATAAATTTGAAATGAAAAAAAGTTAATATTATAAAAAGGGAGATTTTCATCTTGATATCTTTCATAGAAATAATGTTTTCATACTTAAATTTGGTATGTGTTTTCTGAGATGCAAGATATCTAACTAATTACCACGGATTTTGTTAATAACGTTTCAATAGTAGAGTTAAAGAAAGAGTAACTTGCAGTGAAAATTGGCATGATAGCCATTAAAACTAGTCCAATTTTAAGTGCAATCATATGGTGTATTGCCTCTTTTGGTGCAAGTAGATATTGAAATAATAGTGGGGCAAATAACCAACCAGATAAGATAATAGCTGGCATAAAGGTTATTAATGGTGGTTTATCAACAAGATATACTGAGATCCAGAGTGTTAAGGATATTGAAAGTATGGCAGCAATTAAACCTATCCAAACTAACCCTATGACAATACGTTTGGGATAGATATTAACTGGCAAATATAAATTTATGTTAAGAAACCTACTAAGTACCAAAAGTAGTGCTGCAGGAAGATAGGGTATTAGATGCAGCCAGATTGGCTGTACAATTTCGGTATGCTGTTTTCCGCATAAAATAGAGAGAGAAGGTTCTTTCTCTCCAAACATTTTCATACAACTTTCAAGTGTTTCTTGCCTTAAGGTTGTCGGATCGACAATCAAATATACAAAACCCACATAAAGAAAGACTATTGAAGTAATTGTAGCTATCCAATATAGAATTTTTGTAGAGCTCATTGTATTTCGATTTTAGTAAGTCTATTAGAGGCGTAAATAATATACATACCATGTAATTTATATAATTACTATAAATCAGTTATTTATTCAATAATTAGGTTTAGGTCTGATGAAAGACGCCGCATTTATTAGTAACTATCGGCAATATCATATAAAAGAAATAGGTATATAAGCATTAAATTTAGAATTTAATCTGTAAATAGCTACTAAAGAAAATAGCTATCCGTAAGTTTTAATATTTGATTCTAAGTAATTAATTAGGAAGAATATAGCCTAAGACTGCGCTCTAAATTGCCGTTATAAAAGTATTAAATATAATAAACCTGGTATTTCACCAATGATTGAATATTTGCCCAAATCAAAATTGTGGCAGTCAGCTTCCAGCATGCCAGAAACTATACTTTCTGAGCAATTCTGGCGTTCTCTTTTCTATTTCAATGTATATCGCATAATGGTGGTAGGCCTAATCATTATGGTTACATGGATGGTACGTGATCCTATTCTCGGTTCATTTGGCCAGAAGAATTTTCTATATGTATCATTGGTTTATCTCCTAATTGGAGTGGTGTCAATGTTTCTGATACATATACGCATACCCCGCTTTAATTGGCAGATAGCTATTCAAATTTGCAGCGATGTCCTGTTTATATCTATCTTGATGTATTTAAGTGGTGGAATTCAAAGTGGACTAGGCTTGCTATTATTGGTGTCATTAGCAGCTGCAGGATTAATTAGTAGGGGTAAGTTAGTGTTGTTTTACGCTGCAGTTGCAAGTATTGGAATTCTTTTAGAGGAGTCCTATACCATGCTTTATATAGAGGGATATCGGTCTCACTATATACAGGCAGGTTTACTTAGCATGGGCTATTTCGCTGTAGCATGGTTGGCTCATAAACTAGCTAAACATACTGCTGCAAGTGAAGAGCTAGCGTTACAACGTGGAATTGATTTAGCAAATATGGCTGAAATTAACCAACTGGTAATTCAGGATATGCAAGATGGAGTAATTGTGGTTGACGCTAATGGTGAAATCCAACAACGTAATATTCATGCAGAGAAGCTTATTAATCTAACACCTGAACCTCATTTTATACGCATGCTCTCGGACCAGGCGCCGCAATTAGCGGAAAGATTAAAGGCTTGGCGTGAGGATTCTAAGACCAACTTTGATCTTTTACAAATTCCAGGAAGTAATTCACTGGTACGAACACGATTTGTACCTGTAAGAGGTGAAAGTAAGGCAAGCGTAGTGATTTTTCTAGAAGATATGGGCTATGTTCAGGCACAAGCACAGCAGCTAAAGCTTGCAGCTCTTGGTCGGCTCACTGTTAATATTGCCCACGAAATTCGTAACCCACTTTCTTCTATTAGTCACGCCTGCGAATTACTAGAGGAAGATTCGGGGATGAACTCAACGCATTCAAGACTGCTTAGTATTATTAGAGATAATTCTAAACGGTTAAATAAAATTGTACAGAATGTTTTACAACTTAATCGTCGAGATAGAGCTACATCTGGAATCATTAAGGCGGCAACTTTTATTAATACGTTTATTACTGAATTCTGCCAAAAGGAAAGGATTGATATTGAGATATTCGTTATTGATGTTTCTGAGCAGCACACAATAAGTTTTGATGAAGGACATTTAAATCAGGTTCTATGGAACCTATGCAATAATGCGTGGCGGCACTGTCGCAAACAGAAAGGGAGTATACAGTTAATACTAACAGGTAAGGCTGAAGGCAGAATTACTCTAGATATAATTGATGATGGTCCAGGTATTACTTCAGGGGTATTGAACCAGTTGTTTGAGCCTTTTTTTACAACTGTTGCTAGTGGAACTGGTCTTGGTCTCTATATAGCACGGGAGATGTGTGAAGCAAATAATGCGTCACTTTCTTACTTAGAGCAGCCTGTTGGGGGCCATTTTAGAATTGTATGTAGAGGCGGCCTAGAAAATGTCTGATCAAAATGAACCGATAGGAAATTCTGATTCAAGTATTAATTCATCAGCTCCCAGGATATTGATCGTAGATGATGAAGCGGATATTTTGGAGCTACTCGAACTTAAACTTGCTCGAATGGGTATGGAAGTTGAGAGAGCTATGAATATTAGTGGTGCAAAACATATGCTGGAACTACATCAGTTTGATTTATGTTTGACTGATATGCGATTACCTGATGGAGAGGGGCTTGAATTAGTACAACATATAGTTAATTTTTCTATAGACTTGCCAGTTGCAGTAATTACTGCTCACGGTACTACAGAGAACGCAGTTGCTGCTTTAAAAGCTGGAGCATTTGACTATCTTGCCAAGCCAGTATCTTTGCAACAGTTACGTTCTTTAGTAAAGTCTGCGTTAAATTTGCCCCCGTTAAAGAACAAAGCTTCTTCAGCTTCTGGAGATGAAGGGGATATGTTACTTGGTGAGTCTACGCCAATGTTGCAATTACGTTCCATGGTTGAAAAGCTATCTCGTAGTCAGGCACCGGTTTATATAAATGGTGAATCTGGTAGTGGTAAGGAATTAGCAGCAATGTCCATTCACAAAAAAAGTGCACGGCATAGTAAGCCATTTATACCAGTTAACTGTGGTGCAATTCCTGAGAATCTTATGGAGAGTGAATTTTTCGGTTATAAGAAAGGAGCATTTACTGGTGCAGATACAGAGCGTGATGGATTCTTTCAAGCAGCTGATGGAGGAACATTATTTCTTGATGAGGTGGCAGATCTGCCGCTTACTATGCAGGTAAAATTATTAAGAGCAATTCAGGAGAAACGAGTAAGAAAATTAGGATCTACACAGGAAGAAAATGTAGATGTCCGTATTATAAGTGCTACCCATCAGAAATTAACTAATCATATTGAAAATGGTAGGTTCAGACAGGATCTATACTACAGACTTAATGTAATTGAGCTTAAAATGCCAGCATTGCGTGAAATGAGAGATGATATTTCATTGATAGCTAATACTATTCTTGCGCAGCTTTGTAAAGAAAATGGAAGAACAAAATGTAGCTTAAGTAAAAGTGCGCTGGAAGCACTTATGAAATATGATTTTCCTGGTAATGTACGTGAGTTAGAGAATATCTTAGAGCGTACACTGGCACTATGCTCAGATATTGAGATTGATAAAGATGGCTTACAATTGGACTCATTTGAGTCATTGCCTCGTGATGATGCTTTGGTAAAAATTGATACATCAAATGACGGATTACCTTTACAGGATTATCTTGACAGACTAGAAAAAGAATCTATCGTAGAAGCATTAGAGAAGTCAAAATATAATCGTACTGCCGCCGCAAAACTTTTAGGAATTACTGTCAGGTCTATGCGATATAGAATTGAAAGGCTTGGACTAAATGATAAATAAATTTTTCTTAATTAATATTCTCGAGATTAAG
This sequence comes from Nitrosomonadaceae bacterium, assembly GCA_965205785.1. GTDB lineage: Bacteria > Pseudomonadota > Gammaproteobacteria > Burkholderiales > Nitrosomonadaceae > BJGV01. The sequence goes on from OZ242188.1 coordinate 1,779,993, forward strand.
ATAAGCTAATTTTGAATTAGAAAAGGCTATTTAATGAAAATTGATGAAGCAGGTTATTTGTCTGGAGTACAATTCATCTCCTCACCAAATTGTGATGAACGTCCATCAGGAAATGAAATAAGTTTATTGGTAATACATAACATTAGTATGCCGCCGGATGAGTTTACAGGTAATGGGGTGATTGAGTTATTTACTAATCAACTTAACCCAGATGTTAGTTACTATGAAACTATTCGTGATCTAAGAGTTTCTGCTCATTTCTTTGTTCGCCGGAATGGTGGAATTATCCAATTTGTTCCCTGTGGGATGCGTGCCTGGCATGCGGGTGAATCTTGTTGGAATGGAAGAACATGTTGTAATGATTTTTCTATAGGTGTGGAGATGGAAGGAAGTGATACGATACCTTTTACTGACAGTCAATATGTAGCTTTAGTTACTCTTACAATAGAGCTGAGTAAGGTTTATCCAATTACAGATATTACAGGGCATTCTGATATCGCACCAAAACGAAAAACGGATCCTGGTCCTTATTTTAATTGGAATCAATACAGGGAGGCTTTGTTAACTGCTAAGTAGAGCTGATAGAAATTTTCTATAGATATAAAAATAGCGCTACTCGTCATTTAGATTAATAGGTTTCTAGAAATCCGATGAATGTTAGGAGTATTTATACTACACCTTGGTCTAGCAAATACTCTTCATAATTCCCTTTAAAATCAGTAATTCCATCTGGTTTCATCTCAATGATACGAGTTGCCAATGAGGAAACAAATTCCCTGTCATGAGAGACGAAGATCAAAGTTCCAGTGTATTTTTCTAATGCGCTGTTGAGTGACTCAATAGACTCCATATCAAGGTGATTAGTTGGCTCATCCATAAGTAATACATTAGATTTCTGTAGAATGAGTTTTCCAAATAGCATGCGCCCTTGCTCTCCTCCAGAAATTACTTTTACTGATTTATTTACTTCATCACCAGAAAATAATAATCTACCTAATACACTACGTACAGCTTGATCATCATCAGTTACCTGTCTCCATTGAGTCATCCAGTCCGTAAGTGATGTATCCTTCTCAAAATCAGTAGCATGGTCTTGAGAAAAATAGCTATGACATGCTTTTTCTGCCCATTTTATCTCCCCTTTATCAGGATTAAGATCGCCAGATAAACACCTTAATAATGTGCTTTTACCAATACCATTTGGTCCAATGATAGCGACTTTCTCACCAGCTTCAACATTAATACTAAATTTTTTAAATATTGGATTCTCCATGCCAGGGAAATGTTTATCAATACTTTGTATAGATACTGCTAGGCGATATAGCTTACTCTTTTCATCAACTTCAAAACGAATGTAAGGATATTGGCGACTAGATGGCTTTATATCTTCTAATTTTATTTTTTCTATTTGTCTGGCACGGCTAGTTGCTTGTCTTGCTTTTGAAGCATTAGCTGAGAAACGACTAACAAACGATTGTAATTCTGCAATTTGAGATTTCTTTTTTGCATTGTTTGATAACATGCGCTCTCTGACTTGGGATGAGGCAGTCATATATTCATCATAATTACCTGGATAAACACGGATCTCACCATAATCTAGATCAGCCATATGCGTACATACACTATTAAGAAAGTGGCGGTCATGCGAGATGATTACGATGGTACTCCTGCTCGCATTGATTACATCTTCTAGCCAGCGAATAGTATTAATATCAAGATTATTAGTTGGTTCATCCAATAATAAAATTTCTGGATCAGAAAATAAAGCTTGAGCAAGTAGTACGCGTAATTTTAATCCAGGAGCGATTTCACTCATTAATCCTTGATGCTGAGATAGTGGGATGCCAACACCTAACAATAATTCTCCGGCACGGGCCTCAGCTGAATATCCATCAAGTTCGGCAAAGCGAGTTTCAAGTTCAGCAGCGTGCATATAATCTGATTCATCAGAATCTGGATTTTCATAGATTGCATCACGTTCTTCCTTTACGCTCCATAATTCATCATGACCCATCATCACCGTATCTAGTACCATAGAATTTTCAAAAGCAAATTGGTCCTGACGAAGTTTACCTACACGGTCATTTGTATCAACACTTACGTTTCCTGAGGTGGAGTCAAGATCGCCTCCAAGAATTTTCATGAAGGTAGATTTTCCGCAGCCATTTGCGCCAATAAGTCCATAACGATTTCCATCTCCAAATTTTACTGAGACATTCTCAAATAATGGCTTTGCACCAAACTGCATAGTGATATTGGCGGTATTAATCAAAACTTTCCTTTATCCTTGAAGAAATTTTATGTAAAAAAACAGCTATTTTATATGGTTTTATGGTTTATTCCGAGGTTCTCTTAACTTAAATTTATTAATACATCTGATTGGTAACGATCTTTTTCTGAGAGATAAACCTTTTTTTTATAATAATGTATTAATTCAATCTCTATATAGGATATTAACCAGTCTAAATTTTACTATTGCAACCCTAATAGGTTCAAGTAATCATAACTACTGATCTAGGCTAATTCATGTATCATTATGGTTTCAAAAATATGTTTTACGCTCTATGAAAGTTACTTTCCTGGAATTCGAACAACCCATAGCTGAACTTGAAGCAAAGATCGAAGAATTACGATTTGTTCAGGATGGTTCTGCTTTAGATATCTCAGCTGAGATTGCAAAGCTAGAGAAGAAGAGTCAAGCACTTATTAAAGACGTATACGCAAAACTTACCCCTTGGCAGATATCACAAGTTGGACGGCATCCGCAACGTCCATATACATTGGATTACATAGAGCACCTGTTTACTAATTTTGAAGAGTTACATGGAGACCGGAGCTTTGCAGATGATCCTGCTATTATTGGTGGATTAGCTCGTTTTGATGGTCGGACAGTTATGGTTATTGGGCATCAGAAAGGACGTGATACTAAAGAGAAAATTTACCGTAATTTTGGTATGCCTAAACCAGAAGGCTATCGTAAAGCTTTACGTTTTATGAAGCTAGCAGAAAAGTTTTCCATACCAATTATTACATTTATTGATACTCCAGGTGCATATCCAGGTATCGGGGCCGAGGAGCGAGGACAATCAGAAGCAATTGGTCGGAATCTTTTTGTATTATCAGAACTGAAAGTACCAGTAGTTTGTACTATTATTGGCGAAGGTGGCTCAGGTGGAGCTCTTGCTGTGGCGGTAGGTGATGTCGTTCATATGTTGCAATATGCTACTTATTCTGTAATTTCTCCTGAGGGGTGTGCTTCAATACTGTGGAAGAGTGCAGACAAAGCTGCAGAAGCCGCTGAAATTATGGGGATTACTGCTTCAAGACTTAGAACATTAGGATTGATAGATCAAATCATAAATGAACCGCTCGGTGGTGCTCATCGGGATTACCCTTCAATTATGGAATCGGTAAAAAAAGCATTACAGGAATCGCTTGAACAATTACAAGATATTACTTCTGAAGTATTGTTGGAAAAACGTTTTAAGCGATTAATGGAATATGGCAAATTCAAGGAAGTCGAAGCTAAATAACATTTCTAGTCGTGTTGAAAATATATTACACGAACAGATTCAACAAGATGAACATTTAGTTTTAGGGTTAAGTGGTGGGGTAGATTCAGTTGTTTTGCTGAGTATCCTTGCTTCTTTCTCCATTAAACTTAAATTTAACCTTACAGCTTTTCATGTTAATCATGGCATTAGTCCTAATGCAAATAAATGGGAAAAATTTTGCATTGATTTATGTAGTACTAATGGGATACAAATCAAGACTGATAAGATAAAAGTCAGTAGGTTATCAGGCACAAGTCTTGAGGCTAATGCACGGGATGCGCGCTATAAATTATTTAGAAGTCTAAAAGCAAATTATTTGCTATTGGCACAGCATCAAGATGATCAAGCTGAGACTCTATTGTTACAAATGCTACGAGGTGCAGGGGTAAAAGGCCTTGGGGCAATGCCTGTAATTAGAAGTCAAATCGAAGAAGTTGGAGACAAAGTTCTTGATTCGGGACCACAGATACTTCGACCATTACTCAATGTGACTCGTAGTGAGATTGAAGATTATGCCCAAGAATATAAATTAAGCTGGGTTACAGATGAAAGTAACAATAATGTATCTTTTAATAGAAATTTTTTACGGCATAAAATTTTTCCCTTATTAGAAAAAAGATTCCCTTCTTATCGAACTACTTTTTTACGCACTAGTCAGCATATGGCGGAAGCAAGTTGTTTGCTAGATGACTTGGCAGAAATTGATCGAATGAAATGCTCTGTGTCAAATCATCTTCAAATCGAAAAATTACAGGAATTAAGTCTTTTGCGCGCTAAGAACCTATTGCGTTATGACCTTGCTCAGAAAGGTGTAATTCTTCCCAGTACAGTCAAGTTAGAAGATATGCTTCGGCAATTATTTTCTTCCCGATTAGATACTAAATTACATATTACTTTTGGAGATACTGAGGTTCGTAGTTTTAAAGGTGAGATTTATGTAAGGAAGATAAGTACGTTACCGAAGAAGGAATGTAGATTTGTATGGAAAGGTGAAAAGAAATTATCAATTACTGAAGCAGGTGATTCAGTTAGATTTATTCATGAGAAAGGTAAGGGTATTAATCTAGATAAATTAAAAGAAAAACCAGTTATTATCCGTTTTAGATTAGGAGGAGAACGTATGCGTCCTGACTGTAATCGGCCCTGTCGTAGCCTAAAGAACCTTTTTCAGGAGGCATCATTTCCTCAATGGGAGCGTGAATCACTACCTTTGCTTTTTAGTGGTGAACATCTTGTATGGGTGCCAGGTATTGGAGTCGATTGTGCCTTTCAAGCGGGAGTCTCTGATCCGGGCTTAATTGTAAGCTGGCACCATAATTCTGACTAATTATTTTTTAGTAATGGCAAAATCAAAATCAATCTTTTCTTGTACTGAGTGTGGTGGGCAAACTCTGAAATGGCAGGGGCAATGTCCATACTGCCAATTATGGAATACTCTTGTAGAGACTGTAGCAGAAAAAAGCTCTACACGTTTTACTCATACTAACAAAGTTAGTAAGGTAGAGAACCTTGAAAAAATAAAAACAGGAGAAGAGCCACGATACTTAACTGGAATGACTGAATTTGATCGGGTATTAGGTGGTGGTTTAGTGCATGGCGGCATAATTTTACTCGGTGGCGACCCTGGAATAGGGAAGTCTACTTTATTATTACAGGCACTTTCTTATTTGTCTGATTCATTGGACGTGTTGTATGTAAGTGGGGAAGAATCAGCACGCCAAATTGCTTTACGTGCTAAGCGATTGTCACTTATTACAAAAGATGTTCATTTATTAACTGAGATTCAACTCGAAAGAATCCAGGAAGTTTTGATTAAGAATAAACCAAATGTAGCAGTGATTGATTCTATTCAAACAATCTATTCTGAATCATTACAATCTGCTCCTGGTTCTGTTGCTCAGGTACGCGAGTGTGCTGCTCAGTTAACAAGAATGGCTAAAGCAAGTGGAACCTGCATTATATTAGTAGGCCACGTTACCAAGGAAGGTACACTTGCTGGGCCACGTGTGCTTGAGCATATGGTTGATACCGTACTTTATTTTGAGGGGGATACCCAATCAAGTTTTCGCTTAATTCGTGCTTTCAAAAACAGGTTTGGAGCTGTTAATGAATTAGGTGTTTTTGCAATGACCGAAAAAGGATTACGTGAAGTAAGTAATCCATCAGCATTATTTCTTTCTCATCATGAGGAACAAATTTCAGGCTCATGTGTAATGGTAACTCAAGAGGGCACTCGTCCGTTACTAGTTGAAATTCAGGCATTAGTTGATAAATCACATGTATCAAATCCTAGGCGTTTAAGTGTAGGACTGGAACAAAATAGACTAGCAATGTTGTTGGCAGTGCTACACCGCCATGTGGGAGTTCCATGTTTTGATCAGGATGTATTTGTTAATGCAGTAGGAGGAGTAAAGATTACTGAACCAGGTGCGGATTTAGCTGTTCTTCTTGCTATAGTTTCTTCATTGAAGAATAAGCCATTACCTAAAAAAACAATAGTATTTGGTGAAGTAGGATTAGCAGGAGAAGTTCGTCCAGTACAACGAGGTCAGGAAAGACTTAAAGAAGCAGCAAAGCTAGGATTTACACAAGCTATTATTCCTAAGGCCAATAAGCCTAAGCATCTGGTTTCCGGTATTGACGTCATACTAGTAGAGCGCGTAAAAGACGCGGTTACGAAGATGCATTGAAAGAACAGTTATTAAGCTGTCGATCAATTTGCGTAGGAATATGTATGAAGAACCAGAGCCAGCTATTGATACTTGGAATCTTCTCAGTAGGTATAGTATTGACTCCAATAGTTGTACCACCTATCCCTCAGTCAATTGAATACCATCAATTTATAGACCAGCGCACTTATTTTGGCATACCAAATTTTTTCAATGTTATTTCAAATATTGTTCTTTTATTTTCTGGACTGGTTGGCTTTACATTCCTGTTGCGCCCACGAGAGCTTCTTATAAATAAAACATTTCTTGATCCCTTAGAACGATGGCCTTACCTCATTTTATTCCTAAGTGTAATTATAGCTAGTCTTGCCTCAACTTATTATCACTTGGCGCCAGATAATACTCGATTAGCTTGGGACAGGCTTCCAATAGCGATTGGGGTGATGACGTTACTTTCAATTGTATTGATTGAGCGTATTGGTACAAATATTGGTTTCATCTTATTGCCTTTTTTGATTCTATCTGGGATAGGAAGCGTAATGTATTGGTATTGGAGTGAGCAATATGGCCAAGGCAATCTAAATTATTATATTGTTGTACAATTTTATTCTATTCTAGCAATTATCATGCTTGCAAAATGTTTCCATTCTAGATATACCAGAGGAGCGGATATTTATGTGGTTATAATTCTTTATACTTTAGCAAAACTTGCAGAAATTGCGGATCATGAGATTTATAGCTTAGGTCAAGTAATAAGTGGACACTCAATTAAACATTTGTTTGCAGGGTTAGCAGTTTTTTGGATTATATATATGCTACAAAAGCGTATGCCATTATAAAAAAATTTTCTTTTCATTATTTATAAATTTAAAAGGATATTTACGTGCATCTTTCAGAAGCATACAATCTAATGGGTGGTGAAATTGTTTTGCGTCGTCTTGTAGAGTGTTTTTATGACCTTATGGACGAGGATCCAGACTATTTTGGTATACGAAAATTACATCCACAAGAATTAAGTAGCTCGCGTGAGAAATTATTTATGTTTTTGTCTGGATGGACTGGCGGTCCCTCTTTATATGTTGAGAAATATGGAGAGCCACGATTGCGTTCTCGACATTTGCCATTTTCTATTGGGATCGTTGAACGTGATCAGTGGTTATCATGTATGAATAATGCGATGGAAAAGATTGGATTAGAAATACAACTACGGAGAGACCTGGCGCTAGCATTTGAGCAGACAGCTAATTTTATGCGTAATCAGCCTGAATAGAAGGCTGATAAATATCTGCTAAGTATTACAGTAAGTGTAGAGCTATTTTGTTTTTACATAGGGATTATAATTTCCATTTCTAATTAAGTTTCCTCTATTATCATTATCAAATGAACGGTTGCGGTTCTTGCTGCGATTCTCATTGGCGCTGTTATTAAATTTCTTTCTGTTACTATCATTTGTCCATGCACTTCTTTGGTCATTATATCGATTACCATTAGCACTACTAAAATTATTGCTATTACTACTATTTGTCCATGAATTAGCATGGTTATTGTAATTATTTCTTTTTGCACTATTAAAGTTTTTGTTATTTCCGTCATTCTCCCATGAACTACTATGGCTATTGTATCGGTTCCCATTTACATCATTAGAATTTCTATTGTTGGTATTATTCGACCATGAATTACCACGTTCATTGGTACGATTCCCATTGGAACCACTGAAGATTCTATCATTTGACCACGAATGACTGCGATTACGTTTACGAGCAATTGTGGGGGTAGTTCTTGATGTCCCATTACTACTAAAGCGAGGCTTATGCCTTGGTTCTAGTCCGGGAATAGTATGAGAAGTTATCCGATGTCCTGTGAACCGTTCAATTTTTTTAAGATGGATGTTGTCTTTACCGGAAGCAAATGAAACGGCTATTCCAGACGCTCCAGCTCGGCCAGTACGCCCAATACGATGAACATAATCTTCAGCAAATTTTGGAAGATCAAAATTAATAACATGGGTAATTCCAGCCACGTCAATTCCCCGCGCTGCCACGTCCGTAGCAACAAGTATTCGTAGCCTGCCATGGCGAAGCTTGGTGAGAGTTCGGTTTCGTTCACGTTGATTCATGTCGCCATGTAATGCAGAAGCTTCATGGCCTTGAGCAGAGAGGTTGTCTGCCAGTGTATCAGCATCTCTTTTTGTTGCAGTAAAGACAATGGCCTGCTTTAAATCTATATCACTTAATAAATGGTCTAATAATTTATTTTTGTGTGAAAAGTCATCTACATGATGTAATCGTTGTTCAATGTTATCCATTTTTGTCTGTTGCTTTGCAATCTGGATACGCTTTGGAGATTTTAATAAACGGTTTGCAACTTTTGTTATTGTGTTATCTAGGGTAGCTGAGAACAGTAAAGTTTGGCGGTCGTTTGATATAGCTGAAGCAATTTTTTCAACATCATCAATAAATCCCATGTCAAGCATACGGTCTGCTTCATCCAATACTAACATCTCTAATCGTGAGAAATTAATACGTCCACGCTGGATATGATCAATCAAACGGCCAGGTGTGGCCACAAGAATATCTACTGGTTGAGACAATAGCTTATTTTGTAGTGGATAAGGCATACCACCTAGTATGCTTACAACTTTAATACGATGTAAATGTTTTCCATATTTTTTAGCAGCATCTGATACCTGAAGTGCAAGTTCACGTGTCGGAGTTAAAACCAGTATGCGAGGGCCGCGACAATTAATTTTAGATGGAGTGGCAAGTCGATGCAGTGCTGGCAACATAAATGCAGCAGTTTTTCCTGTGCCGGTCTGGGCTGAAGCCATTACATCGTGACCAGCTAGTAATTCAGGAATCGCTTGTTTCTGAATTGGTGTTGGTGTGGTATAGCCTGAGTCAATGATGGCTTTAAGGATATGAGGATGAAGGTTGAGGTTTTCAAATGACACGATGTTTTCCTAAAATAAGAATTAATACAAAAGCAAGGAGTGTTTACCAGAAAATTTGTAGGCAAATGTACCGCTAGCATATATATAACATCGCTGCTAACCATGGTATGGCATGTACAATTTCCGAGGAGAACTTGAAAATCGAGGGGAGGTCAGGAACGATGACTACGAGAAAAGAGAATGATCACTTTTATCGAATTGCGGATTATACATGAACCACAGTAACTGTTGTGTTTAATTTAAAGTGAGTAAGTGAGTATTAGGTTAGCTATCTTATTGTTTGGCTGCTATAATGCCGCCGTTTTATTATTCTGACGCAGAGATTTATAAATATGATTCGACCAATCCGTAACATAGCCATTATTGCGCATGTTGATCATGGGAAGACCACTTTGGTAGACAAGCTACTCCATCAGGCGGGGTCTTTTGCTTCACACCAGAATATTGCAGATCGGATAATGGATTCTAATGATATAGAACGAGAACGTGGCATTACAATCCTGGCAAAAAATTGTGCAGTAGACTATGAAGGAGTGCATATTAATATTGTGGATACACCAGGTCACGCAGACTTTGGTGGGGAAGTAGAGCGTGTGATGTCAATGGTTGATGGTGTTTTATTGCTAGTTGATGCAGTTGAGGGACCAATGCCACAAACTCGCTTCGTTACAAAAAAAGCATTGGAGTTAGGACTGCGCCCAATTGTTGTAGTCAATAAGATTGACCGTCCCGGTGCCCGTTCAGACATGGTAGTAAATTATACTTTTGATTTATTCGATAAGTTAGGTGCTACTGAAGATCAGCTTGATTTTCCCGTAGTATATGCCTCGGCATTAAATGGTTATGCTACGTTAGAACTGGATCAAACCAATACAGATATGCGTCCATTATTCGATATCATACTGAAGCACGTTCCTGCTCCAGTTGGTAATGCTGATGAACCGCTTCAGTTACAAATTAGTGCATTAGATTATTCGAGTTTCGTTGGTCGTATTGGCATAGGTCGCATTAGCCGTGGTAGCCTAAAACCAAATCAGGATGTAATGGTATTGGCAGGGGACAATATTCCTAAGAAAGCTAGAGTCAACCAGATACTTGGTTTTAGGGGTATCGAGAGAGTGCAATTAGATGAGGCGACAGTAGGCGATATAGTATTAGTGAATGGTATTGAAGAACTTTGTATTGGAGCTACTTTAGCTGATGTAAATCAGCCTGAAGCAATACCGATGCGAATGGTAGATGAGCCTACATTAACTATGAATTTTCAGGTGAATACATCACCCTTTGCTGGAAGAGAAGGTAAATTTGTTACTAGCAGACAGTTACGAGAGAGGCTAGAGAAGGAGCTACTTACAAATGTAGCTATGAAATTTGAAGATACAAATGAAACTGATGTTTTCTTAGTCTCTGGCCGTGGGGAATTACATCTTACTATTTTACTTGAAAGTATGCGACGTGAGGGCTATGAGCTTGCAGTATCACGTCCACATGTTGTATTTCGTGAAATCAATGGAGTTAAATGTGAGCCATTTGAAATGCTTACTGTAGATGTAGATGAGGCAAATCAGGGTGTAGTTATGAAAGCTCTTGGTGTGCGCCGCGGTGATTTGTTAGATATGGTTCCAGACGGACGTGGGCGTGTAAGGCTTGACTATCTTATTCCTGCACGTGGTTTAATTGGTTTCCAGTCTGACTTCATGACCATGACACGTGGTACCGGTATTATGAGCCATGTATTTGATGAATATGCTCCGGCACGACCTGAGATTGCCGCACGTAGAAATGGTGTATTGATTTCTGCCGAAAAAGGAGAAGCAGTTGCATATGCATTGTGGAAGCTTCAGGAAAGAGGGCGTATGTTTGTCAGTCCTGGTGATCGTTTGTATGAAGGCATGGTAATAGGTATTCATAGTCGTGATAATGACTTAGTAGTAAATCCTATTAAGGGAAAGCAACTAACCAACGTACGTGCTTCAGGAACTGATGAAGCGGTTACTTTGACTCCACCAATACAACTTACATTAGAATCTGCGATCGAATTTATTACGGATGATGAGCTGGTAGAAATTACACCTAAGACTATCCGAATAAGAAAACGTCTTCTATTGGAGCATGAGCGCAAGAAAGCTTCGCGTGCTGCATAAATAAAATTTTGTAATTTATTATTTGTATCTTGTTTTCTAAAATTAAGTCTTATCTAAACTTATTGGCTCATTGAGCTAATCTACCATTAGCAAGACTAACTCGATCAGCAAAGAAAATCATTTAATGAACGAAAGAATCCTTTGGTATATCGCTGATCCTATGTGCTCTTGGTGTTGGGGGTTTGCACCTATAGTTAAAGCAATTAATCTAAATTACAGTGGGCATTTAAAGATTAAGCTAGTAATGGGTGGTTTGCGACCCTGGACAAAACTTGCCATGGTGCCCGAACAACGGGCAGAAATATTGGGTCATTGGAAAGCCGTGAATAGAAAGACTGGGCAGCAATTCTCTTTTGATGGAGCAATGCCAGAAGGATTCATATACGATACCGAACCGTCCTGTCGTGGAGTGGTAGCTATGGCCATGATCAATTCTGAATTGGTGTTTTCGTTATTAGAATCAATACAACATAGTTTTTATGTAGAGCAGAAGGATGTGACTAGTCCTAAAATATTGGCACAGCTGGCTGGTGAAATAGGTGTTGATATGGAGTCATATTTACAGGTATTTGAGTCCGATGAGGCAAAAAGTAAAGTTTCTATTCATTTCAATAAAGTACGCAGGTGGGGTGTAAATAGCTTTCCTACAGTAGCAGTAGAAAATGAAACAGGTTGCAGTATTCTTAATAGAGGATATTGCGAACTAGACGTGTTGAGTCAAAAACTCGATGGATGGCTGGAGACATAAAATATTATCAAGAAAAAGGTTTTATTAGAAGCTCATCTTAGCTACCATCCTGATCCAGTAGACCATCCAAACTGTTCTAGATATTGTTGAAATGTATCACCTTTAATGATCCAGGCAATGAGTAATGAGGTGCAGTACAATAAAAAAATAGTACCTATAGCCCTCAGTGGACTCAGAGTGGAATACTTCTTCCATTGCTCAATCATGCTATGGTCCATTGACTCTTTTTTCTTATGAAGCCCTATTTCAGCCAAGACACGATTTTTTGCCTTATGTAGTATCTTTGAAATACCTTCTTGATACGCAGAATCAATTAGATCGATTTTAGTGATAATCGAATTGACAGTTGCCTCATTTGGCATAGGTGCTTTACCAAGTCTCTTATAGAATTCTCTCATTCTAGCTAAGTATTGGCTTTCAGAAAAAATATTATTAATTGTTTTTTCAATATCGCAGGAATTTTCTATACTTAGAAAAATATCCGGCTTATTTAAAGTTAAATTTATTTCCTGGATAAATTTATGTTCTTTCTCAGCTATAAGATCAAATAATAATGCTTCTATAATTTGGGGTGAAGGAATATAGAATTCTTGATTATCACTATGTAAATCATTATAGAATTTACTAAGTTTTAAGTTAATTTCTTTTTCGCATTCATCATTAATAGCTTTAAGCCTGGTGTTAAGTGTACTAATACTCATAATCTAAATTGTAATAAGGTAATCTGGTAAGGTTTAATCTTTAATGTTCTGATATCTTACATTGGGATAACTGAAAAGACATTATGATCTTCTATTGCCGCTATAGTACGACTAAGAAGCTCGTAATTGTGTTCTAAATTCATCATTCCACCAATAGCTAGTGTCACGATCATTGCTTCAAAGGGATAAATAAGGTGAGCATGATATCGAAGTTGCATATTCTCAATATCAGAATAGGCAACCCCATTTTTTATTAGTTCCTGTTTATATACAGTCACTAGATTATCCTCATGGAGCCGTCTTATTTCAGGCTTTAGGGCTGTAGATAAAAAATAAGCAATATCACTTATTCCTTCACCAAAGCGGACAAGCTGCCAATCTAGAAAACCGGGGTGAGATTCATTCCAGAACAGATTTCCAGGATGACAATCATGATGAATAAGTGTTTGTGGAGAACCTGAAAGGAAGCGCATTACTTTGCGACGATTGCGAGCATAGTTGATAGCTGGAGCATGTAGAGCAGGGGGGATAAGTTCTCCAGCTAAGCGTAGTCCTCTTTTCATTAACGGAACAGATAATGCTGTTCCTAAATGATCTTCCAGGCGCCGTACTGGCCCGGCTAGCCATCGATAAGTCTGATTTCTATCAACTTTATTCCAGAAATAAGTATGAAACTTTGCGAGTTGCTTGACAACAGCAGTTGCTTTAGTAATTGGTAATGCATCACTTGGTTTACTAGGAGTGGCGCTATGCTCTGCTACATCAGATAGAACCAGTATTGCATCTATACCAAATCTACTTTGTGCTGCTATATGATTTGGTACATTAATTGGAACTGTAGAAGCTAATTCATTATAGAAGCGAACTTCAGTATGAAGAAGTCTAGGTAAGGCCGTAATTAGTTTAGCTTGCCAGGCTAACGACGGAAGTTTTATAAACCATTTTTGAGGTAGAACCTGTGGGTTATCATGATCAACCACTACACGAATTCTTGTTGTAGTTCCAATATCAACAGAAACAATAGATATATTTAGAACTGTGGTGTCAGGATAATGTAAGTTAACAACTCGTTGCGCCCAGTTGATGGTTAGATCATTTGGGTGGCGTGCAAAAATATTATGTTTCATTTATAGCAGTATATTGTTCTATCATTATTAGCGTCTAGTCATATTATCTTAAAATATGAGAACAAACTGAATTTACTCTATGATTGTCTTATTATGGTAATATTTTTAAAGAAGCATTAGACTTTTATTTTATTGCATTCAATTAATATTTTGTTATGAAAAATATATGAACCCAATGTTTGATGCGTTATCAAGAGCGTTTCGTGATCTATTTCAATTTCGAATACTGTGGATTGCTTTATGGCCAATCGTAACAGCAGTTTTTATGTGGCTTATTTTAGGTGTTATTTTCTGGGGGGTTTTTTCTGATTGGATTACAAGTGGTCTTACATCGCTTGGTATCAAAACATGGCTTGAGGGCATTGAGCCACAATGGATAGCGCATTCAATACAAGCTATAGGACATTTAATTTTATTTATCCCATTAGTTTTTGTAACAGCACTGGTAATTACGGCTTTATTTGCGATGCCCATGCTGATTCGTTTAGTAGCTGAACGCGATTATCCTCAACTTGAGCGCAAGAATGGTGGAAGTATTGGTGGCAATTTACTAAATGCTCTTCTTGCTATATCAATATTTATTGTTATATGGGCACTAACCATACCATTGTGGTTAGTTGGAATAGGGATAATAATTCCATTCATTGCGGCAGCATATCTTAATCAGCGTTTGTTTCGTTATGATGCGTTAGCTGAGCATGCAAGTCATGAGGAAATGAAAGCTCTATTTTCTGCTAATCAGTCGTCATTGTGGGGGCTTGGTTTGTTAACTGGTCTTGTTCAATTCGTACCGATTCTAAATCTATTTGCCCCCGTTTTGTCAGGACTAACGTTTATTCATTTCGGACTTGGTCGGCTTAATAATTTACGTCAGTAACTTTAGAGGATCTAGAAAATACCTCTTAAAATTATTAGTGAATCACATCAGAAAAATTATGCAACTATCTGTTTTTGTGCGCATAGAAATTTATTAACTACTTACATTAGGGAAATAATATAACATTATGATAAATAACCTTTATATCTGTATCTTTTTGCCTAGTTTAATTCAAACACTGTGTTTACAAAAAAACTGTACAGCCAAGGTTAGTTTGGACACATTTTAAAGGCATAGATGCATACTGATATAAAGTTTAATTCGTCTAGTTTGATCGTAGCTTTGTAATTTCTTCTGAAAAATATATTCAGTAAATAAATTCAGATTATTAATATCATATATATGCTGCTAAATTTTATGGGATTGTTAGATATAGTTTATAAGTTTAATTTTATTATTAGTTTAAGAAGGAGTTTCTCATGAGTGACAAGATCATTATTTATCAAAAACCAACATGCAGTAAATGTAGAGCTACACTTGATATTCTTAAAGGTAGTAATGAGGAATTTGAAAGTATTAACTATTATGATGTACCTTTAACTAGTAATCAGTTACGTGAGCTTCGTGATAAAGGACTATCAGTGCATGAGATGCTGCGTAGCGATGAGCAATTAGCGCGCAGTATGAATCTTGCTACTAGAAATCTTTCGGATGATGAATTAATTGACATAATGGTAGAGAACCCAGATCTGATTCAAAGACCAATTGTTGTAAGAGGGGGTCAGGCATTAGTGTGCCGCCCGCCCGAGAATGTTAGAAAGCTACTATGATATAAACTATTACTTATTTATTATTTAACCAATATACAAGAGACTAGCGAAAATATTGACCGATATAGGACCTGTAAAGTCAAGCCAAGCTAGCTTCATTATATAAAACTAGGATGTCGATTTTAATGGATTTAAAAACCCAGACTGACGCAGAGCTTATTTCACTTCGTGACAATCTTAATGAATGGTGTCTCAAAAACCATCAATCAAAATGGGGGCATAGGTTGTGGATTCTGGTTGTTATTTTAGGCGTTGTTGCCTTTCTTGATGGAATAACAGATATCTTTTTTATTGGAATAAACCTGCCGGATATGCTTTTGGTTGCATTAGGAACTATAACCTGTTTCTCATGGTATAAAGGCGACAAACGTAGAAAAGTTAATACACGCCTCCTTGCTGAGATAAATGGTGAGATTGGACAACGAGATTCAATTACTGTGATTGAAAACCCAACTATGAAGGAAACAGAATCTACTTAAAAATTATCTTCTTTTTAATTTCCTAGATATAAATGGATTTTTTGACTATCTTAATAAAAAAATATCTTCATACAGGATGAGCAAAAAAACTACCAGCCAGCCAAATAGAACTGATACCAAGCATAATTAGTGCAACCTGCTGAACAGTAGCACCAATTTCTGGGCGTTTATGTAGTCCTGGAATTAAATCTGCCATTGCTACATAGATCATGCTAGCTGCAGCTAGTCCTAAAAGAGAAGGCATAACGTGGTTCATGTCTTGTAGCATAAAATAAGCCATCGTGCCGCCAATCAGTGTTGCAGCACTAGATAATAGATTAAACATAAGTGCCTGCTGCCGGGAGTAACCAGAGTTAAGTAGAATTAGAAAGTTACCTGCCTCTTGAGGAATCTCATGGGCAATAATGGCTATAGAAGTGACAATACCGAGTTGTACATCTACCATAAATGCAGCAGCAATAAGTACTCCATCAACAAAATTATGAAATGTATCACCCAACATAATCATCATGCCGCTACGACCACTATCGTGGTTATTCATAGTAGTATTTGTAGTAGCGCCATGCTTTGGATCATGCACCTCACATTCTACAAAATGGCAGTGACGCCAAATTACCAGTTTTTCCAGAATAAAGAATAATAGGATCCCAAATAATACAGTGGCGGCCATTTCCCCTGGGTTTTTAGACAATTCAAGTGCTTCTGGCAGTGCATTAAGGAACGCGGCCCCGAGCAGCGCTCCAATTGCGTAAGAAATTAGCATTTGTACCCAAGAGGCGCGTGTATTTAGTGTTAGCATTGCAGCAAACACTACACTTAGTGAACCGCCTAGCAGGCTGGCAGCAATAATCCAGGAAAAAGTGGTCATAGCAGCAGTTTATGGAAGAATCAGCGATTATACGCTGTTGAGAGACTTTAGTTGTTATGGAATCTAAAAATTTTCCCAGAGGGTCTTAATTTATAGACTTTCATGCAGGATGCCCAGAGAATTATAAATGTTATTTCGTAAGCCAAATCAAACTGGCCATTCTACCTGTTTCACCGTCTCGTCGATAGGAGAAAAATTTATTTGAGTTGCTATATGTACACTCGTCATTGCTATAAATTTTAGTTACACCTACCGCAATTAACCGCTGCCGTGCTAATAGAAAGATATTAGCGAGCCATTTTTTACTGTTAACTCCCTCGTGTTGAACGAAGGCAGGCGCAGACATTTCATTCTGCTTTATAAAATAATGTCGTACTTCTTCTCCAATTTCAAAATAATTTGGACCGATAGCCGGACCTAAGTAAGCCATAATATGGCTGCATTCTTTTCTCATCTCTGCTACTGTTTGTTCAATTATCCCTGATACTAGGCCGCGCCATCCAGCATGAGCAATACCTACTGCTGTTCCTGCTTCATTACATAAAAATATAGGTAAGCAGTCAGCGGTAAGTATTGCACAGACTATGTTGTAAGTTTTACTTAATGCAGCATCACCCTTAAGGACATTCGTATTATTATCTACCCATATGGGAGTTGAACCGTGGATCTGATTCAACCATTTTGGTTCATTTGGGAGGGACTTAAATAATTTGGCACGATTCAGATTAACATTATTTTGCTTATCACCAACATGACCTCCCAAGTTAAAGCTTGTGTATGGGCCAGAGTTGAAGCCACCATTACGTGTAGTAAATATTGCTTGAACATTTGGTGGGGCTGGCCAATTTGGAGTAATCCAATCATTCATAAAGTTATATATTCTTCTGAAAAAAATTATTATGACGTTGCACGGAGCATAAGTAAGAGTTCATCAATATCTTTGGGTAGCTCAGTTTCCCACATTATTCTCTGACTGGTATCCGGGTGAATAAGCTCCAGCCGTTGAGCGTGTAACGCTTGTCTTGGGAAGTCCGAAATTAATTTCCTAACTTCTTGAGAGACTTTCTGTGGTTTTGCGCCATAAGTAGGGTCACCAATAAGTGGATGACCAATAGAGAACATGTGTACACGAATTTGATGTGTACGACCAGTATCCAAACTACATTGGAGCAGGGTGCTGCCATTGATGTGTTCTTTTATTAGGTAATGGGTGCATGCTTCCCTACCATTCTTATTTACTGCCATTTTTATACGCTGCACGGGGTGCCTACCAATTGGTGCATTTACCTGACCACTATATTTAACATGACCATGTACTAAGGCTAAATAATCTCGTTTCATTGTGCGGTTCTGTAGTTGTCTTACTAAACTAGTTTGAGCTTCAAGTGTTTTTGCTACAACCAACAATCCACTAGTATTTTTATCGAGCCGATGTACAATTCCAGCGCGTGGTATTTCTTCTAAATGTGAAGAATGATATAACAAACCATTTAGCATGGTTCCCTGCCAATTTCCATTACCTGGATGTACTACCATTCCTGCCGGTTTGTTAATGACAAGGATTGCCTTGTCCTCATAAATAATATTAAGTTTGAGAGGTTCAGCTATGTGTGTCGTTTCATTGTGATGCCTTATTGGTTTTATTTTAATTTTTTCACCACCCCATACTTTTCTTTTTGAGCTCGCATTTTGATTGTCTACAGTTATTCGTTTTGCAAGGATCCACGTTTGTAATCGGTTACGCGAATGATTCGGCAATAGCTGTACAAGTGCCTGGTCAAGTCTAAGTCCCGCACAATCTTGTGGAATTTCTAATTCGAGAATATTTACAGTTGGCACGGATTACAGGAATTTAGCGTTATAATATGATGATTCGTTTTTAGCTTTCATTGAAATCGTTATGTCCATAATATCTCGTAGTTTAGCCTTATTATTAGTATTTCAGCTATCAGGTTGTGCTTTTGGTTGGTTAAAAACCACAAAAAAAGGAGAAAATACTGAAGGCTGGACTGTAACTCAATTTTATACGGCAGGTAAACAAGACCTTGAAGATGGTGATTACAAGGGTGCAATTGCTTTTTTTGAAGCTCTTGAGGCACGTTATCCATATGGTCGTTATTCACAGCAAGCTCAACTTGAAGTAGCTTATGCACATTATAAAGATGATGATTCGGCTGCTGCAGTCATTGCTGCAAACAGGTTTATTAAACTACATCCTAACCATCCTAATGTTGATTATGCATATTATATTAAGGGGCTATCAAGTTTTAACGATGAGCAAGGGATAGCAGGATATGTGATGAAATACTGGTTAGATCAGAAAATGAGCGAGCGAGATCCAAAAGCATCTCGTGAATCATTTGAAAGTTTTAAGGAGTTAGTTACGCGTTACCCTAAAAGTAAATATAGGCCAGATGCTATAAAACGCATGAATTTTCTATTTAATACAACAGCAATGGGTGAGATTTATGTTGCGCGTTATTATATGAACCGAGGAGCTTATATAGCTGCAATAAATCGCGCGCAGTTTACACTTAATGAATATCCTCAGACTCCTGCTACTAAGTATGCGCTAGAAATTATGGTAGATGCTTATGATGAACTAGGAATGGATGATTTGCGCGATGATGCTAAGCGTGTAATGGAGAAAAACTTCTCTAAGAATAAAGAATCATCAGGTATAGCTATGTCTGATAGTAAAACCTGGTGGAAATTTTGGTAGCTTATAAAATATATATAGACCCCAGTTTTATAATGGCGTCCCCAAGGGGATTCGAACCCCTGTACCCACCGTGAAAGGGTGGTGTCCTAGGCCTCTAGACGATGGGGACAAAAATCATATTATAACTATCCAGTCGTAGTTTGGTGGAGATAAGCGGGATCGAACCGCTGACCTCTTGCATGCCATGCAAGCGCTCTCCCAGCTGAGCTATACCCCCGCAAAATGAAGGCGAATTATACTGAGGCGTTCTTTCAAAGTAAAGCCAAGGTCAAGTTGGAAAGTTGGTTATTTGGTTATTCATACGCTCAACTGTCTCTTTGTTACCAAGTAGTTCCAGCACTAAATCTATAGAAGGAGTTTGTGTTTCACCAGTTACCATGACTCTTAATGGCATTGCTATTTTTGGTAATTTCATATTATATCTAGTGGCAGCTCCTTTAATTTCATCATGTATTGTTTTGCGCTCCCAAGAAATAAGAGAAAATCTTGATATTAAATCCTCCATAATCGGCTTTAACTCGGCGCTATAATATTGCTCCTTAGCTTCCACTGTAGGCTCTATTTGTGTAAAGAAAATAACTGATTTATCAGCAAGTTCTGAGATAGTTGTAACCCTTTCCTTTAAGATACTTATTGTCCATTGTAAATCTGGCCCAACTGAAATATCACAACCTTTTTTTTCTAGTAAAGGTTTGATCTGATCTGCCAAGAAAGCATTATCTGTTGTTTTAAGATAGTGTTGGTTTATCCAGCGTAATTTTTCAGAGTCAAATTTTGCCGGTGAGCGATTAACAGAGGTTAGATCAAACCAATTAACGAATTGGTCCCGACTAAATATTTCTTCGTCACCATGTGACCAGCCAAGTCGTACCAGATAATTAATTAATGCTTCAGGTAAATAGCCATCATCACAGTATTGCATCACTGAGACTGCGCCATGTCTTTTGGAAAGGCGTTCTCCATCAGTTCCCAATATTATAGGTACATGCGCATATTGTGGTAGTGGCTCTCCAAGTGCTTTAAGGATGTTTATTTGACGCGGAGTATTATTAACATGATCATCACCACGAATTACATGGCTGATATTCATATCAAGATCATCTAAAACTACTCCAAAATTATAAGTTGGAACCCCGTCAGCACGTAATAACACCAGATCGTCTAGTTCGCTATTATCTATGATAATCGGGCCTTTCACTAAATCATTGAAAGCCACATCACCATTTGTAGGATTCTTGAATCGTATTACTGGTTTTATCCCGGGAGGAGGGGTCTTTTTAGAATCACGCCAGCGACCATCGTATCTTGGTTTAAGACCAGCTGCGCGTTGCTGGTCGCGCAACGCATTCAATTCTTCCTTGCTAGCATAGCAGTGATATGCATTTCCTGAGCGTAGTAACTGCTCAGCTGCATCTTGGTATCGTTCTAATCTCTGCATTTGATAAAAAGGTCCTTCATCATAATCAAGTCCTAGCCATGCCATACTATCAAGAATTGTCTGCGTAGATTGTTTAGTGGAACGTTCAAGATCCGTATCTTCAATTCTTAGTATAAATTTACCACCATGTCTACGAGCATAAGCCCAGGAAAATAAAGCAGTACGAGCACCACCGATATGAAGATAACCAGTGGGACTAGGAGCAAAACGGGTGCGGATCATATTAAATATTAATTGCGACTAGTTGAAAAGATTTCCATTTTACGTGATTCTTCTTCAGAATACATTTCTTCCTGATTTCTTGGCCAATGCGTTGACCAGATTGAATGACTTATGCTCTAATTGCGTCTCTTTCAGGCGGTTAACTCAGTGGTAGAGTGCCACCATCACACGGTGGAAGTCATTGGTTCGATTCCCGTACCGCCTACCATCTCATAGAATAAATTTTACTAAAATATTCAAATTGCCAGAATTTAAATTATTTTCCAAGCAAGCCTAAAGCTCTGAGATGGACTGTGGGTTAATCAAGTTTTGAATAAATCGAAAAAAAGTAAATATGTATTCCTACATCACTCATTTTATTGTTCCGGATTCAATATGTTTCCATAAACATACACCTTTACTTTCACGATCTATCGCTTCCAGTTGCTGTGTATGTAACTCCAATTCTTCAGCGTTAGCTAGGTAAGAGATTAGCTCCATATCATGTTTATTAATATTAATATTAGGTTGAGGAGAAGAAATTTCCATTACTAGGCTTTCTTGTCCACGTGTCATTGCAAGGTATACCTCAGCTAGTAATTCGGCATCAAGTAAAGCCCCATGCAAAATACGTTTTGAATTGTTTATCTGATATCGCTCACATAAGGCATCAAGGTTATTTCTCTTACCAGGATGTAACTCCTTTGCTATTTTTAGCGTATCAGTAATTGAGTGGCAATAATTTTCTAATGATTGTAATTTCACTAAACCTAACTCATTATTAAGAAACCCAACATCAAATGGCGCATTATGCATAATGAGCTCTGCATCACCAACAAATTCAAGTAGTTCATTGGTAATATCGAGAAATTTTTGTTTGTCTTGAAGAAACTCGTTTGTTAGACCATGTATTTGCAGTGCACCTGCGTCAACTTCACGTTCAGGATTCAGGTAATGGTGTAAACGACGTCCTGTTAACCTCCGATTAAGCATTTCTACTGCTGCTATTTCAATAATACGGTGCCCCAATTTAGATTCAAGGCCAGTAGTTTCAGTATCAAGAAAAATTTGTTTCATAAAAGTTTCTGGTTAATAAACTTAAAAAATTACTAAGGAAAATTATTGAAATTATTATTCAATGATTTCAATATTGTTATCTAAAGCTATTGCCCTCATTTCTCTTGTTGGGTAAACAGCATAAGACTTATCAGCATAGCTCATAATTGGCCAATCAGACGCATGATCACTGTACACGGATATTCCCCATAAATATTATGTTTTTTCATATATGATTGTACTCGGGCTAGCTTCTCTAGGCCGTAACAATTTTTTCCATCAAGATCACCTGTAAGATATCCATCTTTCCATAATACATTCGTACAGATTAAATGATTAATCGAAAATCGGTTCTGGATATCTGATACATAAATATCAAGGCTAGCTGTGGATAGCAATACTATATCTCCCGAATTCTGCCTTTCTTTTAATATTGTGACAATATCTTTTCTTAGACCTTCAGTGAAAAGTTTATCTAAAAATATTTTATTCCAGGCTAAAATGTTATTTTTAGCTTCTCCACCTAGAATAATTGTTAAAAAAATAGTTTTAAGCCATTGATTATCACGTATTTTAAGATAAAAAATTACAACAGCAAAAGGCAGGATTAATGCTTTAAACCATCGTTTCGGATTACGTTTTAAGAATCCGATTAGGTAGGCTAAATAGGTATCAGATTTAGTAAGAGTGCCATCTAGATCAAATATTGAAATCTTTCTAGAATTTTCATTCATGAGGGCTTCATAAATGTATAGGTTGAATTAATAGTGTAATTACAGATAAATACAAATCCAATCACTATAATTTGAGCAAGAATGTATTGAATACTGGTATAGGAAATAAGACTCCAGAACATAATCATATTAATTATTTGCATTATTGATGTGACAAATACATACCGCCTTAAAAATGTAGCATGACCTCCATTTTTCTTAAATACAAACCTATGTTGTATGCTGTAATTTAAGATTGAACCAATACAAAAACCGACAAAAGATGAGAATAACTTAGGGAGAGATAGGAGTTCTACTCCAATCCATAGAAGTGTTAATGTAGTAAGCACCGATAAACTACCGGAAACTATATATTTAATTAATTGTTCGATATCAGTCAAGGACTATAGGATTAATTAAGATATCAAGCCATGGCAAATCTATGAAGAATACCATGGTAACTAATATACCAAGAAATAATAAATAAGCCATAAATCTACGCTCTTGATATAACTTCTCTGGTCTTTGTGTAACTGAGTCTTCACGCATACCAATCGCCATATACCATACAAACAGTAATGCAAGAAATGGTACGGTGAGTAGAAATTCTACTTTATATTTAATTAAAAATACACCAAAGAAAAAAGCTGATGTTAGCGCATAAAAGAATGCTGATAACATGAGCGTATCTTCTGTATAGAATTTAAATGATCTTCTGTACAACCCTGCTTTTTCAGCATCACCAATATAGCGAAATTCAGAATATCTTTTTATAGCCATCAGAAATGCACCTCCCATCCAATAAGCGAGTAGAACAGAAGATGGGGGAATTACATTACTTACTACCGCAGCCCAGCCCAGCATTAATCTAAGAGGATTATTAATAGACTCAGATAATACGTCCAAATATATACGATCTTTAGTTCGAAAGGATTTTACATTGTATAAAACTCCCATAATCAACAAAGCAAGTGAATATAGAAAGAAATGTGTCCCAAGTGAAATGGCTAGACTGAGACCAAGGATGGACAAAATAATCCATTGAGAGTAAACCCAAAATGGACTTAAATTACCTGCTACAGAAGGTCGGGTATGTTTTACTGGATGAAACTTATCATACCCAGCATCCAACCATTCATTAATTGTATAGTTTGCAGATGCTATTAAGCATGTTGATATTACTGCCCAAAATATATTAATCAGGGTATCCTGATTAATGGGAACGCTACTCATAGTTAAAGCAAGCGCAGTGCCAGGCAACATAAAAATGTTTTTAAACCAATGATCAGGCCTTGCTATTGCTATATAATTTTTGAAAGTTTCCATCCTGGTACCCACCATTTGGGTGCTTGTTGTTGCATTATCACTCATAATAGTTAAATCCCTGATATGTATCCTATTATTTTACTTAAGGCAACAAATTAATTCTGTAATAAAAGTCACATCACCAGTTTTAATAATAACTTCTTTAGTATTTTAATAGCTCAGGCAATAATTTTTGTTATTTTAATTTATCATTGGAGTTCTATTGTTTGAAATAGTTCGTCCAATGAGAGAAAGCTCATTTTTAATATTAACTGGCCCTTCTGAAGCATTACCTAAATTTTTATATATAACAAGTTCTTTCTCATCAGCATCATAATTTGATTCCATTTTGAAGCGCTGAATCTCCTTAAATCTATCGCTTTCAAGTAATGTCTGAAGTAAATTCATTTGTTCTAAATCAGTCCAAAAATCTGGTTGTGCAACAACATAATGAATTGCTAGTTTATTTATAAGATCAGCTATTTCTTCAATAGTATAGTTTTTCTCCTCAACACCAAGTTCGCGTCTTGAGGCAATACGGAGTAGTAATTTGTCAGATCTTACAGTGCTGATATCTGCTCTTTCACCAATTGCTCGCATTGCAAAGATAAATGAACCATCACGGTATCCGAAAAACAGTATATTACTGTTTTTCGGTGCTAGTGCAGTTACTTTTCTTACAATATTATTGTAGCCTGCTACATATTCTACTGGTCTTGCTATTATTGTCTCAGCTATGGTTAATAACATAATAATGGCAATAAAATAATTTCCTAGACGTTCTTTCTTTTCATTAATTCTGTCGCATGCAAAGCCAATGAACAATGCAAGTGGGAGCAGCATATGTATGCTAAATCTTGGGAGTTTTAGTTCTATTAAAGTATAGAAAACATATCCAATAATAAACCAAAAAATTAGAAATAAGCTATTTTTAATTGCTCTTATTTTATCTTTTGTCCATAAAATAAATGTAGCAAAGGCAACAAATATTCCAAAAGTAGACGCCCATCCAAGCTGATCAGGGATTCTGATTAGGTACCATGATAAGATTTCCAGTGTAAACGTGTCATAAATAGCTTCTGGTGAGTCTGTAGCAGCTTGAATATTAGATTGGCCGAATTCAAATGTAATATATATCAAGGGGATTAGTCCTAGTACTGCAAGCATCAAAATAATATAGTAATGTTTATTTTTAAATATTCTTAATCCTTGGTGCTGAAATAAAACAATGAGGTATGGTAATGCAATAAATACTACAGGTGATTTTACGTATGCTGCTAAGACTAAGAGAGCAATACTAAGGTATAAATATTTTATTTGATCGATACGGGTATACTGGTTTAAGTAGTAAGCGCTCCATACCATAAATGCATAAACTGGAATTTCTAGCATTACTTGTCGCCCCCAAAAGGCTATTTCTGGTGCTGTACATAATATTAATGTGGCGCCAAACGATGCAAAAGGGGTTAGCCAGAATCGTGCAAGATGATAGGTTCCAACAGCAAAAAAACAATAGCAAATAAAACCCGTTAGTAAAGCCGTTTCTTGTGAAACTCCAAAAATTGCATAAAATGGAGCTAAAATAAAGGAATAAAGTGGCGGATAAAATAAAATAGTTAATGCAGGAAATTGAGAGTAATAATCATAAGCATATCCAACGGGATCACTTGTTGGCATGTCCTTCAACATGTCCATTATAAATGCGCCATTTAGAGCATGCCTTGGAGAATCTGCCCAAAAAAACGCACCGTCGATCGGTGCTCCTGTTATAAATAAAATTGCAATAACAAAACAGACTATAAAGCACCATAAGAACGAACTTTTCTTGTCGAAATTACTATTCTTACAATTCATAGCTGTATTATTCTCGTTATTAGTATTAAAAACACGGTCTTTTTTTACAATTTATTATCAATTCAATAATAAATTGACTAATAAAATCAAAGGCCACCTTGTAGGTGTTAACCAAGGCAGCCCTTAACCGAAATCACTATCAATTTTTGTTCATGGGTTCATTTTTATTCCTTACTTATTGACTCTGCTCCTTGGTTTGCTAGTTTGTCTGCTTGTTCATTTCCAGAATGGCCAGAATGGCCACGAACCCAGAACCATTCTATTTGGTGTTGTTGTGTCAAATGATCGAGTTGCTTCCATAAATCATTGTTCTTCACAACTTTCTTACTTGATGTGCGCCATTTTTGTTTTTTCCATAAATGTATCCATTCACTAATACCCTTTTGTACATATGTTGAATCTGTATGTATGTGGATTCTACATGGGCGTGTTAAGACTTCTAGGGCACGAATCACCGCAAGTAACTCCATTCTATTATTTGTAGTGAGTTCTACACCTCCATATAGTTCTCGTGTTTGTCCGTTATATTGCATCAAAGCACCCCAACCACCAACACCAGGATTCCCTTTACATGCCCCATCAGTAAAAATTTGAACTATATCAGATACATTATTCGTATCTGCATATTTCACTTTACACTTCTCATAATAGATCTATCACGCGGTGATACCTGAGGTTTTCTCTCAGACACGTTATCGTTTATTTTATTAGCAATCGGAGACATCCTACGTTTTGCAGCTAGTACATCCTTCCATGCAGGTTTAATAACACGCATACCATGAATACGCTTAATTGCCTGTAGAAAATAGACACCACCAGAAATTGGCCACCAACGGTCTCCAGTGAACTCCATAAATTGAAACCTTCGTAACCATTTTTCCTGATTAATTGGTGGTGCATAACAAGATAGTTTGCCGGCAGTCATCTCAAAGTCTAGTAGAGCCAACCAATCTTTTAGTCTTGGCAATGCTATGAAATTTCCATTCCATGGGAAGTTATGTCTTGTAGAGCCAAACAGTTTGCGAGTACCCCAAAGACTTCTAGGATTAAAGCCACAAATAATCACTTGTCCTTCTGCTACTAGTATGCGTTGTACTTCTCGTAATATTTGATGCGGATTTGAGCTAAATTCAAGTACATGTGGTAGGAGAACAAGATCTATACTATTGCTCTCAATTGGCAGAAAATCGGGACTTGCTAACAGCGCTGCTCCTTTTTCAATATCTGCACAAAATTGAAGAGGCATTCTGTTTGTTCGAAGAAAATCATGTTGTGGGAATCCAATTTGTACAGCATTGTAGCCAAAAACATCCATTACTGCTTGATCAAAATAGCTTTGTTCTCTTTCCAGGAGATATTGACCAAGACAGGTTTCAAACCACTGTTGTTGATTTTGTATTGGCATATATAATGTTCTGATATTGTATATAAGGTAAAAGTGTGACTATAATTTTCGTTAAAAATTCTGTGTTATTAAATAAATTTTAATCTAATTTAAGATTCTATGTTTAATATTGTTCCAGTTTGTGCATTTACAGATAATTATATTTGGGTCATTCATGATCAGCATCATGCCGCTGTAGTTGATCCAGGAGATGCTGCGCCAGTATTAGATTTTTTGCAACAAAAGAAGCTAAAGCTTATCGCCATACTAAATACTCATCATCATAATGATCATGTCGGTGGTAATTCGACACTACTACAAAAATTTCCAGTACCGGTATATGGTCCTGGAAGTGAATCAATCTCAACAGTTACCCATCGCCTAAAAGAAGGAGATAGTATTTATTTGGCTAAATTATCACTTGGTTTTAGTGTCCTTGATATTCCTGGCCATACAGCAGGTCATATTGCTTATTATGGCGCAAACTTACTATTTTGTGGGGATACTTTGTTTGCGTGTGGTTGTGGGAGATTATTTGAAGGTACAGCACAGCAAATGTATATTTCATTAAATAAACTAGCGAGATTACCCGATACAACTGCAGTTTATTGTGGCCATGAGTATACACTTGCTAATATAAATTTTGCTAAATTAGTTGAGCCTGGAAACCAAGCGTTAACACAACTAAATATTTCAGCAGAGAAACAGCGGAAATCAAATTTACCTACTTTACCTTCGACAATTGTAATGGAAAAAGCCTGTAATCCATTTTTACGTTGTGATAAACCTGAGGTTATCCATAATGCCAGTAATTATATTGGTAAACCTTTGATGGATCCTATTAGTGTATTTGCCGCAATCCGTAAGTGGAAAAATAAATTATAGGCTTAGCAAAAAATATAGGTGAATCTGCAGATATAATGAATTCTGCTAATTTAGTAAATTATCGATGGAATGCTCTTGCTACTAGAATTGAATTAACTCAAGTAGCTTTACGCACAATTCTTACTAATGCAACCGAGTCTATTCTGCAGCGTGGGGAGTTTCATTTTGTACTCTCCGGTGGAGATACTCCTCGTGAAGTTTATAAACAATTAAGTTTTATCAATACCGATTGGTCGGCCTGGCATATTTATTTTAGTGATGAACGTTGTTTACTTTTAGGTGATCAAAACCTAAATTCTAGAATGGCTGAACAAGCTTGGCTTGATCATGTGCCAATTCCTAGGAATCAATTGTATGTAATTCCAGTTGAGCTTGGTGCAAGCCGTGCTGCTTACGAATATGCTAGAACTTTACGATCTGTAGAAACATTTGACTTGGTGTTTCTGGGGCTTGGTGAAGATGGGCATACGGCAAGCTTATTTCCAGGACATGTATGGGGAAATGTTCCTGGCTCACCAGATACATTAGCAGTATTTGATGCGCCAAAAGCGCCTCAACATAGGGTATCTATGAGTGCAGTACGTTTGAGCCGTTCGCGGCAGGTTGTGTTTTTAGTTAGCGGTAATTCTAAACATATGGCAGTAGATAAATGGCGCAAAGGTGATAATATTCCTGCTCAGGCTATTACACCGATAGCGGGTGTTGATGTGCTTCTAGAATCTTCATTGCTTGTTCCATTATCTATCTGATAAGTTTGTATAATTATAGTGAGTCAGAATAGAATGACTTGCGAAATTATTAGTTGCTAAACATACAATGAGAAATAACGAAGGTTATCTACCTGTTACAGTCTTATGGCAAGCAAGAATTCTATGCATGATAAATTTTCAATAAACTGTCGTAAATGTCCACGACTAGTAGATTTTCTTAATAAAGTAAAAATTGACTGCCCAGGTTATCATGCAAAGCCTGTTCCAGATTTTGGCGATATATCACCTAGGCTTCTTATAATTGGATTGGCTCCAGGAATGCATGGAGCAAACCGAACCGGTAGGCCATTTACCGGAGATTTTGCAGGAATTTTGTTATATAGAACGTTATACAAGTATGGTTTTTCAAATCAAAATGAGTCAAGTTCCATGACTGATGGCTTGCAGCTTATCGGATGCCGTATTACAAATGCAGTTAAATGTTTACCACCAGAAAACAAACCAGAACTAAATGAAATTAAGAATTGTAATGGATATCTTTCTGAAGAGATTACAAATTTTAAAGATGGTAGGGGGACGGCACTGCTTGCTCTAGGGACTGTAGCGCATCGAGCCGGGCTTATGGCATTAGGATTAAAATCTAAAGATTATCCTTTTGGGCATGGCTCTGTTCATATGTTGCCTAACAATCTGACTTTATATGACAGTTACCATTGTAGCCGTTACAATACACAGACTAAACGTCTAACTACCAACATGTTTGAGCAGGTATTTGAAAGAATTAATACTGATTTAGGCCTCAGATAAAAACAAAGGATAGATAACTATGCCATACGTAAATATTCGAATTGCCGGAGCACTTAGTCATGACCAAAAGAAAAAGATAGCTGCAGAAATTACAGATACACTTGAGCGTGTCACACTTAAACCAAAATCGTATACTTATATTGCTTTTGATGAATTACCCCATGAGAATTGGGCTATTGGGGGTGTATTACTGGGTAAGAAGGAGTAATTAAGAAGGAGTAATCATTTTGTCGGCGTGTTCTGTTTTTAATGCCAAAGTTATTTACTCAAGCCTACCTTCTCAGCCAGGTGTTTACCGTATGTTAAATTCGGCCGGGCAGGTAATTTATGTGGGTAAGGCAATAGATCTAAGAAAACGTGTTGCCTCTTATTTCCAAAAAACCAATTTAGCTCCAAGAACACAGTTAATGGTATCCCAAATAACTGGGATCGAAACTACTATTACGCGTTCTGAATCTGAGGCACTTTTGCTAGAGAGTAATTTAATAAAAGCTTTAACTCCTAGGTATAACATACTATTCAGAGACGATAAATCATATCCATACCTTGTTTTTACAAAACACACTTTTCCTCGGCTAGGCTTTCATCGAGGAGTACTGAATAAGCAGAATCTTTATTTTGGACCTTTCCCAAATGCAGGAGTAGTAAGAGAGAGTATTCAGGTATTACAAAAAGTTTTTCGTATTCGTACTTGTGAAGATAGTGTTTACAATAATCGTACTCGTCCATGCTTGTTGTACCAGATTAGACGTTGTAGCGCGCCATGTGTCAATCTAGTTACAGATCAGGCATATCGTGAAGATGTAAAAAATGCCGAATTATTTCTAAAGGGCAACCAAACTAAAGTACTTGAAAGCCTAACAAAAGAGATGCATAACGCCTCTATAAATTTAGATTACGAATTAGCAGCTTTATTCCGAGACAAAATTCAAACGTTAAGAAAGGTACGAGAGAAGCAATTTATAGATAATGGTAAAGCATTAGATGCAGATGTTGTGGCATGTGTTACTGAAAAGAATGGTGGAAAAATCTGCGTTAATTTAGCTATGGTAAGAGGAGGTCGGCATTTAGGAGATAAGAATTTTTTTCCGAAAAATGCGGAGGGCTACAATTTATCAGAAGCGATAGAAGCGTTTCTATCTCAGCATTATCTAAACCATGTTATTCCATCTCTTATTATAGTTAGTGAGAAAATTAGCAGGGAAGCACTACAATCTTTACTTATTGAACGATCTGGTCACAAAGTTGTTATTAGCGTTAACCCTAAAAGTGAGCGGCGGGTATGGTTAGATATGGCAATAAGAAATGCGTATCAGGGGTTGGATCAACAATTAGGTGCACAAATTAATCAGGAGGAACGTGTACAATTACTGCAGAGTACTCTAGAAGTAACAAATCTTTCACGTATTGAATGTTTTGATATTAGTCACACTCAAGGTGAGGCTACAGTTGCATCCTGCGTAGTATATGATAATTTTTCTATGCGAAATGAAGAGTATCGTCGTTATAATATTGTTGGTATTACGCCAGGGGATGATTATGCTGCTATGCGTGATGTTCTTTCTAGGCGTTACCATAAAGCTGCTAAAGGAGATGGTAAATTCCCTGATCTGATTCTTATTGATGGCGGCAAAGGGCAGGTTAAAGTGGCAAGAAATACTTTGGTGGAACTTGGATTAGATTTTGTAACTCTGGTAGGAGTATCGAAAGGTAAAGAACGTAAACCTGGGTTGGAGCAATTGATATTCTCCGGTACAAAGAAACCACTACAATTACCTAAGGATAATTTGGGATTGCATTTAATTCAGCAAATTCGTGATGAAGCACATCGTTTTGCAATTCAGGGGCATCGTGCCAAGCGCAATAAATCACGGGTCAAATCATATTTAACAGAAATTGAAGGGGTTGGTAATAAACGTCGCCAAAATTTATTAATACAGTTTGGAGGACTAAAAGGTGTATTTAGTGCAAGTATTGAGGAATTGCAACAAGTAGATGGTATTAGTCATACTCTAGCTGAGAAAATTTATAAAGAATTACATTAATTTTTATCAAGTACTCTTTTTTATATCTAGTTTAATAGTATATTTAACCTATGGTTCTTAATCTGCCTAACCTGCTTACTTGGATGAGGATACTTGCTATTCCTTTGTTCGTGGGGATTTTTTATTTTCCACCAACATGGTTGTCTTATTCTGACCAGAATCTGTTTGCTGCTATTATTTTTACTGGCGCAGCGATTACTGATTGGCTAGATGGTTACCTTGCGAGAGTATTAAACCAAACTTCAGCATTTGGTGCATTTCTAGACCCGGTTGCAGATAAATTGATGGTTGCAGCGGCACTAATTGTATTGGTATATTTAGGAAGAATTGATGCAATAATCGCTCTGATCATAATTGGTCGTGAAATAACTATTTCAGCATTACGCGAGTGGATGGCGCAAATTGGTAAAAGTAAAAGTATAGGGGTTTCTTTTCTAGGAAAAGTAAAAACTGTATCGCAAATGGCAGCAATACCACTGTTGTTGTATCATGACAATATTGGAACAGAATTTAATTCTCAGGAAGTTGGTACATGGTTGATCTATCTGGCTGCTTTTTTAACCCTATGGTCAATGGCATATTATCTCAAAGCCGCAATTCCATTAGTATTAAAACAGAGCTGAACTTACTCTAACATCTCGACTTTACTTGTCTTTTCTTTTCTTGACAAAAGCAACTGTCTCTTTATAATGCTTGATTCATTTTCAGGCTATTTTTAGGCATGGAAATGCCTTAATTTGCGGGAATAGCTCAGTGGTAGAGCACAACCTTGCCAAGGTTGGGGTCGCGAGTTCGAGCCTCGTTTCCCGCTCCAATTTCCTTCTTAGATTGTTGTGATATCGGTGCAATGTACTTAGTTCTTCGATTGTACAAAAGTGGCGGGGTGGCAGAGTGGTTATGCAGCGGCCTGCAAAGCCGTGTACAGCGGTTCGATTCCGCTCCTCGCCTCCACTATCCATACGAGTTTCAAGGTTTTATATAATTTCTGTTAAAGCAAATTTAAAGCAATCTATCCAAATACCTTCTTAATTGCAGCTTGTTTTTGACTATTAGCGAAATGGGCATATCTTTTGGTTGAGGCCAGAGACTTATGTCTAAGCAGTTTTCCAGCCATATACAAATCTACGCCGTTCTGGACAAGCCAAGAGCCATAGGCATGCCTCAGGTCATGGAAACGTAGATCTTCACGGCCTACCACCCTTAAAGCACGTCTAAAATGCATAGATATTACTCTGTGTGATACTCCAATAGGGAGCATTTTGGGTGTTAATTTAAAAATTTTTGGAATTGGTACAGTTTCAATTGAAACTCCCGCTTTCTGTTCAAATGCCAGCCATAAGTGATCTTTCTTAACATGCTCTGGCTGAAGTTTCTGAATTTCACCTGCACGCAAGCCACAATACACGGCTAATTTGATTGCAAGTTTACAATGGTTATCTACGCAATCCAATATGGTGTAAATTTCTTCTTTTGATATTAAAGGAACTCTTCCTTCCGATTCTTTTAATAGCTTAATTTTCTGGCCTAAAGGATATTCCAACCAGTCCCATTTTTTATAAGCTAAATTTGCAATTAACCGAAGTAAAGAGAGCCTTCTGTTTATTGTGCTATTAGATATAACTCTCTTATTGTCTCTTATATATTCTTCAGCAACTAAATGGATTTTAGACAATGGCTTATCTTTAACATAATCCTGAAGCTGTAGAATATGATTAGTTGTTTGAAATTTTGATTTATAACTCTTAACTTCTTCTATTAGCCATTTGTCTACTGCTTCTGATAGAGGGCGTTCAGGAATCTTTCCTAATTTAGCTGTTAGAAAATAATCTCTGAGGAGCTTTGCTTCAAGCTGGATTGCTTCCTCCTTTGTCGACCCTTTCTCTGCATATTGAGATATACGCTTTCCTTCTCGTTGTATCGAGATACACCAACGCCTAGTTGTTTTGTAGAAAAATACTGACATTTTGTTCTCTGTTTAAGGAATAAATCTAAAGCAGATTGCTCAACACGATAGACTCTGCCATGTAAATGCACAACAGGTAAGCCATTTGCGATCATGCGGGAAACAGTTCTTAGAGAGACTTGTAATTGGTCTGCTACGTTTGAAAATTTTAAATAAGTCATTTACTAACAAAGATAGTTAATTAATTCTCAAGAAAAAGATTCTCATAAAATATATTTATGTGGCTAATTGATAACATTCTTTTTTATTTTTAGTTCTATTTAATGTTGAGTACAATTTGTGGGATCTTAAGGGGTTTTCCTGTCTTGCCTAAAATTTATCTAACGAAAAATATAAAAATAGCTACAGCAGCAATTACAGAAATGTACCAAGGAATAATATATTCAGATTGTATATTTTGGAATCGATGCCCAAAAGCATGGCGAGAGTCCCGGACAAAAAGTATATTTTTAAAATTATTCATTACTGGTTTTAATCCAATGGTTAATAAAAATGTAATTTATTCTTCAGTTTTTATATTTAATTTAGATAGTTCGGATTTTAATAAGGCCGAAGCCAAATACAAATCATTATCAATATCCGTGCATCCAGGAATAGATTGATGTGCAATATTCTCTTTTATCCATGTCTGGGTTTTTTCCATTGCCAAAATTGCATTAATTAGTTTAGAAATTTTCATAATTTATTTTAGGCAGTTTTTCAGAAGCTATTTTGACAGCATCTCGTAATGATTCACCATATATAGTAGGTATGCCCCAAGCTTCGATTGCAACTCTTTCACCAGGAACTAATGTTGATCCAAACCAAACATTGGTTGCGCATTCATCGAGCCACTCAATAATCATAGCATCAGATAATTCTAAATTAGCATCACTTTGCTTTATTAATGATGAGCCATTCTTTAGTGCTTTCTTCATTGAAATTGCCTTTTTGTGAGTACTTATATTTAGTATAGAGTACTAAACCTAGTAAAGTCAAGTATTCTATACTTATTATAAGTTTCTATGATAATATAAGAAATAAAAAAATAAACTTCAACTAACCTTAAGATAAAAAGTTAGTTTATTTAAAACAATTGAAAGTATTTGATTATTAGTACAAAGATTACTGCTTGATATTATTTTAAATACCTTAGAATTAGATATTTAGAATTAGCATTGCTTGAAAATTAGATACTATTAAAAAAGTAAAATTTCTCTTAATATATCTAGCCAGCTTTACGGATCTTTTTCTTTTTAATTTTCGTTATTCCTATTGTGCTTACATCATCATTTTTTGCCTTATTCATTACTTTCATTAAGTTATAAATAATCATTATGTCTTTATCAGACAAATGTTGAATGAGGCTTTCTATTTTTTCATTTAAATCTGTGTCTTTTGCTGACAGTTGACTCTTGTTTTCTTTATTTTCTTCAGATTTCTTGGGGCCTTGCCCAAGTAAGATCCATCTTGCGTTAAAACCTGTTTTCTTTTCAAGTGCATAAGCATAACGTGGATGAATAGATTTTATTTTCCCATTTAACCATTGACCAACCACACTTTTTGACGCTCCTGCCAATTTAGCAAATGCAACATCCCCACGAATATTGAGTTCTTGCTTCATTTCTATAATTCTTTCAGAAGTTTTTAGCTGCATTATTTAATTTTATACTATATTAAGTATAGAATACTTGACTTTATTGGGTACAGAGCACTATACTATTTGTTATGAATATTAAAAAATTTATTTCTGATATTGGTGGTCGAAGGAATCTTATCTTATCAACAGGATTAACAAAAGGTCGTATTTCACAATGGGTCACTAATAATTATATCCCGCGTTCCTGGATAAAATTTCTAAATGAAAGATACCCCGTTGAATGTTTTATAAATGGTATATCAGAATCAAAAAGTTTTAATGTTTCTACATCAATTTCTAATGCAGCTTCATCAGATCATAAGAATCATAGGTTTTAAAAAACATTGTTCTCCAGATTTTTAATTATATATAGATGAAAAATATAGTGATCATTAGTATCTTTGAAACTTACATGAGTTGTTATTTATTTATTAAAAAGGTGTATTGAGTATAAAGCTTTATTCTATAGTTTTTGATGTTATACAGAAAAGATGAGCCTCTGATTCATAGCTTACAAGAAGGTTTAGTATTTAAGGTGCAGTTCATAATTTTTGTTTGTATTTAGAGCAAAAAATAAAACTATTAGGCATATTTCTCAATAAATTACAGTTAATATCCTGTGAACTACTATAGTTTTCATATTGGTGATTACAGAAGAGATACCACTCATCTCTCAATGCTAGAACATGGGGCATACAGGCAATTACTTGACTGGATATATTTAGATGAAAAGCCAATACCCAAAGAAATTGAATTAGTGTTTCGTAGGTTATCAGCAAAAACTAAAAATGACAGAAAAGCTATTATGACTGTATTGAATGAAATGTTTATTCTAACAGATAACGGTTATACCCAAAGGAGAGCAACCTCTGAAATAACAAATTACCATGGGAAGGCAGAAAGGGCGAGGAATAATGGAAAGCTAGGCGGGAGGCCCAAAAAAACCAAGGTGGTTTCAAGTCGGATATCAGTAAAAACCAAGACGAAAACTAACCAGAAATTAATAACCAATAACCATCAACCACAATCTAATGAAGATACAATTTTTCTTTTAAAGCTTTTATCACTTTCTGTCAGAAAACAAACTGCTTTTGATTGGATAAAACTAAGAAAGGAACAGAGAGCTACAATTTCAGAAACGGTAATAAAGGGGCTTATCAGAGAATCAAAAAAAGCAGAGTTATCTCTTGATCAAGTACTTATGATTTGCTGTGAAAGAGGTTGGCGTGGATTTAAGGCTGAATGGACCAACGAAGTAGTAACTCAAAATAAAGAGAAATTTGATGGTCTAACTTATGTAAATCAAAAAAAGAAATTACCAAATTTAAGTGAGAGAAGCATTGAGTATTAAGACTAAAGTTAGAAATACTTCTATCTGGTTACAGATGCACCCATCTTTGGGTGTGTCAATCATGGATTATCTATATTCAAAATTTGATGGCATGTATCCGGGCAAGTGGCGTTCAGCTCATCCTAACCAAACTAGCGTACAAAATTGGCGCAATACATGGGCTGAGGCTTTTGATGAAGAGCATATTACTCCAGGCCAGGTTAAGGCGGGGATTGATCAATGTAGAAAATTGTTTGATTGGCCACCATCATTAACAGAATTCTTAAAAGCATGCACTAATTCAGTACCTCATATGCACAGAAACTTTCAGCAAACTATCTCTCATAGAATGACAAAGGAGGAGCGTTTGGCCGGGCTAAGGAAAATTAGAGAAATATCTAAAATATTGCATTAAATCTATTTTAGATAACAATGAGAAACACATATTATTAAGCTAAAAAAATGAAAAGAGGTAGTTTAATACTTTAGTTTCCAAACTATCATTTAGAAATATTGTGCATACTTTATTTAGGGACTAATACTATTTAATTAATAAAATTGGAAATATTTGGCATGGTGATTGCTGATGTTATAAATAAGGAAAAATTTCCTCAGTATTTATTACAATTTTATGAGATAAATATGAATACTAATACTAATACTAATACTAATAAAAACATTATTACACTACTATCAGCTCGTGATCAGCTAGATAGAAGGCGTTGCGGCCATTCGGTAATCATAGTTGATGAATATAAGTCTGAAGTTGAGTGTGAGAGTTGTGGTGAGAAACTTAATCCTATAGCTATATTATTAAGAATTGCATCAGAGGAAAGTATATGGAAAGTAAAAATACAAGGAATAAAAGCTATGGAAAAAAGACTTGAGGAGAGGCGCCGGGTTAAGTGCGAATTTTGTCATAAATTGACAAAAATACGTAATTAACGAGAAAAATTATCATTACAGTAGAATTAATAGCTTGCAATTTGCAAGTAAGATTATTTTATGATTCATAAGAAGTAGTGAGTTTTGTTGATATGGAATATAAATAGTTCCTCTTTAGAAATAATAGAGTAGAAGAATATATAGTTAATTTATAAACAATAGGTGTTTCCAAAGATTAAAAATGATCGAATCATTGGTAATTAATCGCCTTCTTAAGTGGGCAAGATGGAAATTAAATACTGGTTTGACTCTTGGGTATCCTTCTCAGGTGAATTTTGTACGTTTAGCTCCAGGCACTACACATTTTCCTGATGCTGGTATTGAATTAGATTGTAATTTGACAGATAAAGCGATTAATTTGTTACCTGAAATCTATAAAATTATAATTAGGCTTGAATATATTGACACATTTAATAATGAGGAACAACGAGCGCATTGTTATGGAAAATCAAGGCGGACTTATCGCAGTGACAGAGCGACAGCTTATCAATTATTAGGTAATTTGCTTGATTCAAATATTCAGCCAAACAATAATGAGTAAAGAATACT
This sequence comes from Nitrosomonadaceae bacterium, assembly GCA_965205785.1. Lineage (GTDB taxonomy): Bacteria > Pseudomonadota > Gammaproteobacteria > Burkholderiales > Nitrosomonadaceae > BJGV01. The sequence goes on from OZ242188.1 coordinate 1,818,405, forward strand.
TGACTTATCCGCCAAAATCTTATATATAGGTATAAAGTACGAAAGTAACGTACAAAAATTATAAAATCCGCCAAAGAGCGAGCTTTTTATTATTTAATATAGATCCCATATACACACATACATAAGCAGATATAAACAGATTATGAAGCCCGCCGAAGAGCGGGCTTTTTTTATTTTAGTTCCAATTTAAGCGGATACAAGAATCATTTAAAGAGAATATAACCATGAATCAATTTCAAAACTTAATTACTGTATTACTACTAAGTACTGCAGCATTATTTATTAGCTCTGCAGGATTTACACATGCAGCCACGACGACAATAGATAATACGGATCCAGGATTTAGTGTAACCGGCACCTGGCCAACTTCTACTGTCGTATCAGGTTTTGAAGGAAGTAACTATCAGCATCACTTTGCCAATGGCAGTGCACCAGGCGCAATCACTGTAGATAACACCGATCCTGAATTTAGTGTTACAGGAACCTGGCCAACCTCCACTGTAGTTAGTGGCTTTTTTGGTAGTAACTATCAGCATCACTTTGCCAATGGTGATGAGCCTTCCGCTATTATCGTGGATAACCCGAATGGTACAGCCACAGGAACCTGGCCTACCTCTACCCATACAAGTGGTTTCTTCGGTGCAAACTATCAGTTTCATGCTACAGGTACAGGTTCCAACACCTTTACCTGGACACCGGTTATACCTTCATCTGACAGTTATAACGTCTATGCACGTTGGACTGCTCATCCTAACCGTGCATCTGATGCGAAATACACAGTTACCCACGCGGGAGGTAATACAGTAGTAACCGTTAATCAGAAACAAAATAATGGTATCTGGATGTTACTGGGTACCTTTACGATGGATTCGGGTCAGGGCCATCAGGTCAGCCTCTCAGATGATGCCAATGGTTTTGTGATTGCGGATGCAGTCAAAGTAGTACCAGTAGGTGCGCTACCTAGCACGGCAACTTGGACTCCTACTGTCCCTGTTGCAGGAAGCTATAAAGTCTTTGCACGTTGGACGCAGCATCCGAACCGGGCAACTGATGCTCAATACACTGTGAAACATGACGGAGGAGATACGGTTGTTTCCGTAGATCAGCAGGTAAATGGCGGACAATTCAATTTGCTGGGCACTTTTAATTTAACACCTGGACAAGGACATGGCGTGAGCCTGACAGATCAGGCAAACGGATTTGTAATTGCAGATGCAGTCCAGATTTTAGATGCAAATGCTCCTGAATTTAATGCAGCAACCTGGACTCCTAATGTGGCTCCTGGGCAGTATGAAGTATATGCAAAATGGACAGAGCATCCAAACCGAGCAACGAATGCTACGTACACAATTAATCATACTCAGGGTACGGCTGTAGTTATTAAAAGTCAGGAGTTTGATGGGGGACAATTTAATTTACTGGGTACTTTTAGTCTAGACGGATCCAGCACGATTATGCTGGATGATCGGGCAGATGGTTTTGTAATAGCAGATGCAATTCAGCTAGTTTCCATTGATAATACTGCTCCTATTGCGAATGCCGGAGGCAATCTAAGTGTTAATGTCGGAACAGTAGTAAATTTAGATGGCAGTGCTTCCTCTGATCAGGAAGGTAATCCGCTTACATTCCAGTGGACATTTATCTCTAAGCCGGCAGCTAGTCAGGCAAGCTTAACTGGTGCAACCACAGCTACTCCTTCTTTCACTGCTGATGTAGCAGGAAATTATGTAGTCGGTTTAATCGTTAATGACGGACAACTTGACAGTGCTCAGGATCAAGTATTAATTGAAGCCAGTGTTCCAAACGGACCACCTGTACTAGGTGCTATCGGCGATCAAACTGTTGATTTAGGTACTACTCTTACACTTACCGTGTCTGCAACTGATCCGGATGGAGATACTCTTCAGTTTTCAGCTCAGCCATTACCTTTACCGGAAGGTGCTACGTTAAATACGATGACCGGGGAGTTTGAGTTTGAACCCACCACACCGCAAGCAGGAAGTATTCCACTAACCTTTATTGTTAGTGATGGAGTGACAACGGATACCGAGTCCATAACGATAACGGTACCGGCACCAAATGGTTCTGATCCTACTGAACTTAGCGGACGCTTACTAGATGCAAATTCATTAGCACTAGGAACAGAAGTACCAATCGTTGGAGGCACGGTTAGTATTTTAAATACTGCCCAAAGTGCAATATCCGATGCTAATGGTAACTTTACCATCACCAATCTTGCAGGCGGAAGTCAGATACTCGATATTGATGCTTCTACTGCAGCACCTGCTCCCGATGGTTCTACTTATGCCGGTTTCCGGGAAGAGATAGAACTCATTGCCAATGTAGATAATATTGAAACGAGGCCTTTCTCACTACCGCGAATTGATGCGACCAGTCTGACTACCGTAAATCCTGCTGTCACTACTGTTGTGACGAATCCGGGTTTGAATATATCCCTGACAGTTGCTCCCAATACAGCAAAGAATCCGGATGGAACCGATTTTACAGGACAGCTATCGATCTCTGCAGTTCCTCCTGGTTTGGCGCCTGCAGCGCTTCCTGATTTTCTCGAGACCAATCAACTCATCACGATTCAGCCGGTAGGAGTCACTTTTTCTACGCCGGCTGCCATTACTTTACCTAATACGAATAATTACCCGGTCGGAAACCAGGTCAACATCTGGTCGCTGGATGCAGAGAACGGTGTATTTCATATTGTCGGTATAGGAGAAGTGAGTCCGGACGGATTAACCATCCAGACAGTTACAGGTGGAATACGCGCAGCTGACTGGTATGGCGAGTGGATTAACCAATCTACATCAGGCCCCCTCGCTAATAATTTAAATCAGGATCTTTGCAAAGAGCAAGGGAGAAAAGCCGGATCAGTCGCCTCACTTTGTACGGGTGGGCTATCAGAGACACATCAGTTAGTACCTTATTTTAGTCAGGGACAAACACGTCAGTTGGAGCTGGTTTATAACAGTGTTAGTGCAGATCCCAGCCCTGTTATTGGAAATGACATTTTGATTTCAAGACTCATCCCAGTGCCTGATTCGCTCTCTGCCAGACTTAGTGTCGGAGGTGTTAATCAGGGTCAGGAGTTTTATACCTCTACAGCAGGGTTAAGTGAATCACTGGATGAACCCGTCCATCAGGCAGTTCAGTTTGATGCAAGTGGCTTTCCTACCGGTAGCTATGATTATCGTTTGTTGAGTACGAATAATTTTTCAAATGGATCAATATCTGGCGTTGTAAACGATAAAGTATTAATAAATAATGAAGAGAACAGTCCGTTTGGTTCCGGCTGGACTTTGAGCGGATTACACAAAATTCATTTACAAAATGATGGTCAAATATTACTCACTAAGGGTGATGGCTCCATCCTCCGGTTTGCTGCAGAAGGTGCAGTTCTACCAATTTCCTACCAGGCACCACCACAGGATTATTCAACCTTGGTTCAAAATGCAAATGGAACGTTCACACGAACAACTAAATTCGGAATGGTTTTTGAGTTTGATGCGCAAGGATTACTGACGCAAAAAACAGATCGGAATGGCAATACGACGACTTATAGTTATAACCAGGGTTTATTAACCAGTATTACGGATCCGGTTGGTAAAGTCATGATTTTTACTTACACCAATGGTCTGTTGACCAGCATTACAGATCCGGCGTCCCGTGTGACATCCTTTGCCCATAATGGGAATGGTGACTTAACACAAATTACGGATCCGGATAGTTCGGTTCGGAGTTTTGGCTATGATGCTGATCATCATTTAACCACTCAGACCAGCAAACGCGGATTTATTACTACCTACGAATATACTTTCTCAGGACACTTCTCTCGTTCGAATCGGCCAGACGGTACGACTCGGGAAATGGTTGCCGGGCAAACATTCGGATTGATTGATCCTGCAGGATCAGTAGGAACGACTCCGTCCAATCCGGCACCATTTGTCCGCCCAGATGAAGTCATTGCAACCTTTACAGGTGGGAAAGGAGAAGTCACTCAATATGAGACTGATCGTTTCGGTGCGCCGACCAAAAAGATTGATCCGAATGCAATCACTACCATTACGGAACGTGATGAAAGTGGAATCGGGGCCGTAGATGGAACAATCATCGGACCGGTAGGATTTACTGCCGGAAAGGTAGGCTTAGCTTTCGATTTTACACAACCTAATAATTCAATCAATTTTGGTAATGTCGTAGGTAATTTTGGCACAGGTGATTTCACAATCTCATTCTGGATTAAAACCGATAATACAATGTTGACCGGTTTACTAAACAAGCGACCTCTTTGCGATCGCGGTAGTATGTGGGGGATCAGAAAAGGTGGCGGGGTAGTTATTGAAGTAGATGACGGAATTAATCTGAACGCTCCTGGTACTCAATCTCCCTTTATAACTGATGGACAATACCATCTTATTAATTTTGTTCGCCAGGGTAATACAGTTAGTGCCTATGCGGATGCAATGCTTGAAATATCAAACAGTACCCCCGGTGTAACCAATGTAGTTAACAGCGCACCAGTTCTTATGGGCACCGGCCCTTGTGTGCCATTTCCTGGAACTGTTGAGTTTGCGGGTCAGTTAGATGAAGTTGAATTCTATGACAGAGCATTAACACAGGCCGAAATCCAGACTTTATTTGATAATGGAAATAATGGTGTTGTGTCAGAACTTGGTGCGACACACCGCTGGTCGGGCGAAGGGAATGCGAATGGTGTGAGTAATGACAATAACGCACAGGGTCTGCCAACTAAAGTTATCCGTCCTGACCTGTCAGAAACTACAAACCTTTATGATGATAAGGGTAACCTGACAACAAGAACTGAAGGATTTAATGGGGCAACAACTGAAACTACATATGATCCTCAGTTTAGTCTGGCCGCTTCTTTAAAAGATCCAGAGAACAATACAACTACATTTACTCGTAACGTAACTAATGGTGATCTGGAAACGATTACTAATGCACTGACTCATCAAACACAGCTGATGTATAACGCAGCTGGTCAGGTTACTCAAATGACCGACGCGAATGGGCTTGTAACAAGTATTACTTACAATGCTACCAGTGGCATGCCGGAAATTATTACAGAAACTCCGCCGGCAGGAGGAGGGTTAACGCGTGCTTCAACCATCACCTATGATGCAGCAGGACAAATTAAGACCGTAACTACACCCACTAATATTCTCCTAACCTTTAATTATGATCTAAATGGACGTGTATCAAATATTGTAGACAGTCTCAATCAGCGCATTGAATTTGTTTATGATGAAGAGGGCAATCGTATTAACAACCAAACGTTGGAAAGTGATGGGTCCACCCTTGCCTTTACTATGATGCAAACTTTCGACACATTGAATCGACTAGCTACATCGATACAACCACATATTGTTGGTCTGGATTCTGTTCAACAATTTGAATATGACGGTACAGGTAATTTGGATCGTTTCATTGATCCGAAAGGCCAGGAAAGTACCAATCAGTATGATACTGGCAATCGACACACAAGTCAGATCAATGCATTAATTGGTACAACATCCTTTACCTATAACGACAATGGTGACCTAACACGTGTTGTATCGCCTAACGGCGCACAAACTGATTATGCGGTCGACTCATTGGGACGGATTACCACTGAGACTAGTCCAGACCGGGGCGTCCTGACTTATACTTACGATTTAAATAATAATCTTAAGACTTTGACGGATGCACGTGGTATCACTCGTACTCTTGATTATGATGTTCTCAATCGCCTCACTTCGATTACTTTTCCAAACACCCAGGAAAATGTCAGCTTAAGTTATGACAATTGTACTTTTGGTGTAGGTCGTCTGTGTAGTTTTACTGATGAATCAGGTACTACCAGCATGCAATATGATGCCCATGGGAATGTTACTAACGTAGCCTATAACCGAGAAGGCATTAATTATACACAGGTGTATCAGTATGATGCCGGGAACAGGGTCAGTAGCCTGACACTTCCTTCAGGCCGCCAGATCACATACCAGCGTGATGGTTTACAACGAATCAACCAGATTAGCAGTACTGTGAATGCACAGAATCTGGTTATCCTCGATCAGATTGGCTATAACGCCAACGATCAGATTACGCAGCGTACTTTTAGCAATGGCCTGGTTGAAACCCGATCCTATGATCTTCAAAGTCGATTGTTGGATATACAACTAGGTGGCATTGATACGACCAACCTGACCTATGATGCGAATAGCAATGTGCTTACTCGTAACACCACCAGTGATACTCACAGCTATAGTTATGACGTTTTAGATCGAATTGATACTGAGACTAACAATGGCAGCAGTACTTCTTATCAATTTGATACAAACGACAATCGACTTAACCAGACAGAAGGGGCTCAGGTTACCAATTATGTGTATAGTCCATTAAGTAACAGACTAGATACAATTGACAGTGCTTCTTTAAGTTATGATACTGCTGGGAATTTGACTGTAGATGGACAAGGTCGGGATCTAATCTACAATAATGCAGGGCGTCTTATAGAAATTCAAAATAGTGGTCAAACATTAGTTGAATATCGCTATGGTAATAATGGATTACGTTCACACAAAATTTCTAGTTCAGGAACGATCATCTACCATTATGATCAGTTTGGGAACCTGATCAGTGAAACGACGGATACAGGTATATCAATTCGGGATTATATATGGCATCAAAATCAGCCTGTAGGGCAAATTGATGTAAGCACTAATCCAACTCCTGATAGCGTCACTTATATTCATACAGACCATCTGAATACAGCAAGGTTGGCAACTGATCTTAATCAAGCCATTACTTGGCGTTGGGAAGGTAAAGCTTTTGGAAATACTCAACCTCAAAATTTAGGCTCCACAATTAATTTAAGGTTCCCCGGACAATATGCAGATGCTGAATCAGGGTTTAATTACAATCACTTCAGATATTATGATCCTGAAACAGGGAGGTATATCTCTAGTGATCCAGTTGGGACTCTGGGTGGTAGTAATACGTATGTATATGTTCGAAAAAATCCATTAATTTTTATTGATCCTACAGGATTAATTATTGGTGAGCTTGCAGAATTAATTATTTGTTCTTTATTAGAAGATCTCTTAGGTAGAAACTCCATTCTTGGCAACTTACTTGGGGACAACGTATCAATTGATTTAAATGTTGGTGGAGGTAGAGGTAAAAAAGGGGTGGCACTTGGACTTTCTTTATCAGCTAGTGGAGTAACAGGAAGTGCTACCGGTGGTCCAGGTGTTGGTGCGGGAATAAGCCTTGGTGTTTCGAAAACATTTGATATTAGCAGTAAAATTGATAATCTTGGCGGCGTAGGTACCAAGGTTGTTGTTACAGGAGGGAGGCTATTTGGTGGCGCTGTTTCATTAGATCAGGGTACAGGTGGTGTTTCATCTACTGTTACAGCAGGCATTGGTTTTGGTGGCGGTGTTGTAGCAGGGGTCACTGGGTTTACGAAACTGTTAGATTGCGAAGATGAGCCATGTAATCGTTAAAGGTTTTAGGTAATTTGATCGTTTTTGATAATATGCCTATTTCTGAAACTAATGCAGATATATATTTTATCATTTTTCTGGCGCTCTTTATAGTGGGCGTAGGCGCAACATCTCGTATAAAATATTTACTTAAAAAAAGTTATCCCGAACAGCATAATAAAGTGTTTGGTAAGTCGTTAAGAGAACACTCTATTAGTAAGTCGATAAGAGGCGCATGTCTATTATTTTCAAAAACAGAGTGGGAATTTGTTCAGGATAATGAAATTAAGGCTTGGTTGCGATTTTATCGGTTCATATCGTTAACATATATTCTGTACGTATTCATCGCTCTTATAAGTTTGATTGTTATAGCGTGGTAATCGAGAAATACAAATTCTAAAAAATAAGCTAATTTCGATTAATCTTTCATTCAGAATGAAAACCATCAGATACTAATAATGTAAGTATCAAACTTGGCACCAAGTTTTATTACATATAGTCTAGAACTTCTTTCTTACTCTGAGCTAGCGTTTAGAAACATCTATAATTCTAGTATTTTTTTCAGATATCCGGATTATCCGTTACCTAATACAAATTAACTATATTCATATGAGGCATTTGATGAAAGGACTAGCCCTGCGTTTAGAAATTCCATTTAATGAGTTTGAGGCAAGAAATCGGGGCATTGATCCATCTCTTTGTAAAATTATATGTAAATGTCCGAATGATTACAGAAATTGTGTCCCTCAGATTGTTACGGCTGTTGACAGATGTGTTTCTATTGGGGAAGACACAAACGTTATGGCAATTGGAGAATCTAAATCAACGGATTCTTTGCAGTTATTCGATGATATTGAAATTCATAAAATGGGAAAATTAGTCAGAGCTAAATCGGAGAATGCTCTGGGAAAAGTTATATTTTACTGGTGTGCAGAATCCCTGGTAATATTTTCTGCAGATATTGAGGTTGCAAAAACTATCGCATCTAATGCAGAATTTATTGAAAAACAATGGTGGCGATATAAAAGAGGTGGTGGTCCCGATGAAGTATTTCTGGGACAGATGGAATTATGTAAATTATTTATTTTCTATAATTCAATATACCAGTCCTTAGAAATAATTGGATACGAAGAGCAGATAAGTAAATGTTACGAGTATCTAAAGGTTGCCTAGAACAAGTCAGTCATACTAATGACAACAGTTTCTGACTATAAATAAGTTTATTCAGTCAGAAATTAGTTTATATCTGCTGCAGATTATTATTCTTTGTTTTGGTTGTTAGTTTGTATACACCCTAAAGTAATTTCATAACAAATTCATATTTAATACAGTTATTTTGTATTAAATATGTTGCACCACACTACATACACATAAAAGTTACAAAGAGGAAAAAATGACCATAAGATTAATTTTTCTGGTTATAGGTATAACTTATTTAACAGGTTGTGCAGTTTCAAATGAAGGAAAAGTAAATTTTAGGCGCACAGATAATAACAATCCTACAATTAGTCAGACAGATCAACAAAATCTTGAAGTTAAAAATTACTCTCTGGGGTCTCACTCAAGAATTGAAAAGGGTGACACTTTGTCAATTCATTTGCGTTCAGCCTTTATTCATGATTTCACAGAACTAAGGGCTCTTTCCTATATTACTAATATTGGCTTCCGACAGTGGGGAAAACTTGAAGGAGAAATTGCAATTGTTGCAAATGCATTTGAACTAGGCCCGGATAAAGATTTTAATTTTGCAGATCAGAAAGAAGGTCGTGTTGTTTTCTATTCGGATAATGTACATAAAGGACAACTACTTAATTTCGATAATATGCAGGTTTATGGTCCTATCGATTACAAAGGTGCGCCATTTGGTTTCCGTATATCAATATTTGAATTAGATATTGAATCAAAGCAGGCAAAAGCAATGTTAGGATTAATCGCTAAGGCAGGTGCTACCGCATATCCGCCATTATCACCTGTATTACCCATACTAAATGATATTGGTGACAGCTTTTTGTCAGGAGAAGCCACAGATACAGAATTCAGATACAGCATGGTCCTGGACCCTAAGTCTGGTGTAGACAGTCTGAATCATCTGAGTCTAGAAACAGGAAACTATGTCTTTATCCGGATGGAAGATCGCAATAAATCAGTTCCATGGGATGAATTATTTCTGGATGAAAATAAGGGTGAAGTTTTCTGGAAAGAAGGCAAAGGTCCGGAATTGATCGAATCTTTAGAATCAGAACAGAAATTTACGGGATTCTGTGATATCACTCCCTGTCCGTATACAGATTCATCCTATGTTGTTGTTGAAATTAATAAAGATGTCAGTGACGTAACCATGAACCTAACAAATAATACATATAGCTCTTTATCTAATACTCTCAAAAAAATTGATGAGATTGAAGCCACTAAATGGGACTCAGTTAAAGATAAATTGTCAGAAGTAGCTATCAGACAAAAACAAATACTTAATTTTGATCAAGCGAAAGTGATTTTATCCGAGTTATCAGAAGCAGAAGATGCAGGAGGATTGTCTGAATTTCCAAGAAGACTGAGAGCAGTACAATTATTCAGGATGATGGCTAATTCGGTTGATGAAAATGGAATTCCTTTAACTATAAAAAATAATGATACAGATAACACCTATGATCTGAACAAGAGCCAGGTTAATTACATTCTTCCAAAATTAGGAAATATAGCAAATAACCTGGTAAAGACAGGAAAAATAAAGGACCCGAATCAACTTGATAAACTGAACCTGATTAATATCTACAGTTCTTTTAACAACTCTCTCATAGTATCAGAATCATCAAAAGCAAAAGAATTGTTAGACCTGGTAGCTCCTCTTCCTTCAATATAAATCCCTGCCCAATAGTAGTTACCGGCAACAGGTAAGAAGATATATAAAGCTCATGCTTTTGAGTGCTATCAGAATTTTGATCAGGAGTACGTTATTAAAAAGATACTAAGTATAGATGGCGGTGGTATTCGTGGGCTTATTCCAGCTCTTATTCTTTCAGAAATAGAATTTAAGACTGGTAAATCGATAGCAACAAATTTTGATCTTATAACAGGCACCTCAACTGGCGGAATATTTGCCCTTGGTCTCAGTAAAAATAATGGTAATGGTAAGGCTCAGTATTCTGCAAGGGAGCTTGCTGACATCTATCAAAAAAGAGGAAAAGAAATATTTTCTCGTTCATTATGGAAAGCTGCAACATCTTTGGATGGAATCGCTGATGAACTATATTCACATAAAGGGATTGAAAAGGTTCTTGACGATTGCTTTGATGATGAGCTATTTGGAGCTAGCTTAACTAGGGTAATGATTACTAGTTATGATATACAAAATCGGCAGCCACTTTTTTTTAAGAGCTGGAACAAAGATCACAGTTCTGTTCAGATGAAGCATGTAGCACGTGCAACGTCTGCTGCTCCTACTTATTTTGAGCCAGCAATAGTACAAATTGGTGGGTTACAAAAAACACTGGTAGACGGTGGTGTATTCATAAATTCACCAACAATGTCAGCTTATGCGTCAGCTAGGAAATTATTCTTGGAAGAGGATGATTTCCTAGTACTTTCACTTGGCACGGGTGAGCTTATAAGATCAATTAACTATTCAGATGCAAAAGATTGGGGTAAGGCGGGGTGGTTACTTCCGCTATTAAATTGTATATTTGATGGCGTGGCAGATGCTGCCGACTATCAAATGAAGGCTTTGCTTGGTAAGGGGTATCATCGCCTACAGACTTCTTTAACTACGGCATCTGATGACATGGATAACGTGACTAATGGCAATATCGAAAATCTTAAAGTTGAGGCAAGAACTCTAATTCGAACACATAGAGTGGAATTGCAAGATATTTGTCAGTTGCTCGCAAGCTAGTAATGATATTTCAATAAGTTATCCGCACAAAGTAAAGAATACTTGACTAAGACGCCAGAATCATATAAAAAGGTATAAAGTGTAATTGTTTTGTACCGAAAAAGAGCTCGCCATAAGGCGGGCTTTTTTGTTGCTAATATTTTGTAGGACTTAATTATGAGCATAGATGCAATAGTAACTTCAACTTCATTACTAGGTGACTCTAGCATTACTGCATTAATTGGAAGCAGAAATTATCAAAGTGATCTGCCTACAAGTCCTACCTATCCGGCATTAGTTTACAAATTCATTTCTGATGAACCAGAGCCTAATTTAGATGCTTCGGGGTCTCAGTTAATGTCCGTTATGGTGGAAATAACTCCATGGGACACAACCATTTCAGGAGTGGATTCAATTCACAGCGCTATCCGGACAGTATTTGATTATACCCATCAGCAAACTATTTCTGGGAAACTGGTGACGAGTATACGTCGTCAACCGAGTGAGCCGATAGCTACTATGGATACCGGAGGTAATTGGTCAAGTCCTGTCATTTATAAGATTAGTTATTATGAATAAGTTGTCTTAATAAGCTACAGATTAATTGTTAATACAGAATTTAATATCATGCTTTATAAATAATTTAATGCATTATAAAAATTTATTGAAGCAAATTTAGAGATGTCAATTTATTACAATCAAATTACCAAATGGTTTGAATAGAATGAATGATATTCCCTTGATTTATACAACGAAGGGTAATGTTCTTGTTTCTAAACTTAAGTATTCACATGAATGGATACAAACTAATGAAGAAATTATTTTTTCTGAAAAATATACACTTGATGGTGAAGTAGTAAAGAGAAATGTACATGTTCTAAAGCTTAAAGGTGAAACACTGGATGCAGAACAAACAAAAACCTAGGAGGGTAGAGTGGCAAATACACAGGCAATTTCAAATAGTTTTAAAACCGAATTAATGAATGGGCACCATGCTTTTGGTGCTTCAGTTGTACGAGGAGCGACGACGAAAGACTCATTTAAAGCAGCACTTTTTCTTGCTAGTGCTACTAAAGATAAAACTACAACTACTTACAATACTACTGGTGAGGCAACAGGCACTAACTATACTGCTGGTGGCGTAGCTGTTACTAACGCTACGGCTCCAACGAATACAAGCGATGTAACTCACTGGACACCTTCTGCTTCATTTTCTTGGACAAATGTTACTCTTTCAACAGCTTTTGATGCCTGTCAAATATATAACTCTACGCAGTCTGATAAATCAGTAGCAATTTATACATTTTCAAGTCAGACGGTAACAGCAGGAAATTTCACCTTGACTATGCCGACAAATGATAATCTAACAGGGTTGTTGCGACTAAGCTAATGGCAGTACAGAGATCAGGCGTTCAATGTGTAGGCGAGATGTTAATTCGCCCAATGTTTTTTGAAGAAGTAAATGACAAAATTAATGGTCATAGTCATAGCTTTCCTCATATAACAGGGATATGGACAGGTGGCCTGCACGTTATTTTCAAAGAATTGGTAGATCCTAGCGATATACGATCATTAAGAATTATTGATGAAGGTGATTATTATGCACCCGATATGAAAGGTGTATTTTCGAGGCCTTGCTTAATTAATATTAAAGCAGAAATTCATCATACTCTGATTGCTTTGAGGAAAAATACTGCTGCCGGTTGCATGTACTATCATCGTGATCCTGACACTGAATTAGTTATTCCAGAGTTTAATGGCTGGATGAAGGCAGCTACCTAATGGCTTGGCTTCTCGTAATGCGGAAAGACAACCCACCTCATGAAAAGGGTGATGTGATTGAAGTTTGGGATGATCGTAAGGATGGAAAAGCTCCTGACATGGGTAAGGGACCATTACGTGATGATGAAATGGGATCTATGCATACGATTATTCATGTAATTGGTATGAGCTTTGAAAAAGCCAGGCAATATATGGGTGAGCAGCCCGAGTTTAATAATTTCAAAGATCCATTGAGAAATCCTAATTTAAAAGCTAAAGCATGGAAATTAGATATAGATAGTAAAGTGCCCAAGGAAAAAAGAATAAAAATGCAAGGGGCAAAGAAGGGGTTTGAATTAAGGTATGACATAGTGACTAATAAAAACAGAGAGCATCCAGAGGATATAGAAGTCACTCAAACAGAATTTGAAGCATGGGTTACATTGAAGCCAGTATTACCCTCAACATAAGGTTTAGATAGAGCATAATGGCTGCAACTGATTCAACTATTCAGGCAAGTGGTGGAGATTACACTACTATAGCTGCATGGCATAGCGCTGTACCATCAAGCCCTTCAGGATTACAGCGAGGGTTACTAGCTGCTGAAGAATTTGCCGTAACATCAGATACAAATTTAAATGGCAAGAATCCATCATCGACTGCAAATGGCATTGTATTAACGACACAATCCGGTGCAAGTTTCTTAGATGCAGTTCCATTTGTTGGGTACTACGATACTAGTAAAGCAAGATGGACAACTGGTACAAATTATGTAAGTTTTATAGTTAACGATCCATATACTTGGATCGATGGGGTGCAGTTCTCCACAACGCAAACAGGCACAACCGATTCAACGGTACAGTTAGGTGATGCTACTGGCGTCCAGGCTCTTAACTGTCTGGCTATAACAAGATCAACAGGGTATGGTGCATGGTTAATCAATAGCCCAGCAGTTGCAAAAAACTGTATTGGAATTGCAGATTCAAATGGCGCTGATGAAATATTCTTCATAGAGTACGATGCTGAGGCGTATAACTGTATAGCAATTTGTCCATCTGATCAAAGCCCGAGCGGTATGATTGGATTTCGTAGACAATCTGGAACGCCATTACTTGTAAACTGCGCCTCGTTTGGTTGCAATACAGATTACACTGCAAGTGGTTGGGATTCAAATTCCAAAAACAATGCAAGTGATGGGACAGGAAGTCCGGGATCCAATCCACAGGATTCTCTTACTTATGCAGATCAGTTTACGTCAACAGTAAATGATTTCACAATTAAATCGGGTAGTGATTTAATTGATACAGGTGATACCGATGCAATGAATAATCCCCTTGATGCTTTAGGAAGAACAAGGGATACAGGTACGGATGGAGACATTGGTTGGCTTGAAGGCCCATTACTATTAAGGGATCAGAAAGCATTTCGTTATTTTAATGATGACGGTACGGAAGCTACTGCGACTGCAAAAGCCACACAAAATATTGACGTTTCGACAGCCAGGACTACTCCATTTCATTTGAGAGTAGGGATGGAGGCAGACGGAAACCCGGATTCTGAATCAGCAACTCTTCAATATAAGGAAGCAAGTGACGCTGCTACTGAGTGGCGTGATATTTCCTAATGGCTATTACATTTGTAGGTTCTAATTCGGGGCAGGAAGCTGCCAATACCACAGGTATTACGCTTACACTCCCAACTCATGCAGCAGATGATTTTGGAATTATCTATGCACGTGCTGATGAATCAGGAACTGTTCCGGTTCTCTCAATTGGGTCTGCAACGGGATGGACTTTATTAAGAAATGATAACCCAATAGATGGACGTGATAGGGTTGAGTATGGGTGGTATAAGAAGTTTACTTCAGGGAGCGAAACTAATCCGGTAGTAAATATTGATACAGCTCAAGAACACTCAGCTTCCGTACATGTATTCAGAGGAGTCGATACTACTACTCCATTTGATGTTGCTGAGCAGGTTAATTCTGGATCAAATGACACTACACCAGTTAATCCGGCAATCACGCCAGTAACGGCAAATGGATGTCTGATACTATTTCATGGTGCTACACACGATGATATTAGTGTTGCAGGTGTCCCAACTACACCTTCTGGCATTACTCTTGGTGAGACTATCCTTGGAGGAACAAATGACCACCGTGGACAGATTACCGGGTATAAACTGGACTATGGTAGTGCTGCTACTATTACACCTACTGCATGGACACATACATCGAGTCCAACAAATACGGCAGAGTGGACTGTTATTACCATTGTACTACGACCGTTTCAGGATGGGATTAAGACGGTAACAGATCCATTTGATATGGATGCTGCAAGTGTCACTCTCACAGGCACTGACTTTGAAGCATCACAAGGTAATGCTTCGGTTTATTTGTCAGATGCAAATACTTTAGCAGGTAGCGCGAATGAAGTTGATATAACTTCAGCAGTCAATACATGGTCAGATACTTCTGTTAATCTTGATTTGACTTCACTGTCTGCAGGGGAACTATCAAGTTTACAAACTCTTGGGCCAGGGCAGAGATATGTAATTCTTGTTAATAATAGTTCTACTGAGTATAGCGCCCCAGTTTTAACTCTTCATAGGCCAGAAGGGTTTGAGATGGTGACAGGATCAATCGTTCCTGGCACTACAACTTCAAGATTAACTGGATTAAGCGGCACATTCGGTGGAGGTAGAGCAGAAGAGACGGCAGTACAAAATCCATCAACTACCAATACTGATATAGCAGATGATGGCAACAGAGAGGATGTCTGGAGTATTCAGGCAAAATCAAATGCACGGGAAGTTCAGTATGATTTTCGTGTACTTTATGGAGGTCTAGTTGCCGAAACAATTACACAGACACCTCAGGTTACAGTAACTGCAAGTGGTGCAAGTATTGCTCTTACAGGTTTAGGGGTTACTACAGGGTTAGGTACATTTACAGGAAATCATAGCCTATTGATGAATGGCTCTGAAATTTCTTTAGGGCAGGGAGTATTAGTTTCATCATCTGGAAACGAAACTGCCTTAACCGGGCAAAATTTTACGGCATCTACTGGAACTCTTTTATCAGATAGTAGTATTACCTTATCTGGTCTGGACTTAACAGTTTCACCAGGAACGTTGGTTGTACCAGTAGCATCGATTCAACTTATAGGGCAAGCAATATCAGTTTCACAAGGTACTTTTTATGGAAGCTGGAATGCAAAGAAAGTACATACATCAGCTGGAACAACTCTGAGGATTACAGCTTCTTCTCCTGCTACATATGATGTAACCGGATATGCTGCACTTACTTATACAGCGGTGGGTGAGGTTACTGATGTCAATGAACTTGGGCGTGAATATGCTCTTGTTTCACACTCAACTCTTGTTACAAGTGGAACAGTAAAAAAGGAAGGTTCTTTCAATGAAGGTGCCATTTCCTTAGAGCTAGAGCTTGATACGGATGATGAAGGTCAGATTTTAGCAAAAGCTGCTTCTTTCTCAGATAATAACTATAGTTTTGAAGTGACTACTCAGAATGGAGATATTTATTATTTTCAGGCACAAGTTATGAGTTTCAAGGTGGGTATTAATTTAGTTGATGATATAACTAGCGCAAGTATAAACCTTGAATTAACTACAAACTCAAATGGTATTGGGATTACAGAAAGCTTAGCTGTGTAATTTTATAAGGTAGGTCAGAATTAAAAAAACATAAGCTCCTTAGTAAGAAATGAGATTGTTCTGACAGAAAAATATTTAGTTTCTATCGGGATACCAGGATTAGATTCTAACTTTGCATTATCTGGTATTTTTTATCAGAGTTAATAGAAATGCTAGTTGTACCAGTTTCATTGACTCAATTTGTAAGAGAGGTTTATTTGTTTCACAAGGTGTTTTTTACGAAAATTGGAGAAATAACATGACAGTACATACTTCTGCAGGATCGACTCTTAAAATTTCAGCGTCATCACCTGCTACATATGATGTAACCGGTTATGCAGCACTTACCTATACAACAGTTGGTGAGGTAACTAATCTTGGTGAGTTTGGGCGTGAATACGCACTTGTAACTTTTACTTCAGTTGGTACACGTGGGACCATTAAAAAGAAGGGCTCCTTTAATGAGGGGACAATAGATTTACAGTTAGGACTTGATACGGATGATGCTGGGCAAGTGATAGTAAAGGCTGCATCTTTATCTGATAATAATCATAGCTTTGAAGTCACTACACAGAATGGAGATAAATATTATTTTCAGGCACAAGTAATGAGCTTTAAAGTAGGTGTGGCATCTGTAGATGACATAACCAGTGCAAGCGTTAGCCTTGAACTTACTACAAATTCTTCTGGTGTGGGAATAGTAGAAAGTTTGGCTGCTTAAAGTTTATTACTTTACATTTAAGAATTAAGGCCTTTTTGGTATCTTTACTTAAAGTAAAGTTGCCTCAGGCCTTTATTAAATTGTGAGAAAACCATGTTGGACATTAAAAAATTTTCCGTTAATAGTACAGCTGATATCCACTTGCGTGGATCAGATAATAAGTTACTTTACGACGAGCAAAACAACCCTGTCACCATAACAATTCATGGGCCAGGAAGTAAAGAGTTCTCAAATGCACAGGCAGTTCGTAACCTTGCAATGCTCGAACAATTAAGAAATAAAGGAACTAAGAGGGCCGATAATACACTCGAGGAGAATGCCAAATTCTTGGCTTCTTTAACAATCAGTTTTAATAATTTTCAATATGGTGAATTAACTAGCTTTGAACAGTATAAAGCTTTTTATCTTGATACTAGTTTAGGTTTTTTTGCTGAGCAAGTTAATGAAGAGCTTAACGACTGGTCAAATTTTACAAAGGAATCTATAGTGAATTAAGTCTATATGTGCGGCAATTAGCATGGCTGCATTCAACGATTGCTCCTAAAGAATGTAAATCTCAGAAGAATAGTTCTGTTATCCAGCGTTGGGAAAAAATAAAATCTAATGGTGGAAGAGTTGATATGCCACCTATAGATACAGGTGAATATTTAATAGAATATTTATGGGAAGTGGGCTTAACAAATGAAAATGGAATACAAAGTTCAGCAATTACTTATTCGGAGATTAATGCATGGCAGGAAGCGTGCAGGATAAATTTGCAACCCTGGGAAGTAGGAATTATTAAAAAACTATCTGAGGATTATATTTTAGAGGTTAATAGAGCTAAAGATCCCGAATGTGGTGCACCATATGGCAATCCTGATTTTGACCGTACAGTAATTTCTAAAAAAATTGGATCTGCATTTAAAACATTTTTACGAGATAAAAAATGAGTATTTGTGAGTTAGACCCTAAAACAAAAAAGAATTTTGAAAACATTGCGAAGAATACTTCAAAGCAAGAAAAATCTCTTAGTGAGATGCTGCTGCTTTTTGGTTCGCTTATACCTCATGTTAGAGCTGCGCGTGGTATTTATGCAATAGCAAGGCTATTAGTAAACTCAGAAAAGTTTAGAAGAGCAGTTGACAAACTTTCAGATATGTTGACTATTAATGATCTACACAAGGACGCTATAGCGCAATCACGAATAAAAGAATTAAGTGGTAAGTTAGAAATTGCTTATGAAGAACAACTGCGTTTATTACAGAGAAATAGTAATTTACTAAAAGAGGTAGAAAATCAAAAAGCACTAAATCTTAAATTAGAGCAACAAATAAGTCTAATACATCTTCAAAATGCAACATTTAACTCTAAATCAAACGGACTATTTGGTTCTGAAAGTCTTTTTAGTCCATTATTTTCTGGTTTTATAGGCTCTTTAACTGGCAATGCAGAAGGCGGTTCAAATAGTGGTTTTTTTGTTGAAGGAGGCCGTCATAGAGGAGGGCTGCGAATAGTTGGTGAAAGAGGACCAGAGCTTGAGGCAACTGGCCCGTCACGAATCTTTAGTGCAAGTCAAACACAGAGAATGATTGGAAGCAATGGTGTAGTTATTAATAATAATCCAACTTTTAATGTTGATAGTAGATCAGACCGGACCATGGTAATACAAGATATGAAAACAATAGCTGCGCAAAGCAATGCGGAATTAGTAGAAAAATTACAACGACAAGGAGCAATCTAATGTCTGTTATTACGTTTGATGAATCGCTTGATGTAATTTCATTTTCTTGGGGTGAGCGTAGGAACGATATTAATTTTGAGTCTGGATTCGGTACTCAGGCTCTTGAAATAATGCCGCCATTATGGGTAGCTACATTTGAAAGCCCACCGCTATATGAATCAGAATCAAATGAATGGAAAGCATTGATGATGAACTTAAAAGGAAAAGTCAATCAATTAGCACTATGGAATTTGGCAAGGCCGACACCTTTAGGGACAATGCGTGGAACGATGACATTAAACACTGCTGCAACCCAAGGAGATACAAGTATATCAATTATAGCTTCTGGTGAATCATCAAAAACTCTTTTAAAGGGTGATTATATAGGTATAGGATCTGGTCTTACTCAACAGGTAGTAATGGGAGTTGAAGACGCCACGTCTGATGGGTCAGGAGTAATCCAATTTACTTTTCAGCCACCTCTTCGTAACGCACATTCCGTAAGTACAAGTGTAATTTGGGATAAGCCGAAAGCACTTTTTAGAAGTGAAGGTACAGTTTCACCATGGGGAAAAAATAGTAATATTGTTGAAAGTAATATTTTTGATTTTATAGAAGATGTGAGGCCATAAATGGCAGATTTATCAGCATCACAACAAGTAGAACTTGAAAAACCATCAGTAAGAACAGTTTTTTTGTCGAACTTCAATTTAAAAGTTCTACACAGTATCTTTGTTCCTCAAATCAGACTATAACATGGGGTGGCAATGATTGGCTTGGTCTTGGAAGTGTAGGCAATATTACTCCGATAGATGAGTCTGATGGCGTAGAATCTAAGTTTCTTACTTTAACGTTAAATGTGGCACAGGCATCATATTTGTCTCTCGCAGTTGGGGATGAGGATGAATATCGTGGTAAACAAGCAAAAATATATTTTTGTCCATTAGATGAATCATTTCGATTAGTTGGTACTCCAAAAATCGCGTGGCGCGGTGTTATGGATTCATTGGCCATGGATATTGAAGGAGAATCAGGAAAAATTAGTTTGAAATGTGAAACATCTGCATATGGGTTAAAACGAAGACCTTCATTAAGGGTCAATGCTGCATCTCACAAAAAATTATTTCCTGATGAAACTGGATTTGATTATTTAACAGATATAATCGCAAATCCTCAGGTTTGGCTTAGCAAGACTCTTCGTCGAAACATAAGCTGAGCTAGTATATTTGTTTCAGAGCTTTCAATAATCTAAAGATGGTGATAACAAGTTAAGACATTAAATATGTCAAATATACCAATGAATCTATCTGAATATATACAGTTACATATAGATATCCCCTTTGAATGGGGAAAAAATGATTGTGTCATTTTTACTATTGGATGGTTAGAGCATAGAACTAAAAATGATTATTTGTCTAGGTATAAGCCGTGGAAATCTGGTAGGCAGGCAAAGAAAAAACTAAGAGGCCTAAAAGGTCTCTTTTTTTTATTTGAGCAAAACTTAAAACAAATTAATCCAAATATGGCACGAGATGGAGATCTGACAATTTTTCAGGGAGCTGCCCATCTTTTTAGTGGCCGCCATATTGTTTCTGTTGGAGAAACTGGTCTCGTATTTACTGACCGTTGTATTGTTAAAAAAGCATGGACCTATAAATGTCAAAGATAATTCCTATAGTTTCTCAGCTTGCAGCAATTGCTGTTTCTTTCATACCTGGAGGGCAGTTATTTGCACCAATAATACTGTCAATTGGCTCATCTATTTTTGGTTCTATCCAGCAAAAAAAGGCAGCAAAAAGAGCAAAACGAATAGCTAGAGCTGCAAGGGAATCTTTCTTAAACTCATTACAAGAGCGCTCAGTAACTCAGGTTGCTACAGATGCTCAACAACGGTATGTTTATGGCAGAGCACGAGTCGGTTCAAATATCGTTGCTGTTTTCACTAGTGGATCAATAGATCAGTATAAGCATATAGTTTGTGAACATGCTGCACATGAAAGTGATGCAATAGAAGAGATATATATTAATAAAAAAGCATTAGGACCACTTGATTCTGAAGGGTTTGTCATGAGTGGGGATTATTTCAAGGGAACTACTGCAAATATCACGGACTCTTCATCAAACTCGTCTTTTACATTAACACATACACCAGCGAGCGCTATTCAAGTAATTGCGCATGGTACAGTAGGTTCTCAGAATATTGCAGAATCTGTGGCCTTTACACGTGTAAATGATGATATTACTGTTACAGGAGCTCCAGAAGACCCTGCTTTTGTGTTATCTGTTTATCGTGTAACTTATCAATATGTTACGAGTAACTCTTCAAGAGTACGTATACAGAAACATTTGGGTGAGCCAGATGAAAATGCTGATGAATCACTTCTTACAGAAACTCCAGATAAATGGACTGAGAATTCAAAATTATCGGGTCATACATATACAGTAGTAAGACTAGATCTTAGAGAGGATGAGTTCCAGGCAGGTGTACCAGATATTGAAGTATTAATACGAGGCAAAAAACTCTATGATCCACGAACTGATCTAACCGAATGGAGTGAGAACCCTGCATTAGTTATTTACGATTATCTAACTTCAGAATTTAGTGGTGTTCCGGCTTCAGATCTACCTACATCACATTATATAACTGCAGCAAATGTTTGTGACGAGGTTCAGTCATTTGGGAATCTTTATACATGTAACGGAACAGTGACCAGTGAACAAGATCAGGTTGATATTTTAGAGACTTTAGCTGATTGTATGGCCGGAAGCATTGTTGCTACTACATGGGAAGTAACAGCAGGAAAATATATTGCACCTATAGCTTCTTTAACTCAATCAGATGTAGTAGGAGCATTCGCTGTAACTCCTGGTTTATCCGATGCAGATATTATTAATGGTGTACGTGGGCAAAGTATAACGCCGGAAAATTTGTACGTACCAACAGATTATGAGCCATTTCAAAACCCTACCTACCGTACATCTGATGGAAAAGATAAATATGCTAGCGTAGATTATCCGTTCACTGATTCAAAACAACGTGCGCATAATCTTGCACGTATTTTAGTGGAGGATCAGCGTAATGGATTTACTGTTAAAGCTGAGTTTTCTCTTAAAGCCTGGGATCTTAGAATAGGTGATCGGGTTACATTTGACAGTCCATTTTTGGGGCAGGCCGCAAAAGTTTACCGAATTACTGACAAGACGTATTCTCCCTCATCATCAATTGACCTAACTTTGAAAGAAGATGTAGCGTCAATTTGGGACTTGGCTGATACTGTAACGCTTGATGATACGCCTAATACAAATTTCCCTAATCCGTTTTTAATTGAACCGCTTAGTTTTATCACTCTGATTTCAGGTACGGACACATTGTTATTTCAGCAAGATGGTACAGTTGTTTCACGTATATGTGCATCTTGGAATGAAACTATTCATGATGTTGACCTTATTGAAATTGAATGGAAAAGAGATTTAGACGCTGTTTGGCAGAAGACAGTCGTTACCGGAGATGAGCTAAGTGCATATTTAATGCCGGTGGAGGATCTAGCTTGGTATGTTGTTCGCGCAAGAGCAGTTAATCAATATTTAAATGTTAAATCAGACTGGGCATATGCTGAACTTCATCAGGTAATTGGGAAAAGTGCACCGCCAACAGATTTAACCAATTTTCTGATTGATGGAAGTATTCTTTCATGGACTCCTATAAATGATATAGATTTAGGTGGTTATAAATTTAAATATCACTATGGTACAAATCAGGATTGGAATAGTGCGACAAGCTTACACGATGGCCTCGTTACTGAGACTCCCTTTGACTTAATTGCTTTACCTTTTGGGGCTGTCACAATTATGGGCAAGGCAGTCGATACTTCAGGTAATGAGTCGGAAATAGCAGCGGTTATCATTACTAATCTTGGTGATGCTCCTGTAGCTAATGTTGTAGAAACAAACTCCCTTGATCCAACCTATCCGGGAACATTAACCGATAGCATTGTTTCTAGTGGTGACATAGTTGCCAATGCTGTTGATTCATTCTATGGATCCGACAATCAGTCACTTTATGGCTCAATAGTAACCGATTCTTTTTATAAGCCAGCTGCTGGGTTTAAACAGCTGGTATATGAAACTAATGAGTTTGTTCCAAACTTTATTTTACCCGGTACTAATTTAACTCTTACATTAGAAACTGAGGGTATTGATGTTGTAACTGAGTACAGACTTTCCGGTGCAGAAACATTCCTTGGTAATGATGAGGATTCATTTTATGGTTTGGATGTTGATTCTTTTTATGAGTCTCCTCCTCAGTTATGGCAACGGTGGCCAGGGCAGATTGTAGCTGAATTAATTGGCTATCAATTTAGAGTAACTATTGGAGCAGGCGCTATCCAAGGCAAGATTAAGGATATGGCGATACTTGTAGATGTACCTGACATCTCCGAAGCAGTAGCTGACGTATCCAGCACAGTTGCAGCTAAAGCAATTCCATACGTAAAAAGTTTTAATGCTATTACAAGTATCGCTGCCACTTTACAAACAAATAATTCTGGTGGGGAAACTGTTGAAACAGATAAAACTAATTTACTGGCACCTAAATTTAATGTTTACGATAAAGACCATCAAGCAGTAACTAACGCAAAAGTAGATTTTTATTTACAAGGATATTAAGAATGTCATTACTACCGTTAAAAACAGAGATTTCAGATACATATCCAAATCCCAGCAATGATGTGGCGCGTGTAGGATTTGGAAAATTGTGGGAAGCAGTAAACGAAGCACTGGAGAAAGATGAAATAGATATTGCTTCTGCGACTACTACTGACATTGGCGCAGCAGCTTCTACTAAACTTAGAATTACAGGAACAGTGAGTCCCATTACTTCTCTTGGAAGTACTTATCGAGGGCCATTTATTCTCCGTGTAGAAACAGGGCCACATACGTTTACTCATAATGCAACGACTCTTCGTTGCCCGGGAGGAGTTGATCTTGTTGTCTATGCTAATGATGTTCTGGTTATATCACCAGTTGCTAGTTCAAGCGGGACTTTTGATGGATGGCAGATAGCAGTTTTATCTCGAGGTATTGCACCCAGAGTAACGATTGCATCAGCTGCTTCGACAGCCGAGATATGGAAAGATGCTAGTAAAGATATTGACTGGACAGGTACAGTCACTTGTACCGGTTTTCCAAATGCTCCTTATGCAGGAGCTGAAAGGACATTAATTTGTGCTGCAGCTGCTCCGTTTACGGCAGACGCAAATATGTTAATTGATGGTACGGCTAGTGCAAGTACTATTACTCTTGCAGCTAATGATGAAGTCACAGTCCGTGCAATTTCAACATCCCAATTTAGACTAACAGTGAAAAAATATAACGGTGCTTCAATTGCTGGAGGCCCATTTGCAACTAAAAGTGAGGTTGAAACTGGGGTGTCAACTTTGCTGTCGCCTTCAGTAGATTCAATGCGTCAAGGTTTTACTGTTAGAACAACCGAGGCTACTACTTCTGGAACTTCTAAGGAAGTTACAGGAATTCCTTCTTGGGTAACTCAAATTGTTATAACTTTAAATGGTGTAGGAACAAATGGCACTAACAATTTGTTATTTAGGATAGGTGATTCGGGTGGCTATGAGACAACTGGGTATACCTCCCAATCTACTATCACGAATGGAACAGGTTTTCCTGCTGTAAGTTTTAATACTACTGGATTTCTTCTTGCTACGAATTCTAATCCCTTATATGGAGTCCTTACCCTAGACCTTCACGGAGACATAGGCTCGTTTACTTGGGGAATAAGTGGGATATTTAGTAGAGCAGCCACATCATCTATGACTTCATCTGGTATAAAAACTTTATCCGCAGCTCTAGATAGAATTCAAATTTTACCCGCTGCATCTGATAGTTTTGATGCAGGTGCTTGGGGTGTGGCTTACCGATGAGCAAATTATGGGTAGATCAATCAGCTTATTTAGATGGTAAATGTCGCTCACTTTTCTCAGTATAGTCATTTTTGATAGTAAAGTAGCTTTATATTTCATTATTCTCGTTTTTGTCCTTATTTATTCCTATCTTTTTATAATTTCATAACTGTTGGATATCTTGTGGTTGAGTCTTTTAAGGACAAAATTGTTACAGGTGGGTTCGGTTTATTTGCCTTGTGGCTAGCGTGGATCAGCTATGAAGTAGTTACTATTAAGGGAGGGCTTCAAGAAGAAATAGGGCGCTCTGAGGAAATTGATAAAACGCAAGAAAGCCGTATTACAGAAAATACGAAAAGAGGCCTTTTAACCGCTGATCGTGTGACTAGAGTAGAAGTCAAACAGGGGTTTCATCACCATGGACAATAGTACTTTGCTTTGGGTTGCAGGACAAGTTATTGCAGCAGCAACAATTTGGGGCGGGATAAGAATAGATATTAAGAACATACATAGGCAAATAGAGCATAACGCTGAAATTGCTAAAAGTGATGCAGAACATGCAGAGAAAAGTGCAACAGATGCACATGCTCGAATTGACCGTATGCTTGAGAGAAAGCATTCATAGGGGGAGAAGTGTGGAATACTATTAAAAATTTTCTTGTAGGAAGAGTTACTGAGGCATCAACGGCTCGAGCTATTACCTTGTTGCTTGGCTTAGTTGGGTGGAAAATCGCACCCGAGCATATAGTATTGATAAGTGAAATTGTAATCGTCATCATGGTTACATTTGGGTTCTTTCCAGACAAGCGAAAAGTATCAACTAATTAATTAGTTTGGAGAATATGAGATTCCAGCTAAAAAGAGTGGCAATACACGACTACGGAGCTTTTGGTGTTTTATGTTTTAATCGAATTCCTTTTGCCGTGACTCTAGAGCGGACATTTGAGGCACAAAATCGAATAGTGATCGAGTACGGCATTTATAAATGTACGCAATCTTATTATTATAAAGGTAAGTACTCAACTTATGAGATTGAAGTAGAGAATCATTCCAGAATTTTATTCCATAAAGGCAATAAAGAGCTTCACATTCTGAGGGCTGTGTCCTTGTAGCAGAATCTTTTCATAAATTTGGAAGTATCCCTGGAATAGCTAATAGTATGGGTGGCTTTAATGAGTTTATGAAACTTACTGATAATGTACCTGAGTTTGAATTAGAGGTTACTTAGTTCCTGAGTAAAATGATAAAATAATTTTTTATATTTTCACGATTAGTACAGCATTTGTATCTGTCCATAGTTCAGGAAAAGACACTTAGAGAATTATTTGCCAGTAAAAATTCCTCCATTGACAGATAAATACACTTATTTTAGAAAAGGCACAGAACTAAGTACAAAGAAATTGAAAGTACAATATGTAACATTACAAGCAAAGTTTTATTTATATTCCAAGCTTTCAACCGATGTATACAAATAGATGAGATCAGTTGGACGGGCAGCTCTAATTATAAATCTGCTGTTAAATGGGGGTGCTGTTCAAATCTAATTTACATACACAATTCATACCGTCTGCTCTCTTACAAATTTGCCCTACACATTTGTGTGTCGATCTGAAAAGAATAAATTTCTTGGTGTTTGAAATATTTCAAAAACAGAGTTATTCATGAGATCATTGTCCCGTTCAATAATCAAGAGTATGCATTTAGTTGATATATTTAACTTCAGAGAATTGAAGCTATTAGGTTATCTCTAATTTAAAGCAGATTTAAAGCAATCTACTACAAAAATAGCTTTTCTAGGCAATCTTGGTCAGCTGTAAGTAATTGTAATTAAATAAATATAGCAATTTAAAACGCGCTGCAAAGCCGTGTACGTCGTCTTAATCTCAATGTCTGCTATTGGCACAAAGCAGACATTCAAATAAAGCTGTGATTTTTTACCTGGAATACAAGAAACATTAATATTAGACTGATTTTCTTAATTTAGCGTATTACTAAAAATCCTTTTTGGTACAAAACAAGTGTTTTGGAAATAAAAATTGAAAAAAAAGAGTGAATATCTTGAAAAAGCTTATATAGCAAGCAGGGCTGGCAACCATGAAGAAGCTGCCGGGCATGCCATGGCAGGAATAAAAATTGCAAAGAGAAATGGGGATACTGAGTTTGCTGATGCTTTAATAACTATGCTCAATTATACATTTACTTGCCTTATGAGTAAGCGAAATTTATTAAAGAAATCTGGCATAGGTTGCTCTGCCTGTGGAAAAAATGAGAATACAGTTAAAATAATGGGTATAGCAGGAATATTAATTTGCAATGAGTGTAACAAACTGATTTCAAAGACATTAAAAGATAATTTGTGATATATCTGAATGTCTACTTTTGGCACTAAGCAGACATTCAGGATAGGATAAGAACAGGAGTGAATTATAAAAATTAAAGAATACTTTTATATAATGCTGAATCATTAAGTGT
This sequence comes from Nitrosomonadaceae bacterium, assembly GCA_965205785.1. Taxonomy (GTDB): domain Bacteria; phylum Pseudomonadota; class Gammaproteobacteria; order Burkholderiales; family Nitrosomonadaceae; genus BJGV01. The sequence continues at coordinate 1,846,000 of OZ242188.1, forward strand.
AGATATAGGAACATTCAATTCAACACCTTGCTTAAAATAAGATTCACAAACTACTGCATCACCCTTAACACGTAATACTTCAATTACTTGATTCTTACCATTCTTACCAATTTTCATAAATCGATCTTTTTTCTTGATATTCATAATATTATCCTCCTATTTTAATCAGCTTAGTATTAGATGCGTTATCAAAGAACATTACTCAATATTCATTTCCGCGCATTTTCCAATGCCAATACCCATAACAATTGGCAGCCGCATCACTCGTTCCTCATGCTTTAAAATTGCTTCTCCAATTTTCATATGTAACCTCATACAAAATTTATAATCACAAGTTAAAAATTGTCATAGCAATTGAGGATAATCACTTCAAACAATATCTTCTGTGAAAAAGCACACATTGTGCGAAAGTACACATTATTGGATAAATACAGAAAGTATCTTCCGTGATGGGTAGGGTGAAAACTGATGCTCACCAATGACCGCTTTTGGCACAAAGCGGACATTCATTCTTTCTGGTTATCTGGTGTTTTAAAATTTGCCTAAATTTGCCTCCAGGCACTATTACTACCATGAGAACTACCTGATTTTCTTTCCAATTGTGTTATACAGTCTTCCAATTTTTCTAAATTTTCTTCTAAAGTGGCCATTTTATTTGTTAATTGAGTTATTTGATTTTCCGCTTCGTTTGGATCCATTATTTTCTCCTTACCAGTTTATTTGATAAGTTATAGTACTTATTCCACACTTAGTATTGCAAACTTCTTGTAATTTCACTCTGATTGTTGGTGTCTCTTTTTGGCACAAAGCAGACATTCACAAATAAAATAGCCATTTGATTTAAAATATTGTGTATGAGTAGAGACTACGAAAATTTATTACCAAAAGTACTAATTGCTATGTATCCCATTGAGAAGCAACGTCGAGCTGTGATCGAGACACTGTCGGCATATGGTAGAGAATCATTCCATAGGGAGAAATGCCGAGTTCACCTAGGAATACTTAAATTAGCATGGACTGAACCAGAAAAACTTGAGGTATATACGCAACTAGCCTGCATAGATTATAGAGACTTGCTATGCGCAGCAGAATATCCACTTTCTACTCGTTACCCTGATTTAATAGAAAAGGATACTGAGCACTATCGAAAGATACGGGAACAAGAATGTACAGAATACGAAGTTTGGCTGAAAAATATATTGCCTGTCTAACAAATTACTAAACAAGATATAATCTAGATTAAACACTATGAATGTCTACTTTTGGCACAAAGCAGACATTCATAATTTCAGTATACGACCTATAAGAAAAACCCGCCGGAGCGGGTTAATTTACTTACCTATATCTAGCCATTTTTCCATATTACGATCTAGCATTTTTTCGACTACACTATCCTCATTCCACACTCTGATTACTATTGCCTGTATTACTAGCACTGAAATCAGGCATTCTGGGATGGACATTATTAATACATGCTTCATGTTAGGCCCCTTCTAATTATTAGTACATATAGGCTGTTCGCTTAATATGAAAATTAAAGCTATTCTATTTCTTGCACGCAATTTCAAGGGGCCGCTTTTTTGCCCAGTTCTCGTTATCAGAAATATGCGCCCAATTAATATTAAGCTTATCATTAGATGAAAAAATGTCTTTATTTTTGCTATAGTTAGTAATTTTTGTAGGGCGAAATGTATTTTGTACACAGTTATATTCAATCATGGTTAGACGTGAGTGCCACTTACGCTTAGGAAAGAGCCGGAAATATTCCTCTTTAAAAACAGTTAACAACGGCATTTTGGCTACATGCCCATATCGTTCAACAGACTTAGGATCAATATAGGTCGTGGTAAGTGCGGAGTCTTTTGTTAGCTGCCATTCTGAAAAGACATTTGTACTTACTAAAGTTAATACTATTGTTAGCATAAATTTATACATTACAACTCCTTTTCGTTTTGGGGTTACGCAGGGGTTACATTAGAACAGATATATAGTCTTTGCCGAGTGTCCGCTTTTGGCACAAAGCAGACATTCGCAAAAAGCAAATGTAAACCGGAAAATAGTCGGATCGTTAGTAAGTTATCCCCATCCGACTACACAGTAGAAAGCTGTCATGATTAAATTATATAGATCACTGGCCACCTTGATAGTCTTATTACTCACGTCATGTGCATATATGCCATCAGGTCCCAGCAGGATTGCTTTAGCTGCGCCAGGTTTAGATAAAAGCTTTGATCAGTTCCATAATGATGATATGAAATGTAAACAGTTTTCTCAGAAAGAAGTAAGTGAAATTAGTGCTAATAAAACTTCAGCATGGATTGTTCAACAACATTATGACTTTAGATATTTACAATGTATGTATGCACAGGGGCATCGTGTACCTATAGATTGATTAGTAAGTGTTAGAATAATCTACTAAGAGTAGTAACTTAAAAAGGAACAAATCTTTTGATAGGCTAAATTAAAATGAAGATTCCTTGAATGTCCACTTTTAGTATAAAGCAGAGATTCTCACAGATCCGTGGGCGGCGGGAATCGAGTTGTAACTTGTAATCTATACTACAAACTGATTTGTATTTTTTTTCTAACTTCAATATGTCAACAAATATGCCAGCAAATTTTAACAGTATGAAGGAGAAAATCCATGTTTAAGTCTATCTACTCCACTGGAGCAATTGTTAAGATTCTGATGGGTGTTTATGTCCACTATGCTGTCGTATCTGACAGATATGATAATGGGAAACCGATGCTTATTTCGCTATCAGCAAGGCAAGGAACTGTCTGTGAAGAAGCATGGGATTATTGTGCAGGAAATCGAAAGGTTGTTCTTTCTTCAGTTCAAGGCGATTTACACCCACACCAGGTAGTTCAGCGAGCCCGTTCAAAACTAGGTGAGATTAAATATAGCCTTTTAAGCCGAAACTGTGAACATTTTGCTCGTTGGGCGCATAACCTGAGAGTTGAAAGTAAACAAGTGCAGGGAGCTTTATTTATTACAGGTGTGATTAGTACTTTTTATTATCTAGCAAAAAATAGTAAATCTAAAATGAGATAATTCTATAGAAATCTTCGAATTATCTTTAAGATATCTCTTGAATACTTCTACTAAATCTAACACACTGTCTAGATGCTGCAACTTTCACAAGTTTCTAAGAGCTATGGCGGTACGATTGTTCTGGCGCCTACTGACCTCCAGGTTACAGTTGGTAAAACTATAGTACTTATTGGCCCCAGTGGCTGCGGAAAATCTACCTTACTTCGCCTAATTATAGGTTTAGTTAAATCTGATACCGGTACCATTACTTTTAAAGATACGGAAATAACTTCAGAAAACATTCTCCAAATACGTCAAAGAATAGGTTACGTTATACAGGAAGGTGGTCTTTTTCCACATCTTACAATACATGATAATGTCGTCATAATGGCGCGCCACCTGCGTCGTGATCCTACTTGGATTAACTCCAGGGTTGCAGAATTAGCTGGATTGGTCAGGCTACCTCCAGAGTTTATGAATCGCTTTCCTACTGAACTTTCTGGTGGTCAACGTCAACGTGTGAGTTTAATGCGAGCTTTAATGCTAGATCCAGAGCTCTTATTGTTGGATGAACCGTTAGGTGCATTAGATCCTATGATCCGATATGAGCTTCAGCAGGAACTAAAGCGCATCTTTAATCAGCTTGGTAAAACAGTTGTTATGGTTACTCATGACATTGCAGAGGCTGCACATTTTAGTGATTCTTTAGTACTTATCAGAGAAGGGCATGTTGTTCAATCGGGTGCCTTTAAAGAACTTGCGCATAGACCTGCTGAGCCATTTGTTGAACAGTTTATTACAGCACAGTGTGAGCCAATGGAAAGGCTAACAAAAATAATTAGATGACAATCAGACAGCATATAAAAAATATCTTACTGGGGATATGCGTTATTTTATACGTATCACCAGTTCTAGGTGATGAAGTTAGTGAAGCTATTAAAATTGGTTCAAAAAACTCTACTGAGTCAGTAATTTTGGGCGAGATGCTCAGTCATTTGGTTAAAAAATCTGGAAACGATGTAGTCCATCAGAAACAACTAGGTGGTACTCGTGTACTGTGGAATGCTTTGTTAAATGGTGAAATTGATGCATATCCTGAATACACAGGAACTTTGAAACATGAATTGCTAGTTGAAAAAAACTTGCAGACAAGAGAACAGATCAAAGCAACTTTAGCTGTACATGGTTTGAGTATGACTCAACCATTAGGATTCAATAATACCTACGCAATAGGAATGAAGGATAAATTGGCCGAGGAACTCGATTTACTTAAAATATCAGATTTGAGAAATTACCCTGAACTTGTACTTGGTTTTGGAAATGAATTTATGGATAGGGCGGATGGTTGGCCTGGATTGCGACAGCGCTATCGTCTTCCACATCAAAATGTGAGCGGCTTGGAGCATGATCTTGCCTATCGCGGTATCGAATCAGGAACACTTGATGTAACAGACCTTTATGCAACAGACGCTGAAATTGGACATTATAATTTACGAGTCCTTAAGGATGATCTTAACTATTTTCCTATATATGATGCGGTAATTATATATAGAGCAGATCTTGTGCAGAGGGCACCGGATAGCATTATTTTATTTAAGCAGCTCGCTGGTGTTATCGATGCTCCAACTATGATTGGAATGAATGCCCAAGTAAAGCTATTTGGTAAAAACGAATCAAAGGTAGCAGCTAATTTTTTAAATAAAAATTTAGAGTTGGATATAGATGTACAGGTCCTGAGTATGTGGCAACAATTTTGGCGTCATACAAAAGAGCATATGGTGCTAGTTGGAATTTCTTTATCAGCAGCAATTCTTCTTGCTCTTCCTCTTGGTATCTTGTCAGCACGTCATTCGAGGGTAGGTCAAATCGTGCTAGGTATTGCTGGTATCATTCAGACAATTCCTTCACTGGCTCTATTTGTATTTATGATTCCTTTACTTGGAATTGGAGGACCACCAGCAGTTGTGGCTCTATTTCTTCATAGCTTACTTCCAATAATTCGCAATACTTATGCGGGTCTTAAGGATATTCCACTGACAGTCGTTGAGTCTGCAGAAGCACTTGGGTTAACTCAAAGTGCTAGATTGCGAATTGTTGAATTACCCCTTGCTACCCGGGCCATTCTCGCTGGAATAAAAACATCAGCTGTAATAAATGTAGGCACTGCAACTTTGAGCGCTCTTATTGGAGCCGGGGGTTATGGGCAGCCTATTCTTACTGGGATTAGGCTTAATGATATAGGCCTAATTCTTCAGGGTGCAATACCAGCTGCAGTACTCGCGTTACTGGTTCAAGGGTTGTTTGAGCTCATCGAAAGTTCAGTTCTTCCAAAAGGACTTCGTATAAAAGTTAATGAGGCTACATCAGTAAATTAGTAATGCGAAATGTTTAGTAATTAAGTTAGATATATAAAAAGAAAAAGTAAATTACTTAGGTAGTTTATATTTGTTAAAAAATTTTTTTTCAGACTATCACCAATCAAAAATTGATTTCTTTTTAGATTGAGTATCCTCTTTATTTTTGGGCTTACTACGGAAAAAACCGAGTTGTGGAGGTGACGTAAGGTCTGTTGAGGAAAAAGACAATAAAAGTAGAAGCGTGTAATTATTATGGTAGGAATCAGCTAGAAAGTTGGGGCTAGATCCAACAAATTTACCCGTTAACATCTCAAAAAAATTCATATTAAACTTAACATACCCAGTTTGATTCTCCGATTTATAAAAAGCCAATTCAGGTAAGGAGAAAGGGATGATCTGGCTATGAATTGGTGGCAGTCCAATAAAAGTTCCGTCTTCTTCGGTACCCATAGCACCTACAATCACATCGATTCGATATGTTGCATTTTTCTTGTCTTTTTGAATAAGATATCCTTGTTGTCCTAACCAGCCAGTTAATATCTCTTGTAGCAGAGCCTGGTCTGGAGTTAACCCAGATGTATTAAGGGTAACCTTGGAGCCAGAAGGAATTGGAAGGATCTCGTTAGATTTTTCAGAAAGACTGCGGACTGTTGATTCTGATATTAGTAATTGCTCGACTGCTGTTCTCGTAGATTGTGTGGTTCTATGAGTTGTCGAACAACCCATAAGTAAAATAATGTAAGCAGAGCAAATCATTACGACCTTGAAAGTATTTTTGTGCATAGAATTATTCTATCTGTGTATTTAAAATAAATTACATTATCACATAGGAAACATAATACTGAGATACTCATTTCATATAAAAAGTTTTTTATACCTTAAATACTTGCTTTAAATTTTTTTACAAATTTTTGATCGATCCAATTTTTTAAATACCAAATTAATTTACCTTGAATATTCCATTTCCCCCAGGAAGCAATGGCATACCGCGGTCCGCAAGCAAGTATGTACAAAGAGTGTTTTCGTGGATGATAAAAAGTTAACGGTTTTCCATTTTGAGTTGCTAACAGATTAGAGAAGAGAATGGGCCCAGAGCGGACTGCATGAACACCAGATTTAGTAATTGTAGAATCCTGCCTAGATGAGATGTCGCCAGTAGCAAAAACATTTGGATGCGACAAACTTTTGTGATAACCGTCAACAGCAATGTAGCCATATTTATCAAGCATAAGTTTAGATTTTTGTAGCCAGAGAGGTGCTTGGGTGCCAGTAGCAGCAATTACATAGTCTGTAGCAAGAAATTTTCCATTTGATAATATTAGTCCATCTTCTGTTCCTGTAGCCTTTAGGTAATGAACAGCGATACCAGCCTTAAATAAAGTTTTCTTAATATAGCATTGTATTTTGGGTGAAAATTCTGTTAAAAGACCAGATTCAGATACCACTAGGTCTACATGTCCATTATTGCACTTATTTGAATGTTCAAAAGAGTATCGTGCGGCTAAGGCAAGTTCTACTCCAGCAGCACCACCACCAACTACAACTAAATGACAACTTTGTTTCTTAGATATAATTTTTGACCAGGACTCAATAAAATTATCTAACGGCCTAATAGGAAGTAACTTTTCTTGTAAATCTCTAAGCTTTGAAACGTCAGTTTCACAGCCCATGTCTACTGAAAGTAAATCATATTTAATTTGATTATTTTCTGGAAGATATACTAAAGATTTCTCGGCATCAATGCCTGTAGCTCTATTGACTATCAGATGTATATTAGCTTTTTGAGCTAGGGATAGTAAATTAATTTGAAGTTGTGCTTTGCTGTAATGGCCTGCCATCCAGCCAGGTAGCATGCCCGAATAGTTTTGATAATGGTTAGGTGTAATTAATAAAACTTCTAATTCGCTAAATTTTCTATGAGTAAGTGAACGTAGTACATAAAGATGCGCATGCCCACCTCCAACCAGAACCAATCTTTTCATACAGTTATTAATTTAATCAAGATAAGATTAAGTATCTACGATCTTGCAATAGGAATTTACAAGCTTTATCTATGAAGCGTGAGAATATTTCTAGTCGTTAAATTATTAGTTGTTCTTTAAATCTATATAGTGACAATAAATTATTTGGCTGAATATTTATCCTTTATTTTCCAGCCATATTTGTTTTTCATACATTTTGTACGTTCTCTGTCTGAAAGACATGGATCATTAATCTTATCCAAGCTATTTACGTATTGATCTGCAATTTTTCCGCATTCACGATAATCTCGGATAAATTCACTGCTTCCCTTTGGATCGCGCATTGTTGAAATCTTTCCATAGCCTTTCGTTGGGTGATTCCAAGTGATAACAGCACATCCATTCAAAGTGAGCGCAACTAGGATTAGCAATACCAGCTTACTCATGTCAGTAAATTATTAACATGTTAGAATTATGACCGAATCATTCATATAGTGTTGTGTGGCAATTTTGTCCTATTGTAAACGCTAATCCTAGATCAAGAGGGCATAATCTAAAATAATCGAACAAATCCACGGCCCGGATGGTGAAATTGGTAGACACAAGGGACTTAAAATCCCTCGAGCTTAATCGCTCATGCCGGTTCGATTCCGGCTCCGGGCACCAATAAACAAGGACTTAGAAATATTGTATTTTTGAGGTATTTTCTTCATGACCAGTTTTTGACCAGTTAATTTCTTATTAAATATCTTTCTTTTCTATATATAGATCTTTTATTTGGCTCTTTATTGCAGAGGATGAATCAATAAAAACGTCCATTTTCATACTGTCACCTGAACATTCGCCGGTTTTTCTACCAGCATTAAATAATTCTTCCATAAGCTTTTCTAGTTTCATAAGTTTTTCTAATTCGTCTTGAATATAATCATTCATCATTTTTCCTTAATCGGAACTCTATTAGTAACTTCTTTTAAATGACTGGTAGAAAAGTGCGTATAACGGCGTGTAGTATTCGCGTTAGTATGCCCGAGCAGCTCACCTATCGTTCCCATGTTTGCGTTAGCCATGGCCCACCAGGAAGCTGCTGTATGCCTGAGATCATGAAAACGTACATACTCTAAACCAGATAAGGCCCTTGCTTCCTCAAAGTATTCTCTAAGCACACTATCTGAAATACCCAAAGGAAGCTTTAAATCGCTCATTTCTGCCGGTACAGGCACTAATCTTGGTCTAGGAGGGTTTCCTTTACCCTCAACCACAATACAGCCGTCATAGATCGTATCCGCCTTTAATAGCTCAGATTTTCTTAATCCGGTACGTGCTACCAGCTTGATTGCGGTTGCAACTACGGGATGGCGGCAATTCTTAGCCAGAGATTCAACCTGTTTAGGGGTTAGATATACGTGTCGGGCTATTTCGCCCTTCAGAAGCTTTATACGATTACCGTAGGGCTTATCTAGCCATTGCCATTGCTGATATGCCAGATTAGCTATTCTGCGTAATACAGCAAGCCTACGATTGATAGTGGCCGGTAGTAGCCCTTCTTTTAGTCCTGATGATTTGATTGCTTCCGCAGCTTCAACTATTGAGGTTAGCTGAGTATTAATAACGAATGGTTTTATTAATCTGATTTTTGATAAAAGGCTACCGTCTTTGTAGCTTGCCAGTGTAGAGGCTTCACCTTGCAGCCATCTGACCAGTGCATCTTCAATGGTGTATTTTTTCTTTCTTCCTACTTTACCGCATATAATTTCACGTCTTCTTTTGGCTTCATAGTCTTTTGCGTCTTGCTTTGTAGCAGTTGGTCCAAGACTTTCCTCGAAGATTTTGCCGTTGACCTGGAAACGCACCTGCCACGAATTACCGCGTTTTCTTTGGGACATAAAGCTTCCTTAGTTTTATATACGGTTTTACTAGAGATGTAATTATTAATTACAGATTCAGGAATAAATACTCTACCACGGACACGACAAAAAGCAATTTCGCCATTATTCACCATACTGTCCAGCGTATTACGATGAACACCTAAACGACTGGCAGCATCTTTCATGTTAAGGTTTTGTTCGGTCAGAGACATTATCTATAAACTCCATAAATGCTATCTCTAATTACATTGCTAGGGTCTGGATATTGTTTGTGCTCATGACCTTGAAACAAACGCCCATTTAAATGTTTTGGCCGTTTAATTCCGTCTTCTCCCCAGCTTCCCCATTGCTTAAAGAAGAATGGTATTTTTAGAACTTCACAAGAAAGCTTCACATTTAATATCCATTCTTTGTGCATCCTTCTGGCATTAGGTCCAGACTCCCCTCCAACAATTACCCAATCAATGTAATGCAAATATAAATTACCTAGATCCTCTAATAATGGTTCAATTGAAAGGAATCTAATCGGAGCATCAATTTTTCTTAGCCAATCAATTCTAGGTAATCCATACATACGATCTTCTACAGAAACACCAAGCCAAACATTCGGCGGACACTTCCGATTCCGAAAATACATAAACATTATTTCTACTCGCTTTGTTAATATTTGATATGTGTGTTGTGGCGTTTTCCAAATGACATCAAATATTTCATCCTTATAAGATATTGGTATATCTTCATGAAATAAATCACTCATGGAATTAACAAAGTACATAGTTGGTTTTTTGCGGGTTAGGGGCTTCTTTAATTGTTGTGGTTGTAAGGTTAATTTAAATGCGTTCTCGTAGCCTTTTGCACCCATAGACTGTAATCTGGTAGCAACACCCTCTGCATAGCAATTCTTGCACCCTGGAGAAACTTTGGTGCATCCTGTGACCGGATTCCAAGTATGTTCGGTCCACTCGATCTTAGTCTTGCCCATTAACCCTTTACCTCTTTAAGACATTATTTGCTTTCTACCGCCCCTATTAAGGGCTATATTCATTCTTTCGTAACACTCTGTCATGGCTGATAACACAGTTTTATGATTAGTCTCTGATGTAATCTCAAACGACACTCCAACTAAATGAACGTCCATAGTTATCCTGCATCTAAATTTTTTACTATGATCAAACTGTAAAATAGAAATTGCTCCGACCTCAGAGAATTTTTCGAATAGTTCCTCAATACTCAGGATTCTCTCTTTGTGAAAACCATTCCGTATTGAAAGCATGTGTTCTGTTAGGTTCATTAACCCTCACCCCCTGATTCTTTGTTTTCACATTCGGCGATTAATTTACAATTTCTAACGTGTGTTTCTGTATGTATACAATATGGGTTTGAATGTATTAATGCTTCAAGTAACTTGTCTCGCTGTTTCTTTAACAAAATAAATTCAACACCAGGCGCTGTCTTTGCCATTTTATAAAGTGATTCGTTAGGTATTAAGTTGCAAGCATTTACACAAGCAACAATTCGCTCACAATCTTCCTTCCTTTCAACCGTACCAATAAGATGGAAATTTTTTAAAGTACGAATACGACGTACTCCCTTGGCTATGTGCCACATCCATTTCTCTTTGGTATGTTCACTCATAATATATAAGGGGTAGTAAATTTACGTTCTTTAGTAATAGTTATATTCTTGTCTTTCATAAATGAGCCTGAGACATCCTGACTTTTGTAATATTCTTTTAAAGCTGTGTGATTAATATCTTCCGGCGCAACAATCTTTCTCGCAGAGTCAGTTAAGCTGTCTGTATTTTCCACACGGAATATGTATAGATTAGTCATAGTTAATTCCTAGAAAGCTGTAATGTCTGATAGTAGAAATGATGCAAAAACCCTAAAGGTGCTTCCCCATCCATAGCCCATAACCATAATGCTCTACCTGATCTACCATTCCCATCAGTAAATGGGTGTAAAGTTTCATATAAATGATGACACTTATAAGCACTCTCAGGATACGTCTGAATAATATCAAGGATAGATTTTAGATCTTCCACAATCTGTTCACCTCCTTCAGGGGGCAAATGATTGCCTACACGAACATTTAACCCTTGCTTATCACGAATTACCGCGTTTGGCTGTATTATATTCACGAATTGTTTAAGGGCATTAACAGTAACAAATGGGCGTGAGATTAACGTATGGTGTGCTGTAACCTCACTATTTAAAGGCTCTCTATGAATACCCTCAATACGGTTACTTTCTCTAACAAAATCTTCAAGGCTGTACATTTTTATCCTCAATCAGAATAATCACAATTACGCTTGATCCAACTATATGAACCACCAGCAAATTCACATTGCGCCTCATCATGGACATAGTTAGTCCATGTACTACAACCTGATAACAATAAAACTATAATTAAATACTTCATTATCTAACCTATTAATCTACCAACAAACATTAACAATATATTCTCCTGGGGGTATTTCACCTTTAACAACAAATGGTTTTAGTAGTCCCGCTAGCTCATAGATTTCTAAATCAAATTCAGTGTGAGAGCTATTATAGTTAGCGTCTGTTGGTTTTGGGTCATGCGCCTTAATCCGTTTTAAAAGGTCTTTTCTACTATCTGTCTCGTATTTTTTCTCCTTTCTTTTTTCTAATTGAAACTTATGTGATCTGTCGTTACCTAAATGAAACATTTCTATGGGATGCTTATATTCGAAAGGTAATAATTTTTTAATTAAATGGTCGAATTGGTCACTAGGAAAATCAATTTGGTGGGTTTCTACTTTCTCGAACATATCCCCAACACATAGCTCTGACATTAGCTTGTTATATATCCTGTGTGCTGCTTTCTCCTGTTTCTCTGTGTATTCTCCCAATATTACATTGGACGTTTCAGTTATTTCCCTTAAAACATAACCCGTTTCCCCTTTATACTTTGGTACCCATCTTTTATTAAATAAATAATACTGTTTCATTTAAATATCCTTAATATCTTCTATACTTGGGGATGCTTCTAACATGGCTCTGCCAAGTTTTAAATAAAGACCTTTTTTTGTGTAGGCTGTTAGGGTTGGTAAATCTTCCATTGCTTTTACCATTTCCTCAGTAGGCTCTATTGGTACTAGCTTGTATTTAGTAAAGTCGATAGCGTAGAGAGGTGTAATGGTCAGAGAATCCATATCACAATCAAAAGATGTAGGGCGTTTTTTGGACACCCAATTTTCGCCATTACCTTTATAAATATTGAAATAAGCTACTGGCTTCATAATTCTCTACCTGTTCCACTTGTATCAACTTCTATAGGTTTTATATTTAGTTGTTGGTACATATATTGTTTGCTAGTAATGGTATCTATATATCCTTGTGGCACATCGCCACTAATAAAAATATCGTATTCTTGTAAGTCAAAATTACCGCCGTTTGTTTTACTCACGATGTTTCAGCCCTTTTCCTGTGCTGGCTCTTGTTTGGGTGGATTGATATATTTCCACTTAACAACTTCTCCACTATCAATATGCTGGAATATTCCATACTCAAATATAGATACTTGGTGACGCTCATAGTAATCTTCTAATATCAATACTAAGTATTCTTCACCTTCTTCCGGCAACCTATCGCTTACCTTTATCCATTCAAGGGAATCAGCTATGGCTTGGATTTTGGCTACGGTTTCGACCATCCTTTGTGGTTGCATGTCTGACGAACCATGAATATAGGCATCAGTTCTTACTAACTCCACCAGCTCCATTAACTTACTCATTTAAATAAGATCCTTTAATTTAGCAATCCATTGAGACATCACAATAGAGCTCTCAGCAGGTTTAGGGCTTCTAGTTAATTTCTTTATTTGTGAGGTAGGAATCCAGTATTTGCTACCACAATAATCAATCTGGATTGCTTTCTCTGTTTCTCTTAATAAATCTACATTTTTGATCTCAACTGAAGTACTCATTTATTCCTTTTCTATATTCATTTCTATGTGCACTATGGCATTTGCCATACCGGCTATTAATCGTTTAACAGCTTTCTCGGCACCAACTTTTCTTGTATAACCTTCACTGCGAGCAATAATTTCTCCATTACCGGATTTGATATTGAAATACCAAACGCTTGCTTTAATAGACCATGCAAGTTTTTTGCTATCAAAAACTAATTTGCTTTTCCTCCAAATTTTTACTTTTAGCGGTCTCATGATTTCCTTCTATCTTTTTTTCTGCGATTAACACCCCTGTTAAATTCAATCTTTACTTTTTTTCTGCGCTGTGACTTTCTACGGTCAACACATCCTGCATGCCATTTAGCAGATTTACTTTTACGTGGAGTCATTTTTTAACTACTACCTTTCTGTACCAGATCATCATTGCGTATATAACAATATCAATCCAACGCTTGTTATGTTCTGGTTTGATATATTGCCGTTTAAATAAATGGTTTAATCTCCAAACACTGCATTCATTTGGGTTGTCCCATCCACCTTTTCCAGCGTTCCTACCTTCTCGCATACGCTCTTTCATAGCTGCGGCGCAACGGTCAATAGCTTCATCATCAGGGTGTTTATCCGACATGATTACCCTGAATATTGCTTAGTCAATAAAACAATAACAGTCACGCCTAAGACACAAATAACTGAAACAAGTAGGGCGGTTACACTGTTATGAGGATTCTTATCGCTATTATTTGGATACGTTGGATACATCTAAATTCTCCTTTAGTTAAGCCTCAATAAAGAACAAACAAATCAGTACAATCAAAGTAATTTTTACTAATGTCATTTTGTAACTAGGCTCCACGCTCTCTACGCCTACGTTTACGTTGTCCCTCACTTCTGCGCTTCCAAGTAGTGTGCTCAAATCTTTTATTTGATTGTTGGGTATAGGCCCATGCCATGAACTCAATTTCTTTGAGATAAACCGCAACATGATCATCAACTAGTGTTGAGATGCGTTGCTTGGCTTTCAAAACCAATAATTCAAGTTTGTGAGGTGACATGAATAAAAGTTAGCAGAATGCTAAATTAATGTCAATAGCAGATCGCTAACTTTAAATGGTTTGATGATTTAGAATACAAAAATAACCCGAGAAAACGGGTTATTAATAGAAAGGATTTTTGGATTCTAGGGGTTAGTTGTTAATAATCAAATTCTTTAATATCAAGCCAAATTCCATAGTGATGTTTGCGGCCATCATCTCCCAGTTTTCCACCGAAAATTTTAGCCTTACATTCGGTTATCTGCCCTGTTAATTTCTTCTGTCCTAGCCTACGACGAAAACTACGCGCGTCATCCCGGCTCATGTATCCTACCGTCTCAGATCCTATTTCAACACATATGGCTTTGTTGTCATATGTGTTGTCATCTTCAGGTACTAGAAGGGCAGTACATTCTGTACTGGCGCCATATTTAAGATCATGATCACCAGCAATTTTCTTGATTGTATTTTGATAGTGAGACTCACCTACAATTTCAAAATCATAGTTACCGGCGGAAGGCCATTTAAATATGTGATCAGATTGTATGCGCTTTTGCTTTTTGGTTGTATTGGTGCTTACTCTAACTTTCTTAAAAATATAAAAAAGGATAAATATAACTATTCCAATTACTACTAAATTATTAGTTTCATTTAACATTTAGTATAACTATTTTAGTTATTATTTTTTAGTCCGTTTCACGGAATAGCGATTTGGAGGTTCTGAAACAATATCCATTTCTGGTTGTGTAAGTGTAATCAAAACATTCAGGATTCTTATCCTTGTTTGGTCATCTATTATTTCATCAATTATTTTAGCCGCTTCTTCTGCTTCTGTTGTTTTTGGAACATAATTTTTGCCGTGTTCCACGTCAAGCCAACCAGTTTTTTTATTCGCAATATTTTCAATTCTACGGGCAGATTTGCTGCTAATCTCACGAGGCTTCTTAGTTGTTGAATCTATTGAGGCATTAACCCATTGGCTAATTTGTGAATAATCTCTACCAAGTTTATCTGAGAAAGCCTTGCGTCCACCAGACTCATTAATGATGGTATTAAGATTTTTTCGCCTTATTTCGGATATTGTTTTCATTCTTATAATTTGATAGCAACATGCTATATATGTAAATTAGCGATCTGCTCTTGACACTAAGTTAGCGATCTGCTAACTTATTTGTTATGAAGTTATCTGAATATCTACCTAATCATGGTGATAAAGCTAAATTTGCTAGAAAAATTAAAGTTCCACCTGCACTAATTTCTCAATGGTCAGGAGGGGTAAGAGAAGTACCTACTGCCAGATGTTGTGAGATTGAAAAGGAGTCTGGCGGAAAAGTTACCCGTAAAGATTTGCGTCCACATGATTTTCATAAACATTGGCCTGATCTGGTGGAAGAAATTGAATCAGTAGCTTAACTATGCAATATGTGAATATTTTCTAAAACGTTTAATTTAAAGGGAGTTCAACGTGAGTATATTAGATGTTGTTTACAGGGTAGCGCATAAATACAAAGGTGGAATACGTGCATTAGCAGCACGCATGAACAAAAATTCAGCAGTTCTTAACAATAAAATTAATGTCAATTGTGATACGCATCATCTAAACGTAGAAGAGCTGGCAATGATCGCTGATTTTTGCAATACAGATGAGATTGCTAAATGGTTTGCAGCACAAAGAGGGCTTTTATGTACGCCCATGATTCAATTTGACGGTGTTTCCGATCAAGCGTTGCTGGATCTATTTTTAAAGCTTGAGAAAGAGAAGGGCGAATGGGCCGGAACTATCAAAAAATCATTAGAAGATGGCTATATCAGCCCAAAAGAATTTGAAGAAATCAAGAAAGAGTCCTTGGAGTTCAGGGAGGTTATTGCAGAGTGCATGAACCGCCTTGGAACACTGGTACAGAATCGCCCTAAAAGGAATGTATCACTGATAAACAAATCGAATTAGGGGTTAAGTGGCCCTTTTCGACAAGATGCGACATTTTCGCAAGCTGTCGCAACCTAAGTTTCCAGGGTCTTACATTTTTAATGGAAACACATGGAAATGGCTTTACAAAAAATTTGTAACGATTTGTAAACGTTTGTAAGGGTAAGGGTAACAGTATGAAAACTAACGTTACTGATACATCAATACAGGCTTACAAAGAGCTCAAGGAAGAGGGCGGCTTAAATAAGCAGTACGGAAAGATCCTTGATGTTATGTCCAGAGGCAGGGACTACTCCTTACAAGAGCTTGTGAAGCTTACAGGACTACAGATCAACGTTATTTCAGCCAGAGTATTTGAAATGAAAGAGAAGCGGACTTTGGTAGTAGCACAAAAGCGAAGGTGCTCAATATCAAAAAGGCTGATTAATGCCTTGAAATTACCATCCAGACAAGAGGAATTATTTTGTTAACAGTATCAACAAGACTGGCGGTTACGTATTGCAGATTTCTCATTCCAAAGCTTGATATGCAATGGGCTGTCCCTTTCAGGGCAACCGGTTTTCCTCCCAAAGTTAACGGTTGTTTAGCCGTCAGCCTTGTTGGTATTTATTAAGGAAAATTGATGGATTTAGATTACCCAAAAATTGGTGTTTGTAGTTGGAAGCAATGGTCACAGGAGGCAGCAATTTTCATGTGTAGTAAGAGAGTAACTTTTACGGAACGTCTTTTTGCAACAAGAATGGTGCGACTACGTCCATTCAGAACAAATCCTTGGCGCATGTGTTTTGCCAGATACAACATGCTTCCGTTTGAAGCGGCTCATACGATTATGAATTTTGATCCATCACCCACGTTGTACCGTGAGGACATAAGGTTACAGAGGCTATTAGATCAAAGTATTTATAACATCAAGAAGTAAGGAGATTGAGGGGAAGGTTTCTAAGCTACCCGCCCCATCCAGGTCCGGCAGTCTCCTTAACTTGTTGGTGTTGCATTAAGAGGCCAGAGTAGGGGGTGCTTTCAGTGGGATGTATACGAGAAGCTGATAGAACATATGTAAAACCTGAGATGGCGGGTCGACCACGTTTCATGGAAGCCTATGTATCGAAAGGTCCCTGCTTTGGCCTGTTGGTGTAATGCGTAGGCTGATACGCCGTGAAACCGGAAGTAGGGAGTCTCGGAAGCGGATGCGTTCCCTAACCATAGTCTGAGCCAGAGATCAGCACTGGTACACCAACACTAATGCTTATGGATAACACTGAATATTGTGATCAATGCCAAGAAATTATGTATGCCCTGGTGTCAATGGGTGGCAAGAAACATAAGTTATGTAAGAGCCATTGGAAAGATGCGGTAAAAAGCCATGAGGCACGTGATAGGCAGAAACAAAGAAAGTTAAAAGAAAAGCGCGAGTTAGATATTGTTGTAGATAGAAAACAAGACGGAGCAGATTAACTATGACCAAATTAGAAAGATCCAAAATATTAGTTCATTTACACACCAAGGGCAACGATATATTTGCAAATATAAAAGAGCAGGAGAGAAGAGCTCAACGGGAAGGGCTAGACAAGCTTTACCTGGAATTTATAGATGTACAAATAAAAATGGATGAATTGCTTGAGCCTGAAAGACTGGAACGTTTATCCAGACAAAGTAGCAAATAAATTATGGATAAATCAAGTTTAATTATTTTATTAACAATAATAATTGCGCCTATTCCGCTTGTAGTTTTATATAAATTACTGGTCGCACAGGAAGAAAAAGGCGTTCCTGATATTTGTTTATATAGAAGGTATTCTCTTTTCCGTAAAGAATTTCTCAAGCTAGCACACATACATTGTTATCCATTTGTTTGGGGTGCTATACCCGCATTTATTGATATTAGATTATTTTTCCTAAAAAAGAGCATACGGAAGCATTTATCTAACCGTTTAAAAGGTGGTGAACGTGGTACATAAGCTTTTTTCATGGCGCGGATACGTCCTAAAATCTAATTTACCCCCAACGACCCGTCACGTCTTGCTTACGCTGGCATGTCACATGAATGATGCGGGAGAAAATTGTTATCCAAAAATCGATACAATCTGTCAGGAAACAGGATTATCCAATAAAGCTGTAATTACTCATTTAAAATTTGCTCAAAACGAGGGCTGGATTAAGGTTAAAAAACATGGGTTTACAGGGCAGAAGTGGAGAAACAATGAGTATGAGTTGTCATGGGACCACCTGAATAAAAAGGTAGTGAACGTAGTACATGACGTTTCGCAGAAGGTAGTGAACGTCGTTCCAAAAGGTAGTGAACCTAAGGTCAAAAAGGTAGTGAACGAGGTTCACACTAGTACTTCATACAGTACTTCAAATAATATATATACATCTTCAAAAAAACTTCTATCAGAAATCAAACCCCAAATTGCAGAAGATTTTCTAAGACTCCGTAAAGCAAAAAAACTACCTCTTACCCCAACCGCATTAAAAACGATTCAGGAACAAGCAGACATGATCGGTGCGACCTTGGAGGAAGTACTAACGATTTGTTGTCATCGTGGCTGGGCTAGTTTTGATGCTTCGTGGTCACATGGGTTTCATAGGCCGAGAAATCGTATACCAGACAAAAAAACGGAAGAGAAGAGGGGAACTAAGCAAGGGCACCAGAACGGCTTAAAAGCTGTGCGAGATGTTATGAATGCTTAAATATTATGAAAACAAAATTACCAATAAGTAAAAAGATTAAGAAAACCAGAAAACGAAGTTTGAGAAGATTAATAAAAAGATCACTTATTTCTGCTATATGGAGTGCATATATGAATCTTTACATATCAAGATATTTTGATTGGCTTATTTTACATAAACAGATTCCTTATCAGTCTATTTACTATAAAAAAATGGTAGTAGGAAATTGTGTTGAAGAGGCTTTAAAACATCATCCGGCTCCAATGAGATAAATGCGTGATGGATGGACTACGAATGATGAATACTCAACCAGTAACGGAACACACACTATTGCAACATGCTACGTAAATAAAGAACCTATATTTGTACTTTGGCAGCATGGAAGACCGGATAAAAGAATAGGGCAGTTTTCAACTATTGATAAAGCAAAGAGGATAGTTAAAAAAGTTAATGAATAAAGTATTTTTTGGTGATTGCAGGGATTCTATACGCCAAATGATAGATGATGGCGTAAAGGTGCAAATGTGCGTGACTTCGCCGCCCTATTACGGGTTAAGAGACTACGGACATGATGGACAACTTGGCTTAGAAGAAACGCCTACAAAGTATGTGGAGAACATGGTAGACGTCTTTAGGCTAGTTAAAGAGTTACTAACTGATGACGGGGTGTTGTGGCTCAATATTGGAGATAGTTATTCAAGCCATAAAGATTGCAAATCAGTCGGTCAGACGATTGCAAAAGGCACAGGTAGAGAAAAGGCGCATGAAATGGACTTGGGCAAAAGTAGGGTAAGAGACACCAAAATGCTCAAAGCTGAAGGGCTAAAGAATAAAGATTTAATAGGCATACCTTGGATGCTTGCTTTTGCTTTACGTGCTGATGGCTGGTATTTAAGACAAGATATTATTTGGTCTAAATCGAATCCTATGCCTGAATCTGTAAAAGATAGATGTACAAAGAGTCATGAATACATATTCCTATTAAGCAAATCAACTAAATATTTTTATGATGCAGATGCGATTAAGGAGCCGTTAAAAGATTCTTCGGCAGCACGATTAATTCAGGATATAGAAAATCAAGAGGGGTCAGGGCGTGTACCGGGAAAATCTAATGGAAAAATGAAGGCTGTCAGATTTGGCGGCAATAAATATGGAAATGATGACTCTTATTCAACGGGAATACATAGCGGAAAAGAGTGGACTCCAAAAATGGCTGGAGGAGGGTCAAAGGTCAATGGTGCAACACATAGCGGATATTTAGATAATAGAGGACAGCCTTTATGTGGAGTTATGGCAAACAAAAAAAGTGTTTGGGTTATACCTACAAAGGGATATAAAGAGGCGCATTTCGCTACATTCCCTACAGAGTTAATTATGCCCTGTATCCTTGCAGGATCTCGAGTAAATGACGTTGTTTTGGACCCGTTCTTTGGCAGTGGTACAACAGGTCAAGTATGTCAGCAGCTTGGTAGGAAATGGATAGGATGCGAAATCAATACAGATTATGAATCATTGCAGAAAGACAGGACAGCACAAAAAGGCATGGTGTTTGCATGACTGATATTCGCTTTACAGTACCAGGTTCACCAGCAGGAAAAGCTAGACCTGTTTTTTATGTAACTGATAGTGGAAAGATACAAGGATCAACACGTAAGAAAACATCAAACTATGAAAAGGTCATAGGCTATGTAGCAAGGTGCACAATGAAGTCTAAACAGCCTTTTACTTGTCCAGTAGCGGTTACTCTTAACATAGATGTAGCACCACCAAAATCAAGCTCTGTGAAGAGACAAAACGAAATGATAGGAACGCATTGCCCTAAGAAGCCAGATATAGACAACATAGCAAAGCTATTTTTAGACGCTATGAATAAGATTATCTATCACGATGATAACCAGGTAACAGAGCTATATGTAAACAAGAAATATGGTCATGTTGCTGGCGTAAATGTTCTTGTAAGGGCATGCACATGAATATTTGTAACCAAAATTACCCTGACAACGTATACATAAAGATAAGCATATTTTCATTTCAAACTTATCAATCACTTACGCCTTTTCTGGCACAAATCCTGCTTAATTCATTGATGGTAACTCATAAAAGGAGTCCATTATGGTTAAGAATACTAATAACGTTGTTACCCTTATATCAGCACGTCAAAAATACGATAGAAGGCGCTGCTCACATCTTAATATCCTTGTTGACATTACCCACACGCTTGTTGAGTGCGAGAAGTGCGGTGAGAAGCTTAACCCCGTGGCAATACTTGATCGCGTCATATCAGAACAGGATTTTTGGCGTATGAGTAATGCCGATATGAGAAAACAGTTAAAGAAATTTAAAGAGGAAAGAAGGGTAAAAATATGCCGCCATTGTGGAAAGGTTACGTAAATTGTCTTAAAAAGACCTATTTATCCTGTTTATGTTGTATGTGAGTTCTTAGTGAGTACTCAGACTAAGATTACTAAATCAGCAAGAGGCGAAGAATGTCAGATAAGGATTATAGGTGTTTGTAACCGAGATAATAATACGACTGTATGGTGCCACAACAACAGCTATGCAGCTGGTAAAGGTAAGCATCTTAAAACCCCTGAAGAGTTGGGCTCATATGGGTGCTCTGCTTGCCATGATGTATACGATAGAAGGCGTAGACCGCCTAAAGGTATGAGTTATAAACAGGTCCTATTAGACTTTGCATTTGGACATTACAGGTCATATTGGATTCTAAAAGAAAAGGGATTGATTTAATGGGCTGGGGTGATTGTGGAAATGATAGTAATGGAAGGCCAATAGGCTATGTGTTTGAGGCTATCTGTGATCATCCTGGGTGCAATAAAAAGATTGATCGTGGACTTAGTTATGTTTGTGGTGATATGCACGGTGAAGATGAATATTCCTGTGAGAAGTATTTTTGCTATGACCATAGACAGCATTGCCTGATCAGAGAGGATAACAGTCTCATAGTTATTTGTGATGAATGCGCCAAATGTGCTTTAGAAAGTGGTGACATGATTGAGAATGAAGACGGTGAGATAGTTCATAAAACAACTGAAGAGAATAAAATTGATCAAAGCATCACTCATTAATAGATTACTAAGATGGGGCAAGTGGAAGCTAAAAGGAGCTGATGCGCTTGGTTATCCAAGTAAGGTTAACTATATAAGGCTCGCACCTGAGACAACACACTTCCGTGATCCCGGTATAGATATAGAGTGCGATATAACCCAGAGAGCATACGACAAGCTTCCTTTAATATTTAAGGTAGCAATTTGGGTTGAATACCTATCCACCGCTAAGAAACAAAAAGAGAAGGCGTTATCCTTTGGTCGATCTACAAGAGAATATAGGCGCACACTTAAAGAAGCGCACGTAATGATTGGTAATCTTATAGATCAATCATATGAAATACATGAGAAGAATGTAGCGTAACCGCAACATATTGTATACAACCATTAAAAAAATACTTGATCTAATGTCCGCTTTTTGGTATGGTTCAGCTAGAGTAGTCTTAGTACGCACCAAACAAAACGATAACCCGCCTCCCTGCGGGTTTTTTATTGCCTGTTTAATATGAGACACAAGCGCCAATCATCGGCGCAGCGTGGCTATGGCTACGCATGGCAGAAGTATCGTGAAGAATATTTAAAGATTCATTATCTATGTGTTAGGTGTAAGAATCTTGGGCGGTTAAAACTAGCAACAGTTGTTGATCACATCGAGCCTCATAGAGGAAACAAAGATAAATTCTGGGACCCTACTAATCATCAGGCTTTATGCAAGGATTGTCACGATAGTTGGAAGCAAAGACTAGAGAAGTCAGGCAGGGTGGTCGGTTGTGATGAATCAGGTATGCCGCTTGATCCTAATCATCATTGGTATATGAAATGAATCTAACTCCAGAACTATCACAAATGATAATTAAGGCTCTTGGTCTTCAAGGTAGACACATAACAAAGATGATATTAACTATAGAGAGTGGGAAAGTTCCAACTCTTGAACTAACTGAACAGTTGTTATCAAGTAATACTATTAAAGTAAATGAGAACACCTTCGAGATTGTTGAGCGCAAAGGGGAGGGGCTATAACAATCTCTACAGCCTTTTAGCTCTAGACCGAGCGTCTATTCTTTTATTCACTCGTCCAATTGAGAAAAATGGTTTTTTTGATTGAAAAAAATTAGCTATGAAAAAATATGAAACCAAGAAAACCGGCTAAATTGAAGGCAATCTCAGGCACCACAAAGAAAAGTAGACCGGAGCCGGAATTGGTTGATTTGCCGCTTGTAGACGATGCCCCTGAAGTACCTGATTGGATGCCTAATTCGCATGCTGTTAATGAATGGAATCGACTGGCTCCAATATTAACTGCTAATAAGTTACTAACTAAAGCAGGATGCTCCGCGTTTGGTGTGATGTGTGCGCTACAAGGAAAAATTATTCAGCTTTTTGCTGCAGGTGAGTGTCCGACTGGTCACATGCTTGCTCAGTATAGAAATTTAGTAAATGATTTTGGATTAACTCCGGTAGCACAAGGAAAAGTTAAATCGGTTGAGCCGGGAAAAAAGAAAAATCCATTCTTGAAGAATGTCAAAAAGTGACTATGTTGAAAGAGCTATTGAATATGCTAAAGAGGCATTAAAAAAGAAAAATAAAAAGAAATTTGGCAATTTATTCAAACTTGGCGCTAAACGATTTCTAAATGATTTAAAAAGAGCAAAGAAGAAAAACGGTCCGTTTACTTTTAGTACGTGGCATGCGAATGATGTTTGTGAGTTTATTGAGTTATTGCCGCATGTAGAAGGTACTTGGGAAACAGAAAATATAACATTACATGTATCGGATGTATTTTTTCTGGTTAATCTTTTTGGCTTTAGGGATCGTGAGGGCGGTAGGAGATTTACTACTGCATTAAAAGCAATTGCGCGTAAGAATGCAAAAAGTACTATAGCCGCCGCAATTTCAATATATTGTCAGGTAAAAGAAAATGAAGTAGGTCCACAAGTAATTTCAGGCGCTACTACTTACAAACAAGCGGAAATTGTTTTCAATATTGCTAAACGCATGGTTGAGAAAACTACCGATCTACAAGAAGCATTCGGAATGGAAGCGTTTTCCAGAGCGATAGCTTCTTTTTGTAATGGTGGCACGTTTAAGGCAATAACCAATAAAGCAAATACACATGACGGATTAAATCCTTCATGTTCTACATTAGATGAAATTCATGCTCATAAGAATGGCGATTTAATTAACGTTATTAGATCCGCTGCAGGCGCTAGAAGAAACCCATTATTTTTATTTACTACTACTGAAGGTTATGAATCACCTGGGCCTTGGGGGGAGCAAAGACATTTTGCTAAACAAGTATTAAAGGGGATAGTAGAAGCCGATCATTTCTTAGTTGTTTACTACGCAGTAGATGAAAAAGACGATGATTTTGATGAGTCAATATGGATAAAAGCTAATCCTCTCATGGAATGTAATGAGATATTAATAAAAGAAATAAGAAAAGAAGCAATAGAAGCAAAGGCAATGCCCGGTAAATTGCCGGAATTTAAGATTAAACGATTAAATAGACAGTCTTCAACGTCTCAGGGATGGATTAAGTTTGATGACTGGAAAAAATGCGAAAGTGAAATTGATTTTGAATGGTTAGCGCAATATCCCTGTTATGGCGGTTTAGATTTAGCAAGTACTTCAGATTTATGTAGCTTCCGTTTGGTTTGGTGTATTGATGGAAAATATTACACATGGGGTAGAAGGTGGGTTCCGGCTGATGCTGTAAAACTTAGAACTACACGCGGTTCTGTTCCATATGAAGCTTGGGTAAAAGCGGGTTATATAGAGCAAACACCCGGACCTGTAACAGATTTTAATGTGGTAAAAGAAGCGGTAGTTTTAGCAAATGAAAATTTAAATATTCAGGCTATTGGGTATGATTCTTGGAATGCAGCTCAGTTAGTTGCAAAACTGGTGGATGAAGAAGTTCCAATGGTTCAGTTTATACAGGGACCTAAGAGCTACCATCCAGCAATGCAAGAATTTGAGCGTTCCTATGTTTCACAAAACTTAGTCTATCCGAAAGATCCAGTCTTAACGTGGTGCGCTTCCAATCTGATTGTCAGATATGACGCTAATCTGAATATGGCACCGGATAAGAAAAAAAGCCCAGACAAGATTGATGACATGGTGGCACTACTAATGGCTATAGGCGTATGCATTAAACCGCCTGAAGAAGAACAACATGAGCACAGTGGTGATCTGGGGATAATGTGAAAAAAGAAAATAAGTTAAAAAATCCATTTGATTTACGAGATTTATTTGTTTTTAGTGGATTAGGCTCAACAGGATATGGGTTATATATGGTATTTCCACCGGCATCTTATATTTTGGTTGGGGTAGCTTTGTTCTGGCTTGGAATCAGGAGGGTAGACACGGCGCAAGACAATAAGGATAAATAAAATGGGAATCATAAGTAGACTTGAAACCCGTTCAACCTCACAGACTATTGGGCATCCACGCGACCCAGTAATAGCAGATTGGTTTGGTGGTGGTGTTAATTCAGCGGCTGGTTTTCCCGTTACACCGGAAACAGCAATGCGAGCATCAGCAGTCTTTTCTTGTGTGAGGGTACTTGCTGAGTCAATTGCTTCATTACCATTAAAAATGTTTAAGAGATTGCCAGATAATGGCAAAGAGCTTGCAAGGGGAATGCCTCAATTTAATATGGTAGGACGTTCTCCGAATAGCTGGATGACACGGTTTGATTTTTTGGAAAGAGGTACGGCACATATATGTTTACGTGGTGTTAACTACGCAAAAATTGTTGGTAATAGGAGGGGAGAAAGACAACTTATACCAATGCACCCTGACCGTGTAAGGGCTGAATTATTAGATTCAGGAAAAGTAGCATATGAGTATCAACCCAAAAATGGTTCAAGAGAAATATTACTTCAAGATGAGGTATTACGTGTTCCATTTATGAGTCTTGAAGATTTACGACCACTTTCTCCTATCGGGGTCATGAGAGAGGCAATCGGAGCAAATTTAGCAACTCAAGATTACGCAGCAAGATTTTTTGCAAATGATGCGCGGCCAACAGGCGGCTATGTTACATGGGATACGGGTAACAAATTTAAGGACGAAGAGGAAGAAAAGAAATTTAGGGAAAATTGGCAGAAATATATGACGGGTCCTAACCGTCATAAAACCGCTTTTCTTAAATCGGGCATGAAATTCAATGAGCTCGGTATGAGTAATTCAGACGCACAATTTTTAGAAGCTAAAAAAGCGCAGAGGAGTGAGATAGCAGGATTATTTCTTGTACCTCCTCATATGATTGGTGAGCTGGATAAAGCAACATTTTCAAATATTGAGCATCAGACTATCCAGTTTGTAACGTACACACTTACATCATGGCTATGTCGCTGGGAGCAATCTTTATCACGAGATTTGTTAACACCTGGAGAGCAGGATGATTTTTTCTTTGAGTTTTTAGTAGATGGGTTAATGCGTGGGGATGCTACAGCACGCGCTAATTACTTCAAAACTGCAATTACTAACGGATGGATGAATAGAAATGAAGTTAGGGCAATTGAAAATCTTAATAAGAAGTTGGGATTAGATAAATTTATCGTTCCAATGAATATGACTTCATCAGATCAACTTGGAGAATCAAAAAAGGCTAAAAAGAATGAATAATTCTATTGAACGACGTAGTTTTGTATTGGATGAAATTAGAGTTAATAAAAAAGACGACGGATCACAGACAATTATTGGTCATGCGGCTGTTTTTAACCAATTATCTGAGGATTTAGGAGGTTTTCGAGAGCAAATTGCCCCTGGAGCATTTGCTGAAGCGCTTAAAAGTGACGATGTTAGGGCTCTTTTTAACCACAATCCTGACTTCATTTTAGCTAGAAATATGGCAAAAACACTCCGTTTAAAGGAAGATTCTGAGGGTTTAGCTATTGAAATAGACCCCCCAGACACGCAAGTTGCTCGTGATTTGATAGTTAGTATGGAGCGTGGCGATATTTCACAGATGAGCTTCGGCTTTTCTTTACGTCCAAACGGTGCTAATTGGGGCGAAGATGACGAAGGAAACGTTGTTAGAACGCTTACAAATGTACGTTTATTTGATGTTTCACCAGTTACATTCCCCGCATACCCACAAACAGATGTAGCGGTAAGGGGTTTTGGTGAATATAAAGATTCAAAACAACCGCCTTGGGACATTATGATTAGAGAAAAGGAACTGCAGCTAATCGAATTATCTTAAACAAATTATTTTCTACTACTAACCCGCCTCTTGGCGGGTTTTTTTATTTCAGATTTAGGCGATCCATATTTGATAGGTCTATGGACGCTGTTTTTAGGTGTCTTATGGCCTGTCATTGCTAATAGGAGAAATTTTGATGAATAAAGAACTGGAAAATGCTCGCACAGAGCGAAATAAAGTAATCATTCAGGCTCGTGAGTTAGTTGATAAGGCTAAAAATGAAAAACGTAGTTTATCCGCTGAAGAAGAAGGAAAGTATCAGGAATTAATGGATAAACAAGAAGAACTGCGTGTAAATATTAAACGTGAAGAAGATTTGATTGCAGCTGAGAGGTCTGTTGCCGAGAAACAAATTGAAACACGTGAAACTAACGATAATCCGGTGCCGTCAAATAATCCGCTTGCTACTCCTGAGTATCGGGCGGCTTATGAACAGCATATCCGTTATGGTAAAGATGGTTTAAGTGCTGATGATTCTCGTGCATTGTCAGCGGGTGTGGGTACAGAAGGTGGATTCTTAACTATGCCGGTACAGATGGTTGCTGCATTAATTCAGGCAATTGATGATTTACTGTATATACGTGGATGGGCTACTAAGTTTAGTGTTCCCAATGCCGCCTCTCTAGGTGCTGCATCACTTGATGCTGATCCAGATGATGCAGACTGGACGGCAGAAATTGCAACGGGTAATGAAGATGGTGCAATGAAATTTGGTAAACGTGAACTTGCACCAAAACCACTAGCAAAACGTATCAAGCTTTCTAATAAGCTACTGCGTATGGTTCCCGGTGTTGAAGGTATTGTTACTTCAAGACTTGCTTACAAGTTTGCTCTTACTATGGAAAAAGCTTTTCTGTTGGGTAGTGGAGCAAATCAACCTCTTGGCGTATTTGTTGCGTCACCAGATGGTATATCTACAGGGCGTGATGTAGCAACAGACAATACTGCTACAGCTATCACAATGAACGGATTAGTGAATGCTAAGTATAGTGTGAAAGCACAGTATCAGCGTGTTGGTCAGTGGTTGTTCCATCGTGATGCAGTCAAGATGATAGCTAAACTAACAGATCTTGACGGTCAGTATTTATGGCAACCAAGTAAGTCTGAAAAAGAACCTGACATGCTTCTAGGTCGCCCTATGAACATGTCAGAACATGTACCTAATACATTTACTACTGGTTTATATGTAGGCATGTTTGGTGATTTCTCTAAATACTGGATTGCTGATGCTCTAGATATTCAGTTACAGCGTTTAGTTGAGCTATATGCAGAAGCAAATCAAACTGGATTTATCGGACGCATGGAATCAGACGGTATGCCAGTATTGGAAGAAGCTTTTGCAAGGGTAACATTGGCTTAAAACTAATATCAGAAATTAATTTGTAGCTTAAAAATCCCCTGCAAAACAGGGGATTTCTTATTTAAGGAGAAATAAAATGTCGCTTAAAGAGACAACTAAACTAATTTTAAGTAAAACGGCTGTAGCTGCTGGCGTTACTGCTATTTCAGATGCCGCTGTAGTAGATATGCAGGGTTATGGCGGTTGTAGATTCATTTTCTCATTTGGCACTATTACAGCAGGCGCTGTTACATCTATTGGGGTAGCGGGTAAGGATACTAATACACCGACACCTGGAGTAGATGATCTTGCTGGTTCAGGAGCGTCTGTAGCTGATGATGACGATGATAAAATCATTGCAGTAGATATTAAAAACCCATTGCAGCG
This sequence comes from Nitrosomonadaceae bacterium, assembly GCA_965205785.1. Lineage (GTDB taxonomy): Bacteria > Pseudomonadota > Gammaproteobacteria > Burkholderiales > Nitrosomonadaceae > BJGV01. The sequence continues at coordinate 1,874,784 of OZ242188.1, forward strand.
TTATCTACGTCCTTTTGTTGTACGTGGTACACAAAACGCTGTACTTAATTCTATTATTGCAGAGCTTTATAATCCGATCAAAGCACCAACTACACCAGATGCAAGCTTGATTGGTGAAGAGTTACACGTAAGTCCTGAAGTTGGGACCGCGTAATTAGTTAATCATTTTTAAAATATAAACGAGGCTATCACGGCCTCGTTTTTTTTTGGAGAGTACCAATGAAAATCAAAATGAAAACTTCTGCGGCTGGCCCTGATGGTGTTTTTAAAGAAGGCACTGTGTATACGGTAGGTGATCAAGTAACTACAAGCATGGCTGAAGCATTTGTGAAAGGTGGTTATGCCGAAGATGCAACCAAAAGTAATAACGAAACAGAGAATGCATCAATTGGGCCTGATGAAACTTCTGCTGGCGGTCCATCCAAAAACAAGAGCAAGAAAAACAAGAAATAACAAATAAATTTTATCCATTAAAGGGCAATCATGGAGCTAAAAGCACAAAAGGGTGAGATGCGCGCTACGATTCATGTTAAGCGAAAAGCAACTGGTAAAACTGAAACTTATCAGGTCGTAGGACATCAAGATCCAGAGAAGTTAAAAGAGATTGTTGCCAGTCACAATGAGCACAATAAATCTAAAACCATTCATGGATCTGCTGGGGGCATTGTAGGTGAAGGCAGCAAAATGAATAACATCTAAGGTAATTAATCAAATGAAAACTATTCAATCTATTAAACGGTTCTTTTCTGATCTATGCGAATTGGCACATGAAAAACTTATGGTTTATTTGTTTTTTATTGGCTTTATTTTGCAGATGGCGGTAACACATTCAACAACTGCTAGGGATGCTGCAACTGATGCTGTAGTTGATCTGCTTGATGCTGCTTCAAGTAAGCTTGTATTCAGGCTTGCAGGAACACTAGGAGCGCCGGGAACTGCTGTTGCAACACTTACATTTGCGACTCCTGCGTTTGGCGCGTCATCTAGTGGCGTTGCTACTGCTGGTGCAATTACTTCAGATACCAATGCTACTGGGAACGCATCAGCAGTTGCTAATGCTTCGTTAGAAACAAATGGTGGAACGATACATATTCATTGTGCGGTTGCTGCATCAGGTAGTGATATTAATATGACTAATGGGCTTGTGGTTGCAAATGGCGACACCGTTAGTTGTTCTTCACTTACTTATGAGGCACTGAGCGCATAAATATTGTGCCAGTAACGGTAACAGTTGAGTACGTTAATCATACTGAAACGAATGATGCGGATAACTTTCACAAATTCACCGGTCACGGGGTACAAAGCGTCAAGGTAACTTGTGGCCGGTATTCAGTAAACTTTAGTTCAGCTAGTACTTACTGGTTCTATAAGGAGGAAAATTATTACGTAGCTGGGTGTGATGCTAAGTATGACCCAAATCCTTTGAAAGAAGTTCTTATATTCTCTGATGGTACTCAGAAAATTAGGCTAATTGATTTTAGGCCTGACCTTTTGAGGGAACAAACTTTATTAGGTTGGTGGAACGGTAAAAAGAGAATCATAAATGGCTAAGACTTATTATCTTGATAAAGCTAACGGGACTCATTCTATTGGTGGGGAGTTTACCCATACTATTGCTCAGGCTTTAGGCTCGTTAGATACGGATGAAGTTGTAGCTCCTTCCGGCGGTTCATCTATTCGTACTGGTCATTATGAAGAAAATGAAGACACAAATATAACAAGAACCTCAACCGGAAATTTTGATGTAGAAATTAATATTTCTACCGCCGAGTCTAACACTACTGTAAATGTTCGGATTGCAAGGTATAACAGTAGCGGAGTTCAACAAGCTATTAATCGCGCAACCTTTGACCCCGCATTTGAACAAAGCGCTGGTAGCACAGGATTATTAACTTTTAGCTTTACAGACCCCGCCCTAGGAACGTGGGCAGATACGGATAGACTAGTTGTTCTAGTTGGAGTAGTAAACGATAATCCACATGGTGGTGATAAAGGTCCGACATGGGATTTAGAAACAGTTAATGCAGAAGTAAGGACTCCTTTTACTGAAGGTGCGCCAGAACATACAACAACTGGCGCATTAGTAGCAGACGGCGCAGACATTGTTGGTGTTGCAGCACACCATCATAAAGCAACAGGCGCTTTAATTTCTGATGGTGCCAACATAGTTGGCGCTGCAGAGCATATAAAAATTCACACATCTACCGGTGTGATAGTAGCTGATGGCGCAAATATTGTTGGAAGTAGCAACAGAACTAGAGTTCACGAATCAACTGGTGTACTAACAGTAGATAGCGCAGTAGTTGCAGGGTCATCTGTTCACAATGATGAGCATCCTTCAAGTGGTGTTCTCGATGGACAAGAAGCGGTTGTTGTTGGAAGCGCTAACAGAACGCGTGTACATGCTACAACAGGGGTTTTAGACGGACAGGTTGCAACGATTGCAGGATCTGCAGAGCATATTGCAGTTCATTCTACTACTGGTGTTTTATCTGCTGATAGCGCCGTAGTTTCAGGATCTTCGGATAGGACAAGAGAGCATTCAGCAACTGGCACATTAGATGGCCAACAGGCAGCATTAGTTGGATCTGCTCATCATAAAAAGATTCACACAAGTACAAGTGTATTAGCGGGTCAGGAAGCGGTTATAGTTGGAGCTTCTAGTAGGATTACTGAACACTCTACTACTGGTGTTTTGGATGGGCAAGAAGCAGTAGTTGTTGGATCTTCACAGCATATAAAAATACATGCAAGTACAAGTGTACTTGTAACAGATGGCGCAAGTGTAGTTGGTTCATCTGACAGGACTAGAGCGCATCCGGCTAACGGTGTCCTTGATGGGCAAGAGGCAACTATAGTTGGCGCTGCAGCACATCATCATGCAGCAACTGGTGTATTAACTACTGCAGGTGCATTAGTTGATGGATCAGCAGAAAGAGTTTCAGGTGCTTCTACACATAACACCACAGGGGTTTTAGACGGACAGGTTGCAATACTTGGTGGTGTGGCTGCACATCATCATGTAGTTAGTGGCGTTTTAAGTGGTGAGCAATCAATAATTACTGGATCTTCTCATCACAAGAAGATTCATACAAATACTGGTGCGTTGGATGGTCAGGCGGCAGTAATATCTGGTTCGGCTGCAAGGATTACTGACCATGTAACAAATGGTGTTTTAGATGGTCAGGCTGCAGATATTGTTGGGTCTGCTCACCACAAGAAAATCCATACTTCAGATGGCTCAATTGTCACTGATGGCGCAAGCCTAAATGGATTATCTGATAGGATAAGGCAGCATCCATCAACCGGCGTTTTAGATGGACAAGAAGCTGACATTGTTGGTGCGGCGTTAAGGTCAACCGGTGCAGTAACACATGATGCAACTGGTTCTTTAGATGGTCAACCTGCAATACTGGGAGGGGTAGCTGCACATCATCATGTAGTTAGTGGTGTGCTCAGTGGACAGCAAGGCGTTATAAACGGCGCGGCGCAAAGAAAAATTATACACATTGCAACAGGCTCATTAGTTGCAGATATGGGGCAAATTAGCGGAATTGCTGTAAAGGGAATTTCAATTACGTCTTTGCTTGAAGTCTCAGTAATATTTAACAAAGCGCTTAGTAGAAATGCAAGTTTTTCGACATCATTTCAAAAGTCAGTTGCATTCCAAAAAGAAAAGTCTGTAAGCGTCAAATTCAACTAAGGAAAAAAGTATGACGGACTTCGTAAGCGGAGATACGGGCTCTACGCTCGCGGCTACCTGTGTTGATGAAACTGGAAATGCAGTTGATCTTACCAACGCTCAGTCTGTAAAGATTCGCTGGCTTGATGATGATGGTGATGTTCAGGAAAAAGACATGACCGTTGATAATGCTTCTGAAGGAAAGTGTAGTTATAAATTTGCAGCAGACGAATTGTTTGATGGTGGAATGGGTTTTGAAATTGAAATAACAGATGTTATTGGAGATAAAATTTCTAATGTTGATCTTATCAATGTAACAGTCAGAAAGGCACTGGGATGAGAATAATTACCCCGCCAAAAATTCAGCCTGTTACTGTTGGTGAAGTAAAAGAGCAGCTTGGTATAGATGACACCGTAACGGAAGGTTTAATTACTCGAAGAATTAAAGAAGCAACGAGTTGGGCTGAAAAATATACTAAAAGAGCATTTATTTCTCAGACGCGTGAAATTCGTTGGAATCATTTTCAAGAAGAGCATCAGGTCCCCTCGGCTTTAAGTGTTAATAGCGTTAAATACATTGACTCAAACGGTGGAGAGCAAACCGTGCCTGTTAGTGATTACGTTTTAGATACATATGATCCTATTGAGCATGTACGTGCCAAATACAACGTTACATGGCCTGAGACACGTGCAGAGAAAAATGCAGTAAGAATAGAATTTATAGCTGGATACGGAACAAAGGCTACAGATGTAGAACCTGAGATTATCGAAGCTATTATTTTACTAGTTGGTCATTGGACTAATTTTCAAAGTCAATCTGAAGATGGCTCAATTATTGCTCATGTACCAAAACCAATAGAACGAATTCTCGATAAATACAGCGTGACGAGGTACATCGTATGACTCACGCAAGGAAACAAATCAGGGATGCGGTTCGGAAGGTTTTAAAAACAAATAACAAATGGAAGTTAGTAACAGGGACAAGATTACCTTCAAGCAGAAATGTCTGGCCTTACTTGATGGTTTTTGCAATCAACGAAGATGCTGAAGCAGATACGGTAAATAACCCTGTTGTATATCAGCGAGACGTAAATATTTCTGTTGCTGGAATGTTGAGATTACCAGGAACAGGAGACACTATTGATATTGAAGACCAGATGGATGAAATAGCTGATGAAATAGAAAAAACACTCACACAATCAGCATTGAGAACACAACTAACAACATCAGTACCAATTCAGTACATCACATTAATCAATACCAATTTAGAGGTTGTAACAGAGGAAGAAGTAAGTCCCGATCATGCAGAAGTAATTCTGACATGGCAGATCGGATATTCAACAGCAGAAGGAGCACCAGGTATTTTAATTTAAGGAGTAAAAGATATGGGAAAGATTTATTCAAATTCTGGTCTGGTTATATCCATGCAGAGTGTGATTGCAGCAAAAGTAACAGTTGATTCTATAACCAATGCAAACCCCGGAGTTCTAGCAGCAACAGCTCATGGTCTGGTTGACGGCGATCTGATTCTATTGAGAGCAGAGGGCATGGTTGAAGTTAATGAGAGAGTGTATGAAGTAGTGAATTCGACAGTCAATGATTTTGAGCTTAAGAATGTTGATACTGGCTCAGTCGGGATTGATACAACTGCATTTAAGGTATTTTCCAGCGGTTCTTTTGAAAAATTGACCATGGGTATTTCAATGAGCGGTGTGCAGGAATTCACAGGGCAGGGCGGTGAAGTCAAGTTCGAGGATAGTACAACTGTTAATGATTTGAGGGATAAACAGTTTGTGGTTGGATCAACTCCATTTAGTTATAACCTTACGTTACAGTGGGACGCATCAGATCCAGCACAAAAAGCAATGATGGCCGCTTTTGAATTACTAGAATCTAGAGCGTTCAGAATTACATGGCCTGATGGTCGCGCAGCATCGTTCTATGGAACTATTGGGTTCCCTGGGTTCCCTGGTGGCGCTAGACAAGGAATTACTACTACTCCAGCCGCAATTGCTATGAACGGCGCGCCTGTCTTCACCATACCGTAATGAGTAACTCAACGGAACAAATTACAGATGAAATGGACAGTATTTCGCCTGAACAGAGACAAAAAATAGTTAGTGATGCACTGAGAAGGCGAAAAAATTCCAGGCGTTCAAGGGTCAAGTGGAAAGATAAAGTTTTTGTTATTACCCGCCCCAAGCCATACCAGATTCACGAAATGGTATCCACTGGTAAAGATAAACAGATGGATGTATTTGAAAGATTTGTTATTGGATGGGAGGGTTTTACAGCGCTTGATCTTTATCCCGGCGGTGATAATACAAAAATACCATTTGACACTGAGCTATTTATCGACTGGGTTGAAGACAACCCCGATTGCTGGGCTGCTCTTACTAAAGCAATTACAGAAGCTAGTGAGAACTATCAAAAAAAGATAAAGCAAACTAAAAAAAAGTAATGGAGTGGCTTGCAGCATGCGACTTGCTGCAAAGCTCGCCCCATCCTGTAGCACCTAAACTTCCCACAGCGCCAGATGGCGCAAGTTTTGCGGTACAGATATGGAATGATTGCGGATGCACAATTGAGTGGGACGCTCTTCCATATTTTGCAGACTTGTATGGGATTGAGGATATGGATCAAGTTTTGATTCAGCTATTAGCAATTAGAGAATATGCCAGAAACAATCAAGATAAGGGGTCTTCGTGAGGTCCAGAAAACTCTCTTTGCATATAGTCAGCAGCTTGGCGATAGGGTTGTAATCGGATCATTACGTCAGGGTGCTAATCTAATGAAGCGGCATGCCAGATCCAATGCACCATTTAAAGCCGGAAAACTCAAGCGTGGTATCCGTGTTGCCAAATCAAAAATTCATCGAGGTAGATCGTCCAAGGACAAAATAGGCGTTTTTCTCCAAATTCGCACTAAGAAAAAGAATGATCCATTCTGGGGAAGATTCCAAGAAGAGGGTTGGAATACGCACGGTAAGAGGGGTGTTCAAAGATCAGCAATTACCCCTATTTTTGGTAGTCGTACAGGAAGGGTAACTGGTCGAGGTAAAACGAATGTACCTGCCAAGGAATTTTTGCATAAAGCATATTTATCACACCGTACTTCTTCATTAAATTTGATTGTTAGAAGCGCTACTTCTGCAGCTACGCTTTTAGCTAGGAAATTGGGGTTATAAATGGCAAAAAGAGGGGTCACTGTTGATTTTACCGCAAATGTAGCTCGATTTACTGGTGCTATTGATAAGGCCACAAATGACCTAGGTAAGTTTCAGACTAATGCTGCCCGTACCTCTAAAAATATTAATAGTTCTTTCGATAAGTTAGGTAGAAATATTAAGTCAGTATTTGGTGGCTTAGTTGCTACACTTGGAGTGCGTGAACTTGCACGTATGGGTGATTCATTTAAGAACATACAAGCACGTTTGAGATTAGCAACCAGTAGTGCTGAAGATTTTGGAAAAGCAAATGAAAACCTTGTAAGAATAGCACAAAGTACTAAAGCGCCACTTGAATCAACGTCAACTTTATATACACGTATTGCAAGGTCGCTGCTTGAAGTAGGCGGAACACAGGAGCAAGTTGCAGGAGTAACAGAATCTCTTGCTTTATCACTAAGGCTGTCTGGTGCGTCTGCTGAAGAATCAAGTTCTGCAATGTTGCAGTTCTCGCAAGCGGTTGCGTCAGGCGTGTTACGAGGAGAAGAATTTAATGCAGTGAATGAAGCCGCACCGCGAGCAATGCAAGCTTTAGCAAATGCAATTGATGTGCCTACCGGCGCATTGCGGGAAATGGCAAAAGAAGGATTAATTACAAGAGATATATTAGTTGATGCTTTTACTACACAGTTACCGACATTATTAAAAGAAGCACAGGAATTACCCGAAACAATTGGTGTCGCCTTCCAAGATTTACAAAATGAAGCTCTACTTGCAATAGGGGCGCTTGACGAGATGACATCTGCGAGCGCTTCCAGCGCAAATGCTATTTCACTAATAGGCAGTTCAGCGATTAAAGGTTTCTCTGCTGTTGCTACAGGTATCAATGCGGTTTCGGCCATCATACTAGAAACAGGCGGTTTAATTGCATCTACATTTGGAGCTTTATTTTCAGGTCAGATTGATTTAATAGGTGATATTCGTAGTGTATATAGAGATAGGCTAAACGAGATTAGTGGTGATGTTAGTAAAGTAGTTGATAAGCTAACTGCACCAATAGTATTGGATGTAAATATCCCTGATGCTGATGAAGCGGCACTTAAAAGGCTCCAAGAGTTTAGGAAAACGCTTGATGGGTTCGCGGGTGCAAAATCTGCGAACAATTTAGCAAAAAGACAAGATTCTTTTATACAAAGCATAGATCTCAAAGCTAACACCCTTGGAAAATCACAGAAAGAAATTACGTTGCTTAAAGCAGCAACATTAGAGTTAGATGTATCTCAGTTACAGCTAGTTAAAAGCAATGCTCAGTTAATAGAATCGTATGGTATTTTTCTGGAAGATATAAAGGAATTTAATAAAGAGGAAGAAAATCGAAATAAAATTGTTAGAGAATTTATAGATCTCTCTCAGAATGAAAAAGAAGAAGTTGGCCTTCGACTTGACCGCATGAAGCTAGAAGCTTCTCTTAGTGAAGAGACATCTGAGATTCGTCAAAAATTACTCGCTCAATTTGATGAAGAAATAAGGTTAAAGAAACGGATTCTTGAAATTGGTAGCTTGGATATTCCAGAGGAAGAAAAGAATAGGCTGGAACAACAAGAACGCGCAAATTCACAGAAACGAAGTCAGATATTAGATATTCAAGAAATTATAGATAAACAAACCGAAGCTGCAAATACTAGCCGTAAGATATGGGATAACTTTTTACTCAGTTTTCAGCAAACAATGGGTAGTTCAATTTCTCGAATCTTGCATGGCGATTTTAACAATATATTAGGGGCCTGGAAGTCACTGTTATTAAATATGGTAGCAGAAGCCGCTGCTGCTCAATTAGGTAAAGTACTATTTGGTGGAATTGGCGCCAGTCTACTTTCCGGTATTGGATCAATTTTTGGTAGTTTAGGATTTGGTACTTCAGCTGGCGGAGGTGGCGCGGTTGTTACTGGAGGCGGCGGCATTGGTTTTGCAGAAAAAGGCGCTGTATTTTCTAACAATGTCGCAAAGTTTGCTAGAGGTGGAATTGTAGATAGCTTAACGCCATTCAAATTTAATAATGGTGGAACAGTTAGTAATGGAATTATGGGTGAGGCTGGGCCGGAAGCAATTGTACCTTTACAAAGAGATTCCAGGGGTAGGCTTGGCGTATCTGGTGGCGGTAGAAATATAACAATAAATGACAACAGAGTTATCCAAATAGATAGTCGCAGTGATCGTAATGCAATTATCCAAGACATGAAAAGAGTTTCTGATGAAGGTAATGTTGAGTTAGTAGATCGACTAGAAAGGCAAGGGAGCTTGGGTTGATGTCAGAGATTCTATTTGATAAATCATTATCCATTGGTGAGTTTGGTTGGGGCCTTAATCGTAATGATGTAAATTTTGAGTCTCAATTTGGTTCGCAGGGACTAGAAATATCACCTCCATTATGGGAGGTTCAGATTGAAACAGCGGGTGGAATGACTGAAGAGAATTCTGGTGATTGGAAGGTTCTTATCTTGCAATTGAAAGGAAGAATTAATCAGTTGTTATTGTGGAATGTGAATCGCCCTTCGCCCCTTGGAACTATGCGTGGCAACATGACGCTTAATCAAGCCGCCTCTCAGGGTGATACAGTTATGTCTATTGTTGCGTCTGGAGAAGTTGGTAAAACTCTCTTAAAAGGCGATTTATTGGGCATAGGTACTGGTCTTACTAGGCAAGTAGTTATGTGTACGGGCAATCCTGTTTCAGATGGTAGTGGAATTATTGATTTTCCTTTTGAGCCGCCTATTAGAAATGATCACTTATTATCTGCAGTAGTAACATGGGATAAGCCAATGGCGCTATTTAGACGAGCTGATTCTGTAGATTTATGGAAACGTAAAAAGCGTGTTGTAGCTGTAAATTCTTATTCCTTCCGGGAAGATGTGAGGCCTTAAATGGCAGATTTAAATGCGAGCCAACAAAGTGAATTAGAGAAGTCAGCGATACGGACTGTATTTTTTGTTGAACTTCATTTTAAATCTACTACATTATATTTTTCAACAGCTATTCAAAATATTGATTGGGGTGGTTTTACTTGGGTTGGGTTGGGTACGATTGGCAATATTACGGCTGTTGATGAAGCAGAAGGAGTTGACTCTAAATCCATTACTTTTGTATTAAATCTGGCAGAAACCACGCAACTTGCTGTCGCCATTGGTAATGTTGATGAATACAGAGGGCGTGATGCGAAAATGTATTTCTGTCCACTTGATGAAAACTTTCTGTTGGTTGGTACCCCTGTAATTGCTTGGCGTGGAATTATGGATACGATTGTTACCAGCGTTGAATCGGATGGTGGAGGTACAATCTCTCTTAAATGTGAAACATCGGCATATGGATTAAAGCGTAACGAAGTGTTACGGGTAAATGGTCCAACACATAAGAAAAAATTCCCAAATGAAACAGGTTTTGATTATTTACCAGATCTTATAGCAAATCCTCATATTTGGTTATCGAAAAGATTTAGACAGAATACAAGTTAAAGATGAATCATGAATTTACCAGAATATATAGAGTTACATTTAGAAAAGAGATTTGAATGGGGCTCAAATGACTGCATTACTTTCACAGTAGGATGGATTGAAGTCCAAACAGGCCGTGATTATTTAACAAAACATAAGCCTTGGCGAAGTAAGTTTGAAGCACATAGAAAATTAAGAGGCCTAAATGGCCTCTTTTTTTTATTCAATCAAAACTTAAAACAGATAAATCCAAATTTTGCTAGGGACGGAGATATATCTTTATACGATAAGACGGCTTGTATTTTTAGCGGTAGACATATTGTTTCTGTTGATATAGACGGGCTTACTTTTAAAGATAGGATGATAGCAAAATGCGCCTGGCGGTTCTAATACTTTTTTTGTTTTTGCCATTATCCGCATACGCTGAACCATTTAGTCTTAGCGCGGTGTTATTTACTGTGCTTGGTGTTAGTGTCACCGTTGGTGGAGCTATAACCGCTGCATCTATTGCAATAACTATTAGTACAACTGTTTTTGGTTTTGTACAATCAGCAGCGGCCAAGAAAAAGGCAAAGAGGAGGGCAGCAAGAGCCAGAGCAGATTTTCTAGAATCGTTACATGATAAAAAGGTAACAAGGATAGCAACAGAAGCGCCATATAGATATGTATATGGAAGAGATCGCGTTGGAGCAAATATTGTAGCCATTTTTGTCAATGGGAATATTGATCAATTTCAGCATGTAGTTTGTGAATTTGCTGCGCATGAAAGTGATGAAATTGAGAAGGTTTTTGTTAATAAGAAAGATGTTGGGCCGCTTGACGGTGATGGAAACGTAACTGAAGGAGATTATTTTAAAATAACTCCCCAGACGGCCCATGAAGAATTTGTTATTCAGACACATACGTTGTCGCACCAACCAACTAGCTCTTTTGAGGTTATTGCATATGGAATCGATAACATTGTACCGAGAGATGGCCCACGTCCATTCTCTATTTCAGTTCCATATACGCTTGACGGCTTAGATATTACTGTTAATTGGATTCCTAGTTTTTCGCAGACTTTAACTGTTTACAGGATCACTTATCAGTGGGAAATAACTAAACCTTTTGTACGAGTAAAGAAACATTTAGGAGTAGCGGGTGAAGCTGCAGATGCATCTCTTATATCTGAATTTCCTGATAAATGGACAGTTGATTCAAAGTTATCTGGACATACATATATTGTTGTTCGATTAGATGTCAATGAAGAAGACTTTCAGAATGGCATCCCAGATATAGAAGTTGTACTTCGCGGTAAAAAATTATTCGACCCTCGTACAGGATTAACTGAATGGAGTCAAAACCCTGCATTAGTTAGATATGATTATTTAACATCAGAATTTTGTAACGTTGCTGCAGCTGATCTTCCTGTGGCACACTTTATTACTGCTGCAAATGTTTGTGATGAAGTAAGAGCGTTTGGTCCGCTTTATACTTTTAATGGAATAGTCACTGCTGATCAAGACCGATTTTTTGTACTTGACGCTATGACTGAGGCGGATGCAGGAACCTTGGTTGCAACAACTTGGGAGACTACATCAGGGAAATATGTTGCGCCTAGTGCAACGCTTAATCAGTCTGATATTGTTGGTGGGCTTACTGTGTTGTCTGGTATTTCCGATGCCGATGTCAATAATGGGGTTCGTGGTCAATATGCTGATCCTATTAATGATTATGTCGTTACAGATTTTGAACCATTCCAAAATGCTGCATTTAGAGCTAATGATGGCAGAGATAAATATATAAATATAGATTTTCCTTTCACCAACAGTAAACAGCGCGTTCATAATTTAGCACGTATTTTTATTGAGGATCAAAGAAATGCTTTTTCCATAGAAGCAGATTTTTCATATAAAGCATGGGATAGAAGAGTTGGCGATAGAGTAAATTTTGATAGTTCGTTTTTAGGGCAGACACAGAAGGTCTTTCGTATTACTCATAGAAAGTACTCTCCTGGATCACCAATAAAACTTACTTTAAAAGAAGACGCGCCTGAAATTTGGGATGAAGCTGATACTGTTACAGTTGACTCTACTCCAAACTCTGATATACCAAGTTCTCTCATTGTTGCACCTATTGGCTTTATCACCTTGGAGTCAGGTACAAATGCTCTTTTAGTGGGGCAGGATGGAACAATAACTTCCCGAATTTTAGCAACCTGGCCCGCTGTAACCTCTGCGAATATTGACAGAATAGAAGTTGAGTGGCAAAAACAGGGAGAATCGATTTGGAATAGGTCGGATATAGATAAACTGGAGACTAATTTATATCTGGCACCTGTAGAAGATTTGTCCTGGTATATTGTTAGGATAAGGTCGGTAAACCAGTCTATAAACAAAAAATCAGATTGGAAACATTCAGAACTTCATCAGGTCGTTGGCAAAAGTGAGCCGCCGTCAGATCTGTCAGATTTTCTGATTGATGGAAGAAATTTAACATGGACCAATGTATTTGACATTGATCTTGCTGGTTATAGGTTAAGATTTCATTTTGATAGTAGCCTAGATTGGAATAGTGCAAATCCGTTACATGACGGACTAATTACTGAGAATCCTTTTAATTTAATTGCTTTGCCGTTTGGTCCTGTAACCATTATGGGTAAGGCTGTTGATTCATCTGGAAATGAATCACTCAATGCAGCTGTAATTTTTACGGATCTTGGAGATATTCCAGTAGCAAATAATCTGGAGGAACTTTCTTATGATCCTAGTTTTCCTGGCACATTAACAGACTGCTTAGTTGTTTCAAATGAATTAGTAGCAAACTCAGTAGACTCATTTTACGGTGCTGATAATCAATCATTCTATGGATCTGATCCGAATGCTTCTGCATATAAGGCCGCAGCTGGTTTCCGTCAGATGGTTTATGAGCCGCCAGAGTTCGCACCTAAAGCTATATTACCTGGTTCAAATATAACTCTTAGCCTCGATACGGAAGGTATCGACGTTCTAATTGAATATAGATTTTCTGGAAAGGACCCCGCTTATGGACAGAATGATGGGGACTCCATGTATGGACAGGTTGATACCGATCCTTTCTATGAAGGAATGATAGGAAGTTGGCAAAGATGGCCTGGATTAATCACGGCTGAAGTAACAGGGTATGAATTCAGAGTAACAATCGGCACAAGCGAAATTCAGGGAAAAATAAAAGACTTCAATGTAATTGTTGATGCGCCAGATATTGTGGAATCGGTTGCTGATATTGTCAGTGCTGTTGCACCAACGAATATTCCTTTTAACAAATCATTCACAAAAATAACGAGTATTCAAGCAACGCTCCAGGTTAACGGATCTGGAGCAGAGACTATTGAAATTGATAAATCAGTTCCACTTCAACCTAACTTTAATGCTTATAACTCTTCACACGTAGCAGTTGCAGGGGCGAAAGCCGACTTTACCATACAAGGATTTTAGACCATGACGCAATTACCAGCTAGAACGGGGGTATCAGATACCTATCCTAATCCAGATAACGCCACAATGCGTTCCTCGATGGGTACTATACATGATGTTCTCAAAGAGGCATTTGAGACAGCTATGATTTCCCTTGCTGCAGCGGCTACAACAAATATAGGTGGTCAGCTTTCTACTAAATTATTAATAACTGGAACAGGTGGGCCAGTTACATCATTGGGATCAACTTATAGAGGCCCTATAGAGTTACAAATTGATACAGGTCCAGTTACCTTTACATATAACCTTACGACATTAAGGACCCCTGGATCAGTCGATCTAGTAGCCTATGCAGGAGACATACTTTTAGCTTTTCCAAAAGGTGATCCGCTTGATGGTTGGCATATAACACGCTTACATCGTGCTACAGCAAAGAGGGTTTCAATAGCTAGTCACGCAACTACAGCGGCTATATGGGAGGACGCGGCTCAAGATGTAGATTGGACCGGCACCGAAACCACAACTGCGCTTCCAGACGCACCTTTGATTGGAGCTCGTAGAAAATTACATATTGCTGCAGCCTGTTCATTTACTGCTGATGCAAATTTATTAATTGATGGTTTAGCAGCGGCTGAAACTGTCACGTTGGCAGCAAATGACATTGTAGATGTATTTGCAATTGCTCTTGATACTTTCAGATTAGTAATTACTAAATATGATGGTAGTCCGGTTCGAGGATATGCAACTGACGCAGAAGCAGCCGCTGGAACTGTAACAAATAAACCCATAGTTCCATCTGTTCTAGCATCCTTGTATGGTGCGGGTTCACAAACGAATGAGATAACCCCACTAAAAATAAGTGGCTCACTTGATAATCAGAAAATAGTAAAGAGGGGTTCTGTATCTAACACATCATCTGGAACAGTTAACTTTGATGATGATTTTCCTACTGCTTGTCAGAATGTCATTTTAACTTGCCAGGATGGAGCTTTTAGACATGCTTTTCTAACTGCCGCTCCTCTCGTTGGTTCTTTCACATACGAAGTAGACAGTTCTGGCGGCTCTACAGCAGCAACCGATGTCCTGTACTGGCAAGCAGAAGGCTACTAATACATCAGCTAAGTATTTTAGAGGGAAGGATGGCGAAAGAGTTTAAAGAGCAAGCTGCTCATTTCTGGAGCAATTGGCTCTGGACCATGATAGGAAACATTCCATTACTCGGACCATTATTTCAAACATGGTTGTGGGCAATAACACGCGAGTATTACCAGTGGAAACTTAAATATTTTAAGTCACAGAATAAAGAGCCAAGTTTCAAACTCACTATTAAAAAAATGCGTTTCTGGAAGCTTGATATGCACTGGAGCAATGGAGGGAATGCTTTTGCTACCTTGTGTTGGTTTGGTATTTGGTGGTGGATATTAACAATATTTAAAGTTATTTAAATGTCTAAACTGAACTTTAATTCTGAAAAGTTACACACATACGCTCTTATTGCTTTGGTAGGTGTTGTCATTTTGATGATGGTTAGTTTAGGTCAGGAAGAAACAAGGTCAAAGAATGTTGATGAGACTACGGCAGAAAATAGGGACTGGTTAAAGATTCTCTCTGATAGAGAAAGAGTTCAGATGATAAAAAGTTGCAAGCTTGAAATACAAATTGCACGAGTTGAAGAACGGCAGAAATGTTTACACAAAGAATAATTATCAACTACGGAGAGAGAATGGAGAAGCAGGCGATTATTCATGCAATGGCTACATCAACAACTGCAGCAAAACTATCAGCAACAGCAATGACGGTAGGTGGTGGGGCGTCAGTGTATGGATGGTTCACTGTGAATGAATGGTGCGCTGTTATAGGTGCAAGCGCGGCTGTGTTTTTTGGGTTTTTAACAGTAATGATTCGGTACAAAACATATTTATTGTTAAAAAAAGATAAGGAGCTAAGTAAAACTAATTAGGAGAGAGAGATGGATTTAACAAATGTATTAAACAAGGTGACTGACATACCTTGGATCAAGTCAAAGACCATGAGAGTGTCCTTGGTTTTTGATGCTATTTATGTGATGTTGCTGGCGGCCGCTGCAGCTTTTCAAATGCTGCCCTGGGAGTGGGCTACAGGTATTGGCTTCGCGCTCGCTAATTTTAAAAACCAGCTAGACAAATATCTGAGAGTGATTACTAAAAACGGGATACTTCCGCTTAACACCAACAAAATGAGGTTGGTAATAGATGAGGAGCAAGCTGCCAAGAAAGCTATTGCAAAGTCTATGGGCAAAGATGTGCCAGATGTGGCCGAAGTGATTGTAAAAGCTCCGGCCATGGCGACTAATACAGTTAAGACTATTACTCCGGCGCTTAGTCAAAGTTTAACTATTGAGCATTACTTTGGTGTTTATATTGATCATGCTGAAGTAACCGAAATAATTAAGGCTAATGCTGTTGATTTAGTATCAAAGGTAAACAAGTTATTAGATACTTTTACTAAGTCAACCGGAAAAGTTTTAACTATTAATCCTGTGACAGGGAACCTGGTTTCAGGAAAGACCAAAATCGGCGGCGGATTCAGAATACAGGCATCTACTGAGGGAGCGCCACGAAGTGCACATAAGGTAGGTATGGGCGTTGATATTGCTGACGCTGACGGTCTACTTGATGACTGGTTAACTCCAGAGCGTTTAGAAGCGCACGGATTGTTTTCTGAAGCTCCAATACATACCCCTCGTTGGAGCCACTTACAAACCAGAGCCGTTCCTTCTGGAAATAGGCAATTCAACATATGATTCGGCATCAAAAAGGATTCGGCAGTATTGGACTCTATGCTTCGATTGGTGTAGGAGTTCTGATCGTTCTGCTTATTGCTGCTGTTCTTTATTTTAAATCTCAGTCCGAGGCAAATTACCAAAAGTATGAACGTGTAAATACTACATTTGCCATTTTTAAAAAACATACTGAAGTTGCAAATGAAGCATATGAGGAAGCTTATGCGCTAGCTAGTGGTAGAGCTTTAGATTCTAAAAATAAGTGGGGTGATTGGTATGCTAAACAAGTTATTAATATTAGTAAGCGTGTTGTTGATCTTGAACGGATGCTCGATGAACGAAATAAAAGCCGTAGCAATCAAAGACAAATCCCGAAAGAGCCTGACTGGTTTTCAGGGGTCGAATGTAGAAAACCAAGAAGTGAGACCGTTGGAGATTTATCAGGATATAGAGCTAGAACACTCGGAGCATGTGAAGAGCTCATTAGCAGCCTACAAAAAGGCGATAATCACAAGTCACATAGAGTTCTCAGAGAGCTTGCAGAGCCCTTCGCAAAACAAACCAAAGAATTAAAAGCAATAAAAGGAAGTTCGAGGGATATAGATTTAATAGAAGGAAATTAAGTACAATCGAATTGACGCCCGCCATTCCCTAGCTACTACTTACTTGCCGCATTTTTTATTCAGAGGCTTGGGTGTTGATCGAGTGTGGCTTTTTACAGGAACACTCTTTGGCCCAGGCTTCGCACCAGTCCTCGTGGGACGGCATACGGTTTTAGGTTTTGTCGCCATTTAAATCACCTCCTTTCAGGGCTTTATTGCCCCGCGGCTAAAGGGCTACCTGATAACTTGGTGAAAAAATAGCGAGCGTCAATTCGATTATATTAAGTACCTTCTACAAAATGCAAATAATGAGACCACTTCTAATTACATGAACGGAACTTTAATTAAGCTACCTTGGCATACTGATCTTCATTAGATTCAAATATTATAGGATCTACTTTAATTGTTTTAGCTCTATCTTCTATAGTACTCATATCGTACTGAAGCTGTAGCCTCATCCATCCATCAGGTGTTCCACCAAATGCTTTTGCAAGCCGAATAGACATATCAATAGATAAGTTAGCCTTTTCATTTACAAGATTATTGAGTGCTTGTCTCGATACGCCGAGTTTCTTTGCTGCTTCAGTAACACTCAGATTAGCAGGCTCCAAGCAGCCAACCCGAACCGATAACCCCGGATGGGGCGGGTTCTTCATTATTAGTGCGTCCATTGTTACTACCCTCCATTATAATTATCCTCAATGATAATCTTCAAAATTTACATCAAATGCTTGTTGTTTTTTTTCTTCAAATTTAAAAGTGATTCTCCAGTTTCCTTTTACAGTAACAGCCCATTCTCCTTTACGTTTACCAACTAATTGATGAAGTTTAAAAGAAAAAATATTCATGTCTTCTATAGATTCTGACTGATTCAATTGAGCCAATATGATCTTAATCCTAGCTTTCATATCGGCTGGTAAGCCTTTTGAATCGTCTTTTTCAAAAAACTTCTTTAGCCCCTTATGTTTTATGCTTGTTATCATAAGTATAATTATATAGTGACGAGCGTCACTTGTCAAGTAAGGCAACCAAAAGAATACGTAAATCTTGACCAGTTTTTGACCAGTTACTAGAGGGAATTACTGGTATCTAATGTGAAACATATAATTTATTATTGTTTTAAATCAATGTATAATCGCATTGACAAGGGATCATGAAGGGACTTAAAATCCCTCGAGCTTAATCGCTCATGCCGGTTCGATTCCGGCTCCGGGCACCAAATAAGGATAAAATAAGTAATTTCATTCAAATAGTTAATTATTAGATCTATTTTCAATCGTGGTACTTATGTGGTACTTTCTTTGGAGATATCGTTCGAAAGGCTATTTAATTTGAGTATTCGATATACCTATTTACGAGGTAATAATTATTACTATCAGAGAAAAATACCTCGGGACTTGCTCTGTCATTTTGCTGGTTCCACCCATATCAAGATCAAGCTCAACAATGATAATTTAGGGAATTATATACTTATTGCCCCTAAGTTTCTTAGTGTTCTGATAATTCAATGGTTTTTAAATCCAGTTCATACTTGACCTCAAGCTCTTTTTTGTTTGGCTGGTGGTCAGGCTTCTTGGATGGTTTTTCAGGCTTAAAGTTACCTACTTTCTTAACCAGTCGGGTCAGGTTATTCAGGTCTTTGTCTTTCATGAACGACTCCTAATCATCTTTATGTTTGTTAAAAGTTTTAAGTTATTTTCAGTTCATTTTGGAATACCATTCTTTAAAGCCGACTCACAATATTGAAGTATTTTGCCTGCTTTCATGTATGGTCTATCCTCTGCGGCTATTTCAGCCGCTGCATAGTACAGATCATGTAATGCAGTGGCTGAGCCTGTTGCCAATTCGTAAAATGAAGCCCCATCTATCTCATAGACTTTCCTGTTTGTGCTAATTTTCTTCTTATACCTTATAGGTTTTTTAGGAATAATAAATACAAGATAAGCCGTCCAATTTCCTTGTTTTTGGCGGACGGCAGTATCTAAATCCTCAACCGTTTTTTCACGGCTGGTTGAATTTACGGTGTTATGTTTGTTTTTAACTTCAGCAAGAATCTGCCTGCTTACACACTCCAAATCGTATCCAGCGTCATGATTTATAAACCCATCAACACAACCTAGTATTTTCTGGTAAAAGTCTCCTACAGCACTGGAAATACCAGAGGATGCGGACGTAATTTCTTGAATACTAGAAAGCGTATTCTTGCTTATATCATCAATGCTAGCAGCTAGTACCAGGGATGAAAACGGGTCTATTACATTATACCTGATGCGTGTTGCTGCCTTGCTTTTTGCATCTTGGGCACGTTGTAACATATTTAATACCGCATTCCTTAAGCTATCATCATCAATCCATGAAAGTTTATTCATTAGCTTAATATATCCGCTATAAAACGACCTATTGCTTCGCCCATCCTGACCGGCACAGCATTGCCTATCTGCTTGTATTGTGAAGATATGCTCCCTTTAAATTGCCATCTGTCAGGGAAAGTCTGAAGCCTTGCACTCTCTCGTAAAGTAAGTGGTCTAGTTTCGCTCGGATGGCATCGTTCAGTTTGTTTCTGAGCCGGTGAACACAAGATTGTCAATGATGGCTTATCCCATGCCAACCTCCTTGCCATACCCCTGCGGCCTCCCATCGCACTATTATGGCCATAGGCAGTACCCATGTACTCGCGTTGAACATGATCCGGCAGATCAACCCAACACCCTCCTTCTGGCACCATTTCCAGAACCCTACGTTTGTATTCCGGATACTTTGAGCCGTCTGATAAGGGGCAATCTTTTAATGCTTCACGTAAGTTTACAGGTGCACCGGATGGCTTGGGAAAGTCCGGAAACAATAACCCAAGGTCTTTCCTGATTCCTATAATTAGCAGCCTTTTACGATTCTGTGGCACGCTGTAATCAATTGCTGCTATCATTTTAGTAAAAATCTCATATCCACAATTTTGCAGGCCTGCAATAATTTCTTTTAAAGTCTCCCCTTTTCTGTGGCTGGACAATCCTGGCACATTTTCAGCCACTACCACCTTTGGTCTTAGGGAACCAACACATCTGAACATCTCAAAAACCAAACCGCCTCGGGGTCATCAAACCCCAACCCTTTGCCTGCGTAAGAAAACGCCTGACAAGGGAATCCGCCCGATACAATATCAACCCCGGTAAATGCATCCCAATTCATGTTCTCAACATGGTTTTGAATTACATTCCAGTCCGGGCGGTTATGCCTTAATGTGCGTACTGAGTCTTTGTCACACTCAACAAGCCCGATAGTATTTAGCCCTGCACTTTTAAACCCTAAGGCCAATCCTCCGGCACCTGCGAATAATTCCAGAACAGACAGATTGCTCATGCAATCAGGTTTTTGTAAGTTAATCTTTTGCCCGCACTGGCAACACATACAGACTTGATCCGGTCGACAGTGTCAATCGTGCAATTGCCATCATTCAGCCGGAAGGTAAACTCATTCACATACCGTTTTAGATGCTTAGCACTGAAATGATGAAAGGTGCCGTTATAGCCACGCTTCAGAACCGCCCACACGCTCTCTATGCCATTGGTATGAGCCATACCACTCACATACTCTCTGGCTGAATGATTAACGCTCTGATGCCGGTAAAAGATATTGTTTAGTCCACAATAGCCCCTGTGGTCATCGGTGTATAACTGTGTGCCAACCTGAACATTGGCATGAATAGCCCCTTGAAGAGTCTTCTGGCTGACGTTAGCAACTGGCATAGCTTTAACTTTACCTCCACGCTCACGCATACCTAATACGGCGGCTTTACCAACCGAACCCCGACCTGCCTTCAGTCTCTTATCAGCGTGCTTGTTTATCTCTTTACCGCCAATATAAGTTTCATCAATTTCAACTACACCGCTTAGCAGGCTGTCATTAGTGTGGCATGACTCCCTGATACGTTGCAGCAAGAACCATGCTGTCTTCTGAGTAACATCCAACTCTTTGGATAACTGTAAGCTGGAGATCCCCTTACGAGCAGTTACTACTATATACATTGCAAACAGCCATTTATGCAATGGTAGCCTTGAGTTTTCGAATATGGTGCCTGTTCTCACAGAGAAATCTTTCGCACAATCCCCACATCTGTGTCCGTCACGATTCTTTCTGAAATAAGTTTTAACGCTACCACAAGCAGGGCATACCGGCGTATCGCCCCAGATTTGTTTTTCTATAAATACTCTCGCCGATTCCTCATCAGGAAATAATTTCATAAACGAATATACTGATAGAGTATTGGCTTTTTGTTTAGTAGTTTTCATAAGAAAAATTTTATACTATATGCCCCTAGAAGTCAAGTATTTATTGTGAATTTTTTAAAAAAATTAGGGGCAACAAGTATATAATTCCCAAATTTAAAGTATCGAAAAGAAGTGCAGTAGGATAAGAATAATTAAGCAAAATATTGTTATTTAATTTGCTGTAGTTGCCAAATTTGGAATAGATTATGAAAAAAATAGTGAATTTGTCATTCGTCTCAGCCTTTATTATATGTTTGATGTCTTCATGTGTTACAGCCCCACCCAGGTCTAGTCAGAGTGCCTTTAAGTTAATCCAAGAAGGTCATATTCCCATTAAAAATGTACAGGCTTTTACTGATTGCTTAATGGATGGATTTGATGTGGCATCCTTTGTTCTTACAACTGCTAGTGTTAGACAGCAACGACGTGTAGAGGGATATCGTGTAGAAATTGTAACAAATTCCGCAGTTCTCATTAGTGCTGATGTATTTGATACCGGTTACGTTAAACTATTTGAAAGTGAGGTTGCAGCATTGGTTCCAACAACAGAAGAACGAAATATATTTGCTGAATGCCTGAAGAAGTTTCAAGCTATGAACTAATTAGCTTTTAGATAATAATATTCATGAGAATAGGATTTTTTAAAAAACAAAATACAGTATAAATAACCTTCTATTCCAACTGTTTTTCGACTATATGCTGTGGTACTCTAAAGTTGCTTAGCAAGAATGGAGGCGGAGCTGATCAAGATCTTTGAGTAGTTTGTTCTGCTTCTTGGTACAAGCAAATGAGAATGTAATAATATTAATACATTTAAATTTGTGACAATTATCCGGAGAAATTTTATTATGAAAGCAGGAAAACGTCTGGTTCATTTAATAATTATCTTTACCATGATCCCAATGTTATCAGGTTGCTGGTTTTTACTGGGTGCGGCTGGCGGAGGCGCTGGTGCATATATGGCTAGGGATAAGGGGTATAAAGTACAAAACCCGGTAGTTAAACCGGAGGAAGGTAAAAAAGAAGGATCGAAGTAGTTTTCATTCTAGTCAGAATTTTATTATGATTTAATTCTTTTTGCTCTCCAGTATCTGGGGTTCCAGTAGTTACTATCTAATCTAGAGATTATTACGCCCTGACTTGTTGATGCATGTAAAAATTTCCCATGCTCTAAATAAATACCAACATGTCTTTTGAGCTTGCCAGTTTTAAAAAATACTAAGTCCCCTGCCTGTAATTGGTTTCTTTCAATATTTCTTCCCGTAGCTACCTGTAAATGAGTTGTCCTTGGCAGGATTATTTTTAGTTTTGATTTGAATGTGACAAAGACAAAGCCAGAGCAATCGATACCATTTTTATTTAAACCGCCAAGTTTATATCTGGTTCCTCTCCACTGAGAATATTGTGCATAAAGCTTTTTCTTGATTGACTCGGTATAGGCATCTTCAGTTTGCGTAGGGTAGAGGCTTCTATCAGGCGTAAAGCTACACCCGGTAAATACAAAAATCAAAGATATGATGATCCAGATTCTGTCAGCCATTAATTTTGTAATATTTAGATTAACTCTGGACATTTCCCTTGGTATCTTGACTGAAAATGTTTACCCATTTATCGAAACGACGTGCCCAGATAGAAGTTATATAAAATAAGTTTTGAGAGTCTTGTACTTCATTCTTTAAAAATATTGCAGTTGCCGAGTAAGTAAGACTTACAATTTCAGGCCCAAGCTGTAATAACCGTACGGAGCCAATTTTATAGCTTGAAATAACAGGGCCATTCCTAAGCTGTGCTAAGTGGTCTTCTTTAGTACTGAAACCATCTTCATAGACACCCAAGAAATCGTCTGAGAGAAGACGTGCTTCGGCATTTACATCGCCATTCTTTAGAGCTTCCCAGACCTGTTTTTCCAATGCTACGAAAAAGTTAAGATCATATTCCAGAGTACTTCCTTGGTCGTTACATCGTGTAAAAATTAGTATGCATATCTAAACTAAACAATCGTTCAATTTTGGCATGCACAAATCATAACCTATTATTAGCTAAAATTATTTTGATTAGACATAAAATTTATATTAGAGTTCGATAAAATATAGACAGAATAGTTTGTTTGATGTATGTTTCTATGCAGAACGTCTGTATTTTAATATTTCCGTTCTCTTATGTATTTTTAATTGTAAAGTAGGATCAATAACAACGCTGAAATTTAGCGTTTCTTTACTGTTACAGCTGTAGAATTACATTACAGATTTATGTATTTAAGTTTGTTCTACTTAACTCTCAGGGAGGAGTAACACATTATGATACGTCGCCATTTTATTAAATCACTTGCAATTGCAGCATCACTTAGCGTGATGGGTGCTAATGCTTACGCTGCTGATACCATTAAGGTAGGCATCTTACATTCACTATCAGGTACGATGGCTATATCTGAAACTGCATTAAAAGAAACAGCGCTCATGACCATCGCCGATATTAATGCTAAAGGCGGCGTAATGGGCAAACAGCTAGAAGCTGTAGTAGTTGACCCAGCTTCAAACTGGCCATTATTTGCTGAAAAAGCCCGTCAGCTTCTAGGTCAGGATAAGGTTTCAGTAGTATTTGGTTGCTGGACATCAGTTTCACGTAAATCAGTGCTACCTGTATTTAAAGAACTAAACGGTCTGCTGTTTTACCCAGTGCAGTATGAGGGTGAAGAGCTGGAATACAACGTATTCTATACCGGTGCTGCGCCTAATCAGCAGGCAATTCCGGCAGTGGAATACCTAATGAGTGAGGAAGGCGGTGGTGCTAAACGCTGGGTCTTGCTTGGTACCGATTATGTTTATCCTCGTACTACCAATAAGATCCTACGTGCATTCTTGAAGTCTAAGGGTGTTGCAAACAAGGATATCGATGAGGCATACACTCCGTTCGGTCATAGTGACTATCAGACTATTGTTGCTAACGTAAAGAAATTTGCTCAAGGCGGCAAGACTGCGGTAGTTTCTACCATCAACGGTGATTCCAACGTACCTTTCTATAAAGAGCTGGGCAATGCCGGCTTGAAAGCTACCGATGTACCAGTAGTTGCTTTCTCGGTGGGTGAAGAAGAGTTACGTGGTGTTGATACCAAGCCTCTCGTAGGTCACCTTGCTTCATGGAACTACTTCCAGTCGCTCAAGAACAAGGAAAACAAGAAATTTATCAAGATGTATAAGGATTGGGCTAAGAAAGCTAAGCTACCGAACCCTTCCAGTGTTGTAACCAATGATCCTATGGAAGCTACATATATTGGTATACATATGTGGAAGCAAGCTGTAGAGAAAGCTAAATCTACTGACGTTGATAAAGTGATTGCTGCTGTAGGCGGTCAAACCTTTAAGGCGCCAAACGGATTTACTATTAAGATGGATGAAAAAAACCATCATCTACACAAACCGGTATTTGTCGCGGAAGTACGTTCCGACGGCCAATTCAATGTAGTGTGGAAGACCAAGGGTCCTGTTAAAGCAGCCCCATGGAGCCCACACATTGCAGGTAACGATAAGAGAAAAAATTACGCAACAAAGCCGTAATTAAGAAGTAAAGAAGTAATTAAAACGCCTCCGGATTTCCGGAGGCGTTTTTTTATTTGTTACTATGAATTTTTTATGGGTAGGATATTCATTGTAGTAACAAATATATTTAGCTAAATCTGAGTAAATAGAAAATTTACTGAGTGGAATATTCAAATATGATTTAAAGCAACTATTATTAATGGTGTAAGATAAAATTATAAATTATCAGATACAGCAAAAACTAATTTATATTGATATGAGAGTATCTGAAAATAGAATAACTAATAGTTGCTCTAATCGCAGTCAATGAAAGAAAAATTTCGTTTCTTTTGATAGATGAAATAAGCCAAATAATGCAGATGTCGTGAAGGGAAGACAATGCTCAAAATAATTTTATTTTTTTAAGATTAATTTTTAGTTCTTATATTTCTATAGCCAGCGTAATTTTGGGCTTGACCGATCAAAATGGACTTGATATTATCCGTGTCGAATTGGGTTTTATGTGTTGTACTAAATCCCCTGAACATGCTTGTTAAGTTGTCTTTCAAGAAGAGAAGAAGAGTCTTTTAAAAAGACCAGATTTTTTTTCAAAAAGACAAGTAATATTTTTTGATGATTTATAATTGGCTTTCCAAAAAGCCATTGGGTATAATTAATTCCATGCTTTGTAAATTTCAGTTCAGGGTTTCTTCACCTCTACAAATTTTACGCACGATCTTCCTTCTACCATGGTTGGCGGCGATGGTTGCCTTGCCTGTGAATGCTGCTCCACTAGATCCAGAGTTAGTTGGACAGCTAAATGGAGATGGGAATAAGGCAAAGACTACAGCTATTAAAGAGCTGACTCTTTTAGCAACTCCCGAAGCAATACAAATACTAAATGCACTGGCTGATGACCGATTAATGATTGCTGGTGACGACGGAGAGCTTCTTCTTCGTATGGAAGGAGAGCAGGCTTTTGATGCAGCTACCGGTGAAGCTGTTACGCCAGTACCAGAAGACATGGATCAGTTGTATCCGAATAACCGCGTACGTGTAGTATTAAATACTAGTTTATCCATATTAAAGCTATTCGACCCGGATCGTGAGGTTAGGCTTGAGGCAGCCAAGCAGATTGAAGATACAGGGGGAGCGGATGCCGCCTTTCTGCCCGTCATGGATAAGGTTTTGGCAAAAGAATCAGACTCTGAGATTAAAGAGGTAATAACGCTTATAAAAGCCATGATTGGTGTTAAAAGTACTGATCCAGCCATTAGATTGAAAGCAGTGCAGGATCTGGGAGAGAGTGATAATCCGGATATTAAATTAATGCTTACTGAACTGACTGATTCTGCTAATGAAGCAGATAGTGGAGTGCGGTCAGCTGCAGCAGAGTCACTAGCATCACTTGAGCAGAAGTTATTGATAGGTGAGACGGTTACCCGTGTTTTTACCGGGGTAAGTCTGGGTAGTATTCTTTTATTAGCAGCACTCGGGCTTGCGATTACATATGGGGTTATGGGTATTATCAACATGGCTCATGGCGAGTTGCTGATGATTGGTGCCTTTGCAACTTTTGTAGTTCATGATTTCTTCCGAGATCATTTTGCCGAATATTTTGACTGGTATATAGTCGCTGCGGTTCCGGTGGCATTTTTTAGTGCGGCCATAGTTGGTGTCATAATGGAGCGTACAGTAATTCGATGGCTTTATGGCCGGGCACTTGAAACACTGCTGACTACTTGGGGTATTTCGCTAATTCTGATTCAAACCGTTCGGGTAACATTCGGTACATTTAATCAGGAAATCGCTAATCCGGCATGGTTATCCGGTAGTGTAGAAGTGATGAGTAATGTAAATCTTCCATGGAATAGAATAATAATTATTGCATTTGCAGTATTAGTACTTATGCTAGTCTGGGTATTGCTTAATCGTACAAGGCTCGGGCTGTTTGTACGTGCGGTAACACAAAATCGTGCTATGGCAGGTTGTGTGGGAGTGCCTACAGCGCGTATAGATACAGTAGCGTTTGCTTTAGGGGCAGCTATTGCAGGATTAGGTGGCGTTGCATTATCGCAAGTTTCTAATGTAGGTCCAGAAATGGGCCAGGGTTATATTGTTGATTGTTTCATGACGGTAGTGTTAGGTGGCGTGGGTCAACTCGCCGGTACCGTATGGGCTGCAATGGGTATAGGAATAGTTACAAAACTGGTTGAGGGTGGATTGGGTGCAGTATTTGCAAAAATTGTAGTACTTGCAATCATCATCCTTGTTATTCAGAAAAAACCACAGGGATTGTTTGCCCTTAAAGGTAGGACTGCCGACTAAAAACTATTATGTCTACTGCGCGCACTCCATTTATTGTTCGTTTTTTCTCTGCTACCGGCCGTACGGGATGGGTGGCTTTGACCATATTTGCTCTTTTGACTGTAGTGGCGGTACCAGTATGTCACCTTACGTTTTCAGAAGGTGATGCCCTATATATTTCTACTTTTTACGTGACACTTATTGGTAAGATTATGTGTTACGCGATTGTGGCAGTAGCTATGGATTTGATCTGGGGGTATGCGGGCGTTCTTTCTTTAGCTCAAGGATTATTTTTCGCGCTAGGCGGTTATGCTTTTGGTATGTATTTAATGCGTAGTATTGGTCTTGATGGCGTATACCAATCACACCTGCCAGATTTCATGGTTTTTCTTGATTGGAAAGAATATCCTTGGTTTTGGGCTTTTACTGATAGCTTTCTATATTCAATCTTTTTAGTTATTGCTGCGCCAGGGTTGTTGGCTTTTGTATTTGGTTTTTTTGTATTCCGTTCGCGTGTTAAAGGCGTTTACTTTGCTATTATCTCTCAGGCAATGCTATATGCGTTCTTGTTACTATTTTTCATGAACAATACTGGTTTTGGCGGAAACAATGGTTTTACCGATTTCAAGCGTATTCTGGGATATGATATTACTTCTCCTGAAATGAGAGCGACTTTATTTGCATTAAGCTCAGCTACACTGATGTTTGCACTGCTATTTGGGCGATATCTGGTCTCATCAAAATATGGCCGCATACTGACTGCAATTCGTGATGCAGAGATGAGGGTTATGTTCCTGGGTTACAATCCATTATGGTATAAACTTTTCGTTTGGACGGCTGCAGCCATAATATGTGGGATTGCCGGAGCACTCTATGTTCCGCAAATTGGCATCATAAACCCAAGTGAAATGGCAACAGCTAATTCTATTGAGATTGCAATTTGGGCTGCTATAGGCGGTCGAGGTACACTAATTGGTCCTGCAATAGGTGCGTTCGTAGTTAATTTATCTAAAAGTTGGTTCACCGTAGCATTTCCTGAATTCTGGTTATACTTC
The DNA here is from genome assembly GCA_965205785.1 of Nitrosomonadaceae bacterium. Lineage (GTDB taxonomy): Bacteria > Pseudomonadota > Gammaproteobacteria > Burkholderiales > Nitrosomonadaceae > BJGV01. Next base: position 1,903,056 of record OZ242188.1, read on the forward strand.
CTCGGGCTATTATTTGTATTGGTTACCCTATTGTTACCTCAGGGGTTAGTAGGTCTATACCAACAACTACGAGCACGGAGCACACGATGAGTGATGTAACAACATCAGATACAAACCAAACAAAAGCTGGAGGTTCTTCATCTGCTGCTCCGGCACAGAGCGATGATGCAATTCTGGAAATTTCAAATATTTCTGTATCGTTCGATGGCTTTAAGGCGCTTAATGATCTTAGTATGAGATTTATACGCAATGAATTGCGCTGCATTATTGGTCCTAATGGTGCTGGTAAAACTACAATGATGGATTGTATTACCGGAAAGACAAGGCCAGATGAAGGAACTTGTATTTTTAACAATTCAGTTGATCTTTCAAAACTTTCTGAAGCAGAAATTGCTTTAGTCGGTATTGGTAGAAAATTTCAGAAACCTACCGTATTTGAAAGCCACACAGTATTTGAGAATCTTGAACTTGCAATGAAAACTGATAAGCGGGTTCGTTTCAGCTTGTTTGCAGTAGTGGATGATGTTATGCGTGATCGTATTGCTGATACATTACGAATAGTAAATCTTAACGAGCACGCAGATCAACTAGCAGGGCGTTTATCTCATGGTCAGAAACAATGGTTGGAAATTGGTATGTTGCTAATGCAGGATCCTCAGCTTTTATTGTTAGATGAGCCTGTCGCTGGTATGACCGATGATGAAACAGAACGTACAGGTGAATTATTTAATTCTCTGAAAGGTAAACATTCGTTAGTTGTGGTTGAACATGACATGGATTTTGTTGCGCAACTTAAGAGTATGGTCACTGTACTTGATCAGGGCTCTATGTTGTGTGAAGGTGAGATGGCTGCAGTACAAGCTAATCCGAAAGTTATTGAGGTTTATCTGGGACGTTAATTATGATGCTAAAGGTTGAAAACCTTAATCAAAAGTATGGTGGTAGTCACATTCTGCGGGATCTGTCTTTTGAATTAAAGATAGGTGAAGTGACTTGTTTACTAGGCCGAAATGGCGCTGGAAAAACTACATTGCTTAAATGTTTGATGGGTGTGGTGAATTCAGCTTCAGGTACAATGACCATGGATGGAAAAGATATAACCCATGATCCATCATACCAACGAGTACGTCATGGCATTGGTTATGTGCCGCAGGGACGAGAGATTTTTCCTCGATTAACAGTTTTAGAAAATTTAATGATGGGATTAGCATCAAAGCCAGCCAGTACTCCATTGCCTCCTCGTATTTACGAAATGTTTCCAATATTAAAAGAATTTCTTAAGCGTAGGGGTGGTGATCTTTCAGGTGGGCAGCAACAGCAGCTTGCTATTGGAAGAGCTTTGGCAATTTCTCCGCAGCTTCTGATCTTAGATGAGCCTACTGAAGGTATACAACCATCAATCATTAAAGATATTGAGCGTGCTATTCGCAGCTTAGCTGAGGAAGGCTCGATGGCTATCTTGCTGGTGGAGCAATATTATGATTTCGCACATTCTCTAGCAGATCAATATTTATTAATGGAGCGTGGTGAATTTATTAAACGTGGTACAGGTGAAGATATGGAGAAAGACGGTATACGGGAAGCGTTGGCTGTATAACTGTTGTGGCCACTCATTAATTACCGTTTAAAATCTGCTCTATTATTTTTCTCTACATTAAGTATCAATTTTCATTTAGCCTATATTACTTGTCTTATTCCAAAGGCAAGATAAGACCTGTTTTGCCGGTTTGTATATTTTAGTTATATGTCTATAAGTTATAGTACCTTATCAGATCTCTTTCGTAAGTTACATTATATTATTACTATGCAGTAATTATAATTACAACATAGAGATGAAGTATATCTTTATACTCCCATTGTAACTGCTGGACAGAACGTCAAGATTCCTGTATGTTTTAGTTGTATTGGGGGACCAAGGCTGCCATTAAGCAGCATCTTTATTTTCATGTCTTATGTCAACGAAAATCCTCGGCATCCCGTTACTGTTACAGCTGTAGAATTACATTACAGATTTATGTATTTAAGTTTGTTCTATTTAACTCTCAGGGAGGAGTAACACATTATGATACGTCGCCATTTTATTAAATCACTTGCAATTGCAGCATCACTTAGCGTGATGGGTGCTAATGCTTACGCTGCTGATACCATTAAGGTAGGCATCTTACATTCACTATCAGGTACGATGGCTATATCTGAAACTGCATTAAAAGAAACAGCGCTCATGACCATCGCCGATATTAATGCTAAAGGCGGCGTAATGGGCAAACAGCTAGAAGCTGTAGTAGTTGACCCAGCTTCAAACTGGCCATTATTTGCTGAAAAAGCCCGTCAGCTTCTAGGTCAGGATAAGGTTTCAGTAGTATTTGGTTGCTGGACATCAGTTTCACGTAAATCAGTGCTACCTGTATTTAAAGAACTAAACGGTCTGCTGTTTTACCCAGTGCAGTATGAGGGTGAAGAGCTGGAATACAACGTATTCTATACCGGTGCTGCGCCTAATCAGCAGGCAATTCCGGCAGTGGAATACCTAATGAGTGAGGAAGGCGGTGGTGCTAAACGCTGGGTCTTGCTTGGTACCGATTATGTTTATCCTCGTACTACCAATAAGATCCTACGTGCATTCTTGAAGTCTAAGGGTGTTGCAAACAAGGATATCGATGAGGCATACACTCCGTTCGGTCATAGTGACTATCAGACTATTGTTGCTAACGTAAAGAAATTTGCTCAAGGCGGCAAGACTGCGGTAGTTTCTACCATCAACGGTGATTCCAACGTACCTTTCTATAAAGAGCTGGGCAATGCCGGCTTGAAAGCTACCGATGTACCAGTAGTTGCTTTCTCGGTGGGTGAAGAAGAGTTACGTGGTGTTGATACCAAGCCTCTCGTAGGTCACCTTGCTTCATGGAACTACTTCCAGTCGCTCAAGAACAAGGAAAACAAGAAATTTATCAAGATGTATAAGGATTGGGCTAAGAAAGCTAAGCTACCGAACCCTTCCAGTGTTGTAACCAATGATCCTATGGAAGCTACATATATTGGTATACATATGTGGAAGCAAGCTGTAGAGAAAGCTAAATCTACTGACGTTGATAAAGTGATTGCTGCTGTAGGCGGTCAAACCTTTAAGGCGCCAAACGGATTTACTATTAAGATGGATGAAAAAAACCATCATCTACACAAACCGGTATTTGTCGCGGAAGTACGTTCCGACGGCCAATTCAATGTAGTGTGGAAGACCAAGGGTCCTGTTAAAGCAGCCCCATGGAGCCCACACATTGCAGGTAACGATAAGAGAAAAAATTACGCAACAAAGCCGTAATTAAGAAGTAAAGAAGTAATTAAAACGCCTCCGGATTTCCGGAGGCGTTTTTTTATTTGTTTATCTCAGTGTATTTGATCTAGTATTTTTGTATTTATTCAGATCTATTTTCTCATAAATTATGAGAACTAATGTTATAAAACCTTAAATAAGTAGTAGAGCAGCTGCAACATTTCGTCCTTCTGCCATTAGGATATTATAGGTTCGACATGCAGCATTTGTATCCATTACTTCAACGCCGATTTTATCTGTGATTAATTTTTTTGTTACTAATGGCGAAGGAAATTGTAGGGTAGCTCCAGTACCCAATAACACAATTTCAGGTTGAAATGGAAGCAAAAGTTCCAAATGTTCTTCTGAGAGTTGCTCAAAAGTTTGTACTTGCCAGTTTTCAATAATATGATCTGGCATAGTGATCAGGTTATTATCATATCGTTTCTGGTTAACAATAACATAGCCTGAACCATAGCCTGTAAAAAGATTTTTTTCAGTAGAGTTAGAAAGATGTAATTTCAATATAGGCTCCATTTGCAGCGGATTAGCTGGTCAGGTAACATTACATCTTTTTGGCGTAGTAATAAAGTGGAAAAGTGATAGAAGTAAAATAGTTCTTCTAGATTTACAGGATTACTGACGTAAGCAGTGAATTGTTGTATAAGCTCTCTTCTCACTGTAACTTCTTACAGATTAAGGCTAATTTATTTATGCAATCAAAATTAAAATCTAGCAAACTTGCTAATGTCTGCTACGACATTCGTGGGCCAGTACTTGATCAGGCTAAGCTGATGGAAGAGGAAGGACAACATATCATTAAACTCAATATAGGAAATCCTGGGTCATTTGGTTTTGATGCGCCGGAAGAAATACTAAAAGATGTAATTCACAATTTATCAGATGCATCTGGATATTGTGATTCAAAAGGCTTATTTGCAGCTCGTAAGGCTATCATGCATTATGCTCAGGAAAGGAATATACAAGATGTACAAATGGAAGATATCTTTATTGGTAATGGTGTATCTGAATTAATTGTTATGTCAATGCAAGCACTTCTTAATGATGGAGATGAGGTGCTGATTCCCTCACCAGATTATCCTCTATGGACTGCAGCAGTTGTTCTTGCGGGCGGTGTAGCGCGACACTATATGTGTGATGAGCAAGCAAACTGGTTTCCTGATCTTGATGATATTCGTTCTAAAATAACATCAAAGACCAAAGCTATAGTTATTATTAATCCTAATAATCCGACTGGATCAATTTATTCTGATGATTTATTGTGTGAAATTATTGATATCGCCAGAATAAATAATCTCATCATTTATTCTGATGAGATATATGACAAAGTCTTGTACGATAATGCTACACATACTTCTGTTGCTTCGCTAGCAAATGACGTTTTCTTTGTAACATTTAGTGGTTTATCTAAGAATTATCGTGTTGCTGGATTTCGTACAGGTTGGGCTATTGTTTCTGGTAAAAAATACCTTGCTCAAGATTATATTACTGGCTTAACTATGCTTGCTTCAATGCGTTTATGTGCGAATGTTCCTGCACAATATGGTATTCAAACCGCACTAGGTGGCTACCAAAGTATTAATGACTTAGTTGCGCCAGGAGGGAGACTTGTAAGGCAGCGAGATCTTGCATGGGATCTTCTTACTAGAATCCCAGGAATTACCTGTTTTAAGCCGCCTGCAGCAATGTATTTATTTCCTCGTTTAGATCCAAAAATATATCCAATCAAGGATGACCAACAGTTTGTACTAGATATTCTAGTGGAGGAAAAAGTTCTATTAGTTCAGGGGAGTGGCTTTAATTGGCCTTATCCAGATCATTTTCGAGTTGTTTTTCTTCCAAATAGTGATGATATTACTGAAGCTATTCACCGTATTGCATGTTATCTTGAGCGATATAGAAAGCGTCATGAGACATAGTACTAGTTGGATTATTCATCAAATATATTCTGAAGAGACAAAATTATTGTTATCCATTAAATTATAAATTATGAAACCAATAAATATAGGCTTATTAGGTATCGGAACTGTTGGGGGAGGTACTTTTTCCGTTCTTAAACGTAATCAAGAAGAGATAGCCCGAAGAGCTGGCCGGGGAATTGATATCAAGATAATTGCAGACCGTGACATACAGAGAGCGCGGAAAATTGCCGGTGATGATACATTAATTACATCTGATGCAAATGATGTAGTTACTCACCCTGATGTAGATATTGTAGTTGAACTAATAGGGGGTTATACCACTGCAAAAGAACTAACCCTAAAAGCAATTGAGAATGGAAAACATGTAGTTACTGCTAATAAAGCTTTACTTGCTTCACATGGGACTGAAATCTTTGCTGCTGCACAAAGACAAGGAGTGATGGTAGCTTTTGAAGCAGCAGTAGCTGGTGGAATTCCTATTATAAAAGCTTTACGTGAAGGATTAACTGCAAACCGCATTGAGTGGATCGCTGGGATTATAAATGGCACAGGTAATTTCATCCTATCAGAGATGCGCGATAAAGGGCTAGGTTTTGATACTGTGTTGAAGCAAGCGCAAAAACTAGGTTATGCTGAGGCAGATCCTACTTTTGATATAGAGGGAATTGATGCGGCTCACAAGATTACTATCATGGCATCTATTGCTTTTGGAATTCCAATGCAATTTGACAAAGTCTATACTGAGGGCATTACAAAATTAACTGGTGAAGATATTCGTTATGCAGAGGAATTAGGTTATCGTATTAAATTATTAGGAATTACTAAGAAAACTTCTAGGGGGGTTGAATTACGCGTTCATCCAACACTTATTCCTTCACGAAGATTGATTGCTAATGTAGAGGGTGTGATGAATGCTGTTGTTGTGAAGGGAGATGCGGTTGGGCCAACTCTCTACTATGGAGCTGGAGCTGGAGCTGAGCCAACTGCAAGCTCTGTTGTTGCGGATCTAGTAGACGTTACTCGTATGCACACTGCTGATCCAAAACATCGTGTCCCACATCTTGCCTTTCAGCCTGACTTATTATCAGATATACCAGTCCTACCAATGGAAGACGTAGAAACATCTTATTATCTTCGATTACATGCAATGGATAAGCCCGGGGTGCTGGCTGATATTACACGAATACTAGCTGAGCTTGAAATATCAATAGACGCTATGGTGCAAAAGGAGCCTAGTAAGGGAGAAGATCAAGTGGATATAATTGTGCTTACTCACCTTTCTATAGAGAAGAATATTAATTCTGCTATTACAAGAATAGAAGGACTTGATTCAGTTATGGGTAAAATGACTCGTGTCCGACTAGAAGAATTAAGCAGTAATCATTAAGCACATTAAGCAAAGAAAGATTGTGATTATCAGATAAACGAACTTTATTGTTATGTCAAAAAAATATATGTACTTAATTCTTGATTATTCAGTTCATTACATTTAACCCGCCTCCTTTTATACTACCTGTAAAAAATGCGTTATATATCTACACGTGGAAATATGTTACCCAAAGCATTTTCTGAAGTAGTTCTAAGTGGACTAGCTTCTGATGGCGGACTTGCAATACCAGAATTTTATCCAAAAGTAAGTAAATCTGAACTAAAGAAATGGCGTGATCTTAATTATTCTGAGCTAGCGCTTAAAATTTTGTCTAAGTTCACGGATGATATTCCTGATACAGATTTACAGGATATTATCGAGCAGATATATACTTATGAGGCTTTTCATAACGATGAAATTACGCCACTAAAGACTTTAGAACCAGGAATTCACATACTAGGTTTATCAAACGGGCCAACATTAGCATTTAAAGATATTGCAATGCAATTTCTTGGAAATTTATTCGAATATATACTGGCAAAAACAAATGAAGAATTAAATATTTTAGGTGCAACCTCGGGTGATACCGGTTCTAGTGCTGAATATGCAATGAGGGGAAAGAATAGAATCCGTGTATTTATGCTCTCACCACAGGGAAAAATGACTAGTTTTCAGACTGCACAGATGTTTTCTTTACAGGATCAAAATATTTTTAATATTGCTATTAGGGGTGTTTTTGACGACTGCCAGGATATAGTCAAATCAGTTAGTAATGATTCTGAATTTAAGAAAAGATATCATATTGGAACTGTTAATTCGATTAACTGGGCACGTATTGCAGCACAAATTGTTTACTATTTTAAGGGTTATTTTGCAGCTACAGATTCAAATGATGAGCTTGTATCATTTTCTGTGCCTTCAGGAAACTTTGGTAATATTTGTGCAGGACATATTGCATTTATGATGGGATTGCCTATTAAAAGATTAATTCTTGCGACCAATGAAAATGATGTATTACATGAGTTTTTTTCATCAGGATGCTACCGTCCACGTACTGCTGAAGAGACAAAGCATACAAGTAGTCCGTCAATGGATATCTCCAAAGCATCTAATTTTGAACGTTTTATTTTTGATATGACTGGCAGAGATTCAAAAAAAATTAGAGAGCTCTGGGAGGAAGTAGATAGCAATAGGGCATTTGATATTTCTGATACTCCATTATGGAGAAAAATAAGAAATTCGCATATTATCTCAGGTACCAGTAACCACAAGGATCGTATTGAAACGATTCGTGAAATCTATAAAAAATATGGTGTACTAGTAGATACTCATACTGCTGATGGTTTAAAGGTGGGACTGGAGTTTTATGAGAAGGACGTACCATTAATTTGTTTGGAGACCGCGTTACCAGCTAAGTTTTCTGAGAGTATTTTAGAAGCTGTAGGGTTCGAGCCAAGTCGTCCAGATGGCTATTCTAATCTAGAAGACTTACCACAACGCTATGTTGAAATGGACTCTGATGCAATACAAATAAAAAAATTTATTTCCTCAAATATTTAAGAATGAATGCTATATAAATAATAACAAAATTGTAGTTCCTATTTTTTAAAATTCATAGAGAAATCTATTGCTTTTACATTCTTGGTTATACTGCCAATCGAGATTCGATCAACACCAGTTTCTGCTATTCTCCTAACATTATCTAAAGTAATACCTCCCGAAGCCTCAAGCGTTGTCTTCTTATTAATTGATTTTGTAGCTAAGGCAACAGCAAAATTTATGTCATCAAGATTAAAGTTGTCTAATAGGATCATTCTGGCACCCGCATCGAGTGCCTTAATTAACTCATCTCTTGTTTCTACCTCAACTTGAACTATTATATCTTTTAAACCAAGTGCTTTTGCTGCACTCAGGGCTTGCTTAATGCTACCAGCAGACATAATATGGTTTTCCTTTATAAGTATTCCATCATACAAACCTAAGCGATGATTAACACCACCCCCACATTTGACTGCGTGTTTCTGTGCGAGCCTTAATCCTGGAAGTGTTTTTCGGGTATCTACTATTAATGCGCCGGTTCCCTGTATCTCATTAACGTAGGATCGTGTTTGAGTAGCGATAGCTGATAGAGTTTGTAAGAAATTTAGTGCTGAACGTTCTGCTGTAAGTAACACACGTGCATTTCCTTTAATTTCACATAGTTTTTGTCCAGCAAAAATCATATCGCCTTCTTTAACTAACCATTGTATTTTAATTTGAGGTGAAAGTTGCTGGAAGCATGCCTCAAACCATTGAGTTCCACACAAAACTGCTTTTTCCCGGCAAACAACATTTGCCATAGCAGTTGCTTTGCTTTTAATTAGGAGTGCAGTTAAGTCACATTTACCGACATCCTCAGATAATGATTTGTTAACGTTGCTTTTAATTTCAGAATTTAAATTCATAGTGAATGCTTAAATAATAACCCACATATAAACAGTTTAGTTATTCTAACCGAATTAAGTAATAGCAGTGTACAAGAGCCTATTGCTCCCTTGAAATAGTTATTTATTTCCATATATATAGTACTTATAGAAAAATATAAATTTAACTGGAGAATCATATGCGGTTTGATAAATTAACCACTAAATTTCAACAGGCATTAGCTGAAGCACAGGCAATGGCAGTTAAGCATAGTAATCCTTACATTGAATCTCAGCATCTTATTCTTGCTTTGTTATTGCAGGAGGATGCTGGAACAATTTCGTTACTACAGCGATCTGGTACTAATGTTGCGCCTCTTCGTGACGGATTAGAGAAAGCTATAGAGCGATTATCTAAAATAGACAATACGAGTGGAGAAGTTAGTATATCGCGTGATCTAGGTAAATTATTTAATTTAACCGAGAAAGAGGCTCAAAAGAGAGGAGATCAATTTATCGCCTCCGAAATATTTTTAGTAACTGTTCTTCAGGGCAAGGATGAAACTGCCATGCTGTTGAAGCAAAATGGTGCAAATAGCGTTTCATTGGAGCAAGCTATTAAGGAAGTAAGGGGAGGAGAGAGTATAGATAGTGCTGAAGCTGAAAGTGGACGTGAAGCGCTTAAAAAATATACGCTTGATCTTACAGAGCGTGCAAGCATGGGAAAACTCGATCCGGTTATTGGTCGCGACGACGAAATTCGTCGAACAATTCAAGTCTTGCAACGAAGAACTAAAAATAACCCGGTTCTTATAGGTGAACCAGGTGTCGGTAAAACTGCCATTGTAGAAGGGTTAGCCCAGCGCATTATCAATGACGAGGTACCCGAGACTCTTAAAAATAAAAGAGTTCTATCTCTTGATATGGCAGCACTACTAGCTGGAGCAAAGTATCGTGGTGAATTTGAGGAGCGCCTAAAAGCAGTTCTTAATGAACTTGCTCAAGATGAAGGTAATACTATTATATTTATAGATGAACTTCACACAATGGTAGGGGCTGGAAAGACAGAAGGATCAATTGATGCGGGTAATATGCTAAAGCCTGCTCTTGCTCGTGGTGAATTACATTGTGTGGGGGCAACTACCTTAGACGAATATCGAAAATATGTAGAAAAAGATGCTGCGTTAGCACGACGTTTTCAGATGGTAATTGTTGATGAACCTACAGTTGAAGCTACTATTGCTATTCTCAGAGGACTGCAGGAGAAATATGAAGTGCATCATGGTGTTGATATTACTGATCCAGCCATTGTAGCTGCTGCTGAACTTTCTCATCGTTATATTACGGATCGTTTTTTACCCGATAAAGCTATTGATTTGATTGATGAAGCTGCTGCACGGATACGAATGGAAATTGATTCGAAGCCTGAAATTATGGATAAGCTTGATCGTCGTCTTATTCAACTTAAGATTGAGCGAGAAGCAATAAAAAAAGAAAAGGACGAAGCTTCAAAAAAGCGTCAGGCTTTACTTGAAGAAGAGATTGGCAAACAAGAACGTGAGTATGCTGATCTTGAAGAAATTTGGAAAGCAGAGAAATCTCATGTACAAGGTTCTCAGCATGTTAAAGAGGAAATGGAGCAAGTCAAATTAGAAATAGAAGCTGCTACACGAAAAGGCGACTGGCAAAAAGTTTCTGAATTACAATACGGCCGTATTCCAGAATTAGAGGCACAATTACAGTCGCAGCTTAGTGATCAATCTAACCAATCTTTGCCTGCAGAGCAAAGAGAGCAAACAAGTAAGCCAAAGTTACTACGTACTCAGGTAGGTACGGAGGAAATTGCTGAGGTTGTTTCCTGTGCCACTGGAATTCCTGTATCAAAAATGATGCAGGGAGAGCGCGAAAAACTTTTACGAATGGAGCAGAAATTACATGAGCGTGTAGTGGGGCAAGATGAAGCAGTCCATCTTGTATCTGATGCAATTCGTCGCTCACGGTCAGGACTCTCTGACCCAAACCGACCTTATGGCTCCTTTCTTTTTCTAGGTCCAACCGGTATAGGTAAGACTGAATTATGTAAAGCCCTAGCAGGTTTTTTATTCGATTCAGAAGAGCATCTTGTTCGTATAGATATGTCCGAATTTATGGAGAAACATTCTGTAGCACGGTTAATTGGTGCTCCACCTGGTTATGTTGGATATGAAGAAGGAGGTCATCTTACGGAAGCAGTTCGTAGGAAACCATATTCAGTGATTTTGTTGGATGAGGTAGAAAAAGCCCACCCTGATGTATTTAATATATTACTACAGGTTTTGGATGATGGACGTATGACTGATGGTCAGGGGCGTACAGTAAATTTTAAAAATACAGTTATCGTTATGACTTCAAATCTGGGCTCTCAAATGATTCAACAAATGGCAGGAGATGATTACCAAGTAATAAAATTAGCTGTTATGGGAGAAGTGAAAACTTACTTCCGACCAGAATTTATAAATCGTATTGATGAGGTTGTTGTATTTCATGCTCTTGATAAGAAGCATATCAATTCTATAGCACGCATACAGTTACGAAATCTAGAAGATCGACTTGCAGAAATGGAAATGAAGATTCACATTTCTAATACTGCACTGGCTGAGCTCGCTGAGGCTGGATTTGATCCAGTCTTTGGAGCGCGCCCACTAAAACGTGCAATACAGTCACAAATTGAGAATCAACTTGCCAAAGAGATCCTTGAAGGAAAATTCTCAGCAAAGGATGTGATAAATGTAGATTATAAGAAAGGTGCAATGGTATTTACTAAGATATAAGCTGTTAATTAGTACAGAATTATATGCATTACAAAATTATCATAGTATTTACAGAATAATAGATTAAGGCCAGATAATGTGAATATCTATAGGAAACGTAAGATTCATGTAAAATGTCACTTTTTCTGGATGGATAGTCATGTTCAAAGGTAGTTTAGTTGCTATTGTCACACCTATGCATGAGGATGGAAGCTTAGATCTAAAGAATTTTCGTGCCCTAATTGATTTTCATATAGAGCAGGGCACAGACGGTATAGTTGTGGTAGGTACTACGGGTGAGTCTCCTACAGTAGACTTTAAGGAGCATCACCTACTGATTAGTACTGCGGTAGAACATGCTGCAGGACGAATACCGATAATTGCAGGAACAGGCGCAAACTCTACAAAAGAGGCTATTGATCTCTCAGCTTATGCAAAAGATGCGGGTGCAAATGCAAGCCTTTCAGTTGTTCCCTACTATAACAAACCAACTCAGGAAGGCTTATTTCAGCATTATAAAAATATTGCGGAAGCAGTAGATATTCCACAAATTTTATATAATGTTCCAGGAAGAACAGTTGCAGACATTAATAATGACACTGTACTACGTCTTTCTCAGATTTCAAATATTATTGGAATTAAAGATGCAACCGGAGATATGGGCCGTGGATTTGACTTGTTAAGTCGTGTCCCTCAAGATTTTGCGGTTTATAGTGGAGATGATGCAAGTAGCTTGGCCTTATTGCTACAAGGTGGACATGGCACAATTTCTGTTACAGCAAATGTTGCTCCAAAGTTAATGCATGAAATGTGTGCTGCTGTATTTGTAGGAGACTTAAATGTTGCTCGTAATATTAATGCTAAATTATTGCGGCTTCATTGTGACTTATTCATCGAAGCTAACCCAATTCCAGTAAAATGGGCAGTGGCGCAATTGGGATTGATAGAGACAGGCTTACGCTTGCCGTTAACGCAACTTTCTGATCAGTATCATAAGCTTGTCAAGGATGCCATGCGTAAGGCAGGAGTGCAGCTATAATTTTTTATTGCAGTATTTATGATGTCTGAAAATTTAATAATAAAAATTAAGTGGTGGAAATTCGTATTGCTAAGCTTAACACTAGCAGTATCAGGTTGCAGTATATTCAATATTATGGCTGATGAATCTGATGAAAATGAGATGGAATATGAATCAGTTACCGAGAAAACTGCTCCTCTTGATGTGCCACCAGATTTAACAGGACCTGCAACAGATGATCGTTATATTGTGCCAGATTTAAAGCCATCAGAGAGTAAAACATATTCTGCCTATAGCAGAGAACGTGCAAATGGACAAAAGGACAGCAATACTCGGCTTTTACCGGCAAACTCAGATAATTCAATGGTAAGATCCGAACGCTCTGGTACTCAGAGATGGCTGGTAGTAAAAAGCGAGCCGGAAACTGTTTGGCCAATCGTCAAAGATTTTTGGAAAGGAATGGGTTTTGGTATTAAGGTAGAAATACCCGAGGCTGGAGTGATAGAAACAGACTGGGCTGAGAATCGTGCTGTTACTCCGCAAAATATACTTCTCAGGACAGTATCAACAATTGAACGTGATAAATTTAGAACCCGTTTAGAACGTGGAGATGCAGGAGTTACAGAAATTTATATTAGTCATCGTGGTATGGATCGTCCAACAGATCCAGATTTAGAAGCTGAAATGCTTGCACGATTAGTTGTGTATTTTGGGGTTGCTAAAGATCAGGCAAAATCTATAGTGACTAACAATAGTACTAAAGATCGCGCATATCTTGATCGTGAAAAGGGCAATGTTTTAACTATGGATGGAGCATTTGATCGTTCATGGCGTCGCGTGGGATTAGCGCTTGATCGTATTGGCTTCACCGTTGAAGATCGTGATCGTTCAGCAGGCCTTTATTTTGTACGTTATGTTGATCCAGAGAATAAAATAGAGGAGGAAGAGGGTGCTTGGGACAAGTATATTTTTTGGGAAGATGAGAAAGAAGGAAATAAGCCGGTTGAATACAGAATCCACGTTAGTGGTACAGAGTCTGGGAGTGAAGTAAAAGTAATAAATAAGGATGGTTCGCTACAGAAATCTGATATAGCAGGTCGAATTCTGAATTTGCTATATGAGCAGCTCAGATAGTATGTTCAGAACAATACTATTTTGAATATCTAGTTTAGTGCAGATGATCTCTGTATTAGCAGGATACTTCCTATTTTTTAAAAATAATTATGAGATTTGCTTGCTTAGGAAGTGGTTCACAGGGTAATAGTATGATAATCGAGGAAAAAAAGACTCGGTTATTATTGGATTGTGGCTTTTCAATAAAAGAGGTTACTGCTCGCCTTTTTAGACTTGGTCTACAACCTGATATGCTAGATGGTATTATTGTTACACATGAACATGAGGATCATATTGGTGGGGTAGAACGACTTGCACGTAGATTTGATGTTCCTGTATGGCTTACTCATGGCACATTACGTGGTGCAACTAAAACTTTTTCTACACTATCTAAAATTAACATAATAGATAGCCATCAGCGTTTCTCTGTTGGCGATATTGATATCCAGCCATATCCTGTCCCCCATGATGCCCATGAGCCTACACAATTCGTTTTTGGTAATGGTGACCTCAGTTTAGGTGTGCTGACTGACACTGGTTGTTCGACAACTCACATTGAAACAGTCCTAAATCGTTGTCACGCACTAGTACTGGAGTGTAATCACGATGCCAAGCTTCTGGCAAACAGTAACTATCCTCTAAGTTTAAAGCATCGAGTAGGAGGACGTTTAGGGCATCTTGAAAATGCTGCTTCAGCAAATCTTTTGTCAAAACTGGATTGTAGTTTACTTCAACACCTTATTGCGGCACATCTGAGCAAAGCAAATAATACCCCTCAGCTGGCTCAATCAGCGCTCAGTGAAGTAATAAATTGTAGTTCAAACTGGATTGGAGTGGCAGATCAGCGCCAAGGTTTTGATTGGCGTCAGCTGGTATAAATCAAATGATCTGGGGATTTTCTAATACTTGAATAAATAAAAAAGCCATCATAAATGATGGCTTTTATTCTTTCTAAGATTGCAAGTAGCAAATTTTTTAGTGCATTAGCTTAGTAGGATCTTTTCCGTCAGTAATGGGATTACCATTTCCATCGAGATTATGTCCTGGAAGCACTGCTTTACCACTGTATTCGTCTTCAACTTCAGCTGCAGCATCTTTAACTGCACCAGCAGCATCTTTAACAGTGTCTTTAACAGCGGTTGTAGCTGCATCAGCAGCTTTTTCTGCATCAGACCTATGTTCTTGAGTTGCATCTTTTAAGTCAAATTTTGAAGTATCAGCTACGCCTGAATTTTCTCCTTCAGCAGCACGTTCTTCAGCTACTGTGGTGCCTTCTTCAGTTCTGGTGCCATATCCTTCAATACTTTCAGGGTTGGCTTGATGTGGTTTGCCACAGGCAGTCAGAGCGAGCGCTACTAAAGCAGCAGCGATTAGTGAAAATTTCATTGTTTAGATTCCTTAATAGTAATGATAAATAAGTTGTAGAGTCAGGCAGTTTACTCTAATCCAGCTAACTGCTCAAGTATAAAGCTTTATAGTTTGTCTTAGGGATATTTAATTATAAGAAGAAAATAAGGGTTATAGATAGAAATATTACCTATGAGTCAGTTTTTCTATCTATGAATAGTTATAGTTTCATTGTATAGCTATGGTAGATCCGTATTAAATCTTATAATTTCTCCATAAATTCAGATACTTCTAAGCTCTAAGCTCGATTTTATAAAAGTTACCATTTATTGGGCTTGTCTTGCTTATCAGGATCATCAAGATCATCAAAATTTGGTTCAGAATCCCTAGGCGCGTCTGCAGAAGGTGGTGGTTTTTCCATATCATGCCCATCCAAGCTTTTTTTACCTTCACCACATGCGGTAAGTGACAGTACAAATAAAGTAACAGCGAAGAATAAATATTTCATTATTTAAATTCCATTAAGTATTTTTGACCTGTCGAAATATAGCAGAAGCACCATTACTACTCAAATATTTAGTGATAGTTTATCAGATTAGCGGAATTTTAATATAAAAAGGCCGCCCATATATGGACGGCCTTTTTATATTATACTGCTAATACTTAATCAGCAGGAGCTTCATGTCGATCAGCAGCATCTCCAGCACCTTCAGGCCCTGGGGGTGCGCTATCTCTTTTATCCCAAAGACTAGGTGGATACTGTCCGGGCTTCCCTTCCCCAGGACTTTTTTCTCTGAACAGGTCACAGGCAGATAGTGACAGTGTAACTACAGCAGCGAGGAGCAGGTATTTCATATTTAATCTCCCATTTGGTTTATGACGAGTGGTAATTTTATAAAGTTACAAAATTTTAGAACTAAAGCGTTTCGGCCATTCAAAAATACTGAGTCCTAAATCCGAAAAGACCAACATATTAATATCAGAATTCATAAATATTGTCTAGTCAAGTATGGCATTTGTCTGGAGAAGATTGTAAGGGTATGTAGAAGTAATTATCATAAAATCTGATTGCTAGGTAATACAGAAATTATATTAGTTATTGGGAAGCATAGTAAGCTCATGTAAATACAATGGTTTTTTTTTGAAAATGCCTGCATGAAGTTTATTGATTATTTTTTAAGCTATTAGGAATAAATATTAGATTAGAAGATAAACAAAGAGAAAATACTAATAATTTGTGGTTTTCTGTTAACAAATATGAAACAACTTTGGATTAATGAATATAAAATACTATCTGTGTTTGGGAAGTAATTGTTACTTTCTGCCTAAACAATAAAATAACTTAAGTAATATATAAATATTTGTTGTAATAATTTTATAAATAATATTCTGTAGAATTTATATTGCTATCATTAATAAATAGATTTTATAAATATAAACTATAGATTTCTTTTTAAAATAAGTTAGTATTTGCTTAAAGATGTTTGCTGCATAGTAATCATTTTTTAAGCTACAAGAAATCAATATAAGGGATAAAAATGTTAAAAGTTGGAAGGTTTGCACCAGATATTAATTTGCCTGATGCAGATATGGAAATGGTTCGTTTATCCAACTACAGGGGTAAGAAAAACCTGGTGATTTACTTTTATTCTAAGGACGACACTCCAGGATGCACAGCTCAAGCTTTAGAATATAGTGATTTAGAAGATAAATTTGCAGATATTGGTACTGTAATTTTAGGCGTTAGTCGAGATGATTGCTTGAGTCACGGTTCATTTCGTGACAAACATGGCATTACTGTACGGTTATTATCTGACAGTGAAAGTGAGGCATGTAGGAAATATGATGTTCTGCGAGAAAAAGAAATAAATGGCAAGACAAAAACAGGTATTTTACGTTCTACTTTTATCATTGACATGAATGGTGTATTAAAGCATGTATCATATGGTGTAAATGCTCGCAATCATGCAGCAGAAATTTTACATTTAGTTAAAGAATTAACCTAAATTTTACTAATTTATTTTCCTCGCATGAACATTTTATCTAGATTAGTGAGGCTAATTTCAAACCATGTTGGTCTTCCATGGTTGCATTGATCAGAGCGTTCAGTTTTCTCCATTTCACGTAGCAGAGCATTCATCTCCGGTAGACTTAGTATATGGTTAGCGCGAATTGCGCTATGGCAGGCCATACTTGAGAGGAGTTCATTACGTTTATTTTTCAATAACTGACCAGTATCAAACTCACGCAATTCATTTAATATATCCCTGGCCAACTTAACGACATCTGTATCCTTGAGTATAGTTGGTACTGCACGAACAGCTAGTGTAGTAGGAGATAAAATAGCTATTTCAAAGCCTAATTCACTTAAAATCTCCTTGTTTTCCCCTGCAGTAACAACATCTAATCCGTTACCTTGAAATGTCACAGGAATAAGTAGTGATTGCGTAGAGAGTGTATGGTCATCAAGTGATGACTTAAGTTTTTCATAAGTTACACGTTCATGTGCTGCATGCATGTCCACAATGACTAAACCCTGACTATTTTGTGCCAGAATGTATATACCCATAAGCTGTCCCAGAGCAAATCCTAATGGTGGAATTTCTTCCTGTGTCTGTTCAGTGATTGAATGGGTTGAATGTTTTTGTAGTTTTATTCCTGCTCCAAATAGATGCTGATTAAAAAGAGGAGAAGTAGTCATCTCTCCAAGCTGTACGGTATCTTGTCTTCTATAGGTTGATGCAGGAGAAAAGGCAATCTTTTCTTTTGTAGTTGCTACAGAGTTATTTGTTGCTTGTTCCTGATGTGGAGAAGCTAGTGATTTGCTAATCGTGTGGAAAATGAATTGATGTAGTGCGCGTGGGTCACGAAACCGTATTTCAGTTTTAGCTGGGTGGACATTAACATCTAATCCTTCCGGATTCATATCTAGAAATAGTACATAGGTTGGGTGGCGGTCAAGATGTAGTACATCACGATAGGCTTCCCGAAGTGCATGCGCTATTAGTTTATCGCGTACAAATCGACCATTTATAAAAAAATACTGTGCGTTACGGGAAGATTTTGAATAGGTAGGTAATGCGACAGACCCATATAGATGCAGATCTGCTGCATGTTCATTTATAAGCAAAGAAGCTTGCTCAAACTCACTACCTAATAACTGAGTAATTCGTTGTGTCAAGTCAGATGATCGTAAATGGCTACGTGTTTTACCATTGTGTTGTAGTGTAAAGCTAATGTTGGGAGACGATAATGCAATACGTTTGAAGGTCTCTTCACAATGGCTATATTCTGTAGCTTCAGTTTTAAGAAATTTTCTTCGGGCAGGAGTATTAAAATAGAGGTCATGTACTTCAACCGTGACTCCAGCAACGAGTGATGCGGGTTCAGGTTGTGAAAGGCGGCTTCCTTTAGCTTGTATTTGCCATGCATGTTTTTCTTCTAACTTTCGGCTCGCTAAAATTAAACGAGAAACTGATGCGATGCTTGCTAATGCTTCACCTCTAAATCCTAGGCTACTAATTTTTTGTAAATCTTCTAATGCTTTAATCTTGCTGGTAGCATGAGGTGTGAGGGCGAGAGGTAAATCATTCATTGCAATTCCGTCGCCATTATCAGCTACACGGATTAATTTAATTCCACCTTCTTCAAGTTGTACTTTAACTTCCAAAGCACCTGCATCTACACTATTTTCAAGTATTTCTTTAAGCGCTGAAGCAGGGCGCTCTATTACTTCACCGGCAGATATTTGGTTAATAATCAGTTCAGGTAGGAGTTTGATCACAGATCTAGAGAGTAGTTAAACAGAATCCTTGTAATTATACAGTTCCAGGTTGCAATATACTGTACAAAGCGAAGTAATATTTTATACGTAGGCTTACAGTAATCTAGATTTTTTATAAAATTATGAATTTTTATCCATAGCTTTTTTGACAGCAGATCGATTGAGGTGAGGAGAAAACATTTGTATGAAATCAAGTATATGCCCACGTAGATAGCTGTTTCGTCTGATACCAATACGTGTAGTACTTGATTCAAACAGATGTCCTGCGTCTATGGATTGTAAATGTTTATCTCGATTAGGATCAAATGCCATCTGTGCCACTATTCCAATTCCTAATCCCAATTCAACATAAGTTTTAATTACGTCTGCATCTAAAGCAGTTAGCACAACATTTGGTACTAGGCCTCTGGCCTCAAATGCCTGATTAATTTTTGAACGTCCCGTAAACGCAAAATCGTAGGTAATAATAGGGTATTTCACAATAGCTTCAAGGGAAATTTTACGAAGTGACAGTAAGGGGTGTTTTGGTGGAACGATGATGCATCTATTCCACTGATAGCATGGGAGCATCACGAGCTCATGAAAAAATTCAATAGCCTCTGTTGCAATGGCAACGTCTGCTTCTCCAGAAGTCACCAACTGTGATATTTGAGTAGGATTTCCCTGGCGTATGGTTAACTTTACCTTAGGGTATTGAGTTGTAAATTGGCTAATTGTATGGGGCAACGCATATCGAGCCTGAGTATGGGTAGTGGCAACAGTTAATGATCCAATATTTTTGTTTGTAAATTCCTGACCTACTGATTTTAGATTTTTTGCTTCTCTGAGAATTTTCCTTGCTATTTCAAGTATAGTTTGTCCCGGAGGAGTAATGCTAACCATGCGTTTACCATTACGAATAAAAATTTCTACACCAAGCTCCTCTTCAAGAAGTTGAATTTGCTTGCTTATCCCTGGTTGCGAAGTATGTAGTTTTTTAGCAGCTTTAGATAAGTTTAGATCTTGGTTGGTCACCTCATTTAAGTACCGTAATTGTTGTAGTTTCATCAACTTCGCTCCAATTTATGTTATAACTTATAATTATAACAGTCTAATTTAATATTATTTCATAATATATAAACTTGTTGCTAATATTCTGCCTTCAAAATTTAGGATAATTAGGATAAACAGTATGGAATGGGGTTACACTCTATCTGGCTTACTGGTCGGATTTATTGTAGGGCTCACCGGGGTAGGTGGGGGATCACTTATGACCCCCCTGCTAATACTAGGGTTTGGTATTTCCCCTGCTACTGCTGTAGGTACTGATTTGTTATATGCTTCGTTGACAAAAGCTGGTGGCGTATGGGTGCATGGTCGTCGTGGTACTGTAGACTGGAAATTGGTAAGAAGATTAGCAATAGGTAGCTTACCTGCTGCGTTGTTAACTGTGCTGGGTTTGAATGCATTAGGGGTTGAAAGTCAAATTTTTTCGGGATTAATTACCAGCACACTTGGGGTGGCCTTAATTCTGACTGCATTGGCTTTATTATTTCGTCATCAACTTGCACATTTGGGAAAATCTCGCTTTAGCTCTTTAGCTGCATGGCGTGATCAGCATATAGTGACAGCAACGATTATGACAGGTGCTGTTTTAGGAATTTTGGTAACCATAACGTCAGTGGGTGCCGGAGCATTGGGTATGGTAGCACTTATTGTTTTATACCCACGTTCACCTACTATAAATTTAGTTGGCAGTGATATAGCTCATGCAGTTCCACTTACTTTAATAGCGGGTATAGGGCATGCTTATTTGGGAACAGTAGATTTTGGGTTGCTTGGTAGCTTATTATTAGGTTCTTTGCCAGGAATTTATTTAGGAAGTCATATAGGCGGGCGGATACCAGAACGAATATTGCGACCAGCATTAGCGACTATTCTTGTTGTAATTGGAGGAAGATTAATATGGTAATAAATTGTGGAGAAATCAGATGGATGAGTTAATAAATCTTGCCAGCGATGAAGAAATAACTTTATTTGATAAAGCGCTGCAGGACTACCAGAACCAGGGTATGGATGCTGATCGCTTTACTGCTGCTCGTTTGCAAATGGGTATTTACGGTCAGCGCCAGGATGGTGTCAATATGGTTCGTATCAAGCTTCCAGGTGGTCGCTTAAATTCGAAACAATTAACGGTAATAGCAGATATGTTAGAAAAATATGCGCAACACGATGTTGTGCATATTACTACACGTCAGGACATACAAATGCATTATGTTCCGCTCGGAGATACACCAGATGTGCTCCGGCATTTGGCTACAGCAGGACTAACGACACGTGAAGCCTGCGGCAATACTATACGTAATGTTACTGCATGCTCTTTGTCCGGGGTATGTCCTCGTCAACATGTTGATATTAACAAGCATCTTGATGGAGCTGTGCAACATTTTTTGCGTAATCCTTTAACGCAGCAAATGCCTCGTAAATTTAAAATCAGTTTCTCGGCTTGTGAATCAGATTGTGCCCAGGGGATGATGCATGATATGGGTATTATTGCAGTACGAAACGGGGAAAAATATGGCTTTAAAGTCTTGGCTGGCGGTGGTCTTGGGCATAAACCACATGAAGCTATAATAGTTGAAGAGTTTATTGAAGAGAAAGATTTATTATTAGTGATGGAAGCAATTATTTCATTGCATAATCGATATTCAGATCGTGTTAAGCGCGCTAAGGCCAGAATTAAATTTTTAGTTGATAAATTTGGTCGTGAAGGGTTTATTGAAAAATATCATGAGGAATTAGATCGTACTAAAGCGGCATTAGCGACGCAGGAATATCCAAAAGGTGAATGGGCGACTGGAATTGAAGCTGAACCACCCGGGATTGGTGCGCCACGCCAATTATTTGAGCAGAAACAATCTGGTTTTTATGTTTTTCCGGTTAGTGTTCCAATGGGTAATTTAAATGCAACTCATTTACGAGGACTTGCTGGAATTCTTAATAATTTTGAATTAAATGAGATTCGTACAACACAGGATCAGAATCTGATTCTTACAGACGTTCAGAAATCAAAGATTGATACTTTGCGTTCTGCTGTACTTGCATTAGGTTTGGGTGAGCCACAAACGGGTGACGATATTGTTGCATGTCCAGGTACTTCTACTTGTCGTTTAGGAATAACTTCAAGTACGGTTCTTGGACCAAAATTAAGTGGCGGTAAGCATGATTTAAAAATTCGAGTATCTGGATGCCATAATGGTTGTGCGCAGCCTGAGACCGGTGATATCGGTATTTACGGGGAAGGTAAACGTATGCATGGTAAATTAGTACCGCATTATCAGATGTATCTTGGAGGAAATGGCATGGCACAAGGGGCATTGGCAATTAAAGGCCCGTCAGTTCCTGCTGCACGGATTGAAGATGCGATAAAACTGATAAAAACGGCATATTCCTCTGAGTGTGAATCTGGTGAAACATTCTTTTTCTGGGTGCGGCGAGTTGGTAAAGATTATTTTACTGAGTTGCTGAAAAAGGTAACTGACGTTAAACCTGAAGAATTAGAGTTAGTTCTACGTGATCATGGAAAAGAAAGTGATTTTAAAGTTCTGCAATTAGGTGGAGGAGAATGTGCGGGAGTCAGTCAGGTAAAAATTGGTTCAAGTTTTTTTGAAGCAGCGCATGAGCGAAACTATCGTGATGCACTAAAATTTCAGCGTAAATTTGAAGATTCTATTAAATGTGCTGAAGAAATTGCTCTATTGATTAGCCAGGGTGTAACAGAGTTATTTGGTGGTCCTAAGAAGGATGGTCTGAAGGAGCAGGCAGATGAATTAAAGCACGTACTGCTCACTAAACCACATTTATCCGAACAACTAGTCAAATTTTCAGAGTATTTTGTAAATTCAACTGAAGAACTAAATGATGCTTTATTGACTAAATGGTTTCTAGAGTTAGACAGATGGACAGTGGAAGCTGCTGAACTTTGTCTAAGCTTTGATCATCAGCTTGATTTAACAGGAGCATTGCCGAAGATGGTTGCCCTTGGTCAGTTGCAGGCTAAGAAGACTCAGCAGTCAGCTGACATGAGACATTAAATTTCTATAAACCGTATAAGTTCAAAGAGCGCATGAATTTAAATCAGAAGGTCGAAGAGGTGAAGACGCTGTTAGATTCAGTAAGTAAAAACTATGCTCCGGTTATTTTTGCTAATAGCTTTGGTGCTGAAGATATGGTACTTACTGACATAATTGGACAGAATTTTCCAGATATTTCTATGTTTACACTAGATACGGCTCGTCTCCCTGAAGAAACTTATAGTCTGATGAAAGAAGTAAAGGATCGCTATAATATAAACACTAAAATATTTTTTCCTGAGTCCACTGCAGTGGAAGATTATGCTGCTAAAAATGGACCTAACGGATTTTATGAAAGTATCAGCCTACGAAAGGCTTGCTGTTATATGAGAAAAGTTGAACCATTAAAGCGTGCATTAAAGGGAAAACAAGCATGGATAACAGGATTGCGGCGTGATCAAGCTCCAACAAGAAAAGATTTGGAGGAGTCAGAGTTTGATGCGGATCATGGTCTCCAGAAAATTAGTCCATTATTAAATTGGAGTCTACCTGACGTATGGGCATACATTAAAGATTTTAAGGTTCCATACAATGTATTGCATGATAAAGGCTATAGCAGTATTGGTTGTGCGCCATGTACCCGTGCTATTACACCTGGTGAAGATATCCGTGCTGGGCGTTGGTGGTGGGAAAACCCAGAAACAAAAGAGTGTGGTCTACATATTGAAGAGCATAAATAATATAAATTTATTTGGTAATTTTAGAGAATTAGCAAATGGATATAATAATGAACGATATGCAAGATTTTATTACCCCTGTTCCAGGTATTGTGATGAAAAATGAGCCAGTAATTATCAAACGAAAAACTGCAGACCAGCTAAGTCACTTAGATGCTTTGGAGAGTGAATCAGTTCATATTTTACGTGAAGTTGCAGCAGAATGTACAAATCCGGCATTACTTTTTTCCGGGGGGAAAGATTCAATTGTGTTACTGAGACTTGCAGAAAAAGCATTTCGTCCGGGTCCTTTTCCTTTTCCATTGATGCATATAGATACTGGTCATAACTTTCCAGAAGTAATTGAGTTTCGTGATAAGAGAGCTAAAGAATTAGGTGAACGTTTAATTGTGCGTAGTATGGAAGATTCTATTAAACAGGGTAGAGTGGTCCTGCGTTCAGAGAATCAAAGTCGTAATGCTTTTCAGTCAGTAACACTATTAGATTCAATTGCAGAGTTAGAACTTGATGCTTGTATTGGCGGTGCACGACGTGATGAAGAAAAAGCAAGGGCAAAGGAGCGTATTTTTTCTTTCCGAGATGAGTTCGGACAATGGGATCCAAAGAATCAGCGGCCCGAGTTATGGGATATTTACAATACACGGGTACACAAAGGAGAAAATATTCGTGTATTTCCAATCAGCAACTGGACTGAACTCGATGTCTGGGAATATATTGCACGTGAACAATTAGAAGTGCCACAAATTTATTTTGCGCATACACGTGATGTATATCGGCGTGAAAATGGTTTGCTACCAGTATCTCATCTTGTTCAACCAAAAGATGGTGAACAATCAGAAAATATTATGGTTCGTTTTCGTACAGTGGGAGATATGAGTTGTACGTGCCCGGTAGAATCTGAAGCAGTTAATGTTGAGGAAATTATTACTGAAACAGCGATTACTCATATTACTGAGAGGGGCGCTACCCGTATGGATGATCAAACATCAGATGCATCTATGGAACTACGTAAGAAAGAGGGATATTTTTAAGTGAGTAGTTCATCTAAATAGATGATCAGGGAAATTTACAAAAGTCTAAATTCCTAGAAGGATAATAAATGGCAGGAAACAGTAAAATTTCGTTTAGTGATACTGAATTATTACGTTTTATTACAGCAGGTAGCGTAGACGATGGTAAGAGCACTTTAATTGGACGTTTATTACATGACTCCAAATCAATTTTTGAAGACCAATTAAGTGCGATTACGAATACTTCACAAAAACGTGGGATGAAGGATGTAGACTTATCATTATTAACTGATGGCTTGCAGGCTGAACGTGAGCAAGGTATTACTATTGATGTGGCCTATCGTTATTTTGCTACCCCTAAACGAAAATTTATTATTGCGGATACCCCGGGGCACGAACAATATACTCGTAACATGGTGACCGGCGCATCTACTGCTAATCTTGCAATTATTCTTATTGATGCGCGGAAAGGTGTTCTTACTCAGTCTCGTCGTCATGCTTATTTAGCTAGTTTAATGGGTATTCCTCATTTGGTTGTAGCTATAAATAAAATGGATCTTGTTGACTATTCACGTGATGTAGTTGACAAGATTAGCCAGGATTTTGCCAAGTTTGCTGACCAACTAGGTTTGAGCAATATTGTGTATATACCAATGTCTGCTTTGAATGGAGATATGGTGGTGGAGCGTGGTAATAATCTTTCTTGGTATAAGGGTGTGGCTTTAATGGATTTATTAGAAAATATATCCATAGATCATGATATTAATCTTGAAGACTTTCGTTTTCCGATTCAACTTGTATGCCGTCCAAAAACGGAGGAATTCCATGATTTTCGTGGTTATATGGGGAGAATTGAATCAGGCCATATTAGTGTTGGAGATGAAGTGACAGTTTTCCCTTCTGGACTAAACTCTCGTATTAAAGAAATTGTTACGTATGATGGGTTTCTTAGTCATGCCGTTGCTCCACAATCAGTAACGCTGACTATAGAGGATCATTTAGATATTTCTCGTGGCGATATGTTGGTAAAAACTGAAAGTGCTCCGCGGGTGACCAAAAAGATTGAGGCAATACTATGTTGGTTATCTGAGACAGCTCTTGATCTCAAGCGTAAATATCTTATCAAACATTCAACTCGAATTGTTAAAGTAGGAGTGAGTCATATAGATTACCGTGTAGATGTTAATACACTAGACCATGAAATAGTAGACACTTTAAGAATGAATGATATTGGACGTGTGAAACTGAATGTGCAGCAACCTTTGGTATGTGATGACTATCAGAGAAACCATGCTACTGGGAGTTTTATCATAATTGATGAAGCCAGCAATAATACTGTTGCAGCAGGAATGATTTGTCTAGATAACGAATAATTTAATACTTCAATATAACTCTTAAAATTACAAAACTAAAAAAATTTGTTTCTTTTTATTTAATATTATTAACAATCTATTGATTATGAAAAGTTTAGGAGAAGATTCAGGCTCTATAGAAGGAACAAAAGTGGATTCACTTATTCTGGGATTCGATATGATCTTCGCAGATTTATATCGTCATACTGGCATTTTAAAATTAGATCAGGCTTTCCTTAATTTTTTACGTGAAAGTGATTCTGATTTATACACTCGATTTGATTATGCTCGTTCTCATTGTGGCAGCCTTAACGCAAAAGATGAATCTAACTTATTAATTGAAATTGCTCCCTGGCTTGATGATTTTATTTCAAAATTATTTTGTATAGAGACTGAGGTTCAGGCGCTTTCTGCTCGCCATCACGAACTTGCTCCACTTTATTTCTGCAAAAGACAGTTTGTGCTGCGTAGAGCAATGAATAAAGTAAGTGATGAAGATATATCAGCAGCCGATGGTATTAAATTGGAGAAACAACTAGAGGATGAATTTAAAGCGCCGTTTTCTGAACTTGTTTTTGCAACGAAAGTAACAGAATGGTTGAAGGATGAAAAAAAGAATGAGGAACGCCTTAAAGTGGCGTTACTTTATGCAGCGTGGGCAATGAAAACAGCAGAAGGAAAAAAACACAGTCTAGGTGGCGTACTATTTAAATCTCACCCTAAGCTAGATTATTTACATTTAGTACCAACGGTTATTGATAATACAGAAGGTTATGATATTCATCGACTGAATCACTTACGTCGGAGAGAGGGTTTTTCGCTGACTGATCAGGGTACTGATCTTGTTGGTGCTTTGGATGAAGCGAATTATTGTATTTGGTGTCATGAGCAAGGGAAAGATTCTTGCTCAAAAGGGTTAAAGGAAAAGTTAAAGTCACCTGATGAACCTCAGGCTTTCAAAAAAAGTCAATTTGGTGTGTTACTGGCTGGTTGCCCGTTAGAAGAACGTATTTCTGAGTTCCATAAATTAAAGACTCAGGGAGTTGCTATTGGTAGCCTGGCTATGATTGTATTGGATAATCCTATGTGTGCCGGAACTGGTCACCGGATTTGTAATGACTGCATGAAATCCTGTATTTACCAAAAGCAAGAACCAGTAAATATACCTGAAGCTGAAACAAGATCTCTTAAAGACATCCTTGAATTGCCATGGGGTTTTGAAATCTATAGCCTCCTTACACGTTGGAACCCACTAGATCTGAATCGACCGGTTCCGAGGTCCCCATCAGGCCATAAAGTGTTGGTGGTTGGTATGGGACCTGCAGGGTATACTTTAGCCCACCACTTGATGAATGATGGCCATACGGTGATGGGTATAGACGGACTCAAAATAGAATCCCTTCCATCAGATATCTCAGGAATTAGTCAAGAAGGTAATCGTGTACCTTTCAGGGCCATCAGAAATATAAAAGAACTTGATGAGGATCTAAATGAACGTATGCCAGCAGGTTTTGGTGGTGTAGCAGAATATGGAATTACTGTACGTTGGGACAAAAATTTTCTGAAGGTAATTCGGCTATTACTAGAACGAAGAGAAGAATTTTCTCTTTTTGGTGGGGTTCGTTTTGGAGGTACTATTACAGCTGATGATGCTCTCAATATGGGGTTTGATCATATAGCACTAGCTGCCGGAGCAGGACGTCCCACCGTACTTGATCTGCCAAATGGTCTGGCAAGAGGTGTTCGTGCTGCATCTGATTTCTTGATGGCGTTACAGCTATCTGGTGCAGCTCAAGACAATTCTGTTGCAAATATGCAGTTACGCTTACCTGTAGTAGTAATTGGTGGTGGATTAACAGCTATTGATACTGCAACTGAAGCTCTTGCTTATTATCCGGTGCAGGTAGATAAATTTCTACGTCGCTATGAGGTTCTTTCTTCTGTCAAAGGTGAAGAAGCGATTTGTAATTCATGGGATGAGGAAGAACGTGAAATCGCAGATGAGTTTCTTAATCATGCACGTGCTATTCGAAACGAGCGTAAATTGGCAACAGAAGAAGGACGTACGCCAAAAATTCTAGAGCTACTTCAATCTTGGGGTGGTGCTACCATTGCGTATAGAAAACGATTAATAGATAGCCCGTCTTATACCCTAAATCATGAAGAAGTAGAAAAGGCACTAGAAGAGGGTATAACTTTTGCTGAAGGCCTTACACCTGAAAGTATAGAAATTGATCAACGGGAACATGCTAGATCGGTAAAGTTTACAATTAAAAAACTAAACGAAGCTGGATCATGGGAGAAAACTGGAAAAACTGAATTACCTGCTCGCGCTGTATTGGTAGCAGCAGGTACACAGCCAAATACAGTACTTGCCAGAGAAGACCAGAAAAATTTTAAACTGCATGGACGTTATTTTGCTGCTTGCGATGAGAACGGAAACCCTGTAGATCCAGTATACGGAAATCCTAAACCTGAGACTCCCATGGTACTTCTAAGTCGTTGTGATGACGGTCGTTTTATTAGTTTTTTTGGCGACCTTCACCCATCCTATTCTGGGAATGTTGTAAAGGCTATGTCCAGTGCAAAGCAAGGTTATCCTGTGGTTAGCCGTGTGCTTAGTCAGCAGTCTCCAGTATCAAAAGAAGGAAACACACAATTCTTTTCTGATATTAATGCAAGGTTACGGCCTACAGTACATAAAGTAGAGAGGCTAACCCCAACTATTATTGAAATTGTAGTGCATGCGCCTATGGCTGCAGAACGATTCCAGCCAGGCCAGTTTTATCGTTTTCAAAACTTTGAAACGCTTGCTACTAATGCCGGTGACACAAAGCTTGCAATGGAGGGAATAGCCCTGACAGGAGCCTCAGTAGATGTTGAACGTGGATTAGTATCACTAATAGCGTTAGAAATGGGTGGATCAGCTGATTTATGTGCCATGCTTAGTCCTGGAGACCCTGTAGTATTAATGGGGCCTACAGGAACACCAACAGAAATTGTACCAGGTGAGACTGTAGTACTAGTTGGTGGTGGATTAGGAAATGCAGTTTTATTCTCTATTGGTGCAGCAGCACGAGCGGTGGGATCAAAGGTTTTATATTTTGCCGGATATAAAAAATTAATTGATCGCTATAAAGTGGAAGAAATTGAATCAGCTGCGGATACAGTTGTATGGTGTTGTGATGAGTCACCGGGATTCAAGCCTTCTCGATCTGGAGACTTAAGCTATGTTGGAAACATAGTAGAAGCTATGACTGCTTATGGTAGTGGTGCTTTAGGTCCTCAACCAATTCCACTAGTAGAGGCTGATAGAATACTTGCTATTGGTTCAGATCAAATGATGGCAGCAGTAGGTGTCGCTAGACGAGATCAACTTCAGCCTTATTTAAAGGCAGATCATTTTGCAATTGGTTCTATAAATTCACCTATGCAATGCATGATGAAAGAAATATGTGCGCAGTGCCTACAGCCTCATAAAGATCCGGATACTGGTGCAATTACTTATGTATTTTCATGTTTCAATCAGGATCAGCCACTTGATCAAGTTGATTTTGGTGGACTTGCTTCACGATTACGTCAGAACAGTGCTCAGGAGAAACTAACTACACAGTGGATTAGTCATTGTTTAAAGGAATCAGATCAAATCAGAGCCTAGGAGCATAAAATTCAGTTTATCTTGTATTCTGTGCAACACATCATACCCAGGATTATTTATAATCGATGATTCTTAAAAAAGAAGAATTATTTGTTAGTGAGGACTTAATATAGATGTTTAGTAGAAATATAAGATATCTATAAGGGAGATTGTCAATGTATATAGGAATACCCGCGGAGATCTTGGATGGTGAAACCCGCGTTGCAGCTACGCCAGAAACTGTTAAGAAATTTTCAGCCAATGGGTCTCATGTTGTTCTGGTACAGTCAGGAGCAGGTACCGGTGCAAGTATTACTGACGAGAATTTTAGGGAAGCCGGTGCAACTATAGTAAATGATGCTGCAGAACTTTATAAACAGTCTCAGATAGTACTTAAAGTACGGGCGCCAGATTCTTCTGAGCTAAAGATGATACGTAAGGACGTAGTTTTACTGGGTTTATTATCCCCACACCAAACCGAAGGCATTACTTCTCTTGCAAACCATGGATTAACGGCTTTTTCTATGGAGAAGCTTCCACGTATTTCTCGTGCTCAAAGTATGGATGTACTTTCCTCGCAGGCAAACATTGCTGGCTATAAGGCAGTACTAATAGGAGCAAATGTATACCAGAGATTTCTTCCCATGTTAATGACAGCTGCAGGTACTGTTAAAGCTGCACGAATGCTGATATTAGGAGCAGGCGTTGCGGGTTTACAGGCTATTGCTACAGCCAAGCGTCTGGGAGCAGTAATCGAAGCATTTGATGTGCGTCCTGCTGCAAAGGAACAAGTAGAAAGTTTGGGCGCAAAGTTTGTTGAAGTACCCTTAAGTGATGAAGAAAAAGTTCAAGCAGAAACAGCAGGTGGTTATGCACGGGAGATGTCTGATGACTATAAACGTCGTCAGGGAGAGCTAGTACATCAACGTGCCATAGTAGCAGATATCATCATAACTACTGCATTAATTCCAGGGCGTCCAGCACCGGTTCTGATTAATGAAGAAACTGTAAAAGCCATGAAGCCTGGGTCTGTAATTGTGGATATGGCTGTTGAAGCTGGCGGAAATTGTCCACTATCGGAGCTAAATAAAACTGTAGTTAAACATGGCGTGCATCTAGTAGGAATAGCTAATCTGCCCGGACTAGTGGCAGCTGATTCTAGTTCACTTTATGCCCGTAATTTAATGAACTTTCTTAACTTAATGCTAGATGCAGAGAGTGGAGAATTTAAGCTTGATCGTGAAGATGAGATTATTGCAGGAACCCTCGTTTGTATAGACGGGGGAGTAATTTCATAATTTTTTAAGTTAATTTTTAGGTACTCAAGAGGAGCTATCATGATTGGGGAAATTGATCCAACCATTATCAACATTACGATATTTGTACTAGCAATATTTGTTGGTTACCACGTTGTGTGGAATGTGACTCCTGCCTTGCATACACCGCTGATGTCAGTGACTAATGCTATTTCAGGGATTATTTTAGTTGGTGCTATGTTGGCTGCTGGGTCAGCAGAAACTGATTGGGGTGTTTGGTTAGGTGCAGTTGCTGTGACGTTGGCCGCAATCAATGTATTTGGTGGATTTCTGGTTACGCAACGTATGCTGGAAATGTTCAGAAAAAAAGATAAAAAAGGAAACGAGTAAATGTCACCAAATTTAGTTGCTTTAGCTTATCTTGTTGCGTCAGTTTTTTTTATTCTAGCGTTAAAAGGTTTAAGTTCGCCAGTTACTGCCCGTCGAGGTAATTTATTCGGAATGGTAGGGATGGCCATTGCCGTGATTACCACACTTACAATTACTGAAAATTGGGGGTTGATAGCTGTTTGTATTGCTGTAGGTGGCACGATTGGGGCAGTAGTGGCGAAACGTGTACAAATGACGGCTATGCCAGAACTTGTTGCATTTATGCATTCGCTTGTAGGTTTGGCGGCAGTATTTATTGCTATTGCAGCTGTTAACAACCCGGTTTCATTCGGTCTACCTGCCATCCTGCCAATGGGTAGTAAATTAGAGTTGTTTCTTGGTACGTTCATCGGAGCTATGACCTGGTCAGGGTCAGTGATCGCATTTTTAAAGTTATCAGGCCGTATGAGCGGTGCACCTATTACTTTTAGTGGACAGCATATGGTAAACCTGATCATCGCTCTAGTAATGATCGGCTTTGGTTTATGGTTCTTTTTTAGTGATATTACTAATTGGACAGCTTTTGTTTCTATGGCTGTGATTGCTTTTATTCTGGGATTTCTGATTATTATTCCAATTGGTGGGGCAGACATGCCGGTGGTAATCTCAATGCTCAACTCCTATTCAGGTTGGGCAGCAGCAGGCATTGGTTTTTCGCTTGGAAATCCAATGCTAATTATAGCTGGCTCTCTGGTTGGCAGCTCCGGCGCAATATTGTCTTATATTATGTGCAAAGCTATGAATCGTCCATTTCTTTCCGTGATACTTGGTGGGTTTGGAAGTGACGGTGGATCAGTAGAGGAGGGGGATGGAACGCAAAAAACTCATCGTAGTGGTAGTGCAGATGATGCGGCATTTTTGTTAGGTAACGCAGATAGTGTAATTATTGTTCCTGGTTATGGGTTGGCAGTAGCACGAGCACAACATTCAGTTAAGGAGTTGGCAGAGAAATTACTTGAAAATGGCGTCAATGTACGCTTTGCCATTCATCCTGTTGCTGGGCGTATGCCAGGCCATATGAATGTATTATTAGCTGAAGCAGAAATACCATATGAGTATGTATTAGAGATGGACGAAATTAATAGTGATTTCTCAAATACAGATGTTGTATTGGTTTTAGGTGCAAATGATGTTGTAAATCCAGCAGCATATGTTGAAGGAAGTCCAATCTACGGCATGCCAATTCTAGATACACACAAAGCACGAACTGTTATGGTAGTAAAACGGAGTATGGCTGTTGGGTATGCGGGCCTAGACAATAATTTATTTTACATGGATAAAACTATGATGGTATTTGGTGATGCTAAAAAAGTAGTCGAGAATATGGTTAAGGCTTTATAAGTATATTTCTACTAATCATCTTCTTTCTTAAGTACTGTATTACTAAATTGTTCGCCATAATAGTTTTCTGCCCACTTACGTTGACTGTAAGGCTGGCCTAATCCTCCATCGTATTCTCTTTCCTCTTCATCAGTTTTATTGCGCTCACTGATTTGATTACCTATTTCTGCAATTATTGATATGAATGCTTTAAGCATAATTAATATTTCCTCTTGGATACATTAGTATTATTTACAGTTATGTTTATGCTAAACAGACTGGTAGATAGATTCAGTTAATTAAGTCACAAAGTTTCTACTAAGTTGATGGCCTATCGGATCTATAGTAGATATACCAATCCTCTACTAAATAGAGGATTGGTAAGGCTTGGTTATATACTTGAGAAAGGCTTAGAAGCGGAAATTATATTGTACGTAGAATAAATCAGGATTTATTCCTGGTCTGCTGGCTTTCATAAAAGTTCCAGCCCACATTTTGGAGTATCCGACTAAAACATCCTGGTGTCGGTCAACGTGAATATTAAAACGAAGGTCAATCTCGTCCCCTACATGACTTCCTGATGCACCCGTTGCATCACGAAGTATCGCCGCTCCACCCGCGTTATATAGAAAGTCTGTTTTGCTGGCCAAATAGTATCTGTGATATTGCGAAATAAATGTAAGCCAACGCTGTGGATGTAAACTAAATTGGGCATTAAAGTCATGAATATTTTGACGTCCCACTCGATCTAACCAGCCCATGTAATAGTTTCCGAAGGGAAAGAGGTGGTTAAATGTATTTCGGGTGCCACCGGCGTTTAGGTTGTCATCACCAGAAGCATAGTCATAACGAAGCCAGAACTGGGGGTTGTAAGGTAGAGGAATACGATAACCACCACCGACAGCAACAGCGCCTGCAGAAATATCCTGATTGGCATTCTTACCAAACTGGTACATACCTTCTAACTCAAACAGAAACCGTTTATATGTTCCAATATAACGAGTACCAATAGTATGTATTCTAGAGTTTCCCCTTACACCACCCTGACCCAAGAATATTCCCCGGTTATCCAATAGACTCAGGAAATATAGATCAAAGGCATCCCCTTTTTTAGGCTTATAGGTCCCCCATAAACCAACAAAGTCTCGTTTTTTCTGCCACTGATCAAATGCATTTGGTTGGGTCCTCATAGGACGGACCCAGAAAGTATCTAAATTAAATTTTGGTGTATGCCAGAATGCTTTGACACCCTGGAATGTACGTCTAGTATTTACCCAATCCAATGATGAAATAAGTCTTTGGGAACCATAGGTCAGTTCTTGTCTACCAACTCGGACGTAGGCCTTGCCGCCTTGGGCCTCAGCTAATTTTACATCCAAAAAGATATTTAACATGTCCGTGTGATTCCGGTCTATACCAAGTGGTTGTAGCTCCTGACCCCAAGTACGCGCATCAATAAATTCACCAAAAAACCTAATTTTATCTTGGTACCATATATCAACGTGAGCTCTCAGACGTGTCAGATGAAAGTTATTATTTCTACCTGCTGCATTTAATCTACTGTCTGTTTCACGCATATAGCGATACCAAAATTGGCCACCAAAAGATAACAGTACGTCATTACCAATTTGAATACGCTTCAAAGGATCAAAGAAATCTGTTTCATGATTAGGATTGTCTAGATAGCTAAAATTTATATCAAATGCAGGGGTAGTTTGCAGGGCAAACGGCGCGTAGGGAGAAACAGGCTTAGTTGTACGGTTTTTTCCTGTTGCAAAATCCCAAAAAGAATATTGTCCCGGGTATTCTTCTGCTTTCGGACCTGGTGGAATAACAAAGACACCAGGACGAGGTGCTTTAGATACTACCGGAACTTGTTTCATAAGTTCGGTAATATCTGTTTTAGGTGTAGATTCAATGTCCTCAGATGTAACTACAGATACTGCAGAACCTACATCATCTAATAGGGTATTTGTCCTTCCTGCCAGTTTAATTGGTGGCGTATTAATGGATGATTTACCTGTAGATAAAGAGTTTGCTTCTAATGTTGAAATTTCAGGAATCTGAGAATCAGGCGTTGTATCAGCTAAAGTCGGGAATGTTAGCCCGAGGAAAATAGTACCAAAAAAATATTTTAACAGCCATCTGGATACATTTGATTTCTCCTGTGTACTTATATGAGAGCTGGTAGGTACAACCGGACATGTTAAATAATTACGCTGATTCATAGGTATAGTTCCTGTGTATAGATAGTGATAATTGTTCGTATGGCAATAGACTTACTGCAAAGGGTTTATTTCCTCTACATGCATTATTTTTCACATTGATTTTAATTGAAATACTTCGAAACGATACTGCTACTGCTTTACATAAATTATTATTATTCTTTATATTTTGCCATAGGTCAGTGTGCGCATCAACATTAATTTTCCTGAATGGCTTACTACAAGCCATTGTTAAAGAAATGGTTATAGGCAAAATTTATTCCTCAAGAAAAAATTTTGAGACTAGAATTTGTATATTGTTGTTTTAAGGGTTATCAATTCAAACACATTAATTCTTTTCTGGTTTATAGCTTACTTAGGATTACTTTACTTTATCTTGACCTAGATCAAATTTCAATTAATTACTAATAAAATTAAGTATTAACGTTAATACGTTTGAGTAAAGGATTATGCCATGCTAATTGGAGAATCGTATTTAGTAGATCATTTTTCTTTATTGTAAGTGATATTCCTGATCAATATTATGTTATCCATAGCTATACTGAATTTACATCTCAATTTCTGATTTCTTCCTGTTGCTCCATAAAATTATTACTTGCTGCTATAAAACTTCGAAATTCATATTCCATCTGTGACTGCAATTGTAAGTATTTACTATTGAATGTTCTTTGTGCTCTTTCCATTTGGCGTGTCTTATTTAGTAATCTGAGTTGAATCCGTTCATTAAATGGGTATGAATATGCTGCTTTAGCTGCAAGAGTAACCTCATGTACTTTCTGATCAAACCTGCTAAATAGTTTAGCTACGTTATTGGCAGCATCTATAAAACGACGTTGATGTAATTCCATTATTTCAATTTCTGTTAACGATTCGCCCATGGAACTATATAAAGGTGTTGGCAAGCCACTGTTTTCAGAGATTTTCTCGGGATTGGCTTTAGATATATTGCTTCCAAATGCCAGCGTTATAATGAGGATAAGTTGGAATGGTGAGATTATTTTTCCGTATGCCATGGATAAGCTCCCGTATTAAGTTACATATATAAACTTATATTGTACTGATCATGGGCTAATAAGCTTTGTTAAACAATACCAAATATAAAGGGATTTATAAAAATCATTGAAATTATTCTGGTTTATAACAAAGGATATGTAATACTGTAATAAGGTTAAAAATTCTAATTAAAAACTTTTTTCAGATATGTCACAGATGACTCGGGGAAAATTTATAACCCTTGAAGGAATTGATGGTGCAGGTAAAAGTACTCATCTTTCATGGCTAGAAGACTTTTTGAAGGGTATGGGAAAGAGAACTGTTGTAACACATGAGCCAGGAGGTACTCTATTAGGTGAAAAATTACGTGCACTTTTACTAGATAGCAGCCTGACTATTCACCCTGAAACAGAGGCATTACTTATGTTTGCAGCTCGCCGAGAACATTTAGATAAATTAATACTTCCGGCGTTAGATAAAGGAGACTGGGTAATTTCAGATCGCTTTACTGATGCAAGCTTTGCCTATCAGGGTGGTGGAAGAGGGCTATCTGAGGATAAACTTGATGACTTGGAATGTTGGGTACAAGGAACATTTCAGCCTGATCTCACCTTTTATTTTGATGTGACAAGTAAATTAGGAAGGAAACGGCTAAATAGCCGGGGAGATGGCATAGAATCAACTGATAGATTTGAAAAAGAAAAGGATGAGTTCTTTGACCGAGTTCGGGAATCTTACCTTAAGAGAGCAGGTAAACTATCCCATCGGTTTCATATAATTGATTCAAGTAAATCATTGGAAGATATCAGACTTAAGCTGAAAGACATCACTCTAACTATCTGTTAATGAATAATATATTTCCATGGCAAGATAAAATTTGGCAAATTCTGGCTAAGAATAAAGTTTCTTTAGGTCATGCAATACTGTTGAAAGGGAAAAAGGGTATTGGCAAATTAGGATTTGCCAGATCTCTTGCTAAATTTTTATTATGTGAAGATCCACCTTCAGAGGGTATAGCTTGTGATAATTGCCCTAGCTGCAGATGGTTTGAACAAGCAGGACATCCGGATTTTTATCTAGTTGAACCGGAAGCCTTATCAGAATCATCTAGTGAGGTTAAAGAAATAGAAGGAACTAACAACAAAAATAAACTGAGTAGTACAAAGCTAAGCAAGAAACCTAGTAAGAAAATTAGTGTTGCACAAATTCGTTCTCTAGGTGATGTAATCAATATGTCAAGTCATCGTAGTGGTTACAAGATAGTTTTAATTCATCCAGCAGAAACAATGAATGTAGCAGCTGCAAATGCACTTCTAAAAAATCTAGAAGAACCACCACCTCAAACTTTATTTATCCTTGTAACACACCGACCACATGATTTGTTGCCAACAATACGCAGTCGTTGCAGGCAAATTGCAATGCCAGTTCCAGATCTTAGTTTAGCTATCAACTGGCTTGAACAACAGGGTATAAAAGATGCTCGGGGTAGTCTTGCTGCAGTCGGTTATGCTCCTCTTGCAGCACTAGAATTTAATGATAGTGAATATTTTTTGCAGTATGAGAATTTTATCAATCATATCAGTGCATTAAAAAGTTTAAATCCAATATTGCTTGCAGAAGAAATGCAAAAATCTGATTTACCAACTATAGTAAACTGGCTACAAAAATGGTGTTATGACTTAATGAGTTTTCGTACAACAGGACAGATTCGTTACCATTTATCTATGCAGACTAAAATAAAGGTATTGGTTCTAAAAATTGATCCGCTTCAACTTGCCAGATATTTGCGTAATTTAATAGATATGCAGCGATTAGCGCATCACCCTCTTAATCCTAGGCTTTTCTTAGAAGAGATTTTAATTTCTTATGCTATGTTGATGGCTCCAGCCCGCAATAATTAACCCACTTAAATTTATTTGTATCGAAATAGGATTTTTATTTAATTATGTTTATTGACTCACACTGCCATCTTGATTTTCCAGACCTTGCAAATAATCTTGATAAGATTTTTGAGAATATGGAAGCTAATAAGGTTAGCCATGTTCTGTGTGTAAGTGTTAACTTGGAAGATTTTCCAAAGGTACTTTTACTTGCTGAGAGTTATCCAAATCTTTATGCTTCAGTCGGGGTTCATCCTGACTATGAAAATCTAACTGAGCCACAAGCCGAAGAGTTAGCTTCCTTAGCCCAACATCCCAGAATTATTGCAATAGGCGAGACGGGGCTAGACTACTCACGTCTAAAAGGTGATCTTGAGTGGCAGCGAAATAGATTCCGAGAGCATATACGTGCTGCTCGTCAAAGTAATAAGCCACTTATCATTCATACTCGTGAAGCAGCTACTGATACTTTACGAATCATGGCAGAGGAGGGTGCAGATCAGGTTGGAGGTGTGATGCATTGCTTTACTGAAAGCTGGGAAGTTGCACAGCAGGCAATAGAGATGAATTTCTACATATCATTTTCCGGTATAGTTACATTTAAAAATGCTGTTGCCCTAAAGGAAACCGCTAAAAAAATTCAAATTGAAAGAATGTTAATTGAAACAGATTCTCCATATCTGGCGCCAGTTCCATATCGTGGCAAGACTAATCAGCCCGCATTTGTACGACACGTAGCTGAAGAGATAGCAAGCTTACGTAGCATTAATATAAATGAAGTGGCTCAGTCTACGACGCAGAACTTTTTTAATCTTTTTAAGGACGCTTGAATGTCAAACACACAAGCTTATACTGAAGAAGAATTTGCAAAACGTTTTCCCAATGAGGATAAAGATATAAAAGAAATGCTTGGCCTGGGTTATGTGCCTAAGCTATTTCGAACTGCAATAGCTATTGATCCAGCATTAGCTGCGACATCATGGAAAATGGTTAGAGCTATTTTGTGTACTGGAAAATTATCACGAGCCCTGAAAGAAATGATTTTTGTTGTAGTTGCAAATGCCCGTGATTGCCAGTATTGCTCTGTTGCGCATCAGGCTATGGCATTGAAATATGGCTTAGAGTACGGTGTAAATCAACAATTAACTAGGGACCTAGAATCAATTCAGCCTGATTCAACTAGAGAGATACTAAAATTTGCTGTATGTCTTGCACAAGGGAAAGGAAGCTATAGAGAGGCTACTGATAAAATGTTAAAGAATGGTGTGAATCAGGAAGATATCCCTGAAATAATTGCTATGATTTCATGTTCAAATTATATGGTTACATTAGCAGATGGTCTTATGGTGAAGCCTGATGAGCATTTCTACGAGTTAATTGAGAATGCTAAAAACAATGCTGTAGCTTAGTTCTGTAGATTTTATGTAAGCAGGAGATAAATGTAAAATAACTAATTTACAGTAACAAGACAGCTTTCCAGCAGTTTTCTTCTTCCGGAATTCTTTTCAGTTACCAAATTACTTGCAGCAATTACATGTAGAGGATCAACTCCAATCAAATGTGCTAATTTAATACACATTGGGTCAGGTAAGCCTCTTTTATGCTGTTTCATTTTTCTCATATTTGAATCATTTTGCTCTAGATATGAGGCAAGTTTGACCTGGTTTCCTGCGGCATTTTCCCCCATTTCTATATATTCTTTAAGATCCATAGTGCAATTCCTTTAACTAATTGTATTTAATTCGAGTACAAGTTATAGGTCTAAATTAACTCATAAATTAATCAAACTCAGTTAAATATGACCAAAGCAAAGTTATATCTGTTTATATCGGCGAAAAGACAAAATTATTTAAAAAATCTGTTCTGTTAGCTTATTTAATAAAAACTAGAAATGAGTAGGGGAGAGTAACAAAACTATTAAATTATAAAATTTTTTAAAAACTAAAAAATACAAATAAGGTACAAATGTAAGGAATCTTAGTTATGTTAAATAGAATAAAATTATGTAATATTAATAATTTAATTTAATATAAATAATTAACTGATTGATATATAATATTTATAAGTAATATTATTTTATTAAATTTTACTGTCTTTTTATATTATGTGATTTTTTAGGATTTTCTAAATGGTCATACAAGGAAAAATAATGGCATCCGTTAGGTTTAATATCCCTAACTGTATTTTGTGCACAATAGTAGAATTAGATTAAGCTGATACTATTTTAAATAAGTTATTTCAATGAGGTAGGGGGTATACACTTTAATAAGGTTTAAATAAGATATTTATCTTATGGATTATAAATGAATATAATCTAGGAATTTACGAGGTATTTATTATTGGAGATCTAAATTCTAATAATTTTGGTGGTATTAGATATTTAGCATGATATATTTTCTTTCCATTGAATTAGCTTATCTTTAAGTACTGTTTCATTATAATATTCCATGCGTTGGATATATATGTTAATGTAATTTATATAAAGCAATATCACCCCTTTTTTCAGATAATCTGTCACTTTATTTAAATCTATTGGTAGTGAATTATGTCTCCAGTAATACCCTTGTTCTATAAG
Source organism: Nitrosomonadaceae bacterium (assembly GCA_965205785.1). Taxonomy (GTDB): domain Bacteria; phylum Pseudomonadota; class Gammaproteobacteria; order Burkholderiales; family Nitrosomonadaceae; genus BJGV01. The sequence continues at coordinate 1,943,597 of OZ242188.1, forward strand.
CTCTGCATCAGGGCCTTTAAAATTATCTACATAATAGCGTGAGGACTCTTCATTACCCGCGATTTGACCAGTTCTTTGTAAATAGATAAACCTTGCGGGAAAAAGTATTGTTTTGGTTGTATAAACAACTCCCTTTTCAGCTATGCGTCTGCAATTATGAAATTCATCAATTCTCTCTTGATTTGCAAGATAACTAAGCGAAAATGTTGAGCTTGCAATCTCAAGCTCCTTCCTAGTTGGTTTGACCAATATCTGCCTGATATCTTGACCTGAAAGGAGCTGGCCATGATCAATAAGGTCTAATCGATCAAAAGGCGGGTAACGACCCGCATCTATTACGCCATTTAATGATTCAACGGATCCCCAGAAAATTGAGATATTGTTTTTTACTGAAGGAAATGCTTTATGTGCTGCAGATAGTACATCTTTGATCTTTTCTCTAGCATTATCTAGTGGCCCCTCAATAATGATCCCTAGGTCAATATCACTTGCTATATCACTAAATCCGCCTCGTGCAAGGCTTCCCATAACATATACAGATACTTCATTCTCTTTAAAAGTGTCTTGAGCAAATACTACAATATGGTTCACAAGGGACTTAATTTCAGAATTATTTGTTTTCATTTAGATTAAGGTCAAAATTGCTCACATTGGTTATTCTGCCTTTAATACTTTTGATTATAAAGTAATCATTTAATGAAGATAGACAGGGGGCTATCGAAGTTGTACTAATGATAAAGGAGAAGCTGTCATATTTTTGACGGCTTCTCCTTTAAGGCCTGATTCTGCTAACAATTAGTAGAAATTTGTAGCTAGTTAATTGTTAGTTTAGCATTCAGGAAAGATCCTTTTTTACTTAGATTTATCCCCAGGCGAGGATTTCTCTTTTTTTGGTTTGCTTTCAGTTGCAGCTTCAGTTTTTTTAGGCTTACTTTCAGCTGCAGGCTCTACTTTTTTTGGTTTGCTTTCAGTTGCAGCTTCAGTTTTTTTAGGCTTGCTTTCAGCAACTGGCTCTTCTGTTACTGTAGTTTCTCTTTTGGACAATGATCTTATATCCCAATCCTTCAAAAAATTAAATTTTGATTTCAGTAGCACTTCAATCCAGTCATCTTTATATTCTGTGTTTGATGTAGCTGTATTAGATGCAGTTGTATTTGATGAAACATTATTAGCCTGAGTAGGGGCTTGGTTACATGATTCATTCGAGCAAAGGCAAGATGTAACACATGATTTTAGGTCTTGCCATTCAAGCCGGTAACTATTATTGACATCCTCTTTCATACGAGAAGCTAACGCAGATGAGTCTGCTTTTAACTGATCCGTAACAGCAGATAATTTTTTTAAATCTAATGTATCCCATTCGTTTTTATATATAGATTTATTAAAGCTAGTAATATCAGAGATCAGATGTTGATTTTCACATCCCAGGTTTAATTCATCTATTAGTTGTTGCGAGTTTTTATGCATTTCATCTATTTCATTATTTGCTTCCTGTGACAGGAGTTTCCCCTTGTGATTGGCAAGAATGAAGTGACGTAGTTCAGTCCATGATTCTGTTATGGAGTCAAAGGTTTTAATTTTATTATTAATAGTGCCTTGCCTAGAATCACTCATGATTACCATTTTATATAGGCAAAAACCAGCTACTACCCCAATGATCAATAATATTACTTCAAACATAATAAACTGCCTCCTTTGACGTTTAATTTATCAGAAATGTATCTTAGATGGTTAAAATTATTTAGATTTCGTAGTTATTGGCTTCAGCTTTGTTAGCTAAAACCTGTTAAATTTAATTGTGATGTATAAATTGAATTGGTGATATAGGTGGTGCATTGTTCTGTAACGTTGACTTTGCCTCGGAAGTGGTTGAATTTGCTGCCAGAAGCACTGCGAATGCGATACTGGTCAAAGTTGCTAAACATCCTTCAAAAATTTTTCTTCTCTCCGGGTTTTTCTCGGTAACTAAGTTACTAGCCGCAATTACTTCAATTTCAGTTACTCCTACCAGCTTGGCTAATTTTATACACATTGCGTCAGGAATGCCCTGAGTGCCTCTTTTTGCGTTCCTTATATTTGCTGGGTTCATCATAAGAAATTCTGCCAGTTTTACTTGGCTTCCTGCTTCCATTTCACCCATTTCTATATAGTCACGTAGATTCATAGTTATCCTTCCTGACAGTCGAGATTTAATCGGATTAAATTATATCTGTTTGTAATTTTTAGTCAAGAAAGAGCATACTAGAGTACTCATAAAGTATATATATTTAATGTCACTAACCTATAAACTCTCATCTGATTTATGAAATATAGACGCTAAATAATTAATTAACATGTGTTTGTTGTAAATTATTAATAAACACTTTCTCCTAACAATAACACGTGTTTTAATGTTGTTTTATTGGATGTTTATTATTATGGAATTACCGGATTTAGAACTTAATAGAAGAGCCCATAGATGAATCGAACTACAATTATTATTGCAGCCATAGCTTTTATATCAGTGATTATTTTGAATAATGAAATTCAAAAACATGAGATAGCCTTAAAAGTACAAAAAATGGATTTAGATCAAATGAAGGTTAATGTTGCAAATACTGCACAGAAAACACTTGAAATGAGTAAAGACATAGCTAAATTTCGTCTACTACATGGAAAAATATTAGCTTCTTGGGACGAAAAATTTGGGAAACAAAAGATTCAGAAAGAAGACAAACGTGCGCAATCTGTAAAGAAACAAAAGACTCAGATAGTAATTAAGCTTCAGAAAGGAAAAAAACGTGAGCAAACTGTAAAGAAACAAAAGATTCAGATAGCAAGTATACGTGAGCAAGCTGTAAAGGAACAAAAGATTCAGATAGTAAGTAAACGTGAGAAAAATGTAAAAGAAAGACCAGAATTTAATTATTCTAAGATTTCTAAAGAGCTTCACCCATCCTTAGATTTAAGTTGTAATCACAACATTGTTAAACCAACCGAGACCAAAAAAAATGCAGTTATCATAGGTTGTATGATTAAAAACAATGGTGTCCATAATGTTTATATTGTTCCACTTAGAATAACTATGCTTGAACATATGGAACAAAGAATGATTGATAATGCGATTGAAAGTACAGATTATCTTTATCCAACAATTTCTGCGCCTGGTAATAACAGTAACAGGAAGCAGTATAAAGTAACACTCACAGAGCACGGAGTTGCCCGACTTAAGAAAGGATATTCTTTTCAGATTTCTTTTAAGGCCTCAACTGTAGAATCAGGACTTAATAAAATAAAGAGGCAGGTTAAAGGGGCGATAAAAGATAGTAAACTTAAAGAGATGTCAGAATTTGATTACGATTATGTGATGGCCATATAAATTTTTGGGTTAAAAGTAAGTTTTAGCCATATCATTGCTTTTCTTAACATATCCTTAATATGCGTATAATATCCTTAATATGCGTATAATGTATATTATGTTAAATAGTGTATCTACTTATTTGATATGTACTAACCTATTCACAAATAATAAAGTTTCTAACGTACTTCTTCATCTTTAAACAACTTTTGAATTTCAAGTATTTTATCTGTGTTTTTTAGTATTGCATTTACACAGTCGCGATCCAGTTTTGTATCAGCTAGTTGACCTAATTTAGCAAAAGCTTCTTCATTGCTCCAGGGATCTTTGTAAGTACTTGTGATGTTAAAGCATCAAAAATATCAGCTACTGAGCTAATGCGTGCTTCAATAGGTATTTCATCTCCCTTAAGGCCTTCAGGATAACCACTTCCATCAACTGCCTCATGGTGATACACGGCAATGTTTATCAAAATATCAACATGACCAAAAGTACCAAGACCAAAATCTTTTAAAATAGCATTTATGATTTCGCCACCCTTTTCTGGATGAGTCATCATTACCTTGGTTTCCTCCTCATTAAGTTTACCAGGCTTACGTAAAATGCTATCAGGAATCCCAATTTTTCCAATATCATGTAGAGGTGAAAACATAAAAATATGTTCAATTTGTTCATCAGTCAGCTGATGATACTTAGCTATTTCGCGAGCAATAAGACGTGCATAATGTGCGGTACGATCAATATGCGCTCCGGTTTCCATATCTCTGTAATGAGTCATATTACGGGCTACTCGTACCGCAGATAAGAGAGCACGAACGGCGGTCAGCTCGCTAATAGCCATTAAAGCAATTAAATGGCCATAAATATCAATTTGTCGTAATACCTTTGGAATAAAGGAATTTGTTTGATTAGAATTAAAAAATAAAAATCCAAGGAAGGTGCCGCTTTGAAAAAGTGGCATGGTATAGCTTGCTTTATAACCCTTAGGAGCTAAATTTTTAGTATGCTCATGTTCTCCTTTAGCAAAAATAGCCAAATCCTGAACAAGTCTTGGGCAACGATGCTCAATAATTTTGGTTAACGAGGGGGCTTCACTCAGTGGTACTTCGTAGGTAGTTAGCGGATCAGAACCAATGGTACTTTGCGTATAGGTTTTAAGTACATTTATTTTATCGTCGAGTAAAGATATAGAAATACGATCAATAAATGGGAAATCTTGTCTAATTACTTGATGAAGAATACCTAATTTGTCAGATAACGATAGGTTATCATGCAATTTAGCTAGTGTGTCTTGATGTGAAAAAAGTTCTTCCTGTTGCGTCATGTATGACTCCTAATTTACTACTGTTTTACTCTTATTTTTCATGAGCTCTGCTCTCTTTTAGTCCGGAACCAGTAAACCCAATAAATAATAGATTTTTAAGTTTCTTTAATTCGTCTCTGTGTTGTGCTGCTTCTTCAAACTCCATATTTTTCGCAGCTTTCAGCATCATCTTTTCTTGTAATTTAATCTCCTTAGAAAGCTGCTTCTCATTCATAGAATCATAGCGGGCTTGTATTTTTTCAGCTTTTAGATTCTGTTGTTCATTTTCAATATTATAAACACCATCAATAAGATCCTTAATATGTTTATTCACACTACGTGGTGTAATGTTATTTTTTTTGTTAAACAGAATCTGTTTATTTCGCCTGCGATCAGTTTCATCAATAGCACGCTGCATAGATTTGGTTATCTTATCAGCGTAAAGTATAGCTGTGCCATTTATATGGCGAGCAGCGCGGCCCATAGTTTGGATGAGTGATCGTTCTGAGCGCAGAAAACCTTCTTTATCTGCGTCTAAGATTGCAACTAATGAGACTTCAGGTATATCAAGGCCTTCTCGTAAGAGATTGATGCCTACTAATATATTGAACTTACCTAAACGTAAATCACGAATGATCTCTACTCTCTCAACTGTGCCTATATCAGAGTGAAGATAACGTACTTGCATACCATGATCTGAGAAATATTCAGTCAGATTTTCAGCCATACGTTTGGTTAATGTCGTAACTAATACACGCTCTCCTCTTTTAGTACGAATATTTGCTTCTGACATTAAGTCATCAACCTGAGTAGAAGCAGGACAAATTTTTATTTCTGGATCTGTGAGTCCGGTAGGACGAACTACCTGCTCTACAATTTGGCCACTATGTGTCCGCTCATATTCTGCAGGCGTAGCTGACACAAAAACTGTTTGTGGCATCATTTGTTTAAATTCATCGAATCTCAACGGGCGATTGTCTAAAGCTGAAGGTAAACGAAAACCATAATCTACAAGATTTTCTTTACGTGATCGGTCACCTTTATACATACCACCTACTTGAGGAATAGTTACATGACTTTCATCTATAATTAAAAGCGAATTAGATGGTAAATAATCCACTAAGGTAGGTGGTGGATCCCCGGGACTTCTTCCTGAAAGGTGCCGCGAATAATTTTCAATACCTTTACAGAAGCCTAATTCATTTAGCATTTCCAAATCGAAGCGTGTACGATGTTCAATACGCTGTACTTCCACAAGCTTATTATATTTTTGATAAAATTCAATACGTTCAGTGAGCTCTGTTTTTATAGTTTTAATTGCGCATAGAGTAGTACTTCTGGGAGTTACATAGTGACTTGAGGGATATACCGTATAACGTGAAACTTTACGTTGTTGGCGTCCTGTGAGAGGGTCAAATAGTGACATCCCTTCAACTACATCGTCAAACAGAGAAATTCTTATTGCAGTTTCAGAGTTTTCTGCTGGGAATATATCAATAATATCACCGCGTACACGAAAGGATCCACGACTAAATTCGATATCATTTCGCTCATATTGCATCTCAGTTAGTCGTTTAATAATTTCACGCTGAGTAGTTTTCTCATTCTCTCGTAAATGTAGGATCATCCCATGATAATCTACCGGATCACCAATACCGTAAATGCATGATACTGTAGCTATGATTATAGCGTCATCTCTTTCAAGCAATGATTTTGTTGCTGATAAGCGCATTTGTTCGATATGCTCATTAATACTTGAATCCTTCTCAATAAAAAGATCACGTGATGGAACATAAGCTTCTGGCTGATAGTAGTCATAGTATGAAACGAAATACTCGACAGCATTTTCTGGAAAGAAGTCACGCATTTCTGAATAAAGCTGTGCTGCAAGAGTCTTATTTGGTGCAATTATAAGCGTGGGTCGCCCAAGGCGTGCTATTACGTTAGCCATTGTAAAGGTTTTGCCAGAACCAGTTACACCTAGAAGTGTCTGAAAAGAAAGCCCATCAGCTATCCCATCAATCAATTTGTTAATGGCCTCAGGCTGATCACCTGCAGGCTCAAATGGGAGATAAAGCTTGTAAGAACTATTGGGGAAGGTTGAAATCACAGGTATAATTTGTCTACTTTTATTATTACTTGGTATTAATTTTATCATGCAGGCAGAGCCTGTTCAGTATAAGGATATTAATGTGGAACTTTCAAAACGTGTTCAGATGATCAAACCATCCCCTACTCTGGCAGTTACTGCGCGTGCAGCTAAACTTAAATCTGAGGGGAAAGATATTATTGGTCTTGGTGCTGGCGAGCCTGACTTTGACACCCCGCAGCATATTAAAGATGCTGCTATTAATGCTATTAATAAAGGTTTTACCAAATATACACCAGTAGGGGGTACACCTAGTCTAAAGAATGCAATTATTGCTAAGTTTAAAAGGGATAATAACTTTGACTATACTGCAAAACAAATTTTAGTTTCATGTGGGGGAAAGCAAAGCTTCTTTAACCTGGCATTAGCCACGATTAATTCCGGGGATGAGGTTATTATTCCTTCTCCCTATTGGGTATCCTACCCGGATATAGTATTGATTGCTGAGGGTAAGCCAGTAACTATTGATGCAGGAATTGAACAAAATTTTAAGATTACAGCAGAGCAACTTGAAAAGGCAATCACATCAAAAACAAGAATGTTTGTAATTAATAGCCCCAGTAACCCATCCGGCAGTGTTTATACTTTAGATGAGCTAAAGGCCTTGGGTGAGGTGTTACGTAAGCATCCTAAAATAATTATTGCTACAGATGATATGTATGAGCATATTTTATTATCTGGTGGCCAATTCGTGAATATCCTTAATGCATGTCCGGATCTATATTCGCGCACTATGGTACTTAATGGTGTATCTAAGGCCTATTCTATGACAGGCTGGCGTATTGGTTATTGTGGTGGGCCGGAGCCTGTCATTAAAGCTATGGAAAATATTCAGTCACAAAGCACTTCAAATCCCACTTCTATTTCTCAGGTAGCAGCAGAAACAGCACTTAATGGTGATCAGGCTTGTATAGAACCAATGTTAAACGCATTTAAAGAACGCAATCTTTTTATTACAAATACGCTTGATGCAATACCTGGCGTAAGTTGTTTGTTATCAGAAGGTGCATTTTATACTTTTGCTGATGTGCGCCAAGCAATTAAAACGCTACATAGTAGAAATGAGATAAAAGATAGTAGTGATATTTCTTTTAGTGAATATTTACTTGAAAAAGGTGGGGTTGCTGTTGTGCCAGGATCGGCTTTTGGCAGTGAAGGGTATGTTCGCATGTCTTTTGCAACATCAATGGATAATTTAAAAAATGCACTAGAACGCATAGAAAAATTACTGACTTAATGTCAGTAGTAAGCATAATTTTTCCACTAATGCATAGAACCATTTAGACCCAGCACAATTAATTACGAACTAACATTGGATTTTTGATTGTGCCTTCTAAGGATATAGGGCCACTGGACATAGTATGATCACCTATTAAGTTTGATATAACTTCACCGGTTAAGTTTTCTCCAGTAGTAATATCTATTGTACCTTCTGCAGAAAGGATTCCAGATAACAGCTTTAATTGATTAAATTGATAGTTTTTATCAATTATTTCTAAGGTTCCTGTAAGTTCATCAAATTTCGTCTGGCCGCTTGCAATATTACCCTTGGATGTGGTTCGGATTGAATTACCAAGGTCAATCTTGACAGATCCATTTTGAAGCTGGAAAGTTCCATTAATACGCATTGCATCATAAAGCTGTTCAAACTCCTGGGCTTCCGAAATAAATTCTACCTTACTAAAAAGTTTGCCTTCCATCGGTATATCAGTGCTATTGGATACTGCAGCTTCTTTAATATTGACACGTTCTACTTCAAATTTTCCATTAAGGTTCCAGCTATTCCCCCAATTAGCAAAAGCAGTTCCTTTTAAAATACCATCATATAATCTGCTATCTATCTCGGTTATTTGAAATAAGCCTGTATTCATAATTACTTTAGCATCTAAATCTGATAAGACTATTGCTGATGAAAGAGAGGGTTTCCATTTCTTCGCTGAAATATTCAGTTCAAAATCATTTTGATTAGGTGAAACATTTATATTTATATTTTTATCATTTGATATAAATGTGGCTTTTAAAAATTTATTATTATCTGTAAATTTAATACTTCCACTTAATAGAGGAACAGAGATATTCTTAAATTCTAGCTTTGTTTCTTTTAACTCGATTTTCTTAAATTGAGATAGATGTGGTGCATCACTCAATTTGTTCCATTTTGTAATGTTGTCGTAAGCACCAGGGAGAACATTGACACCAATTAGCTCAATCTCTTTCAAATTATTACTGTTAAAAGAAGAGAACATTGAGAACGTTAAAATTGCCGATTTAATTTTAATATTCCTACCAATTGTTATAGCTGATGCCTCTACGCTGGATTCTGGCAAGAATGTTACGTGGAGAGAGCCAATTTTGACTTGTTCTGAAATACTGTCTGAAGCTAATTTTTCTATAGTAGAAATATATTGGCTTGTTGGTAGAACATAGGGTAATAACAAAATTACAAAAATTAAAGCAGCAAATAATGAGGGTACAACTAAGGTTAAATTTATTGGTTTCCGCCGGCGTCTAAAACTTGGAATAGTGGCAGCCTGGACTTCTGTTTCTTCAGGCCATACTTCTTTTTCAGTAATAATAATTTCATCTTTTGCACTTATCCTTCTTTGTGTTTCCTCCTCAATTTCAGGTGTTATCTCCTCTATTTCTGTAGCATCTTCTATTGTTTGATTAATATCATCTGATTTGAAAGTTGAAAGATCTAAGTTGGGTATTGACTCAACCTCTGGAATAGTTTCTTCTCTATTTTCATTGGGCTTCGTCCCTGCCTCTGCCATTGCTAAAGCTATTGCTTTAGCATAGTCTTCACTAGCTGCAATTATTTTTGCTTCATTATCCTTTTCTTCCTGAGATTTTTTCTCTGTTCTTTTTTCTGATGGACTCCCTTTTGCTTTAGCTTGCGAGCGATTCTTCTTTCCTCTTTTTCTACTAGGTTTTAATTCTGTTTTTTCTTCTTCAACTTTAGTTGTGGCTATAGCTCTTGCTTTAGCATCCTCTTCCGCTTTAGCTGCAGATTCTGCTTTAGCTTTAGCTTCTTCCTCTGCTTTGGCTGCAGATTCTGCCTTAGCTTTAGCTTCTTCTTCCGCTTTAGCTGCTGATTCTGCCTTAGCTTTAGCTTCCTCTTCAGCCTTAGCAGCAGATTCAACTTTAGCATTCGTTTCTTCTTCTACTTTAACCTTTGCCTTCTCTTCAGCTTTCGCTGCTAATTCAGCTTTAGTTTTAGCATTCTCCTCTGCCTCAGCCGCTATTTCCGCTTTAGCTTTTACCTCTTCTTCGACATTGGTTTCTAGTTTAGCATTAGCTTCCTCTTCGGCCTTCGTTGCAGCTTCTGCCTTAGCCTTAGCTTCCGCTTCTGCCTTAGCCTTGGCTTCCGCTTCTGCCTTAGCCTTAGCTGCTGCCTCTGCCCTTGCTTTAGCTTCTGCCTTAGCCTTAGCCTTAGCTTCCGCTTCTGCCTTAGCCTTAGCTGCTGCCTCTGCCCTTGCTTTAGCCTCTGCTTCAGCCTTAGCTTTAGCCTCTGCTTTAGCCTTGGCTGCATCTTCTGCCCTTGCTTTAGCTTTAGCTTTTGCTTCTTTTTCTGCTTTAGCCTTGGCTTCTGTTTTAGCTTTTTCCTCGGCTGCTGCCTTAGCTTTTAAATCATTCTTAGCTTTAGCTTCCGCTTGAGCTGCAGCTTCTGCCCAGATGCGCCCTTCTTCATCTATTTCAGCTTTTTCCCAAACACGTTTTTGTTTGGCTACTTTAGTGCTTAGAGGTGGTTTCTTAGCCTTCTTTTTAGCTAATGCCTCTGCTTCAAATCCGGCAAGTGCACTTGTCCAAGCTCCTATATCTTCTCCTCTCTCTCTTGCTCGAGCACTTGGTGCACTTGGTGTGCTTGGTGTGCTTGTTGTTGAAGCTGTCCATGCTCCTAGATCTTCTCCTCTTTCTCTTGCTCGAGCACTTGGTGGATTTGACAAACCGGAATTTAGGTTATTATTAAAAAAGGTGCCTGAATTTAGGTTTTTATTTTTTTTACTAGAAGCTGTTTTACCTTGTGGTATGGCAATTTTTAGTTTTCCTGTATTTTTCTCTGATTTCGAGATATCTCTAGCAAAACCTTCAATAGAAAGGCCTTCTAGCAATCCTGGTAGAGAGGAGCGGAGACTAGGAGCTGCTTTTTTTATTAGCTTTGATATATTTGATTTGCCATCAATAAAATTGAGAGCAATTCGCTGATCAGGCATGATGTCATGCTTTCCACTACGAATTTCTTCATCGCCTTTGGTAGTTCTGATAAGAATTGTTGTAGGATTAAGCATTATTGTTTAGTGATGGTCATACAATTAAAAATCAGACACAAAAAAATTCTAAATAAAATCAAATAACTAATAGCCACAAGTATCCCCTCAAGGCATTTATCCTTGTCAGATATCATATCGGCTTAAATACGGACTTTTTTAATTAAATTCTCGAATTTAGGCATATAAAAATATGCGATATTACTTTTTAAATTTTTGTTATATCTGGGTGCTTGGAATCAGGATTGGATAAGTATTTGGCATTTGGTTGACCGAGGTGGTTCAACCTATTAGTATATGCAGCTTCCAAATCCCTGATAGCTCAGTTGGTAGAGCAACGGACTGTTAATCCGTGGGTCGTAGGTTCGAGCCCTACTCAGGGAGCCATTATCTAAGCGGCTTTTGGCCGTTTTTCTAAAGTATGTTATTTCTGCAAAAGTTGGTAACCTGTTGATTAATAAAGGGTCGAAAACTGGTTTTTGCGGAAAGAAAATCTCTTGTAAATCTTTGAATTAAAGGTAATAACCTACTTGACTGTTAATCCGCAGGTCGTAGGTTCGAGCCCTACTCAGGGAGCCATAAAACCATCTTAAAACTTAGTAATTTACTGAAGTCCTCCTGCTTATTCTTACATTCTTGAATGTAAAAGAACTTATTTTAAGTTAGAAATTTTAATTTTTATTAAGCGTAAGAAATGGTAATAAATCACAATTTTTAAATTACAGGCATGATAAGTTTGCTGTTACATTTTAAAAACAGGATTCTTCTTTGTGCAAAAACAAACACACAAATTCAAGCACTACTAGGTTGTCAGTTTTTCAGTTGATGTTGAAGTAGTGCATACGAGATAGCGGACAGTATCCAAATAAGTATATTGAAAGGACTGCCATGAATGATAATATAGAACTATTGAATCAACTTATAGATAGCGAGATAAAATCTATTGAGTCAATGCTTCATTTAAACAAAGAAGATGAACTCACAATTCTTCGATTACAGAGTAAATTGAAGGTAGTAGAAAAAAATATTGAAGAACACAAGCAGTTGATTAAAGAATATAGGTCCCATTTGAGGGACATGTCAGAATCAACTTATACGAGAACAAAGTTAAATCCTTCAAAAAAGAGCCAGCTTGATACAGGCCTATCGGTTTCACGGATCAAATCAGTAGGAAGATTAAAAAAGTAGGCAAAATTTTGTGACGAAGTTATAGGGACTTAATTTTTCTATAATTAGGTCTTGAACGTCTGTTTTAGCCAAAAAAGATTATATTCCTAAGGCTAAGAAATGATAGTCGTCACCAAACAGTGATTTTTAACCATAATGTAATTTATCAGAGTATAAGAATGCATGATCATTAATATTTTGATGGTCTCTCTTTTTATGCATAAACTTACGAATTCGATTTTCTGTTTCTGGATGAGTTGATAGGTACGGTGTGATTTGTTTTATAAGTCCATCTTCATCTTCATTCCCATCTAGGGTTTTATTCTTTTGACACATTTCAGTTTTTGAATCATTACAATTTAATTTTTTAGAGTTGTAGTACTTTAGGCGTTGCATAATTTGAGCAAAAGAGTCAGGGTCAAGGTTATTCTTGATTAAAAAATTATAGGCAAAGTCATCTGCTTCAATTTCAAAGTCTCTTGAGTAAGAAAGATTAAATAAAAATGTAGGTAGTGCCAATACAAGTGATGAGGCAGATGAAACATCACCGGTGATAAATAATATAAGTATAGATATAGATGAATTTTGAATCATGCGTCTCAGTATATGACGATGAACAACATGACCAATTTCGTGACCTAAAATGGCAATGAGTTCATGATCGTTTGAAGCTAAATTTACCATTTCATCCGTAAATACAATTGTACCGTTTGGCAAAGTAAATGCATTTGCTCCAATTCCCTTCTCTCCTTCTTTTTGCTTTCCTCTACTTTTGCGAAACTTAAACGTTATTTGGTGCCCCGGATAGTCGTCTGCATATGCTTGAAACAGGGAAGTTAATTCTTGTTGTCGTAATACTGAAAGCTCTGAAGGAGCAAATGCAACTTCATCTAGAATCTCTAGTGCTTCTTTTCCTAAGTATTGGTTAGTTTTAGCTGGCATCCGTTCGGCAATAATATTTGCCATAGAAGGAATACCATAATTGATTCCACTCCACATAAAGGCCAATACAAGCACAGTAAATACCAGGACTATAATCAGGCGACTTTCTAAGATATGAAGGAAACTGGAGACCGGTCTAGGGCAATATTGTTTGAAAAATATATCAATGCCATCATTATCGTTTGTTTCAAAATTGGCACCATTCTTGATGTAAAGATATCTAGGGGTGTTACCTAATCGGGGAGAAACATCAAGCTGTGAGACATAGCCGCTATATAGTATGGGATCAGATTGTTCCTCTAATGAATTGATAAAAAACTGCCCTGCATCATTTACTGTAAAGGTAGCACTTTTTCGACTTGAAGTACTGCCATCAAAGAAATTACCCTTGATTGGGATCATACAGGGGACATTATTTCAACATCGAACACTTCACTCATTTGATCTCCTAGAGCAGAGACATTTTTTTGTTCGGCAGCAATAAAGTTACCCAATGATTCACATGCTTCTAATTGTAGGCACTCTGCACGATATCGAGCCATACGAACTTTTGCCCAAGGAATCATTAATCCAAGTGATAGAGCAATTGCAACCGTATTAGTAAAATATATCCAGGCAACTGTTTTTGATTGCATCGATGAATTGAAATGATGCCCTTTAATTGTTGTTGAGTTGAAATTCAAGTTTGCTATGTTGGCTTTAAGATAGCCAAACATAAATATATAAATAGGCAGCATAATTAATCCACTGATCATAACTGCGGTTTCCTCACCAAGTATGCTGTTTAAGCCAAATAAAAGTATTACTGCCGCTAATAATGAACTAAGTATAATTATAAAAATACGATAAATGTCCTTAGGTTTTGCATGATAATCAAACTTCGTGGTACCAAATGCACCATTATTAATTATAAAACGGTACTGTTTGTACATAATATAGGGTAACGCCAGTCCAGCAGTCAAAATGATAAGTAACGGCCATAAAAGAAAAACACCAATGGCTTCACCATAACCACCTTTAAAACCAAATCGGATATTGCGGTACATACTGTTACGAGCATTAAAAGCTAACGAGCGAGTAATTAACCAGGGAATAACAGGCATAAATGCTAATGACAAAGCTATTCCAACCATAGGTGAAACTTCACTAACAATACTGTATACGCCAAATATCCCTACAGCAATTAGTCGCCCTTTGAGAATACTGATAGGCTTGGCCGTATAATTAAAACTTGATCCATCTATAATTGTGTTGCCATAAAAGTATTGGTTGTTTCGTACTTTTGCCCATGCTGAATAGATTCCTAAAGTAATGATCGTAAGGAAAATATTGACAATCCATATCTTAAAATATTCAATTGCTTGTCCATTAAATTCAACCTGTATTGTGTGACTCTGGCCATCATTCTTTACTACTTTAGTATCTGCTTCTTGCATAGGAATATTACTAATAACTTTTTTAGGGTTAACGGGTTCTTTGGTATTCTGTGCTGCTACTTGCGCTGGTATGTCACTATTGCTCTTCTCAGTTTCTGTCTCTTCATGTATTTCAACAGATAATCCTATTTTGTCTAGATAAGAACGATATATATCTGCATCTTTTTTATTTAGTCCTGATTTGATAACTTTATCTTTTAAGCGAAGGATCCTTTTTGCTTTTTCTTGTGAGATTTTCGGTAACTTTGCGAGCTGTTCAATAGCATTCTCGGTAGTAACACCATTTTTTAAATCTACATAAAAGATGTTATATTTTTTATCAGACATTGTTTTCCTTAGAGACAATAGGGGTTTTCGGGCTACTATTAATTTATTATTAAGCGGCCAAAAATAAAATTGATTTAATCATATAAGAAAGAATTTTAGTTTTAATAGTAAATAACTTATTGATTCATAAAGAAGCAAAAGTACTTTTTATTGCCTAAAAAATACTGATAAAATACGAGTATAAGTAGAGTAGGTTTGACTATCGTTAACCTGTGAGTCAAAAATTTAAAGCTTCAGAGAGGCAACAATAAAAAGCCGGTATCGGCTTTTTATTCATTTTTACGCTGTAAAATTAGGGACTAAGAATGAAGTTATGGATTTTAAAGCCAATGCAAGGGTTATCTGATGATGTTAATCCATGGGATCCTTGGTATCACAAAGTTTTTGGATTTGTAGTAAGGGCTGAATCAGAAGAGGATGCTAGACAAATTGCTCAGTCACAAAGTGGCGATGAATCTAAAGACAAACCCACTCCATGGCTTAATCCTAAATTGTCAACATGTTCAGAAGTTATGATTGAAGGAGAAACTGGCGTTATTCTTAAAGATTTTGCTTCAGCATGACTAGGTATTATTTACAGAATGATTGTATTCCATGAATAATACTCAATCCAGATTACCGTAGTAATTTATTACTGTGTAATGATTAAATTCTGTTGATCCCTCTTTCTAGTTCCCAGAGAGTACATTACAGCTCCTAATCCGAATTGTATGTAATTTAGAAAATGCATATAGATAGCATAAGACCACTGGTCAGCTACCTGCATGTTCATGCCTATAAACCCAATTGCGCTTATCAACATATAGGTTGAACCAAATATTCGAACCAGTTGTATTGCGTCGCTTGCTCCTTGCTTCGTAACAAGAGCCAGTCCCACTGCTGTTATTAGGTGAGTAAAATTAAGGATCATATTGGTATCTAAAAAGGCGCTATCTTTTGGTAGCAAATCTGAAGTGAACCCAAGAATAGCCAATACAAGATACAAAATAGAAAATACCCAAGCTGTTGTTACAGATGAGTTTTTCATCACATCTGCTCCTAGATATGATTGCTTAATGAAACAATATCTTATATATCGGATTTTGAGTTGAAATATTGAATCTATATAGATGATATTTTGAATGTATCCCCTGCTATATTTTTGCTGGCATAACCCATAACTGAAGAATTACGACTGTAATTATAAGTACAATAATCAGAACACGCCTACCTGATAGTAAATCTTTAAAGATTTCGAGAGATCTGTCCCAACCATATAACAAAATTAGCACTAATAATGACCAGGGGAATAGAATTGTAATAAGAAGTGCATATAAGATCTTTTTCCACATGTTTTGTAGCTCCCTGCAACAGAATTAATTACCGTTTTATGAGTTGTTAAGAAAGCTTCTTTTTCGTATCTGATAGCTCAGATTCATAAAATGTAGCCTTCCAGATTCTATCCTGATAATTAACACCAACTTCATATGTGTTTTCATTTGCAGATAGTTTAATGTGCTTTTTAATAACTCCAGACATTTTAATTGGAAGAACAAATACATTCTGTGCAATTTTAAATTTAAAATTATTCATCCTGATTATTTCTTATAGGTTCTTTTTTCTCAGGGTCCTGGTTCAGCCAAATGGGATTCTTTCTCGTTTTCTCCAAATGGTGTTATATTTTTTTCATCAATTTCAACTTGAAAGAATATTTCATCTTGTTTAATCATGCCTAGTTCATTACGGGCACGCTCTTCAATAGCAGCTGAACCCTGTTTAAGGTCCTGTACTTCTGCATCTAAAGCAGCATTACGAATCTGAAGTTTTTGATTGGTTTTATGCTGCGAAGCTACCTGCTGGTCAACTTCCCATACTCTGTGCCAACTACCTTTACCCAGCCATAACGGATATTGTAATAAGATAATCAGGGCAAACAGTATGAGTCCTAATACCTTCATTATTTTATTTGGTAGAAAGCTCCCCGTCCTGCAAAGTTCGCTGCGTCGCCGAGATCTTCTTCGATACGAAGTAACTGGTTATATTTAGCCAGACGATCAGAGCGTGAAAGTGAGCCAGTTTTGATTTGTAATGCATTGGTAGCAACAGCAATATCTGCAATAGTAGTATCTTCTGTTTCTCCTGAACGGTGAGAGATTACAGAGGTATAACCAGCACATTTTGCGATTTCAATAGCTGAAAAAGTTTCGGTAAGAGAGCCAATCTGATTGATCTTAATAAGAATAGAATTGGCAACTTCTTGCGCAATACCTTCTTTAAGAATACTTGGATTCGTCACAAATACATCATCACCTACTAATTGTACAGATTTTCCAATTTTGTTGGTTAGCAGTTTCCATCCGTCCCAGTCATGTTCACTCATACCATCTTCAATACTAATGATAGGATATTTTTTTACCCAGGTAGAAATATATTCAACCAGTTGATCTGAATTCAAGTTCAGATTATCAGAGGCCAAGTGATATTTTCCTTCTTTAAATAATTCTGAACTAGCAAAATCAAGTGCTATAGCAACATCAGACCCTGGTATAAATCCAGCTAGTTCGATAGCTTCTACGATTAACTGTAGCGCTGCTTCATTGTTATTAAGATTAGGAGCATATCCACCTTCATCGCCTACTGTAGTAGTCATATTTTTTTCATTAAGCATTTTTTTTAAAGTATGAAATATTTCTGTTCCATAACGTAGTGCTTCACGAAAACTTTGTGCACCTAGCGGAACAATCATGAGCTCTTGTAAATCAATATTATTATTTGCGTGTACTCCGCCATTGATAACATTCATCATTGGTACCGGCATAGACATTGGTCCTGACCCACCTAGATAGCGATATAAAGGAATACTGGAATCCTCTGCTGCAGCTTTTGCTACTGCAAGCGAAACCGCCAGTATTGCATTAGCACCAAGCCTTGACTTATTATCAGTACCATCAAGATCAATAAGAGTTTGGTCTATAAAATTTTGTTCTATTGCATCTAGACCCATAAGGGCCTCTGAGATTTCACTATTTATATTCTCAACAGCTTTAAGGACACCTTTCCCAAAATAACGCTGAGCATCGTTATCTCGTAACTCAACAGCTTCTTTAGTGCCAACAGATGCCCCAGAAGGTACTGCCGCACGTCCCTGTACACCTGATTCAAGTATAACTTCAGCTTCTACAGTTGGATTACCACGTGAATCCAAAATTTCTCTGGCAAAAACATCTACAATTGCACTCATATTATTTTCCTAGTTGCTAAGTAATTTGTAAAAATAGTTCTCTAAAACGGGAGAATCTCATCATAAATTAGGTACTAAAGTTATATTTTTCTTTTTGCTGGGGTCTGTTGTTTCAGACGTATCGCGTTTATTTGAAGTAGCAATTGCTGCCTGTATAAAGGATTTAAACAAGGGATGCCCTGTTCTGGGTGTTGAGGTAAATTCTGGATGAAACTGACATCCTATAAACCAAGGATGTTCATTATTGGGTAGTTCAATCATTTCACAGAGGGAGTCTTCTGTTGACAGGCCACTAGCATGAAGTCCTGCTTTTTCTAACTGAGGAATATATTGACTATTTACTTCATAACGATGGCGATGCCTTTCAGTGATCTTTTCATTGTTATAAATTTTCCTTGAAGAAGAATTTTCTTTAAGGAAACACTCCTGCCCTCCCAATCGCATACTGCCACCAAGGTCTGATTGAGCGTTACGTGTATTAATTTGACCTTCTCTAGTCTTCCATTCAGTAATTAACCCAATAACAGGATTGGGTGTGCCAGGGTTAAATTCAGTACTATGTGCATCATTCATGCCTGCTTTATTACGAGCAAATTCTACTACTGCTAGTTGCATGCCAAGGCAAATGCCAAGATAGGGAATAAGGTTCTCACGTGCATATCGTATAGCCATAATTTTGCCTTCTACGCCTCTTTTACCAAATCCACCCGGGACTAAAATTGCATCAGTATCTATGAGGCAATTAGTTCCTTCTTTCTCAATATTTTCTGAATCCACATAGTGGATATTAATTTTGCAGTGTGTATGAATACCTGCATGGATCAAGGCTTCTGATAGAGACTTATATGATTCAGTTAAATCTACATATTTTCCTACAAGTGCAATATTAACTGATTGCTTTGGGTGTTCTAATGCGCTGACAAGTTTATTCCAAATACTTAGGTCTGCTGGCTTCGCAAGAATATTCAATTTATGACACACTATCTCATCTAACATTTGTTCATGTAGCAATGCTGGAATTTTATAGATACTGTCTACGTCAATTGCTGAAATTACAGCTTCTTCTCTTACATTAGTAAATAATGCAATTTTCCTGCGTTCATCCGTTGGTAATTTACGGTCAGCGCGGCATAGTAATACGTCTGGCTGTATACCAATTTCACGCATTTCTTTTACAGAATGTTGTGTAGGCTTAGTTTTTAGTTCTCCAGCAGAAGCAATATAGGGTAATAATGTTAGATGAATAAAACAGGTATCTTCATAGGGATTCTGGATAGCCATTTGTCTGATTGCTTCTAAAAATGGCAAAGATTCAATATCACCAGCTGTACCACCAATCTCAACTATTGCTACCTGAGAGTCGCCTGCGCCAGATTTTATATGTAGTTTGATTTCATCTGTGATATGTGGAATAACTTGTACAGTCCCACCAAGATAGTCTCCACGTCGTTCTTTTTTTATTACGCTTTCATAAATCTGGCCAGTTGTAAAATTATTAAGCTTACTCATTTTGCCACTGATAAAACGTTCGTAATGGCCCAAATCTAAATCAGTTTCAGCTCCGTCTTCTGTAACAAATACTTCTCCGTGCTGAAAAGGGTTCATAGTGCCGGGATCCACATTAATATAGGGATCCAGTTTAAGCATAGTTACTTTGATACCGCGGGATTCAAGGAGAGCTGCAAGGGAGGCGGCAGCAATGCCCTTACCAAGGGATGACACAACACCGCCAGTCACAAATACATATTTGGTCATGGACAGTTATGATAACTCAAAATAGGTGGGGGAACAAACTTGACAAGATAGAAATCTTTTATCCCAAGCAAGTAAATTTACTTGCATTAATTAGGTTTAATATTAACTTCTGTTCCAACATCTGCTAAATCAAATAGCTCCAGCAGATCAGTATTTAACATTCTAATGCAACCTATAGAACCAGGTTTTCCAATATCTATACTGTCTGGACTACCATGAATATATATATAACGACGCATTGTATCAACTGTTCCTAAACGATTAAACCCAAGCTCACAGCCAGAAAGCCACAATATCCTTGTCAAGATCCAATCACGATTTGGGTATTTCTTACCTAGACTAGAGGAATATATTTCTCCAGTAGGTCTGCGCCTAATAAAAACAGTGTTAATAGGCTGACTCGCACCAATTTTAGCGCGGATTACATGTTTTCCTAATGGGGTACAGAAGCTCCCCTGGTCTTGCCCGACTCCATTTTTTGCAGAGGAAACTTGAAAGGATTTAATCATTGCTTGATTATTATCAATTACATCAAGTCGTTGTAAGTCTATTCTAATCTCAATTCTCATAAATATTTTTTTTAGTTAAATTCCGTTTTTCAATAAAAAACTCTTTTAATAAAGAACTACTCTTGTTTTCTAAGATATTTCCTATTACTTGAGTATGATGATTTAACCGTCTTTCTATCGGTAAATTTATAACGCTACCACATGCTCCCGTTTTAAAATCTTTAGCCCCATAGACCACTCGAGAAATACGAGCATGAAAGATTGCTCCCATACACATTACACATGGTTCTAAAGTTACATAAAGACTACATTCTGATAAGCGATAGTTACCAAGATAGTGTGCCGCATCACGTAATGCTATTATCTCTGCATGGGCAGTAGGATCGGCAGTAGTTATAGGACAATTATAACCACGCCCAATAACTATATTTTTTTTCACAACAACCGCTCCTACAGGTACTTCTCCTCTTTCTCTTGCATGTTTCGCAAGATCAATTGCTTCATTCATGAAATTATCATCTTTAATACACATAGTTAAAATTAGTAATACTCTAAAACTCACTATTTAAGCCTCATATAAGGCTGTTAAATCTTAATTATTGGAGTTGTCGCACTTTTTCAAAGAAACAAACAGCAGCAGTTGAAGCTACATTAAGTGATTCTGCCTTACCAGGCATTGGAATAGTAATTTTTTCATTGGAAGCCTTATACATTGTCTCTGATAAGCCAGCTCCTTCGTTACCGAATACGAAAGCTATTAGTCCCTTTAAAGATAAACTATATAAACTCTTTTCAGATCTTGGTGAAGTTGCAATAACCTTTCCTTTAAATTTCTGGGCAATACCTATCAGGTCAGATTTTTCATGGATATGTAATAAAAAGTGTGCGCCCATAGCAGCACGTAGTGTTTTTGGTGACCATGCGTCAGTACAGTCTTCAGACATATATATATCACAAACGCCTGCACCTGCTGCTGAACGAAGTATTGATCCAAGATTGCCAGGATCCTGAATTGATTCAAGTAAAACACAAAAATTCTCATTTTTGCTAACAGCAATATCTTCTTGAGTAGGTTTAGTTACTAATGCAATAATTCCAGTAGGTGTCTTTACGGGCGAAATATTACAAAATAAGTTATTACTTAGAACATAAATTTTTACTGTCCTACTCTTTTCTAAATTTAACAATCTTATTATTTCTTTATTTTTGTAGCCTGATTCATTTATAAACAAACATTTTGGCGAGCCAATTTGCTCATAATAAGAGCTTACTAGATGTATCCCATCAAGTAGCGTTAACCCACTAACTCTGCGCTTCTTAGATGATTCTTCCAGTCTGATTAACTGTTTGTAAATAATATTGTTATAGGATGTAATACATTTCATTAGTTATTCCGATTTACAATAAAAAATAACACTAGTAAACCTTTATTTTTATTAACTTATATGTTTACTATCATTTAGTTGGTGGCTCAAATAATTTTGTTGGGATTTTTTTATAGTTAACCTTTTGAATTTCAATTTCTTTTACTCCAGCTGGTGTTAGTAGTCTTACTATGTCACCTTGCCGTGATTTAATTAAAGCCCTTGCCATTGGTGATACCCAGCTGATAAAACCTTTAGTAGTATCTATCTCATCAACTCCAACTATCGAAATCGTTTCAGTTTTGCCATCAAGAATAGAAAAAGTAACTGTGGCACCAAAGAAAATTTGAGTTTCATCTTCCCTGGGAACAGTCGGATCAATAATTTCTGCTATATCTAGTCGCTTTGTGAGATAACGAATGCGTTTGTCTATTTCACGCAAACGTTTTTTACCATAAATATAATCGCCATTCTCTGACCGATCACCGTTACTGGCAGCCCAGGAAACAATCGCAGTTATTTCCGGACGCTCTTTATTCATAAGCCATAAAAACTCATCCATCAACCGAGCATGACCGCCTGGAGTAATGTAATTTTTATAACTGGCTGACAAGTTAGTCATTAGGACTATTTGCTTCTAATTTTTCTATAGATTTGGAATCTTTCAAAATAGTTTACTAATATAGTATGAGATAATTTTACATATATATTTACCAGAAATTAATTCATGCGACTTCTCATACGTTGGACTTCCCGCATTGCACCCATCACACCTATTTTCTGGTTCATAACAACGTATATAGGAAAATTTTTCATCATTTCGGAATAACGACCCTTTTTACAAAAAGATTTTAAAAAATTACCTTCTTTAAGTTTATTTATTATATTTGGTGCAATACCGCCAGCTAAATACACTCCGCCATGGCATAGCCCTGTCAGGGCAAGATTCCCAGCGTAAGCCCCATAAATTTCAATAAATAAATTAAGGGCCTTCAATGCAATTGGGTGTTTTCGGTGTAGTGCAAGATCAGTAACTATCTGAGAATTATTGGCATTTATATTTTTTTGTATAAGCTCATTATTCTTATTCAGAGCTGTTTGTAAGAAATTAAAAATATCTACAAGGCCATTCCCTGATAAGACTCTTTCTATAGAAACATGGCCAAATTTCTGTCTCTGAAATTCAAGAAAATTATCTTGTAACGGGTTGGACGGAGCAAAATCTACATGCCCTGCTTCAGTTGAGAGAGGAATATAGCAATTGTCCTGCCAGGTAAGCCATGCTACGCCCATTCCAGTACCTGCACCTAATAGTACTTTCATAGACTGAGTCTGAAGAATTCCTATTTGTAGAGTTTCTAGATCATTTTCCGGTAAATTTTCAATACTTAGTGCTGCGGCTTCAAAATCATTAATTAATTTTACGTTAGGAATAGAAAATTCTTTTGTAATTTTTGTTGCATCAATTTGCCATGGTAAATTTGTTAGATTTGAGCATTGTGCTGCAATAGGACCAGCAACTGCAAAGCAGGCAGTGGTAGGCGTACATTTTTTGGTCTTACTGAGAAAGTCTTTTAGTATCTCAGAAAAATTAGTGAAGTTGCTACTATTGTATTGATGTTCAAGGTGTACCTTTGTCGTACCATCTATAAATTGTCCTAACCATAGTAGAATCTTAGTACCACCAATATCACCACAAACAAAATATCTGCTCATAATCATCCGCCAATTGAATCATGCTTTATTGATGATACTAAGAAAATTGAAAGGATACTAATGGTTAATTAATTTGAATTCTTATGTAGAACGGAGCCATAGAGCTTGTTGATAAGCTATAATTTTACTTTTTTAGAAAGTACCTGATGTTAAAAGTATCTGATTTAGAATGCGTGCGTGGCGAACGCAGCTTATTCAAAGATGTTAACTTCTCGCTTGAAGCTGGCGAATTATTGCAGGTTAATGGTCCTAATGGTAGTGGCAAAACAAGTTTGCTAAGGATGTTATGTGGCCTAGCAACACCTGCTCATGGAGAGATTAGTTGGTGTGGAGATAGCATTAAATCTTTAGATGAAGATTATTATAATTCTATTACTTATCTAGGACATTTAAATGGAGTCAAGGATAATTTGAACGCACTTGAAAATTTACGTATTTCAAGTGCTCTAGCTGGGAAGGATATTGATGAAAATAAGGCCTACAAAACTTTACAGAAAATGGGACTAAGTGGGCGTGAAGTATTACCTGTTAAGATTTTATCTCAAGGGCAGCGTCGGAGAGTAACGTTAGCTCGTTTATTAGTAAGTAGCACAGTATTATGGATACTTGATGAACCTTTAGTTGCACTCGACATTTCTGCAGTACTGCTAGTAAAGAGTATATTAGAGCAACACTTAGAAAAAGGGGGCATGGTTGTAATGACTACCCATCAGGATATAAATATTACTGCTGTAGTAACGAAGCGATTGCAGCTTAATTAATATGTTTCTATGGGTAATTCAGCGTGATCTTCTTTTGGCAATGCGTCAACGAGCAGACGTATTAACTACTTTATTTTTCTTTATTATTGTAGTAAGTCTATTTCCTTTGGGTGTAGGACCTGAGATTAATATGCTTCGTTCTATGGCGCCTGGTGTGGTCTGGGTTGCTGCCCTATTAGCCTCCATGTTATCACTAGAAAGAATGTTTTCCAGTGATTATCTAGATGGAACATTAGAACAAATGATGCTCTCTCCACAGCCATTATCTCTGCTAGTACTTGGTAAAGCTCTGGCACACTGGATGGTAACTGGCGTTCCACTGGTTTTAATAGCTCCAATACTTGGAGTCCAATTTGACTTACAAGCGGACGCGTTATTTGTGCTTGCTGTGTCCTTATTGTTGGGCACACCTGTATTGAGCCTTATTGGGGCTATCGGTGCAGCTCTTACATTAGGGCTCAGAGGTGGTGGAGTATTAGTATCGCTTCTAGTTCTCCCCTTATACATTCCAGTGCTAATATTCGGTGCTGGTGCTGTAGAGGCAAGCTCTGCAGGCCTGGGCGCTGATGCACATCTATCATTACTTGGGGCATTTCTATTGGCGTCACTTGTGCTGTCACCGTGGGCTACAGCAACTGCACTACGAATCTCAACAGAATAAAGAGTAAAGAAAGCAATTATAAATTTTATATATATGAGTTAAAATAGAGAGTTAATGTGATTTTTATCACAGAGATTAGAAGTAAATTTAGGCAAAATCATATAACTCCTTAAAACTATTACAAGAAATGGCAATTAACTGGTTTAAATATTCTTCTCCGGCAAGTTTTTATTTTCTTGCCGGCAAGCTTATCCCGATATTTTCTGTCGTTGCATTGATATTATTTGTAGTAGGACTCTATATAAGTTTTTTTGTCGCTCCTACTGACTTTCAGCAGAGTGAAGCTTATCGAATTATTTTTATCCATGTTCCTGCTGCCTGGATGTCTATGTTCTTATACTTGGTTATGGCTGGTTGGGCTGCTATTGGCCTTGCTTTTAATACTAGACTATCATCTATGATAGCTACAGCTATAGCGCCTACAGGGGCAATGTTTACATTTCTGGCCTTATGGACTGGAGCACTCTGGGGTAAACCCATGTGGGGAACTTGGTGGGTTTGGGATGCTCGGTTGACATCTGAATTAATTTTGTTATTTCTCTATATTGGATTTATGGCACTCCAGGCAGCTATAGATGATCCTCGTCGGGCTGATAAGGCTGGTGCTGTATTAGCTTTGGTTGGTGTCGTGAATATTCCGATCATTTATTTCTCAGTAAAATGGTGGAATACTCTCCATCAGGGCGCTACTGTTAGCCTTACACAATCACCTAAAATGGCAACAACAATGCTAACTGGAATGCTTATTATGAGCATTGCATGCTGGATCTATTCCATTGCGTTAGTATTGATTCGTACACGGACCATTATCCTGGAAAGAGAACGTCATACCATGTGGGTAAGTGAACTACAAAGGGCTACATGATGAACTGGGCAAGCTGGTCAGATTTTTTTGCTATGGGGGGATACGGATTTTATGTATGGGGTTCCTTTTTAGTATTTTTTATTTGCATAGTTGGTGAGGTTGTATTGGTATTTAATCGCAGGCGAACTTTGCTGAAGCAACTTAGTCTGATTCATAAAGTAACTCAAAATGAGCAGAATAATGAAACCACGACATAAGAAATTAACAATAATCATTGCAAGCGTTGCTGCCTTAGGTCTTTCTGCAACATTGGTGCTTGATGCATTCCAGAGCAATTTAGTATTTTTTTTCAGCCCAACACAAGTAGCTGGTAATGAAGCTCCTCAGGGAAAAAGCTTTAGAATTGGAGGACTGGTAGAAGAAGGAAGCGTAAAACGTCAAAGTGACGGGGTTACTGTAAATTTTGTAGTAACTGATACAGCAAAGGTTATTCCTGTTGTATATACAGGTATTCTTCCTGATTTATTTAAAGAAGGTAAAGGGGTAGTAGCTCAAGGTAAGCTTTCATCTGATGGAACTTTTCGTGCAGATGAGGTTTTAGCCAAACATGATGAAAACTATATGCCTCCAGAAGCTGCCACAGCATTAGAACAAGCAAGCAAATCACAGGAAACATTATTGATACAATAGTCATACAAATGATTAGTACATTAGTATTCATTTCCTTTATTAAACATTTAATCTTAATTTAATTTCTAGACTTAACTACCATCATGATTCCAGAACTCGGTAATTTTGCTTTAATTCTTGCGTTATTGCTGGCAATTACACAGATGATATTCCCAATAATCGGTGCGGCTCGAGGTATTCCTTCATGGATTGCACTCGCACGGCCAGTGGTACAAGGACAATTTGTATTTGTTGCAATTGCTTTTGGCTGTTTGGCCTATTCGTTTGTAAATAATGACTTCTCAGTTCTAAATGTTGCTCAAAATTCTAATTCTAAATTACCTATTCAATATCGGTTTGCTGCAACCTGGGGTTCACATGAAGGGTCTTTACTATTATGGGTGCTAATGCTTGCTTCCTGGTCAGTTGCTGTCAGTGTATTTAGCCGGCATTTACCTGATGACATGGTAGCAAGGGTATTAGGAGTAATGGGAATAATTAGTGTTGGATTCTTATTGTTTATGTTGTTTACATCTAATCCGTTTGATCGGCTTTTTCCTGCTGCCTTTGAAGGGAGCGACCTTAATCCCCTCTTACAAGATGCAGGTATGGTAGTGCATCCTCCCATGTTATATATGGGTTATGTTGGATTTTCTGTTGCTTTTGCTTTTGCTATAGCTGCTTTAATAAGTGGACAGATGGATGCAACCTGGGCGCGTTGGTCACGACCTTGGACTACTGTGGCATGGGTATTCCTTACAATAGGTATTATGCTTGGTAGTTGGTGGGCTTATTATGAATTAGGCTGGGGTGGTTGGTGGTTCTGGGATCCGGTAGAAAATGCATCATTTATGCCATGGTTGGTTGGTACTGCACTTGTTCATTCTTTAGCAGTCTCAGAAAAGCGTGGCAGTTTCAAGAGTTGGACCATTTTACTAGCTATTTGTGCTTTTTCTTTAAGCCTACTTGGAACTTTCCTTGTTCGTTCAGGGGTATTAACGTCAGTTCATGCTTTTGCGACTGATCCTTCACGTGGAATATTTATTTTATCTTTTCTAGTTATTATTATAGGAAGTTCGTTACTTTTATTCGCTTGGAGGGCCCCTAAGATTGGGCTTGGTGGAAGTTTTGACCTTGTATCAAGGGAATCTCTTTTACTTGCAAATAATCTCTTATTAATGGTAGCAGCAAGTAGTGTCTTACTTGGAACGTTGTATCCGTTAGTAATGGATGCACTGGAGCTTGGAAAAATATCTGTAGGCCCTCCTTATTTTGAGTCCGTATTTGTAGCCTTAATGGCGCCAGCAATATTCCTTATGGGTCTGGGTCCATTAGCCCGTTGGAAGCAGGCAAGCTTACCTGAACTTGCAGTACGTTTGCGCTGGGCATTTGGAGTCAGTATGGTAACTGCCCTACTCTTGCCGCTTACTATTGGTGAATGGAAGCCAATGGTTAGTTTTGGGTTATTGTTATCTTTTTGGATTATTACCAGTATATTTGTAAGTCTATGGCAGCGTATGAAAAGCAGCGGGCATCAAGGATTATTTACTAAATTCTCCAAGCAATCACGTAGCTACTATGGAATGCATTTTGCACATTTTGGTATTGCTATCTTTATTATTGGTGTAACCATGGTGAATGGTTACGAAACAGAAAAAGATGTACGTATGGATATTGGCGATACAGTTGCTATTGGTGGCTATACTTTCCGTTTTAACGGTACAAAAGAAGTACCTGGTCCTAACTACCAGAGTATCAGAGGCAATATAGAAGTATTAAATGATGGAGAAAAAATTAATCTTATGCATCCTGAGAAGCGCACCTATAACGCATCGGGTATGGCTATGACAGAAGCTGCGATTGATACAGGCATATTTCGGGATTTGTATGTGGCTCTTGGAGAGCCTTTAGGTAAAGGGACTTGGGTGGTTCGGGTTTACCATAAACCATTTGTTGATTGGATTTGGTTCGGATGTTTGTTGATGGCGTTTGGAGGTGCTCTTTCTGTATCCGATAGACGTTATCGTATTAAAGTGCGAAAACTATCTGAGAAAAAGGTTGAAGATGAAGAAACTGGGAATGCACCATTAGTTACGGAAACTAGAAAGGCATGATACGTTACTTATTGCCATTAGCTGCCTTTATCATTTTGGTGGCATTTTTACTTGTTGGACTTAATCTTAATCCGCGTAAAGTTCCTTCACCGTTAATAGGTAAGCCAGCACCTGTTTTTAAATTGCAACAACTACATGAGCCAGAAAAGATACTTGAAACAACAGATAATTTAGGTAAAGTTTGGTTGCTGAATGTATGGGCTTCATGGTGCGCTTCCTGTCGTGATGAACATCCTCTATTAGTACAGTTAGCTAAATCTGGTGTTGTTCCAATCTATGGTCTTAACTATAAGGATAAGAGGGATCTAGCAATACAGTGGTTAGATCAACTTGGGAACCCATATACTAAAAGTGTGATGGACTCAGAAGGTAGGGTAGGCATTGAATATGGTGTGTATGGCGTGCCAGAAACATATGTCATAGATAAGACTGGAGTTATTCAATACAAGCAAATTGGCCCAGTAACTATAGATGTTTTAGAGAAAACAATTTTGCCTCTGGTTAAGGAATTGCAGGGATGAAGTCAAAATTTTTTTTTGAGTTTATAAGAAATTATGCAAATTTAGCGGCTAATAACTTTCAAACATTATCTTGTAAAAGGCAATTTGTACTGCTACTTTTTATTTTGGTTGTATCTCCTTTAAGCTGGGCAAAAGAAGCTCTACCAGTGGCTGAAAATCCTGAAATAGAAAAACGTATGATTGCTTTGTCAGAAGAGTTACGTTGTTTAGTTTGCCAGAATGAGTCCCTGGCTGGATCACGATCTGATTTTGCAAAGGATATCCGTCGTGAAATTCGTGAACAATTAATAGAAAATAAGAGCGACAAAGAAATTACTGATTTTTTAGTTGCTCGCTATGGAGATTTTGTACTTTATCGGCCACCAGTAAGAACTAATACAATGCTGCTCTGGTTTGGGCCATTTATATTTCTTTTAATTGGTGCATTTGTGCTAATTTTTTACCTTAGGAAACGACGGAACACATTTCAAGAAGCCCCGCTTTCAAGCGAGAAACTTAAACAAGCTGAGACTTTATTAAAAAAAAGTAGTAATGGTGACAACATATGACGTTATTTTGGGTTGTTGCCGGAATTTTTATAGTTGCTGCTTTACTATTTATTCTTCCCACGTTATTGAGAAATAAGGGAAGTGAAACAGGTGTGGCACGTGATTCAACAAATGTCAGTATTTACCGTGATCAATTATCTGAGCTGGATAATGATCTGCGCAATGATATTCTAAATCAGGAACAATACGATCAAAGTAAGTCTGAATTACAGCAGCGGATGATGCTGGATATGCCGGGAGAAGGCCCTATCTCAGTAGTGACAAAGTTAAATAGCAAACGAAGTATTGCAACTTCAGTTGTACTTATTTTACTAATACCGGTACTAGCAATATCCTTATATTTATTTTTAGGAAATACCAAGGCGTTACTACCACAACCTGCTGCAGAACAAATGGAATTAGTTGATAGAGCAATAACTTCTGAAAATGATGGCCATCAAGAAGTTGCTTCTATGGTTGATAAACTTGTAAAACGCCTTGAAAAAGAACCCGAAGATATAGAAGGTTGGAATATGTTGGGACGAACCTACGCAATTATGGGTCGTTTTAATGAAGCTCGAGATGTCTATGCGAAGCTGCTTGCAAAATCACCTGATAGCCCTGAAGCATTGGTTAATTATGCTGATGTTCTTGCAATGACTCAGGATGGGAGTTTAATGGGAAAGCCAATTGAGTTAATCAATAAAGCTTTAAGCATTGACCCGAGAAATCCTAAAGCATTAGCCTTGGCCGGCACTGCGAAATTTGAACAAGGAGAATTTAATCAGGCTGCTGTATATTGGGAAGAATTGCTAGCTATTATCCCAGCAGAATCCAAGTTGGCTCAATCTGTTTCAGGAAGCATCAAACAAGCAAAATCACTGGCATCAAATAATCAGGAAAATGTATTAATAGCCAAACAACAAGCTCCGGAATCTGATAAAAAAATAGTAAATAAAAATTTATCTCCAACAATTTCAGGAATTGTTAATATTAGCCCTACCCTTTCTGCCAAGACTTCACCAGGAGATACACTTTACATATATGCCCGGGCAAAAAGTGGTCCGAGAATGCCTCTTGCTATTGTTCGTTTACAAGCTAAAGATTTACCTGCTAAATTCACATTAAAGGATGGGATGGGCATGAACCCGAATATGAAACTTACTAGCTTCCCTGAAGTTGTAATAAGCGCCAGAGTTACAAAATCCGGAAAGGCTGTACCTGCAAATGGGGATTTACAAGGATTTAGTAAGGTAGTCAGGATTGGTGATCAGAATGTCAATATTTTGATAGACCGGCAAGTGGGTGAAAATGTACCTATAGAAGTTGTAAAAAAAGATTCATCCCCACCAACAATTTCAGGAATTGTTAATATTAGCCCTACCCTTTCTGCCAAGACTTCACCAGGAGATACACTTTACATATATGCCCGGGCAAAAAGTGGTCCGAGAATGCCTCTTGCTATTGTTCGTTTACAAGCTAAAGATTTACCTGCTAAATTCACATTAAAAGATGGGATGGGCATGAATCCGAATATGAAGCTTACTAACTTCCCTGAAGTTGTAATAAGTGCCAGAGTTACAAAATCCGGAAAGGCTATACCTGCGAGTGGAGATTTACAAGGCTTCAGTGAGGTAGTTAGGATTGGTGATCAGAAGGTCAAAATTCTGATAGACCAACTGGTGCCATAACTAAATATTTAATAATAAATAAAGATTTGAAGCAATAAATTATAGTTTTATTCAGTAATTAATTATCTAAAACAAAGATAGTCCTGCATAAAAGCGCTTACTTAGCTGTTATGCTTATTCATTTATTCCAGTTATTCTAGTTATACTTTTTTATCCCACGTAACATTTTCATTCCTTTTATTAAGCTATATCTCTTATAATTATCCTTTTTAAGAGTAGTGATCATAGTCTCTTCTACACGTTACAATACTTATATAGTGGTAACCAAACAATATTTTGATCATGCCGAATAAGTTAAAACAATCACAATCAGATTTACAGGAAAATGAGGAGCGGTTTCGTGCTATTTTTGATCATGCTGCAAATGGTATTGGAGTTTTAGACAATAACAATCATTACCTGCAGGTTAACCGTAAACTATGTGAAATTCTAGGTTATTCTGAGAGTGAATTAATTGGAAAATCAGTAACTGAGATAACATATCCCGATGATCCTGAAGATGGCATAAATCATGAGGATCACCAGTTATCTGGTCTGGTCGATATGTTTCCACTTGAAAAACGTTATATTAAGAAGAATGGTTCAATAATTTGGGTGCACGTCAACACTGCTGTGGTTCATGGGCCTTCAGGTAATCCGATATATTCAATCTCATCTATTACTGATCTATCAGAGCGTAAAAGATTAGAAATATTTCATAGTGTTGCTAGAACTTTGGCTAAATCAAAAAGTATTTCAAAAGCCATGCCACGCATCATTAGAATTATTTGTGAGACTATGGGATGGGATTGTGGTGCTCATTGGAAAATCGATGATGAAAGCCAGCAATATCGCTGTACTGAGACCTGGAGTCATACAAATACGCAAATTAAAAAATTTATGACTTACAGTAGTCAATGTGTTTTCTCAGTAAATGATGAGGGTTTCATAAAACGTACTTGGTTAAGCAATCGTCCTATATGGCTTTCTGATATTACTACAGAGAAAATTTTTACACGTGCATCAGAAGCAAAACTACTTAGTGCATTTGCCTTCCGAATACTATCTGCAGATAAAACTATCGGTATCCTGGAATTTTTTAGCAGAGCCACTCAAAAACCAGATACAGCATTAAACGAAACAGTGCTGTCTATAGGTGTTCAAATAGGTCAGTTTATTCAACATAAACAAATAGAGGATGCACAGAAGAGAAGCGAGGCACAACTTTCCGGCATCATTCAGTCTGCCATGCAAGCTATCATCATGGTAGATGAAGAGATGAATATTATTTTATTTAATCCAGCCGCTGAAAAAATATTCGGTTATAAAAGTAAAGAAGTAATTGGCACAAAAATTAATAAACTAATGCCAGCTCGACTAATGGGATTACGCCGTAATGGAGAAGAATTTCCTATTGAAGCAAGTATTTCACATCTTATTTTAAGCGGGAAGAAGTTATACACCATAATTTTATCTGATCTATCGCTAAGCCTTGCTGCCGAAGAAAACTTGCATCTTGCCACCGAAGTAATAAAAAATGTTCAAGAGGCCATAGTTATTATTGATGCCTCAAAGAAGGTAATTTCTGTTAACCCAGCTTTTACATCGATAACTGGTTATACGGAGGATGAAGCAATTGGAAAGATACCTAGAATATTTAATACTGAGATAAACAATAATGGTTCTTATCAGCTTATGTGGGATTCTCTTAAGAAAAATGGGCATTGGTATGGGGAAGTATGGGATAAAAGAAAAGATGGAGATTCTTTTTGCCAGGGTCTTTCACTTGATACTATTAATAATTTATATGGAGAGGTCACATACTACGCAGCTGTTTTCTATGACATTACTGATCGAAAACGCACAGAGGAAAGGATTTTAAATTTAAATACTGAGTTAGAGAAACGAGTAATGGAGCGTACTCGCCAACTTCAGGCTTCTAATAAAGAGCTAGAAGCCTTTAGTTATTCGGTGTCACATGATTTGCGTGCTCCTTTAAGGGGTATTGATGGGTTCAGTCAGTTACTCTTAAAAAAATATTCTAACCAGCTAGATGATTCTGGCAACAATTATCTACAACGAATACGTAATGCAAGTGAACGTATGGGCCATTTAATAGATGACTTGTTGCAGTTATCAAAAGTTAGCGCAAGTAAGATCAAAACTAAACCTGTTGATTTAAGTAAATTAGTTCATTCAATATTTTCGGAATTACAAGAAACAGATCATGATAGAAAAGTAGAGCTTAAAATACAAAATGATGTATTTATTGATGCTGATCCTCGCCTTTTTCGAATTGTACTGGAAAATCTTATAAGTAATGCTTGGAAGTTTACCTGTAAGAAAGATAACACTGTTATTCATTTTGGTATTAAGGAACAGAATGGTGAACAGGTGGTATTTGTCAAAGACAATGGGGCTGGATTTAATATAAAGTATGCTCATAAATTATTTGGTGCGTTTCAACGGCTACATGGTGTAACTGAATTTGAAGGTACTGGTATCGGCCTAGCCACTGTATTGCGGATAATGAACCTACATGGTGGACGTATATGGGCAGATTCTAACTTGGGTGAAGGTGCTACCTTTTATTTTTCTGTTCCACCCCCACAGTAAAATAGAGACAGGTTAAAAGAGGAAAAAGAAAGATTGAGTACACAAACTATAGATAAAGTAATTCTGCTTTTGGAAGATAATCCTGATGACCGGGATCTTGCACTGTTGGCATTTAAAGAGGCAAATATTACTAATAAAATAGTAACTTGTTGTGATGGTGAAGAGGCTTTAGATTATCTGTTTGCGACAGGAGCTTATGCTAATCGTGACGCCAGAGTGCTGCCAGAGGTTATGCTTCTTGATTTGAAGCTTCCTAAAGTTGATGGCTTTGAAGTTCTTAAACGAGTACGTGAAGACTCAAGGACAAAATTACTTCCAGTAGTAGTTCTTACTACTTCATCAGAACAGAAAGACCTGGTGGAGAGCTATCAGTTGGGCACAAATAGTTATGTTCGTAAGCCAGTTGATTTTGGTAAATTTATTGATTTTGCAAATCAGTTTGGATTGTACTGGCTAGAGTTGAATGAATCTCCAGTACGCAGGGGTACTAGAAGAGAAAATTAAGAAACTCATATATATAATTGTTCTAATATATTCTTTATAGCTAATTAGGCTAAACAGTAAATAAGTAAGTACTAATTAATTTAAAGAAATACCCTACGTTCAGCACGCTAGTATAGTTATTGGTAGAATATTAAATACTTGGCACGTATTTATATATGCAGAGAATTATTATTCTTATTCAAGCTTTCTGGTGTTAATACTAATTGTCATAACTTTTATATAGACAAATTCTTTTGTCAAAATATCAAGACGACGGACTAATTTAAATAGTACATAGACGATTAGTTTAAAAAACACCCTATTAATGGGGTAAAAATATGGCACAGCAGATTTTGCGTGTTTTAATGATTGAAGATTCGGCAGATGATGCAGAATTAATTTTATATCCACTTAAAGAGAGTGGCTTTAAAGTTCACTGTTTACGTGTTGAGTCTGTTGATGGCTTACAAAATGCATTAAAGGATGAGAAATGGGATGTAATTCTATCTGATTATAATCTACCTGATTTTGACGCTGGGGAAGCATTAACACTACTTAAGGAGAATGATCTTGATATCCCATTGATAATAGTATCAGGATGTATTGGTGAAGAAACTGCGGCTTCATTAATGAAGGCAGGTGCACATGATTTTGTAATGAAAGATAGTACTGCAAGACTAGTTCCTGTCGTACAGCGTAGCCTGCTAGAGGCTGAAAATCGTAAGCAATTTAGGCTCTCACAGGCTGCATTAAAAAAAAGCGAGGCTCGTTTCAGGGCAATCGCATCGAATCTTCCCGGGGTAATGTTTCAGTTTATGCTTGAGGAGCAAGAGAAAATTAGCTTTCCATATGTAAGCGATGGCTCATTAATGTTACTTGGCTTACATCCAGGTACTCTTATGGATACACCAGAGTTATTTTCAGAGATGATCATACCCCAAGACAAGCTATCCTACAGTAACTCAATGACTACCTCAGCTAATAATCTTTCTCCCTGGAATTGGGAAGGTCGTATTCAAGTTGATAAGGAAAGTGGGGCAAAGTGGATTAGCTTACGTGCAACTCCTAGACAAATTTCTGATAATACGATTTTATGGGATGGCATTGTGATTAACATCACTAGAAATAAGCTGGCCGAAATGGAAATAGCAAGTTCTCGTGAGCAACTAGCTGAACTTTCTTCATATTTACAGAAAATTAAAGAACAGGAGCGTGCGCGTATTGCCAGAGAAATACATGATGATATCGGGGGCATCTTAACTGCAATTAAATGTGAATTACTACCATGAGCTGAGGGTGTAGCAAATAAACCAGCTTCATATAGAAAAAAAGCTGAGTCAATTGAATCTTTAGTTGATCAGGTGATTGATAGCACACGTAGAATATCAATGGACTTGCGCCCAGGTATACTAGATTGTGGGATTGTTGCTGCTGTTAAATGGCAGGCTAAAGAGTTTTGTGGGCGCGCAAGGCTCCGATATCGAATTTCTTGTGATAGTGATGAAATTCCACTAGATTCAGACTTATCAGCAGCTATTTTTCGAATTTTTCAGGAAACATTAACGAATATATCAAAGCATGCTAAAGCTTCAAGACTACAAATTCGACTTTCTGAGAAAGATGGATGGATATATCTTGAAGTCACCGATAATGGCTGTGGAATTTCAGAACAGGATATGACAAAACCAAAGTCATTTGGGATTCGTGGTATGCGTGAGCGTTGCCAGCAACTTAGAGGTAATTTGTTAATTACTGGCAAGCCAGACAAGGGGACTAAAATTAATATTTCAATTCCAGTAAACGCGATGGAAATATCATCTAAGGATTCAACTGATACAAATATAACATTAACAGCTTTACGGCCAACATTTGTGACCAATCAAAAAAATCTTACTAAAGCATTACATCAAACCTAAATTTGGATTACAGATGATACGAGTAATAATAGCTGATGATCACGCAATTGTACGCCAAGGATTAAGACAAATACTTAGTGAAACTGATGATATTTCTGTTACAGGTGAGGCAGAAACCGGGCTACAAGCTATTAAGGCTGTAAGAGAAGATATTTTCGATGTTATGTTACTTGATATTTCATTGCCTGACAGGAGTGGTATTGAGGTACTAAAACAAATTAAGAAAGAGAAGTCAAAATTGACAGTTCTGATGTTAAGTATGCATACAGAACATGAATTTGCAGTGCGTGCATTAAAGGCAGGTGCAGCTGGCTATCTTAATAAACAGAGTGCTCCCTCACAACTCGTTACTGCAATACGCCAGGTTGCCACTGGGAAAAAGTATATTAGTGCAGCTCTTGCTCAAGAGCTTGCGAATACATTAGGGCAAGATACTGAGCAGCCATTACATGAGACTTTGTCTGATCGGGAGTTTCAGACTTTATGTCTAATTGCATCAGGAAAGACTCCCTCTGATATCTCAACTGAGTTATGTCTAAGCCCTAAGACAATAAGTGTATATAGATCCCGCCTTCTTGAGAAACTTAAGCTGAGTAACAATTCAGAGTTGACTCGATATGCAATTAGAAATCATTTAGTTGATTAACTCTCTCTTACCCTTCTTTTTTCCTAATATAAGCTAACTAATTTAGAGAACAGTGGCATTTTCCCTGTTTATTAAGCTTATAGGTCTACATTTTGTCTGTTAACTTGGATGCAATTATTAATTCTGAGTTTTTTGTTTAATTCAAAGAGCTTTCTAAATCAAATAATAAATTATCTTAGTTATTTTGGGAGGAATAATAAAGTGAATAGCACTAAAGATAAAAAATTAAATGCTAGATCAATACAAATTAATAAAAATAACAAAGAAAATTCAATTGGCATCAATGAATTCTATGGTCAGATCGAGAATTATGCACAGCAAATACGAGGAACAGATGATTTAAATGAAATGGCAAATATTCTTGATATAGCGTTAATCGAAACTAAAAATTTATATTTTAGTGATGAAGTCAAAAATGCGCGTGGACATGTATATCGTACAGGGAAAGATATTGAAGTATTAAAAACCGAATTGGAAGCACTCCAGAATTTAGTGCATACGGATCAGCTTACAGGAGCCTTAAATCGGGCTGGATTCAATACTTCTCTAGTAAAGGAAGCTTTACAAGCAGATCGACACAATAACTCATTATGTTTAGTGTCAATTAATATTGATGATTTCAAAGCATTAACAGATATTTACGGTAATCAATTAGGTAACCAAACCTTATCTCATTTAATAAATGTTATTAAGGAATCTCTGCGACCTAGTGATATTGTTGCACGCATTGGTTTGGAGGAATTTATTATTTTATTACCGAATACCACTTTAGAACTAGCTACTCAAATTACAAATCGATTGCAGAGCAATTTGGCTGAGAGAAGCCTGATATATGCTGATAAGTCTATGCCTATTTCATTTAGTGCTGGTATAGCCATACGAACACGATATGAGCATCAAAATTCTGTAATTGGTCGTGCTGATAGAGCATTACATATTGCAAAAATTGATGGAAAAAAACAAATCTCTGTAGCAAATTAAAATTTAATGTAACTTAACTAAATATGACAATGAATAATAGTTTTGAGATTATTGCTATTTATGAAGCTATTCTGACTATAACAGGTCAAATGCTAAAAGCGGCACAGAATGCCGATTGGGAAAGGCTGGTTGAACTGGAACAGGAATGCAGAGGATTAACAAAGAAACTTATAATAAATGATGAAAATAAGATTCTGAGCAGTGATTTACGACAACGTAAACAAGAGATTATTCAGAAAATTCTTTCAGATGATGCAGAAATTAGAATCCTGACTCAGCCATGGATGGCACAACTACAAAATATTCTTAGTAATCCAGTCTATAAGCGTTGTTTGCAGGCGTAAAAAATTATACTTAATAACTAAAATCAATTGCAATCAATTTAATTGTAATATGATGCTAATCAATTGCTTATCTTCTGATCTACTTAAAATAGATTAAGATCATATATGCTAACTTAGCTATTGATTTGTTTTTCCCCCTTTTCCCCTAATCTTTGAATATGGCACCTCAAGTAATTACTAAAGGTAGCTGTTTGATTGCCGAAGATATTATTACCTGAGTAATATTTTTTGGGTAGTTACTTGCATATGTAAGTATTTGTGCTACAACAAACTCAGTACGTAGAATTAATTATTACGTGGCGACCAAGGATAAATATTTTACTTAGCTTTTACTTTATAGCCTAGTAATTAAGCACCTTCTGTTCAGCCCCCTGAAATTTTTGAAACATAATACCAACTGGAGAGAAGTAAGAATGAGCGGAAATAACCAGTTTGATGGGGTGATAGAGCTATCTCCAGAAATAGAAGATAAAAAATTTCGTGTTTCTTCAAAACCTGCTATCCAGAGTATTTTAGGGGCAGTGAAGCAAAGAAATATACTGGTTGCTCTTCATTTTGGTCACAATAATGATTATATATTAACTTCAATTTTAGCGATTAATTCAGAACTCCAAAGAATTGTTGTTGATTTTGGTGAAGCTGAGAAATTAAGTAAGATTGCCCTAGATACAAAAAATATCACTTTTGTAACCTCTCAAGAGCAATCTAAAATTCAATTTACTTGTACAGGCATTAAAAAAATTCAGTTTGAAGGTCGTAATGCTTTCAGTATCGAATTACCAGAGTCTATTTTACATATTAAAAAGAGGCAGTATTATCAAATTACAAAGCCATCTTCCACAAAATTAAAATGTATTGTGCCACTTCCAAACGAGTATCATTCCAATAGTACAGAGATTATAGTGCATGATATTAGTTGTGGTGGCATAACACTCATTGAGCAAGACTCTTTAGTTAATTTTGAATGCGGAGAAGTATATAAAAATTGTCAAATTGATTTGCCAGGAGTAGGAACTCTAAATATTGCGATTAGAGTTAAGAATACATATAAGGTAACATTAGATAATGGGCTTATTTGTAAACATGCGGGATGTGAATTTATAAATTCACCGCAAGAAATGTTAGAGATGGTACGACAATATATTTCAAAACTAAAGCAGGTAGAAATTAAGCAGGCCATTGCTGAGAATCGCTTCAAGGTAAATCCTGAAGCTGTAGCTGATCGATTATTAGAAACAGTAAGAGAATTGATACGATCTAAGAATAATCAAGAGTCAAAGCCAAATAATGAATAATCAGTTACTATTTACTTATCTCCACAGAAAACATTATTAAAAAAATGCCCTTTCCTCTGCTATATAGAGGAAAAAGCATTTTAACTTTTATAGATTGTAAATCAAATACTTCTTAGTCGACTCCGCAGCCGGGCTACAGCCTGAGTATGTAATTGACATACCCTTGATTCACTAACTCCTAATACTTCACCAATCTCTCTCAAATTCATCTCTTGTTCATAGTGCATACCCATCACCATTTTTTCTCTTTGAGGTAGATCACCAATTGCCTTTATTAACATCTTTTTAAGACGATCATCCATGAGGAGCTCTAATGGATCACTTTGTGAATCTGAACATAAGCGGTCAAAAAATGGTTCATCATCAGTTTTCTGAAAATCTTCATAAAACATTAATTGACCTCCTCGTGCATCTTGAAGAGTCTCCTGATACTCTGTAAGGGGTATTTCTAATTCGGAAGCTAGTTCCTGCTCACTTGGTGTTCGCCCCATACGTTGCTCTAGAGTTCTCACTGCCATTTCAATTTGGCGCATTTTCTTTCTGATCCCACGGGGTAACCAGTCAGCCTCCCGTAACTCATCTAGAATAGAGCCACGGATACGTTGAGCAGCATAACTTTCAAACTGACGCCCATGTGACCCTTCGTAACGTTTAATTGCATCCAACAAACCAATCATTCCAGCTTGTATAAGATCATCAACTTGTACAGAAGCTGGTAATCTGGCCATCATATGATGGGCTATACGTTTTACCAGCGGTGTAAACTTCTCTACAAATTGTTCTTTATCAACGGTATCTATAGTGGCGCTTAAAGTAGCAGTATTCATAATAGTAGTCTTTTTATCAAAGTGTTATGCCAAAATGGCTATTCAAAACATATAGTTGTATTAAATTTGATACTTGTGCTTTATTTCCATTAAATGTGATTTCAAAATAAATATTCTTAGGCCGTACTAAGCTCTGGAACATGCGAAATCCCTGGACGTGCTATTTTTTTAGCTTTTTTAGTTTTTCCAGCACGAGAAGGAATGTTGCAGAGTTTACAAATAAGTTTTGGATGAAGATCAAGAGCATGAACTACAAAATTTCCTCCACACTTGGTGCATGGAGTGGTACAGAGTATTTGGCTACGAATAAAGCGAATTAAGGTCCACGCACGTGTCAGACTTAACGTTTGCTCAAGGTTATTTAATTCTAGGTGCTCAAGATAAAGCTTATATCCCTTTATAATGGCATCAATGCCCTGAATTTCAGTATGTGCTATCAGGTAGTTATAAATATTTATGAAAAGTGATGAATGAATATTTGGTTGCCAACTCATAAACCAATCTTCAGAAAATGGAAGCATTCCTTTTGGTGGAGAAACCCCTTTAATTTCTTTATAAAGTTTAATTAATCTCTCACGACTTAAATTTGAGTTGGTCTCTAGTACTTGTAATCGTGCACCAAGCTTGATTAATTCAGTAACAAGCTGTATTTCTTTTGCCTCAGATAAAATACTTTTATTCCGCATGTCGATTAACCTTTGAGTTAAATTGGCCTAGACTAGGGCTTCTGCAGGCTGACTAGCCATTAATATTGCTGCGTGAGATAAGGAAGCAGCGTGATCTCTACTATGGCTTGTCAACATTTCTGCAATTAATCGATCATCAAATCGAAAGCGGCATAATAATGTATTGGAAGAAGCCATTTTTAGAATTTGACTAGAACTTAAGTTCTCAATTATTTCAGCAACATCCTGGCCAATTCCTAATCTGTACATTGCAGCGGCTTTATCTTCCCGGAGCATTTTCTGAGCTAGCAGAATATATCCAAGATTGATTTCCTTTATTTCTCCTAGAATTTCGCTTGTATTCATTTTGTATGTTCCTTTCTAGCTTTTGTGGACGCTCGAACATGTTGAATGAGCCAGTGGGATCATTCTCGTTTAATACATAGGAGTGCGTAAATGGGAGGATTTCTAAATACTTAGTAGGATTTTTATTAACTAATATGTAGGAAAAATTCCTACATAAGTTAATACAAGGAATCTAGGCAATAATAAAATTAAGTATTAAGAACGATGCTAGTAAAGGAAATTACTACTAAATAGAATTATTCAGTTTAGATTAAGTTACTATAATAAATGGCCTTAGAAAGGATGATGCTAAAGCATCGGTATTTAACGGTTTGCTGATTAAGAATCTTTGTGCTCTATCACATTTTTTAGTACATAGATATTCTAACTGCTCTTTCGTTTCTACTCCTTCTGCAACAATTGTTAAATTTAGACTTTTTGCTAGAGCAGTAATTGCTGTAACAATAGCTAGGCTATCAGAGTTAATTGAAAGATCACGGATAAAAGTTCTATCAATCTTTAACACATCTATAGGAAACCGTTTGAGATAAGCAAGAGATGAATAGCCAGTACCAAAATCATCAACAGCTATTTTTACTCCCATTTCTTTTAATTCATTTAAAGTATTGATGCTGGCTTCTGCATCCTGCATTAATACAGATTCGGTTATTTCTAGTTCAAGGCATGCAGGGTGAAGACCAGTTTTATTTAGTACATTTGCTACATGTTCTTTTAGCTGTGGTTGGCCTAACTGTACTGCTGAGACATTTACTAAAACGGATATTGGATGACTTGATGAATCATGCCATATTTTTGCTTGCATACAGGCTTGGTACAATACCCACTCACCAATTTTAATAATCAAACCGGTTTCATCAGCAAGTGGAATAAATTTATCTGGGGAGAGTAATCCAAACTCAGGATGATTCCATCTTACCAGTGCTTCAGCTGCAATAAAATCCTTCGTTTCTAGATCAATAACCGGTTGATATTGAAGCAGTAGCTCGCCCCTCTCTACAGCTTTACGTAAAGAGGTTTCTAATACAAGTCGCTTTGATGAAGCTTCACCCATTTCCTTAACATAATATTTACAGTTGTTTTCATATGATTTTTTAGCAAGAGATCTAGCACTTTCAGCATTACTTAATAAAGTTGATGCATCATTGCCTCCCTCTGGATATGAGGACAC
The DNA here is from genome assembly GCA_965205785.1 of Nitrosomonadaceae bacterium. Lineage (GTDB taxonomy): Bacteria > Pseudomonadota > Gammaproteobacteria > Burkholderiales > Nitrosomonadaceae > BJGV01. The sequence goes on from OZ242188.1 coordinate 1,986,125, forward strand.
CCCAATACTCAGAGTGACATAAAATTCTAGAGTATCAATAATAAACGGTGTAGTAATTACCCCCATAATTTTTTCTGCAAACTTCTTAATCTCATGATGATCATTCATATTCCGCTTAAAAAAAGCAAATTTGTTGCCACCGATCCTTGCTAATATGCAGTTATCATCTACACATTCACTTAGTCTATATGCTAATTGTTGGATTAGGGTGTCCCCAATCGCATACCCATATGTACTGTTAATACGCATTAAATGATTCATGTATATTGAATACATTGCTGCAGATGCACTGGAATTTCCCGTATCTACTAAGCCGGGTAGCATTAGGGATGATTTCTCACAAAATAAATTACGTTTAGGAAGACCTGTAAGTTCATCAAAGTAGGCCAATTGATATATATGGCTATCAGCTTGTTGTTTTGCTCGACGGATACTGGCATTCTTTAGTTCACGAAGGATAGATGGAAGTAGGCGAGTAAAATTTCCTTTAAATATATAATCATGTGCTCCGTGACTCATGGCAGACACTACCATTTGTTCACTAATTACATTGGAATAAATTATAAAAGGAATATCTTTTCCGCTTCTTTTTAGAACATCTAGAGCATCTATGGAGCTAAAAGACGGCATAGAATGATCTGCAATGATAATATCCCAATCAGATTCTTCTAAAGCAACCTTCATATCATGATCACAGTCAACTCTTTGATAGATTAGCTCATTACCTGCGTTGGTAAGCTCTGCACATAATAAACAGGCATCATCTTCAGAATCTTCAACCATTAAGACTTTCATATATAACCCTAGTATGCCAAGCTAAAAGAGATATCAGCTCGACTATTAAATTTCGGCAAAAATAGCTAAAACTTTAGGCGAAGATTGTTTTATTACTATGATCCAGCTAGATATAAATATTTACTATTATTCAATAAGTTATTGTATAAATAAGCATTATGATTATACTAAGTTGTTGATTATCAAAAACTGGTTATTTTAAATATAGTTTGGAGATTATTTAGATAAGAAAATGGTAAGATCCAAGGTAGTGATTAATAGGTATATTCTCCTTATAATTTGTTGGAAAATTACAGATCTTATTTAGTAATATAATGTCTTTTTCGTAGTATTATCTGATAAATATATTTACCAATTTTGTGGATTATATTTTATCTGCTCTTTTTAATTTGCCCTCAATTATGTGAACTAACCTTGAGAATAGTTATGGCTTGATGTCACGCTATACCAATCAAAGTGAATCCAAATCTCGATCGACTACAATCTTATCCTTTCCATAAGCTTAACAAGCTCTACTCAGGGATTACACCTAATTCAATCTATTCACAGATTAGACTGCATATAGGTGAGCCAAAACATAAATCACCAGATTTTATCCGTTTGGCATTGATAGAAGGAATTAGTAAAATAGCTAATTACCCTACAACACTTGGAGATAAATCATTACGTACAAGTATTGCTTCATGGCTAAAATACCGTTATAGCTTGTCTTCTATAAACTCAGATACAGAAGTTATACCTGTAAACGGAAGTCGTGAAGCTCTGTTTTCCTTTGCTCAGGCAGTTATTGACTTATCCCGCTTAAATGCTTCAGTGGTTTGTCCGAATCCGTTCTATCAGATTTATGAAGGTGCGGCACTATTAGCTGGAGCTACACCACATTTTCTGAACACTTTACCCGAAAATAATTTTACGCCTGACTATTCACAAATACCCGACAACGTTTGGTCATGCACGCAATTGATATATGTTTGTTCTCCTGCAAATCCATCAGGTAAGGTGATGACGATGGATGAATGGCAAAAGCTCTTTTCTCTCTCTGATCAATTTGGATTTATTATTGCTTCTGATGAATGTTACTCTGAAATTTACTTTGATGAAAACAATCCGCCACTTGGTGCTTTAGAAGCTGCTCATCGATTAGGCCGTAATGATTTTACTAGACTAGTAGTATTTGGTAGCCTATCAAAACGTTCTAATGTTCCAGGGATGCGTTCTGGTTTTATTGCAGGGAACTCAGAAATATTAAAAAATTTCCTTCTTTATCGTACTTACCATGGATGTGCGATGAGTCCCGCAGTGCAAGTAGCAAGTGAAGCAGCATGGAGTGAAGAAACTCATGTTAGTGAAAATCGTCATTTATATAGAGAAAAGTTTATTGCAGTAAAAGAAATATTAAACGGACAGTTAGAAACATCAATACCAGAAGCTACATTCTACTTATGGGCAAAAACTCCTATTTGTGATACTGATTTCGCTCAGAACCTATATCGAGACTATAATGTTACCGTACTACCAGGTAGCTATCTTGCTCGTGAAGCGCATAAGGTAAATCCTGGTAAGAACTTTATTCGTATGGCTATGGTTCCATCATTATCTGAGTGTGTTGAAGCGACGAAAAGGATACAAACTTTTTGCAAATCAATTGTTAAAAGGTAGTTAGGTAAACTGTACTTAGGTTATACATTTCTTGTTGTTTAATAAACCCCTTAAGGAGAAACATGGAACAGCTACAAACCACTATTGAAAAAGCATTTGAGTATCGCGCTAATATTACTCCACGTAATGTTGAGGCTAAATTAAAAGAATCTATTAACCAAGTATTAGATATGCTCAATACTGGTGAACTACGTATTGCAGAGAAAGAAAATGGTGAATGGGTCACTCATCAATGGATAAAAAAAGCAGTCCTACTATCTTTCCGTATGGAAGATAATAATTTTATCAAAGGAGGCTTCTCTAATTATTTCGATAAAATTCCATCAAAATTTGCAGATTTTAGTTCAAAAGACTTTCGTAATGGTGGCTTTCGTGTTGTGCCGCCTGCAACAGTTAGAAAAGGTGCTTTTATTGCAAGTAACGTTGTTTTGATGCCGTCATATGTCAATATTGGTGCATATGTTGATGAAGGCACAATGGTTGATACTTGGGCGACAGTTGGTTCTTGTGCACAAATTGGTAAGAATGTACATTTATCAGGAGGAGTTGGTATTGGTGGCGTATTAGAGCCAGTACAGGCAAATCCAACTATTATTGAAGATAACTGTTTTATTGGAGCACGTTCTGAGGTAGTAGAGGGAGTTCTTGTTGAAGAAAACTCAGTAATATCAATGGGAGTTTATATTGGTCAAAGTACTAAAATATATAATCGTGAGACCGGAGAAGTTAGTTACGGCCGTATTCCACCAGGTTCAGTAGTAGTTTCAGGATCATTACCCTCCTCAGATGGAAAATATAGTCTTTACTGTGCAGTTATTGTTAAGCAAGTTGATTCAAAGACACGTGCGAAAACTGGAATTAATGAGCTACTACGCGGGATTTAAATAAATGCATAAAGATTCTTTGTCTCTTGCACAGCAGCTTATTAACTGCCCTTCTATTACTCCTGATGATCATGGTTGCCAGAAAATTCTTATTGATCGTCTTGAAAAAATAGGTTTTAACATTGAAAAAATCCCATGTAATGGGGTAGAAAATCTTTGGGCAAGACGTGGTACATCTACACCAGTTTTATGCTTTGCTGGTCATACGGATGTAGTGCCGACTGGACCTTTAGAACATTGGGACAGCGATCCATTTATTCCGACAATTCGTGATGGAAAGCTTTACGGACGTGGTGCGGCGGATATGAAATCATCCTTAGCTGCATTTATTACGGCCATAGAATCGTTTTTATGTTTACACCCAGACCACAATGGTTCAATTGCTCTTCTAATTACTTCTGATGAAGAAGGTGTAGCAATAGACGGCACTGTTAGAGTTATTGAAGCTCTTAATTCAAGGAAGGAGCAGGTTGATTATTGTATTGTTGGTGAACCTACATGCTCAAATCAATTAGGAGACACTGTAAAAAATGGTAGACGAGGATCGTTATCGGGAGCACTTACTATTAAAGGAATTCAAGGACACATTGCTTATCCACATTTAGCTAAAAATCCTATTCATCTTGGTGCTCCAAGTATTGCTGAACTTGCTCAAACTGTATGGGACAGTGGTAACGAATATTTTCCACCAACAACCTGGCAAATTTCTAATATCTCTGGAGGCACTGGTGCAACAAATGTAATTCCAGGTGAAGTTGAAATCATATTTAACTTCCGTTTTTCTACAGCTAGTACGGTTAAGTCACTACAAAATAAAGTACATGAAATACTTGACAGGCATCAGTTAGAATATAATTTAAACTGGTCGCTATCCGGCAAACCTTTCCTTACTCCCAAGGGCGAACTGGTAGAGGCAATAAATAACTCGATTAATAGAGTAATGAATATTAATCCACAATTATCTACTTCTGGCGGTACTTCTGATGGACGCTTTATAGCAGATATTTGTCCGCAAGTAATAGAATTTGGCCCTATTAATGCCAGTATTCATAAAATTAATGAATGTGTAAACGTAACTGATATAGAAAAATTATCAGAAATTTATCAGATAACAATTGAGAATTTATTATTAAAGTAATAAAAATTATTATTTATCAGAGTAGCGCAAATAGGCGCTCAATTTCTTCTTTACTTAACTCTACCGAGTTACCTCTCCTTAATCGTGGTGGCAATCTAATAGAACCAAATCGTACCCTGATCAGCCGACTAACTGTTATTCCTATCGTTTCAAACATACGTCGTATTTCTCGGTTCCTACCTTCTTTTAATATCACATGGTACCAGTGATTAGAGCCTTTCCCACCTTGATCAACCAGGGAAATAAACTTTGCTGATCCATCTCCTAATTCAATTCCGGTTGTTAATAATTTTATCTGGCTTAGTGATAATTGTCCTATAATTCGGACAGCATATTCACGCTCCACTTCATAACGAGGATGCATTAATCGATTAGCTAATACTCCATCCGTAGTGAAAATTAATAGTCCACAAGTATTAAAGTCAAGTCTTCCAATAGACACCCATTTAGAAATCTTAAGCTTAGGTAATTTGTCAAAAACCGATGGACGATTATGTGGATCATTATGACTTACAATCTCTCCCTCAGGTTTATGATAAAGGAGCACTCTTGGTAGCGTTTTTCCGAAATTCAGGTTAATAATACGTTTTTTTATTCTAACTACATCTTCATTACTAGCTCGATCACCAATTTCAGCTATTTTTTTATTTATAGTCACATGACCTGTTGCAATAAGCTTTTCCATTTCACGTCTAGAACCAAGCCCTGTTTGTGCTAATAATTTGTGTAATTTTTGAGAAGCTATAAATTGAGATGCAAGGCTTTTCTCATTCTTGAATGAGGCTTGTGCTTTATTTTGTAACTCTTTATGTGGCTTGATAGTTCTCATCTATTTCTGAGTAGGAGAATCTTTTTTATTTGGCACTAATTTATTTCAAAATAATAAAAGTAGTAATGGAAATTATGATAGATTACAAGAAATAGTAGTAATATAATTTATCCGAGTTAAATTTCTCTGCGCTCCATGACTGCTTGTGCAAGCGTTCCACTATCGACATGCTCAAGTTCACCCCCTGCTGGTAGCCCCCTTGCAATACGGCTAACCTTTATCCCTATACTATTAAGTAACTCACTAATATAATGTGCAGTAACCTCTCCTTCAACAGTAAAGTTTGTAGCAAGTACAACTTCTTTTACTATATTGTCCTGAACACGTTTAAGTAGTCGATCAAGATAGATGTCTTTTGGGCCAATGCCATCTAATGGAGATAGCTTACCCATCAGCACGAAATACATACCCTTATAACTTTGTGTCTGTTCAATCATTAATAAATCTGCAGGCATTTCAACAACACATAAAAGACCTGCATTACGTTGTGTGGAGCAACATAGGTTACAAACTGGTAATTCAGTAAAACTATTGCATTTCTCACAATGTTTAATATTTGTAAGTACTTTATCTAATATATCTGCAAGTTGACGCGCGCCATCATGATCATGCTGCAATAGGTAATATGCCATTCGTTGGGCTGACCTTGGTCCTACGCCAGGCAAACAACGTAATGCTTCAATTAGATCTTCAAGTGATGCAGAATTTTCCATTGGAAATTAGATTAAAAACGGGTATGAATATGGAGCTAGAGACTTTATATGCAGCCTCTGTTGGCTACGTGAGCATATTTAGAATGGTAACTTCATTCCCGGCGGCAAACCCATTCCAGCAGTAAATCCAGCCATTTTTTCTTGTGTAGTAGCCTCTACTCGTCTTACAGCGTCATTTACTGCGGCAGCAAGCAGATCTTCTAACATATCTTTGTCATCATTAATCAGGCTATCGTCAATACTTACCCGTTTTACATCATAACGACAGGTCATTACAACTTTAACCATACCGGCACCAGACTGTCCTTCTACTTCTACAGTAGAAAGCTGCTCTTGCATAGTTTTCATATTTTCTTGCATTTGTTGAGCCTGTTTCATTAATGGCCCTAAACCACCTTTCATCATTTTGAACCTCCGTTAATAATAGGTTTAATTGAGGAATTAATTAATTTTGCATCAAAGCTATCCACTAATTCACGTACTACTGGGTCGGTTTCAATAGCGGTTATAGCTTGCTGTTGTTTCATTTGCTTTTCACGGTTATCTAACTCTGCAGGAGTTATGCCCGTAATTTTTCCTACAGAAAATTTTAAGTTGATTCTCTTTCCAAAATGTTTATTTAGTGCAGCTTGTACTTTATCTTGATACTTTTTTTCTAATAAATGCTTATGCTCAGACAGCAGACATAGTTCTATATCATCCTTTGAATAGGTTTTGATCTCACAATTTTGAGCTAACATTCTTGCCATACCGTTTAATTCTAACTGATTTACTAATGATGGCCAGTCATTATCTGATTGATAAGTGTTATATGAATCTGTGTTCTGGGCAGTAATATCATTTAACACGGTAGGATCAGCCTGTTCCAAACTACTATTTGAATTAGTATTAATTTTATTATTTGTACAAGGGCTTTGTTCTTTTAAATTTTTAGCAGATGGGGTTGCAGAAGTTTTGGTATCTTCTAACGAATTTTCTGGAACAAAGGCTAGCATACGTATTAACGTCATTGTGAAGCCAGCATATTCATCTGGCGCAAGCCCAAGATCAGCACGACCTTGTAAAACAATTTGATAATATAACTGCAGATCCTCAGGTGATAATCTTTTTGATAATGAAACAATCTGTTTATATTCAGATAAGTTTTCATTAATTATCTGTGGAACTATTTGTACTAAAGCAAGGTTATGCAACAACCCTGCCATTTCTTGTAAAGCAATATCAAAAGACAGGCTTTTTGCTTCAATGCCATCAGCTATATTTAACAGTTCTGCACCATTTTTTTGAATAATTGCCTCAAGTAAATCATAAAGATAGACCTGATCAATTGTGCCTAGCATGGAGTGAACATCAGACTCTTTAATCTTGCCTTTACCAAAAATTATTGCCTGATCAAGGATACTAAGAGCATCACGCATACTGCCTTGTGCGGCGCGAGCTAGTAACTGCAATGAAGTTTCATCGCATAATATTTCTTCTTGATCAAGCACATATTTTAGATGAGCTGCAATTAAGGTAAGAGGAATTTGTTTTAGGTTAAATTGTAAACAACGTGATAAGACAGTAACTGGAATCTTCTGTGGATCAGTAGTGGCCAATATAAATTTTACATGGTCCGGTGGTTCTTCTAAGGTTTTGAGCATAGCGTTGAAAGCTGACTTAGAAAGCATATGTACTTCATCAATAATATAGACTTTATAACGCGCATAAGTCGGTGCATACAAGGCGTTTTCTAACAATTCGCGCATATTGTCTACTTGAGTATTAGATGCAGCATCAAGTTCTACTAAATCAATAAAATTCCCTCTATCAATTTCTATACATGGGGAACAATTACCACATGGGTTGCTTGTAATACCAAGCTCGCAATTAAGTGCTTTAGCTAAAATTCGTGCAATTGTTGTCTTACCTACACCACGTGTGCCAGTAAATAAATAAGCATGATGTAAACGTTTTTGTTCTAGTGCATTTGTGAGTGCTTTAATAATATGGTCTTGTCCAATTAGATTAGAGAAGTCTTTAGGACGCCATTTACGAGCAAGAACTTGAGATTGGGACACGGCAGATACTTAAATAATAGTTAAAAAGTAGCGAAAATGAATATTGTAATCTGGATAATCAGAAACGCAATCTACACTGTCTTCTATTAAAGGTAGCGGAGTAGTAATCTGAAGTTACTAAAAATAATTAAGAATAGAGCCAAATATACGTAATAGGTTGATTCCGTGTAACTATATAAAAGGTGGCGAGCCCAACCCCCGGCACTTACAGAGAATAGCTGTGGCTGCTTCCTTCCGGACCTGACCAAGTTCACCACTATGTAATGCGGGGAGGCCCGCCATAACTTAACTATTATAAGTACCAGCCAACATTTTTAGAGCCTGGCTCAAAATAGGTAGAAATTACTTAAGATGCAATCTTTTTGATTTTTATAATTTGGTTGCGGGGGCTCTCAACCAACTGCATCTACTTAGCAGCGCCAAGGATATTACCGCGCCCCATCTCACCTCTTTAGAAGAGCTACTATCACAAGCCGATAAAGCTCTTCCCAGTAAAGGGAGAAGTATATCACAAGAAGTAGCGCATCCACGGCCAGAGGATACGTAGATGAGTAAGAAAGAGTTCAATAAAATCAAACGACCCACTCCACTGCCCTATTCCATACACTTTAGCTGGAAGCAAAGAGCTGAGCTAAACCGGATAACACAGGGTCAATCATGGGGTAGCTATATAAAAGAAGCACCATTTGTCATCAAAAAACGGGCGGTCAGGAATGACTTGCGAAACGTCAAAAAATGACCCAAAACACGAACCTGGGATGTAATAAAATTATTTGTTATATATGCTTCAGTTTGTATTTTACCTTTGCATTATAGGGATGCTGACTGTCCAATTTGTGCCAAAAGCGGACATTCGCAGATATAGTTATCAGTCTCTAAACACGAAATTTGTCGTCGTCACCTAAAATTATCTACGTTGTCATGAATTGTTTAACCAGCGCAGCACTTTTCTTTTTGTCTTTCGCATCTAACTTACGATTCTTATCAGCTAGCGTTTTGAGCAGCCCTTCAATTCCACCCTTGCGAATCTGGGAATTGAAAGAACCACGATAATTAATGATCAGGCTTATCCCTCCCACTGTTATATCGTACACTTTCCACCCGTTACTGGTTTTTTCCATACTGTAGTTAATAGACACAGGATGATGACCATTATTTTGAATTGCCTGAGTTTTTACCGTAACGTTTGTATTCCCTGCAATATCTTTAATCGGAGTTACCTTTATAGTATGGTCGCTATAAACTGACAATGCCTTATAGTAGGTGCGTACCAGCAAGGTGCGAAACTGATTCGTTATTTCCTGCTGCTGCCGGGGTGCAGCTTTAGACCAATTCTTTCCCATGGCAAGTCTGGTCATGCGGCTAAAATCGAAATGGGGTAGTATTTTAGCTTCAACCAGATTCAGCAGCCTGGTTTTTCTTCCAGACTTAATACCTTTATCTTGCCTGATAATTGTGAGAACCTCTTGTGCAGTATTATCCACCAGAGTATCCGGACCAGTTACAGCCGCCCACGTAGTGGGTGTCAATAACAAAGTAGAAAGCAATATGACTACGCCAAAATATATTTTCATTGAATCCTCTCTCTAAAATTAATTCTGTTTTTATGTAAAAAGCCTAATTCAGGCGCGGGTAATGTTATACCTAATGTGGCAAGGGTGTTGGTCCCGTTCTGAGTCAAAACCGGACATCAAGAGAACTCATAACGCAAATTATTGCTGCTTTCTTCTTCAACTCATTGAATATGTTTGTCATCAAATAGATTCAATAATCCGTACACTATGAATTACTTGGTATATTAGAAATCTACAATTTAAAACGGCAGCATTTCAACAGACTTTAGAATAATATTCTTTATCTAAGATTTTTAATTGATATATGTTGGAATTATCGATATAGGAGATTGATTCCAGACAATTGCCTTAATATAACGAGTAATAATTTAATGTTTGTGCTTACTAACTACGATACTGAATGTCTACTTTGTGCCAAAAGCAGACACTCAGCATTCCTCTCTAAATATCCGTTATATAGGCATCCAACTCAAATAGCGTAGCCCATTATAGATGGGGTAAATAGACCCAATTTCTGTGTTAACCCAGCTGATGACTATTATTAGTACATCGTTATGGGCATTTATATTTCTAAAATTCAATAGTGTTATAGATGAAATACGAGAAATTACCTGGATATGCTGAGGGTGGTGCTATTTACTTTCTAGAGAGTATAGAAAGTTAATGCATGGCTATGAAGGTATTAAATTACATGTTAGTTCAAGTTAGAAGACAAGATGATTACGAATGACAAACCATGATCTTACTCATTCTTATTTACATTTAATTCTTGAAAAACATTTGGTTATAAACTCATACGGGTACCTTATGCTTTACATTATTGATTATATTAATCATTAGTTTCTTATTTTTCTGTAGTTATTTCATTGCAATTTTATTGTTACTTTTCGATATGCCGCGCAATTGTGTATGACAAAAAACGTCAGTTCCTACTAAATTTTGGTAGAAATATACCTAAAGATATCCCTTAAAGAGGCCGTTTATAGCTGGCATGGAAGTTGCTTGTATGTAACTAGCAAGAAAGATTTTAGTATTTAAACTTTAAACAGAAGGAGATTTATCATGATTAAGCAAATACAAAGAGGTTTTACTTTGATCGAACTGATGATTGTAGTTGCAATTATCGGTATTTTGGCAGCTGTAGCAATTCCGGCCTATCAAGACTATATTGCCCGGGCACAAGTCACGGAAGCAATTAATCTACTGGGTGGCGTAAAAACCCCGGTTTCTGAGTTTTTTGCTGACAGAGGTGACTGGCCGGATGCGACTGAATTTGGTAACTTGATAACTACCACAAGCGGGAAGTATGTAACTGGTTTGACCTCCGCTGTAATAGCAGGATCCGGTTTTCAGGTAACGGCAACATTCGGAACCACAGGTGTCAGCTCCGGTATATCTGGCGGTACTCTGGTGTTAGCAACAGGAAACGGACAGGAATGGTTCTGTGATAACGCTAGCGTTACCGGTGTTGCTGGTGGCACGGCTGGGGATATCGCTCAACAGTATCGTCCCGCAGCTTGTAAGGACTAACCAATAGTTATGGTTAACCGCGGTGAGTTGAGTGTAACTTTTCTCACCGCGGCATCTTCCTCCCTCACCGCGGCATCTTCCTCCCTCACTGCCGCATCTTCCTCCTAATATAAGATTATTGCCAAGAGTATAAAGACAAAGCACCATTTGCAAATGATGACCAGAATAGGAACTTCATCATTGCTCTTTGAGCAAGACTCTAAATAATAAATTGGTAAATGTAATTGACTTCAGAAAAAGTTTACCTGCAACTAGAAAAGTTCTCCTCTCCATAGGTGAAATAACAAAGTATGATATATACAGTTTCAGTATGTAAATAAAATTAAGGGTGGTTGCAGGACGGGCTACGGCGGTTTTAGACTTAAGACTATTTTTATCGCTGTGATCTTATTTTTTATTCTGCATATGACGATCTAGATGGAGACTTAGCTGGAATTCTTACAATGGCATCTGAACATCAATCACTCAACAAACATCCCACCAAAATAAAACAGCTCAAAGGTCGCCACCTTGAGCCGTCTGTAACTGCAAAAATATGGTTGCGGGGGCAGGATTTGAACCTACGACCTTCGGGTTATGAGCCCGACGAGCTGCCAGACTGCTCCACCCCGCGCCAGTAACTGTAAATTATAGCAAGGTGAATGTCATAGGGTCAAACTTCATATTGATTTAAAAGCGATTATACAAAAATAAAAAGTTTATATTAATAATATATAGTCAGTACTACCTAGTGTCTCACTTAATAAACATAAATATAGTAGTTAAAATAAATAATTCGCTCAGATAATACTAAATTACTCATAATTTCAGGTAAAAAATTGACATTATGTTAACGAAAAGTAGAATGGCGTGTTGTTTCAATATAATATTGGTATATTTTTCTTATTCTAGGATAGATAAATTTTTCATTTATATTGAGACAAATCCTGTTTAACGCGTCATTAAGGAAGAAATATATGAGTCATACATTACATGAAGCTTCTATTTTAAGAGTACAACGTTGTGAGCTAGCTGTACCAGGTTCAAATCCGAACATGTTTGAAAAGGCGCTGAAAAGTGGCGTAGACTTTGTTTTTCTTGATCTTGAGGATGCTGTAGCTCCAGATGATAAAATACAAGCTAGAAAAAATATTATTGAGGCTATCAACGATTTAGACTGGAAAGGAAATGGAGTATCTTTGTCAGTAAGAATAAATGGCCTAGATACTCAATATATGGTTCGTGATGTGGTTGACCTGATGGAGCAAGCCGGACATAAAATAGATACTATTTTGGTACCAAAGGTTGGAGTTTACTCTGATGTCTATATGGTTGAAGCTATGCTAAATCAGTTAGAGATTCAACAGGGCTTAAAAAATAAGGTCGGTATTGAAGCTTTGATCGAGACAGCTTTAGGTATGGCCAATGTAGAAAATATTGCTTGTAATGGATCAGTAGGCCGTCTTGAAGCCCTGCATTTTGGTGTGGCAGACTATGCAGCAAGTAATCGTGCTAGGACAACAAATATTGGAGGTCTTAATCCCGACTATCCAGGTGATCAATGGCACTCAGCTATCAGTCGAATGACAGTGGCTTGTCGTGCTTATGGATTGCGACCAATTGATGGCCCTTTTGGAGATATTAAAGACCCTGAAGGATATAAATTGGCAGCTAGAAGAGCAGCCGCATTAGGGATTGAAGGTAAATGGGCGATTCATCCATCACAGGTTGATCTTGCAAATGAGGTCTTTACGCCACCCCCCACAGAGGTAGAGAAGGCAAAACGAATATTATCTGCATTGGATGAGGCTGCAGCACAAGGGAAAGGAGCTGCCGCATTAGATGGAAGATTAATTGACGCTGCTTCAGCAAGAATGGCTAATAACGTAGTAGAAGTGGCGGAAGCAATTTCCAGAAAAAGGTAGAAACAAAATCTAAGAACTACTAATTTTTTACTGATTATCTAAATAAGGGTGAGACATTGGACATCCATGAATATCAAGCAAAAGAAATTCTAGCTGAGTATGGCGTTAAGATATCAGATGGTGGCTTAGCTTACAGCCCCGTAGAGGCGGTGCAAAGAGCTAGAGAAATAAATAGTAATAATTGGGTGGTAAAAGCACAGATTCATTCTGGTGCGCGTGGAAAAGCAGGTGGTATAAAGATCTGTAAGACTCACGATGAAGTAGAAAGGGCAGCAGAAGAATTATTAGGAAAAAAATTAGTAACTCACCAATCAGGTCCAGAGGGCAAGATTTGTTCCAGAGTTTATATTGAAGCAGGAACAAATATTAATAAAGAACTATATCTTTGTTTTCTTATTGATAGAAGCTCTGAACGTATTGTCATGGTGGGTTCTACACAGGGTGGCATGGAAATTGAGAAATTAGCAAAAACAAATCCTGAGTTAATTTTTAAAGTCTATATTGAGCCAGCTGTTGGTTTGCAAGACTTTCAGGCACGTACAATGGCTTTTGCTTTAGGTCTGAAGGATGCAAAATTGTTACAACATAGTGTTAAAACAATTAAGGGGTGTTATCGTTCCTTGCGAGACCTTGACGCAAATATGCTAGAGATTAACCCTCTTGTAGTAACTAATAATAATGAATTAGTAGCATTGGATGCAAAAATGAGTTTTGATGAAAATGCTTTATTTCATCGTCATAAAATTGCTGAGCTACGTGATAAAACTCAAAGCGATCATCGTGAAGTTGCAGCCGCTGAGCATGGCCTAAGTTATGTGGGTTTAAATGGAGACATTGGTTGCATGATTAATGGAGCTGGTCTAGCTATGGCTACCATGGATATGATTAAGTTAGTTGGTGGGGAACCTGCTAATTTCTTAGATGTTGGTGGTGGAGCTTCTGCAGAGCGTACTGAAAAGGCATTTCGCTTAGTATTAGCGGATAAAAATGTTAAGGCTTTTTTGGTCAATATTTTTGCTGGCATTAACCGGTGTGACTGGATTGCGGAAGGAGTTGTGCAAGCAATTAAAAATATTGATTTGAAAATACCTCTGGTTGTACGCTTGTCTGGTACAAATGTTGCTCAGGGTCGCAAAATAATTGCTGAGAGTAAATTGCCTATTATTATTGCAGAAACATTAGCTGAAGCAGCTGAGAAGGTTGTCCAAGCACGCAATGAGAAAGTAGCGAAAGGATCCTAGAGGAAAGACTATGTCAATTTTAATTAATGAAAAAACACGCATTATTGTTCAGGGATTCACAGGCAAGATCGGTACGTTCCATGCAGAAGATATGATTAAATATGGTTCTAATGTAGTAGGAGGCGTGACCCCTGGAAAAGGTGGTCAGAAACATTTAGACTTACCAGTTTTTAATACGGTAAAAGAGGCAGTAAATAAAGCCGGAGCTGAAGCAAGTATAATTTTTGTTCCACCTGCATTTGCAGCTGATTCAATTATGGAGGCTGCTGATGCAGGTATTAAATATTGTGTAGCAATTACTGATGGCATTCCTACCCAGGATATGATGACAGTTAAGAGCTATCTTCGCCGCTTCCCTAAAGATAAAAGAATGTTATTAACTGGTCCAAATTGTGCTGGTACGATAAGTCCAGGACGTTCAATGTTAGGCATTATGCCGGGTCATATTTATATTCAAGGAAATGTAGGAATTATAGGCCGCTCAGGAACTTTAGGTTATGAGGCTGCAGATCAGTTAAGAATGTTAGGTATTGGTATCTCAACATCAGTTGGTATTGGTGGTGATCCAATTACTGGGAGCTCACATCGCGATATACTAGAAAAATTTGAATCGGATCCTGAAACAAAAGTTGTACTTATGATTGGAGAAATTGGTGGACCACAGGAAGTCGAAGCTGGTGTCTTTTCTAAGAATTATTTAAGCAAACCATTAATTGCATATATAGCTGGCTTAACTGCACCTGAAGGAAAGCGTATGGGACATGCAGGAGCAATTATTTCTTCTGCTGGGGAAAGTGCCGCTGAAAAGGTTGCCTTATTAAAAGATCTGGGTGTCACTATCAGTTCAACACCCTCTGATATGGGTAAAACGGTTTCCGAAGTACTCGCAAAAATTTAAGTAAATACTAACTTATAATTCCCTTCCCTTTCAATTTATTGATCTAACTCAGATTCTTTTGTTTAATTTGTAATTAAATTCAGTTCTATAGAATTTTTTCTTGTTACAGTGATATAAATGTCTTACAGATAACTTCGTAGCATCAGATTGTTAACTGTATAGTGCATTGTTTAATACAGTATTGATGCTTATTTATATATATGGCAAGATGAATAGACTTATATCTAAATACTAAATTTCATTAGTAATTCTCTAATTGGAATTAAAGCTATGGCATTTGGGTGGATTACAGCATTAAAGATTATTCCCTGGAAGGATGTACTAGAGAATGCTCCGCACATTGTTAAGGCAGCAAAGAACCTCTATGCTGGCACAAAAAAAGATACTTCTTTTTCATCAGAGGATTCAGATTCAGCAGCCTTTACTTCCGATAGTGAGAATACTGAAAGCCTAGACAATCGCATTAATAGAATTGAAGAAAAGGTACTAGAATTAAATGATGAGCAAGATTCATCCATAGAGTTAATCAGATCTCTTGCGAAGCAAAATGTACGAATTGTTGAAGCAATTGAAGTTCTTCGTGTCCGCTCAAAAATATTACTTTTTACATGTATTTTATTTGGCAGTATCTCAGTAGGTCTAATTTTGTTATTAATATTGAAATAATATTATTTACTTACTTTTCTGATATTCTCCAAGGCTGTAGCGATAATATGACGAGGCGTTCCTATATTCATCCGCATAAAGCCCTCTCCCCCTTCTCCAAATAGAGTACCAGGGCTCATCCCTACACCTGCTTCATTTATGAAAAAATGTTTAAGTTGTGTGTCACTCATATTTAGTTCACGACAATCAAGCCAGAGAAGATATGTTCCCTCTGGTTTAATAAGATGAATTTTTGGAAGATACTTTATCAAATATTTCTCTACAAAATCTCTTGTATCCTGTAAATAAGCCAGCAATCTAGACAACCAAAGCTTACCTTCTCGATAAGCAGCTTCAAAGGCTACAATACTAAAAGGATTAGATGCACTTATGTGCAGCAACTCAAATGCTTCCAAAACTAAAGCACGATTTTTTTTATCGGGTATGATTAGTGCAGAAAGATTTAGTCCAGGAATATTGAATGTTTTACTGGGTGCAACAGCAGTAATTACATTGCTCGAGTCTTTAGCTAATGCTGCAAGTATCTGATGTTTGCTTTCAGAAAAAACTAGATCAGCATGAATTTCATCTGAGAATATGATTAAATTGTATTTTTTAGCAATTTGGATGATATTTTCTAACTCTATTTTATCCCATACTCGGCCTACAGGGTTATGTGGCGAACAAAGAAACAATATCCTTGCCTTTTCTGCACATTTTTCTAAATGGTCAAAATCTATTGTATACCGATTATTTTCAATCTGTAGAGGATTCAGAACCAGATTTCTACCAGTACTTGTGACCGCAGAAAAAAAAGGAAAGTATACAGGTGGTTGAACGATTATCGATTCACCAGGCTCTGAAAATGCCATAGCTGCTGCATGCAATGAAGGTACTACACCAGGACACATTACAATCCAGTCCCGTTGAACTTTGTGCCAACCATGATGTTGTCCTAACCACTCTGCCAAAGATTCATATAAGCTATCTGGATATATGGTGTAGCCATATATCGGATGAATTGCACGTTCGGAAAGAGCCTTAGTAATAGCAAGAGGTGCAGCAAAATCCATATCGGCGACCCATAGTGGTATAACATCAGTATTACCAAACATACCCTGTCGCCCATCATATTTCAGACTTGAAGATTTAATACGATTAATCTCAAGATCAAAATTAAAACCATAATCGTGTGGAAACACTTGACGGTTATTCAATCAATTTTCTCCCAAATTGTTACCTCTGACAGAGAATGTTGAAATTTACGACGAGTCTCACGAATGATAAAAGGTACTGCTTGTGGGCCTTGAATTAATTTAAAATGGTTATTAAGAATTTCTTTTAGCCCATCTAGAGTACTAAAATTTTCACCATCTTTCTTAAATCCACCAATCCATTCTTCTTTCTTTGTATGCTCTTCCAACCATGTGTATGGGGAAGTAATCATAAGTAACCCACCCTTGACAATGCGTTTATGTATGGTTGTTAAAAGCTTAGATGGTTCGTAAAGGCGGTCAATTAAATTTGCAGCAAGGATTAAATCATAACCAGTACAGTTAGGTTTTAGGTTACAGGCATCACCTTGGTAGAATTCAACTTTATGTTTAATAGCATCAAATCCAAGGTTAGTTAGTGTACATTCTTTATAAGAAACAAGATCGCCCTCATCTGTAAGGGTATAACGTAAGATTCCAGTTTCTGCTAATTGGACACCCTGTCCTATAAAACGAGTAGAAAAATCGATGCCTGTAACGTGATCAAAATGTTGCGCTAATTCAAAAGTAGAGCGACCTGATGCACAACCAAGATCAAGAGCCTTGTGCGCTGGTTTATCACCCATAACTTCAATAGCTATTTTAGCTAGTTCTACAGGAAAATTAGGCACTCCAAAATATGTATCTCCATAATGAAATTCGGCATACTCTGTAAGTAGTTTATCCGTTTCATAGTGAGATCCTTGCTGGATAGCAGGTGCTTTAGCAGCTACATACCTAAATCCAGCATGTTGAAAGAAATGTCGGCGAAAAGCGTAGCGAGCACTCTTTAATGATTCGTCACCACATGAAATCCAGGATCCGCCTTTAATAAGATTATGGCGGCCATCAAATGTAGGAGTTGTAAAGTCGTCATAAAGAGGATGAACCTTGAATCCTTCAAATGGATATATTGGTGTTTCGGTCCATTGCCAAACATTTCCAACAATATCGAAAAATTCACCATGTTTAAATTCCGTGACAGGACAACTTGAAGCATAATGATCTAGATGAATATTAGCTGCTGCTTGTTTGTTATGGGGAACTTCGGATAATTCTGCCAAATTATATAAGTGATACCATTCATCTTCTGTAGGTAGCCTAATTGGCTGACCAGATACTTTTGTTTTCCAGTTGCAAAAAGCCTTAGCCTCATGACAATTAACTTCAACCGGCCAGTCCCATGGCATAGGAACCTCTTCAGTCATTAAACGTAGCTTCCACTCGTTATCAGTCTTAATCCAGAAAGTCGGATGTTCTGCACAGGCATGTTTTTGCCATGCAAGACCCTCCTCTTCCCAAAAATTTTCTGATTTATAGCCATCCGCTTTTACAAAATCTAAAAACTCCTGATTACTTACTAAATACCGACTGGCCTGGAAAGCTTGAATTTCTGCCCCATGATATCCAAATTCGTTATCCCATCCATAAGCAGGGTCACTATCATTTTTTCCAATTTCGACCCTACCGGCAGAAACATTGATTAGTTCATTTGAAGGAGTTTGACCTGATTTACGACATGGCTCCCAGCTAGAGTGAGGTTTAACGTATTTAATTTTATGTTGCCTAATTAAAACAGATGAAGTTTCCAAATGAATTAGTTCATGTTCAATTCCCATTAGCACAATCCACCATGGATTATCCCAATTTATAGGAAGAGTTAATTCTGTTTTATGAAGCAGTTGATCAACGATATTGCGCATTTCTTTCCGATAAGAACGCACTTCATCAATAGTTGGCCAGTCATAATCTGACAAAGTAAGATCATCCCAGCTCATCTCATCTACACCAACCGCAAACATAGATTCCATTTTAGGGTTAATTCGTTCTTTAACTAAGCCTGAAATTATTAGTTTATTAATAAAAAAGGTTGATGTATGTCCAAGGTAAAATATTAGTGGGTGACGTAGTGGGATTGATTTTTGAAAATAAGCTTCTTCGCCATGTAAAGTCTCAAAAAGTAACTCAGTTCGATCAAGAGTTGCATGAAAATATTCACGTATTTCTCTCTTTTTATCTGCGGTATCGCCACCTGAAAGTAAAGGAGTTCTGTTGAATAGTCGTTGGGTCATATAATTTAATTTAATTTAATTTAAAGAGTTTTGGAAACAGTAAGTAAGTATGTATTATATCTTTTCATATAGTCAAAGCTAAGCTTTCAATTCTATTTTTTAATATACGAATGCTTAATTATTATTAAATTTGGACTAACTGATGCTCTATAAAAGCTTTATGAAATACCCAAGGTAAAGAATAATACATATATTACATATCTAAGACATAGAAGATAATTGACATAGAGTAATTAATAGAAGCATCTTAAATTGTTGTGCATGATTATTAATAAGTGCAACCTTTTCTAAGAAAATAAACATTATCAGATTGAAGATTATCAAGATATTACAAATATGAGTAGCTGATAATTAAAAGGAAGAAAATAGTTAATGTGTAATAAGTCTAATCTATCAATACTGAAGATACTACTGTGGATGAATGTATTTATCTTATCTTTATCAGCATGCCAGTCAACGAATATTATTAGTACTATTGGTGGAAATAATACTGGATCTGATACTAGCCCTCAATTTGGAAAAAAAGTTGTTAGCCCATTTAATGCTATTACTGGGAAAATGACTAATTTATATGCGAAGAGCTCGCTAAAAGACTACATTGGAGACCTTGATAAAAAGAATTTAGCTTTAGCTATTCAGAAAGCTGCAGATACAGATCAGCCTCAAGAGTTTAAAAATCAAGACAGTGGCGTAAAAGGTAAAGCAGAAGTTATTAATTCCAGAACTTTATCTACCCAGGAAACAGATAAACAAGATGGCGTTCGGAAATGTAAAACAATCAGGCAATCTATTATATTAAAAGATAAAAGAGAAATTATTGAAAGCGTTGTATTATGTAAAGGTCCTGATGGATGGGGATAGAGAATAGTTTTTATAGTGAAGACAAGCGGTAATGCTCTTTACTACAAAAAAATTTGTCGTCTTTTATTACACTCTCACTTCTTGGCAAATGTAAGCCACAATAATCGCAACACACCATATCTTCACTTTTAGTAGAAGATAAATCATTATTATCATCTATATTTTTACGGATAAATCTTCTTAGTATCCAAAAAATCAGTACAGCAATAATGGCAAAAAACAGTAATCTACTCAAGAAAAAGTCTCCTGTTTAGGCTTAAAGCTATAGTTATAGTCCCGTATTTAAATTTATTATTTAACAAATAATAAGCAAACTATTTAACATCTTTATTATAAAGCAGATACCTAACCAATTTATCATTAATAGAGTTTAATATAGGTGTATATAATACCTATCTGCAAGATAACTCCTATTTATTATATTTAAAGTATATACAAGGGAAATTTTATGGACAACTGCACGAAGTTGGAAAGGATAGTTTCAGATAGATTCTTTTTAGATATAAGAGCTTCATTGAGAAAATGTAATAGTAATCTATCTTTATTAATTCTTGTTATCCTAACGTTAAGTTTAATTATTTATTCGACAAATTCACAAGCAAATATTGATGATAGCTTGGTACAAGCTGCTTATACAGGAAAACTTAAAAAGGTTCGTTCTTTAATTACAAAGGGAATTGATATCAATCAAACGGACAGTAAGGGGAAGACTGCCCTGATGGCTTCTTCAGCTCAGGGGCACTTAGATATTGTAAAAATTTTGTTGTCCCAAGGTGCAAATATCAATTTTCAGCCACAAAAAGGCCTTACATCTCTAATGTTAGCCTCTTTAAAAGGACATAATAATATAGTTAATGTTTTACTTAAAAAAGGGGCGGATGTTAATTATAAAGCAAGAGGAAGTTTCACAGCTTTGACTTTTGCTTCTTTACATGGACATAAAGAAATTGTAAATGCTATTCTAATCAATGGAGCAAAGGTTGATCATCAGGCGAGGGATAACTGGACAGCTCTATTATATGCATCTCAGGGTGGACATGGAGATGTTGTAGAGATTCTTCTCAGTAATGGTGCAGATATAAATCATCAAACTAAAAAAGATACAATGACAGCTCTTGTATTGGCAACTAAGAATGGTCATGGTGAGATTGTTAAAACTTTACTGGCTAAGGGAGCAAATATTGATCACCAAACAAAAAAAGGCTATACAGCTTTGATGAAAGCATCTCAGTATGGATATACGGATATTGTTCTGACTCTGATGGATAAGGGAGCGAATCTGAAACTTAAAAATAATCGTGGCTTAACAGCTGAAAAGCTCTCTAGGAAACAACATATCCAGGCAATGTTAAATGCAGCTGGTGCAACAAAATAGACCCAAATATATCAAATTGTTCGGAGTGAGAGAATTCGAACCTCCGGCTCCTGCGCCCCAAACGCAGTACTCTACCAGGCTGAACCACACGCCGAAAAATAATTAAGAAATAACTGTTTTATGCAGGGGATATGCTAATAATTTCGTGCTACTGCAAATGTAGCTAATTGAAGTAAGCACTTTTTGTAATTGGAGTCTGGAAGTCTTGAAATTGCTTCAGTTGCCATACAAGATTCGGCTTCTGCCTTTTTTCTGGCGTAACCTAATGCATCTGTTTCATGAATTACTTGCAAGACTGCTTCCAACACCCCTTCCCCTCCTCCATTCAGGATAGCTCCACTTACGGTTTCAGCCTGTTTCTTGGAGCCGATTTTCATAGCATGAATAAGTGGTAAAGTAGGTTTGCCTTCAGCAAGATCATCACCCAAATTCTTGCCTGTATCATGGTAATCTCCGGAATAATCCAACATATCATCTGTTAGCTGAAATGCTGTGCCAAGATGCATACCATAAGCAGCTATTGACTCTTCTTCTTCTGGCGTCACATTACAAAGAATTGCACCCAGTCGGGTTGCTGCTTCAAATAATTTCGCAGTTTTATAGCGAATTACCTGCAAATAATTCTCCTCATTTACATCAGGATTACGACAGTTTAATAGTTGTAATACTTCACCCTCGGCAATTGTGTTAGTAGCATCAGCCAACACCTGCATAATACGCATATTATCAACCTCAACCATCATCTGAAACGCCCTGGAATAAAGGAAGTCTCCTACTAAGACGCTGGCCGCATTTCCAAACAAAGCATTAGCTGTAGCTTTACTTCTTCTTAGTTCTGATGCATCTACTACATCGTCATGAAGCAGTGTTGCTGTGTGAATAAATTCAATAATTGCAGCAAGATTATGATGATATTTTCCGGTATAACCAAATGCACCAGATGAAAGAATTACTAATGCAGGTCGCAAACGTTTGCCACCACTATTAATAATATATTCTCCCACCTGGCGAACCAGCACCACATCAGAGTGAAGTTTTACCCGGATAACCTCATCCATGGCCTCCATATCTGGACCAATAAGTTTTTTTATATGATCAATTGACAAAATAACCTCTGCAATAATATTGGTATGGTAGAAACGTCATCATCAACGTGTCAAGTTTCATAGCTTAGATATATTAATATATTCAATGTAAATTTATATAAGACATACCTTTGACCAAGTAAGTACAGCTCTGTATAATCTGCGGTTTCATTGAAGTAACTCATGGAGTTTGACATGTATGCGGTCATAAAAACCGGCGGGAAACAGTATCGGGTTGAAGCTGGTGAAAAAATCAGAATAGAACAGATATTAGCAGAAATTGGTAGTGAACTTGTAATAGATCAGGTTTTAATGATTACTGATGGTGATAATATTTCCATGGGGAAGCCTTTGGTGAATGGTGCTACAGTTAAGGCAACCGTACTAGGACAAGGCCGGCATGACAAGGTACGTATTTTCAAAATGAGACGAAGGAAGCACTACCAAAAGCATCAGGGACACCGGCAAAATTATACTGAGATTCAGATCACCGGCATTTCCGCATAAAGGGAGTATCAGACTATGGCACATAAAAAAGCAGGCGGAAGTTCCAGGAATGGCCGTGACTCAAATTCAAAGCGACTTGGCGTAAAAAGATATGGCGGACAATTAATTTCTGCGGGTAGTATTATAGTGCGTCAGCGAGGAACACAGGTTCACCCTGGTGATAACGTTGGAATGGGTAGAGATCATACTTTATTTGCTAAGATTAATGGAATGGTTACTTTTAGTATAAAGGGAGCAGCGAAACGAAAAACAGTTAGTATAACTCCCGCTTAGACTTAGTTAATTTATGTAGATAAAGCCCTGACTAATTAGTTAGGGCTTTTTTATTGGTAAAAACTAAACAAAATAATTTATTATCTTATGAAGTTTATAGATGAGGCAAGAATCTTGGTAAGCGCAGGAAAAGGCGGAAATGGTGTTGCCAGTTTTCGTCGAGAGCGTTTTATCCCTAAAGGTGGTCCAGATGGAGGTGATGGCGGAAATGGTGGTAGCGTATTTGCCATTTCAGATCGTAACATCAATACACTTGTAGACTATCGCTTTGCACGTATACATCGTGCTAAAAATGGAAAAAATGGTCGTGGTTCTGATCAATACGGTAAAGGAGCAGAAAATATTTTATTGCGAATGCCAATTGGAACGATTATTAGCAATATAAGCTCTGGAGAAATTATTGCTGATTTAAAGCAGAATCAACAAAAGATCTTATTAGCTAAGGGTGGTACAGGAGGCCTTGGGAATATACATTTTAAATCAAGTACTAATCGTACGCCACGGCAATTCACTTATGGTGAGCTAGGAGAAGAGTTTGATCTTAAACTTGAACTTAAGGTACTAGCTGACGTCGGTCTTTTAGGAGTACCAAATGCCGGCAAATCTACATTGATTCGGGCAGTATCTTCTGCCCGCCCTAAAGTAGCTGATTATCCTTTTACTACATTACACCCAAATCTTGGCATGGTACGCGTTGATCATAACCGTAGCTTTGTCATGGCGGACATTCCAGGCCTCATCAAAGATTCAGCAGAAGGCGCTGGTTTAGGTCATCAGTTCCTAAGACACCTAACACGTACACGTTTACTATTGCATATAGTAGATATAGCTCCAATGGATGATAATTCTGATCCTATTGATGATGCAAAATCTATTATGCTAGAACTCAAAAAATATGACGAATTACTCTATCAAAAACCACGCTGGCTAGTAATCAATAAGGTTGACATGTTATCAGACGACAACGAAAAAGAAATTTGTACAGAATTTATTCATAATTTAGGATGGAATGGTAAAAGTTTTATAATCTCAGCATTATCTGGCAAAGGGTGTAAACAGTTAATTTACGCTATTATGGATTATCTAGAACAAGAAAATCAGATAGAAGCAACTTAAATTCGAAGATATAGATGATATTAAAGCAAGCTCAACGTATCGTAATAAAAATTGGAAGTAGCCTTGTTACTAATCAAGGACAGGGGCTGGATCATGCCAAACTCTCCTCTATTGCTGAACAAATCGCGCAGCTAAAAAAAGAGAAAAAAACAGTAGTGCTAGTTTCATCTGGCGCTATAGCTGAAGGAATGCAACGTTTGAACTGGAAGAAACGCCCTCATGAACTATACAAACTACAGGCAGCTGCAGCAGTTGGACAAATGGGACTGGTTCAGACTTATGAATCATGTTTTTATAATCATAAGATTCATGCGGCTCAATTACTATTGACCCATGAGGATCTTTCAGACCGCAAACGCTATTTAAATGCACGCTCTACTCTTACCGCACTATTAGACATGAATGTGGTTCCAATTATTAACGAAAACGATTCAGTAGCAACTGATGAAATTCGATTCGGAGATAATGATACATTAGCTGCACTAGTGACAAATCTAATTGAAGCAGATGTGTTGGTGATTCTTACAGATCAAGCTGGATTATATACAACTGATCCAAGAATAGATTCAAAAGCTAAATTACTAAATAAAGTTATGGTTGAAGATCCTGCGATTGAACAAATGGCATGTGGTACTGGGAGCTCAATTGGGCGTGGAGGAATGATCACAAAAATAATTGCTGCGAAACGTGCCGCAAGAAGTGGTGCACACACAATAATTGCATCAGGTCATGAAGAAAATATACTAATTCGTCTAGCACAAGGTGAGGCCATTGGAACTCAGCTTTTAACGAATACAAAGAAACTTACTGCACGTAAGCAATGGCTTGCTGACCGCTTACAGGTTCACGGAAGTATTACATTAGATGAAGGTGCTGTGAAGGCCCTTACAGTCGAAGGAAAAAGCCTGTTACCAATAGGTGTAATAGAAACAACTGATAATTTTGAACGCGGAGAAGTAGTAAATTGTATTAATGCAAAAGGTGAAGTAATTGCTCGTGGTCTTATTAATTATAGTGCTGTAGAAACCAGGAAAATTTTACGTTGTACTAGTATAGAGATTGAAACTATATTAGGGTATGTAGATGAGATGGAACTTATTCATAGGAATAACTTAGTTTTACTAAATAAATAAACAAAAACGTAAATTCGAATTATGTATCTGATGTATAGTGGGATAAATACCTTAGATACTATCTATACGTTATCTATCCAGATCATCGATCAGTGATTCAGTTACCAATTTATCTACTTGTTCTATTAGTTCATGATAAGCAGGATGATCGATACCCATACTGAGAGATGAGCCTTTATGCAATGAACTGATCATATTTCTGTTAAGTTCAAACCGTAAGAAATGAACTGCAGAAGTCTTTTCCTCAGTAGCCCTGTCTAAATCTTCATCAGCAATAGCACAAATAGGATCATAGTTCTCTATTTTCACCCAGACCTTATTCTCAATACCAATTAGTTTTGTCAGTTTATCGGCACGTATTATAGGATCCGGGTATTCAATCATCATAGTCGCCTTCCAGTTCATACCGTCGGGAATAAGTGCCTTATATGCATCTATTTCATCAAGTATTCCTTTTTCTTCAAAAATTTTTTCAGCACGAAGCATCTCTTGAATTTGATAACGAATAGTTAGTTCATCTTCAAAAATAAGTGTGACATTTTTACCTAACGAAACTTTCCTATTTTTTTTATGCGACATTACCTGTGTACGAAATTCCTGACGAGTTTTAGCATAATCCTCTAATGTCATAATACTGTCACGAGTAATTGTAGGCATAATATTTCTATTAAAAGAGTTAGTAATAAAACTGCTGTTAATTATCAGGTTAACCCGTAGGCTATCCGAAGTAGCGTTAATGGATGTCGCTTAACTCCAACGCTTTTCCCCATGCCTTGATAGATATGTCGTCCTGCAATAGCACAATCAGAACTTATATAATCAGGATCAAATTCTGCTATTTTTCTAAATACTGGCTTACCAATCTTCATAGAATCAGCAAAAAATTCACTTTTAACACCCCAAGTACCATCATGACCAGAGCATCGTTCTACTACGTTAACTGTAGTTCCAGGAATCATTTCAAGCATATCTTTAGTTTTTTTACCAATATTTTGTACTCGTAGGTGGCAAGGTATATGGTAAGACACTTTACCTAAAGATTGTTTAAAATTAGTGTTAAGCAATCCATCTCGATTACGTAGCATCAAATATTCAAAAGGATCAAACGTTGCCTCTGCTACTAACTCTATATCCTTATCATTTGGAAATAAGAGTGGTAACTCTTGTTTAAACATAAGTGCACAAGAAGGTACTGACATGATAATGGCATACCCTTCTCTTGCTAGTTTAACCAGACTAGGAATATTCACATTTTTAAGTTTTTCAACTGCTTTTAAATCTCCTAGTTCTAGTTTAGGCATGCCACAACATACCTCTTTATCAACTAATCGAGTCGGAATCTCATTAAATCTAAGTATTTCTATAAGATCATGACCAATACACGGCTCATTATAATTAACATAACAAGTAGAATAAATTGCAACTTTACCTGGTGATTTTTCGCCGTCTTTTACAGGAAATGATTCATTAATCCTTGCATTAGAACGAAATTTCTTAGCAGTATACTGAGGAAGCTCCCTTTCGGCATGAATATCTAGCATACTATCTATTAATTTCCTGGTAGTTGGCGCTTTAATTGAAGTATTTACTGCCTGTACTACTACCGGAATACTAGCAAGTTTTCCCATAATATCTGTACTAGATAACATTTTATCCCGGAAATTAGTTTTACCTTTTTTATATTTAACAGCTTTGGCACGTAGCATCAAATGTGGAAAATCTACATTCCATTGATGTGGAGGAACGTATGGACATTTGGACATAAAACACATATCACACAGATAGCATCGATCCACTACTTCCCAGAATTTATTTTTTTCTACTCCGTCTAGTTCACCGGATGTCCCCTCATCAATTAGATCAAACAAGGATGGAAATGCTGTACAAAGATTGACACAACGACGACATCCATGACAGATGTCAAAAACACGATCCATTTCACTGAATAGCTCGGCTTCTTTATAAAAATCAGGATTCTTCCAATCTATTGGATGACGTTTGGGTGCCTCTAAACTACCTTCATAGGTGGCCATAGAAATAAGAAGTGAGTAGAAAGAAAATACAAAAAAAGAGTGGATTAACCAAGTTAAGCTAATAAAGCTATTTAGTTAATCCACTAACTTTATTACATCTATTTATTTAATCAGAATAAGCGTCTAAAGCTTTTTGAAAACGATTAGCATGTGAGCGTTCTGCTTTTGCCAGTGTTTCAAACCAATCAGCAATTTCATCAAAACCTTCTGTACGAGCAGATTTGGCCATTCCTGGATACATATCAGTGTACTCATGAGTTTCACCCGCTATAGCTGCCTTAAGGTTGTCACGTGAGGCCCCAATAGGCAAACCAGTTGCCGGATCACCACAAGACTCCAAATACTCAAGATGACCGTGAGCATGTCCTGTTTCTCCTTCAGCTGTAGAACGGAATACTGCTGCAACATCATTCTGACCTTCTACATCAGCCTTAGCTGCAAAATAGAGATACCGGCGATTAGCCTGGGATTCACCCGCAAAGGCCGCTTTTAGGTTTACTTCCGTCTCAGATCCTTTGAGTTGCATAATTTTCTCCTATTAACCAACGTATTGATAACTAAAATATTATAGCCAGTCAGAATATCTTGTGCAGGATTCTTAACCAATAAACAAAATCTAAACTGTACTGGAAGACTATCGGAGGGATCTTTGCTTGTCAACTGAGCTGTTAATATAGCTTACCAAGCAAAAAGATAATGACATAAACTTAATTGACTGATTAAATCTATAAACTAAATTAAAGTATCTATAGGTTCTGCTGGTAATGATTATTTAGTCATAACAACCTGTTTTCCGCAAACTTTCTAGCTTTAATCATCCTGTTTTCAATTGAAACGGTTACACTTTGTAACTTAAATTTGTCATATTTATAACTTTGGTTAGTATTATTACTATAAAAATTATATAAATTAGGATTATAAGAGCCAATCAACCAATGTTTAGAAACGATCCTACTCAAATTAACCCTGTTACTATTTTCTTTACAATCAAGATTAAAGTATTCACCAGCTGGGGACCATCCACTAGTAAGTAACTCAGGCCATTGCTTATCTAAGACACAATTTATTTCACCACTATTCAAAGCAATTAATGATACATTATTATCACCTTCTATCCAGCCTAACTCTAATGAAGTCAGAGATACAACCTGATCAAAAGATAACATTAACATACTATAATCAACTTGATTTTCTTCAACGATACTTAGTCCATTGAGGCTGCGAACGAGGGCCTGCTCAATGTTCAATTCTTTAGAAGATCTACAAGACCAACCAGTAATTTGAAGAGCTATATCATTTTTTGTTAGCTTAAATTGATTAAAACCTGTGTTTTTGTCAATAGAATCCTGTAGATCTGCGTATCTGGTTAAATCAAAGTCAATTTGATTTGTATATTTCAGATTTACAGTGTTGGTAAGTGACCGTAACCCGTCATTGAATTTTTTCTGGAATGGCATCATAATTTTAGATACATTTTTGGTAATTACTTGGATATCAAAACATAGTATCGAATCTCAGTGAATTTTTATGTGAAAAAGAACACATAATTAAAGAAATATACTGCTATATCCTAAACAAAATTAACTCATGCTAACTTTTAGTATAGGATATGCTTATAAGAAACTTGATTGGAGAGATTACTATGAAAAGATTAATTCTGATTACTATAATGTTAATATTCTCATCTACCTTAGTTCATGCTTATGATTATGAAAATCAAAGACGCCAGCAAGCAAGAGACTCTGGAAGACCATTAACTAAGGTAAAACAAAAAGAAACTCAAAATAAAGACCAGAAAAAACTGAAAGCAGCACAACGAGGAATAAATCTAGAGAAACGTAGAGCTAGTCGCATCAGGGGAATAAGGAATAATCAAGGCGATATTATTAATATAAGGTAATAGCCTTATTTACAGTCATTGTAATTACTCTTTTTGCAAATTTCAGCAAGCTTTTTTGCTTCGTTTATTTTGGAAGAAGACATTTTCTTGGCAAGTAAGTTTCTACCATGTTCTGCTAAACCACTCCCATTTGACGCTGCAAGATCTAACCACATATGTGCACGAACATCGTTCTTTAGTGTGCCCTGCCCTTGACCATACATCATGCCGAGACTGGCTTGTGCATTAGTATGACCTTGTCCAGCAGCTAGCTGATAGTATTTAAGAGCCTCCTGATAATCCTGAGTAATATTTTCCCCTTGGTCATACATGACAGCAAGTCTAAACTGAGCACTTACATACCCTAGATCTGCAGCTAAGCGAAACCATTTTGCTGCCTCTTGATGATCTTGAGAAACACCTTGACCTTCATCATACATCACACCTAGTCTAAACTGAGCATCTACCTGATCCTGCTTAGCAGGCTAAATAATACCATTTTAATGCTTTCTGATAATCTTGAGTAACGCCTTGTCCTTGGTCATACATTAAACCAAGCCTAGTTTGTGCAACTATATGTCCTTGCTCTCCAGCCATGCGGTACCAGTTTACAGCTTCCTGATAATCCCAGGTAACCCCTCGTCCGCCCGCATATGCGGAACCAAGCCAAACCTGTGCATCAGCATCTCCCTGATCTGCGGCTAAACGAAACCATTTAGCTGCTTCCTTATAATCATGAATTTTACTTTTCTCATTTGCATACATAACACCAAGATTATATTGAGCAAGAATATCTCCTTTTTCTGCTAGGGGGCGAGCTAATCCATCTGCTTTTGCATAATCACCCTGAAGATACGCTTGCTGTGCTTCAGCTAGGGGATCAGCAAATACGTAGCCTGCTGATACAATTAGGAACAAGATACCTGTAGATATATGTTTAAATAATTGCATTTTTTTATTTGTGTCGCATTTGCCGAAGCTTTAGTTTTATTTCGCCCAGTCCCTGGTAGTCGCCCCTTAACTGGAGCGGGACTCTCGATTTAGGATCAATATAGATTTTAATATTTCCTTGTAACCCAACCAAAGTAAAATTATTCATTGCTTGGCCTGAAGACATTGACCGCGCCTTGAGTGATAGTACCTCTGCTGAAATTGATGTGTTTCTCTGAATAACTTCATCACCTTTTATCTCAGAATGTTTAAGATTAATAGATTCAGTAGGCTGCTTCTGAATATCAAGATAAATGGTTTCTTTTTTATTAAATACGCATATAGTTACAGGCTTATCAAACTCCGATGTCTTCAAAGCTGAAATCAAATAGATAACAGGCATAGGTGCAGTTATATATACACAACTTTTATTTTCCGGATCATAAGAATAAAATCTTTCCTTAGTTGCTGACCATTTTTCTGGTAATTGTGCAATCTCATTTTTATCAATTGGTTGTCTAGTAAATTTAAAAACCCCTTTATTTGTAAACCGGTAAGTTTTTTTAGCATCTTTTAATCCAACTCGTTGGCGAACATACTGCATTGTTGACAGTGTGACAGGATCAAACCAAGCAACATTTTGTAATTTTACTTTGGCGAAAACAGATTTCACTGAAATCTTAGTATCTATAATCAATACTCCAGACTCTGTAATAGCTATAGGAACTCCCTGAGGAGAAGAAATAAAAGCGGCATCAAGTTGAGATTTTGATGGTGATGTTAATTTAACCTCCGCCGCAAGTTTTGCGAAAAGCTCCTTTCCCTTAAATGATAAATGTTTCCAGGGTACATTTGATTTATCTATACTTAAAGTAGTCACCGTCTCAGTAGCAGATAAGGTAAGTGGAAAAGATAATGAAATGAGCAGAACTGGGAGAAATATTAACCAACGTTCCTGAAATGGTGTCTCTAGCATAAGCTTGACACAGCTATATTGGAAATATGTTTATCCATAAGTTATTCATTTAATTAAAATATTATTATTGCTTCTAATCAAATATAGTGTAATTCTTCTATGATTTATCTAAATGACTAGACTAATTATTATAAAAAAGCTTTAGACCTTTTATATTATAAACCACGATAATGATACGTGTGGACATATAAAGTTAAGCTCTTAGACACATTAAAATACGTTGAATACCCAGCTTCCATGTGTCAGTATGTTATGTATTCCCTATTATTAAAGAATTGAAATACTATTAACTTATTCTAATATTTATGGGACAACCAATCTATCTTTTCGTTGCAGCTGCCATCGGGTTAATTGTTGGTGCAGGTGTTATATGGCTAGTTCAGCGTACTCTTATTTCCCGCCTTACAGAACAACTATTTGCTTCTGAACAAAATTTACAAAAATTGATAGCTGAACATGATGCACTTACACTTTTACAAAACCAACTAACTATTAAAAAGCAAGAGCTAAGTACTGAGATTACTAAATTGACAACGATATTAGAACTGGAACGCACACAGTCTAAAGATAAGCTTGAGTTCAAGGAAAATGCTGAAAAACAGCTTTCTAATCAATTCAAAATATTAGCCGGTGAAATCTTAGAAGAAAAATCAAGGAAATTTACTGATCAGAATAAAATTAATCTTGATCAGTTATTGGAACCCCTAAAGATAAAAATTTCCGAGTTTCAAGGAAAAGTACAGGAAGTTTATATACAGGAAGGCAAGGACCGCTCTGCATTGTCTGAACAAGTAAAGCAGCTTATGGCTCTTAATAATCAGTTATCTGACGACGCAAATAATCTAACACAGGCTCTCAAAGGGCAATCTAAGGCACAAGGTAACTGGGGTGAGCTGATCCTAGAACGAGTATTAGAAGCATCTGGATTACGCAAAGGTCATGAATATAATGTTCAAGTAAGCCATGTCCGGGAAGATGGAACCCGAGTGCAACCAGATGTAGTTATTAATTTACCAGAAAATCGTCATCTGGTTATTGATGCAAAAGTGTCACTTACGGCATATGAAATACATACTAATGCAGACAGTGATTCTGAACGTAATAAAGCTGAAAAAAAACACTTGGAGTCAGTTCGCTCTCATATAAAGGAACTTTCTGAAAAAAACTATCAACAGCTTTATGGATTACACTCTTTTGATTTTGTTTTAATGTTTATCCCGGTTGAACCAGCCTTCATGCTTGCTATATCACACGATAACAATTTGTGGCTTGATTCATGGAAAAAGAATATTTTACTTGTAAGTCCCAGCACACTGCTATTTGTAGTTCGGACTGTTGCACATCTTTGGAAGCAGGAGCAACAGAATCGTAATGCACAAGAGATTGCTAGTCGAGGGGCAGAACTCTACAATAAACTCGCTGGTTTTGTGGACGACCTTAATATGCTTGGAAAACGTTTGCAACAAGCACAAATTGCTTATGATGATGCCTACAGCAAATTTTCGAAAGGAAAAGGAAACGTAATACGCCAAGCAGAAATGTTAAAACAGCTTGGCGTAAAACCTACCAAGCCATTATCACAGAATCTGGCTACTGATCCGACTCCAGATGACCCAGCAAATCCTAGTCCGAGAATTTCTCCTATAAAGGAGAAATAAATATTATTTTTTAACTTTATCTCTACCCTCTGTTTCTTCTACCAATCTTCCATCATTTTCGGATTATGTTCTAAAGGTTCAAAATTATTTGTAACCAAATCACGTAATGATATATCTCCAACAGATGAGTCAACAGCTCGTTGTATTTGATTTAAAACCTGCTCTACAGGCTGTGGGGCCGGTAATTTTTCTGGTGACAGAAGACGTTCTTCTCCGGCAATCTGCATGGTATTTAGTACCTGCGTGACTGTGACTAGAGATGGATCACGTGCTGGTAGATAAGCTGGCGGGTCATCTCCATTCTGCACAATAAATTCCTGGCGCTCCAAAGCATCAAGTACTGTCTGAAGAACATGTACTGGTACCCCAAGTATTCGTTTAAATTCAGACACTGAAAGCATTGGCTCACCATCAAGAAACTTGCCTGCTACTAAACACATAATTGAAAGTGCAATACGTTCACGCATCCGATTACTCAACCGGTCACTTAGTCTGGGTTGCTTATCCCTGAAGTACAGATACTCCTGATGTTGAATATAGAATGCAACGCTAGCTCCAAATAACAGGATAAGCCAACATAAATAAAGCCAAATCATAAAAAGTATTAGAATCGCAAGTCCTGAATAAACTGCAGCGTAATTATTCGAAGATGCTACAAAGGTTGCAAAGATCCATCCTGCAGATTGCCAGGCAATTCCGCTAACCAAACCGCCAATTAACGCCGGCTTAAATCTTACCTGCGTATTAGGAATAAACATATATACAAAAGTAAAAAATGAGCTTACAAGGAAATAAGGCACAAGCTTACTCATCATTTTTACAGTATCGTCTAATATCCCAATTTCCATCATGCCACGCATCGCGTCGTGGCTCATTACTGTTGCAGTAATACCAAGCGCAGAGAACACTAGAATTGGACCAATCATGATTACACTAAGATAACGTACAACTCTTTCACCAATACGCCTAGGACTCTGAATATGCCAGATATAATTTAATGACTGTTCAATTTTTTGCATCAAAGAAATTGCCGTATATAGAAGTAGTGCCAATCCAACAGCACCAAGAACACCGACATTCATATTTTCTATGAATTGCACAATATTAGCTGCTATTTCTTTACCTTCCTCTCCCAAAGGCTCAAGAAATGTTAATAACATTGGCTGAATTTTATTATAAACACCAAATGCTTTTAATACTGAGAAGCATAACGCAAGCAAGGGAACGATTGAAAGTAATGTCGTATATACCAGACTCATTGCACGCAATGTAAGCTGACCATGCACAATATCTTGTACGAGTATTAATATGGTCCGCGAAATCCTTATCCCATATACCTTCCAAATTGTCTGTGGACCAGATTGTTCCTCCCAGATAAGTTTCTGGAAGCGACTCAGTATATCTGTAGAGAAGATTTTCATTTAGTAAGTAGCAGTTATAGCTAGAACATAATTTTTTTCATTATTATATATATTATGCTGTTTTATTAGCGCCAGGAATTTCTTTATCGCAATGTATGCATACGGGTGAAGTTATATAATTTAGTTTTTTACAAAATGGGCATGCTACCCTTTTTCCTTTGCTAATAAATACAAGAATAACTCCAAGTGGCCCAAGAATCAGGCCATAGAAAAATCCACTGATTCCCATCTTTTTACGTGAACCGAGAGCTGAACCAACTATTCCGCAAATCACTAATAATAAAACCCATTCCACAGAAACCTCCTATATTCTTATTTATTCAATATATTGATATTAATTAGAATATTACAATCACCATTTTATCAGTTCTGTAATCTGAATTTAAATGGATTACAAGTAATACTGAGAATTAG
The DNA here is from genome assembly GCA_965205785.1 of Nitrosomonadaceae bacterium. Taxonomy (GTDB): domain Bacteria; phylum Pseudomonadota; class Gammaproteobacteria; order Burkholderiales; family Nitrosomonadaceae; genus BJGV01. The sequence continues at coordinate 2,020,981 of OZ242188.1, forward strand.
GTGTTACCAGGGTAAAACACTTTAAAATTTTAGAATAAGTGTAACCAGTTTGTCCAAAATACGTATTATTACTAGAACAAACAGTATTTATATCTTCCGGTGTGCCAAAACAGCAATTTTTATAATTATCAGGGATAAGGTATGCATGCCACTCTACCACTACTAAAAACTACAAATTTCCCAAATCTAAATCGAGATCAGCTTATAACCCTTCAAATTAACCTTGGTTATCGCTGTAATCAGTCCTGCATACACTGTCATGTCAATGCCGGGCCAACACGAAATGAAATGATGGATAGTGAAATACTTAAGCTTATCCCAGAAGTACTTGTTGCTCGGAACATTACAACACTTGATCTTACTGGTGGGGCTCCTGAGTTACACAAGGAATTTAGGGTGCTGGTAAAAAAGGCTGTTTCCTTAGGAGTTAAAGTTATTGATCGCTGTAATCTAACAATCCTATATGAGCCTGGTCAAGATGATTTAGCCACATTTCTAGCCGAACAACAAGTAGAAATTATTGCTTCACTTCCTTGCTACTCAATTGCAGATGTAGACAAACAACGTGGTGAAGGTGTCTTTGATAAAAGTATTCTTGCTTTACAAAAACTAAACTCGCTTGGCTATGGCTGTAAAGACACAGGACTGATACTCAATTTAGTATATAACCCGCAAGGTCCTTCATTACCGCCAGATCAAACTAAGCTGCAATCTATTTATAAAAAAGAGTTACATAAAAATTTCGGAATTTCATTTAATGAGCTATTTACTATAACCAATATGCCCATACAACGTTTTGGATCAACATTGATTTCAAAAGGTAAGTTCAACGACTACATGCAATTACTAAAAGACAATTTTACAGAAATAAATTATTCAAATGTAATGTGTCGTAACCTTATCAGCGTTGACTGGGAGGGTTATCTATATGATTGTGATTTTAATCAGCAATTAGGACTAGAGTTAAGCAGGGATGGACAATCAATAGAAAAATTAAAGAGAAAACCTCATTTACGTGACTTATTAAATGAAGATCCGTTCGGATGGGCAATCCAAGTGGCTGATCATTGCTACGGTTGCACTGCTGCACAAGGCAGTAGCTGTAGTGGCGCAATTACATGAATAAAACCAAGAAATGAGAAAATCGACAATTATTTTTGTTCTATCCTTGATATCAATTTTTTTTATATTTGATTTAGATTCATACTTATCTTTCCAGAATCTTAAATCCAGTTTAGAACAATTCAAAACGTGGCACATAGATTCGCCAGTATTGACAGGACTAATCTTTTTCTTAATTTATATTGCAGTTACTGGACTGTCTTTACCAGGCGCTGCAGTAATGACTCTTGCAGCAGGCGCTTTGTTTGGCCTATTGTGGGGAACAATAATTGTTTCATTTGCTTCCAGCATCGGCGCAACCTTGGCTTTTTTAGTCTCACGCTTTCTATTTCGTGATGCTATTCAGCAGCGCTTTGGAGAACGACTACATACCATCAATGAGGGTATGGCGAGAGATGGCAAATTCTATCTATTTACTCTTCGCCTCGTGCCAATATTCCCTTTTTTTATCGTTAATCTTTTAATGGGATTAACTCCAATTCGTACAGTTGGTTATTACTGGGTAAGCCAAGTAGGAATGCTTGCCGGTACACTCGTTTATGTAAATGCTGGGACACATCTTGCTAACATATCAGGACTGGATAGTATCCTCTCACCTGGGCTACTAATTTCATTCACTTTATTAGGAGTGTTTCCTTTATTAGCTAAATGGCTATTACGGTTCCTACAGCGCAGGCGTGTATATGCTAAATGGAAACGTCCAGAAAATTTTGATCGTAATCTAATAGTAATCGGAGCAGGTGCTGCTGGATTGGTGACAGCTTATATTGGTGCTGCTGTTAAGGCAAAAGTAACCTTAATTGAAGCGGAAAAAATGGGTGGAGATTGTCTTAATTATGGGTGCGTCCCAAGTAAAACCCTGATTAAATCAGCTCGTATAAGACATCAATTAATTCACGGAGATAAATATGGTCTGAAGGCTAATACACCAGAATTTAGTTTTAAAGAAATAATGGCACGTGTACATGAGGCAATTCGCACCATAGCACCGCATGACAGTACCAAGCGCTATACAAAATTAGGAGTAGAAGTATTAAAGGGCTATGCTTATATTAAAGACCCGTGGACTGTTGAGATAAAACTCTATAACGGAGATATACAACGTTTAACTACAAGAAATATTGTAATTGCAACAGGTGCAAAACCGATAGTCCCAACCTTACCAGGTTTAGATAAAGTTGATTATGTCACCAGTGACACAATTTGGGATAAGTTTGCTAAAAAAGACTCATTGCCATCACGATTAATCGTACTTGGTGGAGGGCCTATTGGCTGCGAGCTAGCGCAAAGTTTTTCTCGTCTAGGATCAAAAGTTACACAGCTCGTGAGAACTTCACGAATTTTGGTTCGGGAAGATAAAGAGGTTTCTGAAATTGTACAATCTTCACTCAAGCAGGACGGCGTACATATACTTACAGATCATAGAGCTCTATATTGTGAACGTGATGGAGATCAAAAATTTATTACTGTTACTAATGATGGGACAGAGCAACGTATCGAATTTGATGAATTACTATGTGCTGTAGGACGTAAAGCACGGTTAACGGGATACGGCCTAGAAGAGTTAGGCATTGAAACACAAAATACAGTAGTAACTAATGAATACCTAGAAACACTCTACCCTAATATTTTTGCTGCTGGTGATGTGGCTGGGCCATTCCAGTTTACCCATACCGCATCGCACCAAGCCTGGTATGCGGCAGTGAATGCTCTTTTTGGTAACCTTAAAAAATTTAAGGTAGATTATTCGATTATACCTAGAGCCACCTTTGTTGATCCTGAAGTTGCTAGAGTAGGACTTAATGAGCAAGAAGCAATAAAACAAAATGTTCCATATGAAATAACAAGATATAAATTTGATGAACTTGATCGGGCAGTTACAGATAGTTCGACGCATGGCTTCGTTAAAGTACTAACAACACCTGACAGAGATCATATTCTGGGTGCAACTATTGTAGGAGAACACGCGGGAGATTTACTGGCTGAGTTTGTATTAGCAATGAAGTATAAATTAGGGCTCTCAAAGATTCTTAGCACTATCCATATTTACCCGACATTAGCTGAAGCAAATAAAAACGTCGCGGGTATATGGAAAATAAAACATACTTCAAAACGCCTATTAATGTGGCTATTCCGTTATCACACATGGAGAAGGCAGTAGTCTAAGTGTCTACAATTCTTATGAAACTATCGATAATCATACCTATTTTAAATGAAGCTCATAGGATTCCTCAATTACTTGAAGAATTAAAGCGATTTGAACAGAGTAACTGCGAAATAATTATTGTTGATGGGGGTAGTAATGACAATTCTGCTGAAATAGCAAAACATGCTGGATTTAGAGTTGAAGAAACAACCCGTGGTCGTGCCCACCAAATGAATATCGGTGCGAAGCTGGCTACAGGTTCAATTCTATTATTTCTACATGCTGATACACAACTTCCAGATACTGCAGATTTGCAGGTTAAAAAAATATTTTCTGACAATTTGTATTCTTGTTGGGGATACTTCCGAATCCGTATATCTGGAGACTCTAAGATGTTTTATGTAGTAGGATTTATGATGAACCTACGATCATATTTAACAAGTATTGTTACTGGAGATCAGGTTATATTCGCTAAAAAAAATGATTTCCTAAAAGCCGGGTGTTTTCCAGAGCAATTATTGATGGAAGACATTGAATTATCTAAAAGACTACGTACACTTTCACGTCCCTGTTGTGTTAATTCTTATGCCACAACTTCCGGTCGACGCTGGGAGCTACATGGAATCTGGCGCACAATCTTTCTTATGTGGCGTCTTCGCTGGGATTACTGGCGAGGTATTCCCGCTAACAAGCTAGCAGGAAAATACCAATGAGACCTATTCGTATAATAGTTTTTACCAAAGCAGCACAACCAGGTTTTACTAAGACACGCCTTATACCCGCCCTTGGAAAACAAGGGGCCGCTTACCTAGCTCAACGAATGCTAATACATACATTAAATCAATCTCTAGAATCTAAAATTGGTCCTGTTGAATTATGTGTCACTCCACATCCATCAAATAAATATTGGCAAAGTCTTGAAATATCGGCTGAATTGGAATACTCAGATCAGGGTAAAGGTAACTTAGGAGAGCGATTATCACGTGCTACTCGACGTGTTATTGACAATGGAGAATCGGTCTTACTTATAGGAACTGACTGTATTGAATTAACTGCCCTTCATTTGCAACAAGCTAAAAATACTTTACGTAATTTTGATTCAATATTGATACCAGCAACTGATGGCGGCTATGTGTTACTTGGCTTGAATTTTTTTCATCCTTCTTTATTTAAATCAATTAAATGGAGCACAGCTACTGTTTGTGCTGAAACTATTGATCGATTGAAAGAATTAAGTATGTCGGTATATAGCTTTCCTTGTATGCGTGATATTGATGATCCAGGTGACTTAAAGTTTTTACCCAGCAAATGGAAAGAGGAGAAATATGTTTATTAAGTCGGCAATAATAGCACTCGGTTTTTTTAGTATGAGCGCTTCAGCACAAAGCATAATCAATTATGTAGGTAATTTTGTTTCCAATAGTAATGCCACTCCCCCAGCTCCCTGGCAGATTATTCAATTTGATAAAAGTATACCTTCCACACAGTATCAAATAATTACTTGGGATAATGTGGTTGCAGTAGAAGCAAAAGCTAACGCAAGCATGTCATTATTAGCAAGGCCAATTTCAGTGGATCTTAGGCATACACCTGTTTTATGCTGGCGTTGGAGAGTTGATGAACCACTTAAAACTGCAAATATGGCAACCAAATCTGGCGATGACTATGCAGCACGAGTATACCTTGCATTCAGTTTGCCTCCAGACAAAATTAGCTTCGTTACCAAAGCTAAACTTAAGCTAGCACGCACCCTTTACGGAAAGCATGTTCCAGACATTGCAATCAATTATGTCTGGGATAATCGATATCCAATTGGCACTCAACAATCTAATGCCTACACCGAACGCACACAAATGATGGTATTACGCTCAGGATCTAGTCATGCTGGAAAATGGGTAACAGAACGACGAAATATAGTAAGGGATGCAATACAAATTCTTAATATTGATCGATTCACCCTAACTTTACTTGCTGTAGCAGCTGATACAGATAATACCGGTGAGTATGCCCATTCTGGTTTTGCAAATCTACATTTTGTACCTAAGAATACAAAATGTAATTTCTCATAATTAAATAATTTGCTGAATTAAAAAATTATTTTGTAATTATCAGGAGAATAACTATGCATGATATTGTTCAAGATTATTACGGCAACCAACTAAAACATACGGATGATCTAAAGACTAACGCTTGCTGTGATACTAATCAAATTCCGACATGGTTAAAACCACTTCTTTCACGGATTCATCCAGAAATACTTTCGCGCTATTATGGTTGTGGGTTGATCTGCCCTCCTCTACTTGAAGGCTGTCGAGTACTAGATCTTGGTTGTGGATCAGGACGAGATGTTTACCTGTTGTCTCAGCTTGTGGGAGCATCAGGAGAAGTGATAGGTGTTGATATGACTGAGGAACAACTTACAGTTGCTAAAAAATATAATGACTTTCATTCAAAAATTTTTGGCTATAAAAATATTAGTTTTCTACAAGGTTACATAGAACAACTGGATAAATTAAACCTAGAATCAAATAGCTTTGATGTAATCGTATCAAATTGTGTTGTTAATCTGTCACCGGATAAAGATGCAGTATTAAATGGTATCCATCATTTACTTAAAGAGGGTGGTGAATTTTATTTCTCAGATATATATGCTGATCGACGAGTCCCAGATACAGTGCGTAATGATCCGGTACTCTATGGTGAGTGTCTTGGTGGTGCTTTATATTGGAACGATTTTCTGCGGCTTGCACAGCGACAAGGGTTTGCAGACCCACGCCTAGTTACAGATAAACCTTTATTAATTACAAATCCTGAATTGGCATTACGAATTGGTAACCTCCGATTCTTTTCTGCAACTTACCGACTGTTTAAATTAGAAGGATTAGAGAGCTCATGTGAAAATCATGGTCAGGTAGTAGTTTATCGTGGAAATATTCCTGAGTATGAGGATCAATTTATATTAGACAAACATCATAGTATAGAGACAGGGAAAAAATTTCCTGTATGTGGTAATACCTGGCGTATGTTACATGACACACGCTATACAAAAAATTTCAATTTTATAGGTGATTTCTCTGATCATTTGGGCATCTTTCCGGGCTGTGGAAGTAATATGCCATTTGATACAACGGCAGACTCCAAAATATCCTCAAAATGTTGCTAACTATTCATCAGGTCAAACTAGAAAGGATTAAGAAATGGACTGGTTGTTAATTATAGCTGCTTTGTTTATTGCTTTTAGTAATGGTGCAAATGACAACTTTAAAGGTTTTGCAACTGTATGGGGAGCAAATACACTTAGTTATCGCCAGGCACTATTTTTAGCAACTTCTGCAACGATAGCCGGTAGTATTGCATCATTAATTCTAGCTGAGGAGCTTGTACAACATTTTTCTGGAAAGGGTCTGGTACCAGATATAGTAGCTAGCACACAATTATTTATATTAAGTGTTGCAACTGGTGCCGCAATGACTATTTTTCTTGCTACAAAGCTGGGACTTCCCGTTTCTACTACTCACGCCTTAATTGGTGGGCTTGTAGGAGCTGGACTAGCTCAAAGTGAAGGTGTTGTACATTTCGATAAGCTAGCTAATACTTTTATGTTACCTCTCTTAGTTAGTCCAATAATAGCAGTCATAATTGGAATATTAGCTCATAAATCATTTCATCTGACTCCAATTGAGGCTGATAAAGACTGTGCCTGTCTAGTAACACCCACGCAAACACTAGTTCCAAGTATAGACGGTGTTTTAATGAGTCAATTTTCTACACCCAGTATTATTTTAGCAAGCAATACTACCTGTCAGCCTATAAAAACACCTATTAAAGTATTTATATCACGCAGTATGGATCATCTTCATATTCTTTCTGCTATGACAATTTGTTTTGCACGTGGTGTAAACGATACACCAAAATTAACCGCATTACTTCTCGCAGCACACACATTACAGCTTAATACTTCTATTGCCATGATAGGATTGGCAATGGCAACAGGAGGGCTATTATTTGCAAAGCGCGTTGCAAAAACAATGAGTCAGAGCATAACAAAAATGAATCATACTCAGGGTTTAACTGCTAATTTAATTACGGCGTCTCTGGTACTCGTTGCAAGTAAATTTGGCTTACCTGTCTCAACGACACATGTTTCTGTTGGCTCTATCATCGGTGTGGGCGCAGGAGCCAAAACGCTTGATTGGAACACTCTACGTAATATTTTATTATCTTGGGTAGTAACATTACCATGTGCTGGTGGGATTGCATGGCTATTAAGCTCAATCATATAAAAACAAAATATGCCCTTACATAAATAATGACAAACTCTAATTTAGAGAGCTTCTATGGAAATAACATTAAACCATACAATCATACCTTGTGATGACAAAGTAAAATCCGCCGAATTTTATACTAAAATATTTGGATTTAAGTATATTGGAAAATTTGCTCGTTTTATTGTAGTAAGAGCAAATAAAACACTTTGCTTAGATTTTGCCAATAGTGAAAAATTCGAGTCTCATCATTATGCATTTAAAGTATCTGAACAAGACTTTGATGCTATATTTGAGCGACTAAAAATGGAAAATATCAAGTATGGCAGCGGACCATACAACTCAAAGGATATGAAAATAAATCATGATAATGACGGACGAGGCGTGTACTTTCATGATGCAAATGAGCATCTTTTAGAAATATTAACAACAGATTATAAAATTGAAGAATCATAGATAAACGAACTGACTCTTATATTTTATGAAAACCCCTATCTTGATCTGTTACATCATTATTCTTAATGCGATATACGGCACAAGATTAAAAACATAGATAGCCAACTTATATTGACCTAAGAACTGAAAATAAGCATGTGATAAATCTGCATCGCTTAATTTAAATAACCTAGAATGTATAGTTGAAATAGTGACACGAGCAAAAGCTATAAAAATAGTCGCAATTAGTAGTATGCCTATATTGATAACAGTACACCATCCAAAGAACTCTCTTACAGTATCAATTGAAATCATTTGATCACCTCTCTATTTGGTGAAATAATTCATTTTCAGCGTAATACCTGGTGCGCTTATATACAATATGAAAAAACAATCACAACTTTTCTTAGAAAGATTTCTAAATCGTAGCCTGAGAATTGCAGTAGGTATAGCTATTCTAATACTGGTTTTCTACCTGGCCACGAGTGCCCGAGAAATAGCTACATCCACTATATCCTTTGACACCTTATCTACTATAGAGTTTCTTACTTTTGTATTCTTTACTGTTCTAGCTTATTTGCTTTTTATGTTGATATGGCCGATTTCTTTTGGCAAAGAACCAATTAATTTAACAAAAGCACAATCAAAGGGAAAAGAGATAAAAAAGAGGGTTCTTAATTTTATGAGGATGTGGATACGAGGATGATCACAACTAATTATCTGAAAGTGCTTAGGAAGAACACTGTTACGACAACATAATACTACCAAGACCTCTTACGAAGACTTGGTAGTCAATACAAATCCTATTTGTTTCTAACTTATTACAGGTGATAGTGCACAATTATTGCAGAAAGGTATTGGCGTACTGCCAGCCAGCAACAACTCTCCAATCCGTTTCTAGCTGTGGCCCATGTAATCTTCTGTAAACTGGGACAATCGCTTCAGCTGCTATCCGGTGTCCCTTTAAAATTCCTTTTTGGCCTTCTAGATTAACACCTATGGCAAGTGATAATTGACGCCCTCCGTGATTATTTGGATCAGCTGTTTGTACAGGAGCAACAACTCTTGGGTCCATACCTCTAATAGATTCTTGCGTATCATAGATTATCCGTGCGGAAGTACTGATCCATCGTGCCCATTCATAGCTGCTCCATGCTGTAAGCGTATGCTTATCACCGTGTGCATAGCCAGCTTGATTTCTTTCCATACGAACTACAGCCATATACTGGCCACCCCAACCAACTTTTCTATAGTTACCGGTATAGGTTATTCCGGGTAACGCATCAAAGCTACCGGATCCAAGTTGCATCGGATATGGTGCTCTCAAATGTGGTTGTAAACCATTTGGAGCTATCACATTATCTCTTTTACCGATTGATCCAGTCGGAATACTGATCATAAAATTGATATGTGCATGATGATTGACATTCATGAAATTCGTTTCAAAAAGTTTGAACAGGCCACCTACTTTAGTATCGCCAAATCCAGAAGTTCTAGTTGTAAATTTAGCTGTGGGACCTACTCCAGCTCCACCAAAAAATGTCTGATGATTCATATCTTTCTCAACATAGCTAGCCATAGCCATTAAAGTAAGCCAGTCTGTCGGAGCATACATACCACCAAACATATGCATCTGCATAGTCATTTTAGTTGGAACTACCCGTGTAGTAGGTGGTTGACCTGGCCGCCCAAAAAATGGATTAGGATTGGTTGTGGCAATTTGTGCAGGACTAATTGCATTATTACCAACTCGATTTCCTTGCATATGCATATGACTGAAGCGATATGAAAACATATATTCGCCTTTTTTATGCATATGATCACCCATCACGCCTATAGGCGCATGATTGGAGGCCCCACCACCAGAATAAGCATCTGCATTACCGACACCATAGCTATGTGCATGTACTGATGAAACTGAAAATGAACAGAGAGTTCCAGCTAACAATAACTGACTACAAAAACTTTTTTTATTCATTTGAATTTCTTTGCGAATTTTGAAAGATTGAGATTCTACTATATTTGTCAGACATTTATAATGTGACAAATTGTCGCATTGTAAGGCAAGAAATGGGATTCAAGAATTCTAAGGGTAATACGTGAGGTGTCTAAAGTATGTATTAGGGCTAATCTATTAAATGACGATTCTCTGAACCAAATAAGAATCTCATAGATTCCCTAGTTACGGTCGGTGTAGAATTTATTTCTGTGCCTTTTTTATATGCACGGATAATAGCAGGACGAACGGCAAGCTGATCAATCCAACGTTTCAAGCTGGGGAAATTATCTATCTGTAACCCTAAAAAAGAATATTTTAGGATCCATGGATAGCATGCTATATCGGCAATGGAGTATTCTCCTGAGATATACTGAGAATTCTCAAGTTTTTTGTTAAGCACGCAAAATAATCTTTCTGTCTCTTTCTTATAGCGCTCTATCGCTGAAGGTACTCTCTTCTCAGCATATTGATGGAAGAACTGATATTGTCCTAGCATCGGTCCCAAACTACTCATTTGCCAAAACAGCCATTTCAAAACATCTGTACGTGCAGCAACCTCTAAAGGTACAAACTGAGTGGTTTTCTCTGCAAGATATAAAAGAATGGCTCCAGACTCAAAGATTTCTATTGGCTCATTGCCGCTTTTCGGATCTGAATCAATTATTGCAGGTATTTTATTGTTTGGTGATATTTGTAGAAATTCAGATCCGAACTGCTCGCCTTTACTAATATTAATAGGAATAATGCGATATGGAATTTCTAATTCTTCCAGAAACATAAGAACTTTGTAGCCATTTGGAGTTGTCCAGAAATAAAAATCAATCATTTTATGAATTAATTCTAATTATTAAGTATATTATATAACCAATTATATTTAATAGTATTAATAAGATATAAGTTTATTTTTTACGGCTTTTTGTTATTAGGTCATAAGCTATTTGCACTTCTTTTGCCTGCTCTGTAGCTACCGCAATCATATCTTCCGGGAGACCCTGTCCCATCAGTTTATCTGGATGATACTGACTCATTAACTTACGATATGCATGTTTAATTTCCTGATCAGTATTATCTTTATTTACTCCTAAAGCCTTATATGCATCTTCTAAAGCCGTGGCAGAGGTTGCCTGACCTCCTGCAAAATGTGATTGATTTAAAACCATATCAAGCATTTGCCTGAATGAAGCTTCATCATAGCCAAGGTGATGTGCAATACTAATTAATAAACGCTCTTCAGATGAAACTATGTTTCCATCTGATAACGCCATCACAATAAGATATACCAGTAGCATCTGCCTTAAGTGATGGGTGTGGCCACAAACGGACATAAACTCCCTTATGGGTGGTTCAATATCATAATCCGGGTTAGAGCCTTGTTTAAACAACGTAATTGCATTTTGTCTATGCTCGGCAGACATGCCAAGCTTTTGTATGAATTGTTCTACATGCGCAATCTCTTGCTTTGAGATATGACCGTCTGCTTTAGCCAGTTTTCCTTGTAAAATAAAAACAGTCTCAAGAAAGATTTTTTGACGATTGCCACTGCTAAGAGGGTTAATACCTCCAATACCATACGCTCTGGATCGATCAATAATACTGCCTAAAAAATAACCTAATAACGCTCCGAAAAATCCAAAGAAGTAATACCCTAATAGGGCACAAACAAGCTTAAACACGGCAGCTCCTGACTCTATATGAGAAAATTATAAATGTGTAAAACATCTGTTATGCAGCAAATTTAATTCTAAATGAACTCAAATTTAATTAATTAAGGCAACTATATAGAAGTTTACACAGAAAAGAATAAAATTAATTAAACAGAGATTCTTAATTTTTTTGTTTTTTTAATTTGATTTATATTCAATTGCTTGTTTTAGTTTTTCATCAAAGGAAGTTTTCTCTTCTATTTTAGGGGGAGCAAAACTTTGTATGGCTTTACTAGCAACAACTATTTCTATCCTTCCTTTCTTCGATTGGTTTAATAAGTAATTAGGAAATTTGTTGCTTATGTAATTTACACGCAACCACTTTCTAAATTCTCCTAAAGCAGTATCTGGATAAGCATGTGCTGGTTGTGGATTACTTTTTGACTGAGGATAATACAAAGGGTAGGAATGTTTATATTTAACTCGTTCGCCAAATTTAACAGTCAAATTATTAGTATCCCAAAACTTGCTCCAAGCAAGACCTACTGATATATCCGGAACCACTTTGTCACTAATCATTACCCCAGCTCTGATCATTGGTACAATCATTTGAGCAATTTCTCTAAATATACTAAAGTACCCAAGAGGTACCGCATCCATTGTCATATCAATTCGATCATGAAAATGTTGCCAACTATCAAGTTTCTCGTGTTGAGGCTTGTAACCAGTTTGTTCGTAAACAAATCCTCTAAAGCCAGCCTTAGATAGAATCCTAAAACCATTTCTTGCAGTTTCAGACTTTTTCTTTGCATCAAAGGCATAGTATTCCAATATTGCAAAACATACAGGTTCGGTATAGGCATAATTAGTTAATCCATTAACTTCAATTTGAATAAATAATTCGTCTTCTGTATATTCTGTATTTAACAACAGAGTATTTATATCAGCACCGGCACCTGATAATTTTTCTTTTGCCCAATTATTGCTCAATCTCTGAAATGTGGTTCTTGGGATACCGGCCATTTTTACCAGTCCTCTTTGGTTAAGATATGGCATGCCATTTTCAAGAACCCCCATTTCAATTCCATCAGGAGTTGTCTTTTGTACATCTGAGTGTAGTAGCGGCAAATCTAGTTGGCCCATTTTTGCCTTTATTTCATCATCTTCCATAGTTAGTCCATTGATTTATAATAATATTACGATGGCCAAGATTTATCCCTCAATTAGCTTATCATAAGTGAGTTTAAACTCTGTGTTAGCAAGTAATAGATTGAATCTATCTCTTTCATTAATATCTTTAGTGTTGTAGCGGAAAACAAATTCATCAACATACTTCTGTAAATGCTTAACAGAAGTAAAATGATATATACCTACAATTCCACGCTTTAATATACTCCAAAATCCTTCTATAGTATTTGTGTGAATCCGACCATTAACATATTGACCTTGACCATGTTTGATAAATTTGTGGTCGTAAATTCTTTTCAGTGCGTTATAGCCTAACCACTCATCTGAATATATTGTTGCATCATTTACATATTTCATAATTTCGAAAGTTAATGTTTTTATAGTGACATCTTCAATTTGCCTTGCATTCAATTTTCCATCACGTTCAATCATCCCTAAAACGGGAGACTTATCTTTAGCACTTCTACCTTGTGAACCTTTTATTTTCTTTTGGTTATGCTTGTTCTTATTTTTACCGCCGATATAGGTTTCATCAACTTCAACTTCATTTGATAAGTCATTGTTATTATCAAAGCCAAAGCAATTACGAATACGTTGTAACATAAACCAAGCTGTCTTTTGCGTAACACCAATATCTTTGGACAATTGAATACTTGAAATTCCTTTCTTATGGGAAGTTACCAACCAAATTGCTAAGAACCATTTTTGCAATTTTACTTTTGTGTTGTCGAACAAAGTGGCTGTTTTTACATTGAAGTATTTACCAGTTTCTTTGCAACGATAACGATTATTAGCGCACTTATATACTTTCGATGCGCTATTAAATGGAGATATAACTTGTTGACTACCCCAACGTAATGATTCAAGATGGTCTATGCAGGATTGCTCGTCTGGAAACGTATTAACCAAATCGAGTATTGTGTTGAAGTTTGTATTAATGTTCATGTAGGCACTATACCACATATTAGTAGATATATACACCTATTTTTTAAGTTTGTGTAAAGTTATATATAATTGCCTTAATTAATTCATCAAAATGACATATTCTAAAAGAATATGACTAGCACCTTAAATTTACAGCCCCTCTTTACTAACTGAAGCTCACAAGTCATTATGTAGAGGTTGGCAGTCATAGTGGCTCTATTTAAGATACAAAATTTGCTTTTCCTTTATTATAATACGTACACTGAAGGAATAATCTGTGAAGCCATTGATGGATTTTCTTAAGAATGCCAGTATAAAAACACGGCTCTGGGTAATTATGTGTACCATGGCCTTGTTGATACTATTTGGCGGAGCTATCGGACTCAATGGCATCGCAATGACAAACGATGCATTGGATAGAACTTATAAAGATAGTCTTAAGCCTACCAATATGATTAGTCGCATCATGCTGTTAATGGATGAAAACCGTGTCCATATTATGCTTGGTTTACAACAAGATCCGAAAAATCACTATCCTAAGATTAAAAATAATAAAGATACTGTACACATACACACCACAGCTATAACTAATAACCGCAATGAGATTACTGCTCTCCTGGGAGAGTATAAAAAAAGGCAATTAACCAGTAAGGAGCAAGATCTTACAAATTTATATACTATTGCTCGTACACAATATGTGAATGACGGTCTAATTCCAGCTGTAAAAGCATTGCAAGAAGCTGACTTTCAAAAAACTAATGAAATTTTCCTGAATAAAATCAATCCCTATTATAAGAATGCCAATCTTCGGGCGAATACGTTATTACAACAAATTGGGGAAACTGCAAAAAATAATTATAAAGAAGCATCGGAACGTTTTACTCTTATTCGTAATATTCTCATTTACGGCACATTACTCGGTATATTATTTGTCTCAATATCAGCAACACTACTGATTCGATCAATTGTAAGACCACTAAATAAAGCAGTCACTCACTTTAAGCATATTGCTGAAGGAAACCTAGATGAAGATATCTCCATCTCCAGCAAGGATGAAATTGGTCAAGTATTAACTGGACTTGCTGCAATGCAAGGAAAGCTGAAGATTATGATTGGGGAGCTTGATCAACTGGCAAGTACCGACAAGCTTACCGGTGCATGGAACCGAAGACGTTTTGAAGAAACCGTAGAAACCGAGATGGATCGCCTAAGAAGATACGGGCAACGATTGAGCTTGATGATTCTTGATGTAGACCATTTTAAAAAAATAAATGATCTATATGGTCATCCGGTAGGTGATCAGGTACTTATTGATTTATCGAATACAATTCGATCATCACTCCGCGCATCAGATTCCCTTACTCGTTGGGGAGGTGAAGAGTTTGTAATATTATGTCCAAATACAACAGCTGAGATTGTATCTAGGTTAGCAGAAAGACTTCGTAGAAAAATTGCTACAGTTGAATTTCAGGAGGTGGGAGCTATTACACTGAGTTTTGGTGTAGCTGAGTGTGGGCCAAATGAAACCTGGGAACAATGGCTTCATCGTGCCGATGAAGCACTTTATTTAGCAAAATCAGGTGGCCGAGACCAGGTTAAAACTGTCAAAAGGCCCCCTGACGTCATTGAAAAAGCGACTACGAAATAATACGGCAACGGCACTAATAAATTTTAATTAGTGCTGTGTCACCAGATACTCGAACGCACCTAATGCAGCATTAGCTCCTGCACCGGCAGCAATAACGATCTGCTTATCATGTATATCTGTCACGTCTCCAGCAGCAAAGACACCTGAAATACCAGTTTGTCCGTGAGAGCCAATTTTAATTTCACCTCGACCATTGGTGTCTAATATATCAAGAATAAAATCTGTGTTTGGAAATAATCCGATTTCAATGAAAACACCTTGGACGTTGAGGGTACGGATCTTACCTGTCTTAAGTTCCCTTACTTCAAGCCCCTCTACATTTTTCGATCCAATAATCTTAACTGGATCATAAGAAATTAATGATTCAACTCCTTTGGCAGTACGTACTTTATCTTGTAAGATTAAATCTCCGCTCCAAGAGGTGCGGGAAATTAGAAAAACAGTCCGCGCCAATCCGTTCATTTCTATAGCCGCTTCTAGCCCTGAATTACCACCACCAATTATTGCAATGTCCATGTCTTTAAAGAGTGGGCCATCACATGTTGAGCAATAAACCACGCCTCTTCCAGATAACTCCTTTTCACCAGGTATATTAAGTTTTCTTTTAAATGCACCAGTTGCAATAATGACTGACCGAGTAAGAATTTTCCGATTGGAGGCAGTTTCTAAAATCTTACAACGATCTTCAAAACGTAGTCCTGTTACTTTTTCTCCTACTAGCTTATCAATACTATATTTTTCCATATGCTCTTCAAACTGTTGCACCAGGTCAGGCCCTGTAATCATCTGAAAACCAGGATAATTGCTGACTTCATATGTGGTGCCCAATTGTCCGCCAATATCAGATGCTATTATCAGCGTTGAAAGACTTTTCCGTGTTGCATAGATAGCGGCTGACATTCCTGCCGGACCTGCTCCGACAATTACCACATCGTAGACCTTTGTTGGATCAATTGACGACTTAATATTTAGAAGTTGGTCAAGTTCACCTGTTGCGTTTAACTGTGACAAATCATCATAACCACCAATTGAATGATCATCTATAAAGATCTGCGGGACGGTCCTGCGTTGAGAGCGGGAAATCATTTCCTGTTCTGCTTTAGCATCCGAAGTTACATTAATTTCTTCAAATTTGAGTTGCTTACTACGTAACAGTGCTTTTGCCTTAGCACAATAGGGGCACCATTCTTTAGAGTAAATTTGAATGTCCGGATTACCCATAAAACACCTCTATAATCATGATAATTATTCTTTGGTTAATGTCGGATATGCTTCTATATATACCCAGTCCTTATCTTTAGCAGGTATATGACAGCCACGACATTCAGTTTTATAATTAGTTGAAATATTTTTACTCTTATCATTCGGTTTATATAATGCCCAGCCCCAGCCATCTCCCCATATCCGATTACTGGCAAAGCGACCTTTTGTATCCTTAATCATTACAAACCATTGCTTAATGCTACCCGTGGCATGGCTGACATTCTGGCCTGTAGTATAACCATCAGATTTAGATGTGCGTAATTCCTTGACGATTGTTGCACCATCAGGAAATTTCCCAGTTTTCTGATAAGTTTGTACTGTTTCCTTTTCCGTATATACGTCATGAAAACCACTTGCATCTCCCTCTGGTACAAACCATGAACCTAGATGCACCATAAAAGTACGAAAACCGTATGGAAAACTAATATTTCCTTTCTTATCGACATACGGTGAAAACTTATCTTCGGCTACTGCCGGGGATAATAATACCAGACTGAGAATCACAGTAAAAACAGTACGAATAGAGATCATGAAAAAATAATTCATTTTTAGTCCTCAAATTCAACTTACTTGAAAATTAATTGCCACCTATTTTTTTTCGGTTGCTTTAGCTGCACGAAGCACCGGATAGTATTGGGTAAATACCCAGTCTTCTGCAGCAGAGGCTTCATGACAAGCATTGCATGATTTCGCTGGAAGCAGCGTACTTGCAACTTTCAGTCCTTTATGTCCTTTAGTTGAGAAACTGAAATAAGCCCAGTTTCCTGGCTCGTTAGGAAAGTGTTTCTTGCTCTTGATAGTAGCCTCTAATCCAAGAAAATCACCCATAAAATATCCTTTGCCACTTACTGCAGCTTTTGATCCAACGCTAACTAATTCCTTAATCAGGATAGTTCCGTCACGAAATGTTCCTGTTTTTTTCCAGTGTGCCCAGCTTTTTGGGTCAATATACACGTTATGAAATTCAGGAAAAGCTGCTTTTCCGCCATTCATATCATGAGGTGTAACCGGGGTACCTACATAAATCCACTCGCGGTATCCTACAGGGCGCTGCAACTGCCCATTATTAATCTTGTAATACTCTCCACCCAGCACAGTTGGTAATTGTGGCATGTTGAAGCTAAACATCTCATTTGCATAGACAGTATTAACAGAAGCCACCTGTAGAGTTACACCTAATAAAATTCCATAAACCATAGATATTCCATATTTTTGTAAACGCATGATGGTCTCCTTATAAAAAATTTAACTTAAAATCTTTCTTTTCTTTTTTATAAGTCTTTAATTCGATGTTTTACAATTAAAGACTTATATTCGTAAATTTATTTGATCCAATTGGTCTCTTTTGATTGTCTTACGTATGACGTTGTAATCTTTCCATATCTTACCTATAGAAGGTAAGATTATCTTGCATGGCTTAAAAAAGATTGCAAAACAACGGCTTGGTTATGTAAGCGATCTGAGGCGGAAAAAAGAAGAGTAATAGTTCGGTTATCAGCTTTCTCAAAAATTTTTCTGACAATATCTTGTTTAGAAGAAAGTTCTTCAAAATAACTTAATCGAAATTCATTGAATTTCTTCTCTTCATGATTAAACCATTTTCTAAGTGATGTTGTTGGTGCAAGATCCTTTGCCCAGAAATCTATATGAGCACCGGTTTTTTTCAACCCACGTGGCCACAGACGATCAACTAAAATTCTCATGCCGTCATCCTCACTGGGTGGATCATAGACACGCTTGATTTGGATACTTTCTGATTTAACCATTCAGTTTTCTAATTGCTTTTTTTAGGAGTGAATACTCCTCATGACATTCTGTACAGATAGACAAATGATGCTCAACAGCCTTTAGTGCATCTGAAGGAGACTTACCCATTAATTCTAATTCTGCAAACTCAGATACTGATGAAAGACATTGCTCACAATTTATTTCTTCATTCTTCGTTAGACTAATCAACTGCATCAGTCCATCTATCTCTTTCTTTGAAAGTGACATAATAAATTCCTCAATTAGCAAATATTGTCCGAATATCAGTCATTTTATAACCAACATCTTCAAGACCTTTTTTTAATCGTTTACGTGCATCATGCGTTAATTTATATATGGCGTTTCGATTGCTACCAATATGCCTGGCAATCTCATCTTGTGGCATTTCTTTTAATTCGGCCAGCATGGCTATCCGCTGCTTCTCAGTTAAATTATTCTGAATTAAGCTATACATAATTCTAATTATTGCTTCTCTTTCTCTTAATATATTTGGTTCAGGGGAAGTATTAACAGAATTCTCTGGAACCAAACTTACGTCTGAAATTAATTCATCTAGAGAAACATCCTTCCATCTTCGACGCCTAAGCTCGCTTATAGCAACACGTATTGAAATAGACGTTGCCCACGTAAGAAACTGACTACGCCCTTCAAATTGTTTTAACCGGTTAAGTATACGAATAATTGAGTCCTGCACAGCATCTTCTAAAAATGCGTCATCAACTAGCGCCCCGTTCCATACTGCTCCTCGCAAATTATAAATCAGGGCACTACGAAGATCTGAAAGGGCCTGATGTTGAACTGCACCTTCACTCCTCAGGTGTGTAAGCCACAACTCATTATCTCGTTTCATAGAATCTCAATTTTATGCTTATATCGATTGAAAAAATACTAGGCAGGCTCATAGAGATAATTATTTCAATACTTGTAGTTTAAGATTTTATATACTCGGATATTTTCTAACTCGCTTTAATATCCAGTAGTCTAGACCGAATTTACCACCTCCATGCGTAAACAAAATACCTAGTAATAATAACCAATAATAGTGTTCAGTTGTATCAGGATAAATGAATATCTCAATTACAAGTGTCATAACAAACAAACCAATTGCACTAAATGGTGTCATTAAGCCAAGTATAAGTAATAAGGGTAAAACTAATTCCATAGAAGTTGCAAGATAAGCAGCAATCTCGTGTGAAAGTAGTGGAACCTTATATTCATCTTCAAATAGAGCTAGTGTCGTAGGCCAATTTTTAGTCTTTGTCAGCCCAGACATAAAAAAGATCTCAGCAATCCACAGTCTAACTACTAACAATGAAATAGCCTGAATCCATATGGCATTATTTATGAGTCTGCAACCAAGGGTATAGATATATCCGGTCATTTATCACCATCCGCATATATAAATACTCCTGAGGATAAAACCTGGGCAAATTCTTGTTGAAATGTAGTTAGATTCTCTATCCCATCACTAGATTGAAACATCGCCTGACCAAAACTTTTTCCCTCCTGACAATTCATGAGTAATTTTTTTAAAGATTCAGATATATTTTGTAAATAAACATCATCATTCTGGTCGCGCCAAATTAGAATAGTCTGTTGAATTTTTTGAAGCTCTATAATGCCAATTCTATTTTTCTGATGCTCCTGCCAAATCTCCAGTGCATTAAAATTCAGTTCAATATAATGGGCCCCAGGATGAAGGGATGCAATAAAATTAGGCTGCTCTGAGATTAAATTAGTTAATCCATTGAAGTCTAATGCTACAGCGTCATCTGCAATCGTTGCCTGAAAATATGCCCATTCAATAGCAGCTACATCAGGAAGATAAGGCCATGCGGCAGCAGGTTCAAATGCGCTCAAGAATGAGGAAAATTCTTCTCCATATTTATGACGATTTCCGGTAATCTGAGAAAACTTCTCAATATAAAAGCGCGCTAGAGTCCTAAAATAATTTTCTCCGACTATCTTTTGTAGAACAGGATAAGTTGTAGCTAGAACATCTGTTAAACCAAGCGCTGTGTTATTGTAATAAATATCTAGTCTTTCGGATGAATGAAGTTTATAGTCATTTAGATAACCAATACTAGTTTGCTCACCTGTGTAAACATCATGTATAAAGGCAGATTGAATGTCACGAAGTGTAGGCATTGAATTCTTCTTTAACTTGCTTGTTTATTATGATATTAGCTTTATTCGCTTCAGCTACAAGGACATCCAATACAGGGATATCGACATCCCATTCAATTAAGGTTTTTACGTCTGAGAACCGGTTTAACGCATATTCATACAGATCCCATACTTCGGGGTATACAGGTTTACCATGTGTATCTAAATAAATTTTCTCACCATTCTCGAGTTTATTAATTTGATATCCAGCAAGATGAAATTCTTTAACTCGCCCATCTACACGAATGCTATCAATATAAGCTTTTGGATCATAATCAAGATTATGTGCGCTTACACGAATATTATTAATATCAAGTAAAAGTCCGCAACCACTCCTTTCAGCAAGTTCATTTAAAAACTCAGGCTCACTATAATCAAAATTATCAAAGGCAAGATAATTTGATGGATTCTCAATCAATATTTGCCGCCCAATCTTGTCCTGAAATTCTGAGACATGATCAACAAAAATATCCATAGCCTCATTAATAAAAGGGATAGGCAACAAATCAGGTACATGAGTATGATTGTAAGCACTCCAACTCAAGTGTTCTGATACAAAAATTGGATTAATTTCATCCACAAGTGATTTAATTTGGCTAAGATGTTTCTGATCAAGTCCGTCGGCGCGCCCTAATGAGAGACCAACACCATGAAGGGAAAGTGGATATACCTCAGCAATCTGTAAAAGTAATTTACGGGGCTTACCACCTCCAAAATAATTCTCGGAGTGCGCCTCTAAAAACCCAACTTTCACTTCAGAAGTTAAGAGTTCCCGCACATGCGGCGCTCTCAATCCAATACCGGATAATTCAGATGGATTATACTGCACGGTAGGAACCAGGGAGGTTTAACTGTTATTATTTAACGCTGCCACCAACAATCTTTTCACAGGTACCAGTTGGAACATATACCCACTCATTTGCATCACCATCTTTTTTTGCTTTACCGGCACAACTATGTCCGTTAGCAGCACAATCATTTTGACCTGCCTTTGCTATACCGGCACATTTTTCAAATCCTTCTTTAGCTTGTACATCAGGAACCATCATTGCAGCTCCTGCAACAAAAATAGCCAACGCAGCCGCGGAATGGAGAGATTTTGAGAATTGCATAACTTAGATTCCTTATTGATTAGTTTTAAATGTGTAGAAAAAAACTTCCTGCTAAAATAATAACAGACATAATTCTTTTCATGGATATTAATACGCAGGATAACTAAATTGGTTACACTCTAAAACTATTTAGAATTTAAATGTAACCATACACCTATTGAATACGTATAACAAAGAAGTTAATGACGAAATATAACAGCGAAAAATGGGACGAATGGATAAGTGCCGTTTTAAAAGGCGACCAAAATGCATATCGTCTACTGTTGACTAGTTTGCGTCTCTGGCTTACCACCTATTTTACAAAACGTGTTCACTCCAACGTTGTGGAGGATTTAACTCAAGATACTTTATTGACGTTACATGCTAAGCGCCAGACTTTTGATCCCCAGTATTCGTTCGGCCCCTGGATTGCTGCGGTTGCTCGTCATCGTTGGATAGATCATATGCGCGCAACATTAAAATATGTGGAGACTCAGTTGGAAGATGATTATCCCTCTCAGGAAACAGAACGGGATATTTGTGCAAAACACGATGTCAAAATCTTACTAAAACTTATCGCCCCCCCTCAAGCAAAGGTAATTGAGTTAGTTAAACTTAAGGAATTTTCTATTGAAGAAGTATCTAGACAAACTGGTCATAGTCCATCTTCGGTTAAAGTTATGGTCCATCGAGGTATGAAAAAAATGATGACTGCAGTAGAAGAGGTCCAGGATGACTGAAAAGGATGTCGAGAATGACTGACCAACTAATTGAACGTTTGGTAGGTGACCTTAAGCCACAGGATCTACTTATAGACTCAAAGCTTTGGGCACACTGTACTGTATGCCTAATAGTACTAGCAGGAGCAGTACTGGCAATTATGGGTTTACGTGCAGATTATCCGAACGCCCTAGAAAACGGTGCTATGTTCTGGAAACCAGGGATTTTCCTTGTCTGCTGGATTGGAAGCATATTTCTTATATTAGACTTTTCTAGACCGACTGGAAAAATTAATAAATGGCACTTTACTCCTATCCTACTAGCAATAGCTGTTTTTCTATGGCAGATCATTAACCAGTTACCTATTATTCTTACATCTGAAGCAATTACAAGTCTGTACGATCCTAACAATGTTTATTGCCTTGCCGTTATTATTGGCGGTGGTGGAATGACTATGGCTATATCCTGGAAATTTTGGTTTGCCAAAACAGCTTCTCCAAAACCTTCCACTTTAGGCGTACTAGCTGGATTTAATGTGGGTTGCCTTGCTGCAACAGCATATGCCTTACACTGCAATAAGGATGGCATATTATATATACTTGTCTTTTACGGAATACCTATATTGGCATTGACTGTATTTGGAAATTTTTTAAGTAAAAAACTACTGCAGTGGTGAGATAATTTAAAAAAGAATTTCTCTCACAACTCACATTCTTTATTGGAAATTTTAAGAGCTTATTGGTGACTTTAACTTAATCTGCATTTTAGTAAGACCTAATTTCATAGATTAGTAATATCGCTGGCTATGTTTACTGCCATGTCTACCATGATTTTTATAACCCCCATGCCCTCCACCATGCATGCCGTGCTTCATTTTCATGGTTTTAAGTTGCTCTCTTTGTTCAGCCGTTAAAATTGCATGTACAACATTACGACTTCTAATATGCTGCTCAAGCATAGCTTTAAATGACTCTACATGTTCATCACCCAACTTACGTAAAGTAGCATCATCAGTACTAGGTTTCATACTTGCATAGTGAAAGCGCATCATGCTTTTGCGATTCTTTTTTCTAAATTGCTTATGTTCCTGTGCCTGTTTCATGTGTAATCTGACAATTCTACCAAGCTGCGCATCAGAAAGTTCTAGCTCATCTGCATGAGTAGCTATCATATGTGCATAACTATGGCCCCCATGCCTAGATCTGCCCGACATATGGCCCATCATACCACCACTACTTTTGTGCATTCCTTTTTTATTCTGACAACCTTTCTTCTCACTATTCTGATTATTACAACCCCCATGACCTCCATGTTGGCCAGTCTGCGCTACTATAATTGGTTGATCCTCATTCGCCCTATCAAGCTTGGAAGCTGACACTGTAGTAAAAGTAAAAATAAGTGTCATTCCGATAATAGCTGGAATCATAGTTTTTCTGTAAGGCATAGTAAATTCTCCTGAAAATTTATAAATTGTTCTAATTATTAGTTGCCACAAACAGCATACATGTACATATTTTAATGAAACAGGAAGAATCAAATCAAAGCAGACATGAATGTACTATTTAAATATAAGCCATGCTTATTAATTTGAGATCAATATTACCAGGAAGTTCCCAATAATAATAAAGCCTACATTAAATTTTAGCTTCTAAAAATTTTACGAATCCAAGAGATGGAAGTAATTACATAATCTGTGATTTTACTCACAGATTATGTTTACAAATTTTAATATTATGATTACCGGTTTATCAGAATAACAGGGATATAAAATTTATTAACCTTAGTTAATATAAAAGGAAAGAGTAAATCATGTATAAAAAAATGGCACTTAGTTCCAGAACTGCCGCTAGTAAAACAAAAAGGCAGAAAGTATTAAAAGAAAAAATAGGAAAAAAACAGCATGGCCTAATCAATAGCTTACATAAATGGGGAGAAGATTATTACGGAGCAGAAGATTATTATGAAAAACCAGTCAGCAGTATACCCAAGAAAAATTATTACAATGATTTTCAGAAAAAAGCCGATAAATAATTATTGTTATTGATAATCTTAACTGATTCCGAATATTTAATAGCAAAATCCTACAACATTTAAAGTGGCTATAATTACTATTTAATTTATATTTATCAATTAAGTATAGCTATGCTCCAATATTAATTATTACTAGTAATTTTTTATGTAATGCCAGAATACGGCCGTTAAATTATTAGCTATTTAGTTGGACTGCTTCTTATGCATCAATATATTGTTGAAACCGGAAATATAGTCCGTGGCCTTCTGGAAATGGTTAACCATGAGAGTTCTCTGATTAAGGAGCAGACTTCGAAACTTCATGAAGCAATAACTAGGTTTAAAGCTCAGGGACAGGATCTTAACACTATTGATTTAAATGATGATTTTTCTGATGCCTATGTGATGGCAGCATACTTTCGTCTAGCAAATTCCACACCTGGTGCTAATGAATTAAAATCGGAAATTTCAAGAATTCAGGCTCTTATAGGCGCACATCAGCTAACAATTCAAACTTTATGTGGCTCGATTCTTCAGATTGCGAAGCAAGGGATTATATTAGCCCATGGTAGCTTTTTAGCACGTGATAGCTATACAATTGGCACTCCACCAGGAAGAATCATTGCCCCATTAACCCAACGCGATATCATCTGGCAGGCCTGTAACCAAACAATATTCTATAAAGAAGGAAATTATCCACAACCTGTAATTGATCTCTTTGCCGAACTTGAAATCTCACATGGTTCAAAATTTTCATTGAGCCGTTATCCCAGACAAAGTCGGGCCAAGCAAATTATTCAATTATTAGAATGGTTAAATTATAAAACCTATATTTCTGATATGCGGTTACTTTTACCATAACGTACTATATAGTCTACACACATTTATCACGTTAATTAATTAACAATATAATCAGAATCAAAATTTATAAAATAAATTTATCTGAACTATTATGAAAAAATTAAAGAATGAAAATGCAATCTTTAAAGAAGCATTGCTAGCAGGAGTAAAATATGCAGAAGGTCGCGGAGTAGTTGAGTTTGAGGCTACTGATTCTGCAAGTGAAAAACTTTTATATATCTATAGGCTTTTAGTCCATGACAAGATTATTCAGCCTTTACCAGAAGATCAGGTAGCCGAAAAATCGTTACGACATAAACTTGCAATATGGTATTCAAAACAACTGCCTAAGGATCATCCCCTTCTAAAATAAATCTGTAGATACGAGCGTTAAAAATTTTAATTCATTTGTTACTTTACTGATAATACTAGCCTTTTTGTTGCCCTATATTGCCATTGACGACGCACATAACATATAGCCATCAATTAGAAAATTATTTGATTTATTTTAAAATACAATGCTTTGCAAAACTTCCTGCTTCATTAGTTGACCAATCTGCTTTAGGTTTTTCTTTCATATTCTCACACCATCCATCACTACCAACTTCTGGAGTACACGCTGCAAGCATAAACAAGGCCATTCCTACTGATAGCGTAAATGTATTATTTTTAAATAAGTTCATAGTGATATCCCTTTTAATAACGGATCAATAAATATAGGATTTAACCATTAACCAAGTAATTATTAGTTGGTTATGTAACATATCATAATATATATACTGCTCCTGGCAGCTCGTTTTTCCACTATTACGATTCAAAATAAATTGATTTATATCATAGTACTTGGTATTGTTTAGGGATAGGATCCCATTACACGAGAATATTGTTTATTTCTCTTAAATTGGATTCATAAACTATACACCGAATATAAATTAGAAAAGGAGAAACAAGGATGAACAAATTATTGCTCACCGCTGCTGCCGTAGCAGTATTTATGATTAATTCGCCTGCTATGGCTGGGGATGGCGGGGATAGTGCTTCTGATCTCCTTGATATTGATAAGAAATCTACAGCAGAAAGAGCACTGGAAGGCAAAACTGCCCAGGCAATACTAAATGAAATGGCCTGCAAGGATAAAGATTCAGGCGATCAGGTCAAGGATTCAACCGATGGGACAATGCATACTTGCCCATAAAGTAACACCATTTAAACCTTATGGGCAGATATTCTAAATTTTGCCTGTAAGGTTTGAATTTCTCACTCTCTACAGTTATATCAACTACACTTCATCTAAGTTAAAAACCATACCACTAGCTTTCTTATTTAAGTAGCTTACTTTTTGTATTACCTGCTGTTATCCATTAACTATCTTAAATAGCCGCTCAATAATTTAATACTCTTTCAGGTAGCAGTACCTGTTGATCAACTATATGTAGATTTGAACTTTAGCTCTAATCCAAAATCTAAATGCTAAAGTTGAGCTGCCAGCCTAAGTATCTCCATTTAATAGTCCGATATATATACTAAATACTTGTCATGGGAATTATATTGCTTAGTTTGAATTTCATAGTATCAATGGCAGTATTTATAACCTTAGTTGCAATTATATGCTTGATACTAAAGTGATTTAAGATTTATCTATGTCTTTTATTTTTTAAAAAAGGTCCTAATATGGATGCTCTCGCTTTAATATTCAAAATTAGGTGTAAAGGATATTCGGTCATTGCAAATGGTACATTTCTGGATATTTTTCCTACAAATGAACAGCCCTCTGATGCTATCCCCTCAGATCTAATACACCAGGTTGAAAAAAATAAACCTGAAATTTTATGTGCCCTTCATCGGGAAACTGAACTAGTAAGACTAGTGTTTCTGGTATGCACACACCATAATTATTCGGAAGAAGATTACCAAAATACAATGTCTAATGCATTGGAAGACCAGCCAAACTCTTTAGTTCGATATACTGAGTATGCTCATAAACTAGGCTTATTAGAGCTCTAGACCTTACCTCCCATACTTCATAAGATTTCTTTCTTCCCAGATGGCAATTAAGTTGTACTTTATCGTAATATCTAATTAAATTCTTTTATGAGCAGGTAACATTGCATAGGTGATTATTAATAATATATCAGTCTGAATTAATTAATTTATTACAAGATCTAGCACTTTTTTATATAAAACGTCTCCCAATTGCATAACAGTGTTAAGAAAAATAATACCTTGCCGATAAAACTTTATAGTTACTAATAAATAGAATTTTATTACCCTGAATCCCTTCACTTAACCGTTCTAGAAACAAATATTTGGAGATATATATGCCGTATACGAAAACAATAAATTTGATACTAGTAGCCTCATCATTAATGGTTATTGGGAACGTACAGGCTCAAGTAGGCCAACAGGAAAATGGGGCAATACAAGACAATAGAAGCGATCGAGCTGAAAAAAGAAGTGAACGCAGAGAAGATCGCGCAGGACGAAGAGAGCAACGTAGAGAAAACCGTGCTGAACGTAAAAGTAATCGAGCTGAAAAAAGAAGTGAACGTAGAGAAGATCGCGCAGGACGAAGAGAGCAACGTAGAGAAAACCGTGCTGAACGTAAAAGTAATCGAGCTGAAAAAAGAAGTGAACGCAGAGAAGATCGTGCAGGACGAAGAGAACAACGTAGAGAAAACCGTGCTGAACGTAAAAGTAATCGAGCTGAAAAAAGAAGTGAACGCAGAGAAGATCGCGCAGGACGAAGAGAACAACGTAGAGAAAACCGTGCTGAACGTAAAAGTAATCGAGCTGAAAAAAGAAGTGAACGTAGAGAAGATCGCGCAGGACGAAGAGAGCAACGTAGAGAAAACCGTGCTGCAAAAAAAGGACGATCTCAGAGAATTAGTGCAAACAGGGCTTCAAGAGGAGGAAGACGAAGATAAGTTCTTTTTATTTTCTAATAGATGCATGTTTGCTACTACCATTCTGTGAAAGCTGATCACATAAGAAGCAAAAACGCTTTTCCACATCCTTACCAAATATAGGATCTGATATAGATATCTGCATATCAGATTCTATTTTCTTCCAATCATCATCATTTAATAATTCTTCAGCCATTGTAAAAAGGCTCTGTTCTTCCTTTTCCATATGAGAACGAAGAATGCTGACATAGATTCGCCCTGGCATTTCTATCTCATCCATCTGCATAATCTCACTTTCACCATTAATAAGATTCTCAAGTTTATTGTAAAAATTAGATCCGGCTTCACCTATTGTATGGTGTTGTTGGGTAATTTCTGTAACATCTTTTTCTATAGTGGAGTCACGTTCTACAAGAAGAGAAAAAATTACCTCCTCTCTAGGATGATGAGAAACGTCTGAATACTCAATCATATAACATAGGATATCAGCCATAATTTGATAATCAGGCTCTTCTCCTTTATGTAAGAGATCTAGTTGTTCCTCAAGCAGATTGAGCATTTTCTTGAAATTTAAATGTTCTTTTCGTAATTTGAAAATTTCTTTTGCCATGACTGCCTCTTTAATTGCGTAAAGATATCTATACAGAATAATCATTGAGTTTTAAATGTCTACCTAGTATCCCCCCACTTAACAATACCTGCAATATCTTTTAGCCTATAAATTACTATTTATACAATAACTAGTAAGTTGACATCCCTCTTCCTAAAAGATTTCTACTATAGAAGTAATAAATATATGAACAAAAGAGTATTTCTAGAGTCACAAATAAAATATAGGAATTAATAAGAAAGGAAGTCAAAGATGACTAAACCTAATAGTAAAAAAAGATTAACGCTTCCAAATACAAAACCCTGCTGTAACCTACCAATAACTCCTGATCGATTTCTTAATAGCATTATTGATCCAAATCGTGAATTCCTTATTCGCTACATTGAAAAAAAATGGGCAAATCACACAGTTATTCATTATTATTTTTTTGACACGCCCAAATCATGGAAAGGAAATAACAGGCAGAAACAAGTTGTTAGAGAATCATTTAAAGCATGGAAAGATCTAGGAATTGGGCTCGTATTTAATGAGACAAGCACTTCATCAGAAGCCGAAATACGTATTGGTTTTCAGCCTGGATCCTCGTGGTCCTATGTGGGAAGGGATGCTATAGACTTAGTTTCAGATCTCAAAGAGAGAACCATGAATTTTGGCTGGGATCTAACAACAGATTATGGTCGCGATACAGCTTTACACGAAATTGGTCATGCTTTAGGTTT
The DNA here is from genome assembly GCA_965205785.1 of Nitrosomonadaceae bacterium. Lineage (GTDB taxonomy): Bacteria > Pseudomonadota > Gammaproteobacteria > Burkholderiales > Nitrosomonadaceae > BJGV01. The sequence continues at coordinate 2,050,440 of OZ242188.1, forward strand.
CCCTCATGAACATCAGAACCCAAATGCTGGAATAATCTGGAATGAAGAGGCAGTCTATACATATTTTAGTGGTTCACCTAATTTTTGGAATCGTGATAACACATACCATAATATTATTAGAAAAATTTTACCTGCTGCAGTAGAAGGATCAGAATGGGACAAAAACTCTATAATGCATTATCAATTTGAGTCTGGCCTGATCACTACTCCAGAGAAATACCAGAACCAGCCACTTATTCCAGCACCTGGATTGTCTATTTCAGATATTAAAGAAGTACAAAAATTTTATCCTGTAAGGACTAAAAAACAAATTACAAAACTAAAACCGTATTTATCTAAATTGGTACAGATTAATCCTGGAGAACAGCTAGATTTTTTGATACAGCCAGAAGAAAACAGAAAATATACAATCCAAACGTTTGGTAACATTGATACTGTTATAGTACTTTTTGAAGACATAAATGGTGAGCCTGTTTATCTTGCAGGTGATGATGATAGTGGTACAAATTTTAATGCGAGGATAGAAAATAGACTTTTACATGGACGAACTTATTATTTGAGGCTACGACTGTACTATGATAAATCTGGCCATGGAGCTGTAATGTTCTGGTAATTTTTCTTCGCAAGACTCATCAGCTATCAAATACCCATACAAACAGTATAGGAGTCAGCTTCTACTACTGCTGTACTAAGTACTGCAGTACCAGGAGCAGACTTAAGAACTGCTCTGACGGATCCAGTACTGGTTTCTCCATCATCAAGTGTGATGTCTAACTGTCTAACATACTTCCCGACTATATTATCTGAACAAATAATATAGGTGCCAGTCATAGCAGTAGGTGCTGTAATGGTAGTAAAACCAACATTACTCTGAATTCCCATAATCCCGTTATCAGCATTACGAGGAACATAAGCCGGATTACTAGTATCAGTTGATCCCGCTGCAAGCCCTGCTAAACGTGCATGTTGCCAGAATAGAAAAGACTCATCAGTTGCTGTAGTAGAATTCCAGAGTCCGTTAATCACACTGTTTCCTTGAACACCAGCTGGAGAAGTGGCAAGCGTACCGGATACATTAGCCACAACCCTTGGATCATCACCAGGCAACTCCTTAAACCTGTCCAAATAACCATAAATATAGACAGGAACATTCCTAAAATCACTAGCCAGATTCTTAACTTTAGCACTATTAATCATCTCCTGACCCTGAAGAACTGCAATTAATAATAGCCCGATAATTACTAACACAATAGCAATCTCAATTAAGGTAAAACCCGATTGTCGCATTTGAATTACAGATCTCATAAATTACTCATTTCCTTACTTTCTATTAAAAGTATTCGTTGATATTGAAATCTAACAGAGAATAGATAACTTCCCAATAATTAATTGTTACTTTAGAATTTAATAAGAAAATTTAGAATTACTTGTACCGTATTTTAATATTCATAATAATGACCTCGACTAGTTTTACGCATATCTTTATTAATATTATACTTAACCAATAAACCTCAAGGAGAAGATCATGGCTAGATGGCAGGATAAACCATTTGCAATTGATGTAAAAACGGGAGATACAAAAGCATTTTGTGCTTGTGGGCTATCAAAAAATGGTCCTTTTTGTGATGGTTCACATGTAACTACAGATAAAACACCTTATGTAGTTAAATTTGAAGAAGATAAGACTATTTATGCGTGCGGTTGCCAAGAGTCAGCCAACCGCCCATATTGTGATGGAAGCCATGCTAAATTAGGTATTAATTAATACCCCATAAAGATATCTAACCCTCTACCATCTATTAATAGTTTATGGGCTTGATCCACCAAGTTGATGGTATATAAGATGCTTCTAACATTAATGATATATTAATGTAATAAAAACTTTATATAGTCGTAATTAAAGAGTTATTTATACCTCTATTCATATACCTGTTGATACATTCTTTTTTATAAACTATAAGTCTTGTTAGTGAATATCCCCGACTTCAGGTGACTCAATATAATCAAATTTTTCTACTATAGTATGTAAATACAAGCCAATCATTAAGCGTAGTGAATTATTAATATGTACTCAAAATTCTACAGGCAACAGAAATGACGTTGGAGGCACTCTAAACAACCCCACCTTTATGCTTTAATTAGTGTTTCTTAAATTAAGAGCCAGTATTAAAGTATCTTTTTATACACGGGGTTACGCACAAGCTTAGTAGTGAAATTAAAGCCTAATAAATAGTATAAACATTTATTTCTCGCACAAAAAGACAAATGTTTACTCAGTCTCCATGATCATAATCATCGTGATGATCTTCACTGTAATAATGGCCGTTTTGATTAAAAATCCTTTCATTTGGCCATAAATGTGTAGTTGAGGATTGTATTAATGGAACCTTGATGATCCTTTCTCCAACTGTACGCTCTATTTCTCCATCTAATGCTCCTTCAACCGTAATTTTTCTATTTTTAGTATAAATTATAGGATCAAAGAAGTCAGTGCTTTTAATTACAAAACGTCCCCCGCTTGCCAGATCTAACTGAGGTTCTCCTGAACGATTGAGAGGAAAGAATAATATCTGAACAAGGCTATACTTTTCTTTATTTTCAACATCAATGACTAACCCACCTAGGCGAATCGGAATATTTTTGCGTGCATCCTTGTCCTTAAGGACCTGAGCATACGTAATATTTTGTATATTTGTGTTTACTGCCTTCGATGGCATTTGTGACAGATTTGTACATGCTACAAAAAACAAACAGGACCAAATTACATACCATTTCATAGCTTTTCTCCAAATAAATGTACTTTTTTATAAAATTATTTAAAATCTTTTACTAATTTAAACTCCTTATCAATTACTCTGCATTTAGATGAAACCGATTCCCTTTTTATAAGTTTTGTTTCTGAAAAATCCTTTTGATAACTCTTGTATTTTTTAATTAAGTTTTTATGTTCACGATTTCAATATTCATAATCTTTATATTATTTTGTAATCGCAATATATAGTCAGCTCATCATCTTTAAGAGGTTGTCGTTGCGATTTTAGATATTCTGTCCAATTGGCAATGATATGATTTAATGTTCCTGTTACAAATTTATAACAAGCTTAAAGTCTTATATCTCCCATTTGAGTATCCCTCAATCCATTCTTTTGGTTGTTTCTTCAAAATAATCTATTGCTCCTTCGATTCTATAGTAATGTTCTATCCACTCTTGTGGATTAAGTGGCGCACCTGTTTTTCCTTCAATGGATTCATTTGATATAACCCAGTCTTTTCTTAATAAATCTTTCCAATAGTGCTTTGCTATTTCATGTTCAGTATTTCTATCGTAATTAATTTCCATTACATTCTCCTCATCAGTTTAACAATCTAGTACACATAACGTCATTTACTACAATCATGCAGTTGTTTATAAACTATGTTGAGCTATATATATTAGATCAGAAGAATATTACCGTTTTATAACAAATTTATTAAAATATCATTACAAAGAATTTATAAGTAATAAATATTATTTACTATTCTTAAATATTTCATTCAAATTCATATTTCTGTAATAATTCTTTTATAAAATTTTGTCTGTGAAATTCAGACCCAAAATTATTTTTGATCGAACAATCAATTTAATCTTTGGAGTAATTCTCCTATTTATTATTGTTGGAATTATTGCTGGCGTAATTAATCTATTTTTGCAATTTGGTAAATTAGTAATGAACTCTGATATCTCTGCTCATTACGTTAGGCTTGTTTCAGACGTATTGACCTTATTTGTATTAATTGAACTTTCTCGATCACTAGTTTCGCATTTCGATGAACACCGTCTACGATTAACTTTTATAGTTGATGCTGGGATAGTATTTGTACTACGCGAAATAATGATCAAATTATTTGAACATAAAATTTTGGCAGATGAGATTTATGCGTTAAGCGCACTGTTATTTGTTCTTGGGTGCTTGCGCACTGCAGCAGTCTTAGTTTATCAACGTGAGAAACGATATATACGAAAGAGAAATAAAACCCGTCAATCAGATGCTCCAATGATCAGGCCTACAAGTAAAGAACTACGAGAATCTATTTAAATTGAGAATAAAATCTTTCTGTTCAAATATAGCTTCTTTATATAAATATCCTTACTTCAAACTATCTACTCAACCAATACAATTATTTATAACTATAGCTGTAATAATACTGTCACATTTTTGCAATTAAACTGTTATTTATCTTTCATAAAACTTTCATAATAAGTTAATTAGACTGTCATTTCATTTACGTATTCTTTCTCCCGTATTCTTTAATAATTAAATAAAGGGAGAATGAATTGAAATTTCCTAAATCTAAATATCTAATAACTTTAGCTATAGGGATCATGAGCTTCTCATATGAAGCTTTTGCAATAGACTTGTATGTTGATACAAAAACAAAACAAATCTTTACAGAGCCAGGCGCTGATAGAAAAAAATTAGGATCTTTTGAAAGAGTTGAAGACGCTCAAAAGAAAGCTGCAACTCCAAATGTTTTGCCACCACGAAATAGAAGAGCAGAGATAGCAAGAAAAGCAGAGACTGCACGGCTTATTAGTAAAGTAGATACCCTAGAAAACGAAGTTAAGAGATCAAATAAAGTCAAAATAAAAATAGATAAGAAAGGATTACAAGCTGAAACCGCAGATGGGAACTTTAAATTGAAAATCGGTGGTCGTATGCATGCAGATGCTGCAGTTAGTGGCAATGATAAATTTGTAAGTGGTGGCGCTCCAGTAGAAGCAAATAACGGTACTGAACTTCGTCGAGCACGTATAGCTCTTGTAGGCACATACTTTAAAGACTGGAAGTTTAAAACACAGATTGATTTTGCTGATAATAAAGTCTCTGTTAAAGATTTAAAACTTGCATATACCGGGCTTAAATTATTTGAAAATGCAAAATTATTTAAAAATACAAAAATAAATGTGACCGTTGGTCATCAGAAACAAGCTTTTAGTCGTGAGCTGCAGGAAAGCTCAAATGCCATGATGTTCCAGGAAAGATCTGTAATGAATGTTCTTAATGAACCAACAGTAGATCGTGCAATCGGAATAAATGTTTTTGGCTATGGAGAAATAGAGAACGGATATAACAGTGAATGGACCGCTCAGGCAGGTGTATACGGTGAATCTGTCTCTGCAAACAAAACCAGTATGGACGAAGGATGGGCTGTGAACGGCCGTGCAACTTTAACACCTATCAGAAATAATGATAATGGGGTTCAGAAACTAATTCACTTAGGAATTGCAGGTAATTTCCGAGAAACCAGTGACTCGGGTCAGATAGCTGGTGCGGGAACAGGAGTCCGTTACAGATTTGAAACTACTCATATGAGTGATTTATTCCCTGTTGATACAGGTACCCTCACTACAATTAATAATGTAAAAATGATTGGACTCGAAGCAAATGGTGTATATGGACCATTTAGTGTAGGGGGTGAATATACTCATTCTTGGATAGACCGACATGGCATGAGCACTCTCGGCTTTCATGGCTGGTACGGAGAAGCATCCTGGTCACTTACCGGTGAATCAAGATCATATAAAAAGGGAACATTTAAGAGATTAAAACCAAAAAGAGCATTTAGTTTTGCTAACGGTGGATTAGGTGCATGGGAGCTAGCAGTACGTATCGCCGGGATAGACTTAAATGACGGAGCCGTTCAAGGAGGTTACATGAAGAATTTTACTGCTGCTCTAAACTGGTATGCAGTTGATAATGTTCGCTTCATGTTTGGCTATGACAGGATTGTTGATATTAGTAATTCTCCACTTACTACTCGAACAGGTGGAAAACCAGACGGCTTAAATACGTTTATGTTCCGTACTGATATAGCCATTTAATAATAGTTTGTTTTAAATAAATACTATAAATCAAACTGCCATAAAACTGTAATGTTTTAGTATTAATATAACTACATTACTACTTTATAGACTTGCTAATAACATGGAGAAGAAATCGTGAAATTTTTAAATTTTAATACCCACACTCTATCAGTTGTATTGGGAAGCATCTTTATTAGTATTGCTGGAACCGGGATTACAAATGCAGGCACGATTAAAATCGACGGCTCCAGTACTGTTTATCCTATTACTGAAGCAGTAGCAGAAGACTTTCAAATTGCTAAAAGAGGGAAAACTAGAGTTACTGTCGGAATTTCTGGAACAGGTGGTGGCTTTAAGAAATTCTGTCGAGGGGAAATAGATATTACAGATGCTTCCCGCCCCATAAAACAAAAAGAGATTGATAAATGTAAGAAAGCTGGGGTTCAATATGTTGAAATGCCCGTAGCATTTGATGCATTAACAGTAGTAATTAATCCAAAGAACAATTGGAGTAAGACAATCACTGTGGCGGAATTAAAAAGAATGTGGGAACCTGCTGCCCAAAACAAAATTACTAGATGGAATCAAATAAACCCAGCATGGCCAAATAAAAAATTTAAACTCTATGGACCGGGCGCAGATTCAGGTACTTTTGATTATTTTACCGAAGCAGTTGTAGGTAAGGCTAAATCAAGCCGTGGTGACTTCACAGCGTCTGAAGACGATAACGTTTTAGTTCAGGGTGTATCAAGAGATAAAAATGGACTTGCCTTTTTTGGTTTTGCATACTACGTAGAGAATCAGAAAAAACTCAATGCTGTAGCCGTGGATGGTGGTAAAGGTGGAATCCGCCCATCCGCCAAAACAGTTGAGAATGGAACTTATCAACCGTTGTCTAGGCCAATTTTCATTTACATCAATGTAAAATCAGCAAAAAGACCAGAAGTCAGAGAATTTATTGATTTCTATATGAAAGAAGGCCCGGCTCTTGTAAAAGAAGTAAAATATTTTCCCCTTCTAAAAGCAGTCTATGCTCTTAATTTAGAACATTTAGATAAGAAAAAAGTAGGAACTGTCTTTGGTGGAGAATCAAAAATGGGTATGAAAATCGAAGATGTGATGAAAATGGAACATAAGAATTAAAAAATAGGGTTGTCCCTGGTCCCTCCAGTCATTCTTACCTCAGATACGAGAATCTCCCCTCTTAGTTCTGAATAGTATGACTAACTTTGGGGCCAGATTTTATTATCTCATCCTAATGTTAATTTTTTTCATCCAAGGTTCATGCATTTTATGAATTGCCTGCTGGATTACATTAATTGCAGGTTGACGACTGTAACTTTTACGCCAAGCTAATGCAATCCTTCGTGATGGCTCTGGAGGAGCAAATGAGACTGCTTTTAAAAGCTTATCTGCGGGATGAGGATTTGTAGCACACGCGGGCATAACGGTAATTCCTAATCCAGAAGCAACCATATTTCTAATGGTTTCAAGTGAATTTCCTTGAACTGTATTTTGTGAATGTCGACTAAGCTCAGGACAGAACTCTGTAACTTGATTACTAAAGCAATGTCCCGAATCAAGTAACAATACTTTTTCTTTTTTAAGTGCATTACTACGTAGCGATTTCATTTGCGCCCATGGATGGTTACTTGAAACGACAACCTTAAAAACTTCGTCATATAATGGTGTAGTAATCATACCTGGCACATCAAATGGTAATGCAAGAATAGCTGCATCTAGATGTCCATTTCGTAAATGCTGTTCAATATTTGCAGTCAAGCCTTCTTCAATATCTAGAGGCATCTCAGGAGCAAGTTTCTTTAGTTCAGGAATAATTTTTGGTAATAAGTATGGCCCTACAGTAAAGATTACACCAAGCCTAATTGGGCCATTAAGTGGATTATTACCCGTACGGGCAAGTGTCTTAACCTTATCTGCCTCTTCCAATACACGTTGTGCCTGCTCAACTACCAAATTTCCGACATTTGTAAGAACAATTTCAGTTTTTGAACGCTCAAAAATCTGAATGCCTAGTTCATCTTCAAGCTTCTGAATTGCAACGCTAAGTGCAGGTTGACTGATAAAACAACTCTCAGCTGCACGCCGAAAATTGCGTTCTTGTGCAACAGCAACCACATACCTAAGTTCATTTAGTGTCATCGAATTTTACCTCCTCGTACACGTGACTTATAAATCACGATCAATAATCTCAGTATATCATTTTATTAATGACAATCAATTAGATTTATCAAACAATAACAGATATTCTGTATTTCGCAATAACTAATGCTTAAGGAGTAAAACATGAAGCCTATCCAAAAACTAACCACTGCAGCTGGCGCGCCTGTGCCTGACAATCAAAATACCATGACTACTGGACCTCGTGGTCCTGTAACGCTTCAAGATGTTTGGTTTCTAGAAAAACTTGCTCATTTTGATCGTGAAGTAATTCCAGAAAGACGCATGCACGCCAAAGGGTCTGCAGCCTACGGTAGTTTCACGGTAACACACGATATCTCTAAATATACTAAAGCTAAAATTTTTTCAAAGATTGGTAAAAAAACTGATCTATTTCTTCGTTTCTCCACAGTAGCTGGAGAAAGAGGTGCAGCTGATGCAGAACGTGATATTCGTGGTTTTGCCATTAAATTTTATACAGAGCAAGGTAACTGGGATCTTGTTGGGAACAATACTCCAGTATTCTTTCTAAGAGATCCACTTAAATTTCCAGATCTTAACCATGCGGTTAAACGTGACCCTCGCACTAATTTGCGTAGTGCTAAAAACAACTGGGATTTCTGGACCCTGTTACCTGAAGCCTTACATCAGGTAACAATAGTTATGAGTGACCGTGGTATCCCAGCTTCTTATCGACATATGCACGGATTTGGTAGTCATACCTTTAGCTTTATTAACGCCAAAAATGAAAGGACTTGGGTTAAATTTCACTTCAAAACTCAACAAGGCATCAAAAATTTAACTGATAGTGAATCTGCTCAGCTCATTGCAAATGACCGTGAAAGTAGTCAACGTGATTTATTCGAAGCAATCGAAACAAAAGATTATCCACGTTGGACGATGTATGTTCAGATCATGCCAGAAAAAGATGCAGCAAAGCTTCCATATAATCCTTTTGACCTTACTAAAGTCTGGCCAAAAAATGATTATCCACTAATTGAAGTTGGGTCTCTTGAACTTAACCGTAACCCTGAGAATTACTTTGCTGAAGTAGAGCAATCAGCCTTTAATCCAGCCAACGTCATTCCAGGCATTAGTTTCTCTCCAGATAAAATGTTACAGGGAAGACTTTTCTCCTATGGAGATGCGCAACGCTATCGTCTGGGTGTAAATCATGGGCAAATACCTGTAAATACACCACGTTGCCCGTTTCATAACTATCATCGTGACGGTGCTATGAGAATTGATGGTAATCAGGGTGGTACGATTGGCTACGAGCCTAATAATTACGGTCAATGGGAAGAACAACCCTCTTTCTCAGAACCACCATTATCCACTGACGGTGCTGTTGATCACTGGAATCATCGTGAAGATAATGATTACTTCTCACAACCAGGAAAGCTCTTTCAACTAATGACAGCAGATCAACAACAAGTACTATTTGAGAATACTGCACGCTCACTTGGTGGAGCACCCCGTGAGACACAGTTACGTCATATTGAAAATTGCACAAGGGCCGATCCAGCATATGGCGCTGGTATCGCATTGGCGCTAGGTATCAGTAAAAATGATCTGTAACAAGCTCTGTTACCATAAATTTGACCTATCCAAGAATATCACCTTATATATCGGTAATCTCGGATAGGTCATTTTGTATTTTGAAATGTGCTCTATGAGCTAATATATCTTAATCCCCCGGGATGCCTGGGTAACTGCTATCTCCTGCAATACCTGAATAGCTTCCACTCCCCGAAATTCCAGAATAACTTTTATTTCCTGTAATTCCTGAATATCCTTTACTCCCAGCGATTCCAGCATATCCTTTATTCCCTGAAATACCTGGATAAGCTTTGTTTCCGGCTATTCCAGAGTAATTTTTGCTCTGTGTATGACGCCAACTTGGGTAATAACCTCCATAACCTGCAACTCCCGGATAACCACCTGGCCCAGCAACCCCAGGATAACCCCAAGTTCCAACAATACCTTTAGGACCTGGGCTCCCGCCAGATATTACTTTACTTCCCGCAACATTATTAGAGCCCATCCCACTCCCTGCTATACCTATATCTGTATATAGCATTATAAACATAGCAAGAAACATTGCTATCAAGCCTGTCCCACCCGATGTTTCTTTTAATATAGACTTGTAAGCAGCATTCCACATATTTCTTTTATTCATTCTACACTCCTACATATTATATGGTTTTATACTTAAATATCCTTAATAAGCAATTCTTGCACCATATATAATTAGATTAACAAATATCTCATATAAATTATATAGTTAATAAGATTAAAAAATTTTTAATCTTATTAATAGAGAACACTTATACCTTGTATGTAAAAATTTACGACATACATAAATGTATTGATATCAATAGACATAACTTAAAATATTGGCATAATAAATATTTCAATAATTACATCAGTCTTTTATGACCGGAAATGATAAATGATAGTTAATAATGAATCTGTAGAATCTAAATGGTACAAATCGCCACGATTCAGAATTTTTGTGCATCTTTTAGCAGGATTTTGCTTAATGGCTATTGCAGATAATAGTGGGCTTAGTAAGCTAATAAGTCAGCCATTTAAATTAACAGAATCAGCTGATGTGATCATTCCTATAATAACCATGATATTTTCAGGGTTACTCATTGTATCCGGCTACTTTCTCTCGTCTAACCTAATTTCTTTAATAGATAAATTATCCATTAAAGAATTACAAAAATCATTAATCATCTTCTCTCTTCCAGTTATTTATTTTATGGGCGTTTTCCCTCTTGTAACAGCAATATCAACTTTAATAGGCACTAATTCTATTCAATAATTTATATTATTAATAAATAGTTAATGTATCTTATTAAGGTAAAATATATTAAGAAATTATGTAATGTAAAGTATTAGAATTCTGCCGTACCTTTAAACTATACCCTGATATATTCTTTTAAAGTAAATTATTAGGAACCAGCTGTAACTTTAAATTATGGACTAATGCTTTTTAGAAGATTTATAATCTGGTAGCCTATTTCTTAAGACCGAAAAATGAATAAATTTATTTTAATACTTGTTATTGCTATTACCTTGAGTGGTTGTGCTACGACTCGCTGGGAACACCCGACAAAAAAACATACAAATAGCTATTTAGACTTGTTGCATTGTAAGCAAGATGCCAAGACGATGGTTCTATACCAAAGCTTTTTGAATGGATACTTGCGAAAAGCAAATAATGAATTCTGACCCTATTTCAACGCTTTGTCATTATTATTAGAGTCATCTCTGCAAATACTTTAATTAATATACCAACAAATATACCAACATAACCATGTCAGTTAAAATATTAAAAATGTGACTTAATACCATTCTTTTTATATAAGAGCAGGTATAAAGTTCTATAAATTTTGTATTACATATTTAATTATTAATATACCAACAAATATACCAACAAGAATTTATTGAATAAAACTGAATAAAATGTGATTTAATGCCATTTTTCTTGTTTATCTATAATAATTCTATAAATAAAACTAAGCTAGTTCTGTATATTCTTATTTTGATGACTTGATTTAAATTAATTCTCATTTATTTGTGAAAATTAATCACCAATAGAATTCTCTACACGGTCTTTTGCAAGAACTTCAATAAGCCTCTCAAGCGCTAGCCGTAATTTGCCTTGATCTGCCTTAGCAAGTCCAACTTTTACTTTGATTGCCAATTCTTCTGCTGATGGTATTAATTCGGCTCCTTCAGAATGCACCAGACGCATACAGTGCTCAATTACATGTACTGATGGGCTTACCTTCCCGCTTTCATAACGACTAATCGATGATTGTTTTACACCCAGTCTTTGCGCGAACTCCTTTTGGCTATGCTCTTTTCGTGCTGCTCTTATTAATTTTGCCACTGTAGTAATTGCCACTAATATATCCCTATAAAAATATACACTATATGCATATTATACTGTATAATATGTTTTAAATGCATTTATATAGTAATTTTAATTGATCAATAAAAATACAGATCTACCGATAAAACAATAAGAATCAAATAAATATGAAATAAGCATACTTAATTTAACTAAATCTTTATTAAGTAAATTTTTGAAAATGAAGCTAAAAAGACAAATCATATTTGCAACTGGCCTGCTTCTAATATGTATCAATACTGCAAAAAGCGGTGGGATAGAAGATGGAATAGAAGCATATAAACAAGGTCATTATGATAAAGCGTTAGCAATAACTTCAGCCGCTTGCTATTCAGGGAGTGGCGAATGCACAAAATAATCTAGGTTGGATGTATGAAGAAGGTATAGGTGTGACCCGTGACTATAAAGAGGCAGTGAAATGGTACCGGCTTGCTGCAGAACAAGGATATGCATCTGCACAAAATAATCTGGGGTTTTTTTATCACGTAGGTAAAGGTGTGTCTCAGGACTACAAAGAAGCCGTTAAATGGTATCGCCTAGCTGTTAAAAAAAGAATGGCAAATGCTCAAAATAATCTAGGCTGGATGTATGAAGAAGGTAAAGGTGTGACCCAGAACTACAAAGAAGCCGTTAAATGGTATCAGCTCGCTGCAGAACAAGGTTATGCAACCGCGCAAAATAACCTTGGCGTTATGTATGTCACAGGTAAAGGCATACCTCAGGACTCTATTCGTGCTCATATGTGGTTTAACCTTGCTGCCAGCCAGGGAGACAGGAATGCGGAAGAAAGTTTAGTTAGGCTGAGTAAAGAAATGGAGCCATCTCAAATTGCTAATGCAAAGATTATGACGCAGGACTGCGAGAAGAAAAATTATAAAGGTTGTAAATAATAATGCACTTGTGTTTTACCAATCTTGTTTAATAAGGAGCTAGGCTATGCCTCGACTTAATAGTACTCAACAAAAGATTAGTTGGTGGGAAAAAAGGAGTGAAAACATGATAAATCTTGCCCTTGGACTTGCTATAGCACTTTGTGCAGCCTGGAGCCTATATATAGGCATTAGCTTACATTTATAAGTAAAAAAATAACAAGCCTTGATACAACCACTTGTTTTAACAGAATTATAGAATAACGATTTAATAAAGAGACCACTATTATGAATACTGCCACTTTAAGCGCAACTCTAGAAACTGCTAATAAAGAACAATTTCTTGAAAAGTTTACACCACTAGTAAATCGTATAGCTCACCATATGGTGGCAAAATTACCCTCTTCTGTAAAAGTTGATGATCTTATCCAGGCAGGAATGGTAGGTCTCATGGATGCAATTAAACGTTATAAAGGTCCATATTGTCAGCAATTTGAAATATTTGCAGCCCAACGTATACGTGGTTCTATCCTTGATGAGTTACGAAAAATTGACTGACTACCTCATGGAAATAAGTAAGTCATTAGAATCGCAATTTATATTACTTTAATCATATACAACTAAAATTAAACCAGAATCTAGTATCAATCCTCCTGCTCTGACGTCCTGTCAGTCATACAAAATTCGAATGGTTAGCATATTTTATCCCTCATTACTACTCATATAAAATCTACCTGTTCAGTTCAATTTGCAAAATAATAGAAACACTTGCTTGTGATTTTTGTTACAGACTTAAATTATCAATTTGCGTACTGTGATAAACAAATGCGGTTATTGAAGGCATCTAAGGTCAGTTAGATCTGCTTAGTTATCAAACAAATATTGATGGTTACAATATTAAATAAACCATAGGAGAAACAAACAATGAAGAAGTTTGTTTTATTTATAACCACTACAATGCTCCTGTATAGTAGTGTTATCAAGGCGGATACCCTAGAAGAAGGTATAGCAGAGCACAATAAAGGTAATCATGCTCATGCCCTTAAATTACTCCAGCCAATAGCGGATAAAGGAAACGTAATTGCTCAGGGACTACTTGGGCAGATGTACCTAAGAGGTCAAGGTATTAGCATAAACTATCAGCAGGCTCTTAAATGGAACCGATTAGCAGCTGAGCAAGGGAATGCAAACGCGCGAGCTAATCTTGGCTTGATGTATGGTCATGGCAAGGGTGTGGACCAAGACTATCATGAGGCAGCGAAATGGTATCGTTTAGCTGCAGAGTTATAAACATGTAATTAATATTTAGTCTTTGGAATCTTGCTGGATAGAGTCTGTATCTGGGCAGCTCGGATTACAAGGTTCCTCAGAAGAAAAGTGATTATCATAATGCTGGGCATCATTTCCATCCACTCTTTCATAAATACGAACATGCTGACCACGTTCAGCATTACCATTCGTTGTGACCACAATAATCTTACGATCTGGAAAAATGAAATGGACGGATTTAAACTCTGCACCATGACTCTGCTTAATATTAGTACTAATCTTAGCAGATGAGCCAGAAGAGATCTTGGCGCTCTCCATAGCAGATAAAAGAGCCTTGGTAACCTCAACTGGGCCAACCCTACCCGAAAAGGCTCCCCAATTCTTTTCTATCCAAGAAATTTGCCCGTTTTCAAATGCCAAACTAGCAACAGGGTGATCTTTATTTTCTTCGTCTTCCGACAAAAAAAACATGCTTTTAGTGCCTGAAACTCTAACTATATGAAAATGAGAACGAAGCTCCTCAAGCACATCAGCTTGCTCCATACCAGGTGACAGGGTAACAGAGCCAACTTTTAACTCTGCAGCCTGTATACCAGGAAAAACAAGAATCAAAATAAATCCAATTAAATAGTATTTTTTCATCTATAACTCTCTGTCTTTAGCAAGCTTTCTGTAACTTGCACATATGGTGGACTAATAAAGTGGCAACTTGTTTCCAGGGTAACTGTATCGAACAAACTTGATATAACATTAATTCCTGTCCAAGTTCTAATAAGTATCTTCAACTAGTTATGGCATCCTTGTCAAACACCCTACTAGCAATATTTATCCAAAAATTTCAGTAATATTTTGTAAAATTTGACACAGCTTTTTAATTTTAAAAAAATTTAATCCCTAACGGGAACATATAATTTTTCTTATTGTCTAGCTTTACAAGGATAAACTGGAACCAAATATATCTTAGGTAACCATGGAATTAGCAGTTTCTGATACTTTCATCGCAGCAACCTGGATTTTAATTCTATTAATATATATGTTTGTGTGCGTATTTTTAAAATCGGTTATTCAGCCAATACGCCAGCTAAAAAGAACAATGGCTGATATTTTATGTACCTTTTCACGCTATACGAATGTGATTCACTATGCAGATGTAATTCCACCAGACCTACACAGCGAAGCCTATGAAAAACTAAGACGACTTTCTAATCAGCTATATGATGATATGTCTTTAATACCAAAATGGTTTTTTAACTTCCCCTACTTTAGTAGAATATTTTCCCTTCCAAAAGAAGAAATGGTTTATAAAAGTGCCCGAAATTTAACTGCAACAACAAATTGGATGTATGTACAACATAAAAGTAAATTAAATTATATTGTTAAAAATATTCAAACAGCTTGTGACAATCTTGGCTTATACATTGATCCAAAAGATCGGATTACCAATAAGCACTTAAATTTATAATTAACCACAATAAAACTACTCACCCATAGATATTTTTCTAAAGCTTTGATTCATCAAGGAAAAAATTTAATATGATATTTAATCTGCTCCGATGAATCTCAAATGATCGATCTTGAAATGGATGAGAAAATTCAATTCCTCTAAACACAATAGCTCCACGATTTTCACCGATGCGAATTAACTCTGCCATTTGTAACGGGCTAACAATAAGGTCACGAACACCCGAAATAATCATGATATGAGAGCTATCTAGTGGAAGGTGACGCATTGGATTATAGCTCTCAGGGCAGCCATAGTTTGATATATAACTTGGCGAAGAATCAATTACTGCTGCATCAAAGTTATGGGCACGGCCCACAGCATTTAGTAACATAACTCCACCAATAGAAATCCCATATATGAATCGTCTAGAGTAACCCTTTGTATTTAAATATGTAACTATATCCTTGTAATCAGAAATTATGGCTGCAAGACGACTTTTGCCCTCCGACTGCCCATAACCTCTGTAATCATAGACATATACATCAAATCCTTTTTTACGAAACAATTTTAAATCTGAAATCAGCTGATCAGCTAGCATAGCATTACCCTGTGCAACCAGGATATATCCTCTAGGTACCCTTGCTGCGAGCTTGTAGCCACTAAGAATAACTCCATCTCTGGCAGTAAATTGAATAGACTGAACATTCTGATTAAGCTCAATGTAAGAAGCTTCAGATCGCCCTGCCATGGTCTGCCACAACCAAAATGCTAAAGGTTCTCGAACTGAACCGCAAACTGTTTGCTCAAAAGTAAAGCCATCTGCTACAACTGTTCTTGGGCTGTTTAGAAATAAAGCTACAGTTATTATTAGAATAGCTAAATACGGCATGACTAAATAAATTAGGTAGTCAAGATCATAATTGAAAGCAAGATGATCATATCGGACCTGTAAAATTCCTTATGTAAATATTTTATTACTGTCTTTTTAAAAATTAGCTTTAAGTAATAATATTAAATTCAAATATGCTTACAGGATTATACTTAATCACTATCAAAACCTTCTTGTAGAACTTTATCATGGAATTATTATTGATCGGGGTTACTGCATTCCTGGCTGCAGTGTTGACCCTGTTCTCTGGTTTCGGGCTTGGGACTGTCTTAATGCCTGTTTTTTCATTGTTTTATCCTGTTCCAATAGCTATTGCAGCAACAGCAGTAGTGCATTTTGCTAATAACATCTTTAAATTTGGATTGATGGCAAAATATACTAACTGGACTGTAGCAGTCCGATTTGGTATTCCTGCTGCACTAGCTGCACTTGCAGGGGCTGCTCTTCTCCAAATATTAGACCAGATGCCTCTAATAGGCATCTATTCCCTTGGTGAATCAATATTTAAACTTACAGTAGTTAAAATGGTGATCGGATTCTTGATCATTTTTTTTGCAACATTTGAATTTCTACCTTTGAGTAAACAATTATTATTTCCATCTAGATGGATTCCGTTAGGTGGAACAATATCTGGATTTTTTGGTGGGTTATCAGGAAATCAAGGTGCATTTCGCTCAGCTATTTTACTTAAGATCGGTTTATCCAAGAATGCCTTTGTCGCTACTGGCATAGTTTCAGCCATTCTTGTTGATATTTCCCGTTTAATGATCTACGGAATAAGAGTACCATCCGACGCCCTATCAAGGTATCAAGAGCTTATCATCCCAATTATCGTCGGAACGGTCTGTGCATTATGCGGGAGCTTTATTGGTAAGAAATTTCTTCAGAAAGTTACTATCAAAATAATTCACGACATAGTAACTGCTACTATGATGTTAATTGGAACAGCCCTTGTTATCGGCTTTATTTAGAAAAGAATAAACCTTTATATTAGAACCCTATTTCTAGTAATAGCTATAAATCAATACATAGAATACCAACAACAATACCAACAGATAACTCTATACAAAACTGTATTAAATGTAACTTATTACCATTTTCTTAGTTAACTTTTTTAAAAATGTAACTTAATACCAATTTCGTTAATAGGTGGTAAGCAAAGTTCTATTTAGGTACTAACTAAAATTGACTATATGTATAAGGTAACGTGTAATAGTCTTACATTAATCAGCTGAAGTACTGTTTCTGAATCTCTTTTAATAAATTTTTATTAAATTAATCTAATGGAGAAATCCAGGAGTTATCTAGAAAAGCAAATCAGCTTTTCTATTGATGGCATTAATTAACAATCTATTAAATAGATTTTTTTCACATTAAAAATTATTTATTATCAAAAAAAAAGAGTTTATTTCGCACAAATATACCAACAAATATACCAACATATTCATCCAGCATTTATCCTATAATTATGTAATTTATTACCATTTTATTAGCTTTACTCTAGGTGCAAATAGAATAGATTATGAAGAACTCTCTGGTAATTCTATTTTTTATTTTAAATTGCTAGTCAAGAAGCGCCGGCTAGTTTTCTTTGGCTTTATAGGAGTTATTAAATTGCGCATTCCAGCTGTTGGATCGCGTAATGTACGCCCTGTTGCAATAGCATAGCAAAATATCTGTTCACAATAAGTAAGTGTACGATGTGCTGTTTCTAAAGCTCCACGGCCTTCAATACGCTTGATTGCAGTTAGTAGTACCGGTGAAATAATTTTATCTACAGGTCGCGCACCTAACCATGGGAAAATATCTTTCTCAAACTGAGAAATAATCTTACTTGAATGATTATCTTTCCAGTTAGGCACTCGCCCCATAAACCACTCACGAGTGACAATCTCAAAACTATCATCAGCCAAGACTCTTGATGCAATCCTCTTTGCTTTTTTAGTGTTACTCGGATCTGCGCCATTTGCTAATAACTTTCGGGCCTTTTCACGCCGATCTCTTGCTAAAGAAAGACTTATCTCAGGATAGACACCCAATGCTAACGTTTTTTGCTTTCCAGCAAAACGATAAGCAAGACGCCAATACTTAGTACTATTAGGATCCCATGATTGTACCAATAAGAATAATCCGCCACCGTCAAAAAGTTTTAGTGGTTTATCAACAACTTTTGCATTTTTTACCTGTAATTGTGTAAGTGCCATTCTTATCTGTATTATCCATTACGATATTATTTAATAGCGTCAAATATCAACAATTATTAATACCCTGCAAAAAGAACCCCAGAATTCCAAAATATCCCATCTGTATAGATATTAATTTATTGGAGTGTCACAAATGACCTTGTTTAATTTAGCCAGTCATTAATGACACCTATTCTTGAATAATAACTATCATTTATAACACTAAAGTTTGCAGGTACTTTACCGTTTCATTTTGATATGTTCAGAATGAATCTAGTGCCAGGATCCGGGCTTATATTGCAAGCTTTCAAACTATAATTTGGTCAGATTTATGAAGAAAAATTAATTTTTAATTTTGTGAATTCTTTCACAGAATGATTTGTACAGAATGAGTAATCTATGTTTGCACACCCTAATGTTTGAAATCAGTATATTGAAAATAATACTGAGTGAATATTTTAGGCGTGTATTTTGACTAGGAGGCTACATTAATGGCTGATGATACGAATCTAGCGTGCCAAAAGGATCTGGGCACAATGCCTGTTGCACGTACATGTAGGGCTGCATTTGGATCCTCAGCTGATATTTTAGGGATAGATCAGCATCTACCTTTACAGTTATGGAGCATGATTGCAATTATATGTACCGCTTTTTTTCTAATCTGGATAGGGTAATCAATAGGCAAATATTGAAGTAAGTGTGCTCAAAGTTTATTCATTAACTATTACTGTTAATTGATTGTTGATACATATTGATTAATAAAATGATTACAAATTTTGGAGATTTATTACATGAAAAAACAATATACAACTTTACAGGATGAACCTCTTAAAAAAGGAGAAGTTGTAAAGATGCTTGAAATTCCACAAGAATTATTCCAGAGATTTCCTGAAACTCAGCATGTAGCATTAAAAGCAGAAGTTGGAAACGTACATTTAATTCAAAACTTAGATGAATATGGGCAGATTGAATTAGAGATCCATGATGAATGTTACACACCACATACTATATGGGTAGACCCATCTTGTGTGACAAGGAAACTAAAATAATTGAGCAATATTGGACTCAGTTTTTCTCTAATTATGTATATGATGAGCGACAGCCCTGATAGTATGATTAAATCTTTTTCCTTTACATCCACAAGCATTAATAATCCATTAGATTACCACCGTCGTCAATATATAGAAGTTAATGGTTATTTTAAATGTGTAGCAGGCAGACAATCTTTTTCAAAATATAACCAGTGGGAATCTAAGGTGTTTCATTTAATACCTTAATTATCAGTATATTAAAGCCAGACTCTACTCTAGGCTATATTATTTTCCTACCAATGTAGCAAATAGTTCTGCTGATATCTACTTAAACTCTCATGTAATTTGTTTACTCCTTCTATTATATTTTTCGATACTTCCTTTTGATAAACTTACTGGGTATTTTATCGCATTAATTTTTATCTTTTCTAAAGCAGCTTTCTCAATATCAACATTTAATTTGTCAGCTAGCCTTACTAAAAACAAAAAAACATCTGCAATTTCTTCTCGTACTAAAGCCATCTGCTTTTCTGAATTTACAATATCCCTAGATTGCTGCTCTGTAAGCCATTGGAACAGTTCAAGCAGCTCAGAAGCCTCTCTTACAAGACCCATTGATAAATTCTTAGGCCTTTGAAATTGATCCCAATCACGCTCATCAGAAAATATAGATAGTTTCTCTTGTATAATATTTATATCCATCAAATAACTCCCTTTAGCTTATTCTGACTCCACACACAAAATTCGATAAACCTACCATAAATGTTTTTATTATATCTATCAGTCGCCAATTACTCTGTTGTAATAAACCAGTCTCATATGACTTCATTTGCCTCAAATTAAACTTCTATTACAAAAAATATTTTAATTTAGAGCCCACAAATAATATTGGGGAGATTGAAACTAGTTTTTCTCCTCGAGTACTTCATCTACTCTATTTCTTAGTAATGGAAGTAATTCTACTTCGAACCATGGATTTCTACGAAACCACAAATTGTTACGTGGACTAGGATGTGGCAAAGGCACTAAATCTGGCCACTGTTTACGCCATGATTGCACTGTATTTGTTACTGATATGTGTGAATCAGGAAAATAGTATGCCTGAGCATACTTACCAATAACTAGAGTAAGCTTTAAATTCTTTAGGGGTTTCATAAGTTTTTCACGCCAAGCAGGAGCACATTCAGGACGTGGTGGGAGATCACCAGTATTACCAGTTCCAGGAAAACAAAGACCCATTGGAAGAATAGCTATAATATGTGGGTCATAAAAAATTTCAGCAGATATTCCTAACCATTGACGAAGACGATCTCCGCTCATATCTGCAAATGGAATGCCTGACTCATGGACTTTTCTGCCTGGAGCTTGTCCCACAATAAGAATACGTGCACTAGTGTGTAATTGAAGTATGGGTCGAGGAGAGAATGGTAAATAATTCGTACAGATATTACAGTCACGAACTTCTTTAAGTAATAATGAGACAGATTTCATTTCCTATACCTTAAAGAAACAGATTATTATTTATTTACATTGGAAAGATGTTAAGAACAATTACTATCTTTATTTAATATTAAGTTTACTTTCAATCGCTTATAATTTCATAGTATTTCCAATATTAGTAAGCCTGCCCTGGATTAACCACTATAATGTAAAACATACAGCCTTTTAGGCTAAATTACTTTGTGTCTAGTACTAAAATTTAAGGTGAATTATTAATGTCCAGAAAAATTGGACTGGTTCTTGGGCTGATCGCATTTATATATACTATCGTGTCAGCACCGCCTGCTAACATGAGCGAACAAGCTTGGTCCACTGCAGGTGTAGGCATGCTAATGGTAGCTTGGTGGGCCACTCTAGTTCTTCCTGTTCCAGTTACTTCATTACTTCCAATTGTTTTATTTCCACTAATAGGAATAAGCTCTGTTCGTGAAGCTGCAGCACCTTACGCCAATCCTGTAATATTCCTATTACTAGGTGGTTTTATAATTGCTACAGCTCTGCAACGCTGGCAATTACACAAACGACTAGCATTATTGATTTTACGTTTGGCAGGTAGCCATCCACAGGCAATTGTAGGAGGCTTCATGTTTGCTAGTGCATTTTTGTCCATGTGGATCAGTAACACTGCAACG
Organism: Nitrosomonadaceae bacterium; assembly: GCA_965205785.1. Taxonomy (GTDB): domain Bacteria; phylum Pseudomonadota; class Gammaproteobacteria; order Burkholderiales; family Nitrosomonadaceae; genus BJGV01. The sequence goes on from OZ242188.1 coordinate 2,072,208, forward strand.
ACGATTATGATGCTGCCCATTGCAATATCACTTGCTCAAGTCATGCTTGAGGATCAGTCTAAAGAAATAACTGACAAATTTACTATTTGTCTCTTGTTAGGAATTGCTTATGCAGCAAGTATCGGAGGACTTGGCACCTTAATTGGCACGCCTCCCAATGCAATGATGGCAGCCTTCATGACTGAAACCTATGATATCAACATTGGATTTGCCAAATGGATGTCTTTTGGCATACCAATCATATGCCTTCTGTTACCAATCGCATGGCTGTTATTAACACGGTTAGTATTCACTTTTGATCTGCCACATAATAATTCTACTGTTAAAACTGTAGTCGATGAACTAGAGTCTATGGGCCCTATAAGTACACCGGAGAAACGTACAGCAATTGTCTTTTCTCTTATTGCTTTGGCTTGGGTAATACGACCAATCTTGCAACAACTTCCTGGTCTATCTGAATTAAGCGATACAACTATAGCTATAGGAGGCGCAATTACACTTTTTATAATCCCATCAGGAGATAAACTGAAAAAAAACACTATGCTACTGAACTGGACAACAGCTGCAAATATTCCTTGGGGTGTATTACTACTATTTGGTGGTGGCCTTAGTCTAGCAGCTATGATAAGCAGCAGCGGGCTAGCTATCTGGTTAGGTGGCGTATTATCTGTACTTACTAATTTTCATATATTTATTCTTATATTGTCCATCGTTACACTAGTTGTATTTCTGACCGAACTTACTAGTAATACAGCAACTACTGCAACACTTCTGCCTGTTTTGGGTGGCATTGCAACTGCAGCGTATATAGAACCAATGTTGCTAATTGCACCAATGGCCCTTGCTGCAAGCTGTGCTTTTATGTTGCCTGTTGCTACTGCTCCAAATGCAATTGTGTTTGGTTCAGGTAAAGTATCAATTCCACAGATGGCTAAAGCTGGATTTTGCCTAAATCTCTTAGTCATTACACTTATCACCCCAATGGCTTATCTATTAATTCCAATAATTTTCCTGTAACAAGTTAATTGACATGACTGAAATCAATGATGGCAATATATTTCTATTGAAATTAAACTAAATGCAACCATATATTCTATATGAACAAAATATACCTAGTTTAATTTACATTAAAGGAAAAAAAATGGATTCAAAAGATGAATTTATCCGTAAGATGCATTCAAATCTCGATCGGCTAAATAATAAAATAGATGCTCTTGTTACTAAAATAGAACAAACTGAAGAAGAGCTCAATAATGAATACCATCAACAAGTCTCAACATTAAAAAGCAAGCATGATGAAATTCGTAAAAAACTTAATCATATTGAAGAGTCAGGTGAAAATGCATGGGAAGATATGCAAGCGGGTGTTGAATTGGCCTGGGAAGATGTAAATATGGGAATTGATACGGCATGGGATGCCATTAGTGAGGCTATAAATTCAGCAAAATCTCGTTTTAAATAATCGTTATCAAAGAAGAGGTACTTCTAATTGATTACAACTCAAGAATATCTCCTTCCTGTGGTACGTTAACCCGTAGACCCAGTTTTTGGCTTATATGTGCACAAAACTCCTGTTTAGTCTGCTTCTCACCATGCACGACGTGAACAAAAGGATCACTATTAAAACTGCTCATCCACCGCGTTAAATCATCTATGTCTCCATGAGCAGACAACCCTCCCACCGTATGGATCCTCGCATGCACTGAATAGAGCGCGCCATGTATTTTGACTTCCTCATGACCATCCACTAACTTCCGACCTAACGTACCATTCGCCTGATACCCAACAATCATTATGTGAGCACCTTTTTTAGAAATATTGTGCTTTAAGTGATGAATTATCCGCCCACCATTACACATTCCACTACCAGCAATAATAATACCCCCTGTTTTAATATTATTAATAGCCATCGAATCTTCTACAGTAGAACACAAATGTAAATTTTTTAATTGCGGCATTTCATTGACCTTGCGTCTGAGCTGAGTAGCTTCCTTATCATACAAATGCGGATACTCCCAATACACCTTACTTGCCTTAATAGCCATTGGGCTATCAAGAAATATTTTCCAGCGATCCAACTCCCATTCTTTATAATAAACACCCATAAAATAAAGAATTTCCTGGCTACGGCCTATAGAAAAAGCAGGGATTAATAAATTCCCGCTCTCATGTCGAGCCATGCTAATAATTTTACCAATTTCATCTATCATTTTTTGCTGATTACGATGACGACGATTTCCGTAAGTACTTTCAATCAATACATGATCTGCAAACTGGATCACGGCTGGATCATTAAGAATAGGAGTATTGTACTGACCTAGATCACCACTAAAAACGATTTTCTGCTCTCTACCTTCTTCTTCTACCCATATCTCTATACTACTGGAACCCAGGATATGCCCTGCATCCTGAAAACATATATGGATTCCCGGAAGTATTTCTCGTTTTTCTCTATAACGTAATCCAACAAAATTTTCCAGTGATTTCTGAGCATCTTTAATTGTATAAAGTGACTCAATTAGTGGCTTCTTATTTTTGTTACGCCATTTATTCTCGTACTCAGCATCACGCTCCTGCAAAGATGCCGAATCTTGTAACATGATCTTGCATAGATCACATGTAGCGTTCTGAGCATAGATCGGACCACGATAACCTTGCCTGATTAGTAAAGGAACTCTACCAGAATGATCAATATGGCCGTGACTTAGTACAACTGCATTAATTTTATCCGGTGAGAATGGAAAGGGCTCCCGGTTCTTGGCTTCAATTTCACGCCTTCCCTGAATTAAACCACAATCCAATAGCACTAATTGACTATTGGTTCGGAGGATATGGCAGGAACCAGTTATACCACTAGTAGCCCCATAAAATTCTAAATGCATGAGTAATCTGCTTGGCTATATTTAAATAAAGAATAAAAGAAAAATAACTAGTAGACAAGGTCATTTAACTTGGTTGAGACAGGTTCAATTCATCAGTGAATTTAATATAAAATACACTTTTATATCAAATCAAGAAATAAAGTCTTAATATTAAAATAAAAAATTAAGGAGTAACCATGCCTCTTAAAAATTCAAAACTCACTATTCTTATTATCTTAAGTTTAATAATAATCAGCCCTATAACATGGGCTTCAAATAATGAAAATCGATATATAACTGTAACCGGTCATGGGAAGATTTCAGCTATACCTGATACAGCATGGGTGACTAGTGGGGTTAACACACAAGCTAAAACAGCTACTAAGGCACTAAATGATAACAATACTTTAATGGAAGCAGTAATTGAAGTTTTAAAAAAGGCTAACATCAAAAATAAAGATATTCAAACTTCTGGTTTTAATGTGCATCCTATTTATGATCACTCTAAGCGTACAAGCTACGAAAAGCCTTACTCACCGAAAATTACAGGCTACAGGGTGTCTAATTCTATAACCGTAAAAATAATAAATACTAATAAGCTAGGCAAGTTGCTTGATGAATTAGTAAGCTCTGGAAGCAACCAAATATCGGGAGTAAGATTTGGATTTAATGATAATCAGAAATTACTTGATGAGGCACGGAAACGCGCGATATCTGATGCCGAAAAAAAAGCAAAGCTTTATGCGCAAACTGCTGGGGTTGATGTAGGTAATATTATTAGTATTAGTGAGTTAGGCGCTAGATTGCCTCAACCAGTTTATCGCAATATGGAAATGCGCCAGGCAAAAACAATGGCAGATGCTAGTATGGTACCTGTTGTAAGTGGAGAACAAGTCATTTCCGCATCAGTGAATGTAATATATGAGTTAATGAATAAGGGTGATTGACTAAAATAAACACAAGAAAATTTCTAGATGATACTTTATGCAAGTAAATTATCAAATTGACTTTATTTATAGTAGTCCAATTCTCAATATCTTAATGGATTCATAAATATTAGAAGTGATATTGTAATAATGGACTGTCATCTTTATTATCATACACACGACGATTTTTGTTTCGTCTTATTGTGTAATCATCAATATTGCGATGATTAACCTCAACCTGAGTAACAGGCCCTCTCGCATCTTCCACCTGCTTAACTTCATTCCCTTTGTCTAAGGACTCACGCTCAATTTTTTCAAGATAATAATTATCTAAAAAAATCAGGTCACCAGCATGTGCCTGATACATAAGAAAGAATAATATTACAGAAATAAATATTCTCATGGCTATATTTTTAAGACAATCAAAAAGTTACTCATAGTTGCAATAATATATTCAAATAAACGTACTGTTTGGCACCCTCATTATCCAGGGATCCTCGTTACGCATGATGGATTTATCAATATAGCATGGAGTGCGCCATGTACATCATAAAATTCTAATTTAATTTTTCCCTGACCGACAGATCCTTGAATTAAATGTTTTTTACCAATTTCTGCTCTTAAAACTTTCTGCTCGGATTCTGGAAGCCCTAGAAACATTTCCAAAGGAAGTGTCAATAACTTAACCGTATCCCCTTTTCTGAGAAGTGTCCCTTTATGATCAAAAAAAGCTTTTCTTGATACAGACTTTTTAGTTAATTTACTTTTATTAGGGTCAACAGTTTTTTTATTCATAATTAATATTTAACCAGTTGATTAACCGGTTATTACAATAATAAATTGTATGAAATATTTAATAATTCACACACAGAGTCAACTTATAATTTTATGAAGGAACTCTATACCTTCAGTATCTCTTATTTACTTGAAAGCATATTCCATGCCAGTAATTATCTATATAATTAAATTATAAATATATAAAATCTAAGTGCCCAAAACTGTCACAAATTACGGTTCTTTGTCATATCTTAATGGCAAGTTTACATCAACCCTAAATAGCATCAATTAACAACAACCACTCTAAAAATAATGAAGCACTAAGTACTAATTTTGTGTAACACTTATGCTAATTATTCTCTGTTTTAGAATCACCTAAGATATTTTTTTATGAAAGCGTAATTATTATTTTATGAGTCTCAAATGTACAGAAAAGTACTTTATTTATCTTTTATTATAAGCTACATAGTTTCAATTAACGTTATGGCTAAAGACATACCAAATAGTTTTGTTGAACTCAAGATATATATACCTACTATAAATCTAGATATACGCTATTTCACCTCAAACAATTTTGTAGGCGCACCAATTGATGGTTACAAAAGCTCCAAAGCTTTACTCTCAATACATGCAGCAATGGCTCTTAAGAATGTTCAAATCTGAGCTTGCTTCATTTGGACTTGGCTTGAAGATTTATGATGCATATCGACCGCAACAAGCTGTTGATCATTTTATACGCTGGGCAAAAGATCCGAATGACATAAAAATGAAATTAAACTACTACCCTGAAATGGATAAAGAAGATCTATTTGAAGAGGGTTACCTTATTAATAAGTCTAGTCACTCTAGAGGAAGTGCTGTAGATGTATCAATTGTCTCTTTACATAAAACTGACCCTATAGAACTAGATATGGGTACAAACTGGGATTTCTTCGGTCCTGATTCTTGGCCTCATAGCTTTACAGTAACGCCACAACAACGTGCAAATAGAATGTTTTTATACCATATGATGCGTAAACACGGCTTTAAACCACACGATAAAGAATGGTGGCACTTTACATTAGAAGATGAACCCTATCCTGATCAGTATTTTAATACTCCTATACAGTAATATTTGATTCATTTATAAATTATCCATTCTGCTCCTTTCTAAGGAATAGAACTGCTTTAAGTAATCACCTTACTTTATCAATTTTAATGCCATGCTTAATCCACTGAAATTTCTATCGTTACAAGCAAGAAAACCCACGGGATTATTTGGACAATATGTCATGACAGGCATATTTAACATTATAAATGCCGATCTAAACTCATTGGTTAAACAAATAATGGCTCCTAAAATAAATGACAAAATTCTAGAAATTGGATTTGGTTCCGGAAAACTAATACATGAAATAGCTAAAACTACTACTGAAGGAATTGTTGAGGGAATTGATCTCTCCGATATAATGTTAAATCAAGCAAGTAAGGTAAATAAGCAATATATATCAACCGGCATCGTAAAACTTCAAAAGGGTGAATGTATTAACCTTCCATATGATAACGAATCATTTGATAAGTTATGCTCAGTAAATACCTTATATTTTCTGGGGGATCCAGATAAATGCTTCCAGGAAATGTTTCGTGTTCTAAAGCATGAAGGAAAAATAGCGATCGGATTCCGGGATGACATACAAATGAAAGACCTAAATCTAAATAGAGATATATTTAATGTCTATTCGCTGAATGAAGTAGTTGATCTATTAACTAATTCAGGATTTTCTGATGCACAAATAGTAAAAAAGGATGGGAAGTGGTTAATGTCCTACTGTGCTGTGGCCACCAAGCCAACAGCACAGTATTAACATTAATTTAGCCCTTTTTGTGGGGGCTGCTGCTACTCACTTATAAAAAAACAAGCAACTTAGAGTAGGAATGAGAACATATGATGAGTCTCAGTTAATTCTTTGAGCTGATCACCTGAAATGTCCTTATGAGTCTTACGTTTAATCATTCCCAATGCTGCTTTGTCCGTATATGCCTGGAAAGACATTTTTAAGACTCCGCCTTTCATATTTGTAGCCCCTGCTTCCGTAAGCACAATATGATACTGCTTCCCATTACTGGTACCAGGAAGAATAGTAGTTGCTTCACCGTTATCGATACGCTCAACTGCGTTATCTATAACCTGCTGCGCCTTACCTCCAATCATAGTTAATGAGCCTGGAACAATATTTGCTTTCAATGTACCGTTATTATTGAAGTTGCAATCAACAGCAACAGTATTTGCACCGGCTTTTGCTGTTTTAGCCAACTTGAGGTATTTAACGCTAGCACGTTTACAATAAATTCCCAGAGATGGTTGGATTTCTTTAACCAACTCAGTAAATCCAGATGCTAAATACATTTTATCGGTTTCAGCTTTTTGCTGCTCAAACTTTTCTGCAGAGGAAGCAATTTGTGAATCTAAAAGCTGTCGATTTTCAGCAATTTTTGACTTCATATTCTTTACACTGGAAGATACTGAATCGATATTATCCTGTATTCCCCCAAGATCAACATTCTGAGTTGGTGCTGATGCAGGAGTAAAGAAATTGAAAAAAGCCACTGCCAAAGCAATCAGGGAAATGAAAATTGCACTTCTTCCATTATTATTTTTTGGGGCTGAAAAATCAGCAGGTGCTTCTATAGGTGCTCTTTGTTCTTCCACGGGTTTTTTCTCTACTTTCTTAGTTTTTGCTTTAACTTCTTTAGCTTTCTTTTCATCTTCCATAGGTTTTTTCTCCTCTTCCATTGTTTTCATCTCCTCCTTAGTTTTTATTTCAACTTCCTTTGCTTTCTTTTTTTCTTCCTGAAGAACCTTCCTTAATTCAGCTTCCTGCGCCTTTTTCTCAGCTTGCTGAACTCTCTTTATCTCTGCTTCTCGAGCTTTTTTCTCGATTTCCTGAACTCTTGACATTTCCGCTTCCCGTGCTTTCTTCTCTGCATCCCGAATTCTTTTCTCTGCTTCTCTAAATTTCTTCTCTTCTTCCTGGGCTCTCTTTCTCATTTCCTCCTGGGCTTTCTTTTTTGCTTCCTGAGCTTTTTTCTCTGTTTCTTTGGCTTTCTTCTTTATTTCCTTGTCTTTTTCTACTTTTATAACTTTTTTTGCTGCCCCTTTAGCTACTTTAGCTTTCTTTACTTTTTTCTCTGTTTCTTTAGCATTAATCTGAATTTTTTTAGTTTTATTCTGTGTTACCTTGGCTTTTTTCGCTATTTTCTTGTCTTTTTTTTCTTTCATAGCTTTCTTTTCTTCTGACATAAGTTATTTATAAAAATTCTTATAATATGCTAAGTAGCTGTATTTAAATCATTAATTAATTAATCAGGCCACATAGACAGCCAAACAACAACTGTTTGATTCTCATTCACAGCTATAAGGATCAGTTGAGTATACTAGATAAACTTACAGGATTAAATCTCGAATTAAATAAACTTGTAATATTTATATGGTTTATTGTTAGAGTTGTAATAAATATTTATCAGTGTAGGTAATAATAATACACTAATAAAACTTGCTTCATTTGTCTAATTTTAGCCTTAATTAACTTATTTTTAATTGTGGTATTTTCTACGGCGCATGCTTCCAAAGCCCGCCAAACTAAGCCCTATAAGCACAAGAAAAGCACACATAAAGAACATCGTAATTCCTAGTATCGGCTTCTTTAAAATTTCTTTTAGTTTTAGCATAAAAAGTCTCCTTTATAAAACTATAAACTGACTTTATTTCTTATTTACAGTTCTTAAAACTTTTCTTTTCACAAATACGCGCCATCTCTTGCGCATTAATAATTTCGGAAACCGTCATCTCTGTGGCTATCCAGGTACGATCTTCCTTTGCATTCATATTTCCTTTATTCGCAACAAGGTCAAACCACATGTAAGCACGAGTATAATCTTGCCTTATACCCTGTCCGCTTAAATATAATAAGCCAAGATTATATTGAGAAAATGCATCTCCCTGCTCTGCGGCAAGACGATACCATTTTGCTGCTTCTTTATAATCCTGAGTAACACCCACTCCATATAAATATGCGGATCCAAGCGTATTCTGCGAGATTGTTCCTCCCTGTTCTGCTGCTAAACGATGCCACTTAACTGCTTCTTGATAGTCTTGAGATACGCCATTACCATATAGATAGGACATGCCAAGGACGGTTTGCGCAGAAATCTCTCCCTGCTCTGCGGCAAGTCGTAACCATTTTATTGATTCTTTGCTATCTTTTGCTACGCCCAAGCCAATATCATACATTCCACCAAGTTTACTTTGAGAATATGCATCACCTTGTTCTGCAGCGAGATGAAACCATTTTGATGCTTTAGAATAATCCTGATGAACACCTTTACCTTTGAAATACATCTGGCCAAGCAAACTTTGAGCTATAGCATCCCCTTCTATGGCAATCGGGTAAAGTAGTTCCAGAATTTTAGTATGCTGATCAACTTCTGAACTTTTCTTAAATAAGTCTGCCTTTATAATACTACTGAAAAGCGATAACAGAATGGCCAGAATTAGAATCCGAATTCTCATTAATTCATTCCTCTCTCATATTGACCTATAAAATTTCTTATAGCTACTCTCGTTTCTATTTAACAAAAGATTAAATAAATCAAAAAATTAATTCAGTAATTAAAATCACAAATTGTATGTAAGCTAAGTAGAGATATGAAAAAAACTGATAATAAACAAATTAACCACCCTGCAAATATGATAGGGAAAGCAATCTAATATATAAAATATATTAATAACTAGTCTCAGTTAGAAGAGACTCAATGGTACTATCTGATTAAATAGGAGTGACTAACCTATTAATTATATATATCAGTCACCTAGGATTAGGTTGTTATCAGAAATTGAAACACTTATGATAAATTTGACTATATTCCTAAGTTATACTGATATCATGCTATCTCAATGATTCTGGCAAATATATAAACCATGAATATAGACATAGATATAGAATTAACTCTCTTACTTATCATGCTTATCAGCATGCTTTGTATCGCGTATTGGTATGTAAGAAGCCGCATAAAACGTAATAGCCTTTTACCGCTAAAGGTAGATGGAGACCCATATCTTAAGGAAGTGGCCTCTTTTAAGATAAAAACTGACAAGACTGTTACTGCAGCTGTTCGACAACATGAGCAGGAGCTGGAACAACGTTATGAAAATGATGCCGAACATTTGCAGCGCAAGGAACGACTGTCTCAGTTTGCACGAACAACTGACTTAGACAAAGCACTCATCGTAATCTGGGAAGAAATAGAACACTATCCTTTATGGCTAAAACGTGATGATTCTGACAAATGGAATAAACTAAACTTACAGGGCATTAAGGGCTCAAATAAAGAAGATGTTTACTCAGTAGAATTTTCATATAGTTCTCAGCAATTTAAAATAACAGAGAAAACTCAGAGTGAGACTGCAGAACTGAAATCTATTCTTATGTTATTTGAAGATAATATTGAAGTTTTTGCTATTGAATGCTCAATTAATGCTATAGATGAAGAAACTAACCATATATGCCAACAAATCTGTGCCTTTAAAGAAAGGGGTAACTGGCCAAAAATACTACTTGAACTATATGGCCGGATCAGGATTGAAAAAGGCAAGTCTGCGGATGAGGTGAAATATTTCCGTGCAAATGAATTTAAATCTCGATTTGAAGGATAATCGACTACCAGTAATCAGAATATCTCACGCAGCTACCCTCTCATAACTGTGAATAAGAGGATCTAGAAAATTCTGTGTATCAGAGCTTAATGCCTACTTTATATACCGAACTCATAAAAGAATACTCTGAATGCAACTAAAAACAGAATTGCTAGTGCAATTGCCGTTTTCTCTTCATAACTCATTTCACTACCCTCCATTTCAATCAGGGCAATAACCATACTATCATTAGTGATAAGGCAAATAGACTCTGAGTCAAGTATTCTTATAGGTATCAATATCGATTTATGGCGTGACTCTAACAAATAAACATGTAATCAATTTCACCGGAGAACTCGCATGATACGAATATTTCTGATTAATCTTATTATGATCTTGCTGGCCACACCTCTTTATGCTGCATCAACTAACAGCAAACTTGATGCAGCACTTCAAGATATAAATAGCTCCTTTATTAATGCACATACTACAGCTAGAAAAATTGATCTGACTACCGGACCCATTATTCTTCATCGTAACGGGCAACTTGTTCTTATCAAGAATAATATTAAAGTTACAGCCAATATCATTCTCCCTAACTACAATACATTTAAAGTATTTGCGCATGTTCCAGTAGCAATTTACCTCATGCTTTCTCCTCAGGGAGAAGGAATGCTTGATTTTGAACGTTTTTTATTATTACGTAACTATTACAAAAAATTGGAATATGTAGAAAAAAATATCAATCAGATTACTCTGAATAACGGAGATTTAGAAAGACAAAAAATCATACTTTCCAAATCACTTCAATTTCTCAAAACTGTCATCAGTAATCAAAGATTTAGCAGTAAGGAACTATTTTCATTTACACAGGGTATGCTGCCATTAATCAGTGCAAACATAAAAGGTGCGGCCAAAAGTCAGCTTGATGCCATGCATCAACATGTTACGGCATGGAAATTGGAGATGGCGCCTAAAGACTGGAAGAAGCTACGTGTTGCGACACAAGGTGCCGTATTAGCCCGAAAAGAAGACCTTGTAAAACAATACTTTAAACGCATGCTTAACATCGAGACAGAAGGAATGCGACTTGCCTACAAAGAGCTATACTTTCCTCCTACGCCAATGCTAACGTTATTAGCTACACGGTCAGTTGATCGGGGTATTAGTATTGCTATATTTAATAATCCGGACAGAATGTTCCGAGATGTCCTGTCAGATGCTGCTGCTTCTTATATTAGTACAATGAAATTCGATTAAATATAAATTAAATTAAAGATCTTATTGATGCAAAAAAATAATTCTTTATACAATTTAATTTTTAAAAACTACACCCCCTCCTCAGAAGCTCTATTCTGTTAACTCATTTTCCATAATCAGATATCACAGATTCATTAGATATACGCAACATAAGAGCTTAGAGCTACTTTAATGTGACTTTTATCACTGAATAGATTCGTAAGAGTAAGTAATCTGTCAGACATACTTAATTTATAAAAAATATTAATAAGCCTCTACAGAATCTCTGGCATATGTATAAGGAACAAAAAAATGAATCCTACCCCCATAAACTGCAAGCAACTTATTTTGGAGGATGCGAAAGTACGTATATCAAAGAATCATTCGCTAGAACAAATTGCAGTAAGTCATGGTATCAAAAAGAAAACACTTAATAAATGGCTAATGTCTATGGGTGAGGAGCATCGCGATTTAAGACAAATTTGGGTAGACAATATGCTAGCAAAGGCAAATGAAGAAATTGATAATGTGAGAGATAATATATTATTAGAAAATAAAAATTCAAGGCAAGATGCTGTTTCATGGTGTGCTGAAAGAAAAAAGCTGTATAGAACAAAAAAGACTACATACAACTACAATAGTTCTAGTTAAGTAGCCTTTCAAAGAAAAGATGGTGTCATGGGATGCGGAAAAAACACGCAAACTTGTCAGAGCTCAATACGGTCCTGCTCAGCTTGAAATTGTGCGTGAATGTATCAGCTCAGCTATTTATAGACAACGCTATACAAGATTCCACATAAATGAAATAAAAACTGTTTTGGGTGCATATACTGGCATACATCTTAAATCTGAATATATTACTAACAGTATATTAATTGGAAACACAAAAGAACAAAATGATTTCGAATATTGCCAAACAAAGATCGGTGCACATGTAATAGCTACGGTACAAAGTATTTATGCTTTATCGGATATTTTAGTTTACATGGCATATTATTCCTTAGGATGTAATTTACTACTTTCTTCACGAAAAAAGAACCAATACTCTTTGGAGGCAATACAGACTCTTTTCTCTACAAATACTAAATATTCGAAAATTGAAATTATTCTTGATTCAATTTTTGAACATAAAGAATTTAAGTATCTTACATCACTTGTAAATTACAGCACGAATCATAGCTTTGTTAATGCGACACTATGGTTTGGTACAACAGGCAAACCACAGAACCCTTATACATTAAAATTTAAGTCATTTAAATTTGAAAAAAATAATTATGGAAATCGACTTGTCTTACCGTTTCTAGAAAATGAACACAATCGTATATCAAAGATTACTGCAGAAATTGGATCAACTCTTAATTCGATACTACAGACAAACAACATTGATTTATCTAAATATTAAAAATAAATCAAATACCTTTACACCATAAACAGTCTATTCTTGAAGATGCAAAAAAAAGCATCCTTAAGAATTATACTTTGGCAGAAATAGCCGCTAGCCATGGCATATCAAAGCGAAGACTGATTTCATGGTTAATGTCTTTGGGAGAGGAATATCAGGAAATACGTCGTCAACTTTGGATTGATAATATGTTAGAAGAAGCAAAAAAAGATATTGATAATGCATCTGATCACTTCCCCCTCGCCAAAGCTAGTGCAAAGTGGAAAGCTGCCACCTGGTATGCTGAAAGAAAAAGCCACCAACGATATGGCGATCAACGTACAACAAGAATACAGAAAAATAAATAATAAACACTTATTAAAAGCATGTGATCCATGCTTCTTTTATTAAAACAAGCAGATTAATACTGTCGATATATTTTACACTTACAATTATTATTTATAATTGCAAGGGATAATTTATTGATAAATTGAGGTTCTTTTTTTTGGCATGAAACTTGCTCATTAACCATAAATATATTTAGTTTACCAATTGGTAAATAACTATGCTTTAATACTAAACCAATAACAAAAGTAATCAAAAATTATGCAAATATGACAGCCTATTTATTGGCTTCATATTATAAGAAAATCCAGCTTAGATTTTTCAGAGAAATCTTATTTAGGGAGAAAATAATGAAATCTGAATTTAGCAATCTGCATCATACTGATCACAATATATAATTTCCTTGCGGGAACAATATTCAGTATTTAAAAAATTTTCCGTATTTGTAACAGCCTTAGGTTTACTTATGCTTAGTAGTGGGATTTATGCTCATGAAGTGCATACGATACAAATGGAAGCCAAAAGACTGCCCGACGGATACCTTGCTTATAGAATGATGAGTCATTGCATTAAGGAGCATGGATCTCCAAATGACTGCGATGAAGATGTTACAAACAGATATAGCTCTGAAGCAACTATGCCGGGGCCTACAATTGTAGTAACAGAAGAAGACGAAATTGATATTGAACTAATTTATGCTTTTGACCCTGAATTCGAAGATCCCAGTAAGAAACATGTCAGCCTACATGTACATGGTGTTCATTACGATATCTTAAGTGATGGAACGCTCAAGTATATCAATATGGTAGAGGATGAAAGCGCCATACCAACGCAGTCTTATAAATATCACTGGGATGCTGCAGTGGGAACAGCCGGCTCATGGGCTTACCACGATCATAATTTCAGAACTCACAACGGAGCAGAAGATAGGGGTCTGTATGGAGCGCTGATCGTTAACCCTATATCAGGTGTAGTAGATGCGATCAAGAATTATAAAAGAAAAAGTGTAGAAGTTGATGACATAACAAAAGATTTTGTACTGTATGTTCTCGATGATACGTTTATGGGAATGGAAATTGATAATACCAATAATCATTACCAAACTCCGCTTTTTGATAACCCTACATTCTCAGCACAAAAAAATTCCTTAGTACGATTTCATCTGATTGCGCTCGGAACAAACCCACATAAGTTTAGGCTCCGTAGATATGAATGGATCGATCCGGATACTGGAAAACTCATTGATGTAAAGCGTATCGGCTCGCTTGAGAAACACGTATTTACTATTCAAGCAAATAGGACTGCAAGATATCTAGATAATACTTTCTCGAGCAAGCTACTCGGAATACAAGGTAAATTACGAGTTAACTAAAATTAATCATTTTTATCACTTAGATTGGGAGAATCTAAATGAATACAAGAACTTTTATTAAGTCTTTAATAATATCTATGCTATCTACTGGTGCGATATTATTTTCTCAAACTATCTTTGCTGCTTCACATAATATTGAGATGTCAGTAGAGACACTGCCCAATGGTCAGTTTGCCTATCAGATGCTCAGCCATACCAGTAGTGCAGGAGCAACTCCTACCTACCCAACTGAGGCAGTAATTCCGGGACCGACATTATTTTTTACTACTGGTGATAAGGTTCGTATCAAAGTTACTAACAATACCAGTAAAGTTGTCAGATTTGGAGAAGGGGATATTGTATCCGGCCGTACAAGAATACGACCCGGACAAACAAGAAGTTATGGAGTCTACACAGGAAAAGATGCTGTGGGTTCACATGTATATGGCGATAAAAAACAGGCTTTACTTGGGTTATTTGGTGCCATTGTCATAGATAAAAAGGACGGAGCCGTACAAAGCTATGTAGATGAAGATGGAACCATTGTTCCGGTTACTAGATCTGAGTTGCAAAAAGAATTTGTCATGTTTATGGTAGGCTCTACTTTCTGGGGAACAGAAATTAAAAACAATACCCAGACACCAATCTGGACGAATCCTACACTAGGAGCCGTTGAGGATGATCTAGTTCGGTTCCATGTAATGGGTGTAGGAATGTTCTTTGATAATCATCATACTTTCCATTTGCATGCCCACAGATGGATTGCGAATCAGAAAACTCTAGACAAGGGAAAGAAATCTAGCATCATTGATACCAGACTCCTGGATGAGAAATCTGATAATCATGCTTTTACCATTAAAGCAGGCACTGGAGTAGGACAAGGCCACTGGCAGTATCACTGTCATCTACTTTCCCACATGGAATCTGGCATGACTGGTAAATTTCATGTGATGGCAGCAGGCGGCGACAGTATTGCCGGTGCTTCACCCAGTGGAGCTATATTTTTAAATCCAAGTCCAAATCCTGGGCTAGTTACCTTCGAAATCACCGATGAGCCTGGAAGCTGGTTTAGAAGTACCCGTGGTGATACTTTCGTTGGTGCCGGCTTAAACATTAATACTAAATCATTAGAGATTATCCCGCCCGGAAGTAGTGTGCACTTTATCATGTCAGATACGAATGCCGTACACACCATGACCAGTCTAATATGGCCCAGTGAAGCAGATAATCCTGATCCTACGATTGGGGGTGATCATCATATGATTCCTTTTGATCAAACCAAAGCATATAAAGGTGGCGGAATTGTGAAACTGGATGAGCCGGGACTATATGTATTCACCTGTAAAGTGCACCCCTACATGTTTGGTGCAGTCCTTGTTACAAATGGTGATGGTTCTAAAGGTAACCCTTTAGATTTAGGCAAAGATATTGATCTGGTTATGGGCGCTACTATACCTACAACTTTTGATCTGGCTACCCGCCTACTCAGAACCTTCTTTGTTGCAACCGGTCAGCCGAATTGGCAAGATTTTACAACGGGAACCTGGACTCCAGAGTATCCAAAAGTATTTGTTTCTGCTGGCCCTGCAGTTACTGTCAATCTGAATGATCATCTGGGAGGTAGCACAGAAGTTATTTTACCCCCCCTTGTTAACCCTGTAACACCCGGTGTCGGTGAAGTGTGGATTGATACCCAGTTTGAACAGACTGCGAGCAAAACGAAACCTGGAACAATTACCGTACTGGATGCCTCTGACTGGACGATCAAACGTAAGATTGCCCTGCCTCAGATTAATATGAACCATCCGCATAATATCTGGAGCAATAAAGAGCAATCTATAATCTACCAAACACAGTGGTTTGACGATAAGCTAACATTCATTAAGAGAGAAAACGGTAAACTAATTAAGAATGTTAAAGTCGGCAACTCCCCATCACATGTTGTAACAGTGCCCGACTCTGATGAGATTACTGTAGCGATTAACGGTGAGAATGGTGTGGTCAGAATTCCTAAAGGTTCTACCAAACCGGAAACCATGATGCCAACCCAATTACCTGGGCAGCCACCTGCAAATCCGCACGGTCATTGGATCACTTCAGATGGCACTAAAATCGTAACTCCTAATATTAATACCAGTGATGCCGGAATTTACAATGTTTCGGATGGTAGTATTGTTAGCAGAACACCGACTGGTGGCAATTTGCCGGCTGGTCCACACCCAATTGCTATTGGTATGGCAAAAGATAAATTCTATGTGGCAAATCTGCTGGATAGTTCCTTAAATGTAATTGATAACACTACTGGTGCCTTAATAACAACAATTAATCTGATAGCCAATTATCCACTAGCAACCCCGCCCACAGGTGATTTTGGACTATTACCGATCCAAACACCAGTTGATCCAACTGGCAGAGTAGTCGTTACTGCAAATACTGGAGGACAAATTACCATTGTAGACACTGCAACGGATACGCTAGTAAAACAGCTTGCCTGTGATCCGGGCTGTCATGGCGTGAATTTTGGAGCTAAGCTGGGTGGAGGATACTATGCCTATGTTACGAGTAAATTTTCCAATCGACTGATTGTAGTTGATCCTGATCCAAATAATGATGGGGATTTTTCTGATGCGGACATTGCTGGTACCATATCAATGGTAGATAATACAGCAACTACAGATGACGCAGTAACCGGTTTAGCTGGTATGGGTGGTCAAGGTATATATGCTATCCCTAACGTCTACGACGGCTGGGTCCAGCATTTACCTGCTGACTGGCAAACAGATCTGACTAATGAGCAGCGCAATGCAATGCCAGCCCCATAGCACAAATCTATAAAAAGAACAGAACCCCTTACCGCTACCCGGAGTCTTTCCAGGTAGCGGTTCTTTTTTTCTACTAGTTTATTTAGTTTGCTTATCCTGCTCAGCAGTCTCAGACTCGGTAGTCTCTGGCTGATTGGAATTATCCCGTACAAGGAAAATAAATTTCCAGTCCTGATAGGAATCTGCTTTAGAG
Organism: Nitrosomonadaceae bacterium; assembly: GCA_965205785.1. GTDB lineage: Bacteria > Pseudomonadota > Gammaproteobacteria > Burkholderiales > Nitrosomonadaceae > BJGV01. The sequence continues at coordinate 2,089,774 of OZ242188.1, forward strand.
AAATCAGAGAAATCTTCAGAAAAATTCTCAATCTTGATAGGAACTTTTTTTGAACGACTATATACACCAATTATTTTGGGATCCTTACTGATAAACCTAGATTTATCTACCTGTTTAGAATCCGGCTCTTTTTCTACCTGTTCAGAATCAGACTCTTTCTCTACCTGTTCAGAATCAGACTCTTTTACAAGACCCCATTCATAGCTATTTGTCATTGGATCAAGAAAAATTTTGCGCAAATGACGCTTTGGTGTTGATGATCGTGAATCGAGAAGCAAGTCCTGCAGTGATTCAGGATATTGTTTCAATCCAGTACTAGCATCATTATAGTAAGACATAATTGCTTTTTGGAACTGCTCACCCACAAATAGAAGTTCTCGCTCTTTCTCGCGTTGCGCTTTTGTCTGCCATATCTGACCAGCTCCGGCTAGAGCGATCCCAAAAATCGCAACGGAGAAAAGTGTCCAAATATATATAAACCCTTTATCTGTGCGTACCATGAATCTGATTCCAATAATAATTACGATCAGCTAAACTAGAAATCTGACATGCATACCTACAATTTACAGATATAGGAACACAATTTCCCTACCATTCCTCATAAAATGTTCCATCTTTTGCTTTCCCTGTGTAACCCGTACGAACATCATATACTCCCTCTTCTTCATCATTAGGAGGCTCTATCTGAATCCAAGTTTCATTACTTTCTGTTAAGGGATCCACCGGTATGCTACGCAGATAACTTTTTTCAACTAGTTCTTCCAGATTAATAGGATAGTTCCCTGTGTCAGAATAGAACTGATCTATAGCTTCACGCAAAATACCAAGATCTTGCCTTAAAACAGCCTCATTGGCCTTATCTATAGAGTTAAAATAACGTGGAGCAGCTATACTTAGTAAGGTAGCAATAATTGCCATTACTACTAACAGCTCAATAAATGTGAAGCCTGTCTGTAATACTCTTTTGGAGAAACAGGAATACAAAGATACTTGAAACAAAGTTTTACTTCTATCCATGATCCTTACCACTTGTTATAAGGTATTCCATTTAAACCTACAGATTCTGAACGGGAAAATACATCAAAAACATCCGCTCCCTCTCTAGGATTATTATAGGTACTGGCATAACTACGCTTACCCCAGGTATCTACATTTGGAGTTCGTTCGATCCCCGCAGCAATATCAAACTCCCGGAACATAGGATCACGTGGTAAGCGTCGTAGAAAGAAAATATATTTCTTCTCTTTACTCTGCATATCTTGCACCCCAATAAATAAATCTTCTAGTCGGGCAGGATAACCTGATGAGTCTTCAATCCCTTTAATTCTTCCTTGATCTACAGCTTCTTTGTAAGCATCAATCGCACCTCTTATCTGCCGCAATCCAATTCGTAGAACTTGCTCTTTTTCACGTGTAACCATAAGTTCACGTAATGGCATTGCTACAGATGCCAGAATTGCCATAATTACCACAACAATCATCAACTCAATAAGAGTAAATCCATTCTGACATGGCTGAATCTTGTATAAACTCTTTTTCATCATTTAATATTGATACTAGTAGCCTTTGGTAAATCAATCTCTATCGGTTCATCATTCTCACTATTTTTTACTGCAATAGTATTTACTACGATTTCAGTTGTACCAGGATTAACAGCTACTACTTTAAAACGAATCATTTTGGATCTCCCGGTCGAACTACCACGACCAAGTTTTATTACCCGGTTATTTTTTGATTCTTCTTCTCCACCAACTAGCTCAAGCATACTTGTGTCAAAATCTATTTCAAACTCTCCGGCAGCTGAAGATATTGCCCCCACAAGGCTTGCCCGTACTGAGAACTCCTGATCCATCGCTATATTCTTTGGTGCTGCAATAATTACTCTCGGCCTTATTGATGCTTTGCTGGAAGAGGCATTAAGTTTAGCCTTTGCTCCATTTGACGAAACAGAATTGCTGCGCTTTCTACTTCTAGTATTAGATGACACTTCTATTGATTGTTCAGCCGTCTCACCTAATTTAACAGGTACTCTGCCTGCATAATTTGCAGTGCCAAACTGAACCTGACTCTCAATATTTGTTGGCTTAACTACATTTCGAATAATTCTAGGCGTGATCAATAAAACAATTTCAGTTCTATTGTCGACCAAATTCTGACTCGTAAAAAGTTTGCTTATTATTGGCACATCTATAAAACCAACCAATCCACTCAAAGATTTAGTTTCATCATCGTTAATTAATCCTGCCAAGACCTGTGTTTCTCCATCCTTCAGTGACAAGAGTGTCTCAGCAGTACGTGTTCCAACCTGAGGGACACGAGTGTTACCGCTGGAAACAAAACTTACAATTGTACTAACTTCAAGCGCAATTTTTATTGCCACTTCATTGCTTATTGAAATGACAGGGTTAACATCAAGCTTTAATCCAACATCAATATAATTTACCTGTTGCGTTACCGTCGCTGCTGTACCTGTAACATTAGCGGTTACAATAGGAACCCGTTCACCAATCAAGATTTTAGCCACTTCTCTATTTCTGACTCTAATACGTGGATTAGCAAGAATATCCCCCTTAGATATCGTTTTCTTAAAGTCAATTAATGTGTCATTAGCAATACTAAAGTGCTTAAGACCAAATCCAATAGTACTAAGAGGGGCAAGACCAGGTGTAGCTGCAGCTACACCACTATAGGTAACAGATTGAGGAAGAGTTGGGCCAAAAAGAATCTCACTATCTCTAGTAATTTCAAGCACCTCAACATCCAGCATAACTTCCGGCTCAGGAATATCATTTAATGTAACTAAACTCGCAACAAGATTTATCGCATCTGGTGTATCACGAATAATAAAAAGATTTAATTTTTCATTTACGTAAATATCCTTAGCCTTAACCAACCCCCTGACCATAGCAACCATTTGCTTAACTTCCGTGTGCGCAACATGAAAGCTGCGTACGACTAGTTCCTGGTATTCTTTTTTCTTGGCAGGTGTGTCCGGATAAATTAATAATGTATTACTATTTAACGTTTTATATCTAAGTTGATTTGTTACTGTTAACAGTTTAAGTATATCTTCCATACTGTTATCTTGGACAAAGATATAAACTTTATCGTCTTTCCTGACATCTTTATCAAATACAAAATTGATACCTACTGTCTGAGAAATTATTTTAAAAACAGACTCAATATCAATATCTTTAAATTCTATAGTCAGAGGTTTTCCAAAAGCCTCTCTGAGTGTCAAGCTGTTATCTTCAGTTCTTACTATTAGTGCATTAATATCTCTAACCAACTGAAGCGCCTCAGCCTGCCTTGGATTCTCTTGTAAAACTATTCTTAAGATTTTCTCTGCGGCAATGTATTTATTATGACTAAGTAATGCCTTAGCATATTCAATCTTAGCAATATGTTCGCGCGCTAGATTTAAAGCTTCCAGCCCTTCCTTACCACGTGGATTCTGTACATCAATATTCAGTATCAAATTATATTGTTGTTCAGCATATTCTAGATTACCAGCCACCCTTGCACCATCTGCAGCGGATATAATCTGTCTAAAGATAACATCTCGTTTACGCATATATACAGTACGAAACTCTTTATTCTCAGGCTCTTCATACATTGCTTGTTCTAATAGCCTTAAGCCAACTTCGTAATTCCCTTGAGAAATCTGTTCTTGTCCATCTATAAACGCACTGTTCTCTTTAAGGCTTGAAATATCTAGAATCTCATCAATCGAAGCGCATCCTGACGTTAGAATAAATAATATAAATATAATAAAATACTTCCCGATACTCATCGTTTACTCTCCGTTTCATTAATAATGAGTGTCTGTTCAACATTAAGTGGTAAATACGTTAATGTAATTGCCTCATTATCCATTGCATCTATTCGATATTGATCATCTATTTTTTCCCCTAACTTAACTACAACTTTCTCACCAGACTGGGAAAGAATAATTTTCATTTCATTGTTATGTATGATTTTCCCTAGATATTGAAATCGTAGTGGTGGTGGTCTTGATGCCGCAGCAGCAGCTGCAGCAGCCTGCTGAATGGTTTGTTTAAGTGCTGAGTCTTTTTGCGCCTTATGATTATCTGATCCTGATGAACCCCAAGAAATAGCATTAAATAATTCTCCAGCTTCAGCATTAAACTTTCTCTGCCCGAGTTGTTCTACATCTAAATACTTAGAATTTTTTTCACTTATAGATTCTGTCTCTGCATAAGTTTTCTTTGGCTGCATAGATTGTACTGACTGAATAGGATAGATTTCTGCCTCATCTTCAATAAAAAAAATGATGACTAATGTGGCAATTAATAAACTGCCAAGTATTAACTTCCGATTTTTCTCAGATCTTTCCATGCTATCTTCCATCCAGATATAAATTTACTTTTATACCTGCTTCAAGTTGGGATGATTTAACACCCTTACGCTTAATATTAATCCCTGTAATTGCCATTGCAGGTATTGACTTCAGTGAATCTGCAATAAAAGCCCTTATTTGTGGATAAGATCCATGTACAGGTAACACCATCTCATAACGTGCCAACCTGGATCCCTCTTCAAAGGTCATACGGAAATCACTACTATTGATTTCTACTTCGTGTATCTCTGCAACTCGTACTAACTCACCAATCCAAAGTGGTGACGAATCAATTCTAGGGAAAAAATCATAAAACACTTTTAGTGCTTGATCTCCTCCAATCTTCCTATTAGATCCAAATTTTTCTTTTATTTGAAAAGGTGATCGGCTCTTAATTGTTTCTACACGTTGCTTAAGTAACTCCACCTCTCTGTCCTGTGGTAGAACTGCGCCAATAAAAAAAACAATTGCCACTACAAACAGGCCTATCCCTATTTTTCCAGATACACCAAGACGAGCCACCTGCCAGCTCAGCTGCATCCAAATTCTATCGAAATGAGGTTTTTGTAAATTCATTTTAAGATGCCCTATCCCAAGATGTTATGACCTGAAAAATAATAGGTTGATGAGAGCTACTCTTTTTTATTTTGTAATTTAATAAATGTGCATTTACAAAGATCCTTTCCTCTTCTAATGCTTTAATAAAAGCAAGCAACTCAGACATGTTTCTTGCTTCACCTGATATACGTAATGACTGCTTAGATACATTTGGTAGTAATGATAAAAGCGCTATATCTTTACTAACGGAGTTTTCAATAGAATTAAACAGAGTTTCCCAAGGGAAATTAATACGTCCTAATATTACATTAGCTTTTTTTATTTCTTTACGAATCTCCAAGCTAATTTTCCTGTTCTGCGAATTAGGTCGAATTCGATCTGTTTTATTAGGATTCTGTTTTTTCTCAATATTCTCAATATGAAGATTCCAGTAATTTATTGCTTCTGTTGTAACTTTAAATTGGTATAGCACACCTAAAAAAACAACTAGACCAATGAACAAGAACAGCAGATCTGTACTACGTGCTTGTTGCCCCGTATCTGGAAATTTAAGCCTTAAACTACGCATTGACTCACCTTGTTACTATCATTTTCAGAAGAAGGAAAAATTGCCTGGTTCAAAAATGATTTGGGTTGTAATAATGTTATACGCCAACTACAACCAACAGGCAGCTTAAGTCCTGGATTCTCGGGTGCAAACAGATGTACCTGCTCAATAATTTCCCTTTGTCCATATAAAATTGCTTCTTGTTCCAATGCTATTAATAATTCCTTTTCTACATTGTTTAATATTCTTTGATTGCGTATATTTTGCCAAACACCATTTTCCAATAAAGCAATACAAATCCGACCGGTTTCTACTAAAGCAAAATAAATTCGTGGATCATGCAACTGTTGCTTACAGCTATCGAAAACTGATGCCAGATAGGGCTCAATACTTTTTATCTTTATTTTGTGACGTTTAGAAACTTCATCTAAATGGTCAATTAAATTTGTATCTATTGCCGCACAAATTGCGCCCTCCAATGGATCCCATGCACTTACACTATGTTTCCAGCTATCAGCGCGCGCTCCGTAAATTTCTCTTAAGCGAAATTCTGCATAGGCATCAACTTCTACAGGTTTTGTAATTTCTGACTGCGGTAGTAGTGTTACATAACGGACAAAATGATTAGAAAGAATAATCGTAACTTCTGCATCAGGTGATTCTTTCATTAAGGATTCAAACTTTGAAACAGGAGATTCCCAGGCTGCCTGACCTAGATCATTCTCACATGGAAGCGTAATTTTTTCAGATTGTACAGACCGACCTAGTCCCTTTATGCTACGTGAAACGCGCACTAAGTCTACTCGCTCAGGAGCAATAAAAACCTGTACATGATCACGCCACAGTTGTGACACGATTACCCTCCTCTAGGCTGGTTGTTCCCTCTTTAATCATATCCAGCGCAGCATCACGCAGAAAACGAATGCCATTTTTTTTGGCCGCTTCCTTTACCAGACGTATAGGTTCCTTTGCTACGATTAGCTCACGGATCTCATCATTCAGAATCAATACTTCTGCAATAGCACGACGTCCATGGTAGCCACTTCCGCGACACTTCCCACAGCCTTTACCAACTCGAAACTTAAAATTCTCAGCTTCCTTTAGTGTTAATCCAGACCTGGAAATAATTTCTTCATCAAGTCGCTCTTCTACAGCACAATCTGGACATAAAATACGTATTAGTCTTTGTGCCGCAATACCGTTTAAGGCTGACACAAAGCTATAAGGGTCAACTCCCATATGGGCAAAGCGCCCTATGACATCAAAAACGTTATTAGCATGCACAGTAGTAAAAACAAGATGTCCTGTTAGGGCTGCCTGTATTGCAATCTGTGCAGTTTCAGCATCTCGGATCTCACCAACCATAATTTTATCTGGATCATGCCGTAAGATTGAGCGTAAACCCCGTGCAAAAGTCAGTCCTTTTTTTTCATTAACAGGTATCTGTAAAACACCAGGTAGCTGGTATTCAATGGGATCCTCAATAGTGATAATCTTGTCACTACCTTTATTAACTTCAGAAATTGCAGCATAAAGTGATGTTGTTTTACCGCTTCCTGTAGGACCAGTAACCAGTAACATCCCATATGGTTCTGAGCTTAACCGCCGTAATTTTAATGTTACGTCTTGATTAAAACCTAATTGGTTTAATGTTAGCCCTTCAATGTGATCAGATAGTGCTTCCCTATCTAGAATACGTAATACAGCATCTTCTCCGAAAATACTTGGCATTATAGATACCCGAAAGTCTATTTCTCTCCCTTGTATAGAAACCTTAAAACGACCATCTTGAGGAATTCGACGTTCTGCAATATCTAGCTCTGACATCACCTTAATACGAGAAATGACTTGTTCAGCTAGATCAGCACCCTGCATGTTACGAATTTTAGTCAGGACACCATCAATCCTATATTTAATGGACAGGGCTCCTGTTATCGATTCTAGATGAATATCACTAGCCAATGATTTGTGTGCATCATATAAAGTTGAATGAACGATACGCACAGCCTGACTCGTACCCTCATTGATTGTCTTTAAAGATAAATCTTCTGTTCCGTTATCAGCAATAGTGCGCTCTTCGTCAGGTAATACGCTATCCATGGCACGCATGGTTGTTTCCTGCTGAGAGAAAAAGGCAGTCAGATTGGACGGGTGCACTAGATACACTTCAACACCCATATCAAACCTCTCATCAATCCATGATTGCATCTGAGGAGCAAAAGGATTGCTTAAGTGCAAGTATAAATTTATCTGCTTTAGAAAATAATGCACATTCTCGCTGCACTGCTTCAGAAAAAGGTAGTTGATCAAATGCCGGACTAAGTGTTCTCAGTTCATTCATTTTTAAAATGGGCATTCTCAGGAGATGACCAAGCTCCTGTATAAGCAAATCAGGAGAAGCCTCATACGTTTCCTCCAGTATCTTTATAACTGAAACATTTTGTTTCAATGCTTCCTTACGAGCTGCACCAAGCTCTGTAATACTTATTGATAGCTCCCACGACTCTGTAGGTAATGTACTCAATTGATACTTCCTGCAAGATCAAAAATTGGCATATACATAAGAATAACAATCCCACCGATGACAAAACCAATTACAGCCATCAATATGGGTTCAATTAATTTTGTTGTCCATTCAACCCAACGTGTAATTTCTTCATCATGAAAATTTCCAATACGCTCCATCATGTCTCCCATGAGACCCGTTTTCTCTCCAACACTCAACATACGGTTCCCAACTGATGTAGTTAGCCCCTCTGCTTCCATTGCACTGGAAATAGTCCCGCCCTCACGTATGTGTTTTGCTGCAGCAACAACTCTGGGTCGAAAATGAGGTTGCAATAATCCACTGACCATTTCTAGAGCCTGAGTAATTGGGATCCCTCCTCTTAATAACATTCCTAATGTCTTATAGAAACGAGCTAACTGATAAATCCGCATACGTTCCCCCACTGCAGGAATACGCCATAATCGATGCATAATATATGCCCAAACTAAAGGTCGAGTTACACCATATATGATGACACCTAACACGAGTAGTACTATTCCCGCCATTTCCCAACTTCGTTCATGAGCAAAATGCCCCCATTCCATAAGTAACATAGATAGCCATGGCAAGTCTGTACCCACATCGTTATAAATAGCGCTAAATTTTGGAACTACAAACACCAACAAGAAAAATGATACTGTTATGCCGATTAATAGTAGTAGTGCCGGATAAATTGAAGCACCAATTAATTTTTTACTAACCGAATCAATTTGCGTTTGATAGCTAATAAAACGCTTTAATGCTTCAGCCAAATCACCTGTACGTTCACTCGCTTTTACTGTAGCGACATATAGCGCTGGAAACTCAGAACTATTTTCTAAGGCAAGTGATAAAGTAGTCCCCTCATAAAGATGAGTCAGTACACTCTGAATAATTTTTCGGTTACTAGCATCATTTTCCTTATCAACTAGTGTTTCAATACTCTCGACCAAACTAAGTCCAGCTGATAAAAGTGATAGTAATTCTTGGCTAAACTGTACTAAAGGAAAACGAGTCTTAGATTTGAATGAAAATTTTGTAAAATCTTTTTGTACACTGAGTACCATACCCCCTTTTTTAGCAATCTGAAGACGTGCTTCATCTTCATTATTTGCATATAAATCAAGGTTTACAGCACCCTGTCCTGTAAGAATCGCTTTTACTTTATAGCGCGTTGCCATAGTTTACCAATTTGTAATATCAGCCATTTCATCCTCACCCCCAGGTTGGCCGTCTTTCCCCTGAGAGAATAAGTCAAAATCACTATGCTCTCCCGGGTATTTATATATATATGGACGTCCCCATGGGTCAGGAGGTGGTTTTTTTGAAAGATACGGCCCCTGCCATTTGTTATTATCATTTGGACTAACCACAAGGGCAGTTAATCCTTCCTCTGTAGAAGGATAACTACCCATATCCAAGCGAAACTGATGTAGCGCTTTCTCCAAGGCATCAATCTGTGATTGAGCCATTTTGATTTCAGACTTACCTATCTGTGAAAAATATTTAGGCCCAACATAAGCTGCCAGTAAGCCAATAATGACCATTACAACCAGTAATTCAAGTAACGTAAACCCGCTTACTCTGTAAATTAAAGACTTCCGCTTCCCATTACAAAAAATCATTTTTTAGGCTCCTGTAAGCAGGTCTAGTCTATTGCATCATTTCTTCTCTCAAAAGCTGCTGTTAATATTTCAACATCAGATAGTTAGATTCAGAATTAGCTAAGATTGCCACTCTTTTTATAAATTGTCAGGGTACTTTATCACCAGGACATATTACTCGTAAAATATGCACAATTTATCATGAAGTTATATCGCTTTATGCCAATCTTTTTATCTAATTTATCAGCTGCTATGCTATTTATAACCTGAATGATACTTTTATCTGTTGTACTTTAAAAATACCAACAAGAATTTCACCAGCATCCCAACACAGAAATGGTGTTATCTCTAAATCTGATTTTCAAATAATTATCTTTTCTCCCCGACCACTTTCTACAGAACCTGTAATTGTTATATTTCTTATTGTTATTGCACAGGTAATAAAAATTCAATAGATAGTGTATTGATATTTTAACGCTCGTATCTTGTGCAAAGCAAACATTCAACTATTGTCAGAATATTTTATAAAAAAATACAAAATATCTAGTAATAATTCTGGCATGATACTTGCCTATTTTTAATCAAGGCAAATCTAATGCATATTATCCTCATATTGAAATTTTTGTTATGTTCGATACCGAACATAAAATAGTTTTGGTGAGATACTAGACTAATCTTCGTATTCAATAACCTTCTAACGTTCTAAACAATAAAAGGGAAAACCGAACGAGCTTATCTATTTTTTGTTATCAGAAGAATTAAGTTACATGCAATTCTTGCTCAATAGCATTCTAGGTATGTATGCAGACATTTGAGTACCTTAAAAGGTGCCTCAAGTAATGGATGAGATGTTGATGACGGTAACGATTAGCAGTAGTAAATAATTACCAGATAAAACTTTTGTCCTCATAGTCTTCATCATGGGGGGTTCTTTTAGCCAGACTACTTCAAGTAACAAAGAATACTTTTTTATTTAATGCAGGCTATTTCCCAAAGAACGTGACCTACACTACTAATAGAAGAAATTACCTCCCACTCACCAGGTGAGCTATCGGTATAAACCACCCCTCCTTTACCCATATTCCCACTATAAGTATTAAAAGTAAGTATTCTCTTTTTTACTTCATTACAATCATACTCCTGTACTACTTTTATAGATAAAAACTTATCGTCAATAGCTTCGCGTGCAATTTGATAGTCAACAAGATTTACCATTCTGGCTTTGTTTTGTGTCTCCTGAATTGTGGCAACATTTATATAGTGTGTTATACCCTTACTATTATTTCTCTCCACTTTTGTCCACTCACCAAGCACACTAGTACTTACTACAGCAAGCAAAGGCAATAAAATAAACTTCCACATTACAATCTCCTTATATGAATAATTATCATATACCAGTTCAATCATCTTGGGGGCATTACGTTAAGGGCTGCTATCTGCACCATGAAACATACTTAACTATTATTACTATTTCCTTAGTTTACGCCACTTCCAGGGTGGCAATGGATTTGGGTCTACCCACAATCCACGGTTTTCTTTCCTGGCATTCTTCTCTATTTCTGCGTAAGCAATTCTGTCTGTAGCTGTTTGATCACGAAAATAACCATGCCATGCCATGCCACGTCGTACTTGCTCCTTATTTACATCTATCCCATTTATCAATACCTTTCCCAGTACACGCCCATAGCGGTCTCGTTTATTAGTTTTTACTATTACTGTCTTACTAAAAACTAGTTTACTCAAACTTTGCTTTGAACGACTACCAAAAGCCTGTCTTCTCTCCGGTGCGTCAATTCCTGTTAAACGGATTCTATGCTGCACTTTATAGCGATCCAATACCGTTATTGTATCGCCATCAGCAATTTTAATTACCTTGCCAGTAAAATCAGCCCATACCGAAAATGATAAAACTAGTGAAAGTAAAGCTGCTCCACTGGTTTGAAAAAATATTTTTCTCATTCTTAGGGCATCTTCCTTAACATTTAAATTATCTAAAACTAAATATATTTGGTTAGGTAACTACAATCTGGCGAATATACATTAAGAATAAGAGAATAATTACAGATATGAGCCACACTAGTATATATATACTCATCGCTCGTTTAGCTTTTTCTTTTTCCCACCAGGTTCTAGGGCCAATATCTTTTATAAAGAAAACTATATTACTAGCAAGATTTACGCACACTACATTTATAGCCAGCAGTAACCCAGCTCCTATAGCAAGATTAGTTTCACCATGACCTAACATGATGCCCAGTGTGGCAGCTGGAGGAAGTAGTGCCACCGCAACCATCACTCCTACTAAGACGCTTGATAAACCAGATGTTAATGAAAGGGCTGCAGCTGCACCAGATGCAAGAGCCAATGCAACAGAACCCAGACCTACGTCAGTACGAGAGGTAAGTTCTGAACTTAATACTTCAATTGGCCAAACAACACCAATTACAGCACTCAAAACTACGGCCAGTGTAATTCCTACAGAGGTAGTTAATGCGGATTTACGCATTAAGTAGATATCACCCAAGGCTGTACCAAAACCAAAAGCAAGATTAGGACCAAGTAATGGTGCTATCACCATTGCACCAATAACTACAGCAACATTGTTTTCAACAAGACCAATTGCAACAACTATTGTTGATAGAATTACCAACACGACAAAATTCATATCTAAATGGGAGTTTTTCTCAACATTTTTATAAAGAGACTCCCGTATTGCAACCGCTGAGGCCTCTTCTTTCCGTTCTTCCTTAGATTGTTTTGGCAATGCAATTTCTACAGGTAAAACTAATATACGTGCGGATAGCTGTGCACCTAATACACCCTGTAATGAGTCCAGAACAGGCTGAATTTTATCGTCACTAACAAGTAATCGCATCTGCTGCATGCCATCGTCTCCTACCATACCTAGTCGGAAATCACGTGCTTCGTGCTTTTCTGATATAGCAAGAACCGTATCTACACTACCGGCATCGGCAACTACTTCAACGTATTTCACTCATATCCTCCTGCTTGTATATATACAAATGGGTTAACTGTAATCATACTTTCAATAATTTTTTTAATTCGTTATAAATAGAGGTATCTAGCTAAAATACAAATATAAGGGTGGTTATCTTCCCCTTACAAGAAAAATAAAACAAGTTAATCCTGTCAGATTTGACTTGATACACTTATTAGCAGTCAATTTTAACTATTTTGTAGCAAAATTCTGATTGCATATGATCCGTACGGATAGTAAAGTCCTGGACACGGGAGTTTAATTTTATAAGGAGAATCCATATGTCAGTAGTAAGAGTAACTGAAATTACCGCGTCTTCACCTAAAAGTTTTGAAGATGCAGCACGAATAGGTATCCAAAGAGCTGGAAAGACCTTGGATAATATTAAAAGCGCTTGGATTCAAGAACAACGTGTCATCGTTGAAGGAGATCAGATAACTGAATATCGAGTTAATATGAAAGTATCTTTCATATTAAAAGACTAAATTAATCTTAAGTTGTATTTCACTAACAGGAGATAAATATGGCCGGGAAATTCGAGATATATACAGATAAAGCTGGTGAATTTAGATTTAGACTAAAAGCTTCTAATGGTCAAGCCATTCTGGCTAGTGAAGGATACAAAGCAAAAGCAGGATGTACAAATGGCATAGAATCAGTAAAGAAGAATGCGCCGAACGATGCCAATTATGACCGCAATGAAACCAGCTCTGGAAAATACAGATTCAATCTTAAATCTACAAACAGCCAGATAATTGGCACCAGTCAATCCTATGAAACTACTGATGCCAGAGATAATGGAATAGAATCTGTAAAAAATAATGCTCCTGATGCCACAGTAACAGAAGTATAAACTCTTACTAGATTTAACTGCCAAGGCGGCTCAACTGCAAACTAAAATACCCTGCCTATTATCTTAGGTTGGGTATTTTTATACTTGTTTTTTCCCCTGTTGCAAGGCTGCAATACGTTCTTCAAGTGGCGGATGGGTCATAAATAACCTTTTGATTCCACCAGCACGATTACCACCTGAAATACCAAATGAAGCCAGTTTATCCGGTAGCGGCTCAGAATGTAGATTACGTAAACGATTCAACGCTGAAATCATTGAGTCATGACTAGTCAGATAAGCTGCTCCTGCATCTGCTGCAAATTCGCGACGTCTAGAAAACCACATAACTATAATTGATGCCAGTATTCCCAGAACTATATCGGCAATAATAACGCTAATCCAAAATGCAGGACCATGACCAGACTCGGACTTAAAAATTACACGGTCAACAGTGTGTCCAATTACCCGGGATAAAAATAAAACAAAGGTATTTACCACGCCTTGAATAAGGGCTAAAGTAACCATATCTCCATTAGCTACGTGTGAAACTTCATGTGCAAGAACAGCTTCAGCTTCATCACGACTCATTTGCCCAAGCAAACCAGTTGATACTGCAACCAGTGCCTTATTCTTATTCATACCGGTTGCAAAAGCGTTTACCTGAGGAGAATCCCAGACAGCTATTTCTGGTGTGGCAATATTTGCAATCTTTGCTTGGCTTTCAACAGTATTTACCAACCATTGCTCATCTGCGGTATGTGGATTAGTAATTACTTTTGCACCAACCGATCTTTTTGCCATCCATTTTGATAAAGCCAGCGAAATAAACGCACCACCAAAGCCAAACATACTGGCAAAAATCAGAAGGGAACTTAGATTAAGTCCCTGAGCGTTAAGATATGGCTCTACTCCTAGCAATCTCATACTAATGGATAGCACTAATACAATTGCCATGTTAGTTGCCAGAAATAAGAACACTCGACTCATTTATTTTCTCCAAAAAGTTTATTACAAATAATCATTTGCTAATACTTAATTAAATATATTTTAATATTGTACGCAACCAATCTGTTAAATTGTATTTTTAATTGAAAATTCAAAGAAAAGTATATAAATTAACAGGAAGTTTAGACTTTACCGGAATAAAATGAGCTGTAACCATTCTTCTGGTTACAATTTCTTTTATGAACAAAAGTAAGAATATTTAATGATTTACGTCTAATCACTAGAAGAAATTATTTATATCCTTCATTTTACGTATTATCTTGTCAATAGAGATAAAATTATTTCTCTCAAAAGACTATTAGACCTAATGTCCAGAAATTAATTATGAATAAATTATTTCTTAGTGCAAAATTTTTATGTAACGTAATTCTTATCTTTAACCTATCCACTACTGTTCTATGGGCGTTAGAACTACCACAGAACATTACTATAAATAAAGATGAGTTACTAGCTGCGAATAATGCGAAATTACCAGCCAATCTTGGCATCCAGGGGTATAGTCCCGTCTCATACTTCGAGAATAATAAAGCAGAAATGGGTGTGTCAAAATTTCAGGCAGAATATAACAACAAAGTATACTGGTTTACTTCAGCAGATCAAATTAACACGTTTAAATCCAACCCAGAGAAATACCTCCCTACTTTTGAGGCCTTCTGCCCTTATGCATTGTCTCTGGGACGAAAAGTTGGGATAGATCCCACCAACTTTAAAATTGTTGCTGGACAATTGCTTCTTTTCCACCGTACGAGTGAAGTTGACGCACTAAAAGCATTTAACCAGTCTGCTAATCAGGATGAAATATTGCGTCGTGCAAAAGAAAACTACTTATCACTGGATTTCTGATCAGTATCTAAGGAAATAAATTTTTTATTAACAATAATATGCGAATTATCTTAATGCGCGTATTTCACTCACTGTACGATCCATCTTTTTGCTTATAAGTCTTCGTAATGTTTTTCCATTCGTATAGCCAACCCGAGAAGCTATTTGATCAACACTTTTTTTGGTCGTACGCAAAAGATACGTAGCATGCTCAATGCGTATCTCCTGAAAATAAGAAAGTGGAGTCTTCCCCAGAATGGTTTGTAAACGACGTGCCAAGGTTCTTTCGCTAGTACCTGCCGATGCTGCTGCTTTTCTAAGTGAAAACCCCTCTGCCAAATTTTGGCGCGCCCATTTTTCAAAACGTTCTATCACAGGGTCGCTATGTGCAAGATACTCTGGAATTATATAAGCTGACTGGGATGAACGGGGATCACTCACAAGAAACTGAGCTGTCACAATTGCTAATGCCGGGCTGCTTCTTCTCACCAACCATAACGCCAAATCAATATGTGCCAGTGCAGAGCCAGCTGTAACAAAATTTGAGGAACCAACTACCATACGTGAATCTTCCAGCTTAACCTGGGGATAACGCTCACGAAACAAAGGAGCAAGCCACCAATTTGTGGTTGCACTAATCCCATCAAGTAGTGACATGCCAGCAAGTACAAATGTCCCGGTACAGGCTGCTCCTGTTAATGTACCCTCATCAGACCATTTTTTCACTATCTTTTCAGCATCTACCAAATCTGGCCGGCTTAACTCCTTCTTAAGAGGTTCTGGTGTAATCTCCCCTATCCCCGGAATCACAACTATGTCAGGCCGTACAAGTCCCTTTGCAGGAACTACAGGTACAGATAAGCCCCTGTTTGTAGTTACCTGGCTACGAACACCCACCATCGTAACCTCAAAATTTGTCGACGAAGTTCCTGCAGATGCTGCTAGTACATTGGCCACACCAAAAGTATCCAAGATTGTGGATAAACCGGTGTCAAAAACCTTATCCAATACAATAATGTAAACCTTCATGGCAATAATTATACCAAATTTGTCAATTTTGACCGTTTATTAAGTCATCAAACTAACCGATACAATTTTTATTCTATTATTTATAAACTTATATGAAAAAACATACAGAAAACACTGCGCAGTATTTTTCTCTATTATTTTTTGTATTAACTTTCTTGTTTCTGGCTGATTTAACACACGGAATAGAGCATATAGCCAAAACGAACACAACAATCTCGTTTATTCATCTAGCGACTGGATTGGGGCTTTTAGTTACTAGCAGACTGGGGACAGAAACTTCGATTTATTTCATTAGATCATTTGGTCTAATCTATCTATTAATTAGTTTAATTGGGTTTCAGGGTTTTCAGGGAAGCGCCATTCAGACTGACAGTCAGTGGCCATATGTACTTTATTTAAATCTAATCAATTACATACACTTTATTTTAGGAGTCATACTGTCTTTTTCTGGGACAACTTTAAATAACAGAAATTGCCAAGGAGCTATAGCACAAAATAATTTAATTACTAAAGGATTCAACTAAATAGACGTTAAATAAAACACAATATATCTTGCTTATTGCATCGAAATTGTGTTTGTAGTTCTCGCAAAATTTTTAGTTTCCCCTTCACCGGCTTATTAATTCAATAGTACGTCTTCAAACTATTTAGTCAGGCGTAAATAACTGACTAACTTGCGAAAAACAAGTTAGTCAAGGGAATTGAGAGCATGTAATTAGGTCACTTGTAAAAAGCAGGTTACATAGGTATATAAGAATTTTGCTGGAGCTAGGGGTAAATTAACTTATTGTTTTAACAGAGGTTAAGATTTGACTCAAAGGCAAAAAAAATTACGAACTGTCAGATTAAAACTGAAATTACTATATGTGGCAATTTTGCCCTTACTGGTGGTTTGTCTTGTTAATCCTGCCAGGGCCGATACATGGAATGCCGCCATAGCAAACTGGTTTACGGGAATAAACTGGTTAGATGGCTCAGTGCCCGCAGCTAGTGATAATGTAAATATCGATAATGCCGGTACAGCACAAGTAGGGGCTGCAGGGGCTACTGCCAGGACACTGGAGGTTGGCCATAGCGGGACCGGTAACCTCAGTATTAGTACTGGAGGCACACTCAGTAACATCACCGGTTACATTGGAAATATAGCAGGTGGAGTTGGTAATGTTATTGTAGATGGTGCAGGATCAGTATGGACAAATACCAGCAACCTCTTTATCGGTAATAGGGGTTTAGGAACCCTGAGTATCCTTAATGGTGGCGCGGTTACTAACAGAGCCGGCTATATCGGCAATGTAGGAAACGGCAATAATACGGTTACGGTAGATGGAGCCGGTTCCATCTGGACTAATAGCAGAAATCTGATAGTCGGTAATAGTGGTAATGGCACCCTCAACATCAGTAACGGCGGTAGTGTTAGAAATACTACCGGTATCATCGGAAGCGCAGCAAGCGGAACCGGAATGGTTGTGGTAGATGGTTCAGGATCCGTCTGGACTAATACCAGTCACCTCTATATCGGTAACTATGGAACCGGAAACCTCTCTATCACTAATGGGGGTATAGTCACAAACAGGAACGGCTATATCGGCAATGTAGGAAATGGTAATAACAAGGTTACTTTGGATGGTGTAGGCTCTGCCTGGAACAATAGCGGCGTCCTGTATATTGGTAACCGGGGAACCGGCACTCTTACTATCAGTAATGGTGGCAAAGTCACTAACACCACAGGCAGAATCGCCAATAGTACCGGCAGCACTGGCATGGTGACTGTAACTGGTGCAGGGTCTAACTGGACTAACAGCAGCAGCCTAGTGGTCGGTAACAGTGGCAATGGTAGCTTAAGTATCAGTAACGGCAGCAGTGTCAGAAACACCCAAGCTATTATCGGGAGCGGTACAACTGGAACTGGAAATGCTACCGTTGATGGTGCGGGCTCTGTCTGGACAAATACCAGCAACCTCTTTATCGGTAATAGGGGTTTAGGAACCCTGAGTATCCTTAATGGTGGCGCGGTTACTAACAGAGCCGGCTATATCGGCAATGTAAGAAACGGCAATAATACGGTTACGGTAGATGGAACCGGTTCCATCTGGACTAATAGCAGAAACCTTTATGTTGGCAACCGAGGAACCGGTAATCTTACTATCAGTAATGGTGGTCAGGTTACGAATACCTGGAGCAGGATCGCAAATAGTTCTGGGAGCACAGGAGCTGTAACTGTAACTGGCGCAGGCTCTAACTGGACTAACAGCAGCAGCCTAGTGGTCGGTAACAGTGGTAATGGTACCCTCAGTATCAGTAACGGTGGCAGTGTCAGAAACACCCAAACTATTATTGGGAACGGAACAAGTGGAACCGGAAGTGCTACCGTTGATGGTGTCAGT
Source organism: Nitrosomonadaceae bacterium (assembly GCA_965205785.1). Classification (GTDB taxonomy): domain Bacteria; phylum Pseudomonadota; class Gammaproteobacteria; order Burkholderiales; family Nitrosomonadaceae; genus BJGV01. The sequence goes on from OZ242188.1 coordinate 2,108,440, forward strand.
TCCATCTGGACCAATACCAGTAACATCTTTATTGGTAACAGGGGTTTAGGAACTCTGAATATCAGTAACGGTGGCATAGTTACCAGCAGAAACGGTTATATTGGCAATTTGAGTAACGGCAATAACACGGTTACTGTTGATGGTACCGGATCTTCCTGGAGTAATAGTGCCAACCTTTTTATAGGTAACCGTGGTACTGGAACACTTAATATTAGTAATGGTGGTATCGTTAACGTTACCGGTATCGTTAGATTGGCGAACACAGCAGGCTCAACTGGTACTCTCAATATTGGCACAGGTGGATCTGCAGGTGTGCTAAATGCCGCATCAGTTAACGGTTAGATCAGGTACAGCCACTCTTAATTTTAATCATACTGATACAAATTACTTCTTTACCAACAATGGCACAGCAAATGGAAGTCCCGTCACTATTTCAGGCAGTACGTCTGTAAACCATATTGGAAATGGAACCACAGTGCTAAAAGGCACGCATACTTACACTGGTCCCACTACTATCAGTAATGGCACCTTGCTAATAGACGGCTCTATTAGTAATTCGGTAGTTACGGTTAATGGCGGAGGAACCTTAAGTGGTGGGGTTACGGTAGGTACGACCAATGTTAATAACAATGCTACTTTTGCTCCTGGTAATTCAATCGGCACGACCAATGTTTCTGGCAATGTTGTCTTTAATGCAGGAAGTAATTACGAAGTAGAGGTTGATGCTGCAGGTAACAGTGATTTAATTTCTGCGACTGGATCGGCTATCCTGACGGGCGGAGTCGTCAATGTTCGACCTGAGATTGGAGCTTATAATGTATCAACAGATTATACTATCTTAACGGCCGCAGGTGGTTTAGGTAGCACTACTTTTAACAGTGTTAGTTCAAACCTGGCTTTTTTAGACCCGACCTTAAGTTATGATTCAAATAATGTTTATCTAAATCTCACACGAAATAGTACGGCTTTCAGTAGTATTGCAGGAACACCAAACCAAAAAGCAGTATCAAATGTTATTGCAGGCTTATCTGCTAGTAACCCGGCACCGGTTCAGAATATTTTGAATAATTTACTCTTACTTACCAGTCAGGGTGCAAACCAGGCATATGATAGTTTAAGTGGTGTACAACATACCCAGGGTCATTATATTGGCCAGAGAGTCAGCCAGCAGTTTTTACAGGTATTACTTAACCGTGGCAGCCAAAGTATAAGTGCACGCTTCTCCTCTGCTAACCAACAAAACACCGCCTCTATGTCTCGTACTTTACTTGCCTATAACGGTAATGATTGGGCATCTTTAGCTACAGCTAATTCCTTTACAGAACAAAAGGATATAACGAGTTCTGAACGTGGTTTATGGCTTCGTGGTTTTGGTAGTTTTGGAAGAATTAAGAAAACATCTAATGCTACGGTGTTAATCATGATACAGCCGGCCTGGCCTTTGGTGCAGATCATGAATGGCGAGATTTTGTAATTGGTATTGCAGGCAGTTACGCACGAAGTGATGCTGATACTTTGGGAGGTAATATTGATATCAACAGCTATCAGGTGGCAGGCTATGGCACTTGGCAAAAAAACACGTTTTATCTGAATTCAGTTGTCGGATTTGCAGCGCATATGTCTGATGCTAGCCGTACTGTAGTCGTTGGCCCAACAGTCAGTAGAGCCTCAGCTGATTATGAAACGTATAACATCAGTACAGCAGTTGAATCGGGTAAAGATATTCACCTCCCATATGCAACAACACTAACGCCCCATGTAGGTATTGACTATATACATAGTAAACGTAGTGATTTTACTGAAACTGGTGCGGGTGCAGCTAACCTGAATGTAAGTGATCAGGACCAGGATAGCCTGAGAACAAGAGTAGGTTTCAGGCTGGCACATGAAATTAATACACAAAAAATATCACGTATTACTCCCTATACAACAATTGCTTACGTACGCGAGCACATGGATAGTGTTATACACATGAATGCAGGATTTGCAGCAGCGCCAACAACTTCTTTTAGAGTAAGTGGCCCCAAACTTGACCGCGATCGGTTACGGGTAGGTCTTGGTGTAACAGGACAGCTCAATGAAAAGATTGCGTTAAATATTGGTTATTTCGGTGAATTGGCAGACTCGCATGATGTTCACAGTATTTCCGCTTCAGTCAGGGTTCTCTGGTAAGAAATCAACTCGGTATTGCACTTCTAAATAAAAGTGATAGGATAGCCCCAGTATTAGAATTAGGTCAGGGAATCTGAGCAAATAAAATAATACGTACTTTTAATACACAGAAGATTTTGTAATAGAAAATTTAATAATAACTATTATTTAACGGGGGGAATATGAACAAGGTTGTGCAAGCATTCGTCGGATTTGGACTATTTTGTATCGGTGCCACACAGGTTATGGCAAACGCACCATCTGGTACACCTCGGGTATCACAAAAACTAGTAGCTCCACCTTTCCTGCCCAAGCCCTTTCCTGCCCAAGCATGATCAGGCGGCTAAGGGAGGACCTAAAGTAGTAGCGGTACGTTTGGTTGTCGAAGAAAAACTAATGAAGGCTGATGCAAATGCAAGCTACTGGGCATTGACATTCAATGGTTCAGTGCCTGCTCCTATGATCGTGGCACATGAAGGTGACTGGGTTGAGCTGACGCTGGTTAACCCAAAAACCAACACAATGGCACATAATCTTGATTTCCACGCTGCAACCGGTTCACTAGGCGGCGCAGGATTAGATAAAGTGGCTCCGGGTGAAGAAGTGGTGCTGACCTGGAAAGCAATCAAACCAGGCGTATTTGTTTATCACTGCGCTCCGGGTGGAACCATGATTCCTTTCCATACCGTATCCGGAATGAATGGTGCTGTTATGATTCTGCCTCGTAAAGGACTGTCAGATGCTAAAGGCAAACATTGGCATTATGACCGTGCCTATTACATAGGTGAACAGGATCTTTATCTACCTAAAGGTAAAGACGGCAAATTCAAGAAGTATAGCCAACCACTCGAAGGTATGGCTGACATGCTAGAAACTTCAAAAGGACTCGTTCCAAGTCATGTAGTTTTCAACGGTACTGCCGGTGCGCTAACGGGTGATAATGCACTCAAAGCAAAAGTGGGCGAGAAAGTTCTTTTCATCCACTCTCAGGCTAACCGTGATTCCCGTCCACATCTGATTGGCGGCCATGCTGACTTGGTCTGGCAAGGTGGTTCATTCAGTGATACACCGGATACTGGCTATGAAACTTGGTTTGTTCCGGGTGGATCTGCTGTTGCTGCCGGATATCAGTTTGTGCAGCCAGGCTTATACGTTTATCTCAGTCATAACCTGATTGAAGCAGTTCTGCTCGGTGCAGCTGCTCATATGATGGTTGATGGTAAATGGGATAATGAGATTATGGAACAAACCAAGAAACCAGGGCCTATCACTTCTTCCGCAACCACTGCCGTTAAGGAAGAAGTTCGAGATCTTGGTCACGGTTTCCTGGATTCTTTGAAACAAACTGTTGATAAGATAGTAGATTAATTTGTAGTTTTTCAGTACTAATCATATTTAACCCGGCCTAGTGCCGGGTTTTATTATGTATCTTTCAAACTAATCTCATTTAATAAAATAAAGTGTTTCTAGCCTAAAATTTCAGTCCTAATATCCGATAATATAAGTATGGATATTAATAATAAAGTTAAGCTGTTAGAGGAAATGCAGGAATTCCTAGATAGTCGCAAAGACAGCTACAATACTATTTCTGCACTCCTTAATCAGATTGCCGCTGTACAAACTGATTCCGAAAAACTTCTTATATTGAAATCGTCAGGAATACAAAAACAATTGCAGAAAAGAATAAATACGCTTAATAATCTGTGTGTATCTAAACTCAATAGTGATATTACAGAAAATCTACAAGATGATAATCAAAAGTTAAGTGATTTTCGGGAAAAACTGCACGACTTACTAAAAAATTAACACTCCTTTATAGCCTCAAAATTTTAATCTCTTCGCATACCTACACTCATACGGCCGAATTAATATTTAAGCCAAGTAACAACACTCACATCAATTCCTTGGGCTAGCACAGAGAAAATCTGCCTTAATACTAGGTAAACACCTTAGCCCTCAAAAAATTCATATTAAAAATATAATCTGGCTTAGCTACAGCCATATAATAGCTATATGTATACTAATAATAGATCTTCTTTGTTTATTAAGGAAATAAGGCATGCCACATAAATATGACATTAAAAATAAAACTGTACTTGTTACCGGCGCAAATCGAGGCATTGGAAAAGTAATCACCGAAACATTTTTACAGGAAGGAGCTAAAAAAATATATGCTGGTGTTAGAAACCTAGATACAGCATTACCACTAATTAAACAATATGGTAAAAAGATTGAAGCTATTACTATAGATCTAGAAAAACCAGCAACTATTGTTGACGCATCGCAACAAGCAGATGACGTTGAAGTTGTAGTAAATAATGCTGGCGTCAATACACGTTCCACACCATTAGATACAGATGCCATAAGCTCCCTAAATTTTGAAATGGAAATAAATGTTAACGGTCTTATTCGAATGGCACAGGCATTTGCACCGGTTCTGAAGAAAAATGGAGGAGGTGTATTCATCCAAATTAATTCAGTAGCGTCAATAAAGAATATTGTATCAATTGCCACCTACTCTGCATCAAAAGCTGCTGCTTATTCAATCACTCAAGCTCTACGTGATCAGCTGGATGAGCAAGGTACCCTTGTAATGAGTGTACATCCTGGCCCTATTGCTACAGATATGGTTGCTGCTACCCCAGGAATACTAGAAATAGCAGAACCACCGAGTATCGTTGCAGATAATATTGTAACTGCACTTAATAACGGAGACTTCCATGTGTTTCCAGATAAAATAGCTAGACAAATCAAAGAGGCCTACCAAAGCTTTGCAGAGAGCACCATTGAAGCAAATGTTTAAGAAAACTAGAATTTTTTATAATTTCAAAATGACAAAAAATGGCAGTTTTTATCACAGAATGCAATTCTCCTCACCTACAGATTTAAAACAAATCAAGAATATCGCCTAAAATCAGCACGCTAGAACCTGGCATAAAAAATGCTTATAAAGGTATTGCCAGAAACTTTTACATACGATTAAATTTTATTTAATGAACAAGAAGCTTATTAACCGACAGAATACCCTCACGAAAAAGAGAGGTTCAGCTGAATTGCTGGATATCCTACTGGAATTGTTCTTAGAGCTTACTGAAAATGAAAAAGAGACTCTGAGGAAAAAAATTGAGAATGCACGTTTTATTCAATGTTCTGATAGGCATGGAAAAATAAAACTTGAATATCGTGATGCAAATGATGCGTTCCATACCATACTAATCACTCCCTCCTAAGTATTTCCATACAGCTTAAAATAGGTAATGGTAATAATGTTATTCCATGAAACCTATAATACAGGTGACAAATAACAATTCTCCACTCTATAAAGATTAAACAACCTTAATTAAGTTGTGTACAATAATTTTGTGGATAAAATGTAATTTTAACCACCTTAGGGGGGTTATATGAAAATAATTAGACTATTAAGTCTTACTATATTTCTATTTGGAAGTATTAATACAACAGGATGGACATTTGATGATGCTCGGCATCACTTTGGCAGCGACTATAATGGTGGGCGTTATGGATTTGGTCATGGAAGATTCCTATTATCTCCATATTATGCGTATCATCCACGTGAAGTAAAAAAACCAAAACAACCCCCCATATATGTTGAACGTCAAAACATTGAACTATCAGCAGCCGGCACACAGTTAGGTTACTGGCACTACTGCAGCAATCCTAGAGGATATTATCCAAGCGTCAGAAAGTGTTCAGAAGGTTGGCTACCAGTAGCTCCACAGCCCTAGTAATTAAAGGTAATTAGATGAAATTTAAAAAATCACAACATGGTCTTAGCTTACTTATGAAAATGGTGGTAATTGCAATTATAGGTATCTTGGCACAGATGGTCCTCTCATCCTATCAATAATATGTGGCAAGAGAACAGGTAATTCACCTATTGATTAGTTTGTAGAATTAGGAGCCACTTGATGAAATATTTGTTTGTCCTGCCATGTTTTCTGGTACTTACTTCTCCGGCTTTTGCGGATATCCAAGTTCCATTTGGTACTGAAATACAAAGCCCCATTAAGAACTATAACCGAGCGACTCCTACACTAGCCACATCAGGAATTATTGGAAAAGGTGGTGTGAAAGAATTGGCTAAGAAAGGCTTTGCCACAATTATTGATTTGCGTACTGAGAATGAAGGTACGGCCGAAGAGAAAAAAAATGTGGAATCAGCAGGAATGAACTATATCAATATTCCGGTTACAGGCGCAGGAATAAATAATAAACAGCTTGCAGCCTTTACTGAATCAATTGAAAAAGCACAAACACCTGTTTTAGTACACTGTGCTTCAGGAAACCGGGTAGGCGCATTGTGGACAACCTACCGTCTGAGTAAAGGTATAGATTCTGAAATTGCCTTTGAAGAAGGCCGTACAGCTGGAATGCAGCCTTTTCTTGAAGAAAAAGTCAAAGCATCCTGTCAAACATGCTAAATTTTCATTCTAACCCAATAATAATTATGACTACAGCTTGTTATCTTTTGAAAGATTCTGTATAAGCTTTACCATTGCAAAGGTGTCCATCTCACAATATTTCAAAAGTGAGCCAGTAAGGGACTGCTTTCGCTTTAGTGTAGTGCTCTCATTAATTATTTCTAAATATGCCTGCTGTGCCATCATGCCATCTTGTACATCTTCTAGCTCTGCATAGTTAAGCTCAGGCACAACAGTCGGCAACACATTCTTAATAGAGTAGCTTCCCTGTAAGTCCCGGTGAAAATAATGTGTCCTGATTGGTTGAAGGAGGTCAAAGAGTCGATCAATAATTTTTTGTATTTTATTTCTTAATTCAGGGTAACGATCCTGCAAATTTCGTAAGACTGTTTTCTCAAAGGTTGAATAAACAATGACAGGCCCTGAATCCCCTAATGTATCAATTAGTGACTCAGAAAAAGAAAGCATGGGTGGATTTCCTGTAGTATCTAGAAACTCTCTATGATCTACTACCATAGATTCATCTTCTATATGGCAAGACCACTGGAAAGGTAATTGTTCATATGGTCTTGTACTATTCCATTTAGGAACTGCAAAACCGATTGTTTCAAAGTCTAGGTAATATCGAGGAAACGCTAATTGTTTTAATTGATCCTGCAACTCGTTAGGTATAACTGGATCTCCTGTATGACATGCATCTAATCTGGTCTGTAATGATTTGTTACCTAATAAACCGTCCGGTATATCCCGCACATCTTCATAACCCGCGCCCATCAACTCGGTACATTTATTTTTCTTCAGTCCTGGAAACTTTGTAACAGGATATTCTATTACCGGAACATCTTTCCAACAGTGCTCGATAAATGGGCAAACGTACGGTCTTGTACAATGATCACCTACTTCTATTTCAGGTAATTCTCCTGCAATCGTTTTATTAGCCTGCTCTATCCATTCAGGAACCTCCTCAGCTTTTTCAGATACTTCTGCTGTAAGATCAACAATTTCAAATAAGCTGTTATAGTTACCGTCACCCTGATATTCAAACCGATTATTAATATGTGCAAGGCTCATCCTATCCGGAGTACACCCTGCCCCCTCCATCACCGAATATTGAATAGCACAGTCAGTCAAATATAATTCTTTTACGCTAGTTGAAGATTTTACTTCCACTACCTCGATAGAATTCTTGTTTCTCGAAAGTAAGTCAGCACGAATCCTAACATTCTGAGTCTGCAATGTAGCTTCATATAAAATAATATCAAACAGATCATTTAAATATTTATGAGTAGTCTCAACTGCTCTACGTAAGCCACGATCATATTCAATCAGAATACCTCCTGGCATTAATACTTCTCGCGCAATATTGCCAACCTCATCCCCGATTCGAAAAGCAATCTCAGATGAATAGGCATATTTAATTAAATTTCGGTGATGAACTTCAAGGTATAAACGCTTAGAACACTGCAAATAACTTAGGATGCGTGATTTTGATAAAGTCCACTTCATATCGCAGAAGTTAACTTATAGGAATGTTTAAACATTAAATCTGTCGAAAAAGATATTAGTTTTTCTCTTACTATCAGTTTCATAAGATATTTTTTACTACTATTCACAGTGTCTGAAACTTTTTCTTTCGCAATCTCGTGCCATATTCTGTGCATCAGTAAGCTGAGAAGGTGTCAATTTTTTAGCAATCCTGTCGCGCTCATCTCTGGCTATTATGTTCTTGCTAGAAGCTAAGCTAAACCACATATGTGCACGAACATAATCCTGTTTTATACCATCTCCATCTTCATACAGAGTAGCCAGGAAATATTGTGAAGGAGCATACCCCTGCCTTGACGCATGACGAAACCATTTTATGGCTTTTCTATAATCAGGCTTTCCAAGAAGACCACCCATATAAATATTACCAAGCTTATGTTGTGCACGCGCATATCCCTGTCCTGCTGAAAGATTCAGCAATTTTATCGATTTTTTATAGTCTTTCTCAACAACCTTTCCACGGAAATACATTAAACTAATAATATACTGTGCAACTGCACTCCCCTGTACAGATAATGGGCTTAGTAACTTATGAGCCTGAGCATAGTTCCCTTTTGACCATGCGTTTACTCCGTTTACAAGTGTATTAGGATAATCCTGCCCTTTATCCAGAAGATCATTTGCCTTGGAAGTTATACTATATAAAGCCAGCATAGCCGTTAACAATAAAACCCATTTATTCATAACATACATATTATTTATTTCTGACAGGCAATTGTCCACATTGCTTCCTTTATAGTTCCCATAGTTATCGGCATCCAGTTTCGTTGCTCAATATCCTTCCGGATTGTGGTGCCACTACCCATATTCTTTTGGTAAAAGGAAATAAAAAGTCTTCTACTTTGTTTTTGTATACAGTCATATTCACTTTCCATTGTTACTGACGTGTACTCAATCTGTCCCCGAGCTGTTTTATAATCATGCAAACTCCAAATTATTACTTTACTGCCTGACTTGCGAATTGTGGCAGGATCATAGTAAATAATAGAACCCTCACCTCTTCCAGCCTCAACCCACCCCGCTATTGCGCTATTATTTATAACAGTCAATATTAAAACTAATAGTAATCTTTTCATTTCATCACCCGATTTAAATAGCACCTGTCATTATTCTATTATCCTGTCATTTTTTCATTTTTCTACTCTTTTTAAATCAGCGAAAGGTATATTATGTATAGATATTAAACCATATACTTGCTTAACAAGTTACCCAGTTAAAAGAAAAAATGAGAACACCACTGTCCATAATAATCGCTTTTGTAATTCTTTTTAACGGATGGCTTTTATTATCTGGAATATTGCATGGGATTAGTTACCTTTTACAAATTGATGAGAATTCATCAGTTCTGTACTGGATTAATCTTCTATTCATGCTTTTTCTAAGTCCAATATTTGGTGGATTTCTATCTACCTATATCACACCACGATTATTTGAGGGGGTCAAAGCAAATACTATCGCAATCGGTGTTGCTTCTATAACCCTGACTATGACTTTCTTAATCGGTACAGTATATATAATTCTTTTTCTGCAGGAGAAGGCTGATATCCCTAAAATCAGTGAATTTGCCATGTTTATAGTTCAAGCCTTATCGCTTGTTACTGGTGCAATTATCGGAAAATGGTTTTATGGATCAGTTCAGTCAGAATAATTATTTTCTGTTAATTTTTTATTCTTAGTATAAAAAAACGGGAACCGAAGTTCCCGTACTGTTTATTAACTTACCATCGCTGGATATAAACCGGAGGTGGTGCCTGTTGCACTACTACAACAGGCGAGTAAGAGTAATGCCGTGGAAAATATCCACCAAAACCTAATCTGAAGCCAAATCCACGGTAACCCCGATAGAAGCCGCGATTAAAGTGATTTCTTCCACCGTAGTACCCTCTACCAAAATGCCTGCTACCACGATAATGCTGTTTATGGTGTTTAAAATGTTTAAGGTGTTTTCCTCCGCCATAATAATGTTTACCACCACCATAGTAATGTTTACCTCTGTCTGCAGATACTGTACCGGCGGATACGAGTCCGAATATTGCAATGAAAAAACACATCAATTTTATCTTTTTCATAATAGCCTCCGTCAGGAGTTATAAAAACAAATTTTTTTCTCTGCCTGGCTTCAGCAAGCTTGCTGAACAAATCCGGGCTGTCAGTGATATAACGCTCCATATCTATTTTTGGTTGTCATGTAGAGGATTACCACATAATAATAAATGTGTATTTATGCTTTCTATATCATTCCCTATCAGATAAAACAAAGTCACGAATGACTTAACTTATAATATAAAACAGTCACTGATGACTGATTTCAGTACAACACAGATGTATAAAAAAACATAGAAACTAAATATTCCAAGTCCAATATCCGTTATAAAGTTATAGATCACATTGAATTCAGAATAAATACGGTTATGAGCACGACGTATAAACAATATCTACTAATATTGAAGCCAGAGTTAAGCTATCTATGGAGCATTAAATGAATCTGGTTAAAATTGCAGAAGACAGAGTCAGCCTACTGTTTAAAAAATCGGAAGGCAAAGCGACCAAAAGCGATTTAAAGCATCTAAATAAATTAGCAGATTTAATGCGGAAAACGAAAGCAAGTCTGATAATCTCAGAAGAAGATAAAAGATTTCTGCAATATGCTAAAAGGATGATTACTGCTTTGGAGAATAAAGCGATTAATACTGAACCAAGCGCTACTAAAGACCTAGTAGACCTAGATTTTACAAAAGTAGCAGTCACCTCTATCAGCTTAGATTTTACAAAGATATGTCAGGTGCCTACTTAAATTTTAGTATTATTTCCTTCTCTAGTTCAGCTCTACCTTAACACAACAACTAATAGCAGTATTGTTTCACATATTTCAACCAAAGCACCAGCTGTATCACCTGTTGTACCACCAATACGGCAAAGCATAAGAAAACGTAATAATAAAAAAGTAATTAGTGTAGTAATAATTAATAAAATACTATTGAATCCACCTGCTATCATTACCAGAATAATAGTTGTTGCAATTACAAGTTTACTCATGCGACGTGGCTGATATTTACTAAGTGTTGCTCCAAGCCCATCAGTTCGTACGTAAGCTGTAGTTAGTAATAACAAAGGTAGCATTGCTCTGCTTAGTATCAAAGTAAATAATAGCGCGCTCCAGTTACCGGTAATGGACAGAGTATGAAGGGCTGTAAACTTAAGTAGTAAAACTAATATAATCGCTACAATGCCTGCTGGACCACAATTTGGGTCTTTCATAATAAGTAATGTCTTTTCCTGACTTCCCATTCCACCTATCCAAGCATCTGCACTATCAGCTAGCCCGTCTAGATGTAATCCGCCAGTAATTACTACCCAAATAGTCAGCACTAATGCAGCAATTACTAATGGCGGGCTTTCATTTAGCATCCAGCTAGAAGAAAAAAGTAACAAACCAATAATGAAACCTACTAATGGATAATAAAGTAGCGAGTTTCCGATGTCCTTATCGCTGTACTGATCATTTGTCTGTACTGGGATTCGTGTCAAAAATTGTAAAGCAATGAGAAACGGACGAATCATATTGGCTTATTCGTAATGAGTGAAATATGATTCTGAGATTTTGTATGTTTTATCTGAATACGCTGTATCGTTGCATGTCCTATTTTAAATTCAGACACACGTTCAATAGGATAGTGTAAAACATGACAGAGAATTGTGCGTATGACTCCACCGTGAGTGATTAACAAAGTTCTTGTGCCCGTATACTGGATTGTAATGTCATGCCATGCACTAAGTACACGCTTTTTAAAACCTGACAAATGCTCACCATTAGGTGGTGTGTTGTGTGTAGGGTTATTCCAAAAACGAGTTAATGCATCTGAATCTACTTGCATTAATTCAGCAGCCGAGCGATTCTCCCAGTCGCCAAAATGTATTTCCTTGATACGTTCATCTACAGTACATGGAATTACATAATGCAGGCTGAATATTTTTGCAAAAGCAGCACAGCGGGTTAATGGTGAAGTAATAATGTGATCCCAATCAGGTGGAAGAGTTTTTGATACTGTCCACATTTGTTTCCATCCATTAGTAGACAGAGGTATGTCTGTACTCCCACAATAATGGGTATGGTTAGTTGTTTCGCCATGTCGCAACAAGTCAATGTAGGAGGTTACAGGCATTTATTGTATTAAGACTTTTGTGAAACTTGAGCCTCGGTAAAGGTTGCCATTTCATTGTGTAAAGCACAGGCCATTCGTAATAAGGGGAGCGCAATGGCTGCACCACTACCCTCTCCTAGGCGCAGGCTCAGATTAAGTAACGGTTTTGCTTGTAACTCATCCAAAATTAGGCCATGCCCAGGTTCTGCAGAAATATGTGAAAATAATAGCCACCTTTTTATATCAGGACAAATGCGCTCTGCAGTTAATGCCGCAACTGAACTGATAAAGCCATCTATCAGCACAGGAAGGCCCAACTGTGCACAATGTATGTAAGCCCCAACTAAAGCTGCAATTTCAAAACCACCAACACGACGCAAGGTCTCCAATGGAGCAGTACTCTGTTCGCCATGAAAATTTATTGCTCGTTGAATAATATCTATTTTATGTGTAACACCATGAGCATCAAGTCCGGTACCGGGCCCTGCTATCAATTCTGGTTCGGCATTTAGTAGAATGCAAGAAAGCGTACTGGCAGAAGTGGTATTACCAATTCCCATTTCACCACCTATAAAAAGATGCGTATTGTCTGATACTGCTCTTCTGACAGCCTGCCGACCGATATTTAATGCATCAAACAGTTGATCGCCTGTCATCGCAGGATCAAAAATAAAATTTTTAGTTCCAGGTCCTAGTGGATAATGCCTTACATTTTCTACTGATCCAATATCATGTGCTGTACCCAAATTAATTATTTCAAGCTGCGCATCAAGGTTACGAGCTAACACATTAATGGCAGCTCCCCCACGAGCAAAATTTTTAATCATCTCAACAGTCACTGCCTGAGGAAATGCAGATACTCCCTCTAATGCGATGCCATGATCCGCAGCAAATATTGTAATTTGTACGTTTTGAATATCAGGTCGAAAAGAACCCTGTAGTGAAGCAAGAACTAATACAATTTCTTCAAGACGCCCCAGAGAACCTGGTGGCTTGGTAAGCTCAGTCTGACGATTTAGTGCCGACTTTCTTGAAGCCTCATCTAAAATAGCTACAGGTATCTGCAACCATTTAGGAATAATCAGATTGCTCATTAAGGTTACCTTTTATCATCAATGGTATACCAGCTATAATTAATGCTACTTGTTGACATTTTTGAGCCAATTCCTGGTGTAAGATACCTGCTTCATCGCAATAACGACGACTTAATATACCAAGCGGAGTAACACCCATATTGGTTTCATTACTAACTAAAACTATGTTGCCTGGTACAGTAGAAATGATAGAGAGTAAAGCTGTCCGCTCCGATTCAAATATTGTCGTATCTTTATCTGTTAATAGATTTGTAATCCAGAGCGTCAGACAGTCAACAATAATAAAACATCCGGGTTTTGCATGGGTAGTTAGTACCTTAGCAAGCTTAATTGGTTCCTCTATTACCTTCCAGGCTGCCGGACGCCTTTCCTGATGTAACATAATTCGCTGACGCATTTCTTCATCTAGTCTAGTCGCAGTTGCAATGTATGTGACAGGCAATTTGCTCTCACGAGCTAAACGTTCAGCTAGACGACTCTTCCCTGAGCGTACGCCTCCCAAAATCAAAGTTTTTGAATTTGTCATGTTAACGCCATATTAAGATCAAGTAATTTATATAATTGAGCAGTATCAAGATGCTGAGATACACAATCTGCCAACCGATTTACAGACGTTTCCCGTACAGCATGATAATCAAAAAGTTGAATTTTATTATCTGGAGCAACCCAAGAAAGTAGTGTAGTACAGGCAGCTGGCGATTCAAATAATCCATGTAAATATGTCCCCAGAATTAATCCGTCTTCACTGATAGCACCATCAAACCCATGAGGTAACTTAACTGCAGGTTGATAGGATGCAAGGTAACTAGTATCGCCTGCATGAATTTCAAACCCAGTTATTTTAGCGTCATTAAATGTAAGGGAACCTGTTACATTTCGTAATATTTTTTCAGGCTCTAGTGTGGTATCCATATCAAAAAAACCTAAACCATTACTGCTTCCTGCTTTTCCTTCTAAACCATGCGGATCATGAATATGCTGCCCTAGCATTTGAAATCCACCGCAAATACCGATTACTTTTCCACCATAGCGTAAATGGTTTCGGATCGCTGTTTCCCACCCTTGTTTACATAACCAGTCATAATCTGCACGTACACTCTTTGATCCTGGCAAAATTACCAGATCAGCAGGTGGAATGGATTCGCCTGGACCAATAAATTTTAAACTCACCTGTGGATGCAATCGCAGCGGATCAAAATCAGTATGATTGCTGATACGTGGTAAAACCGGGATAATTATTTGTATAGACCTTGTTATATCAGCGGTAGACAAGTTATCTTCTTTGGGTAGCGCATCTTCGGCTTCAAGATGTAAGCCATGCAAATAAGGTAAAACACCTAAAACTGGTTTTCCTGTATGTTCTGATAACCACTTTAAGCCAGGTTCTAGTAAAGCAATATCCCCACGAAAACGATTTATAACAAATCCTTTAATCCGTGCCTGTTCACTCTCACTTAATAATGAGAGTGTTCCGACAAGATGTGCAAACACACCGCCACGGTCTATATCTGCAATGAGAATTACTGGACAATCTACAGATTCTGCAAAACCCATGTTGGCAATATCATTAGCACGCAGATTAATTTCGGCGGGCGAACCTGCTCCTTCGACAATAATTCTTTCATAATTTTCTGTAAGTCGCGCATGAGATTCTAGTACAGCATTCAATGCAACAGACTTATAATCATGGTAACCGCACGCGTCCATGTTGCTAACAGGATGACCATGAATAATCACCTGAGCACCTGTATCACTATTAGGTTTTAACAAAACCGGGTTCATATCAGTGTGCGGCTTAAGACCACATGCTAAAGCCTGAACGGCCTGCGCACGACCAATCTCACCACCATCAATACTGACCACACTGTTTAGTGCCATATTTTGCGGTTTAAACGGTACAACACGTATCTTCTGTCTTGTAAGCCAACGACACAAAGCGGTTACTAACAGACTCTTGCCCGCATCAGATGTGGTTCCCTGAATCATGAGGGTTTGGTTGTTCATAAGGTAATTGGAATTAGAGTCAAGAAAAACATCCAGCCACCTATGTTGGTAACTTTGTGTTTCCCCAAGTATTCTGAAATAGTAAGTCTTTCAGTGGATGTTCTTCTACCCATCCTTCGTTTACTAACATTGGGGCTGAATAAAATTCAGCCACATGACCAAGACAAAGTACAGCTACAGGTTTACTGCCATTAGGCATACCTAATAAACTAGCAAGCTCGGCCGGATCAAATAAAGAAACCCAGCCCATACCAAGTCCTTCTGAACGTGCAGCTAACCACATATTCTGTATTGCACAGGAAACGGAGGCTAAATCCATTTCCGGCATGGTACGCCGACCGAAAACATACCGTTCTCGTTTATCACTTAATGCTGCCACTAGAAGTTCTCCACACTCAATGATCCCTTCTACTTTAAGACGCATAAATTCATCAGCTCGATCTGATAATGCTTGCGCTGTCAGGCTACGCTCTTTTTCAACCAGTTTGGCAATGCCAGATCGCAATTTGTCATCCGTAATGCGTATAAAACGCCAAGGCTGCATTAGACCGACACTAGGCGCCTGATGCGCAGCTGAGAGTAAGCGAGTAAGGATAACTGGATCTACAGGATCAGAACGAAAATGGCGCATATCTCGACGTTCAGCAATCGCACGATATACAGCCTTAATTTCTAACTGACTAAAACTATGAGTATTCATGACGAAAATCGTGCTGCAATAAGAGACTTCACAAATCAATACCTTTTTGTGCAGTAATTCCTGCATGGAAGGCATGCTTGGTATCCCGCATCTCTGTAACCGTATCTGCAGCCTCACAAAGTGCTTCAGGTGCTCCTCGACCCGTAATGACTACATGCTGCATACTAGGTCGCATTTTAAGATCATCTAGTACTGTATTGATATCTAACCAACCAAATTTAATTGGATAGGTAAGCTCATCTAGTACAACAAGCTGTTGGGATGGATCCTGTAACATTTTTTTAACGACAACCCAGCCACGTTTTGCAGTTTCAATATCACGATTTAGATTTTGTGTCTCCCAGGTAAACCCTTCTCCCAGGACATGCCAGATCACATTACTCTGTTGACGGAAGAAAGCCTCTTCTCCAGTATCAGAACGCCCTTTGATAAACTGTGCCACACTGACTTTCATACCATGACCTAGAGCACGAGCAATCATGCCAAAAGCAGAACTTGATTTGCCTTTACCATTTCCGGTTAATACCAGCAATAGCCCTCGTTCCTGATCCGCTTTCGCAATAGCTTTATCAACAACTTCTTTCTTACGCTGCATGCGTGTACGATGGCGCTCTTCCCGGTCAGGTTTCTCCATTTTTTATATGGTTCTGTTGTTATTCGTTCTGAACGTATCCCGAGCATAGATAAATAGTGTATGGATTATTGCGGTGATACCAATATAAAACATCAGTGACCCGATATAATGTGGGAAATACTGCATCAAACGTTGTCCAAACTCAGCAATCGTAGTTTCTTCAAAACGTCCAGAGAAGAAATAAAATCCACCACTAGAAAATAGTTCACAAACAGCTGCACCAATCATCAAACTAAGAGAAAGTGGCAGTACTGTTTGCAATTCAAATTGGTGCTGGCGAGCATACCAGCTACCGGCATACCAAAGTGCACTGTAGGCTGGTAACAAAAATACATAAGCGGAAGTCAGACAAAATCCACTAGCACCTCCCCAGGTATAAGCAGAAAAATCTAGCCCCCATGTCAGAATAAAAAATCCTGCTAGTGGCCACACTGCGCGTAAATACACACCAGCTAAAAAGAAAATTGCCCAGGAAGCACCGGGCAAGCTATGCAATGATGAAAAATGATGTCCTCGCGTAATGATCATTAGTAACACAAGTGCAACACCGATAGTTAACTGGTTGCGAACAGATAAAGTCATCATAATTAAGTCCTTAACAGATTATGAGGGTTGATAACGAAGGATAATAAAAAAATTCCGGCCTGGTTGATTAAAAAATGAAGCGGTTTCATAGCGCTCATCTGAAATATTCTCGATACGTCCTTGCACACGCCAGTTTTGCGTAAGCATATATTCTCCACGTATATCTAGTTTAACGTAACTATCGAGTTTACGCGTATTCGCCAGATCATCATAGCGTTGTCCCACAACAAGTAACTGCGCACCCATCATAAATTGATTAAATGATAGTCCACATAGCTTAAATTTATCAAACTGCCGGTTCATATCAAAACGAAAAGATTGTCTGGCACGACGCGGTAAGATATTTCCTCTATTAATACCTGATGATTTATTCTGAGGATCCAGTAAAGTTAAATTGGTATTAATCTGCCATTGTTTGATTTGTGTAGTAATCACGCCTTCAAAACCACGGATACGCACCTTGTTAATATTATTCGGTGCAAAAATACTGGCATCAAAAGCAATGAGATCATCAATATGTGTCTCATATATATTAAAAGCCCAGCTTGTCTGTTTAATCTTTCCGCTGGTCCCGAATTCATAACTCATTGATTCTTCCGGCCTAAGATTGGCATTACCAAATCCTGGAAAATATAATTCATTAAATGTCGGCGCCTTATATGCAGTCCCGAAATTTGCAGTAAATCGCAACCATTCCTTTACTGTATAACCCCAACCAGCACCCCCTGTTACACGGCCGCCAAATTGTTCATTTTCATCATGCCGTATAGAAAACAGTAAATTCTGCTTAAAGACGGTTGCCTGATACTGAGCAAATGCTCCCCAATTATTACGGGATGTGACGGCAAAACTCTGATTAGAATTTACATTATCGTTTTTATAATCGCCTCCAACTGTTAATAAGTGTAATTTACCTAATGTAAAATCATTTTGTAAGGTAATGGTATCGCGGCGAGTATTAAATTTAGTCTGAAACATTTGTCCCAGAAAATTTCTAGTATTTTCCCGACTACGACCACCATTTAAGGTAACTTTCCAAAATGTAAAAGGGGAATAACTTGCTTTCCCGCCAAAAACCCGCTGGACCAGCTCTGTCTTATTTACAAATGTCCCATCAAATTTAGTCTTGCCAGAAGATTGTAAAAAATTAGTCTCAATATCTAGCCCGTTTTCAAATAAATATCCTGCACGGAATGAGCCTGCTACATTATGATAGCCGTCCCGATCTGGTTCATTGGTAAAACAACCTGCCCCACCTGGGAATGGTCTACCCGTACAAGAATTAAATCCATTGGTATTCTTTCCACTGATATTCATATTAAACCAGCCACGCTTACTTCTTCCTGAAAGTCCAGCTGAACCATTAAATGTCCCGTAACTTCCGCCACCGATACTAAAACTTGGCGTGAATCCTTTTTTATCTCCTTTACGAGTAAAGATTTGGATCACCCCTCCAATCGCTTCAGAACCATATAGACTGGATCGTGGACCACGGACAATCTCAATCCGTTCGATCTGTTCGATAGGAATATTTTCAAATGCAGCGCCACCCGATGTGGCAGATCCTGCTCTGATACCATCTATGAGTACCAGCACATGATCAGATTCAGTGCCACGCATAAAAATGGACGTGTTTTTACCTGGCCCACCGTTATTAGCAATACTAATGCCTGGTGCGCCACGTAATAAATCCTGCACAGATCGTGCTTGCTTTCGTTCAATATCCTTACGCGTGATGACAGTAACTGAAGCAAGCGATTCATCTGCTGTTTGAGCAGTACGGGTTGCTGTAATAATAATGGGTTCTTTCTGGCTTTCTTCGCTAGCTGATACAGTTACTACATAACTTAGATACAGCACTACAACTACCGGTAAACGGTACTTCTTCATTAATTGATTCCTCTGCGCACACCCGCACGCGGTATCAGTATAAAAAAGTATTACGGTAGGAATTGAAATAAACATTTAGATCAGGTTAACAAGACAACCTGTCTTTATGTCATATATTGCCAGCCGCAATACTACATATTGACCTCAGGCCGGTCTCCGGACTCATGAGTGGATCTCTCCTGGATTTGCACCTTCCCGTGATAAATCACAGTGGCATTTTGCAAATCCTTACCTCATTTACCGTTGCGGGGGCAGTGTCGGCATTGTTCTGAATACTATCAAAACGCACCGGCTTCCCGTTTAATTCTTTCAGCGAGCGCTGTAAGAACACCTCAAGTAGTACTATTTAAAATACAAGTCTTAGGATGAATGTGTCAAGTGCTTTACTTTTCTTAGCCACGCTCTTCTCCAACAATACTTTGATGTCAGTCATGATAGTTTCCTGCTAAGAAGTTAATTTATTTATTAAATTGTTATTTAATCACTGAAATAATTGTTAATTGTGACTAATGTGATTTAGTCGCAGAAATTGCCTTTGGTCAATACTATGCGGAATGAATATAAAAAGAATTAATTCTATATAAAAAATAAATATGCTAAATAATTCTATAGTTAAAAACTGTCAGCAGCATCAGCATTTTTTTAACAAAGACTGGCATTATCATAAAGTTCCGATACCAATATTGGTTGGCAATATACCCCTATATACTTATAACGTATGGTTACAAGTAAGAGAAATCGGACTTGAAGATAAAACTCCACCATTGATAAATCCAGCGCCACCGACTGTTCCTCTTCATGGAGATAGCCAAGGATTTCTAGTGAGATCTATACGCGTTACAAAACAACATCAAATACTTCAAAAATCACAGGATTATTTAACCTACATACCATATCAGTACTCACGCTACTATATTGATATGAAACAATCATTTGAAGAGTATAAAAATAAATTTTCTACAAAAACAATATCAACTATCAATCGTAAAATCAGAAAGTACACAAAATATTGTGATGGGCAGCTTACTTGGAAAGCATTCAACTCTGCTAATGAAATGGATGAGTTTTATCAGTTAGCTAAGACTGTCTCTAAAAAAACCTATCAGGAGAAACTATATGATGAAGGTATACCGGATTCTGATGAATTTCTTGATGAAATGAAATTACTTACTCAGCATGGGAATATACAAGGATTCATTCTTTTTCATAAAGATAAACCGGTGTCCTATCTGTATTGCCCTATATCAGGTCATACTGTGATCTATGCCTATGTTGGATATGATCCTGATTATACAAAATATTCAGTTGGAACTATTCTACAGTGGCTTGCTTTAGAGTCTTTATTTCAGAATGACTCTTATCACTTTTTTGATTTTACTGAAGGGGAATCAGAACAAAAGAAGCTATATGCAACTCACAATATTAAATGTGCAAATGTATTTTATATTCGTTACAAACTTAGCAATATTATTGTGCTCGAGTGCAAAAAAACGGTAGACATGATTTGCTCATCCATCGTGGCACTACTGGATAAGACTGGCAAAAAAGAGGCTCTAAAAAAATTAATGCGCTCCGGAGGATTACATTAATAAATTAAAAAGCTAAGATTATATTGATTTATCTGTGGCTTTTATCACAGACATTATTCGGCGATTTTAATACCATTATCAGTAATTACAAAAGATAAATACCTGCAGCGTTTCTCTTTTTAAATCTAGTTTTAATAAAAATTATGGATCAATGGTACCTATCTAGCGTTCCGGGAAAAGCTATTAATTTTTCGTTACTTGGTAATATCCCAATTGAACTGGACCCACATTGGCTAAATAGTCATGTTAATAGCCCGGATAAAGATGTTCAGTATTATTTACAAGGTGACCAGGATCATCCATGCGGTTATGCTCCTTTTTTTGTCCACCCCGGAAACCTTGATTTCTGTTTTGGTGAAGTTACTTTGTTCAGTATCCCTGTACACAGATATGCCATGCAGGGCGCCCCTCTTTGTGAAGACTGCTCCTCCCTTACTGAACTATTTAGATACCTTCATAAAAAAATAGATACAAATAACGTTATTTTTTTTGAAGGTGTAAGAAAAGATTCACAACTTAATAAACTACTAACAGCAACTGGGAGCCCAGTATTCAATCTTTTTCACGTTCTTCCTTATGGTCCTACATACGACCGGCGCCTGATTGAATTACCCAGTGGAGCCCAATTTGAAGATTATTTAAAAACACTTAGCGGCAACGCCCGCAATAACATACGTCGTATGATTAAAACTTTTACGGCGATGGAAAAAGATACAGTTAATGTGACCTGCTATACAGAACCAGACCAGATTGATGAACTAGTTACCATTTTAGCTGAAATATCCAAAAAAACTTATCAGCATAATCTACTTAGCGTAGGAATTGAGAATAATCCTGAGCAAACTAAAAAACTTCGTGCTGCAGCAGCCGGAGGTTGGTTGCGTGCCTATGTTCTCTGGATAAATAACGTTCCGATTGCTTTTAATGTTGGATATCATCATGGTCAAATTTTTTACGGGCATGATATGGGATTTGATCCAGAATTTGCAAAGCTTCAACCAGGCATTTATCTTCTAACAAAAGTCATAACGGATCTTTTATCAAAAGGAATCTATTGCCTTGACTTCCTTTCCGGAGATAGTGTGTTTAAGAAAAGACTATCGAACACTTCAAGAAAAGAGCAACATTATTATCTGATACCCCGCGGCTGGCCAGGCACCGCTTATGCGTTTTCATTATCTACAACTAACTTTCTATCTAGTGTAATTGGGAACTGGCTTGATAAGAAAGGCCTAAAGACCTGGATTAAACGACTGATAAGAAGAAATTCTACTTCTAGAGACTAAATAAAAATTGAAAATAAAATTGTTATTAATTGCTTTGTTTATTGGGTTCCATTGAACTACTATAGACTTGAATGCTCTCTTTTGATGCAGAGCAGATATTCATGACTTAATTACTTTCAATGATATACTTTTAAGTAAAGTCAAAGTTTCCTTGTAGACATACCAAATTTAAGAGTAATGAAATGAGCAGACCAGAGATATTGTTGGTTTATGATAGGGAATGTCCTGTCTGCAACTCTTATTGCCAAATCATTAAAATTAGGAAAACAATTGGTGACTTAAGAATTATCGATGCACGTAAGAAAAGTGAAATCCTGAATGAGATTACTAGATCTGGTTTAGATATTGATCAAGGGATGGTATTAAAAATGGAGAACCAACTTTACTATGGCTCTGACGCAATACACGCTCTTGCCTTAATTAGTAGTCGTTCAAACCTTTTCAATCGTTTTAATTACTGGGTATTTAAGTCTAAATCAGTATCCTCATGGCTCTATCCAATTTTTCGATTTTTCCGTAACCTTTTACTTAAGATGCTTGGGAAAACGAGAATCAATAATCTAGGCAAGCCTGACAATGAAAAGTTTTGAACCCCTATTTACAAAATTAGATGGGCTGTGGGTTTTTATTTTTGTATAAAGCGTATACTGATAAATATGGAATTTGTTCTTCATTATCATGGTCCACTTAGGCCTAATGGAAGCGCTACACATAAACACCAACTTAGACAGGTTTTCCATCAACAATTAAAATGTTTGTGGGATCAGCCGCCACTTAGTGAGCATATATCTTATTTGGAGCCTGGCAAAAATAAGAGTAGCTATTATTTACCTCGACCATTTGATTCATTTGTTTTTGTACCACTAGTTACAGGAGAGATGAACGTTATAGCTGAATTATCGTTTGTAATACTACAACCTCTTTATCTCATGGACAACTAATTCATGGTGGTGACATTGATAACCGACTAAAAACACTTTTTGATGCATTAACAATGCCGAGACATCAAAACGCATTTCCAAAAAAAATAAAACCTAAATCTGATCAAGCTCCATTCTTTTTTTGTCTCTTAGAGGACGATAGCTTGGTAACATCGGTTGCAGTTAAGACAGAACAGTTACTAATTCCTCGAAAAGATAAATTAATTGTTAATGTTATTATTAATGTCAAAACAAGGGTCACACGTGTGACCCCCGGAAACACTAACTGGAACTAAAACAGCAGATTAGATAGCAATTTTTAGCATTAAACGGTTACTTAAATAGTATCTAACTGTAGCAGTATTATGTCAATTATCTTGAAAGAGCATTCTTTATTGCAGTGATCACTTCATCGGCATATGGTTTGGTACCAGGACTAAAACTAGTAATTAGTTTCCCATCTCTGCCAATTAAATACTTATGAAAATTCCAGGTTGGGTAGGTTCCTGCAGTTGCAGCTAGAGCGACGTAAAATGGATGGGCATTCTTTTTGGTAACCTTGACTTTTTCAAACATTGGAAACTTAACTCCATATGTTAAACGACAAAAGTCCTGAATTTGTTCCTCTGATCCTGGCTCCTGTCCAAGAAAATCATTTGATGGAAAACCAATTACAACCAAGCCTTTATCAGCATACTCCTTATTGAGTTTTTCGAGCCCTTCATATTGGGGTGTATTTCCACACTTTGATGCAGTATTCACAATAAGTACCACTTTATCTCTATATGCCTGACAGAGATTAACTTTCTCAGATGATGCAAGGCGTCGGAAATCGTGATCCAACAGTGATTCTTCACAAGCCAATGCTGGTACACCTATAAAGCTCAATAAAAGAATAATAACTGCTCTCATTTTCTTCTCGAAAATTATGGCTGTCATGGAATTAGTGCAATAGTATATTGAAAGATTATCCTAGATAAATAGTACTAAAGACAAGCATCTAGGTTTATTTATGCTTTGATACTAATAAAATATCTTAAATAGTACTACAATTAGCTCATCGCCAAAATTTGGTTAAACAAATTTAATAGCATAAATAAACTAATGGCTATATCAACCACCATTATCAGCAGAGGTTGGCAACAATGTCTGGTATGTATAATACTACACACATTATTCCCACTCTTACCCCTAGGCCTTGAATTTCTTATTACGGAAGATGTTTCTATTCGAACCCTAATGATTACAACTGCTATTTATATAATAACTATAGGCAGCTTATCTAGGTCAATCTTGTTTTTCATATTTTCTATCTTAATGAGTGTATTATTTTCTATAGGGTTTGGGCTAGTAATGGAAGGCGGTAAAGTTCCTGATTACACATCTACTGCAACTGTATTTATGTTATTTCTAATTTTTCTCGCTTATTCCAGGGAAAAATATGTTTTACACGTTATTGAGAAAGCCGAATGTCTCAATTTCAAACCAAAACCAAGTGACAATTAATCAGCCATGACATTCTTAGAGATTCTTCCAATATCGGGAATAATTCTTTGCATTCTTGCATTTATTGTGTCAGTCTGGCATTCACAAAGTCTTCTAAATTCGCATATAAATAATTTACAAGATTTGTTAATTACCAAAGATAAATTAGTCAGTGGTTCTATTAATCCTGATGATATAGAAAACGCTTTAAAATTATTGACAAATTTTGCTTTAAATAAACAACCAAATTCAATTATCGGTATAAATCGTGGAGGAGCAATGATGGTGGAATTCTTGCACTCCAAACAAAAATACCAAGTAAAAATTACATACAATGCCACGTTAGCGGAGAAAAATTTGATTGCCCAACTGAAGGGCTGTCAAGCCCAGTGATGATAGTAGATGACATATCTAGAACTGGGCGTTCAATGCGAAAGACTGAAATGTATATTAAAGCAGTGTTTCCTTCTGCAGAAGTCATTACCGCATCATTATTCTCATATGTTCACAGTATTGGTAACCCTGCATATAAAGAAATTAGTTACTATGCGTTACCACTTGCAAATAGAGATTTTGAATCTTTCTGGAATAAAAACTATGATTTAGGTTCAGCAAAAGAAGAAAAATTTACAACAATTGAACAAAGTGTTAAGACCCTAGCTAAATTACTTGATATTCATATTAAAAAAAATAACGACAAGGATATCTCATCTTTGGGTGCACATATTAAGGCTCTTACTGAGAAACCTATAGTTAAAGAAATCAAGAAACGAAGTAATAAATTATCATCTTCCTCCAAAGTGTATAACTTAAGGAATCATCCTAAATAATGCATCTACTCTGTTACTAGCTTATAACCCCTACTACAAGCCGATCTACGTTTATCCTTTTTTCAAGATACCAACAAAAATATACCATTATATTTACTGAATGTTATCGGATTTCTATAGCCGTGAGTGTCCATTTTTGACACAAAATAGTCGTTGAAGATATCAGTATCGTCTTTATTCCAATCGAACATACTCTTTGCATTTATCTATTAATAGGTATTTTCACACAATGTGTGATTTTTCACAGAAGATACTGTTGGAAGTGATTAATCTCAATTGATGTGACAATTATTAATCTGTAATTAAAAGCTTATATAAGTTTACATATGAAAATTGGAGAAGCAATTTTAAAGCATGAAGAACGGATGATGCGGATGCCTAATGTTATAGGTATTGGCATTGGAAAGTGTGCGGAAATAAACGTGATCAAGATATTTGTGCTTCAAAAACAGCTAAAATCTAGTCTACAATCTAATGAAATAATTCCAAATATATTGGAGGGGTTTATGACTGATGTAGAGGAAATTGAGGTTGGAATAGCTCAGGCATCTAATCCCTATCAAGAAGATTTATGATGAATACAAAACCAAATAAGGACAGAAGCATGAGTACGTGTCGTGATCAAGTATTTAAGGTTTTGAATGTCCGATTCTGTTGGTACAAAGAAGATACTAAGTAACGCATTTATAATCCCAGCAATCTCTTACATGAAGCCATCATATAGGCATTAACCTGTTTGCATTGGGTTCCATCTATGGATGTAACATCATTTTTGCAAATTATATTTCATCTAGCCTGCTCCTCAGCAATGGGGATTGTGGCTGGCTTTCAATTTGTACATGATTCTGAATATGAAGCAAAGAAAATAAAATATTCATATCTTGGATATTTCATAACTATATTTTTAGTAATATTTTTATTAGGTATTATGGTAGTTACAGGTGGTTTTAATATAAAGCATTGGGTAGTATTCTTTTTGTACTTTTCTTTCATACTTATAAGTATTTATTTAACCATTAAAATTCTTTTTAGAAAAAAAGGAATGAATTTCTCTGCCTAAATATCGAAATAATAAAGTTATGTAGTTATTTGCTTGTTACCAGATTTTTTGTATATATATATTTGTATCTACTTTAGGCATAAAGTAGCAGTCTTCATAAAAGAGAAACTATTTCACTTTATTCAATTTATTGAACCCAACTTTAGTCATTAGACTACCCAGACATATAACCAATAATGAGAAAGTAGATAACCAAATTAAGCTATCAAAATATCGTCCAGCTTTTTCAATCAAATATTTATTTGCTATTAATTTTTTATCACTTTCCTTTAATTTAGCCGTACTCTTATATCTCAATTTCTTTATATTCTTTAACCTTCTCTGTATATCATTCAATCTTTTATTTTTCTTTTCAGAATACGCCCTCTTCTTCTTAATGTGCTCTGCAGGACTACGTATAGATTCTAGCTTTGAACGTTCTTCTGCTTTATTTTTTAACAGATGCCTCTCCACAAGATAATTAAGTATCTCTGTTTTCTTAGCTATATCGTGTATATGCATTTCAACTAAACTCTGTCTGAATTCTATACTTTTACTACTCAATGCTGCACTATTAATTAGTCCATGTATAAAAAAAATGAAATAGCTCATCCCCATTATCGGAATAATTATAAGAAATATTCCAAATAGCGCATATAATTTATACAGATTACCAGTAGAGTCAATAATATGACTATTCTCTTCAAATATATCTGGCATCATTGCCTCTCATAAGAACTATCGTAATCAGAAGAAACTGTACAAGAAATTGCATCAATACTCCATATTGAATATTTGATAGCTGACTAACCAATAAAAATACATCAAAGATGACCAGTTGATCTGATGATAACCGTCCAATTTGGCCCTCAAATCATTATTTCAAGTCTACATTTTTTCAATTTACTATCACTTGCTTTATGGTTTTGTATACTTTGCTTTCTAGATAGATTTAGAAGCAGCGGAGAATTGCGAAGCCCCTATTGAACTTTCTAGTAAAACTGACCTCTATAACGAGGGTGAAAAAGATTAAATTTTAGGTTATGCAACAACTTTCAGTAATAAGGCATTAACAAAAGGTGGTACGACAAAGAATACTAAACTACTTCCACAAGCTGATATTGCTTCCATTAATCTTTACAATGCTCATAGAGCATTAAAATCTAATTTTCCTTTTAGAAGCCATATAAATTGGAATGAGAAAGTTATGTGAGATTATTTAGTGGCTGAATCTGATTTATATAAAACGTGATTACAAAGCTATAATACTACTGTACTATTACAGCCGAATTAAAAATTCGGTACCAAAGTTAATTTAGATCTATAAATGATGCATATCAAAAATCTCAGCTAATAAACTATGAACGCAAGACTTCTTCATTTCCATTGGTTGATTACTGGACTACTTGGATTTCTACTTCTATCCTGCCAACCACTAGATAAAGAAATACAAAAAAAACCACTGTTTTACCAAAAAATATAGTAGTACTTGACCCAGAGTCTCCTAAACTTGCCTATATTAAAGAAGAAATAGTTGAATTAACGCAATATCCATTAATAGATTCAGTCACAGGGAAAATTACTTATGACGAAACTCGTACTGCTCGTATTTCATCACCAATTGCAGGACGAGTAACTGGAACAATTGCGGATTTGGGTGCTAATGTTTATCAAGGTGATCCATTAGCAGAGTTAAATAGCCCAGAATTGGGTCAAGCACAATCAGATTATACAAGTGCTAAAGCTAAATTAAATACAACTAAAAATGCTTTTCAGCGGACTAAAGAACTCTATGAGAACGATGTTGCACCCAGGAAAGCCCGGGAACAAGCAGAAGAAAATTTGATCCGTGCTCGTAGCGAAGAACAACGAGCACTTCTAATGCTTCAAAACCTTGGTGTACCTAGTGGTAGTATGGATAACCGCTTTGTTTTACAGGCCCCCATCTCTGGAGTAATTACCGAACGCAATATCAACCCTGGGATGGAAGTTAGACCTGATTTAACCACCCCTTTATTTGTTATTTCGGATTTAAGTCAATTGTGGGTGCAAATGGATATCTTCGAGAAAGATATTGGCAAGATTCATATTGATGATGAAGTTCTTATGCGCGTATCAGCCTATCCTGAAGAGAGCTTTACTGCAACCGTTAGTTATATTAGTCAGGTAGTAGATGAGACTACTCGTACTGTTAAGGCACGTTGTGTTTTTCTTAATACAGATTCACGATTATTACCCTCTATGTTTGCTTCTATTGAGGTATTAAGTGACCCGAATGATCTCGTAATAGTTGCACCTTTGACAGCATTATTTACTGATGGTGAATCTGATTGGCTGTATGTAAGTATCGGTAATAATCGGTATCAAAAACGTCCGGTTACAACGGGACTGAGCCTAAAAGGCCGAGCTGTCATTATTGAGGGATTGAATCAAGGGGATAATCTTGTAGTTGAAGGTGCATTGCTACTACGCGCTGAGCAGGATTCTGTACAACAAGTTAGCAAAGATACTCATTGATTAATAAAATTATCTCTTTCTGCCTACATCAACGTTTGTTGATTATTGGTATATCAATATTATTGGCGATTATTGGCTCCCTGGCTTTTGAACGTTTATCAATAAAAGCCTTTCCTGATGTACAAAATGTTTTTGTACGAGTAGTGACTCAATATCCGGGTTATGCGCCGGAAGAAATAGAAAAATTGGTTAGCCTCCCCATCGAGAAGGAAATGAATGGCTTACCACATTTAATCAATATGCGTTCCGTATCAATTTTTGGGTTGTCTGTTGTAACACTAAACTTTGATGATGATGCTGAAGATTATTTCTCTAGACAGCAAGTCCTGGAGAGATTAAGAACAGCTAATCTACCAAGAGAAGTGCGTCCAGTGCTAGGTCCTTTGACAACTGGAGTGGGTGAAATTTATCGTTACCGTATAGAAGCTCCTGCCGTTCCCTTGGTGGAACAGCGCGCACTACAAGATTGGCGAATCGATCGAACACTCCGCTCTGTTCAAGGAGTGGCTGATGTAATAGCTATAGGTGGCGGTGTTAAAGAATACCAAGTACAAGTTGACCCTAATAAACTGAGAAATTATAAACTCACACTGTCTGAAATTACTCAGGCCATTGCTGCTAATAATGCTAACGTTGGGGGTGGGTATATTGAGGACGGAGATGAAGCATTAGTAGTACGTGGAGTTGGTTTATTGAATTCCGCTGATGAAATAGGTGATATTGTCGTTGCCAATCAAGATGGTGTGCCTATTTTTATCAGGAATATTGGTGATGTTGTTATTGGTCCACAACCACGTACAGGTATTGTCGGTTTCAACGAACGTGACGATATAGTTCAAGGTGTTGTCATGCTTCTCAAGGGTGGCAATGCTATTGAAGTACTAGAAAGAATAAATGAAAAGGTTGACTACCTTAACAATCATGGCCTTCCTCCCGGCATTAAAATTTCTCCTATTTATGATCGTACCGAATTGATTGAACACACCATTAATACGGTTGAGCGGAATATGGTGGAAGGTGCGGCACTGATCCTATTGATTCTGATTATTTTCCTCCGCAGGGCATGGGTATCGGCAGTAATCATTACCGTCATTCCACTATCATTATTATTCGCTTTCATCCTGATAGATGCTACAAACGTATCTGCAAATCTAATCTCCTTGGGTGCAATTGATTTTGGGATTATCGTCGATAGTGCAGTTGTATTGGTCGAAGCGATTATGGTCAAAATAACTATAGAAATGCGCCAACAGATGAGTGTGTCGCATATGCGCCAGTCCATGCTTACCACAACTACAGAGATGGCTCGACCCATTTTATTCTCCAAAGCTATTCTTATTATTGCTTTTCTACCAATTTTTACGTTTCAACAGGTTGAAGCTAAAATCTTTTCTCCTATGGCATTTGCCTTATGTTTTGCTTTGTTAGGCTCACTTATTATTAGCTTAACCTTAGTGCCAGCGCTAATGAGTTATATGATTGGACCTAAATTAACAGAATCGCGTAATTCGTTAATGCATAGTATGGAGCTACGCTATCAAGTTTTATTGAAATCAATATTACAAAAACCACGAAAACTGCTCATCGTAGCAGGGATGATACTGGCAATATCCCTAGCTTCTGTACCACTAATTGGTACAGAATTTATGCCTAAGCTGGACGAAGGAAATATTTGGTTAACCATTACTTTACCAACACCAATTTCATTCAGTAAAGCCAAAGAGATAGAAAAAGAGGTACGTGCTCGTTTGCGCTTATTCAATGAAGCTAAGTCAGTACTAAGTAGACTTGGTCGCCCTGAAGATGGTACCGATCCTAAAGGCTTTAACAATTTAGAAATCCTTATCGACCTCCAACCAAAGGATACCTGGAATTATAATAATAAAGATAAGTTGATTGAGGCTATGCATGAGCGATTAGCAATTTTCCCTGGTCTACGATTTAATTTTTCACAAGTAATCCAGGATAGTGTGGAAGAAGCAATTTCCGGTGTAAAAGGAGAAATTGCTATTAAAATCTTTGGACAGGATCTTAGAATTCTTCAGGAAAAAGCCAATGAAATCACTAATATCCTCCATTCAATAGAGGGAGCTACTGATGTTGCTGCTGAACAGCAATCAGGGTTAGCTCAATTACTTATCTCCATAGACCGGGAAAAAGTTGCTCGTTATGGAATCAATATAGAAGATGTAGAAGATGTAATTGCAGCAGCAATAGGTGGCAAAACTGCCACTCAAATACTCGAAGGCGAACGACGTTTTGACGTTACAGTGCGTCTTATAGGAACTGCTCGTGATTCTGTAGGAACCATTAAAGATATAACTGTACTATCAGCAGATGGCGCTCGTATTCCATTAGCAGAATTAGCAAAAATAAAAGTTAATCAAGGTGCCTCACGTGTTAGCCGAGAGGATAATCAACGTCGTATTGCTATTAAATGTAATTTAATAGGGCGGGATCTAGGTAGTTTTGTGACAGAGGCAAAACAAAAGATCTCACAACAAGTTACACTTCAGCCAGGCTATAACATTATTTGGAGTGGTCAGTTCGAAAATCAACAACGGGCGATGAAGCGACTTTCCTTTATCGTTCCTATCAGTTTAATTTTGATCTTTATATTACTATTCTGGACATTTCAATCTATTAAGAACGCATTTCTAATTTTGTTAAGTGTGCCCTTTTCGATTACTGGTGGACTGATAGCTTTGCTGCTATCTGGTATCCATCTAAGTATATCTGCAGCAGTTGGATTTATCGCGCTGTTTGGTATTGCTGTACAAAATGGCGTAATTTTACTAACTAAAATTAATTTACATAGGCGTGAAGGTATTTCACTGCATGATGCTATTCTGCAAGGCTCTGTAAGTAGACTACGTCCTGTTGTAATGACTGCATTGATGGCAATGTTAGGATTGCTGCCTGCTGCACTTTCTACTAGTATAGGGTCAGAAACTGTGAAACCATTTGCAATAGTTATTATAGGTGGATTGATTACAGCAACGTTACTAACCCTAACCATGCTCCCTTTGCTCTACCGCAATCTTGAAAGGCAGCAACACGAACCTGAGATGCGCCCATGAAAGAAATACGTGCATATATACAACCTTTTATGCTACCTAAGGTTACTGAAGCATTACTCGAAATTCCTGGGTTTCCAGGTATGAGCGTGTCCAAATGTGAAGGCTTTGGACGTGAGAGAAATACTGATGAACAGGACTACACGCCATACTTGAATAATAAGCGCATTGAAATTTTTTCCCCTGACGAACTAGTAGATCATATTTTTAGTACAATTATGATGGCTGCCAATACTCATCAACATGGTGCAGGTAAGGTCTATGTACTCAATGTTGATAAAAGTGGGCGTATTAGTACCGGTGAAGAAAAAAAAGATCCTGTCTGACGTTGATAAATAGTGTCAGATTCAAATACTGTGCAACAAAGGATTGAAAATAATGGATAAGAAAAAGCCCCAACTAAGGGGCTTGGTTTATTTAATATTTTAAGTAATCGAAATACCCATCAGAATCTTTTGTCGCTGATGGATTCGTAGATTTTAAGTACTCGTAATACCCGTCAGAATCTTTTTTCGCTAATGGATTCGTAGATTTTAAATACTCGAAATATCCATCAGCATCTTTTGTCGCTGACCGATTCGTAGATTTTAGGTACTCATAATACCTATCAGAATCTTTTGTCGCTGACGGATCCGTATCACATGGGTTTTTAGAACTGTCATTGCTGTATTCCGCTCCGCTCTGCCCGTATGAATTGTTAATTGAGTCTTGAGAATACTCAGACCCATCCCGCCCATAAGGTTTACTGGTTGAATCTGGATCGCAAGGATTGTTGCTTAGAGTGTCTAGATTCTCGCCAGTTTGTCCATCAACACTTATTGGCGGTGCTGCGCGAGCTACAGTAGAGAAAACTAGAAGTATGACTATGGTTATCTTTAACATTTTACTTCCTTAGTTGCCAATAATTTTATTTTTCAATTTACCCATTACTTTCTACAGGCGAATTTCCATAATTCCTTATCTAATGAATCGGGTGAAACTGGAATCCAATTCTCAGGAATATTATCACTAAAGATTACCTTGCCTTCGCCCATGTTCTTAGCATGATAGGATGCATAAAGTTCTTTTGCTTGCTCTCCCTTGCAGTTGAATTCATATTGGCTCTTTATTGATCTATATAGGGGCAAGAAAGCTAGTTCCTGAGCCTCTTTGTAATCAGATAAACCCCACATTTTTACGTTGTTGCCATTTTTGCGAATTGCAGTTGGGTCAACATAGACGACAAGGGGTTTTTCATCATACTCGACAAACTTATCCCACTCCGCCATTACATTATTACATATAACGGCTAGCACCAAAGTTAACATTAATTTTATCATTTTATGATCTCATTTAAAGCTAACTAATCTCTAACCCAATCAATTATTCTTTTATCGATGATACCCTATTCGTATAAGGAAGCGGGAATCGAATTGTAGCCTGTAACCATTTGTACAAGCTAATCTATAATTTATCTATTTTAGATGCCAACAAATATACCATTAAATTTATTGGATATTGCTGGACTGCTTTAGACATGACTGTCTCCATTTGGCACAAAGAGGACATTAATTGCATTATTTTTTATTTATTTTACTAATAATGTATTTCGCCTGGGCATAATGGATAAAAAGGTGAAAACCAAACATACAATGCCATTGATGTGCATTAAATTTTCCAAAAACCGGATGATGCTCTGTAGGAGTGTCACGAAGAGACTGATAATTTGAAACAATCTTTATATGCTCAGTTACTGAATTATGAAAGGATTCCATTTGTTCTGTCCCAGGATTTTCAGAAGGCATTACGTCTTTTTTCATATCTATAGCTCCAGCCCCCTCCGGTTCTTCACCACGGACTAAGCTTTCAATAATTGAGGTAAAACTTCGGTTCACAATCGTGTTATGTTCAAGAATCTTAAAGAATGACCAGTCTCGCATGTCTTCATCAACTCCTATCATCTTCGGAACATGAATAATCATTGCTCCACTCTCAGCATCAGTCTGTTCCGCAAGTGCAAGATAACGACCGCACAATTTTTGAATCTGTGTTGATGCTTGCTCTCGACTCGTTAAAGTAAACCAGATTCGGATTGTTGTATCTAGAAATAAATTACTTTTCATTCTTTACCTCCAGTATTAGTTTTAATTTATACAACGTTAACAATCCACACAAACCTTGTTGACTACGTTTCGTACGTAGATTATTGCAATAATTGTGGCAATCCACACAATTACAAATATACCCCACCAAACTCCAAAAATACCAAAGGTAAATACAGTAGTGACAAGCCAGAGCACAGGAAGTGGTAAAACAATTTGTCGTAGGATACCCATTAGGAGCGGAAAGATTGGACGTTTAAGACCACGAAAAACAGAATCTGTAACAAATAGTATTCCATACGCCCATGTGATGAAAGCAGCCACTGAAAGATACCCAACACCAGAATTGATCACGGCTTGATCTTCTGTGAAAATCCCGATCAGATATTTTGAGAAGAAATATATGAATGCTGCTGCAAAAGTACTGAAATATAAAGAATAACGAATAGCAACTCGAATTATCTCTCGAACACGGTCGTATTTTTTAGCACCATTGTTCTGGCTAATGAGTGTCAGTACAGCAATGTTCATTCCAATACCTGGAATCAAAACAATTTGCTCAATACGTAGTCCTACCCCGTATCCAGCTACAGTACTTTCTCCAAATGTACTAACAAAGTACACGATAATGAATGAGCCAATTGAAATGGTCATCAGAGAAAGACTTGCGGGGAAGCCTTGCCCTGCAATATCGAGATAAGCCTTTATATTAGGTAAATATTGATCCCATGATTCCTTTGTAACTAATCCTGTTTCACGCACCTTAAATGACAAATACAATGCACCTAGTGCATTAGATACAATTGTTGCAATTGCAATACCTTTGATATTCAATTCGGGAAAACCAAGCCAACCAAATGCAAGAATAGGACTGAGCAAACTATTGATAAAAAAGCCTGCAATGAGAACATTGCGGTATGATTTTGTATCACCAATTGCATTCAGTACCGCATTAAACATAAAGGTCATCGTGAGGAAGATTGAACCCCAAAAGAAGGTGACAAGATAATTACTTGCAGTAGTAAGATATGCTCCCTCAGCACCAAGGATCGAGAGAAGAGATGGGGTTACAAGAATACCTATAATAGAGATGGTAATACCTAGCAAGACTCCAAAGCTGATGACCTGTTTTGCATAACGCTTGGCAGTTTCTTCATCTTTCTTACCCAACGCATTTGCTATAAGTGCAGTAGCCCCAGTGCCGACACCCATGCTAATAGCAATTAGGGAAAAGAAAATAGGGAATGAAATTGAAAGAGAGGCAAGCGCCTGTGTTGAAAGATAACCTGCCACAAACGTATCGACTAAGTTATACATCGTATTAAAGAAAAACCCAACGCTTGATGGAATAGCAAGCGACAAAAGAAGCTTAGGTATGGAGTCGATAGTAAGTCTACTATGGTGTAAATTAGTCATTTTAGTTCATTACCATAGCACTATTGGTTTCTATTAGCTGCTTGATATTTTTTACTGTACGTTCAGAACCATCCTTAAGAGAAGTATAACTGCAATCTTGCTAGTAACTGTCCGATCAATGTGGGAACTATCTCATTTTACGTCGAATTGCCCACGCAAAAATACGATTGCCTAACAACCATCTGGCGATGACAGCAGTTTTAGAATCAGTAGGCAGTGCATGCCTTACGGGAGGAATAGATGTAGTAACTGCATGGAGTACTGCTTTTGCAATAATTTCCGGGCCTGGAGCCTTAGGCTCACTAGCCATAAGATGATGAAGACCAGCAAGAAGTTTTTTATAAACGGTTGGATGCTCAACAGTATTGAGCAATTCAAACTCCTTTGCAGCAAACTCAGTTTTAATCAGGCCGGGTGCAATAACTACAACGTTGATTCCAAGTTCCAATACTTCACTACGCAGAGCTTCGGACAACGCCTCTATCGCATGCTTTGAAGCGGCATACCAACCAAAACCAGGAATTGCTATTCTGCCAAGTATCGAGGAAATATTGATAATCTTTCCTGACTTCTGTTCCCGCATATATGGTAATACTGCTTGCATGAAACAAGCATAGCCAAATACGTTAACCTCAAACTGCTGACGGGCCGCTTCCATTGAAACACTTTCAATTGCACCCAACTGTCCAAAACCTGCATTATTTACCAGTACGTCAATCCGGCCCTTTGTAAATATGATGTGTTCTACTGTAGCTCGTATTGCTTTGGCATTGGTAACATCAAGACAGATTGGTTCAATTTGATCAGATCGCAATTTTTCAAGCCTGTCCATGCGACGTGCCATGGCAAAAACGAAATATCCGCTCCTGGCAAGAAGCTCAGCTGTAGCTTTTCCAATACCACTGGATGCACCGGTAACTAATGCGATTTTCTGAGTCATAATTTTTCTCTTTAATGATTGGTGCTCGTTCAAGTCTATTCTAATGTTCATTAAGGTGCTGCCAGACAATCAGCACCTGAAGGTAGCTATTATATATTGCCAGTGTTACTGTAAAATTAAACTAATCCTGTAATGTAGGTGATGAAATATTTCTTATAGAGATGAGTAGAGCCTAACCTGAGAGAGGTAATTTCATTCAAGGAATAAGACATGGAAAACAGCGAGCAAAATAAGATTATTGATGCCGCTCTCGAGCTTGGAGAAAAACAATCATGGGAAGCTGTACGCCTCCACGCTGTGGCTGAAGCAACAGGTATTTCACTTAATAAAGAGAGAATTTTTTTTCGTGAAAAAGAAGAAATAGTAGACGCATGGTTTGATCGCGCCGACAAAGCAATGCTTCAGGAAGCTGAAAAGCCTGATTTCCAGGTACTTGACTCACGACAGCGATTACATCGACTAATCATGACATGGCTTGCCACACTGGCTCCTTATCGTAATGTTACGCGCCAAATGATTTTTGGCAAAATGGAACCGGGCCACTTACACGTTCAGATTCCGGGTCTCTTGCGAATTAGTCGGACGGTACAGTGGATACGGGAAGCTGCTCAACGTGATGCCACCTATATACATCGCGCATTAGAGGAAACCGGACTTACTAGTATTTATCTTATGACTTTCTTTCACTGGATGAAAGACAATACACCGGAATCAGAAAGAACAAGTAATTTTCTTGACAAACTGCTAGGAGCAGGTAAAAAATTAGAGCAACTATTATGTGCCGGTGTTTCTAGCTCTACCGCAAAAAAAACAACAAATACCTTGCTTATTGAACAATCGAGTCCGACCCCGTATGAGAAACAAGCTAAAAAATTATAAAGCTGCCCTAGTGTATTGGCGTAAAGATAAGACTCATAAATTATATGTCCCTACAAACTTTATTTTTCCATGCTCTCGGCCATTCAAGGACTAAATATAGTGTCTTAGAGCCCAATTCCAATTGGATACTCTTACTCATGCTTTAAGTGGAGCTTTACTTGCACGTGCTACTGCACCTGCGACACCACGCCCGGAACAGCTTAATATTCGTCTCCGTACAACGATAGGATTTTTATCTGCGGTATTTCCAGACAGTGATTTTATCTTACGCTTGGTAGATACACTCACTTATCTGAATTTCCACCAGGGAATAACTCATTCAATTATCCTGTTACCTTTGTGGGCTCTGTTACTGTCGGCACTACTCTCATATTCCACACACCAACGTTATTCCTGGAAAGCATTTTTCGGCATTGTTTCGCTAGGAATTGCAATTCATATATTAGGTGACTTATTCACCGCGTATGGAACTATGTTGTTCGCTCCTTTTACATCGTTGCGTATATCCCTGCCAATTATTTTTGTACTTGATCCTTATTTTTCTATAATTATTTTGGCAGGCCTTGTAGCTTCATTATTGTGGTCAAAACAACGCCAAATTGCCAAAATAACTTTAATAATTCTTGTGTGTTATGTGGGACTACAGGTGACATTACATCAGAAAGCAGTCAGGGTTGGTGAAGAATATGCAAAAAAGAACCGTTTAAATGGTGCAATAAGTGAAGCTCTTCCACAACCAATATTACTATCCAACTGGAAGGTTATCGTAAGTCATAATAATAATTACCATGTATCCTTGATTAACTTAATTGATAGCCACAATTTCTTTCTATCTGCTCTACCGACAGGAGTATTAAGTACAATTATTACCTCTTATCAACCAGCATCCGAAGCAACATGGAAAACCCACTTACGTCTGACTGAGCCAGCATCTAAAAAAACCGTTGTGCATGAAGCCTGGAATCAAGCGGTATTCTCAGAATTTCGTCGCTTTGCACGATATCCGACACTCGACCATGTTGAAACCAATGAGAACAAAGTGTGTATCTGGTTTGCTGATCTAAGATTTACATTGCCAGGGATTGCCCCTTCCTTCCGCTATGGTCTTTGCCGTTCTAAAATTTCAGAACAGTGGATACTTGAACAAAAACATGGAGACTTTTATTTAGATTGATTTGAACTAAGACAGCGAGAATCGGACAGCAGGCTGTATCCCATACTTCAAGCCGATCTACATTTTTTATATTTTCAAGATACCAACAAATAAATCATCAAATTTACTGGATGTTATTTAACAGCTATATATGTGACCATCGGTTTTTGGCACAAAACAGACATTCATATAAAACATTGGAATTAAATGATATGTCAAAAATGATTATCATGCTCATATTTCTCATCTTGTCCTTTCGGAACACCTTTGAAGCCACGAACAATGTATCCCATTGCACAAGTGAACCCCCAGATAAATAGTAGAAACCCAACAACTGCCAGGAATGCCCCGCCATCAATTTCATCCAGTAGATATGATGTGTATTTTTGATTTTTTAATTCTCCATAGCTACCACAAAGGATAGAACTATTGGTTACTTGATCTGGTGAAGTAAGAGTTATGCATTCATGTTTATATATCCAATGTGCATAACCGAACAAAATACAAATCCAACCAATAATCCATATTGCAGCTACTATTTTTGCAATTCGTCTTGATCCTTCAAAAATATTCATAATTACTTTAACTAAGGTTAATTATCGCTCTATCTGACTTTATTCTTGTTCCATCTTTGAATAAGGCTGTTACATCAGGGTCTCTTAAACATAATTAAGTGATGTATCGCAAGCCTTTCGTATACCAGTTACAACACAC
Source organism: Nitrosomonadaceae bacterium (assembly GCA_965205785.1). GTDB lineage: Bacteria > Pseudomonadota > Gammaproteobacteria > Burkholderiales > Nitrosomonadaceae > BJGV01. The sequence goes on from OZ242188.1 coordinate 2,147,553, forward strand.
TACTCCACATAGTTCCTTAATCCACGCAACAATTCTTGCATACCTTTGCGGTACTGTGAGCGCACCATAATCGTATCAAGGATACCCCCAAGCAAACCAAATTTAAGCTGATATTTGGGCGAAACTCTAACAAGTGTTTTGTCCCCTTGAAGCTCAACTGTAAACCGTATTTCTGCTTCCTTGAAAGGAAGATTCGTTTCATTGATACGCATAGTTAGCCTGTGAGGCTTTTCAAATTCGATGACTTCCTCATTTAGATAGTTCTTGCCCCCTAAATTACAATGTCTGCACGAACCTACACAAACCTCTCCGTGTGTTGTCAGCCTGGACCGAACGACCCCAGGATTCCATAGATAAATATTTCTAATGTCTGCCAGGACATTCCAAACCTTATCTTGCGACGCCGATACAATAATTTGCTCTTCAAACTCACCCATACTTCATTTCTTACTTATCAATATGTTAGTGATAGCAGATAAATCTAACACGATTGAAATCTATAGATATGTGATTTATTACCCTTTTTGTGGTTATTTTTTTCAGCAAATATTCCATGACAAAATTAAATCGACTAGTTGGGGCACGCCTAGCCTAGAATTTATTCCATCCCCGTGTAGCAGGTACCATCTCCCCTACGCTCCCCTTATTTTTTCAACGTAAAATGATTTCCCAGAAAAAAATTGACGAGTGTCAGTTTCTGGCACAAAGCAGGTTAATGTATGATCCTGCTTCCTTTATGATAAGAATCAAGAACAAAAAGCGTATTCAGGACAAATACACTGCTTGAAACTAAAACAGCCAAACCGATGAAATAGCTTGGCTGCATATTCGTCTCTGATAGCTTTTGGAAACCCTTAGTTTGGTGGGGCGGCAGGAACCGTACTCAGACCAATTAATATCTTATTAATCAAGGTGCTGGATAAAAACTAACCGCCTATATTTCTTTGAGATACCCCCATCCCTACTCCCAGAATCATTGGCTGTTACCGGATCATATTGGAAGCTAAATGAGATCAACTGCTTTGTGCAACAAACAGTCATTCGTGACTGGGTTGTTCCTAAAAACAGTTATTTCTGACAAGCTATTTTCCTAAAACACATAATCACATATATCAATAAGTAAATATGTGATATTTATCGCTGAATTAATTTATTTATTTGTGTAAGTTGCTGAAGTGTAAATAAGTGTAAATATTCGCTTCTAGCACAAAACAGACATTTATTAATGGCCACATTCGACCCAAAGCGATTCTTCGCTTATCTTCAATATCAGTTTCAATTACGTCTAAATCAATCTTCATATTGAAGAATAGAGCTATTTTTACCCCTTATTTCGAGCATTCAATTAATTCTTTTTAGAATATTTTAAAAAGGATCTAACATACTTTGCATAGAATTCGCTTAAAATCTGATAGTAATCTCGCTATTAGAAGATGAGTACTAGTGGAGAAAAGTGCAATGAACAGAATCTCCCAGTCAATATCAGCATCCCTAAATACATTTTTCTGTGTGAGTAATACTAGAAAACCGATTCAAAGTTTTAAGACACTTATAACTTCTCTTTGTCTGATCTCGTGGTTTGTTGTTATCAGTGCAGGTCAATTGCATGCCGGGGAGCTTATTATTTTAGATAATTATCAATTGGAAATAATAAAAAGTAGTGTCTCAAATTACGGAATTGAGCAAGAAAATAGTGAAGCAGTAGATAGAGGAAAGATAGTAGAAAGAGGGGAGGAAGTTGAAATTGATACCCAAATTATTGGTCCTGATCGCAATATTGATAGTTTCAAAATAAAGAAAATTAAAGTAAAACGTGAGATTAAAGATCCAGAAGATAGCACTTTTATAGAATATCAGTTCTAGAGGCTACTGAGTTTCTGCTATTAGAAAATAGCTTGTAAGGAATTTGTGAGCGCTTACTGAATGTTGGTACACTTTATGAAAAGGATATAACAATGTTTTCTAAAACGGGAATGATAAAAAAACAACGTATTGTTGGTCTAGTTACCTGCATAACAAGCCTTATATTCTTATCTAGTTGTGCTAGTTTCCATGTCACAATTCCTGACTCTGACCCGATTCAGTTAGCGCATCAAAAAGATATCTATGTTGAAAAAAATATGCATGCATTCTTATGGGGATTAATGCTTGATCCGCAATTATTCTCGGCAGAATGTGAGGAACAGGGCATTAATGATGTTGTGATCGACCATAACCTGGCACATAGTTTTGCCGGTGTTTTTAGCCTGGGTTTATGGATGCCAACGAAAGTGCGTTTCCGCTGCAAGGCGCCCCCTATGACCCCAGCTGTTTTCCCAGAACCGCAAAACAATTAACTCAACTTCTCAGGTTATTTCATAACTGGATGATAGGATACGATAATGACTAACCAGCGTAGATTCTTTAGATCAAAAAACACTCCAGAAAAGGGTCGTCATGAGTCTTATCATCAGATCTTAGATGGAGAATATGGCTTTCGCCCGGATTCAAGCGGATTACAACCTTTAGAGACATACAATAATGTAACCAAGGAACTCCAAAAAATCATTCAGTTTTGTCTGCAGAATAATAAATCACTCCGTGCGCGTGGAAGCCTGTGGTCACTCAGTACCGCCGCAGTAACTGATGGACGATTAATTGACACTAAGGCGCTTCGGCTTGGATTTGAAATGCCCCAAATACTTGTCAATCCAGTATATACAGGTAATGCAAAAAAACTTCGTTTTGTTGAATGCGGGGCTTCAGTTGCTGCGCTCAATGATTATCTTTTTTCTGATGGCCTATCCATAAAAGGTTGTGGCTCGAACAATGGTCAGACCATTGCGGGCGCCTTGTCAACCGGTACGCATGGCAGTGCTTATAAGTTTGGTTCGATGCAGGAAATGGTTGTTGGTCTACATCTCATTACGGGTCCAAATAAACATGTCTATCTGGAACGACATTCCTTACCGGTTATGCAACCCGGTTTTGCCCAAAGTATTGGCGCAGAATTTATACAAGATGACACAATGTTTAACGCGGCATTGGTGAGTTTTGGCTCTTTCGGTATTATCCATGGCATCATGATTGAAACGCGATCATTGTTTGCACTCAATGCAGTTCGTTTCAGACGCCCATATGATGACACCCTAAAAACAGCCATCAAAACTAGTGATCCAACATTAATTTCCCTGCCACCAGAAGCCCATACCGTAAACGTTGATCAGCCCTACCACTTTGAAGTCTTTTTGAATCCTAATGAGGGGACTCCGCCAAATGAGGCCATTGTGCTATTGATGTATGAAACACCCTATGATGCGGCGACTTATGTGCCTCCGCAATGGAATGGAGGTGAATCCGGTATGGGTGCTTCAGGGCTAAATATAATGGGGGCAATCGTAGCAAATATTCCAAGTCCGCTCAATCAACTTGCAGTACCATTCCTAAATAGTCAGGTTAATGATGAATTTGCGCCCTATAGTAAACAAGCGATAATTCGCGACCTGTTCCGCGGTGAAAAAACCCAGGGAAAAACCCTTGCCTGCGGTATTGGAATGTCGATTGACAATGCGATTGAAGCAATGGACATTGTTTTTAATACGTATAAAAATAACAACAATGTTTTGCCAATAATACTCTCATTTCGTTTTGTCAAAGGAACACAAGCGTTACTTGGATTTACGCACTTTGATCAAACTGCCGTTCTAGAAATAGATTCTCTCAATACAACTAAAACACGTGAATTCTTAGACCAAGTTTGGCAGGCACTTGATTCAGCAAACATCCCCTTTACCCTTCATTGGGGTAAGTTTAATGCCTATCTAACCTCCAGTCGTGTACGTGAACGCTTTGGTAACAACATTGTAGACCAATGGATAGCTAGTCGGCATCAATTGCTGGGCGATACAAATTTACGGAAATTGTTTAATAATTCGTTCATGACCCGACTAGGACTCGCAAGCTAATCAAGAAAATAGATTTTTGGCGGCGGGAATCGAACTTAAATCCATTAACTCCCTATTAGTCATTCTATTAGATAAGAATTAGCTGTCTAAATTTCCTTGAGACACCCTCATCTCTACACCCAAAATAGCTGGCTGTTACAAGATGTTATTGGAAGCCAAATACAATAATTTATTTTTTTATTAGAGAATAACCTTTAGAGGACATGCATAAATTAAATAGGTTTCTCGTTCCCCACCCACCCTCACTAGCCTTTTTTTCGCATGTAAATCTGTCTCTTTTGTAGTCGCTCTGAACAGCGCCATCCTTATACCAAACCTTTGGCGCACATCCAACAAGCAGAATCAATGATGTAATTGCACACACCAGGTAGTTCTTCATCTTACTATTTGTCTTAAATAGAAGGTATGCTATTAAACTGCTATAGATGTGAATGTCCACTTTTGGTATAAAGCAAACGTTCAGACACGTTATTTTTGAGAGCGGTTCTTTCGGTTTTTCCCTAACTAATCGACCCCCATGAGTAACCTGATCACCAGATCTTAGCATTTTGATCAGATAGCGATAATCGGGTAAAAAGGTTAGAATAAAAACTATTACGAGATATTTAGCCCTTTCCCACCTAACATTACAAAACCAAAAGCCAATTAGCTCGAAATCCTACTATTTTTCAGGCTGTACAGGATTTTAACATTAGCAGACAAACAATTATGAGGTTTAGAGATAGCTAATGAAATTTTGGGTGGTTCGGACTTAAACCTCCAACAAGCTGAAAACATCATATAAAACGGAGTTGCAATGATTCGATTCATTCTCACAACTGCATTTTTCTTAGTCGTAGGTATTTTAGGCTACAATTATTTTTTTGGTACAGTTCAGGAAAAGGAACAAGCAAAAGAAATTTTCAGCAAAGGAGCCGAAGTTATAGGTTCTAGTGCAAGCCTTTTAAAATCTGAATACAAAAAATATGGAGACGGAAAGTATGACGGAGCACTTGATAATATTAGTACTGTTTTAGATAAACGAAAAGAAAATGATGGGAAATTACTTGAAGAAATTGATAACTGGGAGAAAAAGAAAAATGATTGGGAGCAAAAGAAACTAAGCCTTCAAAAATTGTTAGATGCCGATTCGCATTCTATTAATGAAGGAAAGCTTAAAAAAGCCTTTACTGCACTAGAAGAAGAAAGGGAAACTTTGGAGAAAGAAGGAATACAACTAAAAGAGAAAACGGATTAATTATGATCCTATGTTGGGCAATTCCAACTAAGGAACGCATAACATTAAATTACCCCAGCCATTCATTCGATAGGTTAAGTCTGTGCACCCCCTTGCTTCGCTCTACTTGCCACAATGACCAGTATTACTTGAATGTCTGCTTTTGGCACAAAGCCGAACATCAGGAATATTTGATTACATAAGGGGCGCTCTTTAGTGCGCCCCTGCCTGCTTTGGCTTGGTTAGGAAAAGTCGATGTTAATGCTTTGCAAGAACTCATCCGTTACGTCAGCTTTTTTTCTACCTGCAATAGCAAAATAAAATAGTGGCTCACCGTCAATTGAAAGTCTATGACGATATCGCTCTATATGATAGATATCAAAATAATTAGAGAATATTAGTTCTCTCATCATGCGTGAAAACCCAGACGTATCTGTTTTTTCCAAAAAGGTAACCTTAATATTTAAAGCTATCCATCCCTTCACATTTATAATATTGAAAGCTTCAATAAAAGCTTTTACAGGAATATCGCCAAATCCAAGTGCAGCAACTGTGACCAGACAATTACAACCCCAGGAAATTATCTCGCTTTTTGTATCTTGATCTAGTGCCGTGAAATCTTGTATGTGATAGGCATCATAGATACCAGGCCGATCTCGTATTGCTGCATCATAAGCCTCAGGGACTATATCTATACCTACGAGTCGAGAGGCTCCTCTGTTTTTTAATTCTTCACCCATCATTCCATTGCCAGCACCTAAATCAAGGACTCTTAATTCGGTAAAATTTTCTGAGCTGTCCTTAATTGAAGCCTCTAAGATCGTAGCAACTTTAATAGGAGAAATACATTTAAGGCGATCATAGAAAACTTGTTCATATAAACCAGGTATCTGATAAATTTCGCCATAATCATGAAACTTGATTTTTCGCGGCGCATTGGAACCATGCAGGTAAAAATATGTTTCATCTTGACCTTGCTCTTTCATTTCGTTTTTAGGAAACTGTATCCGGTGTCTTTTTTTCAAATTCTTCTCCGCAATATTGATAGATGAAATTTCTAATGCTTGAGCTAACTTAACGTCACGTTTTTGGCGTCCTATGATAGTTAACTTGGCAATATCCTTGCAAATCAATAGTCATCACAGACGTGACTATTTTTAGCCTCTTTTTCAATACGCTCAAATGGCATTTTAGGCATCATGCCAGCCATCATTTTACTGCATTCCCGCATTTTCACGAGTTCCGGTCTGCTCATCATTTCCTTACCGTACGCCATCGCTTTATCCTGAGCCTCATTGCGCTTTCCACTTTTACAAAGCGCACCAACTTCTGCTTTTATTTTCTCGCCTTCTTTCTTTAAACCCTCAAGCACAGATTGGTCAATTTTTTTCATACATGCCATGGCCTCCTGCATCTTCCCCATATCCATTTGCTGCATATTTCTTTGCATCTCCTGCATGTCCATTGGCATATTCGCTGGCATCCCCGGTTGCTTTTGGGCAAATACAACAACTGGAAAAAGAATAAGCAAGCAAATCAAATTTTTCATAAAGCTATCTCCATTCTATTTATAAGCTTTCAAGCACATAACCAACCTCGTGTTTTCTGAAAAAACGAGCGGCGGGAATCGAACTATGTTATCAGACTATTATTAAACAACAAGTTAGCAATGTATCATTTCTAAGATACCAACATATTTACCATCAGATTTTCTTGATTTAAATGAACTCTACTGTACAACTATAGATGTGAATATCTGCTTTTGGCACAGAGCAGACATTCACATAAATTAGAATCAAGGAAAATAGATATAAAGATATTATTAAATGCAAGTCTTTTGGCTTACTATCTTGAATTGAAGTATTTTCCCTTAAAACAAGAGAAAATGTCTTATAAAGAACTCAAAAGAGTTTTGATCCGCATTTTTTACTACAGCCTACTAAGAATTAAATAACTCTATCGTTCTATTCTGTCAATTACCTTTTTGCTCTTTCTCGCGCTGCTTCCTCTGCTACCTCCATATTTTTTCTAGTAGCTTCTGCTCTTTTCCACTTATCTAATTCTATTCGATATTTATCCCTTGCTGATATTGGCCCTTCATGATTTTCTGCTTTGAAAATATCCTCAAGTGATTTACCACTTCCATATCTAACAGAGCGCCCATCTTTGTCGTATGTACCCCAATCACCGTTAGTACCTTTGTAAACTCTAATTTTTTCCTTAGTACCTCTTTTTGTAATTGTTGCATACACTTTATCAGTACCATCCGCATTCTTCACTAAGTCTGCCACACCGCCAGGTATTATTTTTATATTAGGCGTTTTTGCTTAGATGTCTTTTTATAAGGCTTACCATGTCGCGCTGCTAGCTCTGCTGCCTTCATAGTTTCTCTAGCAGCTTCTGCTCTTTTCCACTTATCTAATTCAATTCGGTATTTATCCCTTGCTGATATTGGCCCTTCATGATTTTCTGCTTTGAAAATATCCTCAAGTGATTTACCACTTCCACGTCTAACAGACCCCCCATCTTTATCATATGTAACCCAATCACCGTTATTACCTTTGTAAACTTTAATTTTTTCCCTAGCACCTCTTTTTGTAATTGTTGCATACACTTTATCAGTACCATCCGTATTCTTTACTAACCCTGCCATACCACCAGATTTTGTTTTTATATTCAGTGTTTGTTTAGCTATCTTTTTATGAGGTTTATGATCAATTCCCCCATGAAGATCAGCTCCATCTTCTTTCTTATCTATTCCTGCCATACCACCAGATTTTGTTTTTATATTCGGCGTTTGTTTAGCTATCTTTTTATGAGGTTTATGATCAATTCCTCCATGATGACCAGTCCCGCCTTCTTCTTTATCTATTTTCTTTAATCCAAGTACTCCCTTAAGGGTCTTACTCTTTTTATAATGATTAGGTGGTTCTCTATCAGGGTATATCGCTAAAAAATCACCACTTTCTTCTTTATATATTGTAATTTCTGAACCATTCTCGGTAATCTTACTACCTATATAATGAATGGAACCATCACTCATTAATGATTCTGCTCCATCCTGACCTGACACAGTATTTTTATTAGAAACACACATACATTTATCAGTGCTAAGACTCGTTTCTGGTCTAGTACAAACAAGTGTACAGCCCTCGTCTTTCTTTATTGTGTCAAGTACCTCGCCAGAATAAACTAAGTTTATATTTGCTACTAATATTATAGTTGCCACTATTGAAGGAGATTTCAATTTATTATCCTCACTCTTTAAGTAAATAATATCGCTGTAATTATTAACAACTCTCAGGGTTAATTTTACCCACTTTCTTTAGCATTTCTTCTCGTTCCATAAATATTTATCAATAAAATTAGAAACAGAAATTAAAACTAAATGATGGCTCCAACACGAAGAATTTGACTTGAAATCTTTTGACTACAGGTCAGGTGCAGCTAATAAACTATTATACTTAGCAAAAGATCAAAACTATACTATCAATGATTTAATTTGATCTGTTTATTGAGGCGCATTCCCCTGTATTGTGGTTTTTTATCCATGAGTGTCCCAGAATTATCCCAGAAAAGATCCGCGATGACATAGCTTAATTGTTAATATACTAATATTTATTATTCATTTAATTGCCCACTTCCAGCAAAGAGTAAGGATTCAAATCTTGAGAGGTGGCGGGAATCGAATAGTAGCCTGTAACCTTTACCACAGACTAATATACATTTTTTACATTTTCAATATACGAGCAAATATACCAGCAGATTCATTGGATGCTATTGGACTGCTTTAGACGCAACTGTCTGCTTTTGGCACAAAGTATGTATTTAACTAAATAGTTAATATACGCATGTCACTTCTTGTTCGTATCTTCTATAGGTAAGAGTATTTTTGCAACTTCCGGAGCTTTTTTTCTGAAGTCAACCACATTTACCCATTCAATGGCATCTTGCTCAAATGACTGGCAAAGCTCTCGTTCTGACACTTTTACAACTGAAGAAGTATCTTTCATATCTTGCACAAGCATCTTCTCACCTGAGGGAGATAATAATTTATATAACTTATCAATATCATACGTATATCCATATTTAGCATGATCTTGAATTTGGATTTTCTCGGCGATTGTAAATAACTGGTAGTGTTTCTGCTTATATATGCTAACAAAGGAATTAATAGGGATGCCTAGCGAGGCACAATAGTCTGGGCGAGATCGAGTGCTCATGAAATATGCACCAAAAAAAAATATTTGCGGCAATACTTAATTTCTGTTTTTCTGTACTAGCAGCATTTAAAGTGAAATCTGTATCCTTACGTAGTTTTTCTACAAGAATCATGGTTTTGGTTTTTTCTACTGTTGCTTGATCTTGAATCGTCTTTATATCATTCTCCATATCTGCAGATACTTTTTCACTTGCCTCTTGCATTGATTGTGACTGAAACCAATGGATCTGAGCTTCTTTAGTCACATAAAATGCGAGGACACCAGCAACAACCATCATCACAAGTATCTCAGAAACACTTTCAGACTTCTCTTTTAACTTGTCGGCCATTAATAAATTTTTGAGACTCTAATACAGTACTGTTATATAAAATAGTACATAAGATCACACTTTTTATCTGTGATAAATATCATAATTCTTCCAACAATCAGTCAATCGTTCTACACTCTGACCAGGATAAGAAATAAAAATCTACGAATATCCACTTATGGCACTCATAAAAATTTACCTCTGTCGCTTTCATTTCTATTTTCCATAGTTGATGGTAATGTCACCATTCTAGGATCTGGAAAGTTCACAACAAAAGCCTCTGAAACAGTATTTATGCGCAGAGCTAATTTAAATATACATCAGGGAGATTGAAATGAGCCGTTTCACTGAGAACTTGGTTGTCACGCCCCTCCCTGACGGCCGTAGATGGATTGTATTGTCTGATTTCGGCTATGAAGTCGGCAAGGAGGGAAGCGATGACGTTGTCAACGTACCGATTGGGTTTCGGACGGACTTTGCCTCAATTCCCCGTCCACTCTGGATATTCTTACCGCGATGGGGTAAGTACGGAAATGCAGCAGTAATACACGACTATCTGTACTTGGAGCAGCTACGCACCCGCAAGAAGTCCGACGCCATATTTCTTGAAGGCATGGAGGTACTAGAAGTTGGCTACATCCAACGGTATTCAATTTTCTTGGCTGTTCGGTTAGGGGGTTGGTGGGCTTGGTGCAAAAACCACTCCAAGAAAACTAAGCAAATATAAAATGCTTTTTTCAACATATTTGCGGAAAGTGATACTGTCTTGATTAGTGTACAAGGAAATATAGTAATTAAACCGACTTGGACACATAAACGAGGAAATAAATAATAGGATAAAACAGAAAACCCGCTAATCACAAGGATTAAAGCGGGTTTAATGTACAGCTTTAAACAGCATAAGACACTTAATTGGTGGGGCGGCGGGAATCGAATAGTAAACTGCATCCTATAATACAAGTCGATCTACGTTTTTCTTATTTTTAAGGTACCAACAAATTTACCATCAAATTTTCTGGATTTGATCGGACTCTACTGAACTGCTATAGACATGAGTCTCCGCTTTTGGCACAAAGCAATCACTCTGGAAATCAACAGATTATTGATAGCTTTAAAAAATAATTCATAGTGGAGCTGTATTTTCTAAGGTCTGTTGCATCTGGACTAAGGTACATTGTTGAAAAAATCTACAATCCCAGTCTCTAATGAATACTCTGCTCCGACGATAACGAGTCCATCCTTCTTAATAAGCCTTTCGAGAACTTCTGATCCTTGTTGTAGAAGGTTCACAGAAGCACAAATGTTTGCTCGCACGGCCTGCTGTATAAAAGAGTCTGAATGATTTTCCAGTTCTGCCCCAGGTAACACATCTATAGATGGGCGGATGTGGTCAATGATCGAATAAAGATTCTGTGATTTTTCTTTCGATTCGTGCCTAATCTCTTCTAATGTCGCTAAAATAGCTCCACACTTTGAGTGACCCATTACCACTACAAGTCGTGTGCCAAACTTCTCAGCTGCAAACTCAACGCTGCCAATTTGTGAGGGCGCAACAATATTTCCGGCAATACGGATGACAAATAAGTCACCAAAACCTTGATCAAAAACAATTTCCACTGGCACTCTCGAATCTGAACACCCAAGAATAATAGCAAATGGTTCCTGAATTGTTTCTAATTCATGACGTCGATCCTGATTGGTTAGCACTTTCAAGTTAGAAGTACCAGATACAAATCGATGATTTCCCTCGTATAGGATTTTGAGTGCTTCTTGGGCTGAAATCATTAATAATAAATCCTCTAAACTTTTTGTTACTGTATTTTAATAATAGTATATACGGCTTTTGAAACTCTTAATATGCTGAAGTAATACTTAAATTGAATTATAAGCGTCTACTGAGAGTCATAGCTAACAGTAGGAGGATATGTCATGAACACTGTAAAACAGCTACTACAAAACAAGGGACATGAGGTTTTAAGCATCGAGCCGCATAATTCTGTTTATAATGCCATGCAAATAATGGCCACTAGGGACATTGGTTCGTTACTAGTACTAGAGGATGAAAAATTAATCGGCATTATCACTGCAAGATCATTTTTTAGCCATATAAGGTTGCTAGATAAACCCTTACGAGATATTCAGGTAGAAGAAATTATGACTAGTAAGGTGACATACATAGGCCCCGACAATACGACGGCGGATTGCATGAAGTTGCTCACAAAGATTAAGGTACACCATTTACCTGTAATGGAAAATAATCGGATAATTGGCGTCATATCTACTGGTGACTTGATTAGGGATGCCATCTCCGACTAGGGACTTGATTCATCTGTTTGAACGCTAATTATGAAACCCGCTAATTTACTTTTATAACATTTTAATTACTGTTTTTAGCATATAGTGGGTGATAATTTTAGTAATTTCTAACACTTTCATTTATATTTCAATAAGAGTGGGACGTACTAAATAACTGATAGCATATCTAATCTAATGGCTTTACAAAGATTATCACTAAAGAACTTTAGAGGCGATGTTTTAGCTGGTATAACCACAGCTGTCGTAGCGTTACCATTAGCCCTCGCTTTTGGCATTGCCTCAGGCGCAGGCGCGATAGCGGGACTTTACGGGGCTATCGCTGTCGGCTTTTTTGCAGCTTTGTTTGGAGGAACTCCAACTCAAGTTTCAGGGCCAACAGGCCCAATGACAGTCGTCATGGTAGCTGTGATTAGCGACTTTACACACAACATAACATTAGCTTTCACTGTAGTAATGATGGCAGGCATAATGCAAATTTTATTTGGAATGATGAAACTTGGACGCTATGTCACCTATATTTCATACCCCGTAATTTCTGGTTTTATGAGCGGAATTGGTTGCATCATCATTATCCTCCAGTTGGCACCACTTTTCGGTCATCCAGTTTCCCAGGAAGGTGTATTTCCAGCATTGGAACGTTTACCCAATGTTTTATCCGCTCCATCTATAGATGCACTCAGCGTTGGCCTACTTACTTTATTCATAGCGATCTTTGTGCCCCAACGGTTGCGTAAGTGGATGCCACCTTATCTAGTTGCACTTCTCGTTGGTACTTTACTAGCATTTTTTGTATTCCCGCAAATTCCTACTATCGACAATATCAAGAGCGGTTTGCCAGAACTTTATCTCCCTGTGATCGAGTTGACTGAAGTCCCAAAGATGCTCCAAGCAGCACTCCTTCTCGCTGTACTCGGCACCATTGATAGTTTATTGACTTCTGTAATTGCTGATCGGCTTACACACACACAACATGATTCAGACCAAGAATTGATTGGTCAGGGAATTGGAAATATCGTGTCAGGATTGGTAGGAGGCATCGCTGGAGCAGGAGCAACCATGCGCACCTTCGTCAATATTCGTTCTGGTGGCCGCACTCCGCTATCAGGTGCTACGCATGCACTAGTCCTTCTCGCACTAGTACTTGGGCTCGGAACCTTGGCCGAGTCAATCCCACTCGCGGTGTTAGCTGGAATTCTACTCCATGTTGGATGGGGTATTATCGATTGGGACTATTTGAGACGCTTGCGTAAGGCACGTAGGGCTGGCATGAGCGTCATGTTGACTGTACTTCTACTTACTGTTTTAGTCGATCTGATGACAGCGGTAGCGATCGGTATAGTTATGGCCAGCCTCATTTCCGCTAGCCGGCTAAGTGAACATCAGATAGCAAATATTAGTCTGATTTCAAGTGGCTCGAACGAAGAAAAGCTCTCAGATGAAGAAAAAACAATCTTGCGGCAGACAGAAGGAAAACTGGCCATACTACACTTAGATGGTGCCTTTAATTTCTCATCTGCAAATTCAATAATTAATCGATTATCTGCCCTCGGTGATAAATTTGATGTAGTAATTATTGATTTTTCTTCAGTAACAATAATTGACACCAGTATTGGTATGGCGATTGACAGGATCTTACGTAGAGCAAACGAAAGCATGCAACAAGTCTTTATCTCCGGTTTTGGCAATGTCACTGTACAGGAACTCATGCATATGAAAGCACTAGAAATTATTCCTGAGTCCCATATCTATAGAACACGAATCGATGCACTGTGTCATGCAATTAGGACGCTCAATGATAAAGATTCATAATTCTCTATTCATGGTAATACCCTTGGCACAAAGCAGACACTAATCATGGGCGGCGGGAATCGAACCCGCGTCCGCAAATCCTCTACAGTCAGATCTACATACTTAGCCCTGATATTAATTTAACCTGACAACCGTCAACAGGCGAACTGAAATCAGGCGAGTCACCTATTATTTAACATTATGCAAAGTAACCCTGCAAAATGCGATCCTCGCTAATGGCTCCGCTGTCTGTTGCCAGACCCGGCGTTGAGGCCCACCGGTGCGGAGTCTAACCGGATTTAAGCGGCTAGAGCGTAACTATCTTCGTTTGCAATTATTTGCATTTCCAGATGGATTTACGAGGGAACTGGTCCTCGGTATGCCCTGCTCTGCTTTGAAACCCACGTCGAAGCCAGGTCGCCCCCGGATTCTGTGTTACTACTGTACTACGGTTATTTGATATTTTTATTCAAGAATAGTTCAACCGTCAACCTGTTGATTCTAACAGATTCTAGAGGTGATTTAGCAAATCCTGAGGATGATCAATAAGATGTTCTGCCCCCCAGGATTCAGGAGGCTTGTTATCATTTCCCAGGTAACCATATTTTGCTACAACGGGTTCTATTCCTGCTGCAATGCTCGCTTCTACGTCCCTGATATCATCCCCTAAATAGATACACTCAGAAGAAGCAACATTTAATATATTGATAGCTGCTAAAAGTGGCTCCGGGTGTGGTTTAAAGTTAACCGTATCTCCACCACTAATTACACACGCCGTACGGGAAGTTAATCCAAGTTGTTCTAGTAGAGGATTTGTAAATCTTGCAGGCTTATTTGTAACAATTCCCCAGAGAAGATTACGGGATTCTATCTCTTCTAACAATTCAGCTATACCTGGAAATAAACAGGTATCCTGACACAGACGTTCTTCATAAAAATTTAAGAATTCATCACGCATCGCTTCATATCCTGAATCACCTGGCTTAATCTGAAACCCCAACCCTAACAAACCACGTGCACCTGCTGAAGCTTCCGTTCGAACCAGCTCAATGGGCAAACTCGACATACCTCTATCTATACGCTGCCGATTTAGAGCATGACCCAGATCCGGCGCAGTATCGGCAAGCGTACCGTCCAAATCAAAAAGAACTGCTTTTATCATAGAAAAAATTTCAAATCGGAAATTTAAACAAAGAAGTTAATTTTGTGATCAGAAAATAGGGATTAATCTATCTGTAAATCAAGCACGGTAGGCCATAATATAATTCACACTTGAATCCCGCACTAATGAATATATTTTGGTGAAAGGATTATAGGTCATACCCGTAATAGCTTCCACATCCAGCCCGGCACCACGCGCCATACGTGCTAATTCAGATGGCTTAATAAATTTTATGTAGTCATGCGTCCCACGTGGCAACAGGTTTAATACGTATTCTGCCCCTACTACTGCCATTAAGTATGATTTTGGATTACGATTCAATGTAGAAAAAAAGGTCCAACCTCCAGGTTTGGTGAGTTCTGCACAAGAACGCACAATACTTTCTGGATCGGGTACATGCTCTAGCATTTCCATGCAGGTCACAACGTCATAATGATGTGGCTGCTCTTTAGCCAGATCTTCTGCCGCAATCTGACGATAGTCTACTTTATTGCCGGATTCCAATAAGTGCAGTTTGGCAATTTTCAGGGGCTTTTCTCCTAAATCAATTCCCGTCACATTGGCACCTATCTCTGCCATACTCTCGGATAAAATTCCACCTCCACAACCCACATCAAGAACTTCCTTACCATCGAGTCCTGCCAGTTGATCAATGTAATTTAACCGCAAGGGATTGATTTCATGAAGAGGCTTAAATTCACTATTTGGATCCCACCAGTTATGGGCAAGCTGATTAAATTTTTCCAATTCAGCTGGATCTATATTTACCTTATCTTTTATTAGGTTATCCATTTTTATTAATGTTAATTCTGCCATTCCAAAAGACGGTACGGGCTACTATTTCTTGCTCATCTAGGGTGGTTAACTTCCCTTGATTTACGAGTATTTTACCATCTACCCAGACATGGCTCACGTGCTCTCGACCTGCTGAATAAACCAAGTGTGAAACCGGATCATAACAAGGAGAAAGTTCCGGCCCTGAAAAATCAACTGCAGTAATATCTGCCATTTTACCTTTTACCAATGAACCGATACGATCTTCCATTCCCAGTGCTTTCGCACTGTTTAGCGTTGCCATTTGCAAAGCCTGATATGCAGGCAATTCTTCTGCCCTATTACTTTGCGCTTTTGCCAGCAAAGCTGCAAGGCGCATTTCTGCAAACATGTCTAAGCGATTGTTACTGGCCGCACCATCCGTTCCAATTCCGACGGTGACGCCTTCCTTTCTAAGGGCAGAAACAGGAGCGATTCCGCTAGCTAGCTTTAAATTAGAGGATGGACAATGTGCAACACTACAGCCCTGACTTCCTATCAACTCAATTTCTTCTTGAGTTAGATGAATCATGTGTACTCCGATAAGCCCGGGTGATAGCAGACCCAATTGATGCAAACGTGCGATGGGACGCATATTGAAATTCTCCTGACTATGTTTGATTTCTGTTTCAGTTTCATGCAAATGAATATGTACAGGTAAATCAAGCTGCTCAGCATAAGTCAGAATACTAGTGAAAGCCTTATCACTTACTGTATAGGGAGCGTGCGGGGCAAAACAAAAGGAGAGCAGAGGATGATCACGATATTCATCCCGCATTGCCAAGCCTTTAGCAAGATAGTCTTCTGTATCACTTGCATACGCGGTAGAAAAATCAATTGTGATCATACCGATTGCTCCACGCATCCCGGCTTTTACTGCAGCTTTCGCAGATGCTTCCGGAAAAAAATACATATCATTAAAGCAAGTAGTACCCCCTTTTAGCATTTCGGCACAAGCGAGCTTTGTTCCATCCAGTACAAAATCTGCATTCACATGTTTAACTTCTGCTGGCCAGATATGATTGTTTAGCCACTCCTTCAGCGGTAGATCGTCAGCTAACCCACGCATCAGAGTCATGGCTGCATGGGTATGAAGGTTAATTAATCCTGGAATAAGTGCATGCTGATTTAAGACTATATGTTCTTCAGGAGAAAACTGCAGATTCATATCAGAAGCAGGCAAGATCGCTTGAATCATACCTTTATCAATGGCAATAGCATGATCTTCAAGCACCAAGCCTAGTGGCTCTGCTGGTATTATCCAGCGAGCCTCAATTACGGTATCAATTTTAATACTATCCATTTATTAATTGGGTCCAAATCCAAGCTAGTTCGTAGCGTCCAGATACAAAAATTATTGTCTTTCGGCGTCACATTATTACACAACTAAATCTTGTATTCTGCCTAACTCTTGATTTACTGATACATAACAAGCTGAGTACCTTTTTAGGTTGTACAAAAGAGATCATTCAGGTGGCTTCAATGAGGGTGGCATGGTAGAATTACAGGGTTTTATACGGCCTTAGTCAAAGCGCCAATAATATCCTTACTTACTGTTTTTAAAAGAAAAAAATAATAATGGATCAATTCGCAAAAGAAACCCTCCCCATCAGTCTTGAAGAGGAGATGCGCCGCTCTTATCTCGACTACGCTATGAGCGTAATTGTGGGACGTGCGCTACCGGATGCACGCGACGGTTTAAAGCCTGTGCATAGGCGCGCACTACTCGCGATGCACGAACTCTCAAATGACTGGAATCGTCCCTACAAGAAATCAGCCCGTATTGTTGGTGACATTATTGGTAAGTATCACCCTCATGGCGATACAGCTGCTTATGACACCATCGTTCGTATGGCGCAGGACTTTTCTTTACGGTATGTCCTAGTAGACGGTCAGGGTAATTTTGGTTCCATAGATGGTGATAATGCTGCAGCGATGCGTTATACCGAAATTCGTATGTCACGCATTGCCCATGAACTACTGGCAGACATTGAAAAAGAAACGGTAGATTTTGTTCCAAATTATGATGGCTCTGAAAAAGAACCGGTGGTCCTACCAGCAAAGATTCCTAACCTTTTGATTAATGGTTCTTCAGGTATCGCAGTGGGGATGGCAACAAATATTCCGCCGCATAATCTAAATGAGGTAGTAGCAGCTTGTCTGGCATTACTTAAAAAACCTGATCTTAGTATCGATAAATTGATTGAGCTTATGCCAGCACCAGATTTTCCGACTGCGGGCATTATTTATGGCGTTGAAGGAGTCAAAACAGGTTATCAAACTGGACGCGGACGCGTGGTAATGCGTGCCCGTACACATTTTGAAGACATGGATAAAGGTAATCGTCAATGCATTATTGTTGATGAACTGCCTTATCAGGTAAATAAAGCAAATCTGCTAGTTCGTATCAGTGAACTGGTTCGTGATAAAAAAATTGAAGGAATTTCTGATTTACGGGATGAATCTGATAAATCAGGTATGCGTGTAGTAATTGAGCTAAAACGCAGCGAAATGCCTGAAGTAATACTAAACAATCTGTATAAGGAAACGCAATTACAGGATACTTTTGGCATGAATATGGTTGCTCTGCTGGATGGGCAACCACGGGTGCTCAATCTGAAGCAGATGCTAGATGCGTTCCTGAGTCACCGTCGTGAAGTAGTAACACGACGTACTAAATTTGAACTTAAGAAAGCACGAGACCGCGGTCACTTGCTCGAGGGCCTTGCTGTTGCATTATCCAATGTTGATGAAGTCATCGCGTTAATCAAAAAGGCCTCTACTCCGGCAGTGGCCAAGCAAGCGCTGATGGCAAAAATCTGGCGCTCCAAACTAGTAGAGGAAATGCTCTCTCGCAGTTCGGTTAAAGCCAGCGAATTTCGTCCAGAAGGATTAGATGCAGAATTTGGTCTATCCAAAAAAGGCTACCGCCTATCCGATTCACAGGCCCAAGCAATTTTAGAACTACGCTTACAACGACTCACAGGCCTAGAACAAGATAAGGTTGTGGGTGAATACAAAGACGTAATGGATAAGATTACTGATCTTCTTGATATTCTTGCAAAGCCAGAGCGAATTACGAAAATTATTGCTGATGAACTAGCTGCCGTTAAAAAACAGTTTGGAGATAAACGCCGCAGTGAGATCGTAGTCAATACGCAAGATTTAAGTATGGAAGATCTTATTGCACCAGAAGACGTGGTCGTAACGCTATCCCACACCGGCTATATTAAATCGCAGCCACTACAGGATTATCAAGCCCAGAAGCGTGGTGGACGTGGTAAACAAGCAACCAAAACAAAAGAAGACGATGTGATTGATAATCTGTTTATCGTCAACACACACGATTATATTCTCTGTTTTTCAAGCCGAGGACGAGCTTACTGGATTAAAGTTTATTCCGTACCACAGGGCGGACGTAATTCACGCGGCAAACCGATTGTTAACTTATTAAAACTGGGAGAGGGAGAAAAGATAAACGCCATTCTTCCGGTAAAAGAGTTTGATGATAATCGTTTTATCTTTATGGCTACTTCTCTAGGTACCGTGAAGAAGATTGTTCTGTCTAAATTTTCACGTCCGCGTTTAGGTGGCATCATTGCGTTAGCCTTAGATGATGGCGATTATCTAATTGGTGTCGCACTTACAGAAGGTAAACATGATGTGATGTTGTTCTCTGACGGTGGCAAAGCCATGCGTTTTGATGAAAATGATGTACGTCCGATGGGACGTAGCGCACGGGGTGTCCGTGGGATGAAGTTAAATAAGGGACAAACAGTCATCTCCCTACTAGTTGCTGAAACTGAAGAGCTCTCAGTACTAACTGCAACTGAAAATGGGTTTGGTAAACGTACTCCGATTAGTGAATATGCGCGCCATCGTAGAGGTACCCAAGGCATGATCTCAATCAGAACCAGTGAACGAAACGGTAAAGTAGTCACTGCAAGACTCGTGAAACAACTAGACGAAATCATGTTGATCACCACTGGTGGAGTACTAATTCGCACACGTGTGAAAGAAGTCCGCAAAATGGCTCGTGCCACACAGGGAGTCAAACTCATTAATCTGGATGATGGTGAAAAACTTGCCGGATTAGAAAGAGTCATTGAAACTGATGAAGAAGAATAATTAACTAAATGTATAAGTTGAACCATGAATTTAAAAGGTGGAGCACCTTCTGACAGTGGAACGGGTATTTAACTTCAGTGCAGGCCCTGCAGTGTTACCGGCAGAAGTACTACAACTAGCGCGTGATGAAATACTCAACTGGCATGACAGTGGTATGTCAGTCATGGAAATGAGCCACCGTGGTAAAGAATTTACGTCTATTGTCCAAAAAGCTGAAACTGATCTACGTGAATTAGCGTGTATTCCTGAAAACTACAAAATACTGTTCCTCACAGGTGGCGCTACCAGCCAGTTCTCCATGGTACCAATGAACTTACTACGAGATAAAAAGAGCGCTGATTATATAAATACCGGAATGTGGTCTAAAAAAGCTATAAAAGAAGCGCAAAGATATTGCCAGGTAAATGTTGCCGCTTCATCAGAGGATTCTGGTTTTACCTATGCACCGACGCAAGACCAGTGGACACCAGATCAGAATGCAGCTTATGTGCATTACACCCCTAATGAAACTATTGGTGGCGTAGAGTTTAACTGGATACCAGATCCGACCTACTCAGAAAATAATATCCCACTGGTAGCTGATATGTCCTCTTGTATACTATCGCGCCCACTAGATATTACACGGTATGGTCTAGTATATGCTGGGGCTCAAAAGAATATGGGGCCAGCAGGCCTGACGATTGTTATCATACGTGAAGATTTATTAGGGAAAACAATTCAGAATACTCCAAGTGTATTTGATTATAAAATCCATGCTGACAATTCCTCTATGTATAACACTCCACCCACTTATGCCATCTATATTACCGGGCTAGTATTTAAATGGTTAAAGCAAAAAGGAGGACTGACCGGAATTGAAAAAATTAATATTACCAAGGCTAACTTATTGTATGACTTAATTGATACAACAGATTTTTATCACTGCCCGGTAGCAAAATCTGATCGCTCTCGTATGAACGTACCCTTTACATTACAGAATACTGATTTAGAAGCTGAGTTTTTAAAACAAGCACAAGCACGTGGTTTATTACAATTGAAAGGACATCGTGCAGTTGGCGGAATGCGCGCTTCCATATATAACGCTATGCCGGTTGAAGGCGTACTTACTTTAGTCAACTTTATGAAGGAGTTTGCTGGTAATCATGCCTGAACGATCACATAAAACTTTTCGAGTACATACGCTCAATCAGATCTCTAGAAAAGGTCTGGGTCTTTTTCCTGAAAATCGTTATACCATTGGGGATGAGGTTTCTAAGCCAGATGCAATCCTTGTGCGTTCACACAATATGCTCGAAATGGATATTCCTAAAAGTGTCATGGCTATCGGAAGAGCTGGTGCCGGAACCAATAATGTACCCGTAGAAGATATGAATGTACGAGGTATTCCTGTTTTTAATACGCCCGGCGCAAATGCAAATGCAGTGAAGGAACTAGTATTGTCTGGTATGTTGCTAGCAGCACGTAATTTGATCCCTGCTATACATTTTACTGAAAGTCTAGAAGGCAGTAATGCCACCCTTCACGAACAGGCAGAAAATGGGAAAAAAAGATTCTCTGGAATGGAATTGCCAGGCCGTACATTAGGTATTATCGGATTGGGTGCAATTGGACGGCTTGTTGCAGATGCGGCAATCAGTCTTGGTATGAAAGTAACGGGTTACGATCCTGAAATTACTGTGGATGCGGCGTGGAATTTATCTTCAGAAGTAAAAAAAGCTCCAAGTATTGGAAATTTGCTACAACACAGCGATTTCATCACCCTACACGTACCTTTGCTTGACGCAACACGTCTCCTGATTAATGATAAGCAGGTCAAAAACATGAAAAAGGGAACGATCCTGCTTAATTTCTCCCGTGATGGTATTGTGGATGAAGATGCGATATTAACAGGGATTGAATCTGGAAAAATAAAATACTATGTATGCGATTTTCCCAGTCAGAAACTTCAGCATCATCAGGCAGTGATTACCCTACCTCACTTAGGCGCCTCTACACTGGAAGCTGAAGAAAATTGCGCAATAATGGTAACAAAACAAATCATAGATTATCTGGAGAATGGCAATATTATCAACACTGTAAATTTCCCAAATTTAACAATGGAAAGAGAATCGCCCTATCGGATGGCAGTAGCAAATTCTAATGTGCCTAATATGCTAGGACAAATTTCTACTAGTATGGCAGAAGCAGGACTTAACATTCACAATATGGGTAATAAATCCCGAGGAGAAATGGCCTATACTTTAGTAGATGTGGATAGTCCTGTTCCACAGGAAACAATAGATAAGCTTGCAGCAATCCCCGGTGTTCTGATGGTGAGGTATTTGCCAGTACTGGCTGACTAGTTTTAATAGATGAGGAACTGATTCTCAATGAGCGATCAACTTAATAAAATTCGTGATGAAATAGATGCGATTGACAACGAGTTGCTCAAACTTGTTAATACACGTGCTGATCTAGCAAAGCAGATCGGACAAGTTAAACAAGGAGAAATCTATCGTCCTGATCGGGAAGCACAGGTTCTAGAACGACTTCAAAAACTTAATTCAGGGCCTCTTGCACCCCAGCATGTAATCCGATTGTTCACTGAAATTATGTCATTGTGTCGTTCAATGGAAAAACCAATGACTGTGTCCTATCTTGGCCCACAGGGTACGTTTTCAGAAGAAGCGGCGCTGAATCGTTTTGGTAACTCAATAACAACGATACCGTGTGAATCGATAGATGAAGTATTTCATAAAGTAGAATCTGGTATGACAAATTATGGAATAGTGCCTGTAGAGAACTCTAATGAAGGCGTAGTGGGAAAAACATTAGATTTATTGTTACAAACTTCTCTGAAAGTTTGTGGCGAAATTTTGTTGCCCATACATCAATGCCTACTTACTTTGAATTCTGACCCTGAACAAATCAGAAGAATTTACTCTCACCCTCAGTCACTAGCGCAATGCCATGAATGGTTAAATACAAATTTTCCTCTCCCACGAGTAAAACGGGTTATTGCAGCAAGTAATGCTCATGCAGCGATGATTGCTGCTGAGGATAAAAGTGTTGCGGCTATCGCCAGCAGAAAAGCTGCTGAAGTATACAAATTATCTTTGTATGCTGAAAATATTGAAGACGACCCCAAAAATACTACCCGCTTTCTGGTAATTGGTACACAAGATATCGCTCCGTCCGGTAAAGACAAAACTTCGCTAGCTATGTCAGCTAAGAATCGTCCTGGTGCAATACATGAGTTATTATCGCCTCTTGCCCAGCATGGTGTAAGCATGAGTCGTTTAGAGTCTCGCCCCTCTCGCTCCGATCTATGGGAATATGTTTTTTTTGCAGATATCAAGGGCCACCAACAAAATGAAAAAGTTACAAAGGCACTAGACGAAATACGGGAAAAAGCAACATTCCTAAAAATATTAGGGTCTTACCCTTCAGCATAAATTATTTTTTTATATTTGATCAGAACGTAATTGTGCTGTTCTCTGTTTTTCTAATTTTCTACTCTTAATGGTACCGGCTTTATGAATTTGTGTGACCTCGCCCCAGAATATATACATTCTATTGCACCTTACCAGCCAGGAAAGCCTATATCTGAGTTGGCAAGAGAAATGGGGCTTGATGAATCTACCATCATCAAACTTGCATCGAATGAAAATCCTTTTGGTACCAGCCCTCTGGCACTTGAAGCAATGGAAAAAGCGCTGGATGAAGTGATGCGCTACCCTGATGGTAATGGTTTTGAATTAAAAAAAGCATTATCTAAGAAATATGCTGTAGAAAGTGATCAAATCGTACTTGGAAATGGATCGAATGATGTACTAGAGCTAGCAGCTCGGATATTTCTGAAGCCAGGTACTTCTGCAGTTTTCTCTCAGCATGCTTTTGCCGTTTATCCACTTGTGACCCAGGCTGCAGGAGCAACCAAGATTGTAGTTCCTGCAAAAAATTATGGTCATGATATTGATGCAATGCTGGATGCTATAACACCTGAAACCCGTGTAGTCTTTATTGCTAATCCTAATAACCCAACCGGTACATTTTTGCCTGCCCCAGATATCTTACGTTTTTTAAAGCGTGTTTCACGAGATGTTCTAGTAATACTGGATGAGGCTTACAACGAATACCTGCCAGATATATCTAGAGTTGACACTATTAAATGGTTACATATTTTTTCCAATCTGCTTATTACCCGTACTTTTTCTAAAATTTATGGGATGGCTGGTATCCGTATCGGATTTGGGTTTGCACATACGGAGGTCTCAGGGCTAATGAACCGAATACGCCAGCCATTTAATGTTAATAGCATTGGGCTCTCTGGAGCTTTAGCGGCAATAAATGACACGGAATTCGTTAAACGTTCCTATGCTCTTAATCAGGCAGGTATGCTTCAAATAACCACTGGTCTGCGCCAGCTGGGTCTTACATACATTCCATCGTATGGAAATTTCTTGAGTTTTAGGATGGAAAACGGTAAGACAGCTGCTGTCTATCAACACCTCTTACAGAAGGGAGTTATCGTACGCCCAATTGGTATTTATGAAATGCCAGAATATCTACGTGTTACAGTCGGACTCGAATCTGAAAATGACAAATTTTTACAGGCACTTGAAAATGCAATTAAAGAAAGTTAATTCTATCATTGGATAAGAATGAGAGTTTTAATTTACTTATATGTCTGATAGCGTGTGAGATAAAACTGCAACAGCAGATACTGGATTATATATATTTAAAATATGAAAGATACTATGCTCAATAAACTAGTGATTATCGGTGTCGGATTAATTGGTGGTTCATTTGCACTTGCACTGCGTAAAGCTGGACTGGTTAGACACATCACCGGGTTAGGACGAAGCAAAGAAAATTTACAGCACGCATTAGAACTTGGAATTTTAGATGAGGCTACTGATAATTATTCACAAGCTTTAGGAAAAGCTGACCTTGTATTACTTGCCACACCGGTAGGACAGACTGCAAGGATTCTTGGCCAGATCAACCCAAATTTGGAACCACAGACAATTATTTCTGATGTAGGGAGTACAAAACAAGATGTGATTGCAGCTGCACACTCTTTAATACCAGATCACTTTCAAAATTTTGTACCCGCCCATCCAATTGCTGGAGCAGAGCTAAGCGGAGCTACTGCAGCAAATGTAGACTTATTCAGAAATAAAAATGTAATCTTAACGCCGTCAGATGAGACCGACACCGGTGCGATAGAATGTATAAAAAAATTATGGCAGGGATGTGGCGCACGTATCTCACTAATGCAGCCATATCAGCATGATGAAGTATTAGCTATGATGAGTCACCTCCCTCATATCCTGGCATTTGCACTTATGAATCATATGCTCTTAACATGTACCGAAGAAAATTCAGATGATTTTCTTAATTCTGTTGGTGGTGGTTTCCGTGACTTTGCCCGTATTGCAGGTAGCTCTCCTGAAATGTGGAAAGATATCTGCCTTGCAAATCGCAAGTTATTACTAGAACAAATTAATAATTACCAGGACGAATTAACACGTATGTGTGAAATGCTTGAGAATAATGATGGAGCTGCATTAGAAGATTCCTTCCTTAGTGCCCAGAAAACACAGCGTAAATTTCTGAAAAATAATCACTAAACAAATAAGTCCGAGAAACTGAACATCACATTACTTACCTGCGCCTTTAGATACAGGTATATATTCCATCCTGTATTTTTCTCAGATATGCAATGCCCTCTTGTCCACACCTAATGCTGCTTCATGTAAAACTTCAGACAAAGAAGGATGAGCGTGAACAATCCGGGCAATATCTTCGCTACTAGCTGCAAACTCAATTGCTACTACTGCTTCAGAAATCATCTCTGAAACATAAGGCCCGATCATATGTACCCCAAGAATTCGATCAGTATGTGTATCTGCAAGGACTTTAATAAACCCGTTGGTTTCGCCTAGTGCTCGTGCACGACCATTTGCCATAAATGGAAACTGACCTGCCTTATATTGAATTCCGGATGCATTGAGCTCCTGTTCTGTTTTACCAACCCAAGCAATTTCCGGTGATGTATAAATTACCCAAGGAATGGTATCAAGATTTACTGCTGGCATCTCTTTTACCTGTCCTGACATTCTTGCAGCTATTTCTTCTGCTACTGCCACGCCTTCCTCAGAAGCTTTGTGTGCCAACATTGGTCCCCGAACAACATCACCTACGGCATATACATTTAATAGATTAGTGCGGCAATACTTATCAACCTGAATGCGACCAACATCATCAATTTGTAAGCCGACTGAGTCGACACCTAATTTTCCGGAGTTGGGAACTCGGCCTACTGATATAATCAGCTTATCTACTTCTAGTTTCTGTTCTTTATCCTGAGGATCAAGATACTTTACTATAACTTTATTTTTAGCAGTTTTAATCTCAGTAATGTTAACACCAGTTTGAATCTCAAGTCCTAACTCCCTGGTAAATATTTTTTTTGCTTCTTTTGCTACTTGTTCATCAACGACTGAAAGAAATTCCGGCATTGCTTCAAGAATAGTTACTTCCGATCCAAGCCTCCGCCAAACACTCGCCATTTCTAGGCCAATCACGCCTGCACCAATTATTCCTAATCGTTTAGGCGCTTCAACCAATGCCAGTGCTCCCTCATTGTCTAAAATTTGTTTATTATCGATTGCTATAGATGGAAGCTGCCGTGGTGTTGATCCTGTTGCAATAATGACATATTTTGCTTCAACTGTTTCTTCTTTATCGCCACTTTGTATATTAAGCTTCCAGTTTCCCCCAGAATTTTTATTCTTAACAAACTTTCCTCTACCATGTATTGATGTAATTTTATTCTTTTTAAACAACATAGAGATTCCACTGGTAAATGCCGTAACTATTTTTTCCTTTCTAGAAATCATTACAGGTATATCAACTGATAAGCCTTCCACATTAATTCCGTGAGCAGAATACTTATGTGCAACACGCTCAAAATTCTCAGAAGATTCAAGTAAAGCCTTGGAAGGAATACAACCTACGTTCAGGCAGGTGCCACCAAGACTTGCTTTTCCCTTTGCATTTTCCCACTCATCAATACACGCTGTATTCAGTCCTAACTGGGCACAACGGATTGCTGCTACATAACCTCCAGGACCTGCGCCGATTACAACCACATCAAATATTTGAGTCATTTTACAATCTTATAAGTTAATGTTAAATATTAAATAGATAGTATATCCAATTGTTTTTACTAAATTTATATTTATTCTTCTAACAACGGACTCATTGGAGATTCAAGCGCCTCTTTCATTGCCACAAGAGAAAGGACTGCTTCACGTCCATCTATAATCCGATGGTCATAAGATAGCGCAAGATAGTTAATCGGACGGATTACTACTTGTCCATTTATTGCTACTGGACGCTCTTTAATGGCATGCACTCCAAGAATTGCACTTTGTGGTGGATTGATAATAGGAGTAGAAAGCATCGAACCAAATACACCACCATTGGTAATAGAAAAAGTGCCTCCCATTAATTCTTCAATCTTAAGCTTACCTTCTTTAGCCCGTTTACCGAAATCAGCCACTTGCTTTTCGATCTCAGCCTGTGAGAGACGATCCGCGTCTCGGAGAATCGGCACAACCAAACCCCGTGGACTCCCTACTGCGATACCAATATCATAATACCCATGATAAATGATATCTTTCTCGTCTACCGAAGAGTTAATAATGGGAAACTTTTTCAATGCTGCCACTACAGCTTTAACAAAGAATGAAGTGAATCCAAGCTTGACTCCATGCTCTTTCTCGAATCTTTCCTTATACCGAGCACGAAAGTCAATTATTGCCTGCATATCCACTTCATTAAACGTTGTTAGGATTGCTGCAGTGGATTGTGACTGAACCATCCTCTCAGCAATTCGTAAACGCAACCTAGACATAGCTACACGTTTTTCTGGTCGATCACCTTCTAAAAACAGACTCTCTTCATCCATAGAAATTTCTTGAGTAGCCTGAGGTTCTACATGCTCAGCTATGTCTTCCTTAGTAATACGTCCTCCGCGACCACTGCCACGAATCGAATTAATCTCCTTAGCATCAAGACCTTTTTCTGCAGCTACTCTCTTTGCTGCTGGCATCACCAAAGGCTTTTCTGTAACTGCGGACTTCTTACCAACTGGTTTTTTTGTAGCTGTTGTTTTCTTACTGGCAGCCACTCCTTTTTTGGAAGAAACAGAAGCGGTAATTTCAGTATCTATTGTGGCAATAAGCTCACTACTGACTACTATGGCACCATCACCTTTAACAATCTTTGTCAGTGTCCCGGATACCGGTGCCGGTAGTTCCAATACAACTTTATCAGTTTCAATATCAATCAGGTTCTCATCACGCTCAACATACTCTCCTTGCTTTTTATGCCAGGAAATCAGCGTAGCTTCTGCTACTGACTCAGATAATACTGGAACCTTTACTTCAACTTGCATGATTATTCCTTTGGGTTATATTCTCTCGCGAAATGCTGCTTCAACTAGTTCCTTTTGCTGAAAATTATGTTTTGCTAAATATCCTACAGCAGGTGATGCAGAAGAAGGACGTAATGCATAACCAAGAATCTGGTTAAGCCCCAGGTGCCGTAATAAATAGTGCTGGATACGGTGCCATGCTCCCTGGTTTCCTGGTTCTTCCTGGCACCACAGCACATCTTTTGCCTGCTCAAAACGATCAACCTCAGCCTGAAACTCATCATGAGGAAACGGATATAACTGTTCAATGCGGATAATGGCTATATCTTCAATTTTATGAGCCTTACGATAAGCTAACAGATCGTAGTAGACTCTTCCACTACAGGCAATAATACGCCGGACTTTTCTGGGATTAAGTTTTTCAGTTTCCGAAATTACAGGTTGAAATTGTCCGTCAGCTAAATCTTCCAGGCTCGATACGGATTCTTTCCGACGTAACATACTTTTCGGACTCATGATGATAAGCGGCTTACGTAGCTGACGAATCATTTGACGCCGTAACAGATGAAACATCTGTGACGGGGTTGATGGCACACAAACCTGAATATTGTATTCTGCGCACAATTGCAAATAGCGCTCAAGTCGTGCAGAGGAATGCTCCGGCCCCTGTCCCTCGTATCCATGAGGAAGCATCATTACCAAACCACATAACCGGCCCCATTTAGCTTCTCCTGAAGCAATAAACTGATCAATTACCACCTGTGCACCGTTAGCAAAATCTCCAAACTGCGCCTCCCAAACCACAAGATCATTAGGTACAGCTGTAGTATAGCCATACTCAAAAGCCAGGACTGCTTCTTCAGATAACATGGAATCAATAATTCCAAAATCTGGTTGCTCCGATGCAATGTGACGAAGTGGAACATAAGTACTATCACCTTGCTCCTGATTTTGATTATGTAGTACTGCGTGCCGATGAAAAAATGTTCCCCGTCCTGAGTCTTGCCCAGAAATGCGTATAGGAAATCCATCACTTAGAAGTGCTGCATAGGCAAGATTCTCTGCCATACCCCAGTCTAAAAATAATTTACCTTCGCCCATCAGACGACGATCATCAATAATTTTTCTGACCCGGGAATGTAACTCAAAATTTTCAGGTATATCAGTAAGCCGTTTAGCCAGATTCTTCATTTTTTTCATTGACAGGCCGGTCTTTACTTTCTCATTCCATTTGCCTGGCTTTAGGAAAGGCGCCCATTGCGTTGTACCTGAATATTTCTTTCCATAGCATATAGTCTTATTAGGATTATTACCTGCATCCATGTCATTTCGATAGCTGGCAAGTATCTCGTCAGCTTCACCCGCTGCAACAACTCCCTCAAGTTCTAACTTATCAGCATAGAGTTTACGTGTGCCAGGATGTTCATCAATAATGTTGTACATCAATGGTTGCGTGACCATGGGCTCGTCCTGCTCGTTGTGCCCAAGACGTCTAAAACAAACCATATCAATGATTACATCTTTCTTAAACTTCATCCGAAAATCCAGGGCAATTTCCGTTACCATAACTACTGCCTCAGGATCATCACCGTTCACATGAAATATCGGAGCCTCAATCATTTTTGAAACTTCAGTACAATACAGTGTAGAGCGTGAATCTCTTGGATCAGAAGTGGTAAAACCAATCTGGTTATTAATGATAACGTGTACGGTACCACCAGTTCCGTACCCACGAGTCTGAGATAGATTAAGTGATTCCATCACTACACCTTGTCCAGAATAGGCAGCATCACCATGGAGTAATACAGGTAACACCATTTCACCTTGCTTATCAAGCAGACGGTGCTGCCGGGCACGTACCGAACCTTCCACAACAGGATTAACAATTTCAAGATGAGATGGATTAAATGCTAGTGTTGCCCTCATAACACCGCCAGGAGTTGATATGGATGATGAAAATCCCTGGTGATACTTAACATCTCCTGCAGTCAGTTCCTGTATATGGTTGTTTTCAAATTCCTGAAATAAGTCAGCTGGCATTTTACCTAAGGTATTTACCAGCACGTTAAGTCGCCCGCGATGTGCCATTCCAATGACCACCTCCTGCACATCTACTTTTCCTGCACGCTGTAATAAATTGTCTAATAGCGGAATTATGCTCTCACCACCCTCACCGGAGAAACGCTTTTGTCCAACATAACGAGTATGCAAATACTTTTCTAATCCTTCTGCCGCACTTAAACGTTCCAAAATATGACGTTTATACTCATCAGGGAAATCGGGTTGAGAACGCGTACCTTCCAGACGCGTTTGTATCCAACGCTTCTGCTCTGTGTCAGTCATGTACATGTACTCTACTCCGATGCTCCCACAGTAGATACGCTGAAGTAATTGTATGATTTTCCGTAATGGTGCTAGCTCCGGACCAACCAGTGAGCCCGTATTAAATACGGTGCCCATATCCTCTTCAGTCAGTCCGTAGAATTGTGGATCAAGTTCGGGAATATATGGTTGCTGTAATCGTTTAAGCGGATCAAGTGTAGCCTGACGTACACCAAGAAACCGAAATGCATTAATTATCTGTAATACCGATACCTGCTTACGTTCCTCTGAAGCATCTTGTATATACTGAGAGGAAGCGTGACCGTTCTTGCGGCGCTCTTTTTCTACTCGGATAAATGACTCAATGACCGGACCATGTGGAACATCTTTCTTAACTTCACCCTTCCCAGGCTGTAATCTGTCAAAGTATCCGCGCCACTCTGGTGGAACAGAAGTTGAACATTGTAAATAATCTTCATAAAGCTCTTCAATAAAAGGCGCATTCGCACCATATAACACTGAAGTCTTAAACAGTTGCTTAATCATAATAACTGGCTTACTTTAGAGACAACTAACAGACTATATTATTTACGTTGCGAAATTGGTAATACTTTACGCGTAGTCTCACCAGTATATAGTTGACGTGGGCGTCCAATTTTTTGCTCGGGATCTGCAATCATCTCACTCCATTGGGCAATCCATCCTACGGTACGTGCAGTTGCAAATATTGCAGTGAACATAGATGCTGGAATACCCAATGCCCGCTGAACAATACCAGAATAAAAATCAACATTTGGATAGAGCTTTCTAGAAATAAAATACTCATCTTCCAGCGCAATTTTCTCTAACTTCATCGCCAGTTTGAACAGACGGTCATCTTGTACTCCCAGCTCGTTTAATACCTCATGACAAGTTTCTCGCATTAACTTTGCACGAGGGTCAAAATTCTTATATACCCTGTGACCAAAACCCACTAGCCTGAAGTTATCATTTGAGTCTTTTGCTCGGGCGATATATTGGCTAATACGGGATTCATCTCCAATTTCTTCTAGCATATTTAAGCAAGCTTCATTCGCTCCACCATGAGCCGGCCCCCATAGACAGGCGATACCTGCTGAGATACAGGCAAAGGGATTTGCCCCACTAGAACCAGCTAAACGGACTGTAGAAGTAGACGCATTTTGTTCATGATCAGCATGTAGAATCAGGATCCTGTCTAGCGCCCGCGCTAAAACAGGATTAGGCTTATATTCCTCAGCAGGAACTGCAAACATCATATGCATAAAATTCTCTGCATAACTAAGATGATTGAGCGGATAATTAAAAGGATGGCCGAGATTATATTTATATGCCATCGCAGTGATATTTGGTAACTTTGCAATCAGATGAATAGCAGAATCTTCACGATGTGATGCATCTGAGACATCCAGAGCCTCATGATAAAATGCTGACAGCGCACCAACTACTCCAACCATTACAGACATTGGATGAGCATCACGGCGAAACCCCTGATAAAACTGTATCAGTTGCTCATGTACCATGGTATGTGTATTGATTGATTTCACAAATGACTCTTTCTGATTTGCCGTAGGCAGCTCACCTTTCATCAGTAACCAGCACACTTCCATAAAATCACAATGTTCTGCCAGTTGCTCAATCGGATAGCCCCGATAAAGTAATATGCCTTTCTCTCCATCAATAAAGGTAATTTCAGAGCTACTGCTGGCTGTAGAGAGAAAACCTGGATCATAAGTAAATAGGCCGCTCTGCGCATGTAATTTACGAATATCTACTACATCAGGTCCCATGCTCCCTGACAGAACAGGGAATTCAACCGACTGTCCGTTATTTCCCAGATCTAGTTTAGCTACCTTTTTTTGTTCCATATGGCTTCTCCACTATTTTGATGATTATTGAACAACCATCGCAAATTGAATCAATCTGTCTGTAAAAGCTGTAGCACTGGTTGTAGCTTTATATCTTCTATCTCTTTCTTTAACGTGATCATATCCCATAAATCATTGTCTGGAAGGTTTAGTAATGTATCAAATTGCTGCAATTCAGTCTTATTAAGTTGCATATAATGCTTATCCACAAACTCTTGCAATACGATATCTAGCTCAAGCATACCTCGGCGGCAACGCCAACGTATACGATCCAACTCTTTCATACTGTCCTTTTTACCATCATACCCTTTATTTTATTTATAGCTTTAGTTGGGTTTAATCCCTTAGGACAGGTGTCGACACAGTTCATAATGGTATGACAGCGAAATAAACGATATGGGTCCTCAAGATTGTCTAATCTCTCAGCTGTTGCTTGATCACGACTATCGGCAAGGAAACGATATGCCTGTAACAATCCGGCAGGACCGACAAATTTATCAGGATTCCACCAAAATGATGGGCATGCTGTAGAGCAACATGCACAAAGTACACACTCATATACACCATCAAGCTCTGCTCTTTCTTCCGGAGATTGTAACCGTTCAGTTTCTGGAGGCGGATCATTATTGATAAGAAAAGGTTTAACCGACTGATATTGTTTGAAAAACTGTGTCATATCCACTATCAGATCACGTATTACAGGTAATCCTGGAAGTGGTCGTAGTTCCACCGGTTCTTTTAAATCAGCAATTGGTGTAATGCAAGCTAACCCATTACGCCCGTTTATATTCATCCCATCTGAACCACAAACACCTTCCCTGCAAGATCGGCGTAAACTGAGGCTGTCATCAACTGTCTTGATACGTATCAACGCATCAAGTAGCATTTTATCAGCGGGATCCAGATCGATGTCGTAATCCTGCATATAAGGTTTTTTATCCTTGTCAGGATCGTACCGATAAATTGAAAACTGCATACCTGGCCCCAAATTAAAAAATCATAAATAATTTATTTAAACAATTATATAAGACTGTATATTAATACATTTTCTAGTTCGGTTATTGTCTATAAATACTTTAGTACGTTCTTGCTTTTGGTGGAAATGACTCCACAGTCAGTGGCTTTAAACGTACCGGCTTATAATCCAGCCTTCGGCCTTCACTGAAATACAGCGTATGCTTAAGCCACTTATTATCATCCCGCATAGAAAAATCATCACGGGCATGAGCACCGCGGCTCTCATTACGTGCTTCTGCTGATACCATAGTAGCCAATGCCACCTCTGCGAGATTACTAAGTTCCAGTGCCTCTACTCGTGCAGTATTAAACACCTTACTTTTATCTTTAATTTCAGTATGGTCAATTCGTTCTGCAATCTCGCTAATTTTTGCTACCCCTTCTTTCAGCAAGTCCGGAAAACGAAATACACCACAATGTTCCTGCATAGTTTTGCGTAAGGCTTCACCAACCTGAGCTACACTCTCACCATCTTTTTGGTGATCCAGTCTAGTAAGCCGAGCCAGCGACATATCCACAGAAGCAGCATGCAATTTTTTATGGTGAGGATTTTTTTTCAAATCTTCTATAATCTGCCTACCGGCAGCGCGTCCAAATACAAGTATATCAAGTAACGAGTTCGTCCCTAGGCGATTGGCACCATGAACTGAGATACAAGCACATTCACCAACCGCATATAAACCCTGCACTACTTCTTCGGGTCCAGTTTTATATGGAGCAACCACCTGGCCGTAAAAATTTGTAGGAATTCCACCCATCATGTAATGTGCCGTAGGTATGACTGGAATCGGCTCATCAATCGGATCCACTTGTGCAAACTTAATAGCAATTTCACGGATACCTGGTAACCGCATATTTATTACATCTGCATCAAGATGATTAAGTTTTAATAGCAAATGGTCCGCATTAACTCCACAACCGCGCCCCTCTTTAATCTCCATGGTCAGCGCACGTGAGACCACATCTCGACTTGCAAGATCTTTAGCGTTGGGAGCATACCGTTCCATGAAACGCTCTCCATTATTATTGAGTAGATACCCACCTTCTCCACGCACAGCTTCGCTGATAAGCACACCTGCACCATATACACCAGTGGGGTGAAACTGCCAAAATTCCATATCTTCCAGCGGAACTCCACTACGTGCCGCCATACCAAGACCGTCGCCCGTATTGATAAAAGCATTAGTACTAGCCTGAAAAACACGTCCTCCGCCTCCTGTAGCCAACAATACGGCCCTTGCCTGCAACGCCACAACATCCCCCGTTTCCATTTCGAGTGCCGTTACTCCAATTACATCTCCCTGCTCATCCCGGATCAAATCTAGCCCCATCCACTCAACAAAGAACTGAGTATTAGCATGCACATTGCGTTGATATAATGTATGCAGTAGAGCATGTCCCGTACGGTCTGCTGCTGCGCAAGAGCGTGTTGCCTGTGCCCCACCAAAATTCTGAGACTGACCTCCAAAGGGTCGCTGATATATTTTTCCATTCTCCAACCGGTCAAACGGCATTCCAAAATGCTCTAGCTCATAGACAACTTCACTTGCCTGACGACACATAAACTCAATAGCATCCTGATCACCAAGATAATCAGAACCTTTCACCGTGTCATACATATGCCAATGCCAGTTGTCCTCAGTTACATTACCTAGTGATGCGGCAATACCTCCTTGTGCTGCTACAGTATGAGAACGAGTAGGAAAGACTTTAGATAATACTGCAACTTTAAATCCCGCTTCCGACAATTGCAGGGCGGCGCGCATCCCTGCACCACCTGCCCCAACGATAACTACATCAAATTTTCTTTTTATTATTGCCATACCAGCTAATCCCATATGATTTCAATAGTCCATACGGCATAAAAAAATAATGAAAAAATAACCAGCACCTGAACAGTCAAACGTATGCTTGTTTCGTGAATATAATCCATCAGAATATTACGGACCCCAATCCAGGCATGCCAACAAAGGCTTACAAAAGTAAGAAAAGTAAATATCCGTATCCACTGATTAGAAAATATTGCTTTCCAACTGGCATAGTCATGTGGTGAAAATATAAATAATAGCGCAATTACTAATAATATATAGACTGCCATAACTACAGCAGTAACACGCTGTATTAGCCAGTCTAATAATCCATAATGAGCGCCGGTTACTATTCTCTTTACCATATAACCGCCCCAAATAATATTGTTAAAATAATGCCAGCGATTAATGCTAGCTTGCTACTTACTCTTGCTTGTTTTAGCTCTGCGCCATAATGTAAATCAAGCGCCAAATGTCGTATGCCTGCACACAAATGGTGCATGAGAAACCATAATAAAATTGTTAGTCCGATCTTGACTGGAATATAGGTCAAAATCGTGTGAAATTCCTCATGACTTTGAGGAGAGTCCAACATCATCTGTAGACTGTAAAGCAGTATAGGAATTCCCGGGAAAAAAAGTAATACTCCACTCACACGATGAAGGATCGAAATCACTGCTGGTAACGGCAATTTGATTTCCATAAGATTAAGATGTTTAGGTCGATTTCTATACAATTTTTTCTTTTCAACCAAGGTTAAATCAGAAGCGAGTGTAGCCCGATAAACACGCAGTTACAAGCATCGTATTTTAGCAGACACACTCAAATTCACCTTAAATGAATTAATGAATCTACATAAATTAATCGTAACTATATAAATAGCTATATAGTCACTGGTACAAGGCATGCAATAATGTGCAACCTATTTTAACTAAGTACATTTCTAGAAAAGATCTATTTATCGTGCAACAATTATGGCAGCGAAACGCCCTGTTATAATATGATTACATTCGACACTATACTAGTCCTTCAAATTTTAATAAAAAATCCGGTTAATTATTAAGAGATCATTGGTATTAGCCAGAGCCATATTGGGAGAAAAAAATGAATTCCCCTATTCGCGTTGCAATTAGCGGCGCTTCAGGCCAAATTAGTTATAGCCTTCTTTTTCGTATTGCAACCGGTGAAATGCTGGGAAAAGACCAGCCTATCATTTTACAATTACTAGATATACCTGAATCACAGTCAGCTCTTAGAGGCGTGGCAATGGAACTAGAAGATTGCGCCTTCCCGCTTCTATCAGATTTAGTAGTTACAGATGATCCTAAAATTGCTTTCCGTG
This sequence comes from Nitrosomonadaceae bacterium, assembly GCA_965205785.1. GTDB lineage: Bacteria > Pseudomonadota > Gammaproteobacteria > Burkholderiales > Nitrosomonadaceae > BJGV01. The sequence continues at coordinate 2,184,253 of OZ242188.1, forward strand.
ATGCGAATATTGTATTGCTGGTAGGTGCGCGACCACGTGGCAAAGGTATGGAGAGAAAAGATTTACTGAAAATTAATGGAGAAATATTCACTGCTCAGGGAAAAGCTTTAGATGAAGTTGCCAATCGGGATGTAATAGTTACAATAATTGGTAACCCTGCAAATACCAATGCGCTTATTACCATGAAAAATGCGCCCGGACTAAAGCCTGAAAATTTCTCTGCCATGATGCGATTAGATCATAACCGTGCTCTTTCACAGATAGCCATGAAAATTGCAAAGCCAGTTTCTGGTATTAGTAAAATGGTTGTATGGGGAAATCATTCTGGTACTCAATACCCCGATTTAAGTTTCGCTGAAATAGGCAATTTATCTATCAATACTCTCATTAACAATCAGGAGTGGGTAGAGAATGACTTTATCCCTACTGTACAGGGCCGTGGAATGTCAATTATTAAGGCTCGAGGGCTATCAAGTGCAGCTAGTGCGGCAAATGCTGCTATAAATCATGTTCATGACTGGGTTTTTGGCACAAAGAAAGATGACTGGACATCCATGGGCATTCCTTCAGATGGTAGCTATGATATTCCTGAAGGTGTAATTTACAGTTACCCAGTTATATGTGAGAACGGTTCCTATAAAATTTTTCAGGAACTGGAAATAAGTGAATTTAGCAAGAAAAGAATGCAGGCAACCTATGAAGAATTGGTAGAAGAAAGAGAAGCAATAAAACACTTACTTGGTAAATAGAATTAATTCTAATTAATTAAAATATACAATAGATAATTTATATGCCACACAATCGTTTTAATAACCTGAGAAACCTTACCCTACCTAAGGGCGAAAAAATAAAATTCTATTCCCTGCCAGTATTAGAAGAAATAGGGTTTGGTAAAATCTCAAGGCTACCAGTCTGTATTCGTATTGTTCTAGAATCAATAGTACGCAATTGTGATAATAAAAAAATCACTGCCACACATGTAAAACAGCTTGCCGGATGGAAGCCTAATGCTGCACGAACCGATGAGATCCCTTTTATTGTTGCTCGAATAGTTTTACAGGATTTTACCGGTATACCATTATTAGCAGATCTTGCAGCTATGCGTAGTGCAGCAAAAAGATCCGGGAAGGATCCAAAGATCATCGAACCGTTGGTACCGGTTGATCTTGTAGTAGACCATTCAGTTCAAGTGGATCATTTTGGAAATAAGCAGGCACTTGATCTCAACATGGAAATTGAATTTCGCCGTAATAATGAGCGATATCAGTTCATAAAATGGGGTATGCAGGCGTTCCAAACATTCAAAGTTGTACCTCCAGGTGTAGGTATTGTGCATCAGGTAAATCTGGAATATCTTGCACGCGGAGTTCATCGAAAAAATGATGTGGCCTACCCTGATACTTTAGTCGGTACTGACTCTCATACCACCATGATAAACAGCATTGGAGCAGTTGGCTGGGGTGTAGGCGGTATTGAAGCAGAAGCTGGTATGCTGGGACAACCTGTTTATTTTCTGACACCGGATGTTGTAGGTGTAAACCTTACTGGCAAACTGAGAAGAGGAGTCACAGCTACAGACCTTGTGTTAACTATTACCGAGCTACTGCGAAAAGCAAAAGTCGTTGGTAAATTTGTCGAATTTTATGGTGATGGCACAAAATCTCTATCACTGCCGGATAGAGCAACTATTGCAAATATGGCGCCCGAGTACGGTGCAACCATGGGATTCTTTCCAATAGATGATGCAACCATTGATTATTTTAAAAATACCGGGCGTAGTGATGAAGAAATTACTATGTTTCAGTCCTATTTTAAAGCACAAAAATTATACGGCATTCCCAATAAAGGAGAGATTGACTACACAAGAGAAATAGATCTTGATTTAAGTTCAGTCACTCCTTCATTAGCAGGACCAAAACATCCTCAGGATCGTATAGAAATTGGTAAAGTAAAAGATAAATTTACTTCTCTCTTTACCAAACCTGTTACAAAAAACGGATATGCGAGAAATGCGGCAACTCTAAATCAGCGCTATGGCGAAAATTCAGTTAATTTAGGCCATGGCGACGTATTAATTGCTGCGATAACATCGTGTACAAATACTTCTAATCCCAGTGTATTAATTGCTGCAGGATTACTGGCAAAGAAAGCTATTGAAAAAGGTCTAAAAGTTAAGCGTCATATTAAGACATCACTTGCACCAGGTTCTCGTGTAGTAACAGAATATCTGACCGCAACTGGTTTGCTGCCCTATCTGGAGAAACTCGGATTTAATCTTGTTGGTTACGGCTGTACAACTTGTATCGGAAATTCTGGCCCTCTACAGGCAACAATAGAGGAAACTGTAGTTAAAAACGATCTGATATGTGCAGCAGTACTCTCAGGAAACCGTAATTTTGAAGCACGTATTCATCAAAATATCCACGCAAATTTTCTTGCTTCGCCACCGTTAGTAGTATCGTATGCAATTGCTGGAACTATGCTTAAAGATCTAATGACTGAACCACTTGGTATTGGTAAAGATGGTAAGCCAGTATGGCTAGGCGATATTTGGCCAAGTAATGAAGAAATTAATGCACTGATGAAATTTGCAACAAATGCTAAAACTTTCCGGAAACTATATAGTGATCTAACTAAAGATCATTTACTATGGAACAAAATATCGTCTACTACTGGTAAAGTTTATAACTGGCCGTCCTCCACCTATATTGCTGAGCCACCATTCTTCCAGAATTTTAATATTGAACCCATACAGTCTAATAAAAGTAGTGATATCATCAATGCTCGAGCACTGGGGATATTTGGTAATTCGGTAACTACTGATCACATCAGTCCTGCAGGAGCTATTAAAGATACTTCTCCCGCAGGACAATACTTACTTGCAAATAATGTACTTAAAGTCAATTTCAATAGTTACGGGTCACGACGTGGCAACCACGATGTAATGATACGCGGAACATTTGCTAATGTACGTATCAAAAATTTGATGGTACCAGGTAGCGAAGGCGGAGTTACACTACATCAATCTAATAAATCAAAAATTAAACAGATGAGTATCTATGATGCGGCAATGAAGTATATGGATGATGGCATACCTACTGTTATTTTTGGTGGAGAAGAATATGGTACTGGATCAAGCCGTGATTGGGCAGCAAAAGGAACTCAGCTACTTGGTGTTAAAGCAGTGATTGCTAAAAGTTTCGAACGTATACATCGTAGCAACTTGGTTGGCATGGGTGTATTACCCTTGCAATTTAAGGATAAAGATAGCGTAGAATCACTAAATATTAATGGTTCTGAACAATTTGATATTTTAGATCTGGGTGACATCCGCCCACAGCAAGATGTAACTCTTATAATCCACGATAGGAATGGAATACGAAAAATTAAACTTCTATGCAGGATAGATACACCTATCGAGGTAGATTATTTCATGAATGGCGGCATTCTGCCTTACGTATTAAGGGAGCTCATAACAACCTAGGACTGATGTACGCGTCTAGTAAAATCTTACCCTTCCTATTCGGGAGGGCTTGCCCACATCTTTGCAAATTCATCTCTACTCAATTTACCATTTTTATTTGAGTCTGTTTGTATGAATAGACTATCAGGCATTCGCATCGCAGCCACTTCTTCCAGAACAAGAAACCCGTCTCTGTTAACATCATAAACCGCAAAAAACCTAGCTTCTGCCATCGGTACGTAATCATTATGGTTCTGGCCTTCACCATCACCTGAACCATATCCTCTGGCAAACGTAATTCCTACCGCACTAAAGAGAAATATAGTTGCCAGTATCAATAATTGAATTCTTCTACGCCCTATTGAAATAGATTTCATCATATCTCCTTTTATACAATAGCCTATATTCTGAAAAACCACCACCATAGAGTCCTATAGTAGAATAAACGAACTATCTATCCAGGAAGTTGACATGTGGCAATCTTATCTAATTCCCTTTAAAAGAAGGAAGCAAAAAAACGAACCTATCCCCTTCGCCAGGTAGTACCTTGTGGATTATCCTCCAAGACAATGCCTACATTGAGTAGCTCCTTACGAATATGATCCGCTTTTGCATAGTCTCCTTCTTTACGTGCAGTAATTCGATCATGAATCAACCTGTCGATAACTTCTGGTGTATATGCTGAGTCTCCAGTAATTGCCTTACCTTGAAAATATTGTTGTGGGTCTTGTTGTAGCAAGCCTAATATCCCGCCTAGCGCTCTAAGTAAAGCCGCCCCTTGCTTCATATCTGATTTATTGATTACGTTTGCTAAATCAAATAATACTGCAATAGCTTCAGGTGTATTAAAATCATCGTCCATTGCTTCCTTAAACCGTTTCGCGTGAACATTATTCCAGTCTAATTTACCCCCATTAGTTGATATTTTTCCTTTCAGAGCAGTATAAAGTCTATCTAATGCATGTTTGGCATCTTCTAAATATTTGTCAGAATAATTTAATGGGCTTCGGTAATGTGCCCGCAAAATAAAGAAACGCACTACTTCTGGTTGATAATTAGTCAATACATCACGTACAGTAAAAAAATTATCTAGTGATTTAGACATCTTTTCTTTGTCAACACGAACAAACCCATTATGCATCCAGTAATTAACAAAGGTAGTATCGTGGGCAGCTTCACTTTGTGCAATCTCATTTTCATGATGGGGAAATTGCAAATCTTGTCCACCTCCATGTATATCAAAATGTTCGCCCAGATAATTCTCACACATTGCTGAACACTCAATATGCCAACCAGGCCTACCTTCTCCCCAGGGAGCGACCCAACATGGCTCATTAGATTTGACAGACTTCCATAATACAAAATCTAATGGGTTCTTTTTATATGGATCTACAGCAACCCGTTCGCCAACATTTAGATCAGCTGATACCTTACCAGATAGCTTTCCATAATTAAGGAACTTGTCTACAGCATAGTACACATCACCATTAGATGCAGTATATGCAAAACCTTTCTTTATCAATACCTGAATCATAGAAATCATTTTTTCAATATAATGAGTAGCACGCGGCTCAAATGAAGGTGGCAATACGCCTAGAACAGCAGCATCTTCATCCATTGCTTGAACAAAGCGATCTGTAAGCACTTTAATCGGCTCATTGTTTTCTTGTGCACGCTTAATAATTTTATCGTCTATATCAGTAATATTTCGCACATAAGTAACTTCATAGCCACTGTCTCTAAACCAGCGAACGACAATATCAAATACAACCATTACACGTGCATGACCTAAGTGGCAATAATCATATACTGTCATCCCACAGACATATAATTTAACTTTATTTGTGGTTAATGGGACAAAATTCTGCTTACACTTAGTAAGTGAATTATAAATTTTCAACATTTAATAAATTTTGAACTTGGCTGGGTTATTGGTAAAATTCTGGATACTCTTTTTTAACATACGTACGTAGTTAAGATTACCAAAGAAGTATAGCATGGCAAAATTGTTGTGAATTCTCATATTCAGATATAGTGAACCATTTATTTATAAAAAGGGTCATTAAGGACCCACTCAATTATTGTTCCCCATAAAAATTTTATGCATATTATTAAATTCCTCTTTATTTTCTCTATTTTAATGTGTAATTCGGTGTTTGCAGCCAATCCACAGGTTGAAATCAAAACTAATCTCGGCAGTATTTTTCTGGAACTCTACCCTGAAAAAGCACCTAAAACCGTTAAAAATTTTCTTAGTTATGTACAGGAAGATTACTATAAAGATACAGTCTTTCATCGTGTCATTCCTGGCTTCATGATTCAAGGAGGTGGTTTTGATAAGTCATTGAAGCAAAAGCCAACCAAGCACCCAATTGATAACGAAGCTAACAACGGCCTAAAAAATGAGATTGGCACATTAGCAATGGCACGTACAACTAACCCACACTCTGCCACAGCTCAGTTTTTTATAAACGTGGGCAATAATAAATTTCTTAACTATACTATGCCTAATACAAGAGGTTATGGCTATACTGTATTTGGAAGAGTAATAAGTGGAATGGATGTAGTAAATAAGATTTCGGTGACACCAACTGGTGCAAGTATGCCTTTCATTAAAGATGTACCTAAGAAAATGATTGTAATCAAATCTATTTCAACTTTAGAATTTGTCACTGAAGAAATGAACCCTGTTAAATAAGGATATATATGATTAAATTACACACCAATCATGGTGACATTACCATTGACCTTAACAATGAGAAGGCCCCAATAACAACTCAGAATTTTATTGACTATGTTAATAGTGGACATTTTGATAATACAATTTTTCATAGAGTTATTAATGACTTTATGATTCAGGGTGGCGGATTTGAATCAGGAATGAATCAAAAGGAAACACGTGCACCAATTCAAAATGAAGCAGCTAACGGACTTAAAAACGATGCCTATACTGTTGCAATGGCACGTACTTCAGATGTGCACTCAGCTTCGGCACAATTTTTTATAAATGTAGCTGACAATGGTTTTCTTAACCACACATCACCTACTACTGAGGGATTTGGCTATTGTGTATTTGGCAAAGTTGTAGAAGGCAAAGAAATAGTAGACAAGATTAAGAAAGTAGAGACAGGCAACAAAAGTGGCCACCAAAACGTACCATTAGATGACGTGGTAATTCAAAAAGCAGAAGTAATCTAAAATTTCAGCAATTTTCTTAAACTAATATCTATTTGCTGGCTATAATGTTTTTAACCCTAGCGTTAAATCTGCCTTAATATCTTTTACTGACTCCAACCCAACTGCAATTCGTAGGAGCCCGTCAGTAATGCCTGCAGCATTCCGTTCATCCTGGCTAATACGGGAATGGGTTGTACTGGCAGGATGTGTAAGAGTACTTTTAGTATCCCCAAGATTAGCAGTAATTGAAAGCATACGAGTTGAATTAATTATTCGCCATGCTTCTTCTTTCCCCCCCTTTACTTCAAAAGAAACAATACCACCACCAGTCTTTTGCTGTTGTTTAGCAAGAATATACTGGGGATGTGAAGATAAACCAGGGTAATATACTTTCTTTATATTTGGCTGTTCCTCAAGCCAATGCGCAATTTTCAGCGCATTGATAGAATGAGCTTCCATACGAATTTTGAGCGTCTCCATTCCTTTAAGAATCACCCAGGCATTGAAAGCACTCAAGGCTGGCCCAGCAGTACGAAGAAAACCAAACACCCCTTTCTCCATTATTAAATCCCGTTTTCCCAATACGGCTCCACCCAGTACTCTCCCTTGTCCATCAAGATATTTGGTTGCAGAATGAATTACTATATCGGCACCCAAATCTAATGGTCTTTGTAGTATTGGTGAACAAAAACAGTTATCTACCACTAACCATGCACTAGATTTCTTTGCTAATACAGCTAGTGCTGCAATATCCGAAATTTCAGTAAGAGGATTTGATGGTGTTTCTATAAAAAAAATCTTTGTGTTTGCTTTTACTGCTACTTTCCATTCTTCTACTTCAGTGGGTGATACAAAAGTAATTTCTACACCAAATCGCTTGAGAATATTATTAAATAAATTAAGTGTGGAACCAAATAAGCTCCTTGAAGCAATAATATGATCCCCTGCAGATAACAACCCCATTACACATGCAAGTATTGCCGACATACCAGAAGCTGTAGCAACACAAGCTTCTGCTCCTTCCAATGCTGCAAGGCGTTCTTCGAAAGTAGTGACAGTGGGGTTAGTAAATCTTGAATATACATTACCTGGCTCTTCACCAGAAAAACGTGCAGCGGCCTGTGCAGCATTATCAAATACAAAGCTTGATGTAAGATATAAAGCTTCTGAATGTTCATTAAACTGACTACGGTGAATACCCGCGTGTAATGCGAGTGTTTCCAATTCAAAATCGTCAGACATGAAATTTTCCTCCAAATAAAAACCCGTTCAGCATTTGCTAAAACGGGTTTCCCCCGCTTTAGCTGAATTTATAAGGCGCCCGCAAGCTGAATATCAAATCGGCGCTTATTTGTAAGCTACACTTTGTATTGAATTTTGTCAAATATCCTTCGTCAGTTTAATCAGCCGCCACTAAACTTAAATCCAACTGTGTACTATTTTTAGTTCGTGACAATACTGCACCAGTGTTACGCTGGGCTTCAATCACTGCAAGGTACTCTGGCGTAACGTCACCAGTAATATAATTACCATCAAAACAGGATGTTTCAAAGTGTTCAATTGATGGCATAATCCGACGAACATCTTTTTTAAGTGAATCAAGATCCTGATAAATAAGATAATCTGCTCCTATTTCATGACGTATATCATCATCATCACGTCCAGTGGCAATTAATTCCTGGCGAGTCGGCATATCTATCCCGTAAACATTAGGGAATCTTACTGGTGGTGCAGCAGAAGCAAAGTATACTTTACGTGCACCTGCTTCTTGTGCCATCTGTACAATTTCTCGACTAGTAGTACCACGTACAATTGAGTCATCTACTAGTAATACATTCTTGCCACGAAACTCTACACTCATAGCATTTAGCTTTTGGCGAACCGTTTTACGACGCTGTTGTCCTGGCATAATGAAAGTCCTACCAATATAGCGATTCTTAACAAAGCCTTCACGAAAATCAAGACCCAGACGATTTGCAAGTTGTAACGCACTAGGACGGCTGGAATCAGGGATTGGAATTACCACGTCAATATCAAGATGACGCATGTTTTTTTTAATTTTATTGGCCAGACTCTCACCCATGTTAAGCCGTGTCTCATATACTGAAATACCATCCATTAATGAATCAGGACGGGCAAGATATACATACTCAAATATACAAGGATTGAGTGTGGAATTATTAGTACATTGTTTATTATAAAAATTACCCTCTTCATCAATAAAGATTGCTTCACCAGGTGCAATGTCACGTACCAACTTAAACCCCAGTGTATCAAGCGCCACACTTTCAGATGCAACTAAATACTCAACGCCATGCTCAGTATCTACAGAACCAAATACCAGTGGGCGAATCCCGTGTGGATCACGAAAAGCTAGTAGTCCATAACCCGCAATCATTGCCACAACAGCGTAGGCACCACTACACCGATTATGAACCTCAGAAACTGCACTAAAAATAGCAGCAGGATCAAGTTGATGACTCTTTGCGCTTTCTTGCAACTCATGTGCCAGGACATTAAGCAATACTTCGGAATCAGAATTAGTATTTACATGACGTAAATCCGCTTGGAAGAGCTCTTGATTGAGCTGTGCTGCATTTGTAAGATTTCCATTGTGTCCCAGTACAATTCCGAATGGTGAGTTTACGTAAAACGGTTGTGCTTCAGCTGTTGATTCAGGAGAACCTGCTGTAGGATAGCGCACATGTGCAATACCCATATTACCTACTAGAGAACGCATATTTCGCGTGCGAAAGACATCTCTTACTAATCCACCACCCTTATGCATATGAAAAGCATTGTCCTGAGCAGTTACAATACCAGCGGCATCCTGCCCTCGGTGCTGAAGAACTAGTAACCCATCATAAAGTAACTGATTTGCAGGCGATTTTGATACTACACCTAGAATTCCACACATGGTTGTAACCCGACAATATAAATCAGACTATCTCTACATAAAAAGTGTGACATGCGATTCATCTTACTAAAATCTACATCACATAGACTAGGACTATTTAGCCTCCATACTGTTTTTATAAAGGATTTATCCATTATTTGTATTTTAGTTTCCATAATTGATTCGCCTCGATAGCCCTCGCGGCAACCAAGGCATTATCATTATAACTCCAGTTTCCAAAGGTTTACTCAATAATGCCTTTTTCCAAAATGGTTCTTGTGGGAGTGTAGTTAATCCGGCTGATAATACAAGTAACAATACTACCAGTAGTCCGCGTGCAAAACCAAATAATGCGCCAAGAAACCTATCAACTAAACCTAACCCGACAGTTCTAATTAATGCTGATGCAAGCATAGTCAACATACTCATTACTATCAATACGGCCATAAAAACGGCAACATAGGATATAACCATACGCAAAGAATCATCTGTAATACTAAGTGGCAGTACAATCACAAAATCTTTAGCAAATATCTTTGCTGCCATATATGCAACAACCCAACCCACAAGTGACAATGATTCTCGTACTACACCTCGGACAATACTTAATAGTACGGATACGATAAATATGATTAAAACAACAAGATCAAAAATAGTCATTTATTAATACTTATATTATCAAATAAGATTAGCCGTTCATAGTGCTCAATTCTGATGTATTTGGCGTACTTAATAGGGGTTATTTACTCATCACAACTCCGTTGAGCCCGAATTTTCTTAACTTCTTCTGCTCTTTTTCTGCTGCCTCACGAGTAGAAAAAGGGCCGATTCGAACCCTAGTTACTTTTTTATTATTGTTTTTTACTGTTTCCGTATAAGCCTTCTTTATACCGTTAGAAGTTAAGCTACGTTGTTGGTGTTTTGCTTTACTAAAATCAGAAAATGCACCTAATTGAACTACAAACATCTCCTTGGTAACAACTGGACCCTTACCTTGATAACTCTTCTCAGAATCTCTCTCACTCCTTGCTGCTTTGCTAATTTGATCTTTCTTTTTTTGTGCTGGTTTTATTAATAAATCAGGCTTCTTCTTTGTTATCTGTTCTACTTCTTTTATTACTTCTTTAGAAGTGTTGATCTTAGTACCCTGAGCATCAACTTCTATATTATTGCTTGTAGAATTAAGGCTAGTGTCCAGGTCAATTCCCTCTTTAGCAACTACTGCAGAAGATTCATCTAGCAGATTCTCCGAAGGAATAATAATTTCGATTTCCTTTCCCTCTTGTTTTGGCGCACGCTCAAGTATCATCGGCAAAACTATAATAGCTATAATTACAAGCACAACAGATCCGACAAGTCTCCTTCTAGCTCGCTTCCTCAGTAGAATATCCTGTTCATTTTTAACTCTGGCCATCTAAATCTGCCCAATTACTACTCATATTTCTTTTGCTCCAAATACTCCATTACGCTCCCAACCACATAAAATGAACCGAATACACAGATTCTATCATTTATGGTCGAATGCTTACAGGCGAATACATAAGCTGCAACTGGATCAGGAAAATTAAGAATCGATCCATCTATATTATTTATTCCCTTATTTTCTAGTACTCTCACTATTTCATCAGAAGATGCTCCACGTGATGAATTTATACCTGTAATGAGCCAAACATCAATTTCAGGAACAAGCGCTTGTACTACTCCATCTATATCTTTATCATTAAGAATTGCAAATACTGCATAAGTTTTTTGATAACCACCCATATCGGAAAGACTATTGCTTAAGGCATGAGCAGCATTTGGATTATGTGCTACATCAAGAATTACTTCTGGCTTACTAGATAATGCCTGGAACCGGCCAGGAAGCTTAGCCTTTAGTAATCCCTGAGAAATGTTATCAGGCGTTACTGGTAAAGTATCCCTAACAGCACCTAAGGCAGCTAAGCAGGCGCTAGCGTTACGTAATTGATGTGAAGTACTTCCTAGTGCTGGATAAGAGAGTGAATAGTAACCATTACTTTCTCCCCAATAATCCCATGAAGATCTCTTAGTCAAATAGCCAAAGTGTTCTCCAATAAGTAGAAGTCTCGCACCAATTGAAGCCGCATGTTGGCTTATAGAAGCAGGAGGGCTTGTATCTGAACAGACTGCTGTTTTACCACTTCTAAAAATTCCTGCTTTTTCAAATCCGATTTTTTCTCTCGTATCACCAAGATAGTCCATATGATCATAATCAATATTAGTGAGCACCGCGCACTCAGCATCAAAAATATTGACGGCGTCTAACCTCCCTCCAAGCCCTACTTCAAGAATCGCTATATCAACTTCAGCCTTAATAATTAATTCCATTGCAGTCAATGTTCCAAACTCAAAATAAGTCAACGGAACATTACTATTTACCCTGGCTTCTTCTACAATATTAAAAGCTTTACACAGCTCATCATCACTGATCTCTTGTTGATTAATTCGTATCCTCTCGTTATAACGAAGTAGATGTGGTGAGGTATAGCACCCTACACGATACCCGGCATGACTTAAAATAGATTCTAATATTGAACAAACCGAACCTTTCCCATTAGTACCACTGATAGTAATAATTGGAAAAGATATGGAAAAATTTAAATTAGTCTTAACCTGATTCACTCGATTCAAACCCATCTCAATATTCTTTGGATGAATATGCTCGATATAGTTTAACCAGTCATGTAGGGCTCTAAGCTTAGAATTAAGCTCGGTCATATTCTTTCACATGTATGCTTGATAATAAAAATCAAGATGAAACTAGCGTACTTTTACAAAGCTACCGGATGAATGGGAGTACGCATCAACAACGTACACAAGTTTACAATCTTGTCACGCATATGTCGTCGATCAACAATCATATCTATTGCACCATGCTCTAATAAAAACTCAGCACGTTGGAAACCTTCTGGTAAAGTCTGCCGGACCGTCTGTTCGATTACTCGTGGGCCCGCAAAACCAATTAGCGCCCTAGGCTCAGCAATTACAATATCACCAATAAAAGCAAAACTAGCAGACACACCGCCCATCGTGGGGTCTGTCAGAACAGAGATAAAAGGGAGTTTCTCTTGCTTCAATTTAGTTAATGCTGCTGATGTTTTAGCCATCTGCATCAATGACAGTAATCCTTCTTGCATACGAGCCCCTCCACTTGCAGCAAAACACACAAATGGCAAACGTTGCTCAACACAGACTTGTACTCCACGTGAAAATCGTTCGCCTACTACAGAACCCATTGAACCACCCATAAATCCAAATTCAAAAGCCGCTACTACTATTGGCACAGTCTGAACGCTACCCTGCATAACAACCAACGCATCATCCTCATATGTTTTTTTCTTTGCTTGTAATAAACGATCTGCATATTGCTTACTATCAGTAAATTTAAGCGGATCTAGAGGCAAGACTTCTGCTCCAATTTCATTGCGTCCTTCAGCATCCAGAAACAAATCAAGACGCTCCCTTGCAGAAATACGATTATGATGATTACACTTTGGACAAACATTAAAATTATTACCTAGATCTGAGTAATATAATACTGCTTCACAAGAATCACATTTGCTCCACAGTCCCTCGGGTACGACTCTTTTATCGCCGCTTTCTTTGCGTTTCATTTTAGGTGGAAAAAGATTCTGGAACCAACTCATAATTTTATCGTTTAATCCCTATAATCTTTATTTTATTCATCAATAGCACTACGTAAGCTTTTTACAAGACTAGATACATTCATTAGTATTTCTTCCTTAGAAGATTTTTCTATCTCCTTAATAATACGACTACCCACTACAACCGCATCTGATAGCTCCGAAACTGCTCTTACTGTTTCACTATCATGAATACCAAACCCGACACCAATCGGGATAGAAATATATAAACGCAAACTGGCCAATTTATTTGCAACTTCATTCAGATCAAAGTGTGCCGCACCTGTTACACCTTTTAGAGAGACATAGTAAACAAATCCTTGTGCTCTTTTGGCTACCTGCTTAATCCGTGTCTCTGGAGTAGTAGGGGAAAGAAGAAAAATTGCATCTATCCTATTTAGTTGCAAGCTTTCTAGCCATTCCTTACATTCTTCTGGGGGATAGTCAACCACCAATACTCCATCTACACCACACTCTTTAGCTCTAGCCGAAAATTTTTGATAGCCAATTGATTCAACTGGATTTGCGTACCCCATCAATATTACAGGTGTTCCAGTATCTTTTTTTCTGAATTCTGCCACCATTTCCAATACATTCTCTAAACTCACATTATGCTTTAGTGCCCGCTCATACGAACGTTGTATAGTTGGTCCATCTGCCATTGGGTCCGAGAAAGGAACACCAAGCTCAATAATATCAGCGCCAACACTTACTAATTCGTGCATCAACAAAACAGTCATCGCCGGCTCAGGATCGCCCGCAGTAATAAACGGAATCAGAGCTTTTTTATTATTCTGCTTTAAAGTATCAAATGTAGCCGCAATACGAGACATAAAAATAAATAATTAATTAAAAAACAACTCCAGCAGCCTCCGCCACAGTGTCTATATCTTTATCTCCACGTCCTGAGAGATTTACTAATAATAATTTGTCTTTATCAAGAGTAGGTGCAATTTTTGCAGCGTATGCCAGTGCATGACTAGATTCCAACGCTGGAATAATACCCTCATATCGACACAACTTATGGAATGCCTCCATAGCTTCATCATCAGTTATTCCAACGTATTGTGCACGACCAGTGTCCTTAAGCCATGCATGTTCAGGACCAACCCCAGGGTAATCAAGGCCAGCTGAAATAGAATGAGTCTCTATGATCTGACCATTGTCATCTTGAATCAGATAGGTACGGTTTCCATGTAATACTCCGGGCTTCCCTGTCAGTAAAGTAGCAGCATGCTTGCTAGAATCAATTCCTAAGCCTGCTGCTTCTACGCCTATCATATTCACATTCTTATTGTCTATGTAGGGATAGAACAAACCTATGGCATTTGATCCACCACCTACACAGGCAATCAACATATCTGGCTGACGCCCATATTCTTCTTGCATTTGTAATATTGACTCGCGCCCGATAACTGCCTGAAAATCACGTACCATCATTGGATAAGGATGTGGTCCGGCAACGGTACCAATTATATAAAAAGTTTTTTCTACATTAGTGACCCAATCACGCATTGCCTCATTTAACGCATCTTTAAGTGTTCTAGATCCTGAATCTACTGGAGTCACGGTTGCACCCAGGAGTTTCATTCGATAAACATTAGGTGCCTGGCGCTTCATGTCCTCTGAGCCCATATAAACCACACATTCCATTCCATATCGCGCTGCAACTGTGGCGCTAGCCACACCATGCTGTCCTGCTCCAGTCTCTGCTATTATGCGTGGTTTACCCATACGTTTTGCTAAAAGTGCCTGACCAATAGTATTATTGATTTTATGTGCACCAGTATGATTTAAATCTTCACGCTTTAATAAGATTTGTGCGCCCCCAAGTGTCTCCGACCATCTCTTTGCATGGTAGATAGGACTTGGCCGCCCTACATAAAATTTTAGTTCCCGAGCATATTCTTCCTGAAAAGTAACGTCATTCCGATAATATTCATATTGATCACGTAGCTCTTCTAATGCTGAGATTAATGTCTCAGCAACAAATGTACCTCCGTAGGAACCAAAATGGCCCTGTATGTCGGGAAGATCATAAACTTTCGCCATTCCTAACTCCTGTCATGAAAGCAGCAATTTTATCTGCATCCTTGATGCCTTTACTTACTTCTACTCCACTAGACACATCAACTGCCCAGGGCTTTGCCTCCTTAATAGCTGCACATACATTTTTAGCATGCAGGCCACCGGAAAGTATCAATGGCAGCGATAAATTCTGTGGAATTAAACTCCAGTCAAAAGTATGACCAGTACCTCCCGGAATACCTTCAACATAGCTATCTAGCAGCAAACCACTAGAATTAGAATATTGGGTTGCATATTGTAGCAAATCTATTTCACTCCTGGTTCTTACAGCTTTTATATATGGCAACGAGAATTGGCCACAAAATTCTGGCGGCTCATCTCCATGAAATTGTAATAAATTTAAGCCGGCTGTGGAGCATGTCTCTTCTACCCACTCAGAACTAGGATCAACATATACTCCTACCACGCTTACAAATGGCGGAAGAGCCATAACAATCTTGTGTGCAACCTGTGGATCAATATAGCGGGCACTTTTATCCCAAAATATAAACCCAATAGCATAAGCTCCCAATCGTACAGCTGTTAAAGCATCCTCAACACGGGTAATACCACATACTTTTACTCTAGTTGGCATAGAAGTTTAGTTAAAATAAATATATGAAATATGGGATAGATTTTGTTTAATGCATAAAGAATTTATACTTCACTAAAAGTCATCACCTGAATCTATCTGATTTAATAGTAAGTTTTTTCTTGCTCTAGCCACTCTGGGTAAAACTGCAGTAATGGGTGGCTCGATAAAACCTGGTAATTTCCATTTCGGATCGTAAGTAATTCCACTTAAATATAATCCTGATGCAAAGAACGTTGGTGCCGCATACGCTCTGTCACGTCCTTTTAAGATCTTCCCTATCCACTGAGGAGAATATTTTCCCTTCCCTACATAAACTAATGACCCAATAATGTTTCGTACCATATGCTGTAAAAAACCATTTGCACGTATCTCAAACGAGATAATATCGCCTTGCTGAATAATTTCTAATTTGGTTACAATGCGTACTGGTGATTTGGCTTGACATTCTGAAGCCCGAAATGCACTGAAATCATGCTCACCAAGTAAAAATTTTGTGGCTTCACGCATTTGTTCAATATTTAGTGGCATATGAAACCACCCAACCTTACCATGATATAGTGCAGCACGTACTGGGTGATTAAGTAATAAATAAAGATAACAGCGCTCTTTTGCACTGTAGCGAGCATGAAAACTATCTGATAATTTTGATACCCATAATACTGCCATTCTGCTGGGTAATAATGCATTTACTCCTCTTATCCAAGCACTATAGGGGCGCTGTACCTGCGTATCAAAGTGTACGACTTGATACGTAGCATGAACGCCTGCGTCAGTCCTGCCTGCAGTGATGACCTTAATACTACTATGAGCAATTTTTGACAGTGCTGCTTCTAATGCATCTTGAATTGCACAGCCGCAGGGTTGGCTTTGCCAACCACAAAAATAAGCACCATCATATTCTAATCCCAGAACGATTCTCACAATCTAGTTACCATTATTGCTAGAACAATTTGGTTTGCACCAAAATGGCAGAGGAAAAAATTTAAGGGATAAATAATCTGGCTTAATTTACGGGTTCCCGTAAAAATTCTAAGAAAAATAATAATTACGTGATCAACAACAGATTTTTCAGTAATTTAAAGGACCCAATAACTACTACCTACAAGCTCTCTAGTATAGCTTTGGCACTTTCTTGCTGTTCGGAATCGCCATCCTTTAGAACCTCCTGGAGGATTTCTTTAGCACCATCATTATCGCCCATCTCCTGATAAGCTCTGGCAAGATCTATCTTAGTAGCGATTTCATGCCACTGTGCACTCTTTTCTACCAATTGTGTATCTACTGGCGCAGCAGGCGTCGAATCATCTATATTTAGATTTATATCAGCTAAATCTTCCTCTGGTAATACTGGTGCAGGTGCAACTTCTTCAGACTCTGATACTTCAGGAAAATCTATGCTTGTATCATCTATCTTTTTTGTATCGTCAGAGACCGGAATCTCTTTTGTATCGTCAGAGACCGGAAGATCCATATCAACAATATTTCCTGAATCATCCTTATTTTCTTCTGAACTACTAAATTCAATACCAAAATCAGGCTCATCGTCCTCTGGTTCAGGTACTTCTTGTTTATTACCATCTGGCGGGGTCTCAACAAAGTCAGAACTTGCACCAGAGATGTTATCAGATACCTCTTGATTTGGGATCGTTTCCTTTGCCTGATCACTATTTGTTGATGCTACTCCACCATAAAATGGATTCTCCGGATCAATGCTAAGCCCTAATTTAGCAGCTTTCTCCCACAATGGACCCGTAGGTGACACAGCCCATAATTTACGAGCAGTTGTTTCAAATGCAGATTTATCTTTACGTTGAGTATGTACTTCTAATAATTTAGCTAAAAGATCAGGATTACTTTGATCTTTTACCAATGCATCCTTGATGATTTTCTCAGCCTGGATATCTCTTCCAAGATCAAGATATTGGCCCGCTTCGACAACAGGGTCATAATCATCTGTTTGTTTAGTTTTCTTTACTTCATCAGGAGCAATTACTGGTGAAGTATCTGAAGAAATCTCATCTCCACTTTCATCAAAATCTATTTCATCAATTGCTGCTTTTTTTTTCCTATTTATCGCAAATACTCCTATCAAAAGAAGAAGGAGTGCCGCACCTACATATTCTATGTTCTCCATCATACTATCAACAATGGGCCCTATACTATCCATTATAGAAGGGTCTTCTACAACAACTGGAGGGGCTTTCTTTATAGGAAGGGGCGGAGCAACAGCAGGCGCTGGAACTGCATCAGAATCTTCAGCTGATTCAGTAGCAGGAAGTCCTGTTGTACTTGATTCCTCTCCCTCTACAGACGCGCTTAACTCTTCATCTATCTGCGTTACAGGTCCCTCGTCGTCATCTGCTGTAGAAGATTCTTCTGTTGTGATTGCAGGGGAAGATTCAGGCTCTACAGCTACATCAGGAGATATAATTTCTGCCTGGTTCTGTAACTCTGCCATGTCAGCATTCTTTAGTTCTAGCAATTGACGTAGTTCTTTAATATTCTTCTCAAGTAGTGCTACTCGCTCATTGGCCTCATTTAATGCTTTTTCTTTAGCAATAGCGCTTTCTTCTAAAGCGCGGATTTTATCCTGAGAATTACTTCCCGTATTCTCACCCTTACCTCCTTCTATCCCTTCTCCTTTGGAAATACTCAGTTTCTCTTGAGGCTGTTTTTTAGTAGCCTCAGCAAGATTATCAATGATAGTAGTAATCTTGCCAGTTGCTGTTTGTGCAGACTCTTTATCTGTTGAAGTTGCAGAATCTACCTCCGCAGCTAATTTCTGCCGATACGCCTCCCAATTAGCCGTCTGCATTTTTACTTCTTTATCAGCCGCGTCCGGAGAAATAGTTGCTACTTCACTTGCATCAGGTATTCGTAGTATCGGACCGGTCTTAAGCCTATTCATATTATTGTCAGAAAAGGCCTTACGATTAGCACGATGTAGTGCGATAAGCATCTGATTTAGCTGTACACGGGGAGGAGCAACCTTTTGAGCAATTTTAGCTAAGGTATCACCGCTTTTTACTGGACCATAGGTAGTAACAGATTCTTCATCTGCCACAGTTTTTTGTTCTGCTTCCAGTACCTGCTCTGGAGCCACCTCTGATTCTGGTGTTATTTCTTTTACAACTGGTTTTTCGTCACTGACTACATTTTCAACAATTATAGAGTCTGGTTGCTCTGCTACCGCTGGCTCAGGCTTAACAGAGCTTGGTACAACCGGCTCGACCTGCATTGCCGGCGAAGCTGGTTCAAGTGCGTCTTCTGGTGGATCAAGTAGAACTGTATATTCCCGAATTAAGCGTCCTGAAGACCAATTCAGCTCAATCAGCATACTCAAAAATGGCTCTACTACACGTTGGGGAGAAATAATTTTAACGTATGGCTGTCCATCTGCTCGATTCTCAACACTAATCTTAAATGTAAATAAAAAAGGCGCGTAATCTACATTTGATTGCTGGAAAGTTTCACGCGAAGCGAGTTTTGCAGTTAAAGAAGCAATATCTTCTTGATTTACAGAAACAATGTCAATTTCGGCCTTAAATGGCTGGCCCAAATAAGAATTGAGAGTAAGATTTCCCAAACCCGTTGCATTTACGGCAAAGGATGAAGCCAATGCAAACAGAAACAAACACGCTCTAAAAACAGATCGGTGCACTATAGTATCCTCAGATTCTCAAGAAGAAGAAATAGAATAACATCATGTAGTTATCGATTCAAGTCAAACTTGACCTATTATAAAATGGTCCTAAAAAGTTACTTTCAATTAGAAGTTCTGTGTACGGCATAAAGTAACTTTTAAACAGCCTAATATTTTTTCTTTAATAGAAACTCTGTTTACGGCATAAAAGCAACTTTTACTGAGGAATAATTATGATAAATTTCTATGTATGAGTATTTATCTCTACTTTAAGCTTCAACCAAAATTCTCAGCATTCTACGCAACGGCTCTGCTGCACCCCAGAGCAACTGATCCCCTACAGTAAATGCAGACAAATAATCTTTACCCATGGTAAGTTTACGTAAGCGCCCTACTGGTATAGATAATGTTCCTGTTACAGTGGCCGGAGTCAGCTCCTTTAACGTACATTCTCGCTCATTAGGAATAACGCTGATCCAACTATTTGATTCAGCAAGAATATCTTCAATTTCATCCATAGGAATCTCTTTGTTCAGTTTTATAGTCAGCGCTTGGCTATGACAGCGCATCGACCCAACTCGAACACAAATCCCATCTACAGGAACCTCATGACTAACAGTACCCATTATTTTGTTAGTTTCGGCTTGAGCCTTCCACTCTTCACGACTCTGACCGTTACCAAGGTCCCTGTCAATCCACGGGATTAAACTTCCTGCAAGAGGAACACCAAAATTAGCAGTAGGAAAATCTTCATCTCGTAAAGACCCAGCTACTTTTCGGTCAATATCTAATATGCCAGATGCAGGATCATCTAATAGATCTTCTGCCACGCGATGAGCCTCACCCATCTGCATTAATAATTCTCGCATATTTTTGGCACCTGCACCGGAAGCTGCTTGATAAGTCATAGCACTCATCCAGTCAACTAGATTATTTTTAAGTAGTCCTCCAACCGCCATAAGCATCAGACTCACCGTACAATTTCCACCAATATAATTTTTCTCGCCATCATGTACAGCCTGCTTAATAATCGGCAAATTAACCGGATCAAGTATAATTACGGCACCCTCCTCCATTCGTAAGGTAGAAGCAGCATCAATCCAATAACCTTCCCATCCTGTCTGTCGTAAATTTTTGTAAACTTTAGAAGTATAGCCCCCACCTTGACAAGAAATGATGATATCCATCCCTTTGAGCTCATTGATGTCATATGCATCTTTAAGCGGTAAAATTTCCTTACCAACATCAGGACCATTACCACCCAACTGAGAAGTAGTAAAAAATTCTGGCTCTACCAATTCAAAGTCATTTTCCTCGCGCATTCTCTGCATTAGTACAGATCCAACCATGCCACGCCAACCAACAAAACCGACCCGCTTCATTCTAGCTCCTTTTTCTCAATAACTAGATAAGATAAAAATTCCAGTAACATATAGAAACTTTACCTTTTTATATTTATAAATTTTTTAAAACTGCATCACCCATTTCTACTGTCCCAATCTCTTTTATTCTTGGTTCACAAATATCTCTTGTACGATAATTTTGGGCTAGTACTTTCCTCACTGAACTTTCAATCCGGACAGCTGCTTCTTCCTGATTGAAAGTGTAGCGCAACATCATTGCTGCCGACAAGATGGTTGCCAATGGATTCGCAATGTTTTTACCTGCTATATCTGGTGCTGATCCATGTATCGGTTCATACAATCCCTTATTTTTATCGTCTAGAGACGCAGATGGCAACATGCCTATGGATCCAGTAAGCATTGATGCTTCGTCAGATAAAATATCTCCAAACATATTGCCTGTAACTATTACGTCAAATTGTTTAGGTTGAAGCACCAGTTGCATTGCAGCATTGTCTACTAACATATGTGAAAGCTCCACATCCGGATATTCTTTTGCAACTTCTATTACAACATCGCGCCACAATTGTGAGCATTCAAGTACATTCATTTTATCTACTGAACAAAGCTTTTTGTTACGTTTACGTGCAACTTGACAAGCAACATGAGCAATTCTACATATTTCAGCCTCACTATAAATCATAGTATTAAATCCTAGACGCTGATCATTATGCGATTTAATTCCACGTGGTTCACCAAAATAAATGTCACCAGTCAACTCGCGAATTATTAGAATGTCTAAACCTGAAATAATTTCGGACTTCAATGTTGAAGCATCCTCAAGCTCTGGGTAAAGCATTACTGGACGTAAATTAGCAAAAAGGTTTAAATCTTTACGAATTGATAGTAAACCTCGCTCTGGACGTTTTTCACGCGGAAGTTTGTCATACTGCAAACCACCCACAGCTCCTAGTAGTACAGCATCAGCTTCCATAGTAAGTTTGCGGGTTTCCTCTGGAAACGGAGTACCGGTTGCATCAACTGCACATCCTCCCAACAGAGCTGTTTCCAACTCAAATTTCATCCCATCACTCGTAAGTGCTTCTAATACACGCACTGCTTGAGCAATAATTTCTGGACCAATACCATCACCAGGTAAAACTGCAATCTTCATAAATTTTTTTCTAGGCTAGTAGTTAGAATATATACAGTTAGGTAAATAACCATGGTTGTTCAATGCGTTTCCTCTCTTCGAACGCCCTTATCTTTTCTGCATGCTGTAACGTCAGTCCAATTTCATCCAATCCATTCAGCAAATTCTCTTTCCGAAATGAATCAATATCAAAAACATATACTTCACTAGTAGGTGTAGTAACCGTCTGATCCTTTAGATTAATAATAAGATAATATCCCACATTCAAATCTACCTCACGAAATATCTGATCCACAATATTCTCTCTAAGCACAATGGGTAGCAATCCAATCTTAAATGAATTGTTAAAAAAGATATCAGCATAACTAGGGGCAATTATTACTTTAAAGCCATAGTCTTGGAGTGCCCATGGGGCATGCTCCCGACTTGAACCACAACCAAAATTTGCACGTGTTAATAAAACCTGTGCCCCATGATATCGAGCCTGATTAAGAACAAAATCTGGATTTAATTTTCGCTGAGAAACATCTTGCCCTGGCTCACCATGATCCAGGTAACGCCACTCATCAAATAAGTACCGGCCAAAACCAGATCGATTTATTGATTTTAGAAACTGCTTAGGAATAATTGCATCCGTATCTATATTAGTGCGATCTAATGGTGCAACTAGTCCCTTACAATCAAGAAATTTTTCCATTGACTAAATTACTCTTCTCTTTTTTAAAAAAATTCCAAAATATAGAAAACTCTTATAAGCTCTCATGTATATCCCGTACATCTGTAAAATGACCAGCTACTGCTGCGGCAGCCGCCATTGCAGGACTTACTAAATGAGTACGCCCAGCCGGTCCTTGTCTACCTTCAAAATTACGATTAGATGTGGATGCACAGCGCTCCTCTGGTGAAAGATAGTCATCATTCATTGCAAGACACATTGAACAACCTGGTTCGCGCCATTCAAATCCTGCTTCACGAAATATCTTGTCTAATCCTTCCTCTTCTGCCTGAAGTTTTACTAAACCAGAACCTGGAACAACCATGGCAAGTTTAATATTCTTTGCAATATGTCTATCCTTTACCACTTCTGCTGCTGCCCTTAAATCTTCAATTCGAGAGTTAGTACAAGAACCAATAAAAATCTTATCCAGGTAAATTGAGCTAATCAACGTATCAGGTACAAGTCCCATATATTCTAACGCACGCTTCATATCATTACGTTTAACTGGATCAGTAATCTTTAGCGGATCTGGAACTCTCCCATCTACCGTTGTAACCATCTCAGGAGATGTTCCCCAAGTTACTTGCGGTTTTATTTGTGTTGCATTGATTGTTACAACACGATTAAATTTTGCACCTTCATCACTTTTAAGTGTGCGCCAATAGTTAACCGCTTTCTCCCATAATTCTCCTTTTGGTGCAAATGGTCGGCCAGATATATATTCTATAGTAGTGTCGTCTACGGCTATCATGCCTGCACGCGCACCTGCTTCAATTGCCATATTGCAAAGCGTCATACGACCTTCCATGGAAAAACTACTAATAGTACTGCCAGAAAACTCAATGGCATAACCGGTACCTCCCGCTGTTCCAATTTCTCCAATGACAGCTAGTGCCAAATCTTTAGCAGTAACACCAGGCCCGAGCGTTCCTTCTACTAAAATTTGCATCTCTAGTGCTTTTTTTATCAACAAGCACTGAGTTGCAAGCACGTGTTCTACTTCAGACGTGCCTATCCCAAATGCAAGACAAGCAAATGCGCCATGTGTACTCGTGTGTGAGTCGCCACATACTACTGTCATACCTGGCAGTGTCGCACCTTGTTCTGGTCCGATTACATGAACAATTCCCTGGCGCAGATCATTCATCTTAAATTCAGTGATTCCCAATTCCTCACAATTCCGATCAAGAGTCTCAACTTGTAGCCGAGAAGTTGGATCACTGATTCCATTGGAACGATTAGTGGTAGGCACATTGTGGTCTGCAACCGCAAGAACTGAACCTAGGCGCCAAGGTTTACGTCCAGCAATTCTTAATGATTCAAATGCTTGTGGACTAGTAACTTCATGTACTAGATGGCGGTCAATGTAGATCAGCGCTGTATCACCAGGGCCATCATGAACTACATGATTTTTCCAAAGTTTTTCGTATAGAGTTTGCATTACTAAAAATACCTTATTGAACGTATGATTATCTCATAGTGTATCTATATAAATTATACAACCTATCGATTTCTTACTTACTATTTGATGTTAACTTTCCATACTATTAATCCCAAACCCAGTAAAGCAGCTAACGCGCTCATGCTAAATGTAAATCCTGGCCCCAGCCACTCCCAAGCATAACCACTGAATATTCCACCAAGCGCCCCACCAATACCGAATGTAAAGCTTGTATAGAAGGCTTGCCCTTTAGCCTGGTGACGTCCACGAAAGAAATGATGCACTACCATCATGGCCGCAACATGGTGTGCACCATACGTTGCTGCATGTAAAATTTGTGCAAATAATACAACTAAGGGCCATTCAACTCCCCAACCTATCATTAGAAACCGTACTACTGCACAACAAAAACTAAATGCAAGAATCTTCTTTAGACTAAGCCAGTGCATTATTTTAGGTATAAGAAAAAATACACCTATTTCACATATCACACCAACCGCCCAAAGCCAGCCGATAACACTTTTACTATATTCATACTCTACCAAATAGATCGAGTAAAACGTGTAATAAGGACCATGAGCAAAAGCCATTAGTAAACATGCAGTAAAGAAAGCCAATACACCAGGCTGCTTGAGTATCTGCTTGACGGATAGATTATCAGTAGAATGAGATGCTACTTCCGCCTCAGGAATTCGCCAAGAGAAAATGACGATACCTAATTTAAACCCTAACACCCACCACAATAGTGATACGATTTCTGTAGTGTCTAACAGATACCCTATACCTATCACTGCGCAAACAAACCCTAACGAACCCCATGAACGAATACTCCCATATTTGGCCGTACTCTCCCCCAGATGAGATAGAGTTGTTGCCTCGATCAACGGCAGAGATGCGCTCCAAAAAAAACTCATCAGCGCCATTATGATAAACAACCAGAAAAATGACTCACCAAAGAAAACGCCGCAATAGCTGACTAGTCCAGTAATTGCAGCTAATTGAACGATCAACATTCGTTTGCCAGTGTGATCAGCGAGCCAACCCCATGCAGTTGGGGCAAAAATACGCATTACATGTAGCAAAGACATCAGTATGCCAATCTGGAACGCGTTGAAGGAAAGAGATTTAAGGTAGAGGCTCCAATATGGAGCAAATGCACCTATAAATGCAAAGTGAAAGAAATAAAATCCTGAAAGACGCCAGTAAGGAAGTGATTGCATCAAATCATTTTTTTGTACTCAACTACTGCCAATCAATTTGTAGTGTTTACCAATGAGCTCCAGCAATCATCAAGCACGCTTCTTAAACTCGTTAGTACGAGTATCAACTTCAATCATGTCACCAATCTCAACAAAAGCAGCTACTTGAATCTGATAAGAGGTTCCTTTCAGACGCGCTGGCTTCATTACTTTTCCTGAGGTATCTCCACGAACAGCAGGCTCAGTATATTCAACTTCACGAACGACCGTAGTTGGAAGTTCAACTGAAATAACCTTATTGTTGTAGAACGTTAATTTACAAACATCTTCCATGCCGTCAATCAAATAATTCATGACTTCCGACATACTATCCACCTCGACTTCGATTTGATTATATTCGTTGTCCATGAATACATATAGTGGATCAGCATAATACGAGTAAGTACAGTCTTTTTGGTCAAGTGCAGCCATATCAAATTTCTCATCGGCTTTATATACTGCCTCTGTTACTGTATTAGAAAGAAGATTCTTTAATTTCATTCTGACCACAGATGCATTACGCCCAGATTTAGTAAATTCGCTTTTCTGTACAACCATTGGAACACTGTCGATCATAGCGACGTTACCTGCACGAAGCTCCATTGCTGTTTTCATGTTTCATCCTAATATTGAGTCAAGAAAAAATTACTTGCTGAAAAACTATAATAATAATTTCTTATATATAGGTTTCAAATTATATCTGATCTTTCCTACTAAACTTTACCAAATTTGACGTAAGGTCGCCTATAGCTGATAGCTGCCTAATCCATTTGTTATTATATTGCGTCAACGCGTTAACCTGAGCTGCAAAAGCAGGCCATGCATTTATGATACGGCCGCTACCGTTCCATACGTCCCACATAGAAAAGACAGCGGCAGACATCTCTGATGACATACCTTCAGTGTAAAGATTTAAAAACGCTTCTAACTTTAGTCGATGTGATTGCTCTGCCTGAGGATAAATGTTCCATACAAAAGGCCGTTCTGCCCACTGAGCACGAATAAAAGAATCTTCTCCACGAATAAAATTAATA